>CAVOFR010000007.1:0-2200182 GCA_963695075.1 uncultured Acidimicrobiales bacterium
GCGGTGAACGACGGGCCGGTCGACCGCTCCCCGAGGGACGGCGCCACTCGGGGTTGAGTCGGGTCGGTCCTCCGACGTGAACCCCCACACCCCTCAGCCCCTCAGGGGCAATCGCTTGCCTGGCGGTGACCGCAGGGCGCCCTCTCGCGCGCGCCATGCGCGCGTAGCACCGGCAAGCGGCGGTCAACGGCCGTACCCACAGGGCCGACGGAAGCCTGTCTTGCCCTTACCAGGCCCCAAATTTGCCCGATCGCGGGTCGGCTCTTGGGTGGTTTGCAAGCAGGAAGTCGGGGGTTCGAGTCCCCCAGCTCCACGCTCGATATCTCTCAACTGGCGCCTTCGTCGATGAGGTGGTGCTCGATTGTGGTTTGCAGCCATCGGGTCCATCGTCCGGTCGTCCAGCCGAGGTGACCGACCAGCATCCGGTGGGTGTCGCTGTTCACCAACGCGAAGAACGTCGCCACTGCGGTCGCGCGGTCAAGACCGGGTCGCAGCGGCTGCACGTCGAGGATCAGATCGACCAGTGCTTGCTGAGTGGCCAAGCGGCGCGCGGTGTCCTGCACGATGAGCTCTGCGGCTGCCGGGTCGGCTGCTGCGGCATCACGCATGACCTCCTTGATCGGCGCGGTGCGTGCCGCGACCGCGGCGGCACCGGCGACGATCAACGCCAGACGTCGGCGGCCATCGGTCTCGGCCGCGGCACGGAGGACCCAATCCCGGTCCAGGACCGACACCGCGGCCCAGTCCCCGGCGATGTCGACGTCGAGGACACGCGCCAGGATCGCGTGCTTGGTCCCGAATGCCTGGTAGACGGTGGCCGGTGCGACGCCCGCTTCGCGGGCGATCGTTTCGACCGTGGTCGCCACGTAGCCGTGATCGACGAACAGGTTGCGAGCCGCGTTCACGATGCGTTCCCGGGTGCGGTGGGCCCGTTCCGCTCGGCGGCGGCCTGCTTCCGTCGTTCCCTTGACCGGCTCGCGCACCACCGCCACTCCAACTCTGTAGAGTGAAACTCTACCAAGATGCATCGCGCCGGTGACGCCGGTCACCACGCTGACGACAGCCGAACGGCGTCGTGAAAGAGGAGGTGGCGCGAATGGGCGCTTCGTTCGTGAGCTCACCCGCCCTCGACGCGACCATCGACAACGGTGTCGCCATGCTGGACGTGCTGTTGGCGCCAGGCCGCGCCCCGGGGTTCGCGATCTTCGTGAACACCTTCCCGCCGATGGGTGGCGGCCCGCCCGCACACCATCACAACTCCTACGACGAGGTGTTCTACGTCCTGGACGGTGAGATGGAGTTCTGCGTCGACGGCGACACCGCACGGGTCGGCGCGGGCTCGATGGCTGTCGTACCACGTGGCGCGACCCACGCCTTCCGAAACCCGACGGCGGAACCGGCACGGATGCTCGTGGTCACCACACCCGAGGCGATCGACCTCATCGTGCGCATGCCCGAGGGCGCCCGGAGTCCCGAGACGATGCGAGCGCTGTTCGCGGAGCACGACTCGGCGATCGATGGCCCGCCCCTGGGCTGACCGACCCGGTCAGCAGTGCCAGAGGTGAGCGACCGACAGAACGGTCCGTTCCGGCTCGGGCGGCAGGTCGTCACCGAACACATCGGCGAGGAGCAAACCGAGCGCGGGGTGCAGGCGCTCGTCGACGAACCGATCGCAGTCGGCCTCGCTCTCCCAGACATCCACGTAGCGAAGGCCCCCATCGGGGAGCTCCGTCGCCAGGTGCATGACGAGTCCGGTGGGAAGCTCGGGACCCAGCACCTCCATCAGCCGTGCGTGGAACGCGGCATCGATCGGCACATCTTGGGTGAAGGCGTAGGTCACAGGCTCAACCGATCGTCGGAATCCGGATATCATTTGATCCGAAGTGGACTCTGATGAAAAGTAGGTCCGATGAGCGAGACTGTCAAGCGGCGCTACGACACCACGACACGTCGCGAGCAGTCGGCCCAGACTCGGCGGCGAATACTCGACGCCGCGCGAGCCCGGATCGTCGACAGCGGATACCGAATGACCACGATCCGAGAAGTCGCGGAGGACGCCGAGGTGAGCGTCGCCACCGTGTACGAACTCGTCGGCCGCAAGCCCCAGCTCGTCCGCGAGCTCGTCGAGCTAGCGCTCTCCGGAGCCGACGACGCCATCCCCGGCGAGCAACGCGACTACGTCACGGCCATGCGCGCCGAGCCCGACGCCCGCCAGAAACTGGAGATCTACGCGGCGGCGATCGCCGAGATCCAGCGCCGACTGGCACCACTGTTCCTCGCCCTACGCGACGCAGCCGCGACCGAACCCGATGCCGCCTCGGTCTGGGCCACGATCAGCGAACGACGCGCCACCAACATGCGACACGTCGTCGCCGACCTCGCCACCACCGGCCAACTCCGAGCCGACCTCTCACACGCCGAAGCCGCCGACACCGTCTGGGCGCTCAACAGCCCCGAGCTCTACGTCCTCCTGACCAGTGAACGAGCCTGGACCCCCGAACACTTCGCGAGATGGCTCGCCGACTCGTGGCAGCGCCTCCTGCTCTCACCAGAGTCGACGATCGCCAACGCTCCGTAGGACGGCGCTCGGATTCAGCGGCGCGTGCCAGCACTCCCCGCGAACAGGGCGACACATCCGACGATCTCGATCGTCACGTCGTCGAAGTGCTCGCGAAGCGACCACTCCAGGCCCTCGAGGTCGTCGTGGGCGTTCGAGAAGATGCCTCGCTTGTTGTTCGACCGCATGACGGCCCGCGCGTACCAGTTTCGATCGACACCGCAGCTGAGGAGTGTCGCTCCGAAGACGACGGCTCCGGGTTCGGCGAGCGACCGGAGGTGTTCGAATGCAACGGCCTTCTCGCGGATGTTGCCGGGCAGGCAGTGGAGCACATGGTTGAGGCCGATCGAATCGAACTTCGGCCCGTCGACGTCGATGGGATCGAGCACGCTCGCCTGGAGGGATTCCGGCTCGTAGCGGGCGATGCGTCGTGCGGCGACGTCGAGGCAGGCGGTGTTCGGGTCCATGAGCACCAGCCGCGGTGACGCGGATGGGTAGATGCACTTGTCGAGGAAGTAGCCGGTCCCGACTCCGACATCGAGGTGGTTGTCCGAGACGTGCTGGTC
The DNA here is from genome assembly GCA_963695075.1 of uncultured Acidimicrobiales bacterium. GTDB lineage: Bacteria > Actinomycetota > Acidimicrobiia > Acidimicrobiales > CAWCAL01 > CAWCAL01. The sequence goes on from CAVOFR010000007.1 coordinate 3,124, forward strand.
GTACCAGCCGACCAGGCGGCTCGCTGGGCATCGCCACGCCAGCCGCGAGAAGTAGCCGAGGATCAGGAGGTCGTAGACGGCCAGTGATCGCGGGGTGTAGAACGCGTGCCCAGCACTGACCACGTCGGGCTCAGGTATCACGGCTCAGTCCTCGCCCGGTTGACGGGGTGTCACCCGCATCGGGGCGCCGCCGGTGGGCCGGTTGACGACCATGCCCTTCGGTGGCGGCACCGGACCGGTCGCGTGGATCGACAAGCGTTGCGCGAGACGGGCGACGATGAGCGTGAGTTCCATCTGGGCGAGCGCGAAACCGATGCAATTGCGGGCACCACGACCGAAGGGGACCCAGGCGATGTCGGCCAGCGCCTTCTGGTCGTCGGTGGCGTCGATGAACCGATCGGGCCGGAAGGTGGGCGGGTCCGTCCATGCATCGGGGCTCCGGCCGGCCAGGTGCGCGGACCACAGGATCAGCGTTCCCTTGGGGATCTTGTAGCCGCAAACGGTGACGTCGACGGCGGCTTCTCGGGGGCTGATGACCCCGGCGGGGTGCAGACGCAGGGTCTCTCGCATGACCCGGTCGGCGAACGTGAGCGCAGCGAGCGTGGTGTGGTCTGGAGCATCCGCGTGATCGAAGACATGATCGGCTTCGCGTCCGAGACGGTCCCACGTGGCCGGGTCGCGGGCGCACAGCGTGAGCATCCAGGCCAGGGATGCGGCGGTCGTGTCGTATCCGGCACCGACGAGCGTGGCGACCTGGTCGCGGATCTCGGCGTCGGTCAGGGTGTCGTCGACGACGAGTGCCTCCAGGACGTCGAGCGGATCCCCGGACGGCTGGCTGCGACGAGCGTCGATCTCGGCGTCGATCAGGGCGTCGAGCGCGCGGCGATCGGCCCCGGCGCGGGCACGTCGCGTGTATGGAAGCGGGTGGGGCAGCTGTCGAAGGAAGGAGGATTCGAGGTAGGCCTGCGGGCGTTCGAAGAGGTCGCCGATCTCGGTGGCCCGGTCGGCCATCCGGGCCCCGAACAGCGACCGGACCACGATGTCGAGGACCAGGTTGCGACCGATCGGGTACATGTCGACCTCAGCGCCCCCGGCCGGGAGGTCGGCGAGGAGGCGGTCGACGGCCGCGTCGGTGCGTTCGACGATGGCGGGGATCCAACCGTTGAGCCGGCGACGGCTGAACGCTCCCTGCACGGACTTGCGCCGCCGGAGGTGATCGTCGCCGTCGGAAACGATCATCGACCCCGGACCGACCACGAAGCCGAGCACGTTGAACTTGTGGTTCCACCGGAACGACTCGCTCGGCATGGCGAACAGTTCCCGGAGCGCCGTCGGGTCGCCGATGACAGCCATGCGGGCCGGTCCGGCGCCGAGGCCGTAGATCGGGCCGAGCGACGTTAGGAGTTCGTCGAGCACCGGTGACGGATCCTTGAACAGCCGCTGGAGCAGCCTGGGCTGTCGGCGCAGCGGCAGTGTGGGGAGCTGACGGTTCATGAGGCCTCGGAGGCGGTTGGGCGGATCGATCGTCGGCGGGCGACATCGAGCGACTGGTGGACGGCGGCGGTTCCGGCCGCGACGGCGACGAGCCACCAACGGGCGTGGCTGGGTGACGCCTGGAAGGACGGAAACGCCGCCGGCCAACGAAAGGCCAGCGCCGCCACGATGGGCGGGAGCAGTGCGCCGACAGCCACGCCCGTCGCGCCGGCCAACGGGTCACCTCGGCGGCTGATGAGCAGACCAGCCGCCAGCGCGATAGCGGCAGCAGCCGCCAGTTCCGGGATCCGGTCGTTCCAGTCCGATGCCCGTGCACCGTCGACCGTGGCGACCGCGACGGCGAGTGCACCGACGATGACGACGGTGCAGCCGGCCAGCGCGGCTCGGTACGAGATCCGGCGCGGCGCGTTCACCGGGCACGGGGCGGCGAGCTCCGCGATCGGATCGTCGGCGATCCATCCGATCGCGGCGCCGGCGACGATGCCGAACACGACCAGAGGCGTGACGAGGTCGTCGCCGTTCCGGACGATCGTCACCGCCAACGGGATCGACCCGAGCACCACGGTGACGGCGATGGGTACCGGATGGGCAACGCGAAGCGTCGGCCAGAACATCGAGCGCACCACCGCTGCCCGACCTCGTCGGCGGCCCGGACGGCGATCCGGCACGATCAGCACCCCTCACCGGGCCTCGGCCGGATGACGTCGTACGGGCCCGCAGAAGGGAGGCCGACGGCCTCCAAGAACTCGTCGGTACCCGTGTCCGGGTCGATCCAGCGTTCCCACTCGGATTCGATCACCTCAGCGACGAGGCCGTCGTCGAGGCCGATCAGGGAGTGGACGGCGGTCAGGTCCTGTGCGGAGAAGACGACGCTCGGCGTGCTGCACGGCCCCACACCCTCCAGCGAGCCCTGCTCGAACGGGTCAGTTGCGTCGGGGTCGGGGACGGTCGTGTGCCGAAGCTGATCTGCCGGTTCGAGCCCGCGGACCGACAGCCACAACGCGACGACCCCGCGGGCTTGGCCGGCCGCGCTCACGGGCATGAGGTGGCCGTCGGGCCTTGTCGGCAGGCCGATGGCGGCGTAGGGCAGGTCACGGCGCACACCGGCGAAAGTCCCGAGCTCATCGAATCCGGACAGTGGGATCTCGGACGGCGGGCGCGCCGGCAACGGGCGCGGGAGGCGACGACGCACCTCTGGAGGCAGTTGATCAATGGCTGCTTCGTAGACCTGGCGGATCACGACCGGTCCCACCTGCGAGGGAAGTGCGGCAGCAACGGGAGTGACGTATGTGGCGACACGTTCGAGGTTGGCGCGGTGGAGTGGGAACACGCAGACCTCGACCCGCCCCGCTATGTCGGCGCACTCCTGATGCGATTCGGGCCGAGCGACCAGATCGGCGATCCGAGCCGCGGACCTGGCCGGCACCTCCGCAGTCGCGCCGAACGCGGCCACGATCGCAACCACAACTGCAACGCTGCCCGCCAGCACGACCGACCGGTTGCGGCGGTGGCGGAGCACTGCCGCAACCGTGACAATCATGATCAGTGCGCCGATCCAGAGGGCGTGGGCCCAGACCGGTCGGTCGGCGAACACCGGCGACGGCGCCTCGATCGTGGGGGCGGTCGAGAGTTGGACATAGGGGTTCCACCCGCTCCCGCCAATCCCGCCGATCCCGGTCGACAGAAATGCGATCGCCACGACGGCCACGACTGGGGTGAGGGCGAAGTGGGCCCATCGACCGAGGGCCACGCCGAGGGCAACACCCCCGACGCTCAGCAGAACGGCGCCCAGGAGGTCGCCGGCGTTGTCGACGAAGAGACCTCCGTGCAAGCCGGGGGCGCGCACTGCCGAGATGGCTGCGAGTACGGCGACGAACACACAGGCGACCGACGCCGGGACCCAGGCAGCGGCGATCAATCCGAGCGTTCGGGTCTCCGGGGCAGTCGGGCACACGTCGAGAACTTCGTCGGTCCCATCCCGACGTGCCCGCGTCGTGGCACGGTGGCTGGCGAGCACCGTCATGCCCACCAGCGGATGCGCAAACCACGGGGTCATCTGGACCCACTCGGCCCACGACTCGTTGTTCTCATCCGCGAACACCACACCGAACAGCAAGATGATCACGACGCTGAGGCCGAGGCCGAGGGCGAACCAGGGGCTCCAGAACAGCATGCGACCCTCGGCTCGGCCGAGCGCCCGAGCGACAGCCGACGATCCACCTCGGACCAGGGCCGGCGGAGCAGTCGATTGCCGCTCGGCGGCCTCGATGGTGGTCCATCGGGATTCCGCGACCGACCCCGCGGAACCGACGAGCTGGTCCCAGAGCAGGCCGAGCAGCAACACGGGCGCGAGCAACACGACGAAAATGACGCTCCCGCTGATCCCGGCGCCGATGAGAAGGGAGACGACGATTCCGAACGCGAGCGTTCGAGCGCGGCTCATGCCGGCGCCGCTGTCGCCGCGACCGCCGTCTCGCCGGCAAGCAGGAGGTAGCCGTCCTCGACCGTCGGTGGCACGGGCTCCGCTCCTGTGGGCGGCGTCCCGATGTGACGGACGCGTCCGTCGCCGGTCACCCACGCCAGTTCGGCGCGCGTGTCCCTTTCCGGGGCGATCCAGACCCGATCGGCCGCTCGGCCGGCAAGCTCTCCCGGAGTCCCGGCGAAGGCAACCCGTCCTTCGAGCAACACGACGACCCGCTGGCACAAGGCGGCGACGTCATCGGTCTGGTGCGTCGACAACAACACGGTCGCGCCCCCGGCCGCCGTTCCCAGCAGTTCACGGAACCGGAGTCGCTGCTCGGGGTCCAGGCCGGCGGTGGGCTCGTCGAGCACCAGGAGTCGTGGCCTGCCGATCAGTGCTTGGGCGATGGCCACACGGCGGCGCATTCCACCGGAGAGCTGCGAGATCCGCTTGTGCATCACCGAGTCGAGCCCGACCAGGGACAGCACTCGTCGGACCTCGTCGTGTCGGACGGGGCGGTCGCTCCACTCCTTCAGGATGGCGATGTAGTCCACGAAGTCGAAGGCACTGAAGTTGCGGTGGAAGCCGGGCTCCTGGGGGAGATACCCGAGCTGCCGTCGGATCTCGAGACGGCCCGACGCGGAGGACGGATCATGTCCGAGCACCGACAAGCGGCCCCGGTCCGGGGCCATCGCCGTAGCGACGATCCGCATCAGCGTGGTCTTGCCCGCCCCGTTCGGTCCGAGCAGGCCGGTCACCCCTGAGGTGAAGTCGATGTCGACGTCGTCGACCGCGACCGTCGAACCGAATGCCTTGGTCAGTCCCGCGAGCGAAACAGACGTCGTCACCGAAACACCTCCAACGTCTGGAACCGGGACCTTCGGAGCACGACCACACCGGCAGCGATCATGAGGAGCACCGACGCGGCAACCTGGCCCTCGGGTCCGAACACGACCGCCTCGGCGTACCCGGCGGCCGGGCCCTCGACCCATCGAGCAACCGCAACGACCACCATCCACGCCAGGCCCAGACCGGCAGCGCTGACTTCGGCGCGGAGCCAGGTACTGAGCGCCAACGCGCCAGCCACCAACGCCCACGCCGGGAGCAGCCAGGCCACGACCGGGGCATCGAGGTCGCCGATCGCGAGATCCGTGACCGCCAACACGAGGAACGCCGCCGAGAGGACCACCGCGGATCGACGCAGGACGAGCCCGAGGCCGTGCAGCGGCGTCGCGACCCCCGCCTCACCGGCCGGGTCCGACGCCGGCGCGAACGCCACCGCGACCGCCAGCATCGGAAGCAGCGGAGCGACAACGAGAAAGGCACCGGTCGCGTCGGTCGCCCGGCTACCGGCGACCGCAGCCACGGCGAGCACGACGACGGCAGCCAAACCGGCAGCGGTGAGCGCCGGCGTCGCACCGACCAGACGCGCGGTCGCATCGGGTACACCGAGAACGCCGAGGAGGCGCTCGAGTGGCGACCGGCGTGGCTGGTCGATCTCGACAGCAATCGCCGACCACGAGCGATCCAACTCGTCGGCGCCCATGTGCGTTGCCACCGCCGACCTGCAACGATCACAGACGACCAGATGCGCTTCCAACGAGGCGGCCGCGGCACCGTCTATCGCGGTCGGGTCGGCGGCGAACCGCGTCAGTAGCTCCTCCGATGCATGCCACACGACCGTCATGCCAACGCTCCTCGCAACTCGACGCGGGCTCGCATCATCCGCGTCTTGACGGTCCCAGCCGGGATCCCGAGCAGCCTGCCGGCCTCACGTGTCGTCAGTCCGTCGAGCACGGTTGCCTGGACGACCGAGCGGAGCTCCGGCGACAAGCGCCCGAGTGCGCCGGCGAGGTCGCCGTGCTCGACGCCCAGCAGCACCTGATCCTCCGCTGTCGTCAAGATCTCGGGCTCGGGAACAACCGCGCGGAGGCGGTCTCTGCTCCAACGTGCCCGTGTACGCAGGACCCCGATGAGGCGGCGGATGGCGATCCCCCAGATCCATGCCGCCGGCTCGCCTCGCCCGTCCCACCGACCCGCGCTCTTCCACACGGCCACGAAGGTGTCCTGGACGGCCTCCGCGACGACATCGGCGTCGGCGCAGCGGCGCCGAAGACGCAGCGTGACCCACGCGACATGGCGATCATGCAACGTCCGGAGCGCGTCGCGATCGCCCTCTGCGATGATCGCCAGCAACTCGGCATCTGAGCGCGCGCCCATCGGCGACCTCCGCACACCAGTCTCGCCCGCCTCACAGGCATTCGCGCCCGAAGGCCGTCGCAGATTGGTCATCACCGTTGGTGTCGCGTCAGGCACCCGAACCGGTTCACGACACCGGCGCGACCCGAACCTCTCCGCACGGCACCGCAGCGACACCCGACGCCAGCGCCCAGTGCCGCCGATGGGGCGACGATCCGACCCGTCGACCGTGCTCACCTGCGGGTCCTCGTCACGGCCATGATCCTGGCGACCGTGGTCGTCGTGGTGATGTTCGTCATCGCGATGTCGCAATCCGGCTAGTGATCAATCGCCGGCGATGTCGATGCCACAGTTGGTCTGGATCCATTCGGTACCGGGCAGCTCCTCGCTCACCGACTCGAAGACCGGAACAAGCGCCTGCTCTGCCTCCATCTCGTCAACGGCGTCGACGAACGCAGTGGACAACGCGGAAATGAACGAAACCGTCGCCACAAGGTCATCACGGTCGGCCGCATCGACGAAGTCCAGAGCCGACTCGAGCTGCATCGCCAGACGACGAATGTTCTCGTAGCCGACCTGCTTCACCGCGAACTCATCGCTGCTGTTGTCGATCGCGTCGAACATCTCGTCGATCTCGATGACGACGCTGCAGAACTCCTCCTGATCCGCGATCGCAACCTCGATCGTGCGCCGATCGGTGACATCCAGCGCCGTGTGCACGCCGTCACCCACCTGCAGGCACAACTCGTGCGAGCCAGGCTCGAGGTAGATGACCCCGTCCGACTGCCCATTGCCGAAGTGGACATGATCAGCGTCCTTCCCGATCGGCGAACCCGACTCGACACATCCGTCGTCGGCGATCACATGGAAGTGACCAGCACCTTCCCGAACTTCACCGGCCTCCTCGATGGTCAACCCATCAGAGGCCATCGCCAGTTCCACCCCACCGGACAGGGTCGCACCCGACGCCGGCGATGACAGCGAGACCGTCGGACCGCCATCCGATCCACAAGCACCCACCGACAAGACTCCGACAACCAGGCCAGCGACGAAACGAGACATACGCATGAAGCACTCCAAGGCTCACGGCCACTCGGGACCGACTGAGCTACCTGTCGCGCCACCACGCCCCACCGGTTCACACTTCTGAGCCAACGGCTCCCGCACCGGGTTGGACAACGCGTTGTGCACTCAAGCCTCGTCAGATTCCAAGTCAATACGCGGCAGCGCCTGTCGACGACTGGGCGTCTGCGGACGTCCATGGACGTCGGTTCGACGCACCTCAGGTGCGGCGACCCCGCGGCAGCTCGCACTCCCACCGGACGCAGCTGCCGCCAGGGACGACACACCGGGGGATCGAGCCCTCGACTGCCCCTCACCCGTCTCGCGCGCGCCATGCGCGCGTAGCACCGGCAAACGCGGGTCAGCAGCCGTATCCAGCGGCAGGGCCGAAGCCCGTCTTGCCCTTACCAGTCCCCGAATCCCGTCGATCGGTGGTCTGTCTGGGTGCTTTGCGGGCAGGAAGTCGGGGGTTCGAGTCCCCCCAGCTCCACTCCAAGACCGTTGGAACGAATGGCATGTCGGGAGGTTGCCGCCGCGTCGATCCGACCAGTACCTCTCAGGGGAGCCAACCGCCGGCGTCGGCCTCTGTCAGATCCCGGCCCGATCAGGTCGCTCACCGCCCTCGATTGCACTAGCTTTCGTCCTTGGCGAGGACGGGAACGAAGGGGGACGGCTTGTGCGGCGCGTACTGGGGATCCTGATCGCGACGTCGGCGGTCGTGGTCGCGGCATGCACGCCGCCACCGCCAGCAGACGGGACGCCGGTGATCTACTCTTTCACCGCGAGCAAGTCCTCGGGATCGTCGCCGCTCACCACCGCCCTCACGTGGCATATCGCCGACGCGGACGATCCGGTCCTGACGTGCCGGCTCGATCTCGACGGCGACGGCACCTACGACGTGACCGACTCGGCCTGCACCAGTGATTCGGTCCGCTCGGCCACGTTCGACACGCCGGGAACCCACACGGTACGCCTGCAGGTGGACGACGGCACGACAGCGGTGACCAGCGATCCGATCGTGATCTCCGTCGGCCCGCCGTCGCCCGACAGCTACGAGATCACCGTGCGCTTCACCGGCACGCTGACGCCCAGCCAGGAGGCCGCTTTCACCGATGCGGCAGACCGCTGGTCCGAGGTGATCAGGACGGGCCTGGCCGACATCGCCCTCGACATCCCGGCCAACACCTGCCTCTCGGGCGCGCCCGCTTTCTCCGGGACGATTGACGACGTCCTCATCGACGCCGCCATCGTGCCGATCGACGGACCCGGCGGGATCCTGGGTGCCGCCGGCCAGTGCCTGACCCGCACTGGCACGGCCTTGACGGCCTACGGCATGATGCGGTTCGACGAGGCCGACGTCGCTGACCTCGAGACCGCCGGTGTGTTCGACGATGTCATCCTCCATGAGATGGGCCACGTGCTCGGCCTCGGCGGCGTCTCGTGGCTCACCAAGGTCTCCGGGCTGCTCGGGCCGGATCCGGTCTACACCGGCATCGTCGCTCGCGGCGCATGGGATGCGATCACCGGCGGTGACGGCGTCTCGGTACCGGTCGCCAACACCGGTGGACTCGGCACGCGGGGCAAGCACTGGCGTGAGGCCGACCTCGGCGACGAGCTGATGACGGGCTACCTGAGTGGCCCCACCCAGCCGCTCAGCACCGTGACGATCGGCTCGCTCGCCGACCTGGGCTACGGCGTCGACATGGGCGCGGCCGATCCGTTCGGGACGCCGGCGAGGGCCCAGGCCGGCCCGGCACTGGAGATCAACACCCAGCTCATCACGCCCGTGGGCGAGGTTGGCTGACACCACTCGATCTCGGGAGCCGATCGATGTCCGCCGATCGACCCCTCGGATCTCTTGGGCTGCGACTGGCTGATCCACGGGCGCCACACGGAACGCACGCCGACCTGCCGCCTACCGAATGGCCCGACAACCCGGCGAGCGCGGCTGCCCCTACCGGTTGGACCCGTTTCGCTTCGTCGGTGGCGCTCATCAGGCCATCGGCGGCGACAGCATCGTCATCCACACGGACCAGGAGGAGAAGGGGCGACATACGGGCTCAGACTCGTGGCTCCCCAAGGCGCCCGTCTGGATGTACTCGGTCTCACAGGATTCGAGGATTCCTCGGATCCACCCTCACGACCGAGCCCAGACCGCTTCATCGCCGGTGGACCGGACGACGACCCGCGGAGGGTCCACCGGTGTGGTCATGCCCCCAAGCCTCGATCCGACGTCGCGGGGCGGGCGGGTGCTGGCCGAGTCACCGACCCTCTGCGGTCTTGGACAACTCGGCGATGTTGACGCCTTCCGGCTCGATGCGGCCCCGGCCCATCGAGCGGACCGCGATGTCGTGGCCCTCGGCCTGCTTCCGGAGGGCGCCGACGGTCGCGTGCTCCCGGGGGATAGCTGGAACGGGTCGTAGTCGAACCAGCGCATGGCCGTGCGGTGGGTGATGTTCTCGATGTCGGTCTCCGCGAGCCCGGCGGCCGTGATGTCGCGTGCCAGGTCCTCGGGTCCGGACGGCCACGCCGAATCGGAATGGGGGTAGTCCATCTCCCAGCTGACGTTCTCCGAACCGATCTGGTCGACCAGCCGCACGCCGACGGGGTCGAAGATGAAACACAGCAGCACGTTCTTCAGGAACCGCTCGATGCCCACTTCCCAATGGAGATTCTGCGCCGGTCTTGTCGACCTAGAGTTCTCGGGCTCGTGAGCGTTCGCGCCATCTCCATCGCCCATGACCGCGGGTCCAGAGAGAGGGCGCCTGTGACCTGTCGACCCCGCCACGCGATTGACCGCGATGGCGTAGGGTCGGTTCGCCAATCCAGGGAGGCCGGGCGGATGTTTGATGTCATCGTCATCGGGTTGGACCCGTCCAGTACGGCACGAGAGGCGAGCGGTGAGGGTTTCGACCTGGCCAAGAGCGCCGGCGCGCACGTCCATCTGGTGACGGCCTTCTCCGACAGCGCCCGTGGTGGCCTCGAGATCAGCGCCGAGCGGCGCTCAGCCGAAGCCATGCTGGAGTCGGCGGCGAGCCTGTTCGACGGGACCGGTCAGCGGGTCACGACCCATGCGCTGCCCGGTAAGCCGGTTGACGCGATCATCGAGACGGCCAACCGGGTACAGGCCGATCTCATCGTCATCGGGAACAAGGGCACCCAGGGAGCCCGGCGCGTGTTGGGCAGTATCGCCAGCGCAGTCACCAACGAGGCGCCCTGCACGGTCATGGTCGTGAAGACCACCTGAGGAACCACCTCCTCGGCCGGCCAGGTTCGCCCAGCTGGCCCGATCTCCGAGAGCAGCGCAGACGTCGGCCAGGAGAGCCAGTTCGGCCGAGCGCATCCAAGTGCCCGTCGGTGCGAGGCACCCGAAGTCGTTCCGAGTCAGCTCCTCGAAGATCTCCGCCGCCTCATGGCCGGTGGGGCTACGGGTTCTCGGGTGCGGTGAGCGAGGCGCGTGCGAGAGTGGGTCGACCGCTGCCCCGACACCTCCGCCCGCCCTCGACAGCTGGGCGGTCAGGCGGGCTCGATCTCGGCGCACTCCAGTCGCCCGTCGGCGATGGCCTGTCGGAACCGGTCGTAGTCGTCGGCATTCTGTGCGGCGTAGGACTCGGCGAACTCGGCGATCGACCGATCGAGCGTGGACCCCCTGCCCGCGTACGCGGCGATCGAGACGGACTCACCCGATCGAGCATGGCCCCGCGCCAGGGTCATGCCGCACAGCCCGGCATAGAAGCTCAGCTGCTCCGGAGTGACACCGTCGGCCTCCACCTCGACCGATCCCTTCCAGTCGCGGAGCTGGCGCACGTAGAAGTGGACGCCGGCGAGGTCACCGGTGGTCCACCCCAGGAAGATGTCGCTGGTCGCTTGGACCAGCCGCTGACCCTCGACGACACGCTGGCCCTGGTGGTCGTACCTACTCGGTCGCAGGTGCTCTGCGAGCACGGAGGGGCCGGCCTCCTTGATCTGGAGGATCAACGGATCGTTCTCGTCGCGCCCGATCAGGAGTGCGATCAGGCACCGCGTGCCGACGCTTCCGACCCCCACGACCTTCAGGCCGACGTCGACCAGCTCGTATCGCTCGAGGAGCGCTCGACGGCCGTCGTCGAGCGTGGCTGCGTAGCTCTCGAGGCTGCGGTCGACCGCGGCCTGAAGGTCGTCCGGATCCTCGTCGCCGGGCAACTGCTCCAGCGGGAACAGCACCGGAGCCTCGTGGCGGATCCGCCACTTGCCGTCGACCACCTCGGCAAGCTTCTCGACTGCCTGTTGGCTGGTCTTGCGCGTCGCCTTCTTGCGGAACCGCGCCAGCCGCTTGTTCAGCTCCTTGGCCGGTATCCCGCTGTTGGCGCCGATGTCGTCGACGTCGACATAGTCGTACCAGAGCGCGAGGTGCCCCTCGCCGGCGAAGTTCGCCATCGACTCCCTGTACGACCGCACCACCTCGGTGGCGACGGAGTACGCCGCTTCTCGTGGGTGTCCGTGGAACTGACACGCGACCACGAAGCTCGCCGCGAGCCGCTTCAGGTCCCACTCCCAGGGGCCCGGCAAGGTCTCGTCGAAGTCGTTCTGGTCGAACACCAAGCGACGTTCGGGTGACGCGTACGCACCGAAGTTCGACAGGTGCGCATCTCCGCCCAACTGCACGTCGAGACCGCACGACGGTGTGACGGCCAGGTCGGAGGCCATGATCCGGGCAGCACCTCGGAAGAACGTGAAGGGCGACACCGACATACGGGCGTGGCGCACCGGCACCAGCCACTTCACGCGAGCGGCGTTCTGCCCCTCGATGAGAGCGACCGGGTCCGGTCGGTCCGGGCTCGGGGCCCACCCGCCGTGTTCGGACCTCGGCGAGCTGCGACGGAGCTCCTTGCCGCGTTCGGTCAGTTCTTGGACGGAAGATCTGGTCATGGATGGCTCCTGGATCGGACGTCTGCGGATGCGTTGCGGGCGATCCGGGCAAGGCTGACGACGGCGTCGACGGGTCCGATTGGGGCGCCTGAGGAGGGCGAGGCCCCGGGATGCTGCGGCGCGATCCGGACCCGGAGGGCACGTGGCCTGATGCGGAACTCGAGCGGTGGTTCCATAACCAACGCCTCGCCGTCGACTCCGACCGGCACCGGCTGATCGGCTTCCACAGTGAAATCGGGCCGCTGCCATGCCGACCCCAATCGGAATCGTGACGTTCCCCTGGAGGGCTTGCCGCGTTCTCTTGTGGCGACGATGCCGAGCACACCACTGTCGAGACTCGGGCGCGTCCCTGATCCGATGAGTGTCCCGAGTCGGTAGGGGTTGTTCGACACCAGGAGCACAGCCGTGGATCCGCGGGTCGTGCCATCGGGGTCGACCCAGCGAAGCTCGGCGGCGGCGGAGGATTCGGGGCCGATGACGTCGGGCACGGTGTCGAGCAACGTCGAGATCTTGGCGTCCCGGTAGTCGTCGCGTTGCACAGCCGACGCGTAGACCCCGAGCGAGACGTTGTTCACGAAGACTCGGCCGTTGATCTCGGCCAGGTCGACCTGTCGTTCCTGACCGCTCACGAGTGCGTCGAGTGCGCCCACGACGTCGTCACGGTCGACCCCGAGGTCCAGTGCAAAGTGGTTCCGCGTGCCAGCGGGGATGCAGGCGAACGGCAGGTCGTGCTCTGCAGCGATCGTGGCGACCAGTGCTTGGGTGCCGTCGCCTCCCGCCGCGGCCAAGGCATCGGCGCCCCGCTCGATGGCGGCGTTGACGAGCTGCACGATGTCATCGCCTCGCTGGAGCTCGATGGCTTGGATGCCGCGTGCTGCGGCCTCGGCCGCGAGGTTGTTGCTGAGGGCCTTGCCGCCGCCGGATTTCGGGTTGAAGATCACGACGGGTCGGCGTGGGGCATCGACCGGCTTCAACTGCGGGAGCGGCTCGAAGGCGAGACGAGCCGCAACCGCCACGATGGCAACGAGCAACGCTGCGATGACGAGTTCCAGCAGGAGTCCTTCGGTCACCAGCAGAACGATCGACCCCGCGGCGAGTACGGCAGCGACCACCACGAGAAGGATCCGAACCAGCCTTCGCCGTCGAATGCCTTCGACCCCAGCGATGCCTGCGACGAGGACGCCGAGCGCGGCTGTCAGACCTTGCGGGAAGCTCTGCGCGGCAGTGAACCCGAGCACGGCCACCAGACCGACCGTGGCGAGGAGAGCAGCGATCGCGGCGACGCGACGGGGGCGTTCCACGGAGCCCTGCTCAGGTGAGCAGCTTGGCCTTCTGTGTGTCGAACTCCTGGGGCGAGATGATGCCCTGGTCGCGGAGCGCAGCCAGCTTCTCCAGCTGGGACGGAACGTCGGCCGCTCCCGCGGTCTGTTGCACGTACTGATCGAAGGCCTGCTGCTTCGCGGTCGCGTCGGCGATCTGGCGTTCGTGCATCCTGCCGCCACGGGCAATGAGATAGATGAAGACCCCGAGGAACGGGAGGAGGACGACGAACAGGAACCACACCGCCTTCGCGAACCCACCGAGGTCGGCGCTGCGGAAGACGTCGACAACCACCATGACAGCGATCCAGATCCACATGAAGAACAACGAGAAGTACAGGATGCTGAAGAAGACGTTCAGTAGCGGGTAGTCGTAGGCGAGCACAGGAGAACTCCCAAGATCGTTGGGAACAGGGATGACCGCACGAAGTCGGCCAGCCCGCTGACCGTTGTATGATCGCTCGCTCGACGCTCCATCGAATCACCCGCGCCGGGTGAACCTACCTCGACGACGACCGCGCTGAGACCGGCGACCAGGACGCCCACGGGTTGTCGGACGCCGATTGCGGGTGACCGAGCCGGTCGAGGTGTTGTCGATCAGAGCAACCCGAGATCCAGAGCGCGCTCTACAGCGCCGTCGCGATCGGTGACTTCGAGCTTCCGGTAGACGTTGCGCAAATGGGTCTTCACGGTGTTGGCAGAGACGTAGAGCTCGTCTGCGATGGCGGCAATGGTCAGTCTGGTCGGGAGGAACTCGAGAACGGCCAGTTCGCGCTCGGTGAGCGGCTCGATCAGCTGCGCTTGGCCCGAGCGCCGTGTCTCGGCGCTTGCCGCTGCGTCGAGAAGCGAGCGCACGAAGGCCCGTGAGCTGCGCTGTGACGTCGGCGCGAGGAGCCGTAACAGCGGCGCGCAGTCCAGGAACGGTCGGCGGAGTGCCTCCGCCTCAGCGGCGGTCGCCGCGTCGAGGAGTGCTGCTCGTGCGGCATCCGGGCGCCCCTCGGCATCCAGCACCGCAGCGATTCGGATCCGGTGTTCCACCACCTCCGTGAGATTCCCAGAATCGGGGATCCACCGATCCAGGTTCCGTCGGGCGGTATCGACCTCACGCTCAGCGAGGTCGAGGTCTATCCGGGCGGCACCCACCGTCTGGCGAGCTTCACCTCGGGAGAGGACCGATCTCGCCTCGGGAAGTCCGCCCGCTGCGACCAGCAGCTGGCTGAGGAGTGAGATCTCTGCCCGCAACAGGAGTGGCCGGCCCGTGACACACGCAGCCGGGATACGAAGTGACGCAATGGCCGCATCGTGACCGTCCGTGATGGCGGTGAGACGCGCCGTCAGTAGCCGCTGCAGATCGGCGAACGATGCCCCACGCCCCCGCTGGATGCGGGCGTCGGACTCGCTCAAGCTCCGGGTCGCGAGTCCGATGTCGTGTCGCTCGATTCCGACGATTCCCAGGGCTGCGAAGGCGCTCGAGGCAGCGACGTGGTAGGCGACGCCGCCGGCCTCCGCCGCGTCCAACGCGGAGGTGGCCAGGCGATGTGCGTCGTTGAGATGGCCGAGCCAGGCTTCGACCAGTGCCATGGCTCCAAGCGTGTTGAGCCGCCAGATGATGTAGTGCATGCCTGGCAGGTCGGCCACCCGTCTGAGCCGCGCCCGGCTCGACGGAATCTCCCCGTCGAAGAACTCGCCCAGGGCGATCGTGAACTCGGCGATGATCCTGATCGACTCGCGGCCACCGATGCCGAGGAAGTCGACGATGTCTGAATCATCGAGCCGGGGCAGAGCGCCCAACGTGGCTGATGCAGCCCTCACGATCTCGGCGGCAGGGAGATCATCGAGCACGAGACACGAGTAGAGGGCGTCGGCGGTGGCTCGTGCCCCCATCGTGAGGTCCGTCCGCCGCCGCAGCCGACGGTGGGTTTCAGCCGCGCCGACGAACTGATTCGCTGCGACCTGCGCGGCGAGCAGGTTGACGCCGACGACGGGCGGCGCGGCGGGTAGTCCTCGCTCGATCTCCGAGAGCCACTGCACCAATGTGGCGGACTCGCCCCGCTCGAAGAACTCGTGCCCATGTTCGAGCACCAGACCGAACGCCGACCAGTGGTCGCCGGAGGACATCAACTGCTCGACTCCGTCACCGACATACCCGTTCGCGCCGAGCCACTCGGCCGCCCGCCGGGACAGCTCGCGTTCCAGGCGAGCATCGTCGGCCCGCAACCGGTCGCGCAGCAGGTCGGCGAACAGATGGTGGTAGCGGAGTCGGACACCGGCATGGTCGATCCGGGTGAGGAACAGTGATCGTCGCTCGAGCGTGGCGAGCATCTCATGTCCGTTGCCGTCGCCGGTGACCGCATCGCACAGTTCAACTGACAGCCAGGGCAGCAGCGACGTGCGCAGCAGGAATCGGCGGGTGGCCGGATCCAGGGTGTCGAGTACCTCCTGAGTGAGGTACTCGATGACGAGACGGTCCGAGCCGGAGAACGACTCGACGAAGTCGGCCGGGTCATCGGCGGCCTGCAGCGAGATCGCTGCGAGGCGCAGCCCCGCCGCCCAGCCATCCGTCCGGTCGACGAGTGTCGCCGCCTGCACCTCCGACAGGTCCATCCCGCTCGCGGAACTGAGAAGTTCCGCAGCCTCCTCGCAGTCGAACGCCAAGTCGGACGCACGCACCTCGATCACCCTGCCCCCCAACCTCAATCTGCTCAATCGGAGGGGCGGATCCCACCGTGCCGCCAGCACGAGGCGCACACGGTCCGGTAGTCGCTCGATGAGGTTGTCGAGGTCGTCGAGCAGGGCGCGGTTGTCCAAGACGTGGAGGTCATCGAGCACCACCACGATGTCATCGAGTTGCGCATCGAGCTCTGCAACGAGCCCCTCGATGAACGGCTTTCCGAGTTCGCCGCCGCCGGTCGCGCGGAGCTCGGCGACCTTGCTGTCGATAGGCGGCGGCGCCGAAGCCAATGCCGCCAGTAGCGCGTCAGCGAACACCGCCGCGTCGTTGTGACGGACCGAGAGCGCGACCGTGCACACGCACAGGTCCGCTCGGGACGCCGCCCATTGCTCCAGCAGCACCGACTTGCCGGAGCCGGCCGAGGCCACCAAGAGGCCGACGCCTCCCGGCTGCACCAGGTCGAGGCGCTGCTCCAAGCGCGGCCGTTCGACGAACGCGGCCGACACGCCCGGCGCACGGTCTCGAACGTTCCTCGACGCACCTTCCATCGCAACACGTTGCCACGCCGAGTGTTGGACGAAGGAAGTCAGCCGAGAAGTCCCTCGGTGGACGCCGAGGGGGAGATGTCCGGCAGGCGCATCAGACGGAAGGAGTTGATGAACCCGATGAGGCAGGCGAGGACCGGTACCAGCATCGCGATCTGCAGCGAGAGGTTGCCGGCATCGGTGTTGATGCTGATGATCTCCCGCTGGATCTCGTCCGGCTCGTCGTCGAGCATCTCTTCGAGCTGGGTGGTGCTCACGAGTTGAGCGTTGTCCTCGAGCGCGGTCGCGATGAGTTCCTGATCTGCCGTAGGTATGACCTCGCTGGAATCGGTCATGTTGACGAAGCTCACCGAGAGAGCGGCCAGCAGGATGCCACCGGACAGCGCCAAGCCGAAGGACATGCCGAACGACTGTCCCGCCGAGTTGACCCCCGACGCCTCGCTGATCCGCTCCTCGTCGATCGGGGCCAAGATGTAGTTGTTGAGCTGCGAGACCAGGAACCCGAAGCCGACGCCCGCGATCAGCAGTGGCACGAAGAGCGCCCAGCCGGACTCGCCGCGAGGGATGACCGGGATGATCAAAACCATCCCGACGAGCACGAGACCGAACCCGGCGCGGAGGATGCTGGCCGGCCGACGCCCGCCCGCCTTCTTGCCGGTCAGCAGCGCGACGGCGAACATCGTCAACGAGAGAGGAGCGAGTGAGAGCCCTGCTTGCATCGCGTTGTACTCGAGCGTCACCTGCAGGTACAGCGGGAGGGCGATCATCGCACCGCCCAGCGTGATCTGCTGCAGCACCATCTGCGATGCACCAACTCTGAAGTTCGGCAGCTGGAACAGGTTCGGGTCCAGCAGCGTCACCTTGCCGGCGCGGCGGCGCCGCACGAGCCAGTAGGCGAACGCGGCGAGCGCAACGGCGCCGATGGCCATGAGCAGCCCGACGAACTCGCCGCCTTCCTGCCACACCAGGATTCCGAGCACGACACCACCCATGCCGACCACCGACAGCACCGCTCCGACCGTGTCGAACTTGCGCGAGCCGGTGTAGGGCGCGTCGGCGACCAGCTTGATTCCGGACAGAACGATCGCGATGACCACCACTTCGAGGAAGAACCCGACCCTCCACGACAGGTACGTGGTGACGAACCCGCCGATCAGCGGGCCGACCGCCGCACCGATCGCGGCGGACGCCCCGACCAGGGCGTAGGTCTTCTTCATCGCCGGGCCTTCGAAGTTCCCGTGGATGAGCGCTTGCATCGCGGGTAGCAGCAGCGACGCGCCGAATCCGCCGATGATCGCCCAGAAGATGACCACCATGGCCATGCCCTGTGCGACCGTCATGCCCAGTGCGCCGATCGCATAGGCCAGCAGTCCCAACACGTAGGCGAGCTTGCGCCCGATCAGATCTCCGACCTTGCTGCCGATGAGGATGAACGCGGCGGACACCAGGGCTTCGAGGGCGATCGCTGACTGGACGTCGCTGACCGTCGCATTCAGATCGCGCGCCACGGCGGTGATCGACACGTTCATGATCGTGGTGTCGACGACCAGCACGAACATGGCCATCGCCAACAGGATCGCCAGCTTGGGATTGCCCTCTGAGGTTTCGGTCATATCGCTGTTGGAGGCCGCGGTCATCGCACGGCACCGCCTCTCGCGTTCTCTCTCATCGGGACGGACCGTCGCTGAGTCTACGAACCTCGAGCAGTTCGACGTGGAGATCGTGCAACCGGTGCAGTACTCCGTGCAGTGCAGCCTCGTCCGTGAGCGCACCCACCAGCCGCGACCGGTCGGGCGGTGATGGGGCGACCTCGAATCCTTCGAACGCCCCGAGCACCGTCGGGCCGGCGGGACCTGCGATGACGATCTCGTAGCGGACGGACATTGGCCCCAGCATGTCCAACCCCCCTCCACCGCTCATCACCCGTGTCGGGTGATTCATCGCCGGGATCGGTTCGTGCAGACTCTCCGCATGGTCTCGGAGGTCAGGTGGCGTGTGGCGTGATGACGCCGCAGACGAGTACGGCGAGCTCGCTGCAGCGATGGGTACCGGGGCTGCGGCTGCTCCGTGACTACGAGTCGTCGTGGCTGCGCCCTGATCTGGTCGCCGGCCTCGTGCTTGCGGCGATCCTGGTGCCCCAGGGAATGGCGTACGCCGAGCTCGCGGGCCTCCCACCGGTCACGGGGCTCTACACGACCGTCGCCTGTCTGGTCGGCTACGCAGTGTTCGGCCCATCGCGGGTGTTGGTGCTCGGCCCCGACTCCTCGATCTCGCCGCTGATCTTCGCCTCGATCACCCCGCTGGTGCTCGCCGGTGATGACCCAGGCAAGGCCATCGTGCTGGCCGGCATGCTCGCAGTGATCGTTGGCGTCATCGAGATCGCCCTGGGGCTCGGCAAGCTGGGCTTCGTCGCTGGGCTGCTCTCCAAGGAGGTGCAGGTCGGCTACATGAACGGCCTCGGCATCACCATCATCGTGGGCCAGCTCCCGAAGCTGTTCGGCTTCTCGACGGATGCCGACGGCTTCATCGACGAGGTCAGGGAGTTCGTCTCCAGCCTTGACTCGACCGACACCACCACGCTCATCCTCGGCCTGGCCGTCCTGGCGGTCCTGCTGATCCTTCCCCGCTTCACCTCGAAGGTTCCCGCCGTGCTGATCGCAGTCGTTGGCGCCACCGCTGTGTCCGCCTGGTTCGATCTGGCCGACGAGGGTGTCAAGGTCACCGGTGCGCTGCCCCAGGGGGTTCCGACGCCGTCGATCCCGTGGACGAGCGCAGCCGATGTGGGCCCGCTCCTGCTTGCGGCGGTTGGCATCACGCTCGTGTCGCTGACCGACACCATCGCGACCGCGACGAGCTTCGCGGCCCGCCGCGGTGACGAGGTAGACGCCGACCAGGAGATGGTCGGCATGGGAGCGTCGAACATCGCGGCGGGACTGTTCGGAGGCTTCGCCATCTCCACGAGTGGCTCGCGGACAGCAGTGGCCGAGCAGTCCGGCGCCAAGAGTCAGCTGACCGGCCTCGTCGGCGCAGGTGTCGTCATGCTCCTGCTGCTGGCGTTCAACTCGCTGCTCGCGGATCTGCCACAGACCGCGCTGGCCGCGGTCGTCATCTCGGCCGCACTGTCGCTCATGGACCTGTCGGTGCTGCGCCGCTACGTCCAGGTGCGGCGCAGCGCCGTGGTGCTGTCGGTCATCGCGACGGTCGGCGTGGTGCTCTTCGGTGTACTCCAGGGCATCCTTTTCGCCGTCATCCTGTCGATCCTGTTGTTCTTCCGACGCAGCTGGTGGCCTCACGGCGAAGTGCTCGGGCAGGTCGACGACCTTGGTGGCTGGCACAGCACGGAGCGCTACGCCGACAACGACCAGGTACCCGGCGTGGTGGTCTACCGCTGGGAGGCCCCGCTGTTCTTCGCGAACTCGAACATCTTCCTTGAACAGGTCCGAGCCCTGATCCGCGAGCGGGACCCCCGCTGGGTCATCCTCCAGTGCGAAGCGGTCACCGACGTCGACCTCACCGCGGCGGACATGCTCCGCCGCCTCGACGAAGAAATGAACGCGCGTGGTGTCCACCTGGCGTTCGCCGAGCTCCGCGACCGGCTGAGCGAACTCGTCGCTGACTATGGACTCCACGACACGTTGGACCGCGAGCACTTCTACCCGAGTATCGACGCGGCCCTCTCCGACATCTCGTCGGGAGAACCGGACGGTCCGGGCCCCATCGATTCTTCGGGCTGACGGCCCTCGGACCGGCACTCAGTACACAAGGGGGACGGGCTCTGCACCGCCTACTGCTACAGACGGGCCTACCGGGCAGGCGTCGTCGGAGCAGGCGGTCACCTGTCGGGGCCGTTCGCGAGCCTCGATGAACCTCACCCCCGTGCCGCCGGTTCGGGTCCTCAGCCCACCTGTCGATCCGAAGCGCTTCGGCCGTGGGTCGCGTACCTACGAAGTCGGGCCTGATCGTCGATGTTCAGGAGCTCGACCACGTCGAACACCGGTCGATCTGGTCCCCGCACCACCCGGAGTGCTCGATGTCCAGACGTGCCCTTGGTCGGAGCGTCCGTCGTCAGCAGCACGAGAGGCATCTTCGATCCGCCCTGCTCCAGTTGGCTCTCGTGGAGCACCGCCGCCTTGCCGAGCGACTTCCAGAGCGTGTCGGTCCGGCGCAGGCCGGCGCGATTGGACGTGAAGGCGCCCGAGACGTCGAACGCCCATTCTTCACCGGTCTCGTCTGTCGCCACCAGGTTCAGGACGATTCCCAGACCCCTCGGCTTCACTTCGCGCCGGATGTCCTTGAACCCGCACGCCTCGAGGAGCACTTCGGCGAGCTCTCGGGCCTGGCGGCCTTCGCGAACGGCGCGTGCCTGGAAGTCCTCGGAGCCATCGGCCGGCGCAACCGCGGGTAGCTCTACTCGAAACTCCGTGTGGGTCTCGTTCGTCGTGGCCACCAGCCGCTCGCGTTCGTCGGAGACGCGACGTTCGGCGATCGCCACGTACTCCTCGTCGGTGTCGAAGCCGACGTAGTGGCGCCCGGTCTGCACCGAAGCCAGAGCGGTACTGCCCGAACCCATGAAGGGATCGAGAACGACGTCGCCCTCATACGTATAGAGCTCGATCACGCGCTTCGGGAGCTCCACGGGGAATGGCGCCGGGTGCCCTACCCGGGTGGCACTCTCGGGGGCGATCTCCCAGAGATCGGTGGTCGCCTCCATGAACTCGTCGCGTGAGATCGTCGCTGTCGACGGGAGCCCGCGCTCAGAGCGCTGAGCCGGCTTGAGCGCACGGTCGAACCGCCCTTTGCTGGCAATGACGATCCGCTCGGTGACGTCGCGAAGGACCGGATTCGAGGGACGCTGGAATGTGCCCCAGGCGCAGGAGCCCCCCGCGGCGCGGCCCTTCCACCACACGACCTCGCCTCGGAGCAGAAGGCCCAGGTCCTGGAGGATCTCCGTCACGTCGCCCGACAGGGACCGGTAGGGACGGCGTCCGAGGTTCGCGACGTTCACCGCGATGCGGCCACCCGGTTCCAAGACCCGCTTGCACTCGGCGAATACGGCTCGGAGGAGCTCGAGGTACTCGAAGTAGTCGGCGGGCACACCGTCGACCCCGAGGTCCTCTTCATACTGCTTGCCCGCGAAGTACGGCGGAGAAGTCACAACGAGAGCGACCGAATTCGACGCCACGCCCGTCATCTCACGGGCATCCTGGCGGTGGATGACGTCCAGCTCGGTGGGCGTGTTGAGCGTCGCGTCGGTGGAGATCTCCGGAGCGACGAACCGATCGTAGAACGCCGAGGCGTCGTGGCCCTCACGCCTGCCCGACCCGAAGTTCGCGGTGGACGTGGCGCGTCTGCCCCGCCTGTTCCCGGCGGCGGACAGGGGAGCAACGCTCACGATGCCGCCCCGCTCCCGCCTCGCCGCCGCTTCGGCTTCAGCGCCACATCCGCACTGGGCAGACGATCGAGGTAGTCGGTCACCGCCCGCGTCATGAGCAGGTTCGCCGAGACGTCGCGATCGCTGGCCGCGTCGTGCAGCCGCTGATGGACGGATTCAGGCAGCCGAACAGCGGTGGCGATGCGCCTCTCGAGATAGGTGCGTGGACGAGCCATGCGGCAACCGTAATCGGGGGGTGTGACAAGGCCGCGGATTTGCGCGCGCACTAACGCGCGGCGGCCGGTTCACCCGGCACCCGACGGCTCGTTGCCGAACTCGTCGACGCAGTGCCCACCGATCTCGGCGTAGCCCGGTGGGCACGGACCAGACCCGACGGTGGGTGCCGGGGTCGGCGGAGCGGTGGGCGGTGGTGCCGCGGTCGTCGTCGTGGCGCTCGGGTCGGAGTCCGACCCGCCGTTCGTGCCGACGGGACGCACGATCCGACCGCCCGCCGCGACGTTCACCAGGACGAACTCGGTGACCTCCACGGTCACGGTCACGGTGACCGTACGGTTGGGGTCCCAGCCGACCCACTCCTCGCCGCCGTAGACCGCGGCGGTGCGAACCGGCTCGAGGAGAGGGTTCCCACAGGCGCAGCGCACGCGGGGGACGCCGTATCGGTCGACCAGCACGGCCGTCCCGGCCTGGAGCACGGACTGGCGGGGGGTGGGCCGACCATCGCTGTAACCGTGGTTCGTCACCCTGGTGTCATTGGTGAGCTGCACCGGCGTCAACTCGGCCGCGAAGGTCGCGATCTCGTCCACGCCGATGCCCTGGGCTTCGGCCCAGGCCCCGGCCTTCCCCGGGTCCGACTCGAGGAACTCGACCATCCGGTCGGCGTCACACGAGGACTGATCGAGCGTTCCGCCATAGAGGCCCGGTGTCGCGCCGCTGACCGCGGCCACACCTTCGACCGAGCTGGGCATGGACTCGGGAGTCACCGGTGGCAGGTCCGCAGCCGCAACCGAACCGGTGAACGGATCAGGGCCAGCCGTGGCGACCGGCTCGAGGAAGATCTCGACCGGCGGCTCGGTCGTGGTGGTGACCGCCTCCTCACCGTCATCGTCGGAGCTCGCGGTGAGGAACGCCCCGAGCAACAGGATGATCACGACGAGCGCGGCGATGACCCCTATGAGAAGGGCGGTCGTGTTCCGCTCCTTCCCCGCGCTGGCCGCGGGCTGCGGCGGCGAACCCGGTGGTGGTCCGCCGGGTGGTGGTCCGCCCGGCGCAGTCACGAGAACATGCTGACATACGAGCGCGAACGGGAACATGTCGGACATCCCTCCCGCTCTCCCCGACGGCGAGCGCTGCGGCAGCCAAGAGCCCGGGAATGCTCGCGGGTCCCTGCACAGGTAGTCGGGGTTCGAGTCCTCTGTCGCCGACTACGGCCCGGACGCCGCCGCCGAACGGCCGGCGCGGCGGCCGAAGTACATGCCGTCGGCCAGTGAGATGCCGCTCACGTACCCGGCTCCCGCTACGCCTGCCGTGGTACGGCCCGCGGCGAACAGCCCTGCGATCGGCGTATCCGTCGCGTCGAGAACCGAGCCGTCCGGCAGCGTCCGCAGACCGCCGAGCGTGAACGACGCGTAGAAGCTCTCCTCCACCCGCATGTCGACCGCGCCGTAGGGCGGATCCAACGGGATCACCCACCCGGGGGCCTTGTGGAACTCCGGGTCCTCGCCATCGCGGGCGTACCGGTTGTAGCGGTCGAGCGTCGTGACGAGAGAACCGGTCGGGAACCCGATCTCGGCCTCGAGCTCCGCCGCCGACTCGGCCACCCACCTGGCCTCGTAGCCGGCGATGTTGACCGCGAAGGTCTCGTCGGTGTGGACGAAGTACATCTGGCCGTCCTGGTTGAGCAGCGACTCCTTGCCGACGCGGCCGGCGTAGGTGTCCTCGTTGATGAATCGACGGCCCAGCCCGTTCACCAGGATGCCGCGCACGAGCGAGCGCGGTGGGGTGAGAGGAATCCCCACCTCGATGTGATCCATCCCTGCGGTCGTCGCACCGGCGCCCTGTGCCATCCGGATGGCCCGGCCATCGTCGAACGGCGTGCCGAGGGGTACGTTCACCCGCAGCACCGGCGGACAGTGCTGCTCGACCATCGACCGATTGAACGTGAAGCCGCCGGCGGCCAAGACGACACCGTTCCGGGCACGAACGGCGGCGGTCGTCCCGTCGATCTCGGCCGACACACCCACGACACCACCGGTCGAGTCGACCACGAGCCGCTCGCCCACCGCGTCGGTCACCACTCGCGCGCCCGAGGCCGTCACCGCCTCGAGCAGGCGCTGCATCAGGAACCCACCCGCCGCGTCCGGGAACTGCGGGTGGTGGCCCCGCGGCGCCGGTGCGGCGACCTCGGTGAACGGCCAGGAGTCCTCACCACCCGAATAGCAGAGCCCCGACTCATCGGGCGGTTCACGATCGTGCTCGGGGTGGTACCGCCCCGTGAAGGAAACGCCGTGGTCCACGAGCCACCGAAACTGCTCGACGCTGTCTTCGCACAGCGCGACGACCTTCGCCTCGTCCGCTCCCGGGCCACAGGCAGCCATCAGGAACGCGGCCATCACCTCGGGAGTGTCGTCGAACCCGCAGGCCTGCTGGATCGGTGTACCCCCACCGAGGTAGATGATCCCGCCCGACATCGCCGAGGTGCCACCACCGGCCGTCGCCGCTTCGAGCGCTAGGACGTCGGCCCCGGCTTCGGCCGCCTCGACAGCGGCGGACGCGCCGGCACAACCGAGACCCACGACCACGACGTCGGCATCGAGGTCCCAGGGGTCGACCTCGGATGATCGCAACGGAGGGACGGGATCGGCGTCGGGAAGCTCCGGAGTCCGGGGTCCCCCGGCGGTCGGCATCGACGCATCCTAGGCAGCGCACCGGTCCACAGCGGCTTGTAGCCTCCGGCCATGCCCACCGGACTCCTCCCCTCGACCGTCCCAGGTGACCCGACGACACTCGCCGATCCCCAGGCGGTGGCCGAAGGGTTTCTCGCATCGCTAGTCGACGGTGACACCGGACGCTCGGCCGCGCTGATCGACGACGACATCGACTATGTCAACGTCGGGCTGCCGGCGGTCCACGGCCGCGCGCAGATGGCCAGGGCCTTCGCTCTTCTCGATCGACCGGGCGTCGGTTTCGAGGTGTACCTCCACTCGATCTCGGCGGACGGACCCACGGTCCTGACCGAGCGAACCGACGTCATCCTCATCGGGAGATTGCGACTCCAGTTCTGGGTCTGGGGCCGATTCGACGTGCACGACGGGAAGATCACCCTCTGGCGCGACTCATTCGACTTCGTCGACATTCTCAGAGGAACGGCGCGCGGTCTCGCCGGCATGCTCGTGCCGAGCCTCCGACCACGCGCGCCATCGGACCTCGGCACCCCGCCCGGTCGCTGATTCCTCGAGGCAACCCGTGAGATCACTCTGGGAGACGGTGACGAAGGTTCTAGGCCTGCGACGGGTCCCGTTGAGCAGGAAGACACTCGGTGCCGATGCCAAGGCCGCCCTGGTGCTCGGCGTCGAGAGCGTCCCGGACGGGCTCGCCTCGGGCCTGCTGGCCGGGGTGAACCCGATCGCGGGTCTCTACGCCTACATGTTCGGCGCGACCTCGGCCGCGTTCTTCACCAGCACGACATTCATGGCCGTGCAGGGCACCTCGGCGATGGCGATCATCGTGGCCGACGTCGATGCCGTCCATTCCGGCGAAGACCCCGAGCGCATGCTCTGGACGCTGTCGGTCATGACCGGCGCCGTGATGATCGTCGCGGGCGTCCTCAAGATGGGCTCGGTTCTGCGGTTCGTCTCCAACTCGGTGATGGTCGGCTTCATCACGGCACTGGGTATGAACATCGTCCTCGGCCAGCTCGACGACTTCACCGGGTACGAGTCGGCCGGATCGAACCGCGTGTCGAAAGCGTTCGACCTCGTCACCCACTTCTGGCAGGTCCAAATTCCGACGCTCACGATCGGAGCACTCACCATCGTCCTGATCATCGTCCTCAGACGGACCCGCCTCAAGGCGCTGGGCCTGGTGGTCGCGATCGCCGTCAGCTCGGGGCTGGCCGCCGTCCTGATCCACTTCGACCGCGACATCCAGACCGTCGGCGACGTGGCGGACATCCCCAACAGCCTGCCCCTTCCGTCGATGCCGGCCTGGGGCCAGATCGTGCACCTCATCGTGCCCGCCGTCTCTCTGGCGTTCGTCGGACTCGTCCAGGGAGCGGGGATCTCGGGTGCTCTCCCCAATCCCGACGGCACCGACTCCGAGGCCGACGACGACTTCATCGCCCAGGGCGCCGGCAACGTCGTCACCGGGGTCTTCCAGGGTCTGCCGGTGGGTGGCTCGATGTCGGCGAGCTCTCTGATCACGTCTGCAGGTGCCCGCACCCGCACGGCTCTGGTGATGACCGGCGGCGTGATGGCGGCGGTCGTCCTCGTCTTCGCCGGAGCCGTCGCGCACATCGCCATGCCCGCGCTCGCCGGACTGTTGATCATCGTCGGGATCGAGACGATAAGGCCGACCAACGTCGTGGACGTGTTCAACATCGGCACGGTGCCGGCGACCGTCATGATCGTCACCCTGGTGCTGACCCTGATCATCCCGCTGCAGTTCGCCGTCCTCGTCGGCGTGGGCATCTCGATGATCCTCCACATCGCGCGCCAGTCGAACCAGCTGTCGTCGAAACGTCTCCTGCTCGAGGAGGACCGTTTTCGCGCGATCGATCCACCCGAGGAAGTCCCTCCTCACGAAGTGGTCATCATCCAGCCGTTCGGCAGCCTGTTCTTCGCTGCGGCACCGATGTTCGCGGAGCAGCTTCCCACCGTCACCGAGGCATCGACCGGCTCGGTCGTGCTCCTCAGGCTCCGTGGAAAGGAGGACCTCGGCTCCACCATCATCGCGGTCCTCGAGCATTACACCGCGGCGCTCGACCGGGTAGGAAGCAAGCTCGTCATCATCACTGACAGCGACGTCGTCGTCGACCAGCTCGGAGCGACAGGGGCCACCGAGCTCATCGGCATGGACAACATCGTCCGCTCCACACCTTGGCTCACCGAGTCACTCCGCGAAGCGGCAGCCGACGCCGCCGACTGGGTCGAGGACCGGCGGCCGGAAGGGGACGACGACTGATCGACCTGAGTTACTCTCGGCAGAACCCAACCTGCGCCGAGAGCCGATGGAGGCCCCCATGGCGAAGAGGACCCTGCACACACCGCTGTGCGACATGCTCGACATCGAGTATCCGATCCTGAGTGCCGGTATGGGTCCGAGTCTCATCGGTGAGAAGACGGGAGCCCCGGTCGATCTGGTGGTCGCGGTCTCCGAGGCCGGGGGTCTCGGTGTACTCGGTGGCGCCGGCTACACCGTCGAGGAACTGCGGCAGGCCATCGCCGAGATCCGTGACAGGACCTCGCGACCGTTCGGCGTCGATCTCCTCCTGCCGGCGGCCCAGGTCGCCGCCGGTGACGCACCGGACGACGCTGCGGGTGGGATCCGCCTCGACGACGCGCTCGACGTGCTGCCCGCCGCGCACCGTGAGTGGCTCCTCCGGGTGAAGGAGGAGCTGGACCTGCCCGACGCGGAGGGAATGATCGCGACCGCCACGACCACCCAGCGCCCCCACGCCGCGGTGCAGGCGTGCATCGAGGAGGGCGTACCCCTCTTCTGCGCCGGTCTCGGGAGCCCGGGGTTCATGGTGGACGACGCCCACGACGCGGGCATGAAGGTGTTGGGAATCGCCGGGAACGCGAGGAACGCCGGCAGGATCGCCGCCGACGGGGCCGACCTCGTCGTGGCCCAAGGTCACGAGGCCGGAGGTCACACCGGCCGTGTCGGCTCGATGGCGCTGTGGCCGCAGGCCATCGACGCTGCGTCGCCGACACCGGTGCTCGCGGCCGGTGGCATCGGTGACGGCCGCGGTCTGGCGGCAGCCCTCGCCATGGGTTGCCCGGGGGTGTGGGTGGGAACCCGCTTCCTGGCTTCGGACGAAGGTGGGGCCCTGGACATCCAGAAGCAGGCGATCGTGAATGCCGGCGACGAGGACACCCGACGGACCACGATCTACACGGGCAAGACTTCGCGTGCGACCTACAACCGCTTCCACGACCTCTGGGAGGAGTCCGGTCTGGAGCCACTCCAGTTCCCGATCCAGGTGGTACTCGCCTCGGCCGTCGTCGACATGTTCAACCGAGCGGGCAACGTCGAGTACGTGGGTCCGTTCGCCGGTCAGGTCTCGGGACTGATCGACGAGATCAAGCCGGCGGCGCGCATCGTCGAGGACATGGTGGAGGAAGCGGCCGAGATCCTCACTCGGCGGCTGCCCGAGACCGTCACCGCTCGCTGACCATGCGGCTCGACAACGCATGAACCGTCCCCGTCGGGCGCTCTCGCGGCTACCGGCGGTCGAATGGATAAGGCACTACGACCGGTCGACGCTTCGCGGAGACCTCCTCGCCGCGCTGGTCGTCACGGCACTGATGGTGCCGCAGTCACTCGGCTACGCGGCGCTCGCCGGCGCTCCTGTCCAGGCCGGCCTGTACGCCGTCCCCTTGGCGCTGGTCGCGTACGCGTTCCTCGGATCGTCGCCGCAGCTGGTGGTCGGGCCGGTCTCGACCGTCTCGGTCTTGACCGGGTCCATCGTGGCGGCCCGGGGCCTGGCGGACCCGAGCGAAGCGCTGGCTGTCGTGACGGCGCTCGCCATCATCTCCGGCGCCATCCTGCTGATGGCGGGCCTCCTGCGGATCGGCTGGGTGGCCGAGTTCCTCTCCAAGCCGATCATCACCGGATTCGTGTTCGGTCTGTCGATCGTCATCGTCATCAGCGAGAGCGCCACCCTGCTCGGCCTCCCTCGTGTCTCGGGAAGCGCCTTCAATCAGATCCGCCGGATCGCCGAGCACATCGGCGACGTCGACGGCACCACCGCCGCCATCGGCGGAGCGACGCTGGTCGTGCTTTTCCTCGGTCCCAAGCTGAGCCGTGTCGTGCCGTGGGGTCTGCTCGCGGTGGCCGTCGGCCTGGTCGGTTCCCGCATCGCCGACCTGGCGGCCGAGGGAGTAGCGGTCGTCGGTGACGTCCCGGCCGGACTCCCGGGTCCGAGCGTGCCCGACCTCGCCGCCTCGGAAGTCGCCCTCCTCATCGTGAGCGGCGGTGCGCTCGCCATGGTCGGGCTGGCCGAGACCCTCAGCGCCGGCCGGCTCTTCGCGGTCAAGAACGGCTACCGGATCGACGCCGATCAGGAGTTCGTCGCCACCGGTGTCGCCAACATCGCCGCCGGATTCTCGGGCGGGGTCGGAGTCGGCGGGAGCCTCTCGAAGACCGCCGCCTCCGACAACGCCGGTGGGCGGAGTCAGGTCACCGGCCTGGCAGCAACCGTGCTCGTGCTGCTCGTGCTGCTCTTCTTCGCCTCGTCGCTCAACACGCTGCCCCGTGCCGTTCTCTCGGCCGTCGTCATCCACGCCGTCTGGGGTCTGATGGACGTCCGGGCGATCCGGCGGTACCGACGGATCCGACGCAACGACTTCGTCGGCGCCATGGCGGCGCTCGTCGGTGTGCTCGTCCTCGGCACGCTCTATGGCCTGTTGTTCGCCGTCGCCCAGTCGGTGCTCGGCCTGGTGTACCGCTCGGTGCAGGTCGAGATCGACGTGATGGGAAAGGTCAAAGGTGAGAAGGCGGCGTGGGGGTCGCTCGGTCGCCATCCCGAACGTCGCACGGTGGATGGCATCCTCATCCTGCGACTCAGCGCCCCGCTGTTCTGGGTGAACGCGACCAAGGCCGCCCAGCTCATCATGCAAGAGGTCGAGGCGTCGACCGATGCCCGGGCCGTGATCATCGATCTCGAGGCCACCAATCAACTGGACACGACGAGCGCCGACGTGCTCGGCCAGCTCATCCACCGATTGCGACGTCGCGGCATCACCGTCTATCTCGTCCGCGTGATGCATCCCGCCCGCCGGGTTCTCCGACGCACCGGCGTGACCGAGCAGCTGGGCAACCAGCACATGTGGCGCACGATCTCCCAGGGAGTCAAGGCGGCCAAGAAGGCCGGGGAAGCCGAGACCTGAGCGTCGGGTGACGACGCCCATCGCCCCAACTCGGTGGATCGTTCGGCGGCGGTCAGGCCTCGAGCTCGAGGTCGGCGACGACCGGCCAGTGGTCCGACGCAAGCCGCCCGCCGGGCCGGGTCGTGTCGATCCATGCATCGCTCACGAGCCAGCTCTCGTCGACGAGAACATGGTCGATCTGGGTTCCTTCCGCGGACCCCGTGTAGTCGTGGTTCGTCCCACCCGATCCCGCCGGGAGCGCCGAACGGAATCCGGCGTCGAGCAGCACCGAGAGCTCGTCGCTCTCGAGCCCGTCGTTGAGGTCGCCGAGGACGATGGTCGGATCGTCGAGGGGTGCGACCCATTCCCGGATCTGGGACATGGCCGCGACGCGGTTCTCGGCGTGATGCTCGTCGAGGTGTGTGTTCACGACGTGCACGATTCGATCCTCGCCGACCAGCCGGATGGTCACCTTCGTGGCGATACGAGGGAAGGTCGCGCCGGGCAATCGGGTGCCCGGGGTATGGGGCTGATCGCCGAACCAGCGGGTCTCCCGGCCGGTGAGCACGGCGCGTTCAGCGCGGCAGAACACCGGACAGTGCTCTCCGCGGCGCCGGCCGTCGGTCCGCCCCACGCCGTGGTGATCCCACCCCGGCCCGAGGCGGCGCGCCAACCACCGGTACTGGCATCGGTAGGCCTCCTGAACACCGAGCACGTCCGCCTCGAGACCGTGTACGACATCGAGAACGGCCCGTCGGCGACGCCACCACAGGTGCTGGAGCTCGGTGCCGCGGGAGTTGCGGATGTTGAACGTGGCGATCCGCAGCTTCACCCGTGCTCCTACGCCCGCGGCTCGCGGGGAAGACCCAGCACCCGTTCGCCCAGGATATTGCGCATCACGTTCGAGGTACCGCCCATGATCGTGTATCCGGGGGCATAGGCGAGCTGACGGGACCACTCGTCATCCAGCCCGGCCCGCGGTCCGAGCACGCGAGCGGCGAAGTCGCCGACCCGCTGCTCGTGCTCGGTACAGAAGCACTTCGTGGCGGCGGAGAACCCCGCCGGAGCCTGTTGCAGCACCTCGCGGTAGACCAGCAGTCGACCCACGCGGTAGCCCGACTCGAGCGCGGCGATCTCCTGACGGACCAGCGGATCGGAGCTGTCGGCCTCGGACAGGGCCAGGTCGTACAGCGCCCGGTTGGAGACCAGGCGGTCGATCCCACCCCGCTCGTGCTCGAGCTGGCGCATGGTCTGCTTGAAGGCGTCGCCTTCGATCCCGACCAGGTTGTCGACCGGAACCCGCACATCGGTGAAATAGACCTCGCAGAAGTGACGGTTCGTGGTCATGTCGGTGATCGGCCTCACCTCGATCCCCGGCGTGTCCATCGGCACGATGATCTCGCTGATGCCCCGATGGGGCGGGCCGTCCCTGCTGGTCCTGCAGATCAGGTAGCAGTAGTCGGCCACCTCGCCGAAGCTGGTCCATGTTTTCTGGCCGTTGAGGACCCAATCGTCGCCCTCCCTTTCAGCCGAGGTGGCCAACGCGGCCAGATCCGACCCGGCATCGGGCTCGCTCATCCCGATGCACCAGGTGGTCTCGCCGGCCAGCATCGGTGGAAGCAACTCGGCCTGCTGGTCGGGGCTGCCGTATGCGATCAGCGTCGGCCCCATCTGCCGATCGGCGAACCACATGGCGGCGATGGGTGCTCCGGCCGAGATCATCTCCTCGGCCACGATGACCCGCTCGATCGGCGGGCGGTCACGGCCTCCGTGCTCGGCCGGCCACCCCATGCCGATCCAGCCCTCGGCTGCCATCACCGCAGCGAACTCCTTCGAGAACCCGTTGATCCACGAATCATTCGAGCGCCCGAAGCGGGCCACGCCCTCGTCAGCCACCGCCCGGGCCCTCTCCCGCAGCGCTTCGAGTTCCGGTCCGAGATCGAAATCAACCACGTCTTCCTCCATCAGCGTCAGCCCCATCGTCGAGTGAGTGCGTCGGGAACAACGCACTCGGGGTCTGTCCCCGATAACGCACTCAGCTGTGGACGGCCCAGGCTTCGACCTCGATCCTCGCGCCGATGGGCAACTCGGCGACGGCGACGGCCGAGCGGGCAGGCCGGTGATCGCCGAACTCCGCCATGTAGACCTCGTTCATCTCGGCGTAGTCGGCCATGTCCACCAGGAAGACCGTGGTCTTGACCACATCGTCGAGCGTCGCCCCCTCTGATTGGAGTAGGGCCCGGAGATTGGCGAAGACCTGCCGGAGCTCAGCGGCCGTGCCACCCTCGACCAGACCCTCGGATCCGAGACCGACCTGGCCCGATGAGATCAGCCAACTCCCGGCGCGGACGATGGGTGTGTAGGGACCAAGCGGTTTTGCCATGTCATCATCGTGGCACGATCGGCGGGCGTCCCGTCGGCCAATCGGGCGGGAATCCCTGGGTCCGCCACACGGCCGCCGCGGTCGCCACGAACACGGCGTCGGAGACCCGACACGGATCGCGGTCATCCGACTCGACCGTCACCGTGATCGACGGCAGGTCCACGGCCCGCAGGATCCCGAAGGAGCGGATGGTCAGATCGTGGACTTCGCCCGCGTCGTCCACGGCCAGGCCCTCCGAGGTCACCCAGCCCAGGCCCATGTGTACCGCTCCCAGGCAGTACGAGCGGAGCACGGCAGCGTCAAGTACGTCGCCGCCTCGCACCACGACCTCGATCGCGCCCGAGGAGGCGATCTCGACCCGGCTCCAGCCCCCCGAGACGGGATCGTCGATCTCCACCGCCGGGGCGTCGGCCAGCCCCGACCGCAGCACCGCCATCTCGGCCCAGCCGGCGGCTCGCAGCGACGCTCTCGTCGGCGGTCCCACCCCCTCGACGGCCACCACCTCGATGCTCCCGCCACCCCGGTCACCGGCCGACGCCGCCGCCAGGATCGCCGACTCGATACCCGGCGTGGCGACGACCCTGACGATGCCAGAACCGTCCGCTCGCATCCCCGCCGCCACCGGCGGGCGCTTGGGGCCGAGGCGCACCACGTCCTCCCGCGACATCACCACGCGGACAGCGCGGCCGTGTTCGTCGGCCAGACGACGCGCGGCAGCCGGTGCTCCGGACGTGAGCTTGCCTCCGAACGCACCGCCGTTGGCCAGCGGTGTCGCAGGATCACCGCCGGGCTCACACCACGACGCGTCGGTCTCCAGATAGGCGGGCTCGACCCATGACGTCCGGAGGGTCCGCACCCAGTCGCCGTCGGGCAGGGCCAGGGGTGGCCTGCATTCCGACGTGGTCCGACGACCCTGGACCTTGCCCGCCGCGGCCCAGGCCTCGGCGAGTGACTCGGCGACGAAGAAGTCTCCCGAACCGTCCGGGACCGCGACGAGAGCATCGGCTGGGGCCGTGTCGTCCGCGAACCCACCCTGACCCAGGGCGACCGACGGCCCGACTCGTTGGGGCGCGCCGCCTTCGATCTCGGCCCGACGCTCCGCTGCCTCGCCGTCCCGATCCGGTCCGGACCGATGGGTCTCGTCGCGCTCGCCGACCGCCGCTTGCCAGGCGTCGACGACCGGCTGCCAACCGGTGCAGCGACACAGGTGGGCCTGAAGGGCTCGAGCAGCGCCGGCCCGATCCTCACCGTCGACGCCCTTGGCGCGCAGGCCCTCGAACCGCATGATGATCCCCGGCGTGCAGAACCCGCACTGGCTGCCACCGGTCGAACAGAACGCCTCGCCCCACCGCTTCCGATCGGCCTCGGACAGACCCTCGAGAGTGATGACCGAGCGACCCTGCACCCGGCGCGCCGGCGTCACACACGAGACGCGCGGTTGGCCGTCGACCAGCACCGTGCAACACCCACATTGCCCCTGGGGAGCACAACCGTCCTTGACGCTGGTCAGCCCCAACCGCTCCCGCAGCACGGCGAGCAGGCTCGAGCCGTCATCGGGCAGGGTGACTTCCGCTCCGTTCACGGTCAGGTGCAGCTCGTTCCCGGACATCGGGCCAGACTACGTTCGGCGGCATGCTTCCTCTCCCCCTGACCCGCCGAGACGTCCTGGTCGGGCTCGCGGGCATGGCGGTTCTCGCCGCCTGTGGTGACGACGACGGCTCCGAGGCCCAGACCGCGGGAGACGGTTCCGGCATCGACGACAGCGACGGCTTCAGCCTGGTCCAGTTCTTCGCCCCGGCCGGTGCGCTGGCCGCCGACCAGCCCAACCGCATCACGTTCGGTCTCGGCAATGCCTCGGGCGCGATGCTCAGCGACGTCCCGCCCGAGCTCGACGTCACCGTGCTCGACGCCGACGGCGCCGAGCTCGCCCGGCAGACCGTGCCGTCACTCGGCGACGGGCTCCCCCGCCGCTACTACGCACTCGCGGTCACACTGCCCGAGGGGCTCTACACCCTGACGACCGAGGTCGAGAGCTCCACCGTCGAGCTGCCCTTCCAGATCCACCCCGCCGATCAGGTTCTCCTGGTGCAGCCCGGCGACCCGATGAGACCCGTCGAGACCCCGACGGTCGACGACGCCCGCGGCGTGGATCCGATCTGCACTCGCAATCCGACATGCGAGTTCCACCGGGAGACGCTCACGGCGGCACTCGAGACGGGCAAGCCGGTGGCGTTCATGATCTCGACTCCCACGTTCTGCCAGACGGCGGTGTGCGGGCCGGTCCTGGACATCCTGATCGACCTCTCCGCCGAGTATCCGGGCGTCGAGTTCGTCCATGCCGAGGTGTTCGAGAACCCGGGCGAAGGAGTCACCGCCGACACAGCCCTCGCCGAGGCGGTCCGCACCTACGGAATGGAGTTCGAGCCGAGCCTCATCGTGGCCAACACCGACGGCACGGTCGCGCGTCGGCTGGACTTCATCTTCGCCGAGGAAGAGACGCGCGCTGCGCTCGACCTGATCTCGACCTGATCAGCTGAACGACGAACCGCAGCCGCAGGTGCGCTCGGCGTTGGGGTTCTCGATCGCGAACCCCTGCTGAGCGAGGCCGTCCTTGTAGTCGAGGGTGGCGCCGGCCAACAGCTGCGCGCTGGTGGGGTCGACGACGACCTTCACGTTCCCGAAGGTGGCCACGGTGTCGTTGGCCTCGACCTCGGAGTCGAAGAAGAGGTCGTACTCGTAGCCCGAACAGCCACCGGGTTTCACCGCGACACGGAGCGCGAGCTCTTCGGCATTGACCTCTTCGCTGATGAGCTGGCCGACCTTGGTGGCGGCATTCTCGGTCACGGTGATCATCGTGGTTCCTCCGCTTGGTTGGTTCGGGATACGCCCGGGCCCGACGTTGCCGGGAATTGTACCTATCCGCGTGGTGGAAACCCATCCTCACCCCGGCTGATCGGTGACGGGCGCCCGTAGAGTGACCTGGTGGATGCGACCGCCCGACCGAGCGTCGACGCCGTACACCAGCTGCTGAAAGGTGTCGTAGACCCCGAGCTCGGCGCGAATCTGGTCGAGCTGGGCATGGTGCAGGACGTGGCCATACGAGGCGATGACGTCGCGATCACCATCGCACTCACCACCGCGGGCTGTCCGCTCAAGAGCCAGATCGAACGAGACGTCGAAGCACGGGTCGGATCCCATCCCGGCGTGACATCGGTGTCGTTGGGCTGGACCGTGCTCGACGCCGAAGGCCGCTCGCAGGCCATGGCCGTCGCTCGCCGTCGGGCTCGGGAACGTGCGCCCGACACGACGATCCCCTCCACGTGCCGGGTCATCGCCGTCGCGTCCGGCAAGGGCGGTGTCGGCAAGTCATCGGTCACCGTCAACCTGGCCACCGCCATTGCCAGCCGGGGTTTCAGCGTCGGGGTTCTCGACGCGGACATCGGCGGCTTCTCGGTGCCCCGCATGCTCGGTGTCCACCAGCGTCTCGAGGCTTCCGTCGACAAGCGCATCGTGCCCATTGCCCGGGCGGTCGGCGACGGCGGGCTCGAGGTGGTCTCGATGGGCAACCTCGTCGACGACGAGGAGTCGGCGCTGATGTGGAACGGGCGCACCCTCAACCGGGCCGTGCAGCACTTCATGGAGGACGTCGACTGGGGTGCGCTCGACTACCTCTTCATCGACATGCCCCCGGGCACCGGTGACATCCAGATGTCCATCGGCCGGTTGCTGCCGCGCACCGAGGTCATCGTGGTCACGACGCCGGCACTCACCGCCCAGAAGGTCGCCACCCGTGCCGTCGACATCGCGCGGAAGGGCTACCTGCGGGTCGTGGGCGCGGTCGAGAACATGAGCGAGTTCGTCACTCCCGATGGCCAGCGATTCGCGCTGTTCGGTGAGGGGGGTGGCCAGGCCCTGGCTGCCGCCGCCGGGGTCCCGTTGCTGGCCAGCATCCCGGTCGACGGCGCGCTGGCCGCCGGGGGCGACAGGGGCGAACCGATCGCTCTCGGCGAGGGTCCGGCGGCCGAAGCGTTCCGGACACTGGCCGATCTGCTGCTGACCGAGGCGGCTCCACCCGTCGCCATGGACGGCTGCTCGGCCCGCCTCCTCGAAGCGGTCGAAGTCGCCCTCGACGACCCCATCTCAACCAGATCTGGGGAGTCTCAGCCACACGAGATGTAGCTGAGACTCCCCAGAATCCGGTTCGGGCGGTCAGTCGGCGATGCGGAGGGCCATCGCCGGGCGGATCGCCGCAGCCCGATTGGCGGGCCTGGCTGCCGCCAGCAGCGACACGACCAATGGGACGAGGCTGATCACGGCCAACGCCGTCCAGGGCACGGAGAACGAGAGCGTCTGCTCGCCGAACGTGTCCGAGTTGACCAGGACCTGGTACGCCGAGAGTGCTCCCAGACCGATCCCGATCACGATCCCCTGCAACGCCAGGAACCCGGCTTCGATCATGAAGGCCCGGCGCACGGTCGGAGCCCTGACACCCATCGCCCGGAGCATGCCGATCTCGCGGCGTCGCTCGCGCACCGCTCGGACCATGACCACACCCAGACCGGCGATGCCGATCACCAGACCGATACCCAGGTAGCCGCGCATCAGGTTGAAGAAGCCCGAGTTCTCGGCCATCTCCTTGTCGATCTCGTCCCGGAAGCTCGATGCTGCGGTGCCGTTCTCCAGCAACCGTCCGTCGAACTGCGTGGCCACCGCGGTGGCCTCGGCCTCCGGCACCAACGAGACGTAGTGCCGGTTCTCGACCGCCAGCGGTCCCATGATCTCGTCCACGACCTCGCGACTCATCAGCGTTCCGTTGAAGATCCAGTCCTGACTGAGGATCCCCGCGACCGTCATCGTGTACTCGTCGCCCGTCGGGCTCACGACGACGAACTCGTCCCCGACCTCCATGCTCACCGACGATGGCCCACCATCCTCCTCGCGGAAGAAGTCGTCGACGATGGCCAGCGAAGGGTCGGCCAGCACGGCGTCGTACACGGCGGCGTCCGTGGAATAGGCGTCGGCCCGTGCTGCCAGCGTCGGCCCCCCGAACGCCAGGAGGGACTCGTCGAACCCGGTGATGGCCCACCCCTCCGGTTCGTCGTCCCACGGGGCCTGCATGTCGGCCCATCCGTGGGTGAGGGCCGCCACAGCGGCGACCTCGGGCTGCTCGGCCAGCAGTGACGTCGTGATCGGATTGGCCGGATTGGAGTCGACGTACAGGTCGAACCCGGCCCGCTGCTCCCGGGCGAAGTCGGCGGCCTGGCTCCGCATGATGCCGTCGAACACCGAGAGGAAGGTCATGACGAACAGGACCATGGCGAACATGGCCAGCAGGAGGCCGGTCCGGACCCGCCGGGCCAGCGGATACGCCAGAGCCAGTCGCGACGCCAGGCCTCCACGTCGGTCGGCCAACCGGCGGGCCAGCGCCACCCAGAGGTGATCGACCTGCACCAGGATGATCACCGCGGCTCCCACCATCAGCACGCCCTGGATCAGGAAGGTCTGTTCGGATGAGTCCTTCATCGCGTCGGCGGCCACCGTGAACGCCAGGACGTTCCAGATGATCACCCCGAGACTCGTCACGATCAAGGTCGTCCGGGCCGGCAGGAAGCGCAGGGTGACGGCGAGCGAGGCGAACATCGCCACGCCGGGTCCGAGCAGGGTCAGGGCCGAGTCCTCGGCCGAGAGCCCCACCACGGTGAGCAGGCCACCGGCGGCGACGCCGAGCAGGCCGAGCACCAGACGACCGAGTCGCCGGCCCGGGCGGCGGGGCTCGGGCAGGTCCCGGATCGCGCTGATGACGTTGAGGCGGCTGATGCGCACACTCGTCAGCCACACCGTGATCACGCCGAGCAGGCAGCCGTACACGGCACCGCCGATCAGCGCGGACGGCTCGACGGCGAGGCCGAACACCAGCCCGCTGTCGCCACTGAAGATGTATGTGGTCG
Source organism: uncultured Acidimicrobiales bacterium (assembly GCA_963695075.1). Classification (GTDB taxonomy): domain Bacteria; phylum Actinomycetota; class Acidimicrobiia; order Acidimicrobiales; family CAWCAL01; genus CAWCAL01. The sequence continues at coordinate 41,593 of CAVOFR010000007.1, forward strand.
CCTCGATGAGGATCCACCCCACCCCGACGCCGAGCAACGCTCCCACGCCTGCTGACACGACCGAGTAGATGGCACCCTCGAGTCCGAAGGTTCGCAGGAGATGCGACCGTCGCAGGCCCACCGCTCGCATCATGCCCAGCTCGGTCTTGCGTTCCTCGCCCAGCATGATGAACAGATTCACCACGAGCAGGACGCCGGCCACCACGCTGAACGACCCGATGAAGGTGAACAGAGATCCGATGCCCGTTCCTTGGTCTGCCGCGGCGTCGAGGAGGTCGGCCTTGGCTGGATCGAGCTCGAAGTCGACCATGCCGGCGGCTTCCAGTTCGGCGCGGAGGGTATCGATCACGGCCTCGGTGTGGACCTCACCCTCGAAGACCCCGCCGTCGTTGGAGACGAGCACGCGACCCGCCGGTGGTTCGCCCGGCACGGCCGCCTGGTCGGCCGCGGCCTCGATCGTCCCCGGCTCGACGTACATGTGAACCGCGCCGGCCAGTCCGACCTCGGGAAGGACCCGGGTGATCTGGAGAGACAGGGGATTCCCGTACAGGTACAGCGTGATGTCGTCACCTTCATCCACCCGAAGCTCGTCGGCCAGGGTCCGGTTGATGACCGTTTCACCCGGCCCCGGGGTGGCTCCGGCGTCGGCCAGACCGGTGGCGGCGACGTCGTCACCGAACCGGCGCGCATCGTCGAAGTCGGCCTCGCCGACGTTGGTGAGCGGCTCACCCCGTCGGGCGTCACCCTCACCGGCTGCTGCGACGCCGCCCGAGGTGACGACGTCGAGCAGGCCGTCGACGGCTGTGAGCTCGGCATCATCGACGACGGCGCGAACCGAGGCCAGCTCGGACTCGACCCCGGAGTCCGGCCGTATCCCGACCATCTCGTCGATGGGACCGAGATTTGTACGGGCGATGTCGCGGATGCTGTGGTCGATCGAGTCACCGACCACGAACGCGCTCGTGATGATCGCCGTCCCGAGCAGGGACCCCAGCACGACCAGCAGTGCCTCGCCCCGCCGGCGGGAGATGTTGCGCAGCGCCAGGCGCCGCGAGGTCGGTCGACGGACCAGATCGTGGACGCCGACGAGCAGTAGTGGGCCGCCGAGAAGGAGGAATCCGACCATCCAGGGGCTCATGACCGGCCTCCGTCGAGCAGTCCGGCCGGGGTCCCCTCGTAGGTGACCTGGCCGTCGCGGACCTGGACCAGGCGCTGACCGCTGAGCCCGATCCCGCGATCGTGGGTGACGATGACCAGAGCCTGGCCGGCGGCGTGCACCTCCTGGAGCAGCTCCAGCACCTGCTCGGCGGTGTGGGAGTCCAGATTCCCGGTCGGCTCGTCGGCCCAGACGATCGCGGGCTCGGAGACCAGCGCCCGAGCGATGGCCACCCGCTGCTGCTCACCGCCGGAGAGCTCGGTCGGACGATGGTCGGCGCGGTCCGAGAGGCCGACCCGGTCCAGCATGGAGCGGGCCCTCTCCCGGGCGTCGCGAGCCCGGGTCTGGCTCACCAGGAGAGGTAGCTCGACATTCTCGACCGCGCTGAACACCGGGACCAGGTTGAAGCTCTGGAAGACGAATCCCATGCGTCTTGCTCGGTGCTCGGTGCGTTTGGCGTCGGACATCGTGTGTATGTCCTCGCCGTCGACGAGCACGGTGCCCGCGTCGATCTCGTCCAGTCCGGACAGGCAGTTGAGGAGTGTCGTCTTTCCGTTCCCCGACGGGCCCATGACCATGAGCATCTCGGCCGCGTTGATCGTGAGGTCGACGCCCCGCAGTGCTTCGACCTCGTGGGTACCCGTCCGATAGGTCTTTCGAACGCCCCGGGCCGAGAGAAGCGTGTTGCTCGCGTCCGGTGCCTGCTGCCCGTTCCAGACGGGCGTGGGAGTGGTCTGTGTGATCATGCCCTCAGCCTGATCGTCGCGTTCGGCGTCGACCATCGGGTATTGCCCTGATCGATCCCTGAGAGGGTCAGGGCGCTAGGTCGGGGTCGGTCAGGTCGCGGCCCAGGTTCCGTCGGGGTCGTCCCCGGTGGCGAGACCCTCGTCGACCAGCTTGATGAGCTGGGCCCACATGGACCGCTCGGCGATCCAGTGCTTCTCGGTCGGCACGTCGTCATAGACGGCGGCCACCAGTTCGGCGACGGTTGCCGGCCCGATCCGACCCAGGGTCTCGATCACCTTCAGTTCCCGCTCGGCTCGGTGCCGCAGGTAGAAGTCGACATACCCGCGAGGGTCCCGGATCAGTTGGCCGTGACCGGGAGCGATCGCCTTCAGCCGCAGCTCGCGTACCCGGCGCAACGATTCGAGATAGGTCGCCATGTGCCCGTCGGGCGGACTGATCACGACCGTCGAGCCCTCCATGAGGTGGTCGCCGGAAAAGAGCAGCTTCTCGTTCGGGAGGAGCCAGCACAGGTGGTTGGACGCATGACCCGGCGTGTGCACGGCCTTCAGCTGGAACTCGGTGCCCTCGATCGTGTCTCCGTCCGCGAACGCTGCGTCGACCGTGAGGTCGTCGGTCGAGCCGAAGCCGACCAGCTCGGCGCCGGTGCGCTCGACCAGCCCCGCAGCCCCGGGCGAGTGGTCCTCATGGGTGTGGGTGAGCGCGATCCAACGGATGCGGTCACCGCCACACGCCGCGATCGTGTCGAGGTGGGCGTCGTCGTCCGGTCCGGGGTCGATCACCACGATCTCGTCGATCCCGACCAGGTAGGTGTTGGTACCCGGGCCGGTGAAGACCCCCGGATTGTTCGCGGTGATGCGGCGCACGAGCGGACTGAGAGCCCGCGGCACCTCGGGAACGATCTCGATGCGATCGTCCTCCGCCTCGGCCCCGTTCTCGGCTGCTCTGCCGTCGCGGCTCACGGCGCACCCAGGGGTTGGCCGGTAATGGCGTCGTACGCTCCGTCGCCGGGCAGCACGATCCGGAATCCCCCGCCCTCCTCTCCGATGATGCGGGGCAGGATCGCCGGCACGTCGGTGATGTGGGCCGCTGCATCCAGCAGATCGGCGGCCGAATCGAACCGATCGATGGCCTCGAGGCTGACGATGGTGGGGAAGATCATCTCGAACCCACCGGCCCGATTGCGGGCCAGCGCTTCGCCCGGCGTGACCCACAGGTGTGCGATGGTCTCGACGCCGTCCTCGAGCGGCGTCTGGCCCGGGGGTGCGGCCGAGACGAAGAAACGGGTGTCGTACCTCCGGGGCGCTCCTTCCGGGGTGATCCAGTTGGAGAAGTAGTGCATCCGGTCGACGGCCAGCTGGAGTCCCTCGTCGCGGCAGACGTCGATGAGTCGCCGCCGACTCTGGTCGACGTCGTCGCGATGGACCCGGAACCGCTCGGTCGTCCGTGGGTCATCGAGATGGATCACGTCGCCGTCGCCGTCGTAGGCCAGGAGAACGCCGGCCTCTTCGAACGACTCCCGGATGGCAGCGACCCAGAAGGCGAGACCGCCGGAGTCGATGCCCAGGAACGCCGACACCTCGGCGTCGCTTCGCCCACGGCACAGCGCCTCGACCGCCGGAAGGCCGTCCTCGGCATCGACGGCGCCACCGGGAAAGACGTAGGCGCCACCGACGAAGTCGCTGTCGAGGTTGCGGCGGAGCATGAAGACCTCGAGGCCGTCGGAACCGTCGCGGACGAGCATGACCGTCGCGGCATCCTGGAGCGGGACGTCATCTTCGGTGAGCTGGAAGGTCACCGGCCGTCGGTCCCCGGGTCCTCGGGCGCTTCGTTGCCGGGTTCGAGGAACAGATCGTCGATCAGTCGGTCCTCGACCACGGCGTCGTCATCGAGATCGATGGTGCCGCCTGGCCTCGACCGAGCCCCGGATCCCGTTCGGGAGCCGCCGGCGAACCCACCGGCAGCACCGGGCCCGGTCCGGAAGCGGAAACCCGATCCACCGAAGCCGGCCGAGGTCCCGGTGACCGTGGCGGCCTCGATCCGAGCCCGGAAGCGACGACCGACGACCGAGCGAAGCACCGCCCGCGACGGCGGGAGCAGGAACAGGAATCCGACCACGTCGGTGATGAAACCCGGCGTGAGCATGAGAGCGCCGGCGAAGAGGACCAGACCGCCGTCGATGAGCTCGTCGGTTGGCATCGACCCCGCCGCGAGGCGGCGCTGGATGCGATCGAGGATCCCCAATCCCTGGTGCTTCACGAGCCATGCACCGATCACGCTGTCGACCAGCAACAAGACGATGGTGGCGACCCCGCCGATGGCCCCCCAGACCTGCCCGATCACCCAGATCTCGGCCAGCGGCACCACGATGAAGAGGAAGAGGAGCCAGAAGAACACGTATCGATCCTACCGGTACCCTCGGAGAGTGCCTGCGCCGCCCAATCGCCCTCCATCGGTCGACGCCCTCGCCCGCAGCATCGCAGACTGCGGACTGCCGCCGCCGCTGCTCGTCCAGGCCGCCCGCGCCGCCATAGCGGCAGGCACACCGGACGAGGCCCGAGCCGAGGCCGACCGCATCCGGCGCCGCATGCTCACACCGGTGATCAACGCCACAGGCGTACTCCTCCACACCAACATGGGCCGGGCTCCGGTCGGCCTGAACCAGCCGGCGGGTTACACGAATCTGGAGATCGACCTCGAGACCGGTCAGCGCGGTTCGCGACACGACCGTACGGCGGCGCTCCTGGCCACCGCCTGCGGCGCCGAGGCCGCCATCGTCGTGAACAACTGCGCGTCGGCGATGCTGCTGGCGCTGGCCGCCCTGGCCGACGGGAAGCCGGTCGCGGTCAGTCGGGGCGAGCTGGTCGAGATCGGTGGCGGATTCCGCGTCCCCGACGTCATGGGATGGTCCGGGGCGCGACTGGTCGAGGTCGGTACGACCAACCGCACCCGACGCGCGGATTTCACGGCTGCCGCCGACGAACACGACCTGGCCCTGCTCGTATCGGTGCACAAGTCGAACTACCGCATCACCGGGTTCACCGAGTCGGTCACCGTCGAGCAACTGGCATCGATCGGACCGCCGGTCCTGGCCGACATCGGCAGTGGGCTCCTCGATGCGTCCTGTCCCTGGCTCGACGGCGGCCCACCGGCATGGCTCGACGGCGAACCGGCTGCGCTCCAGACCCTGCGGTCGGGAGCCCGGCTGGTCACCTTCAGCGGCGACAAGCTCCTCGGCGGCCCCCAGGCCGGAGTCATCGCCGGGAACGCCGCTCTCGTCGATCGGTGCGCGGCCCATCCGCTGGCCCGCGCGGTTCGGCCCGGTGATCTGGTCCTCCGTGCGCTCCAGGACACGGCGCTCGCCTACCTGGGCCGCGACGGCGACGCGATCCCCTTCTGGCGAATGGCGGTACTGGACGTCGACACGCTTCGCCGCCGAGCCGGCAGCCTGGCGGCGGGTGAAGTCGTCGACATGATGGCGGTGCCGGGCGGGGGCACGCTTCCGGGCGTCGAGATCCCCTCGGCCGGGATCCGGGTCGATGGCGACATCACCGAAGCCCTGCGCTCCACCGATCCGCCGATCATCGCGCGAGTTGCCGATGACGCCACCTATCTGGACCTACGTACCGTCGATCCCGACGATGACGGGATCGTCGCCGACGCGGTCGCGCGGGCTCGATGAAGGCTCCGGCCTGATCCGTGCACGTCGTCGCCACCGCCGGTCATGTCGACCACGGCAAGTCCACCCTGGTCCGTGCCCTCACCGGGACCGACCCCGATCGGCTGGCCGAGGAGAAGGAGCGCGGCCTCACGATCGACCTCGGATTCGCCGGAACGACGTTGCCGTCGGGGCGGGGCATCTCGTTCGTCGACGTCCCGGGCCACATCCGGTTCCTCAAGAACATGCTGGCTGGCGTCGGCATGGTCGACGCCTGCCTGTTCGTCGTGGCGGCGACCGAGGGGTGGAAGCCCCAGACCGAGGAGCACCTGCGGATCCTCGACCTGCTCGGCATCTCCCGAGCCGTCGTGGCGCTGACCAAGATCGGTCAGTGCGACGACGATCTCATCCTGTTGGCTCGCATGGACATCGAGGAACACGCAGCAGGCACCTTCCTCGAGGACGCGCCCGTCGTCGAGGTCGACGCCGTCGACGACATAGGCCTGTCCGAGCTACGGATCGCTCTCGACGAACTGACCGAGACCGCCCCGAGGGCCGTCGACGACCAGCGGCCCCGACTGTGGATCGACCGGTCGTTCGCCCCGACCGGGGCCGGCACCGTGGTGACCGGAACCATGACCGGCGGCCGTATCCGGGTGGACGACGACCTCACCGTCCTCCCCGCTGACCACCCCGTGCGGGTCCGCTCGCTCCAGAGCCTCCACCAGGCCCGCACGAAGGTGGGACCGGGCAACCGCGTCGCTGTGAACCTCGTCGGCGTCTCGCACGACCAGGTCGGTCGCGGCGATGTCCTCGTGCGGTCCGACCAGTGGCATCGGACCGGTCGGATCGACGCCACGCTCCGAGTCCTCGACTCGGTGAGACACGAGGTCTCCCGGCGGGGTGCGTTCGTCGCGTACATCGGCTCGGGTGAGCACGCCGTTCGCATGCGGGTCCTCGGCGACCGACCGTTGCGCGCCGGCGACGAGGGACTCGTCCGCCTCCATCTGCCCGTGCCACTCCCACTGCTTCCCGGTGATCGGTTCATCCTTCGCGAGAGCGGGCGATCCGAGACGATCGGCGGCGGTGAGGTGCTCGACGTCGATCCGATCGTCGCCGCGGCCAAGGCCCGCCCGGACCGGTCGGTCGAGCGCGTCATCGCCGAGCGGGGCTGGGTGGAGGCCGATGAGCTCGCATTGTTGACCGGAGAACGACGCGAGCGCGACGTCGGGCGCTGGGTCGTCGATCCGGCCGCTCTCGAGGCCGCTCTCACCCAGGTGCGGGCTCGAATCGATGAAGCGGGGGACTTCGGGCTCGACCTCGCCACGCTCGACGAGCGGGAACGGGCCGTCCTCGAGCATCTCGATGGGGCAGTGGTCGATGCCGGCCGGGTCACATTGGGCGCCATCGACCACGGGCTCGAAGCCCATCCGTTCGTCCGGGCGGCGGAGACCGAGCTGTTCACGCCACCGCGGCCCGACGCGGTGGACCCGGCCGAGCTGGCCGAACTGCGCCGTCAGGGGCTGATCGAGCAGGAAGAGGGTGTGTGGTTCTCGCCAAAGGCCTTCGACGCGGCCGGACGGGTGCTGGCGACGATGTTGGCGGAGAAGCCCGAAGGCGTCACGGTGAGCGAGGTGCGCGAGGCGCTCGGATGCAGCCGAAAGTACGCGCTGCCGCTGCTGAATCGCCTCGATCGGACCGGCGTGACCCGGCGCCGCGAGGACGTACGCATAGCGGGTCCCCGCCTCCCCCCTCCCCCCTGAGCCGAAATCTGGTCCGCCAGCGTCGGTTTCCGACGGTTATGGCCAACCACGTTCGGGGCGACAGGGCGTGCACTCCCTTCGCCGGCCATGTCACCATGACCGCCATGGACCGACGACTGCTGGCCGTCGCGCTGTTGTTCGCTCTCATCTCCGCCGCTTGCTCATCGAGCGACGACCCACCGGCCGCCGCGGATCGGACAGGACCGACGGCGGTCGACACCTCGACCACTGCGCCGGCCGCGGGTGAGGAGGCGACCGATGCCTTCCGGAGTGACTTCTACTCCGAAGACCACCGGTGGCTGTGCCGACCCGACCTGACCGATGACGTCTGTGACGAGGACTACGACCTCACGGTGATCGAGGCCGACGGCTCCCGTTCGATCGAACCGTTCACGGCCGCGGACGATCCATCAGTCGACTGCTTCTACGTCTACCCGACGGTGGCGCTGGACGCGGCCGGCAACGCGGACATCGAGGACGAGGACAACGCCATGGAGGAGCGCGCCGCCGCAAATCAACTGGCCCGGTTCGCGGAGGTCTGTCGCGTCTTCGCCCCGCTCTACCGTCAGGCCAGTCTCGGGGCCATCACGGGCGCGCAGGTTCCCGACCGGGATCTCGCCTATGCCGACGTCGTCGAGTCGTTCCACCACTACCTCGGGCAGTGGAACGAGGGCCGTCCGTTCGTGCTCATCGGCCACTCACAGGGATCGGGCCTGCTGAGCGATCTGATGGCCGAGGAGATCGACCAGGACCCGGCGCTGCTCGATCGGTTGGTCTCGGCCCTGCTGATCGGCATCTCGGTCTACGCTCCGCCCGGCGAGGACGTCGGTTCGGACTACCAGAACATCCCCGCTTGCCGGGCGTCGGACCAAACGGGCTGCGTGATGAGCTACGCGTCCTATCTAGCCACCGAGGACGGCACCGTCGACGGGTTCTTCGGCGAACACGAAGCCGAGCGCCATCCGATCTGCACCAACCCGGGTGCCCTCGAAGGCGGCTCGGCCGACCTGGACCCGATCTTCGCCGGCGACAACCCCCTGCAGACCGCGTCCGGAGGCGACCCCGTGGACACCCCCTGGGTGCGGTACCCGAGCCTGGTCACCGTCGAGTGCATCACCAACGACACGCACACCTACCTGGCGGTCACGGTCAATGGTGACCCGTCCGATCCGCGGATCGACGACATCGGTGGCGACTTCCTGCCCGGGTGGGGTCTACACATCATCGACGTGAACCTGGGAATCAGCGCCATGGTCGACATCGCGGCCGACCAGGCCGAAGCGTTCTGAACCGCGCGACTCAGGCCCCGGATCCCTTCGCCGGCTGTGGCGGCGCGGACTTGCCGAGCGAAGGAACGGGTCAGGTGACCCTGGCCCGTCGCTCGACCTCGTTCATTCCACCCCAGATGCCGTGTCCTTCGCCCACCCTGATGGCGAAATCCAGACACGCTTCACGAACCGGGCAGGACACACAGATCCGCTTCGCGCGCTTCTCGCGCTCGATCTTCTCCCGCTTCCGCTCGAATGTCGGTGGCGGGAAGAACAGATCGGCTTGCGGCCCGCGACAGGCCGCGTGACGCTTCCACGCGTCGATTGTGTACTCCGCACTCACACTCCAACCCCCTCCTGCGCCGACCCTATGGAGTCGGCGGCCACCTCACAAGAGGCAACTTCGGCAAGCAACTCAACGCTGGCTGCTAGCAGTGTGGGGATTCGACCGAGACCGGCCCCGCACGATCAGTCGGAATCGGATCCCGGCGACCGACCCTCGCGATAGTCGCGGGCCGCGCCCTCCATGGGCTCGACCTCTAGAACGGGCCCGTCGATGGCAGCGACACGAAGCTGCTCTCCGGCCGGGATCGGGGTGGCCCGGTTGGTCCGAGCCGGCCACAGGGCGTCGCGGACGCGAACCGTTCCATCGGGGTCGACGGCCACGATCGCCTCGCCCAACTCGCCCACCATCCACTCACGCCCGATCGTCGGAGTGGAGAACCGGGTGCGCACCATCGCCGGCATGCCCGACAACATCGCGATCAAGATGCCGCCGATGCCGACCAGCATCGGCAACCAACCGATCGATGGGCCGTCGTACAGCAGAAATGATCCCGCGATGAAGCAGGCGACAGCGACCCAACTCCAGAAGCGGGGCGCGCCGGTCTGCACATCGATGGCGAAGGCGAACATGGAGAACACCAGCAGACCTATACCGATCGCGTTGGTCGGTAACACCCACAGGCCATAGGACGCCAAGATGAAACAGACGCCACCGGTGACCGCGGCCACACCCACGCCCGCCGTGTAGAACTCGAAGAGTATGAGGGCCATCCCGATGACCAGGAGCAGGTAGGCCACCGGAGGACTGGCGACCGTGTGCATCAGGCGACGCCCCAGCGGGAGTTTCGCGAATCTCGTCACGGTCTCGGGAACCCGACGAGCCAGTGACCCGTCATTCTCCACCGTGCTCTCGAACCCGGGCAGATCGACGAGGAAGTCGCCGAGAGTCGGCGTCGCGGCCGTGACGAGCCCCGCCTCGGCCGCCTGATCGGCGCTGATCGTCCCCTCCACAACCGCTCCGGCCGCCTCACCGAACAGCGGACCGAAGTAGTCGGTGTCGAGGATCTGCGCGCCGGTCCGACCCACATCGGATCCCGATGAGATCCCCCGGTAGATCTTGGGAACGGAAGCCCACAGTTGCGCAGCTCCGCCCTGGGCCGAGCTCCCGCTCGGACCGATCCATATCGCCACCGGGACCTCGGACTCGCCGACGCGGCGGGCGAGAGCATCGAGCTCGTCGTCGCTGACCACCGCGCCCGGGCTGTTGAGCTGGAACACCACCGTCTGGGTGCCGTTGGCCACCGACTGGGCCATGGCGTCGTCGATGAACTCGACGATGATCGGATCGATGTATCCACTCACCTCGAATACGTCCACGACACCGTGTTCATCGGCGTCGTCCTGGGCCGAAGCGCTGCCGGCCAGCACGACGGTCGCCACGGCGATGGCGAAGATTGCTTGGACGATCGGTAGTCTGCGCACGCGTTCGAAACTCCCGAGGGGTGGAGAGCAACCAGTGGATTCTGGTCGGTATCTGAGAGCTTCCCAACTGGTCATCGTGGCCGGGAAGGGCGGCGTCGGCAAGACGGTGGTATCGGCCGCCCTCGCGCGCGCCGGTGCACTCGCCGGTCTCACCAGCCTGATCGTCGAGGTCGAAGGCAAGAGTGGGATGGCCTCGATGTTCGGACAATCCGAGTCGCTCGACTACGACGAGCGCGTCCTGACGCCGGGGGGTGGTCCGGATGGGTCGGCCGATCTCCTCGCCCGAACCCTCACCCCGGACCAGGCGCTCATCGAGTACCTCCAAGATCACGGCTTGTCCCGAATCTCGAAGCGGCTGGTCAAGTCGGGTGCTCTCGACGTGGTGTCCACCGCCGTGCCGGGGATGAAGGACATCCTGATCCTGGGGAAGGTGAAACAGCTCGAACGACGCCCGGACATAGACCTCGTCGTTCTCGACGCGCCGGCCGCAGGTCACGCCATCACGTTCCTCCATGCGGCGCAGACTCTCCTCGACTCCGTTTCGGTCGGTCCCATCAACGCCCAGGCTCGTGACGTGATGGACCTGCTCACCGACCCGACCCGATCTCAGGTGATCCTCGTGACCCTGCCCGAGGAGACACCGGTGAACGAGCTGACCGAGACGGCGTTCGCCCTGGAGGACAAGGTCGGGGTCCAGCTCGGGCCCGTGGTCGTGAACGGCCTGTACCCACCCCTCGAGGGCCTGGATCGCGACCCGGCGGCCTTGGCCGAAGCGGCACAGATCACGCTTCGAGAAGGTGAGGCCGAAGCGCTCGCGGCCGCCGCCGAGTTCCGGCGGGCTCGTACATCACTCCAACAGGAACAGGTCCAGCGCCTGGCCGACGCGCTCCCGCTCCCGCAGATCCACCTCCCATTTCTCTTCGAAGGCGACATCGATCTCCCCCACGTGGACGTCCTGGCGCGATCGATCCTGTGCCAGTTGGACGCGGTGCCACCGATCGAGGTGTCGTCGTGAGCGACCTCGCCACTCTGGTCAGGACCGGGCGCATCATCGTCACCGCAGGATCCGGCGGCGTGGGAAAGACCACGACCGCAGCCGTCCTCGCCATGGAGGCGGCCCGCGCCGGACGGCAGGCGGTCGTCGTCACGATCGACCCCGCCAAACGGCTGGCCGACGCTCTCGGACTGTCCGACGGCCTGTCCAACGAACCGCGCCGGATCGACGGCGAATGGGATGGCGAGCTGTGGGCGATGATGCTCGACACGAAGAGCACGTTCGACGCCGTCGTGGCCAAGCACGCCGAGACGCCCGAGCAGGCTGAGCGCATCTACGAGAACCGCTTCTATCGGAACATCTCCGGTGCGCTCTCGGGCACCCAGGAGTACATGGCGGCCGAGAAGCTCTACGAGCTGCACGAGAACGCACACTTCGATCTCGTCGTCGTCGACACCCCACCAACTCGCAGCGCGCTCGACTTTCTGGACGCCCCGGAACGCCTGTCCCGATTCCTCGACCATCGCCTGTATCGCCTGCTCATGGCCCCCACTCGCGGCTTGGTCAAGGCCGTGAACATCGCCACCCAGGCTTTCCTGCGCACGGTCTCGCGCGTCGTCGGCAGCGAGGTGCTGGACGATGCAGTGGCGTTCTTTCGTGCGTTCGACGGTATGGAGGAGGGGTTCCGGGACCGGGCGGCCAGCGTCGGACAGCTTCTGGTCGATCCCCGGACGGCATTCGTGCTCGTGGCATCGCCCCGCCGAGATGCCGTGGCCGAGGCGACCTATTTCGCCCGACGCCTGGCCGAGAACGACATCGGCGTACAGGCGCTCGTCGTCAACCGTATGCACCCGCGGTTCTCCGACCAGGAACCGGTCCTCGTCGAGGCCCGCGCCGCCGAGCTGGCCGATACACCACTCGGGCCGTTCGCCCGGTCGCTGGCGGACTTCGACATGGCCGCGGCCCGCGAACAGCGGTACCTCTGGGAGCTGACGGCTGCGGTCGCTCCCGCCCCGGTCGTGCAGGTGCCGATCCTCGCCGGTGACGTTCACGACGTGGCCGGCCTCGATGCACTCGCCGCCTACCTGACCTGACCGAACACGGGGGCGCAAACCCAGCGCGGATGCGTGCATGCGCCCCAGATCCGGGGAGCGGCGCGTGCGGCTGAGTCAGGCCGCGGTGTCGTCGAGAGCGGCGAGGGCCTCTTCCACCGAGTCCTCGACCGGGACGATCCCGTCGAAGCCGGTGTTGTGCAGCAGGCGGGTGAGCGTCGGCCGATCGCACGCGACAGCGACATCGCCACCCGCATCGCGGGTACGTCGGATGCCGCCGATCAGCGCTCCGAGGCCGGCCGAATCCATGAACGGCACAGCGGAGAGGTCGATGACGACCCGCTGTTGATCCGAAAGTCCGTGGAGCGCCTCGCGGAACTGGCCGACCGTATACGCGTCGAGCTCACCCTGCGGACGACACACGCTGTGGTCGTCGTGACTCTCGATGTCGATCTCGAGCATGGTTCCTCCACAGACCCCGGGAGCAAGTGATCGTAGCGGTCGATCCGCCCGACCGGAATGCCGCCATCGGAGCGTGCCCGTGCCTTGGGACCGTTCGCCGGCGACCGGTAGCCTGCCGCTCCGTGACACATGTCCTTCTCGCAACTGACGCCACGTGGCTGTTCGATGATGTCGACGCAGCCCTGGGTGGCCCTGACACGACCGTGTCACGAATCCGCGACGGCATCGACGTCCTCGAGGCTGCAGCCGAGCTCCAACCCGACCTGATCATCCTCGACCTCCAGATCGGCAACATGGGAGGCATGGCCGCCTCGCTGGCCGTCAAGCAGGACCTCGGCCACGAAGGTCTGGCTGACACCCCGGTCCTGATCCTGCTCGACCGGGCCGACGACGTGTTCCTGGCCCGCCGGTCCGAAGCCGACGGCTGGCTGGTCAAGCCGCTCGACCCCGTTCGTCTGCGTCGAGGAGCCACCGAGCTCCTGGAGGGCCGGGCCTACCGGGAGGGCTGGGACGACGGTGACGACCGGCTCGACGTCCTCACCGAGCCAGCCGGCTGAGCTCCCGCCGCAGATTGCTGCGCGCGACCTGCTCGCGTCGCCGGCCAGCCTCCGTGTGGTAGATCGCCGGCCGGGCCAGCAACCCCTTCAGGACCACCGTTCGGCCTGATCGCCAGGCGGGCGCGGGCAGGTGCTCGTACTCGGCCCGAACCGTCCGCACGTAGGAATCGTACCGATCTCCTTCCAGCCCGAGGATCCACAGGTCGGCGTCACACAGCACCGCCCCGTTGTGGTCATCGGGAGCAGGCGCGTGGGTGACCGTGAGCTCGACGAGGCGGACGACCTCCTCGACCGAGGCAGGATCGATGCCGAGGGATCTCAGGTCCGAGAGTGCCATCCGGGCCGAGCGTTCCTCGTCACCGCCCGGCCCCTCGGGCTCGTGCACCACGTCGTGATACCACGCGGCAAGCCGGACGAGATCGGGATCGTCGGCCGTCCCGGCCAGCTCGTCCACCACGTTCAGTACGGCCGTCAGATGCTCGAGTGAGTGGTAGTGGCGACCGGGGTCGCCGTACGCACACAGGATCGCATCGCCATGGGGCACAGCCGCCGTGCCGAACCCGAGCCGCCCGAGCAGCTGCTTCCAATCCTCGATGGTGACGATAGGTGCGGCCACGAATTCACGGTATCGGCAATGGCAGCTGGCCCCGGGTCGAGTACGATCACCGGACTTACGGGCTGTGGCGCAGCTTGGCAGCGCGCTTCGTTCGGGACGAAGAGGTCCCGGGTTCAAATCCCGGCAGCCCGACCATGCCCTCCGCCGGTTCTGGAGTCACTCACCCACCTCCATGGTGGGTAGGTGACTCCAGATCCTGCATGGGGTCGAGTGTCACTACGATCCTGCCATGACAGACGTGCCATGGCAGGGGGACGCGGTGTCGCTGGTCGACGCCTTTCGCGCCGGGGAGCGATCGCCGGTCGAAGAGCTCGAGGCCACGCTCGCCGCCATCGAGCGGTCCGAGCTCAACGCCGTCTGCCACGTCGATCCCGACGCGGCCCGCACCGCGGCCGCAGCTGCCGACGTGACGCGGCCCTTCGGCGGCGTCGCCATCGGGGTGAAGGAGCTCGACCGCGTCCAGGGCTGGCCTGACACCCACGGCTCGGTTCCCTTCGCCGAGCAGGTCGCCGCCTACACCGACACGCAGATCCAGCGGATCGCCGACGCCGGCGCCGTCCTCGCCGTCCAGACCACGTCGTCGGAGTTCGGCGGGGTCAACCAGACCTTCACCAAGCTGCACGGAGCGACCCGCAACCCCTGGAACCTCGACCGCACGCCGGGGGGGTCGTCGGGAGGAACCGCCGCCGGGGTCGCAGGCGGGCTGTTCACCATCGGCACCGGGGGAGACGGCGGCGGATCGATCCGGATCCCGGCCGGGTTCACCGGCCTGCTCGGCCTGAAGTGCACCTGGGGCCGGATCCCGCGCGGCCCCCAGGCCGGCCCGGGCAACCTCACCGCCGTGCCGGGGTGTCTGAGCCGGTCGGTCCGCGACACGGCCCGCTGGTTCGACGTGACCAACGGTTTCGATTCCCGCGACCCTCTCAGCCTGCCCCGAGTCGAGGGCTGGGAGGAGCACCTCGGTTCCTTCAACGACCAACTCGTCGGTACCCGAGCCGCCGTGATCCCGTCCTTCGCCGGCGCGGTCGTCGCGCCCGAGACCGTAGCCCTGGTGACCGAAGCCGCCGAGTGGCTCATCGACGCCGCCGGGCTTCGGCGGGTCGAGACCGACGTCCCGCTCCCCCGGACGGGAGGGGCATGGGGCGTCACCGGTGGTGTCGGGCTCTGGTCGACGGTGCACGACAAGTGGCCCGAGTGCGCGGCCGACCTGACCGGGCCCATGCGCGCCGGCATCGAGGCCACACTCGAGCACTACGACGTCAAGGCGGCCGCACGGGCCGAGCAGGCCCGGATCGAGCTGAACGAGGGCATGGCCGCACTCTTCGACGAGGTCGACTTCGTGTTCTGCGCCACCAACCCGGATGTCGCGTTCGGGGCCGACGGCCGCCTCCCCACGACCTTCGGCGGCCTCGAAGCCAGCCCCATCAACAACGGCGCGCTCACGATCCCGTCCAACATCTACGGCAACCCGGCCGTGTCGATCCCGATCGGTACCGGTTCCGACGGTCTGCCGGTCGGGCTCCAGGTGCTCGCCCCGCATCACCATGAGCAGCTCCTCCTGGACCTGGCACTCCAGGTCGAACGCGAACGGCCGTGGCCCCTGGTCGCCCCTGGTGGGCCACCGAACCAGCGGTAAGACTGCGACAAGCCCGAAGCCGGAAGGACCAGGTCATGGCGATCATCGGTACGCACACGCTCATCTACACCTCCGAGCCCGAGGCCTGCCGAGCCGTTCTTCGCGACGTCTTCGGGTTCGAACACGTCGACGCCGGTGGAGGCTGGCTGATATTCGGCCTTCCGCCGGCCGAGATGGGGGTGCACCCCGCATCCGAGGGCGACGCGAGCCACCAGATCTCCTTCATGTGCGATGACCTGGAAGCGACCATGACCGAACTGTCCGAGAAGGGGATCCAGTTCAGCGAACCGCCCAGGGACGAGGGATTCGGCATCATCACCCACATGACCCTCCCCGGAGGAGTCGACGTCCAGCTCTACGAGCCGCGTCACTCCACCGCGATCTGATGCCGAGCGACACCTACACGCACGGCCACCACGAGAGCGTGCTCCGTTCGCACAGCTGGAGAACGGCGGACAACTCTGCTGCCTACCTCCTGCCCTGCCTCGAGCCGGGCTCCTCGATCGTCGACGTCGGCTGCGGCCCGGGAACCATCACGATCGACCTGGCCGAAAGGGTCGCGCCGGGTCACGTCGTCGGGCTCGACCGCGAACCGGCGATCCTCGAGACCGCGAGGACCAATGCCGTCCAACGTGGGGTGTCCAACGTCGAGTTCCGGATCGGCGACGTCTACGCCCTCGACTTCGCCGACGACAGCGTCGATGTCGTCCACGCCCACCAGGTACTCCAGCACCTCAGCGACCCTGTCACCGCGATGCGCGAAATGGCCCGCATCGGCAGGCCGGGTGGAACCGTCGCGGTCCGCGACGCCGACTACGCGGCCATGGCCTGGGCTCCCGCCGACTCTCGCCTCGACCGCTGGCTGGAGCTCTACCGCGAGGTGGCCCGAGGAAACGGGGCCGAGCCCGACGCGGGTCGCCACCTCCTGCGCTGGGCCGGCGAGGCCGGCCTCGACGACCTCGTCGCGTCGGCTTCGGTGTGGTGTTTCGCCACCGACGCCGACCGACGGTGGTGGGGACCGATGTGGGCCGACCGGTCGCGGGTATCGGCCTTCGCCACTCAGGCTCTCGACCGTGGGCTCACGACACCCACCGAGCTCGAGGCGATCGCCGAGGGGTGGCATGAGTGGGCCGCCGATCCCGCGGGTTGGTTCACCGTCGTGGCCGGTGAGCTGCTCTGCACGATCGGCTGACTCGTTCAACTCGGCCGCCGTATGGCCGATCGGTCGGTCTGACCTGCATGATGGAAACGACGGACGGCCCTTCGTCCGTCAGAGGAGGAACCGTGGAGGCCGAGCCAGTTGAGCAGGACTTGAGGATCGACGGCGAGCCGATCGAACCCGTAGAGCTGCTCCAGCGCTACCTGGCGCTCCAGGCCGAGCACGAAGAGACCCAGGCCGAGCTGAAGCGAGCCACCAAGGGTATCCGTAGGGACGAAGCACTCCGCCCGTGGCAGGTCGAGCTCCTCAAACTCCAGAAGCACCTGGAGACGCACAACAAACGCATGATCGTGCTCTTCGAAGGCCGCGACGCCGCCGGCAAGGGTGGGACCATCCGCCGGGTGACCCGCTACATGAACGAGAAGCACTACCGGGTCGTCGCCCTCGGCAAGCCCACCGACGAGAACCGGTCACAGTGGTTCCTGCAGCGGTACGTGGCCCAGTTCCCGCACGGTGGGGAGATGGTCCTGTTCGATCGGAGTTGGTACAACCGGGCCATGGTCGAGCCGGTCTTCAGCTTTTGCACCGACGACGAGTACGAGCACTTCATGAAGGGCGTCGTCGGGTTCGAGAAAGACCTGGTCCGTCAGGGCACCGTCCTGATCAAGCTCTACTTCAGCGTCACCAAGGAGGAGCAGGCCCGCCGGTTCGAGCGGCGACGCCACGATCCGCTGCGCCAGTGGAAGCTGAGCGAGATCGACGTCCAGGCCCAGGAGCACTGGGAGGACTTCACCGAGCGGAAGTACAACATGTTGCGGCGCACGTCGACCGCGGCGGCGCCCTGGACGATCATCCGCTCGGGCAGCAAGCCCAGGGCCCGCCTCAACGCGATGAAGGTCATCCTCAACTCGGTGGCGTACGAGGGCCGCGATCCCGACCTGGACTTCGTGCCCGACCCTGACATCGTGCTCTCGGGGGCACAGGAGATAGCGCTGATGGAGGCCGAACGCATTCGTAAGGGTCACTTCACCTCGTGAGCGACCTCGGTGACGGGTCGGGCTCGCGGACCCTCACCGAAGCCGAGTTCGTCCGGCGTGTCGACCACACACTGCTCGCGGCCGAAGCCACCGTGACCGACATCGTGGCCGTCGCCGACGAGGGTCGGCGGCTCGGGACGGCAGCGGTGTGTGTCAACGGGGCCTGGGTCCCCACAATCGTGGCCGTGCTCGAAGGGAGCTCCACCGTCGCGTGCTGCGTCGTCGGATTTCCGCTCGGCGCGATGGCCGGCAAGGCCAAGGGAGTCGAGGCCGCCTACGCCGTCGAGGCCGGCGCGACCGAGGTCGACATGGTGGTGAACGTCGGGCTGCTCCGGTCCGGCCGACTCGTCGACGCTGAAACCGACATCACCCTCGTCCGCAATGCGATCGACAGTTCGACGTGCCTGAAGGTCATTCTGGAGACCGCCGCTCTGTCGGACGACGAGATCACCGAAGCCAGTCGGTTGGCCGAGTGGGCCGGGGCCGACTTCGTCAAGACCTCCACCGGGTTCCATCCGGCGGGTGGAGCGACTACTCACGCCGTGCGACTCATGCATCAAGCGGTGGGCGAACGCCTCGGCATCAAAGCCAGCGGTGGGATCCGGACCCTGGCCGATGCCCAAGCCATGCTCGACGCGGGAGCGACCCGCCTGGGCCTGAGCGGAACCGCCGCGATCGTCGACGAGATCAGAAAGGGGTCCGACCCGACAGAGGAGTGAGCACGGTGCCTGACCCGGTGGTCACAGGTCGGGGACGAGGGTGAGCACGTTCTTCGTCGCGGCCCGTACGGCCCGGTCGGACCACGGCAACGGCACCCCTCGGCCCGAGAGCCAGGGCTCCACCATGTCGGCGTAGTGCGGCGAGGTCGGATTGCCGGACTGGCCACCGGGGAGAGAGATGCTGACCTCGTCCCAGTCCCCCACAGGCACGACCATACGAAGCGATGCGATCCCCACCGGATTGGCGAAGGGATCGAGGAGGTTCACTCCCCCGTTGTTGATGGTGTGGGCCGAACCTCCCCACGGGAACGGACCGAGGTTGAACAGCTTGCCCATGGGACCCAGCTGCCCCAGAGGATGCTCGAGAACCAGCGGTCGGACCGATCCCCAGGCCCACCGCGCCGGGTCATCACCGGCTCTTTCGCGGAGTTGTGCCACCACGTCGGCCAGAGCGTCGCCCGCCTCGCGCTCCCAGGAATGGTCGAACCAGCCGTCCGGCTGTTGCTGCATGATCATCACCAGGTGCTGAATGCGCCGTGAGCCGACCGATCCAGGTCCGGCCAGGGGGAACACGGACCGACCCGACGCCCACTCAGCCGCCCGGGGAGCACGAGCCGCCGTCACCCGCCGACACATCGACGCCACCCACAGTTCGAAGACGGTTGCCGGCACCGATTCCGGCTCGCTGAACCCGTCCCAGTCGGCGAGCAGGTCGAGTCCCACGCGGCCGTCGTCGTCGAACACCCGGGCAGCCCGGACGACGTCCCTCAGGTCGCGCCACACGAGCGTCTTGCGGTCGAGCATGAGATCCGAGAACTGATCCGGCACCCAGTCGTCCCGCTCGGCCAGGACCTCGCCGATCCGGGTGACGCGGTAGCCGTCGAGCCAATCGTGGGTGATCCACGGCTCCGGTTCGTGGGTGGCCTTGTTGTTGGCCGTCGCCAACCAGCCCGATGGCGGATCGACCGCGCCCGGCATGCGGTCGAACCGCACCGGTTCGTCCTTCCACCCGACGTCCGGGTCCCAACCGGCCAGCGGGATGACACCGTGGCCCTTGGTCCGGATCGGCGCGTCACCGACCAGCTTCCACCCGATGCGCCCGTCGGTGTCCGCGCTGACCAGGTTGATCGGCAGGGCCGGCCAGGGATCGAAGTAGCCGGCGAGCTCCTGCACCGTGCCGGCGCGATGTGCGGTGAGAATGCCGCGTGCACCCACCAACCGCTGCCAGGTCGCCTTCATCGACAGGGCGCCGTGATCCCCATCGAGCGATTCGGAGATCACCATGCCGCGCGGCGTTCGGATCAGGTCGATCTCGACATCTCGCCCCCTCGCGACCCTGATCGTCTCCTTCCATTTCTCGGTCTCGCCCCATCCGTCGGGATTCCGACACTCCCGGTCCTTCTTGCGCAACTCCTCGATGAACAGGTCGGTGTTGTCGGTCTGGCCTGCCGTCATCCCCCAAGCGACCTTCCCGTTGTGACCGAGGGAGAACCCCGGGGTACCCACCAACGACGCGCCCGCTGCCTCCCACTCGGGTGTGGTGATGTGGCTGAGATACCAATGGGGCGGCAATGCCGGGGAAAGATGCGGGTCGTTGGCCAGCAGCGGGCGGCCCGACCGCGTACGGGTACCGCTGACCGCCCAGTTGTTCGATCCCGAGCCCGCACCGCCGAAGTCGAGGAGGGCCTCGATGGACTCCGACAGCGAGTCGATCGGCGCCTCGAGCGCCGCCAGTTGGTCACTGACGACCAGGTCGTCGGGATAGGTCGGATCGAGATCGCGCAGCGCATCGGGCCCGTCGTCGCGCAGGATGCGCAGCCGGACGATCTCGCTGTCCCAGTTGGACGCGAGGAGAAACGAGATCAGCTGAAGAGCCGCCAGCACGTCGGCGGGTTCGAATCCGATGGGGTCCTTGCGGAGAAGGGCGAACTCGTGCGGGCGCCTCTCGAGTCCTCGTTCGAATCCGGCCCGGACGCCGCCGGCGAACGCCTCGAGACCGGCTCGACCCTCGGCGTCCATGGCCTCGAACTGGTCGGCCGCGACCCGGGCGAAGCCGATCCGGCGCGCCACCGAGTCGAGCGGAACCCCTTCGGCCCCCAGGATCTCACTCAGCCGACCCCGACCCAGGCGTACGCGCGTCTCGATCTGGAAGGTCCGGTCCTGACCCTGGCAGAACCCGAGGGCGAACCAGGCATCGGTGTCCGACTCGGCCCGGATGTGCGGTATACCGAAGCGGTCTCGTCGTATCACCACGGGCTCGTCGACACCGTCGACCTCCACCGTGCCGTCGACGGTCGGAAGTCGACGACCCATCAGCCGCACCAGTGACGCCGCTCGTGATCTCATGAGCCAACCCTGACACGGTCGGCGCCGCCGCGCACACAACCTCCCTCCCTGCCCCCGGCAATCCGGCCGCAATATCGCCCCGCCGGCCGTGCGGGTGACGCCTACCGTGCTGCCCATGGCCGATCGACGCATCCACTACATCGACGTCTTCACCGACACCCCGCTGCTCGGCAACCCGGTCGCCGTCATCCTCGACGGTGCCGACCTGAGCCACAGCTCCATGCAAGCCGTCGCCCGATGGACCAATCTCTCCGAGACCACATTCGTCGTCCCGTCCGATCGAGGCGACTACGGGCTCCGGATCTTCACACCGGTCAGCGAGCTTCCCTTCGCCGGTCACCCGACGGTCGGATCGGCCCACGCCGTCCTCGAAGCCGGCATCGCCGACGGGCCCTCGCTGGTCCAGGACTGCGGCGCCGGACTCGTCCCCATCGAACGGGCCACAGACGGGCAGATCACCGCCATCACACCGCGCACCGAGCCGACCGGGCGCGACGTCGAGGTCGGAGTCGTCGCGCATGCCCTCCGCATCGATCCGACCGAGGCGATCGAGCCCACCATCATCGATGCCGGACCGTGCTGGCTGGTGGTCCGTCTGCGGTCATCGGAGGCGATCGACCGGCTGCAACCGGACCTGGCCGCCATCTCCCGGCTCTCCGAGACCCACGCTCCGCTCGCCGGCATCACCGTGTACGGGCACGACGACGGCGATCGGGTCACCGTCCGCAGTTTCGCCCCGGCCGAAGGGGTCGCCGAAGACCCCGTCTGCGGGTCGGGCAACGCGGCCGTCGGGTGGCATCGGACCCTGACCGAAGGTCCGATCGCGCCGTACGTCGCCCGGCAGGGAGCGGCGCTTTCCCGCGACGGCCGCGTCGCTGTGTCGTATCCCGACGACCGGGTTGCCATCGGAGGCCACGCGGTCACGACCGTGACCGGTGTGCTGCACCTCTGATCACAGCGGGCCATCACGGACCTGGGGGGACCGGACCAACCTCGGAGGTTGGCAAGTCCTTCCCTGAGCGTCGGCGGCGGCGAATATGCACCGGGAATGGAACCTGATCGTCACCGGGCCCATGTATCGTCGGTCCCCGTGCAAATCGCAGCATTCCAGGCCCTGATGGAGGAAATCTACGGCGAGGCCGATCGCTCGCGGGGCTGGCCGCCACCGTGGCCTGGCTGTGCGAGGAGACCGGTGAACTGGCTCAGGCGGTCCGGAAGGGCGACGCCGAGGCCCAACTGCACGAGTTGGGTGACGTGCTGGCGTGGCTGGCGTCGCTGGCCAACCAACTCGATCTGTCCCTGACCGAAGCCGCCCAGCGCTACGTCGACAGCCCGCCGCACTGACCGACGTGCCGGTCCCCGCAGCCCGGCGGTCCCGGGCCTGATGCCATGACGGGGGCCACGGATCAGCCGGCGAGGATCTCCGCTATCTGGACGGCGTTGAGCGCCGCTCCCTTCCGCAGATTGTCCCCGGACACGAACAGTGACAGTCCGTGGGGTGCGGTCTCGTCGCGGCGGAGCCGGCCGACGTAGGTCGCATCAGCGCCGGTCGCCCTGAGCGGCTGCGGCAGGTCGCTGACCACGACGCCGGGAGCGTCGTCGAGCACCTCGGCTGCACGCTGGGGGCTGAGATCGCGGGCGAACCGCGCGGTGATGCTGAGCGAATGGCCCGTGAACACCGGTACCCGCACGCACGTTGCGGACACCGGGAGGTCTGGCAGGCCGAGGATCTTGCGACTCTCGTCGCGGAGCTTCTGCTCCTCGTCGGTCTCGAACGACCCGTCCTCGACGATCGAACCGGCGAGCGGCAGGACGTTGAAGGCGATGGTGTCGGGGAAGTTGTCGTGCGGCCCCAGATCGAGAGCACTCCCGTCGTGCGCCAACGTCGCCACCAGATCGCCGGCCTTGCGGATCTGGGCCTCGAGCTCGGCGGTACCCGAGAGGCCCGCCCCCGAGACGGCCTGATAGGTGCTCACGACCAGGGCCTCGAGCCCCGCCTCGCGATCCAGCGGCTTGAGGACGGGCATGGCCACCATCGTCGTGCAGTTGGGGTTGGCGATGATGCCCCTGGGAAGCGACGCCAAGGCTTCAGGATTCACCTCGGACACGACGAGGGGCACCTCGGGGTGCATCCGCCACGCCGACGAGTTGTCGATGACGGTCGCTCCGGCCGCCGCCACCGTCTCGGCGATGGCCAGCGACGTGGTCTTCCCGGCGGAGAAGAGCGCGATGTCGATACCGGACCAGTCCGCCGTGGCGACGTCCTCGACGACGTGATCAGCCCCGTTCCAGGTCAGGGTCCTGCCCGCAGACCTCGATGAGGCGAACACCCGCAGACGGTCGAGCGGAAACGACCGCTCGGTCAGCAGGTCCAACATGACCGTGCCGACCTGACCGGTGGCACCGACGACTGCGACATCCATGGGTCAGAGCGTACCGGTCCGCCGCCGAGCTACCGGTGGAGTTCGAACGCCTCGTGCAGCACCTGCACGGCGAGATCAGCTTGCTCCTCGCGGACGACACACGACGTCCTTATCGCCGACGTCGAGATCATCTCGATGTTGACCCCGTGCTCGGCCAGGGTCTCGAACATGGTCGCGGCCACGCCGGGATTGGACTTCATCCCCGCTCCGACGATGCTCACCCGCGCGATCTCGCTGTCCGAGGCGACCCCCGTCGCCCCGAGCTCGGGTAGGAGCTTCTCCAGGGTCTCGAGTCCGGCGTCGAGGTCCTCGTGGGGCAGGGTGAAGGAGATGTCGGTCACCCCCTGATCCGACACGTTCTGCACGATCATGTCCACGTTGACCTGCCGGTCGGCAAGCCCTCGGAACAGCCTGGCAGCGATGCCGGGCTCATCCGCCAGCCCGCTGACGGTCACCTTGGCCTCGGATGTGTCGTGGGTGACGGCGCGAATTATCGGTTGTTCCATGGAATCCTCTTCCTCTTCGAACACGACCCAGGTACCCGGTTCCCAGGTGAACGCAGAACGGACATGAATGGGGACGCCGTGGGTCCGAGCGAACTCGACCGACCGCATGGCCGGCTTGGGACATCCGGTGGCCGTCATCTCCAACAGCTCGTCGAACGTGATGCTCTCCATCTTGCGCGCCTCGGGCACGACCTGCGGGTCGGTGGTGAACACCCCCGATACGTCGGTGTAGAGCTCGCACGCGTCTGCGCCCAGGGCCTCGGCCAGGGCCACCGCGGTCGTGTCGGACCCACCCCGGCCCAGAAAGGTGACGTCGTTGTCCGTGGACACGCCCTGAGATCCGCCCACGACCGGCACCATGCCGTCGTCGATGGCGGATCTCACCCGGTCCGGTCGCACCTCGACGATCCGGGCCTTCGTGTGATTCGTGTCGGTTCGGAAACCGGCCTGGCTGCCCGTGAACGATGCCGCCGGCACGCCGGCGGCATCGAGTGCCATGCACATCAGCGCGCTGGCCTTGCGTTCTCCGGCCGTGATGAGCATGTCCATCTCGCGACCGGGTGGGGCATCCGACAGCTCGGCCGCGGTGCGGATGAGGTCATCGGTCTCCTTGCCCATGGCCGAGATGACGACTACCACGTCGTCACCCCGCCGTCGGGTCCGGACCACGTGTTCGGCAACGGCGCGCATGCGGTCGGCGTCCGCCACCGACGTCCCACCGTATTTCTGGACGACCAGTCCCATGGTCAGAAGCGTAACGGCCAGTGACATCCACACCGGCACCCTGGCAGCTACCGTCCAGCGGGTATGGGAACGTCGAAACGGGAACGGCAGAAGGATCGACATCGAGCCCGCCTGGCCGCGGCCCGAAACGCCCGCAAACAGCGGGACCGACGACGACGCCTCACCGCGGTGGTCGGCTCGTTGCTCCTGTTCGGCCTCATCGCCGGCCTGGTCGTCAGCCTGAACCAGGACGATTCCCTCGATGTCGCCACCGGCGAGACGTCCGAGATCGATCCGCTTTCGTCCACCACCGTCCCCGGCGACGCGCCGACATCACCCGATCCGGTCGAGTTCCTCACCGAACCCGGCGAGGAGATCACCGGCGAGACCCCCTGCCCGGAACCGGACGGTTCCTCACCGCGAACGACACGGTTCGAACAGCCTCCGCCCACGTGCATACAGCCGGACGTCCCATACGCGGCGATCGTCCACACGACCCAGGGTGACTTCACCCTGGCGCTCGACCAGGAGGCAGCTCCCGCATCGGTGAACAACTTCGTCGTCCTCTCCCGTTACCACTTCTACGACGACGTCTCGTTCCATCGGATGATCCCCGAGTTCGTCGTCCAGGCCGGCGACCCGCTCGGCGACAACGACCAGACCGAGGAACCCGACCAAACACCCGGCGTCGGGGGTCCGGGCTACCAATTCGACGATGCCCTTCCCGACTCGATCGAGGCCTACACCACCAACAGCCTGGCCATGGCCAACGCCGGGCCCGGCACGAACGGCAGCCAGTGGTTCATCTACCTGGGTCCCGACGACGGCAGCGGAATGCAGGGCGCGGGTCCCAACCATCCGCGCTTCGGTGACCTGGTGTTCGGCTTCGACGTCGTCGACGCCATTTCGACGATCCCCTCCGACCCCACCACCGGCCTGCCGCTCGAGATCGCCCGGATCACCGGGATCGACATCGCCGAAGGCGACGCCGCCACCCAGATCCTCGAGCTCGCCGAACAGGCCAACGCCGCCACCACCACCGTTCCGCCTTCCACCACCCCGGCCGGGTAGACGGGCGAGCCGGCTCGCCTAGCCACGGGAGCTACCCGTCGGTAACATCGGCGACATGAGCATCAGCAGTGTCGGAATCGTCGGATCGGGAATCATGGGCTCGGGCATCGCCGAGGTCGCGGCCAAGGCGGGCTGCACGGTCATCCTGCGATCCAGGAGACAGGAGACGGCCGATGCCATGCTGGCCGGCCTCGAGAAATCGCTCGCCAAGCAGGTACAGAAGGAGCGCATCGACGAGGCCGAATCCGAGGCCGTACGCGGCCGGGTAACCGGGACATCGGCCCTCGAGGACCTCGCCGAGTGCGATCTGGTGATCGAGTCGGTTCTCGAGGACCTCGAGATCAAGCAGGAGCTGTTCAGCGAGCTCGATCGGGTGTGCAAGCACGACACGATCCTCGCCACCAACACATCGACCCTGCCGGTCATCGAGATGGCCATGGAGACGCACCGTCCCGACAAGGTCTGCGGGGTGCACTTCTTCAACCCGGCGCCGGCCATGAAGCTGGTCGAGCTCATCAAGCCGCTCACCACCAGTGACGAGACCATGACCGCCGTGCAGTCGTTCGCAGAGGCCTGCGGCAAGGATCCCGTGCTGGTCAAGGACCGAGCCGGGTTCATCGTCAACGCGCTCCTGTTCCCCTATCTCAACAATGCGGTCCGCATGATGGTCAACGGCACCGCCTCGATCGAGGACATCGACACCGCCATGAAAGGTGGGTGCGGATTCCCGATGGGTCCCTTCGCCCTCCTCGACCTCGTCGGGTTGGACACCTCGCTCGCGATCCTCGACGCCCTCTACGACGAGTTCCGCGACCCCAACTACTCGGCCGACCCATTGCTGCGCCGCATGGTCACCGCCGGCCAGTTGGGTCGGAAATCGGGCCACGGCTTCTTCGACTACCGCTGAGCGGGGGACCGGGGCCCTTCCGAGTGGCGCCGATCCGACCACCGCAGAGCCGGTACCGATTCCCCGACGACCTCGTACCCGACGAGGCCGGGATCGTCGCCATCGGCGCGGACCTGGAGCCCGGGACGCTGCTCGCCGCCTACCGGGCCGGGCTCTTTCCCATGAAGGTCCAGGGGCACCTGGCCTGGTTCTCGCCCGACCCCCGGTGCATCATCCCCCCGACCGAGATGTACGTCAGCCGCTCCCTCCGCAAGAGTGCCCGTCGCTATCGCGTGACCATCGACCGGGCCTTCGACGCCGTGATCGAGGCGTGCGGCGATCCCGACCGACCCCACGGCTGGATCGACCGGGAGTTCCGCGACGCCTACGGCCGGCTGCACCGGATGGGCTGGGCCCACAGCATCGAGTGCTGGGACGATCGGGATCGGCTCGTAGGCGGGCTCTACGGTGTGGCCATCGGCCGGTTCTTCGCCGGCGAATCCATGTTCCACACCGAGCGTGACGCGTCCAAGGTGGCCATGCTCCACCTGACCGACCGTCTCGCCCCTCTGGACGCTGCCCTGTTCGACGTCCAGTGGGTGACCGACCATCTCGCGTCTCTGGGTGCGGTCGAGATCCCGGCCGCGACATACCGCGCCCTCCTGGTCGAAGCATGCAACCGGCCGGGACCGGACTGGCCTCCGAATAGCCCATCCGACGGCGACCAGGGACAATGAACACCATGAGCAGCGCCTCTTCCTCGACTGGATCCCCCGAACGAGACCGGCCCTGGGTGATGCGGACCTACAGCGGTCATTCCACGGCGAAGGCGTCCAACGAGCTGTACCGCACCAACCTGGCCAAGGGCCAGACTGGTCTGTCGATCGCGTTCGACCTGCCCACCCAGACCGGCTACGACCCCGACCATGTCCTGGCCGCGGGCGAGGTGGGCAAGGTCGGGGTCCCCGTGGTCCACCTGGGCCACATGCGCACGCTCCTCGAAGGCATTCCCACCGGCGAGATGAACACGTCGATGACGATCAACGCCCCGGCGGCATGGCTGTTGGGCCTCTACGTGGCCAATGCCGCCGACCACGGCGTGACCTCCACTGCGCTTCGGGGTACCACGCAGAACGACATCGTCAAGGAGTACCTGAGCCGCGGCACGTACATCTATCCGCCCGGGCCCTCGCGGCGTCTGATCGTCGACATGGTGGCGTTCTGCAGCGAACACGTTCCGAAGTGGAACCCCATGAACGTGTGCAGCTATCACCTCCAGGAGGCCGGCGCCACACCCGTGCAGGAGATCGCGTACGCCCTGGCCACGGCCATCGGAGTCCTCGATGCCGTCCGCGAGTCGGGCCAGGTCGGACCCGACCGGTTCCCCGCCGTGGTGGCCTCGATATCGTTCTTCGTCAACGCCGGCATCCGCTTCGTCGAGGAGACCTGCAAGATGCGGGCGTTCACCGAGATGTGGGATCACATCTGCCTCGACCGCTACGGCGTCACCGACCCCAAGGCACGACGGTTCCGCTACGGCGTCCAGGTCAACAGCCTCGGACTCACCGAGGCCCAGCCCGAGAACAACGTTCAACGCATCGTGCTCGAAATGCTCGGCGTCACCCTCTCCAAGCGTGCTCGGGCCCGCTCCATCCAGCTGCCGGCCTGGAACGAGGCGATGGGTCTGCCCCGCCCATGGGACCAGCAGTGGTCCCTGCGCGTCCAGCAGGTCCTGGCGTTCGAATCCGACCTGTTGGAGCACGAAGACCTCTTCGACGGCTCCGTCGTCGTCGAGCGGCGTACCGCGGAGCTCATCGACGCGGCCCGGGCCGAACTGGACGAGGTCCTGGCCATGGGTGGCGCGTTCGAGGCGATCGACGAGCTGAAGGGTCGACTGGTCAGATCGCACACCGAGCGCCTGCGCCGGCTCGAATCCAACGACCTCACGGTCGTGGGCGTGAACGCCTACACCGAAACGGCAGAGTCGCCCCTGGCCGGCGCGGACAACATCATGCGCGTCGACCGCGGGGTCCAGGCCGAGATGATCAGCGACGTCGAATCGTGGCGCGCCGGGCGTGACGCAACCGCGGTGACCGAGGCCAGGCGGGCACTCGAGCGGGCGGCGTCGGGGTCGGACAACATCATGCCGGCCACCATCGCCATGGCCGAGGCCGGCGGAACGACCGGCGAGTGGGCCGACACGCTCCGCGCTGTCTTCGGTGAGTACCGGGCCCCCACCGGGGTCGCAGCAGCCGTGGGAGCGGGCCACAGCCCGTCGCTCAGCGAGCTCGCATCCCGGTCGGCCGCGATCACCGGTGGCCCCCCCCGGATCCTGGTGGCCAAACCCGGGCTCGACGGCCACTCGAACGGGGCCGAGCAGATCGCCGTGGCCGCACGCGACGCCGGCATGGAGGTCGTCTATCAGGGCATCCGGCTCACTCCCGAGCAGATCGCCGCGGCCGCACGCGATGAAGACGTCGACATCGTCGGCCTCTCGATCCTGTCGGGGAGCCACCTGGAACTGGTCCCGGTGGTGATCGATCAGCTCAGGAACGCAGGTGTGAGCGCCCCGGTGGTGGTCGGTGGCATCATTCCCGAGGAGGATCGCTCCACGCTCGAGGAGTACGGGGCCGAAGCGGTCTACACACCGAAGGACTTCGAGCTCGGTCGCATCATGGGTGAGATGCTCGAGTTCGCCGTCGCACACCGGGCCGAGAACCGATAAAGCCTTCACCGGAGGGGTCTCGGCGCCGAAGGAGATCCAATGAATCCTCGCCTCCTAGGGTTGACCACCGTTGTGGTCGGTGCGTTGGGTGCCGCGCTCGCCCTCGTTCTGGACACCGCGGCATGGTCCCTCCTCGCCGCCCTTGCGGCGGTCGCGGCTGGTGTAGCGCTCGTTGTCTTCCCCGAAGGACGACCCGAGGAGGACACCGCTGCCGAACGCCGGATCGCGAGCCTCGAGAGCGAGCTCGACGCGCTGCGGCGAGCCGAGACCGAGCGCCTGGCCGAACCCGAAGCACCCGCCGGTCCGGCTCGTGCCTCGAGTGTCACCACCGACGTGGCCACCAGTCGTTCGTCGCTGACCGATCCGGAGACCGGCCTCTTCAGCGAGGAATACCTCCACGTCGCCCTCGAAGCCCGCATATCCTCGGCCCGACGCAACCTGCGCCCCGTCGCGGTCGCGCTGGTCGACGTCGTCCACGATCCTCAACAGCCGGCTCAGACACGAGCCGTCCCGCGGGGCGTCGCGGCCGGGGTCATCGAGACGATCCGCGACTCCGATACCGCCACCCGACTCGCCTCCGGCGTGTTCGCCATGGTCTTGGAGGACACCCCCGAGAACGGCGCGGTGTGGACGATGGAACGACTCCGCCGCAAGCTCGCGGAGTCCAACCCCGACTGTACGATCTGGGCCGGAGTGGCCTGCTACCCGGCCCACGCCCTCAACCCCGACGAGATGCTCCAGAAGGCCGAGCTCGCCCTGGCCGCCGCGGCCGAATGGAGCCAGGACCGCATCGAGGTCGCCGTCCCCGCCAGCTAGCCGCCGGGCTGGCCGCCCGCAAGCCGCTCAGCAAAGCCGAAATCTGGTCCGCCACCGTCGGTTTCCGACGGCTGCGCGAGGTTTGTTCGGCCTCCCTCCGGCTACCCCTCGCCCTCCAGTTCGCCCAACACCGCTTCGGCATCGGCGTCGAGGGGCCGGCCGGCCCAACGGATTCTCCCGGGTGTCCGCGACAACCGGGCGACCAGGCCCTGCATCGGTGTGCCGTCGACCTCGACCACGGCCTCGCGGGCCAGCAGGTGCGGATCATTGCAGGCGTCGGCCATGTCGTAGACGGGCGCGGCTGCGGCCTCGGCGGCTTCGAAGGCCGCCAGGACCTCGGCGGACGGTCGGTCGCCGATCCAGGTTCGGACGAGATCGTCCAGCTCTTCGCGGTGATCGACGCGGCCGGCGAAGGAGGCGAATCGCTCGTCGTCACCCACGCCCAGCATCTCCATGACCCGCTGGGCCACCGACTCGGCCGACGTGGACACGGCGATCCAGATTCCGTCCGAAGACCGGTAGGTCCCCCGCGGCACGCTGTAGGGAATCCCGGAACCCAACCGTGATTGTGTCGTTCCCGTGAGGCCGTACAGGGAAGCGAGCGGTCCCATCAGCTGGAACAACGACTCGAGCAGGTTCACGTCGACCACCTGGCCCCGCCCGCTGGCTCGGACTTCGTGGAGCGCCACCATGACCGCGAAGGCGGCCACCAACCCCGCGACCTCGTCGGTGAGAGCGATCGGCGGCAGGAGCGGGGCGCCGTCGGCTTCGCCGTTGATGGCCGCGAACCCCGACATCGCTTCGGCGAGCGTGGCGAATCCGGGACGGTGAGCGTACGGCCCGTCCTGACCGAACCCGCTCACCCGACAGATCACCAGCTTCGGATTGCGCTCCGTGAGCACATCCGGACCGAGTCCAAGCCGTTCGAGGGTGCCCGGGCGGAAGTTCTCCACGAGGACGTCCGCCGTATCGCACAAGGCCAGCATCCTTGCTCGGCCCTCATCGCTTTTCAGGTCCAGGCTGACCGTACGTTTCCCCCGACCACAGAGCTTCCACAACAACGTCACGCCGTCGCGCGGGTCTCGCCATCCCATGGACCGGGTCGTGTCGCCGTGATCGGGACGCTCGACCTTGACTACGTCGGCTCCGAAGTCGGCGAAGTACCGGGCACAGCCCGGTCCGGCGATGACGGTCGACACGTCGATGACCCGCAGGTCGGAAAGCGGCACGGTCAGCCGGCCGAGGGCTGGATGGCCGGAATCGGAAAGCAGCGGTCCTCGAGCCGACCCAGCGCGTACTCGACGTAGTCGAGGAGGGGCTGATACAGGACCCTGGTCTTCTCCGACCAGGCCAGCGCGTCCGGCTGCGAGATCCGGCGGTGGACCTGCAGGATCCCGCCGTCGAAGACACGGTATTCGGCCCACGAGCCCGGGTAGTCCTTCACGCAGGCCACTTCGACGAATGGCACATCGCCGGTCGCCTCGGCGTGGCGGACGCGATTCCGGTGCGTGTGGCCGGCGAAGTACCCCCGCAGGGTCGGCCGCCGGGCGATCATCGCGATCAGCGCCTCGGAGTCGTCGGGATTGATGCCGAAGTAGTGCGGACTGCGGTTGCCACCGGGCATCCAGGTCTGGTGATGACCGAAGACGAGCACGGGCCGATCGGCTTCGGCCGACAGCGCATCGAGCCACTCCAGCGTCTCGGAACGGACCTGGCCGGTCGTCTTTCTCGGGATGACCGTGTCGATCACGGCGAGCGTCACACCGGGCAGCTCGATCGCCACCGGACCCGTGTCGCCATGGCTTTCGCCGCGGTAGGCGTCGTGGTTGCCTCGCACATAGTGCAGGCGTTCACCGAAAGGTCGCTCGTAGTGATCGAGGAACGCCTGCCATTCATAGATCGTGCCGCAGGTCGTGAGGTCACCCTTCGCGATCACCGCGGCAGGCCCGATGGCGCTGATCTCGGTCACCGCACCGCGATTCATGATCTCGGGATAGGGCTGCTCGCCCGGCTCGGATCGGCAGACGACGATGTCGTCGACGTCGTCGAGCACACCCGCCTCGGTCTCGCCGAAGTGCACGTCGTTGACCGTCGCGAAGCGACAGAGCAACTCGCCCATGCGCGGAAGGGTCCGCACCTCGACACCGTCCAATTCGTAGTCGCGGTCGGGCTCGAGCTCCTCATAACGACTGACCTCGGGGCCCCGATGGATCACGACGTCGTCGTCACTGACACTGCTGATCTCGGGACCGACGAGCGGCGGCTCGGTGGTCACGCGAGGGTCCACTTTTAACGGACCGGGCGACCCGACGTCCGCGGGTCGGTCCACCAACGGCCGCTGAACCGCCACCGGTGGAGTTTGACCGGGGGCGACGGAGGACCGGGACGAGGCCACACCAGCTCGATGGCGGCGACGATCGCTGCCGCCTCCTCGGCGGTCGCCGAAGACGGTACGGCCACCGCCACCCCGGAATCGCCTCTCGACGTCACAACGGGATGTTGCCGTGCTTGCGCTTGGGCAGCTCTTCGCGCTTGTTCTCGAGCAGGCGAAGGCCGGCCGCCAGCTTGGGTCGTGTGTCCGCCGGGTCGATCACATCGTCGACGATGCCCCGCTCGGCCGCCACGTACGGATTGGCGAACCTCTCGGTGTACTCCTCGACCAGCTCGGCCTTGCGGGCCTCGGGGTCGGCGGCCTGCTGGAGCTCGCGGCGGTAGACCACCTCGACCGCTCCCTGGGGGCCCATCACGGCCAGCTCGGCGGACGGCCAGGCGAACACCAGGTCGGCGCCGATCGACTTGGAGTTCATGACGACCTGCGCGCCACCGTAGGCCTTGCGGGTGACGACGGTGAGACGGGGCACGGTCGACTCGCAGAACGCGTAGAGGAGTTTTGCGCCGTGTCGGATGATGCCGCCGTACTCCTGGTCGACGCCCGGGAGAAAGCCGGGGACGTCGACGAAACACACGAGGGGAATGTTGAACGCGTCGCACGTCCGGACGAATCGGGCCCCCTTCTCGCTCGACTCGATGTCGAGCACACCGGCGAGCTGCATGGGTTGGTTGGCGATGATGCCGACCGGTCGGCCGTCGATTCGGGAGAACCCGCACACGATGCTTCCGGCCCAGTTCGCCTGGTACTCGAAGAAATCGCCGTCATCGACGGTCTCGGTGATGATCTCTTTCATGTCGTACGGCATGTTGGGGCTGGCGGGCATGATCTGGCGCAGCCGCTCGGAGCGACGTTCGGGATCGTCGATCGGTTCGAACCGTGGGGGTTCCTCGAGGTTGTTCGACGGGAGGAACGCCAGGAGGTACTTCACGTCGTCGAGGCAGGCGTGCTCGTCGGCCGAGACGAACGTGGCGACCCCGGACTTCGACGAGTGACTGAGGGCACCGCCCAACTCTTCGAGCGTGACCTCCTCGCCGGTGACGGTTTTCACGACGTCGGGCCCGGTGATGAACATGTGCGAGGTTCCGTTCACCATGAACACGAAATCGGTCATGGCCGGGCTGTACACGGCACCACCGGCACACGGGCCCATGATCACGCTGATCTGTGGTGTCACCCCCGAGGCGAGGACGTTGCGATGGAAGATCCCGCCGTAGCTGTCGAGTGACACCACCCCCTCTTGGATACGGGCGCCAGCACCGTCGTTGAGCCCGATGACGGGGGCACCCACCCGTAGGGCCAGGTCCTGGATCTTCTGGATCTTCTCGGCGAAGACTTCGCCCAGAGCGCCGCCGAACACCGTGAAGTCCTGGGAGAAGACGAATACCTGCCGGCCGTCGATCGTGCCCCACCCGGTAACGACTCCGTCCGTGTAGGGCCGCTCCTCCATCCCACTCTGGTGGGCGCGGTGGCGACTGAGCATGTCGAGCTCGTGGAACGAGCCGGGATCCAACAGGTAATCCAGCCGCTCGCGGGCCAGCAACTTGCCCTTGGCATGCTGACGATCGACACTGCGCTCCGAGCCGGCGTGCAGGGCCTCTTCCTTGCGCTTGGCGAGCTCGTCCAGCCGCTCTGACATCGAATGTTCCATACGGGGGGCGAGGGTATCGGGACACGCCGCCGGCGGCCCAACGGTACGCTCCGTTCGGTGCGGGATCTCGGTCGAGTCACGGTCTTCTGCGGGTCGTCCGCGGCTGCGGATCCCGCGTTCGCGGCGGCACCAGCCGAGGCACTCCACCAGCTCCGGGACTTCCGGTTCGCAAGATGCGAGAAGTGGCGCTGATGGGTCCCATCACCGCGGTGACCTTCGACCTGGGCGGCGTGCTGATCGACTGGCGCCGCGAGCTTCTGTTCGATCGCCTGATCCCCGATCCGGATCGCCGGACCCGATTTCTGGACACGGTGTGCAGCCTGGAATGGAACGCCGAGGGCGACCGGGGTCGACCGTTCGCCCGGCTGATCGAAGAGCGCTCGGCACTGTTCCCCGAGGAGGCCGATCTGATCGCCGCATACTGGGACCAGTGGGATCGGATGGCCGGACCCCCCATCGACGCGACCGTCGCCCTGCTCGGCGAGATCCAGGACCTCGGTGTGCCGACATATGGGCTCACCAACTGGTCGGCCGAGACGCTGCCCCGCGTGCGGTCGCGCTATCCGTTCCTCGAGTCCTTCGACGGCATGGTCGTCTCCGGCGAGGAGGGCGTGATCAAGCCGGAACCGGCGATCTACGACCTGTTGTGTGAACGCTTCGACCTGCGAGCATCCGAGACCTTCTTCGTCGACGACAGCGCGGCCAACGTGGCCGCGGCCCGCGATCTGGGCTTCGTCGCCCACGAATTCGTCGGCGCCCCCGCACTTCGTCGCGCCATAGTTGACGCTGGAGTACCGATCGCCTCGGAGACTCCTTCGCGCTGATCGCCACCAACCCGGTCCATCGGCCCGAAGCGCTGGGTCCGGACGGTGCGACTGAACTAGTCTCACACCCGACTTAATGCCGTTCACTGCATCCGGGGGATCCATGCACCGCATCTCACGTCCGGGCCTGGTCGTCTTCGTCCTGACCGCGCTGGCGTTGATCGGTGCCGCGTGCAGCGAGAGCACGACGGGCGACGACGCCTCTTCGACGTCAGGCGCGGACGACACCGGCTCGGCCACGAGTTCCGACTCGGGAAGATCCGATAGCGGCGGCTCCGACGCCGAGGACCTCATCGCGGCGACCGGAGAGTTCTTCGGCGACCTGGCGGCCGAGCTCGGGACCATGCCCGTCCTCACCGACCCCGCCGCCGACACTGTCGTCGAACGATGGGCGGGCCAGCCCTGGTTCATCGGCGACCTGCCCGACACACCCGTCGCTGCTGAAGGGGAACCCATACTGCTCGGCATGATCAACCAGGAGAACGAGCTGTTCGGCGACTTTCCCGAACTGCGCCAGGCCGCCCAGGCCGCGGTCGACTGGATCAATACCGAGTTGGGGGGCGTCGGCGGGAGACCGATCGAGCTCCTTTCGTGCAATGCCAACTTCTCCCCCGAGGAGTCCCGTCAGTGCGCACTCGACCACGTGCGAGCCGGTGTCCCCGCGGTCACGGGTGGCATCAACATCATGAGCGCCAACGCGGTCGCCGTGCTCGAGGAGAACGACGTTCCACTCCTCGGCGGAATCCCGATCAACGATGACGAGATGGTCTCGGACATCTCATTCCTGTGGAGCGGCGGATCGGCCGGTGCGTTCGCGGCGTGGAGCCAGTACGCGGTGGAGGAACTCGGCGCCGAGAAGATCGCCATCGCCCACGCCGACTTCGACCCGATCACCGACGCCGCCGAACGGTTCGGCCGTGATGTGGCCGAGTCCCTCGGTGCCGAAGTCGAGATGATCCGTTTTCCCCTCACCGAAACCGATTTCGGTCCGACCATGAACAAGGTCGCCGAGATGGACCCCGACGCCGTCTTCGTCGGAGTCGTCGACACCGGTTGTATCGCGTCCATCGAGGCCATCGATGCGGTCGGCCTCGAGATCCCCCGTTTCTTCGTCGGCTCCTGCGCCGCGCCGGAGATAGCGGACCAGCTCGGTGAGGTGATCGACGGTGCAATCTTCAGCATCGAGAGCATCATCGAGACCGACGATCCCGAGATCGACCGGGCACTCTACTTCGATGCCGTCCGGAGCTTCGGGGAGGAGGGTATGGAGGTCGTGGGCGCCGGCACGGTCAGCTTCAAGAACGTCATGAACATCTGGGATCTCATGAACGAGCTCGGTCCCGAGAACGTGACGCCGGAAGCGATGATCGAACTGGCCGGGCAGTCCGAGGATCGGCCGAGCTTCATGGGCCATCCCTACACCTGCGACGGAAACCAGCTCCCGGACCTCCCGGCGGTGTGCTCACCCCAGCAGGTCCTGGTCCAGAACCAGGACGGAACCCTCGCTCAGATCTCCGACGGCTGGATCGACGTCTCCGCACTCTTCGGCGAGTGAGCGCCCTGACCATGTCGGTCCGGGACTCATGATCGACTGGCTGGCGGACACCCTCAGCTGGCTTCTTCTCGGGATCGGAAGCGGCGCGGTTCTGGCCGCGCTCGCCGTCGGTCTCGTTCTCACCCACCAGGCCTCGGGCGTGGTGAACTTCGCCCACGCCGCGACCGGTGTCTTCTTCGCCCGGGCGTTCTACGAGCTCCGTGAGTCCGGCGACCTCGTCCTCCCGATCCTCGGTCTCCCGGATCGGGTCCACGTCATCGACGACCCCACCGTCGGCACGGCGTTCGCCGTCATCGTCCCGCTGGCGGCGGTGAGCGGACTCCTCATCTACGTCGCTGTGTTCCGACCTCTGAGCACCTCGCCTCCGCTGGCGCGCATCGTGGCCTCGTTGGGTCTGTTCCTGTACATGCTCGCGATGGTCGCCGACCGGTTCCCCTCGGCCCCGGTCATCCGACGGATCCTCCCCAATGACTCGATCCGGCTCCTCGACCGCGTCCTGTTCGTCGACCGATTCTGGCTCGCCGGTCTGGTGCTCTCGGCCGCTCTGGGCCTGACCCTGTTGTTCCGTTACACGCGGTTCGGCCTCGCCACCCGCGCCTCCGCCGAGAACCAGAAGGGTGCGGTGCTGCTCGGGCTCGATCCCGATCTCCTTGCGGCGATCAACTGGATGTTGGCGACGGTGCTCGCCGCGGTGGCCCTGATTCTGATCGGCAGCGTCACGCTCAACCTCGACGCGACGCAGTTCAGCCTGCTCATCGTTCCGGCATTGGCGGCGGCTCTCGTCGGCGGATTCCGGTCGTTCGCCTGGGCGACCGTTGCCGGACTGGCGATCGGCATGTCCCAGTCGCTACTGCTCAGCTGGCAGACCGAGGCCGCATGGCTCCCCGACATCGGCCTCCAGGCCGGACTGCCCTTCATCGTCATCATCGTCACGATGATGGTCAGGGGCGAGTCCCTTCCGAGCCGCGGCTCGCTGGTCCGTGCCCACTTCCCGAAAGCCCCTCGCCCCCGGCACGTCGAGCTCATCACGATCGCTCTCGTGGCGGTCGGCGTCGTGAGTCTCCTCACTCTCGAGAGCGACTGGCGGCTGGCCATCATCACCAGCACGGTGTGGACGGTCATCGCGATCTCGGTGGTCCTGCTGACCGGCTGGGTCGGCCAGATCTCGCTCGCGCCGATGGCCTTCGCCGGCGTGGCCGCGTTCGCCCTGATCCGTTGGTCCGACAGCGCCGACCTTCCATTTCCCATCGCCCCGCTCCTGGCAGCGGTCGTGGCCATGCTCGTCGGCATCATCGTCGGCTTCCCCGCGGTCCGCGTACGAGGAATGAACCTCGCCATCGCCACGATCGCTGCTGCAGCGGCCGTGGAAGAGCTGGTGTTCAAGTGGGGGTGGTTCACCGGCGGCCTGTCTGGTAGCAGCGTGCCTCCACC
This sequence comes from uncultured Acidimicrobiales bacterium, assembly GCA_963695075.1. GTDB lineage: Bacteria > Actinomycetota > Acidimicrobiia > Acidimicrobiales > CAWCAL01 > CAWCAL01. The sequence goes on from CAVOFR010000007.1 coordinate 79,527, forward strand.
CAAGATCGGATCGATCGATCTCGGGATCGGCACCGACGCCGCCTCGTACCCGCGCGCCGCGTTCGGGATCCTCTGTCTGGGCACCCTGGGCGTGGTGGTCATCGCCGCCGCGCACATCCGGAACGGTGAGACCGGTCGGCGATGGCTCGCCGTTCGATCCAACGAACGCGCTGCCGCAGCTGCAGGAATCGACGTCACCGCCGCGAAGCTGTCGGCGTTCGCGATCTCGTCGCTCATCGCCGGACTCGGCGGCACGATGCTCGCGTATGCCACCGGCGTCCTCTCGGTGAATTCGTTCGTCGTTCTCGAGTCCCTCGCGCTCCTGGCCATCACCTACCTCGGGGGTATCGCAGCGCTCTCCGGGGCCTTCGTGGCGGGGTTCCTCGCCGACGGTGGCCTGCTCGCCCAGATGACCGGAGGCGGTGCCAGCGGCGATGCCACCGGCGACGCCATCCGCGGACTGGCCCTCATCGTGGTCGCGATCGTCTATGACGAAGGACTCGCGGGCGCGGCCGGTGCCGCGTGGCGGCGAGTCGCCGACTGGGGTTCGACGCGGCGAGCCGTCGCGTCGGCCGACGGCTGACCGACCGGCAAGGCCCTCGGAACAGGTCTCGTCGCGCCGTCGGATACCGACGCTCCCGGACCAGGGCTCAGCCGGCGCGGGCCCTGAGGCGGGTGGCCATCTCCTCGGCGTCGATGCGCCGACACACGTCGTCGATGGAGTCGGTGGGACCGGTCCACCGCAGTTCTTCGACGTCGTCGAATGTGGGAGCGTCGAGCTCGAGCGTCGCGATCCGACGGAACAGCACCGCCTCCGCTCGCCGTTCTTCGAGTGTGCTCGACAGCTTGGTCGCACCGCGGACGGTGATGTCCCACTGTCCGGGCGCCGACGGTATGCCCTCGATGTGGCCATAGCGCGCCAGGACGCTGGCAGCCGACTTGGCCCCCCACCCCGGTAGCCCGGGGAAACCGTCGGCGGTGTCTCCGACCAGGCCCAGGTAGTCGGGAATCGACGCCGGCTCGACCCCGAACTTCTCGCGGACTCCCGCCTCGTCGTAGCGCACTCCCCTTCGACGATCGAGCTGCACGATCTTCGGGTCGGACACACACTGCGCCAGGTCCTTGTCGGGCGTGCAGATGACCACGGTGTCGACGCGCGGGTCGGCGGCTGCCCTCACCGCCGCAGCCGCCATCGCGTCGTCGGCCTCGAACTCGACCATGGGCCAGACCGTGAAGCCGGCCGCCTCCAGCACCTCCTCGAGGAGCGGGAACTGAGCCTTGATCGCCGGTTCGATCCCTTCGCCGGTCTTGTAGCCCTCCCACAGGTCGTTGCGGAAGGATTCGATGACATGGTCGGTGGCGATGCCGACGTGGGTGGCACCGTCGTCGAGCAGCAGGAGCATCGAGGACAACACGCCGCGGATCGCCCCCACCTCCTCGCCGGACCGGGTGAGATGGGACGGTTGGCCGAAGAAGTACCTGAACAGCTCGTAGGTTCCATCCACAAGTTGCACGTCGAAGCTCATGCCGTGTCGTCTCCCGGCCATCCCGGCACGCCCTCGTCCAGTTGCACTCCGGCGCTGTTCAAGAACCCGGACACCATCCGGTAATAGCCCGCCAGTAGGAGCAGTTCCACCATCTCCCCCTCGTCCCAACGACCGGTGAGAGCGCGCCAGGTCTCGTCCGAAACGACGTCGTTCCGGCTCAGATCGTCGGCGAGCGCGATCAGGGCGCGGTCGTCCTCGCTCCAGTCCCGTCGATCGATCGTGCCCGCGAGCCTGGTGATCTCCTCGTCCGAAAGCCCCGCCCGCCGGCCGGCCAGACGGTGTTGGCCGAACTCGTAGCGGGAGGCCGCGTCGGCACCGATCCGCAGGATCACGACTTCTCTTTCGCGCGCCGGGATGCGGCCGCGCACGAGCAGCCGGCTGCCCAACGCCAGGAACGGCTTCAACAGATCCGGCCGATGTGCGAGCGTGCTGAAGATGTTCAGCGGCGCACGGTCCACGACCCCCGTCACCCCTTCGAGAATCGAGGCCGCCTCCGAAGGGAGCGGTTCGAGGGGACGGAGACGTGGCTCGGTCGGGCGGGGTCGGGAGAGATCCGGCATGGCTGCAGACTACGGATTGCGGCCGAGCCGCGCCGATGGAGTGGTCCTCAGACGAGTGCGAGCACTTCGTCCTCGGGAATGCCTCCCGACCATCGACCCAGCTCCCCTCCCCGACGGTCCACGAGGAGGACGTAGGGCTGGCCGGGGACGTCGAGTTCCCGCCATGAGTCGAACCCGGGGTCCCACAGGACGTCGAAGGTCAGACCGTGCCGATCGACGAAGTCCTCGGCCAGGTCGAGACCGTCCTGTGTGCCGAGGCCCACCACGGTGACCTCGTCTGCGTGCTGTCGAGCGAACTGCTCGACACCGGGCGCCTCCCGGTTGCAGGTCGGTCAGTGGGGTGCCCACATCCAGAGCAGCAGCGGCCGGTCGGCGGGCAACAGGGAAGCCAGGTTGACCATTGTCCCGGCTCGCACATCGTGCACCTGGACGTCGGGCAGCGGATCGGTGATCTCGACCGGCTCGACCACCGTCGAGCTGGTGGGGGCAAGCGGTGGATCGGTCGGCGCCGGATCAGCCGGAGTCACCGAGCCGGTCGACGCCGGCACTGACGGCTCGGTCGGTCCGGGACCTGCCGGAATCCCCGGCGACGTCGCCGGCGAGGACGTGGTCGACGTCGCCGGCGTCGCAACCTCGGTACCGCTGCCGTCGCCACACGAAGCGGCGACCGAGACGACTGCGACGATGAGCGCGACGACACGACGGTTCATGTTCCACCAACGATCGGCGAACCCGATCGAGTTCCCGGCGCGAAGTGCCAATACGCGGGGTCCCCTATTCCTGGACCAGCTCGATCAGCGTGCCGAAGCTGCCCTTCGGATGGATGAAGGCGACCGTCGTACCACGGGACCCGGCCCGAGGTTCCGTGTCGATGACCCGGGCACCGGCAGCGACCATGGCGGCCAGCGCCTCCCGGACGTCGTCGACCCGGTAGCCCAGGTGGTGGATTCCCTCGCCCCGCTTCTCGAGGAACTTCGTGATCGCGGAGTCGGGCCGCGTACCGGTCGTGAGCTGGATGTACGAGTCGGCGACCTTGATGAGCGCCTCGTCGACCCCTTCGCTCTCGACGATCTCGCGGTGGGCGACTTCGGCCCCGAACGCGGCGCGGTAGTACTCGATCGCCGCTTCCAGATCGTGAACAGCGATGGCGACGTGATCGATCTCGGTCAGGATCATCAGGGGGCTCCTGGGGTCAGGCGCGGTTGGAGCGCAGCTCGGTGACGGCACGCTGGAACATCGTGATCTCGTCCTCGCCGATCCGGTCCCGCAGTTCGGGATCGGTGATTCCGAGACCATCTTCCGGCGCCAGGCACCGAACCGCCAGCTTTCCCTCGTGCAGGTTGTGTTGCACCTGGTAGGTGGCTTCGCCCGTCTCCTCGAGATCGTACGTATCCGACAGGCAGGGTTGGATCACGCCCTTGCGGACCAGCTCGTTGGTTTCCCAGCACTCGCGGTAGTTGGCGAAGTGGCTGGCCACGATCTTCTTGAGCTTCATCCACAGGTGCCGGTTGTCGTACTCGATCATGTAGCCGGACGTCGCCGCGCAGGTCACGACGACGCCTCCGCGTTTGGCCACGAACACCGACGCCCCCATCGTGGACCGGCCGGGGTGTTCGAACACGATGTCGGGGTCCTCGCCGATCATCGACCGGATCTGCTTGCCGAACCGACGCCACTCCTTTTCGTCCTGGGAGCTCTCGTCCGACCAGAACTCATAGCCCTCGGCCCTGCGGTCGATGACGTGCTCAGCCCCCAGTCGATGCAACAGGTCGACCCGCTCCGGAGAGGAGACCACACCGACCGGCAATCCTCCGGCCTTCATGGCGAGCTGCATCCCGTAGATCCCGATGCCGCCGGTCGCGCCCCAGACGAGCACCGAGTCTCCCAGCTTCATCCGGGCCCCGTGCTGGCTGATGAGCATTCGGTAGGACGTGGCAGCGCAAAGCGTGTTGACCGCCGACTCTTCCCACGTGAGGTGAGCGGGCTTCTTCAGCAGCTGACTGGCCTTCACGATCGCCAGGTCGGCCAGACCACCGAAGTTCGTCTCGAAGCCCCAGGCCCGCATCGACGCGGCCAGCATCGAATCGTCGTGCGCCATCGGATCCTGGCCGTCGACGTGGTTGCCGTGCAGGCACACGTGATCGCCGGGTTTCCAGTCGCGGACCGCATCGCCGACGCGGAGGATGACGCCCACACCATCCGATCCCATCACGTGGGTCGGCAGATCATGGCGAGCCCCGGCCCGGCTCTCCTGCCCGTACCGCTTCAGGAAGGCGAAGGTCGGGATCGGTTCGAAGATCGAGGTCCACACCGTGTTGAAGTTGATGCACGACGCCATCACTGCGACCACGACCTCGTCGGGCATCAGCTCCGGGGTCGGGACCTCGCCGACCCGGACGGACTTTCGCGGGTCCTTGTCGTTGGACTCGAGGCCTTCGAACATGCCGACGTCGTCCGCGCGGATGTGCGCGGCACGGTACGTCTGCGGCACCTCGAGTGCACCGATCTCCTCCGATGAGGCCCCCGCCAGAACGGCTTCTTGAACGTGCTTCATGCCGTTCGAAGGTACTGCTCCCGCGGGCCGGTAGCCAGATCACCCCCCTTTTTGCCCATGCCGGAAAGGCCGTTCGGCCCAAGGGTCTCAGGCGGACGTACTGGCGTTGCGGCGGAACGCCGTGATCCGATCCTCGCCGATTCGGGCCCGCTTGTCGGCATCGGTGATCCCCATGCCCTCGCCTGGAGCGAGGCAGAGGATGCCGAGCTTGCCCTCGTGCGCGTTGGCGTGCACCTGAGCCGCTGCCTCGCCGACGTCATCGAGTACGAATGTCTGCGAGATGATCGGCTGAATGACACCCCGGTCGATGAGCCGGTTCATCTCGTACGCTTCCTGGTAGTTGGCGAAGTGGCTGGAGATGATCCTCTTGAGCTTCATCCACAGATGCCGGTTGTCATACTCGATCATGTACCCCGACGTGGCCGCGCACGTCACTACGACGCCTCCCCGCTTGGCCACGAAGACCGAGGCACCCATCGTGGAACGACCGGGATGCTCGAACACGATCTCGGGATCCTCGCCTGTCATCGACCGGATCTGTTTGCCGAACCGACGCCATTCGCTCTCGTCCTGGGTGTGTTCGTCCGACCAGAACCGATAACCCTCGGCCTTGCGGTCGATCACGTGCTCGACTCCGAGAGCGTGGAGTAGTTCGGCCTTCCCGGGTGAGCTCACCACTCCGACGGGAACGCCCCCGCCGTTCTGGACCAACTGCACCGCGTACCCGCCGAGGCCGCCGGTGGCACCCCAGATGAGCACCGAGTCACCCTGCTTCATCCTGGCCCCGTGTTGACCGACGAGCATCCGATAGGACGTCGCCGCGGTCAGGGCGTTGACCGACGCCTCCTCCCACGTGAGGTGCGTCGGTTTGGGCATCAGCTGGTTCGCCTTGACGACCGACAGGTCGGCCAAGCCCCCGAAGTTGGACTCGAACCCCCAGATCCGCTGGTTGTTGGCGAGCATCGAGTCGTTGTGAGCGCTGGGATCCTGATCATCGACGTAGTTGCAGTGGACGACCACCCGATCCCCCGGCTTCCAGTTGCGCACGGCGGAGCCGATCTCGAGGACGACCCCCGACGCATCGCTCCCGATGACGTGGTAGTCGAGATCGTGGCGCGCCCCCCACTTGCCCTCGCGGCCCAGACGGTTGAGGAAGAGGAATGACGGCAGCGGTTCGAAGATCGAGGTCCAGACCGAGTTGAAGTTGATCGAACTGGCCATGACGGCGATGTAGACCTCGTCGGGCGCCAGCTCGGGCCGCGCCACCTCCTGCACATGGAGCGATCGGCGCGGGTCCTTGTCGGCGCTCTCGATCCCTTCGAACATCTCGACCTCGTCAGCCCGCACGACGGCGGCCCGGTAGGAGTCGGGAAGGGTCAGGTTCGCGAATTCGTCCGGTCCGGCGTCGGCTTCGATGGCGTCGAGAATCTCCTGCATGGCGAGACGTTACCGCGCGGTAACGAGGCGCCGCTCAATCCTCGAAATGCTTCTTCGCAAGCAGTTCGTTATCTTGTTTCCAGGTCAGGGCCGTGGCCGAGGGCGGCACATGCAACGGCTCGTAAACGTCCCCAATCTCATGGCCGGGTCCCGTACCCGGCACGCACAAAAGGCGGTCAAGTCCACGATGATCTTCTCGTCAGACGAGATTCGTTCGAAGTCCTTCGCGGTCGAACGGAAGGGCTACAACAAGGTCGACGTCGACAGCTTCCTCGAGCGCGTCGCCGACAACACCTCGAAGCTCCTCGAGACGGAGCGATCCCTGCGGGCTCAACTCGAGGAAGGCGGCGGCCCAGCCACCGCTCCCAGCGGGGCCGATGGGTCCGACGACTTCGCCGCGGTCGGTGAAGAGGTGACCGCTGTCCTGCGAGCCGCCCGGGAGTCGGCTGAAGCGATGCGCTCCGGCGCCGAGTCCGAGTCGCGCAAGATCCGCCGTGACGCTGAAGCATTCGCGGCCGAGCACCGCGGAGCAGCCGAAACCGCGGCGGCCGAGATCCGCGCCGCTGCCGCACTCGAGGTGGCGACCCTCAGGCAGAGTGCTGACCGAGATCGGGCCGACGCGGAGAAGCTGTTGGGCGAGTCGCGGGAAAGGGCCGCTCAGATCCGCGCCGATGCCGAGGAGCAGGCGGCGCAGCTGGTCGCCACCGCCAAGGAGACGGCAGAAGCCGAATACGAAGACGCGGTCATCGAGGCCAGGGGCCGGCTCGAGGAAGCGAGGGCCGTCGAGCAGGAGATCATGTACTCACTCACCGCTGTCCACTCGGATGTGGGCGTGGCCATCGCCCGACTGGATCAGGACACCACGCCGCCTCCACCGCCGGTGACCACCGAGCCCGACGTCCACTCCGAGCAGACGCTAGAGGAGACCGACCAGAGCGCCGAAGAAGCAGCGGAAGGTGGCACTGATACCACCCCCGGTGACAGCGAGCCGAGCGGCACCGCACCGGAGACCGAGCTCGAGCGCACCAGCCGGCAGGTCACCGGCGGGCTGGCCGAGTCACTCCGTGAGTCGGCCGGTGTCAGCGGTCCGGTTGGCGCTCTTTTCGGTCTCACGGGAACCGAGGACACCGAATCTGCTGATTCGCCGAAGAGCGCCACCCCCTCCCAGCCGGAGGAGATCGATCTGCGCGACCAGCCCGACGCGGTCGAGGAGCTCGCCGACTCCGACGATCCGCTCGCGGATCTCGTGAAGCAGGCCGTCGGCAAGGCCGTCGAGCGCGCTGCAGAGGAGACCGAGGACGACTAGTCCGGGCACCGGCCGAGCCCGACCGGCCGCGATGATCCGGCCGGCCCGTTGGCTACCGACTCCCGGCGGTCCCTAAGCTCCGCTTCGGAAACCACCGGAGTCGCGACAAGGGAGCCCCCATGGCTGGATCGGTAATCGTTGCGGGCGCACGGACGCCCGTCGGAAGAATGTCGGGCGGATTCGCCTCGATGGCGGCCACCGACCTCGGCGGAGTCGCGATCGCGGCGGCACTCGAGCGAGCCGGTGTAAGCCCCGATCAGGTCGACTACGTCTTCATGGGCCATGTCCTCCAGGCCGGCGCCGGGCAGATCACCGCCCGCCAGGCCGCGGTCAATGCGGGAATACCCATGACCGTGCCGGCAACCACCATCAACAAGGTGTGCCTGTCGGGTCTCAACTCGATCTTCCTGGCCGACCAGCTCGTCCAGTCCGGCGAGGCTGACATCGTCGTAGCCGGCGGAATGGAGAGCATGACCAATGCTCCGTACCTGCTGCCCGACGCCCGAGCCGGCATGCGGCTCGGCGACAAGTCGGTCATCGACTCGATGATGTACGACGGCCTGTTCTGCGCCTTCGATCAGTGCGCCATGGGTCTCGGCACCGAGAAGTACGCGGCGTCCGCCGGCCTCGAGCGCGGCCCACAGGACAAGATCGCCGCCGACAGCCACGCCCGGGCCGCTGCGGCCATCAAGGACGGCCTCATGGCCGAGGAGATCGTGCCCGTCGAGGTCCCACAGCGCCGGGGAGACCCGGTCGTGGTCGACACCGACGAAGGGGTCAGGGTCGAGACCACCGAGGACTCGCTCGCGAAGTTGCGCCCGGCCTTCGACAAGGCCGGCAACATCACCGCCGGCAATGCGTCACAGATCTCCGACGGTGGCTCCGCCGTCGTGGTGATGTCGCGAGCCAGAGCGGACGAGCTCGGTGCCACGCCGCTGGGCGAGGTCGTGAGCTACGGCCAGGTGGCCGGACCCGATCCGTCGCTGCTGACCCAGCCGGCGCGGGCATCGATGCAGGCACTCGACAAGGCCGGCATCGCCGTGGCCGACGTCGATCTCTGGGAGCTCAACGAGGCCTTCGCCGCGGTCAGTCTCGCCTCGATGAACGAGCTCGGTATCAGCGATGAGATCGTGAACGTCAACGGCGGCGCCATCGCGCTCGGCCACCCGGTGGGGATGTCCGGCAACCGGCTCGCCCTCACCACCCTCCACGAGCTCAAGCGTCGCGGCGGTGGCACCGGCGTGGCCGCACTGTGCGGCGGCGGCGGCCAAGGCGACGCGATCGTGGTGCGAACGATCTCGTAGCGCCAGAGCCGAAATCTGGTCCGTCACCGTCGGTTAGCGACGGTCCGGCCCCCCAAACTCCTCAACCGTCGGTGGTCGGAGGCCCCGTCGACGTCGGTGCCTGCTGCTGGCCGACCACGGTGGTCGGAACGACCGGCGGCTCCGGGGCTTCGAAGATCGTGCCCACGGTCGTCTCCTCCTCGGCGGGCACCGATCCGGAGAGCACCTGAACCCCGCACGAGATCAGCACCTGGTTGTCCGTGACCGAGGCCAACGCCTCGGGTTCGACGCCGACGCATTCCGCCACGGCATCGATCACTTCCTGCGGAGCCGTACCGTTCTCGAACAGCGCCGTCGCACAGTCGATCAGGGCCTGCTGGTCCTGCGGACTGGCGTCGACCGCTCCCACCCCCGACTCAGCACCGGGACAGGCGAGCAGTTCCTGGATCAGGAGATCCTGAGGGGTCGGCGGAAACAGGACCTGTCCGACGCATCCCTCGATCGCCCAGTACTCCTCCATCGGGTCGGCCCACGTCTGCGCCGCGGTCTCGGCCCGACAGGCCGCCACCTCGTCGGCCGTGGCCGGCGTTCCGAAGAGATCGGAGAGACACACCGCCATCGTGGCGTCGTCGGCGTCCATCAGGCCGTCGCAGAAGACCGGCTCGGCCACCGATGAGACCGACTCTTCGTACCCGGCGCCATAGCCCATGTCGAATGCCCCGAAGGGGGAGAAGCTCCATGCCGGCGGCCACGGGTAGGCGTGCAGGAGCAGCCCGAACGTCGCGTCCGCCCTGATCGCGCCGTTGCCGGCGTCGTGGAGCGCAACCGACGCCAACCAGCCCTCGATGAGAGACTGCCCGGGTCGGACATACCACCGACCGTCCCTCTCCACGACGGCCAACTCGGTGAGTCCCGATCGGCGGGCCGTCCATGTCTCCCCTTCGTAGTCGATCTCGTCACCGATGCAACCACCAGTCGGCGGGGGCTCATAGGAGCCGTCGGACGAGCCATAGCCCTCCGACACGTTGTCGAAGCACCGACCATCGAAGGTGATCCGCTGGGCCAGGCTCCCGGTGAGGCTGTAGTCCCAGGCCGTCACCGAGATCACGCGCTCCGGGCCGTCGCCCCTGATCTCGGTCTCGTACGAGTTGACCTCGCCGTACGGTCCGTCGGCCAGCAGGCTCTCGAGGTCCGCCCCGATCTCAGGCTGGAACACCGACCAGTAGTCGTAGAGGACTGCTGCCTCCACCGGATCGGCCAGGGTGACCGCCCGGGTCACGTCTCCGGTGACGACACTGTCGAGCAGGGCTCCCAGGAGCGCTTCCGGTGACTCGGCTCCGACCGGGGTGGGTCCACCGCCCAAGCTCGTCGAGGGAAGGCCCTGCTCGGCCCGGACGTACTCGGCCGCGGTGTAGAGGAGACTGACGTGCCAGCCGTCGCTGTCCCTGATGGCCACCACATCGGCCTGACCGCCGAACACGTCGATGAGCAGGTCGACGGGGTCGGGATCATCGAGCTGGTCGTCCTCCCTCAACGAGTCGCCGACCGGGAGAGCTCGGAAGTCTGCATCCAACCCCAGGTCCCCGTCGAGGATGCGAATCCTGGTCACGGTGTCGGAGAGCGGTGACTCCTGGAGCCGCAGACTGCTCATGTCGGCCGTGAACTCGAGTCCGCTGACATCGCGCGTGTCCACGTCATCGCCGGCGACATCGAGGCGCTGGAGCTCGGCCACCATCTCCTCGAGATTGTCGAGTACGAGATCGCGTTCGGAGTCGACCAGCGTCTCGCCCACACCGATCACGTCCTCGGCCGCGACGGCTTCGATGAACTCCTCGACCGCGGCCTGGGGGCTCTGAGCCCCGTCGTCCTCGATGAGAGCGGCCAGCGCGAACGCACCGCCACCGACCGCCACGCCCAGGCCCAGAACCGCCATGGTCTTGCGCCAGAAGCCAGGCCCGGTCGGGGCGCCAACCTCACCGTTGCCGGGAACGACGTCGACCTCGGTGACGAGGTCGGTGGTGCGCTGTTGGATCTCTTCGAAGGTCGGAGCGACGGGACTGGACTCGGCGAGCCGCACCGACATGGTTCGAAGCTGTTGTTCGAATTCTGCGTCAGTCATGGAGCTTCCTCTTCAAGGTCTTCTTGGCGCGGTGGAGATGGGTCTTGACCGATCCCTCCGAAATGCCGATCAGCTCGGCGATCTGGGCGTTCGTCATGTCGGCCCAGTAGGTGAGGTGGACTATGGCGCGTTGTCGGGGGCTGAGCTCGTCGACCGCGGCACGTACGTCCACGTGGAGCTCGGGCGGCGCTACGGCGACCCGATCGGCGACGGCGTACTCGCGGCTCCTGCGACGGCTCGAACTGCGCTGCCAGGTGCGGGTGGCATTGAGCACCGACCGAAACAGGTAGGCCCGGTGATTGCTCACATCGGGCCATTGCTTCGAGCCGAGTGCATTCACCACCGCGGTGGAGAGCATGTCGGGAGCGTCACCAGGTCCCACGAGCGCGGTCGCGAAACGAATCAGCTCGTCTGCGTGCTTTTCGTAGATCTCTCGGTCGGTCATCACGGGGTTAAGACGCCGCCGGCCGCCGATTTGGTTGACACGAGAGTGAAGATTCTTTCGAGGCGAGCTCGACCACGGCGGTGGCCGCTACGGCGAGGCCCAGTCCCACGGCGACCCGAGGCCAGCCGGACACCTCCAGCGAAGATCGCACGACCAGCGATCCGGTGATCACGCTGCCCGTCGCGACGAGGAGAGCAGCCATCGCACCGATGCGCCGATGATGGAGCGCCAGGGCCACCACGACCACGCCGACCAGCAGGGGCAGCATGAGGAATCCGACCTGCATGGCCCGCTGACCGACCCCCTCGATCAGGTCGAGCCGATCGGCACTCCGCAGCAACTGGTAGCTGGAACGGTCCCGCTCACCACTGTGGGCCCAGGGCAGGAGCGCGACCAGGAGCAATCCACCGCTTCCGATGGCGAGGAACCATGATCGCAGGGAGGTCCACACCGCCTCCAAGCTACCGCCCCGCCGAAATCTGGTCCCGGACGCCCGGCTACCGACGGCCCTGAACCCCTATTCCCGGGTCCCCGGCCCGCGCCAGCGTGGGGTCCTCGTGCTCTGCAGGTCAGTGGCCGCGAATATCGAAGCCGCCACCGGTCACCGGACCATCGACCAGCACCTCACCGTTCACGACCACGCGCAGCCTGTCACCGGCCGGGTCGTCGGTGGCGAGGATCTCCAGGGGTCGCTGGCCCAGGCCGTCGCCTCCGAACTGGAAGGCCGGCGTGGTGATGTGGGCCGTCCTGGGGGATGACGCCACCGCTTTCGTCCGGTCGAGGCCGGCGATCAGCGTGCGATCCGGCGTGCTGGCTCGAACGAACCCGACCTGCAGCAGGTCGAGGATGTTGATCCACGCGACGGCCACGTCGACGCCGCCGGCCGCGCCGGTCCCGGCCCACTGACGGAGCGTGAATTGTGTCGGGTCCCGGGGATCGCCGTCGAGGCCGTCGGGTCGGCCGTCGTCATCGATGTCACCGTCGGCCGCCGGATCGTGGGACAGCGCCGCCAGCGCATCGACACGACCGAACCCGGTCTCGTCGTCACGCCCCGGCGCGGTCAGGTCGGTCGCCGTTCCGTACAGCGCCCCACGCACTCGGCTGGCGCTCCAACCTGGATGATGGGTGCGGATCAGCGCTGCGACGCCGGCGACGTGGGGGCTTGCCATCGACGTGCCCGAGTAGTAGGCGTAGGCGTTGGGAGCTCCGCCGGCTGCGGGCGGAGCCACCGGCCCCAGCACGCCCGTCCCCGGTGCGGCCAGGTCGACCCGATCGTTGAACTGGCTGAACGACGCCCTGTTACCCGTGCCGGTCTCGAGCGCCGCAACGGACACGACACCGTTGAACGACGCCGGATACGAGTAGCCCGACGTCCCGAGGTTGCCCGATGCGGCCACGACGACCACGTCGTGGTCGAGCGCGTAGTCGACCGCATCGTCCCAGGTGGGCAGAGCGAAGAACCCGCCCAAGCTCAGGTTGATGACCGAGGCGCCGCCGTTGGTGGCGTCGACGATGCCGGCCTGGAGGTCGCCGATCCAGCAGAACCGACCCTGGCAGGCCTTGTAGCTGTGGATCGGGCTGGTGGGCGAAACGCCGGCGATGCCGACACCGTTGTCGGCGATACCGGCGGCAAGCCCGGCGACGTGCGTACCGTGCGATATGTCGTCGCCGGCACCCGAGTGGCAGTCGACCGGGTCGAACAGGATGTTGGGCGGATAGTGCACACAGATCGGCACCTTCTGATCGAACAACGTCCCGCTCGCGCCGGCGAACTCAGGGTGGCCCGGATCGACACCCGAGTCGATGATGGCGATCGGAGCCCCGTCGAAGGGACCTGTCGGCTGGAATCCGCCGGGAAGCACCACGTCCCATGCGGCCGACACCTGCATGTCGGCCAAGCTCTGCTGCTCGCCGAAGAACTCGTCGTCGGGGATCGCGGCCAGCTCGACCTGCCGGTCGGCCACCAAGGCGGTGACCTCGGGGCGGAAGGCAAGCCTCACGCGGTCGGCGGCGTCGGCCATGACCACGGCCTGCCCGATGTCGGGGATGCGGCGGATCTGATCGGCTTCGTCGATACCCGCGACCTGAAGTGCAGCCACCTGCTGGGCGGCGGTCGTGCCCTGTGCGAACGCGACGATGACCCTCTCCTCGGCCAAGGCGCCGCCGGAGCCGGGCTGGACGAGCAGTGCAGCGACGAGCACGGCGCCTGCAACGAGAGCCTTCGTCAACCGCATCGTTCCCCCCGCTGCGAATCATGGCCGGTCCGACGCGACCGAACCTGACCGTCGTGTCGTTCAACCCTAGGGGTCGGGTCGGTCAAGCGTCCATTGAGCGGCGGCCCTCGAACGCGCGACCGAGCGTCAGCTCGTCGGCGTACTCCAGATCGCCTCCGACGGGTAGACCACTGGCCAGCCGGGTGACCCTGACCCCGAGTGGCTCGAGCAGGCGGGCCAGGTACATGGCCGTGGTGTCACCCTCGAGATTGGGATTGGTGCAGAGGATGACCTCACCGATGCCCTCGTTCTCGATGCGGGCCAGCAGCTCTCGCATCCGCAACTGGTCGGGACCAATGCCGTTCAACGGCGATATCGCACCCTGGAGCACGTGGTAGCGGCCCTGGAATTCGCCGGTCCGCTCGACGGCGACGATGTCCTTGGGTTCTTCCACCACACACAACATGTCGGCCTCGGCCCGAGTGCCCGAGCAGAGGCTCCGGCTGTCCTCGACACACGCCGGCCACCCGGTGTCGGTCACGTTGAAGCAGCGTTCGCAGGCGGAGACGGTCTCCTTGACCGTCCCGATCGCACGGGCGAGCTTGAGGGCGTCGTCCTTCGGGAGCCGGACCAGATGGAACGCGACGCGCTGGGCGGACTTGGGGCCGATCCCCGGGAGCTTGCCGAGCTCGTCGATGAGCTCCTGCACGGGCGCGGGGAAGGTGGCCACGTCAGTCCTCGCCCTCTTCCACCGCGGTCGTGTCGATCACTCCCGAGGCCGTGGCCTCGCCCGGACCGAGGAGGCCGCCGAGCATGCCCCCCAGATCCATGCCGCCCAGGTCCATCCCGGTGGTGGCCGCCGCGGAAACCCTAGAGCTGGCGTCGAGGAGCGCGGCCTTTACGAGATCCTCCAGCATTCCCACGTCGGCGGGATCGACAGCGGTGGGATCGATGGAGACCCCGACGCACTCGTACTGGCCCGTCAGGGTGACCTTGACCACCCCTCCTCCGGCGGCGCCCTCGAACTCGCTTTCGGACAGCTCGGTCTGAGAGGCCTGCATCTGCTCGGCCATCTTCTGCGCCTGCTCGAACAGCGAACCCATATCGAACGACTCGGTCATGCGCGCTCCTCCTCTTCGACGAGCTCAGCGCCCGGGAATGCTTCGGTCAGTTTGTCCACGCCACCGACACTGGCTGTGGATGGGGCATCGACCAGTTCGGCCGGATCGATGGTGGTGGCTTCGTCCTCGACCTGCGGGACGTCACGGCTCGGCTCGCCGGGATCAGCTGCCACGGCGGGGGGCGCTGCGGTCCCGTCGTCCACGACCAGCCGAAATGGCACCGGTCGGCCGAAGTGGTCGGCCAGGGCGGCCTCGACGTCGGCCCGACGCTCGTCGCACTTGTCCCGGTGCGCCTGATTGGGCAGAGCGAAGACCGCCCCGGACTCGTCCACGGCTGAGAACCGTCCCGCCGCGAAGCGCGCCCTGGTGGCGGGCCGGAGCCCACCGAGAACGTGATCGGCCCAGGCCAGTGTCAGATCGTCGCGGGACGGTAGCTCCCCGGGTGAGGAATCGTCCCGGTCGCCGGTGGACCCCGCCGCATCGTGTGGTGTCGCCGGTTCCGGCGCGGCGTCGGCGGCAAGGGCGGCACCGTTTGGCGGACCGGGTGCGGCGGCCGGTTCCTGCGGCGCGGGAGCGGGGCTCTCATTCCGGGCCAACCGCCTTCGGGCCTCGGCGGCCGGGCCGGTCTTCTGGGCCGGCCGATGGGGCATGGGCGGCGGAACCGTGGCCGAACCGGCCCGGGTCGGCTCATCCGCCGGCGCGGCGGGCGCCGTGCCGGACTCCTCGGCCGGCGGCGGGGTCGGCGGGAGCGTCGCCGCCCGATGGTTGGTCGCCGGGGCGCCGGCCTCCAGCGCCTCGATCCGAGCCAGGAGGGCGCTCGCTGCCACATCGCTCTCGGGTCGAACGAGTCGGACCAGGGCGACCTCGAGGGGGATACGCGGATCCGGAGCCTGTCGCATCTCCAGGAGGGCCTCACCGACGGCGTCGAGCGCGTGCGTGATCCCGGCCGGCCCGAGCCGTCGGCCGACATCGGTGGCCTCGGCGGTCTCGGCCTCGGTGAGGTTGGCGACGCCACCCCCCATTCGCAGCAGGAAGGCGTCACGCAGTCGGCCGAGGAGGTCCCCGCCGATGATACGTGGATCGTGGCCCCGGCCCAGCGCCTCGGCGACCGCAGCCAGGGCCTGACCGAGATCCTTCTCGCAGAGCGCTTCGAGCACCCCGGTCGCCGGGCGGTCACCACCGGTGACACCACCGGCGGCCACGACCTGATCGAGGGCGGACAGGGAATCCCGAGCCGAGCCGGCTCCCTTGCGTAGAGCGAAGGCGATCGCGTCTTCGGCCACGTCGAGCTGGGCATCTGCGATCACGTAGGCCAGCAGTGATTCGATCTCGTCGACCGGCAGGAGACCCAACTCGAAGTGCTGGGTGCGACTCCGGATTGTGGGGAGCACCTTCTGCGGGTCGGTGGTCGCCAGCACGAAGGTGACGTGGTCGGGCGGTTCCTCGAGCGTCTTCAACAGCGCGTTGGAGGCGCCGGTCGACAACATGTGGACCTCGTCGAGGATGTAGACCTTGTTGCGGCCGGGTGACCCGAGTGCGGCGCGCCCGATGAGGTCCCGCATCTCGTCGACCTTGTTGTTGGAGGCGGCGTCGAGCTCCTGGAGATCGAACGACGTGCCGTTCTCGATGGCCACGCACGGGCCACAGACACCACACGGTTCACCGTCGGTCAGATCTTCGCAGTTCAACGCCTTGGCCAGGACCCGGGCGATGGTGGTCTTCCCGGTGCCCCGGGGTCCGCTGAACAGGTAGGCATGACCGACCCGGCTGTCGCGCACGGCGTTGTGCACTGCGCCGACGACGGAGTCCTGGCCGCGAATCTCGGAGAACCGCTGCGGTCGGTACCGTCGATACAGGGACTGGTAGGCCATCGCTGCGATCCTACTGGAGGCCTCCGGACCTCAGACCCGGTCCCGACGCGGCGCGTCCCGCTCTCGGATGTGACGGCCAGGCGATCTGCGGCACACCGGAGGGATCCGCTGAGAGCTGCTGCCTTCCGGCCCTGACTCGGTTCACAGGCCTCGGTTGCACAGGACCCGACCGTCACATCCCAGAACGGGACGGACTCAGGATACTCTGGCGGATCTCCAAGAGCGCACCCGCCGGGTCTCGACCCGTCGGGAACGCCCGGGAGGGGTGCGAGAGCGGCCGAATCGGCACGCTTGGAAAGCGTGTGACCTTCACGGGTCCGTGGGTTCGAATCCCACCCCCTCCGCCACATTCACATTCCGAAATCTGGTCCCTCACCGTCGGTTCCCGACGGTTACCTGGAGGGGGAACGGCCGGCAGAGGAAGGACGGAAGAACAGTGACGGAGAGCACCCTCGACGCTGACGCCCTCGTCGACGCGGCGATCGCCGAGACCGGGCTGTCCGACTTCGGTGAGGGCCCCTGGCACGACGGCCTCGACGTTCTGGTCGAGTCGCTCAACGCCGACGCCGGCTTGAACGAGCTCGGAACCATCACCTGGCAGAACATGATCGGCAATCTGCTGAGAAACCGTCTGAGGGTCGAGGACACCTACCGCCGGCATCCCGAGATCGACGTCGAAGAGGTCCCGGCACCGATATGGATCGTGGGGATCCCCCGCACGGGCACGACGGCACTGTCGTCGTTGCTGACGCAGGATCCGGCGCTGCGTGCCCTGCGGAGCTGGGAGGCCACCAGCCCCTGCCCGCCCCCCGAGCTGGCGACTCAACACCACGATCGGCGCATCGAGGCCGCTCAGGATCAGGTCGACATGATGCTCCAGATCGAACCGGCCCTCGACACGATGCACGAGATCGAGCCCGAGGGCCCGACCGAGAACCACGACCTCCACGGGATGACCTTCCGAACTCATGCGTTCCATGGACTGGCTCGCGTCACCTCCTACCAGGAATGGTGGGAGCGACAGGACCTCACTCCCGCATTCGAGTACCAACGGCGGACCGCCAAGCTGTTGCAGTGGCGCTGCCCTCCGAACCGCTGGCACTTCAAGTCACCGCCCGATCTCTATGCACTTCAGGTCATTCGAGCCGTCTTCCCCGGAGCCCGCATCGTCTGGACCCACCGAGAGCCCGCTGCTGCCATCGCGTCGATCTCGTCGTTCGAGGCCCACCTCTGGCGGATGGGTTCGGACGGCGTCGCCTTCACCGACGTCGGTCCTCCCGTCCTCGAGGTGTGGCAGGAGGCGACTCGGCGAGCGATACGGGTCCGCGAGAGCTTCGACGACGACGCGATACTCGATGTTTCCTTCCGGGAGTTCCGCAGCGACCAGATGGGTGTCGTCGAGCGGCTCTACGACTGGCTCGGCTCGGACCTCACCGGCGGCACGAGGGCTCGAATGGATCGATGGCTCCACGACCACCCGGCCGGCAAGCACGGTAAGCACCGCTACACGCTGGAACAGTTCGGCCTGGAGGAACGCCAGGTGGCCGAGGCGATGAAGCACTACACGGAGCGCTTCGTCGACCTGCTGTAGCCGGCGTCGATCAGGGGCCGACCGGGACCTGCGAGAGCGGTACGACTTCGGTGGCGGCGAGCGGGTGACCGTCGGCGTTGACGAATCGCATGTGCATCGTGCCGTGGCGGTGGCCGGCCGTGTCGATCCAGTTGGGATGGCCGGGATCAGAATGGGCCACCACGAGCCGAACCGAGCCGTCCGGCTCGAGGCTCGCCGAGCGATGGTTGATCCAGACCCGCCGGCGAACGTCGAGGCACTCGGCCCACATGTTGGCCACCTGGAAGTTCCAGTAGGCGCAGGTGGGAGGGGTGACTTCGATGATGAGCGCCTCGTCGGGCTCGAACGCGAAGTAGCCCGACTGCGAGAGGATGTTCGGATCGCCCCCGAGCAGCCGCTGTTGGTCCGGGTCACCCAGCCGGAAAGCGTTGGGCGTGTCGCGCCAGGGACTCACCCAGTCGGCGAACCAACTCGCCGCGCCAATGGCGTAGAGAGCGGCGACCAGGAGTTGATCGGGTACGGCCCCGGACACGAGTGGCGGAGGAGGGTCGTCGACGCCGATGCACTCGATGTCGACCTCGACGAACTCCTCGACGGCCGGATCGGCACGCGTCTGTCTCGCGAGGAGGAGCGATGAGTCCGACGCGAGCCGCAGCCAGTTGCCCGGTTGCTCTCGTTGACTGGCGACGATCTCGAATCGACCGTCGCCGTCGGTCTCGAGCTCGTCGCCCTGGAGGTGCCCTGCCCCGCCCGTGATGCTGTCCTTCGCCGCGAAGTTCTGGTTCTGCGCGGCAAAGGAGAGATAGGCCAGGTTTCCGCGCCGACCCCGCACGATGTAGTCCAACTCGGGATTGATCGGTGAACCCAAGTAGTGGTTGTCGGGGTTGTCCATTCCGAACCCGTTCGAGAGCAGCCGGAAGGCGGGATGGCTCGGCGTCGCCGTGCCGAGTGTCGCGCCGACGGCGTTCTCGGTGAGACGGGCCAGGTAGCGCAGGCCTTCGGCGCGATCGAAATCATCCAGACCGAGGTCGTCGCGCTCGAGCACCGCGGCGGCGTCGGCCAGCAGCGAGCAGAAGGCCTTCCAATCCTCGATCGACTTCGAGCTGGTCATGTCACATCACACTCCACGAGGAAGGCCGGGCATGCCGACCATAGCCAGTTGCTGTCGCCCGGACCGGGCCCACCGATCCGAGTCCGGCTCACAAGTCCGTCACTCCATACGGTCGAATGGGCCGTTTCCCGGGTAGGATTGGGAAGTCCCCCGGGACAGGATCTCCCCTCGGACAAGGAGCATGACCGATGGCACGGTGGATGGCGGTGCCCCCTTGGTCCGACGACGAGGTGGACCGCGTCCTCATCGAAGCGACCGATGCGTTGCAGCGTGACGTGATCCAGCAGATCCTCACCCGCCACGGGTATTCCGTACGTTCGTGCGGGGGGCCCGAGGCGACGGAGACACGTTGTCCGCTCACCGCGGGGAAGGGCTGCCCGGTGGTGGAGGGCGCCGACGTCGTGGTTCAGGCCATGCGCCTCTCCGATCCACGAAACCGCGAGGTCCTGCTCGAGATCCAGCGCCTTCACCCCGAGATCTCCCTGCTCGTCGAGGTGCCCAGTCCGAGCGCAGACCGGGCCCCGGAGGACTTCGAACACTGTCAGATCATGGCTCAGCCCATGACGTCCGCAACATTGCTGGCGTCGGTGAGCGACGCCGTCACCTCCTGAGCAGAGGCAACGCCTAGCGGCCGACGGGCACACCATCGGTTTCCGGCTCGACCATCTCCTCCGCGCCGATCGTGGCGGGCCCGTCGTCGGGATGACCCTCGATGTGGATGTCGGGCAGGATCCGATTGAGCCAGGCGGGCAGCCACCAGTTGCGCTCACCCAACAGCTCCATGGTGGCCGGCACCAGCAACATCCGGACCAGGGTGGCATCCAGGAGGATGGCGACGGCCAGGCCCATGCCGAATAGCTTGACGATCCGGTCGTCCTCGAAGACGAAGCTGCCGAAGACCACCACCATGATGGCCGCCGCGGCTGAGATGACCTTCGCCGTGGCGGCCAGCCCGTCGGCCACGGAGTTCACGGCATCGCCGGTGCGGTCGTACTCCTCCTTGATGCGAGAAAGCAGGAAGACCTCGTAGTCCATGGACAGGCCGAAGACGATGGCGAAGAGCATCATCGGAATGAACGGCTCGATCGGGCCACCGCCCGCGATTCCGACCACATCCTTGCCCCACCCCCACTGGAAGATGGTGATGACGACGCCATAGGCGGCTGCGATCGAAAGCAGATTCATGATGACCGCCTTGATGGGCACCAGCAGCGATCGGAACACGATCATCAGGAGGCAGAAGGACAGCGTGAGGACGACGCCGAAGAAGACCGGCAGTCGACCCCCGAGGTAGTCGGTGAAGTCGATACTGGCCGCGACCATCCCGGTCACGTTGACATCGAGGGTCGTTCCGGCCACCGCCTCCGGGATCACGTCGCGTCGGAGCGTCTTGACCAGTTCCTCGGTTGCGGCGGCCTGGGGCCCCTCCGACGGGATCACCTGGATGACCGCCGCCTCGGGGTCGTCCAGATCATTGGGGATCGGAGGCGACACCGATGCGACTCCCGGGGTGGCCGCGAAGTCCTCGACCATGCCGAGCAGCGCTTGGAGCTCGGCGTCGCCCGCCCCCTCGGCGGTGGTCGCGGTGACCACGAGCGGGCCGTTGAACCCCGGACCGAATCCCTCGGCCAACAGGTCGTAGGCGCGCCGGGTGGTCGTCTCGGGACTCATCTGGCTCTCGTCGGAGAATCCGAGCCTCAGCGACGGAAGAGGGGCCGCCAGCGTGAGGAGGATCGCGGCGCCGGCCAGCGCGGAGACCCAGGGATGGTGTTGGACGAGGCGACTCCACCGGTACCAGAAGGTCTCTCGCAGGAGCTTGGGCTCGCGGTAGGGGATCTCGCGGCGGAGGAAGGGAACGAAGAATCCGGCGATCAATACGACGACCGCGATCGGTGCCGCCACCAACAGCGGGGAGATCTTGGCACCGAGTCCGAACAGGGCGATCGCTATCAAGCCGGCGGCGAGCAGGCCGCGAATGCGCGTGACCTCGATGCGATCGCCGGCAAGAGCTATGAAGGCCGCCAACAGCGTCATCGATGCGGCCATGGTCACCAGAACCGTCACTGCGGCGGCAATGCCGAGTCCGGACACGAAGGGCAAGCCCATCACGAGCATTCCGGCCAGCGAGATGACGACCGTGATACCGGCAAACATGACCGCTCTGCCGGCAGTATCCATGGCGCCGACCAGTGCCTCCTCGGCGTCGTGGCCGTGGTGGAGTCGTTCGCGGTACCGGGTGACGATGAAGAGCGCGTAGTCGATCCCGACGCCGAGTCCGATCATGGCACCTAGCGTGGTGGCGAATTCGGGTACCGACATCGCGTTCGACAGCAGGGTGATCAGCCCTATGCCGATGCCGACGCCGCCGAGAGCGACGCCGATGGGCAAGCCCATCGCCAGCACCGAGCCGAAGGCGAAGATCAGCACGACGACAGCGAACGCCAAGCCGATGAGCTCGGATTCGGGGGGCTCGAACTCGGCCAGCGCCTGGCCGCCGAGTTCGACGGTCAATCCATCGACGTCCGGGATGACGTCCTGGAGCTCGCGACCCACGGCCGAGGTATCGGTCTGATCGAGATCACGATCGAAGTTGAGGGTGGCGAAGGCGATGGTGCCGGCAGCATCCCCCTCGACGGAGACCTGCCGAGCGCCACCCTCGCCGTACGGGCTGACCACGCTGACGCCGTCGAAGGCGACCGCTCGGTCGAACATCGACTCCATGGCGATCTGCACCTCGGGGTCGTCTACCCCGGTCTCGGCGCGAAACACGATGGTCCCGGTGTAGCCACTTCCCGCGCCGCCGAAGTACTCGTCGATGGCGTCGAAGCCCCGCGTGCTCTCCGAGTCGGGGCTCGACGGGTTGCCTTCGAACGCTCCACCGATCTGCGATGACGCCGCGTTCGCGCCGATCAGCGCAGCGAGCCACAGGCCGAGGACGACCCACTTGTGACGAAACGACCAACGACCCACACCGGCAAGCACGACAAACTCCAGACATGCGCGCCGACGGAGGACAACACGGTGGGGCGCGGCAGTACGTCACAGTAACGGCGAACTTCATTGAGAACACAGCGATCTCTGCCCATGTGACCGGGATCACAGGGCATCTCCCAACGAGATGTCGCTCATTCAGACCAGCTCTAGTGACGAACTGCACAGCCGTTCATGTTGCGCTCCGATGACAAGTTGACGAACCTGTAGCTACGACGACAGAGGGCCGGGCGGTCTGTGACGTCACCCCCATGGATATGGGAGCAGCTTGTCCGGCCACCGTGGCGACCATTCGCCTCGGTCCCTGGAGTGTCCCGAATGTCCAACCGCCGCAAGAGCCGTGCCTACGGCTTGCTCGCTCCGCCGAGCGATGTGCGGCCGCGTCGCGCCGGTGCCCTTTGGCTGAGGATCGCCGTCCTGAGCATTCTGTCGATACCGATCATCGCCGAAGCCATCGACTCCGACCCGGTGAACGACGCCGGGATCGCCGAGGCAGCCACCGACGTCACCACGGACGGCTCCAACCGGTCGGACATCGTGGCTGCGGTCGCACCCCGATTCGACGAGCCGGCAGCCCGCGCGGCGGTGCCCGTCGAGTTGGTGGCGGTCTCCGAACCGGTGGCGAAGGGATACGCCGAGGTGGCGTTCATCCCCGAGGCCACGACGACCACTACCACCGAACCTCCGGCGGCCGAAGCATCGGCCACGACCGAGACCACGGCGGCACCGCTCCTGGAGTCGAGCCCTCCGCCGACAGCCGCGCCGTCGCCACCGAGCACCGTCGTGGCTCCGGCCACCGACGGACCGGGTGAAGCCCTCGGCCGATTCACCGTCACCTGCTACTCGCTGCGCGGCAACACCGCATCGGGAGCACCCGTCGCCGAGGACGGCATCGCCGTCGACCGGTCAGTCATCCCGCTCGGATCGCGCGTCTATGTCGACGGCCTGGGATGGAAGGTCGCCCGCGACACCGGCTCCGCCGTCCGAGGCCACGCCATCGACATCTGGAATCCGTCGAGTGGATACTGCGCCAGCTGGGGCCGCCAGACCCGCGAGGTCTGGCTGGGCTGATCGCAGCTCACAACGTGTTTCCGGCCGGTGTCCGAACGGCCCTAGACTCGGCGGTCCCAGCGCTCGTGGCTCAATTGGATAGAGCATCTGACTACGGATCAGAAGGTTGGGGGTTCGAGTCCCTCCGAGCGCGCTGAGCAAGGCCAGTAATACCAACGAAGTAGCCGCCTTTCGAGGCGGCTCTTCTCTTTGTCACACCGCGGTGAGAAGATATTGAGAAGATGCGATCTTCTCAGGGTGTGCGGTAGTACCGAAGTTCCGTGGGGTCTCCAAGCGCGCTTAGTGGTTCAAGGCGTCGGCCCACAAGGACCCGCTCTCCGGCAAGCGGGCGCAGGTGACGCGTCGGGGGTTCGCCACCGCGGCCGAAGCGGCCACGGCTCGCGAGAACCTGCTCCGGGAGGTCGAGGCACAACCGAAGGCGACCGTCTCGGGCCTGACCGTGCGGCAGCTGGTCGAGCAGTACCTCGACGAGTGCGAGGCGACCGAGCGGCTCGGTCCGAAGAGCCTGTTCGACTACCGGCACTACCTCGACGACTACATCCATCCGTGGATCGGGTCGTGCGCGTGCGTGAGCTCACGACCGAGGTGGTGGCGAGCTGGCAGCACAGGCTCGCCGGCTGGATGGTTGGTTCCAAGGGTCGTTGGAGCGCTCGTGGCGGGCGGTTCGCCGATAGGCGCGACGAGCCGACCCGCGCGGTCTCGTCAACACGAACTCGCGGCCTCAAAACCCAGTTCTGGGCTCCTGGGCCGCCAGTTCGTCTGTCCGGGGCCGAGAGGCGACCAGTGCAGTCGAACCGGGTGGCCGTAGCCGTCGGCTACCGACGCTGAGGGACCAGATTTCGGCGAGAGGGGAGGGGAGCGTGGCGCGCTCGGTTCCTGTGATCAGGCCCCGCCCAACCCCTTGGAACCACTCGTCCAGGGCGGCAAGAAGACCGGCCGGGGCTATCGCCGGCCTGGGCCTTCCTGTTGGGGAAGCTCCAGGCGAGGAACAGCTGAGGGCGGCGACCTACGAAGCGACCTACGACGTGTTCACCAAGGAGAACGGCGGCCCGCACCACCCGCGGTACCTGTCACGACTGCTGGGCAAGATCAGCACCGGGGTCGGTCTCCCGCGGCTGACCGCTGACGGCCTCCGCCACACGAGCGCCACCCTGATGCTGGCCAGCGGCGTCCCTCCCAAGGTGGCAGCCGAGCGACTCGGCCACGCCGACACCAGGCTGTTCTCCAACCCGTACAGCCACGTCACTCCGACGATACTCGCGGCAAAGATCGACCACGTCCTTCAGCCGACGCTCCGTGCGCCTTTCGGTCAGAGGAGGTTGTGAACGACCGGGTTGTCGATGTCTGCCGCTACGAGGGCTGCTGCGGGAGCGTCACCGTCATGGCCGAGTGCTGCGCTGTGGAGCAGAGAGCGCGCGGTGAGTTCCTTCATTCCGGTTCTCGCGGCGAGGTGTCGCATCGTGTCAACCCATCGTTCGGTGTCGGGATGGCCGTGATGCACACCGAGGTCACATTGGGCGTCGAGGATATAGCCGTCGAGCCAGACGTAGGGGTCGGCGAGCCGGTTGCATCGGCTTCGCGCGTCGGCAAGCACCTCGAACGCGCGGGCAGTCTCGCCCTGTGCTGCTGCGACCATGGCGAGACCGCGCCCTGACATTCCTTCCCAGCAGGGATCGCCGAGTTGACAGGCTCTGGCAAAGGCCTGACGCAACAGCGCCTGAGCACCTTCGGGATCGTGACGGGCCAGTTGTACCTCCCCACGCAACGTCTGGGGCCACGGCAGAAGGGCCAGCCAGTGATCGCGTTGGGCAATCTCGATGGAGGCGTCGAGATACTCGGCGGCCGAGTCCAGTTCATTCCGGAGCAGACTGATTCGGCCCAGCATCGAGAGTCCGAAGGCCTCGCGTCGCGGCTCCCCGGCCTCGTGCGACATCTTGATCGCCTGCTCGAGGAGGCTGACCGCTTCTGTGTAATTCGCTCGGTCACTTTCGACAGAGCCGAGGTACGTCGTCGCCTTCGCCTTCATGGAAGGAGAGTCGTCGGCGAATTCGAGTGCATCGGTCAACCACAGTTCGGCACGGTCGTATCGGGCGCGTAAGAAGTCGACGTAGCCAACTTCTGCTCTCGCGTGCGCCACGGACGCACGATCGCCAAGCGCAAGCGCGATCTCGTCGGCTTCGTAGAGAGCGGCCAGCCCTTCCTCGTCGAACCCGCGGAGCGAGTGAACCAGGGCCTCGGCGAGCACCAGCCGTGAACTGACACGCAGGTCGGTCATGCTCGTGCCATCAGCCAACCTGACCGCGGCCCGCAGCGACTGCACCCCGGCCTCGACAGCCCCAGCGGCGACTGCAGCCGACCCGGCCTCGACAATCGCTGCGACCGAGGCCGGATCGGTATCCGTCTCGTCGTCATCACGGGTTTCGTGCATCGCTGCCTGCACTGCCGGCCCCGGCAGCACGCCGAGTTCGCGGTCGAACAACTCGGTACACGCCACGAACTGTTGCTCGGCAGCCGCGTCATCTCCGTTGAGCCGATACAACCGGATCACCAACGCCTGATGGTTCTCGTCGAGCGGGCTCATCATCGCCGCGCTCATCGCATAGTCGAGCGCGGCCTTCTTGTCGCCGCGAGACATCGAACCGAGTGCGGCCTCGTGCAAGATCGCCTCCGATGCCGCTGCCACGTGCCGCTGCTCTGACAGCAACCACGACTCGAATGCCGGCGCGCCTTGCAGCACGATTCCGTCGAGGAGGTCCGATCCCAATCCGGGGATAGCCACTGCTGCGAACCATGCACCCTTCGTCACGAGTGCGACATCGACGACCGAGTCAGGCGGGAGCCGGAGGACGACGGGGTCGCCCTCCAGTGCGCCGCCGTCACCGAGACTTCGCCGGATCTCGGACAGATTCCATCGCAATGCACGGAGCGGATCGTCGGCCTCGGAGAACAACAGCGAGGCGAGTTGCCGCCGCGACGGGGGCCGCTCGTTCAGAATGAGGAACGCCAGGAGGGCCCAGCTCTTGCGACTTCGGAACTGGTAGACGTCACCTGACGGAGCCTCGATTCGGGGACGCCCGAGTAGGTGGATGGTCAGGCTCATGATCGCCTGAATACTCTCACATCCCCGGTAGTGCCCGATTCTCGGCGAGCTGTGCCGCTGCAGTGAGCACGAGCGGCTCGGGAAAGTCCTCGCAGTGCTGGTAGAGGTGCGTCAGCCGCACCGATCCATCGGTGCCGATGACGAATTCACCGGTCGCCCGCCACGGATCATCGACGAGTGGACGACCTCCCGCCCGGCGGTCGTCCTGGAATCTCGCACCGAGATCAGGCGAATGCGTCCAGTACTCGACGGGTGCGTCGAACAAGATGCGTTCGACCGCCCAGTGGCCGAGGCCGTACGCGCGGTATGCGTCGTGATCCGGATCGCACAGCACCGCGCACGGCAAACCGAGCTGATCCCGGTACGCGGCAGCTCGGGCCGGCTCACCCTGGGCGACGATAACCGGGTTGATGCCCGCCTCTTGGTAGGCCGGGTACTCCTCGAGCAGTCGCTCTGCCCGGTCGATGCCGCATCCGCAGCCGAAGTGACGCCAGAACATGAGCAGCACTGGTTGATCGGCCCAGAACTCCGACAGCGACCGTTTCGTTCCCGTGTGGTCGACCAGCACGAGATCCGGCGCCGCGGTCCCGCCTCGCAGCCCGGATCCCTCGGGTTCGGTCGGACCCGCCGTGAAGCGCGCCAACCATTCGGACTCCGCCTCAGCGGTCAACTCGTCGAGCGTGCGCGCCTCTGCGGTGCTCACGTGTGCTCGCTTACCGGGTAGATCTCATCGGCGACGAGTCCGTGAGCATCGCGGTGCACCGTGTTCGCAGCCTCGGCGTCGGGCGCTTCGACCAGACAGAAGATCTTGCCCGCCTCCTCGTCCACCCAGTAGCGCAGGTAGTTGACCCCGTGCGCTGCCTGATGGGCGAGGTCGGCCTGATGGGCACCAGCGACGTCACTCGCCGACACCCCTCCCTCGATGTTGTGTACGTCCATGAAGAGCGGCATCGCGGATCCTGTCTGTTTGTGCCAGCGACGCATGAGCGCCGATGTCGTTGGGTCCGGGCATCGAACACCGGCCTCGTTTGACTCAGCGTTTGACGATCATCCCAACGCGACCCCATCGGGCATCGTGGGCGGAACAAGAGTCTGGATGGTCAGGTAGGCCTCACCGAACACCACATCGGCGGTGGTGTCTTCGAGCCCGGTCTCGGCGGCCGAAGCCGCCAGCGCCGAGCCAGGACGAGGTCGGTTCTGTCGGGGATCGGTTCTCCAGCCGTATGCTCGGCCCGACGCCAGCCGAACACGTCGGCCAGGACGGGAGTATTCCTCATGACCGAACACCACCACCCTGCCCGCTCCGACTCGAGACTCGGCTGGGTCGCCAACATCGACCGGATCACGCTCGACAACACCAACTTCCGCACCGTTGAACACACCGGCACCCATGCGCAGCTCACCCTCATGTGTCTCGGTCCCGGAGAAGACATCGGCTGGGAGGCTCACGACCACCTGGACCAATTCCTGCGTCTCGAACAGGGCCGAGCCCGCCTCGAACTGGGACAGTCCGAAGACAGCATCGACGAACGCCACGAGATCGCCGACGACTGGGCCGTAATCGTTCCCGCCGGCGTCTGGCACAACGTCGTCAACACCGGCCCGGCCGATGTGAAGCTCTACTCCATCTACAGCCCACCGGAACACCCCGCCGGGACGGTGCACCCCACCAAGGCCGACGCGGAAGCAGACGAGCACCACCACTGACCCATTCTGCGACCGGAATCGCCACCGGAACGTCTTCTTCCGGCCAGGGCGACTCGTGTGTCTACGCGAGGTCGTCGAGGCCCACGGCCAGTTGATTGAAACATCCCTGAACGAGCTCGGGGAGCGGGGTCTCGTGACCGGTTGCGAGCCAGTGTTGAAGTGACGATCGCATGCACGCCAGCGCTGCTGCGGCCATGAGCCGGGGTCCGACGTCGGCGCCGCTCCCGGCCGGTCGGTTCAAGACGTCGGCGATGGCGTCCTCCCATCCGGCCTGGAGCGCGAGGCTGCGAGCGTAGACCGATGGATTCGCCGCGGTGATCGTGAATCGGCGCACCAGGTCCTCGCGCTCGGTCTGGTAGTCGGCCGCCACCACGAGGAACGAGGCGAGCAACGCTGCCCATGGGCCCTCGTCGTCGGGCCGGCGAGCGAGCTCGGCGGTGATGCGTTCGAGCCGGGCGGCGTAGTCGGCGAGCACCGCGTCTTCCTTCGTGGGGAAGTAATAGAAGAACGTCCTCGGAGCGATGTCGGCGGCGGCGGCGATGTCCTCGATCGTCGTCGCCTCGAAGCCGTTGGTTTCGAACAGATCGACCGCGGCGCGTTCGATGCACCGTCGCCGCTCGATCTTCTTACGTTCCCGCAATCCCGGTTCCTCGGTCATGGCTCCACCTTGACAGATTCTCACGTTGTGTGCAATATTACGGGGACTGCGATATTTGTCCCCGTCGTCGCAGTGATCCCATCGAGGAGGCTCGTCATGTCGAACTGGCTCTACCGTCTCGGCCGTTTCGCTGCTGCCCGACGCCGACTGGTCGTCGCCGCCTGGATCGTGTTCGCGGTCGTGCTCGTCGTCGCGAACCGCACCGAGGGCGGCGGAACGGTCGACAACTTCGAAGTACCCGGTGTCGAATCGCAAGAAGCGGTCGATCTGTTGAAGGATCGATTCCCGGAACGCTCGGGGGCCACCGCGATGGTGGTGTTCCACACGGCCGATGGTTCGGTTAACGACCCCGACGCCGCATCCGGGATCGGGGCCACGGTCGCTGAGGTCGGTGCCCTCGATCACGTGGTAGCCGTGACCGAACCGTTGGCCAGCCCACGGTCGGTATCGCCCGACGGGGCGACGGCGTTCGCTGCCGTGCAATTCGACGAGACGACGGCGGAGCTCGGGCGCGAATCGGTCGACGCCCTGACCGAGACCGCGGGCCCGGCCGAGGCGGCGGGGGTCCAGGTCGAGTACGGCGGTGAGCTCCCGACCGTCCTGAAGGAACGCACGACCGGCCCGGCCGAGATGATCGGCATCTTCGCCGCCCTGATCATCCTGTTCGTCACCTTTCGCAGCGTCTACGCCGCTCTCCTACCCCTCGGTGCTGCGATCCTGGGCCTCGTGGTAGGCCTGTCGATCGTCGGCCTGCTCGGTGCGGTCATCGACATACCCTCGGTCGCGCCGAGGTTGGGCACGATGATCGGGCTCGGTGTCGGCATCGACTACGCCCTGTTCATCCTGAGCCGCCACCGGGACAACCTCGAAGCCGGCGTCGGGAACGAGGAATCGATCGGCCAGACCAACGCCACGGCCGGCCAAGCCGTCGTCGTAGCCGGCGGCACCGTCGTGGTCGCCATACTCGGACTCCAGTTGGCCGGAATCCCCTTCGTCGCTGCCCTCGGCTACTCGGCGTCGCTCGTCGTCGCCGTCGCAGTGCTCGTCGCTGTCACCCTCCTGCCGGCAATGCTCGGCTTCGTCGGGCCTCGGGTGCTGGCCAGGTCGCACCGCCAAGCGGCCGCGCGCGCCGCCGAAGCGGTCGAGGCCGGCGGCGAAGCAGCCGAGGCGAACGGTCACAGCGGTTGGGTTCGCTGGGCGCACTGGGTGGCTCACCATCCCTGGGGGTCAGGCGTGGCGGCGACGCTCGTGCTGCTCGCGTTGTCGATTCCGGTGCTCGACATGCGTCTCGGCCAAGCCGACGCCGGCACCGACCCCACCGCCACCACGCATCGCCGGGCCTATGACCTGCTCGCAGACGGGTTCGGCGACGGATTCAACGGGCCGTTGTTGCTCACCGTCGACCTCGGTACGTCCGGTGACCCGGCCGTCCTGGACGAGATCACTGCCGCAGTCGCCGGCGACCCCGGCGTCCGAGCCGTCTCGCCGTCGGAGATCAACGCCGACGGTGACACAGCGCTCATCACCGCCATTCCCACCACCAAACCCCAAGACCAGGAAACCAGCGACCTCGTCCACCGGCTACGCGACACCACCCTCCCCGCAGCCACCGCCGACAGCGACGCCACCGCCCTGGTCGGAGGCCCCACCGCAGGTTTCATCGACCAGTCCGACAAGATCTCGTCCCGGCTGATCACGTTCATCGCCGCGGTCGTCTTTCTGTCGTTCCTGTTGTTGATGACGGTGTTCCGCTCGGTTCTAGTCCCCCTCAAGGCCGCGCTGCTCAACCTGTTGTCGATCGGCGCCGCCTACGGCGTCGTCGTCGCAGTGTTCCAATGGGGCTGGGGCCGTTCCCTCATCGGCCTCGACGAAGCCGTCCCCATCGCCTCGTTCGTACCGATGATGATGTTCGCCATCCTCTTCGGGCTCTCGATGGACTACGAGGTCTTCATCCTCTCCCGCATCCGCGAGGAGTACCACCGCGGCCGTTCCAACATCGACAGCGTGGTCGAAGGCCTCGGTGCCACCGCCAAGGTCATCACCGCAGCAGCCTTGATCATGATCAGCGTGTTCCTCGGGTTCGTCGCCAGCGACGACCCCGTCGTCAAGATGATGGGCGTCGGGCTCGCCACCGCCGTCGCCGTCGACGCCACCATCGTGCGCATGGTGCTCGTCCCCTCCACCATGACCCTGGTGGGCGACGCCAACTGGTGGCTACCCAACTGGCTCGATCGGATCCTGCCCCACCTCGACATCGAGGGTGAGTCCGAAACCCCCATGCCCCCCATCCAGCAGTTCGCCGGCGATGCGAGCCCTTCCAGCCTCGGTCATCGAGCGGGAACGACCCAGGGTTCCGACTCCCATCGCCAGGCTGGATCAGCCGGATAGCCCAGGTAGGCGAGCACGGTCGGCGCGACCACGACGACTCCCGGCCCGTCGGTGACCTCACCGGCGGGGATGCCATCGCCGCTGACGATGATAGGAACGGTGCGCTCCGCGTCGGTCTGGGCGCCGTGGCCGTTGGCCCCGTCTCCTCCGTGGTCGGTGACCACCACGGTCATCCAGCACTCGTCGGCCCGGTGGGGTCGCTCGGCGATGGCCTCGAGCACTGCGCCCGCTTGACCGTCGACCTCCTCGATCTGGGCCAGGTACTCCGGGACCGCCGGCCCGTACGCGACCTCGTGGCCAGCGCCGTCGACGTCGTCGAAGTGCAGCAACACGACGGTCGGATCCGTGGTCGAGACCTGTTCGACGCCTCGCGCGCTTACTTTCGCGTCGTCGCCGATCGTCAGGTAGTCCGCCTCCCGCACGAAGAGGTTGAGCGGTGGCCAATGCACGATCGAGACCAGCCGCGCCGTCGGGTCGACCTCACGGATCCGCACGAACAGGTGGGGATACTCACCGAGGTTGTCGCCGGTGAACTCGTTGTCCGCAACGTGATGCTTGTCGACCCAGACTCCGGTGAGAATGCTCGCCCATCCGGGTCCGCTGTCCGTGGCTTGCTCGGTCGCCCCGCCCCGCTCACCGCCGACGAAGCCCGCGTACGTCACCGTGCCCTGCTCGGTGAGGGCGTCGAGGTTCGGTGTTGCTGCGGCCTGCAGAGCATCGGAGCGCAGCCCGTCTATGCCGACGAGGAGCACGTGTCTCGAGTCGCCATCGCAGGGTTCCGCCCGGCTCTCCGAAGTCGTGGTGGTGAATAGTCCTCGGCTGTCGGATGCGACCGAGGTGGTCGAGGCCGGCCCCCGAGCGGCCCGCGAATCCGCTTCGTCGCTGCACGCGGCCAGACCGAGCACCGCCATCGTGAGGACAGCGACGACCCGACGGTGCCCGCACCGGATGTGGTTGCGTCCCTGTCGCATCGGCTCATTGTGACCCACGGGCGGAGCACCGACGACTCTGCGTGCTAGGGCGGAAGCTCGGGCGACAGGCTCCGGCCGTCGAGCGAGAACCCCGGAGGCCGCATGGGCGTGGGGAAGGGCCCGATCCCTCGGACGAGGTCAGCAAAGCTGTCGACCGGCCCGGGGAGAGCGAGTCGAAAGCCCTGCGCTGTGTCACAGCCCATGGTGACCAACTCGGCGATCTGGGCGGTGGTCTCGACGCCCTCGGCTATGGCGCGGAGACCCAGCGTCCGGGCGAGCCCGATCACCGCCGCGACGATCGCCGTGTCCTTGGGGTCCGCTCCCAGCCCGCTGACGAAGGACCGATCGATCTTGACCGAGTCGATCGGAAGCCACTTGAACTGGCTCAGGGACGAGTACCCCGTTCCAAAGTCGTCGATGCTCAAGGAACAACCCAGCGATTTCACCCGCTGGATCATCGCCAGCGTCCTGTCGGTGTCTGCCGTCAGCGCGCTCTCGGTGATCTCGAGGCACAGCATCTGCGGATCGATCGCGTGGAGGTCGAACAGATGCTCGAGCCGCACGACCAGATCGTCCTGCTCGAGCTGGCGGGGAGACACGTTCACCGCGACGGCGAATCCCGGGGGCGCATCCGCCGCCCACCGCGCCGCCGCACGGACCGCCTCTTCGAGCACCCACGCACCGAGTGGCACCACTAGACCGGTCTCCTCGGCGATATCGATGAAGTCAGCGGGCTCGACGAGACCCTGTACGGGATGCGCCCAGCGGACCAGCGCCTCGGCACCGACACACCCGCCATCTCTGAGATTCACGATCGGCTGGAAGAAGAGACGGAGTTCGCGCTGGGCGATCGCGTTGCGAAGGTCGTGCTCGGTGGCGTCACGGCCCAGCACTCGCTCTCGTAGCCGATCGTCGAAGACTGCGATCCGGCCGGGACCCGAGGCCTTGGCCTGGTACATCGCCGCGTCGGCGTCGCGCAGCAGGTCCTCCGGACGGCTGTCTCCCTGTCCGATGGCGATGCCGATACTCGCGCCGATGACCATCTCCGTGCCCACGACCACGAAGGGCTGCGCAACCGCCTCGCCCAGACGGCCGGCGCTCTTGCGCGCCCACGCCTCAGCCTGTGCGGGGGGCAGGTCCTCGCACAGCACCGAGAACTCGTCACCACCGAAGCGTGCCACGGTGTCGCCGGATCTGACCGCCATCTCCAGGCGCTGCGCCACCTCCACGAGGAGCGCGTCCCCGGCATCGTGACCTCGGCTGTCGTTCACGTTCTTGAACCGGTCGAGGTCCAGGAACAGAATGCCGACGCAGAGGCCGCTCCGCTGGTTCCGGGCCAGAGCATGCTCGAGCCGATCACGGAAGAGCAACCGGTTCGGTAGACCGGTCAGGGCATCGTGCAGCGTGAGGTGGGTGAGGTCGCGTTCGGAGCGCTCCTTGCCGTCAGCGCTCCACTCGAGCAGCAGGATAACCAGAGCGGAGCCCAACATGGACAAGACCGCCACGCCCTGGACCTCCGGCTGCGGTACGAGTGACGGGATCCAGCCCAGGCCGATGGCCAACTGCCCGACCACGGTCGCGCCGACCATCCAGGCGATCACCGGCCGAGCAACCCGCGAGCCGTCGACCCTGATGTTCTCGGCCGCAGCGAACACGTACCCGAATGCGAACACCGGTCCCCACCCGGTGGCATACACCGCAAGAGCAATGCCGCTGACCATGACGCCGATCCGCACCACCATCTGCCGGTGGGGACAGCCTGACGGCCAGAGCGCGTGGGCAAGATTCGAGCCCCACTGAGCCACGAAGACGCTTCCCACGAGGCACCACAGGGGGACATCGGCGACCCAGCCACGGCTTCGAGCGACCACGAATACCGGTACCAGGACGAAGGGGACGAGCTGCAAGGGCGTCAGCAGGGCCTGCCGCACCGCCGGGCGATACTCCGCAGGGTGCTGCAACCGGTCGACCGAAACACTCGAGCGCGACACACCCACCAGGTTGCCCATACGGTTTCATCGGCCGCTCCTGGCCCCCTCATGAGCGGCTTGCTCTAGGCTCGCCGCTGGCCAACCTGGTCCAACCCCATGCAACCGACCGATCTCATCCCCGATCTCGACGAGCTCGCGAGCGACCGCCTCGACGTAGCCGACCTGGCTCACATGCCGTCGCTCCACAACTTCCATCAGATGGCTGTGTGCGCCCCCGACCTGCTGGGCGTCCACTTCTGGACCCGCGACAGCCAGATCTTCGTCCGCGACGGGCCACGCTTCCTCGAGTACCGCTCCTACCCGCGTCTCTCGCTGAGGATCGCGGGGGAGCCGACCGAGGCGACGTCGTGTCGGTGGTTCGCGTATCAGGCCGAGCGAAACGCGACCGTCGACGGTTGCGAGATCGCCTCCGTCGTTCGCCTCGCGTTCGAGGAGTCCGGCCTCATCTACGAGATCCACTGCCGCAATTCGTCGGGCACGCGCCTACAACTCGATCTGGCCATCGAGATCGCTGGAGCGGCCGTCGGCGACGGGACGGCCGCCGTCGTATGGGAGGACCTGGCCCAGGATGTGCTCGTCACCGCCGCCACCGGGCGCCCCGACCGCTTCGAGCAGACGGGGAGGACGTCGGTCATGGGATGGCGACCCGTCCTCGAACCAGGCGAGGAGCTCGCCATCCGTCTGGTCCAGGCGGAAGGTCCCGATACCGGCGAGGTCCTCGAGCGGGCACGACGATGGGCCGACGACTTCGCCGGGGTGTGGGACCGCACCGAGGATGGCTGGCGGAAGCGCTGGCTCGACGCCTTCACCCCCGACAACGGTCACTTCTCGGGCAGTCTCCCGGTGCTGGAGACCAAGGATGATGCCGTCCGTCGGCTGTACTACGCGTCGGTCCTGACGCTCCTCGTCCTCCATCGAACGAACCTCGCCCTCTCGGATCGGGCTTTCGTGACCAGCGGTGAGCGGGACAAGGGCGACGTGTTCTTCTGGGACACGTCCATGTTCTCCCGCCTGTTCGCTCTGCTGGAGCCCGGAGGCATGCGCGACCAGCTGACGATGTTCCTCCGGGTCGACCCGCACGGAGGTGCGGTGTTCAATCTCGACACCAGCCGCTTCCGCGGCGGCCAGTACCTCCAGGGCTATTCCCATGGCTACTGGTACGCCGCCAACGACATGTCGCTGTTCCGATTGGCCCATGACTACGTCGCCGTCACGGGCGACCACACCTTCCTTTCCGAGACGGTCGGCGACCGGACTGTCTACGAACACATGCGGAACCTCGCCACCGCCTGGCGATCGCTGACCGCGAGCGACGACGTCCTGGCCGACTACGGCGACATCGACAACCTTCTCGAGTGCGTGCCCAGCTACGTGCACGGCGTCGCGTCGCTGAACGCAGCGAATGTCTGGATGATGCGGGCGATCGCCGGGTGGATGGACCACTTAGATGAACCCGAAGAGGCTGAGGGGTGGCGCGCCGACGCCCAGTCGCTGGCCTCGCGGATCCTCGAGCTCTATGTCGCCGGCGAGGGTATCTGGGCCGCGGAACAGCCCGACGGCTCCCGACAGCCTGTCCGGCACTGCTACGACTTCATCTGCACCGCCCGCTTCATGCCCGACCGGCTGGACGACCGCACCCGACGGGAGATGCTCCGGTTCGTCGAGCGCGAGCTCCTGACCGACCGGTGGATGCGCGCCATGTCCCCCACGGATCCCGCCGCCGCGGTCTCGGATCGCCCCGACCACGGTTCGTACGGTGCCTTCGACGCCTGGCCGGCGATGGTGGCCGAGGCCATGCTGATCCTCGGGTTCCGGGACGAAGGACTCGACCTGCTCCGCCGCATGGTCGCCGCTACGCGTGAGGGTCCGTTCGGTCAGGCCTATGAGCTCTTCGGGCCCGAGCGTGACACGCCCCATGCTCCGATCCGCATCGCCCAGCGCGGCGTCTGTCTCCGAGAGGGATCGGGCGGAGGTGCGTTCGCCGAGACCATCCTCTCCGGGCTGTTCGGGTTCTCTCCCGACCTGGCGGGGACCGTGCCCCTCCAACCCGATCTCAGCCCGAGCGGCTTCCGGGGCACGCTCCACCATGTTCGTTTCAACGGCAGCCTGAACCGGATCAACCGCTCGCCAGCGGGTCTGACCATGGAGCTCGAATGAGACGCCCCCGACGCGGGCGATCGATACTGCGTCCGTGAGCCCTTCACCCGACGGCCCGATTCTCACCGTGGACCTCGGCGGCCGGCGGATCAAGGCTGGAGTCGTCCAGAACGGGCGGATCACCGGTCTCCGCCTCCTCGGCGTCAGGGCGGAAGACGGGCTCGCAACCCACCTGGCCGAAATCGAGCAGGCCCTGGCCGAAGTCAGCCGGGAGGCCGGCGTGTCTCCCCGCGAGTGCTCGGGCCTCGGGATCGTGTCTCCCGGACTCGTCGATCCCGAGGCGGGACGTATCTTGTCGACCAACCGTAAATACCCCGATGCCGTCGACTTCGACTTCACGACCTGGGGTCGCGACACCTTCGAGCTGCCGGTCCACATCGAGAACGATGCCCACGCCACGCTTCTGGGCGAGTGGCGCCATGGAGCCGCCGTGGGCGCTGGCGACGTCGTTCTCCTGGCGTTGGGCACCGGTATCGGATGCTCGGTCCTCATCGGTGGACGTCCCCTCCGGGGCCGCGGCCATCAGGCCGGCCTGCTCGGCGGCCATGTGGTCGTGCAGGTCGACGGTCGCGAGTGCACCTGTCCCGGCCGGGGTTGCGCCGAGGCCGAGGCATCCACGTGGGCGCTCCCGGCTATCGCTCGAGAGGACCCGGGGTTCGCCTCGAGCGCTCTCGCCGACGAGCAGGAGATCGACTACCGGGCCGTCTTCCGCCTCGCTGAAACCGGCGACGACCTGGCACTTCGCCTTCGCGATCGATCCTATGCGGTGTGGAATGCCCTGGCCGTCTCCCTGGTCCACACCTTCGCACCACAGCGCATCGTGCTGGGTGGAGGCGTCATGCACGGCGCCACCGATCTCCCCGGCCACATGGCCCGACACCTGGCCGGTCACGCCTGGACGAGCTACGGCGACGTCGAGGTCGTTCAGGCGCTGCATCCCGATTCGGCCGCACTGCTGGGCATCGCGGCCGCCATGCTCGAGGACCTTCACTACCTGTGACGCGTCACTCGCCCGCCGAGCCACGATCCCAGCGGTTCACGACGCCGCAGATCCCGGACGCGGCACGGTACCGCCGGTTCCCCCGGATCGACGTCCCCGGCCACGCCGGCTCCTGCTCGGTCGGCTGGCCGGCCATCGGGAGAGCGCTCCGAGACGAGCTGGCCCGCCGCGGGACGACCGGAGCCCGCCAGGTCCTGGCCATCGACACGTACCCGGGGGTCCATCCCGAAACGCTCGACCACCTCATCGGGACGCTCGACCCCGACCGCGTCCTTCGCACCGAGGAGATGTTCGCTCCTCCGGAGATCATCGCCGACCTCGTGGCGACCGATCTCACCGACGATCCCGTCTTCGGCCGACTGTCGGCCCTCACACTCGAGGACTTCATCGACCAGCACGCGGCCGAGCGATGGAACGACTCCCTCGACGCGATCACCGATGGGGTCATCGTGGTCTGGGGCGTCGGGGCGGCCCGCTTCTCCGAGCACGATCTGCTCATATACGTCGACATGGCCCGCCGGGAGCTGGTACAGCGGTTCCGTCGTGACGAGATCGGCAATCTGGCCGCCGACAATCCGAGTGACGATTGGCCGACGCAGTACAAACGGGCATGGTTCGTCGACTGGCGCGTCGCGGACCGTCACAAGCAGCCGATCTTCGAACGGGCCGACTTCTTCCTCGACACCCACGACGCCGACGAACCCAAGCTCGCTCCGGCTGCGGCCGTCCAGGACGGACTCGCGCTCGCCGCTAGCGCTCCCTGGAGCCCGGTGCCGTACTTCGACCCCGCCCCGTGGGGCGGCCAGTGGATGAAGGAGGTCTGCGATCTCGACCGCGACGCCGTCAACTACGGATGGTGCTTCAACTGCGTGCCGGAGGAGAACAGCATCCTCCTCGACTTCGGGGACTGCGTCCTGGAGATGCCGTCACAGGACGTGGTGCTGTTCCAGTCGCTCCCCCTCCTGGGTGAGCACATCGTGGAGGTCTTCGGAGCCGAGTTTCCCATCCGGTTCGACTTCCTCGACACGATGGGAGGCGGGAACCTCTCGTTTCAGGTGCACCCGCTCACGGCGTACATCCGTGAGACGTTCGGCATGTCGTACACCCAGGACGAGAGCTACTACCTGGTCGATACGAGAGTCGATTCCGGTGTGTATCTCGGCCTGCGCGACTCGATCGATCCCGACGAGATGCTCGCAGCCCTCGACCGGGCGCAGCGTGGCGGCGAGCCTTTCGACGCCGACCGCTTCGCCAACCGGTGGCCCGCCCGCCGTCACGACCACTTCCTGATCCCCGCCGGGACGGTCCACTGCTCCGGCGCCGACGCCCTGGTGTTGGAGATCAGCGCAACTCCCTATCTCTTCACGTTCAAGTTGTGGGACTGGGGCCGGATGGGTCTCGACGGTCGGCCCAGGCCGATCCACCTCGACCACGGAGGGAAGAACATCTGTTGGGATCGGACGACCGGATGGGTGCGCGAGAACCTGGTCGACCGAATCGAACCGGTGGCCGCCGGTGAGGGCTGGCGGGAGGAACGCACGGGGCTGCACGAGCTGGAGTTCATCGAGACCAGGCGTCACTGGTTCGACGCGACCGTTCCCCATGACACCGACGGCACCGTCAACGTCCTCTGCCTCGTCGAAGGTCACCAGGTCGTGCTCGAGAGCCCGTCGGACCACTTCGCGCCGTTCACCCTGAACTTCGCCGAGGTCGCAGTCGTGCCGGCGAGCGTGGGACCCTACACCGTGCGTCCGTACGGACCTTCGGCTGGTTCCGCCTGCGCGACGATCAAGGCGTTCGTCCGGGAGACCCCGATCCCTCTCGCCTGATCCGCCGAACCAGCCCTCACCTCGAATCGGGACCGGCAGTGCTCACGAGTCACTCCCCGGCGGCATCGCATCGACGACGAGGTTCATCATCTCGAACGGACTCGCCGTCTCGTAATCCAGCCGATCGATGTCGGCGCAGGCCCCGCTGACGTCGACGCGCGGCACCGACTGGGCTCTGGTGCAGTACACGTACGCGGTGGCGCAGTAGTCGTCGACCCGCTCCGCTATTCCCCAAGCGACCAGACCGGGGGCCAGGTCCTGGATCCAGCCTTCGCCGGCGGCCGGGTGGGCTTCGGCGTATGCCTCGAACTGCTCCTCCTGACCCACTGGAAAAAACGCGGCGCCGATCTGCTGGATCGTCACCCGTAGATTCGACCGGAACATGACCGGATCGGGCACGTGCCAGCGATAGAAGCCGACGAAGTCTGCGTCGATCGGCGCCGAGCCTCCCGACCGGCCGATGACGAGCGGGGCTCCGCCGTACGGGGCGTGATGGGCGCCCATTCCCCACGCCGTGCCGACGTAGTCCTCCAGCCCGGTGCCGCAGATCGTCGGGAGGTCGGCGTCGCCGTCCAGGTACATCTTGACCTCACCCTCGCCGTACCAGCTGCCCTCGTCGAGGACACGCACGCCCACGCTGCAGCCAAGGAAACGGCCGGGCCCTTCGAGTCCCTCGACGATCACGAAATCCCGGCCCATCGTCGTCGGGTTCTCCCGCCGGAACGACACGTGGAGCAACCCGAGATCGGGCGGAAGCTCGGCCTGGAGCGTGTAGTCGATCTGGTGGTAGACCATCGCAGTCGAGTCGGCGTGATTGGTCAGCTCGACGCGGATCGAGGCCTCGAAGGGCATGGGCAGATAGCTGTTGAAGCCCCGACCCTCCTGCGCGGTGGTGAGCGCCGACGCGTATGCGACCGGTCGTCCGTGGGGCAGGCCGAAGAAGTCCAGCGCCGGTAGGGAGATGCTCGGCTCGTCGGCATCGTCGTAATAGACCTCGAGGGCCAACGCCCGCATCACGTCCGGCGGTGCAGGCACCCAGGTCATCCAGATGTGTCTGATGATGCCCGGCCCCCGCAGATCGGCGAGCACCACCGTCTCACCCGAGCGCACCCGCCTGCTCGGGG
Source organism: uncultured Acidimicrobiales bacterium (assembly GCA_963695075.1). Lineage (GTDB taxonomy): Bacteria > Actinomycetota > Acidimicrobiia > Acidimicrobiales > CAWCAL01 > CAWCAL01. The sequence goes on from CAVOFR010000007.1 coordinate 119,651, forward strand.
CACCCTTGCGGCCGCCATGGGCGTTTCCGCCGGCCCCCTTCGCCCCGGTCGGATTCTCGAACGTGCACGCCCGTGAGTCGAGGCCGGGATCGATGACGGCGGGGTTGGTCGATACGGGATCGGTCATGACGACCGCATCGTCGCAGACGGTGACCGCCGTGTCAGCCCCATCGGGGTGAGGTGCCGGGAGACACGACCGCTCAGTCCTTCGTGCAGCGGTCGAGGAACCGCTCGAGGGTCGGGGTGACCACGGCATCCGCTGGGTCTCCCACCACCTCGTTCACACCGGCGTGATCGAGACCTCGGGCGTGCAGCAGCTCCCCATCCGCTCCCGCCGCTCGCACCAGATCGACGAACGCTCCCGCCGAGGCGACCCGACCGGAGGTCCCTCGGACCACGGCGAGGAACGCTGGAAACTCCTCGCCAGCCGCCACGTGGTTCGTCGGCGAAGCGTCGTCCCACACGACGGGTTCGGTCCCGAAGGCGTTGAGGTACAGCTCCGGGTTGGCACCGCGCTCGACCCTCTCCCGCATGTCGAACGCGGCGGAGTCCAGCGCGATCACGCAGCCGAGAGCGTCCGGCGCCAGACCGAAGGCCTCGAGGTATCGCTCATCGACGGCGATCGATGCAGCGATGGTCGCTCCGGCCGAGTGACCCATCAACGACACCGCGTCGGTGTCGGCACCGATCTCGGGAGCATGGGCGTACACCCAGGCGACAGCCGCGGCAACGTCCTCGTTGTGATCCGGGTAGCGCACCCGCTCCGGATCGAGCTCGGCCGAATCGGCCGGGATGGCAACGGGCGACAGCCGGTAGTTGACACTGACGAGAACCCATCCGGCGCTCGTGAACCAATCGACCTTGTCGTCCACCTGGTTCGCCTTGTCGCCGCGCCGCCAGCCGCCGCCGTGGACGTACACCATCACCGGAGCCGGAGGACATCCCTCCGGCCGAATCGGCTCGTACACGTCCAGGCTGAGCAGATCGGCATCGACCCCCGCCATCTCCCCGTAGACAGCGGTGCGTTGCTCAACCGAACCGGAGCCCACACAGCGCTGCGACGGAACGAAGGTGGGCCACGTGGTCGAAGGGGTTTCACGGCCGAGCTCCTGTGCAGGTTCCGCCGAGCGGCGACCACCACACCCGCTGAGGAGGAGGGCCATCACCATGACCGCTAGTCGAAGCGCTGCGAGGCGCTGGACCATCGATACGCCGCCGGGACCCATGGCCGCCATCACACCAGACTTCTGTAAGGACCCGGTCAAGAAGAACACGGCGAGAACTCCACTCCGACCAACGATCTCAACTCGGACGACGAGGGGCCGACGGAGCCGCATGACCCCGCCGGTGGCCGCTGACAAACCCGAAGACACGCCGGAGGAGTTCGTCATGCCCGAGGGTGAAACCCACGTTCTGCCCCGCCTGACCAGCCGTGTCTTCCGGGATCTGGCGATCTGGATGATCGGCTTCGGCCTCGTGATCGGCCTGGTGTTCCCCTTCTTCGTCGTCGTCATGGGCGTCCCGGCCGACCAGGTACTGACTCCCGGGTTCTTCGCCGCCACGCTGTGTGCCGGCGTACTGGTCGGCGCCGCCAACCACCGGCTCTCCCGCGCCGTCGTCGGCTCTCGGCTGCGACTGCTGCACACCCGCATGGCGAAGGTCGAGGACAACGTCCGTCACTCGATGTACTCCGGCGACCCGTCGGCATGCACCCCCGAGTCGTGCTCCATCCCGGTCGACTCCGACGACGAGCTCGGTGAGACGGCTGCCGGGTTCAACCGACTGGTCGAAACCCTGGCTGCGAGCACGCAGGTCAACGACGTCGCCCGACGGTTCGCCGCAACCCTCGCTTCCCACATCGAGCTGGATCGGCTCGCGGATCTGGCGCTGGCCGACCTCCAGGCGATCGGACCCTTCGAGGCGGCTGCGATCTGTGCCGTACAGAACGGCGAGCTCGCGACCGTCACCGCCAACGGCCTCGTCGACGGAGCGTCGATCGCCGACGCCGCCCCGGTCCAACAGGTCCTCCGCACGCTGGAGATCATGCGGCTCGAGCTTCCCGATGAACTGGCCATCGACGCCGGACTCGTGGCCTTTCGGCCTCGCACGGTGCTCACCATGCCGCTCCACCTCCGCACGGTCCCCGTCGGGGTCGTGATCGTCGCGTCCGCAACTTCCATCGCCGAAGAGGACGAACGGCTCCTCACCCAGCTCCTGCCCAACCTGGCCGTCGCGCTCAACAACGCTCTGGGCCACGAGCGACTGCAGCAGGTCGCCGCTGTCGATCCGCTGACAGGCCTGTACAACCGACGGTTCGGCATGGAACGGCTCGGCGACGAGTTCAGTCGCGCCGTTCGAGGAGGAGAGCCGCTCGGCGTCCTGCTCTTCGACATCGACCACTTCAAGCAGACCAACGACGCCTACGGCCACCAAGCCGGCGACCAGATGCTGCAAGCCGTGGCCCATGCCGCCCGGGCCGTGATCCGGGAGGGTGACACCCTCATGCGCTATGGCGGTGAGGAGTTCCTCATCGTGTTGCCCGGCGCCGGCGTCGCGGACGTGAAGACGCTCGGTCAGCGTGTTCGCCGGGCCATCGAGGCGACCGAGGTCGACATCGGAACGACCATGCTCACCGCGACCGTCAGCGTCGGGGCGGTGGCGTTTCCGAGCACCGACGTCGCCGACGTCGACGACCTGGTCCGCAACGCCGACGCCGCCATGTACGCGGCCAAGTCGTCCGGAAGGAATCGGCTCACGCTCGCCTCCTGACCGCGCGCGGGTCGCCGGGTCGCTAGCTCCGGGGGGCGAGCGTGCGGCGAAGCATGAGTCGCTCGTACAGCGCCGGCGCGAGGCGGGCCACCCAGTAGGCCAAATGCGCTTCTCGCGACACGAGGAGCAGGCGCTTGCCTCGCAACGCGGCACCGACGATCCTGTCGGCGACGTCGTCCGGTGCCATCGGCGCCTTCACGCCCGTGCGAGCCTCCGACCCGGCACGCCGGCCGTCGGTGCCCAGGGCGTGATCACCGATGGCCGTATCGACGAACGAGGGGCACACGATCAAGACGCGCAGACCGTCCTGCCGGTGCTCAGCGCGCAACGAATCGAAGAACCCGTGCAAGGCGTGCTTGCTGGCGGCGTACCCGGTCCGGGTGGCCAGTGGGGCCACGCCGGCCACGCTCGACGTCACCACGATCTGGCCTCCGCCCTCGAGGAGTGAGGGCAACGCCGCCTTGGTGCAGTGCACCGCTCCGAGGAGGTTGACCTCCATAACCCGTCGGATGACGTCCACGTCGGTGTCACGGAACAGGCCGAGATGGGTGATGCCGGCGTTGTTGACCAAGACGTCCACCCCGCCCCAGGCCGACGTGACATCCTCGATCGCCGCTCGACACTCGTCGAACGAGGTCACGTCGCAACGCCGGGCGAACGCCACGCCCCGACCCAGTTCGCGGGCCAGTGCTTCGGCGCCACCCTCCTCCCGGTCGAGCAGGGCGACACGCGCCCCTTCCCGGGCGAAGCGGCGCGCCAGTGCTGCACCGATGCCTCCCGACGCCCCGGTGACGACGACGGTCTTCCCGTCGAGAGCGCGGCCGGTCACGCCCCCGGTTCCATGTGCATTGCCTTGAAGACGTCGAGGCCCGGTGCCCACATGTGTTCGGTGGGATCGACGTCGACGTGGATGACGGCGCAGCGACCGCTGGCGAGACTGCGCTCGATCGCCGGCCGCAGTTCGTCCGCCCGGTCCACCCGCTCACCGTGCGCCCCCATGCTCTCGGCGAGAGCGTCGAATCGAATCTCGCTGAAGTCGGTGTTGATGTTCCGGTCGGCGGACAGCGAGCGCTTCTCCATCATGGTGTCGGCGTCGAGGGCCATGCCCTGCCCGAACTTGACCATGCCCCACTGCCGATCGGACAACACGAGGAAGACGACTGCGAGACCGTGTCGAACGGCCGTCTCGATCTCCTGGGGATGGAACCCCATCGCGCCATCACCGAGCACGCAATACACCTGTCGGTCCGGATGGGCGACCTTCGCCCCGAGGGCCTGACCCGCGCCGGCACCGAGCATGCCGAACTTGAAGGTGCTGAGGACCGAACCGGCGGACCGGTTCTCGTGGTAGAGGTTGGTCCACACCGCGGTGTTGCCCCCGTCGATCACCAGAATCGCGTCGTCGTCGAAGACGTTCCGACAGATGAGCGGTACGTGAGCGGAGTGCATGGGTGCCTGGTCCTCGGCGCCTGGCACGGCGCGCAGGAAGTCGCGGATACCGTCCTTGGTGGTGGCGAACTCCTCGAGCCGGGCTTCGCGGGCGGCGACCCGGTGCGAGCTGTCGTGCTGCTGCAGCTCGGCGAGCAGGGCAGGCAAGAACAGGCCGAGGTCGGCCAGCACCGCCACGTCCACCGGCTTGTTCACGCCGAGGATCTCCTCGTCGATGTCGACCTGGATCAGGCGTTGCTCTTCCGGTGCACGCCAGTAGGGGGGCTTGCCCCACCAGTCGGTCTCACCGAAACGTGTCCCGAGAGCGAGGACGACATCCGCCTCGTTGCGAACCTCGTCGATCAGGGGCGGCAGGAGAGGGATCGCGTTCCTCAGGCGGTCGTCCAACGCCGACCGTCCGCCCCAGCTGGCGGTCACCGGGCATCGCAGGAGCGTGGCCAGCTCCGCCACGTGAGCTGCCGCTCCAGCGTGCAAGACGCCGCTGCCGACGTGAACGAGCGGTAGCTCGGCGCCGGCGAGCAGCTCGGCCGATCGGCGAACCAGATCGGGCGAGGGCGCAAGCGGCTCGGTGCGACGGTACTGCTCGGGTCGCAGGATCGGCATCGTCTCATCGAAGCTGCCGTTCATCAGGTCCTCGGGCACGGTCACGTGGACGACTCCGGGGCGGCCCCGGAAGGCCACCCGGAACGCCCGCCGCATGGTCTGGGGAATGCCGGCGAAGGACGAGGCCGCACCGGTCCACTTGGTCATGGGGCGGGTGACGCCGACCTGATCGAAATACTGGTACGTGCCACCGCGGTCGGGGCCGACGATCGGAGTACGCCGCCAGCTGGTGATGACCATGACGCGGTTGCCTTCCCCGTTCTCCACCGCTATCCCGGGAAGCACGTTTGCCGCCCCAGGTCCGTTGCTGGCGATGCAGACACCGAGCCGACCCGTGAGCCGGGCGTAGGCCCCGGCCATGTGCGCAGCGGTGCTCTCGTGACGGGGAGTGACCAGTCGGATGCCGTGCCGTTCGAGACTCGAGTACAGACCGAAGTACGAGCCGTCGATGATGCCGAACACGACCTCCACGCCCTCGGCCTCGAGCATGCTGGCGATGACATCGCCGCCGCTGCCGGTGGACGTCATGGGAAGCACCTCCGTCTGCTCGGGCCGTCGGGTCGTGCCGACTCCGCCTGCCAGCGACGACCCGACTGGATGCAAGTCCTACCACAGGTTCGGGCCGGTCAAGTCCGAACTGAGTTGCCGCCCGGGCGTTGTCTCGCCTTGACAGATTGCTGATGACTGTTAATCTGTCAACCCATGGCTGATCCGATGGTCGAGAAGATCCTCGACGCCGCCCTCGAGGCCGCCACGATCCACGGGGTGACCCGAACCTCCATGAGTGACGTGGCCAGTCGGGCCGGCATCTCCCGCCCCACGCTCTACAAACGATTCGGGTCGAAGGACGAGCTGGTCGCCGCTGTGGTCGTCCGCGAAACCAACCGGATGATCCAGCAGGTCCTCGACGCTATCGAATCGCTCGATGATCCGACCGAGGCACTCCGCACCGCAGCCGAGGTCGCACTCCGAGCCGCCCGCGACCACCCACTGCTGGACCGGATCGTGCGCACCGAACCGGAAACGCTCGTTCCGATCCTCGTCGCTGATCCATCGCCGATCATGGGCTTCGCCCGTGATGCGATCGCTCTCGGCATCCGCGACAAGGTGCCCGAGCTGTCCGAGCTGTCCGTCCGGCGGGCGTCCGACATCCTCATCCGCCTTCTCGTCTCGTACTCCCTCACACCGCCCGACGATCCACCCGAGGTCGTCGCCGCTTCCATCGCCACCCTTCTCGCGACCGCCCTGTCCACGCAGTACCCGATCCCGTCCGCCGATTCCCCGGAGCACAGATGACCTCCACCTCGTCCCCACTCGATTCGACCAGCCCTGCGCCGGGCCAGCGCTGGCACGACTCCAAGCGGTACCTCTGGTTGATCGGCCTCGTCGTGCCCCTTCTGCCGTTCGCTGCCCACCGTTTGGTCAGCGTCACGGGACTCGAGGTGTTCTGGTGGATGGGACCGATCTGGATCACCCTCCTGATGCCCCTCGCCGACAGGGTGTTCGGCGTCGACGACTCGAACCCGCCCGACTGGGCGATCCCACAGCTCGAGGCGGACCACTGGTACCGGTGGGCCACCTACCTCTTCATTCCGATCCAGTTCGTCTCTTTCGCGTGGGCGGCCTGGTACGTCACCCGGACCGACCTCTCGCTCTTCGCATTCCTGGGCCTCACGCTGACCGTCGGGACGGTGAGCGGCATCGCCATCGCCACCGCGCACGAGCTGGGCCACAAGCGCGAGACCGTGGAGCGACGGCTGTCGAAGGTGGCGCTCGCCCCGTCGGCGTACGGTCATTTCTACGTCGAGCACAACCGCGGCCATCATGCGCGGGTGTCGACGCCGGAGGATCCGGCGAGCTCCCGGCTCGGCGAGTCGTTCTGGGCATTCCTGCCCCGGACGGTGATCGGCAGCCTGCGGTCGGCCTGGCACATCGAGAGCGCCGCACTCGGCCGCAAGGGCAGGAAGGTCTGGTCGCCCCGGAACAACATCCTCAACGCCTGGGCACTCACGGTCCTGCTGTTCGGAGCGACGATCGCGGCGGTCGGACCCGAGGTCATCCCCTTCCTGTTGATCCAGGCCGTGTTCGGGTTCTCGCTCCTCGAGGTCGTCAACTACGTCGAGCACTACGGGCTGCTCCGCCAGAAGGTGGCCAACGGCCGCTACGAGAAGTGCCAACCCGAGCACAGCTGGAACAGCAATCACCTGGCCTCGAACCTGGCGCTCTACCACCTCGAGCGCCACTCGGATCACCACGCGAATCCCACCCGGCGCTACCAGTCCCTCCGCAACTTCGAGGAAGCGCCGCAGCTGCCGTCCGGCTACGCGGCCATGATCACCATCGCCTGCGTCCCTCCGCTGTGGCGGAGGGTGATGGACCACCGCGTCGCCGAGCACTACGACGGGGATCTGACCAAGGCCAACATCCACCCCCGCCGCCAGGAGCGGATCCTGGCCTCGAGCGACTGACCATCGCTCCCACCTCGACTCGCCCTTCGACCCCGGAAGCCGATCAGCCCATCAGCGACGGTGCGCGCATGCGGGCGAAAAAGTCCTCGACGATACGATCCCGGTCGAACTCGTCCCACACCGAGATCGTGCGCCGGTTCTCCGGTTGCATGGACCACCCCCCGAGCTCGACATCCAGCCTCGGGGCCGGGATCTCGGTCCGGCACCCCCAGGCCGGCTGCTTGACGACTGCGACGGCCACTACGTCGTGCAAGGGGCGCGAAGGAGGGTCGTCACGGAAACTGAGGTGGTTGAACAGGTCGACCGAGTAGTCACCGAATCGAGTGAAGGTCCCGCCGTGGCGACCGCTGACCGGTGCGCTCACGGGGCCGACGGTCGGCATCTCCCGGACGATTTCGTCCAGGGTGACCCTCACCGCCGCCGTTCCGGTCGTACGGTCGTAGCGCACGACCACGATCTCGAACGGCACCTCACCCTCCAGCACATGAGCGAGGGCCGTCGGGTCGTTCATCTGGTTGTACTCGCCAGGGTCGGGCAGATTCGATCCGAGCCAGACGATCCGCACCCGGGCGGCGATGTCGGGGGCCCGGTCGAGCGCCAGTGCGACGTTGGTCAGCTTCCCGATCGCGAGCAGGACCAACGGTTCGTCGCGATCATCGCGGGCCGCGGAGATGATGAGGTCCACCGCCTCGTGCCCCTCGTGGTCGGGATCGTCGAGGGTGCCACGCAACGCTTCGAAGGAGCGTGTGGCCCCGGTCCCGACCGGCACGTGGTCTGCGGCGCAAAGCGTCATCACCCGCTCGGCCTCGGCCCGGTGCTGCCTCGCGGTCCCGCCGCGCTCGGTTGCGTGGACCGTCACTGCGACGACGTCGAACAGATCCCCGTTGAAGAACAGATAGGCCAGCGCGTGCTGGTCGTCGATCTCGTTGTTGGCGTCGGTGTCGACCAGCACCGGAATCCGTCGGGGACTCACGATGACGCGGCCTCCACCTCGAGTGCCCCGAGAATCCGCGGGTCCATCACATCGAACCTACTTCCCGGTCTGTCACGGGTCCGGGTCGGTCTGGGTTTCGGTGGGGGTGGGTCGGTGGGTGAGGAGGTGTTCGAGGATGACGTCTCTGGCGTAGTTGGTGAGTTGGTCGCCGATGAAGGCGCGCCGGTGGGTGGCCACGTCGGGGTCGGGTGGGTCGGGGTCGGTCGGTGGGGGCCGTTTCCCGGTCCAGACGGTGCCGTCGGCCCGGTACACCAGATAGGTGCGGTCCGGTTGCCGCTCCAATCGCTCGTCGTGGTCGTGTAACCACCGATGGTGATGCCAACAGACCAGGGCCAAACCCTCCAGGCAGGTCTCGGGCCGCTCGGCATGAGCGATCAGGTGATGGGCATCGAGATAGCCGACATTGCCACACCCGGGGTAGACACAGGAACGGTCCCGGGCCCGTAGCGCCCGGCGCATGGCCCGATTCGCGGTCCGGATCTTGTGCGTGGTCCACAACGGCGAACCCCGCAACGTCAACATCCACGAGAACGACGACTGGCCCAGGATGGTCTTGAACGTCTCCACATCCAACTCCACTCCGTCACCCAACCGGACCTGACCGTCGAGCTCGACATGGATCAACGTCAGAAACTTCTCCGCCCGCTCAACGGTGGTCGCGTCCTCGGCCAACGCCCGCTCGGCCATAGAAGTCAGGGCATCAACCCTGGTCGGCCTCGCCGCCTCACTCGACCGGTCGCCGTCGGATCGGTTCGCGAACAACCGATCCAGCTCGGCCTGGAGGCCGTTGCGGACCCGGTCACCATCCAACGCCGGCAACCAGCCACCCACCCGATAGCCGCCCCGATCCTCGTTGAACGACAGATGCGGCTCCGGAGCCGGCACCGACTCATCATCGTTCGTCGCGGTGCGGTAGTCCCGACAGATCGTCGACAACTGCGACCCCGTGCAATCCCTCGCCAGGTCCACGATCTTCGCCTCGGTCTCCGGAGTCACCACATCGGCCACCATCGCCGCGGCCGCCAACGGAACCGACCCGCCAGCACACGCCTCGGCCAACACCGGCGACTCCGGCAATGCCGCGGCAACCTTGCCCAACTTGCGGGCCTCGCCCGCCGGCAAACCCAGATGCCAACCCGCCCACGCCCCCACCGACCGGAACCCCTCACACCCACCCGCCCCGTCCAACTCCGCCAACTTCACCGCCAACCGGCCCTGCAACGCCGCGACCCGGGCACCCAACGCCAACACCTCCCCGGTCAACTCCCGAACCCGCACCTCACCCAACCTGACCCGCTCCAACACCCCAGCCATCCCCGAGTCACCCGCCACCTCGACCCTGCTCTCATCCATCAACGTCACCCCACCAGTATCCCAAAGGGGTATGACACTCACCCGGCGCTTGGCCGATGCCAGACTCGACCCGATGGCCGAGCCACTGAAGAACCAGTTCGGACCCGACGTGCCGGCCCGGATCGCCGACCTGATCGTCGCTGCCCACCCGGTGTTCGACCGCGACGCATTCATCGCGGCGAGTCTCGACGGGTTCGAAGATCTGGAGCTCACGCCTCGGGCTCGACACATCTCCGATGCTCTGGCCGAGTTCCTGCCCGCCGACCGCGGCCGAGCGCTGGAGATCCTCATCGAGGCGCTCGGGCTGATCGACGACGAAGAGCTCACCGGGATGGAGGGGTTCCGCTATCTCCCACTGGTCTTCTTCGTTGCCGACCATGGGCTCGATCACTTCGAGTTGGCCATGACCCTGCAGTACGAGCTCACCCAGCTCTTCACCGCCGAGTTCAGCATCCGCGCTTACCTCGAACACCACACCGAAGCGACCCTCGATCAGCTTCACGTCTGGGCGTCGGATCCCAGCCTGCACGTCCGGCGGCTCGTCTCCGAGGGCACCCGACCTCGATTGCCGTGGGCTCCGCGTCTGAAGCAGTTCCAGTTCGATCCCGGACCGGTCCTGGAGCTCCTCGAGCTCCTCAAGGACGACCCGGAGGAGTACGTCCGACGTTCGGTGGCCAACAACCTCAACGACATCGCGAAGGATCACCCCGACCTGGTCGTCGAGGTAGCACGTCGCTGGTGGACCGACGGCGACACAGACCGACGCCGTCTCGTCCGGCACGGGCTTCGGACCCTCGTCAAGCAGGGTCATCCGGGAGCCCTGGACGTTCTCGGGTATCGCCCTGACTCGCCGGTGCAGATCTCGTCGGTCCGGATCCAACCGGATCGCGTGCCGATCGGCGGAAAGGTCCAGATCCAGGCCCGGGTCCACAATCCGACCGAAACCGAGCTCGGCGCACTCGTCGACCTGCAGATCGACTTCGTCAAGGCGGACGGCTCGACCAGGCCCAAGGTCTTCAAGGGTGCCGAGGTGAAGATCGACCCGGGAGGGACCACGGTGGTTCGAAAGACCATCTCGCTGGTGCAACGTTCGACCCGGACCCATCATCCGGGAACCCACGGGGTGAAGATCCTCCTCAACGGCGTCGGTCGCGATGCGGGTTCGTTCGAGGTGAGCCGGTGAGCACGAGCCCGATCGCCGCCGCCACGATCGCTATGGCGCTGCTCGCTGGAGCCTGCTCCACGTCGGACCCCGACCCGGCGGCGGAAGCACCCCCGACCTCCGACATCGTGTCCGAGGCTCGAACCGATGAGCTCTCCAATGGGCTCGACGTCATCGTCACACCGATCGAGCGCTCCACCGGGGTCGCCGTGGCCCTGGTCTTCGACATCGGCAGCCACCATGACCCTCCGGGCCGGTCCGGCCTGGCCCACGCGGTGGAGCACGTTTTCATCACCGCGGCCACCGACCGCGAGCCCGCCCGATCGGTGGACGAGTATGTCCGGACCCGACCGCTCGGATGGAACGCTCAGACGGGCGAGGCCTTCACCGTCTTCGCTTCGGTGGTCGAACCGGCCCAGCTTGACGAGGAGCTGGATCTGGTGGCCGCCCGGCTTCGGGGCGTGAGGCCGACCGACAGCGATCTCGCGGTGGAAGAGCCGCGGCTCGAGCAGGAGCTGACGAACATGTTCGGTGCCATCCCCACCCTGGGCGCGGCGAACCTGGCCCGCGAACGACTCCGCCCGACCCCCCACGGGGGCCGTCGAGGTGGCGATCCCGCCCACATCGCCACCCTGACGAGGTCAACGATCGCCGAACGGCTCGAGCTCTACCACGCCGGCAACGCTGCGCTCTCGATCGCCGGAGACCTCGACGCGGACGAGGCTCTCGACCTGGTCCGGGAGCGGTTCGGCGCACTCCCCGGTGGACCACCGATCGGAGAACCGGCCAGCCCACCGAACGGGCCTGGTGGAGTGGCGGTCGTGGACCTGACCGGTTCGGTCGTGGATGGATCGAGTCAGGTGGCCATCGCCTACCCCGCACCCGAGGCCGGGAGCGCCGAACATGCTGCCTTCCTCGTCGCCGTCAATCGGCTCTTCACCTCGGCCACCCCGGATCGGTTCACCCCCGTGTACGCGCCGCTCGACGATCCGGCGGTTCTCGTCATCACCGCTCCGCTCCCGCCGGACCAGGACCCCACTGCCGCGGCCGCCAACGTCCACGACGCTGTCACATCGATCCTGAGCGCACCGCTCGATCAGGTCGAGGGTGGCGACACGGCTCGGCTGTTCGGTCCACTTCTCGCCCTTCCCGGTACCGGTGCCCCGGCGAGCAGCGACCCCTATGGCGTCGCCTTCGGTGCGGCTCGTTCAGCGCAGCTCGGGATCGACCCCGACCGCCTGGCCAACGATCTCCAGGCCACGACCGACGACGACTTCGCATCGCTGACCGATTCGCTGGCCGAACACCCTGTCACCGGTGGTGCCGTCCTGGCGGGTTGAGGGCCTGACAACGGCCACCGGGCGTTAGGTCGGCCGGGCCCAGACCGGGTCTTCCTCGTCCGAGCATTCGCTCAAGTCGGTATGTCGCCGGTCAATCTGGGATCTCCTGCGGACGGGATCTCTCCACTGACCCGCCAGGACGGTCGGGCCAACGAGGCTCCGGCGGCCACCAGGGCGACCATGGCGAACGCGCTGAATCCGTAGGCCGGAGCTCGGCCGAGGTGCTGATACAGGGCACCAGCAACGGGGGCCGCGATACCGGCGGTCAGCGTCTGAAATCCCCCGATGACCCCGTGGGCACCGGCCTGACGCTCGGGCGCTACGACCAGGCCGACGGCCACGCCCGTACTGGCGAGTGTGATCCCGTCGGTGACGCCGTGCACCATCGCGATCCGCGAACATGATCCCGCCCGATGGCACCAACCCGTACAGCGTCATGTACCCAGCCGCGAGCAAGAGGCCCACCGTCGCCACCCGAAACGGTCCGATCCGCTGCGCCAGCCGGCCGCCTCCCGGAGCGAGGATCACCAGCGGCAGGGCGAAGAGCGAGATCCCGAGGTTGGCGATCCACTCGCTGGTGTCGAGGTCATCCAGGACGATGGACCAGAGGGCATCGAAGGCGCCGATCATCAGGAACACCGCCGCACCCATCATCACCGCACCCGCGAACGGCCGGATCCGCAGCAGATCGAGCGCGAGCAGCCGCGCGGGCGGCTCCTCCGCCTCGTCCACCTGCACGCCGACCACGAGGACGAGAACCAGCGTGGTCGCGGTTGCGACCGCAAGGAAGGGGGCAGCGATGCCGAAGGTGCCGACGAGGACCGCCGAGACCACCGGACCCGCAGCGAAACCCGCCACGTCGGCGGCGAGGAGTCGGCCCAGGTTCTCACCCATGTCCTGGGGATCGGCCAGGATGACGATCCGTCGGGTCGCCGGAACCGCTACGCCGATGCCGAGACCCGAGATCAGACGGCCCAGCATCAGGGGGGCGAACGACCCGCTCGCGGCCATGAGCAGTAGTCCGACCACGTTCATCGCGACCCCGATGAAGACCAGTCGGCGGGCATGGCCTCGGTCGGCCTGCGGAGCGATCAGGATCTGAGCCACGAACGCCGAGAGGAAGCCGAGCCCGATCAGCGCACCGAGCGCCGTCTCACCGATGCCGTATTCGTCCCGGAACTCATCGAGCATCGTGAACAACACGCCGTAGCCCGACGCGAGCAAGGCCGACAGCACGGCCATGACCCAGGCGACCGGCACCCGACGCGAGACGACCGAGGCGCTCACTCGATGTTCGGTCGGTGTGTGAGGTTCCGCCGCTCGATGGTGGCGGCGTCGATGGTCTCGTCGTCGAATAGCAGGGGGCGAAGTCGCTTGGCCGCGAAGTCGTCGAGCTGGTCGGCGTGATGCTCCGATCGTGCATCTCCGCTCTGGCCGTAGACCAACAGGCCCTTCGCTTCGGGCCCGTCGTCGCCGAAGCCGGCGACCATCAGGAAGCTCACGCCGTACAGCACCGGGTAGCCGCCCACGTGCAATCCGGTGCGCAGGTCGCGACCGGCCGCCGGCTCGTACGTGTACTCCGGCGGTTCGAGGTCATCGCGGTCGAGGCCACCGAACGCCATCACCACGTTGGTCACGCCCTCGACCTCACCTCCTCCGTGCAGTCCGAACCGGCGACCGGAGCGTTCGACGAACTGCACATCACCCAGCCGACAGTCGGGAGCGAGTCCGGCGGCGTCGAGCGCCAGCACCGCCTGGCCCAGGGCGATCGCGGCCTGATCCACCTCGCTCGGAACGGCCAGTGTGTTCGGGGTCGACAGGAAATCACTCGGATCGAAGCGCTCGGCGAACAGCGGCCCCGCATCGCGCAGCTCGGCGTCGGTGAACCCGGCCAGGAACTCCCGGAACAGGACCGCCCCGACCGAATCGAGCTCGTAGCGGCGATCCCACCGCTCGAGCACGTCGGCCGGGAGCGTGAGGTCCACCGTCTCCCCGTCGATGTCGATCGATCCGGCCCGGCGGGCCCGCTGTATCACGTCGTCGCAGAGCTGTTCAGCCAAGAGCGAGTGGTTGCCCAGTGCCGCTTCCATGACGTCGTCCGGACCGAACCGATCACCGTCGCCGGTGACCGGTCCGGTTCCCGAGAGCAGCCACGCATTCGTGCGCGTACGCGGGCTGAGTGGCCGCTCGAACAACCCCGCCATCGACGAAGCCCGCCCGATCCGCTCGGTCGCGTGCGGGGCCCAATAGGGGTCGTTCGAGTTGAACACATAGTCGGTGGTCCGCAGCTCGGGCAGCCGACCGACCGCCTCCAGACCCGGAGCGGGCGCTCCCTCGACGTCGGCCCAGTCATGGGAAGCCTTGGTTCCGTCCAGCAGGGCGATCCGTTGTTCGAACATCAACGCGGCGATGATGTCCTCGTCCAGGGACCGCTCGAAATCGGCCTCGGCTTCAGTGGTCAGGGCGGGAGTCGTGCTGGTGTCGGCATACAGGACGTTTCCATCCCGATCCGCGGCGACGGTGTTGACCCAGGGAATGCCCTGGATACGGTGGAGGGCGTCGCGTAGCCCATCGACCGACGTGGCCCGGTTCATCTCCAGGAACTGGTGCAGGAACCGATCGTTCCCCAGGTTCGCGTCGCGCAATGCGAACACGTTGTCACTCGACCAGCCGAGGAACGGCAGATCCACGATCGGACCGTGATGGGACTCGTAACGCGTGAAGGTCTCGGTCTCGATTGACCCATCGGCGCCCAGGGTCTCCACTTCGTGCTCGGTGGCATGGAGCTCCCTCGACTCCTTCTCGTATCGATACGTCGTCGGTCCGTCGAGCGTCAGCTTGTAGATACAGAATCGATGGCCGCGCGAGAAGGTGTGCGACCAGGCGACGCCCTCGTTGAATCCGAGTTGGATCCCGGGTGTACCCACGAGCGAGACGCCGTAGACATCGAACTCTCCGGGAACGGTGAGATGGGATTCCCAGAAACGGGCCTCGCCGTACCAGGGGAAGTGGGGATTGGCCATGACCATGCCGCGGCCGTTGAGGGTGCGATCACGGCCGAGGGCCCACGCGTTCGATGCGAGACCCGGATCGATGGAGAACGGGTCGCCGACGGCGGTGCCCGCCGCTTCTCCCGGCGGGGCGGCCGAGCCGATGTACCGCGCGAAGTTCCGACCCGAGGCGACCACGCTCATGTCGTTGTAGACGGTGAAGAGATCGACCGGCGTGACCGGTCGAATCCAACCTGCGCCGCGGCACCACTCGGGCAGATCATCGGTGCCGTGCTCGGCCAGCCAGGTGTTGATTCCGGCGGCGTAGCCGGCGACGGCGTCGAGCACGGGCTCCGGCTGGGTCTCGACCATCGCCTCTGCCCGCCGGCGCAGTCCCATGACCGAGTAGCCGATGTCGCTGTGCACATGTCCGTCGTCTCGGCCGCGGCCGTGCCACCGGGCGCGCTCACCACTGGCCTTCACCAGCTGGTCGGCGATGGTGGGCAGGTGATCGCGAGCACACGCCCACCCCTGACCGAACGTGACCGATCCCAGGTCTGCACCACGGATGTGAGGGACACCGCGGGTCGTCCAGCGAACCTCGGCCTCGTACGAATGATCTCCGATGGCGCTCACGCCGTGTCTCCTCGCATCGCGTCAGAACTTCGTGATACACCACGGCGGCCGAGCCGTCCCCAACAACACGTCGGCGCTCGCCACGGCCTCGCGATCGCCGGCGAGCGTGCCCGCCCGCCACATCGCTTCGGCGGAGCTCCCCCCGAGGCAGATCTCGCCCAGACCGGCCGCCGTCATGCTGATCTGCGGATCGTCTCCCGAGCGCCGGGCCTCCGCCGTTCCGGCTTCGACCTCGAGCTCCCAGCTGCCGTGCACCGCCGGGTCGGCGGGGTCGTCGATGCCGATCACCAGACGGCCGTCGACCCGATAGGAGCGCGATCCCATGAGCCCGGCCACGTCGAGTGGCCGCAGCCACAGGAAGTCCTGTCGACGGGTGGTCTCCAGCGCCCGCCTGTCGGCCAGCCACCGAGCGACGGCCGGATCCACCGGTCCCCAGAGGTACTCGACGCGGCCGACGGGATCGATCTCGAGACAGAACTGCCACAGCGCGGCCTCGACGACCGGGTCGGACGCCACCAACTCGACGATGGTCGCTGTGACCGGATCAGCGGCGTCGTGGCTGGACGGGGTGATCCGGTAGAGGACGTAGCCGTCGTCGACACCCGCCGAGCCGCGGTGGACCACGACGAAGAGATCGCCACCACCCATCCAGCTCTCCTTGCGATCCAGGATGGCCTCGAACCAAGAACCCGGGCGGCTCAGGGATCCCGCCCGGGCCGCCATGGCACCCGGGTAGATGGCCGCCAAGGTGGCGGCCGCGTCGTCCTGCAGGATGAAGCGGAGCGATCCACCCGTGTCGGGCCGCTCCCGGAACTGTGATCGGGACCGGTCGACGCGCCATCCGACGGTGTCGCTCGCCCAGCCGTACCCGAACCGCCCGTAGATGGTGGCCTGCGCGGCCATCAGCACAGACGCCGCCTCGCCGCGCTCCCGACAGTCGGCGAGATGGGCACCGACCAGTCCGCTCATCGCGCCGAGGCGCTGGTGCGTCGCCTGCACCGCCACACTGGTGAGCCCACCGACCTCGACCCGCCCGCCTCCCGGCACGTTCATCTCGAAGTCGTACGACGAGCACCCGCCCACCATCTCGCCGTCGACGACGGCGGCGAAGGAACGGGAGTGATCGGGCTCGGGGTCGGGATGCTCTTCCACCCGGACATCGAGGAACCCGCGGCTGATCGGGAGGTCGAGCGCCGCGACCTCGTCGCCACTGATACCCCGGATCTCGATACTCATCCGTGAGACTCTAGGGAACCGGTATGACTCTCACCGGGGAGAATCGGCCACCTCGAACTCGAACCGACCGGAATCCGTGTCGAGGATCGTGATCGTAGTGTCGTAGACGTCGCCGTTGACGGGGTCGGTCAGTGCACAGACGAACTCATCTGCATCGTCCAACACCACGGGTTCGCTGCCACAGTCGAAGCTCTCCGCACCGAGCGGCTGACCGACCGAAGCCTCGAGCTCGGCCACGGCGCTCTCCTCGAGCAGTGCGACATCGTTCTCGGAGAGGAGGTTGAGCGACTCGACGCTGACGGTGTCGTCCTCGGCGATCGTCGCCTCCCATCGGACCAGGCCGAGATCGCTGTCCGACGTACAAGCGAAGGTCGCGCCGACATCTTCGTCGGGCGGCTCGGCGCACTCGGCCGTCACCTCGGCCAGACCCAGATCGTCCGCCAGCTCACCTTCGATGAGGTCTTCGGCCACGCTCGTCGGCGTATCGCCGACGCTGGCCGAGAACGAGCAGGCACCGAGGACCAGGACCGATGCGAGTGACGAGAAGCGGAGTACACGGTGCATGCGCGCAGCTTCGCACACGCCGGTGATCGCCAGGTGCACTATGGGCGGTCTCAAGGCTCCCGCAGACGATCGAGGGGCCCCGGGGGGCCGACCCGGCAGTACCACTCCAAGCCGTACACCGCCGAGAACGAGGCTCCGGGCAATTGCAGCGTCCGAGATGTCTCGGGGATCTGGCTGCCGTGAGCGGCCATGGCGGACCGCTTCCGTTCGAGCATCGATCCGACATCGATCGACACGTCGATCTCGACGGTGGCCGAGCCCAGGCTGGTGGCCGCCAGCCCCAGGGTCTCGGGCCGATGGGGCAGCGCAGCTTCCACCACCAGATGGGTCTCCACGAAATGCAGGTACTCGCGATCGACGGTGCACTCATAGACCGTCTCGACCGACAGGAACCGAGCCGCGGCGTGGCCGACGCGGTGCACCTGGACGTGATCGGGGTGCTCGTAGATCCCGCCCTCGTCGTAGACGACCAAGCTGCACCGACCGACGTCACCGAGCAGCTCACTCAGCTCGCGGGCCGCGCCGTCCACGGGGACCGACGCGAACCCGCCGATGGCCGAACCCTCCATACCCGAATCGGTGTAGCCCAGGAACCGGACGTCGTCGACGCCCAGCTCACGCGCGGCGGCGACGGCCTCTGACCGCCGCATCTCGCCGAGATCACCGTCCGAGCCGGCCCCGCTCTCGCCCGATGTCGCCAGGACCAACACGACCTCGGCGCCCTCAGCCGCGAGCCGCGCCATCGACCCACCGGTGAAGATGGCCTCGTCGTCGGGATGGGCGTGGAAGAAGACGACGGTGTCTCTCGTCATGCCGCGACTCCGTACCCGGCCGCTATTCCGATGTCGGGCCCCGGAAGTGAGGGTCCCGACGCTCCCTGTGGCTGGCCAGCCCCTCGGCCGCGTCCGGCCCACCGAAACCCAGGAACTCGTAGGCCAACGACGCGTCGAAGGCGGGCTCGAACAGGCGGTACGCATGGTTCAACGTGTGCTTCGTCCAGCGGATGGCCTGCTGGGCCCCACCGGCCAGCTCGCGGGCGATCGTCATGGCCTCGTCCAGCACCTGGTCGTCGTCGACGCACAACGAGACCAGGCCGATGCGCTCGGCCTCCTCGCCCGACAGGTCGCGACAGGTCAGCAGGTAGTACTTCGCCTTGGCCATGCCGCACAGCAGCGGCCAGCAGATCGCGGCGTGGTCGCCGGCGGCGACCCCCAGCCGGGTATGACCGTCGATGATCCGGGTGGTGCGGCCCACGACCGACACGTCGGCCAGCAGTCCCGCCACGAGGCCCGCACCGACCGCCGGACCCCAGATCGCGGACACGATCGGCTTGGAACAGTCGATGAGGTTGAGCACCAGGTCGCGGGCCTCACGCAGGACGCGGAGGCGGGTCGCGTAGTCGGAGGTGATGTCGTCGAGCAGTTCGAAGCTGCCGCCGGCCGAGAAGGCCTTGCCGGCGCCGGCCAGCACCACCACACGCACGTCGGGGTCGCGATCGATCGTCAGCCACACATCCGCCAGCTCACGGTGCATCGCCGCGTCGACCGAGTTGAGGCCCGGCCCCTCCATCGTCAGCTGGAGGATCCCCTGCTCGGAAGCGTCGAAGGTGAGGCCGGGGAACGCCTCGCGGTAGCGGTCTGTCATGGGGTCTCCTCGTCGTCAGTCGGGGTCGAGCCGGCCGGTCGTCTCGAATGTCCTCATCCGGGCGAGGGAAGGCTCCGGATCAAGGCCCTGGGCCGACAGCCAGTACTCGTCGTAGTACGTGTCGGCATACCGGTCACCCGGGTCGCAGATGAGCGACACGATGCTGCCCGTATCGCCCCGGGCGCGCATCTCCGACGCGAGGACGGCCACGCCCCACATGTTGGTGCCGGTCGAGGCGCCGAACCGGCGATGCATCACCTGCTCGAGCCACTGCATCGCACCGATCGAAGCGGCATCGGGTACCCGGAGGACCCGATCGATCACGGTGGGGACGAAGGACGGCTCGACCCGCTGCCGGCCGATTCCCTCGATCCGTGAGGCCGTCTCCGAGGTCACCGTCACGTCGCGGTCGCGGTGGTAGTCGGCGAAGACGCTCCGCTCGGGATCCACCACCGCGATCCTCGTGTCGCAGAGCTCGGGGTGGTACCGCACGTACCGACCGAGCGTGGCCGAGGTCCCGCCGGTGCCGGCGCCCACGACGATCCAGGACGGATACGGATGGCGTTCGTGGATCATCTGGGCGCACAGCGACTCCGCGATGTTGTTGTTGCCGCGCCAGTCCGTCACGCGCTCGGCATTCGCGAATTGATCGAGGTAGTGGCCACCCAGATCCTCGGCCAACCGCTCAGCCGATGAATAGAGCTCGAGCGGCTCCACCGTGTGCACCTCGCCACCCATGAACTCGATCTGGCGCAGCTTCTCGGTGGCGGTCGAAAGCGGAACAACCGCGATGAACCGCAAACCGAGCATGCGGGCGAAGTACGCCTCTGAGATCGCGGTGGAACCGGAGGACGCCTCGATGACCGGCGTAGCGGGCCCGATCTGTCCGTTGCACAGGCCGAAGAGGAACAGCGAGCGGGCGAGCCGGTGCTTGAGGCTTCCCGATGGCAGCGTCGATTCGTCCTTTAGGTACAGATCGACATCGGCGAGGCCCGGCACGGCCACGGGGACGAGGTGCGTGTCCGATGTGCGGGCCGTGTCCGCCTGCAGCAGTCGGATCGCCGAGGCCACCCAACGACGATCGATCGGTGAGGTCACGGCGACAGGCTACGGCAAGAGGCCGGACAGCCAGTCGGAGAGCTCCACCTCTCGGTCGGCGGCCGGGCCAGCTCCATGGTGTGAACGCGGCGGGCGGGGAGACCACCGTGGTGGCCTCGGGCATCCCCCAAACCTACCGGGCGGCAGAATGCCAGAATGCTCCGGTGAGTCCTCCCTCCGATCACCACATCGCCCTCTCCCTCCAGGAGTCGACGGCGCCGACCGCTCCGCCGCCCTACCGGTCCGACGCACCCAACGTCGTGGTGATCGTCCTCGACGACCTCGGCTTCGCTCAGCTCGGCTGCTACGGCTCCGACATCGAGACACCCAATCTCGATCGCCTCGCCGAGCGCGGTCTGCGGTTCACCAACTTCCACACGACGGCCGTGTGCTCACCCACGCGGGCCTGCCTGCTGACAGGCCGCAACCACCACCGGGTCGGGATGGGCATGTTGCCCGACATGCCCATCAACTACCCGGCCTATATCGGACAGTTCCCAGCCGAAGCGGGCACCCTGCCACGAGTACTCCGATCGCATGGCTGGGCGACCTACGCCATCGGCAAATGGCACCTCGTACCACGCGATCAGCGGGCCGCCGGGCCGTATCACATGTGGCCCACCGGCGTCGGGTTCGAGCGCTACTACGGCTTCCTGAACGGTGAGACCAACCAGTGGACGCCCAACCTCGTCCGTGATCAACACCACATCGAGCCGCCGGTCCCACCCGAAGCCGGCTACCACCTCGACGCCGATCTCGCCGACCAGGCCATCGTCCATCTGCGGGAGCTGCGCCTCACCAACCCGAACCGACCGTTCCTCCTCTGGTACGCCACGGCCGCGCCGCATGCCCCCCATCAGGCACCCGACGAATGGATCGACCGCTACCGGGGTCGGTTCGATGCCGGCTGGGACGTGTGGCGAGCCCGGACACTCGACCGCCAGCAGGAGCTCGGGGTCGTTCCCGCCGACACCGAGCTCTCCGAACGACCGGGCTGGGTTGAGGCGTGGGACGAGATCGACCCCGAACGGCAGCGGCTCTATGCGCGGATGATGGAGGTGTTCGCCGGATTCGTGAGCCATGCCGACCATCACATCGGCCGGGTCCTCGACCACATCGAATCCATCGGTGAGACCGACGACACGATCGTGATGCTCGTGTCCGACAACGGCTGTTCGGCCGAAGGTGGCCCCCACGGCAGTTGGAACCAGCATCGCCACTACATCAGCGACGAGCCGGACGATCTCGACAAGGAGCTCGCCCACTACGACGATCTCGGCGGCTTCCGGTCCAGCGGTCACTTTCCCTGGGGCTGGGCGCTGGCGGGGAACACACCCCTACGACGCTGGAAGCGGTACACGTACGAGGGTGGCGTGCGCGATCCGTTGATCGTGTCGTGGCCCGCCGGGCTCGCCGGCCGGGACGGCGAGTTGCGCCGTCAGTACTGCCACGCGGTCGACGTCATGCCCACCATTCTCGACCTCTTGGGCATCGACCCGCCCGAAGCTCTGGATCACGTCCCCCAGATGTCGCTCGACGGCGCGACGCTTCGGGACGCCCTCGACCGCGCCGACGCCCCGGACCCACGCACGACGCAGTACTACGAGTGCTGGGGGAGCCGGGCCATGTACCACGAGGGCTGGAAGGCGGTGACCAACCACGTCAACCAGCTCACCGCAAACGAACGCGAGCTTCTCGAGGGAAGCGACGACTTCTCGGCCGACGAGTGGGCTCTGTTCGACACCTCCACCGATTTCACCGAGTCCCGTGACCTGGCCGCGGATCATCCCGAGAAGCTGGCCGAGCTGATCGCTCTCTGGGAGCGGGAGGCGGACCGCAATCAGGTGCTCCCTCTCGACGACAGCGCGATCAACCGCTACCCCGCCCTACACCTTCCCTGGATCGAGATGCAGGCCGTCCACCATCTCGTGTCGGGGGACAAGGTCCACGAGTCGGCTGGTCCCGTCATGTGGGGTGGGTTCGCCGTCACGGTCTCGTTCGGCGACGGCCTGAGCAAGCAGGACGTACTCACCGAGAAGCCCGCTGTGATCTGCGAACAGGGCGACTGGATCAGCGGGTGGGCACTCTACGTGCGCCATGGAGTGCTCAACTGGGTGATGAACGTCGACGGCGACATCCACCGGGTCTCCGGTCTCGTCGGACCGGGCGTCAAACTGGCCCGCGTGTCGGCGACGCCCGCCGGTCAGGGTGCTTTCGATCTGGCGCTGCACGCCGACGGCGCCGCGATCGGGGCATCCCATCTGCCTGCCGCTCTCCCCATGACGTGGGCACCGGACGGTGCTTTTCTCACGGTCGGGTACGGCCGCCCGTTCCCTGTCACCGACGACTACGCCCCGCCGGCGCCTGGTCCACGATCACTCCGGTCGGTCCGGATCGACAGCGGACCGCCACCCCCGTTCGACTTCGACGCCGAGCTCGACCGCGTCATGCGCCACCAGTAACGGCTCAGTCGATCGGCGTGAGGCGCAGAACGGGGATGACTCGTTCGGTACGCTCCTGGTACTCGTCGTACTTGGGGTATATCGACACCGCCAGCGACCAGAGTTGCTCCCGCTCGTCGCCTTCGGCCACGCGCGCCCGATAGGAACGCTTGACCGCCCGGTCCTGAAGGGTGACCTGACCGGGTTGAGCGGTCATGTTGAAATACCAAGCCGGGTGTCTGGGGGCGCCGCCCATCGAGGCAACCACGACGTAGTCCTCGCTGGCGGGGATCGGGACACGGATCACCGGACTGAACCTGATCTCACCCGACTTCGCACCGAGTGTGGTCAGGATCACGCACGGCACCCCGTTGAAGATCGCGCCCTCCTCGCCATCGGTATCCAGATACGACTGGACGTGATTGGCCACGTACTGGCGAAACGCATCGGGTTCCATATCGGTCATGGCGTCATCCTGTCATGCGGCGTGGTCCGCCATCCGTTCGGTCAGAGCGACGAGTCGGTCCCGCATCTCATCGGCGTCCAACCTCGGGCTCGACGCGCCGTGGCCGGCGAAGACCTGCTCGAACCGGAACTCGGCCAAGCGCCGCAGTGAGGCGGTCAGCGCATCCCGGGAGTACCAGGTCGCGTCCTCGAACGCGATCAGGTCCGACCTGCCGTGACTCCATGCAAGACTGTCCCCGGTGAAGACATAGGTGTCGTCGACCAGGTAGACGACGGACCCTTCGGTGTGACCCGGCACGGCGATGGCCTGCACACCGTCGGCGATCTCGGTGACCTCGTCGCTCAGCAGCACGGTTGCGAACGGAGCGGCGTCCACCTCGGCCTCGTGGATCGCGACCGTTGCCCCGAACTTCTCGGCCCACTTCTCGGCGTCGGCCACGTCGTCCCGATGAGTGAGCAGGATCTGGGCCAGGCCACCCAACTCCTCGAACGGGCCCGCCAGCTTGAACGTGTGGCGAGGTGAGTCGATCAGCAGATTCCCGTCGGCTCGGGTGACGAGGAACGAGTGAGCGCCGTACGACGCCTTGTCGTTGTGGCCGCACCGATACACGCCCGGCGCTTCTTCGTGCGGGTAAGGATCGCGCTTGGCGGTGCGGGTCTCGGTGCCGATCGACCGCGTCGGGCACAGCTCACGTGCCAACCAGGCGCGCTCGGTCTCGGCATCGTCGGCCGGCTGGTGGTCGAAGACGAACTTCGAGCCCCTCCGGACGATCAATCCAGGCGCCACGCTGGCCGACGAGCCGCAGCCGATGCATCGCTCGTCGATGAACCAGTCGCCCGGTACTCCATCGCTGTTCCGCTCGTCGATTCGCGCCATGACGAAGCCTACGACCACGAGGGGCGGCTCTCCCCTCGGACCTCCCGACCGACCTTCCCCAACCCGGCATCAGTCCTCCGCCGCTGAGCGCCGGTGACAGGAAAGGCCCGTCGCACGTCACACCACGCGAGTCATGTGCACGAGGCGGGCGGTCTCGGGCAACAGGACCGGCAGCGGCAAGCCAGCGTTGGCGAGGGCGCGGCCGCTGACCTCCACCCCCTCGACCACCCAGCGCGGGTGCTCATAGGCCATACCCAGGGGCGACGACCCGAGCGAGATCATCTCGGCGCGGTATCGGGCATCGGGCAGCAGACCAGCGACGCGGAGTGGAGCCACGGCGAGCGTGGCCGACGTGGCCGTCTGTACCACCGCGACCAGCGCCTCGGAGCGATCCTGCGCGATGACGCCGTTCACCGTCACCGCCGGATCCGGGTGCTCGATGCCCACACTCATCCCGCCGTGCAGGAGTGCCCGGTGCTCCTTGTGCAGAGCGATGATCCGGCCGAGCTCCGCCAGGTCGCCGGCACCGGCCTCCAACAGATTCCACTCCACACCCAGATGGCCGAAGAACGCCACGCTGGCCCGGAGGCCGAGGCCGTGCCGACGGCCGGTCGTATGGGCACGCGGCCCGCCGATGTGCGCGCCCATCAGCTCGGGCGGCAAGAGCAGTCCCGCACCATGCTGGATGCTGACCCGATCGAGGGCGTCGTTGCAGTCGCTGACCCACACCCGGTCGGTGCGTTCCAGAATCCCGTAGTCGGCTCGGCCGCCGCCCGAGGCACACGACTCTATCTCGACCCCCGGGTGGGCGGCCCGGAGGCGATCGATCAAGTCGTACGCGGCCAGGGTCTGCACCCGCACGGCGGCGCGTCGATCATGGCTGGCGTGGACCAGGTCGCGGTTCATGTCCCACTTGACGTAAGCGATGTCGTGGTCGGTCAGGAGCCGATCCAGATGCTCGAACAGATACTCCGACACTTCGTCGCGCGCCAGATCCAGCACCAGCTGGTGGCGACCGAGGACCGGTTCGTATCGATCGTCGTTCAAGACCCACTCCGGATGGGACCGGAAGAGATCCGAGTCGGGGTTGACCATCTCGGGCTCGACCCAGATCCCGAACTCCATCCCCCGGTCGGCGACGTGGCTCGTCAACGGGGCCAGCCCGTCCGGCCAGACATCGGCGTCGACCCACCAGTCACCGAGGCCGGCGGAATCGTCCCGTCGACCATGAAACCAACCGTCGTCCAGGACGAACCGTTCGATCCCGACATCGGCCGCTCGATCCGCCAACGCCTCGAGCGTGGCGAGATCATGGTCGAAGTACACGGCCTCCCACGTGTTCAGCAACACCGGCCTGGGCGAAGACGGATGGCACGGCCGCTGCCGGAGAAATCCGTGAAATCCACGTCGGAGCCCGTTCATTCCCTCGTTCGACCGAGCGGCGTAGAAGGTCGGCGAGCGGTAGGAGTCACCGGGGGCGAGATCGACTTCTCCGGGCAACAGCATCTCACCGGCCTGAAGGAACCTACGACCGTCGGACAAGGTGTCGAGTCGCACGACGGCGTTGCCGCTCCAGCCGAGATGACCGGCCCAGAGCTCGCCGGACTCCTCGTCGAACGCGGCCGTCCCGGCGGCAACGAACGGAAAGCGGTCGTGCGAGGTCCGACCCCGCCGGTTCTCCACCGTGACCGTTCCACCGGGCCAGGGCAGCCGGTCCAGCTGGAACTCGTTGCCCCAGCGGCCTCGGTAGAGCATGGCTTCGGTCGCCCGCTGTCCGACCGGGAGGGTCATCGTCACTGCAGCGAGTCGATAGTCGTCCCGACCGAGGTTGACGACCTCGGTCCACAGACACAACACGCCACTTGCCGACTCGACCTCGAGCGAGATCGTGGCACCGAGCAGAGCGATCTCGTCGACCATGGTGATCGACAGCTTCGGGCCCTCGACATGGTGGGATTCCACCGCGAACCGCGGCGCCCAGTCACGGCCATCGGCCCGACCGCCTGAACAGCCCGGCGCCCCGGGGAAGCCGAGGGACGCCTCGGGCAGGATCGCCACCGGCGCGAGATCGTCGAGGTCACCGACCGGGAGGGGATGGTCTAACAGCTCGGCCGGCGGAGCATCTCCCAGGGCAGCACCCCAATACACGACGGTGGGGCAGTCGTTCAGGTCGACGACCACACTCACCCCTCCCCCTGTCAGGTGTAGACGTTCGGCCATTACCGCAGTCTGACATCTCATCGAGACAGACCCCGCGGGATCTCTGGTCGGGTCGCGCCGCTCACCGCGGTGCGCGATGCTGCTGGAATGACCGCCCTCATGGAGACCTACCAGTCCGCCCGCTCTCGCATGCTCGAACTGGCTCGAGGCCTCGACGCCGAGTCCGCTGCCCGGACGGTCCCCGCCTGTCCCGAATGGACCTGTCATGACCTCGTCGTTCACGTGGCGAGCATGCCGATCGCCATCGCCACGGGAGACATCCCGGGTGACGACCCCGAAGGGTGGGTCAGTCGCGTTCTCGACGAGCGGAGGGGCTGGTCGGTCGACGACCTCGACCAGGGCTGGCGGGGTGCTGACGAGATCCTCGCCGCCATCATCGACGGCCCCGGACTACTGCTCTACTACGACCTCGTCGTCCACGAACAAGACCTCCGGGGAGCGGTGGGCCGACCCGGCGGCCGAACCGAATCCGAGGTGGCGACGACCGTGGAGATCTCCCTGGGACAGATCCATCCGAACCTGGTGGCGGCCGGGCTCCCTCCGCTCGCCGTGAGAGACGGTGACACGACCCTCAACAGCGGTGAGGGTGACCCGGGCTGCACGCTCCTCACGACCGTCTGGGAGGCATCTCGCGCTCTCAACGGCCGCCGGACCGCCGACGAACTGCGGGCCCTTCCCCGCGAGGGCCATCTCGAGTCCTACCTCGATCCGATCGGCGCGCGGTTCCAGCTCCTGGCCGAATCCCTCGCCGAGGTCTGACCTCAGGCCCCCACCCCGCTCCTGCCGACACCGTCGGCGGGCCGCTCAGGCCCCCACCCCGCTCCTGCCGACACCGTCGGCGGGCCGCTCAGGCCCCCACCCCGCTCCTGCCGACACCGTCGGCGGGCCGCTCAGGCCCCCCACCCCGCTCCTGCCGACACCGTCGGCGGGCCGCTCAGGCCCAGGGCACGCCACCCACCGGGTCCTTCACCAGCCGTCTCGCCACCACCATGTGATGCACCTCGTCGGGGCCGTCGTACAGCCGGGCGTAGCGCGCCTCGCGGTACATGAACTCCAGCGGTGTGTCCGCGGTGACGCCGAGTGCGCCGTGAACCTGGATCGCCCGGTCGACCACGTTGTGGAGCATCCGCGCCCCCCAGAACTTGATCAGGCTGATCTGGACCCGGGCATCACCCTCCCCGTCGAGAGCTCGGGCGGCGTCGAGAGTCATCAACCTCGCCGCCTGAATCTCCGCCGCCGACTCGGCGATCATGGCCTGGATTTCGCCCTTCTCGGCCAGGTAGGAACCGTGGGCCCACCGCGACGTGGCTCGATCGCACATGAGCTCGAACGCCCGCTGCGCCTGGCCCAGCCAGCGCATGCAGTGAAAGATGCGACCGGGTCCCAGACGAGCCTGGGCGATGTGGAATCCCTTCCCCCGTTCGCCGAGCAGGTTCGCCGCCGGAACCCGCACGTCGGTATACCGCACCTCACAGTGAGCTCCCCCGGTGTGGCCCATCGTCGGCACAACCCGCACGATCTCGTATCCCGGCGTGTCGGTCGGAACAAGAATGGCGCTGAACTTGGCGTGCCGATCCGCGTCCGGCTCGGTGATGGCGAAGACCGTCGTGAACGCGGCGCGATTGGCACCGGATGTGAACCACTTGAGCCCGTCGATGACCCACTCGTCTCCATCCATCGTCGCCGTCGCCTCCATGAGGGTCGGGTCGGATCCGGCGACGTCGGGTTCGGTGAGCGCCACCGACGGATAGATGTCTCCCGCCACGAGCGGCCGGAGGAACGCCTCCCGCTGGGCGGGGCTGGCATAGCTGTGGAGCATGATCGAGTCCTGCATGGACAGGCTCCCGACCGCCACCTGGCCCCAATGCGAGCGGCCGATGATCTCGTTGAGATACACGAAGTCCATGAACGGAAGCCCACCACCACCGAGCTCGGCCGGATGACCCAGCGCCCACAACGCCCGGTCCTTGGCCATCTGCTTCAGGTCGCCCATCGCGGCGAGAGACGCATCGTCGTCTCGGGCCAGCACCGGCTCC
Source organism: uncultured Acidimicrobiales bacterium (assembly GCA_963695075.1). GTDB lineage: Bacteria > Actinomycetota > Acidimicrobiia > Acidimicrobiales > CAWCAL01 > CAWCAL01. The sequence continues at coordinate 147,996 of CAVOFR010000007.1, forward strand.
GCCGGAACGACCTCATCCTCGATGAAGGTACGCATGCGGCCGCGAAGGTCGGCGAGCTCAGGTCGAAGATCGGGTCTCGAGGTCATGGGGCGACACTATTCGGGGAACCTCGCAGCCGCCCGAGGCGTTGGCTCCGACATGAACCGGTTTCGGAACAACGCCCGATGGGCCGGACCTCAACGTCTATCTGTTATCTCTCGACCGCACCAGCCGATGCTCCGGCCGGTGCCTTCGGTGCGGGTGACACGTTCGTCGACCTCGGCAGCCTGAAAGGGAACACCGGGCCGCGGGAGGGCCGCATGACACCATGGTCCCTCCGGTGGCAGGATGCTCCGGTGACGAGTACCGAGCTTCCTCCTGTTTCAACCGATCTGGTCGATGACATCGCCGAGTTGGTCCGAGCGGCGGGAGAAGTGACGCTCCGATGGTTTCGCCGCGAGGACCTGACCGTCGATCGCAAGGGAGACGGATCACCGATCACGGCCGCGGACCGAGCCGCCGAACGCTTTCTGCGAGAAGAGATCGAGAAGCGATTCCCGGAGGACAGCATCGTCGGCGAGGAGGAGGGCGACAGACGTGGTACCTCCGGTCGGACCTGGGTCATCGACCCCATCGACGGGACGAAGGCCTTCACCCAGGGTGTGCCGCTGTACACGAATCTGCTGGCGCTCGAAGACCAGCACGGTCCCCTGGTCGGCGTGATCAACGTACCCGCTCTGGGAGAGACGGTGGCTGCCGGGCGCGGGGCGGGCTGCACGCTCAACGGTGAACCGTGCCACGTCTCCGACCGAGCAGACTTGAGCGGCGCCTATCTCACCACGAGCGGGTTCGGCGTCTGGCCCGCTGCCGGTCTGATGTCGGTCTACGAGAGCGAGATGCATCTCCGGACCTGGGGCGACGGCTACGGATATGTGCTGGTCGCCACCGGTCGGGCCGAAGCGATGTTCGATCCCATCGCCAACCACTGGGATCTCGCGCCCATGCCGGTAATCATCAGCGAAGCCGGGGGCCGATTCAGCGACCTCCGAGGCGACGTCACCGCCCTCGGGGGCAGTGGCCTCGCCACCAACGGCGTCCTGCACGACGACATCCTGGCTCTGCTGCGCACGTGATCCGACGTCTCGTCATCACCATCGTCGCCGTGGCCCTGCTCGCGGCTGCGTGCGGGACCGACGAGGAGCCGGCTGATCCCGACCTCGAAGGTCAACGCCCCTTCATCCTCGCCACGACGGCACTGGTGGGTGACCTGGTCGAGAACGTCGTCGGTCGGTTCGCCGACGTCGAGGTCCTCGTACCGCTGGGGGAAGACCCCACGAGCTACGAGTTGACCAGCCGGCAACAGGCCAGGCTCCGCGAGGCCGCACTCGTCGTCTCGGTCGGAGCAGGATTCGAAGCCTCCGCCGAGGAGGAGCTCGATCGCGCCGCCAGCGACGGCGCCCAGCGCTTCGAGCTGACGACGGCCATCAAGGATCCGCTCCCGGGAGCGACCGAGGGCACGACAGACCCCTATCTGTGGTTGGATCCGGAGCGCACCGCTGATGCCGTGCTGTCTCTGGGAAATCGTCTTGGTGAAGCCAGCGCCGTTCTTGCGAGCGCAGAGGTCACCGATGCGGCCGCCGCCTATGCCCGGACGCTCCGCGAGACCGCCCAAGCCATGGACGAGACGCTCAGCGATCTCGATACACGGACCGTAGGCTCCGGTCAGCGCTCCCTCGCCTATTTCGCCGAACGCTACGACATCGAGATCGTGACGACGATCGACCCCCAAGGCCAGCGTCGAGCGATCACGAGCGCGGTGAGGGCGCTCGAGAACACAGAAACGCAGGTCATCCTCGCCTCGACGTTCGAAGCCGACGACATTGCCGATGCGCTGACCGGCCGCTCCGAGCTCGCGCTCGAGGTGCAGTCGCTCCACATCGACGACCTCGGCGAACCCACGTCGGCCGAGGGCACCTACGTCGGGCTCCTCGAGGAGCTGGGTCGGCAGGTCCGACTCGACCTCACCTGACATGGTGTTCCCGCGGGCCGGACAGACTGTCCTCGCACTCGTGTTCATTCTGTTGTGGACGATCTCGGCCGCGACGCCCGCGTCGGCCCATACGACACTGATCTCGACGACGCCGGCGGACGGTTCGCGGCTCGAGACCGCTCCTCGGTCGGTGACGTTCGAGTTCTCCGAATCGGTCGAGCTCGAGCTCGGTGGCCTTGCGGTCTTCGATGATCAAGGCGGGCGAGTCGACCGATCGGCCCCGGTGCAGGACGGCGGCACCGTCACCATCCGACTGAAGGATGATCTCGGCGACGGCACCTACATCGCGACGTACCGCGTCGTCTCCCAGGACGGCCACCCGGTCAACGGTGCAATCGTCTTCACCGCCGGCGACGCACCGGAGTCGACCGCCTTCCACCTCGACGACTTCCTCGGTGACGATGCCCGGGGAGCCGAGGCCCTGGCCGCATTCGCTCGCTTCGTCGCCTATGCGACCGGGCTGGTCATCGGTGGCATGGCGCTCTACCGCCGCGTGGACTCCGGTGGGACGGTGGAGTCCGGTTCGGTTCGATTCGTTCGGATCGGCGCCGGGGTCGGAGCCGTTGCGTCGCTCCTTGCCATCCCACTCCAGGCGGTCATCGCCACCGGCCGGGGGACGAGCGCAGCGTGGGACTCGGACCTGCTACGGCGGGTCGTCGAGGACGACGTCGGGTTGGCCGCCTTCGTGACCGCCATCGGCCTGGCTGTGCTGGCCTGGCGTCCGTGCAATCGGCTGAGCTGGATCGCCGGTCTGACCGCGGTCGTCGGATTCGCCATCACCGGTCACTCCCGCGTATCCACCCCCGTAGCGGTGACGGTCACGGCCGACGTCGTGCATCTCGTCGCCGCTGCGATCTGGGTCGGGGGGTTGTCCCTGGTGTTCCTCTCCTTCCGCACCAGCGAGCCCCGAGCCGTTGCTCACGTCGTACGCCGGTTCTCCGCAGCTGCGTTCGTCACCTATGCCGCGGCTGTCGGCGCCGGGATCGTGCTGGCCTGGTCGGAAGTGCGTGCGCTGCAGGCGCTCACTTCAACCACCTATGGGTGGGTACTCCTCGCCAAGGTGGCGGCGGTCGGTGCGGTGGGCGCCATCGCCCTCTACAACCGCCGACGCCTGATGCCCATTCGCGAGAATCCGAGCGCGCTCCGCCGGCTCGGCCTGACCGTCACACTCGAGCTTGCCGGCTTCCTCGTGATCGTGGCCGCCACGACGCTGCTCGTGAACGTCACCCCCGCCAGGACCGAAGCGGGAGTGACCGGACTCTACGCCGAGCGCCGGGAACTGACCGAGGAACTCACCGTCGAGATGATCGTCGATCCCAATCAGGCCGGCCGCCTGAACGAGATCCATCTGTTCATCAACGATCTCTCGGGTCGACCGGTCGAACTGACCGATGTCGAGGTCGGCATGGCCATGCCCGACAGAGGGATCGAGCCGGTCCGGCGAAGGCCCTTCCGCGCCGGTCCCGGCCATCTGCTGATGTCGGGTCGTGAGCTTTCGATCCCCGGCGCCTGGCAGATCACGATCACCGCGCAACTAGATGAGTTCACCCGGAGTGCCGCTACGTTCGAGGTACCGGTTTCGTGATTCAGCTCCGCCAGCATCTCCCGTCACGCTTCGGGGTCCTGCTCGCCCTAGCGGTCCCCGTCGCGATCACCGTGCTGGCCGGCGCCGCCTCGGCCCACGTCGAACCCACGAGCACCACGGGCGAATCAGGACGGAGAGCAGACATAGGATTCGTGCCCACTCACGGATGTGGAACCGCAGCCACGATCGGCGTCGACATCCAACTCCCCGACGATGTCGTCGATCCCATCCCCGCCGGCCCCGACGGATGGAACGCTCGGATCGAAGGCAAGGTCGTCACGTGGGACGGAGGACCGCTGCCCGATGGCGACGAGGCGACGTTCTCGGTCAATGTTCTCCTCCCTGACGCACCCGGGGTGACGCTGTTCTTCCCGACCATCCAGCGCTGCGCCGGCGACGAGGCCCTCGCCTGGATCCAGCGACCCGACGACGGCACCGATCAGGCCTTCCCCGCGCCGCGATTGTCCGTGGTCGAGGCGACCGGCCCACCGGGCACGACCACTCCGCCCGACCTTGTCGGCACCGGCTCGGTTCCGACGACGACGCCGCCGACCACCACAGGGCCGATCACCACGACGGCGATCTCGGGCGCGCCCGGCCCCCGCCTCGTCGCGGATGGTTCGGGATCGGACGGAACGTCGATGCAACCGGTCGGGATCGTGCTCGCGCTGGGCGGACTGGCGCTTCTCGGGGGGATCTACGCCATGCATGTCAACAGCCGTCGCGAGTGACGATGAGACCGTCCTCAGTAGGCGTTGGCCGCGACTTCGCCGACGCTCCGGATCTCATCGAGACGGCTCTTCCACACGCTCGCTTGCGAAACGTTGTGGGCGAACGTCGCCTTTCTGACCGCGACCCGACCCGAGACGTCCTCCGGCTGCACCCGGCGGGGATCGTACTGCGCCTCGATGCCTTCCTTCAGTGAGGCCAGGGCCTCGGATCGCAACTGTGAGATCCGCGACTCGGTGACACCCAGGAAGTCGGCCAGCTCCTGTGAGGTCTTGTTCTCGAGGAAGTAGCCCACGATCACCAGTCGCTGGCGCTCGGGCAACAGGCCGACCGCATCGCGCAGGTAGGCCTGTAGTTCGCGGTTCTCGAGTTCTTCGAGCGGTTCTACGGCGCTCTGGTCGACCAGAACGTCAACCAGCGTCATGTCCTCGTCCTGGCCGTCGTTGATCTCATGCTCCAGCGCGAGGACGACGGATCGGAACATGCGGTCCTGTAGACGGTTGAGCTCGGCCTTGGTCATACCCAGCTCTTCGGCCGTCTCGGCCACCGAAGGGACCCGGCCGAGGCGGGTGGCGAGCCGTTGTTCGGCGTTTTCGAGCCGGCGAGCCAGGTTGCGAACCGAACGTGGGGCCCAGTCTGCCGCCCGAACGGCATCGAGGATCGCCCCCCGGATGCGCTGGGCGGCAAATCTCTCGAACGGGACGCCGCGGTCAGCGTCGTAGCGCTGCGCCGCTTCCACCAGTCCCAGCGCTCCGGCACGGGCCAGCTCGTCACGGTCCACGTGTCGGGGAAAATGCACCGCCACCTGAAACACGATGTGTTTCACCAGGGGAAGATTCGCTTCGATCATCCCGTGGAGTTCTGCCTGCTGGTCAACCTTCGATGTCATGAATCACTCCTCGTCATCAGCCGAGGAGGGTTTCGTCAAGAATCGGGCCGGCCTTGAGAAGTATTTTCGAAATATCGCTCTGGGTCGATCCATCGGCACGTTGAGTGACGAAATTGAGGGAATCGGTCACATCTCGTGGTGATCAGGCGACGGCGGCTCCCTCGAAGACCGCGGCGCGGACGCCGCGGCGAGCCAATTCGGTGAGGAACGGGAGCGGGTCGACCATGCCCGCCAATCCGCTCACACCGGTCCGGTTGAGTCCCCCGCGCCCGGCCAGCTCGGCGGTCAGCGCCGCCACCGCGGCGGCTGCCACCGCCGGTCGATCCATCGCGCCCAGGACCTGGACAACGGACTCGTCGCCCCGCCACCCGCGCAGCTCGACCCGGATCCCCCCCGGTCCTCCATCGTCGTGGGGAGGGCGAAGCATGGGAAGCCGGGCGGTCATCCGATTGCGGCGATTCGCCGCCACCCGGGCCGTGATCCGCCTGACTCCCTCGAACTCGGGAAGCAGCAAGAGCGGATCGGGTAGCGCGGCCCGGTAGCAATCCATGGCTCCGATGGGATCCGGAAACCAGTTGAGCTCCCGACCCGAGGCGGAGGGCCGCTCGATCCAAGCCCCGTCTCGCCAGTCCAGTGACGTGTTGCCGAGCGCCCGATGGTGCTGACGGGCACAGGCAGGGCCACCGGTACCACTTCTCGACACATGGATCTCGTCAACTCGATCGAGGGTCGCGGCACCGTGCCGCGCCAGGACACAGCTGAGCCCGGGCGAGAAACCACACCCGATCACGACGGGAACGCCGTGATCACAGGCCAGGCGATCGAGGCCCAGGAAGGTCCGGGTCTCTTCGAGGTCGTCGACCACGGACACGACGGCGACACGTCGTAGGATCAGCTCTCGGGCGAGAACGGCTTGACCACCGCCGGGGCCACACAGCACAGCCACGTCGAGATCGGTCGGCCAGGTCTCCCCCATGGAGACCACCGACGCCTGATCACCGATCGATGCGACCACCTGATCTGCTCGACCAGGGGCCGTGTCCTGGATCAGAACCTGTGCTCCTGCCGCGACCAGCTGACGGCCCACGCGAACGCCTGTCGCTCCGGCACCGACGACGGCGGTCAGCACCTCAGCGCAGATCCGGTCCGGAGAGCTCTCGCCAGCCACCCTGCTGGGGTGGCGTTCCACCCGTCCCACGGAGCCGCAGGACCGACGCGACCAAGCCGGCCACGCCGATGGCCACGATTGCTCGTCGGATCAGTCGTCCTACGGTCAACTCTCGGTCCAACTCGTCGCTTGGGGTCTGGGCGTCTCAACTGTGGGGCTAGCAGGAATTGAACCTGCGACCTCACCCTTATCAGGGGTGCGCTCTGACCGTCTGAGCTATAGCCCCGGGTCGCCGACGGCGATCGGGCAGGTTACTCGACCACGGGTCGAGCGGTCTCCTCTTCTATCACCGACACACGGATTCCGCCCACCAGATCGCTGAGGAGATTGAACAGGACCGCGAGGACTCCAACGAAGAGCGCCCCACCTATGGCCATCGCTCCACCGGTGAAGACGGCGACGCGGAACATGAGGTCCGGGTCTACCGCGAACGACGTCAGATCGAAAAGCTCGATCACGAGATCCTCGAACTCGGTGATCACGCCGGCGTTCACGGCGAGGGACCACAGAATCACGCCGGCCAGAACGATGACCACCCAGCCGGTGAGGAAGAAGAACAGGGAGAACTTGAGCACCGACCACGGATCGATGTGACGGATGGTCCGCCGCACCTTGCGGGCCCGAAGGCGCCGGTCCTTCAACCGGGAGCCCAACGTCGGCGGACCGTCTGTCTCGAGCTGCGCTCGGGGCTCGGGATCGGCCCGGGGAGCCGACTCGTCGCCAGGCTCATGGTCTTCGTCGAAGACGCCGGCCGGATCCTCGTCGACCCCGTCATCTTCCACATCATCCCCAGGGACACCGTCCTGCTCGATCGTGTCGACCGGGGATTCGACGTCGGCGGCCTCGTGGACCGGGTCAGGGTCTGGCGGGCCACCCGGCCGGTCGACGGGATCGGCCCCGGGGTGAGGCGGCGCGTCGTCGTCGGGGGCGGTCTGGTCTTGCGTCGCCGTACCGCTTACGACCTGTGGTGGCATGGTTCTCCCGTCGGTCACGTGCCGCTGTTCGTGACCACTCGCTCCGAGCTCACGGGCAAGTCTAGGAGAGTCGGTACCGCGAGCGTCTACGACTCGTCCGATCGTGCCGCTCGGGCCCTGGCCGACGCCCATCCTCGCGTCACGGTCACGACCACCGTAGGACCGTCCCGGTCGACGTCAACCAACTCGACACCGTTGCTCTCGGCGATTGCCCGTGCCGCCCCGGTCCCCTCGGCCGCGGCGGCGAGCGCCACCGCGTCGGCAGCTGCCTGGGCTGCCGCCCGATCGACCAACAACCGTCCCATCACCAGAACTGCCGCCGCCGCCACCACGGCAATCGCCAGCGTCAGTACCAACATGGGTAGTGCGACCTGAGCCCGGTCGCGGGACAATCCCGAATCCGTCGACATCGACGTACCTCCTCGTATGAACCACTCGACCGGGGAAGTCGCTGGAGCGGGAGGCGGGCAATTCAGCCCGCAGATCAGGATTCGGTGGTATTCGAGACCTCGGGCGACACATCGTCGCCCGGCTCGTCACCGTCTTCTTCGTCACTGGCCGGCGCGGGCGAGATAGCCGCGACGACTTCCTCCTCGCCGAGATTCATGACCCGGACGCCGGTGGCATCGCGGCCCTGCACGGAGACCTCGGCAACCGGTGTGCGGATGACCACGCCGCTCGAGTTGATCACGAAGATGTCATCCTCGTCGTCGACCATGAGCGCGCCGATCACGTTGCCGCGCTGTTCGCTCACGCGCATCGATCGCATCCCGAGGCCACCTCGGCCCTTGCGGCTGAAGTGCTCCGGCTGGGTCCGCTTGCCGTATCCACGCTCGGACATGACCAGGAGGTAACCGGAGTCTCGAACGACATCGCAACCGACGACCTCATCCCCCTCGCGGAGCTTCAAGCCTCGGACTCCTGCCGCGGTCCGTCCCATGGGACGGACCTGCTCCTCACTGAAGCGGATGGTCTGGCCCCGCGCCGAGGTGACGAACAGATCGTCGCCGGCGTTGGCGGGGATCACGCGAACCAGCTCGTCGCCGTCCTTCAGTCTGAGAGCGATGAATCCGCCCTTCAGATTCTTGTCGTACTCGGTGAAGTTCGTCTTCTTGACCGTTCCACCCTTGGTGCAGAAGAACAGGTAGCGGTTGGTCTCGTAATCGCGCGTGTCGATGATTGCCTCGACGGACTCGTCGTCGTCGAGCTGCAGCAGGTTGACGATGGCGGTACCGCGAGCCTGGCGGTCCAACATCGGGACACGATGGGCCTTCAGGCGGTACACGCGCCCCCGGTTGGTGAAGAACAGCAGGAAGGCGTGGGCTGTCGTCTGGACCAGGTTCGTGAGAACGTCCTCGTCCTTGAGGCGCGCTCCGGCCACACCCCTCCCCCCTCGGCCCTGGCTGCGGAACGCATCGATGGAGATGGCCTTGATGTATCCCTGCGAGCTGAGGGTGATGACGAGGTCCTCGTCGTCGATGAGGTCCTCGATGTCGTAGTCGCTGTCGTCGTCGATGGCGATCTCGGAGATACGATCCGACGCGAACTCGCCACGGACGTCGAGCAGTTCGTTCCTGATGACCTCCCGGACCTTCGCTTCGGAACCCAGGATCTCCTCGAGCTCGGCGATCTGCGCGACGAGCTTGTCGAGCTCGGTTTGAAGCTCCTCGCGGCCGAGCCTCGTCAAACGTCCCAGGGTCATCTGGAGGATGGCCTCGGCCTGCCGGTCGGAGAACTCGAACGGCTCGGCCTGGAGGGCCGCGTCAGCGGCCGCACGGTTCTCACTCCCGCGGATCGTGGCGATGATCTGATCGATCAGATCGAGCGCCTTCAGGAGTCCCTCGACGATGTGCGCCCGATCGCGGGCCTTGGCCAGCCGGAACTCGGACCGGCGCCGAATGACCTCGACCTGGTGGCCGAGATAGGCCTCCAGAGCCTGGCGAAGATCGAGCGTGCGCGGTACTCCGTCGACGAGCGCGACCATGTTGACCGAAAAGCTCGTCTGGAGAGGACTGAGCTGATGGAGACGGCGGAGGGTGATCTCGGCGGAGACGCCCTTCTTCAGATCGATGACCAGCTTGGTCTGGCCCTTGGCGGAGTAGTTCTCCACTCGGGAGATCCCCTCGATCTCACGCTTGTTGACGAGATCACCGATCTTCTCGGCGATCGCCTCGACGCTGGTCTGGTACGGCACCGCGGTGACGACGATCTGACTCCGTTTTCCGTCCTCGACCAGCTCGCTGACCGCTCGGAGCTTCATCGATCCTCGGCCGGTCCGGTAGGCGTCTCGAATACCGCCCAGCCCGAGGATCTCGCAGCCGGTCGGGAAGTCGGGCCCCTTCACGAACACGCACAGATCGTCGACGGTCGCGTCGGGATTGTCGAGGAGGTGAATCGTCGCGTCGACTACTTCGCCCAGGTTGTGGGGAGGGATGTTGGTCGCCATGCCGACCGCTATGCCCTGGCCGCCATTGACGAGGAGGTTGGGGAACCGAGCCGGTAGAACGACCGGCTCCTTCTCGCTGTTGTCGAAGTTGCCGACGAAATCGACGGTGTCCTCGTCGATGCTCTCCAGCAGGCGCATCGCCAGAGGGGCGAGGCGGCATTCGGTATAGCGCATGGCCGCCGGCGGGTCAGCGGGGGATCCGAAGTTGCCGTGCGGATCGATCAGCGGGTGACGCACGCTGAAAGGCTGACCCAAGCGTACCAACGCGTCGTAGATGGCCGTGTCGCCGTGCGGGTGGTAACGGCCCATCACGTCGCCCACCACGCGGGCACACTTCACGTGGGATCGATCCGGACGGAACCCGCCCTCGTGCATCCCCCACAGGATTCGTCGATGCACCGGCTTGAGACCGTCACGAGCGTCGGGAAGGGCCCGGGTCACGATCACGGACATCGCGTAGTCCAGGAACGACTGCTCCATCTCCTCCTGGATCTCGATCGGCTCGATGGACCCGGCGGAGATCCCGCCGTATTCACCGCTGTCGTCGGGCGGTCGTTCGTCGCTCATGGTTGCCTCTGCGTCACGGGAAGGAACGGGGTCATCGGCTTCAGATGTCGAGGAATCGGACATCCTTGGCGTTGGTCTGGATGAACTTCTTGCGGCGGTCGACGTCGTCGCCCATCAAAGTGGCGAACACTTCATCGGCGATGGCTGCCTGTTCGACCGATACCTGGAGGAGGGTCCGGCGTGTCGGATCCATCGTCGTGTCCCACAGTTCGGCCGAGTCCATCTCGCCCAGCCCCTTGAGTCGGGCGAAGTCGGCTTTGTGATCGGGATGATCCCCGATGAAAGCCTCTTTGGCCGCGTCGTCCTTCAGGTAGATCTTCTCCTTGCGGATCTCTGTGGAATAGAGCGGCGGCTGGGCGATGAACACGTGGCCGCCTTCGACCAGCTCGCGCATCTGACGGAAGAACAAAGTGAGCAGGAGGGTCCTGATGTGTGATCCGTCGACGTCAGCATCACAGAGGATGATGACCTTGTGGTAGCGGAGGTTGGCGACGTCGAATTCCTCAGCGAAGCCGGCACCGATCGCCTGCGCCAGGGCTGTCACCTCGTTGTTCTTCAACATCTTGTCGATACGAGCGCGCTCGACGTTGAGGATCTTGCCTCGGATGGGGAGGATTGCCATGGTGCGCGGGTCGCGGGCATCCTTGGCCGAACCACCGGCCGAATCACCCTCGACCACGTACAGCTCGGACTCACGCGGCTCGCGCGACGAACAATCAGCCAGCTTGCCGGGCAACCCGGCACCGTCGAGTGCGGACTTCCGTCGGATGTTCTCCCTGGCGTCGCGAGCCGCGATACGGGCCCGTTGAGCATGCACGGCCTTGGTGACGACGCGTTTGGCCTCGGACGGATGCTCCTCGAACCAGTCGGTCAGCCGCTCATTGGTGGACTTCTGCACCAGCGATCGAACCGAGACGTTCCCCAGCTTGGCCTTCGTCTGGCCTTCGAACTGGGGATCCCTCAATCGGACCGAGACGATGGCGGTGAGCCCCTCACGGATGTCCTCACCCGAGAGATTGTCATCGGTCTCCTTCAGCACGCCTCGGTCCTTCGCGTAGGCATTGACGACGCGGGTCAGGGCGGCTCGGAATCCCTCGACGTGCATCCCACCCTCAGTGGTGTTGATGCCGTTGGCGAAACTGTGGATTCCGTCGTGGAAACCAGTGTTCCACTGGAAGGCGATCTCGACCTCCTGGTCCTCGTCCTCGCCTTCGAAGTAGCCCACGTCACTGAACAGGGACTCCTTGGCAGCATTGAGATGCTGCACGAAATCGATGATCCCACCCTCGTAGTGGAATACATGTGGGGTCGAGTCGTGACCGGCACGCTGATCGACCAGATGGATGGCCAGACCTCGATTGAGGAACGCCATCATCTGGAATCGTTCGGTCAGCGTCTGGGCGCGAAACTCCGTGCCTTCCTTGAAGATGCTCGGATCGGGCCAGAACCGTACGGAGGTCCCGCTTCGTCCTCCCGGGGCATCGCCGCTCATGGCCAGGATCTCGTCGGGCTCACCGCCGTCGACGAACGACATCGAGTGACGTTTGCCGTCCCGGTCGATGTCGACTTCGACCCGACGCGACAGCGCGTTCACCACCGACACGCCCACGCCATGGAGACCACCGGAGACCTTGTAGCCGTCCCCGCCGAACTTCCCGCCCGCGTGCAGAACGGTGAGAACGACTTCGGCCGCGGATTGACCCTGTCCCTCGTGCACGTCGACCGGGATGCCCCGACCGTCGTCGATGACCTCACACCCACCATCGGCGAGCAAGGTCACGTCGATCCGGCTGGCGTGGCCGGCCATCGCCTCGTCCACCGAGTTGTCGACGACCTCGTACACGAGGTGGTGGAGACCGGACGGGCCCGTCGAGCCGATGTACATGCCGGGACGCTTTCGGACGGCCTCGAGCCCCTCGAGTACCTGGATGTCCTTCGCGTCGTAGGAGTTAGTTTGCTGCGCCACGGCGCGCCCTTTCAAACAGACCAGATTCGAGGTGATCAACCGGCGGTTCGACCGCCGAACGGGGCCTGTGACACTGCAGAAAAGGCAAGCCCGGCGGGGAGATCACGTGGGTTACATTCTACCAGTTACATCCCCCTCGACCGCGCCAGAGCAACGGGTTTCACCCCCGTCGGACGACCACGTCGAGGCTGGTGGGTTCATCGCTCTCCAGGAGAGATCTGATCTCCCTACACAAGGCGGTTTCCTGCCACGTCAGATGACTTACCAGGGCCGGTTCCTCGACCTCCACAACAAGGGTCGACGCTGCCAACCGGAGCGGACGGCTCCGCGCCGCAACCTCCACACCGACCAACCTCGGCCAGGCCTCGATCAGCTCGGTGACCGATGACACCGGAGCCGAGCCGAGTCTACGCAGGACCGCATCGAGCCCGGCCCGCAGAGAGCGGGGTTCACCCCCTGCCGTGTCTCCCGGAAGAGGATCAACCATCGTGGGACTCGATGCGTCCGTCGACCACATGCAAGGTCCGTTCGACGGGGACCGATGCGGGCACGACGCCAGCCGAGGTCAGCATCACCTGGCCCGGGGGGAGGGACCGGACCAGAGCATCGGAGCGGTCGTCGTCGAGTTCACTGAACACGTCATCCAAGAGCAACACGGGTGCGCGACCCAACGTCTCGGCCACCGCGAGGTGACCACCGAGCTTCAGTGAGAGGGCCAGGGACCGCTGCTCACCCTGCGAAGCATGCGTTCGAGCCGGCAAACCATTCAGCAGTATCTCGAGATCATCGCGGTGGGGTCCGACCAGCGTCATGCCTCGGCGGAGCTCGTCGTCACGGACCGCTTCGAGCGCTGACTCGAGCTCACCCTCGCTCCAGGTGGATCGGTACGCGAGCCGGACGGACTGACCGTCACCGCCCAGCTGCGAGTAGGTCGACTGCACCTGTGGGGTGATGGCTTCGAGGAGGTCACGACGGTGGCCGGCCAGTTCTTCGCCGGCAGATGACAACTTCCTGTTCCACACGGAAAGGGTCAGAGCGATGTCATCGCTGAGTCGCCCCCTGGACTGCTTCAACAACGCGTTGCGCTGGCGGAGGATCTTCTCCACCTGCGTGCGCAACGGATCGAGTTTCGGCTGCCGGGCCACCATCACATCGTCCAGGAACCTACGCCTCGATGCGGGCCCGGCTTTCACGATCTCCAGATCGTCCGGCGTGAAGACCGTCAGTTTCAACACCTCGAGAAGATCGCGACCACGGGTGATCTTCTGCCCGTTGACCTGACAGCGCGACCTACCTCGGGCCGAGATCTCACACTCGATCATCAGGGTCCGTTCATCGTGCTGGACCCGACCTCGAACGATCCCGTGCTCGGCTCCCTGCCTGATCATCGTGTCCGAGGACAGCCCCCGGAAAGAGCGCTGCGTACCCAGGTACGCCACCGCCTCGATCAGATTGGTCTTTCCCGTCCCGTTGGCACCCCGGATGACCGTCAGTCCCGGTCCGAACGAGACATGGGTCTCCTCGTATGACCGTAGAGCCGTCAACCAGAGCTCGGCGACATGCACGAGCCGCCGCTCAGCTCACCCGGACCGGCATCAACAGGTACAGGAAGTCCTCTCGCCCGACCGACCGAAGAATCGCCGGCTTGAGAGCATCGACGGTCTCCAGCGTCACCTCATCGCCGGGGGTGACATCGATCCCATCCATCAGATACTCGGGATTGAACGCAACCGTGAGCTCACTGCCTTCGTATTCTGCGTCGACCTGCTCGTGAGCCTGACCGACGTCCTGGGTCACAGCGAGCATCTCCAGTCCATCCTGGCTCATCACCAGCCGTACGGGAGTTGCCTCGCGGGCCAGGAGTCGCACGCGACGAAGCGCGTCGGCGACAGCTCCCCGGCCCACCGTCACCCTGTTGGGTTGTGTGGTCGGGATGAGCCCCTTGTAGTTCGGGAAGTCACCTTCGATCAAGCGTGTGCTCACACGAATGTCATCGAGCTCGAAAGTCGCATCTCGCTCACCCAGGCGAAGCGTCACGTCACCGTCGTCGAGGATCCGGGTCAACTCGCTCAATGCCCGCGACGGAACGAGAACACTCTGGCCGGCGGACAACACGCTGGTCCCGGGCAGATCACGCACGGCCAGACGGTACGAATCGGTGGCGACGAGTCGCAGTCCGCCCTCTTCGGCGGTGAACAACACCCCGGTGAGAATCGGCCGGGAATCATCGGATGAAGCGGCTGGGACCACCTGCTTCAGAGCTTCCGCCAGGGCGACGCCGTCGAAGGTGACCGCGTCGTCGGGAGCAGCCGGCAACACCGGGAACTCCTCGGCCGGGATCAGCCGGATGGAGAAGTCTGAGCGACCGGACGTGATCTCGGCCTGATCATCGGTCGTGCTGACCTCGACCGCTCCTTCCTCCAACGCCCGCACGATGTCGGAAGCGAGCTTGGCCGGAATCACCACGGCCCCGTCTTCCCGGCCGGCGACCGTGATGGTCACCGTGATGGTCAGATCCAGATCACTTCCGGTCAATTGGAGTCGATCGCCGTCGAGCTCCGCCCGAAGGCCGGACAGCACCGGCAGCGACGCTCCCCGACTGGACACGGCTCGACTCGCGGTCGCGAGTGCATCGGCAAGGACATCTCGCTCACAGCGGAACTTCACAGTGTGCTCACTCTCTTCCAAGTCTTGAATTGGATAACCGTAGTCAGTGGTAGGTAGGTCCTGTGGGTTGTGGATGAACCGCCGGGATCGGTGTCATGGGAGGCATCTCGTGTCCAGTTGTTCATCCACAACCATCAACATCTCACATCCTCGTAATTTCCGAGCCTGGGGATGACCTCGATTCGGTCCAGAGGGATCACATGGTTACCAACAACGTCCAACCCGGGTTTCAAGGGGCTTGTCCACCGTCGCGTCCACAGCGGGAGGATCGGCGCTTCCCCTTCCGAGGTTGGCATCAGGGGACTCAGCGGATAGTCGTTTCGCGCCGAGGCGAGCTTCGCTCGGTCCCGATTCACTGAACTCCTAAGCCTGTTTCACGCGTTGGGTCAGCTCAGTGACCTGATCATAGGTCTGGCGCCGTTCGCTGAGCTGGTTTCTGATCTTCTCGCAGGCGTGGATGACGGTGGTGTGGTCCCGGCCGCCGAAGTCCCGAGCGATTGCGGGGTAGCTGAGGTCGGTGAGCTCACGGACGACGTACATGGCGATCTGTCGGGCAGCGACGAGAGGCCGACGACGGCTCTTCCCGCAGATCTCCTCGATGGGGAAGTCGAACATGTCCGAGGTCTGCTCGAGGATGAGTTGGGGCGTGATCGGCTTGGGCTCGGCAGCCGACAACACGTCGGCGAGGATCCGCGAGGCGAGGTCGGTGGTGAGGTGTTCCTGATTGAGGCTGGCATAGGCGCTGACCCTGGTCAGCGCACCCTCGATCTCGCGAATGTTGTTGGTGATGTGCTGGGCGATGTACTCGAGAACGTCGTCGGGCACGGTGTTGTTGTGGAGTTCGGACTTCTTGCGCAGAATCGCCAGACGGGTCTCGAGATCGGGCGGCTGGATATCGGTGATCAGCCCCATTTTGAATCGGCTACGCAGGCGATCCTCGAGGGTCGGTATCGAGTCGGGCGGACGATCCGACGACAGGACGATCTGGCGGTTGGACTGATGCAGGGAGTTGAACGTGTGGAAGAACTCCTCCTGGAGACCCTCCTTGCCCTCCATGAACTGGATGTCGTCGACCAGGAGAACGTCGATCTCTCGGTACTTGCGCTTGAAGCTGGGCTGGGTGTTGCGACGGATCGACTCGACGAATTCGTTGAGGAAGGTCTCGGTGGAGAGGTAGGAGACCCGGTAGGCCGGGTAGTTGTCGGAAACGTAGTTGGCGATCGCCTGGAGCAGGTGCGTCTTTCCGAGGCCGGCGCTGCCGTAGATGAAGAGCGGATTGTAGGACCGGGCCGGGGTTTCGGCGACCGAGAGCGCTGCGGCATGGGCGAACCGGTTGGAGGCACCCTGGACGAACGAGTCGAAGGTGTACCGGGCCACGGTTCGTGTCGTTCCGGGCTCACTCGCGACCCGGGCCGGGAGTATTGCGGACTCCGATGCTGTCGGTCGGGGCGCGGGGTCTGGTTCCTCCGCCGTCGAAGATCGATCGCGGAGATCGAGTGTGACATCTCCATCGGCGGCAACGATGATCTCGACGTCGTCGGCCGAAGAGTCGACCTGACCGAGAGCCGAGCGCACCAGGTCGACGTAGCGGGTCTCGATCCGCTCTTTCATCAATACACTGGGAACACCCAAAGTGAGTACCACGTCACCGACAGCAACCGGGCTGACGTGTTGGAAGGTGCTTTGCCAGACGCCGTCAGGAACTTCTGACCGAATCAGCTCGGAACACGCCGTCCATACCTCGACTGCCTCTGGCACGCTTCGCCCTCCGACTTCTTCCACAAGGCTCTCCACATCTGTGGATAAAGGGTTCGACCGCCACGAGATCGCCTCCCGATTGGATGTGACCGGTCGCTGGCCAACCATGGAACCGCCAGCGCCCTGCGCCGGACAACGGAACCTAGCACTGCCGGTAGCATGTCGCATCCAGCTAACGGTGGATGGTCCCAGATCCCCGAGTAGTTGCGAATCCTGGCGCGATCGACCTAACGTCGATGCAGTTCTGTGCCCATTGTAGCCAACCTCTCATCCGGTTACCCCGTGGTCGGCAAGTGGCCCGCTAACCCGGTCGCGATGACCGGTCGTCGTTTCGAGCGGTACCCGACTCATGGTCACACCAGCCGAGGAGCCTCCCGTTGAAGCGTACGTATCAGCCGAACACCAGGAAACGTTCGAAGCGACATGGCTTCCGACAGCGCATGTCCTCGCGCGGCGGTCGCGCTGTGATGCGCTCTCGCCGCCGAAAAGGTCGACATCGGCTGTCGGCCTGATTCGGCCGATCCGTGACCGTCGGACGTTCGTACGTCTCCATGCGACGGGGCGCAGAGCGACTCGTGGCTCCGTGACCGCGATCTGGCTGGCTGAGAGCGGGCCACCGCGAGTGGCCTTTGCCGTCCCCCGGGAGGTGGGTGGCGCCGTCGTTCGCAACCGCGTGAAGCGGAGGCTCCGGGCAGCGGTCTCCACGTTCACAACGGGAGTCACGGCCGAAGATTCGACGCTGGCCGAGGGAGCGTGGCTGATCCGCGCTCATCGCCGAGCGGCCGACCAGCCGTATGCGACCCTGCTCGAGGATCTCACGGCGGCCATCGATGCGGCCCGAGCGCGATGAGCCTCGAGCCGGAGAGGAACGTGTTGCACTCGGCGACGACGAGCGAACTGACTCCGCCGGCCCACGGCGAAACCGGGGTGTCAGCCGGCTGGGCGACCCGTGGAATGATGAGCGTGATTCGGGCCTACCAACACGTCCGGGCCGGGCGGCTGTCTCCCTGTCGTTTCCAACCGACCTGCTCGAGTTATGCGCTGGAGGCGGTCGAGACCCATGGAGCGCTGCGGGGTGGCGCTCTGGCCGTGCGCCGGATCGGGCGCTGTCACCCCTGGGGTGGCGCTGGATGGGACCCCGTCCCCGAACGGAGATCGTGAGCTAGCCATGTTCGATGCCATAGCCAGTGTTCTTGCGTGGTTCTACGAGCTGATCGGCTCTTACGCCGGCGCGATCGTCCTCATGACGTTGGCTGTGATGGCGGTTCTGACACCGTTGACCCTCAAGGGTACCCGGTCGATGATCAAAATGCAGGAAATGCAGCCAGAGCTCAAGAAACTGCAGGAGAAGTACAAGGACGACCGGGAAAAGCTCAATACGGAAATGATGGCGTTCTACAAGGAGAACGGCATCAACCCGGTCGCAGGGTGCCTCCCCACCCTGATCCAGATCCCGGTGTTCATCGTGCTGTACCAGGTCATTCGAGGGTTGACCACCCGGGTTGGTGGACTCGGCTCGAGTGTCGGGGCCGCGTTGGTCGGAGACGACTGGAATGCGGTCAAGCCGAATTTCGACCCGAAGTACATCCACCACGACACGTCGCTCTACCAGGATCTCTCCGGCACGAACGAGATGCTGTCCTGGGGACTCGATCTCTCCATAACCCCGTCGGAAGCCCTGGGGGAGGGCGTCCTGTACGCGCTCCCCTATCTCGCGCTCATCGTCATCGTCGCCATCTCCAGTTGGTATCAGCAGAAGCAGATCCAGGGTCGACGCAAGCCGGGCGATGCCGGGACCAACAGTCAACAACAGGCCATCATGAAGGTTCTGCCGTTCATGCTGCCGGTCATCTCCTTTTCGATGCCGACTGCACTCGTGATCTATTTCGTGTTCTCCAACCTCTACCGAGTGGCCCAACAGACCTGGATCACCCATTCACTGTACGGCGAAGACGCCGACGGGTCGGGAGGCCGGAAGCAGGGGAATGGCAAGGGGTCGAAGCCGGCGAAGTCGTCGAGGACCGGTGGGGCAAAGGCCGTCGCGGGCGGTGCCGGCGCCAAGCCTGGCGGTGGGAAGTCGTCGGGATCGAACAAGGCACCCGCGTCGAAGAAGTCGAATGGTGGCGGTCGGAGTAGCACCGCCACCAAGAGTCGGGCCCCGGCCCGCAACAAGAACGGAAAGCCCGGATCTTCCGGAAGTCGCAAGAAGCCGCCGCCTGCTGCGGCCGCTCCGACACCGCGACCACGGAAGAAGAAGCGAAAGAGGAACTGACTGCAGTGGAATGGATCCAGACAACCGGCAAGACGGTGGAGCAGGCCAAGGAACGGGCTCTCGACCAACTGGGAATCGCGGCCGACGAGGCCGAATTCGAGACCGTGGCCAGCCCCAAGAAGGGCCTGTTCGGGATGGTGAGAGGGGAGGCCCAGGTGCGGGCCCGGGTGAGACCGGTCCAGCCGCGGTCGAAGGACGAGTCTCGACGTGGTCGCGGCGGTGACCGGCAGAACAAGCGGGGCGGCGGCAACGGCGCTGGCCGATCCGGTGAACGGGGAAAGAACCGATCCAAGGGATCCGGCGGCGGTGGTCGTCAGGGTGGTTCGGGCCAGAAGGGCCGGCGGGATTCTGTCGATACCGGCGCCACGAGGTCGTCGGCCAAACCGACCCCGACGAAACAGACTCCAGCCCGATCGGGTGGGGGAGATCGACCACCAGTGAAGAAGGACCAGGAGACTCCCGTGAACATGAGTATCGAGGAACAGTCCGAAGTCGTCGAGGATTTCCTCGGGGGCCTGGTCGACGCGTTCGGTCTCACCGCCGACATCGGCACGACCAAGATAGAAGAAGACACGGTCCTGGTCAGGGTCGACGGTGAGGACCTCGGACTGCTGGTGGGACGAAAGGGCCGGACCCTGTCGGCCATCCACGAGATCAGCCGCGCCGTGTTGCACCGCGAGGCCGACGGTCCGTTGCGAGGTCGGATCCGCCTCGACGTGGCTGGCTATCGCGAGCGGCGGCAGGCGGCTCTCGAGGCGTTCGTGCGCGAGACCGCCACCAAGGTGATCGAGGACGGTGTCGACCTGGCGCTCGAGCCCATGTCGGCCCCCGATCGCAAGATCGTGCACGACACCGCGGGCGAGATCGACGGGATCAGAACGTTGTCGGAGGGCGAGGAGCCGAACCGGCGCGTCGTCCTGGTGCCTGAGAGCGACGACTGAGCTCGGTCGAAGATCTCCTGGAGGAGGCCGCCCGGCGCGGCCTCCTCGGTGGGGAGGTCGCGACACACCTGGATCATTCGCGGGCTTTTGCCACGGTCGTGCGCGCTCTACGCCCCGAGCCGGGACGTCTGATCGATATCGGCTCGGGAGGCGGCGTGCCCGGGTTGGTTCTGGCCGCGACTCTCGCCGACTGGAGCGTGGCGCTGATCGAGCGTCGGACCAGTAGGGCGACCTGGCTCGAAGAGGCAGTCGCCCGGTTGACCGGGTCCACCCGATCGACCACATCGATGGCGCGATCGGTGAGGGTCGTTGGCGGCGACGTGTATGACTGGGCTCGAACGGGCGGCTGCGGCGGGTTGCGGGAGTCGGCCACGATCGTCACGGCGCGGGCGTTCGGCCGACCTGGTGTGACCGCTGAACTAGGGGGGGCACTGGTCGAAATGGGCGGGTTCCTGGTGGTCAGTGAACCACCGGAGGACGAAGGTCGTTGGGGGGAAGTGGATCTCGGTGGGCTCGGTCTCACAGAGTACGGATCGCGGGTGGTTGACGGGTTTCGGTTCCAGGTCCTCAGCCGGTTTGGTCCCCTCGCTGATCACTATCCTCGCCGTCGTCCCGGCTGAGTGCGGTCCGTCTGGATCCGGGTAGGGTCGCATTTCACCCCGGCGGGAGTTTCACGTGAAACCCCGGGGGATTCCGGGCCGAGTGTCGGGGACCCCGTGGATCGGCCGTATGGCTCCGGGGCAGCCTCCTCAGTCGTTCAGCGCAACCCCGGCTCCGCTCCGTGCCGCCGTCCGCTGAACTTCCTCGTGGGCCGGGGGCAGACGCGATGTTTCCCATGAAACCACGACTCGGCCTTGACCGGAGTCCAAGCAGCGGACAGGATAGCGGTCGCTTGTGGCCGATCAGAGGAGCCTGACATTGATCCCTCGCGCACTTCCGCGCATCATTGCGGTGGCAAACCAGAAGGGAGGTGTGGGCAAGACCACGACCGCGGTGAATCTCGGCGCGGCCTTGGCTGAGCTTGGGCTCCGGACCCTGGTAGTGGATCTCGATCCCCAGGGTAACGCCAGCACCGGGCTCGGCATCAGCCCTCGAAACATCGACCACACGATGTACGACGTCATAATCCATGGCGTGGCCCTGGAGGACTGTCTCGAGGCCACGGCGGTCAAGAACCTCTTCGTGGCTCCCGCCAACCTGGATCTGGCCGGCGCCGAGATCGAGCTTGTTCCCGCGTTCAGCCGTGAGCTGAAGCTGAAACATGCCATCGAGGAGGTTCGGGACGACTTCGACTATGTCATCATCGACTGTCCCCCCTCCCTCGGGCTACTGACGGTGAATGCTCTCGCCGCAGCATCGGAGGTGATGGTGCCGATCCAGTGCGAGTACTACGCCTTGGAGGGGCTCGGGCAACTCCTTCGCAACGTGGACCTGGTCCAGCGCAATCTGAACGCCGATCTCGAGGTGACCGCGATCGTGCTCGTCATGTATGACGCCAGGACCAAGCTGGCCGAACATGTTGCGCTCGAGGTGCGCCAGCACTTCGGCGAGATCGTCTGTCGGAACGTGATTCCGCGATCCGTGCGGCTGTCGGAAGCTCCGTCGTTCGGGCAGCCGGTGACGGTGTTCGACTCCTCATCGCGGGGAGCCATTGCGTATCGGGAACTGGCTCGGGAGGTTAGTGGCTCATGACCAGCGCACGTAAGGGTGGACTCGGGCGAGGGCTCGGGGCGCTCATTCCGACCGAGGCGACGAGCGGCGGGGCGACCGAAGGGTCGCTCCGCGACGTCCCCATCGAGGACATCGGGCCGAATCGGTATCAGCCCCGCGAACGATTCGAGGAGGCGTCGTTGATGGCGTTGGCCGACTCGATTCGGGAGCTTGGGGTGCTGCAACCGGTGCTGGTGCGCGAGGTCGATTCGGGCTACGAGCTCATTGCGGGGGAGCGCCGGTGGCGCGCGGCCAAGCGGGCAGGACTTGCGACCATCCCGGCATTGGTCCGTTCGGTGGACGATCTCGTATCGCTCGAGCAGGCCGTCGTCGAGAACCTCCACCGCGCCGATCTCAACCCGCTGGAGGAAGCGGCGGCATATCAACAGCTACTGGAGGACTTCGAGCTCACCCAGGCCACCCTGGCGGCTCGGGTCGGCAAGAGTCGCTCGGCGATCAGCAATCTTCTCCGGTTGTTCCAACTTCCCGGTTCGGTACAGAAACTGGTCATGGATGGCCGGCTGGCCGAGGGTCACGCTCGCGCCCTCCTGGGGACGCCGGACCGCAGTGCCCAGGAACAGCTGGCTCAGCGCGTCGTGCGTCAAGGCATGAGTGTGCGCGAGGTGGAGGATGCTGTCCGCGTGCTGACCGGCGCCATCGGTGAGGAGAAGCAGCCCACGCCAACCGCGCTCCGTCCCCCCGGGCTGCTGGAACTGGAGAACCTCCTGTCCGATTATCTGGATACGAAGGTCAGCGTGACGATGGGAGCCAAGCGGGGTCGGGTTTCCATCCAGTTCGCCGACTTGACCGATCTCGAACGGATCTACCGGGCGATGACCGAACCGATGGTCGACCAGGACACGGCCACCGGCGAGCAGCCCTGATCGAGGGTCGCGCCAACTGGCCCAAGGTTCAGCCCTGGGGGAATGTCCACAGCCTGTGCAAAAGGCTGTGATCAATGTCGCCTGTACCGTCAGAGTCGATGCTTGGAAACGGCCCCTCGATCGGCCGCTGATGACCGACCAGGACGGCCTGATCAGCCCACCATCGGCGCTGCGCACCACTGGGCGATGGCAATGAAGACGCGATCGGCGATGACCGGCACGTACTGAACCAGTGTCGCGGCGGGTCCGATGCGAGTTTCGACCGCCGCCATCCGGGTCTCCTTGAGGAGCGGGATCTGCTGGCCGACGCATCGACCCGCGATCGGGAGTACCTCATTCAGCTCACCACAGACCAGGTCGGCCAGACGACGACCGCCGACCGACTCGAAGGTGGGTCCGCGGTAGTACGCGTGGGAGATACCCGAGGTGAGCTGACTGCGCACGCTGTACACGAGTGATGCGTCGAAGTGATTGGCCATCGCGGCGCGGGACGACGGATCAGGGTCGTGCACGACGATGGCGCGCGCTCCGGCCTGGAGTAGTCGCCGGGCGATGGCCTCGGCCACCGGAGCCGACCCGCCCGGATCCGAAACGACGACTCGCTGGTCGGAAACCATCCGGGAGCGGTGGGTCAGCCGTTCGACCTCCCGCAGCGCCGCCACTGGAGTGGCGGGACCGGTCCGTCCGGTCAGGCGGAGGACCGCCCGTAGAGCCGCCGGTCCGAAGATGCCGTCTCCGTTCAGCCCGAGGTTGATCTGGAACTCGGTCAGCGCCGCCGCGGTCTCAGGTCCGAAGATGCCGTCGATCCACCCGGCGTCGAAGCCCAGGGAGCCGAGTGCGGTCTGCAGTTCCTCGACGTCGTCACCCCGCAGCATGGGAGCGGTGAGGTAGAGCAGGCGGTCGCCCAACTGACGGCCGGCATCCTCCAGGGCGGTCCACGTCTGACTACCGCAACGACCGTCGACCTCGAGGCCACGGGCCCGTTGGAAGGAGCGAACCGCCTCCTCGGTACCGCTAGCGAACTCTCCGGGAGGATCCGGTGCGCACGGGTGCGTCAGCACACCGAGCCGAGCTTGAAGATCGGCGACCGCCGGGCTCGACTGACCGGATTGGAGTGGCAGGCCCGGGAGCACTGGTCCTGCTGCCCCGCCGCTATCAGACGGCTGCGTCGATGCGGGCCAGGAGATCATGCTTGGGCATGGCCCCGACGATGCTCTCGACCGGCTCGCCATTCTTGAAGACCAGAATGGTCGGGATGCTCCGCACCCCGTACTTCTGACCCACCACGCCATTGCCGCCGGCGTCGATGTCGACCTTGCCGATGCTGAGCGACTCGGAGCGTTCTTCGGAGATCTCGTCGAGGATCGGAGCGATGATCTTGCAAGGCCCGCACCACTCGGCCCAGAAGTCGATGACGGCGACGTCGTTGCTCGCGATGAACTCGTCGAAGCTACCTTCGGTCAGCGGGGTGGTTGCCATGGTTGTTCGTCCTTCTTGTCGGGGTCGATTGGTTGGGCCGGAGGGGGCGAGACCGTGGCCCTCCTTCGAGAGGGTCGGGCTGTGGGATGGAACGGCCGATGCGGGAGAATCATTCCACACCTCGACCAACCTGCGAACCGATGGGTTGATGTCGCGGAGAACCGTCGTGTTGATCAGGCCGGGACATGGACGTTCGCTTCCAGCCAGCGCTCGGCGTCGATAGCTGCCATGCAGCCGGAGCCGGCTGACGTGATGGCCTGGCGGTATGTGTCATCTTGCACGTCCCCGCATATGAATACGCCATCGACATTGGTGGCGGTCGAGCCAGGGCGGGCGATCAGGTAGCCGCTCTCCTTCATGTCGAGCTGACCTTCGAACAGGGCGGTGTTCGGCTTGTGACCGATGGCGACAAAAAGTCCGGACAAAGAAAGGGGCTCGGTGGCGCCGGTCTCCACATCGCGCACGATGATCCCCTCGAGCGACGATTCACCCAGGATGGAGTCCACGACGGTGTTCCATCGAAAGGAGATCTTCGGGTTGGACCTGGCTCGATCCTGCATGATCTTCGAAGCGCGGAGCTCGTCGCGCCGGTGGATCACGGTGACGGATCGGGCGAACTTGGTCAGGAACGTGGCCTCCTCCAGGGCGGAGTCCCCGCCTCCGACCACGGCGATGTCCTGGTCGCGGAAGAAGAAGCCGTCACAGGTCGCACATGTCGAGACACCGTGGCCGATCAACTCCCGTTCACGCTCCAGGCCGAGCATCACCGATCGAGCTCCCGTCGAGACGACGACCGACTCAGCGGTGTGTGTGGGAACCGGTGCGGCCGGATCTCCGAGCCAGATGCCGAACGGCCGGCGGGAAAAGTCGACCCGAGTCACCCGGTCGGTGACGAACTCCGTGCCGAAGCGCTCAGCCTGCTCCTTGAATCGAGCCATCAGCTCGGGTCCCGTCACCCCCTCGGGGAACCCCGGGTAGTTCTCGACGTCGGTGGTGAGCATCAGCTGGCCGCCGGGTTGATCGCTGGTCGACGAAGGGGCTCCCTCGATGACCAGAGGATTGAGATTGGCGCGAGCGGCGTAGATTGCGGCCGTCAGCCCCGCGGGGCCCGACCCGATGATGGCGACAGTGCGGGATGACACGATGAACTCCTTCTCACTCACGATGTTGCCCATGTTGCGATCTCGATGGCCAACCCGGGGGGGATGAGGTGCTATTCCCGGGGAATGCCCGGCACCATGATCACTCGTCGTCGGGGAATCGCTTGGTCCAGGTGATGAGGCCGGCCCCCAGGAAGATGAGTCCGAGGGTCAGGTAGGTGATCCAGATCGGAGCGTCCCGGCCGACACCGGCAGCGTCGTAGACCTTGTTCCACAGCACGTCGACCAAACGGACCAGGCCGATCATGACACCGATCAACGTCGGCACCACGATGAACAGCATGGCGACGCCATATACGACCCATCGCGCCGCCTTGAGCGCTGGTCCGGTGGTCTTCTCGCGGACCAGGTCGACAACGTCGACGACACGATCAGCGGCCTCGACAGCCCAGTCGTGGGTGGGTTCGACATCAGCCATCCGGCAACCCTAGTGCCGCGGTCCGGTGGGCTCATCCACGTCGACCGGTCGGCTCAGCCGCCCGTGGTCTCGGCCAGGATCTGGCAGTTGTGGTTGACCACCGTGACGGCGGTCGCATCGGTCCCGTCCATCTCGACGAAGTACACCGCGGCCTCGGACCCGTATGAGGCACGGAACGTCCGGTCGATGCGGTGACCCACCTCCTCGGCGCATGCCTGTTGATCGAATGGCACCGCGTCGAGTGAGCGGGCCCGGACCTCCTCTCGGGCCACGATGTCGAGCAGGTCCTGGTCGGTGACCGTCGATTCCGCCGACGGGGCGGCAAGCTCCGGCTCGGACCCGGCGACACCCGATCCTGACTCGGCGGCGTCCCCGGCCACAGCGATCCCCGATTGCTCGAGGTCGCCGTCGTCCGACAGATCCGCCCCGGCCGAGGATTCGTTCATGGCGGCCATGTCCGTCGGTGAGGGCGGCACGGAATCGGCGTCGGTCGCGCTCGTGTCGGCACTTCCCTCGATCGGTGACGAGGCGATGGTGACGTCGTCGTCGCGGTTCAACATAGCGGGTATGACGATCGCCCCGACCAGCAGGAGTGCCGCAGCGACGGCCAGGGGGGCGAGACGGTGAATACGTCCGGCTCGGGCCCGTCGCGCCTCCTCGAGCGAGGTGACAGGCTCGGTCAGGGAGGTCGTGGGAGTCTCCGCCCCCGCCGCGATGGCGGCGGAGATCATGGCGTCCCGGGTAGCCGGAGAGGGAGGGTCGATCGGTGCGGCGACAAGGTCGCGCACTCGACCGAGCTCGGTCATCCGCTCGGTCAGCAGTTCGGCATCGGCCGGACCGATGCCTCCGGGTCCGGGCTCGTCGTCCAGCGCGGCCGACGCGGTCTCGTCCAGAGGATGGATCGGGTCGTCGTCGTACTCGGTCATGATTGGCTTCTTGGACGTTCGTCGGGCCCGGTCTGGTTCCCGGTCGGTTCGGCACGGCGAAGGAGGTTCGCCAGTTGTCGACGGCCCCGGGCGATACGCGACCGCACCGTACCGGGAGGGATTCCCAGTTGGTCAGCGATGTCGGCGTAGTCGAGTCCGGCGACGTCGCGGAGCACCACCGGCTCACGCCACTCGGGTCGAAGGCTCGCGAGAGCGGCGTCGAGGGTCACGCGATCGCTCACCTGTTGGTCCATGTCGGGCGCATCTCCGTCGGGAGGCCGCTCGATCTCGGGGAGACCGGGATCGGGTCGACGCTTGCGCCGGCGCAGCTCGTCGAGGCAGGCGTTGCTCGCGACACGGTAGGCCCAGGTACCGAACCGCGCCCGGCCGTCGAATCGGTCCAACCCGCGAACGATCGCGATGAGCGCGTCCTGGGTGGCGTCCAGCGCGTCGGCTTCGTTGCCGGCGATTCGACGGCAGACAGCGTGGATCCTGTCGTAGTGCAGGCGCAGGAGCTCGTCGAGTGCCCGCTGGTCACCCGCCTGGGAGCGCTCGACCAACGTGCGCTCGTCGGCCCGGTCCGATTCAGTCGAAGACATCGATCTCCTGGATCCGAACGCGGAACCGATCCGGATCGGGCGCGAGCTTCGTGAACCAGACGAGCACATCGCTGCCGTTGCTGTCCTCGAGATCGACCTGGGTCGTGCCGGCGGGCGCATCGATGATCGTACCGACCGGATCGCCCCAGGCTTCGAAGGTCCCGGCGTCCCCGTCGGCCACGTGGACGGTCGCGTCCCAGCCGCCGATCCTCGTGGTGAGCTCGATCGTGCGGATGGTTGCCGGCTCGGGCAGCACGACGTGGTAACCCACGCCGGCCTTGGGGCCCATCGTCGGCGTCGAGTAACCCTCGGTCGGCCATTCGGTCTCGACATCACCGTCGAGCGCCATCGGGGCGAGGCTGTCGTTCTCCCCCGGCTGTCCGGTTCCGAACGGGTCGAATGAGCGGCCCTCGACCGGTTCGATTCGCGCCTGTGGAACCGCGGCCCGAGTGGATTCGGGTTCCCGCTCGCCGTCTGCAAAGAGCATGAGGGCCACCCCGGCGGCTACGGCCGCCAGGGTCAGAACGAGAAGTCTCGACAGCCACCGGTGGGGCGAACGGCCGGCGGGTGAGGCCCCTTCGCGTTCGCCGGAGCGGCTCGGGTCATCCACCACTCCCACATCGAGCACGGTGGTGGAATCGTCCGGTCGGACCAATGGGGACCCTGGGTCGACGGCGGTCCCCAGGCGTAACGCCTCGGCCATGGTCTTCGCATCGGCGAATCGAGATTCGGGTCGCCGGGCCAGCGCCCTGGTCACCACCGAGTCGAGCCAAACCGGAACGGTGTCGTCGTGCTCGGCGAGCGACGGCGGATCGCAGTGGAGTCGAGCCAAGGCCGTCGCCGCTTCGGTGCCCGACTGGAAGGGTGGTGACCCGGCCAGCATCTCGTAGAGCACCGCTCCGAGTGCGTACACGTCGGTTCGCTGGTCGGCGTCCTCGCCGCGTAGCTGTTCGGGGGCGACGTACTTGGCCGTCCCGAGCACGGATCCGGTGTCCGTGAGGTCGGCGCCGCCCTCGGCTTTCGCTATTCCGAAGTCGGTAACGAGAACGCGGTCGTCGTCGGCCAGCATGATGTTCGCCGGTTTCACGTCGCGGTGCACGATGCCGGCTGAGTGGGCGACGTGGAGAGCCTCGGCGACATCAGCCGCGATCTCGACGGCTCGTGCAGGTCGGAGAGGCCCGTGGACCTCGAGCTGCTCTCGCAGGGTGACACCCTTGACGAGCTCCATCACGATGGCGTCGACGCCATCGTTCGACACGGTGTCGTACACCGCGACGATGCAGCGGTGATTCAGGCGGGCGGCGGCTCGAGCCTCGTGTCGAAATCGAGCGACGAAGGCGTCGTCATCTGCGAGGTGGCCGTGGAGGATCTTTACCGCGACCCACCGGTCGAGGGTCAGGTCCAGGGCACGCCACACCTGGGCCATGCCACCAGTGGCCAGAAGGTCGTGAAGCTCGTAGCGATCGGCGAGCCGGGTCCCCGGAGCGACGGTACGACCCCGTGATGACGAAGTGTCCACCGTGGCTCACGCTAGTGGTCGGCGCCGACGGGCTCGTGACGGACCGAGGGGTCCCCGGTCTTCTCGATGAGGCGACGATCCCGACGCCCGTTGCGGAAGTGCCGGGCCCACCAGACCAGGAGCACGAGAAGTGAGCCCACCGACAGAGCGATCCCGACGCCGTTCAGGACGGTCGAGCGCACGGAGAACCGTCCTTCGGCGAGGGTGTGTTCACCGTCGGGTGTGAGGACCTGCACGTCGAGGGGGAACGACCCCGTCGAACGGGCGCGTACGGCAAGGACGATGTCGTTGGCACCGGGCGCGAGGTGGACCGGGACGCCGAGCGGGTCGGGACCGATGAACTCCAGTCGGGTGCTCTCGAGCCGAAGAACCACCTCAGCGTCGTAGCCGAGTGCATTGTCGATTCTGATCGGCAGGTCGGCCGTTCGTTCGGTCAGAGTCACCGTCTGCTGTTGCGGGACGGTTATGCCCGTCATCTGCGCCGCGACGATCGCGCGGGCTCGGGCGAACCACTGGGCGGACTGCTCGATCACATCGGTAGCCGCCGTGGCATCGAGCGACGCCTCGAGCTCGGTGGCGCGGTCGTCCCCGGGGGGGAGCATCGTGGACCAGGACCGCACCGATGCGACGGCCGACGCCAGACCACTCGCGTAGTCGCCGAGTGGTGGCGGCGGGCGTCGAGACAGCGTCACGGTCGTGTCGGCCCCCACCTCGGTCAGCGCCGTCTCCGGCGTGACAGCGGTGGCGACACCACCGGCACCGTCGAGCGCGCTGAGGAGCTGAGCGAGAGCGTGCTCGCCCAGCTCGGCCGGACTGTCGATCCAGAGCATCGCCGCCCGCTCGTCTCGGGGCCGGTCATAGAAGAGGACGGCAAGATCGGCCATTACCCGATGGACCGCGAGAACGGGATCCATCGCCGCTGTCGTCAGGTGTCCCTGGAGATCGGCGTCGACGATGAGCCCGGTGAGCTGGCTCTTCGCAATCCGTACCGGCCGAAGCCGACCGACAGCCGGGGACTCGAGGTCCACCGCGAGGTCGGTCGACGTGAGCAGGACCCCGGCACCGATGTCGATCAGCCGGGCCCGGCGTCCAGCCGTCGGGGGCTGTCGCAGCACCGACACGAGCGTCCGGTCGAGTCGGGCGTCGTCGATGCTGGTTCGACCTCGTCGTCGTTGGTGCGCGAGGGAACGCTCGAGGTCGGATTCAGCCAGCCATGCTCCCTCGTCGAGTCCGGCCCAGGGGGCGTCGGGCACCGCGGCGCTCGATCGGGCCAGCCGGCTGCGGTCGAACGGCTCGAGAGCATCGATGGTCTCGGGCAATACTCGATAGACGAACGGGACACCCATCGCTTCGTTCACCGCGGCGGTGACCGTTTCGATGCCGGCCGTGGCTTCGGCGTCAAGTGCCACCGAGCCGTCAGGCCGGGTAGCGGTGGGGGCGATCCCGTCGATCACGACCACGGTGGCGAGTGTGGGGAAGGTCTCGGTCCGTGGGCTCTTCACGATATGGGTGAGCAGCCGCCCGATCTCCTTTCCGTCGGCATCGAAGGAACGCACCTCGACGGGATAGACCCCGTCGGTGGGGAGATCGATGGCTGGTCCACTCGTTTCCTCGGTCGCCGTCTCCGTTCCGACCGTGAGCAGGAGTACCCAGTCGTCGCCTGCGCCCGGAGAGAGCGTTCGAGTCGACCCGAGCTGATCCCCGACGCTTCCGCCTGCCAACTGCGAGCGGAACCGGGATCGGCCGCCCGATGCGACGAGCTCAGCGTGGATTGTCGCTTCGACGGTCGTGGCCCCGGTGGCGCTGACCGTGAGCTCGAAGGGGTCACCGTCGGCGACCCACGGCGTTCGCTCGAGTAGTCGCAGCGAGGGCGGGGGTTCTTGCGCTGCCGCCGACCCGATGGCGGCGACACTCGAGAGCAGAGCCACGCTGGCGGATATGACCAGCAGGGTGGCTCGACGCCGGCGCACTACCCGGCCTCGTGAACCAGAACCGAAAGACCATCGTCCTGGAGCTCGAACCCGAGGCTCTCGTAGAGGCTCACGGCGCGGTTGTTGCGCAGTTGCGTGTTGACGAGAACCACCCTCACTTGGCGGCGACTCAGCCAGCGCAGAGCGTCGAGCAGGAGCCCACGCCCGACCCCGGCGCCCTGGGCATCAGGATGTACGGCGAGTCGTTGGATGTAGCCGCTTCGGAGCGCATATCCGCAGATGATGTACCCGGTGACAGGGCGGCCCGTGACGCGGTATCGGCTTTGTGGTGTGGCGGCGACCGCCTCGTCGATTCCCCGCGTCCCGAGTTGCCAGAACGGGTCGAACGCGGCGTGGTCCACTTCCAGCACACGGGAGACGTCCAGCCGTCTCGCTCGCCTGGTTCGCGCCCGGTCGCCTTGCGGAAGCGATCCGGTGACCATTGCCGCGGACAGGTCGAAGCGCAGGAGGTGCAGGTCCTCGTGCACCTCGAAGCCGGCTTCGACGAAAGGGACACGGTCGTGTCGCCCGAGCGCCGGCGTGAGGACCCGCCGGACTCCGTCGCGATGGAGATCGGCGCAGGTCTGCATGACTTCCTCGACCGAGAGCAGACCGCCGTGACGCGGAATCAGCTGGGCGGTCGTGTCCTCCCCGTGCCAGGGCGCCACTCGCAGGCGGCCGCGTGGAGCGCGGTGACGAGAACGGGGGCTTGTCGACGACACGGCGCGAGGTTAGATGCGGGAACGGGACTGCGCAGTACGCTCGACTCGTGACCGTCCTGTTGCTGAGCCACGAGTTGTTCGCCCAGCACGAGACGCCGGCCACCCATCCCGAGCGACCGGCTCGTGTCGAGGCGGTGTCGCGAGGTCTGGAACGTTTCGGTCTGACCGAAGCCCTGTCGTGGCATGAGCCGCGGCGAGCCACCGACGAGGAGCTCGAACGGGTCCACCGTCGCGGGCTGGTCGAGCGACTGTCCCAGCTCGCCGAGGCAGGCGGTGGCCCCATCGATGCCGATACCTCGACGTCGGCGGCATCATTCGATGCTGCGGCCCATGCTGCGGGAGCAGGGCTCGACGCGGTGGAACGCATCCGCGACGGAGAGGCGACGAGAGCGTTCTGCGCGGTCCGGCCGCCGGGCCACCACGCGACGCCGAGCCGATCGATGGGGTTCTGCCTCTTGAACAACGTCGGGATCACAGCGGCGAACCTGGCCGACTCCGGCGAGCGCGTCGCGATCATCGATTTCGACGCCCACCACGGAAACGGCACGCAGGACGCGTTCTACCGCGACGAGCGTGTGCTGTTCTGCTCACTCCACCAGTACCCGCTCTACCCGGGGACTGGCGCGGTGGACGAGATCGGAGTCGACGAGGGCCGCGGGACGAACTTGAACATTCCTCTTCCCGCCGGCACCACCGGTGAGGCCTACCGGGCCGCCTTGGCGACGATCATCGCCCCGGCGATCGAAGCCCACGGCTCGACCTGGGTACTGGTCTCCGCCGGGTTCGATGCCCATCGAGCCGATCCGCTGACCGGGATGGGTCTCACATCGGGGGACATCGCTGCGATCTCTCGCGACATCGTGGAGATCGCCGGACGTCGACCGTCCGTCTGGTTTCTCGAGGGTGGCTACGACCTCGAGGCACTGGGTCTGTCAGCGGCGGCGTGTGTCGGAGCGCTGGTCGACCAGTCCGTGATCCCCGAACCGGAGACGTCGGGCGGTCCCGGCCGTGACGAGGTAGCCGAGGTGCGAGCGGCACAGTCCGCGGCGATCGATGTCGGCTGATCTGTCGGCGCTCGGGCCGATAGTGGCCGAGCTGTCGCCGATCGTCGAGGCCTTCCGGGCGGCCGGCTTCGAATTACGGATCGTCGGCGGTCTGGTGCGCGATCTGGCGGCAGGAGATGCCATCAGCTTCGCCGACGTCGATCTTGCCACCGACGCGCTGCCCGACCAGATTCGTGCCTTGGTGAGCGATCACGTCGAATCGATGTGGCGGCAGGGTGAGCGCTTCGGAACCATCGGCATGGTCATGGGTGATCACAAGATCGAGGTGACGACGTACCGGGCCGAGGTGTATCGACCTGAGAGTCGGAAGCCGTCGGTGCGGTTTTCCGAGGATCTCGATACCGATCTGAGTCGCCGAGACTTCACCATCAACGCCATGGCGGTCACGTTGCCGTCGCCGACGCTGCTCGATCCCTTCGGAGGTCTGAACGATCTCCGGCAACACATCCTTCGGACACCCCTCGATCCGGCTGTCTCCTTCGACGACGATCCCCTGCGGATGCTGCGCGGTGCCCGATTCGTGGCTCGGATGGACCTCGAGGTCGCGTCCGGCGTGATCGAGGCGATGGAACAGCGGGCCGACCGGATCGCGATCGTTTCACACGAGAGGGTCGGTGATGAGTTCCTCAAGCTGCTCGCTCTCGATAGACCCTCGCGCGGCCTCGCTCTCCTCGACGACACCGGACTGCTCGTCGAGGTGCTCCCGGAGATCTCGGTACTGTCCCGATCGGACCGCAGGGTCGTCATGACGATGGTCGATTCCGTTCAACCCCCGGACCCGCTGTGGCGACTGGCCGGGATCTGCGCCCTGCTGGCTCCTGGAGCTGACTCCACCATGGGTGAGCGGCTGCGTATGCCGCGCGAGCACCGGCGGGTCATGGCCGCTGCCGGTGAGGCGATCCGATTGGCGGGTCGGCTCACCGGGCCCGATCCCGTCGTGGCGCGACAGGTCGCTGCGCTCGTCGGCCCCGATCTGGACCCACCCGTGGCTGCGCTCCGAGCTCGCGCCGCCGCCCTGGAGTCCCACGAGCGGCCGACCGACGCGACCCCGATCCGCCGGGCCGCTGCCGCCCTGGTCCGATCGCGAGACGAGCTGAGCGGCGAGGACCTGTCCAACCTGGACCCGGGCATGACCGGGGACCAGGTGATGAAGGAGCTTGGGCTGGAGCCCGGTCCGGCGGTCGGCCGGGCCCTGCGGTGGTTGGAGCAGATCCGCTACAGCGAAGGGTCACGGCCCGCCGACGAGCTCCGATCCCGATTGCGGGTGTGGTGGGGGCAACAGGACAGCGGCCAGTAGCCTGCCGTCGTGGCCATCGACTTCCACGCGGCGAGCGCGACCCAAACCACTGCCGGCGAGGTCGACTATCGGCTTGCCCGCGCTGCGGTGCTCCGCCAGTACGACGACGGTGAGGTGAGCCGGAACGAGATCTGCGACATTCACCCCGAGCTGCGCCGAGCTGCGATCAACGTGGCCGATCCGATCGACGAAGCCTGCCCGGTGTGCGAGAAGGCGGATCTTCGGCTGGTGTCGTACGTCTTCGGCCCGCGACTACCCAAGAGCGGCCGCTGCATCTCGCGACCGGCTGAGCTCGAACGCATCGACGAGCGCAAGGGTGTCTTCACGCGGTACGTCGTGGAGGTCTGCCCGGCCTGTTCGTGGAATCACCTCCGGCGAGCGAATCGCCTGGGGCAGGGGACCCGCTCTGGTTGAATCATCCGTCCTGATGAGCTGTGCTCAGGAAAGCTCACCTAATCAGCGCAGCTCCCGGGCACCGGCTCGTGGGGGTAGTGGTCGAGGCAGACGTCACACCACCATTCGGTCTCGTCGACGACGGTGATCCTCTCCTCGGCATCCCAGGCCTGCGGCTGGACGTAGACCCGCTTGACAGGCCGGAGATGGTCCTCTTCGCGGGCGCACGACCAACACGAACCGGGAGTCACCCGCCGATCCTAGTGGTTCGCCCACCGAGAGCCCGGTGGGCAACCGGCCCCTGGCGCGGGTCGAGGATTGGGGTATACTGACACCGTACGGCCGGCAGCCATTCGGCGCTGGACTGACAGAGGAGGCCCTGATGGCTTCGACCAAGATCGCCGCACCAGCGGTCGCTCGGCGCAAGGTGTCCGAAGGTGCCGAGCCGCTGGTGATGCTCACGGCGTATGACGCACCGAGCGCCCGATTCGCCGACGAGGCCGGAGCCGACCTGCTGCTCGTCGGCGACTCCGTGGCCATGGTCGTCCTGGGCTACGACGACACCTTGTCGGTCACCGTCGACGACCTCGTCCACCACACCGCTGCGGTAGCTCGTGCACGGCCCAAGGCTCTCGTCGTCGGAGACCTCCCGTGGATGAGCTACCACGTGTCCGAGGCCGAGACCGTCCAGAACGCGGCCAAGCTCGTCAGGGCCGGGGCAGAATCGGTGAAGCTCGAGGGTGGTCGCAAGCGCCTCCCCATGATCGAGAAGATCCTGGACGCCGAGATCCCGGTCATGGGCCATCTGGGACTGACCCCCCAGTCCGTGCACGCCATGGGTGGGTTCAAGGTGCAGGGAAGAGAGCACGCTGCCGCACTCGCTCTGATCGATGATGCGAAGGCGCTGGCGGCGGCCGGGTGCTTCGCCATCGTCCTCGAGGGCATCCCGCTCGAGGTGGCCCGGCTGGTCACCGACGCGGTCGACGTCCCGACCATCGGCATCGGTGCCGGTCCGTCCTGTGATGGCCAGGTACTGGTCTTCCACGATGTGCTCGGGATCGAGGACCGGGTCCATCCCAAGTTCGTTCGGCGGTATGCCGATCTCAAGTCGGCGTCGGTCTCGGCGCTCGGTCAGTTCGTCGCCGAGGTGCGGTCCGGGGCATTCCCCGGCCCGGAGGAGTCGTATCACCTGCCGGCCGAGCAGGCCGAGTCCCTCGCGTTGTACGGCGGCGAACGCTGAGGCCGGCACTCCTCAGTCCGCGGGGACGAACTCGACGTCGTAGGACGTCGGCCAGTTCTTGCCCGTAAGTCGGAAGAGCCCCGTATCGGGGTCGTGAGCGATCCCGTTGAGTACGCCGGCCTCGCCGGGTCGGGGCAATGAGGAGGCGTCGATCACCGCGTCGACCGCTCCGGTCGTGGGATCGATCCGAATGATCTGATCGGTCCGCCAGACGTTCGCATAGACCGCACCGTCCACGCACTCGAGTTCGTTGATGCCGGCGATGGGAGCCATCTCATTGGTTATGCTCACCGTCCTGGAAACCCTGAAGTCCTCGGGATCGCGGAAGCTCAGCGAACTGGAGCCGTCGCTCATCACGAGCTGGTCGCCGTCGAAGCAGAGGCCCCAGCCCTCACCCTCGTAGTCGAACGCGTCGAGGAGAGCGAGGGTGTCCACGTCGTAGACGAGCGCGCGGCCTGCCTTCCACGTCAGTTGGATGAGTCGTCCGTCGACATGGGTCAGACCTTCACCGAAGACGTCGGGCTCGAGGGACGCCTCACGGATGACGTGTCCGGTCTCCGGGGCGACCTCCCGGAGTTCGGACTGCCCATAACGGCCGGTGCTCTCGTAGAGATGGTCGTCCACGTACTCGAGACCCTGGGTGAACGCGTCGGGGTCATGCGGCGTCGATGCCCGGATCGCCACATCCAAGGAGACGACCGTCGCCCCCTGCTCGACGGGTTGGCGGTAGTCCGGACCGGCATCGTCGGATCGACAGGCCGCAAGCAGGAACAGCACGGCGCCCGCGGCGATTCGGCTTTTGCGGTGGGGTGCGGTCATGGTCGGTTAAGTCTGCACGGTCCGCCGCCGACGGTACCTGCATGCAACGAGGCAGCGCTCCCGGATGAGTGGTCGACGAAGGCGATGAGCGCGGAACGGCGTTGGACCACTCCGCGGCAGATCGCGACCGAGAAGCGGATGGCCGGCGTCCTCTCCGTTGCCGGCCTACTCATCGCCGCTGTGCTTGCCGGAGCGTTCGGTCCCTCGTCGGCCGCAGGGACGGGCCTGTTGGCCGTGGCCATCGTCCTGGCCGTCCTCGCCTGTCGATTGCTCGGGTCCGAGTTGGTCGATGACCACATCCTGGCCACGGTGGGCCTGGCCGAGATCGAACGGGAGCTGGCCCGGTCCCGACGGTTCGAGCGCCCGCTGGCCGTCGCTCGGTTGTCCCTTGATCGGGGCTGGGATCCCGTCGAGGTCGCCGCCACCATGGAACAGATCGGTCGACGATTCGATCGCTACTTCTTCGACGGTGACGGTGAAGTACTCGTACTCATGCCGGAGACATCTGTGGATCGGGCCGGACCGGTGGTCGACCGGCTCGGGGCCCAGGTGGCCTCGCTCGGCCGTGGCGTGCCCAGAGTGGGCATTGCCGGCCATCCAGGCCCGGCGACGAGTGCGGCCGAGCTCATCGCGGCCGCAGTCCCAAACCGGCCGGCAGCCTCGGCGAGCTCACGTGCCTGAGCGTCGTACCGCCATGGTCGCCGAGACGATCGTTTCGACCGACGCCATCGAGGATTCGGTGGATGGTGCCGGGGTCGACGCGTCCGTGGTCCCAGCGCTCGAGCTCAGTCCGGACATCACCCGTTTTCCGATCAGGGTGCGCGGGCATCGTCGCCTGGGGTATCGATTCGCCAAGCGAACCCTCGACCTCGTCGTCATAACGGTCCTCGGTCCGGTGGCGCTGGTCATCGTGGCCTTCCTGTCGGTGATCAACAAGATCGAGGACCGATCCGCTCCGGTCTTCCACGTGCAGGAGCGCACCGGAGCCGGCGGGCGGCGATTCCGGCTCTACAAGATCCGCACGATGGTGAACAATGCCGAAGAGTTGAAGGCCGGCCTGTTGCACCTCAACACCAGGACCCTCCCGGATTTCAAGCTGGAGGACGACCCACGGATCACCCCGGCGGGACGGTTGCTCCGTGTCACCAGTCTCGACGAGCTTCCTCAACTCTGGAACGTACTGCGCGGCGACATGACGCTGGTCGGGCCCCGGCCCACGACCCTGGACAGCAACTCCTACGAGGCGTGGCAGACCGAGCGATTCGAGGTTCGACCCGGCCTGACCGGGCTGTGGCAGCTCGCCGGTCGGGGATCACCGTCGTTCGTCGAACGAGCGCGACTGGACATCGCCTACGTTCGTCGACGCTCGATGCGGCTCGATCTCTACATTCTCCTGAGGACCATTCCCGCCGTCCTCGGAGGCCGAGGTGAATGATCCGACCCCGCGGATCGCCTATGTGGTGTCCCGGTTCCCTCATTTCACCGAGACGTTCATCGTCCGCGAGATCCACGAAGTCCTGGGAGCGGGACTCGACATAGACGTCTATGCGCTCCGCCGCTTCCGTCAAGATGCGGTACAGGCCGAGGCCGAAATGCTGATGGATCGGGTCACATGGGGTGATCGGATCCCCTTCGGTGAATTTCTCACCGCCGGCGCCGGATGGTTGATCCGTAGGCCAATTCGAACGATGACGGTGTGCGCCGGAACGATCATCGGCAACCTCCGGTCGCCGAAGTTCCTGGCCCGGGCTCTGTTCATCCTTCCGGTGGCGCTTGTCTTCGCCCGTCGGATGCAGCGCGATCACATCCGCCACGTCCATGCTCATTGGGCGACCCATCCGGCCCTGGCGGCGTGGATCATCGCGAGACTGACCGGGATCCCCTACTCGGTCACGGTGCATGCGCACGACCTGTACGTCGAACGACCGATGATCGAGCGGAAGCTCGGTGATGCAGAAGCGGTCGTCACCATCTCCGAGTTCAACCGACGGATGCTCACCGAGATCCACCCGCCCCTGTCGGAGCGGCTCCATGTGATTCCGTGCGGTGTCGACGCGGAGCGGTTCCCGGCAGCCGAGTCACGTGACCCGTCCACCATCGTCTGCGTCGGCAGCCTCCAGGACTACAAAGGACACCGGTACCTCGTAGAAGCCGCCCGATCGATGCGCGATGCCGGCCGCTGCTTCTCGCTGGTGCTCATCGGAGACGGCGAACTGCGCTCCGAGCTCGAGCGACAGGTCGAGGAACTCGATCTGGGCTCGGTGATCCGGTTCGCCGGCTACCAACCGACGGCACGCGTCGCCGACCTGCTGGTCCGTGCCACCGTCGTCGTGCAGCCGAGCGTGGTGACCGAGTCCGGCAAGATGGAGGGCGTTCCCGTCGCCCTCATGGAGGCCCTCGCGAGCGAAGCCGCGGTGGTGGCCACCGACATCTCGGGAATCAGCGAGCTGGTCCAGGACGACGTAACGGGGCTGCTGGTACCCGAACGTGATCCCGAAGCGTTGGCGGGGGCGATCGGGCGGCTCCTCGATGACCCCGAGCTTCGTGTGCGCCTGGGCAAGGCGGGCCGAGATCGGGTCGGACGGTCCTACGACCTCCGGTGCAATGCACGCCGCCTGGTGCGAGTGCTCACGAGGAGCATCCGATCTGCCGATGGGGTCGGGGAAATGGTGAGCGAAGGAGCCACGCCGTGAATCTGAGGAGCGCGCTGCGGGCCGTTCGCGACCACTGGCACATCGTGGTCGTGTGCGTCGTGGCCGCACTGGTCGCGGCCACGGTGGTCGATCTGACCGGCGACGATCAGTGGGTGAGCGAGCAACGCTTGATCATCGGCCCGTCGAGTGCCCTGTCGATCGACGAGGCGCTCAACAGCCTCGACGTGCTGAGCCGGCGGTCGATTCCCAACGATCTGGCCGAGATCGTCACCAGTGTCGATGTCATGAATGAAGCGGCCCGAGCGGCCGACGTGGGCGGGAGCATGAGCGACTACCAGACCGACGCGCGCGTTGCAATCGACGCGAACGTCGTGATCATCTCCGTGTCGGGACCGGATCCGACGGTCACCACGGCACTCGCCGACACACTCAGTGTTTCCAGTGCGGCAGCTTTCGAACAGCTCTATCGGCCCTACGAGGTCGATGTTCTCGACGGACCTGAGGTCCCCGCGCAGCCCGGCGGCATCTCCCTCTTCACCACACTGGTGGCGGCGGCACTCTTCGGGGCCGTGCTCGGGTCACTCATAGCCGTGGCCCGGGCGGCCATCGAGGACGAGCCAGAGCGGGCGTCGACCGACCGGTCCGACGACCTTCTGTGGGATCCCGACATCCCCAGTCGCGATCCGGAGATGCGCCAGACCACACCGCAGCGATGAGCGCAGCGCGCGTGTCGCGTCTCCTGCGGGAGCGACGCCTTCTGGGGCCTGCAGCGGCCGGGATCCTGGCACTCGGTGCAGGCCTCGGAGCGGGCATCTTCATCGCGGTCGGCCTGGAAGAGCCGATCCTCCTCATCGGCGCCATCGCGCTGACGGTCGGGATCGCGGCGCTCGTCTGGCCGACCCTCGCCGTCGGTCTCCTGGTCGGCGCGATCTACACGCTCGTCACCGACCTGGCAGCCGACCGATTCGGTGTGCCGTCTCTGATCATCCCCCTGGCGGTCGGAACGGCGGGCCTGGTGGTCTTCCGCAGGATTCTGGACCGTGAGCCCGGTGCTCGCGTCGTCCACAATGCGGCCCTTCCCGCATTCCTGCTCGTCCTGGCATGGTTCGGCGTCGTCGTTCTCGGAGCGGTGTATGCCGACGCACCGGATCGCACCTGGTCCCGTGTGCTCGAGCTCGCCCGGGTCCTGGTCGTCTTCTTCAGCGTGGTCATCGCCATTCGCAAGCCCGGGACCTTCCGTGCCGCCGGGTGGGCGGTGATCGCCGGTGGCGGGTTCATGGCTGCGGTCAACCTGTTCCAGTTCGTGACCGGCTCCTTCGGCAACGACTATCTGGGATTCGCACAGTCCGAGGTCGCGCAGATCGTCACCGACGAAGCCGACGCACCCCGGATCGGGGGCCCGTTGGCTTCTCCGAACTTCTTCGCTCTCGTCCTCATCCCCGTCATCGTGCTCGCCTGGGATCGCGTCAGGTCGGAGGAGTCCACCGGCCGCCGGCTCTTCGCGGCGGTGTGCGGCGTCCTGGCCGCGGGGACCGTGGTCTTCACGTTCTCCCGCGGTGCACTCATCGGCATCGTCGTCGTCGTCGTGATCCTCCTCTGGCGAAATCGGCCGACGCCGAAGCAGGTGGCCGTGCTTGCGCTGCTGGCCGCCTTCGTGTTCCTGGCACTTCCGTCCAACTATCGGGAGAGGGCGAGCGCGGTCACCGATCTGCTTCCCGGAAGTACGCAGACCGAGAACAGCGACCCTTCGATTCGTGGTCGGACCAGCGAAGTCCTGGCCGCCTGGCACATGTTCCTCGACCACCCCGTACTGGGTGTCGGATCGGGGAACTACGAAGCCCAATACCAGGAGTACGCCGCCGCGATCGGACTCGAGCTTCGTCGGGTCGAGCGCCAACCTCACAGCCTTCCACTCGAGATCGCGGCCGAGCACGGCCTGGTCGGCCTCGCAACCTTCGGTGCTCTCCTGTGGGTGTGCATGACGCGGCTGGCCGGAGCGTCCCGGCTGATGCGACGGCTGGGTGACCACTCGACCGCGTCGATGATGGATGCTCTCTGGCTCGGTATGGTGGGATGGCTGGCCTCGTCGGTCGTGCTCCAGCTCGCGTACCCCCGCCTGTTCTGGATGTTGCTGGCACTGGCCACCGCGGCACCGACCGTGGCGCTCGGAACGCAGTCCGCACTACGGCGGTCGGCCGCCGGAGGCGGTCGACGGGTGGCCAGCGGTGAGCCGGTGGCGATGTGACACGCACCGAGCTCGACACGATCCGGGTCGCCCATGTGATCGACACGCTCAACGTGGGTGGTGCGGAACAACTCCTGGTGGAGCAGTGTCGGCACGGCCGAGCGGTCGGGATCTCGTCCACGGTCATCGGGCTGCGACCGGGGACCTCGAACCAGTTGTCCGATGCTCTGGAGTCGGTCGGAGCCGATGTGCGGCTCGTCGGGAGCTCGCAGCGACGCCAGTTGCTCGACTTCCGACGCATCGATCGGCTGGCCGCCGAGATCCGCTCCGGGCGATTCGATGTGGTCCACACCCACCTGCGCGTGTCCACCATCATCGGCTCGCTCGCGGCGCGGCGCGCGGACGTACCGGTGGTTTGCACGCTGCACAACGTGCGGGCGGGCGGCAGAGGGGGCGTGCTCGACCGAGCGAAGAGCGCACTGGAGACCTACGCACTCCAGCATTGGATCGATCTGGTGATCGGTTGCGGTCCGGCCGTCGCCGAGTCAAACCTTCAGCGAGTCGGCGACCGACCGCTGGTCGTCGTTGCCAACCCGGTGCGCCGGATCGATTCCCCGAGCGACGAGGCTCGTCACGAGCTGAGGGGGCAACTCCTGGGCGACGGCGACCAGCTGATCGTGTCCGTCGGCCGACTCACCGAACAGAAGGACTACGGCAACCTGCTCCGGGCGACCGCCGAGCTCGCCGCCACGCGGGATGGAATCCGGGTTGTCATCGTCGGCGAGGGCGCCGAACGGCGAACCCTCGAGGAGACCATCGACCGGCTCGGTTTGTCCGATGTGGTCACGCTTCCGGGGAACCGTCGCGATGTCCCGGCGGTCCTGTCGGTATCCGACATCTTCGTACTCCCGTCGGCATGGGAGGGCCTCCCCCTGGCCCTCCTGGAAGCGATGGCCGCCGGCGTTCCGATCGTCGCCACCGATGTCGGTGATGTCGCCGGGGTCATGGGCGAAACCGGGTCACTGGTGCCTCCCCGCGACGCGAGCGCCCTGGCTCGGGCCATGGTCACGCTGCTGGATGACCGAGCCGGAGCTCGAGAGCGGGCCGACGAGGCCCGGCGTCGCGTGCTCGACCGGCACAGCCCGAGCGCCTGGGTCGGAGAGCTGCGCGCGGTGTACGACCGGGTGCTGGAGCGATGAGCACCATTCTGATCTGGGGCGGCCTCACGGTGGTGGGATACGTCTATGCCGGTTACCCGGCGCTGGTGTCTCTGGCGGCGCGGTTGCGCCGGCACCGACAGCCGGGACCGGTGCTCGCCGAACTCCCCGGCGTGACTCTGATCATCGCAGCCCACAACGAAGAGTCGGTGCTCGAGAAGAAGCTGAGCAACACCCTCAGCATCGACTACCCGGCCGATCGTCTCGAGATAATCGTCGTGGCCGATGGGTCCGATGACGGAACCGTGACCGTGGCAGAGCGATTCGCCGACGCGGGCGTGCGCGTGCTGCATCGGGCCGAGAGGAGAGGTAAGGCGGCTGCGCTCAACCGAGCGATGGCCGCCGCCAGCCGGGACATCGTGGTCTTCTCGGACGCCAACAACCACTATGAGAGCGAGTCGATTCGGCGTCTGGTCGAGCCCTTTGCCGATCCCGACGTCGGGGTGGTGACCGGCGCGAAGGCCGTGACCGGAATCGGCGGATCGTTGGCCGGCGAGGGTCTCTACTGGCGGTACGAGGACGCGATCAAACGAGCCGAGAGCGATCTCGGCTGCTGTACGGCGGTGACCGGGGAGATCACCGCGATCCGCCGGTCGCTTCTCGAGCCGATCCCACCGGAGATCATCAACGACGACTTCTGGATGGCGATGAAAGCCGTCCGTCGGGGTTCTCGGGTCGTCTATGCCCCCGGTGCTCGATCCATCGAGCCGCCGTCCGGGAATCTGGCGTCCGAACGGATCAGACGGACGCGCATGGTGGCCGGTCGGTTCCAGGCGATCGCCCGTTGGCGGGAGCTCGTTCCACTCGATCAGCCCCGAGTCGCATGGCAGGTCCTCTCCCACAAGTTCATGCGGCCCCTGGTACCAGCGGCCATGTGCAGTGTGGCTCTCGGAACGGTGCTCGCCGCGATTCGTCGGCCGCGCCGACTGGCGACCGGCGTGGCGCTGGCCCAGGTGCTCTTCTACGGATCGGCTGCCGTCGCGGGAAGAGGAACCGGTCACCGGGCGATAGGCCGCGCCCTGAGCATTCCTCGATTCCTCGTCTCGTCCAACTGGGCGGCCGTGCGTGGATTCCATGCGTACGCGACCGGCCGAGCCACGAGCGTGTGGGAGCGCGTGGAGCGGCCCCGCGATGACGGAGCGTTCGATGGGACGTGATCGGCCTCCGTCGCCCGCCACGGTTGACGATCAGGCAGCCGACCTGGCCGACGTGACGCTGGGTACGAGGACGCTTCGAAGCTCGTTGTGGAACCTGGTCGCCTTCGCGTTGAACAAGGGAGCACTGCTGGTGACCACGGTGGTCGTCACCAGGTTGCTGACGACCGAGGAGATGGGCGTATGGGCACTCGCCGTCATGGTGCTCGGCTACGTCGATCTCTTCAACGAGTTCGGGCTGGGTACGGCCATCGTCCACGACCCCGATCGATCGTCCCGTCCGGCCGATGTCGCGTTTGGGATGAGCATCGGCATCGGCCTCGTGTTCAGCGTGATCGGCTTCATGACCGCACCCCTGCTCGCCGGTCTGTTGGGCGAACCGGAGCTGACCGGAGTCCTGCGCCTCCTCAGTGTCGTGTACGTACTCGCCAGCTTCTACCAGGTCCATCAGGGAGTCCTGGCTCGCGAGCTGCTGTTCAAGGAGCGGATCGGTCCGGAGATCGCCCGTTCGGCGACGAAGGCGGTCGTCACGATCTGGCTCGCCGTGGCGGGGTTCGGCGCCTATGCGCTGGTCTGGGGCCAGATCGGGGCCACGATCGTCGGCGCCGTCGCCTACTGGATCGTGACGCCGTGGCGACCACGGCTGATCTTCGACAGCCGACTGGCGGGTTCCCTCTTGACCTACGGGTCTCAGATCGTGCTGGTGGGCCTGCTCGGCCAGGCCGCACAGAACCTCGACTACGTCTTCATCAGTCGCGAGCTCGGCACGGCTGCGGTCGGGATCTACACGGTCGGTTTCCGACTTCCCGAGCTGGTCGTTCTGACGGTCCCGATGGTGGCCGGCCAGGTCCTGGTCTCGGCGTACGTCCGGCTGCGCGACCAACCCGACGAGCTGGCACGGGCGTTGGCCCGCACGCTGCGATCGGTGGCATCGGTCACCCTTCCGCTGGGCGTCGGCCTCGCACTCGTCGCACCCCGACTGATCGAAGTCCTGTATGGATCGCGGTGGGCCGACTCGGCCGTTCTCCTCGAGATCCTTGCACCGGCGACGGTCCTCATAGCGCTGGCGTTCCCCGTCGGAGATCTACTCAAGGCCATCGGTCGACCGGCGTTGCTCAACATGATGGTGTTCGGACGGCTGGTCGTCGCGCTCGTCCTTCTGTGGTGGGCGGCTCGCCAGAGTCTCGAGATGGTGGCGGTCGTCCAGCTCTGCATCGCAGGACTGTGGCTCGTGCTCAATCTCGCCGTTGCTCGCGTGACGGCCCGACTGCCGCTCGGCGTGGCACTTCGGTCCATGGTGCCCGCGCTGGTGAGCGCGACCGCGATGGTGATCGCCGTGTTCCTCCTGGACCGGGCGTGGGACCCGTCCCCATCGGTGGGTCTGGCGACCACGTCACTGGTGGGAGCGGCCGTATACGGGACGATGTTGTGGATGCTGGACCGAACGTGGGTGATCGAGATGCGCGACCGCCTGCTCACCCGGACCCGCTGAGATTCCGCCAGGATCTGTACCAGACACCGAACCG
This sequence comes from uncultured Acidimicrobiales bacterium, assembly GCA_963695075.1. Classification (GTDB taxonomy): domain Bacteria; phylum Actinomycetota; class Acidimicrobiia; order Acidimicrobiales; family CAWCAL01; genus CAWCAL01. The sequence continues at coordinate 192,923 of CAVOFR010000007.1, forward strand.
CTCGATGCCCACCTCGAACGGGACGCCGGGTCGCATTCCCGTGATCCGATGGAGCCGTTCGACGTCGGCGTGGGTGACCGGAGCCTCTCCGGGCTGGATCCCGGTTGTCTCTCGGCGCGCCGCCCGACCGAGATGGTGCTCGAGGCTGGCGATCAGATCGTTCACCGAGACCTGTTGTCCGTGGCCGATGTTCATGACGCGCCACGGAGCGATCGGACTGACTCCGAAATCATCGACTTCGTCGGCCGGGGCGGGCCCCTGGGGCGGGCGCAGGGCGATGGCGATCAGACCTTCGACGATGTCGTCCACGTAGGTGAAGTCGCGGGCGGCACTGCCGTCGCCGAATACCCGGATGGGTCGGCCATCGGCGATGGCGTCGGCGAAGATCAGGTAGGCCATGTCGGGCCGACCCCACGGCCCGTAGACCGTGAAGAACCGCAGTCCGGTCGACGGCAGGTCGAACAGGTGACCATAGGCGTGGGCCATCAATTCGTTGGCCCGTTTGGTGGCGGCATAGAGGTTGAGGGGGTGGTCGGCCGGGTGATCGGGGGCAAACGGGGTGGGACTGGTCGACCCGTAGACCGAACTGGAGCTGGCGTACACGAGATGTCGCGGAGGCGTGTGCCTGCATGCCTCGAGAATGGATGTGAAGCCCACCACGTTGCTGCTGATGTAGTGGCGCGGTTGTTCGATCGAGTTGCGAACTCCGGCCTGGGCTGCGAGATGGACCACGACGTCGGGCCGTTCGGTGGCGATCAGTTCGACGGTTCGCTCGTGGTCGGCCAGGTCGACCGGGTGGATCGTGACGGACGGAGTGATCGCCTCGACGCGGGACCGTTTGTAGGCCGGGTCGTAGTACGGATCGAAGTTGTCGATCCCGACGACGACTGCGCCGCGATCGACCAGGGCGCGACACAGGTGGGCCCCGATGAAACCGGCGGCCCCCGTTACGAGCCAGCGTTGGCCGTCGACTTCGAATCGTGCGGGTTCGTCGGCCACGTCGCGACTGTCACACACCGTGACGATGATGGGGTGGATGCGTGTCCGCCCCATCAATCCGTCTACACTCGCAGGGTCCAACTCGACCCTGCCCCGACCGCCGGGGCTCCGGGAAGCCCCGGGTCCACAGGGAGGAACTGCTCGTGACACGAGCGTACGAACTCATGGTCATCTATGTGGCCGACCTCGACGATGCCGGTGTGACCGCCGAGCTCGATCGCATCGGGGAGATGATCACGTCGGCCGGAGGAACGGTTGCCTCCACCGATCTCTGGGGCAAACGGCGCTTCGCCTACGAGATCAACCATCAGTACGAGGGCGTCTACGTGGTGCTCGAGATCACGATCGAGGCCGGCCTCGAGGACGTCGATCGCTACCTACGGCTCGCGGACTCGACGGTCCGCCACAAGATCGTCCGCCTGCCCGACCACGAAGCGGAGCGGCGCGGACTGCTCGGAGAGACGACGTCGGCCTGAGCCGACGGTCGAACGGAGAAACGACATGGCAATCGACAACACCGTGACCATCACGGGGAACGCCACGCGCGACCCCGAACTGCGGTTCACGCCCAGCGGCCAGGCCGTCACCAGTTTCGGTGTCGCGGTCAATCGCCGGTGGCAGAACAAGCAGACCCAGGAGTGGGAAGAGGCGACGTCGTTCATCGACGTCACCTGTTGGGCGCAGCTGGCGGAGAACGTGGCCGAGTCGGTCGGGCGCGGGGCGCGGGTCACCGTGCACGGTCGCCTCGACCAGCGGTCATGGGAGACCCCGGACGGCGACAAGCGCAGCAAGGTGGAGATCGTGGCCGACGACGTGGCGGCCAGCCTCCGCTGGGCGACGGTGACCATCCAGAAGAACGAACGCTCGAGCCAAGGTGGTGGACCGGGCGGCGGTGGCGGTGGCGGTGGCGGTGGCGGTGGCGGTGGCGGTGGCGGCAATCGTCCGGTACCGAATCAGGCACCCGACTACGACCACGATGAGGAGCCGTTCTGATGGCGAAGAACGTCAAACGGGGCAAGAACAAGGACAATGCTCGGCGTAGCAAGAAGAAGATCAGCATCCTGACCCAGGAGAAGATCGAATACGTCGACTGGAAGGACATCAATCTCCTTCGGCGCTTCATGTCCGATCGGGCCAAGATCCGGGCTCGCCGGGTCACGGGGAACGATGCCCAGCAGCAGGCCGAGGTGGCGCGTGCCATCAAGAACGCCCGGGAGATGGCGCTGCTTCCCTACACCAATCGGGTCACCACGCAGCGTGGCGGAAGTCGCGATCGTGGAGCGGCCCGGGCCGATGGTCCGCCGCCGCGGCCGACGGCTCCTCCGCCTTCGAGCGAGGGAGACCTCGAAGAGGCTTCGTCGACCGACGCGGAATTCACCGACGTCGAGTCCACGACTCCGGACACCGTCGAGGAGCAGGTATGAAGGTCCTGCTGCGCGATGACGTCAGCGGGGTCGGACACAAGGGCGACCTCTGCGATGTCAGTGACGGGTACGCCCGGAACTTCCTCCTGCCTCGCGGTCTCGCCATGCGAGCAACCGACGGAGTGAAGTCCCAGGCCGAGGGAATGCGTCGAGCCCGTGCGGTGCGCGACGCACAGGATCGGGAGGCAGCCGAGGAGATCGCCAAGAGCCTCGTGTCCAAGGTTCTCACCATCGCGGCACGAGCGTCCGACGAAGGTCGGCTGTTCGGATCGATCTCGGCCAGCGACGTCGCCTCCGCTGTGTCGGCCCAGACTCATGTCGAACTCGACCGGCGCCAAGTGCTGCTGGGTGAGCCCCTCAAGGACCTCGGGACCCACACGGTCATGGCCCGACTGCATACCGACGTCGAGTTCCCGCTGACGATCGAAGTCGTCTCCGACTGAGCGGAGATTCGTCTCTGACTGGCGGAGATCTTCTGCGCACAGCGTTGTCCCCAGGTAGGCGACGTTGTCGTCGGTGTTATCCACCGACCTTTCGATGTTGTCCTCTAGCGATCAACAGGTCCGCGCGACCATGGTGGGAACGATGAGCACACTCGACCTCCCCTCGGCGGGGGCTCGCATCCCGCCGCACAATCTCGACGCCGAACAGTCGGTCCTCGGCGCCATGCTCTTGTCGCGCGACGCCATCGCCGCCGTGCTCGAGACGATCACCGCTGACGATTTCTACAAGCCCGCCCACGGGCACGTCTTCGAAGCCGTCACCGCCCTCTACGGTTCGGGCCACCCGGTCGATCCGGTGACCGTGGCCGAAGAGCTCGAGCGCAGCTCACTGCTCGAGTCGGTCGGCGGGGCGGCCACACTGCTCTCGATCCAGGACCGCACGCCGGCAACGACCAATGCCAGCCGTTACGCGCAGATCGTGAGTGAGCTGGCGCTGCTCCGACGGATGATAACGGTCGCCAACGAGATCGCAGAGATCGGCTATCAGCGGCCCGACGACGTCATCAAGGCCGTCGACGATGCCGAGGCCCGGATCTACGACGTGGCGCAGCGGCGGCTCACCACGAGCACGGCGGCGATCCGGGATCTGCTCTCGGCCAGCCTGGACCGGCTCGAACACCTTTACGAGCAGGGCGATGCGATCACCGGTACCCCGACCGGTTACTTCGATCTCGATGAGCTGCTGTCGGGGCTGCAGCCCAGTGCACTGATCGTCGTCGGTGCCCGGCCGGCCATGGGCAAGACGTCGTTCGCACTGGGCCTCGCCGCCAACGCTGCACTGTCGTCCGTCTCGCCCAAGCCGGTCCTGGTCTTCTCCCTCGAGATGAGCCAGCTCGAGATCACCCAGCGGCTCTTGTGCTCGCAGGCCAAGGTGGACGCCACCCGGATCCGCAACGGAAAGCTGAGTGCCGACGACTGGACGAAGATCTCCCACACGGTGGGCCGACTGGCCGAAGCGCCGATCTGGATCGATGACAACCCGAACGTCTCGGTGATGGAGATCCGGTCCAAAGCTCGCCGGCTCAAGAGTAAGATCGGTGACCTCGGGCTGGTCGTCGTGGACTACATCCAGCTCATGTCCGGCCGTGGTGGCGCAGAGAGCAGGCAGGTCGAGGTGGCCGAGATCAGTCGTGGGCTCAAGATCCTCGCCCGCGAGCTCGAGACGCCGGTCGTGGCGCTGGCTCAGCTGAACCGTGGGCTCGAAGCGAGAACCGAGAAGCGGCCGATGTTGTCCGATCTACGCGAGTCGGGATCGCTCGAGCAGGACGCCGACGTCGTGATGTTCCTGTATCGCGACGAGGTCTACAACCCCGAGTCGGCTGATGCCGGCATGGCCGAGGTTCTCGTGGCCAAGCACCGGGCCGGACCTACCGGCCTGATCCGTCTGGCGTTCAACGGCAAGTACACGCTGTTCGAGAACATGGCGAGGGGCTCAGCGACCAACTGACGCCGTGACTTCCGGGCGGACCGCGGTGGGACCTCGATCCGGGTGGGATTCCATCGTGGGGACGACGATCCCACTCCAGCGGGGCGCAATTCGGTGAACGGTCGCGACGAGCAGGGCCAGCACGGCGGCGGGTCCGATGATCCAGAGCGGTCGTACGGCCCACCAGCCCGACGTGGGTTCGGCGGCGAGGTCGAGCCCGAGGCCGGTCCAGATGCCCGTGAAGATCACCAGCGCCGTCATGTGCCAGGTGAAGATGGTCATCGCCGCCATGTTCGCGGCGACGACGCCCTTCCAGACGGCCGCCTGTTGCAGAACCCTGCGTAGTAGAGGGCTGATGCTGATCACCAGGCCGAGCTGGAGCACCGCCACGACGGCTATAGGTGCCGTTGTGGGGTTCATGTTCGAGAAGGCGGTCGAGCCGGTGGCCACCATCGAGCCGGGGTAGGGCCCGACGGCGACCATCAGGCCGAGTACTGTCACCGCTCCGGCGATCAGGAGTGATGAGCGACCGCTGAAGCGGCCGTCCCGCCAGTGGTAGCCGAGCTGATGGGCGAACGCGAACACCGCGAGCGTGTTGACCGTGCCGACCGCCTGTATTCCTGTCGTGAAGCGGGCGATGTCGACGGCGATCACGAGACCGGCCATCGCGCTGAGCGTGAGCCCGGGTGCCCTTCGATGCATCTCAGCGGTCAGCGGTGCGAGCGCGGTGACGACGGCGTAGACGCCGATAAACCAGAGCGGGACGAAGACGACGAGGCCCCATTCGAGTACCGAGCGGTTTAGCGGTCCTCGGGCGACTGCGCTGATCCCGTCGACGGCGACCCACAGCAGCACCATCGGGATCAGCGGGTTCATCTGCCGGCGGGCTCGGTCCCATCCGAAGGCAACGATGGTCCTCGGGCGGTTGCGCAACGAGGTCAGGCTGCCATAGCCCCCCACGATGAAGAACAGCGGCATCACCTGGAGCACCCACGTGGCCAGCCATCCGCCCGGAATGGTGTCGATGGGATTGGGCATGGACAGGGCTCCGCGGTCATTCCACTGGAGAACCGACATGCAGCAGTGCCAGAGCACCACAACGAGGATCGAGCCGGCGCGGAGCGCGTCGACGACGCGGTCTCGTCCCGGCGGTGTCGCGTCGTCGATGCGGTTGAAGATCGTCGCGGTGGAAGGCATGCCCAGATCGTGACCGCCACCAGGCATGGTGCGTATCGGGTGTCGCCCCCACCGTCGCCTGGGTGACCCCCGTCAGGCCGGGCGCGAGAGCGGCGGCCCGAAGGCCGCCGGCTGCTCGTCTCTTGGGGGAGTGGGAGAAAGGGGGGGTGGAGTAGAGGCCACGAAGGCGCCAGCACATTTCTGTACTGGTGGCGATGCGATTGGAGGGAGTGCGACCCCCACCCCGAATCCCCGTTTCACCGGTGAGGGCGAAGTTCACCGGCACTAGATTCATCGGCGTCCCCCGGGAAAGCTTGAGAGAGAATTCTGCTGATGCCGAACGAATGGTCCGTATGGCCCACGACCACGCGCAGGGTGATCATCCGGCCGGCGCACTCCAGCAGCGAAGCGAGGTCTTGCCGTGTTCCTCCTGGGCGATGATCTCCTGCCGTGGTTGCTGCTCGCCCTCGGCGGGGCGCTGCTGGTGGGCAATGTGCTTGCGCTGGTCAGGCCACCGGCCGACCGGGAGGAGGGTGATCTCGAGCGCCCGCCTCTGGGTCGGAGCGTGGGGATGGCGGTCATCGGCGGTGTGACCGCAGCGTGGGCTCTGGCCAGCCTCCTGTACTGAGTGCTGTCCCGTTGCCCCGAGGTTCTGACGCCGCCGGTCAGATGACCAGCGGAGCTTCGGGGTTCACACCCAGGATCTTGGTGACCCGGCCGAGGCTCAGGAAGCTGGCCACACACACCATGAGATCGAGGAGCTCGGCGTCGGTGAATCGTGCTTTGAGTCGCTGGAGGAACTCCTCGTCGATCCGGTGATGGTCGAGAGCGAAGCGTTCGGCGAAATCGACCGCCAGCTTCTCTCGTTCGGTGAAGTCATCCCGACCGCGCCAGTCGTGGACGTGCTGGTACCGATCCTCGATGTTCGGCTGCTCCATCAACGATGAAGCTCGAGTGTCCAGTCAGACCGGGCAGTCGTTGATCTGGGCGATGCGCATCCGGGCCATCTCGCGCTCGCTCACCGGAAGCTCGCTGCGTTCGTAGACCATGGTGGAGAACTTCGCGGCGGCATGACCCATGGCGGGGTTGAGCGACCACACCCTGGTCAGCTCGTCACCGTCTCCGTCCGGAATGTCAAGAGCTGCCATCGTGTGTCCCCCTCGGTGTCGGACCGAGTCTAAGGCACTCATGTCGACGCCAGGCTGTGCCAGAGGCGAACAGTCGCATAGGAACGGTAGGGACGCCACGGTACGGCGACGGACTCGGAGACCATGGCGGGTGGCCGTTCCGAGCCGGGGGTGAGCGCTCGGCGCACGCCGACGTCTCCGGACGGGAATGCGTCCCGATCTCCGAGCGAGCGCAGGGCGATGACCGCTGCGGTCCATGGTCCGATGCCCGGGATCGACTCGAGCTGTTCGACGACTTCGGGGATGGGGCGGTGATCACCGAATTCGAGATCACCACCGGCGACGGCTCGGCTGAGCTCGATCACGGTTTCGGCTCGAGCGGCGGGGAGGGGGAGCTCGTGAGCCTCGAGGCCCGCCAGCACCTCGGCCGAGGGAAACAGGTAGCGCGGCTCACCGCCCCCAGTGTCCACTCGTGTTCCGTGGGCCTCGACCACCCGACCGGCGATGGTGGTCGCCGCCGCGACGGTGATCTGTTGACCGAGCACCACCCGAATGGCCTGCTCGAACGGGTCCCAGCAGCCCGGGACCCGCATGCCCGGCCATCGACGGACCGACGATCGCAACAGGGAGGACGTCGAGAGTTGGTGGTCGATCGAACCGATCGGTGCGTCGAGATCCAGTAGGCGACGAGCCTGCTCCACGACATGGCTCAGGGATCGGTAGCTGGGGAGGAGCACGCACAGGTGCATTTCGCTCGTCCCGGGCACCGGCCGGAGACGAATCAGACCCGGTGCACCTTCGACGAGGACCGTTCGTTCGTACGAGTCGGCGGTCACGGTCTCGACACCGGGCACGGCCCGATGTTGCAGGAACCGGAAGAGTGGCTCGACTGCGATGGGTTCCTCGGCGGCCAGTTGGAGTACGAGGGAGCCGTCACCGGCTGGATGGGCGACTCGCCGGCTCCTCCCTCGGAGTTGGGTCGGCGTGCGGTGGAAGACGATCTGCATGACGCGGTTCATCTGTCGGAGGCTGCTGAACCCGGCGGCGAAGCCGATGTCGCTGACCGTGAGATCCGAGTCGTCGAGGAGGCGTCTCGCCAGGTGTGCTCGGCGCGAGCGGGCAACAGCTGAGGGGCTGGTCCCGACGTGGGCATGGAACAGCCGACGTAGGTGTCGGTCGCTGACTCCGAGATCGGCCGCCAGCTCATCGGTCGAGCGCGTGTCGAGGGCTCCGGATGCGATCATCCTGAGCGCCCGACAGACCAGATCGGGGGGATCGGTTCCTCGACCGGGATCCGCCAGCCGTTCGGGCCGACACCGTCGACACGGACGGTAGCCGTCGGCTTCGGCGGCGGCCGCGAACGCGTAGTCGCGGACGTTCTTGGCCAGCGGCGCGGCGGGGCACCCGTCGCGGCAGTAGATGCCGGTGGTGACCACCGCACGGAAGGCGGGGCTGTCCTTGGGGGCCATGGGAGTGGGTCTAGCCTCTGCACGGGCATCCCGCTGGCCAAATCCGGACACGACGGTCCATGTGTCCGAATGTGGCCAGCGCTGGTGCTGTCAGTGGGCGAGGATGATCCCGACGCCGGACGTGAGCGAAGGACGGATGGATGTATCAGCTTGACGTCGCAGAGATCGAGAGCCCGATCGGCCCGCTGGTGGTCGCCGCACGCGAGGGGAGGGTGTGTGTTGTCGCGTTCGCCGATGACGCCGCTGTGGTCGTCGGACGTCTCGAACGTCACGTCGGTCCGCTCGAACAGATCGTGGTGGCTGATCCCGGCGGGGGCGTTTCGGCCCTGAACAGGTACTTCTCGGGCGAGGTCGCCGCCATCGACGAGGTGGCTGTCGACCTGATCGGGACGGCTTTCCAACGCGACGTGTGGGGCGCTCTTCGATCGATTCCGGTCGGTGAGACCACGTCGTACCGGGCCATCGCGGCGGGCATCGGCTCACCGGGAGCGGTCCGAGCGGTGGGGTCGGCCAACGGGGCGAACCCGATAGTCGTGATCGTTCCTTGTCATCGCGTGGTGAGAAGCGACGGGGCACTGGGCGGATACGGCGGGGGACTCGACCGCAAGCGGTGGCTCCTGGCCCACGAGCGGTCGGGCCCGGCGACCCTGTGGTCGCAGGCGCGGAGCGTCGGATCGGGTGAGGTCGCCGGATAGCCTCCGGCGGCATGAGGGACCAGGCGGCGCGACGTCTTCGTACTCCGCCGCGGCGGCTGATTCCGTGGATAACGCGGGTCACGGTCTGGATCTATCGGGTGACGAAGGGGCGGCTCGGCGGATCCCAGCGCGGCATGGATCACGTCCTCCTGACCACCATCGGCCGCAAGTCGGGTCACAGTCATACGGTCTGCCTACCGATCTCGTACCTCCCCGAGGGTGTGCCCGTCATCGTGGCGTCCTACGCCGGATCCGACCGACACCCGGCCTGGTTTCACAACCTCCGTGATCGGCAGGCCAATCCGACGGTGACCGTCATGGATCGTTCCGATGAGTACCGTGCTCGGGCCGGTGTCCTCACCGGAGCGGATCGGACCCACGTCTGGGAGCGCCTCCTGGATGATCGCCCCTGGTATGCGGACTATCAGGCCGTGACGTCGCGCGAGATTCCGTTGGTCCGACTCGAGCGGCTGAGCGACTGACCGGCGGCGGGTGGGCCCGTTCGCTTTCGAGAGGGTTGATGGCGCGGGTGAGACCGAGGACTTGGGTGGGGTTCAGCCGACCCTTGCCGTTTGGCCTCCGTCGACCGGGAGATTGACGCCGGTGATGAACTTGGCCTCGTCCGAAGCCAGGAACAGTGCCGCGTTGGCGACATCCCATCCGTCGCCCTGCCCTCCGTTGAGCGGAACCGACCGGTTCCGTTCGTCGATGAGCGTCTCTCGGTCGAATCCGGCCGAGGTCCAGGCCTCGATCGCCATCGGCGTGTCCATCAGGCCGGGCATGATGCTGTTGACCCGAACCCCGTAGCTGGCGTTCGCCATCGCCAAGGACTGTGTGTATGAGTTGAGCGCCGCCTTCGACGACTTGTACGCGGCCATGTCGACCGAACAGACGGCCGCGATAGAGGAGACATTGAGGATCACTCCGGTTCGCGCTTCGCGCATCGGCGGAAGGGCGTGCTTGCAGGCGAACACCACTCCCTTCAGGTTCACCGCCATGATGCGATCCCAGGCCTCCTCGGTGATCGTCAGGGTCGTACCATCGCCGGCCCCGATCCCGACGTTGTTGTGGAGGATGTCGATGGTGCCGAGCGTGCCGAGCGACTCGTCGATCATGGCTCTCACCGATGACTCGTCGGTGACGTCGGCATGGATGGCCGAGGCGTTCCCGCCGCCGTCGACGATCATCCGGGCCGTCTCCTGAGCCGACTCCAGTCGGAGGTCGGCGCAGACTACCTGGGCCCCTTCCTGAGCAAAGCGGAGAGCGGTTGCTCTTCCGTTGCCGATCGTCTCACCGGGCGTTTGGCCCGCACCGACGACGATCGCCTTCTTGTGTTCCAGTCGTCCGGCCATGGGGAGATCCTGCCAAGCCGGGACCGTGTCCGCACGCGCGGACCGGTCAGCTGTCCCGCAGATACCGGACGAGGTCGGTGCTGGTGACGATGCCGGCGAGGCCGCCCCCCTCTTCGAGGACGACGACCGAATGGAACGACCCGTCGGCGAGCAGGACCGCCGCGTCGTGGACCGTCGCGGTCGTAGGGAGGCCGCAGAGATCGGGGGTCATCGCGTCGTCGATGTTGAACTGGTAGTCCAGCATGTCCTGGAGATCCTTCTCCTCGGAACCGTCGACGTCGTACACCAGTCGAAGGACATCCGACGCAGAGATCATGCCGCAGGGTCGGTCGCCTTCCAGCACGGGAAGATGGTGGAAAGGGGCCTCCTTCAAGAGCTGGTAGACCTCGGAAATCGGCTGGGACCGGCGGACGTAGACGGGATGAGGAGTCATGACGCTCTGGATGGGCTCGTGCTTGCTCATGACCACAACGGTAATGAGTCCGGACCCGTCGGCGGCAATGCGAACGGGCAGCGGGCATTCATGGTTCCGTTGCCCGATCGGTCAGGTACTGCGACTGGAACTGTCAGAATGAGGCAGCGGTGCTAGCGTCCGATTCGTGCCAACGACGGACATGACCACGCCTCCGCCGACCGACGGCCGCCATGCTCGGCGCGAGCGGGGACGGGTCGCGGTGATCGATGCCGCTTTCGAGTTGCTCGAGGAGCGCGGCCGCCGGCCTACCGTCGACGACCTGGCCCAACGTGCGGGCGTCTCGGTGTCCTCGATCTTCCGGTACTTCGGCAGTCTCGACGATCTGCAGGTCCTGACGTTCCGACGGTTCATCGAGCGATTCGAGCCCCTGTTCCACATTCCGTCCGTGGGTGAGGGAGGGCGGGAGGAACGCATCCGCCGGTTCGTCGATGCCCGGCTCGATCTCTACGAGACGGTCGGCGGAATCATGCGGGTCGCTCGGGCGCGAGCCATCGAGCAGCCGAAGCTGGCCGAGGCCGTAACCGAGGTGCACCGACTCCTGGCCGACCAGGTCAGGGAGCACTTCGCGGCGGAGCTCGCCGCATCGTCGAGCTCTTCCCGTTCCGACCACGTCGCGCTGATCGACGCACTGGCCTCGGCCGAGTCCTGGGACCTCATGGTGCGATCGCACGGCCGAACCAGGCGACAGATCAAACGCGTGTGGGTTGCGACCCTCGAGGCGGTCACCTCGACTTGATGCGGGCGAGCCGTTTCGAGGGCCACATCGGGCCGACCCTCGCCGACTCCGAGCCGTGGTTCGACGAGCCACCTCATCCCCGAGACGATGCGCCGAACGTCGTCGTCGTCCTCCTCGACGACACGGGCTTCGCTCAGCTCGGCTGCTATGGCTCTGACATCGACACGCCGAACGTCGATGCTCTGGCGGCCGACGGACTGCAGTTCACCAACTTCCACGTGACGCCGCTGTGCTCACCGACGCGTGCGGCGCTACTAACCGGACGGTCACAACACGCGGTCGGGATGCGGGCGGTGTCGAACTTCCGCACAGGGTTCCCCCACATGCTCGGCCACGTCTCCGACCACGCCGCCACCGTGGCCGAAGTCCTCCGGGAGGCGGGGTACGCGACGTTCTGCGTCGGCAAGTGGCATCTGGCACCGATGGACCAGTGTTCCCAGGCCGGGCCCTTCGACCAGTGGCCTCTCGGACGGGGGTTCGACAGGTTCTACGGATTCCTCGACGGCGAAACCGATCAGTTCCATCCCGACCTGGTCAGTGACAATCATCGCGTCGACCCGCCGATTGGTCCCGAGGACGGATACCACCTCTCCGAGGACCTGGTCGATCAGGCCCTGAGGATGATTTCCGATACGAAGGGAGTGCGGCCCGACCGGCCGTTCTTCACCTATCTGGCATTCGGAGCGACCCACGCCCCCCATCAGGCGCCGCCCGAATACCTGGCCAGGTACCGAGGCCGCTTCGACGAGGGTTGGGACGTCGTGCGGCAACGCTGGTACGAGAAGCAGCTCGACCTGGGGATCATTCCCGAGGGGACTCGCCTCGCACCCCGGAATCCGGGGGTCGATGCGTGGGATGATCTCCCCGAGAATCAACAGCGGCTGGCGGCCCGGCTCCAGGAAGCGTTCGCAGCCTTCCTCGAGCACACGGACGCCCAGATCGGTCGGTTGATCGATGGACTGCGCACCATGGATCAGCTCGACAACACCCTGCTCATCGTGCTGGCGGACAACGGTGCTTCCCAGGAGGGAGGACCGTTCGGGGTCATGCACGAGATGAAGTTCTTCAATGGCATCCTCGAGGAACCGGACGAAGCGGTCGACCGACTGGACGAGATCGGCGGCCCCCACAGTCACACCAACTACCCGTGGGGATGGGCGCAGGCGGGGAACGCCCCTTTCAAGTGGTACAAGCAGAACACCCATGAAGGCGGCGTCCATGTGCCGATGGTCGTCCACTGGCCCCGCGGGATCGCGCGGGAAGAGCGAGGCTCACGGCGCCGGCAGTTCGCCTATGTCTCCGACATAGCGCCGACGATCTATGAGCTCCTCGGTGTCACGCCACCGAGCGTCCATCGGGGGATCGAACAGCTCCCCGTGACAGGCCATTCCCTCGTCGACGTCCTGGCCGACCCGACTGCTCCTGCGGCCAACACGCTCCAGTACTTCGAGATGTTCGGGAGCCGGGCGGTGGTGGAGGGGGACTGGAAAGCCGTCTGCAAACACGAGCGCGGCGCCGACTTCGCTACCGAGCGATGGGAGCTGTATCACCTGGCGACCGACTTCTCGGAGTGCGTCGATCGTGCCCGGGAGGAGCCGGACCGTCTGGCTGACCTCATCGATCGGTGGTGGGAAGAGGCCGAGAGCCATGGGGTACCACCGCTCGACGATCGGCTGGTCGAGCTCTTCGGTGCCCGCTTCAGGCCACGATCACCCCACGGCGAGAATCGGCGCTACACCTATCGGCCGCCCATGTCTCCCGTCCCGGCCCAGGCATCGGCAGCCATCGGCGGTCGTGACTTCGATCTCACCGCCCGGATCGAACGGAACCCAGGTGGGGAAGGGGTGCTGTTCGCCACCGGCACCGAGAACTCGGGGATCAGCGTGTTCGTCCAGGACGACCGGTTCGTGGTCGACTACAACGCGTTCGACGACCACACCATCCTCGAATCGGACGTTCCGGTCCCTCGCGGCGAGTCGACGCTCGTGGCACGGTTCCGGCGAGGCGACGGCTTCGCCGGCTCGGTCGCTCTCGCCGTCGACGGAACGCCGGCCGGCGAGGTGGCGCTCCCGCTGTACATGCGCATGATCTCCTCGGTGGGCTCGAGCATCGGCTCTGACCACGGCTCAGCGGTGTCAGAGCGGTACGAGGGGCCGTTTCGGTTTTCGGGGACACTGCGCGATGTCGTGATCCAGCTGAGCCCGAGCCGTTTCGTCGACGTCGACGATGCTGCGGCTCGAACCGAGATGGGTCGGCAATAGTCGATGGTCACCATCACCTTGCTGGGCACGGGAAGCCCCCTGCCGGATGCCCACCGAGCAGGTCCGGCCACGCTGATCAGCGGCGGAGGCGAGGCCTACCTCGTGGATGCGGGCCGGGGTGTGCTCATGCGGATGGCGGCGGCGGGTATCGGCCCGAGCCAGCTGACGGCGGTGCTGCTGACCCATCTCCACAGCGACCATTTCACCGACCTGAACGACGTGATCACGACCCGGTGGGTGAACACGTTCGAACCGAGGTCGACGCCGGGTTGGTGGCCCTCGATGGGCGTGTGCGGATCACCGCAGGTCCGACCGACCATCGGCCGGTCGAGCCGAGCATCGGATACCGGTTCGACCATGAGGGGTCGGCGGTCGTGGTCGCCGGTGACACGGTGCCCTGCGCCGGACTCGACGAGCTGTGCGCCGGTGCCGAGGCGCTCGTGCACGCGGCGATCCGCAAGGACGTGATCGAGCAGATCCCGGTAGCTCGACTCCAGGACGTGCTCGACTACCACTCCTCGGTCGAGGAGGCGGCACAGACCGCACAGCGGGCGGCCATGGAGGTCCTCGTTCTGACCCACTATGTCCCGGCCTTCCCTCCCGGTGAGGGAGACGACTGGCGGAGCCTCGCTGCGGCGCACTTCTCAGGCCGAGTCGAGGTCGGCGATGACCTCCACGTCGTGAGAGTTGCAGCAGAAGGCTGAAAGTGTGACCGCGACGGGACAGCCGGGACCGGCCGGCGGTCACGGCAGGAGCTTCAGGGCCTCACGTGCGGCCACGGCCACTGGATCCCACACCGGCGAGAATGGCGGGGCGTAGGCCAGGTCGAGGTCGAGAACCTGGTCGACGGTCATCCCTGCGGTGATGGCGGTAGCGCACGTGTCGATGCGTTTGGCGGCGTCGTCGCCCCCGACGATCTGGGCGCCCAACACGCGTCCGGTGGGCCGATCGACCACCAGGGTCACCGTCATCTCCGAGACGCCGGGGTAGTAGTGCGCCCGGGTGGGTGAGGTGATCGTGCTGGTGAGGGTGTCGAATCCGGCTGCGGCGGCTCCGGCGGAGTTGAGGCCGGTCAGAGCGATTTCCGTGTCGCACATCCTGGTGATGGCCGTACCCAGGATTCGCGGCATCCGGGCATCACCGCCGCCCATGTTGATTCCGGCCACCCGCGCCTGCTTGTTCGCATACGTACCGAGGGCGATGTGGACCTTCTCGCCGCTGACGAGGTGGGTGCTCTCGACGCAGTCACCGGCCGCCCAGACCCCTTCGATCGAAGTCTGCATGCGATCGTCCACCGCGATGGCGCTGCGCACCCCGAGGTCGAGGCCGGCTTCCGCGGCCAGGCGGGATTCCGGGGCCAGACCGATGCCGAGGACCACCAGATCGGCCGACACGGCTCCGCCGGAGGTATGAACCGTGCCCGGCTCGAAACCCTCCACCTTCGTGTCCAGCCGCAGGTCGACGTCGCGATCGAGCATGGCCCGGCCGACGAGGTCCCCCATTTGCGGGTCGAGCAGTGCCAGCGGTCGGGGGGCCATCTCGATCACCGTCGGTATTCGCCCTCGGTTCAGGAATGCCTCCGCCATCTCAAGACCGATGTAGCCGGCCCCGACCACCACGATGTCCCGGATGGAATCGTCCTCGGCGAGCTCGAGCAGGCGGGCCGCGCTGTCCAGCCCGTGTACGGGTTGGACGAACGGCAGGTCGATGCCAGGGAAGGGCGGCCGAATGGGGCGACCTCCGGTGCCGATCAACAGCTGGTCGAAGCCCAGGCTGTAGCGCTGGTCCCCATCCCGGTCGTGCACATCGACCTGGCGGGTCGTCACGTCGATGCTGATCGCCTCGTGACCGGTCCGGAGATCGAGACCGGTCTTGCGATGCTGCTCGGGGGAACGGGCCACCAGTCGATCGATGCCGCCGTCCACCTCGCCGCCGACGAGGAACGGGATGCCGCATCCTGCGTAGCTCGTCCATCGCCCCTTTTCGAGAGCGATGATCTCGGCACGGGGAGCACCCTTTCGGATCTGGGAGACCGCGGCCATGCCGCCGGCATCCCCACCGATGATCACAATCCGTTCAGTCATGGCACCGAAGATACGAAGAAACGGGCGCGCCCGGCAGGGTCATCGGTCACTTCGGGTCCGTCCTCCCCCGGGCGTCGGCGGTTGGGTGGATCTGGCGGTGCTCGCCTACGACTCGTTCGAGCGAACGGTGGGACGGAGCATTGCCGGATGCAGAAGAACCGCATCCCCGCGCGCATAGAGCTGAGCCGGTCTTCCGCCCTGCCGGGTCGTGGTCTGCCCCGTCGGAGCGATGAACCCGGGGGTGCCGGTGACCTTGCGGTGGAAGTTGCGCGGATCGAGTCGGGTGCCCCAGACCGCTTCGTAGACCTGGCGAAGCTCGTTGATCGTGAACTCGCCCGGGCAGAAGGCCGTCGCCAGAGGGGAGTACTCGAGCTTCGCTCGAGCGCGTTCGATCCCGTCGGTGAGGATCTCGTAGTGGTCGAAAGCGAGCCTGCTCGAGTCGAGAACCGTGGCGACGGGCAGCCATTCGGCGGCAGCGGCGTCGGAGCCGGCCGTCGCCGGTTGGAGATCCGGTACCAGGGCCAGGTAGGCCACGGCGATCACGCGGCCGCGAGGGTCTCGCTGCGGGTGGCCGTAGGTTCCGAGCTGTTCCAGGTGCACACCGACCCCGCTCACGCCGGTTTCCTCGGAGAGCTCCCGCTCAGCTGCTGCCGACAGATCCTCCTTCGGCAGGACGAACCCGCCGGGTAGCGCTCGGTACCCCTTGAACGGTTTCACGCCACGGCGGATGCAGAGCACGCGCAGCTGGTCGTCGTCGACGGTGAGGATGACGAGGTCGACAGCGACGGTGAATCGTTGAGGCTCCATCTCCCCAGTTTAATCGTCACCTTGACGATAATGGGAGGATAGGTTATCGTCACCATGACGAGAAGGAGCGGACGACATGACCGACATCACCAGATTCCCTTTCATCCATCACCTCCGGGCCGACGCCACAGCCCATATCGAGCACCTGCACAACGGACGGGTGAAGCATGCCGGACCCGGACTGGCCTTCTGGTTCCGGCCGCGTACGGCAGCGCTGAGTCAGGTTCCGCTCGAGGACCGAGAGCAGGCGCTGCTCTTTCACGCCCGGACCGCCGACTTCCAGGACGTGACGGTCCAGGCCACCGTGGCGTACCGGGTGACGGACCCGGCGCTGGCCGCGACCAGGATCGACTTCGCGATCGCCCCGGACACGGGGCAATGGAACGGCACGCCATTGGAGACGTTGGGCGGACTGCTGACCGAAGTAGCTCAGCAGCCTGCGCTGGAGCAGTTGGCGGAGATGACCATGGAGGAGGCCCTCGCCCATGGCATCGGGCCCGTCAGGGACAGTGTCACTGCGGCGCTCGCCGACGACCCGAGATTGGCGGAGCGTGGCCTGGGCGTGACCGATGTCCGGATCGTCGCGATCCGGACCGACGCGGAGCTCGAGCGCGCGCTCCAGACGGTGACGCGGGAGCAGGTTCAACAGGAGTCCGATCGGGCGACGTACGAGCGGCGAGCTCTGGCGGTCGAGCGAGAAGGTGCGATCGCCGAGAACGAGCTCCGGAACCAGATAGAGCTGGCACGCCGGGAGGAGGAGCTCGTCGAACGGCGCGGCCAGAACGACCGGAAACGTGCGACGGAGAAAGCGGCCGCCGATCGAATCGCCACGGACGCGACGGCCGAGCAGCGGAGGGTCATCGCCGATGCGACTGCCAATACGACCCGGGTGGTCGGCGAGGCCGAAGCAGAAGCAGAAGCCGGCAGGCTGGCCGCCTACCGCGATCTCGAGCAGGCCACCCTCCTCGGACTCGCACTCAAGGAACTGGCCGCCAACCTGCCGAACATCAGCAACTTGACGGTCACCCCGGACCTCCTGGCCCCCGTCCTCGCCCGATTCGCCCAGCCCGACGTTGCGCCGGTCGGTCCCCGTGACGGGGACGCACCGTGAGCCTCCGACCCCGAGCCGTCGTCGTGCACCGCCGCACGGAGTACGAGGAGTTGATATCCAGGCACGGCACCCGTCAGCACGCCGAGTTCTTCCTCGGCGAGCGAAAGAGGACGATCACCGAGGTCATCGAACGCCACGAGCTCGCCGTCGCAGCGAGGCAGACGATCACCGCTGTGGTCCCGGTGGAGTGGCGGCGGGCGGAGGTCGAACGCGCCGATCTGCACCGGTTCGTCTTCGGTCCCGAGGACGTTGTCGTCGTCGTGGGCCAGGACGGCCTGGTGGCCAACGTCGCCAAGTACCTCGACGGACAACCCGTCGTCGGTATCAACCCGGAGCCGACGAGGAACGCCGGCGTGCTCGTGACCCATCCCCCCGAAGCGGCGGAAGCGCTCCTGGCTGCAGCGACCGATCCGGCACCGGCTCTCACCGGACTGACGATGGTCGAGGCGATGACCGATGACCACCAGGTGCTGCATGCCCTCAACGAGGTCTACGTCGGGCATCCGACGCATCAGTCGTCCCGGTACCGAATCGACCTCACCGACGGAGCGAGCGAGCATCAGTCTTCGTCGGGCGTTCTCGTCGGTACGGGCACAGGGGCGACGGGCTGGCTCAGGTCGGCCTGGCAGGAGCGACGCAGTTCGCTGATATTGCCGGGTCGATCGGACAAGGCACTGTGCTGGTTCGTACGCGAGGCGTGGCCGTCGCCGGCCACCGGAACGGCTCTCACCGAGGGAGTCCTGACCGGCTCCGAGGAGGTGAGCCTCGTCTCGGAGTCTGATCATCTGGTCTGTTTCGGCGACGGGATCGAGCAGGACGCGCTCGCGCTCACCTGGGGTCAACGGCTGACGGTCCGGGTAGCTGCGATGTGCCTCAACCTGGTGGGCTGAGATCGGCCTCGACCGGTCCCTATCCTGGCTGACACATGATCGCCGTCGCCGCCCTGGGCATGTTCGTAGCGATGTTCCTCGTCGTCTTCGTTCTACGGACCTTCCTTCAGAAGCGAACCACCGGGGACACCGGCATCCGAGCCGGCGTCCTGACCGCTTCGTTCGGATCCCTGGAATGGGCTGCCGGCTGGATCCTGGTCCTGGCTCTGCTCGCCGGTGTCGCCGCCCCGGTGGCCGAGATCATCGGGCTCGACCCCATCACGACGAATCCGTGGATCCGAGGAACGGGGGTCGTCATCGCCGCTCTGGGGATAGCGCTGACGTTCATGGCGCAGATGGACATGGGAGCCGAATGGCGCATCGGAATCGATACCGACGAGCGAACCGCGCTCGTCACCGAGGGGGCCTTCGGAATAGTTCGGAATCCGATCTTCAGTGCCATGCTCATGGCCGCCGCCGGGCTCACCTTGATGGTCCCGAACGTCATCTCGCTCACGGGACTGGCGCTCCTCGCCGTCGCCATCGAGCTCCAGGTCCGCTACGTCGAGGAGCCGCACCTGCGGCAGTGGCACGGGACCGCATACGCGACATACGAATCACTCGTCGGGCGCTTCGTGCCTGGCATCGGACGGGGTTGACTGCGGCTCCTGCCGGAGTTCATGGTTTGCTCGGGGACGAGGGTCGGGATCCACCGCGATACCGACCGGCCACCAGATGAGAGGTATCGATGACCGACGACGCTCGACGGGTCCTGGTCGCTGGAGCAACCGGGTATCTGGGTAAGTTCGTCGTGAAGGCGTTCGAGGGGCGCGGTTATCGGGTGCGCGCGCTGACCCGCGACGAAGAGCGCCTGCGTCGATCCGGCCCGTTCACGGCCCCGGGTATCGGTGACGATGATGTCGACGAAGTGTTCGTCGGCCAACTCGCCGACCCGAACACGCTGACCGGCTTGATGGACGGCATCGACATCGTGTTCTCCTGCGTGGGCATTTCCCGCCAGCGAGACGGCTTGACCTTCGAACAGGTCGACTATCAGTGCAACCACACGCTGATCGAGATGGCGCTGGAAAGCGGAGTGCAGGAGTTCGTCTATGTGTCGATGCAGGGCGCGGAGAAGCCCGAGATCGCCAGTCTCGCAATAACCACCGCA
This sequence comes from uncultured Acidimicrobiales bacterium, assembly GCA_963695075.1. Lineage (GTDB taxonomy): Bacteria > Actinomycetota > Acidimicrobiia > Acidimicrobiales > CAWCAL01 > CAWCAL01. The sequence continues at coordinate 212,608 of CAVOFR010000007.1, forward strand.
CATGAGAGAGTTGTCGACGAGCTGAAGTCGTCGGGCCTCGACTACCGAGTCGTGCGGCCTTGTGGCTATTTCTCCGATATGGGTGCCCTCCTGACGATGGCCAAGCGGGGCCGCTCGTTCCTCGTGGGCGACGGGTCCAACAGGATGAGCCCGATCCATGGCCGCGACCTCGCCGAGGTGTGCGTCGATGTGACCGAGGGTGACGACCTCGAAGTCGAAGCGGGCGGACCCGAAGTCATGACGCAACGTGAGGCGGCCCTGCTGGCGTTCGACGTTCTGCAGAAGCCGCCCAAGATCACCGCCGTTCCGCTGTGGGCGGCAGGCGGGCTGGTGAGAGGAGTGAGGCTTCTCTCGAAGCAGTTCGGCGACCTGGCCGAGTTCATCGTGGTTGCCGGCGAAGTGGACGGCGTCGGGCCGCCGCTCGGAACCACGACACTGCGGAGCTACTTCGAACGTCTGGCAGTCGACGACCCGAACGCTTAGCGGCGCGGCTGGCGTCGAACGATCGTCAGTTCGCCAGGTCGCGTGAAGAGCGAATCTCCCGAGAGGCTGACCGACGACAGCGACAGAGAGATGGCGCGCCGGCGATACTGTCCGTCGTCTGTTACTGTGTATTGCACGGTATGAGCGATGAACGGCCACAGCAACGGGGCAGCGATCAGCTGGCGAGCGGTGTGATGGATATGCTCGTCCTGCGCGTCGTCGCCGACGGCGAGTCCTACGGCTACGAGATCTCGCAGACCCTCGGGACCCACGGCCTCATCGACGTGAGCGAAGCGACGGTGTACACAAGCGTCAAACGCATGGAGAGACAGGGTCTGCTCACCTCCAAGCGCGAGATCGCGGACAACGGCCGGGCCCGCCGCTACTACTCGTTGACCGCGGCGGGTCGGCGGGAGCTTTCCCACCGACTGGCCACCTGGGACGCCCTCGCCAAGGTCGTCACCTCGGTGTTCGCTTCGGGCGAAGGCGGCAACCTGTGAGCCGGAGAGCGCGACGGTTGCACCGTGTGGCGAGCAATGTCTCCTTGAGCGACATCGAGCGGTCGTACCTGGTCGAGGTCGATCGAGAGGCCACGGGCCTTCCGAGCCGTCCGCGACGCTCCGTCGTTCTCGAGACCGCGGAGATCCTCTCGGGTAGGCCTCCGGCGGAGACCGCCGATGAGTTGATGGCGTCGCTCGGTGATCCGAGTGACATCGTGCGCCAGTTCCGAGTCGACGCCGGACTGGAGGGCCCGATCCCGCTGTGGCGGCGGTGGACGCTTCAACGCGGTTGGGCTCGGGCCGCTCAGCTCGGAGTCGTGATGGTGATAGCGCTGGCCGGGCTCGCCGCGTTCAGCTACTACTCCGCGACCCCGCAGATCGAGCAGAGCTGCGGCGGCATGATCGCCTCCGACGTCGAGACACTGGATGCAGCAGGGGAGACCGAGTATCGGACGACATTCCGCCATGGCGACCGGCTCGGCATCAGGGTGTGCCCCCATGCGCAGGACCCCGGCGTCGTGATCGAGCGGGTCTACCTGCCGAGTCCTGCGTTGCAGGCGATCCAACCCGTGGGCTGGGAACTCGATACCGAACGGGACGCGGTGACACTGCGGGGCGACGCGTCCGATCACCGACCCTGGCGACCCACCGACACTCCATGGCTCGGCCAGGTCGTCGTCTGGTTCGAGATGGAATACTGCGACTTCGAGGGGTCCATTTCGATGGACACGCTGTGGCTCGAGTACTCCTATCGGGGAAGGACGAGAAGCACCCCGGTGGATCTGCTGTCGACCTACACCGTCGACTCGGCGGGGCAATGCACCGATGTAGTCCGCGAGGCCACCGAGGCGCAGAGTCGAGTTTGGTCCTCGTTCGCGCGGCCAGGGGCGGGATACGGACCCGACGACCTGGGTCCGCTCGAACTCTGGCCAGAATCGGTCAGTCGTGATCTCTGCCGGTACCTGAGCGGGCCGCCAGCCGTGACCGACGATGACGGCCAGCCGACCTACGACGAATTCGAGGCGTTGAGCGCCCGTGCGGTGTTCAACCTCGATGACCCGGCGATCGCCGAACGACTCGTCGACGGCGCCGTATTCGGCATCTGCCCCGAGTTCGATGCGCGGCGCGATGAGCTGGTCGCGATGTTGGAGGCACACGGGTGAGTAGGGGATGAGCGATCGTCTTATCGCCTCATTGTCGAGGAGCCGACGTCGGCCACCGTGTCGACGGCGTGGCCCGAGGCGGGCGAACACGGCCGCCGAGTCGGCGTAGACGTTCTAGTCCAGCTTGATCCTCACCCGGTGACTGCGGGGTACTCGTCCCGGGCGAGCTCTGCGCCGTAGGCGATGGCCGCGCGGATGCCCTCACGTGTGACGGAGGGATAGCCGGTGAGGATCTCATCCTCGCTGAGGCCGGCGGCGAGGTTGTCGAGGATCACGCTCACCATGACGCGCGTGCTCCGGATGGTCGCCTGGCCGCGGCAGATCTTGGGATCTCGAACGATGAGGTCTCGTGGCGCGTCGGTCATCCTCTCAAGGCTACGCCGCGTCGTGTGGCGCTCGCGAGAGTCATGCCGCCCGTCCCGATCGAAGGCGAACAGTCGGACGGAACTCGGTTTCGGAGAGGCCCGGTCGGCGGTTTCCGACTGCTCCCACAGCACCCTGGGGTCGACCCGCGATTGAGGGGACTTGGAGACTGGTAAGGGCAAGATGGGCTTCGGCCCTGCCGCTGGATACGGCTGCTGACCACTGTTTGCCCGTGCTACGCGCGAGAGGGCGCCCTGCGGTCACAGCCAGGTGAGCGATTGGCCCCTGAGCGTGCCGAGGGTGTGGGGGTTCACGTCGGTGGACCTATCCGACCCAACTCCGAGTGACGTCTGGCCGCCTAATGGGGGTTCGTGTCGGACGACGGTCGAGGTCAGTGCTTCCGACGATCCGGGCAAGCGGAGTCAGGCGAACGAGAACACCAACGGTCTCCTGCGCCACTACTTTCGCAAGGGCACCGACCTGTCGCGATGGTCCGCAGACGAGATCGAAGCCGGCGCACACACTGAACACCAGACCCCGGAAGACCCTCGACCGGAAGACCCCCGCCGAAGCCTTCGACGAGCACCTACGCTCCCTTCACCAAGCTGGTGTTGCAGCGACTGGTTGAACCTGGTCGATCTCGCGCTCGGAAGGTTCATCACCGGGCGAGCGACACGTTGGCACGGCATCGCATGGGAATCGTTCTTCGCCTTGTTGCAGAAGAACGTGCTCAATCGCCGCCGCCGCTGGGAGAGTCGCGACGACCTCCGGATCGAGATCGTGACCTGGATCGAACGCACCTACCACCGTCGCCGACGCTGTCGCCCGCCAGTGGGATGGGACCACGTGGCGTGAGTTTCGCCAGTGGGATGGGACCATCTCGTCGCCAGTTATGGGACCACCCTTTCGCCAGTGATGGGACCACCTTCCCGGGGTCCGCCAGTTCCGGTGTCGTTGACGCTCGGCTTGCTGTCGCCGTTGTCGACGAGACCAATAGGAGGCGGCATGGCGTTCCGGGAGGTTCGTGTGTTCGAAGTTCGAGAAGTGCTGCGGTTGTGGTTACGTGGGAAGGGTCAGCGTCCGATCAGTGAGTTGGTGGGGATGGACCGTAAGACGGTCCGTCGTTACATCGACGCTGCGGTCGAGCTCGGTGTGGATCGGGCCGGCGGCGAGGAGCAGGTGACCGACGTGTTGTTGGGCCAGGTCGTCGAGCGCGTGCGGCCCCATCGCACCGACGGCCGAGGCGAAGCGCGCCGGCTGCTTGATGCGCACCGAGACCAGCTCGAGAAGTGGCTTGGCAAGGACAAGGACGGGCTTACGGTCGTCAAGGTCCACGAGCTGTTGGAGCGCGAGGGCGTGGTCGTGCCCGAGCGGACGTTGCACCGCTACGCGCTCGAGGAACTCGGCATCGGCCGCTCGATCCGGGACGCGACGGTCCGGGTGAACGACGGGGCGCCGGGTGATGAGTTGCAGGTCGACTTCGGCAAGCTCGGCCGCATCCCCGATCCTGAGACCGGCAAGCAGCGGGATCTGTGGGCGCTGGTGTTCACGCCGGTCGTGTCCAGGTTCAGTTTCGTGTGGCTCACGCACCGCCAAACGCTCGATGATGTGATCGCCGGGTTCGAGGCGGCATGGGGTTTCTTCGGTGGTGTGTTCGCCACGGTGATCCCCGACAACATGAAGACCGTCGTCGACCAGGCCGATCCGCTGCAGCCGCGGTTGAATCGGGCGTTCGTCGAGTACGCGCAAGCCCGTGGCTTCGTGATCGATCCGGCCCGGGTGCGGTCGCCGCAGGACAAACCTACCGCGTCGAGCGGGTCGTGCCCTATGTGCGCAACAACTTCTTCGCCGGCGAGACCTTCATCGACCTGGCCGACGCCCAGCGGCGGATGGAGGTGTGGTGCCGGCAGCGGGCTGGGATGCGCATCCACGGGACGACGCAGCTGCGCCCGGCCGAACACTTCCGTCTCGAAGAGGCCCCGGTCCTGGCGCCGGCACCGTCGTCGGTCTACGACGTGCCGATCTACGCGACGGCGAAGGTTCATCGGGACCATCACATCGAGGTGGCCAAGGCGCTCTACTCGATCCCCGGGAACCTGATCGGCACCCGGGTCGACGTGCGCGCCGACCGCAGCCTGGTGCGGGTCTTCTCCCGGGGTCAGCTCATCAAGGTCCATCCCCGCCAACGGCCTGGTGGCCGGTCGACCGACCCGGAAGACCTGCCATCGGACAAGACCATCTACGCCATGCGTGACCTCGCCAAGCTGCAACGTCTCGCCGCCAGCCACGGCGACGCGATCGGCACCTACACAACCGCACTGTTGGACATCCCGCTGCCGTGGACGAAGATGCGCCAGGTCTACGCCCTGTTGGGCCTCGTGAAGAAGTGGGGACCCGACCGAGTGAACGCCGCGTGTGAGCGAGCCCTCGACGCCGAAGCCATCAACGTGCCGCTCATCGGACGGATGCTCGAACGAGGCACCGAGACCACCGACGGCACGCCAGTCCCCCAGGCCCTGCCCGGCACGGTCGTCGCCCCGCGCTTCGCGAGGGATGACAGCCACTTCGCTGTCCGCGTCGGCGAGCAGGAGGTGGCCGGATGAGCACCACCCCGACCGTCACCCCCGAGCTCAAGGCGCTCCTGCGGCGAGTGAAGTTGGGGCGCTGTCTCGACACCCTCCCCGAACGCTTGGCGCTCGCGTCGACCGGCGGCATGGGACATGCCGAGTTCCTCGAACTCGTCCTCGCCGACGAAGTCACCCGACGCGAGAACACCTCAGCTGACCGGCGCTCCAAGACCGCCGGGCTCGACCCGACCATGACCCTCGACCGATGGGACGACACCACCAAGATCACCTACGACCGGGCCATCTGGAACGAGTTGTGCTCGCTGCGCTTCGTTGACGCCGGCCACAACGCCGTCATCATGGGACCAGTCGGGGTCGGCAAGACCTTCCTCGCCACCGCCCTCGGCCACGCCGCCATCCGACGTCGCATCAGCGCCCACTTCGAACGCTGCGACCGGCTGTTGAAGCGACTCCGCGCGTCGCGGCTCGACAACAGCCACGAGGTCGAGATCCGCAAACTGCTGCGCGTCGACCTACTGCTGATCGACGACTTCGCACTGCAACCGATGGACTCGGTCGACACCGCCGACATCTACGAACTCATCGTCGAACGCCACCGAACAGCAGCCACGGTCGTCACCTCGAACCGAGAGCCCGTCGAGTGGCTCGGACTCATGGCCGACCCGCTCCTCGCCCAATCCGCGATCGACCGGCTCCAGTCAGCCGCCCACGAACTCGTGCTCGACGGCGAGTCCTACCGGCAACGCCAGAAACCCATCGTCAGCGGCGGCCTTGACGACACGCCCACATCCGGACGATCATCCCGTCGTCGGACCTGACCGAACCCCGGAAGTGGTCCCATGCCACTGGCGAACCGGTGGTCCCATCCCACTGGCGAGCGACACCGACGCCAAGCCCGCCTCGGCCGGTTGACGCCGATCGAATACGAGATGATCATGACCCCACAGACGGCAGCCGCCGCCTGACCAACCGGGTTCCCTCAACGTCGCGGCCGTCCCCTACTCGCTGCCGATGCAACGAGCAGACGTCACTGATTGGCGTCGAAGCTCAGCCCAAACCGACTTCACAGACGACTTCGGCGACGACCGAGAGTCCGTCGTCGGTGGTTCCGGAGAAGGCGACGAGCACGAGTTCGGTCGCACTGGTCGAGGGCGGCGGTCCGACGTAGTCGATGCTGTCGATCGTTCCCGGGCCACCGATTCCGGCCATTCGGAAGGTCGTCGCGCCGACCATGACGTAGTTGGCTTCGACCTCCGGTCCCGAGGCCACGTTGTCGATTCCGACCACGACGTTGAGTCCCTCGGTGGAGAGGTCCCCGACTTCCAACGCTTCATAGGTCACAGGGTCGAGACCTCGGCTGATCAGGCACTCGCCGACGAAGTCCGAATGCTCGACACCATCGACGCTCACCGTCCCCGACCCACTTTCTCCCGCGGGATCTCCGGCGTCCCCGTTCGGCGCGGTCGGCTCGGTGGCGCCGTCCGGAGCGTCCGTCGAAGCTGACGCACCGGAGCTCTCGGTATCCGAGTCAGACGACCCGCAGGCCGAAAGCACAATCGCGAGCGTTGTCAGGAGAGCGATGGCGGAGAGTCGGTTCGGTCGATGCATCGACGGACCCTACTCGCCGCCAGCACAACGACAGGGACAGCCACCCGTGCTGCCTCAAGTCTTCCCCGACTCGGCGATGGTGTCCCATGAATCCACCTGGCTGAGGTCCTCGAGCGACTGCCGGTGACGCGGACCCACTGCCCTGACCAACAGAAACAGCCATCGCGATGCAGAGCTCCGCCGCAAGATGACCACCGGCGAGGGCATGACCGCTTCCCAGGTCTGCGACGTGGTCGAACGCATGCAGGGCATCGTCGCCATCCTTCAGTCGGCCAGCGCCGAGGACCGCCGCCGGTCCACGAAGCCGCACAGCTCTCGATCACCTACGACCACCAGGCAAAACGAGCGAAACTCCACGCATCTCCGGATCCGGAGGTGTGGAGTTCCGTACGTGTCGGAGGACCGAGCCGCACGATCCCGTACCAACCACTGGCGACTCGTTGTCTCGACGCTACGACAGTCCTACGAGCACGGAGATACGGTTGTCCGATCGTGAACGACCTGCGCAACCTTCCCGTGTTTCGAGTGGAGCGGGTGAGGGTAATCGAAACCCCGTTCTCAGCTTGGGAAGCTGTTCGAGGGGGTTTCGAGCGACTGCGTCAACGGCAGCGTTCTCGTTGCAAACAAAGGGATCGCGGGAGATTCGGCACTGCCCTGCAGCAGCCCGTCGGTGACCCCTGTTTGCCGATGTTCTAGGCACGTTGTAGGCACGGCAGGCCCGATACTGAGCTTGTCGGATCGGCCGATCGATCGCTTGCCATTCACTCGATCGCCATGATCCAGCGAGCCGTCCAGCGTCCGGATGCTCAACCGTCCCCAGGGGGTCGCCGAATGCGGAGGCTGCCGTCGCGATACACAGCAACACAGCCGGCGAGGTCGTCGAGGTTGACCTTGCTGACCACGTGCCCCAGGGAGCGCTTCGTCTCCGGAAGCGAATGCGTGCTCAAGTGGAGCACCAGGACTCCGGCGTGGGTGCCGGGTGGGTACAAGCGGATGTCTCCGAAGCCGCGGTCCAAGGTGACGATGAGGCGCCCTTCGCTGGCCGCCGCCACCGCCACCGACGCGTCGTCGGCTCCGAGCAGGCCCTCGTCGGCCACCGTGTCGACGTCGTGGCCCGAGGCGGCGAACACGGCCGCCGAGTCGGCGTAAAGGTTCTCGTCCAGCTTGATCCTCACCCGGTGACTGCGGGGTACTCGTCCCGGGCGAGCTCTGCGCCGTAGGCGATGGGCGCGCGGATGCCCTCACGTGTGACGGACGGATAGCCGGCGAGGATCTCATCCTCGGTGAGGCCGGCGGCGAGGTTGTCGAGGATCACGCTCACCATGACCCGCGTGCCCCGGATGGTCGCCTGGCCGTGGCAGATCTTGGGATCTCGAACGATGAGGTCTCGTGGCGCGTCGGTCATCACCTCAAGGCTACGCCGCCTCGTGTGGCGCTCGCCGGAGTTATGCCGAACCGACGCCGTGGGCCAGTGCTGGACGGAGCCCGGAGTGGCCCGCTTGACGAGCTGGCCAAATCCCGCTCGTCCCGATCGAAGGCGACAATCGGACGGGACGCGCCCCAGCCTCGCCGAGCGCCCCCAGCTCGGTTCATGGGTGTCTCGTCGTGTCCAAGCAGACGAAAGTCGATCCGCTGTGGCCATCGACGAGCCGGTCTGAAGTCGTGGCACAACTTTGGCCGCGCCGGATCTCCGAGACGACCTGACCGTCGTTTCCTGAATCACACGGGACGAGCTTGCTGATATGCCCACTGCGGACTTTGACGCAGTCGCCGGCGATGACGGCGCCCACGCCGTCGTCCGGAGCGCGGGTGGACGTCTCATGGAGAATGATTGACGCGACGGCAATCATGCAGATCAGTGCGGCGCCGAGTAGGGCCATCACAGGGAGAACGCGGGTAGGCCGGTTGGGTTCGTTGACGTGTACCGGCGGAGTGTCGGTGGCAGGCTCAGGGTGGCGTACGTCAGCTCGAAACTCACCGAGCGAACGGTCGTAACGACGCCGGCGATCGGGTTCGTGGAGCACATGCCACGCTTCGTTGAGGCGCTGCATTTCCCGTTCGCTGTGCGCCCGCTGCGCCCGCTGCGCCCGCTGCGCCGGTGTTCGCTGTCCGCGGAGGTCGGGGTGGACCTGCCTTGCCCTCCTGCGATACGCCGCCCGGAGCTCCGGATCGGAAGCGTCGGGAGCGACGCCGAGGGTGTCGTAGTGCGTCATCACATGCGACCGGCTAGATCGCTCCGAGCCGGACGCGTACGGTCCGGACTCCAGATCGTCTCGGCCCTCCTCGAGACTGCGGGTGAGGGCAATGGTGCTGAACGTGACATCGAGGTTGGAGCCTGACTCCCGCCTCGATCGCAGCTCCACTTCTGGCGCCGGGAGTCATTCCGAGTGCGGTGAGCGGGTGTACACAATGCGCTGACCGTCGGGGGACCATGCGGGGTAGTAGTCGTCGTAGTTGTCGCCGGTGAGCACGGTGATCGTGCCGGCAGGGACATCGACGATGCAGATGGCGAGGTCGCCGTTGTCGGTCTTCGTGACTGCGGCGAGCTGTGTGCCATCGGGTGACCAGCTGGGGTGGTTGCCGACGCTCTCGGCGAGTGTGCGACGGTTGGCGCCGCTGCTGTCGATGAGGTCGATGCTGTGTTCGGTCGCGAATGCGATCGTGGTCCCGTCGTGGGAGAACTCGGGCAGCCAGTCTGTCCCTGGCGTGTCGGTGAGTTGGCGGGGTTCCGCGCCGTCGATGTCCATCGCGTGGAGTTCGTCGTCACCGGTGCGGTCGCTGGTGAAGACGATCGTTCGCCCGTCGGGGGAGATCGCCGGGAACCGGTCGGCGGCTGGATCGTCAGTGAGACGGGTCAGGTCGCCCGAGGCGATGTCGAGGAGGTAGATCTCCGGGTTGCCGTCTCGTTCGCTGGAGAACACCACGAAGCGTCCGTCCGATGAAGGCCTGGCGGTGGTATCGGCGGCGGGGTGATCCGTCAGCTGTCGCTCGCTGAGCCCATCGGAAGTGATGAGCAGGATCTCGGAGTTGCCGGTAGCCGGGTCGGCACCCGACACCAGTCGCCCAAAGAGCAGACCCCGGCCGTCGGGCATCCAGGCCGGGGCACCGTCGATCCTTGGATCATCGGTCAAGCGGGTGATCTTCCCCGAGCCCACCTCATACGCGTAGAGGTCGCCGGGATCCGTGGCTGCATCCGACGCTGAGGGACGTGACGCAGAAACTGTTGTGGATGTCGTGGTCGCGGCGACGGGTGCGGTCGACGTCGAGGCCTCGGGACTGGTGCTGGATTCGCAGCCGGCAAAGATCACCGCGAAGAGAATTGCGCCGATCATGACCGGGGTCGTGGTTCCCCGGCGCTGTCGAAATGCTGCGCGTCGGCCGCGGACCGAGTCGGATTCCTCGGGATCGCGTCGCATCACGATCATTTCGGTGGCGACTGATAGTTGCCGGACTCGAGGTCGATGCGGTCTTCGTCGAGTGCGGCCGCGAGGGTGCGCTGCAGTCTGCGTCTCGTGATGCGTCCGATCAGCGCCTCGATGCCTGTTGTTGTGGCGCTGAGTCGAGCGTCGACCCTCGTGGTGTCGGCAGTTTCGGACGCGATTGCGAAGGTGATGGTTCCGCCGCTGAAGGGTCCCGCCGTCACGGTGTTGACGAGTGGCCCGGTGGCGGTGTGTGCGAGTGTCAACGTCTGGGAGATGCGGAAGGGACCGACGCGGCTTGTCTGGCGGTAGTGGGTCTGTTCGCTCGTGGAGTCGATGACGTCGAATCTGACGCCGCGGTGGGGATGGCTACGGGCATGATGGTCGATGTCGCCGAATTGGCGACGTACGAGCTCCACGGGCGCAGCGATGGTGACGCACGCTGTCTCGTCGATGTTCATCCTGGGCACGGCGGTTCTCCTTCTGCGTCGATGAAGATGCACTCACCCGGGCAGTCGAGCGCCGCGGCTATCACGGCGGCATCATGGCGCCCAGGGATCGAGACGGTGCTGGCGGCGCCGCCGGGGTCGTTGGCGATCTGCTTGCCGTTGTGAACGTAGGAGATGCCGTCCTCGAGGAGCACGAACACCTCCGGGCAATGATCCGTGCAGAGGCCGTCGCCCGTGCAGAGGTCCTGATCAATCCAGACGTACATCAGCGATCACTGCGCCGGCAGGTGTGGGCACCGTGTCATGTCGGAAGCACCGGCGGGCGGCGAGCCGTGAGGCGCACCAGTCCGAGTAGGAGCCCGGCACCGGTCAGGATCAGTCCTAGGAACACGGCGAACATGCCGACGAACCAGGCATCGGCTCCGGCTTCGGCGGCGGCGATGACGCCGCCGATCATGATCGGCCCGGCCAATACGAATTTCCACCAGTGGACGGTTTGGATCGATCGGCCGATGGGGGCGGCCCTTCGCCATGCGACGACCGCGGCGGTTCCGGCGCTGGCCGCGATGACGACGCCGGCGATCAGCAGCGTGATGTTGGTTCCGCCCGCGAGCGCGAGAAGGACCCCGGCACCGGCGATCGCTGTGTAGATCAAGGGGACGAGATGGGTGGATGGGCGTTGCATGTGTGCCTCCAAGTGCTGGGTTGGTAGAGAGATGGCGAGGTCGGTGAAGATGCGCGAGCCGACCCGCCGGGTCGGCTCGTCGAGCAGGGCCTCTCGGACGAGTTCCACCATGTCGGCGCCGTACTCATCGCGGAATCTTCTCGGGTACAAGGCGAGGAGTGCGCTGTAGGTCCGCACGATGCCTTTGTCGGTCTTCATGCGATGGCTCCGCCACCGAGGTGCCCTGTCGCTCGATTCACCAGGGTGCGGAGCCGGGCGAGTTCGGCCGCCGCGACCGATCGGCCGTTCGCGGTCAGTTCGTAGTAGCGACGGCGGCCAGCGTCGTCTCTTCCGCCGCGGTCGGTTGTCTCGACGACGAGTCCGTCGTCGACGAGCCGGTTCAGCGTCCCGTACAACGTTCCCGGTCCCATTCTCACGGCGCCGTCACTCAACTCGTCGACCCGTTGCATGACTCCGTATCCGTGGAGTTCGCCCTCGAGGAGCGCCAGCACGACGTGCAGCGACGCGGCGGGCAGCGGCTTCGATGGCTGTGCCGAACGATTCATGCTCAGAGTGTGATGTATCGACTTCCGATAGTCAAGCCCGAGATCCTGCCTCGTGAACAGGATGGACGAGGGGGTGCGAGACCGTCGAGGGCGGGTCAAGGCCAGCGCCGAAGTCGGTCTCCGTTCCACCGGCCCGGGCCGTGCGAGCCGAAGCTCTCCTCATCGGGGCCCGTCTGCGGTCGACATGCGATCGGGCGTTGTTTGAGCCTGAGGCCTTCTGCACCGGCGACTGCACGGCCGACTGCACCATCCACCCGGATAGCGCTTGTCGGCGTCTGGGGCGGATCGGATACGAGCACGTCGTTGGGTGGCCTGGGCGATCAGCGAAGCCATGGTGTGCACTGAGGCGGTCACGGTGGCTGCGAGCTCGCCGCTGCATCGCTGGAGTGTTGCTCCACTCGGCGACCCGGACCCAGGGTCATGTGCTCGGGCAGTGCCTGCTTGGTCGCCGTCCGTCAGCAGACTCCGTGTTGGCCCCGCGATCGCTGTTGCTGGACGGCCACACACCGCGGCGCCGATTTGTCATCTCGGCCGCACCCAGCGACTGCACTCGATCACCCCGAAATGAGTGGCACAGACTTGCCAGTTGCGCTTTGCGCACTGGCGGGTCGGTCGTCGCTGGGAGTGCCGAAAGGCGTCCTAGCAAGACATCCCATGGGTGGTTGTTGTCAAGCGGCCGTGTCGAGATCGGCGGTGAGGTTGTTCTCGGGGCGGTGGGCCCAGGCGGTGTGTTCGTCGTAGCTGGTGTGGTGTCGGAGGCAGCCATGGAGGACGCCGACGAGCCGGTTCGCGAGCGCCCGTAGTGCCTGGTTGTGGGTGTCTCCGACGGATCGGCGGTGGTCGTAGAACGCTCGTGCGCCGGGGCTGGTGGTGATCGCGCAGAACGCCCAACGGTGCGTGGCGTCCGCGAGGCGGCGGTTGCGTACGAATCGGGCGGTGACGAGGTGACGGTTCCCGGATGCGCGGGTGATGGGTGACGTGCCGGCGTAGTTCTTGCGAGACTTGGCGTCGGCATAGCGGTTCGGGTCGTCCCCGAACTCGCCGAGCACCCGGGCGCCGAGGATGACACCGAGTCCTGGCAGGGAGAGGTAGATGTCGGCGTCCGGGTGCTGTTCAAAACGGTCGGCCAGCTCGGTTTCGAGCCGGGCGATCTGCTGGTTGGTCACGACGAGCACCGCGACCAGCGACGACACCGAGGCACCCAACGCGTCGGCCATCGCGTCGGGTGCCTCGAGGTGTTCGACCCGGAGGTTCTCGGCAATGTCGGCGGCGCGGGAGTCGATGTTTCGCTGACGGCCACCAGCCCGTAGCGCTGAGCGGATCTTCGCCACCGACATGGCACGGGCGGCTTGGGGTGTCGGTGCTTTGGCGAGCACGGCGAGTGCGTCACGATCCCCGAGTTCTGGGAACGTCGCGACCGCGGCGGGGAAGAACTCCAACAGGGTCGAGCGCAGTCGCAACACGGTGCGGGTTCGTTCCCAGATCAGGTTCTGATGGGCTCGTGCCAGCACCTTGACCGCGTCGACCGCTGCGCTGTCGCCAGCGATCATCCGGTGATGGTGACGATCGACCCGGACCAGCTCGGCGAGCATCCGGGCGTCCCCGCGATCCGATTTCGCTCCCGACATCGAGTGTCGTTCCCGATAGCGGGCTGCCGCACGAGGGTTCACCCCGAACACCTGATAGCCGGCCTCCACCAGGGCCGTGACCCACAAGCCGCGGTCGGTCTCGATCCCTACCACCACCTCGGCCGGGTCCTCGGCATGTTCGGCGACCAGGGCATGGAACCCGGCGGTCCCCGCGACCCCCTCGCTCAGGCGTCGGCGGGCCAGCCGAGTGCCGTCGGCGTCGCACACGTATACGTCGTGGTGGTCTTCGGCCCAGTCATCTCCCACGAAGATCACATCGGTTCCTCCTTGTTCTGGTCGGTTCGTCGAGCTGGAGAGCCTTCGGCGACAGACTCATGGATCAGTGCTCAAACGGCACGACATCCCACCAGTGCTTCAGAACGCTCCCACCAGCCGGCCGGGGCACCCTCTTGCTCCAGAGCTCAACCTCCTCGGTCTGTGCAAGTGCTCACCGGCCAACCAGCTCCACCCGAGCATCCCCCACCAGAGACACCCGGTCGACCCCCATGAGTCTGTGCCCATCATTCAGCGGTCCGATGGTGCAGTGACGACGGCATCGGTCTGTGGGCTGATGATCGGCCCGATCGGCGTTGGGCGGCACGCTCAGGCCGCGGGCTCGTGGTCGGCATCGTGGGTGAGCGTGGTCAGTGCTCGAGGTCGCATCGGGTGGCGTCGCGTCTGGCCGCCGGCAACGCCTTCCGGGGGTATGGCGAACGGACTCGTACCAACAGAGCCGAAAGAAGCACCGAGTCCGCTACTCACCGTCGACGACGCCGCAAGCCGGCTTGCTACGACCCCGAGGTTCATTCGTCGCCTCGTCGCAGAGCGGAGGATCGTCTTCTACCGCGTCGGCAAGTTCATCCGCTTCGATCCCGACGACGTCGAGGCCTTCATCCGCGAGGGTCGTATCGAGCGAAGCCCCTGAGCGCCAGCGTGACGATGGATCCAGGACCGGCCGATCCGTCGAGCGCTCTGCGCCGCACAGGGCCTCCACGGTCCTTCGTGGACCCTCAGCCCTGGAGGTCGCCGTTCAGGCGTTGCTCGATCGCATCGGCGATCTCGCCGTCGCGGCGTTCCGACGCGTCGAGGTAGCGGAGCGAGGCGTCAGCAGAGGCGTGGCCCATTCGGGCCATGATCTCGCGCAGCGAGGCGCCGGCCGTCGCAGCGGACGTGCCGGCCAGGTGGCGCAGGTCGTGGAAGCGCGTCGACTCATCGACTCCCGCATCCGGAAGGGCCCGCTTCCAGTACGGAGCGAAGTAGCGGTTGAGGAGCGGGCTGCCCTTGACTGAGGTGAAGACGAACGTGTCCGGGTCGTCCTCGACGAACGCCTCGATGTGGCCGGTGAGGACCTGGGCCGCACTGGCCGGGATGGTGACCGTGCGATGGGCGGCCGCCGACTTCGGCGGGCCGAGCGTCGGGCCCTGGCCTCGCACGAAGGTGAGCGCCTGTTCGACTCGCAGGGTTCGTCTCGCCGATGTCGACGTGACGGCGGGTGAGCCCGGTGAGCTCGCCGAACCGGAGGCCCGAGGTGGCCCCGACCCACACGAGCGCGCTGAACCTGGGATGGATGGCTTCGGCGATGCGCTCGACGTCGTCCCAGTCGAGTGGCGGACGCTCGACGGCTCGTTCGACCGCGGCGCCCTTGATGTGGACCGGGTTCATTCGGATCAGCCCGTCGTCGACGGCGGTGTCCAACATCGTCCGGAACAGTCGGTAGACCTTGGCCACGGTGTTGGCGTGGAGGTCGGACTTGGCGAGTCGACCGTGCCAAGCCCGAACGGCCGATGGGCGTGATCTTCCGCAGCTCGACCGACTCGAACTCGGCCAGGATGTGGGCCAGCTGCGATGCGTAGGTGTCCCGTGTCCGAGGACGCAGATCCCGAGCCTCGAGCCAGCGTGTAGCGAAGTCGCCGAACCGCTCCCGACCGCTCGACGGACTGACGTGCCGCCCACCGAGGAGGTCGGTCTCCATCGTCGCCAGCCACGCCCGAGCGTCGGCCTTCGTGGCGAAGGTCGAGTCGGCCGGGACCTGTTTCCCGAGGTGCCAGTAGCGCGCCTGATAGCGCCCGCTCTTGAGCTTCCGGATGTTGCCGAACGGCCTGGTGGTGCCCATACGTGCCTACTGTCGCCCGATGTTCTAGGCACACTGTAGGCACGAAGTCCGGTGGCGATCCAGCGTGTGAGCCTCAGATCGGCTCACTTCCAACGGTTTCGAGTGGAGCGGGTGAGGGTAATCGAAACCCCGTTCTCAGCTTGGGAAGCTGATGTTCTACCATTGAACTACACCCGCAGGGGAGCCCGACGATAGCGCGTTGGATCCTCATCGGCGGGGCCCACAGCGCCATGCTGAAGATGCCGCCCATCGACATGACCGCGGAGGAGCTGATGGTGGCTCAGGCGAGATGATGGGCGACCCGGGCCGGGCCCGAGTCGGAGGGATCATCCCGGTGGCGCCACCATCGGTGCTCCATTGCCGGCCTGAGTTTCGGCCTGGATCGTCCAGAGAGCCAAAAGGGTCATGTGCCATGTGGACACGCGCTCGCCCCAGCCGCCGTCGGTGCGTTGAGCCGCTAGCACGCGGTCGAGCCAGTCGGCCGGCACGCGATCGCCCGCCCCGATGTAGTGGAGGACCGCGCTCTGCTCGACGCCGAGATCGGTGACCGCGTCGGTGGCGGCCAGCTCGTCGGCGATCGACTCGATGAGCTCATCCCGGCGCTGCCCGGATCCCTCGGTAGGACAGACCAGCTCGTCCAGCCAGACGACGGCGAGCGCGGCGTGCGTCGCTTGGTAGCCGCCCCCTTCGGCGAGTCGGTCGAGTGCTGCGAGACCGGCTCGATCGAGCGGGTCCTCGTCACACCGCAGGACGGCCGCAAGCGTGGTGGTCGTCGAGTCCGGCGCGAATGCGCCGGCGGGCGCGGGAGCGGCCACCTCGTCGGGTCGCGCCATGCGGATCATGACCTCCTCCTCGATGTCGAGCGTGTCCGTCTCGAGCCGATGTGCCGCGGCATCCGCTGCCTCGGCCAGGCCGGGTACGTCCCAGTTCCGGCCGATGTAGGCGATGAGGGACAAGCTGGCTATGTCGATCGACCCGTACTGGTTTCGGAGGAAGGTCGTGCCGGCCGCTACGGCCTCGGTCGGCCCGGCCGGTTCCTCGACGAAGGGAGCGGCTCCCGGAATCGCATCCGGGTCGGCCGACGACCCACCACCGCAACCGGCGGCGAGCAGGCCGAAAGCGATCATCAGGCTGAAACGCCTCGGCCGCCGGCTGATCCCCTGGTTCACGCGAACGCCCACACCACATCGGTTGGCGCCACCCCGGCTGCGCCGGACGGCGACCGCCCCCCTACGATCGGTTTCGTGCTGCTCTCCGACGTCACCATACGGGCCATGTTGGCCGAGGGCTCGCTGACACTCGAACCGATCGCCGATGATCAGGTGCAACCATCGAGCGTCGACGTCCGACTCGAACCGGTTCTGCGCGTGTTCCGCAACCACACGGCGGACTGCATCGATCCGATGCGGCCCAATCCGGACCTGACCGAAGCGGTCTCGGTCGTCGAGGGGCAGGCCTTCATCCTCCACCCCGGCGAGTTCGTACTCGGCTCCACGATCGAGCACGTGGGCCTCCCCGACGACCTGGTGGGTCGGGTCGAGGGCAAGTCGAGTCTCGGGCGGATCGGGTTGCTCATCCACGCCACCGCCGGCTTCATCGATCCGGGCTTCCGGGGCCAGATCACCCTCGAGCTCTCGAACGTTGCTTCGCTGCCGATCAAGCTCTGGCCCGGCATGAAGATCGGTCAGATCTCGTTCATGCGGCTCGATCGGCCCGCCGAGCGGCCCTACGGCCACGAGGCCCTCAACTCGAAGTACCAGGACCAGCAGGGACCGGTGGCCTCACAGTACGAGCGCAACTACCGCTGATCCGCAGAACGCGGGGCAGAGCGGAGTTCCGGGAGGGCTGACCGTCGGGGGACCGGTCAACCCTCCCGAGATTCTCAGTACGTCAGAGGGTGATGCGCTTGCTGGGCGACCACGGTCCCCAGATCCCGTTGGCCTCGGCGCGTATCGACACGTCGTACTGCGATCCGAGGCATAGGCCGAAGGCCCGGACCCGGCCGCTACTGGCGGGGGCTGCGATGGTGCCCGAGTGATCGGTCACGCAGCCGCCGAGAAAGAACGCGTTGAGCTTGATCTCGTATCGGGTCACGCCCGGCACCTGGTTCCACGAGAAGTCGCCATAGGTGTCGCAGCAGCCCGAGCCGGTGCGCTGCAGATTGGTCGGAGCGACGGTGGGCCCGCCGCTGACCGAGATGACCGTGGTCGACGACGCCGTGGCTCCCTCGTTGTCCGTGACGGTCAAACGGACGGTGTACTGGCCGCCGGTCGTGAAGGTGTGGTTGATGACCTCGCCTGCGCCGGTGTTGAAGTCACCGAAGTCCCAGCCGTACTGCACAATGGTGCCGTCCGGATCACCCGCCGCAGACGCATCGAAGGTCACCACCAAGGGAGCTGGACCGTTGGAGACACTGGGGGAGAACGAAGCGTACGGATTCTCGTTGGTCGGTGGTGGGGTGCAGGCTGCAGCCACCACCATCAAGATCCCGAGGATCCCCGCGACTCTCTTGGACATCGTCTTCATGTACTTCGCTCCCGCTGAGGTTAGATCTGCGATCAGGGCCTATGTAATCCGCAATACAGTAGACGGTCGATGACCGGAACACCGCATTCCGATCCAACGGAGGGTGTCGCCGACTCGTCCACCCGCTCCCTGCGCACGATCGTCGGCGCCGTGATGAAGGTCTCCCCCACCGAGGTCATCGAGGCCGATCAGCCCGAGGACGTCGCCGAGTGGAGGCATCGGCGGAGGGGGTTGGGGGGTCAAACCGGGATCGTTCTCCGAGCGAAGGGTCCGCGCCGCGTTCTCACCCGCGTGACCCTGCGCGGCATGACCGAGGGCTGGCCCGCTCGGGTCCTGGCCGTCATCGCCCTGGCGATCGCCGCCGGCTTCGCCCTCGCCACCACGGTCGCCCTGGGTTCGGTCGAGCAGGGTCTCGGCAACGCATCGCTCGACTCGGCTCCGGGGGCCGACCTCGTGCTTCGGGGCCGGATCACCACCTCCTCACCGCTCGAGGTCGTTCGGTCGGGGCTGGACGACACCCTGCTCGAGTTGGTCGAGACCTCGCCCGGAGTCACCTGGGTCGACGGCCGTATCAGCGGCCCCGTCGTGGTCCGCCTCGGCGACGATCCGGCGATCGCGGCGGGGCTCCTGGCCGGGACGACGTACGCCACCTGGTCCGACCGCCTCGATCTCGACCTGGGCAAGGGCCGGACACCTTCGCGCGGGTGAGGTGGTCCTGAGTAGCGGGTCGGCATCGGATCTCGGGGCCAAGGTCGGAGACGTCGTCGCCGTCGGCGGTGCCGGCGGGCTGCGGGTCGTCGACGTCGTCGGAGTGGCCCGCGGCGATGCCGCCCTCGGTCGGACGGTGCTGGGCACATCCGAGGACATCCAGACCGTGCTCGGCCGGCCCGACCAGCTGGATGCGATCTTCGTCGCATCCACCGACGCCGTCGATCAGGCCGCGCTCGCCATGGGTGGGGCCGAGGTGGTGACCCTCGACGAACACCAGGCCACCCGTCCGGACGAGCGGTCGGTGGCGGCGAAGCCCGTGCGGATCGTGCTCCGGATCGTCACCGGTCTCGTGCTGGCGGGGGTCCTCATAGCCCTCTATGCGATGCTGCGCCAGGTGGTGGCAACCCGTCGTCGAGACCACGCACTCCTGCGATCGGTGGGGGCTTCTCCCGCCAACCTCCGCGCCGTCGTGCTGGCCGACGCCCTCCTCACCAGCGTCGCGGCGGGCCTCCTGGCCCCGCTGGTGGCCCTGGCGCTCCTGCCCCTGCTCAGTGACACGCTGAGCCGACTCGGCTTGCCCAGCCTCCGGGTCGACGCGACCGACATGATCGGCTACCTGCCCTGGGCATTGCTGGTCGCGTTGGGCACGGCTCTGGTCGCCGCAATTCCCCTGGCCGCCCGGGTCGCTCGGCTGTCTCCGGTCGAGGCGGTCACCGACCGACCCACCGAACTGAACGCGGCCAGCCGTCGTCCCTCAGGCCCGCCGCGCCGCCCGACCACCTCGCTCGGTCCCCTGCTCGTCGTGCCAGCGCGAATCGCCCGACGTGAGCTGGCCGTGTCGCGGCGCAGGCTGCTTCCCGTCGTGGTCGCGCTCGGCGTGCTGTTCGGGATGGTCGTCGCGGTCGTCGTCGTCAACCACGGCGTTCAACGGGAGGCGTCCACCGCGGTGAGCGATCTGGTCCGAGCCGACTACGTCGTCGACTCCGGTGTCGTGACCACGGGGGGCTTCAGTACCGGGGCGGTCGAGGTCGTCCGCGGCATTCCGGGCGTGTCCACCGCCAGCGCGGTCCGTTCCGCCGGAGCAACGGTGGACGCTCAGAGCGGTCGATTGCTGGGGATCGACTTCGACCAGATCGGGGGGCAGGTGGTCGTCGAGCTCACAGACGGTGAGATCCCCCGGGGCGCAGCGCAGATGCTCCTGAGCTCAGATGTGGCGGCGGACCTCGGCCGGGGCGTTGGCGAGTCGATCTGGATCGCTCTCGCCGGTGGCCAGTCGCGCCAGCTCGAGATCTCGGGCCTGGTCGCGGGCGGTCCTCTCGTGTCGTCGGGGATCGTCGATCGGTCCGTGTTCCTCGAGGACCTCCCGGCATCCGCTGATCTCCTGGTGCTTCTCGACGTCGACGGCTCAGATCCGAGCGGGTCAGCGGCCATCGCCGACCGAGTCCAGGACGTGATCGACGACGAGGTCGGGTTCGGAACCGTCCTGGTCGCCGAAGACCTCATCGATGGGCGATCGTCCATGTTCGCCGATCTCCAGGCCGTGCTGCTGATGGTGATCGGTGTCGCAGTCGTGACCGCTCTGGTGGGGCTGGCCTCGACCATGTTCGTCGCGGCCGTAGGCCGTCGTCGGGAGATGGCGTTGCTCTGGACGGCCGGCGCGAGTGGAGGACAGCGGATCACGGTGGCCGGTTGGCAGGCGGTCGTCGTAGCGGTCGTCGCTACCGTCATCGGAGCGGGCGGAGGTTGGGCGGTCGGATCGGCCGCTGTGTCGTTCGTCTTCGGTGCGTGGCCTCCAACCGATCTCGTGGGGCTCGCCGCGATCGCCGGGGGTTTCGGCGCCGTCACGGTCGTCGTCGCCACCCTGAGCGCGGCGGTGGTGGATCACTCCGCGGTTCGACGGGCCCTTCAGCTCGTCTGAGACGGGGACGCAGGTCAGGTGATCTCTGAAGGAGTCACGTCCCGACCGTCGTCGCCGACGAGTCCTGCCCCGGCGCCATCCGTCTCGGCGTCGCGGGCCTCGAGCGCGTCCATGAGATGTATGGCCAGGTCGGCAACCTTGACCTCGTCGTCCTCGACACCCTCACCCTTCACGCCGTCGTCGATCATGATGAAGCAGAACGGACAGGCCGTGGCGACCCGCGATGCACCGGTGGCCAGCAGTTCCTGGCTGCGTTCGACGTTGACCTGCTTGCCGATGTTCTCTTCCATCCACATCCGGGCCCCGCCTGCGCCGCAGCACATCCCCTTGGTGCCGTTGCGAGGCGCTTCGACGACTTCGACGCCGCCGAGCGTGCCGATCACATTGCGCGGCGCCATGTAGACGTCGTTGTGGCGGCCGAGGTAGCACGAGTCGTGGTAGACGATCCGTTCGTCGAGGCGAGCTCCCTCGAGGTCGAGCTTGCCTTCATCGACCAGCCACTCGAGGAGTTGGCTGTGGTGGACGACTTCATAGTGGCCGCCCAGCTGCGGGTACTCGTTGCCGATCGTGTTGAAGCAGTGCGGGCACTGGGTGACGATTTTCTTGACGTTCATGCCGTCCAGCATCTCGATGTTCTGCATGGCCAGCATCTGGAAGATGTACTCGTTGCCCGCGCGGCGAGCCGAGTCGCCCGTGCACATCTCGGAGGGTCCGAGGACGGCGAAACTCACACCGGACCTTTGCATGAGCGAGGTCATCGCCTGGGTGACCTTCTTGTTCTTGTCGTCGAACGAGCCGGCGCACCCGACCCAGTAGAGATACTCGGCTTCGAGTGGATCAGACCCGTCGACGACCTCGAGGTCGTCGACGTCCTTTGCCCAGTCCATCCGGTCGCTCTGGCTCATGCCCCACGGGTTGCCCGAGTTCTCCATGCCCCGGAACGCGTTGCCGAGCTCGGTGGGAAAGTTGGACTCCATCAGCGCCAGGTAGCGGCGCATGTCGAGGATCTTGTCCAGGATCTCGATGTTGACCGGGCAGATCTCATCACAGGCCTTGCAGCTCGTGCAGGACCAAAGCTCCTCGGGCGTGATGCGTTCGAACACGGAGTCGGCTTCGACGGTGATCTCGGGGTCGACCCCGATCGGGGGTGAGACCTTGGGGTCACCGGTTGCCGCCATGACCTCGCCCGTCTTGAGGACGATTTCGCGCGGGTCGAGCGGCTTGCCGGTCGCGTGCGCAGGACAGACGCTGGTGCAGCGTCCGCACATGGTGCAGGCATCGGTGTCGAGCAGTTGCTTCCAGGTGAAGTCCTCGATCGTCGACGCCCCGAAGGTCTCGAGCTCGGTCTCCATCAGGTTCGGCATGGGCTTCATCGCCCCCTTGGGGCGGTCCTTGTCCCGCAGGTACATGTTGAGCGGTGAGGTGAACATGTGCCGGAGCATCGTCACCGGCAGCATGACGAGGAAGGCCATGAAGCTGACGACGTGGGTGATCCACCAGATCTGGTGCCACCCCGAGAGGTTGCCGACGCCATCGACGAGGCCGGACAGCCCCCAGCCGACGAAAGCCCATTGCTCGTAGTCGGGACGACCCTCGAGGGCGATGCGGAACCCCTCGGCCAGAAAGCCTGTGATCCCGAGGACAGCGAAGACCCCGAGCGCGACGGCGTGTTCGGGCTTGGTCTTGATGCGAATCCGGTAGGGCTTCTGGACGTACC
Organism: uncultured Acidimicrobiales bacterium; assembly: GCA_963695075.1. GTDB lineage: Bacteria > Actinomycetota > Acidimicrobiia > Acidimicrobiales > CAWCAL01 > CAWCAL01. The sequence goes on from CAVOFR010000007.1 coordinate 235,024, forward strand.
GGCGAAGAATGGCCCACCCGACGCCGATCAGGAACACCACGCCGGCGGCGTCGCCGACGAACGCGTAGGCCCGGTAGACGTCACCGTGCAGGAACTTGGCGCTCTCGGGCAACTGGTGGTTGATCTCGAGGACGGTCGTGACCGCCAGGAGGACGAGGAAGCTGAAGTAGATCAGCGAGTGCATGACGCCGGCCGCCGGATCGCGCAACAGGGTCTGCATGTAGACACCGGCCCGGAAGTCACCGAATCGACGCTTGGCATTCTCGGCCGTGGTCTTGCGGTTGTCGGGGCCACCCCGCCGCCAGTTCTTGACCCGCTGGCTGAACATGACCGCGCCGTAGACCAGCAGCAGTGGGATGAGCGTGTAGAAGGCCAACTTCACGGCGCTCGGGATGTTCTCGAACACCTCGCGTTGGACCGGGCTCTCGTCGTGCCATTCGGTGATGAGCGGGATCACTCCCGAGGCGGCGGTGAACAGACCGATGGCGACGCCGAGGGCGACGACCAGATGCTGGGGCTTCAGTCGCTTCATAGGTCTACGAACCTACCGCGGGGCCTTCAGTCGGTGGCAAACACTCGGGCGTCGTCGGAAAAGGCCTTGAACTCGAGGGCATTGCCGGCGGGGTCGAGGAGGAACATCGTCCGTTGCTCACCGACCTGCCCCGCGAATCGAATCCTCGGCTCGATCACGAAGGTGACTCCCGCCGCTCGGAGGCGTCGGGCCAGTTCCTCCCACCGGTCGACGCCGAGGAGCAGACCGAAGTGGGGGACCGGGACGTCGTCGCCGTCGACGGGATTGTGGCTACGAGTCGCACCGGGATGCTCGTCGTCCAGGTGGGCGACGATCTGGTGGCCGAAGAGGTCGAAATCCACCCAGCGGTCGGCGCTTCGGCCCTCGGGGCATCCGAGGACCGATCCGTAGAAGGTGCGGGCCGCTTCGAGGTCGTCGACCGGAAAGGCGAGATGGAAGCGGGGGCGGTCGGTCACGGTACCCAAGTGTGGACCGGGACGGTTCACGCGCACGAAACATCGCCGAAACCGCCGATCCGTACGGTCCTATCATGGATGTCGAGCTGATCCGCTGGCCCGATGACACGTCGCGCCTGGATTGGGCCCGTCGTGTCGGCGCGCCCCGGCTGCTCCTCGTCGCAGCCGGAGAGAGCCCCCCGGTCACCCCTGACCCTCTCGAGGACTGGATCCGCGTGCCCGTCGACCGAGCGGACGTCCGGGCCCGGGCCGAGGTGCTCTCGCTGCGGGCAGCGTTCGACGCCGCGCCTCCCCGGCTCGATGACGGCGTGGTCCGGCACCGCGGTCGCACCGTGGCGCTCTCGGCGACCGAGAGCGAGCTGATGGCGGTGCTGCTCGGCCACCTGGGAGTTGTCGTGGCCCGCGAGAGGCTGGTCGCGGCAGCCTGGCCCGCTGGCGTTTCCGGTCGCAACACGGTCGACGTGGCGATTGGACGACTGAGGCGGCGGCTCGCGGCGATCGGCCTGCTCCTGAAGACCGTTCGGTCACGGGGGTATCTCCTCGAGATGCCCGAGGAGGCCGGCGGTATGTCAGAAACCGGTCAGCCAACGGTGCGGCACACGTAACACGGACCGAATCGACACGAAACGGGGGTTCCGTACCCTGACCGCCACCCGATCTCCCGTCCCCGATCCGAGGAGCACACGATGAAACCGTCCCAAAGAAATCCCGGCCGTGTTCGGACCAACCTGGTCCGAACACTGCTCACCGTCCCGCTGGCCGCGATCGCCCTGACCTCGTTGGCGTCCCCGGCCTGGGCCCAGGAGCAGCCGACCTTCGAGCGGTTCGCCGAAGATGCGTCGGCGACCAACACAGTGGTCATGGACAACATCTTCATCTTCGTAGCGGCCGTGCTGGTGTTCCTGATGCAGCCCGGCTTCGCGCTGGTCGAAGCCGGCCTGACCCGAGCCAAGAATGCGGCCAACATCATGATGAAGAACCTGATGGACGTCGCGATCGGTGTACTGGTCTTCGCCGCGATCGGCTGGGGTATCGCCTATCCCGGCGACTTCTCGATCGGGAGCATCTTCGGATTCGCCGGGTTCGGTATTCCCGGCCTGATGAATCTGGCCCCGGCCGACGCCATGGACTACCCGCTGAACGTGGGCGTCGACTTCTTCTTCCAGGCCGCGTTCGCCGCGACCGCCGCGACGATCGTGTCCGGTGCCGTGGCTGGACGAGCCCAGTTCCGGGGTTATCTCGTCTACTCGGTGGTCATCACCGCCCTCATCTACCCGATCGTCGTGTCCTGGAAGTGGGGCGGCGGCTGGCTCGACGAGCTCGGCTATGTCGACTTCGCCGGGTCGGGCCTCGTGCACCTCGTCGGTGGCACCGCCGCCCTCATGGGGGCGCTGATCCTCGGTCCGCGGATCGGGAAGTTCGGCCGGGACGGCAAGCCGAGGGCGATCCCGGGCCACAGCATCCCGCTCACCATCGTCGGTGTGTTCATCCTGTTCATCGGCTGGTTCGGATTCAACCCCGGGTCCCAGCTTCAGGCCGACCTGGCCGTTCCGGTCTTGGCCGTCCTCACGGCACTGCCGGCTGCGGCGGGGGCCGTCGCCGCGATGGCGACGAGCTGGATCGTGCAGGGCAAACCCGACGTGTCCATGGCCGGCAACGGGATGCTGGCCGGACTCGTGGCCATCTGTTCCGGAATCGGCGACATGACGGGAACCGGGGCGGTCATCACCGGCGCGGTCGCCGGTGTCATCGTCGTGTTGGCGGTGACCACCGTCGAGCGGCTCCGGGTCGACGATCCGGTCGGTGCGTTCTCGGTGCACGGCATCTGCGGATTCTGGGGTTTGATCGCCACAGGGCTCTTCGCCACCAGCGCCGGGACCAATGGCAGCGAGGTCGAAGGACTGTTCTCCGGGGGAGGCGCCGGCCTGCTCGTCGATCAGGTCATCGGCGGGTTGGCGATCGCGGTCTTCGTGGCGCTGACCACGGGTCTGCTCTTCCTCGGCATGAAGGCGGCCGGTGTTCTCCGGGTGTCGGCCGAGGAGGAGATCGAGGGCCTGGACGTACACGAGCACGGCGCCCCGGGCTATGGACCGGACATGATTGCGACCGGGGCACCCGGTTCGGTCTCGGGCATCGGTTCGCCGGCCGCCCAGGCTCAGGCAAAGGTTTGACAGGCAAAACGTGTGAGTAGTCGAGAACGAACGAGGAGAAGAAACCCATGGTGAGTCTCGTAACAGCGATCATCAAGCATCATCGGCTCGACAGCGTGAAGGAGGGGCTCGAGGGCATTGGTTTCAGTGGTATGACCGTGACCGAGGTCCGGGGCCACGGACGCCAGGGAGGTCACACCGAGACCTACCGGGGTGCCGAGTACCAGGTCAACTTCCTGCCCAAACTGAAGGTCGAGCTGGTGGTGGACGCCGCCGACGTCGAGAAGGTGGTCGACGTCATTGCGCAGTCGGCCCGGACCGGGTCGATCGGTGACGGCAAGATCTGGTCGGTCGGGGTCGACAGCCTGATGCGCATCCGGACCGGCGAGCGCAACAGCGACGCTGTCTGAGGCGACGAGGGCCGAATCTGGTCCCTGACCGTCGGAATCCGACGGTCAGGGACCAGATTCCCGCGACGGGGACGTGTCAGCCGGCTTGAGCCGCGACCTTGGCCGCTTCGGCCGCCGCCGCCGCCTGGTCCAGGTAGCGCTCGTGGGTGGGCTTCCTCTCGGCCGGGCGCATGTCGTCGCCGATCTCGTACACGAGGGGCTGGCCGGTGGGGATGTTGAGCTCGGGGATGGCCTCGTCGGAGATCTCGTCGAGGTGCTTCACCAGGGCCCGGAGGCTGTTGCCGTGGGCCGAGACGAGCGTGGTGCGCCCGAGGCGGAGGTCGGGCACGATGCCGTCGAACCAGTACGGGAGCATGCGCTCGAGGACGTCGGCCAGGCACTCACTGGCCGGGAGTAGTTCGGGGGCGATGTCCGCATACCGGGGATCCTGAGCCGGGTGGAACGGCGAGTCCGGATCGACCGGCGGCGGCGGCGTCGTGTAGCCCCGTCGCCACAGGTGGAGCTGGTCGGCTCCGTGCTTCTCTTTGGTCTCGGCCTTGTCGAGTCCCTGTAGTGCCCCGTAGTGGCGCTCGTTGAGCCGCCAGTGCCGCCGCACGGGGATCCACGATCGTCCCATCTCGGCGAGACAGATCTCGGCGGTCCGGATGGCGCGTAGCTGGAGCGACGTGTGGACAACGTCGGGGAGGAGTCCCGCGTCGGTCAACATCGGGCCGGCCGCCTCGGCCTCGGCCTCGCCCTTCTCGGTCAGGTCGACGTCGTGCCATCCGGTGAACTTGTTCTCGAGATTCCAGGTGCTCTGGCCGTGACGGACCAGGATGAGTGTGGCCATGGACCTCATCGTGCCCGGCCGTGAACCGGCTTGGCAATGTGCCGGGTCGGGGTCGGCAAAACAACATGCCACCAAAGTTGCTAGTTGGCGACTCAAGTTTTATAGTGGGCTACAGCAATAAATTCGCCGTCTGGTGTTACAGGGGCGATAGAGTGCCCGGGCCGGGGCGAGCCCACGACGGGTTCGGTTCGCACCGGATGACTCCGACCCCCCCCAAATCCCCCAATCAACCAGAGATCCCCGCTCACACAGGAGAAGCACCCCCATGGCAAAGGCCGTCGGCATCGACCTCGGAACCACCAACTCGGTCGTCAGCGCGCTCGAAGGAGGTGACCCGGTCGTGATCCCCAACGCCGAGGGATCGCGGACCACCCCCTCGGTGGTCGCCTTCGCCAAGAATGGCGAGGTACTCGTCGGTGAGGTGGCGAAGCGCCAAGCCATCACCAACCCCGACCGCACCATTCGATCGGTCAAGCGTCACATGGGGACCAGCTGGAAGATCGACATCGACGGCAAGGACTACAGCCCCCAGGAGATCTCGGCCCGCACGCTCATGAAGCTGAAGGCCGACGCCGAGGCCTACCTGGGTGACGAGGTGACCGAGGCGGTCATCACCGTGCCCGCCTACTTCGACGACGCCCAGCGCACCGCGACCCAGGAAGCCGGCAAGGTCGCCGGGCTCGAGGTGCTCCGCATCATCAACGAACCCACCGCCGCCGCCCTGGCCTACGGGCTCGACAAGGAGGGCGAGGACCAGACGATCCTCGTGTTCGACCTCGGTGGGGGCACCTTCGACGTCTCGGTGCTCGAGATCGGCGAGGGGGTCTTCGAGGTCAAGTCCACGCACGGTGACACCAAGCTGGGCGGCGACGACTGGGACGACGCCGTCATCGATTGGCTGGTCGAGTCCTTCAAGAACGATCACGGTGTCGATCTGGCGGCGGACAACATGGCCGTGCAGCGCCTCAAGGAAGGCGCGGAGGATGCCAAGAAGGAACTGTCGTCCAAGCAGACCACCAGTGTCAGCCTCCCGTTCATCACCGCGACCGACTCCGGTCCGCTGCACCTCGAGTACGAGCTGAGCCGAGCCAAGTTCCAGGATCTCACCTCCGATCTGCTCGCCCGCTGCAAGGGACCGTTCGAGCAGGCCATTTCCGACGCAGGGCTCGCCCGGGGCGACATCGATCACGTCATCCTCGTCGGCGGCTCGACCCGCATGCCGGCGGTGGCCGAGATGGTCACCGAGTTCACGGGCAAGGAGCCCAACAAGAGCGTCAACCCCGACGAGGTCGTCGCGGTCGGTGCCGCGGTCCAGGCCGGCGTGCTCAAGGGCGACGTCAAGGACGTGCTCCTGCTCGACGTCACGCCACTGTCGCTCGGGATCGAGACGAAGGGCGGCGTCATGACCCGCCTGATCGAGCGCAACACCACAATCCCGACCCGCCGGACCGAAGTCTTCACCACGGCGGCGGACAACCAGCCGTCGGTCGAGATCCACGTGCTGCAGGGCGAGCGGGAGATGGCGCAGTTCAACAAGACGCTGGGAAAGTTCCACCTGGTCGAGCTGCCTCCCGCGCCGCAGGGCATCCCGCAGATCGAGGTCACCTTCGACATCGATGCCAACGGGATCGTGAACGTGTCGGCCAAGGACCGGGCCACCAACAAGGAGCAGTCCATCACGATCACCGGTCAGTCGTCGCTCGATTCCGACGTGATCGACCAGATGGTGAAGGACGCCGAAGCCCACGCCGAGGAAGACCATCGCCGCCGCCTCGAGGCCGAGGCTCGCAACAACGCGGACTCGCTCGTCTACCAGACCGAGAAGACGCTCAAGGACAGTGGCGACAAGCTCGGCGAGGAGGATCGGGCCGGCGTCGACGAGAAGCTGGCCGAGCTCAAGACCGCGCTCGAGGGTGAGGACATCGAGAAGATCAAGGACGCCACCGATGCGTTGATGTCGGCCAGCCAGGCGTTCAGCCAGCAGTTGTACGAGCAGGCCGCGCAGGCGGCCGGCGAGGACCAGGCCACCACCGAGGCCCCCGACGATGACGAGGTGGTCGACGCCGAGATCGTCGATGACGAATCGTGAGCGCCGATCCCGACCCGTCGCAGTCGGCTGACAACGATCCACCGGTCGATCCTCAACCGGGGATCGACTCCGTCGACGGCGAGTCCGACGCGGCTCCGCCGACCGGTCCCGAGGCGCTCGAGATACCCGACGACCTCAGCGCCGTGCTCGACTCGGTCGTGGCCGAACGAGATGCGCTGGCGGCGGATCTGGCCGAACAACAGGACGGCTACGCCCGTCTGGCGGCCGACTTCGACAACTTCCGCAAGCGGACCGCGCGCACGCGCGACGAAGAGGTGGCTCGGGCCGCGGGCCGGATCATCGAGGCGCTCCTCCCGGTGCTGGACGGCTGCGATGCCGCGGTCCAGCAGGGCGTCGAAGGGGTTCAACCCATCATCGAGGCTTTGCTGGCCGCCCTGGGAAAGGAAGGGCTCGACCGCCTCGACCCGGTGAACGACGTCTTTGATCCCGTTCACCACGACGCGGTCGTCAGCGAACCGCCCGACGACGGAGCGGCGACCGGGGTCACGATCGTGGTAGAGACGATGCGCCCCGGGTATCTCTGGCGCGACCAAGTGCTGCGACCGGCGATGGTGAAGGTCCAGGAGCAGTGATCATCCCGGCCGGGAGGCCCTCATGACCGCTCAGCGAGATTGGCTCGAGACGGACTACTACGCCGTCCTCGGCGTGTCGAAGGATGCGACCGACAAGGAGATCACCAAGGCCTACCGGAAGCTGGCCCGCGAGCATCACCCCGACGCCAACGCCGGCGACGTCGCCTCCGAGGAGAGGTTCAAGGAGGTGTCCGCCGCCTATGACGTGATCGGGGACGGCGAGAGACGCAAGGAATACGATGAGATGCGGGCCATGGGTCCGTTCGGCTTCGGTGGTGGCGGCGCCGGAGGTCCCGGGGGACCGGGCGGCATGGGCGGATTCCGCGTCGAGGACCTCGGCGACATCTTCGGCGGCTTGTTCGGCGGCGGCACACGCGGCGGGTCGGCCCGTGGCGGAGCCGGCCACCGCGGTGACGACCTCGAGACCGAGCTGCACCTCTCCTTTCTCGACGCGGCCCGGGGGGTCACCACCGGCGTTCATCTCACGTCCGACGCGACCTGTCGCACGTGCAACGGTTCCGGCGCTGCACCGGGAACCGCTCCGGTGCGGTGTTCGACATGCCAGGGATCCGGGGCTGTGGCGGACAATCAGGGCATGTTCGGATTCAGCCAACCGTGCCCTGCATGCGGCGGACGGGGACGGATGATCGAGTCGCCCTGCGGTACCTGCCACGGGTCGGGGCTCGAGCGGCGGAGGCGCGAGGTCAAGGTCAGGATCCCCGCCGGAGTCGAGGACGGCCAACGAATTCGGTTGAAGGGACGCGGCGGACCGGGGACCGGTGGTCCCCCCGGCGATCTGTACGTGGTGTGTCGGGTCGAGCCCCACCCGGTGTTCGATCGGTCGGGTCGACACCTGACGGTGACCGTCCCCGTCACCTTTCCCGAAGCCGCCCTGGGGGCGACGATCCGTGTGCCCACCCTCGAAGGCGACACCGTCGGCATCAAAGTGCCGGCCGGAACCGCCTCCGGTCGGGTGTTCCGGATCAAGGGCCGGGGGATCCAGTCCAAGAAGGCCACCGGAGATCTGCTCGCCACCGTCGAGGTCTCGGTCCCCGAGCAGATGACCGATGAAGCTCGCCGGGCGCTCGAGGCCTATGCCGAGTTGAGTACGCACGAACCCCGACAGGCCGCGCCCGGCTGAGGAGGTCCTCGCCCATGCCCGAGTATCGACAAGCGGTATACGTGATTTCGGTCGCCGCCGAACTGGCCGGGTGCCATCCGCAGACCCTCCGAATCTACGAGCGTCGGGGTCTGGTGCAGCCGGCGCGAACCGGGGGTGGCAGTCGCCGCTACAGCGAGGCTGACATCGAGCTCCTCCGCAAGATCCAGGACCTCACCAATGCCGGCTTGAATCTCGTCGGTGTGCGGCGGGTGCTCGAGCTCGAGGCCGAGGTCGTCCGGCTCGAGGAGCAGATCGGCGTCCTCCAGGCTCGCATCGACGACACCCACGGGCGCTACAAGCGTGAGATCGTGCCGTTCGGTCGGTCACCCCTTCCATCCCGGGACGAAACTTGATAGACTTACCATCAGGTTCCATGAGCCGATCACGCCCAGGTCTGCCTCACTAGCTCGATCCGACAGGAGATACGCCCGATGGCGCTCGACCCCAACCGCTGGACATTGAAGACCCAGGAAGCGGTCACCAGTGCCGTCGAGGCGGCGCGCTCGCGCGCCAACCCCGAGGTCACGCCCGACCACCTGCTCGCCGCCCTGCTCCGTCAGCGGGAGGGGGTCGTGATCCCCATTCTCGAGAAGGTGGGCGTGTCGGTCCAGCCCCTCACCCAGGCCACCGACGAGGCACTGGCCAAGTTGCCCAGCGCGCACGGAGCCGACACGGCCATGGGACGGCAGATGGAGCGCATCATCTCCGATGCCGATTCGGTGCGAGCCGACCTGGGTGACGAGTACCTCTCCACCGAACACGTGCTGGTCGCCCTCGCCAATCCGGATCCGGCCGGGGCCACCGCCCAGCGCATCGGCGTCCAGCGCGACCGGCTCCTCGAAGCGCTCCGCGAGGTCCGGGGCAGCCACCGGGTCACGACCCAGAGCCCCGAGGATTCCTACCAGGCGCTCGAGAAATACGGCCGGGACCTCACGGCCGTCGCTCGGGAGAACAAGCTCGATCCGGTCATCGGCCGCGACGACGAGATCCGTCGTGTCATCCAGGTCTTGTCCCGCCGCACCAAGAACAACCCGGTCCTGATCGGCGAGCCCGGCGTCGGGAAGACCGCCATCGTCGAGGGCCTGGCCAATCGCATCGTCGAGGGTGACGTCCCCGACAGCCTGCGCGACAAACGGCTGATCGCCCTCGATCTGCCGAGCATGGTCGCCGGAGCGAAGTACCGCGGCGAGTTCGAAGAGCGGCTCAAGGCCGTGCTCAAGGAGATCACCGACGCCGAGGGCGAGATCATCACCTTCATCGACGAGATGCACACGGTCGTGGGCGCCGGCGCCGGCGGGGAAGGGGCGATGGACGCCGGCAACATGCTCAAGCCGATGCTGGCCAGGGGCGAGCTGCGCATGGTCGGCGCGACCACGCTGGACGAGTTCCGCAAGCACATCGAGAAGGACCCTGCGCTCGAGCGGCGGTTCGCCCAGGTCTACGTCGCCGAGCCTTCGGTCGAGGACACGATCGCCATCCTCCGCGGACTGAAGGAGCGCTACGAGGTGCACCACGGTGTCCGGATCCAGGACGCTGCCCTCGTCGGAGCGGCCGTTCTCTCGGATCGCTATCTCACCGGGCGGTTCCTGCCAGACAAGGCGATCGACCTCGTCGACGAATCAGCGTCGAAGCTTCGCATCGAAATCGATTCCATGCCCACCGAGATCGACGTCGTCGAGCGCCGCATCCGCCAGCTCGAGATCGAACGGGTCGCCCTGGCCAAGGAGACCGACGAGGCGTCTGCCGAGCGGCTCGAGGCCCTCGATCGGGAGCTGGCCGATCTGCAGGAGCAGATCGCGGGGATGAAGGCCCACTGGCAGAACGAGAAGGAGGCCATCGGCCGGATCAGCGACCTCAAGGAGACGCACGAGACCCTCCGACTCGACGTCGAGCGCGAGACCGACCTCGAGAAGGCGGCCGAGATCCGCTACGGCCGCATTCCCGAACTGGAGAAACAGATCGAGGAGGCCACCGCGGCGCTCGACGTGCTCCAGTCCACCCAACAGATGTTGAAGGAGGAGGTCGACGAGGAGGACATCGCCGAGGTGGTCAGCCGCTGGACGGGCGTCCCGGTGTCCCGACTCATGGAGGGTGAGGTCCAGAAGCTGGTCCGCCTCGAAGAGGTGCTGCACGAGCGCGTGATCGGTCAGGACGCCGCCGTCGACGTCGTGGCCAACTCGATCCGTCGCAGCCGGGCCGGTCTGTCCGATCCTCATCGCCCGATCGGGTCGTTCCTGTTCCTCGGACCCACCGGCGTGGGCAAGACCGAACTCGCCCGATCGCTGGCCGACTTCCTGTTCGACGACGAGCGGGCGATGGTCCGCATCGACATGAGCGAGTACATGGAGAAGCACTCGGTCAGCCGCCTGATCGGCGCTCCCCCGGGCTACGTCGGCTACGACGAGGGCGGACAGCTCACCGAGTCGATCCGGCGTCGACCCTATGCGGTCGTCCTGCTCGACGAGATCGAGAAGGCGCACCCCGACGTGTTCAACGTGCTGCTCCAGGTCCTCGACGACGGACGGCTCACCGATGGCCAGGGTCGAACGGTCGACTTCACCAACACGGTGTTCATCATGACGTCGAATCTGCCGGGTGAACCGGCCGAGTTCTTCCGGCCCGAGTTCCTCAACCGCATCGACGACCAGATCAAGTTCCGCTCGCTCGGCGAGGAGGACCTGGCCGAAATCATCCAGATCCAGCTGAGCCACCTGCGGGAGCGGCTGGCCGATCGCCGGGTGGTCCTCCATGTGACCGACGAGGCCACGAAGGCGCTCGTCACGAAGGGCTACGAACCGGCCTTCGGCGCTCGCCCGCTCAAGCGGGTGATCCAGCGGGAGATCGGCGATCGCCTCGCCATGGCCCTGCTCGACGGCACGGTGCTCGAAGGCAGCGAGGTCACCGTCGATGCATCCGGCGACGAGCTCGTCCTGCTCTGACCCCTCAACCATTCAACTTCGGCGCCGAATGCAGCACTAGGGTCGATCACAATCCGCCCATGTCTCCGGCCGCAGGCCACGCAAGGAGCTGCAATGTCTGATCAATCGTCAACACCAGCAGGGTGGTACCACGCACCGGGTGATCCGCCCGACACGCAGCGCTACTGGGATGGCGCCCAGTGGACCGGCGAGCCGCAACCGGTAGCGGCAGCGACTCCACCCCCGACCGGAGGGGTGGCTCCACCACCCGTCCCGGGAGCGATGGCGCCCGGCGTAGCCGGAGGGGCCAACCCGGACTACGACGCCCAACTGGGTGTCACCCTGGCCAACCCCGGCATGCGGATCCTGGCCCGGTTCATCGACGGGATCATCCTGTTCATACCCGGTGTCATCATCGCCACCATCGTCGGAGCCTCAGCCACGGGATTCGGCGGTGACTTCTCGTTCGGCAGCTACTTCATCTACGGCGTCATCGCCGCGGCCATCTACTTCGGGTACGAGTACCTGATGCTCAACGCCACCGGCGCCACGGTCGGCAAGATGGTTCTGGGGTTCAAGGTGATCCGCGAAGACGGTCAACCGCTCGAGAGCAATGACTCGATGATGCGAGCCGCGGTCTGGGGAGGCGTCGCTCTGATCAGCAACGTGATTCCGTTCCTCGGCTCCCTGGTCTCCTTGGCGTTCTATGTCGTCTGTATCGTGTTCCTGTTCTCCAAGCCGCGGCATCAGGACATTCCAGACCTGTTCGCCAAGACGGTCGTCATCACGACGAAGTAGAGGTCTGGGCTCCGGGTCCGGCGCGATAGGGTTGCTCACGGCCTGACTCCATCGAAAGGAATCATCCGTGCCCGCGACCGTCGTCGTCGGTACCCAGTGGGGCGACGAGGGCAAAGGTAAGTTCACCGACCTCGTCGCCAAGGAGATGGAGTACGTCGTTCGCTATCAAGGCGGACACAACGCGGGCCACACCCTCGTTGTCGATGGCGAGACCTTCGCTCTCCAGCTGGTGCCGAGTGGAATCCTGTACGACCACATCACCCCCGTCATCGGCAATGGGGTGGTGGTCGATCCCCGCGTGCTCATCTCCGAGCTCGACATGCTCGAGTCGCGCGGGGTCGACACGTCGGCCCTGAAGGTCAGCGGCAACGCGCATCTGATCTTCCCCTATCACCAGGAGCTCGACCGACTGGCCGAACGGCACCTGGGTCCCAACAAGCTGGGTACGACCAAGCGCGGGATCGGTCCCGCATACTCGGACAAGGCGTCACGGGTGGGAATCCGCGTCCAGGACCTCCTCGATCCCAAGATCTTCCGTCAGAAGCTCGATGTCGTGCTGCACGAGAAGAACCCGATGTTGGCCAAGGTGTACAACCGGCTCGGGTTCGACGCCGGCGACCTGGTGGACGAGTACCTTGCGCTCCTCCCCCGGCTCGAGCCGCACATCGGAGACACCGTCGGGCTGGTCCACGATGCGCTCGAGGCGGGAAAGCACGTCCTCTTCGAAGGAGCCCAGGCCACCTTCCTGGATCTGGACTTCGGGACGTACCCCTATGTCACGTCCTCGAACCCCGTGGCCGGGGGTGCCTGCACCGGGGCAGGAGTCGGTCCTCGCCACATCGATCGCGTGATCGGTATCGCCAAGGCCTACGTCACACGGGTCGGTGCCGGCCCGTTCCCGACCGAGCTCGACGACGAGGTCGCCGACGTTCTGGTCGAACGGGGCCACGAGTTCGGGACCAACACCGGTCGTCGTCGTCGGCCCGGCTGGTTCGACGCGGTGATGCTGCGTCACGCGGTGCGGGTCAACTCGCTCTCGGAGCTCGCGCTCACCAAGGTCGACGTGCTCGACACGCTGGACTCGGTCAAGGTCTGCGTTGCCTACGAAGCCGACGGCAAGCGCCATGAGCACCTTCCCTATCACCAGTCCACGCTGCACAAGGTGGTACCCCTCTACGAGGAACTGCCCGGATGGAAGACCGACCTGACCGGGATCACCAACGCCACCGACCTTCCCAGCGCCGCGGCCGGCTATCTGGCCTTCCTCGAAGACCAGGTGGGCGTCCCCATCAGGCTGGTCGGAGTGGGACCCGGTCGCGAGCAATTCCTTGATCAGGGCTGATGACATGTTGATCTGCGTGGTCGGCAGCGGTGGGCGGGAACACGCCCTGGCCGATGTGCTCGGGCGTCATCACGACGTGGTCGTCGCGCCGGGCAATCCCGGCATCCCCGGTTCGATTTCCACACGGCCCGAGGAGATCGAGGCCGATCTGTTCGTGATCGGCCCCGAGGCGCCCCTGGTCGATGGTCTGGCTGACCGACTGCGGGCCGCCGGTCACCTGGTGTTCGGTCCAGGTGCCGATGGTGCGCAACTCGAAGGATCCAAGGCGTGGATGAAGGAGCTACTGGTCGAGGCCGGCGTCCCGACCGCGGCATACGGCGCGTTCACCGACCCCGGCGCGGCAAGAGAATTTCTCGGAGGGCTGACCGCTCCCTACGTCATCAAGACCGACGGCTTGGCCGCTGGGAAGGGGGTCGCGATCGTTCCCACCCTCGACGAAGCCGGATCGTGTATCGATGACTACCTGTCGGGATCGGCTTTCGGCGACGCAGGTCGCACCGTCGTGATCGAGGAGCACCTCGACGGCCGGGAGCTCTCGGTGTTCGCCGCTTGCGACGGGACCAAGGCGGTCTTCATGGGAGCGGCCCGCGATCACAAGCGCATCGACGACGGAGATCAGGGCCCGAACACGGGCGGCATGGGTGCCTTCTCCCCGGTGGCCGAGGCCGACGAAAGGCTCTGCTCCGAGGTGATGGACCACGCCATCGGGCCGACCCTGGCAGCGCTGGCGGCCCGGGGTATCGACTACCGGGGCTTCCTCTTCTGCGGGCTCATGCTGACGCCGGCCGGTCCGCGGGTGCTCGAGTACAACATCCGGTTCGGCGACCCCGAGGCGCAAGCCGTGCTCCCCCGGCTGGAAACCGACCTGGGCTTGCTTCTGGCCGGGGCCGCCGCGGGTGAGCTGACGACCGAGCCGGTGTTCTCCTCCGACCCGGCCGTGACCGTGGTGGCTGCGTCCGAGGGGTATCCGATCGCACCCCGGACCGGTGACCCGATCTCGGGGCTCGATCCGGCGTCGCGTGTGCCGGGAGTGACGATCTACTGTGCCGGGGTCGATCGAGGCGCCGGTGACGAGCTGGTCACCGCCGGGGGCAGGGTCCTGGCGGTCACCGCACGCGGCGCCGACTTCGCACAGGCCCGCACGAGAGCGTACGAAGCGGTGGACCGGATCGACTGGAAGGGCATGCACGTCCGCCGCGACATCGGCGGAACCGACTCATGAGCAAGGGAGACACCAAGGTGAAGGTTGCCGTACTGATGGGATCGCCCAACGATGGCGACAAGATGGCCGCCGCGGCCGAGACCCTCGAGCAGTTCGACATCGAAGCCGATGTGCGGGTGATGTCTGCCCATCGCACCCCCCACGTCGTTGCCGACTTCGCCGCGTCCGCTCGCGAAGCGGGCTACGTGGCATTCATCTGCGGGGCGGGCATGGCCGCCCATCTGGCCGGTGCGGTCGCAGCCCAGACCACGCTCCCGGTCGTGGGCGTACCGCTGTCGGGAGGCGGGATCGGTGGCATCGACGCGCTCTACAGCACGGTGCAGATGCCGAAGGGCATCCCGGTGGCCACCGTCGCCATCGACGGATCGATGAACGCGGCCCTGCTCGTCGTGGAGATGCTCGCCATCACCGACGAGGGGCTGCGCGACAAGCTGACCGAGCACCGAGCCGAGATGGCCTCGCGCTAGAAGAGCCTCAGTCGATCTCGAACGTGACGATCGATCCGGCGATGTGGTCGTGGATCGTCCGTCGATCGTCGGTGGCCAGGACCATGAACCCGCTGATGAGCCACAGGATGCCGGTAACGGCCGAGACGAGCAGTGCGGCGGCTCGGATGGCCGACCGGACGAGGCCGATCGATTCTCCGGTCTTCGCATCGACGACGCGGGTGCCGGTCATGAGCTTGCCGAGCGTCCCGTCGAACATGAAGACGAATCCCGCCTCGTAGAGGAACGTGGCGAACCAGATCCCGCCGATACCGGTCCAGCTGACCCGCATGCTCTCGAGTCCCGTGGTCGGGTCGAGGTGAGTCGTGACCAGAGCGGCATCGGAGAGCCAGAACACGAAGGACACCAAGATGAACGGCAGGAAGTTGTCGAGGAAGCGAGCCCACCAGCGCCGCAGTGGCTTGGGTGGATCGATGTACATCTCGGCGTGGGGGCGGCGATGCGTAGCACCGGTCTTCTGCTTCGGGCTCTCGGTCTCCCGAGCCACGAGGGTGGGACGCTGGAACTTCTGTCGCACCCCGACGGCGACCAACGCGCAGTCTCGGCACAGGGCTGGCTCGTTCTCGCCGAAGGGCCAGATCAGGCACTGGGAGCAGTAGTCGAAGCCGCAGTCGCGACATTGACTCACCGACGGCTCGTACGAGTGCCGGACGCAGCCTACGCTCACCACCATGCCTCCTTCGGACGACCGCGTCGCTCCCTGGATCTGTCTGCTTGCCGCTCCATCGGCACCACCCCGGTCCGGCTTGAGCGACGGTCGCGTGACCGCGGGTCGCCGATACGAATCGGCGAGGAGTGGGCGATGATCCCGAACGTTCTCGCCGAGCGCTACGCCAGCGCCGAGATGGTGCGGTTGTGGTCGCCCGAGCAGAAGGTGATCCTCGAACGGCGGCTCTGGGTCGCGGTCATGCGGGCCCAGCGGTCGCTCGGAGTGGACATCGACGAGGAGACCATCGGCGACTACGAGGCAGTCGTCGAGAAAGTCGACCTGGGCTCGATCAGGACGCGAGAACGCGTGACGCGGCACGACGTCAAGGCTCGACTCGAGGAGTTCTGCGCCCTGGCCGGCCACGAGACGGCTCATCGGGGGATGACCTCTCGCGACCTGACCGAGAACGCCGAACAGGTCCAGATCCTCCGGTCGCTGGAACTCGGCCGAGACCGCGTGGTCACCCTGCTCGTCGCGATGGCCGCCCGGGCCGACGAGTTCGCCGCCACCGAGATGGTCGGCCGTAGCCACAACGTACCGGCCCAGATCACAACCCTGGGTAAGCGGTTCGCGACGGCCGCTGAGGAACTGCTCCTGGCCTATGAACGGCTTCAGACCCTGGTCGACACGTATCCGCTTCGCGGCATCAAGGGCCCGGTCGGCACCCAGCAGGATCAGCTGGACGTACTCGGTGGCGACGCTCGACACCTGGAACAGCTCGAACGGGCGGTGGCGGATCACCTCGGGTTCTCCGTAACGATGGACAGCGTCGGGCAGGTCTATCCCCGCTCGATGGACCTCGATGTCGTCGCCTCCCTCGTCCAGGCCGCCGCGGCCTCGGCCAGCCTGGCCACGACGATTCGGCTGATGGCCGGCCAGGAGTTGGCCACCGAGGGATTCCTGCCGGGCCAGGTCGGCTCATCGGCGATGCCCCACAAGATGAACGCCCGGTCGTGCGAGCGGGTGGTCGGCCTCAAGACGGTGTTGGCTGGTCATCTGGCGATGGTCGCCGAATTGGCCGGCGGCCAGTGGAACGAGGGAGATGTCAGCTGCTCGGTGGTGCGACGGGTTGCGCTGCCCGACGCGTTCCTGGCATTCGACGGCCTGTGCCTCACCATGCTCGCGGTTCTCGACGGCTTCGGCGCCTATCCCGCGGTGATCGAGAACGAGCGACGGTCCTATCTGCCCTTCGTGGCCACCACGCGACTGCTCACCGCCGCGACCGCGGCCGGGATGGGACGCGAGGCGGCCCACGCACTGATCAAGGAACACGCCGTGGCCGCGGCGCTGGCCCGGCGGACCGGTGACGACACGGACCTCCTCCAGCGGCTGGCCGATGACCAGACCTTTCCCCTGGACCGGGGTGCGATCGACGAAGTCGTTGGTCGTAGCGGCTTCGCCGGTGCGGCAGTCGACCAGATCCAACGGGTGGTCGACCGTGTCCAGTGTGTAGCGAACGATCATCCGACAGCCGCAGCGTACGAAGGTGAGGACATCCTGTGACGATCGATCTCCCTCATCTGTACTCGGGCAAGGTCCGTGACATCTACGACGCCGGTGACGGGCGATGGCTCCTCGTGGCGTCGGATCGCATCAGCGCCTTCGACGTGGTCATGGCCGAACCGATCCCCGACAAGGGCCGGGTCCTCACCGGGCTGAGTGCGTTCTGGTTCGAGCAGTTCGCCGGGGTGGCGAAGAGCCACCTGGTCTCGACCGATCTGGCCGACTTCCCGCCCGCGGCGCAGCTCGATCACCTCGCCGGACGGACGATGCTTGTACGCAAGGCCGAGATGCTGCCCATCGAGTGCATCGTGCGGGGCTACATCACGGGCTCGGCCTGGAAGGAGTACCAGCGGGACGGAACCATGCACGGGACCGAGCTTCCCGATGGCCTGCTGGAGGCGGCGCAGCTTCCCGAGGCGGTGTTCACTCCGTCGACCAAGGCCGACGAGGGCGATCACGACATCAACATCTCGTTCGACGACGCGGTCGACATGGTCGGCGCCGACCTGGCCGACCAGGCTCGGCGACTCTCCCTCGAGCTCTACACGACCGGCGCCGCCCTGGCCGCCGAGCGCGGCATCATCATCGCCGACACGAAGTTCGAGCTCGGCCTGATCGAGGGTGAGCTCGTCGTGGCCGACGAAGTGCTGACGCCCGACTCGTCCCGGTTCTGGCCGGCCGAGGCCTGGGAACCGGGGTCTACGCCTCCGTCCTTCGACAAGCAGCCCGTCCGCGACTACCTCGACGGTCTCGACTGGGACAAGACCCCACCGCCACCACCCCTGCCCGACGAGGTCGTCCGGTCGACTGCGGAGCGCTACCGCGCTGCGTATGAACGCGTTTCCGGCCTGGCGTTCACGCGGTGGCCGGGAGCCGGTGGCCCCTAGAACCCCTGAGCTGTGCAAGAGTTGGCCCATGCAATTCGATGTCACTGCTGAAGTCACGCTCCGGCCGGGGATCGCCGATCCGGAGGGCGCCACCATCGAGCGAGCGCTTCCCACCCTCGGATTCCATGGCGTCGACCGCGTGCGGGTCGGCAAGCTGATCACGTTCTCGCTGGAGGCGGACTCGGCCGATCAGGCCGAACGCCAAGCGGTGGACATGTGTCAGCGTTTCCTGACCAACCCGGTCATCGAGGATGCGAGGGTGGCCGTGGTCGAGGGACAGCCGGCATGACTGCGAAGGTCGCGGTGGTCCAGTTCCCCGGCACGAATTGTGAGGCCGATGTGGTCGAGGCGCTCGGTGGCCTGGGCGCGGAGCCGACGCTCGTCTGGCACGGCTCGGAGAAGCTCCCGGATGTGGACGCCGTCGTTCTCCCGGGCGGCTTCGCTCATGGCGACTATCTGCGGCCCGGCGCGATCGCCCGGTTCTCTCCGGTCATGACGGCTGTAACGGCCTTCGCCGAGGACGGAGGCGCCGTGGTCGGTATCTGCAACGGGTTCCAGGTTCTCACGGAGACCGGATTGCTCCCCGGTGCCCTGCAGAAGAACGCTGGACTGAAGTTCTTCTGTGGATCGGCGACGCTGAGGGTTGTGTCTACTCGATCGGTGCTGACCGCCGATGCGTCCGTTGGAGATCTACTGACCATTCCGGTGAATCATTTCGAGGGGAACTACACCTGCGACGCGGACACTTTGGCCCAATTGGGGGATGGCGACCAGATCATCTTGCGGTATGTCGACAACCCCAACGGGTCGATCGACGACATCGCCGGAATCAGCAATACCGAAGGCAATGTCGTTGGGCTGATGCCCCACCCCGAACGTGCGGCCCACGCGTTGCTCGGCTCCGAGGACGGAGCCGTGCTGCTCCGATCGCTCCTCGCTTCGGTGACCCCGAGCCTGGTGAGCTGAGGTCTCCGGAGCCTCGTGAGGAAGGAACCCTGCGGCCTCAGCGGTTCGTGCGGGTTCTCGGAATGCCTGCTTCCTTCAGGATCGCCGGCTTCAGGCCCAGTTCGCGCCATGCTGTGTAGCTGATGCCCTTACGCTCGCTGTAGGCCGCAGCAGCAGCGACGAAGGCCTTCTCGAGTGCGTCCATGTCGATGGTCTCGTTCATCCGAGCCCGTTCTTCTTCGAGGTTGATCCGCTCCTGGATGAGGTCGAGGCGTTTCACCGGATCAGCGTTGTCGATCTCGGCCTCCACGGCGCTCAGTCGTGCGGTGATCGATGCCTCTGTCCGGCGCCGTCCCCGCTTGGGCCTATGGGCTTCCAGCGCTTCCAGATAGCCCCGAATGGCTCGACCCTGGGCTCGCCCTTCGGCCAAAGCAGCCTTGTGTTCCTTGGTCATTGCTCCCTTTTTCGGTGGCACGGGGTCACCTTCCTTACCTTCTTCTCATGGATGGAATATCGAGCATATGGGACGGGAACGGGTGAGGCGCGATTTCGGTAGGGTTCCCGCCATGGCTGAACCGATCCATCGCGCCCTCGGTCTCACCGACGATGAGCTCGAGTCCATCGTGGCGATCCTGGATCGTGACCCGAATCATCTCGAGCTGGCCATGTTCTCGGTGATGTGGTCCGAGCACTGCTCCTACAAGTCCTCGCGGATCCACCTCGGGCGCCTTCCGTCCGACGGTGAGCGTGTTCTGGTCGGACCCGGGGAGAACGCGGGAGTGGTCGACGTGGGCGACGGCATCGCGGCGGCCATCCGGATCGAGAGCCACAACCACCCGTCGGCCATCGAGCCCTACCAGGGCGCGGCCACCGGGGCCGGTGGAATCCTGCGAGACATCTTCACCATGGGAGCCCGGCCGATCGCCCTGATGGATCCACTGCGGTTCGGCCCACTCGACGACGCGCGTTCACGCTGGATCGCCGAGGGTGTCGTGGCCGGCATCTCCGGCTACGGCAATTCGGTCGGTGTGCCCACCGTCGGCGGTGAGACCGTGTTCGACGAGACCTATGCCGACAATCCACTGGTCAACGTCCTCTGCCTGGGTGTCCTGCCAACCGAACGTCTCGTGCTGGGACAGGCGTCCGGTGTCGGGAACCTGGCCGTGCTCCTGGGCGCAACGACCGGCCGCGACGGCATCGGGGGCGTCAGCGTCCTGGCCAGTGCCGGATTCTCCGATGACGAGACCGACTCCGACAAGCGCCCCAGCGTCCAGGTCGGCGATCCCTACGAGGAGAAGCGGCTCATCGAGGCCTGCCTCGATCTGCTCGACGCGGGGCTCGTCGTCGGCATCCAGGACCTGGGCGGTGCCGGCCTCACCTGCGCCACCAGCGAAACCGCTTCCCGGGGCGGTGTGGGGATGGATGTGAGGGTGGACGCGGTCCCGCGTCGCGAGGAGGGGATGGACCCCTACGAGGTGATGACGAGCGAGTCGCAGGAACGCATGCTGGCCATCGTCGAGCCGTCGGATCTGGCCGAGGTCGACGTCATCTGCAGACGCTGGGAGGTCCGGGCGACCGTGGTGGGCACCGTGACCGGCTCGGATCGTCTCCGCATCCTCGACGACGCGGGCACCGTCCTCGGCGATGTGCCGGCTTCGGCCCTCCACGACGCGGCACCCATGTACGACCGGCCCATGGCGCCACCGCCCGACACGAAGCAGCGTCGGGCGGTCGATCCCAACTTGACGGAGGCCCCCGAGGATCTCGTCGACGAACTGGTCGCCTCCGCCGAGGACACGTCGTGGGTCTGGTCCCAGTACGACCATCAGCTCTTCCTCAACACGGTCGAGGGACCCGGAGGTGACGCGGTCGTACTACGGCTGAAGCACCCCGTGACCGGCGTCGATACCGGCCGGGGTCTGGCGCTGACCACCGATGGCAATCATCGCTGGTGTGCGGTCGATCCTCGTATCGGTACCGAGCGGTGCGTGGCCGAGGCGGTCCTCAACCTGGCCGTGGTGGGCGCTATCCCCGTCGCGGTCGTCAACTGCCTGAACTTCGGCAACCCGGAGCACCCCGAAGTCATGTGGCAGTTGTCCGAAGCCATAGACGGTATGGCCGATGCCTGCCGGGCATTCGGCCTGGCCGTCGTCGGTGGAAACGTCTCGCTCTACAACGAGTCCCGAAATCGCGATATCGATCCCACGCCGGTGATCGGCCTGCTCGGCATGATCGATCGGCTCGACCGGCGACCCCCCGGGGTCACACTGACCGAGGGTGGCCGGCTCATCGCCATCGGGCCGGAATCGACCGACCTAGCCGGGTCCGCCTTTGCGTCACGCCGGGGCCTCGAGCGGCTGGGCACGCTCGCCCCGGTCGACATGGAACTGCACTCGGCCGTGGCCTCGGTGGTGCGTGACCTCGTCGTAGACGGCCTGCTCGCCGGTGCTCACGATGTCGCCAGCGGTGGCCTCGGTGGTGCACTCACCGAAATGGCCGTCCGGTCGGGCGTCGGTGTTTCGGTGGCCCGGATCGCCGACCACCGGGCACTGTTCGGCGAGTCCGCCTCCCAGGTGATCGCGTGCGTCGCTCCCGAAGAGGTCCGCTCGGTCCTGGATCGATGTGACCTGGCGGGCGTGCCGACGCGACAACTCGGCATCGCCACCGGTGATCGGATCGCGATCAAGGACCTGGTCGAGGTGGATCTCGAGCAGGTTCGGGAACGGGTCTCGACCCGCCTGACCGCTGCCCTGGGCCACGGCACGGTCCAGGGCTGAACGAACTCCTGAACCACGATCTCGCGCGGTGGCCGGCGATGTGCCACGATGGCGCGCGTGGTCGCTCCCCCCGAGCATGTGGCTGACGCCGACAACCCGGACGCCGATACCCCGAAAGAAGCGTGTGGGGTCTTCGGGGTGTACTCGCCGCGACTGCCGGTGGCCCACCTGACCTATCTCGGCCTGTACGCGCTGCAACACCGCGGACAGGAGTCGGCTGGTATGGCGGTGTCCGACGGGGACACCCTCACGGTGGTGAAGGACATGGGTCTCGTGTCCAACGCGTTCGACGATCGCATGCTGGCCGCGCTCGACGGCCACCTCGCCATCGGCCATACCCGCTACTCCACGACCGGAGCGTCGGCGTGGCGCAATGCGCAGCCGGTGTACCGCGACGTGGGTGAGGTCGAGTTCGCGCTCGGTCACAACGGGAACCTGACGAACACCGAGCGCCTGGCCGAAGAGACCGGGATGCTTCCCGGCACCATCACCAGCGACACCGATCTGGTCGCCGAGCTGATCGAGGGCGAACTGCTCGGGAGCAGCGGCGAGAGCAGCGATGGCCGCGATCTCGAACGGGCTCTGTGCGCCATCCTGCCGCGCCTCGAGGGGGCATTCTCCTTCGTGTTGATGGACGCCGGTCGCGTCATCGGGGTACGCGACCCGAAGGGCTTCCGACCGCTCTGTCTCGGTCGACTCGACAACGGTTGGGTCCTCGCCTCGGAGACCCCCGCTCTCGACGTCGTCGGGGCCAGCTTCGTTCGCGAGCTCGCGCCCGGCGAGATGATCGTCATCGATGCGACCGGGTACCGCTCGATCCATCCGTTCTCCGACGAGCGCATCGATCCGAAGCTGTGTCTGTTCGAGTTCGTCTACTTCGCTCGACCGGACAGCCTGCTCTACGGCCAGAACGTTCACGCCGCCCGCAGCCGAATGGGCGAGCAACTGGCCGATCAGGCACCGGTCCCGGCCGACATGGTCATGGGTGTGCCTGAATCGGGCATTCCCGCCGCCGAGGGGTATGCCCGACGAAGCGGGATCGCGTTCGGACAGGGTCTGGTGAAGAACCGCTACATCGGCCGTACGTTCATCGCTCCCAACCAGGAGATGCGTGCGCTCGGCGTCCGCATGAAGCTCAATCCCCTCAAGGAGAACATCGCCGGGAAGCGGCTCGTGGTCGTGGACGATTCCATCGTGCGCGGCACCACCACCCGTGCCATGGTTCGGATGCTGCGCGAGTCCGGCGCCGCCCAGGTGCACATGCGGATCTCCTCGCCGCCATACCGATGGCCCTGCCACTACGGCATGGATACCGGGACCCGGGGTGAGCTCCTGGCCGCCAACATGACCGTCGACGAGATCCGCGAGTTTCTCGACGTCGACTCGTTGAGCTATCTCAAGCTGGATCGGCTGGTCTCGGCCACCGGGGCGGTGAACGCCGGGTTCTGCGATGCCTGTCTGACCGGCAACTATCCGGTCGAGGTGCCCGACGGCGATCGCAAGCACCTGCTCGAGGAGGCCGAACCCGAGCCGGCGTCGCCGGTGCCCGTGCAACTCCTGGTCGAGAGTGAGCTCCCGGCCGATCGGGCGAGATCGGACGCCGCCGATGACGAGTGAGACCTACCGCGACGCCGGTGTCGACATCGGTGCCGGCGAGCGGGCCGTCGAAGCCATCCGGGGCGCCGTGCGCTCGACCTACCGGCCGGAGGTCTTGGGTGACATCGGCTCGTTCGGCGGCCTGTTCGCCATGCCGGACGGGTATGAGCAGCCGGTCCTCGTCGCCGCCACCGACGGCGTGGGTACCAAGATCCAGATCGCTCGGGCCCTCGATCGGTGGGACACGATCGGGCTCGATCTGGTGGCGATGTGCGTCGATGACCTGGTCTGTCAGGGAGCCGAACCGCTGTTCTTCCTCGACTACCTGTCGGTCGGCCGGCTCGACTCCGATCGGGTCGCGAGCATCGTGGCGGGAATCGCCGACGGGTGCCGTCAGGCCGGCTGCGCGCTGATCGGCGGGGAGATGGCGGAACACCCGGGGGTCATGGCCGATGACGATGTCGAGCTCGTCGGGTTCGCAGTGGGTGTCGTCGACCGCGATCGCGTGATCACCCCCGAGGCGGTCCAGCCCGGGGACGCGCTGGTCGCGCTCGACTCCCCGGGCCTCCGGTCGAACGGGTACGCGCTGGCCCGGCGCGTGTTCCTCGAACGGGCCGGCCGCTCGCTGGACGAGCCGGCCTTCGCCGGTGCGGAAACGACCCTCGGCGACGAGCTGCTCGCGCCATCGGTGATCTATGCCCCTGCCGTCGCGGCCATCCGGCAGACCGTCGACGTTCGGTCGATCGCCCACATCACCGGCGGTGGGATCCCCGGCAACCTGAATCGCGCCCTACCCGCCCACATCGATGCCGAGGTCGACACCGCGTCGTGGGAGCCGCCCCGGGTCTTCGGTGAGCTGGCCGCGCTGGGCGAGGTGTCCGACGCGGAGATGGCGTCGGTCTTCAACCTGGGGGTGGGCATGATCCTCGTCGTTGCCGAAGAGCAGGTCGGTGCGACCATCGAGGCGGCAGCCGGAACCGGCCGCGGGGCACGCCGGATCGGACGGGTCATACCCGGTACCGGCGAGGTGCATCTGCTCAGAGCGCCACGTGACACCAGGAGCGGTGTCGGCACGCCGGACACGTGATCCAGTGGCTGTGGCGCCGCAGTGGATTCCAGGCCGAGATTCTCAGGATGCGAAGGCCGACGTCGGCGAGCGAGATGCGGGTGCGCTCCTGGCAGCGACTGCAGGTGACGAGAACGGTCCCGGGTTGTCTGGCGCCGGCCGAGTAGAGAGCCTCCTTGCCTTCCCGCGACATGCCGCGGAGCACGTCATCGGCGATGTCGACCGGGGCATCGAAGAGCGCCCGCTTCCCTTGGGGATCGCGCATCGCCTTGGGCTCGTTCACGGGAGCCGCTCGAGCACCGTGGTGGCGAGCTCACGGTAGGCCTCGGCCACGGTCGAGCGCGGGGCGTGATCGAAGATGGTGCGTCCTTCTCCCGGGGCTTCGGCCGCCCGGACCGACTTGGGAATGGACGGATCGAGGACATCGATCCCGTAGCGCTCGGTCACGTCGGCTCGGACCCTTCGGCCCAGGTTGGTACGGCGGTCGAACATCGTGGCGACGGCACCGATGACGGAGAGCCCGTCGTTGGTGTAGGACCGCACGTCGTCGATCGTCTCCAGTAGCTGACCGACCCCGCGATGCGACAGCGTCTCGCACTGCATCGGGATCAGGACCCCGTCGGCCGCAGTGAGACCGCAGATTGTGAGGATCCCGAGCGAGGGAGGGCAGTCGATCATGATGATGTCGTAGTCGCCGACGAGTGGAGCGATGGCCCGCTTGAGGGCGAACTCCCTACCGGTGCGGGTGAGGAGGTGGACCTCGGCGCCCGCCAGATCGATCGTCGCCGGGAGCAGGGCGACCCGGTCGTTCTTGATTATCACGTCGGCCGCCGCGCAGCGTCCGAGCAATACGTCGTGCAGCGAGCGTTCGAGCAGCTCCGGATCGGTACCGGCCGAGTACGTGAGGCACGCCTGCGGATCCAGATCGACCAGGAGCACATCGCGTCCATGCTGCGCAAGTGCCGACCCGAGCGAGAGTGCGGTTGTCGTCTTGGCCACGCCGCCCTTCTGGTTGGCGACAGCGATGGTGTAGGTGCTCACCGTGAGCACGGTAGCGGCCGCAATGTACGGTCGGGAAGTGGGACATTCCGTCCTCGTGGACCGCCGCCGTGATCTTCGGTTGATGGCCGCCCACGAGGGCATAGACTCCAGAGGGCTCCTGACCTCTCCCGACCTGGGCATCGACCATGGTTGCTGATACTCGACTTCATCGCCGAACCCACTTCGCCGCTGCGGTGGCCGTGCTCTGCTCGACCGTGCTGATCGCCTGTGGAAGCGGGCCGTCGCTCAGCGACGACCTGCGGACCGGGCTCGGAGACGACCTGGCCGACTGCCTCGAGGAGAACCTCGACGGCGACGTGATCGAAGCCCTCAACGAGGAAGGCATCGAGCTCGACGTCATGACCGAGGCCACCGCCGACGCATACGGGGCAGCCCTCACGGTCTGCGAGGAGTCCAGCGGATAGGGCGGTACGAAGCTCGAATTCGCCGAAGTCCGAGGCGCCCGCTCCGGTGCCGAGCACCCGCACGGTTCGTGAGACCCGAGGCGCGTTGGTTCGGGGAAATCAGTCCGCGCTAACGTCGCCGCGGTGGCTGATACCCCGACCGCTGCCTTCTCGATCCGCATTCGTGCCCGGCTGGACAACGTTCCCGGCACGCTCGGGCGTCTGGCCACTGCCGTCGGCGCCGTCGGCGGGAACATCGCCGGCCTGACCGGTTTCGAAGCCAAGGCAGCGATCCTCGACGAGGACATGATCATCAACTGTCGCAGTGAGGCCCATCAGGGTGACGTACTGGCGGCCATCGAAGCGTGCGACGGCGTCGAGCTCCTCACGTGGGAGGACCGCACCTTCACCATGCACGAGGGGGGCAAGATCGAGGTGCTCCCGCTGTGCTCGGTCGGTGACAGCGACGACCTGTCGATGGCCTACACCCCGGGTGTCGCCCGGGTGTGCCTGGACATCGCCAAGGACCCGAGCAAGGCACACGAATACACCATAAAGCGCAATACGGTGGCGATCGTCTCCGACGGCACCGCAGTCCTCGGTCTGGGCGACATCGGCCCGGCGGCGGCGATGCCGGTCATGGAGGGCAAGGCGCTCCTGTTCAAGGAATTCGCGGCCGTCGATGCCTTTCCGATCTGTCTCGATGTCAGCTCGCTCGACGAGATCGTCGAGACCGTCGTGCGGATCGCTCCGGCATTCGGTGGGATCAATCTCGAGGACATAGCGGCTCCGGGAGCGTTCGAGGTCGAGGAGCGGCTCGACCGGGTCCTCGATATTCCCGTCTTCCACGACGACCAGCACGGCACCGCCGTCGTAACCACCGCGGCTCTCCAGAACGCTCTCGAAGTGATCGACAAGAAGATGACCGAGATCTCCGTGGTCATCGCCGGTGTCGGAGCGGCCGGCGTCGCCATCACCAAGATGCTCCAGGGCCGCGGCGTACCCAGTGTGATCGGCGTCGATCGCCAGGGCGCGGTGCACGAGGGTCGGGATGATCTCAACAGCTCGAAGCGGTGGTTCGCCGAGAACACCAACCCCGCAGGACGCTCCGGGAGTCTGCGGGACGTGCTGCCCGGCGCCGACGTATTCATCGGAGTCAGCGGCCCCGGGCTGCTGACTCGGGACGATCTCACCAAGATGGCCGGTGATCCCGTCGTCTTCGCCATGGCCAACCCCGATCCCGAGATCAGGCCGGAGGAAGCCCGCGGGGTGGCCGCGGTGATCGCGACCGGCCGGAGTGACTTCCCCAATCAGATCAACAATGTCCTGGCCTTTCCCGGGATCTTCCGCGGCGCGCTCGATGCAGGGGCGACCCGGATCACCGACGGTATGAAGCAGGCCGCCGCCGAGGCGATCGCCATGTCGGTACCCCGTGATGTGCTGAGCGCCGACTGCATCGTCCCGTCGGTCTTCGACAAGGCGGTGGTCGAGCGCGTGGCCGCCGCTGTCCGGCAGGCCGCGGTGACGGACGGTGTGACTCGCTGACTTGGCTTCCCGACACCCGGCGGGGGTCACGTTCGACTACTGGAACACGCTCGTGGCGGTTGGCGGACCGTTCCGGCAGATGCGGATCGAAGCATGGCGGGACTGCCTCGTCGAACACGGCGTGATCGCTGACGCCGAGCGAATCGAGTCGGTCTTCGACGAGCGCGCCGCCGTGCTCGACGATCGCTGGAGGCGAGGCCAACATTACGCCCCGGAGGATCTGCTCGCGGACGCTGCCGCCGCTCTGGGCGTCGGCGACGACGAGGTCC
The DNA here is from genome assembly GCA_963695075.1 of uncultured Acidimicrobiales bacterium. GTDB lineage: Bacteria > Actinomycetota > Acidimicrobiia > Acidimicrobiales > CAWCAL01 > CAWCAL01. Next base: position 262,772 of record CAVOFR010000007.1, read on the forward strand.
TCGCGTCCCTGGCCGACGCGCAAATGGATGCGGCTCGACGGGCGCCCGTGCAGATGGCCTCGGGGGCAGCGGGTGTGTTGCGTCGCCTGCGGGCGGCCGGGATACGGCTTGGCATCGTGTGCGATGTCGGGTCGACGCCGTCGTCCGTACTACGAGCACATCTCGATCGCCACGATGTTCTCGGGTATTTCGACGCGTTCGCTTTCAGTGACGAGGTCGGCGTGTACAAGCCGGACGAGCGGATCTTCAAGGCCGCACTCGATGGCATGGGCGTCGATCCCGCGACGGCAGCGCATGTCGGCGATCTTCGCCGCACCGACGTGGCGGGAGCCGACGCACTAGGGATGATCACGGTCCGCTACACCGGTCTCAACCGGGACGAGGACGGGGCCGGATCAACCGTCGATGCGCAGCACGTGATCGATCACCACGACCAACTCCCGGTCGCCCTGGGTATCGCGACCTAGCGATTGGGGCCTGCCGGCCCACGAGCGGCTGATCGGCGGTATCTACGGTGGCCCTGACGACGCCGTTTTCGAGTCGCCTTCTTCGATGGGAGCACGTCGTGACGACAATGCGGGCGAGGCCGTTTCACCGATTCGGTCCGATCGTCCTCTTCCTGCTGTTGGTGGCCGGTCTCCTGTCCAGCACGGTTGGGTCCGCTCATGCCGAGGTGGACAACCCACCCGTGCCGCGGATCTGTGGTGGTGATCTGGTTCTGCTCCTAGACGCTTCCAGCTCCATCCGCGAGCTCGGGGGTGGGCGCGATCTGAACGGTGCCGCCGATCAGGTCGTGGACGCGGCGAGTGCGTTCCTGAGGTCGGTGATCGACTCCGGCGCCCGCGTCGCGGTCGTGACCTACGACGCCGGCGCGGTGCTCCAGACGGACTTCGCCCGGGTGACCGAGTCCTCGATGGCGGTCGGGGGGGTTCACGCCTTAGCCCTCGGCGATCCAGGTGGCGAGACCGGCCCGGTGCCGGCGGAGACGACGGGATACAGCGCGCACGTCCGCTATGGGGAGGGCACGAACTGGGATGCAGGCCTCCACGAGGCTCGACGGTTGATCAAAGGCGCGGCCGGCGGTCGTCCCGCTGCGGTGGTGCACATCACCGATGGGATACCGACCTGGCACGTGCGAGCCGACGGCACGTCCACCGGTGTCGGGACCCCGGCTGAGCACCTGAACCAGGCGATGTCTCAAGCCGATCTCGTCAAGTCGCTCGGGGCGCACCTGTTCGCCGTTGGTGTAGGCCCCGCCGCCGACCACGTCGGCGCGCTCGTGGTCACCGCCGGACCGGATGTCTTCGACCAGTCCGACCCCGACGACACACTCGACCCCCTGCTGGACGATGTGCTCCTGGCCTCGGATCCGAGTCGACTGGAGTCCAGCCTCGCTCGATTCGCCCAGGCTGCATGCGGGTCCTCGCTGAGAGTGCGGGTGGTCACGGCTCCCACGGCCGATGGGCCCTTCGGGCCGGCCGAGCAGGCGATAATTCGTGCCAGCCCGGCGTCACTGCGTGGCTACGACTGGGTCGCGCCGGACACCCGACCCGAACCTGGGAAGGCCCAGGTCACCGACACCGACGGCGAGGCTCGATTCGTCTGGACGGTGGCCGATGCCGACGCCTGGGTTCCTCGAGTCAGGATCGAGGCACCGGCTCAGAGCGGATTCACGGTGATCGGTGCAGCCTGCGGCGGGGGTGAGGGTGACCTCGACCCGGTGGATCGGGTCGGCGGCGCGTTCGACATCGACGTCGATGTGGCCGATGTCGTCTTCTGTGAACTGCGAGCGATCAGGGACCCGGACCGCGCCACCGGCCTGGACATCTCGCTCGACGCTGTTGCCGGATCCCGGGGGAGCTGCCCCGGCGGTGACGACGTGGTCGTCGCGGCCGGACACCCGGTGACGTATTGCGCGTCGGTCACCAATCGGAGCCACCGAGCAGCGGATGACCTCACGCTCACGACGAGCGGAATCGCGTGGGCCCTGGAAGGGAGGGAGGAGCTCGCTCCCGGCGAGACGCTCGAGTCCGTTGTGACGGTCGGACCGGAGGAGGATGTCGTGGCGGTTCTCACCGCGTCAGCCACGTTCGGCGGGACCGCCGTCCAGGCGAGCGACCCCACCGTCGTCGAGGTCGTGCAACCCTCTTTGTTCCTCGAGAAGTCGGTCGACCAGTCGTTCGTACCCTCCGGAACACCCGTGACGTACGAATTGGTCGTCCGCAACCTCAGCGATGTCGCCCTCGACGAGGTCGAAGTGGACGACCCGGATTGCGGCGACATCAGCGGACCGGTCAAGACCGACGATGATGGCGACGGATACCTCGACCGCGGTGAGGTCTGGACCTACACCTGCTCGGCCACGATCACCGCCGATCTCCTGAATGTGGCCCGAGCGTCAGCGTGGGCGGTGGATGGGGCCGGCGATCGGATCCCCGGTGGGAGCGTCCAGGCTCGGAGCAACGTTTCGGTGTCCGTGGTCCCGTCGGTGGCGGGGTCGACGCAGACCGACGGCGGATCGGGATCTCTGTCGCGGACCGGATCCGAGGTCTTCGGGATGCTGGCTGGTGGTCTGGGACTGCTCGGGTTGGGCGGACTGCTGCTCGCCGCTCGGCGTCGTCGGGGGTAATCGTTCGGGGGTAGTAGGCCGGTGGGAGACCGCATCCCATGTGTCAGACTTTGACATGACCGACCCGGACCTGGCCACGGGATTGGTGGCGTTCGTCAAACGGGACTGCCCCACGTGTGAGACGGTGCGTCCGGTGCTGGTCGAGCTCGAGAAGCGAGGTCGCCTGACCGCGGTCTACGTGCAGGACGAACCGGACTTCTTCGCCGAGCTGACCTCGAGGGTCGATGACACCTCGCTCGAGCGGTCGTTTCGGTCGGGGATCGAGACGGTTCCGACGCTGATCCACACGGGTGTCGGGACCGACGAGCGTCGACTGGTCGGCTGGTCGCGGGACGAATGGGCCGTCTTCTGTGACGAGCCCGACCTGGCCGAGGGCCTCGACATCCCCGAGTACCGCCCGGGCTGCGGGTCGATGAGTGTCGAACCCGACCGTGCCGCCGGCCTCGAAGCCCGCTTCGGTGACGAACTCGCGAGCCGTCGAGTCGAGCTGGCCGGGGCCGAGGATCCCATCGAGGCGTTCTACGACCGGGGCTGGACCGACGGCTATCCGATCGTGCCCCCGACGCCGGAGCGGGTGATCCGGATGTTGGAGGGAACGAGTCGCCCGAGCGACGAGATCGTCGCGGTCGTACCGCCCAACCTGGTCGAGTGCACCGTCGAGAAGGTGGCCGTGAACGCGGTGATGGCGGGCTGCCGACCTGAGTTCCTGCCGGTGGTCCTGGCCGCTCTCGAAGCGGTCTGCACCGACGGGTTCAACATGCACGGGCTTCTGGCCAGCACGATGGCGAACGGGCCGGTCATCGTGGTCAACGGACCTGTCCGATCAGCCATCGGTATGGGCAGCGGGATGAGCGTGCTCGGCAACGACAACCGGGCCAACGCCACCGTCGGCCGAGCAGTGCAACTGGTCGTGCGCAACGTGGGAGGCGGAGCGCCGGGGGGAATCGACCGGGCTGCTCTGGGTCAGCCCGGCAAACCGGGTTTCTGCTTCGCCGAGAACGAAGAGGATTCACCCTGGGAGTCACACGCCGTCGAGCAGGGCTTCGCTCCGGGAGAGAGCACCGTCACCGTGTTCGCCGGCGAGGCACCGCATCAGATCGTCGATCAGATCTCGCGGACACCGGAATCGCTGACCCGCAGCTTCGCCCTGGCGCTGCGGTCGATGGTTCACCCGAAGTTGGCCATGGTGTTCGACGCAATCCTCGTCGTGAGCCCCGAACACGGCTCGCGGTTTCGGGACGCGGGCTGGTCCCGCGAGCGGCTGCGTCGTGAGCTGACCGGGTCCCTGGTGATGGACGGCGACGAGCTCGTCCGCGGCGCCCAGGGCATCGAGGAGGGTCTGCCCGACTTCCTCGCAGGTGCCGAGGTACCGAAGCTCCGGGAGGGTGGGCTGCTGATCGTGCACGCGGGTGGTCCGGCGGGGTTGTTCTCGGCGGTCATCCCGGGATGGCTGAACGGCGATATGGGCAGCCAGTGGCAGATCGAGTCGATCGAACCGTGACGAGCGAGGAGACGAGCATGGGCATGACGGTGTTGGACCCCACGAGCGAGGCAGCCCCGACCGAGCGGCCGCGGCAGGGTCCACTGAGCGATCTGGACGGGGCGACGATCGGCCTGGTCGACATCTCGAAACCCCGGGGGAAGGAGTTCCTCGACCGGGTGGAGGAGCACCTCACCGCCCGGGGAGCGTCCGTGCTGCGCTTCGCCAAGCCGACCTTCTCCAAGCCCGCCCCGGTGGACCTGCGACACGAGATCGCGACGTCGTGCGATGCGGTGATCCAGGCGCTGGCCGATTGAGGAAGCTGTACGTCGTGCAGTGTGCACGACATCAGCGATCTCGACCGGCGGGGCCTGCCCGGGGTCATCGTGGCCTCCGCCCCGTTCGTGGACGCGGCGCAGACCCAGGCCGATGCTCTCGGATTCGATCCGCGCCGTGTCTTCGTCGCCCACCCCATCCAGGACCGCACCGACGACGAGATGTACGCGCTGGCCGATGAGGCGTTCGCCGCCCTGGTCGAGGCATTGACGGCAGCAGGTGTGGACCCATGAGCACGGATTCACCCGACTGGGGCCACGCTCTGGTTGCTCGGAATCACGATCGGGATTCGCTGAACCCGATCCACGACGACCCGGTGGCGGAGGCCTACGGGTTCCGTGGTGGCCTCGTGCCGGGGGTCGACGTCTTCGCCTACCTCGTGCACCCCGTGGTGCGGAACTGGGGCCCGGACTGGTTGAGGACGGGCCGGCTGGTCGCCCGGTTCATCTCACCGGTCTACGACGAGACGCCCATCACGATCACCGGCTTCCCGAACGAGAGCGGCTCGGTGGAGCTGATGGTCACCGATGCCGAGGGCACGACCTGCGCGACGGCTCGCGCCGACAGGTCCCATGCCGAGGCCGTTCCCGATCCCGCCGATTGGCCCGACGGCGACGAGGCGGGCCGTGGCCACCCGGCCTCGGCCGAGTCGCTGGCGAAGGGCACGGCGCTGGTTCCGATCGAGACCGGGTTCCGCGCGGAGCGAGCCGGAGAATACCTGGGGAACATCGGTGAGACGGCACCGGTCTTCGCCGACGAGGCCATCGCTCACCCGGGCTGGCTGCTGCGGTTCGCGAACCACGTCCTGGCCGACCAGGTGCAGCTCGGACCCTGGATCCACGTGACCAGCGACGTGCGCTTCTTCGGCTGTGCAGCCGATGGCGAACGGGTTCGGACCAGCGCCCTTGTCACCGCCGAGTACGAGCGGAAGGGCCACCGCTTCGTCGAGCTCGATGTCCTGATCACCGCGAACGGACGACCGGTCCAGCGCGTGCATCACGTGGCGATCCATACACTCCGGCCGGCCGGTACGCGAGCGGAAGCGTGACCTGTCGCCCCGCCCGGCTCGCCTCGGTTGTGGTCGGGACCGGCGTCGATCCGGTGACCTTCCGCTTTTCAGGCGGACGCTCTGCCAACTGAGCTACCCGACCGTGCCACCGGCCCGGCCCCGACCAGGAGGACGAAGCGGGCGGTGAGCGATCTGAGCGGTCCCGACGAGATTTGAACTCGCGACCTCCGCCTTGACAGGGCGGCGTGCACTCCAAACTGCACCACGGGACCTCGGTTGATGTCGGTCGCAGAAGCTACCCGACGTTGTACCCCCAACGGGATTCGAACCCGTGTTACCTGCGTGAAAGGCAGGCGTCCTAGGCCGCTGGACGATGGGGGCTCGGCACCTACTGAAGGTCCCTGGACGATAGCAGGCAAGGGGCGAGGTACCGATCTCGATTCGGGCCCTCGACCGGCCGGGCGGGCCCTATGCTCCGTGGGATGGCTCCCTTGTCCGCCCTCGCTCGTGTGGCGGCCACCGGGTACATCCTGGGCACCTTCCCGTCGGCCGACCTCGCCGCCCGACTGGCGAGCGGACATGAGGGGGACCTACGCCTTCAAGGCACCGGGAACCCCGGCGCGGCGAACGCGGCGAAGGTTCTGGGAGCCAGATGGGGTGCTGTCGTCATGGCAGCTGATATCGCCAAGGGTGCGGCAGCGTCCGCCGTGGGGCGGCGGTCCGGCGGTGCGCTCGGTGCCCACGTGGGCGGAGTGGCGGCCGTCGCCGGGCACTGCTGGCCGGTCTGGAACGGCTTTCGCGGAGGCAAGGGTGTGGCCACCAGCGTGGGTCAGTGCCTCATGACATTCCCGTCGTATCTGCCCGTCGACGCGAGCGTCGCGATCGCCACGGCCGTCTCGCCCCGATGGAAGGCCCGAGCCGAGGCGGCGACCACCGCTGCCTGCGTCACCTGGGTGGCCAGCGCGGCACTCGCGAGTTGGCGGCAGTGGCCCAACCTCTGGGGCCCGCGCCCGTCAGTGGCGCTCCCGGTGGCCGCGGCGACCAGCAGCGCCATGATCCTGTACCGGTTCCGCTCCGAACGGGAACAGGCGGCAACGGTCGCGGGTTGATCCGACATGTCCGTCGCCGTAGTCACCGACTCAAACGCTCAGCTCACCCCGGCGCTGGTCGACCGGCTGGGGGTGACAGTGGTACCGCTCACGGTGACCCTCGGCGGCGTCGATCATCTCGAAGGGGTGGACCTCCCCGTGGCCGATGTCTACGAATTGCTGGCCCGGTCCGAGGTCACCGTGGCCACGGCAGCTCCCAGTCCCGGCAGACTCATCGACACGTATGAGTCCCTCGCCGCTGCCGGCGCCGACCAGATCCTGTCGGTGCACGTCGGCAGCGACATGTCGGCCACCGTCAACAACGCCCGGCTCGCGGCCCGGGCCGTCGACGTCGAGGTCCACGTCGTCGATTCCGGTCAGGCCTCGTTCGGCATCGCCTGCTGTGTGTGGGAGGCGGTCGATGTCCTGGCATCCGGGTCGAGCGTCGACGACGCTATCGCTGTCATCTCCGCGACCGCTGAGTCCGTTGGCAGCGTCTTCATCGTCCAGGCGGTGGACCTCGCCCGCCGGGGAGGGCGCTTCGGTGATCGGCTCGACACCCTGGACGAGGGTGTTCCGGTCCTGTCGTTCTGCAAGGGTGAGCTACGGGTGATCGACACGGTCGACACCGGTCTGGACGCCGCGGCAGCCATGGTCGACTTCGCCCTCGGGTGGGGCACCGATCTGCGGGTCGCCATCGCCATGGCCGATCCGGCAACGGCCCCGATCCAGTCGGCCCTCGAAGACCGGCTCACCGGTGCGCCCCAGGTCCGGGAGATCGTCCACTACTCGGTCGGGCCGAGCGTCGCGGTGCACACTGGTGCGGACACCGCCGGGCTGTTCGCCTATCCGCGCCGCCGGTGCTGACGCTTCGAACGGCTCATGGGGAACACGACGGGCGGCTCGGTGGTTGAGACCCCTGTGACCCTGGCCACCGCGCGCCCCGACGGCGTCGACGAGATCATCACGCGCTTCAGCGAGGTAAGAACGCGCACCGAGCGCATCGCCTCGCTGATGACCGCCGAGGATCAGACGGTCCAGTCCATGCCCGACGTGAGTCCGGCCAAGTGGCATCGCGCTCATACGACGTGGTTCTTCGAGACCTTCGTCCTCGATCCGCACCTACCCGGCTTCGAGCCTCACCATCCCGGGTACAGCTACCTGTTCAACAGCTACTACGAGGCCGTGGGCGACCGCCATCCGCGGCCCGAGCGAGGGCTGATCACCCGTCCCGGGGCGGCGGAGGTCACCGACTATCGCCACGCGGTCGATCGTCGCGTCCGGGATCTCGTCCGGTCGGCCGACGCCGAGCTCCTCCAGCGACTCCGACCACTCATCGAGCTCGGCGCACATCACGAGGAACAGCACCAGGAGCTGATGCTCATGGACATCAAGCACGTGCTGTCGGTCAATGCGCTCGAGCCGGCCTACCGCGAGTCTCGTCACGAGCCTCGATCCGATCCCGGTCCCCTGCGCTACGTCGACTTCGACGGCGGCATCGTGGCGATCGGGTGGGATGGTGGAGGGGGTGGGTTCGCGTTCGACAACGAGGGACCTCGCCACGACGTGCTCCTGCAGCCCTTCCGGCTGGCCGATCGGCTGGTGACCGTGGGCGAGTGGCTCGACTTCATCGCTGACGGCGGATACCGGCGGCCCGAGATCTGGTTGTCCGACGGCTGGTATGCGCGGCTCGACCGGCAATGGGAGTCGCCGCTCTACTGGAAACGGAGCGGGTCGCAGGAGGAATCGGAGGGCTGGCGGATCCACACCCTCTGCGGGACGCGAGCCCTCGACCCCCACGAGCCGGTCTGTCACGTGTCGTTCTACGAGGCCGATGCGTACGCGACCTGGGCGGGTGGACGGCTCGCCACCGAAGCCGAATGGGAAGACGCGGCCGGAACCGGTTCCGTCGCGGGCAACATGCTCGGCGCCGACCCACTCGCGGGGTCGCTGCATCCGCTCCCGCCCGGCGGCGATGCGGCCGGCCTGCGCCAGATGTACGGCGACTGCTGGGAGTGGACCGGTTCTCCCTACCGACCCTTCCCCGGCTACCGGGCCCCCGACGGTGCCATCGGTGAGTACAACGGCAAGTTCATGATCAACACGATGGTGCTCCGGGGCGGAAGTGCCTTCACGCCGCCGGGGCACGTCCGGCCGACCTACCGCAACTTCTTCCATCCGCACACACGCTGGCATCTCTCCGGTGTCCGCCTCGCCGACGACGGCTGAAGGGATCCCCATGTCACCGATCGTGAAGGTCGACTCCCATCTTCCGCCCGATTGGGCGCAGGGAGAGATGCTCGAGGACGTACGGCGGACCTTCACCACCCATCCGAAGGTGCTCCGACCCAAGTGGCTGTACGACGACCGCGGGTCCGACCTCTTCGACCGGATCACCGAGCTCGACGAGTACTATCCGACCGAGGCCGAACGATCGATCCTCCGAGCGCGAGCTGACGAGATCGTTCGACGCACCGGCGCCGACACGATCATCGAGCTGGGCTCGGGGACGAGTGACAAGACGCGCACGCTGCTCGACGCATTTTGGTCCACCGGCCGACTCCGGACGTTCGTGCCGGTCGACGTCAGCCACCAGACCCTGGTCGACGCGGCGGAGATGCTGGCCGGTCGATACGAGGGGGTCGCCGTCCACGCCCAGGTCGGAGACTTCACCCGCCACCTCCCGCATCTACCCGACGGGGGCGACCGGATGCTGGTCTTCCTCGGTGGCACGCTGGGGAACCTCTACCGCGAGGAGCGGGCCGCATTCCTCGGGGCGTTGGCCGACACCCTCGAGCCGGGCGAGTGGTTCCTGCTCGGCATCGACCTCGTGAAGGATGCACAGCGGCTCGTCGATGCCTACCACGACACCGAGGGACTCACCGCCGAGTTCATCACCAACGTGCTCACCATCCTGAATCGGGAGCTCGGCGCCGACTTCGCCGTCGACCAGTTCGAGTACGTGCCGTTCTGGGACGCCCACGAGGAGCGGATCGACATGCGCCTGCGGGCCTCGATGCCGATGACGGCGAGGATCGAGGCGCTGGACCTCGATGTGACGTTCGCCGAAGGAGAGGAGCTCCGGGTGGAGATCTCCACGAAGTTCAGGCCCGATCAGCTGACTGGCGAGCTCGCGGATGCCGGGTTCGAGGTCGAGTCCTTCTGGCGATCGACGGGGCGGTCAGACGGGCGGATCCGTGACGACGACTTCGGTCTCGTGCTGGCCCGGCGAGCGGACCGCTAGGGCCGGGTCGTTGCTGGCGCGGGTGAGCTCGGTGACCGCTTCGAGCAACCGGGCCACGTCCTCGGCGGTGCTGTAGGGCGAGATCCCCGCCCGGACCACGCCACCGGTCTGGAGCAACCCCAGCGCTTCCACCGCCCCCACGCCGTAGTTGTGGCCCGACCACACCGCGATGCTCCGGCGGGCCAACGCCTCGGCGACGTGGCCAGGGTGGTGGCCGGCGATGGAGAAGGAGACGGTCGGCGTACGCGATTCGAGCGAGGTCGGCCCGTGGACGACGACGCCCCGTATCGAGAGCAGTCCTTCGAGCAGCGGCTCGAACAGCGCGGCTTCGTGAGCGGCGATACGGTCCATGCCGGTCTCGAGGAGGTACGTCGCGGCCGCTTCCATCCCGGCCAGGATCTCGAACGGAGCGGTACCCACCTCGAAGCGACTCGGCCCGGATTCGGGGCCTCCGCGCATCCGGAGGAGCTCGAGGTCGGCCAACAGCGCGGGGTCGACCGACATGGCACTGCCGTGCGGGCCGAACCACTTGTACGCCGAGGTGACGTAGGCGTCGCATCCGATCGTCGAGAGATCGACCGGCTGATGCGGCGTGAGATGGACTCCGTCGACCATCACCCTGGCCCCGGCCTCGTGGGCGAGTTCCGTGATCCCGACCAGGTCCGGCACGGTACCGAGGACGTTCGAAGCGCCGGTCACCGCCACCCACCGCGTGCGCGACGACAGCTCGGCCGCGATCGCGGCGATGTCGAGCCGGCCGTTCATCGGGTCCAGTGAGGCCGTACGGATCGTCAGGCCGCGCTCGCGGGCCAGCAATCGCCAGGGAGCCACGTTGGCCTCGTGATCGAGTTGCGTACACACGATCTCGTCGCCCTCGCCGAGGTTGGGGGCGATCGCAGTGACCAGCCGCGCGATCAGAGCGGTGGCCGAGGGCCCGAGGACGATCGACTCCGATCCGGCACCGAAGAGCAGACCGAGGCGGGCCCGCGTCGCGTCGACCAGTTCCTCGCAGGCGTGAGCCATGGCGAATGCCCCACCGGTATTGGCGGTGTTGCCGCTGCGCTGCCACTCGGCCATGGCTTCTATGGCGGTGTCGACCACGAGAGTCCCCGCGGGGCCATCGAACCGAGCCCACGGCGGGTCGATCCCGGGGAATCGCTTCCGAACCGAACCCAGCGGTGTCATGCGGTGGAGCCTCCGACCGGTCGCGATCCGACCGATCGTAGATGGTCACTCCAGCTGCAGTGCCCACACGCCGTCGCCGAGGAGCTCGGTCATCCATTCGTACGCGATGCGCGGAACGGCGTCGTCGTCATCGAGTTCGATCGGGACATGGGCGTCGTCCTCGGTTTCGATGCCGATGGCGGCCGAGAGCACGAGCCGAACCGAGTTGACGGCACGGAGGAACGCTTCGAGCTCCTCGGTGGTCATCGACTCGGCGTCGAGGGCGGCCTGGAGCTGATCCAGGTCGTCGAATCGGCGGGCCAGCAGATCATCGCCCATCAGCCGTCGATACTCGGCTTCCTTGTCCTCGTCATCAGGATGGGCCGGTGGGAACAGGCGGGCCGTCATCTCGGTGTCGCCGGACATCAGGATGTCGCTCAGCTGAGGACCGACCGAAGCCAGGAGGTCTCGGGTGGAGTCGTCGAGCATCAGGCGAAACCGGCCGGTCGCCAATCGGGAGACGAGGCGCCCTCTCATCGCCTCACCTCGGGGTCAGACATCGGCTTGCGTCGTCGCCCAGAGCCCGTGCTCGTGCAGGCGGAAGACGTCCAGCTCGCACTTCTCCCGGTTCCCGCTCGCCACGACCGATCGGCCTTCGTTGTGCACCTCGAGCATCAGCTTCTCGGCCTTGGCCTTGGGGTACCCGAAGAGCTTCTGCAGGACATAGGTCACGTACTGCATGAGGTTGACCGGGTCGTTCCACACGATGACCACCCATGGCCGATCGGGGACCACGATGTCCTCGTCCTCGGGGGTCCGCACCGGAGTGGGCATGGGGGCCGTCATCAGCGCAATTGTCGCAGACGTTCGCCCGGTCGTGGGTCGGTCAGTCGGGGAGCGGCCGGAGCCGCCTCCCGTCGCCGTCGCCCTCGACGAGGTAGAGGGTGATCGCGTTGTCGCCCTCGCCGAACAACCCGGCGGGGAGCAGAGCGGCAGCGGCAGCGGCATCGAAGCCCTCGGCATGGAGCTGGGCCGTCGTCCCGACCACCCCCTCGACGGCCACGACCACCTCGGCGCCCGGGACGAGTCCGGCGTCGGGTTCGAGCCCGTAGCGAATCGCTATGTAGGTGGGAACCTCTTCGCTCGTCGCGGGTTGCGGCCCACCATCGGGATGGATCCACTCGGCGTCCGCGTCGATGGGTGGGCCGACATCGAGATCGGCGATGGGACGGTCCACGAGGTCGCCGTGGGGTCCGAGCCGGTGCAGCCGGTAGGTCTCCCCCGGTTCGCCCCCGACCGGTCGGGAGCGCAGCATGCGGGCGAAACCGGCCTCGCCGTCGACCCGAGCGAAGCCGTCGGCGTCGGACTCGATCTCGTTGAACTTCCAGTCGAGCACCATCGGGTCGTCGGTGTGTCGGTCCTCGGCGGTGAGATCCATTCCGTCGACCTCGTAGGGGAGCTCGACGTCCAGGAGCCCGGCGATCGTGGGAGCGACGTCGATCGACCGTGCCGGCCGGTCGTCGATCTCTCCTCGGGTCTGGTCGGGGGCCTTGACGAACAAGGGAGCCCAGGCGACCTCGTGGGCGTTCTCCTCGCTGAGTCCCCGGATCGGTGATCCCGCCGTGAAGCCGGCACCGTGGTCGGCCGCCACGACGAGGATGCTCGGATCCAGGCGATCGATCGATTCCAGCCCGTCGAGAATCTCGCCGAGGATCGTGTCGGTGTGCTGGAGCTGCACCTGGTGCCGGAGCCGGCCCAGCTCGACCAGCTGTCCGTCGACGTTGGGGTAGACGCCGGCGGCGTCCGGGGTGGGCCAGATGAAGAACTCGGCGCCGCGGGCGGGGTGGTGGCCGCGGTATCGCGTTCCGTCGGCGTTCAGCTTGAACTCCTGGTGGGGAAGGAGAACGTGGAGGAAGTCGAATCCCGGAATGTCACCGGGCGGCATGGCCGAGACGAAACCTCGGTAGCGGTCCTCGGCCCGGGGATCCACCGGGAGCTGGTCGGCGGCGAAGTCGGCCTGCTCGAGGGCATCGTGATCGACCGTCACCCGGTGCCACCACACGCGACCGGCGTCGTCGAGCAGGTCGGTGACGATCTCGCGTGGCTTCGCCCACCGGGTCTCGGTCGAGTCGCACACCGAGTCCGGGCACAGCTGGGTGATCGGCTCGATGGAGCGCACCTCCATCGCATCGCCGAGCGCGGTGAAGAGGCTGTCCGGGTGTCCGACATCGGTGGCCGGCTCTTCGGTGGGGCCGGGAAGCACTCCCGTGATCAGAGCGGGAACGGCGGCGGTGGTGTTGGGCGCGACGGTGGTGTGATTGCGGTGCCAGGTCGACATGGCTGCCAGCCGAGCGAAGTTCGGGAACAGCTCGGCGTCGATGGCGCCCCCGCCGTCGAGCAGGGAACCCGTCGGGAACTCGTCGAAGACGATCATCACCACCGGAGCCGGTGTGCCGACCTCGATCCCGCTTGCCGCGTCGGCCTCGGAACCGAAGACCACCGAGCCCGCCGGACCCGCCAGGAACAGCCCGGCGAATACCAGCGGAGCGGCCGCCAGCACCCTGAGCCACTGGCCGACGGGATCCCACCGGTGGGCCCATGCGAACCCGGTGGCAGCGGCGGCGGCGGCGAGGAGGACCACCGGGCGGCTCCAGTCTGTGCGCGTCGCGAGGAACTGGAGCACCGTCGCCATGACGAGCATGGAGAGCACCGCGGTGTGGACACCCGTGCGTAGGCGCCCGGTGCCCGTCGGAGCGGTCACCGCCCAGAGCGACAGGGTGGGGACCAGGATCACGACGACGAGGAACAGGACCACCTCGGCGGCGCCCGCACCTTTCGCTACGAACGCCCCGGCGTCGTCGCCGAACACCGCCAGGAGGGGCTGGGTGACGGCAAGGCTCGTGGCCCCCGCGAGCTCGGCGGCCCGCTTCACCTCGAACGAGCGGCGCTCGCTCACGAGCTACGGGTCATCCGGAGCTCGTCTGCTGTTCGGAGGGCGGTCGCTCCGGCTGCCGGTGCCAGCAGGAGGTGTACACGCAGGACGGTCACCCAGACGACGAGGCTTCCCAGGACGTGTACGGCGACGAGGGCCGACGGCACGCCGGTGAAGTACTGGGTGTAACCGACGGCCGTCTGTCCGACCATGGCGGCGATCGCCATCGTGTGACGGCCCCGGAGGTCGCCGTCGCCGACGCGGAGCTGCCAAGCGATGACCAGGGCCAGTGCCACCAGGGTCAGGACCAGGACGCTGTGGACGCGGGCCACGGTCTGCAGCGCCACGTCGAGGCGGTCGGCCTCGGGGTCCCCGCCGTGGGGGCCGGCACCGGTCACCAGCGTTCCACTGAGGAGGACGAGCGCGCTGAGCGTGGTCATGGCGCGGACGAGCCGGCGTAGCAGCGCGCCGGGGTCGACGCGGGGAGCGGGGTCGGGGTTCGCCCGCTCGACGAGGGCGAGCGCGTTCCACACCAACACCAGCGACACCAGGAAGTGCGCCATCACCGTGACCGGCGTCAGCTCGAGTCGCACTGTGATCGCACCGAGCACGATCTGGGCGACGACGCCGGCGACCAGTCCCCAGGAGAAGACGACGAGGTCCCGTCGATACGGCCGACGGCGCAACGAGCCGAGGACGGCGAGAATCACCGCGATCGAGACCACCCCGGTGAAGAGACGGTTCACGAACTCGACCATGGGGTGGAACTCGAGCTGAGCCACGAACTGGTCCTGTTCGCACGTTGGCCAGTCCGAGCAGCCGAGGCCCGAGCCGGTGAGACGTACGGCGGCGCCGGTCACCACGATGGTCGCCAGGGCGAGAAGCGCGAAGACCGTGACTTGGTGGTAGGCCTTCGGTGTCACGGTGGGGATGCTACGGGCGCGTCGGGCGCGCTGGTCAGTTGTCGAGGGGAATGGGCCATCTTGGAGCGGCTCGGGGTCGCCTCGTAATCTCATCCTGATGCTGCAGATCGAGCAACCCCCCGTGAGCGCGCGCCTGCGCGGCTATGTGGCCCTCACGAAGCCTCGCATCATCGAGTTGCTGCTCGTCACCACCGTGCCGACCATGGTCTTGGCACAGCACGGTCTGCCCTCTCTCTGGCTGATGACCGCCACCGTGGTCGGGGGGACCCTTTCGGCCGGCGGCGCCAACGCCATCAACATGTATGTCGACCGGGACATAGACGCGCTGATGGAGCGTACGCAACATCGGCCGTTGGTCGAGGGCGTCATGACGCCTCGCGCCGCGCTGACCTTCGCCATCGGGCTCGAGGCGTTCGCCTTCGTCTGGCTCGCCCAGTTCGTCAACCTGCTCAGTGCGGTGCTGGCGCTGGCCGCCTGCCTGTTCTACGTCTTCGTCTACACGCTGTGGCTCAAGCGGACCTCGACCCAGAACATCGTCATCGGTGGTGCCGCGGGAGCGGCGCCGGTCCTCATCGGTTGGTCGGCGGTCACCGATGCGCTCGCCTGGGAGCCCGTCGTGCTCTTCGCCGTGATCTTCTTCTGGACCCCGCCCCACTTCTGGGCGCTGGCGGTGCGCTACGACGCCGACTATCGCGCCGCGGAGATCCCCATGCTCCCGTCGGTCGCCGGCAAGGCCGAGACCGTCGCCGGGATCATCCGCTACAGCGTGGTGATGGTTGGGTTCAGCTTCCTGTTCGGTGTAGTAGCCGGTATGGGCCTCATCTACTGGGCCGTCGCCGTCATCGGAGGCGGGCTGTTCTGTGCCATGGCGTTTTCGCTGCGGGCCCACTTCGACGCCAGGACGGCCATGCGGCTCTTCCACTTCTCGATCACTTATCTCACTGCGCTGTTCGTCTCCGTGGCCGTCGACGAGCTCGTCCGGAGCGGGCTGTGATCGGGTCATTTCGTGATCATCCGCTCCGGTTCGTTGCTGTTCGGACGCCCCGAGTAGCATCGCTGCCGGTTCCGGGACGTCCATCGGATGACGCGTCCCCATTTCGGCCGAAACCCGCGAGGTCCCCACTTCAGATGACAACCTCAGTGCGATGACTGCCACGGCAACGCCAACCGCCCGGGACGAAGACCTCGAGGGGATCGTGACGCTGCCCCCGCGGGCCGAGGCCACGACGGCCGAGGAATACCTGGGATCCACCGACCACAAGGTGATCGGGCGCCTCTACATCGGGGCGGCCATGGGCTTCGGTCTCCTCGCTGCGGTCGCCGGTCTGCTCGCGTCGATCGAACGTGTCTCGCTGGCCGACTACGACATCTTCGACGAGAACATCGCCCTCCAGATCTTCTCGCTCCATCGGATCGGGTTGCTGTACCTGCTCGTGATTCCGCTCACGATCGGCCTGGCCACCGTGATCGTGCCGCTCCAGGTGGGCGCTCAGACGCTCGCCTTCCCCCGGTTCGCAGCCGTCGGTTTCTGGACCTGGTTCATCGGAGCCGTCGCCTTCATCCTGGCCTACCTCGTCGACGGCGGGCCGGGTGGAGCCGAGCCGCAGTCCCGCGAGCTCTGGGTCGCCACGCTCGGGATGATCGTCGTCGGACTCGTCATCTCGCTCGTCGCCCTGGTCGCCACCGTGCTCGCCGGGCGAGCTCCCGGCATGGGGCTCATCGACACGCCGTTCTTCGCTTGGTCGGTACTCGTCGCCGCCGTCATCTGGATCCTGTCGCTCGCCTCGCTGCTCGCCACGATCGTCCTCGGGTTCCTGACCACCACGTACGGTCCGTCGCTGCTCGGCCAGCCGCTGCTGGGAGGCGCCGAGGAGACCTGGGTCCTCGTCGGCTGGTTCGCCGAGCGACCACAGGTGATCTCCCTGCTCGTGGTCGGTTTGGGTATCACCAGCGAGGTCGTCGCGTCGACCGCTGGGGTCGCGCCCCGAGCCCGGGGGCTCCTGTTCGCCTCGATCGCCCTCTTCGGTGCCCTGAGTCTCGGACCCTGGGCCCAGACGACGCTGTACCCGTCGCAGGCAGACGATGCCATCTCCATCGTTGTCGCCTTCCTGATCGGGCTCCCCCTGCTCGTCCTCATCGGGGGCTGGGCCGACACCCTCCGGCGAGGGACCATGACGAAAGCCCATGCCGCCACCTACGGTTCGGTGGCCTTCGTCCTGTTGAGCCTCGGCGCCGTGATCACCGGCGAGCTCATGGTCATCCAGCAGCTCGACCTGTTCGGAACCTCCGCCGTCTCGGCTCAGTTCGCGTTCGCGGTCACAGGTGCCCTGGCAGCGAGCATTGCCGGGCTGGCCCGCTGGGCCCCCAAGATATGGGGCCGCATACTTGCCGATCGTCTGCTGTCGGGAACGGCGCTGCTCGTCATGTGCGGCGGCCTGGTGGTCGGCGTGGTCGAGCTGATCGGCGGCTTCCTCGATCAGCCCGAGCCCGGTGGCCTCCTCGATCTCGAAGACACCAGGGTGCTCGTGGCCGACGGTCTGGATTCGACGATGGAGCTCCTCAACGGTTTGGCAGCGGGAGGCTGGGCGGTGGTCGGGCTTACCCTCCTCGCCGTGATCCTCGCGCTGGCCCTGCCGTCCACCGGACCGGGATATCCCGTCCAGGACGATCCGTGGGGAGAGGGACAGACTCTCGAATGGGCGGTCTCCTCGCCGCCTCCGGCCGACAACTTCGCCGAGGTGCCCACCGTCGATGGGCCCACGCCCCTGCTCAGCGACGAGGAGACGTCATGACCGACCTCAGCCTCGAGCCCATGCTCCCGCAATCGGCCGGAGCCCCCGAGCCGAATCGACAGCGCGTCCTGTTGACGACGTCGGTCGTGGTCAGTGCCGCCATCGGCATGTTCTTCATCTCGCTGGTCGGCTACTACCTGCAAGCCCGCGGAGCGGCTCTCGAAGCCGGCGAGTCCTGGCTCGACGAGTCCATCATCCGACTCCAGCCCGCCAACATGGCGCTCGGCACCCTCGCTCTGTCGCTCGTGACCGTGTATTGGCTGGTCTACTCGGTACGCAACAACGACCGGCCCAACGCCTATGTCGCTCTGCTGATCAGCCTCGCCCTCGGCGGAGCGGTGATCAACGCGGTGGCCTTCGTCCTGGCCGACAGTGGACTCAGCGTGCGGGACTCGGTGATCGGCATGCTCGTCTACGCCCTCTCCGGATCGTTCATCGTTCTGATGCTGGCCGCCATGCTCTATCTGGTCGTCGTCGGTTTCCGGCTCCTCGGGGCACAGAATCCGAGCGGGCTCACCGAGCTAGCCACCGCCGCAGCACTGTTCTGGCTCGCGACGACGCTGGTCTACAGCGTCATCTGGTACGCCGTGTACATCACCAAGTAGGACTCCGATGGTCACCACTGGTTCCAAACTATTCTTCGGGTACTCCTTCGTCTCGCTGGTGGCTGCCGTTCTCTACGGCACCTCCACCGAGCTCGAGGGCAGCATCGAGCTCAAGGGGCAGGTGCCGTTCGTCGCTCTGCCCGACGGCATCGTCGACGGGTTGGTCGGGCCGATCACGTTGGGATACAAGGGCGGCGTCGGGGATCATCTCGGCTACAGCGTCCTGATCGGGCTCGCCGCGATCTTCCTGTTGCTCGGCGTTATGACGACGGCCTTCCGTGATGCCGACGCGGACTCCGTCGCGCAGCTCTCCAACGGTGTCCTCGGTCGACTCCGGCGTCCGTCCCTGCTCAGCTTCTGGCCGCCGCTCGCCGCATTCGGCGCAGGCTGCATCGTGATCGGACTCGCGGTGTCGTCCATGCTCGTCGCCCTCGGCCTGGTGGTCTTCGTCCTGGTGCTGCTCGAATGGACCGCCTCGGCCTGGTCCGAGTCGGCCAGCGGCGATCCGGAGGTCAATAGGATCGCCCGCAACCGGCTCATGTTCCCGCTGGAGGTGCCGATCCTGGCGGTGGTCATCCTCGGTGGCATGGTCCTGGCCGTATCGCGCATCTTCCTCGCCGTCTCAGAGTTCGGATCGGTGTTCGCGGCCATCGGAATTGCCGCGGTCCTGCTGGCGATGGCTGCCATCGTCGCCACACGCGACACGGTGGACCGCAACCTCGTCGTGACCCTCCTCGCCGTGGGAGCAGCGGTGCTCCTCATCGCGGGCGTCATGAGCGCGGTGGCCGGGAACCGCGACTTCGAAGAACACGAGTCGGGCGACGCCGAACAGGCGGCCTCGGTGCTGGCGGAGGACGGGTGGTGATTCACCGCGCTCTCCACCGCTCGAACTTGGCGAAGGCGGGCCCCACCGACCATTCTCGCCGCCATGCTCGGCAGACCGGCTCGTCGATGACGGCAACTCGACGGTTCTGCCGTGCCGGGTTGCCTCTGGCCGCCGTGATCTTCATCACGTCCTGTGCCAAGGACGCACCGCTGGACACGCTCGATCCGGCCGGACCGGCCGCCAACCGAATCGACGGTCTGTGGAACTTCGTGGCGATCATCGCCACCGTCATCTTCTTTCTGTTCCAGGGCGCGCTCGTCTACGCCCTCATCCGCTTCCGCCGGCGCAAGAACGAGGCCGGCGAGGAGGACGACTCGCTTCCCGAACAGACCCACGGAAACTTCAAGCTCGAGGTCGGTTGGACGATCGTTCCCGCCGTCATCCTGGTATTCGTGGCGGTGTACACGGTGAGCACCGTGTTCGCTCTCGAGGAGCGCGACGCCGACTCCGTACCGGTCGAGGTCATCGGCCAGCAGTGGTGGTGGGAGTATCACTACGGGGCCGCCGACCTGATCGAGGCCGGTCTCATTCCGGACCAGGAGTACGGTCGCGAGCAGATCATCACCGCGGCCGAGATGGTCATCCCGGTCGGTCGCCAGATGGACCTGGCCATCACCTCCCGCGACGTCATCCACAGCTTCTGGATCCCGCGTCTCAACGGCAAGAAGGATGCCGTGCCCGGTCGGAACCACACCTTGTCCATGGAGGCCGACGGCGTCGGTGAGTTCCAGGGCAACTGCGCCGAGTTCTGCGGCCTCAGCCACTCCCGGATGCAGATGTCGGTCCGGTCGGTGACCGACGAGGAGTTCAGCGAGTGGGCGGTCGCCATGCTGGGCGTCGCCGAGCGGCCCGCCGATGCGAGCGAGCTGGCCGTCCAGGGTCGAGAGATCTTTCGCTCCACGTGCTCGACCTGTCACCTGGTCGACGGCGGCGGAGCCGGCGCCGAGGGATGGGGCAACGAGGACCTCTACAACCCCGACAACGTCAACCTCCAGTCCCATCGCGCCCCCGATCTCACCCACTTCGTGAGCCGACCGCGCTACGCAGGCGCCATCTTCGATCTGTACGAGGCCGATGAGCAGGGGTACATCCCCTTCGACTACGACCCCGCGAACATCGAACGCCCCGACCTCGAGGCGTGGCTGAAGGATCCGCCCGGCCGAAAGGCCATGTACCCCGAAGCCATACCAGCCGAGGATTCGCCCACCGGTGAGGAGATCCGGCCCCGCGGCATGCCGAATCTCGCACTCACCGACGAGCAGGTCGATGCGCTCGTCGAATACCTGACAACCCTGCAATAGCCTGCGCCAGGAGACCACGGAGCAGTCATGGCCATCACCGAGGAAACCCCTCTCGAACTGGAATCCGGAGCGCCCTCCGTCACGCGCCCCATGGGTGGTTTCACGCGCCCCACGGCCTTGAAGGGATGGGGCAGCTGGTTCACCACGGTCGATCACAAGAAGATCGGCATCATGTACGGCGTCGGTGCCATCTTCTTCTTCCTGGTCGGCGGGGTCGAGGCGCTCCTGATCCGTCTGCAGCTGGCCACGCCGAACGGCACGGTGCTGTCGGCCGATGTGTACAACCAGGTGTTCACCATGCACGGCGTCACCATGGTGTTCTTCTTCGTCATGCCGCTGGCCGCGGCCTTCATGAACTACATGATGCCGCTGCAGATCGGCGCGGCCGATGTGGCGTTCCCTCGTCTGAATGCATTCGGCTTCTGGGCTTGGCTCGGTGGGGCGATCTTCCTCAACAGCTCGTGGTTCTTCGGCGGCGGCGCCGATGGCGGCTGGTTCGCCTACGCCCCGAACACCTCGGTGGTCTACTCACCGGGTCACGGCATCGACTTCTTCGTTCTCGGTCTGCTGCTCGCCGGTGTCGCCTCCACGGTGTCCGCGATCAACTTGATCGTGACCGTCATCAACATGCGTACCGAGGGCATGACGATGATGAAGATGCCCATCTTCGCCTGGATGACTCTGATCACGCAGTTCCTGCTCGCCTTCTCGCTGCCCGTCATCACGATCGCCCTGTTCCTGTTGATGTTCGACCGGCTCTTCGGCGCCAACTTCTTCAACGTCGAGCAGGGCGCCGACCCGTTGCTGTGGCAGCACCTGTTCTGGATCTTCGGGCATCCGGAGGTGTACATCATCGTCCTGCCCAGCTTCGGCATCCTCTCCGAGGTCATCCCGACCTTCGCACGCAAGCCGATCTTCGGGTACCCCTTCATGGTGTTCTCGGGGGTGGCCATCGCCTTCCTCGGCTTCGGCGTGTGGGCCCACCACATGTTCGCTTCCGGTATGGGCCCGGTGTCGGTCGCCGCTTTCGCGGCCGCGACGATGTTCATCGCGGTGCCCACCGGGGTCAAGGTGCTCAACTGGCTGGCCACGTTGTGGGGCGGCAACATCAAGTACACGGTGGCGATGATGTTCGCCATAGCGACGGTGGCGATGTTCACCATCGGCGGACTGACCGGCGTCACGCACTCGATCGCCCCGTCCGACACCCAGCAGACCGACTCGTACTACATCGTGGGTCACTTCCACTACACCATCTTCGGTGGGGGCACCCTGGGATTGTTCACCGGCTTGTACTACTGGTGGCCGAAGATATTCGGCCACATGCTGAGCGAGCGGCTCGGCAAGGTCGGCTTCTGGTTCACCCTCATCGGGTTCAACATGACGTTCATCCCGATGCACATCGTCGGCCTGCAGGGCATGCCCCGCCGGTACCACATCTACGATGATGGCCTGGGCTTCGATTTCTGGAACATGGTCTCCACCATCGGCGCCTTCACGCTGGCTGTCGGCGTCGGCATCTTCCTCGTCAACGCCGTGGTGAGCCGCAAGAACTGGAAGGCTGCCGGTCGGCCCGATGTCGGTCCCGACCCGTGGGATGCGCGCAGTCTCGAGTGGATGGTCCAGTCGCCGCCACCGGTCCACAACTTCGACGAGCCTGTCGTGGTCGAGCACCTGGACGAATTCTGGACGCGGAAGTACACCTCGGACGGGGCCGGCGGGATCCTGCACGTCGCCACGGGAGACGAGATCGCCCAGCCCGGCGTACCGCCGCCGAATCTGCACCTGCCCTCGCCGTCCTACTTCCCGATCATCATGGCTCTCGGGGTCTTCATCGTGGCCTACGGGCTCATCTACACCCTGTGGCTGTGCCTGTTCGGTGCGTTGTTCGTCCTGGCCGGTATGTACGGGTGGGTGCTCGAACCCTCGGTTGACGACGAAGACCGGCATGCCGACGGTGGCCCCCCTGAGCTCGAGCCCGAATCGGTCGGCGTGGGAGGGGATTCCTGATGACTGCGACCGCGGTTGACCCTCCCGCCGTAGCCGACGAACACGACCCGCACGCGACGGCGACCGGGATCTCCAACACCAAGCTGGCGATGTGGATGTTCCTGGCGTCGGACTGCCTGCTGTTCGGGGCGCTCATCTCAACCTACCTGCTCTACAAGAACCGATCGGTCGACGGGCTGAAACCGTCGGACCTCTTCGACATCCCGTTCACTTCGGTGAGCTCGTTCGTGTTGTTGATGAGTTCGATGACGATGGTGTTGGCCCTGTCCGCCCTCAGCCGGGGGGACCTCCAGCGCAACCGGCTGTGGTTGTTCACCACCGCTCTCCTGGGTACGGTCTTCATAGGTGGCCAGGTCTACGAGTTCACGGTCTTCTACAACGAGGGACTCGGCTACACGACCAACATCTTCGGGTCGGCGTTCTACACCCTGACCGGCTTCCACGGGGTCCACGTCACCTTCGGCATCATCATGCTGTTGTCGGCCTTCGTGGCGTCGCTGAACGGTCGGTTGAGCAAGGACCGGGCCGAGACCGTCGAGATCATCGGCCTCTACTGGCACTTCGTCGACATCGTCTGGATTCTCATCTTCACCGTCGTCTACCTCATCCCGTGACATGACCACAACCGACACCAGCTCCACCCACGACGACACCGGTCACCCGACCGATGGGGTCTACGTCAAGATCGCGCTCATCCTCGGTGTGCTCACCGCGATCGAGGTGTCGACCTACTTCCTCGATAGCGGCGTGGTCGGGCTCGATCGTGAGTTCCTGGTCCCGCTCATTCTGGTGATCATGGTCATCAAATTCGCCATCGTCGCGCTCTACTTCATGCACCTGAAGTACGACGATCCGCTGCTGTCGCGGATCTTCCTGGCGGGTATCGGGATCGCGTTGGCGGTGTTCATCGTCACGTTGGGGTCGATGCGGTTCTGGGACGACTCGGGCCTGCCGGAGGACTACCCCCAGAACCTCCGGCTGGTCGACCCCGGACTCGCTCCCGAAGACGGCTGATGCTGCCCCCCGGTCCGGGTGGTAAGACATGAACGTCGAGGTCACCAGCTGGCAGCCACACGTCGAGGTGTGGTTCCTGGTGCTGGGAATCATCGCGCTCGGGTTCGCGGTCCAACGCGTCATCGGCCCGAAGGTCACCCCCGCGGGCGAGTCGCCCACGACTCGCTCCCAGAGGGGCTGGTTCTGGGCCGCCGTCGTGTTGATCTGGCTGGCCTCGGACTGGCCCATGCACGACGTCAGCGAGGAACAGCTGTACATGGTCCACATGGTGCAGCACATGTTGTTCACGCTGATCATCCCGCCCATGTTCCTTCTGGCCGTTCCCGAGTGGTTGGCCCGCCTTCTGGTCGAGGAGGACGGGCACACCCGCAGGCTTGTGACATGGCTCACCCGCCCGCTGGTGGCGGGGCTGCAGTTCGCCGTGCTCGGTCTGCTCATCCACTGGAGCGGAGTGGTCAACTACTCACTCGAGTCCGGACCCTTTCACTACGGCCTGCACACCCTCATCTTCGGGTCGGCGCTCGTGTTCTGGGTCCCGGTGTGCGGCCCGCTGGCCGAGCTTCGCATGTCGGGCCCGGGACAGATGGTGTACCTGTTCATCGCCTCGCTCGCCCCGGCTATTCCCGGCGCCTGGCTGGCCATCGCCGAGGGTGTGGTCTATTCGGGTTACGACATCCCCGAGCGGCTCTGGGGTGTCAGCGTGACCACCGACCAGCAGGTGGCCGGCCTCATCATGAAGCTCGGCGGCACGTTCTACATCTGGGGCCTCATCACCGTCCTGTTCTTTCGTTGGACGGCGTCGAGTGGCGACCTCGATCCCAGCCCTCGCCACATCCGATCCGAAGGTCGATCCGAAGCGCCTACTGGCGGGGTCCCTTAGTCCCAGCGGAAGAAGCGGACGGCGGCCAGCGGAGCCAGTAGAGCCCACGCGGCGAGGACGACCCAGGACTTCGTCGGTGCTGTCAACCCGTCGGTCAGACACCAGCGCGCCGTCTCGCTGAGTGCGGCGGCGGGGAGAAGCTCGGCCACCGCGCGCGCTCCCGTGGGCAGTTCATCGAGGCTGAAGGCCATACCTCCGAAGGCCAGCAACACCAGATAGACGGCGTTGGCGGCCGCCAGGGTCACGGTGCCCCGGAGCGTTCCGGCGAGGAGCAACCCGATACCGCCGAAAGCCGCGGTGCCCAGGAAGAACGCGATCGGCGCCAGCCAGGGCTGGCCGCCCGGGTTCCATCCCAGCAGTAGTCCAACGACGGCGAGCAGGATCAACTGCACGACCTCGACCACGGCTACGGCGGCAATCTTGCCGGCGACCAGACCGCTCCGCCCGAGTGGGGTGGCCCCCAACCGTTTCAGCACTCCGAACTGCCGGTCGAACCCGGTGGAGATTCCCAGACTGACCAGCGCCGATGACATCACGGCCAATGCCATGGTGGACGGGGTGAGGAAGTCCACTGGCTCACCCTCGCCCGTCGGCATGACGTCGACCAGCGAGAAGAAGACGAGGATGCCGAGCGGGATCGCCAGGCTGACCAGGAGCTGCTCGCCCTGGCGGGACGTCAGGCGCAGCTCCGTTCTCGCGAGAGCCAGCCACCGCGGGGTCATCGTCGTTCGCCGCGTCGTCGTCCGGGGCGCCGCGAGCCGACCCGACCCGCCCGCTGCTCCTCGGGCATGGCGACCGTGGACTCGGATGTGAGCCGGTCGAAGACGTCCTCGAGCGTCTGTCGACCGGCCTGGAGGTCGGCCAACGAGACGTTGCGGACGGCGAGCCACTGGGTCACGGCGGCGACGTTGGTCGGATCGGGTGCCATCGCCACCCGGTATTCGCCCGGGCTCCGCTCGACGACCGGGGCGCCGAGCGTCAGCGATGCGTCGGCGACGTCGAGACCCGGTGCTGCGCCGAACCGGATCTCCTCACCGGTGATGTCCCGGCGGAGGGCATCGGGCGTGTCGTGGGCGACGATGCGTCCGTGATCGAGGATCACGACCTCGTCGGCGAGTCGTTCGGCGTCCGTGAGATCGTGGGTGGTGACCAGGACGCAGGCACCACGGGTGCGCAACTCGTTGATGATCTCGTGGATCAATCTGCGCCCGGCGGTGTCGACTCCGGCGGTGGGTTCGTCGAGGAAGACCACGTCGGGCTGGCCGATCAGGGCGAGCGCCAGGGACAGCCGTCGCTGTTCGCCTCCGGAGAGGTTTCGCCAGGTCGTGCGGACACTGTCTTCCAACCCGACCCGGCGGAGGAGCTCATCCGGGTCGAGGGGGTCATCGGCGAGCGCGGCGTACAGCTCGAGTACCTCGAGCGGTCTGATTCCGGTCTGGATCCCCCCGTTCTGGAGCATGACCCCGATCCGGCCCACCATCCGGGCGTGGTCGCGATAGGGGTCGAGGTCGAGGACTTCGACCGTTCCGGCGTCTGGTCGGCGGTAGCCCTCGAGCGTCTCTATCAGCGTCGTCTTCCCCGCACCATTGGGACCGAGCAAGGCAACCGTGGTCCCGGCGTCCACTGTGAGGTCGACACCGTCGACCGCGACGAGGCTGCCGTGGCGCACGGTGACATCGTGGATCTCTATGGCCGGCACGATCGGCGACGCTACCGGCGCAAATGGGCGGCCAGCGAGGCGGGCGACGCTACGGTCGACGGATGCTCGACATGCGCGCCATTCGCACCGATCCCGATGCCGTTCGACGAGGCCTGGCCCGACGGGGCGACGACGGGGGCGTCATCGACGGACTCCTCGAGATCGACGCTGCCCGACGTGAGATCGCCACGGAGCGGGACGAGCTGCGTAGCCAGGTCAAGACGCTTTCGCGAGAGGTGGGGCAGTTGCGCCGCGACAGCCGAGACGACGAGGCCCGGGCCAAGCAGGACCAGAGTCGTGCCCTCGGGGAGGAGGAGAAGGCGAAGGCTGCTCGAGAGGCCGAGCTGGCCGAGGAGATCCGATCGACCCTCCTGACGATTCCCAACATTCCGGCGGCCGACTGTCCCGACGGGTCCGATGAGGCAGACAACGTCGAGCTGCGCATCTCGGGCTTCGATCCGGACGGCTACGGCGGTCACCAGCGCGTGCCGCACTGGGACATCGGTGCCGAGCTGGGGCTGCTCGATCTCGAGAGGGGAGCAAAGGTCTCGGGCTCGATGTTCGTCATGTACCGAGGAATGGGCGCGGCCCTGGTGCGGGCGCTGTGCCAGCTCGCGCTCGATCGGAATCGTGACCTCTACGAAGAGGTGCGTCCCCCGACCCTGGTGCTCACCGACACGATGGTCAGCACCGGTCATCTACCGAAATTCATCGACGAGGCATACCACGTCGAGCGAGACGACCTGTGGGCCATCCCGACCGCCGAGGTGCCGCTGACCTCGCTGGCCCGGGACGAGATCCTCGACGAAGCTCAGCTGCCGATGCGGTTCATGGCGCACACGTCGTGCTTTCGGCGCGAGGCAGGGGCGGCCGGACGCGACACCCGCGGCCTGCTTCGGGTGCACGAGTTCGACAAGGTCGAGCTGTTGGCGTACGCAGCTCCGGCCGACGCTGCCGCTCAACATCACGAGATCATGGCGCGGGCGGAATCGCTGATCGGTGATCTGGGACTCGCCTACCGGGTCCTGGATCTGTGCAGTGGAGATCTGGGAGCCTCAGCGGCGCGCACCTGGGACATCGAGGTGTACGCCCCAGGAGTGGATCAGTGGCTCGAGGTGTCGTCGGTGTCGTGGTTCACCGACTACCAGGCCCGTCGGGCCAACCTCAGGTACCGCCCCCAGGGTGGAAAGCCCACGTTCGTGCACACCTTCAACGGTTCGGCGTTGGCGGTTCCTCGTGTGTGGGCGGCACTGGTGGAGGTCGGTCGGCAGGAGGACGGCTCGGTGAGGATCCCGGAGATCCTCCGACCGTACCTGGGTGGAGCGGACCACATCCCCGCTTGAATCCCCGTGGCCGGGGAACGCAGAGGCGGCCTGCGTGGCCGGGGAACGCAGAGGCGGCCCAGAATGACGTATGGACCTGACACGGCTCCGAATCGAATACGAGTCGATCGGTCTCAGCCGGTCTGACCTGGCCCCGACCTGGCACGAGCAACTCCAACGGTGGATCGAAGCCGCGATCGAGGCCGAGCTCGTAGAGCCCCACGGCATGGTGCTGGCCACCGCGGACAGTGACGGTGTCGTCGGATCTCGGGTGGTCCTACTGCGGGAACTGTCCGATCGAGGTCTCGTCTGGTTCACGAACTACGAGAGCGACAAGGCCACAGCCCTGGCGACGAACCCGCAGGCCTCGATCACCTTCCCGTGGCTGGGATTGCTGCGACAGGTCAACGCGGCCGGTCTCGTCGAACCGGTCACCGCGGCCGAATCCGACAACTATTTCGCCTCCCGGCCCCGGGAGAGCCAGATCGGAGCGTGGACCTCACAACAGAGCCGGACGCTCGCCGACCGGGCCAGGCTCGATGACGACTTCGCCGCGCAGGAACGGCGATTCGAAGGCGTCGAGGTCCCCCGTCCGGAGTACTGGGGCGGCTATCGGATGGTACCCACCTCGGTGGAGTTCTGGCAGGG
Organism: uncultured Acidimicrobiales bacterium; assembly: GCA_963695075.1. GTDB lineage: Bacteria > Actinomycetota > Acidimicrobiia > Acidimicrobiales > CAWCAL01 > CAWCAL01. The sequence continues at coordinate 290,734 of CAVOFR010000007.1, forward strand.
CCGCGGCAGGCGGCTCCACGACCGACTGCGCTTCCAGCCCGCCGATACCGGTGGCTGGGAGGTCGTACGCCTCTGGCCATGAGCGATCCGCACCCGGGCGGCTGGTGAGGCGTCAGGCATGTGACAACGCGTGCTGCTTAGCCTGGTCGAACTCCTCGTCGGTGAGCACGCCGTCCTGATGCAGCCGGTGAAGCCGCTCCACCTCGTCGACACCCTTCTTCGCGCCCGACCCGGACCGAAGCGAGAGGAGGCGCTGGCGGAGGTTCTCCCACGACTCGGAGAGGGAGGCGTCGGGGTGTTCCTCGGCCACCTGTCGGCGCAGCATCTCGACCCCGGTCACGAACAGCCCGATGGTCACCAGCGCCGGGATCCATCGATCCGCGGCGGTGCCCGGTACCAGGTAGGTCAAGATCAGGAAGACGACGGCGGCAGAGGACCACACGGCGAGCGGACCGGCGTTCAATACCGGGGCGATGGCCTTACGGCAGCGCAGCGCCACGCGCGACGGTCCGGACAACGCGGCGTAGAACGCGATGAGCAGGCCCATGGCCAGGCCGGTCATGGCGATGTCGCGGAGCAGTGCGGTTCCGACCGCCGTCGCCCGTCCGACCGTTTCACCCGAATTGGGAGCATCGGCGAACGCATCGATCAGGAGACTGATGCTGATCCGCTGTAGGACCAGCACCACGAGGCCGCTCAGGGCGACGGCGATGCCCACGTTGCGTAGGGTCTCTCGCCGGCGATCCTTTGCGGCGTAGACCGCTCCCGCATAGAGCCCCACGACGAGAACGAACAGGAACACGCTCAGGAACTCGATGACGGCGACCGCTCGCTGGGCCGCGGCGAGCTGATCGGACTGGGCGATCACGATCTGTCCGGCGTCCTGGGGGATCTTGTCCAGGAGGTCGCTCGAGAGCCCCAGTTGCTCCCCGAGCTTTCGCACGAGCTCTCCGAGATCGAGAGTGACCGTGCCATCGGCTGTCGAGATGCTGTCGCCGACCTCGTCTTTCAAAATGGCCACGAGAGCGGCGTGTGCGGTCCGGTTGACCTCCGACCACGTCGCGCGGGCAGCCGAGGTGTTGAGAAGGCTGTCGACCCCGTCGGTCGCCGGCCCGCGGAGGGCGGCGGAGACCGGACCGGCGAGACCCTTCCAGTCCTCCGGCAGCTTCTCCTCGAGCTCGGCCGAGACGTCGACGCTGTCGTAGAGCTCGTCGACCAGAAAAGCCGACAGTGCGGCGCGGATCTCGTCGTCCTCGAGCAGTTCGTCGCTGACCGCTACCCACTCGTCGGTGTCGAGGAGTTGACGTTGGACCCACACGTTCAGCGCCGAGGCGATGGCGATGAGCGAGGCCACGACGATCAGACCCCACACCAGCCATGCGTGCGACGCCGGGCGTTCCTCTGGTTCGTCGGTCCGGTCGTTGGTGGTTTCGGTGTCGGTCACATCGACAGACTAGTTATCCATCCCGGATTGGCAACCCGCCGAGCTGGCGGACCCTTACCGACGCCGGTTGCTCTTGGCCTCGGCCCTCTTGCTCTTGTCGAACAGCTGCCAGACGACGGTCACGGCCAGCGCGCCGAGGAGCGACCCGATGATGCCGCTGGACTCGATGGCCAGGCCGTCGCCGGCCAGCAGGCTGAACACGAGACCGCCGATGAAGGAGCCACCGAGTCCGGCCCCCAGGGCCATGCCCCAGTCGAGGCCACGCCCCGACCGGCCCAGAATCAACTGAGCGATGGCTCCGATGCCCATTCCGAAAACGAGGACTGCGATGATCAACACGACAGCACCATACCGGGCCTCGACGGGTGGGTCCGACCCGCATGGGTGTGCCTGGTTATCGGGCGACGGCTCTCGGGCCGACTGCTCGAGGCGCTCTACCTGTCGGCCGACGGCCGTTGCCTCGGTGTATGGGCAAGGTTCCTCAGCTCCCCGGGGATGCGGGCGAGCTCGGCCAGCATCTCCTACTTCAGACGCCGGAGCGGTCGACCGACTCGAGTGCTTCGGATTCGCCGGGGCCTGTGCGGCGACGAATCACCACATACCCGATTGCCACGGTGATCAGAATCGCCGTGACCCACCCGATACCGGTCCTGTTGCCCTCGATCCAGCCCACGAGTGAGTTGCGCCATCCCTCGACGGTGTCGATCAGCGGGGCCGATGCGTCGGGGTCGAGGAAGTCACCGCGTCGGATCCGCACCTCGTACCAGCCGTAGTAGGCCACGTAGAGACCGGCGATCACCAGCAGCGCACCGGCGATGCGGTTGAAGTAGGGGAGCACGCTACGCATGCGGTTGACCAGCGAGTTCTTGGCCAGGGCGACCGCCAGGGTCAGGACGGTCACGACCAGTCCCATCCCGAGGCCGTAAGCGAGGTAGTGGGCGAGGGCGTTGACGTGGTTGCCGTTCTCGCCGGTGGAGGTGCCGGCCACGGCGGCCAGGAACGGAGCCATGGCGCAGGACAGCGACGCTATGGCGAACGAGACGCCGTAGAGGAACATCGACGGCAGGGTGGTGGACTCGCCACCGCGGTCCAGCTTCGGAATCCTGAGGACCGGGACGTATCCCCGAAGCATGGCGACGCCGAGAGCGAACAGGACGATCCCGAATCCCACCGTCAACCAGGGAGCGAACGTATCGATCTGCTTCTTGACCGACGAGAGGAGTATGCCGAAGACGAGGAACACGAGGATGAAACCGGCGGTGAGCACCAGTCCGACCAGCAGGGCCCGCATCACCGCCTTGGTCCGGGAACCGGGTTCATCCATACCGGCGAAGAACGACAGGTATGCGGGAAGCATGGCGAAGCCGCACGGGTTCACGGTGGCGAGCATGCCGGCGCCGAACGCGAAAGCGACGCCCGCCCATTCGATGGTCACAACAGGTGTTCCTCGATCAGTTCCGTGAGTGCTTCCTGGTCGAGAACAACGCTGCGGGAGTATCTGACGTTCCCGTCGGCGTCGACGAGGACCGTGGTGGGCATCCCGAGTCCCTCGAACGACGCCAGCAGGCTGCCGTCGGGATCACTGGCCAGCGGGTAGGTCACCGCGGTTGCGTCTGCGACCTTCTGCCCGTCGGCCACCGTCTCGCGGTGGTTGAGTCCGAGGAAGGCCACCCGGTCGCCGTAGCCGGCGAACACCTGCTCGAGCTCGGGCATCTCCCGAACGCATGGGGCGCAGGTCGATGCGAAGAAGTTGACGACGAACGGTGTGCCCGAGAAGTCGGCGAACGAGCCTGGGCTCCCGTCGAAGTACTCGAAGGGTTCTGACGGGAGGTCACCCAGCGCGGCGAGCTGCTCGGCATCGAGCTCCGGTGGGGGATCCTGGGGATTCCCGAGCTGCACGGTGTCGTCATCGTCGCCCAGGAGCCAGGAGACGACCAGGAACCCGCCGACGGCGGCCAGGGCGACCGCAACGATGAACGGCGCCCATGAGCGCCTGGCGGCGGGTTCCACGCTGGTGACGGTATCGCCGGGTGCGTTCGGCGTCTCATCGCGCGAGACCGGGGTCATGGGAATTCCGCCGAGGAGCAGGGGAACATGTGTGGTGGTGAACCGGCGTCCATGGACTCACATTCCCGCTCCGGAGGGCTGGCCCCTCGCGGGCCAGGGCTCGCTCGATCGTTGCCCTGGCCCGCGTTGATGGGGAACCCGGGGCCGGATCTCCGAGGGGAAGGAGATCCGGCCCCGCCGCGCCACAGCTCGGGCGCTAGGCCGTTCGCCGCTGCCGGGCCGCCAGGCGACCCTCCAGGTGGACCGGGATGGGTACCACTGGGAACTGGTCCTCGGGGCGGGGATGCTTCGGCGGGCGCCCGCGGCGGCGCTTGTGGGCAACGACCCGCCCGCTCATGAAGAGCTGACCGCCCCACACCCCCCACGGCTCGCGCCGCTCCAGGGCACCCTCGAGACAGGGCGCCAGCACCGGGCATTCGGCACAGATGCGCTTGGCTGCAGCGATGTCCCGGAGCTCCTCGCTGAAGAAGAGGGTGGCGGTCTCGGGCCCGAGGACGGCGCACAGGGCGTCCTCCCGCCAGGCCTCGGCGGCGTCGTCGTGGATGGTGCGCTGTATTTCGAGAGCGATCATGGTTTCGCTCCTCTCCCCCTCATGTTTGGTCGGGATGTGGTCGGTTGGCGGCGATGTGGTGGTGGCGTGGTCTGGCGTCCGGGTAAAACGAAGAAGCCGCCGGGGCTTGTGCCCGGCGGCTGGAGTGTGCTCGTCCCTGAGGTTTCTCTAGGGCGAAGAGCTCCGAGCTCGCCGGGTGGGCTTGGTCACCGGATCGGTCGAGGTGGCCGATGGGTCGGCGTCGAGCCAACCGAAGGCGGTGCCGGTGGGTGCGGAATAGTCCTGATGGACCGATCCGAACGACGACCGGGCACCCAGGGCACAAGTGGCGTGGCCGGTGGCCATGTCGTGCATCTGGTGGGTGATCGGGTTCGTCATCGTGAGGCCTTGGTGCGGTGGGTCGATCCCGGTTACCTGGAATCGATTCCGACGGGCTGGCTATGGTGCGGAGGATCCTGCGGTCGCAGCTCGGTCTCACCCAGAGGCGTGACCCGCGCCGATACAGCCGGAAACATACCGTTCTGATGAGATAACCATGCCCGCAGGTCCCCGTCAATCGAATAACGACGAATTCGCTCCCCTGGTCCCGGATGGCGGGCTCGGTCGCCGGTACTCGATGGTCCAGCGGGTGCGCGTCGACGCAGTCGCCGACGATGGTCGGCTGCGCTTCGACGGAGCCGCCCGCTACGTGCAGGACATCGCCGCTGACGACAGCGCCGACTCCGGTCTGGCTCCGACGGTCACCTGGGTGGCCAGGCGGACGGTGGTCGACATGCTCGAGCCGGTCGTGTTCCGGGAGCTCCTCGACATCACGACGTGGTGCAGCGGCATCGGTCGGGGTTGGGCCGAACGACGGATCTCACTGTTGGGGGATCGCGGCGGGCGGATCGAAGCATCGACGATCTGGGTGGCGTTGGACAGCCGGACCCTTGCTCCCCGCCGGATTCCGGAAGGATTCGAGGAGCTGTACGGCGAGTCGGCCGGGGGCCGGTCGGTCCGGCCGACCCTGTTCCACGCCGGACCCGACCCCCGCGCCGTCGAGCAGGTGTGGGCGTTCCGGGCAGCCGACGTCGACCTCCTCGATCACGTGAACAACGCCGTCTACTGGATCCCTCTGGGCGAACGACTGGCCGGAGCCGGCCGATCGATCGCTCTCCCCTGTCGCGGGGAGGCCGAATACCGACAGGCGGTGCGGCTCGGTGACCCGGTGCGCGTGCTCACCAGCGATACGTCGGACGCTTCGGCCCACTGGTTCGTCGACGACGCCGACGTGGTGCGCGCCTCGATCACCTGCCGACCGCTCCCGGCGGACCTGTACTAGATCTCTTGGGGCCTCAGGTCTGCAGATTCCCAGCTCAGAAGCCGGCGAAAATGACATCGACGAATCTGTTGTTGCCGTAGCCGTTGTGGTTGGCCATGTCCGGGATGAAGTGGGTCGGCGAACTTGGGCTCTGGGGGTCCACTTGGATGACGTCGGTGGTGCCCAACAAGGGTGTGAGGGCGTCCGCGAAACTTGTGTACCCACCACCGGGGATGCCGAGTGGGTGCTCGAAGAACCCCTCGAAGACTCCGCTGTAACGGTACCAGCCGAAGCGCCCCGAAGTCGTTGGGGTCTCGGAGACGACCGCCAACTCGTAGGATTCGGAGGTGTCAACGCGGGTCACGGTGTGGTTCGTGACCTGGAATGTCCCGAAAGGGGGGACCTGGTCCCAGTTGATCGGGTACTTGTGGGTGACGACAGTGTCGCCAACGGACGCGACGCCGTCCTCGTCGGTGTCCACCAGCTTGGCAATGAGGACATCGGTGGCCTCGTCGTAGCCGGCGATGCCGTCGGTGTTCGTAAACGCAATCGCCAGGACGCCAGGCGGTGGCGATGGCGTACAGCCCACCCCGGCCACCAGGACGATCACGCTGGCAAGCACAACGTGTGTGCGGCGCATGAGCACACCTCCCCGTTTTGTTCACAGCGATGCTAGTTGGCGCTCGAGATTCCGGCGACCGGCACTCTCTCTTGCGGACGATGTGGGATTCCCCACCATCGTGACCCCTGGACCCGCCCAGCCGGTGGACGCGAAACCGGCGCCTACCTCAGCGCCACCCGACTAGTCGGGATTCTCGCATTGGTGTACCCGGTAGACGAGATGCTCGTCCTCCCAGGTCGCGGTCGCCTCGCCCAGAATCCTCAGGTGTTCGAGGTGGGCGTAGGTCTCACTCTCGGCCAGGGCCCCCCATGAGCGTTCTCGGAAGAGCTGATGTGAGAACTCGACCACACCCATGGGCCCCTCGGCGATCCCGAGCTCGCGGAGGTGATCCAGTCGGCGGGCATGATGGCGATGGATGTCGCCGACACGGTCGCCGATTTGGTGGAAGACGCCGCCGTGGGCGGGAAGTACCGTCCGGATCGGCATGGTGAGCAGCCGGTCAAGGGAGTCGAAGAACTCGCGCAGCGGGTCCTCCCGTGCCCCGAGTCCGCCGATGTGCGGGGTGATCGTCGGGAGCACGTGGTCTCCCGAGAGCAGGATCTCGTGCTCGGGATCGTAGAGGCACAGGTGGTCGGCGGTGTGACCCGGCGTGTGGACCGCGACCCAGGTGCGGCCCGCGAGTTGAACGGTGTCCGCGTCGCCGAGCGTGGCGGTGGGCTTCGGTGCCCGGATGCTTTCGCGGATCTCGCGGGGGAGCGCGCGGATCCGCTCCACGATTTCGACGGGAGGGACAGGCGGGGGACCACCCCACGGTGTGCGTCGGCGCATGAGGGCATTGGGTTCGGCGTCCGCAGCTGCCCCGTCGGTCACGGCGGTCGGATCGGTGCCGAGGTCCTCGAAGGGGTCCCAGGGTACGGCGAAGCTCTCGTGGGTGATGATCTCGCTGCCGCCGGATTCGACGGCCACGCGGGTGGCTCCGCCGTAGTGGTCGGCGTGGCTGTGGGTGACGATCACCGAGTGGATGCGGTTCAACGGGATCTCGGCGGCCGCCAGCCGTTGGGTCAGTCGGGCCCAGCTGTCCGGACCGGGCAGGCCCGGATCGACGATCGCGTACCCGCGGTCGTCCTCGAGGGCGTAGCAGTTGACGTGGCCGAGACCCGGAACGGCGATGGGCAGCTGCAGACGGAGGACACCTGGAGCGACCTCGGCGATGTCGTCCGTCGCGTCGAGGCTCTCCTGTCGGACGGGTGCGTCGGTCACGGGCGTGAGGGTAGGACGGTGACTCGGGTGCGGCTCAATCCGCTCCGCTGGCCTCGAGGGGGAGGAACACGGCGCTCCGGTAGTAGCGCAGCTCTTCGACCGACTCGATGATGTCGCCCATGGCGCGATGGTCGCCCTGCTTGTCCGGAGCGGCCTTGACGAGGTCCGGATACCAACGGCGAGCCAGTTCCTTGATGGTCGAGACGTCGACCGAGCGGTAGTGCAGGTATTCCTCGATCTCCGGAAGCCAGCGTGCGAGAAATCGCCGATCGGTGCCGATGGAGTTGCCGCACAAGGGGACCGTTCGCGCCTCAGGGACGTGCTCCTTGATGAACGCCAAGGTCTCGGCGCCGGCGTCCTCGAGCGAGAGATCGCTGCACGAAATGCTCTCGAGCAGGCCACTGCGCCGGTGCATCGTCCGGACGAAGTCGTCCATGCGGTCGAGGATCTCCGTCGGCTGGTGGATCACCAGGTCCGGTCCTTCGGCGATGACGTCGAGTTCATCGTCGGTGATCAGCGTGGCGATCTCGAGAATGACGTCTCTCGTGTGGTCGAGGCCGGTCATCTCGAGGTCCATCCATACGAGCATCGGCAGAGGCTACCCCCACTAACTAACATCCCGGCATGCTCGAGGTCCCCGTCTGCCGGCTCGATCCCGACCTCCCGATTCCCCAGTACGCCAGATCGGGTGACGCCGGAGCGGATCTCGTTGCAGCCGAGTCGGTCACGATCGCTGCCGGTGGTGGCCGAGCGCTGGTCCCGACCGGACTGTCGATTGCCGTGCCCGAGGGTTACGCGGGGTTCGTACAGCCGCGCAGTGGTCTGGCGCTGCGGCACGGCGTCACCTGTCTCAACACGCCCGGTCTGATCGATTCGGGCTACAGGGGTGAGCTCAAGGTCCTGCTGGTCAACACCGATCCGTGTACACCCTTCGATGTCGTTCGAGGCGAGCGGATCGCGCAGCTGGTCATCCAGCGGGTGGAGCACGTCCGGTTCGACGAGGTGGAGGCCCTCCCGTCGAGCGACCGAGGAGCCGGCGGCTTCGGCAGCACCGGCCGGGACTGAGACCCCAACTCGGCGGGCAAGGACGGGGCCGACCCCGGGTTCACCTCGGGGCGGCCCGCTTCACGAACGTGATGGTGCCGGCGCTCTGGTCGACCGCGGCCGTGTCGACCAGGTCGGTCACGAGGAGGTCGAACCTGGTCAAGGCGTCGTCGGTGAGGGCTCGGGGCTGCCCGTCGAGATCGCTGACCATGGCGTCGAGACCGACCTCGTCCTCGGTGACGTGGAAGACGAGGTGAAGCCGCCCGCCGGCGGGGGCATGGTCGAGCAGGGCGATGATGGTCTCATCGACTGCGAGCTGGAGATCCTCGATCGAACGAAAACCGAGGCGTCGGCGCAGTCCGAGCGCCGCCGCGCACTGCCGTGCCAGACGTCCGTAGCGGGGCAGGGCTGGCAGCGTGAGTCGGATGTCGTCGACTTCGGCCGTCGGGCTCACGCTCGCAAGTCTCGCGCACAGCCGCCCGCGGTTCGGTGTGGGGTGCAACCCAAGGCAATGCAACGGCGACCCTTGGCGCCCTACCGACCGGTAGGTAGGCTGACCAGATGGATGACCCAGCGCTCTTGCACGAGCTCGGCGCCACCGCAGGAGAACTGCTGGACCGCCATCTCACACAGAGTCGCGACTGGTGCCCGCATGACCTCGTTCCGTGGGAACGGGTGGTGGAGTATGGTCCCCAGACCTCGGGTCGGCCCGACGTGCCCCAGGCGCTCGAGAGCGCGCTGTTCGTCAACCTCCTCACCGAGGACAACCTCCCCTACTACCACCGGCAGATCGACCGCATGTTCGGCGTCGGCGAACCCTGGACGATCTGGGCCAAGCGATGGACCGCCGAGGAGGGTCGCCACGCCATAGTCATGCGGGACTACATCACCGTCTCGGGGATGCTCGATCCCGTCGAGCTCGAAACCGCTCGCATGGCGCAGGTGAGCGGAGGGCAGGTTCCCGAGCCGCCTACTGCGGCCGATGGATTCGTCTACGTGGCGCTCCAGGAGCTTGCCACCCGGATCTCCCATCGCAACACGGGTGTCCGGCTCCGCGACGATCTCGGCGACACCGCCGGATATGACCTCCTCCAGCGAGTAGCCGCCGACGAGAACCGGCATCACCTCTTCTACCGGGACATCGTCACGGCCGCTCTCGAGATCGATCCGTCCGGGATCATGTTGGCCATCGAAGGTCAGGTCGGCGGCTTCGCGATGCCCGGCCTGGGGATCGTCGACTTCGACTTCCACGCAGCCGAGATCGCCAAGGCCCGCATCTACGACTTCGTCATTCACCACGACTCGATTCTCGAGCCGGTCGTTCTGCGGCATTGGGGTATTGAGGAGTTGACCGGCCTCTCCGACCAGGCCGAGCGAGCGCGCGAGCGGACCCTCAAGCGCATCGCGGTGACGAAGAAGGCCGGCCTGCGAATGCGCGAGCGCTTCGACGCCGGCGGCGAGGCCGAAGCGGTCCCCGTGGGCTGAGGGACTCGCGGGTTGCGTTTCGCTCCGCGGCGGATGCGAGGGCTTCGGGGATGGGCGCCGTTCGAGCCGGTCCCGTAGCATCGCCACGCTAGTCAGGGGCATGACCAACTCGATTCGGGAGAAGCAAGTCAATGGGCGGTCGCAAGGGCGAGAAGGTGTTCGTCATCGGTGTCGGGATGACGAAGTTCGAGAAGCCGGGTTCACGCGACTGGGACTACCCGGACATGGGACGAGAGGCCGGCGAGAAGGCACTGGCCGACGCCGGGATCCCCTACGAGGCGGTCGAGCAGGCCGCTATCGGGTACTGCTACGGCGACTCCACCGCGGGCCAGGCGGCGCTCTACCAGCTCGGACTCACCGGCATACCTGCGATCAACGTCAACAACAACTGCTCCACGGGGTCCAGTGCCCTCTACTACGCCAAGAAGATGGTCGAGGGCGGCCTCGTCGACTGCGCCATGGCGCTCGGGTTCGAGAAGATGGAGAAAGGGAGCCTCGGCATCAAGTACGAGGACCGCATCCACCCGTTGATGCGCCACACCGAGGCCATGATCGAGAAGCGGGGATTCGCCAACGCCCCGCCGGCACCCCAGATGTTCGGGAACGCCGGGCGCGAGTACATGGAGCGCTACGGCGCCTCAGCCGAAGCGTTCGCCAAGATCGGTGAGAAGAACCACCGGCATTCGGTCAACAACCCCTACTCGCAGTTCCGTGACGAATACTCCCTCCAGGACATCCTGGACGCCCCCATCGTGCACGAGCCGCTGACCAAGCTGCAGTGCTGCCCGACTTCCGATGGTGGGGGTGCCGCCGTAGTGGCGAACGAGCGGTTCGTGCGGGAGCACGGGCTCGAGGACAAGGCCGTCGAGATCGTCGGAATGGCCATGGCCTCGGATCTCCCGTCCTCTTTCGAGGGGAGCGACATCAAGCTGGTCGGCTTCGACATGACCGAGTCGGCCGCTCGCCAGGTCTACGAGGAGTCCGGTCGCGGCCCCGAAGAGATCGACGTCATCGAGCTACACGACTGCTTCTCGGTCAACGAGATGATCACCTACGAGGCCCTGGGTCTCTGCGGTGAGGGAGAGGCCCACACCCTGGTCCATGAGGGCGCCACCACCTATGGCGGTGCCGTGGTCGTCAACCCCTCGGGCGGACTGATCTCCAAGGGCCACCCGCTGGGTGCGACGGGTCTGGCCCAGTGCGCCGAGATGAACTGGCAGTTGCGCGGCGAAGCCGACGAGCGGCAGGTGGATGGCGCTCGGCTCGCGCTCCAGCACAACATCGGACTGGGCGGCGCCGCGGTTGTGGCCATGTACCAGAAGGCGGATCTGGCGGGCTGACCGGCAGCGGCCGGAAACGCGGCAGAGCGGCTCGGCCCATGACTTTGCCACAGACCCAGGGTGGGCACTACGGTCACTTTCCGTGAGACAGGGGCCACATCCGGGACCGGCTCGGCCAGCGGACACGCGATGCGGGGGTACGCGTGACTCCGGGGGGAATCGCTGACCGAGCCACCCGAGCGCTGGCGGTGATGCTGACGGACTAACCGTCGTCAGCATCACCGCCGGACTCCTCTTCGTCGGCTTCAATGACCCACGGTTCGGGGGGACCGAGGCGGGGCGGTAATCGATCCCGCAGTCGTGTTCCCTCGGCACCGTCGCGTACGAGTTGGCTGACCAGATGCACGATCTGCCAGCCGGCTTCGAGCAGCCCGGCCGCCACGGCGGCCACCCCTATCGCGGCAAAGAAGATGAGCGGCTCGGGCAACGTCAGGGCGAACCACTCGCGAAGCTCCGGGACGACCAATACCACGACGAAGGCGAGACCGTTCAGTCCGACCAGTAGAGCGCGGGCGGGGGTGAACGGACGGGCCAGGATCGCGAGGACCCACATCGCCACGCAGAACAGCACGATCGTGGCCACGGTCTGCGCCTCGACCTGGGTCACGGCCTCCTCGTCGCGGGCCAGGATGTACCCGGTGAAGGTCGCGGCGGCCGCCACGATTCCGGCGGGGATGGCGAAGCGCAGCACCCGGCCCACGAAGCCGGTTTCAGCTCGCTTGTCCGAAGGAGCGAGAGCCAGGAAGAAGGCCGGGATTCCGATCGTGAGACTAGAGACGATCGTCAGGTGCCGCGGGAAGAAGGGGAAGGGTTGCAGCGACAACCCGACGGACAGGGCCAGGACGAAGGCGTAGACGCTCTTGGTGAGGAAGAGGTTGGCGACCCGCTCGACGTTGTTGATGACGCGACGACCTTCGCCGACCACGTCGGGCATCACGGCGAAGTCGTTGTCGAGCAGGACGAGCCGAGCGACGGCTCGACTGGCCGACGAGCCGGCTCCCATGGCGACACCGATGTCGGCATCCTTGAGGGCGAGGACGTCATTGACCCCGTCACCGGTCATGGCCACCGTGTGGCCTCGAGCCTGAAGGGCATGCACCATGGCGCGCTTCTGATGAGGTCCGACCCGACCGAAGACGGCATGGGTCTGCATGACCTCCTCCAGCTCGGCCGGATCCTCGGGCAGCGTCCGTGCGTCCAGCGGTCGATCTGCGCCCTTGACGCCGACGGACCTGGCCACCGCTCCGACGGTGCGCGGATGGTCGCCCGAGATGACCTTGACCTCGACGTCCTGTTCGGCGAAGTAGGCCAGGGTGTCAGCGGCGTCGGGTCGGATCCGTTCCTCCAGTACGACCAGTGAGACGGGCCGCACATCTCGGGGGAGCTCGTCGCTGTCGAGCTCGTGGTCCGAGCGAGCCACCAGGAGGACCCGGCGTCCCCCGTCGGTGTGTTCGGCCATCCGTTCGGCCACTGCGGCACCCGGGCCGTGTTCAGCGAGCAGGACGTCCGGCGCGCCGAGCAGCCACGATCCCTGGTCGGCGAAGGACGCTCCGCTCCACTTGCGGGCCGAGCTGAACGGCACGGTGGACGTCGCTGTCCACCCGGTGGTCGGTGCGACGGCATCCGCTATCGCCGCGAGGCTGGCGTTGGGCCGAGCTTCGATCAGGGGGAGAGCGCCGAGCGCAGCCAGCGGAGCCTCTTCTCCGGGGACCGGTTCGATGGACGCCACCTCGAGGGCAGATTCGGTGAGGGTGCCGGTCTTGTCGAGGCAGATCACGTCGACTCGGGCCAGACCTTCGATCGCGGCGAGCTCCTGGACCAGGACGCGCCGGCGGGCGAGCCGCATCCCACCGACGGCGAACGCGATGCTGGTGAGGAGGACCAGACCCTCGGGGATGATGGCGCCGATGCCGGCGACCGATCCCCGTAGCGCATCCTGGACCCCGGCGTCGGTTCCGATGAGCTGACTGGCCACGAGCAGGATCGAGGTGGGGACCATCACCCAGGTGACGAACCGCAGGAACTGGTCGATGCCCGAGCGAAGCTCGCTGGCGACCAGGGAGAAGCGGCGTGCCTCGGACGCGAGCTGGTTGGCGTAGGAGTCCGGTCCCACCTTGGTCGCCTGGTAGCGCCCCGTGCCGGCGACGACGAAGCTGCCACTGAGCAGATCGTCGCCGATCTGCTTGGCGATAGGATCGGCTTCTCCGGTGAGCAGCGATTCGTCCACCTCCATGTGATCACTGTGGACGACCATCCCGTCCACGGTGATCTGATCGCCGGGTTCGACCAACGCGAGGTCGTTGACCACCACGTCGGTCATGGCGATCTCCTGCTCGACGCCATCGCGCAGGACCCGGACCTTGGGAGCCGAGAGGAGTGCGAGCTTGTCGAGGGTCCGCTTGGCCCGCACCTCCTGGACGATTCCGATCACGGCGTTCGAGACGAGAACGATCCCGAACAGCGCGTCATTGAGTGGGCCCACGATGAGGATGACCACCAGAAGGCTCCCCAGAATCGCGTTGAACCGGGTGAAGACGTTGGCTCTGACGATGTCGCCGATACTGCGTGAGGTGCCGTCCTCGGTTCGGTTGACCTCGCCCCGGGCGACACGCTCGGCCACCTCGGCGGACGTCAGTCCCAGCGCTTGCATCGGACGGGTCTGATCCACGGTTGCGACCCCGCTCCGTTCAGTTGGTTTCACCAGCATCCATCCCGGAAGAATCAGCCCGATCCGAGGGTAGTGCTCTGATGAGGCCTGACCCGTCCGGTTCGACGGCGTTGGTCGCGTTGGCGGCTCCGCCGGCCACTACCGTCAGGGAATGGATCAGGCCACCCTCGATCGGGCGTCCAGTGACCTTCTCGCTGATCTGGTGCATGTCCGGAGGGACATTCACCGGCAGCCCGAGCTGGGCCTCGACAACCCCAGGACCCAGGAGCTGATCGTCGATGCCCTCGGCGATCTGGGTTTCGAGGTTCGAACCGGAGAAGCCATCACATCGGTCGTGGCCGACAGGGGTGACGTCGGCGGACCCACCATCCTTCTACGGGCGGACACCGATGCCCTCCCGATGACCGAGGAATCGGGTGAGGAGTTCGCCAGTCGGATTGACGGTCGAGCCCACGCGTGCGGCCATGACGCGCACGTCGCCATGTTGTTGGGTGCGGCGCGCGTGATGGTCGAGCACGATCTGCCGGCGTCAGGCAGGATCAGGTTGGCCTTCCAGCCCGGCGAAGAGGGCCATGCCGGGGCTCATGTGATGATCGACGAGGGCCTGCTCGACGACGTCGACGCTGCGTTTGCTCTTCACATATCGCCCAACATCCCGACGGGGTTCCTCGCCTATCGACCGGGGCCCATCCTCGCCTCGGCGGACGAGTTCACCGTCACGGTGACCGGTGAAGGCGGTCACGCTTCGACACCCCATTTCGCCAACGACCCCATACCCGTCGCCTGCGAGATGGTCGGCGCATTCCAGACGGCGATAACGCGACGCATCAACGCCTTCGATCCGGCGGTGCTGACGGTTGCTCGGATCTCGGCGGGGACGACGAGCAACGTCATCCCCGAACGGGCCGAGCTCGAAGGCACCATCCGAGCGGTCTCCGAGACGACGCGGGCAGCGGTGCACGAAGAGGTGGTGCGAATCGCCGAACACGTCGCATCGGCCCACGGGTGCCATGCGAAGGTCGACATCGCGCGCGGCTATCCGGTCACGGTCAACGATGCCGACTTCACGCCCCGAATGGCCGATGTGGCCAGGCGGCAGTTCGGTGGGCATCGGGTCTTCGAGCTGCCGACCCCGATCATGGGGGCCGAGGACTTCAGCTACGTCCTGCAGCGGGTGCCCGGAGCGATGATGTTTCTCGGTGCGTGTCCGCCTGACATCCCGAACTTCCTCGAAGCGCCCAGCTGCCACTCGAACCGCATGCGCATCGACGAGGAGGCCATGGCCACCGGCGTGGCCATGCACGTGGCCGTGGCCGCCGCCTATCTGGAGCAGAGGGCATGAAGCGCGACTCGCTCGTGGGTGAGGTGATCGAGATCTGGCGCTATCCCATCGAGGGTCTGATGGGTGAGCGGCTCGAGATCGTCTCGATCGGTCCGCGGGGTCCGACCGGCGATCGGGCATTCGGTGTATGGGATGTAGCCGCCGAGCGGTTCATCGACATCCTCGGCTGCCCCGAGCTCCTGCTGGCATCGGCGCGCACCGACGGTGACACAGCGGTTGCCGTGTTGCCGGGCGATATCGAGGCGGTGGCGGGGACGGCGGCCGGTGACGCAGCCTGGAGTAGTTGGTTGGGACGAGCCATCGAGATCCGCCGACGACCCACCGATGACGCGGGACCGGCCGTGGCCCTGGTGAGGATCGTCTCGTTGTCCAGCGTTGCAGCACTGGCCCGACGGCACCCGTCTGGCCAATGGGACGTGCGGCGTGTGCAGCCTCATCTGGTCATCGCCGTGCCCGGTTTCGATTTTGCCGAGGACGAGTGGGTCGGCGAAGAGCTCAGGATCGGACGGGCGGTCCTGGCGGTCGAGGCCGGACTGGCCGTCTCCGGACTCTCCGGCCTGGCCCAGGTCGGCCTGGCCGCCGATCCGGACATCCCCGCCACCATTCGAGCGGCGCACGAGGGCACACTCGGCGTCACCGCGAGGTCGGCCGAAGGCGGAGACGTCCGGCTCGGCGACGTGGTGGGTGCGCCGGGGCGATGACCGCGCTCGTGGGGCCGGCCGAGACGGCGGCACCACTGTCGCGCCGCGTCGTGCTGGTGCTGGCTGCCGTGACCCTGGTCGTCTACCTCGTGGCATGGGGGACCTGGATGCTGCTCCCGCTTCGCTGGTTCGTCACCTACGTACACGAGCTGGGACACGCCCTGATGGCCGAGGTCGTCGGAGGCGACACGCTCAGCCTGACGATCAACCCCTCGGCGGGGGGACTCACCCGAAGCCAACTGCCACCCTCGGATCTCCGGGCGCTCATGGTGTCGTCGGCCGGCTATGTCGGAATTGCGCTCTTCGGTGCGCTCCTCCTCGTCTTCTCCGCCCGAGCCCGTTCGGCCAAGAGCGCATTCGTGGGTCTGGCGTTCCTCTGTGGGCTGGCAGCGGTGCTCTGGGTGCCGTGGTCCCTCGAGGTCGAGGATTCTCCCCTCGTGACCGCGTCCGGTACGGGTTCGGAGGACGGACAGTTCACGTGGATCTTCGTTCTGGCCCTGGTGGCGGTCTTGATCGGGGTGGCGTTTCTCACTCCGGTCCGCGTGCGGCAGGGATTTGCCGTGGTCTTGGCGGTCATGTGCTGCGCGTCGGCGCTCGGCGATCTTCGCGCGCTGATCGGGCTTTCGACGGGCCGGCTGTCCCACAGCGACGCGACGGTCGCCGAGGAGCTCAGTGGAGTCGATGCCTGGGTGTGGGCGTGGCTTTGGGCCGGGATGGCGCTGCTGGCGGTTCTCGTCGGTCTCCGGGTGCTGACCCGAACCGACTGACCCGGGCGGGTTCCAGAAACGGTGGAGTGGCTTCGTCACCGCGGCGTTGCGTCGGCGGTCGCGCTGGTGGGTGCCCCCGGTGGGATTCGAACCCACGATCTTCGGATTAAAAGTCCGCTGCCGTGACCAGGCTTGGCTACGGGGGCAGCGCAAGGGTAACCACTAGGGTCTGTCTCCATGAACGCACCAGGCGATCCGTTCGCAACCCCGAACCCGGTCGAACCGGCGGCCGAAGCCGGGCCGGAGCGCGGCGAAGCCGGGCCGGACGCCGGCGACCGACCGTTCGAGCCGGACCTCGGCCTGCTCGACCGCGCCGAAGAGACCTTCGCCGGCGCCAGCCGCGTGCTGAGCCTGGTCGACAGCGGTGATCTGGACCGGGCCGAGACAGAGCTGGACACCATGCTCGACGTGTCACCCGAGTGAGCCCGCTGGACCGGTGAAGAAGGCACGCGCGGCAGCCGTCGTCGGGGGTGGGGCCGTCGCTGCCGCGGCGGCGGCCGCTTCCTTGAAGCGCCGTCGGGAATGGCGGGATTCGGCAACCGAGAACATCCGGCGGTCGCGGCGACTCATCCGCCTCGGGGTCCGCCGTGCCGGCCACTATGCCACCGTGCGCGTGCGGGGAGTAGGAGCCGACGAGGAGCGCCGCGCCGCGCTCGATGCTCGATTTGCCATCCGTTCTGCCGAGGACGTGGCAGCAGAGCTGGGCGACATGAAGGGCGCCATCATGAAGCTCGGGCAGATGATGTCGTTCATGGCCCCCGGGCTGCCTCCCGAAGCCAAGGAGGTTCTCTCGACACTCCAGGCCGACGTTCCCCCGATGGCCCCCAGCCTCGCCGAGTCGGTGGTCGAGGCAGAGCTCGGTCGACCACCGATCGAGATCTTCGCCGACTGGGATCCCGTTCCTGTCGCTGCGGCTTCGATCGGCCAGGTCCACCGGGTCGTGCTCAGGGACGGTCGGCTGGCGGCGGTGAAGGTGCAGTATCCAGGGGTGGGTGAGGCGATCACCGCCGATCTCGAGAACGTGGACGCCTTCGCGGCCGCCTTCGCGATGCTCGCTTTCAACAGCGTCCAGGTCGACGCCCTCGGGGCTGAGCTCCGCGCCCGCATGACCGAGGAGCTCGACTATCGCCTGGAAGCCAGGTGCCAACAGGAGTTTGCCGAGCGGTACGAAGGTCACCCGTTCATCCACATCCCGAAAGTGCACCCCGAGCTGTCGGCCGAGCGGGTCCTGACCAGCGAATGGGTCGACGGCATGAGCTGGCAACAGATGGTGAAGAGCACGGACGCCGCCTACCGCCAGCACGCGGCCGAGGCGATCTTCCGGTTCTTCCAGGGGGCGGTCCACCGCCATGGCGTCTTCAATGGCGACCCGCATCCGGGGAACTACCTCTTCGGAAGCGACGGCACGGTCACCTTCCTCGACTTCGGTTTGGTCAAGCGCTGGTCCGAGCCCGACATGGACGGCCTCGGTCCTGTTCTCGACGCCCTCCTGAGTCGATCGCCCGAGCAGACGATCTCGGCCATGATCAGCGCGGGCTTCCTATCGGTCGATCACGGACTCGACCCCGGTGCCATCTGGGACTATGTCTCCCGCCCGTATGAGCCCTACTTCCACGACACCTGGACGTTCCGGCACGATTGGGTGGGTGAGACGATCGCCGGAATGCTGGACGTCTACGGACCTGCGGCGCCGGTGGTGAAGGCGCTCAACATGCCGCCGACTTTCATCGTGCTCGACCGGGTGGTCTGGGGACTGAGTGCTCTGCTGGGCGAGCTCGAGGCCAGCAACTCGTTCCGGTCGATCCTATTGGAGTACCGCGGCAGTGGGTCTCCCAGCACCGAGCTGGGTCTGCTCGAGCAGGCGTGGGCCGATGAGCGAGCCGGTCGCCTCGGCCATCGATGAGCGAGCCGGTCGCCTCGGCCATCGATGAGCGCTGGCTCAGCCCGAACCGATGTCGAGTGAGGCGACGAGGGTGACCCTGGGTCGGATCTCGTCGCTGATGGGGAGTCAGGCGTGTTCGAGGCAGCGCGCTGTCGTCGGGAGCGCGGCCTGTCGTTCTTCGCCGATCTCACTGCCACAGACCTCGCAGGTGCCATAGGTGCCGTCGTCGAGTCGGGTGAAGGCCTTCTCGACCAGATCCAGCTGGTGGCTGAGGGAATCGGCCAGCGCCCGGTTCTCACCCATCTCGGCCGAGACCTGTCCCCGGTCGGCGAAATCGTCATCGAAATCGAGGTCGACCTCTCCGCCGACGGTCAGCTCGTCGATGCGGTGGAGGAGTTGGGTGCGCTCGGCGTCCAGCGTGTTGCGGAGCTTCTGTCGGTCGTTGGCCATGCAGTGAGATTAGTGGTCCCGGTGGTTGGTTCGGTGCGGCTTCACCGACCATGATGGAAGGCATGTTGGGCGTCATCGTGATCCTGCTCGTTCTTTGTGTGGTCATCCCGGTCGGAGTTCTGATCTCCACCGGTGTCCTGGCCGGCATCCTCGGCGGTGTCCTCCAGTCGTCGGTCGACGTCGACCACGAGGGTTCCGAACTGCTCGAGCTGAGCGACCACTACCCCGGCCACACCGACTGACCTGGGGAGGGTCCGGGCGACAGGCGAGCCGAGGCGGGGCCGAGGCTGCGGACAACAAGGTCGCCTGGGGAGGGTCCCGGGCGACAGGCGAGCCGAGGCGGGGCCGAGGCTGCGGACAACAAGGTCGCCTGGGGAGGGTCCCGGGCGACAGGCGAGCCGAGGCGGGGCCGAGGCTGCGGACAACAAGGTCGCCTGGGGAGGGTCCCGGGCGACAGGCGAGCCGAGGCGGGGCCGAGGCTGCGGACAATACGGTGGACAACGTTGTCGATAACTCGAGGCGGCCTGGGGATCAACCGGGAAATGTGGTGGACAACTCGGGTTTGTCGGCCCAACCCCTTGACCACTCGGACAGAACGCGACAGGGTCACTCCACTTGCTCGACGCGAGAGTCGAGAGCATCGGGAGGGAGACCGACCGGTGGTCGCCACTCGAGTGTCGGGTAGGGAGGTATTCGAGTCCCTTGGTCAGCCGCTTGGCGGGTGGCCAGGATCGGAAGGCTTCGAGAGGAGCCCTACGGTACTTCCCGGGAAGGGTCGGAGTGCTTCGGTGCGACGGTCCGACCGGGACACCCGGTGAGGACGGGGCAACCTGGAGGCACTGGATGAAAGGAACTCGCCCGCCGGACCTTGGTCCGACGGGCGAGTGAAGCATCGAGGAAGACGGTACTGCCGCACGAGTCGATGAAGGTGGATTTCGAGACCGCACACGACGCCCCGAGGGCGGGACTCACCCCGGTGGATCCCCTCCCCGGGGCGTCGGCCTTTTTCGCGGCGTGGCCCAGAGCGTCGATGAGGTGGAGGTCGGCGGGGTGGGGCCCCCGCCGACACCGCGCTGCGGATTATCGCAGCGCCATGAGTATCGCCCCCGTCAGGGAGCGTCGATGAGGTGGAGGTCGGCGGGGTGGGGCCCCCGCCGACACCGCGCTGCGGATTATCGCAGCGCCATGAGTATCGCCCCCGTCAGGCTTCCCAGCGACTCTGACCGAAGCGGTAGCCGACCGAACGCACCGTGTGGATGTAGGCGGCGTGTTCCTCGCCGAGCTTGGCTCGGAGCCGCCGGACGTGTACGTCGACGGTACGGGCGCCACCGTAGTAGTCATATCCCCAGACCCGGCTGAGAAGCGTCTCGCGGGTGAAGACCTTGCCCGGATTCGACGCCAGGAACTTGAGTAGCTCGTACTCCATGTAGGTCAGGTCGAGCGGATGGCCCGAGACTGCGGCCTGGTAGGTCTCGAGGTTCAGGACGAGCTCGCCGTGTTCGATGAGGTCGGGGCCGATGTCGGTGCCAGATCCCGCCATGAGGTGGGTGAGTCGGGCCTCGAGCTCCCTGGGGTGGAACGGCGTCAGGCAGAAGTCGTCGAACAGTTCGTCGCGGTGGTCGAGCTCGACCAGTTGGGCCCCACCCAGGAGCACGAGAACGCCGAGGGCACCGTCGACCCGGCGGATCGATCGCGCCACCGAGAACGCTCCGGTGGGATCGTCGTCGGCGCATATGACCGCTGCGGACCAGCCCTCGTCGGGGGCCTTGGTGGTGACCTCTCCCGCTTCGCCGATCGACTTCCACTGGTAGCCGGCGATGTCCAGGGATTGGGCCAGCTCAGGGGGCGGCGGATCGGGAAAGACGAGGAGGGGATGTTGCATGACCATCACCAGGTGGGCAGGTACCGGTCCAGCTCGAAGGCCGTGACCTGCGCCTTGTAGTCGGACCATTCGGTCCGCTTGTTGCGAAGGAACCACTCGAAGACGTGTTCCCCCAGCGCCTCGGCGACGAGCTCGGAGCTCTCCATCTCGTCGAGAGCCTCCGCCAGGGACTGGGGCAATTCGGCGATACCTTCGGCGGCGCGTTCCCGCTCGGTCATCTCGAAGAGGTTGGCGTCGGCTTCGGGGGGCAGCTCGTAACCTTCGTCGATTCCCTTCATCCCGGCGGCGAGCATCACGCTGAAAGTGAGGTAGGGGTTGCACGAAGGGTCGGGTGACCGGAACTCGATGCGGGTGGACGACTCCTTGCCCCGCTTGATCATGGGGACGCGAACCAGTGCCGACCGGTTGTTCCTCGCCCACGACACGTGGACCGGTGCCTCGTAGCCGACGATGAGTCGCTTGTAGCTGTTGACGAGTTGATTGGTGATGGCCGTGAACTCGCGGGCGTGGCGGAGCAGCCCGGCGATGAAGGACCGGCCCGTCGCCGACAGCCCGTTGGCGTCGCGGGGATCGGCGAACGCGTTGGCCTCGCCTTCGAAGAGGCTGAGGTGGGTGTGCATGCCCGAACCCTGGACGCCCGCCAGAGGCTTGGGCATGAAGGTGGCGAAGACGCCGTGTTCGGCCGCGATTTCACGGACGAGGAGCCGGAAGGTGACGACGTTGTCGGCCATCGTCAGGGCGTCGGTGTAGCGCAGGTCGATCTCGTGCTGACTCGGGGCATCCTCGTGGAACGAGTACTCGACCGGGATGCCCATGGCCTCGAGCATGTGCAGGGTCTCCCGGCGGATGTCGCTCGCCACGTCGGCGGTGGTGAGGTCGAAATAGGAACCGCTGTCGAGCGGTTCGAGCGGCTGGCTCGGGTCGCCGCTGCGGAAGAGGAAGTACTCCATCTCGGGTGCGACCATGAAGGAGAAGCCGCGCTGGGCGGCGGCGTCGAGATGCCGACGCAGGATCTGGCGGGTGTCGCCCTCGAACGGACTGCCGTCGGGATGGGCGATGGCGCAGAACATCCGTGCGGCCCGCTCGGTCGTGTCGCCCCATGGCAGGAGCTCGAACGTCGACGGATCGGGGATGGCGAGGACGTCCGCTTCCTGTACCCGGCTGAATCCCGCGATCGAGGAACCGTCGAAGTGCATGCCCTCCTCGAAGGCGTTCTCGAGCTCGGCCGGACTGATGGCGAACGACTTCAGCTGTCCGTTGACATCGCTGAACCAGAGCCGGATGAGCCGGACTCCCCGCTCCTCGACGGCACGCAGGACGTAATCTTGTCGTGAATCCACGCCCCCACTATGGCAAACCGGCCGGCCGGTGACCGAGGCCGGCCCGGTCAGTTCACATCGTGTTCACATTCGGGCAATGGCCTTGAAATTGCCCGATGAAATGCTGGGCGCTGGTCTGAAACCCCAGTGTTTCGGGGTGCCCGTGATGTCGACGAGGACGTAGGGTCCCCCGGATACCCCGATTTGGCGGAGGAGAAACCGTGCCGGAGACCCCAGCAGACGTCATCAAGATGGCCCAAGAAGAAGGGTGCGAGTACGTCGATTTCCGATTTGTCGACGTGCCCGGGACCCAACACCACTTCTCGTCACCGGTCGACATGGTCAACGAGGGGACCTTCGAAGAAGGCCTCGGCTTCGACGGATCGTCGGTGGCCGGCTTCCAGTCGATCGACCAGTCCGACATGATCCTCATCCCGGATCCGACCAGCGCGTTCATCGACCCGTTCTACCGGCGCAAGACCCTTGCGATTCTCTGCGACGTGAAAGACCCGATCACCGGCGAGTGGTACGAGCGCGATCCGCGTGGCGTGGCCAAGCGGGTGACGTCCTACATGGAGTCGACCGGCATCGCGGACACCGCGTACATCGGGCCCGAGGCCGAGTTCTTCGTCTTCGACGGCGTGAACTTCGAGGTCAGCCCGCACCGGGTCGGATACGAGCTCACGTCGACCGAGGCGGCATGGTCGACCGGCGACGATGACGGCGTCGACGGCCGCCCCAACCTCAGCCACAAGGTTCCGTACAAGGGTGGGTACTTCCCGCTTCCCCCACTGGATCAACACCAGGATCTGCGCTCCGACATGGTCACGGTCATGAAGGCCTGTGGTCTCGTCGTCGAGGTCCAGCACCACGAGGTCGGCACGGCCGGGCAGGCCGAGATCGATCTCGAGTACGGGCCGCTGCTCGACATGGCCGACGGCATCACGTTGTACAAGTACATCGTGAAGGAGGTCGCCCGGGCCAACGGCAAGACGGCCACCTTCATGCCGAAGCCACTGTTCGGCGACAACGGGTCGGGCATGCACGTGCATCAGTCACTCTGGAAGGGTGGCGACACCCTGATGTATGACGCGAACGGCTACGCCGGGCTGTCGGACCTGTCCCGCTACTACATCGGCGGGCTTCTGCAGCATGCGGCTGCGGTGCTCGCGTTCGCCGCCCCGACGACCAACAGCTACAAGCGGCTGGTCCCAGGCTACGAGGCGCCGGTCAATCTGGTCATGTCGAGTCGGAACCGCTCTGCGGCCGTTCGGATCCCGATGTACAGCCAGAGTCCCAAGGCCAAGCGCCTCGAGTTCCGCTGCCCCGATCCGTCGGCCAACCCGTACCTCGCCTTCCCGGCGATGATCATGGCCGGTCTGGACGGCATCCAGAACAAGATCGAACCGCCGCCCCCGGTCGACAAGAACATCTACGACCTCCCGTCCGAGGAGAAGGCCGACATCGCGTCCGTGCCGGGTTCGTTGTCGGAGTCGATCGATGCGCTACGCAACGATCACGACTTCCTGTTGGCCGGTGGTGTGTTCAGCGAATCGCTGATCGAGGCCTACATCGGGCTGAAGGAAGAGGAGATCCTGGCGCTGGCGCTGCAGCCGGCTCCGATCGAGTATGAGATGTACTACTCGATCTGATCTGCGGGACCTGATGAAATCCGGTCCTCTCCCGTCGGCCTCCGACGGCGGGGGGCCGGATTTCGGTCTTTTGGGGCCGCCGGGTGACGTTCAGCTGCCGTAGAAGACCCGTTCCACGACGGCGCGAGCCCGCCGCGTCAGCCGCTTGTAGGTCTCTCGCAACTCGGTGGCCGGCAGGTCCAGGGACAGGGACAGCCGGGTCAGGTCGTTGCTGCCCCGGGCCGGAAGCGAGTCGGCCTTGCCTCCCTGGAGGAGGAAGAGGCGGTTCCGGGTGCGGGTACAGAAGCGGTAGGCCTCGACGAGGACGACGGCGTCCCCTCCGTCGAGCACGCCGTCGTCGGACAAGGCATGCAGGGCGGCGAGCGTGCCCTCGGCCGGGACGCGCGAACGGAGCTGGAGAAGCTGTGCGGTCCATTCGACATCGGCCAGCGCGCCGGGACCGAGCTTCAGGTGGAACTCGGGGTCTTCCCCCCGGGGGACTCGCTCCTTTTCGACCCGGGCCTTGATCCTGCGGATCTCCCGCACGTGGTCGTCGGTCAGCGCGGCCTCCCAGACGAACGGCCGTAGCATTTCGACGAAGCGATCCCCCAGGTCGGGATCGCCGGCCACGGGACGGGCTCTCAGCATGGCCTGGCGCTCCCATACCTCGGCCCACCGCTGATGGTAGATGCGGTACCCCTCGAGCGACCGCGTGAGAGTGCCTTCGGTCCCTTCGGGCCGGAGCTCGAGATCGATGTCGTAGATGCGGTCGACCGGCTGCCGGCCCCGCAACAGATCGCGCCAGGCCCGGCCGATCCCCTCGGCCTCGGCCTGGGCCTCGGGGCCTTCTCCGTCGTAGACGAACAGGAGGTCGAGGTCGCTGGCGTACGAGAGCTCGCCACCGCCGAACCGGCCGAGAGCGATGACGGCGAACGGCAAGTCGGGTGCGATCTGGTCGAGGGATGCTCGACAGATGGCTTCGGCCACCTGGCCCAGCCGACGTTCGACGTCTTCGACCGGTAGGAGGCCGAGGACGTCGGCGGCACCGACGGTCAGGGTCTCCCGGTCCCGGAGTCGTCGCAGCCGCCCAGCGAGCTCGTCCCCCGACCCCGCGACGAACGACGCCGCGGTCGCGTGGCGGTCCTGTGGGGCGTTCTCGATCGTGCTGAGCTGGTCGATCAGATCGGGCTCGCGCTGGAGGATGTCACCGAGCATGCGGCTCGTGCCCAGAACGGTGGCGAGTCGTCGAGCCACCTCCGGCGAGTCGCGGAACGCGTTCACCAGAGCCCGCTGTCGATGACCGCCGGTCATCAGGAAACGGAAGCCGAGGAGCCCGAGGTCGGGATCCGGGCTGTCGGCCAGCCAATTCAGCAGCAGGGGAAGGTACTGCTGCATGAGGCGTGAGCTGCGGCTCAGTCCTTTCGTCAATTCCCTGACGGCCGCCTCGGTGCGCCGGAGGTCGGAGAAGCCGGCCGCGGCGAGGCGGTGCTCGATGGCCGTTTCGTCGAGCGCACGTTCCTCGGGGGCCCGGGAGAACGACTCGAGCAACGGTCGGAACCACAGTCCTTCGTGGATCCGGCGTACCGCTGAGCGGTGATGAGCCAGCGCCGCGTCGAAGGATTCGGTTGCCGACTCCCGGGGCGCGTCACGGAAGCCCATCACGATGGCGAGCCGCCGGCGTGCCGCGGCATCGGTCGGCAGCGTGTGGGTCTGACGTTCGTCGACGAGCTGGAGTCGGTGCTCCACCCGACGAAGGAAGCGGTAGCTCTCCTCGAGCTGCGCGGCGTCGGCGCTGTCGACGTATCCACCGCTGCGTAGCTCGGCGAGCGCTCGCAGGGTGTTGGGGATGCGCAGGGTGTCGTCCTGCTGCCCGTGGACCAGCTGGAGGAGTTGGACGCTGAACTCGACGTCGCGTATCCCACCCGGTCCGCGTTTCACCTCCCGCTCCGTCAACCCCTTTCGGGCCACCTCCTCCTCGGTGCGCGTCTTGAGATGGCGCAGCTGGCGCAGGTCGTCGTCGGTCCAGGTCCGGGTCCAGATGCGTTGGCTCACCTCGGCGGAGAACTCGTCGCCGAGCGCTTCGTCGCCGGCGATCGCCCGATGTTTCAGCAGAGCCTGGAACTCCCACGGTTCCGCCCACTGATCCCAGTACTGCTGGTAGGAGAGCATCGTCCGCACCAGTGCACCCTGCGGGCCTTCCGGTCTCAACTCGGTGTCGACGCGAAAGCACCGGCCGGCCAGGGCGACGACCGATCTTGCCTGATCGGCGAGGTCCTCGGGCATGCCGTCGCCCACGAAGATCACGTCCACATCGCTCGCGTAGTTGAGCTCGTCACCCGCCAGCTTGCCCATGCCGATCACGGCGAGGCCTCGGGTCCGGCTAACGAGGCAGGACGCGTGGAGCACTTCGGCCGCCATCCGGGAGAGCGCGGACCCGGTCTGCTCCAGCTGGTCCAGGGCAACCAGATCCCGGGCCGCCAGGCGCAGGTATTCGCGTTTCTTCCATGCGACCAGTGCCTCCGGGCTGCTGGCGTCCACCGGGGCGCGAGCGTCGACGTCGGCGAGTTGCTCCAGCGCGAGCGGATCGGCGGTCAACAGGGTCGTGAGGGAGCGGCTCGCGGCGAGTGTGGCGACCAGGCGTCCGGCCAGGGGTTCGTCGACCACGATCCGATCCGGCAGCGTGGGATCGGCTTCGGCCATACGGTCGAGAGCGACCACGACTGCGTTCGGATCGGCGGATCTCGCCACGAGGTCGTCGAGCACGGTCACGGGAGGGTTTTAGCGGCTTCTGACCTCGACTGCCGTGACGACGTGGTGGTCCTGTACGAGCGATGCTGCGGTCTGGGGCCATCTCAGGGTATGGAGCACCTCGAGTGCGGTCGCGGGATGGAGGACGAGAGAATTCCCGTTCCGAAGGATGGTGACGTCCTTGAAGCCGACCCAGCTCCGCGTGAGCTGGTGCTGGGCCTTGTAGAACGCCTCCTTGGCACTGAACAGCGTGGTGGCCGCGACCGACCGATCAGCCGGGTCGATCTCGGCCAACCCGGCCTGCTCGGCGTCGGTGAAGAGCATTCGGTGGAGCTTGGTCGTGACCCGGTCGCGTCGTTCGACGTCGAGGCCGATGGCTCCGTCGTGCCCGGAGACAGGAGCCACCACGGCCACGCAGTATCCCTCGGTGTGGCTGATCGAGCCGGTCACGCCGTCCGGCCAGATCGGTGATCGATCGGTGGCCTTCTCCACGGGAGTATCAGGTCCGATCCCGAACTCCGCCAGGGCGGCCCGAGCGCACATCCGTCCGGCCGCGAACTCCTGGCGCCGGCGCTCGGTCGCCCCGCTGACGTGGCTGGCCTCGGCGGGATGGAGCGACGACTCGTCGCCCGGTCCGAACAGCTCGAAGGCGACGACTCCTGGTCGGTCGAAGAGGTCCGCGACACGGGCAGCCGATCTGGGGGTCATGGATTCCTCGGGTCGATTCTTGCTTCAGTCTTACCCGTCCCTTAACCGAAGGTGTTCTCATGTTCGGCATGAAGAAGAACTGGATCACGGGAATCGGACTGGGAGCCGCCATCACCGGCGGTTCGTTGCTGCTGGCGACGGTATCGCCCATCGGCCTGGCCGGGGCCCAGAACGACGATGACACAACCGAGAGCGACACCGCCAGCGAGGAGAGACCGGACCGACGGGGAGGTCTTGCCGACATCCTGGACGAGCTGGTCGCCGACGGCACACTCGAGCAGGACCAGGCCGACGCGGTGCTGGAAGCCGTCGAGGCGCGTCGCGAGGAGTTCCGAGCCGATCACCCTGGTTCCGGTCCCGGCCATGATCGCGGATTCCGAGGCCCGGGCTCAGGCTTCGGTGGGCGCGACGCCCTGCTCGAGGCGCTGGGCATGACCGGTGAGGAGCTGAGGGATGCACTGGCCGAGGGCCAGACGATCGAAGGGATCGCCGAGGCCGCGGGTGTCGATCTCACCGCGCTGGCCCTCGACGGTCTCGATGCCCAGCAGGAACGCCTCGACGAGGCCGTCGCCGATGGTTCGATCTCCGACGAACGAGCAGCGCGGATCCAGGAGCATCTCGACCGGGCCCGCGAGGCCATCGAGAGCGGGGAGCGGATCTTTCCGGGAAGCCCCCGACACGGTGGCCCGCCGGGTCATCCCGGTCCCGGCGGTGGCGAGGATCCCGGACAGGCCGAGGACGAGTAACCCGCCCCTAACCTGAGCAGGGTGCTTGCCCTTCGAGTCGCTGTCTGCCAGCTGAACCTCGTCGTCGGGGATCTCGACGGCAACGTCGACCGAGCCGTCGACGCCCTGACCCGGGCCGAGGACGCCGAGTGCGATCTCGCCCTGTTTCCCGAGCTCACCGTCTGTGGCTATCCGCCCGAGGACCTCTTGTTGAAGCCGGGATTCGTTTCGGCCAGTCAAGAGGCCGTCCAGAAGATCGCCGGCCGCACCCGCTCCTGCGTGGCCGTGGTCGGGTTCGTCGACGGCAGCCGGGAGCTCTCGAACGCCGCGGCGGTCTGCGCCGAGGGTGAGATCGCCGGCGTGTATCACAAGAGACTGCTGCCGAACTACGACGTGTTCGACGAGATGCGCTACTTCACGCCCGGCAGCCATCCCCTCGAGCTCTTCGAGATCGCGGGAGTCGCCGTCGGCGTCTCCATCTGCGAAGACGCCTGGAGTGACACCGGACCCATCTACGACCTCGGCGCTGGCGGCGCCGAGGTCATCGTCAATCTCAACGCATCGCCGTACCACCGGGGCAAGCTCGCCGAGCGCGAGTCACTGCTCCGGACGCGGGCCGGCGAGGCGAGTGGCGTCATCGTGTACGCCAACCTGGTCGGCGGACAGGACGAGCTGGTCTTCGACGGAGCGTCCTTGGTATTCGACGCCGAGGGTCGGCTGCTGGCCCGCGGTAAGCAGTTCGAGGAACAGGTGCTGGTCGTGGATCTGGCCGTGCCCCAGGTGCGGCCCCGCCGGATCGGTCCCACACCCGACGGCCGCCTCCCCGTCGTGCCGGTGACCCCGGAGCGTGCGGCACCCGCGTCCGCCGTCTCCACCGAGCTCGTCGCCCCTCTGCTGGAACCGCTCGAGGAGGTCTGGCAGGCACTCGTCCTCGGTACCCGGGACTATGTCCGAAAGAACGGCTTCAGCGACGTCGTGATCGGGCTCTCGGGTGGAATCGACTCGTCCATCGTTGCGGCGCTGGCCGTCGACGCGGTGGGCTCTGACCACGTGCACGGCGTGCTGATGCCCTCGCGGTTCAGCAGTGATCATTCGCTGGCCGATGCGCGGGAGCTGTCCGAGAACCTGGGAATCGACCACCGGGTCATCGGGATCGAAAAGGCGCACGGCGCCCTGCTCGACATGCTGGCCGAGTCCTTCGGCGACCGCGAGCCCGATGTCACCGAGGAGAACATCCAGTCCCGGATCCGGGGTGTCGTTCTGATGGCGCTCTCCAACAAGAACGGATGGCTCGTCCTCACCACCGGCAACAAGAGCGAGAGCGCGGTCGGCTACTCGACGTTGTACGGCGACACGGCCGGGGGCTACGCCGTGATCAAGGACGTGCCCAAGATGCTCGTGTACGACCTGGTCCGTTGGCGCAACGAGAGAACGGATGAGGCGGTGGTGCCCGAACGCGTGCTCACCAAGCCGCCGTCGGCCGAGCTGCGTCCGGACCAGCGGGACGATCAGAGCCTTCCACCGTACGAACTGCTCGACGCCATCATCGAGCGCTACGTGGAGGAAGATCAGACCGCGGGCGAGATCATCGATGCCGGATTCGAACCGGACGTCGTGGCCCGGATCGTTCGGCTGATCGACCTGGCCGAATACAAGCGCCGCCAGACTCCGCCGGGGATCAGGATCTCGGAGAAGGCGTTCGGGCGCGATCGCCGGTTGCCGATCACCAACCGGTTCCGGGGCTGAAGGCTCCGGGCTCGAGGTAGGGGGCCGACGACGCTTCTGGCATGATGAACGTCGCCGCCGCGAGAACGGACGATGTCGCTCTCGCATATGTCCGAGGGGGACGAATGTCGGATCCGAGCAAGCCACGCCCCGCCTTTGCGCCATGGGATCGTCGGGAAATCCCCGGGATATTCGATGTCGAAGAGAGTGCGAGGCGCGTCGGCCACTACAAGTGGGTCGAGATGCGGCTCTTCGAGGTCCTCGGTGGATGGGTCGCCACCGTGCCCGAGCTCGACGTGAAGATGCGACTGGGGACTCACTGCTACCACCATGCCTGGCACGCCGAGCTCTGGCACAAGCGCCTCCCCGAGCTTCGCGAGATGAACCAGGATCGACTCGCCGTGCCCGCCAATCCCGAGTTCGAGGCGTTCATGGACGCGGTCACCGAACCCGAGGCCCCCGAGCACACCATCGAGAAGCTGGTCGGTGTGTACCGCGTGCTGATCCCCCACAAGATCGCGGCCTACACATACCACCTCAACAACACCTCCGAGATCACCGACGCCCCGACCATCCGCTCCCTGAACTTCTCTCTCCAGGACGAGTTCGAGGACTGGCGGGACGGCGAGATGCTCATCCAGTCGCTCCTGGAGACCGAGGAGGACGTCCAACGGGCCGCTGATCATGCGGCCCGACTCGAGAAGATGCTCCTGACCGCCGGCGGCATCACCGGGCCCGACTCGATCGGTGGCTCGAGGAGTGCCAGCGCAGCGGGGGTGTCGGTGTGAAGAAGATGCTTCCGCCCGAGGAGCTCGCCCGCGACGAGCGGTTCGTCCGCGTACAGCTCACCGATCAGATGAGCGACGGTCGATCGATGGCCAAGGCGCGTGAGGAATCGGGTCGCAAGGCCAAGCTCACGCCCGACCGCGAAGACGCCCCCGATGCTTCCCGCGCGCTCATGCACGGCATCTTCATGGGTGAGATCCAGGCGCTCGAGGGTGCCGGACGCACCTGCTGGGACTTCGAGGTCGGCGACGGTCCCGACCAGGCCCCGTTCGAGCTGAAACTCGACATGGCTCGACAGTGCTGGGACGAAGCCCGCCACTGCGAGATCTCGGTGAAGCTCGGCGACTGGATGGGGACCGAGATAGGCGAGTTCAGCGAGGCCACGTTCCTCTACGAAGCGGCCTGCAATCCCGATCCCGTCCTTCGTCTGACCGGCGTGAACCGTGCGCTCGAGGGCCTGGCCATAGACGTCTTCAACACGATGCGTGAGTTCGGGGTGGTGTCGCGCGATCCGATGCTCGAATACTGCGAGGACTGGATGCTGGCCGACGAGGTCACCCACGTGAAGATGGGATCCGACTGGCTGCGACGGCTCACCGTCGACGACCCGGAGCGGCAGGAACGGGCTCTCGAGTTCCAGCGGGTCGTCGACAAGCTGTTCTCTCTCGGCGGATTCCGGGGCGACACGGACGAGAGCCCGATCCGGCTCGCCCGCCGGTTCAGGGAACTGGCCGGATTCGGAGAGGGCGAGATCGAGCTCCTGGCCGAGGATTCCGCCGAGGCGCGCACCGAGGCGATCGAGCGGACCCGGGCTGCCGCAGCGGACATGAAAGCCAGCTGATGGCGGCCATCACGGTGACGCCCGACACCTTCTCCTTCGTCGAGTTCACGGCCGACCAGATCGTCGCCGCGGTCGAACACGTTCGCTCGCAGATAGGAATGGAGGCCAGTGATCTTCACATCGAGGTCAACGAGGAGAGCCCCCTCACCCGTGTCGAGCTGACCTCGTTGGATCCGATCTCGATCGCGGCCGAGGGTGGCGCGTTCGAGAATCCGAAGAAGCCGCGACACCTCAGCGCCGTGCACACCGAGCTCGCGGTGGGGATGCGAATGCTCCAGGCGGCCGACCGGCTGGACGCGGGTTTCGGCGCCCCGCCCCTCGACGAGGAGATCGGGACGAGGCTGCAGACGGTCTGGGACATCTCTGCGGTTGGTCGGCTCTCCCGTCGCGGCCACCCCGCTCATGAGCCCCGCTGGCGGTACCACTGGCGGAATCGGCACGGCTTCACGGACGTCGCCGACCGGTGGTTCGATCGCGTGTGGGGTGATGACGACCCGAGCTGGGCCGGATTGGTAGAGGCCAGCGAGGCAGCGCTCTCCGAGGAGTCCTGACCGGAGGCCTGAATCAGGACAGATCGTGGGCCGAGATGGGATCGAGGAGCTCCATCCGTGGGGGGACGGTCAGCAGACCTTGGCAAGCCTCTGCCATCTCCACCATGTCGGCTGAATCGAAGTGCTGACGCTGCGTCTCGACCGATTCCCACTTCTGAACGATGAGCAGCAGACCGGGCGTCGTGGTCGATGAGCAGAGATCGATGTTGCGACAGCCCGGGTGGCCCCGACTCATCACGACGTACTTGGCGAGGATCGGGGCCAGTACCTCGGCATGCTCGGTGGTGAACTCCATGGTGACCATCACCATCTCGACATCCGTGGTCACGTCTACGCCCTCCTTCCGCATCCGGTCGTGGATAGGGCGATCGGCCCTGTTGGCGTCAAATCTACGTCGTTACCCTTCGAGAAGAGACCAGAGCTGGGGCGCCGGTCTCGAGCGAGCAACCCGATTGCGGGTCCGCCCGCTGATGGCGAGGACCTGCCCCGATCGAACCCACCGACGACGAGCCATTCGAGCCGCCGTCGATGCCTGCGAGGGAGCTCACCGTGGTAGCAGTTGCACAACGATTCACCAGGGACGACGAGGATCTCGTTCGGCTCTACCTCCAGGACATCGGCCGGTACCCCCTGCTCGACAAGGAGGAAGAGGTCCGGCTGGCCAAACTGATCGAGGGTGGGATCGACGCTCGGGCCGAGCTGGAGGCGTCAGCGCCGACAGCCGGTGAACGCCGAACCCTCCGGCGGCGGATCCGGGCCGGCAACGAGGCCGAGCGCACCTTCGTACAGGCAAACCTCAGGTTGGTCGTTTCGATCGCCAAGCGATACCAGGCGTCCGGCTTGCCGCTGCTGGATCTCGTCCAGGAGGGGAACCTCGGGCTGATGCACGCCGTCGAGAAGTTCGATTGGCGGAAGGGTTTCAAGTTCTCTACCTACGCCACCTGGTGGATCCGTCAGGCCATCACGCGGGGCATCGCGAACACGGGTCGGACCATTCGACTTCCGGTTCATGCCGGCGACGCACTGGTACGGATCCAGAAGGCCCGCCAGCGGCTCGAGTCCAGGTTCGGGCGACAGCCCACTCCGGCCGAGATCGCCCGTGATGCCGAGATGACCGAGGAGCAGGTGCTCGACGCCATGCAGTTCGGCGCCGATCCCGTTTCGCTGAGTGCCCCGCTGAGGGACGACGGTGCAGCGGAACTGGGTGACCTCGTCGAGGACCAGGATGCGGTCAATCCGTTCGAGGCTGCCGCCGTGGCACTGCTACCGCATGACGTGGCCGGCGTGCTGTCGCGGCTGGATCCCCGTGAGCGGGAGGTGCTCCGACTCCGCTACGGCCTGGACCGCGGCGAGCCGCGGACGCTCGAGGAGGTGGGTCGGGAGTTCGGCTTGACCCGGGAGCGGATACGACAGATCGAGGCGCGAGCGATGTCCAAGCTCAGGCACCCCGCGTGTGACCGGCTGGCCCGAGAGCTTCTGGCCGCCGTGTAGCTGCGTACCGGGCCCGTGTTCAGGCGGTCTCTTGGATCTTCTTCGCCGCGATGGCGGCGAGCATGATTACGACGATGAGGATGATCAGCTTCTTCATGGGCTGAGCCTACCCTCGGCGGTGGTCGCGCTCGACTCGACCGCCGGTTCGCATTCCGTCCCCGGCTAAAGTGCGAGCGGAGGTGTCCGAGCGCCTGGTGGGCTCCCCCGCCTTCAAAGCGGGTGGGGCGGGTGATCCCCGCCCGGCGGGTTCGATTCCCGTCCACCTCCGCGCCGACGTCGGGCCATCGGTCCGCCAACGATGCGAGCCCGTTGTGACCTGGCTCCGAGCGGCCTAGGCTGACGTCGATCGACCGTTGGTAGCCATCAGGCCCCGGTCTCCCATCGGTGCCACCGCACCCTGATCGTCCCGGGCAGATGCCGGGGCCTGCACAATCTCCTCTGGGAGCGCGCGGTGTTGATCACCTGTTGGGGAGCGAAAGGCGGCGTCGGGACCAGCACCGTTGCCGCCGCGCTCGCATTGCTGGCTTCGGGTCGGGAGCGCACCCTGTTCGTCGATCTCGCGGGTGACGGGGCGACGCTGCTCGGTCTGGAACAGCCCGACGGACCGGGCCTGGCCGACTGGTTGGGGTCGTCCACCGCGGATCGATCGGCGCTCGGTCGCCTGACCGTCGAAGTGAGTCCCGCATTGCGTCTGCTGCCACTGGGTGGGTCGCATGAATCGCCGCCCGACTTCGCCCGCCTGATCGAGGTGCTCCGCGCCGAGCCCGGACCGGTCATCGTGGATGGTGGGTTGGTGCGGTCTGATCACCAGCCGGTGGTGGCCCTCCTCGAGGCATCGGACCGATCGGTGCTCGTGACCCGGGCCTGCTACCTGGCGCTGCGCCACGCCATGATGCTGACCGTACGGCCCTCGGCCGTCGTGCTCGTCGCCGAACCCGGCCGCGCCCTGCGGGCTTCGGATGTCGGTCGTGCCATAGGTGCTTCGGTGATCGCCGAGGTGCCCACCGATCCAGCGGTGGCCCGAGCTGTCGACGCCGGCTTGGCCGCGGCCCGTCTGCCGCGGCTGCTGCGTCGAACCTTGGGGTCGTTCCAGCCATGAGCACGACGACCGATCGGTCCGACGTCGTTGCCGGCCGGGAAGCCCTCGCGGCAGAGGTCCACCGGTGGGTTCTGCACCGTGTCGGTAGCGGTGTCGAACCGTCGGCGTCAGAAGTAGCGGAACACATCCACGCACTGGATCCTCTTCTGGTCGCGGCCGAGGTCACCGATGTGCTGGACCGGCTACGCGCCCGAGTCGAAGGCCTCGGGCCGCTCGAGCCGTTCCTGGCCGACCCGTCGGTGACCGAGGTGATGGTGGACGGTCCCGGAGGTGTCGTATCGGTGGAACGCAACGGCCTGATCGAGGCGACCGGGCTCGAGATCGGCGATGAAGCGACCCGGCACCTGCTCCAACGGGTGGTAGGTCGCGTCGGTCGACGGATCGACCGGGCCAGCCCGCTCGTCGATGCACGATTGCCGGACGGCTCCCGGGTCGCCGGTGCCCTTCCGCCGGTCGCCATCGACGGGCCGATCCTCGCCATTCGACGATTCTCCGCTCGGCCGATACCGCTGTCGGAGTTCGCCGACGAAGACACCGTCGCTGAGTTGCGTCGGGCGGTTGCCGGGCACAAGACCATCGTCATCAGCGGGGGCACCAGCACGGGCAAGACCACGCTGCTCAACGCCCTGAGCGCCTCTATTCCCGAACCGGAGCGTGTCGTCACGATCGAGGAGGCGGCCGAGCTCCGGCTCCAGCACCCTCATCTCGTGAGGCTCGAAGCACAGCCTCCGAATGCCGACGGTCACGGGGCGGTCACCGTGTCCGACCTCCTCCGTGTCTCGCTGCGACTCCGACCGGATCGGCTGATCATCGGCGAGGTGCGCGGGGCTGAAGCCTTCGATCTGCTCCAAGCGCTCAACACCGGCCATGCGGGGTCGCTCACCACCGTGCACGCCAACAGTCCCGACGGGGCCCTTCGCCGCCTGGAGACGCTGGCGCTCACCGCTGGCCACCAGTGGTCGCCCGTGGCGGCACGCGAGCATGTGATCGCCGGGGTGGATCTGATCGTCCAGCTCGTTCGAAGCGCCGGTGGACGGCGCTCGATCGTCGATGTTGTCGGGGTGGGCGACGGCGGCGAGCGGGCCGCCTTTCTCGAGGCGGGGTCGTGACGGCCGTTCTGGTATCCGAGCCGGTGACCGGCACGTTGGCCGGGGCCCTCGCGGTTGTCGCGCTCATCTCCGGGCGAAGGATGCTCCGGACCGCTGGGATGGCCGCCCGGCTGGGTCGCGGGGCCGAACGTGGTGCTCCTTCGGCCGGCGGTGGGCGCATCGCTAACCGGGTTCGGGCGGGGGCGCCCAGAGCGGCGTTGGCGATTGGTTCGGGGGTCCTGTGCGGAATGGTGATCGGACTGCCTCGGGCCATGATCATGGCGATCCTCGGAATCGTCGGATTGTGGGCCCGCCGGGCTCAACTCACCCGGCAGGCAGAGGGTGCACTGTCACGCGATCTTCCGGAGATCTTCGAGGTGATCGGGGGCGCGTTGCGATCGGGCGGTACGTTCCTCGACGGGTTGCGGGCGGCTTCGGCCCTGCCGTTCGAACCGACCACGCGCCGCGACATGAAGCGGGTCATGGCCGAGATCGACCGGGGCGGTCAGGTCGCTGAAGCGCTGGACGCGTGGGCCGGGCGGTCGGAAGATGTCGATCTCCGGACCCTGGCGGGGCTCGTAGAGAGTGCCACCGGCACGGGTGGGCCGCTGGCGGCCGCTCTGGACCGACTCTCTGCTGCGATCCGGCAACGCCATGCCCAACGACGGGAAGTCGATGCCCTGGTCGGCCAGGCCCGTCTCTCGGCGATGGTGCTCGTGGTGTTGCCGTTCGCGGTCCTGCCCCTGCTCGATGCGTTCGGGACGGTCGATCTGACGACGATCGTCGCAGACCCGATCAGCCGGGTCGCCATCACCCTCGGGTTGGTCCTGGACATCAGCGGACTGGCGTGGATGCGTCGTCTCATCGGTCGCATCGACGGATGATCACCCTCGTGGCGAGCTGGGCCGCCCTGGCCGTTTGGCAGGATCTGCGCCGGCGCCCGGCAGGGCGCGTCCGCCGTCTGCGTCCCCGCGCTGCGGCCGAGCCGATGCGATGGCCCGGCTCGTTTCGGAGGGTGGCCGACCGCCTTCCACTCGCTGAGCCGGCCGGATCGCGCCGGGCGTGGTCTATCGCGGTCCTCGGGTGGATGGTTGTGTTGGTCCTCTCACCGTCGCTCGCCGTCGCGGGGGCGGTCCTTGCTTCCCTGCTCTCGTTCGTGCGGGCTCGGGCCGCTCACCGTCGCCGGGCGGCGGGAGTGCGGCGGGCCCTCCCGGAGTGTCTCGAGGTACTGAGCCTGGCGGTTCGGGCGGGACTGGTGCCGGCCGAAGCGCTCCGGGTCGCGGCAACCGTGAGTCCGGCGCCGGTCGACGACATCCTCAGCGGTGCCCTGGATCGCTTGCACCGCGGGGCGCCCTGGGCCGAAGTGGTGACCGAGCTGGGGCGGGTCCTCGGTCCAGACGGTCGGAGCCTGGTGCTGCTGCTGGTCGGCGAGGGAGGCGCACCCCTGGCCGACGGGCTCGATCGAGCCGCGGCCGAGCTCCGTGATCGTCGCCGGAGAGAGATTCAAGGCCGAGCGCAGCGGCTCCCCGTCGTGGTTCTGGCCCCTCTGGTGACCTGCATTCTCCCTGCCTTCGTTCTCGTCACGATCGTGCCGGTGGTCTCCACCCTCGGTCAGGACGTGGTTACCCGGCTTCCCCTCGGTTCCACCCCCTGAACCCAACGCAATACAACCGAAAGGACGACATGCTTCGCATGCTCGCACTGCTCAATCTGGTGGCCTCCGGCCGCGCTCGCTCGAATCGCCGCGACGGTGATTCGGGCCAGACCCTGCCCGAGTACGCACTGGTCATCGTCGGTGCGGCCGCACTGGCAACCCTGTTGCTCACCTGGGTCAGCAACTCCGACATGCTCGGATCCCTGCTCGACAGCGTCATGGAGAACGTGATCGGCAGGATCTTCTGATGGCTGGCCGGCGCGAGGGGTCGCAGTCGGGTCAGTCGACCGTCGAGTTCGCCGTGCTCCTCCCAGTTCTGCTGCTTGCGGTCCTGGTCGTGGTGCAGGGGGGGCTCGTGGTGCGCGAGCAGCTGCTAGTCCAGCACGCAGCCCGCGAGGCGGCACGCGTTGCAGCGGTCTCCGACTCGGTGGCCGAGACCCGTGATGCGGCCGTTCGCGCCGGCCCGCTCGATCCCGCCCGCCTGGAGGTACGACGGTCGGCTCGGCGCCCTGGTCAGCCGGTGCGCGTGACGGTCGATTACCACGTGAGGGGTGCGGTTCCGATCGTCGGACCCGTCCTGAAACGGTTCACCCTTTCCGCCTCGGTCACGATGCGAGCCGAGTAGGGGAGCCCGCCAGCGGGCACCTCAGTCGCTCAGGGACCCTGAGCCTCGTCCCCGTTCCGACCGGTCGAAATCCCGGGTCGAGGCTCCGGTCGGGTCAGGTTCCGGGCGGCGCCGGCTTGGTGGTGACGAGTCGCATGCGCGGGAGCTTCGCCCTCCGCTCACCCCAGTCGTAGATGACGGTCGAACCGGCGGCGACGTCGTGGAGGGCCCGGCGCTCGCGGCCGAAGACGATGCCGACGAAGCCCAGGCCGAAGATGATGTACGAGATGGGAAGGACGAGAACGCGGATGGCGGCCCGCCCCGGCCCCAGGGGCTCGCCATGACGTTGGACCGCTCGCAGGCCCAGCACCACCTTTCCCGGGGTGCGCCCGACCGTCGCCTGACCGACCCAGTACCAGGCGAACAACCAGGCGAGGAGGAGGACAGCGCGAACCCAACCGTTCCCGTCCGTCGAGTCGAACTCAGGCGAGAAGAGATACCGGATGAAGAACGCCAGGATCGATCCGACCAGACCGAATGCCGCCACCGAGCCGAAGCTGTCGATGACCGCGGCCAGCAGGCGACTCAGGGGACCGGCGTAGTGGTCCTGGAGGTCGTCGGGGTCCTGGGACCCCGGTGCTGTGTCGGGTTCCGACTGCTCGACGGCATCGCTGGTAGTGGCGTGTCCGACTGCGGTGTCGGTGGATTCTCCGGAGGGCTCGGCGGGGGAGGGCGGTTGGGTCGGGTCCGGCCCGGGTTCGAGCGGGAGCTCTTCCAGCCGACGGCCGGTGAGACGCATGGCAACGGCGGTGCCGATGACATCGAAACGGATGATCTGGCGACGAGCGAGATCGATGCCGCCCTCGGCGACGCCGGCCGTGCTCTTGCCGACCAGGGGAGCGATGTCGATGCGATCGATCAGCTGGTCGAGATCCAGGCGATCGGCGATCTCGTTGATGTCCAGTCGGTCCATCAACTGTT
Source organism: uncultured Acidimicrobiales bacterium (assembly GCA_963695075.1). Taxonomy (GTDB): domain Bacteria; phylum Actinomycetota; class Acidimicrobiia; order Acidimicrobiales; family CAWCAL01; genus CAWCAL01. The sequence continues at coordinate 329,489 of CAVOFR010000007.1, forward strand.
CGAGGTCGAGCCGATTGGCGATCGCGTTGATGTCGAGTCGGTCCATGAGCTGGTCGAGATCGAGCCGTTCCGCTATCAGGTTGACGTCGAGGTGCTGGATGATCTCGTCGAGGTCGATCATGTCGAGCACCGTCGGTGTGGCCCGGTTCACGAGCCCGTCGATCCCGCGCACGAGCAGCCCCCTCTGGCGCTTCGGTGTCCCGGTCTCCGGCATCGGTTCACACTAGGGGACCACGCGGCCCCCGGGTGCGGCTACGAGGCCGTCCGCTCGGCTCGGCCGCTGAGGACCCGATCGAGTAGGCGGAGAGCACCCTGTTTGTCGAGGGGGTCGTTTCCGTTGCCGCACTTCGGAGACTGCACACACGACGGGCACCCCTTCGAGCAGTCGCACGACGCGATGACGCCGGCCGTAGCTGCCAGCAACGCCTCGGCGCGTTCGTAGGCAAGCTCGGCAATACCGACCCCGCCCGCGTATGCGTCGTAGATGACAATCGCCGGCCCGCCGAGATCGGCGTCGTGAGCGGTGGAGACACCACCCACGTCCCAGCGATCACAGATCGTGAACAGTGGGAGGAGTCCGATCGCCGCATGCTCGAGCGCGTGGAGCGACCCGCGCACCGCGGTCGCATCGAGGAGGCCGATCACGGTCTTGCATTCGAACCACACGGCACGGGTGATCAGATGATGGGCCGGAAGCTGCAGCTCGTGGTGCTCGAGCGGCGCTCCGGTGTGTGCGTCGCGCTCGACGAATCCGACGACTCGACGTTCGACTTCGACGGTGCCGATGCCGGCCCGGATCGGGCCGAGGCCTCGGCGCTGGTCGACCTCGAGCACCCGCAAGCTCGTCTCGGATCGGGGTTGTGTGGTCAGGTCGCCTTCGTCGCGCTCGACCTGGGCCTCGCGCCGGTCCAGGTCGAGGTCGGTGACTCGATAAGGCTGGCCCAGGTGGAGGTACAACGCGCCGGGGTGGACATCCCGGCAGGCCCGTCCCGCATCGACCGTACCGACCAACAGACCGCGGTCAGTGATGCGGATCTGGCCACCACCCGACGACCGGAGCCCGACGCGGTGGTGGGGTCGCTCGCCCGTGGCCCACACGGCCATCGGGCTGTCAACGCGGTGTCGGATCCAGATCGAGTCCTTGCGAGCAAGTGCCCTGACGCCGTCGTCGAGGGCCGGCCAGAGATCCTCGTCTCGATGTTCGAGGGGGAGTTCGTGTGCCGCGCAGCGAAGGTGGGGGAGGAGGATGTGTTCGTTCGCGGGGTTGATCACCGCCGGTTCCGGGTCGCGGTCCAGTAGCTGTTCGGGGTGACGCACGTACCACCGGTCGAGCTGATCATCACCCGCGACGAGGACGCTGAGCCCGGGCCGTCCCTGGCGTCCCGACCGGCCGGCTTGTTGCCACATCGAGGAGATGGTTCCCGGAAAGCCCGCCAGCACCGTGGCGTCGAGGCCACCGATGTCGACACCGAGCTCGAGCGCGGAGGTGGCCGCCACCGCCCTGAGCGCCCCGGATACGAGCCCCGCCTCGATGTTGCGGCGCTCCTCGGAGAGATAGCCGCCCCGGTAGGCGCGGATGCTCTGCTCGTCGCCGACGCGGAACCCGATCGCTCCGGCCATCAGTTCGACCAGCTTGCGGCTCCGAGCGAACGCGAGCGTCTGCTGGCCCGCCTCGACCAGGCCGCCGGTCACCGCGGCGGCGGCGCGCCAGGTGGGGGGCGGTCGGTCGGCCTGGTGCGGGTCACAGAGTACGAACGTGCGCTCGCCGCGGGGTGCCCCGTCGGTCGTGATGGCCTCGACTTCCAGACCGCACAACGCCGATGCCAGTGCAGCGGCGTCACCGAGCGAAGCGGAACAGAAGATGAACCGGGGATCGGCACCGTGGTGCGCCGCGAGACGTCGGAGTCGCCGCAGGAGGTGCGCCACGTTCGTACCGAAAACGCCCCGGAGAAGGTGGAGTTCGTCCACGACGACGTAGCCGAGCCGCGACAGGAAGGGCCCCCAGCGCCGATGGTCGGAGAGGATACCGTTGTGCAGCATCTCGGGGTTGGTGAGGAGGACGTTGGCTCTGCGCCGGGCCATCGTCCGATGCTCCCGGCTGGTGTCTCCGTCGTAGGCCATGGCCGCGATTTCGTGGATTCCCAGGTGAGCGAAGGTGGTGAGCTGATCGCGGGCGAGCGCCTTGGTCGGGAACAACATGAGACTGGTACGCGGTGTCGGCCCGTTGAGAACCGCCTCGACGACCGGGATCTGATAGCTGAGTGACTTGCCCGAACCCGTGCCCGAGGTCAGAACCACCGATCGGCCGGCCCGAATCCGATCCACGGCGGCGGCTTGATGGGACCAGAGGTGATCGACTCCGAGCCGGTGGAGGAGGTCGGTGTCGATGGGTGCCTCAGGCGTCCCCACGACGCCGGGCCGAGCCGGGAGGCGGGCGACGTGCGACACCGGGCAGTCAGCAGCGACGAGGTCGACCAGTTGCTCGACCGCAGTGACCTCGGCTCCAGACCTGCTCATGGACCGATGCTAGGAGTTCCTCGGTGGTAATTACAGACCTGTCATCAGGGCCCTCGGTCGCGTCGTGGAGCCTGGCCGGACTCGGCCGACCTGACGGTGCGCCGGTTGAACTCCAGCGTGGGCCAGACTTGAGTCGGCCGACGGCCGGTTTGCCGTCAAGGAGGGCGATCGTGCTGGAGATCGACGTGTACCGACGCGCCGCGTGGTCGGTGGTATCCCTCGTCGGCGATCTCGACCTGGCCGGCGTGCCCGCGTTCCGAGCGGCTGCAGGCCAGCTGGTAATGGAACGAGAACCCCGTATCGTCATAGACCTGACCGCCGTTGATCTCCTCGACTCATCCGGGATGGGTGTCCTGCTGGGATTCCGGCGGCGGGTGCACAGGAACGGAGGAGAGATACGCCTCGTGGCACCGGCCAATCATGTGAGCGCCCTGCTGCACAAGGTGGACTTCCATCGGGTCTTTGCGCTCCATCCGGATCTGGAGCAGGCCGTGGCCGACCCCCCCGAGGTCGAGGTCCCTCATGGCTGAGCTCCCCCCGGTCACCGGCGATCAGCTGGTCGAGCTCGACATCCCGGCTCGGGCCGAGTACCTCGCGCTCGCCCGCTTGGTGGTGGCCGCCTCCGCCGACCTGGATCCGACGTTCGCCGCCGAGCGAATCGACGCGCTCAGGCTCGCCGTGTCCGAGGCGGCCACCAACGCGGTCGAGTCGTACGGCGGCGATGGCGACGGCGAGCGCATTGTCGTTCGGTGCAATCTCCACGAAGAGCAGATTGCCGTCGAAGTCCGTGATCGAGGTTCGGGTTTCGACCTCGAGGACGTGACGAGCCGGGTCGATCCGTCGTTGCTCGGCCGCGAGGGTGGATTCGGGATCTCTCTGATCCGAGCCATCGCCGACGAGTCCCAGATCGTGCCCGGCCCCGATGGCACGTCGGTGCGGATCGTCGTCTACACCCACCCGAAGGACACCGAGCGGTAGGGGATCGGTGGGCACTACCGTTTCGGCGTGACCGACACTCCCGACGAACCGCTCCCCAAACCCGACGAGCTCCTCGCGCTCGACATGGTCGCCGACGAGATGTTCGAGACCCTGCGCCGGTGGTTCGAGGTCTCCCCGACCGTGGAGCTCGACCTCAGGGCGGTGGATTCGGCGGTGGCCGAGCTCGGCGATCCTCGGATGATCGCCGCACTCGCCATGCGCAAGCTCCAGGCTCTGCATCTTCTCGCCACACCGGGCGTGCGAACGACAACCGATGTGATCGTGGCGATCGTGCAGGACCTCGACCGAGCACTGGTGCAAGCGCCGGCGATGCGGTTGCGACTGGCGGCCGAATCGACCGACTGGGACGCCGCCCTGGCCGACATCGAAGCCGAGCCGGCCCCGCTCGACGCAGCCGAGAAGGACGAGGACGCCGACCGCTTCAGGGAGCTGCACGAGCTCCTTCATCGGGCCGCGATCGCCGTCGTCGATGCGTCCGAGGGAGCGATCCGCCACTTCCTGTAGCGAGCGCCGGTGTCGGTCGCCTTGGCTGCCGGTCGACCGCTGTCCCACGATCGAGGCGATCTGCGCGCGGCGGGCTAGCCTCACCCGGCGACCGAATCGCGCCGCTGCCCACCCCCATGCCATGAGCGACCCGTCCTTCTCCCAGGAGACATTCCTTGCCAGCAACCGGCCTTTCGCGCGGGTTGTTGCCCGTCCGGTGGCCCGATTCCTGGCGATCGAGGCGGCTGGCGGGATCCTGCTCCTCGTGGCCACGATCGTGGCGCTCGTCTGGGCCAACTCGCCGTGGTCGGAGAGCTACTTCGACCTGTGGGCCACCCCGGTCGGCTTCCGGATCGGTGACTTCGTCGTCGAGGATCCGCTGCAGGCGTGGGTGAACGACCTGGGGATGGCCTTCTTCTTCTTCGTGGTCGGCCTCGAGATCAAACGTGAGCTCACCGTCGGCCAACTCACCGACAGGCGAGCGGCTGCTCTCCCGGTCATCGCTGCGCTCGGCGGGATGATCGTTCCTGCGGCGATCTATCTCGCCTTCAACTTCGGAGGTGACGGAGCTGACGGGTGGGGTATTCCGATGGCGACCGACATCGCTTTCGCGCTCGGTGTCGTGGCGCTACTGGGACCGCGTGTCCCCAGTTCGCTGAAGGTCTTCCTGCTGACGCTGGCGATCGTGGACGATCTCGGTGCCATCGCGGTGATCGCCATCTTCTACACCGAGCGGCTGTCGTTGGGATGGGGTTTGATCGCCATCATCCTGATCGTCGTCGTCCTGGTCAGCCGGCGACTGAAGGTCTGGTACATCCCCGCCTACGTGGTCATCGCTGCGGTGCTCTGGGTGGCCGTGTTCGAATCCGGCGTCCACGCGACGATCGCCGGCGTCATCCTCGGCGTGCTGGCTCCGACTCGCGCCCTCAGGGACGGAGCAGATGCCGAGCGGATCGGCGAGATCCTGAGCAAGGATGGCCCGCTCGGTGTCGGCGACGTGGACGAAGCAACGTTCGCCATCCGCGAAACGGTCCCGGTCAACGACCGCCTCGAGCACTTCCTGCACCCCTGGACCAGCTACTTCGTCATTCCGGTCTTCGCTCTCGCCAACGCGGGCATCGAGTTGAGCCTGGAGAGCATCGAGCGGGCGTTCTCCTCGCCGGTGACCCTGGGCATCGTCTTCGGGCTGGTCCTCGGCAAGACGATCGGCGTCGGAGGCGCCGCGTTCGTTGCCACGAAGCTCGGAATCACCAAACTCCCGCGTGGTGTGCGCGGGCGACACATGGTGGGGATCTCTCTGGCCGCCGGCATCGGATTCACCGTTTCGATCTTCATCAGCGGTCTGGCCTTCGACTCGGGAGGGCACGGCGAATCGACCTCGCATGGCGACGAAGCGGCGGCGGTCGCCGTCGAAGAGGAGACGCATGCCGCCGAGCTCCAGGACGACTCGAAGATCGGCATCCTGATCGCCTCGATGTTGGCCGCATTCGGGGCCGCAGCCATCCTCTCCCGGGCGGGGAACGAAGAGGACATCCGCGACGACTCACCTCGGATCCCGGCAAGCGGTTGACCGATCCGGGGTTGACAGCGGGCCCGGAATCCCGCAGCCTTCCTCCGCATGTCCAGTCCCCTCGTCATAGTCGAGTCCCCCGCCAAGGCCAGGACCATCGCTCGTTTCCTCGGTGACGACTACGTCGTCGAGTCCTCCATCGGTCACATTCGCGACCTTCCGCGGAACGCGAAGGACGTCCCCGCCGCCTACAAGGGCGAGAAGTGGGCCCGCCTCGGGGTCGACACGGAGAACGACTTCAAGCCGCTCTATGTCGTGTCGCCCGACAAGAAGGACCACGTCAGGAAGTTGAAGGCCCTCCTCGCCGATGCGAGCGAGCTCTACCTCGCCACCGATGAGGATCGAGAAGGCGAAGCGATCGCTTGGCATCTCCTCGAGGTGCTCAGCCCGCGACCGGATCTTCCCGTGCGGCGGATGGTGTTCCACGAGATCACCTCACAGGCGATCCAGGCGGCGATCGAAGCACCCCGCGAGATCGATCGGCGCATGGTCGACGCACAGGAGGCGAGGCGGGTCCTCGACCGGCTCTACGGATACGAAGTGTCCCCGGTGCTCTGGAAGAAGGTCATGCCCGGGCTCTCGGCCGGCCGGGTCCAGAGCGTCGCGACCAGGATCGTGGTGGAGCGCGAACGCGAGCGCATGGCGTTCGTGTCAGCGGGCTACTGGGATCTGACCGGCACGTTCGCAGCGTCGGGTGCGGTCAATGCCGAGGTCGGGGCCAAGCTGGCCGAGCTCGACGGACGAAAACTGGCCAGCGGACGCGACTTCAAGAGTGACGGGGCGCTGAAATCCGACACCGTCGTGGTGCTCGACGAGCCTCGGGCGACAGCGTTGGTCGAAGATCTGGACGGGCGGGTGGCCACGGTTTCCTCGGTCGAGTCGAAGCCGTACCGTCGTCGTCCGGCCGCTCCTTTCATGACCTCGACCCTCCAGCAGGAGGCCGGTCGCAAGCTGCGAATGTCTTCGGCCCAGGCGATGCGTGCCGCCCAGTCCTTGTACGAAGCCGGCTTCATCACCTACATGCGGACCGACAGCACGACGCTCTCGGAGACCGCGCTCCGGGCAGCACGAACCGAGATCTCGAGGCGCTACGGCCAGGCATTCCTGCCCGATGGGCCGAGGACCTACGCGAAGAAGGTGAAGAACGCCCAAGAGGCACACGAGGCCATCCGACCGGCCGGTGACGATTTCAAGTCACCCGAGGAGGTGGCCGCCCAGGTCAACCCTTCCGAGGCACGGGTCTACGACCTCGTCTGGAAGCGCACCGTGGCGTCGCAGATGACCGACGCCACGGGCGAAACGGTCACCGTGCGATTGGACGTGGAGGGTGAGTCGGGTACCGTCGCGGTGTTCTCCACCAGTGGGACCGTGATCGCCCATCCCGGATTCCAGAAGGCCTACGAGGAGAGCACCGACGAAGATGTCGCCAACGATGCGGCCACGGACGATCGTGACCGTCGTCTTCCGCCGCTGATCGAAGGTGACCGTCTCGATGTCCGGGAACTGACCCGTGACGGTCATGAGACCCAGCCTCCCGCCCGCTACACCGAGGCGTCGTTGGTCAAGCGACTCGAGGAATTGGGTGTGGGCCGGCCATCGACCTACGCATCGATCATGGGCACCATTCAGGACCGGGGCTACGTGTGGAAGAAGGGATCGGCTCTCGTCCCGTCCTTCACCGCGTTCAGTGTCGTCGGGCTCCTCGAACAGCATTTCCCGGACATGGTCGACTACGCCTTCACCGCCCGGATGGAGGACGACCTCGACTCGATCGCGGCCGGTGAAGCCGAGTCGATCCCTTGGCTCCACCGGTTCTACTTCGGGGAGGAGGACGACCCCGGGCTGCGGACCAAGGTGTCGGAGCGCCTGGCCGAGATCGATGCCGCCGCCATCAACACCATCCCGCTGGGTGTCGACGAGAACGGCGTCGGTGTCGTCGCCAAGCCGGGCAGATACGGGCCATATGTGAAGCGGGGCGAGGACACGGCGAGCATTCCCGAAGACATCCCACCCGACGAGCTCACGATCGACCTGGCCATCGAGCTGATCGAGGCGCCGAGCGGTGATCGTGAGCTCGGGGTGCACCCCCGGATCGGGCTCCCCATCATCCTGAAGAACGGGCGGTTCGGCCCGTATGTGCAGATGGGAGAACACGACGACGAGACCGGCGAGAAGCCGAAGACGTCCTCCCTCTTCTCCACCATGGATCCGGAGACTGTCGGTCTCGACCAGGCCGTGCAGCTGCTCTCGCTCCCACGCACGGTCGGGGTCGACCCGACCGATGGCGAAGCGATTCTCGCCTTGAACGGTCGGTACGGGCCATACGTGAAGAAGGGCTCGGAGAGCCGCAGTCTCGAGACCGAGTCGCAACTCTTCTCCGTGACCCTCGACGAGGCCCGGGCGTTGCTCGCCCAGCCCCGCGAGCGCCGCGGGCGGCAGACCAAACCACCGCTGCGCGAGTTGGGCAACGACCTCGTGAGTGGCAAACCGATGGTGGTCAAGGACGGCCGGTTCGGTCCGTACGTGACCGATGGCGAGGTCAACGCGTCGCTGCGCAAGGGTGACGACGTCGAGACGATCAGCGATGAGCGGGCCTCGGAGCTGTTGCAGATGCGTCGCGACCGCGGACCGGTGAAGAAGAAGGCGAAGAAGAAGGCCGCAAAGAAGAAGGCCACCGAGAAGAAGGCCACCAAGAAGAAGGCCACCAAGAAGAAGGCGACGGTCAAGCCCGCCGCGAAGAAGAAGGCTGGGACCGAGGGCGCCGAGAACCCGGACAAGTAGCCTCGTCTTCCGTGGCCGACTCGGCAGACGATCCAGGGGAGGACCAGAACCCCGACGGCGACACGACCGGCGGTTTCGTAGATCGCGTCTTCGGCTCGAGGCAGTTCTTCCGGATGTGGATCGCCATGGTGGCGTCGTCCACGGGTGACTGGCTGGGTCTGATCGCCATCGCCACTCTGGCCGGTCGGATCGGGGCCGCCACCAGCTCCGAGTCCGCCGCGGTCGGCGGTCTCGCGATCAGCGTCGTCCTCGCGGCTCGTCTCGTTCCCGGCTTCTTTCTTGCCCCGGTCGCAGGAGTGCTCGTCGACTACTGGGATCGTCGCAGCGTGATGATCGTCTGCGACATCGGTCGAGCGATGGTCATGGTCTCGCTCCCGTTCGTCGACACCGTGCCGGGTCTGGTGTTCGCCTCGTTCGTACTCGAGCTTCTGACGATGCTGTGGACGCCGGCAAAGGAAGCTTCGATTCCGCACCTCGTGCCGCGGTCCCATCTGGCCTCGGTCAACTCCTTGTCGTTGGCGGCGGCCTATGGCACCTTCCCGGTCGCATCCGCGCTGTTCGCCGGTCTGGCGACCGTGGCGGCATGGTTCGGAACGCAGGGCTGGACCTCGGCGCTGCATCTCAACCAGGAGGGGCTGGCGTTCTACTTCGACGCCGTCACGTTCCTCGCGACCGCGGCGATCGTGTCCACCCTGACCATTCCCCCACCCGAGCGCAGCGCCGAGCGGCTCGAAGGCGGTTTCGCTCTCGGCCAGACCTACCGCGACCTCCGCGAGGGCTGGCGGATGTCGTTCTCCGATCCCACCGTTCGAGCCGTCAACGTGGGCCTCGCAACGGCCCTCATCGGTGGTGCGATGATCATCCCTCTGGGGCCGGGCTTCGCTCATGACGGGCTCGGGGCGGTGACCGATGCGGCGTACGGATGGCTGATGTTCGCTCTCGGTTCGGGCGTGGCGGCGGGCATCATCGTCATCGGCATCGTCCAGCGCAGCCTTCCCAAGGCACTGGTGTTCGCCGGGAGCATCCTGGTCGCGGGCATGGCCTTGATCTTCGCCGCGGCATCATCGTCGTTGTTCCTGGCGACGGGGTTCGTCCTGGTCCTCGGGTTCTCGGCGGGGACGACCTATGTACTGGCGATGACCATTCTGCACGAACGGGTTGATGACGAGCTCCGCGGCCGAGTGTTCGCAACCTTCTTCACCCTCGTGCGTACCTGCGTGCTGCTGGCCATGGTGGCCGGTCCACTGGTCGGTGGGTTGCTCGGTCAGCTGCTCCCCGACATGATCTCGTTCCTCGGCGCCACCGTCGAGTTGACCGACGAACGACTGGCCCTCCTGACCGGTGGTGTGATCGTCTTGCTGGGCGGCCTGATCGCGGCGTTGTCCCTGCGAGCGGGACAGCGGGCTCGAAGCGAAGCGGAAGGGGCTGGACTGTGAGCAGCGGATGGTTCATCGCATTCGAGGGCGTGGACGGATGTGGCAAGTCGACCCAGGCCGCCCGGCTGGCCGATGATCGGGGCGCTCTGCTGACCCGTCAACCCGGTGGGACACCGATCGGCGCTTCGCTCAGAGCTGTGCTCCTGGATCCGCGATACGGCGAGATGCACGAGCGGGCCGAGGCGATGCTGATGGCAGCCGATCGGGCACAACACGTGGCCGAGCTCGTTCGCCCCGCGCTGACCTCCGGCCGCGATGTCGTCTGCGATCGCTATATCGGATCCTCGCTCGCCTACCAGGGCTATGGGCGGGGTCTCCCTCTCGAAGAGGTTCGACACCTCTCGGAATGGGCCACCGCCGGGCTGTGGCCCGATGTGATCGTCCTGCTCGACGTTCCCGAGAGCGTCTCCCGGGATCGGATGCCGGCCGAACGCGACCGACTGGAACAGGTGGGGGCCGACTTCGACCGACGGGTGAGGCGCGGCTTCTATGAACTGGCTCGAGCCGAACCGGAACGGTGGGCGGTGGTCGACGGGATGGGAACGGTCGACGAAGTCGCGGTGCGGGTGAACGGGATCGTTCGCGACCGGCTCGGCTCATGACCAAAGTCTCGGACCCGTTCTCGGGGGTGATCGGCCAGCAGGCAGCGGTCGCCGTCCTCCGTTCGGCCGAGGGCCGCGAGGCCCATGCCTGGCTGTTGGTCGGGGCGGCCGGGACCGGGACGCGGGCAGCCGCCCGCGCGATGGCGGCCGGTGTCGTGGCCGAAGGGACCGAAGGAGCGGAGCGGGACCGTCACGTCGAACTGGCGCTGGGTGAGAAGCACCCCGATCTCATCATCAAGGAGCCGGCCGGCCGGACATTCCGTCGGGAGGAAGCCTCCGATGTGATCAAGGCCGCATTCCGGAGTCCCACCGAGAGTCCGCGCAAGGTCATCGTCGTCACCTCGATCCATGCGGCTGAACCGGCTGCCCTGGCCAGCCTGTTGAAGACCGTCGAGGAACCACCGCCCAGCACCGTGTTCGTTCTGATTGCTGACGAGATCGTCCCCGAGATGGCCACGATCGCCTCACGGTGCATCACGGTGGAGTTCGGTCCGATCTCGGCCGCGGTGATGAGCGACGCGCTCGTGGACGAGGGCATCGAGCGTTCGGCCGCCGAGCGAGCGGCGGCGGCGGCGGGTGGAGATCTCGACCGCGCCCGGCTGCTGGCGACGGACGCGAATCTCGCCGCTCGGGCCGAACTGTGGGCCGACTCACCGCGTCGGCTCGACGGCAGCGGGGCGGCGGTCCACCGGTTGGTCGAGGAGATCCGAACGGCGATCGACGCCTCACTCGAACCACTGGCGGAGATGCACGAAGCCCAGCGGGCCGAGGTCGACGAGCGCGCCGAGCGCTACGGCGAACGGGGCAGCGGGCGACGCCAGTTGGACGAGATCCAGAAACGCGAAGTACGCAAGGCGCGGACCGACGAGCTCCGATTCGGCCTCGCCACCCTGGCTCGCGTCTACCGCGACGCCATGGTGGACCGTGAAGGCTCGCCGGCGCTCGTCGACGCCGTGAAGACCGTTGACGCGGCCGCCGAGGATCTGCTGTTCAACCCGAACGAAACCGTCTGGCTCCAGGGTCTGTTCCTTCGCCTCCCATCGTCGTTCGACTGAGGCCCGTCCCCGCTCCCGACGCCCGTTCCGGCTATTCGGCCGCCGAGTCGTACTCCATGGCCAGGACCGGGTTACCCGCCGGGTCCTCGAACGCGATGAGATGGCCGACCCTCGAGATGGTGAAGCGTTCCATCAGAATCGTGCCACCTGCATCGACGACCTGCTGACGAATCGAGTCCACGTCTTCGACCGAGAAGGTGCACTCGAGCCCCCGTGTGGGGAGATCAGGAAGGAGCTGGCGCCGCTCCTGCAGCGCCCCCTGAACCCCGGGATCATCGTCGGAACCGGTCCGGACCTGGAAGAAGCCCGGCGGCCCGTAGGCGGTGAAGGTCCAGCCGAACACCGACTCGTAGAACCGTCGGCTGGCGTCGATGTCATCGGCGTTGATGGCGAAGTGGCTGAGGTTGGCAGGCATGGAGCGACCGTGCCAGGACCAGTGGGTGGCGGGCTTTCCACAGAGCGACAAATACTGTTGAACATGCGACACGAGGGGCCTCTGGTCCGCAGCTACGCGGTCACCCATCCCGTCGGGCTGGTCCACCTCCCGACCCGAGCGGGCTGGGACCAGGTCGTGTACGCCCGCGCCGGTCTGTTCCTGGCTCGGACCGACCGTCAGCGTTGGACCGTGCCGCCCCACCGCGCCCTGTGCATCGGTGACGGGACGCGGGTCCGGATCGAGACGCCCCGGCCGGTGAGCATCCGCTGTCTGTACCTGCGGGTAGAGCTCGGGGCACTGGACGGATCGGTTCGCGTCGTCGATCTGGCCCCGCTGGCGCGAGAGCTGCTCCTGCACGCGGTGTCCGCCTGCCCCCTGGACCTCGACACGCCGGCCGAGTCCGCACTCATAACCCTGTTGATCGACCGTCTGTCGTCACCCGAAACCGCCGAGCTCCAGCTCCCTTTACCGGTCGATCCGCGCGCCCGGCAGCTCGCGAGGCTCGTGCTGGAGGATCCGACCCGCCCGCTGGTGGCGGCTGTGGATCGGGTCGCAGCGAGCAGGAGGACGCTCGAACGGCTGTTCCGCGCCGAGACGCAGATGACGCTGGCCGGCTGGCAGCGACGGGCGCGGGTCCTCGCCGCCACCGAGATGATGGCCGCGGGCGACTCGGTGACGGCTGCTGCGCTCGCCGTCGGATACGCGACGCCGAGCTCCTTTGTCGTGGCTTTCCGTTCCGAGCTGGGCGTCAGCCCTCGCGCCTTCATCAGGGCACATGGCTGAAGTGGTTGGTTGGGAGCCCGAGAGGAGAATCGAACTCCTGACCTGCTCATTACGAGTGAGCCGCTCTGCCGACTGAGCTACCCGGGCGTTGGTCCGACAACGGTATCAGCGGCCAGCCGGCGGCGACGACGGGTTCGTGTCCTATCCTCCGTCCATGGCCGATCAGGCAGACTTCGCGGAACAGGCCATGCCATTCATGGATGCCCTGTACTCCGCGGCCCTGCGCATGACCCGCAATCCGGCCGATGCCGAGGATCTGCTGCAGGAGACGTACCTCCGCGGCTTCCGCGGCTTCGGCGGGTTCCGCGAGGGCACCAACCTCAAGGCGTGGCTGTACCGCATCCTCACCAACAGCTACATCAACACCTACCGATCGAAGAAGCGGCGCCCACAGGAGACCGAGCTCGACGACGTCGAGGAGCTCTACCTCTACCGCAAGCTCGGTGGACCTGCCTCGCTCGTGCTCGGACGCAGCGCCGAAGACGAGATGCTCGACTGGGTGACCGACACCGAAGTCAAGGAAGCGGTCGAATCTCTCCCCGACCAGTATCGCATGGCCGTCCTGCTCGCCGACGTCGAGGGATTCGCCTACAGAGAGATCGCAGAGATCCTCGATGTGCCGATAGGAACCGTCATGAGCCGGCTCCATCGGGGAAGAAAAGCGCTCCAGAAGGAGTTGTACGAGTTCGCCAGGGTCAGAGGCATCGTTTCCGAGCCACCAGCCGATGGTGAGGACCGCGTCGAAGACTCGACCGGCGAGACCGCGAGGTCAGAGGTGAGATGACCGGATCAGAGTGCGACAAGGCCCTGCGTGAGATCCACGGGTTCCTCGACCGCGAGATCACGAACGAGACCAGACAGGCCATCGCATCGCACCTCGACGAGTGCCCTCCCTGTGGCAACGCCTATGGGTTCGAGGACGAGCTCCGCCGGATCGTCGCCGCCAAAGCCACCGACCCGTGTCCGCTCGAACTCCGCGCCCGCATCGCCGCGGCGCTGGGCATCGAGGAGCAGCAAGATTCCTGACGACACCATCGTCGCTCCCGTGTGGGCGGCGCCGGCGGCGGCACGTAGACTGCCCGGCCATGGAGCCTCTTCTGGCCGTCGTCTGGCATTTCTGGATCGGCGCCGTACTCGCCGTCAGCGCGATCGTTGCAGTGTTCGTCCTCGTCGCCTCGTACTTCGCGAAGGTCAGCCGTACCCGGTACCCGAGGTAGCCCCGAACCGCTCCACCGGGACGAGTGGCCGGTGAATCAGCCCCTGATCGACTGGAACCTGGCCGAGCGGGTGGCCGTGCGGGTCGGGGGCCACGATCCGTTCTCGTCGTCGTATCACTACACGACCCTGGGACCGGACTTCGAGCGGTTCACCGCGCAAGCCGAGGATCTGGTCGGTATCGAGACAGGCCTCCGGTCGCTGTCGGGAGCGGCCCGGGGCCGGGTCACCACGCGAGCGGGTTGGATCCGGGCCAACATCTCGTCGTTCCAGCGCCTCCTCAAGCCCATGACGGACCGATTCGCCGGTCGGGTGAGCGGTCCCATGGCTCCGTTCATGCGTCGCGTGGCAGGAGCAGAGGTGGGGACGTTGCTCGGATGGATGTCCACTCGGGTGCTCGGACAGTACGACCTGCTCGTCGTCGAGGACGACAATCCCGAGGACCAGGACATCGTCTACTACGTCGGCCCCAACGTCCTCGGTCTCGAGAAGAAGCACGGGTTTCCGCCCGCCGAGTTCCGACTGTGGTTGGCGCTCCACGAGGTGACCCACCGGGCCCAGTTCACCGGCATTCCATGGATGCGTCCCCATTTCTCTCGCTGGTCGAACAGACGATGATGCTGAGCGACCCGGATCCGGGCCGACTCGTCCACGCGTTGGGGCGTGTCACCGATGCCGTTCGGGGTGGACGCAATCCTCTCGACGAGGGGGGACTGGCCGCGGTGTTCGCCTCACCGCAACAGAAAGCCGTGCTGGATCAGGTCGGTGGACTCATGAGCCTGCTCGAGGGGCACGGCGATGTGACGATGGATCGAGCCGGCAGGGACCATGTGCCATCGGCAGCCCGGTTCGGTGCGGTACTCCGCAACCGAAGGGCCGCAGCCCGGGGCATGTCACGGGTGATGCAACGCCTCATCGGCATCGAGGCCAAGTTGCTGCAGTACCAGGCCGGCGAGGAGTTCATCGATGCGGTCGAGAGCCATGGCCGGCCCGGGCTGCTCGATCTCGCCTGGGAGCGGCCCGAGAACCTCCCGTCCATGGACGAGATCCGCGACCCGAGACTCTGGATCGACCGGGTGGGAGGACCGACGCACGACTCGTCGCCGGACCCGGTGCGGCCGGCGGCGTGAGCCTCGTCGACGATCTCGCGACCCGCTGCCGCTTCCCCGATCGAGACGAGCTCACCTGCGCGATTTCGGGCGGACCCGACTCCTTGGCACTCCTCGTGCTGGCCGCCGGCACCGGTAGGACGGTGCGGGCCCTGCATGTGGACCACGGTCTGCGCCCGGACTCCGCCGCGGACGCCATCGTCGTCGCCGAGGTCGCCGAACGGTTCGGTGCTTCGTTCGAGTCTTTCCGCGTCCGGATCGATCCAGGGCCCAACCTCGAAGCTCGCGCCCGTGAGGAACGGTATTCCGTTCTGCCGGCCGACGTGTTGACCGGTCACACGGCCGACGACCAGGCCGAGACCATCCTCCTCAATCTCATGCGCGGGGCCGGAATCGAAGGGTTGGCCGGCATGCGCCGGGACCGACGACCGCTCCTCGACCTGCGCCGGGGCGAAACCGTCGGACTGTGCCAGAGCCTCGGGCTGCATCCGATCGCCGATCCCACCAATGACGACCCGAGGTTCCGCCGCAATCGCGTCCGGGCCGACCTCCTCCCCCTGCTCGACGACATCGCGCAGCGCGAGGTCGGACCCCTCATCGTGCGTCAGGCGGATCACCTGCGCGAACTGGCCGATTGGCTCGATCAGCTCGCCGGATCGGTCGATACCAGCAGCGTGCGTGAGCTGCGCGAATGTCCCGCCCCGGTGGCGCGGGTGGCGGTCCGGAAGTTCATCCGGGAGCACACGGGTTCCGGGCATCCGCCGAGCTCCGCGGCCCTGGCCCGCGCGTTCGATGTCGTTCGGGGTGACGCCCGGGCTGCCCAGCTGGGGAACGGCTGGACGCTGAAGCGGCGCGACGGCCTGCTCAGTGTCGAGCAGGAGACCGGGCTCGGGTAGGGTCGGCGGGCCATGGGCGGAGCACTCGAACGAGATCCCTTGCTGGGCGAGCTGGTCCTGAGCGAGGCTCAGATAGCGGAGCGCGTCGCTCAGCTCGGGGCACAGATCACCGCGGACTATGTCGATGATCCACCTCTCCTCGTGTGCGTTCTCAAGGGTGCGCACGTGTTCATGGCCGACCTGGCCCGAGCGATCGATCTCCGGGTCGAGATGGACTTCATGGCGGTTTCGTCCTACGGATCAGCCACGAAGACCAGTGGAGTGGTCCGCATCGTCAAGGATCTCGACGTGGACCTGGCCGGCCGGCACGTCCTGATCATCGAGGACATCGTGGACAGTGGGCTCACCCTTGCCTACCTCAGGAAGTACCTGAACGCCCGCGGTCCGGCCAGCCTCGAGGTGTGTGCCCTCCTCCTTCGGGAAGGTCTGCAGAAGAGCGATCCCGATCTGCGCTACACCGGATTCACGATCCCTCCGGCATTCGTGGTCGGCTACGGTCTCGACGTGCACGAGCGGTTCCGGAACCTCCGCGATCTACGGGTGTGGTCGGAGGACTGACCCGAACCGACTCAGCGCCGAGCCCGGGGAGCCCACGTCGTGCGGTAACAATTCGCTTCGGGGTGTCGATGGATGAGCTCGTCTGCGATCGGAAGGAAGTGGATAGGGTGAGGCGGCCGTGAAGTATCTGCGATCCCGACCCGTCCTGTTGCTGGTCTCGGCGCTGCTCGTGGGTCTCTTGGCGTGGGTCCTGTTGACCCGAGAGAAGGAACCGGACGAGCTCACCCGGACGCAGTTCGATCAGGCGGTCGAGAAGGGCGACATCGATCCGTCCGAGGCCACGCTCAAGGACAAGAGCAACAAGGTCACGGGCGACTACGCCGAGGAGAGCGAGCGGACGGGGCCGTACGAATTCCGATTCGCAGCCGAAGCGGCCGACGAGATCACCGAGGACTACCCCGAGCTCGACGTCGACACCGAGAAGGAGTCGATCTGGGTTTCGATCGCCTGGAGCCTCCTTCCCATGCTCTTCCTCGTGGGGATATTCATCTGGTTTCTCACCTCGATGCAGGGTGGCGGAAGCAAGGTGATGCAGTTCGGCAAGTCCAAGGCGCGGAGATTCAACAAGGACGAACCCACCGTGACCTTCGATGACGTGGCCGGCGTCGAGGAGGCGGTACAGGAGCTCCAGGAGGTCCGCGAGTTCCTCCAGGAGCCAGAGCGGTTCAGTCGTATCGGGGCGCGCATTCCCAAGGGAGTTCTCCTCTACGGTCCACCGGGCACGGGCAAGACCCTGTTGGCCCGAGCGGTGGCCGGCGAAGCCGGTGTTCCCTTCTTCTCCATCTCCGGCAGTGACTTCGTGGAGATGTTCGTCGGTGTCGGTGCCAGTCGGGTGCGCGACCTGTTCAATCAGGCCAAGGCGGCCGGACCGTCCATCGTGTTCGTCGACGAGATCGATGCGGTCGGTCGTCACCGCGGCGCGGGACTCGGCGGTGGACACGACGAGCGCGAGCAGACGCTCAACCAGCTCCTGGTTGAAATGGACGGATTCGACGAGTCCTCCGGCGTCATTCTCATCGCCGCCACCAATCGTCCGGACATTCTCGATCCCGCACTGCTGCGCCCGGGACGGTTCGATCGCCAGATCGTCGTCGACGCCCCCGATCTCGACGGGCGCAGGCAGATCCTCCAGGTGCACTCGAAGGAGAAACCTCTCGCCGACGACGTCGACCTCAGTGTCATCGCGCGCCGTACCCCCGGATTCACCGGAGCCGATCTGGCCAACCTGATGAACGAGGCCGCCATCCTCACCGCCCGCGAGGACGAGGATCAGATCCGCATGACCGAGGTGAGCGACGCGATCGATCGGGTGATCGCCGGCCCGGAGCGGAAGAACCGGCTGATGTCCGATCGAGAGAAGCGGGTCGTCGCCTACCACGAGGCCGGCCACGCACTCGTGGGTCATCTGCTCCCCAACACCGACCCGATTCACAAAGTATCCATCATCGCCCGAGGTCGGGCCCTGGGATGGACGCTCTCGCTCCCCGAGGAGGATCGGTACCTCCGCACCCGTTCGGAGCTCCGTGATCAGCTCACCATGCTGCTGGGCGGCCGGACCGCCGAAGAGGTGATCTTCGGAGATCCGACCACCGGGGCGGCCGACGACATCGAGCGGGCTACGCAGATCGCCCGGGCGATGGTCACCATGTACGGCATGAGTGAGCGGATCGGACTCCGCCAGCTCGGTCGGGCCAACGGCGAGGTCTTCCTGGGCAAGGAAGTCGCGCGACGAACCGGACTACTCCGACGACGTCGCCGGACTCATCGACGACGAGGTCCGACGGATCATCGACGATGCCCACGTCGAGGCCAGGGAGATCATCACCTTGAACCGGTCGATTCTCGACCGTCTCGCCGACATGCTGGTCGAACAGGAGACCGTCGAGGAGCACGAACTCGTCGCGCTGTTCACTCCGGCGTCCGATGTACCGGCCGCCGGCGAGCCGAACCAATCGACACCGGTCGAAAGAGAGCGGTCCGAGCCGTAGGCTTTCTCCGCTGTCCCACACAAGAGAGCGACCACGGTGCCGTCCAATCAACAGTCCGCCAACACTCGATACGACGACGTCGAACTTGCCCGGCGTCGCATGGCGTCCGAGGTCGATCTTCCCCGCATCGAGGCCGCGGTCACCGAGATCCTCGAAGCCATCGGCGAGGACCCGTCTCGCCATGGTCTCTCCGAGACCCCGGCCCGTGTCGCACGGATGTACGCAGAGATCTGTGGCGGGCTGCACATCGATCCGGCGACGCACCTGAGCCGGACTTTCGAAGGTGATCACGAGGAGATCGTCATGGTGCGTGACATTGCCTTCTACTCCATCTGCGAGCACCATCTCCTGCCGTTCCACGGCACCGCCCACCTGGCCTACATCCCTTCGGCCTCGGGCCGTATCACCGGCCTGTCGAAGCTGGCGAGACTGGTCGACGACTTCGCTCGCCGCCCCCAGGTCCAGGAGCGGCTCACCACGCAGATCGCCGAGACGGTCGACGAGGTGCTCCGACCGAGAGGAGTCCTCGTGGTGATGGAGGCAGAGCACCTGTGCATGTCCATGCGGGGCATCCGCAAACCGGGTGCCACCACCGTCACCTCGGCTGTGCGCGGCCTCTTTCGGGACGAGATCGCTTCGCGGCTCGAGGCCATGCGATTCCTCGACGGCCGGAGTTGACCGGGGACCGACCCCCTCCGGTGGTGATGGGCATTCTCAACGTCACGCCCGACTCGTTCTCCGACGGTGGTCGGTGGGTGGGGCTGGACCGTGCCCACGAGCACGCCCACCAGATGGTGGACGAGGGGGCGTCGGTGATCGACGTCGGCGGCGAGTCGACCCGTCCCGGAGCGGGCGAGGTGCCGGTCGATGAGGAGCTCCGACGCGTGATCCCCCTCGTGCGACTTCTGGCCACCGATGGGATCGAGGTGAGCGTCGACACCCGCAAGCCTGAGGTCGCCCGGCTCGCCGTGCAGGCAGGGGCGACCATCATCAACGACGTTTCGTCTTCGCTCGAGACGGTCGCCGGGAAGATGGGGGTGGGCTGGATCGCCACGCATATGCAGGGCGACCCGGCCACGATGCAGGAGGCGCCAACCTACGTCGACGTCGTGGACGAGGTGTGCCGCGAGCTGGTCCATGCCGCTGAGCGGGGCGCCGAAGCGGGTGTCGAACGGATGTGGATCGATCCCGGGATCGGTTTCGGCAAGACCCACGAGCAGAACCTCGACCTCCTGGCGTCACTCGATCGACTCGTGGACACGCGAGTTCCGGTTGCGATCGGTACCAGCCGCAAGAGCTTCCTGGGAGCGCTGCTCTCGCTGAGCGACGCCGGTGGAGACCCGGCGGCTGCGGTGCCGGTCCCGCCCGATGATCGACTGGACGGTTCGCTCGCCACAGCGATGTGGGCCATGCTGGCGGGGGTGGCGCTCGTGCGCGCGCACGACGTTCGGCCCACCGTTCACACCCGTACGGTGCTGATGGGATGATCGCAGGGAAGGTAGGAGTCGCGTGGCGAAGGGAAAGTGGGCCCAGGGCATCACTCCGCGCAACTTCTGCTGGATCGTCAAGGACCGCCTGGCGATCTGTGAACGGCCCGGAGGATACGGGGAGAACCACCGACGGGTGCGGCGCCAGGAGGAGATCATCTGGCTGCGCGAGCAGGGATTCGACCCGGTCATCTCACTGATCGAGGCCAATCACAATCTGCACAACTACGAAGAACTGGGTGTGCGGGCCCTCCACTACCCGTTTCCCGCGGTCGACTCGGAACAACCCGTGTATCTGGTGGCGCTCTACTCGAGAATCAGGGCCCTGCTGGGCGATCAGCGAAAGGTCCTGGTCCATTGCTCGGAGCTCAGTGACCGGCTCGCCGGGACCATCGGCGGTTTCCTGGTCTGGAGCGAGATGGTCGATTCCTCACCCGGTGGGATCTCCGTGATGGAGCGGATCACCAGCCGACAGCTCGGCCCGCAGGGCCGGGGATTGATCGCGTTGGCCGAGCGCCTGCCAGCCGAAGAACCCGATACCGAGTCCGACTGATCCCGTGGCATCCTCCGAGCCCCCTGCTGACCGGATCGAGTTGCGCGGCCTACGGGTCATGGCCCGGTGCGGTGTCCTCGACGAGGAGCTCGACCGACCCCAGCCCCTCGAGATCGACGTCGACATCGTCGCCGATCTGGCCGAGCCCGGACGGACCGACGAACTGTCCAGCACCGTCGACTACGGCGAAGTCGCGGATCGGGTCGTGGCTCGGGCGACAGCGCAACGATTCGCCCTGCTGGAACGGTTGGCCCAGGTGCTGTGCGACGAGATCCTCACCGACGGTCGGATCGAGCGCACCACGGTGGCGATCCGCAAGCTCCGCCCGCCCGTTCCCCAGGATCTGGCCACATCGGGTGTCCGGCTCACCCGAGAGCGTTAGCCGATGACGCGGGCGTTTCTGGGATTGGGATCGAACCTGGGCGACCGCTGGACGTTCCTGCGCGAGGCGGTGGCGTCTCTCGACGAGGTGGTCGCCACCTCCGGTGTGTTCGAGACCGAGCCGGTCGGCGGACCGGAACAGGACGCCTACCTCAACGTGGTCGTCGAGCTCGACACCGGGCGGTCACCGCGGGAGCTGCTGGCGGTGTGTCATCGGCTCGAGTCGGCTGCTGGTCGGGTCAGGGCCGAACGATGGGGGCCGCGTACCCTCGACGTCGACGTGCTGTGGGTTGATGGCGTCGAGGTGGCCGACCCCGACCTCGTCGTCCCCCATCCGCTCATGTTGGAGCGGCGATTCGTCGTCGAACCACTAGCGCAGCTCGCACCCGAGCTCTGTCCGTCGGAATGGCAGCGTACGGTCGAGGGTCGCGTGACACCGGTGGGACGCCTGTCCCACGCGTCAACGGGGTCGTGAGTCGATCCGGTCTTCGGGCCAACATCATCGGCCGGGGCCGAGCCGGTGGGGCGTTCGCCCTCGCACTCAGCGATGCCGGATGGGAGATCGGTGTCGGCCTGGGAAGGGGGGACGATCTGGCCGGTGCGGCCCGCGGCGTCGATGTCGTGGTGCTGGCCGTACCGGACGGGGCCATCGGCTCGGTGGTCGGAGAGATCGAACCGGGCGAAGGAGCGGTGTGCCATCTGGCCGGATCGTTGGGCCTCGAGGTCCTGGAGGGCCATTCGCGACGGGCGGCCGTGCATCCCCTGGTATCCCTGCCGGATCCTGAGATCGGTGCGCAGCGCCTGCGCGGCGCATGGTTCGCGGTTGCGGGCGACGAGGTGGCCGCCGCGATCGTGTCGGCGCTCGGGGGGCGCAGCTTCGCGATCGCGGACGCCGATCGCGGTGCCTACCACGCGGCGGCAGCGATCGCATCGAACCACCTCGTGGCTCTCATGGGTCAGGTCGAACGGGTCTCCGGCCCCGTGGGCGTGCCGCCGGCAGCGATGGTCGACCTCGCTCGCGGGTCCCTCGAGAACGTTGCCGCCCTGGGTGCGGCCCCGGCGCTCACCGGCCCGGTGGAGCGGGGAGACGAGGCGACGATCCAGCGGCACCGCGCCGCCCTCGCCGAAGACGAACGCCCGCTCTACGATGCACTGGCCGATGCAGCCCGACGCCTCGTGAGGGACCGCGATGCGACCTGAGGGTCATGGTCCGTGTTGACCGTCACGACCATCGTGGAGCTCCGCGGGATGCTCGACGCCGAGCGGTGTCGGGGACGATCCGTCGGCCTGGTTCCGACCATGGGGTACCTCCACGATGGCCATCAGTCACTGATCCGTCGGTCGGCGGCGGAGAACGATCTGACCGTCTCGACGGTGTTCGTCAACCCCCTCCAGTTCGCTCCAGGTGAGGATCTCGACGCCTACCCACGCGACCCGGTCGGCGACGCCGCCAAAGCCGAGGCGGCCGGGTCGACCATCCTCTTCATGCCTCCCCACTCCGAGATGTACTCCACGCCACCGACAACGACTGTCACCGTGGGTGACATCGCCGTGCCGCTCGAGGGCGGGTCCCGTCCGACCTTCTTCGCCGGTGTCGCGACCGTCGTCGCCAAGCTCTTCACCATCGCGGGGCCGTGCCGCGCGTACTTCGGGGAAAAGGACTACCAACAGCTTCTCGTGGTCCGTCGTCTGGCTCACGACCTGTCCTTCCCAGTCGATGTCATCGGCTGCCCGACCGTCCGAGAAGCCGACGACCTGGCCATGTCGAGTCGGAACGCATACCTCGACGGGGACGACCGTGAAGCAGCCCCCGTGTTGTTCCGAGCACTCCAGCGGGGCGCCCGGATGCTGGCGGCGGGGGAGTCCGACGTGGCCGTGGTCCGAGCGGCCATCGAAGCCACCGTTCTGGACGAGCCGAGGGCCGTTCTGGACTACGTGGCTGTCGTCGACGCCGAGACGCTTCTCCCTCCCGCACCCGATGTCACCCGGCTGCGTCTGTTGGTGGCGGCTCGGGTGGGCCCGGCCCGGCTGATCGACAACATCGGAGCGACCCGAATGGATTCGACGTGACCGATACTCCGACTTCACTCGATCTCCTCGTGTTGGGCAGCGGTGTCGCCGGCCTGTCAGCGGCCGTGCGAGCCGCCGACGGCCATGGCATGGCGGTCGGGCTGCTGACCAAGGGCGAGATCCAGCAGGCGACGACCCGGTGGGCTCAGGGAGGTGTCGCCGCCGTGCTCACCAGCGACCCCGATTCGACCGACCTGCATCTGGCCGACACGCTCGCTGCGGGGGACGATCTGTGTGACATCGAAGCGGTCCGGGTCCTGGTCGACGAGGGGCCCGAACGGGTTGGTGAGCTCATCGCCATGGGAGCCATGTTCGACCGCGACAACCGTGGCCAGTACTCGCTGGCCCGAGAGGGCGGGCACTCGGTCCCGAGAATCCTCCACGCCGGAGGGGCGGCGACCGGTATGGAGATCGAGCGGGCCTTGTGCGAGGCGGTGTCGGCCACGGCGGCGGCTGTCTACGAACGCTGCTTCGCGGTGGATCTCCTGCGGGACGGGGACGCCTGCGCCGGTGTGCTGGCCCGATTCGACGACGGCTCCACGCGCGAGATCAGAGCCGCGAACGTGTTGATGGCCGCAGGCGGAGCGGGCCAGCTCTACGAGGTCACGACCAATCCGCTCGAATCGACCGGCGACGGAGTCGCCATGGCCCTCCGTGCCGGAGCGGTGCTCGGCGATGTCGAGTTCATGCAGTTCCATCCGACGGCGCTGCATCACCCGCAGATGCCCCGTCCGCTGTTGTCCGAGGCGCTGCGGGGCCACGGCGCGCTCCTGCGGGACGCAGAAGGAGAACGCTTCGTCGACGAGCTGCTCCCGCGCGATGAGGTCGCGCGAGCCATGACCAGGCGCATGATCGAACAGGGCACCGCCCACCTGTGGCTCGATGCCACGCGGCTCGAACACTTCGCCGACCGGTTCCCGACGATTCAGCGACAGCTCGACGATGTAGGCCTCGACCCGGCATCGGAATGGCTTCCCATCGCTCCGGCCGCCCACTACCTCTGTGGCGGCATCGTGACCGACCTTCACGGCAGCTCGTCGATACCCGGGCTCTGGGCGGCAGGCGAGGTCACCTGCACGGGTGTGCACGGCGCCAATCGACTGGCGTCGAATTCCCTGCTCGAGGGGATGGTCTTCGGCCCGCGGGCGATCGAGGCCATCGAGGCGGGCCAGGTCGGCCCTATGTCGACAGGGGCGATGCGGTCGGTTCTCGACCCGGCGTCGGAGATCGCCGGGCGACGAATCGTCATCGATCTCCCGAAAGGGGCTGAGGTCGAGGATGTCGCGGTGAACCGCAGCCTCCTCCAACGGGCGATGACCGTCGGTGCCGGCGTGCTCCGGTCCGACGTGTCGTTGGCCGCCGCACTGGACGAGATCCGGCCCCTCTGCCCGGTCGATGAGCCTGAAGATCTGGCCGGCGCCGAGCTGCGCAACCTGGTCCACGTCGCGGTCGCCGTGCTCGAGGCCGCCCGCGCCCGCGACGAGAGTCGAGGCGCCCACACGCGCACCGACGCTCCCGACGCAGCGGAGGAGCGCTATCGGGTGTTGTGTTCCCGACGTCGCTCGAAGAGGTAGTAGTCGGGCCGTCGTATGTGTACCCAGGAGCACGGAGGTCGAAGGGAGCTCGGGAGGTAGGCTTCGGCGATGGCAGAGACCCGAGCGACCAGGAGCATTCAGGCTCCCGTCGAGACCGTCTTCGACGCCGTGGCTCACATCGAGAAGTTCTCGGAGGCGGTCGACAACATCACCGACGTCGAGTTCCTGACCGAGACTCATCGTGGGGTCGGCACCCGGTTCCGTGAGACGCGGCTCATGAAAGGCCGCGAGGCGACCACCGAGCTCGAAGTGACCGAGTACATCGAGAACGAGAGCATTCGCCTGGTGTCCGACGAGGGCGGAACCGTCTGGGACACGGTCTTCACCACGACCCCGGTCGATGATGGCACCCAGCTGGCGATGGTGATGGACGCGCGTCCCTACAAGTTCGCGGCGAAGGTCGTCAATCCGCTGATCGGTCGCATGATCTCCAAGGCGGTCGAGAGCGATCTCGACGCGGTCAAGACCTACTGCGAAGCAGCGGGTTCTTAGGGCTGGGCGCAAGCCGTCGAATCGCATTTCGCGGTCGTCGGTTCGGCGCGCCAGTCTTGAGCACATGACGACCCATCTCGAGCCGCCGACGGCCGACGTCCGTTCTCTCGTCCAGCGAGCGCTGGCCGAGGACCTGACCCCCCTGGGTGACCTGACTGCCTCGTTGCTCGATCCCGACCTCTGGGCCGATGCCGAGTTCGTGGCTCGCGAGTCCGGCGTCGTCGCGGGTCGACTCTGTGTGTTCGAGACTTTCGCGGCACTCGATTCGCGCCTCTCGCTCGATTGGGATCTGCCGGACGGATCCGCTGTCGCTGCCGGCCAGCGCATCGGGACGGCCCGCGGCCCCCTGGCCCCGATGCTCACCGCCGAGCGTACGGCCCTCAACCTGCTCTCCCATCTGTCGGGCGTCGCCAGTCTGGTCCGTCGGTATGTGGATCGCGCCGCCGAGGGGGGTGCCCGGATCTGGGACACCCGGAAGACCACACCGGGTCTTCGGAGCCTGCAAAAGGCGGCGGTTCGCGCCGGGGGTGGGGTCAACCACCGGGGGAATCTCAGCGACTGGGTGATGATCAAGGACAACCATCTGGCCGGGATGACGATGGCCGAGCTCGTCGGGTTGGCTCGCGACCGGTGGCCGGGGCGCACCATTCACTGTGAGTGCGACCGCCCCGAGCAGGTGACCGAGGCCCTCGATGTCGGCGCCGACGCCATTCTCCTGGACAACATGACGCCTTCCGAGGTACGCACCTGCGTCGAACTGATCGACGGTCGCTGTCTGGTCGAGGCCTCGGGCGGAATCGATCTCGAGACGGTCGAGGCGTACGCCGCAACCGGTGTGGATCTGCTGAGTATCGGACGTATCACCAACTCGGCTCCGGTCCTGGACATCGGGCTCGACATCACCCCCGACAACGCGGTCGACCGGGAGGAAGGCTGATGCTGCTCACCATCGATGCCGGCAACACCCAGACCGTGATCGGGCTCTATGAGCATCCGCGGACGAATGGGGTCGACGCCGCCGACGGCCTGATCGCCCACTGGCGTCTCGCCACCAACGCGGAGCGGACCGCCGATGAGCTGGCCGTCACGTTTCAGGGTCTCTTCGGCTTCTACGAGATCTCTTGGGAGGAGGACATCAGCGGCGTGGCCATCAGCTCGGGCGTTCCGCGGCTTTCGGCCGGTCTGAGCGAGATGGCCGAACGCTTCGGCTTCTCCCCGGTGCTGATCGAACCCGGGGTCAAGACCGGGATCGCCATCCACTACGACAACCCGAAAGAGGTGGGAGCCGACCGCATCGCCAACGCGGTCGCAGCGTACGACCTCTACGGCGGCCCGACGATCATGGTCGACTTCGGCACGGCGACGACCGTCGATGCCGTATCCGGGAAGGCCGAGTACCTCGGCGGAGCCATCGCTCCGGGAATCGAGATCAGCCTCGACGCCCTCTACGGCCGGGCCGCCGCCCTGGGTCAGGTGCAGCTCATCGAGCCCCGCAACGTCCTGGGGAAGAGCACGGTCGAGTCGATTCAGTCCGGAACCCTCTATGGGTTCGCGGCCCAGGTCGATGGACTGGTGTCACGCATCGAGGACGAGCTGGGGGAGTGCACCGTGGTGGCGACCGGCGGCATCGCCGAGCTGATCGCTCCGTTCAGCGAGCGGATCCAGCATCTCGAACCGTGGCTCACGCTGCACGGGTTGCGCATCGTCTTCGAGAAGAATCGGTCATGACCACTCCATCCCGCGTTCCCTACCGGTACGAAACCGACGCGGACGCGGCCGGGTTGGCCGCTGCTCACGAGGCGCTCGAGGACGGGACCGAGACCGACCAGGTCGTCTCGATCGCCGGTCGGCTCATGTTGAGGCGGGTCCAGGGCAAGCTCACCTTCGGCACACTCCAGGACGCCTCCGGCCGGATCCAGCTTTTCGCCCCGGCGAAGGTGACCCCCCGATACGAGGAGTTCGGTGAACTGTCCATCGGGGACTGGATCGGGGTCCGGGGGATCGTGATGAAGACCCGGCGGGGGGAACTGTCCGTTCGCGTCGACGAATGGACTCTTCTGGCGAAGGCGACCCGCCCATTCCCCGACAAGTGGCACGGCCTCTCGGATCCCGATACTCGCTACCGCCAGCGATACGTCGACCTGTGGGTGACGCCCGAGGCTCGGCAGACACTGACGACTCGGAGCCGGATCATGTCACTCACGCGTCGGTGGCTCGAGGACCAGGGGTTCCTCGAGGTCGAGACTCCCGTGTTCCATCCCATTCCGGGCGGAGCCCTGGCCCGGCCGTTCACGACCCACCACAACGCGCTCGATCAAGAGCTCTACCTGCGCATTGCTCCGGAGCTCTACCTGAAGCGGCTGACGGTCGGCGGCTTCGAGCGGGTCTTCGAGATGGCCCGCGTCTTCCGCAACGAAGGTCTGTCCACCCGACACAACCCCGAGTTCACGATGCTCGAGCTGTATCAGGCCTATGCCGACTACCGCGACATGATGACGCTGACCGAGGAGCTCGTCGCCCATCTGGCCACGGAGATCCACGGGTCCACGTCGTTCGAATACCAGGGCCGAGCGATCGACGTCGCCGTGCCGTGGCGACGAGCGACCATGGACGAGCTCGTCACCGAACAGATCGGCAAGCCCATCCATGTCGGGCTGGGCAGAGAACAGCTGGCATCCATCGCGACCGAGTGGCACATCGAGATCGAGCCGAGCTGGGGTGAAGGCAAGATCTTCCTCGAGATCTACGAGAAGAGCACCGAAGCGTCGCTGTGGGGCCCGCTGTTCGTGACGGACTACCCGACGGAGGTATCGCCCCTCTCCCGTGCCCATCGCGAGCGGGAGGGAGTCGTCGAACGATTCGAGGCGATCGTCGCGGGGAGGGAACTGTGCAACGCCTTCAGCGAACTGACCGACCCGGCGATCCAGCGGGCCCGGTTCGAGGAGCAGGTCGCGCGGAAGGAGGCCGGTGACGACGAGGCGATGGTGGTCGACGCCGACTACCTGCGAGCGCTCGAATACGGTCTCCCACCGACTGGGGGTCTCGGCATCGGCATGGATCGTCTGGTCATGCTGCTGACGGATGCGGCCTCGATCCGGGACGTGCTGCTCTTTCCCACCCTTCGCCCAGAAGCCGATTAGTGCCCCGGCGACCACTCGCCGCCGTTGTCGTCCTCCTTCTCTCCGTTGCAGCGATCGCGGCGTGCGGGCCGACCGAGTCGGACGAAACGGCCGAGCTGTCGGCTCCCGATACCTCGGTCGCTCGGGGCGACCGAGACGGATCTGCCGTGCAGTCGGGGACCGACCGTCGCGAGCGCATGACGCCCGAAGCGACCGACCACGGCGCCGACTGGCCACTGCCTGGTCGTGACTATCGCAACAGCCGGGCGGTGCCGAATTCGGTCATCTCCTCGGCGACGGTCGACGACCTCGAGATCGCATGGGAGGTTCCGCTGCCAGGCCGCGGCGCATACGGCAACGCGGCGACGACGCCTGTCATCGTGGGTGACACGGTGTATGTCCAGGATCTCACGGGCGCGGTGCGGGCCATAGACGTGGCTACGGGTGAGGTGGAATGGCAGACACCGGGCGGGCAGTTCCACATCGGGCCGAACGGTGCGTCCGTCGGCTGGGACCTGGTCTTCGCCATCGACGACGCCCGGGCTGTCATCGCCTTCGATGCGAGCACCGGTGGCCAGGTGTGGCGCACCGAGATCGTGACCAGTGAGACGGCCGGGGTCGACATCCAACCCCTTCCCTACGGCGGTCTGGTGCTGGCCAGCACGGTGCCGGTCAGCCTGACCGATCAGTTCGCCGGAGGCGACCGTGGTGTCCTCCACGCCCTGGACGCCCGGTCCGGCGAGGTGGTCTGGACGTTCGACACCGTGGCCGACGACGACCTCTGGGGGGATCCCTCGCTGAATTCCGGCGGAGGAGCGTGGTTCCCGCCGGCCGTCGACGTCGCCACCGACACCATCTACTGGGGGATCGGCAACCCGGCTCCGTTTCCGGGCACCCCCGAGTTCCCGAACGGATCGAGCCGACCCGGACCGAATCTCTACACCGAGAGCGTGGTGGCTCTCGACGGGTCGACCGGCGAGCTCGACTGGTATCAGCAGGCGGTCGAACACGATCTGTTCGACGGCGACCTGATGCTCACGATGCTGGTCGAGGAGCCCACGACCGGTCAGGACGTGCTCGTGGGCACGGGAAAGTTGGGTCGGGTCATCGGGCACGATCCGGCGACCGGGGCCGTGCTGTGGGACACGCCGGTCGGTCTCCATCGCAACGACGACCTGACCGAGCTCGCCGGCCCGACCGAGATCGCCCCGGGCACGTTCGGCGGCGTGCTCACGCCGGGATCGCACGCCGACGGCGTGGTCTACGTCGCGGCGCTGAATGCCCCGACGATGCTCGAGCCCGACGTGGCATCGCACATCGGCTCGCCGCTCGGCCAGATGCCCGGTGTGGTCGCGGCGGTGGATGTCGCCGACGGCAGGGTTGTGTGGGAGGTGGAGCTGCCGGGTGATCCGCTGGGCGGGACGACGGTGGTCGGCGATCTGGTGTTCACGGCGACCTTCGACGGAACGCTCTACGCGTTGGACCGGAGGGACGGCTCGATCGTGTGGGAGCTGGAGTCCCCCGGCCAGCTCAACGGCTGGCCGGCGGTGGCCGGTGACACCATCGTATGGCCCATCGGACTCGCCGATCCCCCGAGGTTGATAGCGCTCAGAGGAGCAGCCTGATCCCCAGGGCGGTGAGGGCGACGCGTTGAATCTGTCCGAACCGTTGCTCGGACACACGGTGGAGCAGTCTCGTTCCCAGCCGGGTGCCGACGATCACCGCCGCTACCCCGAGACCGATCAGAAGGGTGTTATCGGCGATGGTGACCGCTCCACCCACCGAGAGCGTGGTGAGTTTCACGACGTGACCCAGCGCCTGGGCGGCGGCGAAGGTTCCGACGAACGCCAACCGATCGGTCGTGACGGCTCGGAAGAAGGGAGCGAGGAGTGGCCCGGTGGCACCGACGGTGACATTACCCAGGCCTGTCACGGCCCCGGCCGCGAGGAGCGTGGCGGTGTTGGCAGCGGAGGCCAGGCGAGCGGTCGCCGCGGGCCACCAGGCCACGAGCAGGACGAATCCGCCCATGACCACCCTCAGCCTGTCGGGATCGAGATCTCGGGCGACGAGCAGCCCGAGCACACTGCCGGGGATGATCAGGGCGGTGAGCTTTCCGACGACGGGCCAGTCGATCACTCGGTGGTGGGCATGGGCCCGCACCGTGTTGCCGACCAGCTGGATGGCGCCCTGCACGAGGATTGCGTCGAGCGGATCGAGGACCAGGGCCAGCGACGCCAGAAGGAGGATGCCCCCACCGAACCCGACCACCGCCGAGAGCCCCGAGGTCACCAACGCGACGAGGACCAGCGCCAGGAGCTCGATCGGTGTCATGGTCGACGCTCCCCCGGTCGAAGGAGGCATTCACCTGTCCGCTGCATAGAAAGACAAGTAGCATACAAGTGCCGGGATGGCAAGGAGCGGGGTCGGCCCCGTTACCGTGGAGCGCAAGCAGCGACAACGATTCGGGAGGCCGCGTGCGGGTAGCGATGACGGGAATGGGCGGTGAGCTCGGCACGCGGGTGGCGGCACTGCTCGAAACCGATCCTCGGATCGAGGCCCTGCTGGGGTTGGACTGTGACCCGCCGCGTCGGCGACTCCAGCGGGCCGAGTTCGCCATGTGCGATCCCCGTGACCGTGACGCCGTCGTGCGTACCATCACCGACTTCGAGCCGACTGCCCTGGTCCACCTCGGGGTGTACGAGCCCAACGCGCGGGCCACGGCGTCGGCCGCGATCGAGCGTACGCGGCAAGGTGCCCGCTACGCCCTCGGTGCCGCGGCCGAATGCCCGACGGTCGATCGCTTCGTCATCCGGTCCGGAATCGAGGTCTACGGTCGCAGCACGACCCACGCAGCTCGACCGGATGAGTCGCGGGAACCGCGGCCCACCAGCCCCTACGGGCGAGTGCTGTCCGAGGTCGAGAAGGTCGGTCGCACCGCGGCCGATGCCCGGGGAGCCTCGCTCACCATCCTCCGTTTCGCTCCCATCGTCGGGCCCCACTTCCCCAGTCCCCTCGGCCGGTACCTCCGGATGCCGATCGTGCCCATCCCGCCGATGGCCGAGTTGCCCTTCTCGCTCATCCACCAGGAGGATGCGGCCACGGCCATCGTGCGGGCCGTCTCCGGGGCCCCGGATGCGGCCGTGAACGTGGTCGCCAGCGGAGCCGTGACCCCGTATCAGGCGGTCCGACTCGGCGGCGGTCTTCCCGTGCCGGTCGTCGGTCCCGCGTGGGCTTTCGCTCGTGCGGTGTCCTCGTTGTTCGGTTCGCCCGTTCCCGACCACGTGGTCGAACTGCTCCGTCGCGGTCGAGTCGCCGACGGGGCAGCGGCATCGGATCTCCTCGATTGGCAGCCGACGCGTAGCACGCGTGAGGTGGTGACCGAGCTCTTCGAGTGGGCTTCGGTCGTGTATCTCCGTGACGGAATCGAGGTGGCGGCATGAGGATCTCCGAGATCGCTCATCGCCGCGTGGACGGCACCTTCCTGGTCGATGAGTGGGGATTCGACGCGGACCTCGCCCGGGTCATGGGCTCCCTCGTCCCGCTCCGTTGGTCGATCCACACCGAGGGGTTCGAGCACCTTCCCGAAGCGGGCTCGGCACTGCTCGTGATCGGACCTCGCTCCAAGCTGTCCGAGCCGATCGTCGTCGCCTCCGCCACCGAGCGTCAGACGGGCCGGCACCTCCGCGCCGCCGGACTCGACCGGATACCGGTGACCCGGGGTCTCGCCCGCCGTCTGGGGGCCATCCCCGAGGATGAGCACGAGGTTCTCAGCGTGCTCAGGACCGGAGCTGTCGTCGGGGTGTTCTGCGCTCGGCAAGCGCTGGGTGCGCCCGAGCCGGGATCGGTCGACCCGTCGTTGTTGGCGGTCGCGCTCGACCTCGAGGTGCCGGTGCTGCCCGTCGCCGTCCGTGGTAACGAGCTGGGTCGGCGCTGGACCGTCGCCGTCGGTGCGCCGATCGTCGGCGCCGGGACCGGCCCTCTGGCCGCGGTCGACGTTTCGGTGCTGGCCACCGAGGCCATAGTCGATCTCCTGGGCTGAGGTCCTTCCCACCTCGGACGGCAACCGGGCTTTCGTCGAGTTTTCGCACGGTTGCCTGATCGTCACCCCTCAAGCGACGTAGAGAACCAACCGATGCCTATCCGACAGGTTGATCAAAGGAACCAGGATCATGATCGTGCAAAGTCTGCAAGAAGGAACGCCGGTCCAGGTCCGGGCCCGATTCGAGGCCTCGTGGTCCGACGGGTTCGTCGTCGATGGTCAGGACGACTCCGGCTACCGTCTTCGCCGGAAGAGCGACGGCTCCACGCTGCCGATCTCGTTCGATCCGGACTCGATTCGGCCTGCGTGACGAGCCCCCGACCGTCGGTCTGAGCGGCGGTCGGTCATGGCACCTCGAAGACCGAGTGCGTACTCTCGGGGGGCATGGCGACGGCAACGGCAACGGATGGAACGCGGATCGCGTACGCGACGGCAGGTCCGACCAAGGGCAACCCCGTGCTGTTCATCCAGGGTCTCGGTGCCGACCATCGGGGCTGGATCCGTCAGGAACGGGCCTTTCGTTCGCGCTATCGCTGCATCCTCCCCGACAACCGTGGCGTCGGCGGCTCCGATGCCCCGGATGGCCCCTATGACCTCGAGGAGATGGCGCTCGACCTGATCGCCGTACTCGATGCTGAGGGGGTCGAGTCGGCCCACGTCGTGGGCGCTTCCATGGGCGGCGTCCTCGCCCAGATCCTGGCGGTGCGCCATGCGGATCGGGTTCGGAGCCTCACGCTGGCCTGCACCGCCTGTAGGCACCATTCGTGGCGAAGAGAGCTCCTCACGGATTGGGCCCGGGTGGTCGAGGAAGACGGGATGGCCGGACTCACGCATACCGCGCCGAGGTGGCTCGTCGGCCACCGATCCCTGCGTCGCTTCTCTCCCGTCTTCACGTTGCTCGGACCGCTCGCACTGAAGGTGGCTCCGCAGCCGTTCATCGCCCAGATCAGGGCGATCCTCGACATGGATGACGCGTTGCGGGCTGACCTGCCGACCGTCGGCGTCCCAGCGCTCGTCATCACGGGGAGCCAGGACATCCTCACGCCGGTTGGTGACGCCGAGGAGCTCGCCGACCTCCTCCCCGACAGCGAGCTGGCCATGGTGCGCGGCGCCGCTCACGGCTTCATGGTCGAGGAGGCCGCCGTCTTCAACCGCATCGTCGGTGAATTCCTCAAGCGCGTGGTGCGGGGCGATGGTGATGGCCACGCTCCGAGCGGCTCTCCGATCGATCTGCGTCCTGCGGTGGCGGTGGCCTGAGCGCGGCCCGCTGAACGCCCTACTCGATCCCGTGCTCGACGGCGTAGCGGATGAGCTCGTGCTTTCGGTTGAGGCGCAGCTTGTTCAGGATGTTGCGGACGTGATTCTCGACCGTCTTGGGCGAGATGAAGAGCTCTTCGCCGATCTCGGCGTAGGTGTGTCCACGCGCGACATGTTGGAGCACCTCCCGCTCGCGGATCGACAGCGCCTCGGCGGGCTGATGGTCACTCCGGAGTCGGCGAAACTCGCCCAGTACGAGGGCGGCGAGCTGCGGAGAGAAGACGGGCTCGCCGTCCACCGCCTTCCAGAGGGCCTGTCTCAGCTCGCCCGAGCCGATCGACTTGACCAGATAGCCGGCGGCCCCGGCCGCGACCGCATCGAGCAGATCGCGCTCGGCCTCGGACACGGTGAGGATCACGACCACGGTCGCATCCGCACACTCGGTCGCCACCTTCAGACCACCTCCCTCCGGCATGTGGAGGTCGCACAGGACCAGATCAGGCTTCAGTCGGCGGATCACCTCGACGGCCTCGCGGGCGTCGCCTGCTTCGCCCACGATGTGGAAGTTCTCGCCCAGGTCGTTGCGTAGGCCGGCCCGCCAGATCTCGTGGTCATCGGCCACGACGACGCTGACAGGGGCGGTCCGGGTCATCGGTCGTCACCTCCCGCGAAGCCGATCTCCGGCCCGGTCCCGGGCGTCGGTTCCGAACCCAGCCACAGCCTGACCTCGGTGCCGCGACCAGGCCGGCCGTCGACCTCGACGCGACCACCGATCTCTTCGATCCGACCGCGCACCGACCGAGCCAGCCCCGACCCTTCGCTGGTGACGGCCGGATCGAATCCTCGGCCATCGTCCTTTATCGAACAGAACACGCCTTTCCCATCGGCAGGCTCTGCGTAGACCGTGACCCTTTCGGCTCCGCCGTGTTTGGCCGCGTTGGTCAGGCACTCCCCGACCGCCCCGGCGATGGACCGTCGCTCTTCGGAGCCGAGGGTGGAGATGTCGTCGGCCAGGACGACGTCGACTCTGATGCCGTGCAGGTCGGTTGCCCGTCGCGCCGCTCGGTGGAGTGCAGCACCCAGGTCGGCCGGCTCAGGGGCGGTACCGAACAGGTACTCGCGCAGCTCGTGCTCCTGTCGGCGGGCCAGATCGACCAGCTGGTCGTCGCTGCTCCGCCGCTGGATGACCGCGAGCGTCTGGAGCACGCCGTCGTGCAGCGTCCGGGCGATCTCGTCGCGGGCTCGAACCAGGGAGATGAGCCGCTGGGCCTCGGCCAGCCGTCGGTAGAGCTCGCCGGCCGCCCATCCGGCCATGACGTACACGACCGTCGTCGACACGAGTGACAACCACCGCCCCCCTATGCCCGGTCCGGTGAGGTCGCTCACCAGACGAGCTGCACCGATCGTGAGTCCGGCGAGCGCCCCCGCTCGTCGTCCATAGAGGGCACCGGCGGCGAGGACACCGGCGACGGGCCAGACCGACCCGAAGCTGTTGGACTGATCGACGGTGTAGAGCGTCTCGTCGAGGCCCACGAGAGCAACCCCGACCGGGATCTCGGCGAACAGGACGAGTCGGCGTACGGCATCGAGGTCGTTCCTCCCGGCTGCGACGGTGTGGGCGACGGTCACGCCCACGGTCAGCAGGATGAGTCCGATGGCCCAGACCGGGTGGGCGAGGTCCTCCCGGGACACGATGACCACGACGATCATCCATGTGAGCGCCAGCCAGCGGAACGCCACCAGCGCCTGTACGACGCTCTGCTCCAGCGGATCTCCGATTTCCGATCCGTCCTCGGTGGCGACCCTTGGGTCCGGCTGGCCGAGGTGCGCCATCGATCAGCCCGTGCGACGGGCCTCGACGGCGGATTCGGTACTGCTCATCAGACCGCTGGCCGTGGCCGCCAGGCTCTCGCCAGCGGGGGAGGGTTCGAGCCTGTCGAGCTGCTCGATCGCGTCGGTCACGTGGGATCTCAGCGCGTCGAGCGAGTGGTCGATTCCTTCACCCTCACGGACCAGCGTGATCGCTCGCTGGTGTTGGTCGGCGTCGAGCGGCGAGCCGAGCAGTTCCTTCAGGTCGTCACCGCGCGGCCCGTGCAGGCTCAGCAGGACGGGGAGGGTGTAGACGCCCTCGAGGAGATCGTGGCCGACCGGCTTGCCCATCTGCTCCTCGGTGGCCACCAGGTCCAGGAGGTCGTCGGCGACCTGGAAGGCAAGCCCGTAGTGCAGACCGAAGGTGGAGAGCGCTTCGACCCGGTCGGAGGATTGGCCCGAGACCAGGGCGCCGACCCGGCTGGCGGTACGGAACAGCGCGGCGGTCTTGCCGCTGATGGCGGTGTAGTACGCCTCGACGGTGCGGCTCGGATCGAACACCTGGCGCAACTCGGCCAGCTGACCTTCACACAGCCGGCTGATGGTGGCGGAAAGGAGGGAGGCCACGTCGGTGCCGAGCGACGCGGCGATGCCCGACGCCCGGGCCAGGAGGAAGTCGCCGGCGAGGATGGCGGTCAGGTTGCCCCAGCGAGCGTTGACACTGTCGACGCCGCGGCGGGTGACCGCCTCGTCCATCACGTCGTCGTGGTACAGCGAGCCGAGGTGTACGAGTTCGCACGCGATGCCTCCTTGGATGCTCTCGTCGGAGGTGGACCCCGATCCGACCGTGTCGGCGGCGGCGACCGAGAACAAGGGCCGGGTTCGTTTTCCTCCGGCGAGAAGATGGGAGGCGACCTCGGTCAGGAAGGCGTCCTGGGACCGGACCGAAGCGGTGAGGGCGGCCTCGATCCGTGGTCGATCGGCGGCATACATCGTGATGAGCGAGGGTTGCGCCACCGGGTCAGGGTAGATCGTGGCGCGCCGGGGGGCTCAGTCGGTGATCTCTCCGGGGGTTGGGGCCACTTCACTCCGGCCGATTCGTGCCGACCTGTACCCCGGGGACGAGGAGGCGTCACGCCCCCACGGATAGACTGATCGCACCGCATCCCATTCGGGGCAACCCGGGAGGCATTGGCACTTGTTCGAACGATTCACTGATCGGGCTCGCCGGGTCGTCGTCCTGGCTCAGGAAGAAGCGCGCCTGCTCAATCACAACTACATCGGGACCGAGCACATCCTGCTCGGCCTCATCCACGAGGGAGAAGGAGTGGCGGCCAAGGCCCTCGAGTCCCTCGGGATTTCCCTCGAGGCGGTTCGCAGCCAGGTCGAGGAGATCATCGGCCAGGGCGGGTCCTCCCCCAGTGGTCACATACCGTTCACACCGCGGGCCAAGAAGGTCCTCGAGCTCTCGCTGCGAGAGGCGCTCCAACTGGGCCACAACTACATCGGGACCGAGCACATCCTGCTCGGTCTGATCCGTGAGGGCGAGGGCGTAGCGGCCCAGGTGCTCGTCAAGCTGGGCGCCGATCTGTCACGGGTCCGCCAGCAGGTCATCCAATTGCTGTCCGGGTACTCAGGGCCGGCCGAGCAGGGCTCGGGCGGCGGTGGCGAGAAGGCCGGCGCGGCCGCCGGTAGCACCACCGGCGAGACCCCGTCGGGATCCCTCGTCCTGGATCAGTTCGGGCGCAACCTCACGCAGCTGGCCCGTAACAAGGAGCTCGATCCCGTCATCGGGCGCAGCCGCGAGACCGAGCGTGTCATGCAGGTCCTGTCGCGTCGCACCAAGAACAACCCCGTCCTGATCGGCGAACCGGGCGTCGGCAAGACCGCCATCGTCGAAGGCCTGGCGCAGTCCATCGCGGTCAACGACGTCCCCGAGACCATCAAGGACAAGCAGCTCTACACCCTCGACCTCGGAGCCCTCGTCGCCGGGTCGCGGTATCGGGGCGACTTCGAGGAGCGGTTGAAGAAGGTGCTCAAGGAGATCAAGACCAGGGGCGACATCATCCTGTTCATCGATGAGCTCCACACCCTCGTCGGCGCGGGAGCGGCCGAAGGTGCGATCGATGCAGCCAGCATCCTCAAGCCGATGCTGGCTCGGGGCGAGCTGCAGACCATCGGCGCCACGACACTCGACGAGTACCGCAAGCACCTCGAGAAGGACGCGGCGCTCGAACGCCGTTTCCAGCCCATCAAGGTCGAGGAGCCCTCGGTGGCACACACGATCGAGATCCTCAAGGGGCTGAGGGACCGCTACGAGTCACACCACCGGGTGACCATCACCGACCAGGCGCTGGTAGCGGCCGCGAACCTTGCTGATCGCTACATCAGCGATCGCCATCTCCCCGACAAGGCCATCGACCTGATCGACGAGGCCGGCAGCCGGCTGCGCATCAAGCGGATGGAGACCCCGCCCGACTACAAGCAGCTCGAGAACCAGATCGCCGAAGTCGTCAACGAGAAGAAGGAAGCGGTCGAGAACCAGGACTTCGAGGCGGCGGGCAAGTTGCGCGATCGCGAGAAGGAGCTCCTGGGCGAGAAGGAAGCCAAAGAGGCCGAGATCAAGGAATCCGGAGTCGATCTCTTCGATGAGGTCGACGAAGAGGCGATCGCCGAAGTGCTGTCCATCTGGACCGGGATCCCCGTCTACAAGCTCACCGAGGAAGAGACCCAGAAGCTGCTCCGGATGGAGGACGAGCTGCACAAGCGCGTCATCGGCCAGCACGACGCGATCATGGCGGTCAGCCAGGCCATCCGCCGGACCCGAGCCGGTCTGAAGGACCCGAAGCGGCCGAGCGGTTCGTTCATCTTCCTCGGCCCCTCCGGGGTGGGCAAGACCGAGCTGGCCAAGACCCTGGCCGAGTTCCTGTTCGGTGACGAGCAGAGCCTGATCGCCCTCGACATGTCCGAGTACATGGAGAAGCACACCGTGTCGCGGTTGGTCGGTTCTCCTCCCGGCTACGTCGGCTACGAGGAGGGCGGCCAGCTCACCGAGGCCGTCCGCCGCAAGCCCTTCTCGGTCGTGCTGTTCGACGAGATCGAGAAGGCCCACCCCGACGTGTTCAACACGCTGCTCCAGATCCTGGAAGAGGGACGTCTCACCGACGCGCAGGGCCGTTCGGTCGACTTCCGCAACACGGTGCTGATCATGACCTCCAACCTGGGGACCCAGGACCTGCGCAAGGCCAACCTCGGTTTCACCAAAGCCGACGAAGCCGTGACCTACGAACGGATGAAGGAGAAGGTCAACGACGCGCTCAAGCAGCACTTCCGACCCGAGTTCCTCAACCGGATCGACGACACGATCGTGTTCCACGAGCTGTCGAAGGCCGAGGTCACCTCGATCGTCGACCTGATGATCCGCCGGCTGCAGAACCAGCTCGAGGGCCAGGGTCTGGGGCTCGAGCTCACCGATCAGGCGAAGGTGCACGTGGCCGATCGCGGCTACGACCCGACCTTGGGCGCCCGTCCTCTCCGACGCGCCATCCAGCGGCTCATCGAGGACCCGCTCTCGGAGAAGCTGCTGTACAAGGAGTTCAGCGCCGGCCAGAAGATCATCGTCGACACGATCATCGATCCCGAGTCCGAAGAGGAGATCCTCTCGTTCACCGGGGTCGAGGGTTTCGAGCCACCGGCCATGGAGTTCGCCGAGGCCGGTGTTCCGACCGAGACCGAATAGCTGGATCCCCGATGGCTCCGGGTGGGTCAGGCTTGCCGATCGAGGTGGGCTTGCAGGCCTGCGAAGCCGCGGGGCAGACCCTTGCCGAAGGCCATACGGATCATGCCCTTCGGGGGGAAGGGCCCGCGCGGCTCGACCGCCGAATGCCACGTCACGTCGACACGGCCGTCTCCCCGATCGTGCAACTCGGCGCCTTCGACCATCCGCCGGGCCATCGGGAGCCTGGTCCGGCTCACCGTGAAGAAGTAGCGCATGGCGTCTTCCTCCCAGACGAGGAACCGTTCGTCGAGCCAGGCCGGTCCGACCGTGATTCGTCGCGTCGAGCCGACGCGACGGGTGTCTTCGCTGGTCCAGGCGCAGGCCTTCACGTTGCCGAACCAGTCGACCCAGGCCGCCGGGTCGCTCATCGCTCGCCACACGGCGGCGACCGGGGCTCGGACCGTTTCGGTGTGGGTGATGCGGATCGGGGCCGAGTCGAGGAAGTCGACGTCGGCATCTTCGAGGTCGTAGGCCATCGCG
The DNA here is from genome assembly GCA_963695075.1 of uncultured Acidimicrobiales bacterium. Lineage (GTDB taxonomy): Bacteria > Actinomycetota > Acidimicrobiia > Acidimicrobiales > CAWCAL01 > CAWCAL01. The sequence continues at coordinate 368,977 of CAVOFR010000007.1, forward strand.
CCATCATGGCAGTCCGGCCCCGCGATCACGTGGCCATGTTTGCGATCGCGCAGCCGCGGCCGTAGAGTTCACCCTCGGCCTGCTCGCCGTCGCGGCGTGTCGCGCCACCCATGCAGGCCCCGCCGGGCAGGGCCATCCTGTCCCTGCCCGTGTCAGTCCGCTCTACGAGGTCGCCCGTGCCCACAATCAATCAGCTGGTCCGAAAGGGCCGAACATCGAAGCGCCGCAAGGAGACCACCCCCGCGTTGAAGGGTGCGCCCCAGCGGCGAGGGGTGTGCACGCGCGTCTACACCGTCACCCCCAAGAAGCCGAACTCCGCGCTTCGCAAGGTCGCTCGTGTCCGCCTCACCTCCGGCATGGAGATCACGGCGTACATCCCCGGTGTCGGACACAACCTGCAGGACCACTCGGTCGTGCTGGTGCGTGGTGGCCGGGTCAAGGATCTCCCCGGTGTCCGTTACAAGATCGTGCGCGGCACGCTCGACACCGCCGGCGTCGGCAACCGCAAGCAGGCCCGCAGCCGCTACGGCGCGAAGAAGGACTGACATGCCCCGCAAAGGACCGGCACCGCGCCGCGAACTCCTCCCCGACCCGATCTACCACTCGGTCTCGGTTACGCAACTGATCAACAAGGTCCTGCAACGCGGCAAGCGCGGTCGCGCTGAGCAGATCGTCTACGGAGCCCTCGAGATCGTGTCCGAGAAGACCGGCGGCGAACCGATCGACACGCTCAAGCGTGCCCTCGACAACGTGCGACCGCAGCTCGAGGTCCGAAGCCGTCGCGTCGGTGGCGCCACCTATCAGGTCCCGGTCGAGGTGCGCCCCCGCCGGGCCACCACGCTGGCCGTTCGCTGGATCGTCGAGTTCTCGCGGTCCCGCCGCGAGCGGACGATGGCGGAACGCCTCGCCAACGAGCTCCTCGACGCCGCCAGCGGCACGGGTGCCTCCATCAAGCGAAAAGACGATCTACACAAGATGGCCGAGTCCAACAAGGCCTTCGCCCACTACCGCTGGTAGGTGACGCCCCGGCCCTTCTCGGGTCCCGGGTGATGCCGATCGAGACAGACCCGTCGCATGGGAGCCGCCCGCCGCGGCGACCATGGTGAGAAGCCCCGAAAACAGGAATACCCCCACATGGCCGAGCAACACTCACTTCGTGATACCCGCAACATCGGGATCATGGCCCACATCGATGCGGGCAAGACCACGACCACCGAGCGCATCCTCTTCTACACCGGCAAGACGTACAAGATCGGTGAGGTCCACGACGGCGCGGCCGTCATGGACCACATGGAGCAGGAGCAGGAGCGCGGCATCACGATCACCTCGGCGGCCACCACCACCTTCTGGCGGGATCACCGCATCAACATCATCGACACCCCCGGCCACGTGGACTTCACCGTCGAGGTCGAGCGCTCCCTGCGGGTGCTCGACGGCGCGGTTGCCGTGTTCGACGGTGTCGCCGGCGTCGAACCCCAGAGCGAGACGGTGTGGCGCCAGGCGGACAAGTACCACGTTCCCCGGATGTGCTTCGTCAACAAGCTCGACCGGACGGGTGCCGACTTCTTCAAGGCGCTCGACTCCATCAAGGATCGATTGACCCCCGACGTCGCGGTCCTCCAACTCCCCATCGGGGCCGAGGGTGGGTTCGCAGGGGTCGTCGACCTCGTGGCCATGAAGGCGATCGTCTGGGAAGACGAGGAGCTCGGGGCCAAGTTCAACGTCGTCGACATCCCCGATGCGCTCCAGGATCAGGCCGACCTCTGGCGGGCCGAGATGGTCGAGGCCGTTGCTTCGGTCAACGAAGAGCTGCTCGAGAAGTTCTTCGCCGAGGAAGAGATCTCCGAGGCCGAGTTGAAGGAGGCCATTCGCGTCGGCACCATCGCCGGCGAGATCGTGCCCATCCTGTGCGGCAGCGCCTTCAAGAACAAGGGAGTCCAGCCCCTGCTCGACGCTGTGGTCGACTACCTCCCGTCGCCGTTGGACCTTCCGCCGGTCGAGGGCACCGACCTCAAGACCAAGGAACCGGTCGCCCGCAAGCCGCAGGACGACGAGCCCTTCGCTGCCCTGGCTTTCAAGATCGTCGCCGATCCCCACGGCAAGCTCACCTACTTCAGGGTGTACTCCGGCAAGCTCGACAAGGGCGGCACCGTCCTCAACGTGCGCACGGGCAACAAGGAACGGGTCGGCCGGCTGCTCGAAATGCACTCCAACGAGCGCAACGACCGCGACTTCGCCTCCACCGGCGACATCCTGGCCGGGATCGGGCTGAAGAACACCCGGACCGGTGACACGCTCTGCGACCCGTCGTCGCCACTCGTGCTCGAGCAGCTCGAGTTCCCCGCGCCCGTGATCCACGTGGCCGTCGAGCCCCGCTCGAAGGCCGACCAGGACAAGCTCGGCAAGGCGCTCGTGTCGTTGGCCGAGGAAGACCCGACCTTCCAGGTGAAGGGCGACGAGGAGACCGGCCAGACGGTCATCTCGGGTATGGGTGAGCTGCATCTCGAAGTGCTGGTCGACCGGATGCTGCGCGAGTTCAGCGTCGACGCGACCGTCGGCAAGCCGCAGGTCGCCTACCGCGAGACCATCACGAAGCCCATGCAGGGCATCGAATACGTCCACAAGAAGCAGACCGGCGGTTCGGGCCAGTTCGCGGTCGTCGAGATCGACATCGAGCCCACCGGTCCCGGCGGTGGTTACGAGTTCGAGGACAACATCACCGGCGGGCGCATCCCGAAGGAATACATCCCGTCGGTGAATCACGGGATCCAGGAGGCGATGACAACGGGTGTGCTCGCCGGGTACCCGACCGTCGACTTCAAGGTCACGCTCCAGGACGGCAAGTACCACGACGTCGACTCCTCCGAGATGGCGTTCAAGATCGCCGGCAACATGGTGTTCAAGGTGGCGGCCCGCGCCGCCAAGCCCACCATCCTCGAACCGATCATGTCGGTCGAGGTCGTCACCCCCGAGGACTACCTCGGTGATGTCATGGGCGATCTCTCCTCGCGGCGCGGCAAGCTCGGGCAGAGTGAATCGCGCGGACCGAACCAGGTGGTCAACGCCACCGTCCCGCTTTCGGAAATGTTCGGTTACGCTACCGACCTGCGTTCGCGAACCCAGGGTCGAGCTACATACACGATGCAGTTCGATTCGTACCAGCCGACGCCGAACAACGTTCAGGAAGAGATCATCCGTCGCATCCGCGGCGAATAACCCGAGCGCACCTGCTCACCAGAACCAATCCGTACGCGCATCGCGCAAGAAGGGAAACGAGGAAAGAGGCACGATGTCCAAGGAGACGTTCGAACGCAACAAGCCCCACGCAAACGTGGGCACGATGGGTCACATCGACCACGGCAAGACCACGCTCACCGCCGCCATCACCAAGGTCCTGCACGACGCCAACCCCGATTCGACCTCGTTCACCGAGTTCGACAACATCGACAAGGCGCCCGAAGAGCGCGAGCGCGGGATCACGATCAACGTGTCCCACGTCGAGTACGAGACCCCGAACCGGCACTACGCACACGTCGACATGCCCGGTCACGCCGACTACATCAAGAACATGATCACGGGTGCCGCCCAGGTCGACGGCGCCATCCTCGTGGTGTCGGCCGCCGACGGCCCGATGCCCCAGACCCGTGAGCACGTCCTCCTGGCCCGCCAGGTAGGTGTGCCGTCCATCGTCGTCGCTCTCAACAAGTGCGATGTCGTCGACGACGAGGAGCTTCTCGAGCTCGTCGAGATGGAGGTCCGCGACCTGCTCAACGAGTACGAGTTCCCGGGCGACGACATCCCGGTCATCCGCGTGTCGGCCCTGAAGGCACTCGAGGGTGACGCCGATGCCGCCAAGGGCATCGTCGATCTCATGGAACAGGTCGACGGGTACATCCCCCAGCCCGACCGTGACACCGACAAGCCCTTCCTGATGCCCATAGAGGATGTGTTCTCGATCACCGGTCGAGGCACGGTCGTCACCGGCCGCATCGAGCAGGGTGTTCTGAACGTCAACGACAACATCGAGATCGTCGGCATCAGGGACACCCAGACGACGGTGTGCACCGGCGTCGAGATGTTCCGCAAGTTGCTCGATCGCGGCGAGGCCGGCGACAACGTCGGGTCGCTGCTGCGCGGCATCGACAAGGAAGACGTCCAGCGAGGCCAGGTGCTCGCCGCGCCGGGGAGCATCACACCCCACACCGAGTTCGAGGCTCAGGTATACGTACTGACCAGCGACGAGGGTGGCCGGCACAAGCCCTTCTTCTCCAACTACCGGCCACAGTTCTACTTCCGGACCACCGATGTCACCGGCACCGTCGAGCTGCCGGCCGGCACGGAGATGTGCATGCCCGGTGACAACACCGAGATGACCGTCACGCTGATCAACCCGATCGCCATGGACGAGGGACTGCGCTTCGCCATCCGCGAGGGTGGACGGACCGTCGGCGCCGGTCGGGTCACGAAGATCCTCAACTAGAAGTTCCGACCGGGATCCGGGCCGGGCGTTCCCTTTCGGATACCCGGGCCTGGATCTCGTCGTCTTGGGTCGCCGCGCCGCGAGCCAGCTACGCTGCAGATCCGGCCCGTTCGGGTCAACCGCACTTTGACAAGGGAATCCCCCCGCACCGCTTCGTGAGGAATGTATGGCTTCAAACCAGAAGATCCGGATCCGGCTGAAGGCCTACGACCACGAGATCATCGATCAGTCGACGAAGAAGATCGTCGAGACCGTCGTCCGGACCAGCGCCACCGTCCGGGGGCCGATTCCCCTGCCGACCGAGAAGCACCGCGTCACCGTCGTCCGCGGTCCCTTCAAGGACAAGGACTCGCGAGAGCACTTCGAGATGCGAATCCACAAACGCCTGCTCGACATCCTCGAACCGACGCCGAAGACGGTCGACTCTCTCCAGCGCCTCGACCTTCCGGCCGGCGTTGACATCGAGATCAAGATCCAGCAGGTCTGACCAGCGCCGCTCGGTCGACCGAGAAGGTTGCGAATCGGCCCCGAGGCCTGCACACTTTTCGAGAGAGCCCGCGGGAGCTCTGCCACGAAACCGGACCCGCTGGAACAGGGGCCGTCCGATGAAGTGGGGCCTACGAGGTGCGGCCAGAAGCGGCCAGGGTCGAAGTCAGCTCTCGAGCTGCGAGATGCTCACCGAGGCCGGTATGGACCAGCGCCTGCGCGAGGAACTGAAGCAGGAATGCGACAACGTGTTCGGGTCGGTGTTCATGGGGTTCAACGGCTCCTGGGCCCGCTCGCAGATCGCGGACCGTGGCCATACGCCCGAACAGGCCGCGGCGGCCGCATCGAAGGCTCGGCACACACCCCGGCCGGCGCCACCGCTCTGGGGGTCGTCAGCCGGTGGACCCCGGTGGAGGACTCGTGCGACGCGGGCAGGTGGCCGACGCAAGGATCGGCCTCGCCGAGAACCAGGGCGGATTGACCGGCCACGCCGACGTGGCCGGTCTGGCGATGCACGCCCCGCGCATCTGGCGATCGTCGCGGCACGGGCCGGAGGTTGCACGATCGGCCGTCGAGGGGTCAGACTCTCCTCAGGTAAAGACCGCGGGGGGTCTGCCGGATGGCTTCGTCTCTCGCGCACACAGGGGGACAAGCCATGAACTGGGGTCTACGAGGAGCAGCGCGGAGCCGCCAGGGTCGGCACGATCTCGACAGCCGTGAGATGGTCAACGACGCCGTGGTTCAGTGTCTCGACCAGGCCGGAATGGTCGCCGACGAGGTCGGCGCCATCGTGATGGCCAACAACGGGCACTACTGGGACGGACAGCCCGCCGTCGCCGCGCAGTCGTGGCTGTACGGGCTCGATTTCGGCGACGTTCAGATCTACAACGTCGAGAACGCATGTGTCGGCGGTGGGACCGCCCTGCACTTCGCAACGACCCTCCTCGAGGTCGGGCGAGGCCCCGTCCTCGTGATCGGGGTCGAGCGGATGTACGTCGCGCGCGACGTGTTGGACGATCTCGAGATCCCCCACCCGGTGCGTGACATGCTGCTGCGCCAGATGGAGGGCGGGATCAACCGCGACCTCCGCGAGGAGCTGCGGGCGAAGTACGACAACGATTTCGGATCGATCTTCATGGGGCTGAACGGGGCGTGGGCCCGATCCCAGGTCACCGATCGCGGCCATACCGCCGAGCAGGCGGCCGTTGCTGCGTCGAAGGCTCGTCACAATGCGCTGCTGAGCGGGAATGCCCGTCTGATGAGTGAGCTCCCGCCGGACGCCGTTCTCGACTCGCCGATGGTGGCCGATCCGATTCGGCTGTCGATGTGCAGCCCCTTCTCCGATGGTGCAGGTGCCGTCTTGCTCACCGCCGACGTCCCGAGCGACCGGCCGGTGGTCATCGCGAGCCAGTACCGGTCCGGTGACGGCACCGGCGAGTGCCATGCCCGGATGGAGGTCATGTCCGGGAAGATCTGGGCCGAGCTCGGGATCGACCCGCACGACGTGGACGTGATCGAGGTCCACGACGCCTCGAGTTTCGAAGAGCTCTGGGCTCTCGAGGCCTGTGGGTTCTACGAGCTCGGTGAAGCGGGAAGGGCGACGCTCGACGGCGAGACCTCGCTCGACGGACGTCAGCCGGTCAATCCCGGCGGCGGTCTGGTCGGTCGGGGACACCCACCTTCGGCAACCGGCGTCCTCCAGATGGTGGAGCTCTACGAGCAGCTCACCGGTCAGGCGGGCGAACGCCAGGTCCCGGGCGCCACGATCGGGTTCGCCGAGAACCAGGGCGGGCTCTCCGGCTATGCCGACGTGGCCGGACTGGCGATGCACGTCTTGCGCATCTGAGCGAAACCCCGACTACACTGGCCCGCTCGCCTCGGCACCACGTCCGAGGAGACCAAGTTCGCAGACAACGGACGTCCGCGTAGGCCCCAAGCCGGGGAACCGCTCGGCACAAACCGACAACGCTCCGCCGGGTTCGCCCGTGCGGAGCGTTCGCGTGAAGAAGAGCAGCCATGTCGAGGAAAAACCCGTCGAGAAGAGAGCCGTGATGGCGACGAAGGCAATCGTCGGCGAGAAGGTCGGCATGACCCAGGTCTGGGACGAGGACAACCGCATCGTTCCAGTGACCGTGGTCAAGGTAGCGGCCTGCCGGATCGTCCAGATCAAGCGCCCCGACACCGACGGGTACAGCGCGCTCCAGGTCACCTACGGCCGGCGCGATCCCGCGAAGTTGACTCGACCGGAGGCCGGCCACTTCGCTTCCGCCGATGTCGAGCCGGGCAAACGCCTCGTCGAGCTCCGACTCGACGACGTCGCCGAGTTCGAGGTCGGCCAGGAGATCGCCGTCGACACCATCGAGGCCGGTGAGCTCGTGGACGTCACCGCCGTCAGCAAGGGCAAGGGATTCGCCGGCGTGATGAAGCGACACGGCTTCTCCGGTCAGCGTGCCTCGCACGGCGCCCACCGGGTCCACCGCATGCCCGGGGCGGTCGGCGCCTGCGCCACGCCCGCTCGGATCTTCCGTGGTCAGCGGATGGCTGGAAGGATGGGGTCGGAGAAGGTGACCACGCAGAACCTGAAGGTGGTCGAGTCCGACAGCGAGCGCGAGGTCCTCCTGGTCCGCGGCTCGGTGCCCGGCCCCAAGGGCGGCCTCGTCCTCATCCGTGACGCCGAGAAGGGTGGCAGCTGATGCCGAAGGTAGCCCTCCGTACCCAGTCCGGCGGTGAGGCCGGATCGCTCGACCTCGACGACGGTGTCTTCGGGATCGAGCCCAACCTGCCGGTGATGCACCAGGTCGTCACCGCACAGCTCGCCGCGGCCCGCGCCGGAACACAGAGCACCAAGACGCGCTCGGAGGTGCGTGGTGGTGGCGCCAAGCCGTGGCGCCAGAAGGGAACCGGTCGGGCTCGGCAGGGCTCCATCCGCTCCCCTCAATGGCGCGGCGGAGGTGTCGCACTGGGCCCCAAGCCCCGTAGCTACGCCCAACGTACCCCGAAGAAGATGAAGCGTCTCGCCCTGCGCTCGGCCCTGTCCGATCGAGCGGCCGATGATCGCGTCGTGGTGGTCGACCAGTGGGAGTTCGATGCGCCGAGGACGAAGGATGCGGTCGCCGCTCTGAGATCCCTGGGTCTCGACGGCCGGGTGCTGATCGTCCTGGGTGACGCCGACACCGACGTGGCCAAGAGCTTCCGAAATCTCCAGGAGGTTCACGTACTCCGAGCGTCCGAGCTCAACACCTACGACGTGCTCGTGAGCGATTGGATCGTCTTCACCAAGGACACGGTTCCAACCGGAACCGCCCCGGTGGGGGCTGTCCCCGACGAACCGGTCGATACCGACGAGGACGGATCATGACCGATCTACGAGATCTGATTCTCGAACCCATCGTGAGCGAGAAGTCCTACGGGCTCCTCGAGTCGAACGTCTACACGTTCAAGGTGCACCCCGACGCGACGAAGCCGCAGATCCGCGCCGCGGTCGAGTCGATCTTCGGCGTCACCGTCTTGAAGGTCAACACGCTGAATCGCAAGGGAAAGCGCACCCGGAACCGGCGTACCGGCGCCATGAACCAACGGCCGAGCTCCAAGCGAGCGATGGTCACGCTGGTCGATGGCGACTCGATCGAACTGTTCGAGGTCTGAACATGGCACTACGCAAGCGGAAACCCACCAGCCCCGGCCGACGGTTCCAGACGGTCTCGGACTTCTCCGAGATCACCCGGACCAAGCCCGAGAAGTCGCTGGTCGAGCCGAAGCCCAAGACCGGTGGTCGCAACAACCACGGTCGCAAGACGGCTCGTCACCGCGGCGGCGGCCACAAACAGCGGTACCGCGTCATCGATTTCCGACGGGACAAGGACGGCGTGCCGGCCTCGGTCGCGTCGATCGAGTATGACCCGAATCGCAACTGCCGCATCGCGCTGTTGCACTATCACGACGGCGAGAAGCGCTACGTCATCGCCCCCAACGGCGTGGCGGTTGGCGACGTGCTCCAGAGTGGGCACGGCGCCGAGATTCGTGCCGGTAACGCGTTGCCGATGCGCTACATCCCCGTCGGTACGGTCATCCACAACGTCGAGCTCCGCCCCGGCGGTGGAGGCAAGATGGGCCGCTCGGCCGGCGCGGCCATCCAACTGGTCGCCAAGGAGGGCGACTACGCGATCCTCCGTCTGCCCAGCACAGAGATGCGCCGGGTACCGATCGACGGCCGCGCCACGGTGGGGACCGTCGGCAACACCGAGGCCGAACTGATCAAGATCGGCAAGGCCGGCCGCAACCGGTGGAAGGGCAAGCGACCGCAGACGCGCGGTGTGGCCATGAACCCCGTGGATCATCCCCACGGCGGTGGAGAAGGCAAGACCTCGGGTGGCCGCCACCCGGTGTCGCCCTGGGGTAAGCCGGAAGGCCGCACCCGACAGAAGAACAAGGACTCAGATCGTCTCGTAATCCGTCGCCGCCGCACCCGCGGCTCGCGGAGGTAGGAACCATGCCCCGGAGTTTGAAAAAGGCCCGTTCGTCGACGACCACCTCCTCAAGAAGGTGGACGCTCTGCGGGAGTCGGGAGAGAAGAAGGTCATCAAGACCTGGTCTCGTCGATCGACGATCATTCCCGAGATGATCGGCCACACCATCGCGGTGCACGACGGCCGCAAGCACGTCCCGGTGTACATCACCGAGTCCATGGTCGGGCACAAGCTGGGCGAGTTCGCCCCGACCCGTACGTTCAAGTTCCACGCCGGCCAAGAGCGGCAGGTGCGGCGCTGATGGCGTTCGGAGTCAAGACCAACGAGCGGCCCGGCACGCGGGCCACAGTCAAGTACGCACGCCTCTCACCGTCCAAAGCGCGAGCCGTGCTCGATCTCATTCGGAACAAGCCGGTAGAGGAGTCCCGCGAGATCCTCCGATTCTCCGATCGCGGCGCTGCCGTCGTCGTCGGCAAGTGTCTGGAGTCGGCGGTTGCCAACGCCGAGAACAACGACGAGGTTCCCGGCGACGAGCTGTTCATCTCGGCCTGCTACGCCGACGAAGGCCCGACCCTCAAGCGCTGGCGTCCCCGGGCCCGCGGGCGGGCCACCAGGATCGACAAGAAGACCTCCCACATCACGATCATCGTCTCCCGGTTCGATCCCGACCAGATCGAGCTACGCCGCGAGCGAGCTGGTTCCCGGGGGGGCAGTGGTGATGATGCCGCCGCCCGCCGCCGTCGAGTGGCCCGGAGTCGGGGCGAGGATCCCGAGGCTGCCGCCGCAGAAAGCGAGCCCGAAGAAGAGGTCGTCGCCGACGACGTAGTCGCCGATGAGGTCGCCGCAGCCGACGACACCGCGGCCGAAGCCACCGAAGCCCGCACCGAGGACGACCGCGACGAGGACGACAGCCGGCAAGAGGCCGCCGCCACCGCCAGCGACGAAGAGGAAGACACCGAAGAAGCCAGCCCCGCGGACGAGGACGAGTAATGGGACAGAAGGTCAATCCATACGGGTTTCGGCTCGGGGTCACCACCGACTGGAAGTCGCGCTGGTTCGCGACTCGCCAGGAGTACAGCGACTTCATCATCGAAGACTGGAAGATCCGTGACTTCCTGATGAACGAGCTGCCCCATGCAGCCATCAGCCGGGTCGAGGTCGAGCGCACCCGCGACCGACTCCGCGTCGACGTGCACACGGCTCGGCCCGGGATCGTGATCGGCCGCCGAGGCAGTGAGGCCGACCGGCTCAGGGCGGGCCTGACGGCCATCACCGGCAACCCCAAGGTGCAGCTCAACATCCAGGAGATCAAGCAGCCCGAGCTCGACGCCGCGCTGATCGCTCAGGGTGTCGCCGATCAGCTGGCTGGACGAGTGGCATTCCGGCGGGCGATGAAGCGGGCCGTCCAGAACGCGCAGAAGGCGGGCGCGCTCGGCATCCGGGTACAGACGAGTGGCCGTCTCGGCGGGTCCGAGATGGCTCGTACCGAGTGGTACCGCGAGGGACGGGTTCCGCTTCACACACTGCGGGCCGACATCGACTACGGGTTCCGTGAAGCACGCACGACAGCCGGACGCATCGGTGTGAAGGTGTGGATCTACCGCGGCGACATCCTCCCCTACAAGACGCAGCAGGAAGACAAGATCTCCCGCGAAGCGGCGATGGCCGTCGGCGAGACATCGGGGCAGACCAAACCGCGCAAGGTCGTCTCCTCCGGTGGCGGTCCCGAGCGGGCCGAGGGTGAGTCGGCCGCCGAGCCCGAACCGGCGACCGAACCTGCACCGCTGGTCAAGGAAGCCGATCCCGAATTCGAGAAGCTCCTCGCTCAAGAGGAAGAGATCGAGCGGGCCACTCGCGAGCATCACGAGACCCCGCACTTCCGCCCGGGAGACGCCGACTGATGTTGATGCCGAAGAAAGTCAAGCACCGCAAGCAACATCGTGGTCGGCGCACCGGCAAGGCCAAGGGTGGCACCGCGGTGACGTTCGGCGAGTACGGCATCCAGGCCCTCGAGCCCGGATGGATCACGGCTCGGCAGATCGAGGCTGCTCGCGTGGCGATGACCCGCCACATCAAGCGCGGCGGCAAGGTCTGGATCAGCGTGTTCCCGGACAAGCCGGTAACCGAGAAGCCGGCCGAGACCCGTATGGGTTCGGGCAAGGGCAACCCCGAGCGCTGGGTCGCGGTCGTCAAACCCGGACGGATCATGTTCGAGCTGTCGTATCCCGACGCCCAGGTGGCTCGTGAGGCGATCGATCGCGCCATCCAGAAGCTGCCGATCAAGGCTCGCTTCGTGGTACGGGACGAGGGGTTCTGATGGCGAAGAAGCAGTCCATCACCGAGCTGAACGACGCTGATCTGATCGTGCGGCTCGACGAAACCAAGGAAGAACTGTTCAACCTCCGGTTCCAGCACGTGACCGGGCAACTCGACAACTCGGCCCGGCTGGGTCAGGTGCGACGTGACGTCGCCCGCCTCCACACCGAACTCCGTGCTCGTGAGATCGCAGCCGCCGAAGCGCTCGAGGTCGAGGGGAGTACGTCATGAGTGAACAAGAGCAGGCCACAGCCGAGCGCCCCAACGACCGCAAGGTCCGCGAAGGCCTCGTCGTGTCGAACGCCATGGACAAGACCGCAGTGGTGGAGGTCGTCGACCAGGTTCGTCACGCTCAGTACAGCAAGATCGTGCGGCGTTCCACGAAGCTGTTCGTTCACGATCCGACCGACGATCTCAACGTCGGTGATCGGGTGCGGGTCCAGGAGACCCGGCCGTTGTCCAAGCGCAAGCGTTGGCGGATCGTCGACGTTCTCGAACGAGCTCGATAGGGACGGACGATGATTCAGCAGGAAACCCGACTCCGGGTCGCCGACAACTCGGGTGCGAAAGAAGTGCTCTGCATCAAGGTGCTCGGCGGTTCGAAGCGCAGGTACGCGACAATCGGCGATGTGTTCACGGCCACCGTGAAGGACGCCATGCCGGGCGCGGCGGTCAAGAAGGGCGAGGTCGTCCGGTGCGTGGTCGTTCGTACCAAGAAGGCGAACCGACGGCCCGACGGCAGCTACATCCGATTCGACGAGAACGCCGCCGTGCTCATCAACGAACAGCAACAGCCCCGCGGCACCCGCATCTTCGGTCCGGTGGGTCGCGAACTGCGGGACAAGAAGTTCATGCGCATCGTCTCGCTTGCGCCGGAGGTGTTGTAGCGCGATGGCCAAGATGAAGATCAGAAAGGGTGACCGCGTGGTCGTCCTGCAGGGAAAGGACCGGGGGCGCGAAGGCGTCGTCAGCCGGTCCTACCCGTCCCGGGGAAAGGTACTCGTCGACGGCATCAACGTCGTACGCAAGCACCAGAAGGCCACGGGCGGAACGATGCAGGGCGGCATCATCGACAAGGACATGCCCATCGACGTGTCCTCGGTCGCCATCATCAGCCCGAGCGATGGCAAGCCCACCCGGATTGGCTACCGTCGCGACCCCGACGGCACCAAGATCCGTATCTGTAAACGTACGGGGGTCGATCTACCGTGACCACTGCGACCACACCGCGCCTCAAGGCGCTCTACCGCGACGAACTGCGGCCACAGCTCCAGACCGAGCTCGGTCTCGGCAACGTCATGCAGGTTCCCACGTTGGACAAGATCGTCGTCAACATGGGCGTCGGCGGCGCCGTCGTCCAGTCCAAGCTCCTCGACGGTGCCGTAGCCGACCTCACCATCATCTGCGGCCAGAAGCCCCAGATCACCCGGGCCAAGAAGTCGCTGGCGACGTTCAAGCTCCGCGAAGGCAACGCCATCGGTGCCAAGTGCACGATGCGCGGCGACCGGATGTGGGAGTTCTTCGATCGGCTGATCAGCCTCGCCATGCCGCGGGTCCGCGACTTCCGAGGCCTGTCGCCCCGGTCGTTCGACGGGCACGGCAACTACACGTTCGGTGTGACCGAACAGCTGATCTTTCCCGAGATCGACTACGACTCGGTCGACACCATCCGAGGCATGGACATCACTCTGGTGACCACTGCGTCGACCGACGATCAAGGACGAGCACTGCTCACCTCACTGGGGTTCCCGTTCCGCAAGGACGGTGCCTCGTGACTCACCGCCCCGAGGTTCGCCTCGTGACCTACCCCCACGAGGTTCGCCCCGTGAGCCCGACGACGTTCCGACCGCACTGGCTGGAGAGAATCTGACATGGCCAAGAAAGCGCTCATCGAAAAGCAGCAGAAGAAGCCGAAGTTCAAGGTCCGGGGGTACACCCGGTGCCGTCGGTGTGGTCGGCCCCGGTCGGTCTATCGCCGCTTCGGTCTATGCCGCATCTGCCTGCGCGAGCTGGCGCACGCCGGGGAGATTCCCGGGCTGACGAAGTCGAGCTGGTGAGGGGAGGGCCGCACCAATGACGATGACCGATCCAATCGCCGACATGCTCACCCGCATCCGCAACGCGAACACAGCGATGCATGACTCGGTGAAGATGCCTTCGTCCAAACTCAAGACCGCGCTCGCGGACATTCTCGAGGGCGAGGGATACATCCACGGGTACGACGTTCAGGAGAACGAGGGCCGACCCGGTTCGACGATGACCATTTCGATGAAGTACTCGCCTGAGCGAAAGCGCGTCATATCCGGACTGCGCCGCGTTTCCAAGCCTGGTCTTCGCATCTACAGCAAGGCCGACCGCGTGCCCCGGGTGCTCGGTGGGCTGGGCGTCGCCGTTCTGTCCACGAGCACCGGCTTGATGTCCGATCGCGACGCGCGCCGTAAGGGCGTCGGCGGCGAAGTCCTCTGTGAGGTCTGGTAGAGCTCATGTCCCGTATCGGAAGTGCCCCCATTCCCGTCCCCGGTGGCGTCGATGTCTCCATCGACGGCGCGCGGATCACCGTCAAGGGCCCGAAGGGCACGCTGGAGCGCGAGCTGCCCGCCCCGATCAGCGCGCGGCTCGATGACGGAACCGTCCAATGCGATCGACCGGACGATGAACGCCGGAGCAAGGCCATGCACGGCTTGGCGCGGTCGCTGGTCAACAACATGGTCATCGGCGTGACCGAGGGATACGTCAAGGAGCTCGAGATCATCGGCGTCGGCTACCGCGCCCAGGCCAAGGGCAACAACAAGCTCGAACTGGCCCTCGGATTCAGCCACTCGATCGAGGTCCAGGCCCCCGACGGGGTCGAGTTCGACGTACCTCAGCCCACCCAGGTGATGGTCAAGGGCATCGACAAACAACTGGTCGGCCAGGTGGCCGCCAACATCCGCGAGTTGCGCAAGCCCGAGCCCTACAAGGGCAAAGGTGTGCGGTACGCGGGCGAACACGTCATCCGCAAGGCCGGCAAGGCCGCGAAGTAGGCACGGACGCACATGACCAACCGAGCGAAGAAGAAGCAAGACGACCGGGCCCGTCGTCACCGGCGCGTGCGCAAGAAGATCGCGGGGACCGCCGAGCGTCCCCGCCTGTCGGTGTTCCGATCAAACCGCCATATTCACGCCCAGATCATCGACGATCGGGCCGGAGTCACCCTTGCGGCGGCGTCGACCGTCGAGACCGACGTGGGTGGAGATAGCACCGGCAACATCGCCGCAGCAGAATCGGTCGGCAAGTTGGTGGCCGAGCGAGCCAAGGCCGAAGGAATCGACCGGGTGGTCTTCGACCGGGGTGGCAGTCGCTACCACGGCCGGGTGGCCGCACTGGCCGAGGCCGCGCGCCAGGCAGGATTGGAGTTCTAGATGTCCAATGCACCCAGCCCAGACCGAGGTCGGGGCCAGAACCGAGGCCAGCGTGATGGCCGCCGCCAGGATGGCGGGCGCGATGATCGCGGCGGGCGCCGTGATCAGGGAGCGCCGGGCGAGCCGCAGTTGCGCGACTCCCGGGTGATCAACATCAACCGGGTGGCCAAGGTCGTCAAGGGCGGCCGCCGTTTCTCGTTCACCGCGCTCGTGGTGATCGGCGATGGCGCCGGCCGTGTGGGTCTGGGCTACGGCAAGGCCAAGGAAGTGCCACTCGCCATCCAGAAGGGCACCGAGGAAGCCAGAAAGAACTTGTTCGAGGTACCGCTGGCGGGCAACACGATCGTTCATCCCGTCGTCGGTCGGACCGGAGCGGGTCGCGTGATGTTGAAGCCGGCCGCCCCCGGCACCGGCGTCATCGCGGGTGGCGCGGCCCGGGCCATCCTCGAGGAAGCCGGTATCGGTGATGTTCTCTGCAAGTCGCTCGGCTCACCGAACTACATCAACGTCGCCCGGGCCACCATCGCCGGCCTGAAAGAGCTGCGGCGGCCCGACGAGATCGCGAAGCTCCGAGGACTCCCCGCCGACTCATTCGTTCCAAAGGGGTTGCTCGAGGCCTACGAGAAGCGCCAGCGCGGTGGATCGGCCGAACCCGAGACGACCGAGGTCCAGGCATGACCGATCTCAAGGTCACCCAGACGCGCTCCGCCATCGGATCCAAGCCGAAGCAGCGGGGTACGCTGCGCGCCCTCGGCCTGGGTCGCATCGGCAAGTCCAACACCCTGCCCGATCGACCCGAGATCCGCGGCATGCTCAGCCGCGTCCCGCACCTCATCGACGTCGAGGAGATCGACTGATGAAGATTCACGACCTGAAGCCGGCCGAGGGGTCGAAGCGTCGGCGTTCTCGCGTCGCCCGCGGCATCGGCGGCAAGCGTGGCAAGACCGCCGGCCGAGGCATGAAGGGCCAGAAGGCGCGTGGGACGATCCGCGTCGGTTTCGAGGGCGGTCAGAACCCCCTCCACATGCGGGTCCCCAAGCTCCGGGGCTTCACCAACCCGTTCCGCGTCGAGTACCAGGCCATCAATCTGGACACATTGGACGAGACCGGGCTCGACGTCGTCGACCCGGAGACGTTGAGAGCGAAAGGACTCCTGCACAAGGGAGCGTTCGTCAAGGTGCTCGGACGCGGTGGTCTCGATCGAGCAGTCACCGTCAAGGCCCACGCGTTCTCGAAGTCCGCCGAGCAGGCCATCACCAGCGCCGGTGGCTCGACCGAGATCATCCCGCTTCCCTTCAAGGGTGGTCGCCCACCGGCCCAGGGGAACCAACACACCAATCGCTGACCGCGTCGTCGGTGGCCGGTGGTGACCCCTAGGGTGGGGCCTTCGGCCGACGAGGCTCCCGGAGGACCGTTGTGCTCTCGAGCTTGATGAACATGTTCCGCGTTGCGGACCTGCGGAACAAGATCCTGTTCACACTGCTGATCATCGCCATCTACCGGTTCGGGTCGTTCGTCCCGGTACCCGGCATCGATCTGGACGCTGTCCAGAGCCTGCGTGACACCGCGGAGGAAGAGGGCGGCATCCTCGGTTTCCTCCAGCTGTTCAGTGGCGGGGCGCTCACCAACTTCGCCATATTCGCTCTCGGCATCATGCCGTACATCACGTCCTCGATCATCATGCAGATTCTGGCCGTGGTCATCCCTCGCCTCGAACAGTGGCAGCAACAAGGGGCCGTCGGCCAACGCAAGATCACCCAGTGGACGCGCTATCTGACCGTCGCGATCGCCACACTCCAGTCCACGGGCCTGGTGTTCCTCTTCTCCACCGGCAGCGGCGGTGGGGGGCTCACCAGCGGCGTCAACATCGTTGTGTTCGACAACACCGCCGTCGGCCGGGTCATCCTCGCCGTCCTCACGATGGTGGCAGGGACGGCGCTGTTGATGTGGTTCGGCGAGCTCATCACGCAGCGCGGCATCGGCAACGGCATGTCGATCATCATCTTCGCTTCGGTCGTGGCGTCGTTCCCCTCCCAAGGTGGCCTCGTGCGAGCTGAGCGGGGGTGGGGTGCGGTGGCGATCCTGCTGGCGTTGCTGGTGGCCCTCGTGTTCGCCATCGTCTTCATCGAGCTCGGGCAGCGTCGGATCCCGGTTCAGTTCGCCAAACGGGTGGTGGGCCGAAAGATGTACGGCGGCCAGTCCACCTACATCCCCTTGAAGGTCAACCAGTCCGGCGTGATCCCCATCATCTTCGCCAGTTCGGTGTTGTACCTCCCGCTACTGCTGGCCCAGGTCCTGCCCGGCGAGGGCTGGGGTGCGTCGGTGCAACGTTGGATCGATCAGAACCTGGCTTCGCCCACGAGCATCTGGTACCTGTCCTTCTTCGGGCTGCTCATCGTGGGATTCGCCTACTTCTACACCGCCATCACCTTCGATCCCGTCCAGCAGGCCGACAACATCCGCAAGCAGGGCGGATTCATCCCGGGGATCCGACCCGGTCCCCAGACCGAGCGCTACCTGGCCAAGGTGCTGTCGCGGATCACGCTGCCCGGTGCGTTGTTCATCGCCGGCGTCGCGTTGGTACCGGCCATCTTCCTCAATGTCGTGCTCAACGCGTCGCAGTCGCAGAATCTCCAGGCGTTCGCATTCGGCGGCACGTCGATCCTGATCGCCGTCGGCGTCGCCCTCGAGACCATGAAGCAGATCGACAGCCAGTTGATGATGCGCAACTACGAGGGATTCCTGAAGTAGTGCGGCTGATCGTGTTCGGGCGCCAGGGCGCCGGGAAGGGTACGCAGTGCCTGAAGCTGTCGGAGCATCTCGGCGTGCCCCACATCTCCACCGGTGACATGCTGCGAGCAGCGGTCGAAGAGGGGACCGAGATCGGCCGGACGGCCCAGACCTATCTCTCCGACGGTCGGCTCGTGCCCGATGACGTCATGGCCGGCGTCGTGGCCGAGCGGCTGGCCAAGCCGGACGCGGCCAACGGATTCCTGTTGGACGGATTCCCCCGCACACTCCCGCAAGCCGAGGCGCTGATCGACATCCTCGAGGGATCGGTCGATGCGGTCGTGAACCTGGACGTACCTGTCCCGGTGGTGCGCCAGCGGATGATCGAACGCAACCGTGAGGACGACACCCCGGAGGCGATCGATACCCGTCTCTCCGCCTACGAGGCCGACACCGTGCCGGTCATGGAGCTGTTCGCGGCGCGCGGCGAACTGGTCACGGTCGACGGCCAGGGCGAGATCGATCAGATCTTCGCTCGCCTGACCGAAGCCCTGGGTGTCTGAGGGCATCTACGGCATGTGACAGCCGCAGCGATGAGGCCCTCGGAGCCGAAGAGCAGTGTGTCCGTGGGAGTTGGTCCGGTGAGAGCTTCGCGCTAGATTGTCCCCTTGCCTCCGGCCGGGCGCGTCTTGTTGTCGCGCTCCCACCTTGAGGCCTGCGCGTTCGAAGGCACGTGCAGTCGAGTATGGAGGTCCACCCCTGCCGCAACCGAAGGAAGATGCGATCGTGTTCGAGGGCACGGTCACCGAGCCCTTGCCCAACGCCATGTTTCGCGTCGAGCTCGAAAACGGCCACGAAGTTCTGGCCCACATCTCCGGCAAGATGCGGATGCACTACATCCGCATCCTCCCCGGTGACAAAGTCCAGGTGGAACTCACCCCCTACGACCTCAGCCGAGGTCGGATCACCTATCGATACAAGTAGCCCGCTGGCCCAACGGCCCCGGGCGAGGTGCACTCATCCCGATGAAAGTACGTCCCAGCGTGAAGAAGATGTGCGACAAATGCCGTGTCATTCGCCGGAATGGCACCATTCGCGTCATCTGCTCCAACCCGCGCCACAAGCAACGACAAGGGTAATCAGACCATGGCTCGAATTGCCGGGGTAGACATTCCCCGCGAGAAACAGGTCGGGACCTCCCTGACCTACATCTTCGGCATCGGCTCGTCCGTGGCCTCGCAGATCTGCGAGGCCACCGCGGTCAATCCGACCACGCGCGTCCGGGATCTCACCGACGCCGAGGTCGGCACGCTCCGCTCCTTCATCGACGCCAACGTCAAGGTCGAGGGTGACCTTCGTCGTGAGGTCAGCCAGGACATCAAGCGCAAGATGGAGATCGGCTCCTACCAGGGACTGCGCCATCGCCGTGGTCTCCCGGTGCGGGGACAGCGAACCCACACCAACGCCCGCACACGCAAGGGACCGAAGAAGACGGTCGCCGGCAAAAGAAGGTGATCAAGTAATGGCGAAGCCAGCAGCTGGTGGCCGCCGACCGAAGCGTCGCGAGCGCAAGAACATCACCCATGGTGTGGCGCACATCAAGAGCTCGTTCAACAACACCATCGTCACCATCACCGACCAGGAGGGGGCCACCATCGCGTGGGCCTCGGCTGGCAACGTCGGTTTCAGCGGCTCCCGCAAGTCGACGCCCTACGCGGCCCAGACCGCAGCCGAGCAGGCGGCCCGTCGAGCCATGGAGCACGGGGTCCGCAAGGTCGATGTCGTCGTCAAGGGCCCGGGCTCGGGTCGCGAGACGGCCATCCGTTCCATCCAGAACGCCGGCATCGAGGTGACGGGCATCAAGGATGTCACGCCCGTGCCTCACAACGGTTGCCGCCCCCCCAAGCGCCGGAGGATGTGACGTGTCCCGCTACACCGGGCCGAAGGCCCGCATCTCCCGCCGACTCGGCACCAACATCTTCGGCACCATCGGCGAAGCCAAGGCCCTCGACAAGCGGCCCTACCCGCCGGGTGAGCACGGTCGGAGCCGGCGCCGTCGCAACGAGTCCGAGTACCTCTTGCAGCTCCAGGAGAAGCAGAAGGCACGCTTCACCTACGGGCTCACCGAGAAGCAGTTCCGCAATCTCTACGCCGAGGCCAGCCGCAAGGACGGGATAACGGGCGAGAGCATGCTTCGCTTCCTCGAGCTTCGCCTCGACAACATCCTCTACCGGTCGGGTTGGGGCGCCACTCGCCCCCAGGCCAGGCAGCTGGTCACCCACCGCCACGTCCAGGTCAACGGCCGCCGGGTCAACATCCCCAGCTACCGGTGCCGGGTCGGTGACGTCATCTCGCTCAGCGAGAAGGCCCGCAGCATGATCGTGATCCGCCAGAACATCGACGTCCTCGATCGTGGTCTGCCGCCATGGCTCGAAGCCGGCGATGGGGGCCAGCAGGTCACAGTGTTGGCCGAGCCGCTCCGCGAACACATCGACATCCCCGTTCGCGAGCAGCTCATCGTCGAGCTCTACAGCAAGTGATCCGGGCGCTCACCCGAGCGATCCGACCCCAGACCCCTCAAGCCCAAGTCCAGCATCCCCAGACTCTCTCACCATCGAGGTATGACACAACATGTTGGTGATCCAGCGCCCAACCGTCGAGTCGATCGACGCCGAAGAGAACAACACGCAACGGTTCTCCATCGGCCCGCTCGAGCCCGGGTTCGGCCACACCCTCGGAAACTCGCTCCGTCGCACGCTGCTGTCGTCCATTCCCGGCGCAGCGGTCACCCAGGTGCGATTCGACGAAGCCCTGCATGAGTTCGACACCATCCCCGGCTGTGCCGAGGACGTAACCGACATCATCCTGAATCTCAAGGATCTGGTGCTCGTCAGCCACAGCGACGAGCCGGTGGTGCTCCGCCTCGACGTGCGAGGAGCCAAGGAGGTCGAGGCCGGCGACATCACCACCAATCCCGAGGTCGACGTCCTGAACTCCGATCTCCATCTGGCCAGCCTCAACAGCAAGGGCCGGCTCGCCATCGACCTGACGGTGAGCAAGGGTCGAGGATACGTCCCGGCCGAGGCCAACAAGGTCTCGACCACCATCGGCGTCATCCCCATCGACTCCCTCTTCTCACCCGTTCGTAGGGTGACCTTCGAGGTCGAACCGACTCGCGTCGAGCAGTCCTCGGATTTCGATCGCCTGATAATCTCGATCGAGACCGACGGGTCCATCTCGGCACGCGAGGCCCTCGCCTCGGCCGGCTCCACCCTTCGCACGCTGGTCCAGTTGGTCGAGGAGATGAGCGACGAACCGCAGGGCCTCGAGCTCTCCGAGGCCAGCCCGGCGGCGTCGGGCTCGCCCGACCTCGACCTGCCCATCGAGGACCTCGACCTCTCCGAGCGGCCTCGCAACTGCCTCAAGCGGGCTCAGGTCAACTTCGTGGGGGAGCTGCTGTCCCGCTCCGAGGACGACCTCCTCGCGATCACCAACTTCGGTCAGAAGTCGCTCGACGAGGTCATCCAGAAGCTCGACGAGCGTGGACTCACGCTCCGCAACAAGGACTGACGACATGCCGGCACGACCCCGCAAGGGCAAGCGGTTCGGTGGGAGCGCCGCCCATCACAAGGCGATCATGGCCAACCTCGTCGCGTCCCTGGTCGCGGCCGAGGCGATCGTCACCACCGAGGCCAAGGCCAAGGCGGTCCGACCGGTGGCCGAGAAGCTGATCACGAAGGCCAAGAAGGGCGGTCTTCACAACCACCGTCAGGTGCTGGCCTATCTGCGTGATCCCGAGATGACGGCGAAGCTCTTCGAGGACGTCGGGCCAAGATACGAGGATCGACCGGGTGGGTACACCCGAATCCTCAAGCTCGGTCCCCGGCCCGGGGACAAGGCGCCGATGGCGCGGCTCGAACTCGTCTGACTCGGCACGGCGGTCAGAACCCGTGACTCGCGTCCGGCTCCTGGTCGCCTATGACGGCTCGCCGTTCCGGGGGTTCGCAGCCAATCCCGGTGTGCGCACCGTCGCCGGCGATCTGACCGCGGCCATCGACCGCGTGCTCGGAACCGAGGTGGCGCTGGCCGCGGCCGGCCGAACCGACGCCGGGGTCCACGCCTGGGGGCAGGTGGTGACCTTCGACGTGGACGCGATCGTCGATCTCGACCGGCTCCAGCGGTCGGTCAACCGACTGTGTGCACCTTCGATCGTGGTTCGCTCGGCCGCATCGGCCCCGGACGGCTTCGACGCCCGGTTCTCGGCGCTTTCCCGCGTCTACCGGTACACCATCGTGAACCGCTCCGTACCCGATCCGTTCCTGCACCACACGGCGTGGCATGTGGCGGATCCGCTCGAGATCCGTTCCATGCGGGCTGCGGGTGATCCACTGATCGGCGAGCACGACTTCTCGTCCTTCTGCCGCCGCCGTGAGGTGACCGATCCCGAGACCGGCGAGCGCATCGAGGCTTCGTTGGTCCGACGGGTGATCCGGACCAGCTGGACCGAGATGGGCGAGGGCGTCCTGAGGTTCGAGATCGAGGCCACCGCCTTCTGCCACCAGATGGTCCGTAGCATCGTCGGATTGCTGGTCGACGTCGGTCGGGGTCGCCGGCGTGTCGCCGATGTCACCCTGGCCGTCGCAGCCGGCGATCGCGGTGCGACCGGCCAGATCGCGCCGTCGCACGGGCTCTGCCTCTGGGCGGTTCGCTATCCCGAAGCCGGCGCGCCGGGATAGATGTCTCGACCGACACCGGACGCGATGTTGCGATGGTCCCATCATGCGCCCTATCGTGACCCCTTGCTTCGGCGTCCGATCGCGCCCTTGCACCTCCGTCGAACCCCCGTGCGAGGACTCCGCGTGACGACGTATTCACCCAAGAAGACTGAAATCGAGCGGCGGTGGTACGTCGTCGATGCCGAGGGCATGGTCCTGGGTCGTCTCGCCACCGAGGTGGCCCGGCTCCTGCGCGGCAAGCACAAGCCGACCTTCTCCCCGCACCTCGACTGCGGCGACCATGTCGTGGTCATCAACGCCGACAAGGTCGTCCTCACCGCGGGCAAGGCCGAGCGCAAGCAGGTGTACCGCCACTCGGGTTATCCGGGCGGTATCCGCTCCCGCGCCTACGCCGACCGGATGGCCGACCAACCGGCCGAAGCGGTCCGCGCCAGCATCTGCGGCATGCTCCCCAAGAACCGGCTCGGCCGCCAACTGGCCACCAAGCTCAAGGTCTATGCCGGTCCCACCCACCCTCATCACGCGCAGAAGCCCGAACCGCTGGTGTTCGAGCACGCCCGCGCCCGCGACTGATCGAAGGAACACGCGACATGTCCACCGAGATCACCAGGGCCACCGGCCGACGTAAGCGGGCGGTTGCCCGCGTTCGTCTGTCCACCGGATCGGGGACGATCACCGTCAACGGCCGCCCTGTCGAGGAGTACTTCCCGTCCGATGCCGACCGGATGGTGCTCACCGAGCCGTTGCGCCTCACCGAGCAGACCGACGTCTATGACATCGACGTCACCATGCACGGTGGGGGTCGATCGGGTCAGGCCGGCGCTCTCCGACTCGGCATCGCCCGCGCCATCTGCGATCTGCAACCCGAACTGCGCGATCAGGTCAAGAAGGCAGGATTCCTCACCCGGGACGCCCGGAAGAAGGAGTCCAAGAAGTACGGCCTCAAGAAGGCCCGAAAGGCGCCTCAGTACTCGAAGAGGTAGGTGCGGTGGACATCGCCTTCGGAACCGACGGGGTCCGGGGTCTGGCCAATCGCGATCTGACCGCCGAGCACGCGCTGGGTATCGGCCGTGCGGCAGCGCGCACACTCGGGAGAGAACGCTGGTTGATCGCCCGCGACACCCGCCACAGCGGCCCGATGCTCGAGGCGGCGCTCGCTGCCGGACTGGCCAGCGAAGGCGCCCGCGTCGAGCTACTGGGCGTCGCTCCGACGCCGGCTCTGGCGTGGCTGTGTACGCGCCGAGCCATTCCGGGAGCGATGATCTCGGCATCGCACAACCCGTACGGCGACAATGGCATCAAGCTGTTCGCCGCCGGCGGCCGCAAGCTGACCGACACCACCGAGGGGGCACTGCTGGCCGCGCTCGTCGATCTCGACCCTGGTGACCCGGACGGTCCGACGGGAGCCGACCTGGGCTCGATCGGACCAGCGCCCTCCGGGCTGAGTTCGTGGACCGACGGCATCGTGGCGAGCCTCGACGGTCGGCGGCTGGATGGGCTCACGGTGGTCGTCGATGGGTCGCACGGGGCCAACGCCCATGTGGCCCCCGACGTCCTGCGTTCTCTCGGAGCTGACGTCGATGCCATAGGCGACGACCCGAACGGTTTCAACATCAATGATCAGGTCGGCTCGACCTACCCCGAGACCTGCGCGGCAGAGGTGATCGCCCGGGGCGCCGATGTCGGGCTCGCGTTCGATGGCGACGCCGACCGCGTCGTGGCGGTCGATTCCCGTGGTCGTATCGTCGACGGCGACCACATGATGGCGTTGCTCGCCTTGGACCGACACGACCGTGGTCTCCTCGCCGACGGCACGGTGGTCGTGACGGTCATGAGCAATCTGGGGTTCCACCGGGCAATGGCTGCGGCCGGAATCAACGTGGAGCAGACCCAGGTCGGTGACCGATACGTCCTCGATGCGCTCGAGCGGGGCGGGTGGAACCTCGGAGGTGAGCAGTCCGGACACGTGATCATGACCGACATCAGTCGAACCGGTGACGGCCTTCTCACCGGTCTGCATCTCCTCGATCTCGTGCAGCGAAGCGGTCGACCCCTGGCCGATCTGGCGGCCGACGCCATGACCACGGTCCCCCAGCTACTTCACAACGTCGCCGTGACCGACCGGACGGTCGACGTGGTGCATGTCGTGGCGCCCGAGATTGCGGCGGTCGAGTCCGAACTCGGTGACGAAGGTCGTGTGCTCGTGCGCGCCAGTGGTACCGAGCCGCTCGTCAGGGTGATGGTCGAGGCCATCGACCCCGCGGCGGCCGCCACGGCGGTCGCCCGGCTGGTCGCGGCCGTGGAGCGGGTGACAGGCTCGACGGGGGCCTTAGACTGACCAACCGCGCGGCGGCGCCAGGGTCCGCCGTGTCGCTCGCTCCGGAGACCCATATGTGCGGAATCATCGCCGTTGTCAGGAAGCCTGGCGTCGGGCCGATTCCCTCGACCCCCGAGCTGCTCGACGAGCTGGGTCGGGCGGTCGATGCGTTCGACCCGTCGGTCGAGCCGCTGCACCCGGAACTGCTGGTGCTGGCCTCGGCGATGCAGGATGTCGACCGGGCCCTGCGCGGCGCCGCCGGTGTCGCGGCCCTGATCGCTGATCCCGCTTCGACAGCCGGACTGGCGGCCGTGATCGATCGAGCCCGCGAGAAGATCGGCGAAGCCGAGACGCGGATCGAGACCGAGGTGGTCGACGGCACGGTCCTCGAGTATCGCAATGCTGCCGTCGTCATCACCAAGGATGCTCATTGGGCTGTTGCGCATGACCGACTTCGGACTGCGGAAGCGGTCGCGGCCATGGCCGGGCCGGCCGCACCCCTGTCGGCGCTGGCCGCGTACACCTCGGCCCAGGAGGCGCTGTCGGCGATCGACCGGCTCGAGGTCCGCGGTCGCGACTCGGCGGGCCTCCAGGTGCTGGTCACCGGCCACGGGATCGATTTCGAGGATGACGGGGTCCGGTCGGTCCTCGGTCAGCGCACGACCGATCCGCTGTACCGGGATCGCTCGGTTCGGGTGGTGGACGGCGCTGTGGCCTTCGTATACAAGGCGGCCGCCGAGATCGGTGAGCTGGGGGACAACACCGCAGCGCTGCGGGCCGCGATCACCGACGACGAGCTGCTTCGGCGGGCCGTTTCCGGACCCGATGCCCAAGCCGTCGTTTTGGGTCACACCCGCTGGGCCAGTGTCGGCATCATTTCGCAACCCAATGCGCACCCGCTCAACAGCGACGAGCCCGGCCTGAACGGTGTCCCTCATGTCGCGGCCGTACTCAACGGCGACGTCGACAACTACAGCGACCTGTCGGCCCGTGACGGACTCGACATCCTGCCCGAGATCACCACCGATGCAAAGGTCATTCCCACTCTGACGAGTCGGGCTCTCGCCGCGGGCCAGCCCCTCGGCGAGGCATTTCGCTCCACCGTTCGCGACCTCGAAGGATCGGTGGCGATCGGTGCTCTGACCGACGCCGATCCGAGCCGACTGCTGCTCGCCCTGAGGGGGAGCGGCCAGGCGCTGTATGTCGGACTGGCCGACGACGCCTTCGTGGTGGCCAGCGAACCGTACGGGTTGGTCGAGTTCACCGATCGCTACCTGAGGATGGACGGAGAGACGCCGTCGAATCCCGACGATCCGACCGGGTCCCGCGGCCAAATCGTCGAGCTCGACGCCTCCCGGGCCGGGACCGTGGCCGGTATTCAGCGCCGTAGCTATGACGGTTCTGACCTTCCGGTCACCGACGACGAGATCACCTTTGCCGAGATCACGACCCGCGACATCGATCGCGGTGACTACCCGCACTTCCTGTTGAAGGAGATCTCCGAAGCGCCGCTGTCATTTCGCAAGACGCTGCGCGGTCGCCTCGCATCGGGGTCGGATGGGCGGCTGCGAGCGATAGTCGGTGACGAGACTCTCCCGATCGAGCTCCGCGCTGCCCTCGGAACCGGCGCCATCGACGAGATTCTGGTCATCGGGCAGGGGACGGCCGCCATCGCCGGCCGGGCCGCGGCCGCGGCCATTGCGAACGTGCTCGGCGACAGTGGCATCGGTGTTCGCTCGCTCCCCGCCACCGAGTTGTCCGGCTTCGAGCTCCAGGGCGACATGAGGAACGTGCTCGTCGTCGCCATCAGTCAGTCGGGAACGACCACCGACACGAATCGCACCGTTGATCTGGTTCGGGCTCGTGGAGCGCGGGTCGTGGCCATCGTGAACCGCCGGGGGAGCGACCTGGTCGACAAGGCCGACGGTGTGCTCTACACCGCCGACGGCCGAGACGTCGAGATGAGTGTCGCCTCCACCAAGGCCTTCTACTCACAGGTGGCGGCGGGGTTCATCCTCGCCGACGCCCTCGCCGGTGAAGCCGGAGTCGAATCGAGCGACGAACGGCACGCGATCCTGACCTCACTGGCCGAGATGCCGGCGGCGATGCAGACCACATTGGGTCGCCGACAGGAGATCGCCGATGCCGCCCTGCGTTTCGCACCGAGTCGCAGGTACTGGGCCGTCGTCGGCAACGGCCCGAACTTCGTGGCGGCCAACGAGATCCGGATAAAGCTGTCCGAGCTCTGCTACAAAGCCATCGCCTGCGATGCGACCGAGGACAAGAAGCACATCGATCTGTCCTCGGAGCCACTCATCCTCGTGTGCGCGGCCGGCGTGGTCGGTTCCACGGCCGACGACGTGGCCAAGGAAGTTGCGATCTTCCGAGCGCACAAGGCGGCCCCCATCGTCATCGCCAGCGAGGGTGCCGACCTGTTTTCCGCGGCCCTCGCGGTCATCAGCGTGCCCGAGACCCACCCCGCACTCGGGTTCATTCTCGCCACCGTCGTCGGTCACCTCTTCGGCTATGAGGCAGCGCTGGCGATCGACGAACAGGCCCGACCTCTGCGGGAGTGTCGAGCGGCGATAGAGGGCATCGTCGAGTCGGGTATCACCGACGCCGCCGCCGTGCTCTCCCGGCTCCGACGACTGGTCCCCGAACCTGCAGGACGGTTTTTCGACGGTCTCCGGGCCGGGGAGTACGACGGTCACCTGGAAGCCTCGACGGCTCAGTCTCTCACGGCGGCGCTGCGCTACACGCTCCGGATCAGCCCTCTCGACACCTACCAGCTCGAACGGGGCAAGCTCGGGACGCCCAGCGCGGTGATCGAGGACCTGACCTCCGCGCTCACCCAGGGGATCGAGGAACTGACCCGTCCGGTCGATGCCATCAAGCACCAGGCGAAGACGGTGACCGTCGGGATCTCCCGTTCCGACGAGGGCCTACTCACCGTGCCCATGGTGGCCGAGACACTCGCGTCGGGGGCCGGTCGTGACCGGTTCAGTTACCGGACGCTGCGAACGCTCGCCTCGCTCGACCCGGCGGTCGAAGCCATCACGGGCTTCACCCGGTATCGCATCGAAGGCGACATCACCGCCGGCGGGACGGCGGTGGTCGTCGATCGGGGAGGCATCTCGGTGGGTCTACCGTCGCGGGCCGACGTACCCTCCCTGCTCCGTGGCACGAAGCATCGGGCGGCCACCGAGCGTGCTGTCATGGTGGCGAAGGGACGGAGCGACGGCAGGACGGTGGTGATAGTGCCCGAGGTAAAGGACACCGAGCCGGTCGGGATCACCCTGTTGCACGTCACCTTCGTGGACCGCCTCCCGGTCGACACGATGCGCAGTGTGCTCGAGGGATATCGGGGTCGTTACAGCGCGCTTGAGGACGCGGTCACCGAGACCGAACCGACCTTCCGTGAAGATCTGCTGGCCGCGCTCCCGGTCGTCGATCTGCTCGCCGACCCCGTCTACGTGCTGGCCGACCAGTGGCGGACTTGATGGGTACGGGCGAGCTCGGCTCGTGAGGGCGATCACGACCCCCGACGAGATGCGCCGGGTGGACGAGCGAGCGTCCGAGCCGGTGGAGGACCTCATCGGTCGGGCTGGGGCTGCTCTGGCTCGGGCCGCGGTCGAGATGCTGGGTGGGGTCTATGGACGACGGGTCGTCGTCGTGGCCGGACCCGGCAACAATGGCGCAGACGGTAGGGCGGCGGCGCGCCGGCTCGAGCGCCACGGGGTCCGAGTCGCGGTCGTGGATGCGCTCGATCCGCCCGGATCGCTCCCCGCGAGCGACCTCGTGATCGATGCCGCGTTCGGCACGAGTCTCAGCCGTGACTACATCGCGCCGGAATGTGGCGTCGTACCGGTCCTGGCGGCGGACATCCCGTCGGGTATCGACGGACTCACCGGCCAGGAACGGGGTCGTGCTGTCCGCGCCGCCAGGACGGTCACGTTCCAGGCTCTGAAGCCGGGCCTTCTCCTCGGGGCCGGACCCGGTGCAGCCGGCCGGGTCGAGGTGGCCGATATCGGACTCGACGTGGGCGACGTCGGTGCACACGAGGTGGAGACCACCGACGTGTCGGCATGGATTCCGGACCGCCCGGTCGACGCTCACAAGTGGGAAGCGGCCTGCTGGGTCATCGCAGGGTCGCCGGGCATGACGGGGGCCGCTCGTCTGGCGGCAACCGGAGCGCTCCGGTCGGGGGCCGGCTACGTCCGGCTCAGCACACCGGGCGGTGCGGGCCAGCACCGGGCCCCGACCGAGGCCGTCCAGGTGGCTCTCCCGGTCGAGGGTTGGGGATCGATGCTCGAAACCGGTCGGATCGGTGCGGCCGTGATCGGTCCCGGGCTCGGATCGGATCACGCAGCCGAGGTCGGCCTCGCCATCGGGTCGCTGAGCTGTCCCGTCGTCCTGGACGGCGACGGCCTCAACTCGGTCACGATCGGCATGGTCCGGGCCCGCTCGGCACCGACCGTGCTGACCCCGCACGACGGCGAGTTCCGTCGACTTGCCGGCGAAGATCCGGGGGCCGACCGCCTTTCGGCGGTACGGGACCTGGCCCGGGAAACCGCGGCCATCGTGTTGCTGAAGGGTCCCACCACCGTCGTGGCCGATCCGACCGGTCGAGCGCTCGTCGTCACGGCGGGAGATCAGCGGCTGGCCACCGCGGGAAGTGGCGACGTCCTGGCGGGAATCATCGGTGCCTTCCTGTGCCGCGGCGGACCCGCGCTCGAGGCGACCGCAGCTGCTGCCCACGTCCATGGGCTCGCCGGTCGTCGTGGCGTTGGGGTCGGTTTGGTTGCCGGTGATCTACCCGAGCTGGTGGCGCACACACTGGCCGAGCTGCCATGACGCTGTACCGCGTGACCCGGGCCGAGGTCGACCTCGACTCGATCGTCCGGAATGCTCGCGCCATGGCGGACCGGGCCGGAGGTGCCGTGATGTGCGCCGTGGTCAAGGCCAACGCCTATGGCCACGGTGCCATAGCGGTTGCTCGGACGCTGGAGCGTGCCGCTGTGAAGTGGCTCGCGGTCGCCACGGTCGAGGAGGCGGTCTCGCTCCGGCAGGCGGGGGTCGAAGAACCGCGCATCCTGGTCCTCTCCGAGCCACCGCCGGACAGTGAGGCGGCCCTCGCCGAGGACCGCATCACCCCGACTGTGTACACCCGGGCCTGCATCGACCGGCTCGCCCGCGCCGCCGCCCGAGCGAATCGAGTCCTTCCGGTACATCTCAAGGTGGATACGGGGATGCACCGGGTCGGCTGTCGACCCGCCGAAGCGGTCGAACTGGCCGATCACATAGCGGCCTCCGCCTCGCTGGAGCTCGAGGGCGTGTGGACGCACTGCGCCCGCGCTGACGAGGTGGATTCCCCGACGACCGATCAGCAACTGGATCTCTTCGACGCGGTGCTCGCCGAGCTCGCGGCATCCGGCCACGAGCCGCCACTGATCCATGCGGCCAACTCCGCAGCCGTTCTGGCCCACGGTCGGAGTCACTACGGGATGGTGCGTTGCGGTATCGCGATCTACGGGATCTCCCCGTCGCCCGAGCTGAGCGGCCGGGTCGACCTGCAGCCCAGTCTCCGGCTCGTGTCGGCCGTCTCCCACGTCCAGACCGCGGCGGCCGGCGAAGGCGTGTCCTACGGGCACTTCCAGCGCACCCGGGGCGACTGCGTCCTTGCCACGGTCCCGATCGGCTACGCCGACGGAATCCGTCGCGACCTCTCCGCTCACGGGGGACAGGTGCTGATCGGCGGGCGGCGCAGGTCGATCATCGGTCGGGTGACGATGGATCAGCTGGTCGTCGACTGCGGCAGTGATCAGGTCGAGGTGGGGGACGAGGTGGTGCTCATCGGTGCGCAGGGTGACGAGTCGATCACGGCCGAGGAGACAGCCGAGCGGCTCGACACCATCGGCTACGAGGTCGTCTGTGCCATCTCGGCGCGGGTACCACGAGTCTACGAGTGACGGTCGACCCGGATCGGGGCGAACCACTCGACATCGTGGTGGTCGAACCATGGTACGGGGGATCACACCGGGCCTGGGCCGACGGCCTGGTCGAACACAGCCGGCACCGGGTGCGGTTGGTGACCCATCCGGATCGCTTCTGGCGCTGGCGACTCCGAGGCGGTGCCGTGACCCTGGCGTCAGCACTCGAGGTCGACATCGCTCTCCATGGGCCACCCGACGTCCTCGTGGTGTCCTCCCTCGTTCACGGAGCCGCCCTGCTGGGCCTGGCCCGTCGATCGGTCGGGGCGGTCACGGTGCTGGCGTACGTGCACGAGAGCCAGCTGTTCTATCCGACGCCGGACGGTCGCAGCCCCGACACCGATGCGGCGATGGCGAACTGGCAGACCATGGTCGCGGCGGACGCGGTCTGGTGGAACTCTGCGTTCCATCGCGACACGGTGCTCCAGGGTCTCCCCGCGTTCCTCGAGGCGGCGCCCGACCTGGGTCATGATTGGCTCATCGAGGAGGTGGCGGCGAAGAGCTCCGTGGTTCCCGTCGGCGTGGAGATGTCCGGCCTGCTCGGAGCGGATCGCCCGGCCCGGCTCTCCGACCAAGCGCCTCTCGTGGTCTGGAATCAGCGGTGGGAGCACGACAAGGACCCCCTCGGTTGGCTGCGGATCATGGACCGACTGGCCGCCGCCGATGTGCCTTTTCGGCTGGCGCTGGCCGGCGAGCGCGTCCGCGAACGCGACGAGGAGACGACCCGACTGCTCGACCGGCTGGCCGACCGCATCGAGCTCGATGAGTTCCTGGACGGCGACCGGTACCGGCAGCTTCTCCTGCGGTCGGACGTGTTCTTGAGCTGCGCGAGGCATGAGTTCTTCGGGATATCGGTGGTCGAGGCGATGGCGGCCGGCTGCGTCCCCGTACTGCCCGACGCCTTGTCCCACGCCGAGCTCGTGCCGGAGCGGTGGCACGCCGCGGCGCTCTACGAGCCGGGCCTCGCTCAGGAGGCCGTCGCCGCGGTATTGAGCGATCTGGAAGGAGCGCGCCGGCGAGTCTCGGGACTCCGAGCGGAGATGGCTCGATTCGGGTGGGATCGGGTGAGACACGACTACGACCGGGGCTTCGACGGCCTCGCGACGGGATCCGGGAAGCAATACCCACCGCAGCGGGGGTTTTCCCCTCCCGGACCCGGCGTGGAGAGGGCATGAGACTGATCATCGACACCGATCCGGGGATGGGCTCGCCGGGTGCCGATCCCGAGGACGGGCTGGCCGTCCTGTTGGCCCTCGGATCTCCCGGCGTCACCGTCGACGGGATCACAGTTGTCGCCGGCAACGTGCCCACGAGCCACTCGTGGGCGAACGTGCATCACCTTCTCGATCTGGCCGGCCGGGCCGACGTGCCGGTGCGGGCCGGTGCCGCACACCCGCTGAGCGACCACCGCATCCCCCAGACCGCCGGATTGCGCATGCGGGAGGGGCTCGGCCGGGATGTGCCTGCGATTGAGCTGCCGGGCGACGATGGCGCAGCCGCTGAGTTCATCTGCGAGACCGTTCTTGCCAGTCCGGGGGAGGTGACCCTCGTGGCCATCGGGCCGCTCACCAACGTGGCCCGAGCGATCGAGCTCGATCCGACGGTCGCCGGCGAGGCGGCAGGGCTGGTGATCATGGGAGGCACCGTCGAGGTCGCCGGCAACATCACGCCGGCGGCCGAATTCAACATCTGGATGGATCCCGAAGCGGCCGACGTCGTCTTCGCCTCCGGGGCCGAGATCACCATGGTCGGCCTCGACGTCTGTCATCGGACGCACTTCGACCTGGACCAGGTCGCCGCACTCCGGGGTCGGGGCCCGCTGGCCGACTTCGTGGCCGAGGCGGCCGCGTCCTGGATCGACGCCCGTGGTCGCCTCTCCGGAGACGATGATCTGCACCTCTACGACTCGCTGGCGATGGCCGCGGCCATTCAGCCCGAGATACTCGAGACCCGGCGGGCCCTCGTGCAGATAGAGACGTCGGACGGCCCGGCCCAGGGGATGACCGTGGCGTGGACCAACGACGTCCTCCGCAGCGTCCTGACCGGCCGGGAGCCCAACGCCTCGGTGGCCGTGGGCCTGGACCTCGCTCGGTTCGAGGCCCTCTTCCGAGACCGAGTCCTCACCCCACTGGAATCTGTGAAGGATTGACCACGCAGGGGGGGACCAGATCCTCCACAGATCGGACGGGTCAGAGGTCGCAGTCGAAGTCGTTGGCGAGGGGGATCGCCGGGTCGGCGAAGTTGCTTCGGCCCGAATCGGTCTCGACCACCACCAGTTCGTCGCCAACCCGAAACCCGGTCCAGGTCCACACGTACGGGTCCTCCGGCGTGAGGTCCTCGACATCGACGCGGCCGTCACCGTTGCGGTCGGGAACCTCGCGGCGGGTTGAGATCTGGTAGACGATCACGCCGTCGTCCCCGGCGTCGCACCGGATGGCCTCGAGGCCTCCCGGCACACCGGAGCTGCGGGCGTCCACGGACAGTGCCAGGTCGGCGCCGTCGTCTTCCGCCGGAACGATCGCGAACGAGCATCGGTCGTCGATACGGCCGATCGCCACCGGGTCGACCGTATTGCCCGCCGCTCGGAGGAACAGCTCGTCGGCACCGGTCCCGTCGAGATCGCCGGCTCCCAGCACCTCCACCATGAGGGGCGGAGGCAGGTCGATCGCCCGTTGCTCGCCGGACGGTTCCTGGACGACCAGGACCGACTGCTCGCCTTCCCACTCGACCCAGACGGCATCGACGTCGCCGTCGCCGTCGACATCGGCGTTGATCCTGGACGTTCCGGAATCGGTTCCGGGCCGCTCGACATCGCCGCACTCGGTGCCGATCGCCGGCTCGACGGTCGGCCTCGGCACGCTCACGGAGGCGGGCCCCGCCGGGTCGACGACGGGCACCTGGTCCGCCGGGCGGGTAGCAGCCCATCCGATCCCGGCGACGAGTGCGATGGCTCCCGCCGCGCCGAGCAGGACAACGCGCTGCCGGCGGCGGCGATTGGCATGAGCAGCGCCGGCGACGAGGGCCGAGCGCAGCTGTGATTGCTGGGGATCGTTCATGATGCCTCCATGACGGTGGCGAGATGGCTGAGGCCGCGGGACACCCGGACGCGAGCGGCTCCTTCGCTGCACCCGAGCCGGTCGGCGACGTCGGCGTAGGGGAGCTCCTCGGCGACGCGCAGCCGAACGGCCAGGGCGACCGGGGGTGACAGCGAGGCGATGGCCTGATCGAGTCGTTCCGCGATCGGCGACAGGTCGACCAGTGCCTCGACGCGATCCAACTCGGCGGCGTGATGCTCGATGCGCTCCATGCCCAGCCGGCGCTGGGCGCGGGTCTCGACCCGCTGCGAGCGTGCGAACCGGCCGAGCTTGTTCCTGGCGATGCCGAACAGCCACGCCGTCGCGGGAATGCCGCGGTCGGTGAAGCGATTCCGCGCGGTGAAGGCGGCGGCGAACGTCTCGGCGGCGAGATCGAGTGCCGTCTGCGGACAGGCCGTTCGCCGCATGAAGTAGGCGAGGACGGCGTCGCCGTGACGGTCGTAGAACATGCCGAACGCCTCGGGGTCCCGACGGGCGCGGCGCAGCAACTCGGCGTCGCTGGGCTGGGGTCCGTGAGTGGTCACGTCCGGTACATACCTCAGGCCGGTTCGGTCGTTACGGAATCTCGCGAGGGATACCCCCACCGATGTGGGCGAGCCTCGTGAGAACCGGCATGGTCGCCACTACGATCGCAGCTGTGCCGTCGTCCCTGCAGGCACTGGCCACCACCGCGTCGGCCTGCACCCGTTGTGCCCTCAGCGCGGCGCGGACCTCCGTCGTCTTCGGCGTGGGGGACCAGGCCGCCGACCTGATGTTCGTCGGGGAGGGCCCCGGTGCCGAGGAGGATCGCCAGGGCCTGCCCTTCGTCGGCAAGTCCGGTCAGCTGCTCGATCGACTTCTCTGGGAGGAGATGGGACTCCGTCGAGATCGCTGCTACATCGCCAATGTCGTGAAGTGCCGGCCGCCGGGCAACCGCGATCCGTTGCCCGACGAGATCGCCGCATGTCGCCCGTACCTGGACGAGCAGATCGAGCTCGTCGACCCGCGCGTCATCGTCACGCTCGGTCGGTTCTCGAGTCAGCTCCTGCTGGATACGTCCACCGGGATCACAAAGCTCCGTGCCACTGTGTACCCCTTGGGCGGGCGGGTCCTGGTGCCGACGTATCATCCAGCGGCCGTCCTTCGGGGCGGCGGCCGGTCGGTGGCCGAACTCCGTGCCGATCTGGTGCGCGCGAAGAGAGCCCTGTCCTCATGATCCGAATCCTCACATCATCGGCGGAGCAGACCAAGGCGCTGGCCCGCGCTCTGGCCGAGCTCGTGCGACCGGGGGATCTGATCGTGCTGGCCGGCGATCTGGGAGCGGGCAAGACCTCCTTCACGCAGGGCTTCGCTGCCGGACTGGGCGTCGATGAACAGGTCGTGAGTCCGACCTTCATCCTGGCTCGGTCCTACCGGGGCCGACTCGAGCTCCACCATCTGGACGTCTACCGGATCTCCGATCTCGAGGCGGCCCGCGATCTCGCACTGCCCGAGCTGCTCGATTCGGGGGGAGTGACCCTGATCGAGTGGGGGGACACGATCTACCCGATACTGCCGGCTGATCTGCTCGAGGTCCGCCTTGCGTTCGGCGAAGCCGACGATGATCGCACGGTCGAGATCCGCTGCGTCGGGCCCCGCTGGTCCAGCAGGCAGAAGACGCTTCAGTCGGCCATGGCGCTGGCGTGTGGTCAGGAGTCCGAGGGTGAGTGAATCATGCTGATCCTGGGGATCGAGAGCTCGACCGGGCAGGTCGGTGTCGCCATCGGCGGCCACGAGGGCGTCCTGGCTTCGGCCCACTCGTCGCGGGGCCGCCTCCACGCCGAGAGCCTCACGCCCCAGATCGACTTCACCCGCCGTCAGGCTCGCATCGAGCTGTCCGAGATCAGCGTTGTGGCCGTCGACATCGGCCCGGGGCTGTTCACCGGCCTCCGGGTAGGGCTGGCGTCTGGCAAGGCGTTGGCCCACGCTCTCCGGGTCCCGATGATCGCGGTCGAGAGTCTCGATCTGCTCGCATTCCCGGCCCGCTACACGCCCCGCCTCATCGTCGCCACGATCGACGCGAGACGCGACGAGCTCTTCTACGCCTTCTACCGGCAGGTCCCGGGCGGCGTGCAACGACTGCGCGGGCCCGAACTCGGGACGCCGGACGATCTGGCCTCCGAGCTCTTGGCGACCAGCGAGGAATGCCTGCTGATCGGCGACGGCGCCCACCGATACCGCGACCAGTTCAGCGGATTGAGCAAGGTCGAGATGGCGGACAAGGGAATGCAGTTCCCGACCGCAACCGCACTCGTGCAGCTCGCTCACGCCCGAGCCCTGCGCGAGGAGTGGGTGTCGCCCGGTGACGTCGCTCCGCTCTACCTGCGCAAGCCTGATGCCGAGGCCAACTGGCCCGTGCGGGAGGTCCGATGACGGACTTCGAGGTCATGCCCATGCGGCGACGCCACGTGGCCCAGGTGTGCGAGATCGAGCTCCGGAACCAGGCCAGCCCGTGGTCGGCCGACGTATTCCGACGGGAACTGTCCCTGGGTGATGAGCGGCACTACGTCGTGGCGATCATGGACATGGCGCGGGTCGTGGGCTTCGGGGGCCTGTTCTTCGCAGCCGACGAGGCGCATGTGACGAACCTCTCGGTGCCGACACACGTTCGGCGCCGCGGTGTCGCCACCCGGATGATGGTCGCGCTGATCGACCATGCCCTGGCGCTCGGGACCACCGCACTCACCCTCGAGGTGCGGATGGGAAACACCGCGGCCCAGGCGCTCTACCGGCGTTTCGGCCTGGCACCGGCGGGGACTCGTCGGGACTACTACAGACCCGATGGCGAGGATGCTCTGGTCATGTGGGCTCACGAGATCGACGGTCCCGAGTACCGGGAGCGCCTCGACGCGATCCGGGCCCGATCGAGCGGCGAGGTCGCGGCCACGTCCCCGGTGGCGACGAGCGCCGCGGAGGCACGGCCATGAACGACGTCGGAACCATTCTGGGGATCGAGACATCCTGTGACGAGACCGCCGCGGCGGTGGTCTGCGATGGCGTGCGGACCCTGTCCTCGGTGGTGTCCAGCCAGGTCGATCTGCACGCCCGCTTCGGCGGTGTGGTACCCGAGATAGCTTCCCGGGCCCACGAGGAGCTTCTCATCCCGGTCGTGG
This sequence comes from uncultured Acidimicrobiales bacterium, assembly GCA_963695075.1. Taxonomy (GTDB): domain Bacteria; phylum Actinomycetota; class Acidimicrobiia; order Acidimicrobiales; family CAWCAL01; genus CAWCAL01. The sequence continues at coordinate 406,125 of CAVOFR010000007.1, forward strand.
CCCAGGCGGTGGTGGAGGCGGGGCTGGTCGATGCCGACATCCAGGCGGTCGGTGCTACCTACGGCCCCGGTCTGGTGGGATCGCTCCTGGTCGGCGTGAGCGCGGCCAAGGCCCTGGCTCTGGCATGGGACGTACCGTTCGTGGCCGTGAACCACCTCGAAGCGCACCTCTACGCGCCCCTGCTCGAAGAGCCCGACATCGAGTTGCCGGTCGTGGTACTGCTCGTGTCGGGCGGCCACACGATGCTGATTCGCATGGACGGACACGGCAGATACGAGGTGTTGGGCGGCACCGTCGACGATGCGGCCGGGGAGGCCTTCGACAAGGTGGCCCGGTTCCTCGGACTCGGGTACCCGGGTGGACCGGCCATCGATGCCCTGGCGATGGAGGGAGACCCCGAGGCCATCGCGTTTCCCCGCGCCATGCCGGATGAGGAGTATTCGTTCTCGTTCAGTGGGTTGAAGACCGCGGTCGTCAACCACGTCCGGAAGCATCCCGATGCCGCCACGCCCGACGTGGCCGCCTCGTTCCAGGAAGCCGTCGTCGACGTTCTCGTCACCAAGGCCCGGGAGGCGGCCCGGGTCCACGGCGCCAAGGGCATCTGCCTGGCCGGTGGGGTCGCGGCCAACAGCCTGCTCCGGGAGCGGACGCTCGATGTGTGCGTCGAGGATGGCATCCAGGGGTTGCTCCCCGCGCGCTCGATGTGCACGGACAATGCCGCGATGGTCGCTGCCGCGGCCTGGCATCGGCTCCGGCTGGACGGACCGTCGCCCCTCGACATCGGGGCGGTACCCGGATTGGGTTTGTCCAACCAGCCAGGTGTGGCCCCGGGTCGAGAAACCTCTCGCGAGGGGTAGCAGTCGCGGGTCGAGACTGCTAGCGTTGGCACTCGGCTTGGGAGAGTGCCAGCATCGGAACCGCAACTGCGGGCCGGTGACAACCGCGAACCCGGGTCATTTCCCGTAAACCCTTCATCAGAATGCGCTGGGAGGCGTGGATGAACCTGCAACCCCTCGAGGACCGTATCGTGGTCCGCCCCGGAGACGCCGAGGCGATGACCGCAAGTGGACTCGTGATTCCCGATACCGCAAAAGAGAAGCCCCAGCAGGGCGAAGTTCTGGCCGCCGGACCCGGTCGCTGGAACGAGGATGGCGACGAGCGCGTCCCCATGGACGTCACCGTCGGCGACACCGTCGTCTACTCGAAGTACGGCGGTACCGAGATCACCGTCGAAGGTGAAGACGTTCTCATCCTGACCGCCCGCGACGTGCTCGCGATCATCAAGTAGGAGTACTGATGCCCAAGATCCTGAAGTTCGACGAAGAGGCTCGCCGCAGCCTCGAGGCCGGTGTCAACCGGCTGGCCGACGCCGTCAAGGTCACGCTCGGTCCAAAGGGCCGCAACGTGGTCCTCGACAAGAAGTTCGGTGCCCCGACCATCACCAACGACGGTGTTTCGATCGCTCGTGAGATCGAGCTCGAAGACCCCTACGAGAACATGGGTGCCCAGCTGGTGAAGGAGGTGGCCACCAAGACCAACGACATCGCTGGTGACGGGACCACCACTGCGACCGTGCTGGCCCAGGCGCTCATCCGAGTCGGTCTCCGCAACGTGGCTGCCGGCGCCAACCCCATGGGGCTCAAGCGTGGCATCGAGCAGGCCGTGCAGGTTGCGGTCGATGCTCTGGCCGATCAGGCCAAGGAGATCGACGAGAAGGCCGAGATCGCTCAGGTGGCGGCCATCTCCGCTGCCGATCCGGCGATCGGCGAGGTCATCGCCGACGCCATCGACAAGGTAGGCAAGGACGGTGTCGTCACCGTCGAGGAATCCAACACGTTCGGCATGGATCTCGACTTCGTCGAGGGTATGCAGTTCGACAAGGGCTTCCTCTCGCCGTACTTCGTGACCGATCCCGAGCGGCAGGAAGCCGTTCTCGAGGATCCGTACGTACTATTCAGCCAGGGCAAGGTCAGCTCGGTGCAGGACATGCTTCCCCTGCTCGAGAAGGTCATGCAGGCCGGCAAGCCGCTTCTGGTCGTGGCCGAGGACGTCGAGGGCGAGGCTCTGGCCACCCTCGTGGTCAACAAGATCCGTGGCACGTTCAACTCGGTGTCGGTGAAGGCTCCCGGGTTCGGTGAGCGCCGCAAGGCGATGCTCCAGGACATGGCGATTCTCACCGGTGGCCAGGTCATCAGCGAGGACGTCGGTCTCAAGCTCGAGAACGCCACCCTCGATCTGCTGGGTACAGCCCGCAAGATCGTCGTCACCAAGGACGACACGACCATCGTGGAAGGCGCCGGCGAGAAGTCCGACGTCGAGGGCCGCATCAGCCAGATCAAGGCCGAGATCGACAACACCGATTCGGACTGGGACCGTGAGAAGCTCCAGGAGCGTCTCGCCAAGTTGTCCGGCGGCGTTGCCGTGGTCAAGGTCGGCGCGGCCACCGAGGTCGAGCTGAAGGAGAAGAAGCACCGCATCGAAGATGCGCTCAGCGCCACCCGCGCGGCCATCGAAGAGGGCATCGTCGCCGGTGGTGGTACGGCACTTCTCCGGACCCGGGCCAGCGTCCAGAAGCTCGTCGACTCGCTCGACGGCGATGAGCAGACCGGCGCCGGTAGCGTCTACACGGCCCTCGAGGCCCCGGCTCGGCTGATCGCCGACAACGCGGGTCTCGAAGGCGCCGTGACGGTGCGTCAGGTCGAGAGCGAGACCGGCAACACCGGTCTCAACGCTGCGACCGGCGAGATGGAGGACCTGCTCAAGGCCGGAGTCATCGACCCGGCCAAGGTCACCCGGGCCGCGTTGCAGAACGCGGCATCCATCGCCGGCCTGCTTCTGACCACCGAGGTCCTGATCGCCGACAAGGTCGAGGAAGCCGGGGGCGGCATGCCCGCCATGCCCGGCGGCGGCATGGACGGCATGGGGATGATGTAGGCAGACCTCAGCCTGATTGTTCGCGGAAAGGGATCGGCCTCCGAGCCGGTCCCTTCCCGCGTCTGGGACGAGCGGGACTTCCCGAACTTTGGGCACTGAACCCACGCATGTGCGGGTGAGTGCCCAAAGTTCGGCTCGGGTGGAGCGTGAGGGCTCAAGTGCGCCCCGGTAGGCTCGCCGGATGGATCGACCGCCGCCCGACCCCGCGAAGCTGCTCGCCATCTGGCAGCATTGGGAGGCCGGTGACGCCCTTCCGGGCAAGACCCTCGCCGAGTTGAAGACCGGCGGAATGCCCGAGCTCCTCGAGTCCCTGGCGGCCGTGTCGGCCGACGCCGACGCCACCGCCGAGTGAGCCCGCGCCGTGGCGGACCTCAGCGCATCCCCCGACCCGCGGGGCACCTGTCCGGCGGCCCGGCCCCGTGGGGTCGGCTGAGCCCCACCGAACGGGTCGTCACGCTCGATCTTGTACGGAAACGGCTGGCTTCGTCAGGTGATCCGAAACCGGCCGCAATCGAGTTTGACGGCGCCAGGTTCAACGCGGTGCTCGCTCCGCTGTATGCCACCGACGATGGTGAGGTGCACGTGGTGCTCACCCGGCGGGCATGGCACATGCGCAGCCACACCGGTGAGGTCAGCTTCCCCGGCGGCGGCTACGAAGAGGGTGACGATCACCTGGCGTCGACCGCGTTGCGGGAAGCCGAGGAGGAGATCGGTCTGGTCCCGGCCGAGGTCGAGATCATCGGCGAGCTGGATCATCTGACCACCTTCGTGAGTCGCAACGCGATCGTCCCCTACGTCGGCGTCGTCGCCGGCCTCCCCGACCTGGAGGCGGATCGGTCCGAGGTCGACGAGATCCTCCACGTGCCGCTGTCGGAACTGCTCAGAGACGAGGTGTTCCGCGAGGAGCTGTGGGGCCGGGACGAGCGCTGGGTGCGAATGTTCTTCTTCGAGCTGTTCGGTGACACGGTGTGGGGAGCGACCGCCGCCATGCTCCGCCAGCTCCTGACGATCGCGGTCGGGCTGGGTCGCGAGCGAGCGCGGTGGGATCCGATCAGCGAGCTCGGTGGGGAGTCACCCGAACCCTGGTGGGAGTAGCGTCGCCGACACCATGACTACTCCATCGGCCGCCGAACTCCCGGCTCATCTCGATCCCGAGGCCTTCCGGGAGCTCGGGTACAGGACGATCGACTGGATCGCGAACTACATGGCGACCGTTGCCGACCATCCGGTGCTCGCCGCGGTGGAACCCGGAGCGGTTCTCGGGCAGCTCCCGCCCGAGCCCCCCGAGGAGCACGAGCCCTTCGATGCGGTCCTGGCCGATCTCGATCGGGTGGTACTTCCCGGGCTCACCCACTGGCAGTCCCCCGACTTCTTCGCCTACTTCCCGGCCAACGCCAGCGGTCCGTCCGTGCTGGCGGACCTGATCTCCGCCGCCCTCGGCGTGCAGGGCATGTTGTGGTCGACCAGTCCCGCCTGCACCGAGGTCGAGCAGGTGATGTTGGACTGGCTCGTGTCGGCCTGCGGACTCCCGAACCACTTCCGATCCGACGCGAGCGGAGGCGGTGTAATCCAGGATTCGGCTTCGAGCGGTGCCCTGTGCGCGCTCGTCGCGGCGCGGGAGCGGGCCGGTGGCAACGAGTCGCTCGACCGGCTCACGGCCTACGTCTCGTCGGAGACGCACTCGTCGCTGGAGAAGGGGGCCAGGGTGGCCGGACTGCGGCGGGAGCAGCTCCGCACGGTGCCGACCGACGGGCGGCAACGGATGGACCCGGTCGCGCTGGCCGGCTTGGTCGCCGACGACCGACGAGCAGGAAGGGTGCCCTTCTTCGTCTGCGCCACCGCCGGATCGACCTCGACGACGGCATTCGATCCCACCGAGGCGATCTGTGATGTGGCCGAGTCGCACGGCATGTGGGTGCATCTCGACGCGGCGTTCGCCGGATCGGCCGCCGTGTGTCCCGAGCACCGGTGGGTCATCGACGGGGTCGACAGGGTCGACAGCTACACCTTCAACCCGCACAAGTGGCTGCTCACGAACTTCGATTGCTCCGCCTTCTGGGTCCGAGATCGCACCAGCTTGATCGCTGCGCTGTCCATCCTGCCCGAGTACCTCCGCAACGAGGCCTCGGCTTCCGGGACCGTCGTCGACTACAGGGACTGGCAGGTGCCGCTCGGTCGTCGGTTCCGGGCGCTCAAGTTGTGGTTCGTCTTCCGTCATTACGGTGTGCAGGGGCTGCGGTCACACATCCGTTCGCACATCGCGGCAGCCCGGTGGTTGGAGGATCGCGTCCGGGATCATCCGGCGCTGGAACTGCCGGTGGCTCGCACACTCTCGCTCGTGTGCCTGCGCCATCGGGATGGTGACGATGCCACGCGACGCATGGTGGACGATCTGAACGCCTCGGGGGCAGCGTTCGTCACGCACACCGTCGTCGACGACCGGTACATCCTGCGGGTCGCGATCGGAGGGACCCACACCACGATGAGCAACGTCGAGGCCTTGTGGGAGCGACTCGCCACGATGGCCGATGGTTGACGCCGGGACGGCCCACCCGTTGGTGGGAGTCGTCGTGGTCAACTACCGGGCCATGGACCTGACGCTGCGATGCGTCGACAGCCTCGTGAACTGCCTCTGGCCGTCCGACAGGTTGCGGGTGATGGTGGTCGACAACGGTGACGACGGCGATCTCGCCTCGGCCGTGACCGAACGGTTCCCCCCCGTCCGGTACCGGTTCAGCGGTGGCAACGTGGGCTTCGCCGAAGCCTGCAACATCGGCATGCGCGAGCTCGCTGCGGTGGACCATCTGGCGCTGGTCAACAACGACGCGACCGTGCATCCGGCGTGGCTCGAACCGTTGGTCCGCGCGCTCGACGACGACCCGCATCTCGGAGCGGCCGTTCCGAAGATCCTGTTCGCACCGCAGTTCGTCGCCGTCGAGGCCGAAGAGGGCGGGCGGGTGACGGCTCTGACCGTCGACGGCCGGGACGTCCTGGCGCGGGTGCAGCCGGGCCCCGGAGCGGTCCGAAGACCTGATCCGGGTGAGCTTGGACGCCACGTCCTCGACGTGGAGATCGGAGCCCAGCTGTTATTGCCGGTGGTGGACGGCGATGCCGCCTCGTGGTCTGTCGCCCTCACGACCGTGACCACCGGTGCCCCCACTCCCCGTTGCACCACCATCCGGTGTGAGGGGCCCTCGCTCGCCGTCATCAACAACTTCGGAACAGTCCTGCACCCCGACGGTTCGGGGGCGGACCGGTGTTTCCGTCGGATCGACGACGGCAGCTGCGACGAGGTGACCGACGTCTTCTCGTTCTCGGGTGGTGGAGTGCTGTTCCGCCGGGCCTTCCTGGACGACGTCGGCCTGTTCGACCCTCGCTTCTTCACCTACTACGAGGATCTCGACCTCGGCTGGCGCGGTGCACGCCGAGGCTGGCGGTATCGGACGGTACCCGAGTCGACCCTGCGGCACATCCACACCGCCACGACGGTCGAGGGCTCGGCGTCGTTCGTGTTCCACAACGAACGGAATCGGCTGCTCACGATGGCCCGTAACGGTTCGGCCGGGCCGATGGCGCGCACAGCGGTCGGCCACGTGCGGGCAACGCTCGGCCTCGTCCGACACGAGCTCCTGGGGGGCCGGGCGGAGGCCGGCACGGCTGCCCGGCAGAGGCTGAAGGTGCGCTGCCTCGCATTCCTGTCGTTCCTGGCTCTGCTGCCGGGGACCCTCGCCACGCGTGTGCCCCGGGCCGGCCGTCGGATCGGTGCCTCACCGATCGGGCAGCGATCGCAGCCGTTTCGTGGGTCGGTCATGGCCATGGACGGACGTTCGGCGTCATGAGTGACCGGGAGCGACACGACCGGCGACTGGCGACCTGGCTGCGCACCGGCCACGGACGAGGCCCACGGCTCGTTCGGGCCGCCCGCCGCCGGCAGCGTCGGGCGATGGCCCGTCGGAGGAGCGGGTCGGTGGCGGCCCACATGGATGCCATCGTACGCGAGGCCATCGAGGCCACCAGGGGGTCGGGTCGCCCGCTGCCACCGGATGGCCGGTCATGAGAGTGGCCGTCGTCGCACCCAGCCCGGTGCCGCTACGCTCCGGTGGCGCCGAACGGCTGTGGACGGGACTGGCCGGACATCTCGATCGGCAGGGCCACTCGGTTGAGACGATCAAGCTCCCGGTCCGCGAGCACTCGCTCCCCGACCTCGTGGCCGCCTACCAACAGTTCGCCGACCTCGACCTGTCGCACGTCGATCTGGTGCTCACCGGCAAGTACCCGGCCTGGATGATCGACCATCCGAACCACGTCGTCTACATGCTGCATCCTCTCCGCGGCTTGTACGACCGGTACCCCGAGGCCCACCTGATCGACGCCCGGATTCCGGACCATCCGGCGCTGACGCGGGTGCTCGAGATCGTCGAGGGGAGTGGTCGCGACCCGCAGCTAGACCTGATCGGTGCGGAGCTCGCCGCTGCTGCGGCTGACCTCGGCCCCGGTGCCGACGCGTTCGCCATACCGGGTCCCCTGGCCCGTTCGGTCGTGCAGTTCCTCGATCGAGTCGCCCTCCATCCCCGCCGGATTCGTCGGTACTTCGCCATATCGCACCGCGTGGCCGAGCGCGCTGGCTACTTTCCCGAGGGTGTCGATGTCGGCGTGGTCTACCCACCACCCGGCCTCGATCCGGGCCCGTCGGACTGCCCGTCGACCGGTGACATCGAGCTCCTCTCGGTCGGTCGCCTCGAGCCCGTGAAGCGCCATGACCTGGTGATCGCCGCCATGACCCACGTGCGATCCGACCGGGTCCGGTTGTCGATCGTGGGTGAGGGTCCCGAGCGTCCTCGGCTCGAGGACCAGGCTGCCGGCGACGACCGGGTCACCGTCGAAGGACCGCTCGGCGACGATGCCCTGACCGACCGATACCGTCGGGCGAGCGCCGTGGTCGTCCTCCCCGAGGACGAGGATCTCGGCTACGTCGCACTCGAGGCCATGCTCGCGGCGCGGCCGGTACTGACCTGTGACGACTCGGGGGGTATCGCCGAGCTGGTCGGCGAGGACGAACGCGGCCTGCAGGTCGCTCCCACGCCCGAGGCGGTCGCCACGGCGATCGACCGGCTGGCTGACGACCGTGAACTCGCCGCACGTCTGGGTCGGGCCGGTCGGGATTTCGCCGCCGGAATCACCTGGGACATCGTGACGTCGGAGCTGCTCGCACCACCGTCCGGGGCTGCGAGCGGCCGGGCCGACCGCCGGATCGCCATGTTGAGCACATACCCCGTTCTCGAAGGCCTTGGTGGTGGCTCCCGGCGGGCCAGCGCTCTGGCCGATGCCCTCGCCTCGACGGCTCGGGTCGACATCGTGTCGCTCGGATCCGATGCGACCAGCGTTGCCGAGGTCACCTCGGCCGAGCGACCCATCACCGAGGTCGTCGTCCCCCGATCGGCCCGTCACCGCGACGCCGAGACCGAGCTGCGTGGGCTCAGCGGAGTGGCATCGGTGACCGACATGGCGGCGGCCGTCCTGTGGCGCGCGTCTCCCCAGCTCGTGAGGGAGATCCGGGCCAGCTGTGCTGTCGCCGACGTGATCGTGCTCGCTCACCCGTACCTGGTCGAGGCGGCCCGAGAGCTCGCCCCCGGCGTACCGATCGTCTACGACGCTCACAACTACGAGCTCGCTCTGAAGGACCAGATCCTCCCCGATGACGAGGCGGGGGACTGGTGGCGTTCCCAGGTCGAACGGGTCGAGACGACCGCCGTGCGTGAGTCGGTGCTCGTCTCCACCCCGACGCAGGCGGACCGCGAGGCCTTCGCCGCCATCGCCGGGACCGACCGGGACATCGTGGTCGTACCGAACGGGGCGGATCTGTCCCGGCTCACCTTCACGACGGGTCCGGAACGAGTGCGGGCGACGGGCCGGCTCCTGGAGAGGCTCGGTCGGCCGGTCGGTGCGGCCGGCGTGGCGATCTTCGTCGGATCGGGGCACCCGCCGAACCTGGCCGCCGCGGATCGGATCATCCAGCTGGCCCCCCGGATGCCCAACGTGGAGTTCCTCGTCGTGGGCCGCTGTGGCGAGGTGCTGGATCCAACCACCATTCCCGAGAACGTCACGATCACCGGGACCGTCGATGACGACGAGCTCGCCGAGATACTCGCCGGCGCCACGATCGCCCTGAATCCCGTCACCGAAGGCGGCGGATCGAATCTGAAGGTGATCGAGGCTCTGGCCTCCGGTCTCCCTGTGGTGACGACACCGGTCGGTGCCCGCGGTGTGCCCGGTGATCTGGTGTCCATCGCCGGCCGGGGTGGCATGCGGGTGGTGATCGACCAGGTCCTGTCGAATCCCGAGGCAGCCGAGGCGCGGATGGAGCGGGCCCGACGGTGGGTCGGCGAATCGGTGGACTGGTCCGTTCTGACGGAGCCCTTCGTCGCTGCGGTGAAAGCGAGCGTGTGGCCATGACGGCCGGACAGCCGGTGTATGTCGACGTCACGAACACCCTCGCCGCTCCGTCGACCACGGGTATCCAGCGGGTCACCATCGAGCTGGTACGTCGGCGCCGGGTGGCTCTGTCCAACGGGTTCGAGCTGGTGCCGATCACGTGCGACGCCATGGGATGGCGTCGGCTGACCGACGACGAGCTGCGCCGGCTCTCCTCGGGGGGAGCCCCCCGGTCGCCGTCCTTCCTGCGCCGCACCCTGGCCGGGACCCGGTTGGCCGGGGTGCTGTCCTCGCTCAGGAGTCGGGTTCCTCACCGGCGGCGACGAGACCCCGGCGCAGCCGAGCCCGCGGTGCCGGGCCATCTCCGAAGCCCGGTGCTCGAAGCGGGGAGTGTCTTTTTCGACTCCGACGCTGCGTGGCATGTCGACCCCCGTCGGGCCGAGCTGCTCCCCCTGTTGCGAGACCGGGGCGTCCAGACGGTGATGATGGGCTACGACGCGCTTCCCTTCGAGCGACCCGACTGGTTCGTGCCGGCGGTCCGGGACAAGTTCCGTGACCACGTCGCGGCCCACCTGGGAGCCGGGTCCCTCATCATCTGTATCAGTCAGGACAGTCGGGACAGGCTGGAACGGGTCGGTCGGAAGCTCGGCTCCGCGCCGGTCGAAGCGGACGTCGTCAGCCTCGGCTCGGACGGCCTGGCGCCTGAACGAGACGCCGAGCTCCCATCGGTGGTCGCGGAGAGATACGTCCTCTGTGTCGGCACGATCGAACCTCGCAAGAACCACGGGCTCCTGCTCGACGCATGGGAGCGCATGCTCGACCGTGACCCGCGGGTGGCCGCCGAGGTGGCCGACGGGTCGGTCGAGCTCCTCGTCGTGGGCCGGCTCGGCTGGCGATCCGATGCGCTGGCCCGGCGCCTCCGCCGCCTACACCGCTCCGATCGGGGGGTGCGCTGGTTGTCATCGGTGAACGACGCTCAACTGGCCCTCCTGTACCGGCGGGCAACCGTGGTGGCGATGCCGTCACTGGACGAAGGGCTCGGCTTACCTGTGCTCGAGGCCCGCCGGCACGCCGTCGCGGTCGTGGCCAGCACGGGCGGTGGGCTCCCGGAAGCGCTCGGACGGGGTGGGCTGCTGTGCGATCCCACAGACGTCGAGGCATGGTCATCGACCCTGTCGCTGCTCCTGACCGATGAGGTAGAGCGCCAGATGCTCGTCCACGCATCAGCTTCGGATCCGCCCCCGACCTGGGATGATGCGGCCCGACAAGTGTGGTCGCTCATGAGAAATCACCTCCGGCCGATCTAGAGTGTGAGGGCGCCTGGAGGGGGGAGGCATCTGCCTCGGTCGGCCCAGGCCCAACTCCAATGCAGATCGTCTACATCTCCAACCGCCCCGAGGTCTTCGCCGAGACGCTCGACCACGTCACCCACCACATGCCGTGGGTGGACGATGTCGTAGTGGTCGCCCCGGAGCAGGCGCTCGACCGGTTCAGGCTCGACCTCCCGGTCTCCATGACGGCGGTGAGCGATGAGATGGTCGTCGGGAACGAGCACGCATCGCTGGTCACCGCCGACCACGTGTCGCGCAACATCATGATCCGGAAGGGGCTGCTCAAGCAGGGACTCGTCCGTGAGGAGTTCATCCTCTCCGATGACGACTACCGACCGCTCAAGCCGGTCGACCCCTCGTTCTTCGTCGAGGACGGCAGATACCACGGGTATTACAGCTACGACCTGGCCGCCTGGCGCTGGAGCAACACCGACTTCGACCGTGCGCAGCACCTCACCCACCAGGCGCTGGTCTACCTCGGTTGTCCCCGTTACAGCTATGGCGCCCACATGCCCCAGGTCATGGCGCGAGATGTGTTGCAGGAGGCCTTCGAGGCGGTCGAGCGGTTCACTCCCAGCAACGCGATCTGCGAGTGGAGCCTCTACTTCAACTACGGCCGCTCGGTCTATCCCGAACGGTTCCACCCGCCGCGCGTGTTCCGTACTCTCGGGTGGCCCGAGTACCCGGGCTCGTGGCCGTTCTACGTCCGGCCGGTCGAGTACGTGTTCGAGAACTTCTATCCGCAGCTCTACGAGCAGGGAAGTCTGTTCGGTGACCTGCCGACCGCGTTCGATCCCGTGGCGGGCGAGCGGCACAACTTCGAGAAGATCATGCGGTGGTACCAGCTCGAGCTGTCCGCGGCACGCCTCGATTTTCGCACCGATGTGGCCAATCCCTGGGTCAAGGATTCGCGGCTCCGCAGGATTGCGTTCTCGACGCTGCGACGAGCCCGAAAGGCCTTCGGGTACCTGACGTTGGAGGAGCGGACCCGACTGGCCGAGATCGCCGGGACGCTGGATCGCGTGCGGGCTCAGTTGGAGTCCGACGACATCGATCGCTCGTGACCGAGTCCGCCCCCGGCGGCCTCGGAGCGACCGACCGAGAGCCCGAGAAGGCGGAACGGTGGTGGGCCGCCACAGCTGTGCTCATCGTGGCGATGGCCGGGGGTCTGGTCCTGCGCTTCTACGCGGGCACCCCGCTCTGGCTCGACGAGGCCCTCTCGGTCAACATCGCCCGCCTGCCGCTCGGCGAGATCCCCGGGGCGTTGCGCCTCGACGGCCATCCCCCGCTCTACTACGTCCTGCTCCACGGCTGGATCGAGCTGTTCGGCGAGTCCGACGGCGCGGTGCGGGCGCTGTCGGCGGTGTTCTCGATCGCCACGGTGCCCATGCTCTGGATCGTGGCTCGAAGGCGGGGGTCGAGGGTGGCCTGGGTCGCGGCCGGTCTTCTCGCCGCGTCGCCCTTCGCCATCCGGTACGCGACCGAGGCCCGCATGTACTCGTTGGTGATGCTCCTCGTCGTGGTCGGTTGGTACGCGGTCGACCTGGCCATCGAGCGACCGAGCCCCGTTCGCTTGGTCGGCGTCGGGGTCACGACCGCGCTGCTGCTGTACACGCACTACTGGTCTCTGTTCTTCCTCGCGGCGGTCGGCCTGGTCCTGGCCTGGGCGGCCATCAGGGGTCGTGTGAGCTCGGCGTGGAAGGTGATGGTCGCCATGGCTGTGGGTGGGCTCGCGTTTATCCCTTGGCTGCCGTCGTTTCTCACCCAGCTCCGACACACCGGCACGCCGTGGGGCGAAGCGTCACGACCAGCCGATTTCGTGTGGCTCTCGGCGGTCGATTTCGCAGGAGGACCGTTCTCGGAGCCCCAGCTGGCTGCGGCGTTGCTCCTCGCCCTCGTCGTCATCGGGCTCTTCGGTCGGGCCGATCCCGATCCTGCGCTGCTCGTTCTGGAACGGCGGCCCGATGCGGCCTCGATCGGGCCGGCCGCGGTTGCGATCGCGACCCTGGCCGTCGCCTGGGCCGCCTCGATGCTGTCATCGTCGACGTTCCAGCCCCGCTACGCCTCGTACGTGCTGCCGATCGTGGTCGTGATCGTGGCGACCGGCCTCCTGAGAATCGGTCCGCGGTGGGTCGCTCTCACGCTGGCCGTCACGCTCATCGGCGCCGGATGGATCGGCGTGATCGATGGCCTGCTCGGGGACCGGACCCAGGCAGAGCAGATCGCCGCCCGCATCGATGCCGGGGCGGGTCGCGACGATGTGGTCGTGTTCTGCCCTGATCAGCTCGGACCGGCGGTCGCCCGAGAGCTCGAGACCGATCTGACGATGTTCACCTACCCGAGCTTCGGGATGGCCGAGAGGGTGGACTGGACCGACTACGCCGAACGCCACGCCGCGGCGTCGCCGGCCGATTTCGTGTCCGAGTTGACATCCGACGTCGTGGTCGACGGCGGTCGGATCTGGCTGGTGGCAAACGATGGTTACCGCACGCTCGAGGGGCAGTGCCCTGAGCTCGTGGCTCTGCTCGGCGCGCAGCAGGGCATCACCGTGGTCTTGTCGGAGGACGCCGAGCAGTACTACGAGCCCGCCTCTCTCTACCTCAGCCCGCCAGCCGACCAGTGAGAGCCACGGTCGGAGCTTCGGACGGATCGGTCACCTCCGTGCGGTGGTTCGACCGGGCCGCGTTCGGAGCGGTGCTGCCCGGGTGGGTGCTGGCGCGGGTCCTGGTCGTGGTGGCGTTCGTCGTGGCGGACGCGATCGCCGTCGAGCAGGCCCTCGATCCGCGACCGCTGCACCTCGATCAGGGGCTGATCACCTGGGATGGCGACTTCTACGAACAGTTGGCCCGGAGCGGCTACGCGCAGGTCCCGTTCGAGGCGGTTCGGTTCTTCCCACTGTTCCCCGCCCTCGGGTGGGTTCTCGGTGGGTTGCTGGGGGGCCACCACGGGCCGGCCCTGATTCTGGTGGCCAATGCCGTGGCGCTCCTGGCCGCCGTGGGACTACGGGGCCTGGTTCTCGATACCACGGGCGACGTACGCCTGGCCGACCGGTCGGCGTGGTACGTCAACCTGTTTCCCACGGCCACGGTCTTCGTTCTCGCCTACGGCGAGTCGCTGTTCCTCCTGGCATCGGTCGTCTACATCGGTGCCGTACAACGCCGACGGTGGGCCGTCGCCGTTCTGGCGGGCCTCGCTGCCGGTCTGACCCGACCCGTGGCAGTGGTGTTGGCCCTCCCCGCGCTGGTCGTGCTCTGGCCCGACATCCGGGCTTCGGTGCGGTCGTGGCCCCCGGTGGCCGCCGTGGTGGCCGCACCGGCCGCGGGCACGCTGGCGTTCCTGGCCTGGGTCGAGGTGCGACTCGGGAGCTGGCGGGATCCCATCGACCTGCAGAGGCAGCTCCGGGCCGGGTTCCGCTGGGCGCCGGCCCGGCTTTGGGATGGGATCGTCGAGGTCGTGTCCGAGGCTCAGCACGACGCCCCGAACATCGCCTTCGCCGTCCTGTGGCTGTTCCTGCTGGTCGTGGTGGCCAGGCGTCAACCCACGGCATGGTTCGCCTACGCGGCAGCTTCTGCCGTCGTCGCCCTGAGCGCTCAGAATCTCGACTCGACCGGGCGGTACGCCCTGGTCGTGTTCCCGCTCGTCGTGGCGGTCGCTGGACTGGCCGAGACCGAACGGTGGCATGCGACGCTCACCGGACTCTGTTCGGCCGGCCTCGTCGGCCTCGGCGTGATGACCCTGGTCGGTGGCTACACGCCCTGAGGTGGCCATTGAGCCGAGGCTGAGCGACCGACGGGATACCATCCGTGTCATGCCAGAGCTCCGATTCGAGGCCGAGACGCACGGTGAACTCGTCACGCAGGTTCGCAAGTGGCTGTGGTCGGCCGAGCTCGACGACGACGCCGCCACCGCGGTGGGGGTTGTCGAGCAGTCGGCTGCGGTCACGAAGGACGCCCTCAAGGTCATCGCGGCGAGCGCTCCGGCGCCGATCAAGGAGAACGACCTGGTCAAGGGCCTCACCGATCTCGGGTACAAGGCGACCGACATCACCAAGAAGCTCGTGATCGACGGTCTCGGCGCGGTCGAGGAGGTCACCGGCGGCAGCGTGGTCAAGAAGGTGGGCCAGGCCGGACGTAGTGCCGCATACGAGATGAACTCCACCATCGCCAAACAGATCCTGAGGTCGGTCACGAAGGGGTGACGGCGCTACTAGACTCCGTTGTTTCCCAGGGCTACGAGGGAGTAGGGCCATATGGCTGAGGTCGAGATCGGCATCGGCAAGTCGGGCCGTCGGGCGTACGGGTTCGACGACATAGCGATCGTGCCCAGTAGACGCACCCGTGACCCCGAAGACGTCGACATCACGTGGGAGATCGACGCGTACCGGTTCGATCTGCCTCTGTTGGGGGCGGCGATGGACGGCGTGATGTCTCCGGCGACCGCCATCGAGCTCGGCCGGCTGGGTGGATTGGGCGTCCTGAATCTCGAGGGTCTGTGGACCAGGTACGACGATCCCGACGCCGTGCTGTCCGAGATAGCCGAGACCCCGACCGAGAAGGCCACGCTCCGCATGCAGGAGCTGTACCAGGCTCCGATCCGGCCCGAGCTGGTCGGCCGGCGGATTCGCGAGATCAGACAGGCGGGGGTCACCGCCTGTGCTTCGGTCACGCCGCAGCGGACCGAGGCCCTGATCGACGAGATCATGGCCGCCGAGCTCGACATCCTCGTCATCCAGGGCACTGTTGTCTCGGCCGAACACGTGTCCAAGCAGGTCGAGCCGCTCAACCTCAAGCAGTTCATCCGCCAGCTCGACATCCCGGTGATCGTCGGCGGTTGTGCGTCCTACCAGGCCGCACTGCATCTCATGCGCACCGGGGCGGCGGGTGTGCTCGTCGGAGTGGGACCCGGTCACGCGTGCACGACCCGCGGTGTCCTCGGCCTCGGCGTTCCCCAGGCCACGGCCATCGCGGATGCCAGGGCGGCTCGTATGCGTCACCTCGACGAGACGGGCGTCTATGTCCATGTCATCGCCGATGGTGGAATGGGGACCGGCGGCGACGTGGCCAAGGCTGTCGTGTGTGGCGCGGACGCGGTGATGATCGGATCACCGCTGGCGGCCGCAGCCGAGGCCCCGGGTCGCGGCCACCACTGGGGTATGGCGACGTTCCACCCGACGTTGCCGCGCGGAGCACGCGTCCGGGTCGACATCCGCGGCACGCTCGAGGAGATCCTGCTCGGTCCGGCTCGCGAGAACGACGGCCGGCTGAACCTGTTCGGTGCGTTGCGGACCAGCATGGCCACCTGCGGCTACGAGACGCTCAAGGAGTTCCAGAAGGCCGAGGTCATGGTGGCTCCCGCTCTCCAGACCGAGGGCAAGAGCCTGCAGAAGGCCCAGGGCGTGGGGATGGGCTAGCGGCCGACCCGGCCCTCCACCATGACCTCCCATCACGACCCCGCACCCGGTACCGGGGCCTCCGACACGGTGCTCGTCGTCGACTTCGGGGCGCAGTACGCGCAGCTGATCGCTCGACGGGTCCGTGACGCTCATGTCTACAGCGAGATCGTCCCGCACAGCATCACGGCCGAGGAGATGGCCGCCCGCGGCCCGGCCGGGATCATCCTCAGTGGTGGGCCCAAGTCGGTCCACGTCGAGGGAGCCCCGGTTCTCGACCCGGGCATCTACGAGCTGGGTATTCCGATCCTCGGTATCTGCTACGGGGCTCAACTGCTGGCCCAGCAGCTCGGGGGCCGCGTCGACCGGACCGGTCGGGGCGAATACGGTCGGGCCGAGCTGGCCCGATCCGGGGGCAGTCTGCTGCTGCACGAGCTCCCCCGGGAGCTGCCGGTCTGGATGAGTCACTTCGACGCCATCGTCGAACCTCCGCCCGGGTTCGTCAGCACCGGTTCCACCGCCGATGCCCCGGTCGCGGTCCTCGAGAAGCGTGAGGCCGGGCTGTACGGCGTGCAGTTCCATCCCGAGGTCGCTCATACGCCCTGTGGGCAGGACGTACTGAAGCGGTTCCTGTTCGATGCCTGCGGTTGTGCCCCGACCTGGACGATGACATCGATCATCGAGTCCCAGGTCGACGCCGTACGGTCGAGGGTCGGCTCGTCCCGGGCCATCTGCGGGTTGTCCGGCGGGGTCGACTCGGCCGTCGCCGCCGCTCTGGTCCACAAGGCGATCGGCCATCAGCTCACCTGTGTGTTCGTCGATACCGGCCTCATGCGCAAGGACGAGGGCGACCAGGTGGTCGAGACCTTCAGGCGGCATCAGGGCATCGAGCTCATCCACGTGCGGGCCGCCGAGCGCTTCTTCGCCGGGCTCGAGGGGGTGACCGATCCCGAGACCAAGCGGAAGATCATCGGCGAGCTGTTCATCCGCGTGTTCGAGGATGCGGCGGGCGGGATCGAGGACGCCACGTTCCTGGTGCAGGGCACGCTGTATCCCGATGTCATCGAGTCCGGCACGAAGGATGCGGCCAAGATCAAGAGCCACCACAACGTGGGGGGTCTACCCGACGACATGGAGTTCGACCTGGTCGAGCCTTTGCGCGGGCTCTTCAAGGACGAGGTCCGTCGGGTGGGCGAGGAGCTGGGCCTTCCCGAGGAGATCGTGTGGCGTCAGCCGTTCCCGGGCCCTGGCCTCGGGGTCCGAATCATCGGTGAGGTCACCGCCCAGAAGGTCTCCATGCTCCAGCATGCCGACGCGATCGTCCGGGAAGAGCTGCGTCGGGCCGGTCTCGAGCGCGAGATCTGGCAGAGCTTCGCGGTGCTACCGGACATCCGGTCGGTCGGCGTGATGGGGGATGAGCGCACCTACGCCCATCCCGTCATCATCCGCGCCGTCACCAGCGAGGACGCGATGACCGCCGACTGGGCTCGCATTCCCTACGACGTGCTCGAGATCATGTCCAACCGCGTCATCAACGAAGTGGACGGCGTGAACCGGGTGGCCTACGACATCACGTCGAAGCCGCCCGGTACCATCGAATGGGAATGACCGACACCGACGCCCGCCCGAGCGAATCGAAGAGCCGGAAGGCTCCGCAGATGTGGTTGGGTACCTCGATCCTCGCGCTGTTCCTCCTCCTGCCCGGCGGGATCGTGGCCATCTTCTTCTCGCTTCGGGCCCGATCGCAGTGGGCGGCCGGCGAGGTCGAGGCCTCCTGGGCTTCCTCGGTCCGGGCTCGTACCTGGGCGTTGAGCTCGGTGGCCCTGGGCGTCGGGTTGCTCTTCCTGTTGCTCATCGTCGGCCTGGTCTACGGATCCAACGATCTGAACACGTACCCGTAAGAACTCAGGCCGTAGGGTCACGGATCGACCGCGCACCGTGAGTTCTTCGTCATGGGTTTGTAACATTGAAATGGTGCGGGTACCCTCGAACGGTGCCTCGCTCCTCGCCCTCCCGGCTGCCGTCCTCGCGGCCGGCTTCCTCTCGCGTGATCGGTGGCGCGTGGCGTCTTCTCGGGGCCACCCTCGCGCTCAGTGTGGTGGCCAGCATCACGGCCGGCCCGCTGGGCGCCGACCCCATCGATGATGCGCGCGCCGAGGCGCGGCGGATCTCCGACCGGCTCGACGAGCTCAATCTCGCGGTCAGCGAGCTCGACGAGGACTACAACGAGACCCGGGCGAGACTCGAGGAGGTCGAGGGCCAGCTGGCCGCGGCCGAAGCCGAGATCGAGCAGTCCGAGGAGGAACGAGCCGAACAGCTCGAGAACGTCCGTGACTACGCGGTCGAGGCATACATCGGAGGCAGCGGACACAGCCAGATCGCCGCCTACATGGACAGCGACGGCAGTGACTTCGCCGAACGCGAGAGCTATCTGCGGGCGGCGACCGGGGACAAGAAGAACGTGCTCGAAGGCCTCCGCGGTGCCCTCGAGGATCTCGATGACGAGGTGGCCTCCACCGCGACCATCAAGGGCCAACTCGAGGGTCTGACCGCCCAGCTCGATGAACAGCGCTCCGACATCGAGGCCATCATCGCAGAGCAGACCGACCTGCTCGCCGGAGTCGAGTCCGATCTGACCGAGTTGATCCGCCAGGAACAGGAGCAGCGGGCCGCCGAGGAGGCTGCAGCCGCCGAGCGGGCGGCCCGAGAGGCCTCGGCCCGTGAGGCGGCGGCATCGGTCAGCGCCGGTGCGGAACCAGACGGACCCACCACGCTCGGCACCGCTCCGTCGACCGCCGGAGCGAGTGCCTCGGTCGCCGATCCGGCGCCGGCCGATGCACCGCAGGCCGCACCGACCACCCAAGCGCCCGCGCCTCCGCCGCCCCCGCCTGCCTCCTCGTCGCGCGTGCAGACCGTCCTGGCCGAAGCACAGCGTCAGCTCGGTGTCGCCTACCGGTGGGCGGGAAGCTCGCCGTCGTCCGGCTTCGACTGCAGCGGGTTCACCTCCTGGGTCTGGAACGCCGCCGGCGTGTATCTGCCCCACAGCTCCCGGATGCAGTACTCGGCCACCACCCGGGTGTCGACCGCTGACATGCAGCCCGGCGACCTCGTCTTCTACGGTTCGCCGATCCACCATGTGGGCCTCTACGTGGGTTCGGGTCAGATGATCAACTCGCCCCGCACCGGCGACGTCGTGCGCTACGCGAACGTCTACCGCTCCGACCTCGTCGGCGTCGGCCGCGTCCGCTGACCGGATTTGGAGGCGCCAGCCCACAGCAGATGTGGGTGAGCGCCTCCAGAACCAGCGCTACTGGCCGGCCAGGGCATCCACGACGGGAGCCATCGGCTCCATCGCGTCGACACCGAGCCCGATGTAGGAGATGCCCCAGCGCTCGCGGCGGGCTTGAAGGATCTCGATGAGCGACGGCACCGGCCCGACCAGCGCGTGCGGGCTGGCCAGAGCCGCAGCGGGCTCGATTCCGAGGGCTGGCGCCATGATCTCGGCCATGCCGGCCGGATCGTCGGTGGGCATCGCGACGTGAACTCGGGTGTGCAGCTCGAGATCGGCGAACCGGTCGCCGGCCGCGTCGCGGATCCACCCGATCTTCTCGTCGGTGGCGAACGGCGTGCCCGTCGGCCCGGCGCGCTCGTCGATCACGCCGGCTCGCAGATCGACGTTGATCCCCACGATGTCGGCCCGCAGGGCGGCCAGCTCGAGTACCCGGCGACCCCCTCCCCCGACCGCGATCGGCACCCGCGGTTCCTGGACTGCGGCCGGCCTGCCGACGACCCCCGCCACCGTGTAATGCGCACCTTCGTAGGTCACGGTCTCGCCGGCCAGAAGGGGGCGGATCACTTCGAGCGCCTCGGCCAGCCGTTCGATACGCACGCCGGCTCGATCCATCGGGATCCCGGACTGCTCGTAGTCGGTCGTCATCCACCCTGCACCGATCCCGAGCTCGAAGCGACCGCCGCTCAGCACATCGACCGTGGCGGCTTCCTTCGCTGCGACGACCGGATGCCGGAAGTCGTTGGCGAGCACCAGCGTGCCGAGCCGAAGCGTCGTCGTGGCCTCGGCCGCGGCGACCAACGCCGGCAGCGGCGCGAACTGGTCGTCGAGGT
Source organism: uncultured Acidimicrobiales bacterium (assembly GCA_963695075.1). Taxonomy (GTDB): domain Bacteria; phylum Actinomycetota; class Acidimicrobiia; order Acidimicrobiales; family CAWCAL01; genus CAWCAL01. Next base: position 426,333 of record CAVOFR010000007.1, read on the forward strand.
GGTCCGCCGAGGTCAGCGTGTCGTAGCCGAGGGCCTCGACCCGCTGGGCCAGGCGAGCCCACCCGGCGGCGTCGGTGGGTCCGGAGGCCTGGATCCCGAAGCGAAACGGGTTCACGGGGTCCGACCGTTGCGAGGATCGTCGGGATGGGCCGCTTGCGGGTTCATCGCGGAAGAGTAACGTCGCCCCATGGCCTCCGAGACCCAGACCAAGGACGATCTTGCCGACTTCGAGCGGACCGAGTTCACCGCGATGGGCGAGACCAAGGTCGTCTATCGCATGGGCACCGGACCCGGGGTCGTGGTGATGACCGAGATCCCCGGTATCACGCCCGAGGTGGCCGACTTCGCCCGGAAGGTGGTCGATCTCGGCTGCACCGTTGCCATGCCGGACCTGTTCGGTGAGGCGGGCAAGCCCATGACCACGCCCTATGCCGCGTCGTCACTCGTCCGAGCCTGCATCTCGAAGGAATTCCACGCATTCGCCATCGGGCGGCGCTCGCCGGTCACCGATTGGCTCCGGGCCCTGGCCCGCTCGCTGCACGAGGAGCTCGGCGGCCCGGGCGTCGGAGCGGTGGGCATGTGCCTCACGGGAGGCTTCGCTCTGGCGCTCATGCTGGACGAATGCATGATCGCTCCGGTGCTGAGCCAGCCGTCGCTTCCGCTGCCCATATCGAAGTCCCGCAAGCGCGACCTGGGCATCTCCGACGACGACCTCCGGGTCGTCAAGGAGCGGGTCGACGCCGGAGTGTGCGTGCTGGGTCTCCGGTTCAGCGCCGATCCCGCCTCCCCCCGAGAGCGATTCGAACGGCTCCGCGAGGAGCTGGGTGACGGATTCGTCGGGGTCGAGATCGATTCCTCGAAGGGCAACCCCCACGGTCACCAGAGAGCAGCGCACTCAGTGCTGACGACCGACCTCATCGACGAGGCGGGTTCACCTACCAGAGAGGCGCTCGATCAGGTCATGGATCTGTTCCGGGAGCGGCTCCTGGTCTGATCGCCGGTCCCGCGTTGTCACGGCTCGGGGCATACACTCCGGGTCGCCTGCGGCCCATGCCTCATGATGCAAGGATCGCGCCCGGTCGATCGAAGGGGAGACGGAGATGGTGGCGAACGGATTCGGCAGTGGTCAGGTGCTCTGGTCACTGATCTGGTTCTCGTTGTTCTTCCTGTGGATGTGGCTGATCGTCATTGTCTTCGCCGACATCATCCGCTCCCGGGATCTCTCGGGCTGGGGGAAGGGGCTCTGGTCGATCGGCATCATCATCCTGCCGATCCTCGGCATCTTCCTGTACCTGATCGTCAACGGCGACGGAATGCACGGTCGCGACGAGGAGGACGCTGCCGCTGCTGAGGAAGCGGTGCATTCCTACATCCGGACGGCGGCCGCGACCGACCCGGCCGAGGAGTTGGTCAAGCTGGCAACCCTGCACGAGACGGGTGCCCTGAGCGACGTCGAGTACGAGCAGGCCAAAGCGAGGGCCATGTCCACCTGATCCCGTCAACTCCCACGCCCACCCGATGCGAGAGGCAAGCAAGATGACAGATGAGACCGAGACCCCAGCCGACGGGAGGGGCCGGCGTCGCCGCCTCACCGGCGTCTCAGTATGCGCGGCCGTCGGTCTGGCGATGATCGCGCTGCTGGGGGCATGCAGCGACGATCCGGGATCGCAGCTTCCCGCCGAGGGCATCGATACCTCGCCGGTGAGCCGCCCCCCGGCGACCGACGCTCCGGCCCCCGAGACCACCGCGCCCGAACGCGAGCTGCCCGACGTGGAACTGCCCGACGTGGAACTGCCCGACGTGGAACTGCCCGAACCGGCCCCCGAGCCCGAACCGGCCCCCGAGCAGCCCCCAGCCGAAGCAGGTCCCGATGAAACGAGCCTGACCACCGAGGAATGGGTGCTCCTCGGACTGCTCGGCCTCGCGGTTCTGGCCATCATCATCGGTGTCACCTCGGCGGCGAGCCGTCACTCCGAGAAGAAGCAGGCCGCGTCGGCCGCTCTCGGGGCTCGACTCGACGAGATCACGGGGGGAACGCAGTGGATCCATGATCAGGCGACAGTCGAGGTGCTCAGGCAGATGGATGCCGAGCAACTTCGCTCCGCATGGGCGGGCACCCGGAGCCGCATGATCGACGTCGAGGGACGAATCGCCGTTCTCCAGAACGGAACCGACGACGCCGACCTGCACGAGACCCTCGGGTCACTCGGACGGTCCCTGGCGGGGCTCCGGGGCGCACTGGAGTCGAACGTCTCCCTTCGGCTCGGGCCTGACGCCGGAGCACAACCGGCGTTGATCCAGAGCTCGACCCAGACCGTGCTCGATCGCCGGCAGCTGCTCCAGGCCGCTCTCGCCCCGCTGACGGCGGTCCGCCGGTGAGTCGCGTCGGGTTCTCGTCCCCTGCTCGGCCTGGAACGACCGGTTCCCAGCGCTACCGTCCCCATCGAGGAGTCGACCCGAGATGACCACCCCTACACCCGAATTCGACCAGCCCGCCAAGACAAGCGGGTGGGTGTTCTTCGCCGGGGTGGCAACCCTTGTCGCCGCGGCCCTGAACCTGTTGTACGGCATCACCCTGCTGGCCAACAGCGACTGGGTCGTGATCGGTGAGGAATCGTTGATCCACTTCAATCTGACCACCGTCGGCATCACCTATCTGGTCTTCGCCGCCCTCACGTTCTTCGTCGCCATGGGCATCCTCAATGGAGATCTCTGGGCCCGAATCCTCGGGGTCGTCGCGGCCTCGCTCAACCTCCTGGCCCACATGTCCTTCATGTCGGTCTATCCGGCCTGGTCATGGCTGGTCATCATCGTCGACGGCCTGGTGATCTACGGTCTCACGGTTCACGGTGACGAGGTGGCCGAACTGTGAGAGGATCGGCCTGACCGTCGGTTCCACCGTCCTACCCTCCCGGTAGGGTTGCCCCGATGACCGACCTGCTCGAAGGGTTGAATCCGGCCCAAGAAGACGCGGTCACCCACGGCGGGGGACCGCAGTTGGTGGTCGCCGGCGCCGGTTCCGGAAAGACACGCGTGCTCACCCATAGGATCGCGTGGCTCATAGGTGAGCAGAACGTGTCGCCGTTCGAGATCCTGGCCATCACCTTCACCAACAAGGCGGCCGACGAGATGAAGGGCCGCGTCTCGGCGCTGGTCGGACCCGTCGCCGAGAAGATGTGGATCTCCACGTTCCACTCGGCCTGTGTTCGCATCCTGCGACGTGACGCTGCACGACTCGGCTACCCGTCGAGCTTCTCCATCTACGACCAGGCCGACGCGGTCCGACTCACGGGCTACGTCCTCCGTGACCTGAATCTCGACACCAAACGCTTCCCACCACGCCAGGTCCATGCGCTGGTGAGCGCGGCCAAGAACGAGAACGTCGGACCCGGACCATACGCCGACCGGGCCTCGACGATCTTCGAGCGAAAGGTGGCCGACGCCTATGCCGAATACCAGGCGCGGTTGCGCAAGGCCGGTGCCATGGACTTCGACGATCTGTTGATGGTCACCGCCGAGCTGCTTCGCTCCGACCCCGAGGTACTCGACCACTACCGCCGCCGGTTCGGTCACGTTCTCGTCGACGAATACCAGGACACCAACCCGGTCCAGAACGAGCTGGTCCTCGCGCTCGGAGATGAACACCGCAACGTGTTCGTCGTCGGCGACTCCGATCAGTCGGTCTACCGCTTCCGGGGGGCCGACATCCGCAACATCCTGGAATTCGAGAAGGCCTTCCCCGACACGACGGTCGTCGTCCTCGAGCAGAACTACAGGTCCACACAGAAGATCCTCGACGCCGCCAACGCGGTCATCGCCCACAACACGGGCCGCAAGCCGAAGGAGCTCTGGACCGATGCGGCCGATGGTGCCCCCATCATCCGATACTGCGGCGACGACGAGGGTGACGAGGCCCGATTCGTCGCCCAGGAACTGGCCCGGCTGCACGACGGTGGCGAGCGCCGCTGGGACGAGATGGCCGTCTTCTACCGGACCAACGCCCAGAGCCGCGTCCTCGAGGATCAGCTGCTCCGGATCGGGATCCCGTACAAGGTCATCGGCGGCACCCGGTTCTACGACCGTCGTGAGGTCAAGGACGCGCTCGCCTACCTACGGACCGCGGTGAACCCCGACGACGAGGTGTCGGTCAAGAGGGTCCTGAACAACCCGAAGCGCGGTGTGGGCGACTCGTCGGTCGCCAAGGTCGACACCTGGGCTGCAACCAACGGTCTCACGTTCATCCAGGCTCTGCGCCGGGCCGACGACGCTGGGGTTTCGGGCCGGGCCGTCAAGGGCATCACCGCCTTCCTCGAGGTGATCGACAAGGCATCCGAGATGATCGACCTCGGCCCGGCCGCCGTGCTCGAGTCGGTGCTCGACCGTTCGGGTTACCTGGACGAGCTCCGGGCCGAGCGGAGCATCGAGGCCGAGGGTCGGCTCGAGAACCTGGCCGAGCTCGTCGGTGGCGCGGCCGAGACCGAGTCGGTGGCCGAGTTCCTCGAGCAGGTCAGCCTCGTGGCCGACACCGACGCGATCGACGACGACTCGTCGGTGCTCTTGATGACCCTGCATTCGGCCAAGGGCCTCGAGTTCCCGGTTGTCTTCCTCATGGGGCTCGAAGACGGTGTCTTCCCCCATCTCCGTTCCATCGGCGAACCCGACGAGCTCGAGGAGGAGCGCCGGCTCGCCTACGTCGGCATCACGCGGGCCATGCAGCATCTGTACCTCACCCACGCGTGGAGTCGGACCCTCTTCGGGTCCACCCAGTACAACCCGGCCAGTCGGTTTCTCGAGGAGATCCCCGACCAGCTCATGGTCCAGGCCCAGGGCAGTCGCAGCCAGCGCCGCAAGCCGTCGTTCGGCTCGTCGTGGCTCGACGACGATCGCCGATCCGGATCGGAGGCGCACCGCGATGCCGTGGTCGAGGCGGCCGTGCAGGCTGGACGACGATCCGAGCCGAGCGGTCCGATGCCGGAACTGAAGATCGGCGACGATGTGCGGCACAAGAAGTACGGCGAGGGTGTGATCATCGACATGAGCGGCCAGGGCGACAAGACCGAAGTCACGGTGCGATTCCCCGGCGAGGGCGAGAAGGTGCTCCTGCTCGCGTGGGCTCCGCTGGAGAAGGTATGACCGGGCGGACGGTGCGGCGCCTCCGCTTGGCACGCCAGAAGGACCTGACCCTCGGCAGCATGATGGAGCAACTGGCCGAGGTCCACGCCGACACCGAGTTGGTGCGCCAGAGCGAACCCGACCTGTCGCTGTCCTTTCGTCAGGCCGCCATCCGCGTGCGGGAGTGGTCCGGTGCTATGCGCCTTCGCGTCGGGCCCGGCGAGCGGATCGTCCTGGCCCTCGACAACGGCTACGAGTTGCTGTTGGCCTGCTTCGCCGTCTCCCATGCCGGTGGCGTGGCCGTTCCGGTCAATGCACAGATGCGTCCGGACGAGATCGATCACGTGATCGCCGACAGCGGAGCCGCCCTCGTGATCCGCTCGATCGACGAGATCACCGGTGGCGGCGTTCGGCCCACCGAGGCCATGCCGGTCGAGCCCTCCGACGTGGCCGCGTTGTTCTACACGTCGGGCACAACCGGGAAACCGAAGGGGGTGGCCCTCACCCACCGATCGCTCGTCGACCAGGCCCGCCGGACCGCGATGTGGCCGGCCGAGATGCGACGGGATTCGGCGGTCGTGGCCCTGCCGGTGGCTCACATCATGGGATTCGTCGTGCTCCTCGGCCTGGCCGCCGCTGGCATAACCGCCCGATTTCTCCCCAGGTTCCGACCCGACGACGTGCTCGACGCCATCGAGGCCGAACAGGCCAGCCTGTTCGTCGGAGTGCCGGCGATGTACCGGATGCTTCTGCAGGCCGGCGCGGAGTATCGCGATCTCACCTCGATTCGGGTGTGGGCGTCCGGTGCCGACGCCATGCCCACCGAGTTGGCGCAGCGGTTCAAGGAGATGGGGGCCATGATCAAGCTGCCCGGAGTGGGCACCGTGGGCGAGGCGAGCTTCGTCGAGGGGTACGGGATGGTCGAGGCCGGCGGTGGGGTCGCGGCCAAGCTCTCGCCTCCGTTCATGTCCACCGGACTGGGCGACGCTGTCGGCATGCGCCTGCCGGGCTACCGCTTCCGGGTCGTTGACGACGACGAGCGCCGCGTCCGGCGCTGGGGCGAGGTGGGCGAGCTCCAGGTGCGCGGCCGGGGGCTCCTCCAGGAGTACTGGAACAGCCCCGATGCCACCCAGCAGGCGCTGACCGACGACGGCTGGCTCAGGACCGGCGATCTGGTCCGCCTCGGCCCGCTGGGCTCGGTGTTGTTCGCCGGCCGGAAGAAGGACGTGATCAAACACGGCGGCTACTCGGTGTACGCGGTCGAGGTCGAACAGGTGCTCGAGGCATGCCCGATGGTCGCCGAGGCGGCCGTCGTCGCAAAGGCAGACGAACGGTTGGGCGAGGTACCGGTGGCGTTCGTACGCGTGGTCACACCCGATGCGGGCGCCGACGGCCTACCCGGCGCTGCCACGATCGAGGCCGACGTTTCGGCCTGGGCCGATGAACACCTGGCCGAGTACAAACGACCGGTCGAGGTGCACGTCGTGGACGAGCTGCCCCGTACCGGTACCACCAAGGTGCAGAAGCAGAGCCTCCGGGACCGGCTCACCGGATCCGGCGGTTGAGCCGGTACTCGGACCGTCGGGTCGCGAGCTAGTTCTCGACCTGGTTGAGGCCCGGGGTCCCGGTGAGTCCGGCCGAGAGATCGATGCGGAGCTCACCCCCGTCGATACGGACGACGTACTGCGGGAGGCCGGTGCCGTCGGCGAGGTAGGACGTGCCGGCGCAATCGACGAACTCCTCCGAGCCGGGCTCCCAGGCCACGACGCACTCGCCGTCGACCACGGCATCGAAGGCGTACCAGCCTCTGAGGGGGTCCTCACCGAGGTGCTGCACCCAGATGGGATCGTCGAAGTTGGCCGGATCGGGGTAGGTGATGGGGCCGTTCTCAGCGATCTCGTCGGCCTGAAGGGTGGCCGCCCCGGCTTCGAACTCATCGTCTCCGAGGTCGAAGCGGAGGCCGGACTCGTCTCGGCCGCCGCCGCTCGTAGCGACGAGGAACACCAGGACCACCCCGCCGGTGATCCCCAGCGCGGCGATGACAACGGTGCGGAGCCGTGTGTTGATGCTCGCGTCCTCCTCTCAGGCTCGCGAAAGCGCTCGCCACGCTCCTAGTATCGCCGTCGTGGATCGTCCCTACCGAGTCGTCGTGGCCAAGCCTGGCCTGGACGGCCACGATCGTGGCGTGCGGGTGATCGCCCGCGCCCTGCGTGACGCCGGGTTCGAGGTGATCTACACCGGACTGTTCCAGACCCCGGCGATGGTGGCCGAGGCCGTACTCCAGGAGGACGCCGATGCCGTCGGGCTGTCGGTGCTGTCCGGCGCCCACATGACGCTGTTTCCCGAGGTGATCCGCGAGTTGCACGACCGAGGTCGCAATGACGTCCTGGTCTTCGGCGGAGGGATCATCCCCGACGACGACGTCGCAGCATTGCAGCAGGCCGGTGTGGCCCGGCTGTTCACTCCCGGGGCAGCGATGGACGAGATCACCTCGTGGCTCGCTGCTGAGATCGATGCTCGAGGCTGAGGCCGCGAGCCTGGTCGATTCGGTGTCGACCTGGCGGCATCGAATCGAGGTGGCGCCCGGGGTGGTGACGCCCGGTACCGAGGACAACGAGGCCGAGCTGTCGCGGCTGGCGATTCCCGGTGATCTCGCCGACAAGAACGTGCTCGACGTCGGGTGTTCCGACGGATTCTATTCCTTCTTCTGTGAGCGGCAGGGCGCTCGGGTAACAGCGCTGGACGACGAGTCCTCGCTTCTCAGCCGGTCGGGAAACGGCTTTCGGGTGGCCAAGAGCCTTCTCGGCTCGGACGTGGACTACCGCATCGGTGACGTCGAACAGGTCGTTGCCGCCGAGTATCCGACGTTCGACTGCGTTCTCTTCATCAACGTCCTGTACCACCTCCCCGACCCACACCGGGCTCTGGCGGCGCTCGCCTCCGTCACCAGGCCCGGTGGCCTGCTCGTATTGAAGACCTACTACCGGACCGACGTGCGGGTGTGGGTGCGGCGACATTGTCTCGGCTTCGATCTGGATCGGCGACCGAAGTGGTGGTACTTCCCCGGTAGCGAGCTCGGCGGCGATCCCACCAACTGGTGGGCACCCAATCGCGCCGGGCTCCTCGCGATGTTGTCGGCCACCGGTTGGGCGGCCGAGCCGCATGTGATCCGACACGGCGATCGCCTGTACGTCCACGCCCGACGCGTCGCCGACCGGGCTCCTCGCTCCCCGGCTGGGGGCCGGCCGGACCCACGGGACTAGGATCGGCCGGTCTCGGCCGACGGGCGCGAGGGTAACCAGCGATCGATGGAGCGCGGCCGGACGGGCCGGGCCGCACGGAGGCACATTCGGCGTGGATCTGTTCGAGTACCAGGGCAAGCGGTTCTTCGCTGCCTATGACATTCCCGTTTCCGATGGAGACAGCACCTCCGACGCATCGGAAGCGGCCGGAATTGCCGACCGGATCGGCTACCCGGTCGTCGTGAAGGCCCAGGTCCAGGTCGGCGGTCGGGGCAAGGCGGGCGGTATCAAGCTCGCCGACAACGCGGAGGAGGTCGCCGAGCACGCCGGGAACATCCTCGGCATGGACATCAAGGGTCACACCGTCGAGATCATCTGGATCGAGACCGCTTCGGACATCGCCGAGGAGTACTACGCCAGCTTCACCCTGGACCGGTCGGCCAAGAAGCACCTGGGCATGCTCTCGGCCGAGGGCGGCGTCGAGATCGAAGCGGTGGCCGAGGAGAACCCCGACGCCATCGCCAAGATCCACGTCGATCCCGTCGACGGGCTGACCGAGGAAGTCTGTCGGCAGTGGGTCGCGGCGGCCGATCTCAACCCGGACGCCACCGAGGGTGCCGTCGACATCCTCATGAAGCTCTACCGGGCCTACGTCGAGGGAGACGCCGATCTGGTCGAGATCAACCCGTTGATCCTCACCCCGGACGGTCGGGTCCACGCACTCGACGCCAAGGTGACGCTCGACGGCAACGCCGTGTTCCGCCACGAGGACTATGTGGCGTTCGATGCGACCCAGGTCCGCGACGAGCGCGAGACCGCCGCCCACGAGAAGGGTCTCGAATACGTCGGGCTCGACGGCAGCGTCGGTGTGATCGCCAACGGGGCCGGCCTCGCCATGAGCACGGTCGACGTGGTCAACCAGGTCGGTGGGTCACCGGCCAACTTCCTCGATATCGGCGGCGGCGCGAATGCCGACGTCATGGCGGGAGCGCTCGAGGTCATCAACAACGACCCCGAGGTGAAGTCGATCCTGATCAACATCTTCGGCGGTATCACCCGTGGTGAGGAAGTGGCGAACGGCATCGTCGAAGCGTTGGGGCGGGTCGACATCGACGCCCCCATCGTGATCAGACTCGATGGCACCAACGCCGATGAAGGCCGTTCGATCCTCGAGCCCCACCTGTCCGACACCATGATGGTGGAAGCGACCATGCTCGAAGCGGCCCGCCGGTCCGTCGAGCTGGCCGCGAGCCGCTGAGGAGCAGAACGTGAGCATTTTCGTCGACGAGACCACCAGGGTCGTCTATCAGGGCCTGACCGGCTCGACGGGCCGGTTCTACGGTCTGCGCAACCGTGACTACGGCACCCAGGTCGTGGCGGGTACGAATCCGAAGAAGGCGGGCACCGATGTCGATGGCATTCCCATCTTCGGCTCGGTCAGCGACGCGATCGAGGCGACGGGTGCAACCGCCTCCTGCATCTTCATCCCGGCCCCCGGAGTGAAGAGCGCCGTGATGGAGGCCGCCCAGAGCGGCATCGAGTTCATCGTGGTCATCACCGAGGGTGTGCCCGCCCATGACGAGGCCTACTTCTTCAACAAGCTCCAGCGGGATTTCCCGGCGGTCCAGCTCCTCGGTCCGAATTGTCCGGGCATCATCAGCCCCGGGAAGTGCAACATCGGGATCACGGCCGGTCACATCGCAAAGGAAGGCGGTCCGGTCGGCATCGTCAGCCGCTCGGGAACCCTCACCTACCAGGCACTGTACGAGCTCAAGCAGAAGGACATCGGTGTCACGACCTGCGTCGGCATCGGGGGCGATCCGGTTCCGGGCACGTCGTTCATCGACTGCCTGGAGGCGTTCGAGGCGGACCCCGAGACCCGTGCCGTCATGATGATCGGTGAGATCGGGGGCTCGGCCGAGGAAGAGGCAGCCGACTTCATCCGGGATGAGATGTCGAAGCCGGTCGCCGCCTACGTCGCCGGCGTGACGGCTCCGGCCGGCAAGAAGATGGGCCATGCGGGTGCCATCGTGTCCGGAGGAAAGGGAACCGCCCAGGCCAAGATGGAAGCGCTGCGCGCCGCGGGAGCAGAGGTGGGCGAGAACCCCACCGAAGCCGGCGAGCTCATGGCCGGCATCGTCGCCAACCTCTGACGGACCGGGCACCGATCATGCGACTCGCCGTCCTCGCCTCGGGCAGCGGGTCGATCTGTGACGCCATGCTCCGAGCCGATGTCGGCGTGGAGCTCGTCGTGGTCGATCGTCGGTGCGGGGCGATCGACATCGCCGCGTCCCACGGGGTCGAAGCGGTCCACCTGGAACGGACGTCGTTCGGCCGTGACTTCGATCGCGACGCCTACACCAGCCAGCTGGTCACGCTCCTCCAAGGCCACGGCATCGACCTGGTGATCATGGCCGGTTGGGGGACGATCTTCAGCCAGCCCATGTTCACGGCCTACAGCGGCCGGATCATCAACACCCACCCGGCCCTGCTTCCCTCGTTCCCGGGGTGGCACGGCGTCGAAGATGCCCTGGCATACGGCGTGAAGGTGACCGGGTGCACAGTGCACATCGCGACGCTCGAGGTGGATGCCGGTCCGATCCTGGCTCAGGAGGCTGTCCCTGTCCTCGACGACGACACGGTGGATATGCTCCACGAGCGGATCAAGGATGTCGAGCGGCGCCTGTATGTCGACACCGTGATCGGTCTGGTGGCCGATCCGACCGTCCTCCAGCGGGCGCGGGTCCCCCGGGTACGGCCGTCCACTGCGAACTGACACCAAGCAAGGAACCCCTGATGCGCGCACTTCTCTCCGTCTACGACAAGACCGGCATAGTCGATCTCGCCAGCGGGCTGGTCGACTTGGGCTGGGAGCTCGTATCCAGCGGTGGCACTCACGCGGCCATTGCCGACGCCGGGTTGCCGGTCCACGAGGTGGCCGAGGTCACCGGTGCCCCCGAGATGCTGGACGGCCGGGTCAAGACCCTGCATCCCGTCATCCACGGTGGCATCCTGGCCGATCGCTCCGAGCCCTCACACATGGAACAGCTTGCCGAGCGCGACATCGAGCCGATCGATCTCGTGGTCGGGAACCTCTATCCGTTCCGATCCGACCCGTCGGTGGAGCTGATCGACATCGGTGGACCGACGATGGTTCGCGCCGCGGCGAAGAACCACGCGCACGTCGGCATCATCGTCGATCCGGGTGACTACGACGTGGTGCTCGCCGAGCTCCGCGAACACGGTCTGTTGTCGGCCACGACCCGGCGCCGCTTGGCGCGGGCAGCGTTCGCCCACACGGCGGCGTACGACGCGGCGATCGTGGGATGGCTCGACGAGGATCCGCTCCCACCGACACTCCAGCTGTCGGCCGAGCGATCAGCGATCCTGCGTTACGGCGAGAACCCCCATCAGCTCGGCGCCCGCTACAGCTTCCTGGATCAGACCGGGTGGTGGGAGTCCGCCCGGCAGCACGGCGGAAAGGAGATGTCGTACCTCAACGTGTACGACACCGATGCCGCCTGGCGTCTGGTTCACAGCCTCGGCGACCGTCCGGCGGCGGCGGTCATCAAGCACGCCAATCCGTGCGGGGTGTCGGTGGCCGACGACATCGTCACCGCCTACGAGCGGGCTCATGCTTGCGATCCGATCTCGGCCTTCGGCGGGATCGTCGCGGTCAACCGCGCCGTTCCGGTGGCCATGGCCGAGGCGCTCGCCCCCGTGTTCACCGAAGTCGTGGTAGCGCCTGCCTTCGAGCCGGGTGTACTCGAGATCCTCACCGAGAAGAAGAACCTGCGGTTGCTCGAGGCGGCACCGCCGGCCGGAGCGCAGCTGGACGTGAGGAGCATCGACGGGGGGCTGCTCGTTCAGACGACCGACACCGTGACGATGGACCGCGACGAGTGGACGATCGCGACCGAGCGTCACCCGACCGACGCCGAATGGGCCGACCTCGAGCTCGCCTGGCGAGTGGTGGCCAAGGTCAGCAGCAACACCATCGTCCTGTGCAAGGACGGTCAAGTGGTCGGAATCGGTGCTGGCCAGCAGAACCGGCGGGATGCCGGCGTCATCGCCGCGCAGAAGGCCGACGGACGGGCCCAGGGGGGCGCGTGTGCCTCCGATGCCTTCTTCCCCTTCCGCGATGGCCTCGACGCGGCCGCAGGCGCAGGCGCCACCGCTGTGATCCAGCCCGGTGGCTCCATTCGCGACGACGAGGTCATCGAAGCGGCCAACGAGCAGGGCATGGCGATGGTCTTCACCGGAGAACGCCACTTCCGGCACTGACTTGTTCGCAGCCTCGGCCCCGCCTCGGCTCGCGTGTCGGACGGGTCCCTCCCCGTCCGACCTGGCTGGGAATCTGTGGTTCACCCCGGCCCGAACCCAACCTTCGGGTTACTCGGCGAACTGCTTCACGTCGTCGGGGTTGAAGCGGCGTCGGGCCAGGATCGCGCAGAAGGCCGTGAACGCCAGGACCACCCCGGCGGGGTACAGCGTCGCGGTCCATGGCTCACCCTCGATCATGAGGTCGTTGTATCCCCGCATGATCCAGTAGGTCGGCGTGAAGGGACTGACCTTCTGGAGCCAGTCGGGGAGTTGGCCGAACGGCACCATGGCCCCGCCGATGGCACCCAGCATGATCGCTCCGAGGTTGGCCAGGGCCTGGAGCAGCATGATCGAATCGGTGAATGCCACCAGCAGCATGGTGAAGGCGGCGAGGAAGGTCACGTACACCAGTGTCAGCAGGACGATGCCCGGAAGGGCGCTCGCCGGTATGGACAGATCCCAGATCACCACCCCGAGCCCGAAGATGATGGTGGTCTGGGCGGCGCCGATCACCATCCAGGGGACCATCTTCCCGGCGACGACGTGGATCGTCGACACCGGACCCGCCAGCACCCGATCCCATGTGTGCCAGCCGTGCTCCCGGAACACCCCGAAACCCATGTAGATGACGAGGAAGAAGCCGAACATCACGGCTTGGCCCACCACGGCGAACTGGGCGCCGTCGATGTCCCGTCCCTGCTGGGCGAAGCCGGCCCCGATCGGTTCCTTCAACACCGGAATGAGGATCAGTGGCATGGCCAGCAGGATGACCAGGGCGTCCACCTCGTGGCGCAGGATCCGCACTTCCTGGCGCCAGATGGCCCTGAACGGTCGCGTCTTCCGCAGCCTCGGCCCTGCCTCGGCTCGCGTGTCGCCCGGGTCCCTCCCCGGGCGCCCTGGCTGAGCGTCGGTGGTCATCGGTCCTCCCTGTTCTGCAGCCTCGGCCCTGCCTCGGCTCGCGTGTCGCCCGGGTCCCTCCCCGGGCGCCCTGGCTGAGCGTCGGTGGCGCGACCCTTCCGACTCATCGGGTTTGCTCCTCCGCGTCGATGTCGCGTCCGGTGAGAGCGAGGAACACCGCATCGAGGTCGGCCCGGTGTGTCTCCATGCTGACGAGACGGTCGGCATCCGATCCCAGTCGGGCGAGCAGTCGTGCCGCGAGCACCGGTGCGTTGGGTGAGCGGATCGTCATGACGTCGCCGGTCGAGATGATCAGGGGTGACGATCGCTGGGGGATCGGCGCCGGCCCGTCGAAGGTCAGCTCGACCGACGGTGTGCCGTGGTTGCGAATCAGATCGTCCTGGTTCCCTTCGGCGATGATGCGTCCCGCCTCGAGTATGGCCACCCGGGCGTCGAGCTCCACCACCTCGGGAAGGTAGTGCGTCGTGTAGATGACTGCGGTGCCCGACGAGGCGAGCGCCCCGACGGCGGTGAGGATGTCGGCTCTCGCCTCCAGGTCCGCTCCGACGGTCGGCTCGTCGAGCAGGAGCAGATCGGGGCGATGCAGGATCCCAGCGGCCGCGTGGATGCGCCGTCGCTCGCCCCCGGACAGGTTCTCGCACGGCCGGTCGACGAAGTCGCCCAGGTGGAACAGGTCGACCGCCCAGTCGATGCGGTCCTTCAGGATCGCGCCCCGGAGCCCGGCCAGCTCGCCGAAGAACGCCAGGGTCTCGCGGCCCGCCAGGAACTCGTACAGTCCGGTCTGCTGCGGGACGTAGCCGATCCGCAGCGCCGCCTCGAGCCTGTCGGTCGACAGGTCCAGACCGTCGACGGTGACCGATCCCCGGTCGGGTTGGTGGCGGCCGGCCATCATGCCGATCAAGGTCGTCTTGCCTGCCCCGTTTCGTCCGAGCACCGCGAGGATTTCGCCCCCGTTCACACCGAGCGAGACCCCGCTGACAGCGGGGTGCTCACCGTAGGATTTGTGGACATCGGAGACGTCGAGTCGACGCAACGCTTGCTCGCTTCCTGACCGTCGGGCCCACGGTTGACGCCACCCCGCCCGTCCGGCTCGGGATCCGAGGTCGGGGTAGAGTCGCTTCGTGGTTGCTCAAGTATTGGACGGAAACGCGCTCGCCGGGTCGATACGGGCCGATCTGGCCGAACGGGTCAAGAAACTGAAGGCCAACGGGGTCACACCCGGGCTCGGCACGATCCTCGTCGGCGACGACGGTCCCAGCGCCCGCTATGTGGAGATGAAGCACGAGGACTGTGCCGAGATCGGCATCGAGTCGGCCCACGAGCACCTCGCCGCCGACGCGTCGCAGAGCGATGTGCTCGATGCGGTGCAGCGCTTCAACCGGGACGATGCCGTCGACGCCTACCTCATGCAGTACCCGTTCCCGGCCGGGCTCGACTACGAGTCAGCCCTCATGGCCGTCGATCCCGCCAAGGACGTCGACGGGCTGCATCCGGTCAACCTGGGGCGGCTGGTGCAGGGCATCCCCGGCGCTCTGCCGTGTACACCGCACGGGATTCTGGTCATGCTCGAGCACTACGGCATCGAGTTGCCGGGCAAGCACGTCGTGATCGTCGGCCGCGGCCTCACGATCGGTCGACCGCTCGCCAATCTGCTCACCCT
Source organism: uncultured Acidimicrobiales bacterium (assembly GCA_963695075.1). Taxonomy (GTDB): domain Bacteria; phylum Actinomycetota; class Acidimicrobiia; order Acidimicrobiales; family CAWCAL01; genus CAWCAL01. Next base: position 441,588 of record CAVOFR010000007.1, read on the forward strand.
CAAGCGCCCGAACGCCAATGCCGCGGTCACCGTCGTGCACACCGGCGTCGGCGACATCGGGTCGTACACCCGGCAGGCCGACGTGCTCGTCGCCGCGGCGGGCTCTCCGCACCTCATCACCGCTGACATGGTCAAACCCGGAGCGATCGTGGTTGCCGCGGGCGTCTCGTTCGACGGGAAGAAGGTCGTCTCCGACGTGGCCGACGACGTCGGGGAGGTGGCGTCGTGGTTGTCGCCTCGTATCGGTGGTGTGGGTCCGATGACCCGCGCCATGCTGCTGGTCAACACCGTCGAGGCCGCCGAGACCCGGCTCGATTGAGCGAATGAGCTCGAGGCCGACCGACCTGGACGGTGGATCCGACGGGGTCGGCTCCGTATCGTGATGGTGTATGACACGGATCTCTGACGTCCTCGCCGATGGCCGAACACTCTCGTTCGAGTTCTTTCCCCCCAAGACCGACGAGGGCCTGCGCAGCCTGCACGCCGCCCTTCAGGAGCTCGAGGCGCTCGACCCGTCGTTCGTGAGCGTGACCTATGGCGCCGGAGGCACGACCCGCGATCTCACGCGGGACCTCGTCGTGGACATAAACCGGGAGCGGGGCTACCCGGCCATGCCTCACCTCACCTGCATCGGCCACACCAGGAGCGAGTTGGTCGAGATGCTGGACGACTACCGCGAAGCAGGGATCGAGAACATCCTCGCCCTGGCCGGTGATCCACCGGACGACGGCAGCGCGGCCGCGGGGGACTTCTCGTATGCGAGCGAGTTGGTCGAGGTTGTGCGCGAGACCGGCGACTTCTCCGTCGCCGTGGCGGCATTCCCCGAGACCCACCCTCGATCGCCCGACGTCGAGACCGACCGGCGCCACCTGGCCCGCAAGCTCCAGATGGCCGACTTCGGCATCACGCAGTTCTTCTTCGATGTGGGCGACTATGTCCGGATGGTCGATCAGTTGGCCGATCTGGGCTGCGACACGCCGGTTCTGCCCGGCGTGCTTCCGGTGGTCAATCCCGCATCGGCCAAGCGTTTCGCCGCGATGAACGGTGCCAGGTTCCCCGAGGAGCTCGACGCGCGGCTGGCGGCGTGTGACGGGGACGACGACCGTATCCTCGACGTCGCGGTCGAGGTGGCGGCACGGCAGTGCCGAGAACTGCTGGAAGCCGGCGCACCCGGCCTGCACCTCTACGCGCTCAACCGGTCAGATGCGGCCAAGCGCATCCTGGCCGAGATCGACCTCGACTGAGTGCGTTGTTCGGGGTCTGTCCCCGAGTAACGCACTCACGCCATCTTGGCCTGGAGGCCTTCGTCGAGGTCGGCCAGGAATTCCTCGGTGGTACGGAACGGCTGGTCCTCTCCGACCAGCAGCGCAAGGTCCTTGGTCATCTTGCCCGCCTCGACGGTCTCGATGACAACCTGCTCCAGGGTCTCGGCGAAGTGCTGGATCTCGGGCGTGCCATCGAGCCGGCCCCGGTGCCAGAGCGCCCTGGTCCAGGCGTAGATCGACGCGATCGGGTTGGTCGATGTGGCCTTGCCCTGTTGGTGCTGGCGGTAGTGGCGGGTGACCGTCCCATGGGCGGCCTCGGCCTCGATCGTGTTGCCGTCGGGTGTCATGAGGACCGACGTCATCAGGCCCAGCGAGCCGAACCCCTGGGCCACGGTGTCGGACTGCACGTCGCCGTCGTAGTTCTTGCAGGCCCAGACGTAGCCGCCCTCCTGTTTGATGTTCTGGGCCACCATGTCGTCGATCAGGCGGTGCTCGTACCAGATGCCCTTTGCCTCGAAGTCCGCCTCGTACTCGGCCTCGTAGATGCGCTGGAAGATGTCCTTGAACTGACCGTCGTAGGCCTTGAGGATCGTGTTCTTGGTGGTCATGTAGACCGGCAGTTCATGCTGGAGCCCGTAGGCCAGGCTGGCGCGGGCGAAATCCTCGATGGAGGGGTCGATGTTGTACATCGACATGGCCACCCCGGAGCTCTCGAAGCGGTAGACCTCGTGCTCCTCCGGTGAGCCGCCGTCGGGGGTGTAGGTGAGCGTGAGCCGGCCGGGCCCGGGGACCTTGAAGTCGGTGGCTCGGTACTGGTCCCCGAAGGCGTGGCGACCGACGATGACGGGCTTCTTCCAGCCCGGTACGTAGCGGGGGACGTTGGAGATGATGATCGGTTCGCGGAAGATCACGCCACCGATGATGTTTCGGATGGTGCCGTTGGGCGACCGCCACATCTGCTTGAGCCCGAACTCCTCGACGCGGCCTTCGTCCGGGGTGATCGTGGCGCACTTGACACCGACACCGTGCTCCTTGATGGCGTTGGCCGAATCGATCGTGATCTGGTCGTCGGTGGCGTCGCGGCTCTCGATTCCCAGGTCGTAGTAGATCAGCTCGACATCCACGTATGGAAGGATGAGCCTCTCCTTGATGAAGGCCCAGATTATGCGGGTCATCTCGTCACCGTCGAGCTCGACGATCGGATTCCGGACCTTGATCTTTGCCATGCGCGCCTTCTTCGACATCCACAGATGAATCGGCGACTCTACCACCGGCTTCCGAGCGGTCTCGAAGAGTGGGAACAGCCCGTCAGCCGATAGCGTGGCGCCACACCACGAAGGGGGAAGTTCGTTGAAGGAACAGGACAAGATCTATGTCGGCGGAGCGTGGGTCAACTCGACCGGCGACGAGACGATCGACGTCATCAGCGCATCGACCGAGGATGTCATCGGCCGGGTTCCGAAGGGTACGACGGCCGACGTCGATGCCGCGGTGGCCGCAGCCAAGGATGCGTTCACGGCGTGGTCGGTGACCCCGAAAGACGAGCGGGCCAAGTACCTGCGTCGTATCCATGAGGGTCTGGCCGCCCGGTCCGACGAGATCGCCCAGACCATCGCCGGAGAGGTCGGGATGCCCATCATGTGGGCGGGGCTGATCCAGGCCGCCCTTCCGGTCGGCAACTTCGAGAACTTCGCTGCCCTCCTCGACGACTTCGAGGCCGAGGAGCAGATCGGCAACTCGCTGGTCGTCAAGGAGCCGGTCGGTGTCGTGGGCTGCATCACGCCCTGGAACTACCCACTGCACCAGATCGCCTGCAAGGTCGCCCCGGCACTGGCCACGGGCTGCACCGTCGTGCTGAAGCCCAGCGAGGTGGCTCCGCTCAACGCCTACATCCTGGCCGAGGTCATAGACGAGATCGGTCTTCCGGCCGGTGTGTTCAACATGGTGTCCGGCGAGGGCCACGTCGTGGGTGAGCGCATCGCCGAGCATCCCGATGTGGACATGGTCAGCTTCACCGGGTCCACCCGGGCCGGCAAGCGAGTCTCCGAAGTGGCGGCGACCAACGTCAAGCGGGTCGCACTCGAGCTCGGTGGCAAGTCGGCGAACATCATTCTCGATGACGCCGACTTCGCCGACGTCGTGCCGAAGGGCGTCTTCGCCTGCTACCTCAATTCGGGTCAGACGTGCAGCGCCCACACTCGCATGCTCGTTCCCCGCGAGCATCACGACGAGATCGTCGAGCTGGCCAAAGCCACCGCCGAGGCCACGGTCGTGGACGATCCCTTCGTCGAAGGTATGCACCTCGGTCCGCTGATCTCCGAAGCGCAGTACAACAGGGTCCGCGGCTACATCCAGAAGGGCATCGACGAGGGTGCGACGCTGGTCACCGGGGGCCTGGATCGGCCCGAAGGCAAGGACAAGGGCTACTACGTGGCCCCGACGGTGTTCGCCAACGTCGACAACGGCATGACCATCGCCCAGGAGGAGATCTTCGGGCCGGTGCTGAGCATCATTCCCTACGACGACGAGGACGACGCGGTTCGAATCGCCAACGACTCGGTCTACGGACTGGCCGGCGGCGTCTGGTCGGCCGACCAGGATCGAGCCATCGCGGTCGCCCGCCGGCTCCGGACCGGACAGGTCGACGTCAACGGCGGGGCCTTCAACCTTTCAGCCCCGTTCGGCGGGTACAAGCAGTCCGGCCACGGACGGGAGAACGGCCCGTTCGGCCTGGAGGAATTCCTCGAGGTGAAGTCGCTCCAGCTCTGATCTTCCCTCAGAAGGCCTGGCCGATGGCCATGAGGATGAAGGTCCCGGCGCCGACCAGGACGCCGACGATGATCACAGCCACGATACGGCCTCCCCGCGATCCCGGCCGGTCGTCGTCGCCGGCGGAGCGGGGTGGTGAAGACTCGGGTGTCTCGCTCACGACCACCAGTATGGGCACCCCGAGGCTTCGGTTCCATCTGGGTGCCCGATTCTCCTGATCGGTAGGCTCGGCCTGCTCACGGATAGTTCCCCGGAGGAGATCAGCCATGCAGGATCCCGTTCGCGTTGCCGTCACCGGTGGTGCCGGTCAGATCGGGTACGCGCTCTTGTTCCGTATCGCCAGCGGGGCGATGTTGGGGCCGGATCAGCCCGTCGATCTCCGACTGCTCGAGATCACGCCGGCGTTGGATGCCTGCCGCGGTGTCACGATGGAGCTCGACGACTGCGCCTTCCCGTTGCTGTCGTCGACCCTGGTGACCGACGACGCGAACGAGGCGTTCGAAGGCGCGAACATCGCTCTGCTGGTCGGTTCCCGGCCCCGGACCAAGGGGATGGAACGCAAGGAGCTGCTCGAGGCGAACGGTGCCATCTTCACCGGCCAGGGACGAGCGCTGTCCGACGCGGCGGCCGACGACATCCGGGTGCTCGTGGTCGGCAACCCGGCCAATACCAATGCACTCATCGCCATGAACAACGCCCCCGACATCGCCGACCAGCGGTTCACGGCCATGACCCGGCTCGACCACAACCGTGCGATGGCCCAGCTGGCGGCCAAGACCGGCAATGCGGTCGCCGACGTGACCAAGATGACCATCTGGGGCAATCACTCGGCCACGCAGTACCCCGACCTGTTCCACTGCGAGGTGAAGGGGCAGAACGCGGCGCAGCTGGTCGATGACCAGGGCTGGCTCGAAGGTCATTTCATTCCGACCGTCCAGCAGCGTGGTGCGGCGATCATCGAGGCGCGCGGGTCCTCCAGCGCGGCATCGGCGGCCAACGCCGCCATCGATCACATCCACGACTGGGTGTCGGGTACGCCGGCCGACGACTGGGTGTCGATGGCCGTGCCGTCAGACGGCTCCTATGGCGTACCTGAAGGTCTGATTTCCTCGTTCCCGTGCACCACGGCCGATGGAGAGTGGTCGATCGTCCAGGGCCTGGAACTCGACGACTTCTCGCGGTCCAAGCTCGACGCCACGATCGGTGAGCTCGAAGAGGAACGTGCCACCGTCCGAGAGCTCGGCCTGATCTGACTCCGAAGCGGCCGGTCGGGTTCGGCCGGTTGCCGAAGCTGTCGGTCCGAGGCGGTGTCGGTACCATCTGGTCCATGACGCTCGGCTCCGTCGACGCCCCGTCGGTCCGTCGCAGCGCCGGAGGCTTCGGAAACCAACCGGCCCTCGACGGTCTTCGGGGCTTGGCCGTCGCCGGGGTGGTCGTCTTCCACTTCGCCCGCGACGTGCTGCCCGGCGGGTACCTCGGAGTCGACGCGTTCTTCGTCCTGTCCGGATTTCTCATCACCCGGCTGCTACTCCGCGACGCGGTCGAGGGCCGGGTCGGGTTGGGTCACTTCTGGAGCCGGAGGGCTCGCCGCCTCCTGCCGGCCCTCTTCGTGTACCTGGCCGCCGTGATCGTCTACGTGGTCGTGGTCGCTGATCCGGCCCAGTTCGAGCAGCTCCGACGCGAACTGCTCGCGACACTGTTCTACGTCGCGAACTGGGAACAGATCGCGTCCGGCGTGAGCTACTTCGCCCCGTTCGCCGACCCGTCCCCTCTGCGGCACACCTGGTCTCTCGCGATCGAAGAGCAGTTCTACGTCGTTTGGCCGCTGGTCGTGGCGGGCGTGGCCGTCCTGGTCGGACGCCGTAAGACCCGGGGTCCCGTCGACAGCGCACGCCGGCGCGACATGGTCGTGCGGAGCGTCCTCATCGTGAGCCTGATCGGTGCCGTCGCTTCAGCGGTGTGGGCCCACGCTCTGTGGGACGGCGGAGCGGGGGTGAGTCGAGTCTATTTCGGTACGGATACCCGCCTCACCGCCGTCCTGGTCGGAGCAGCCCTCGCGGCGGCGTTGGCGTGGAGGCCGCTCACCGCCCGCTCCTCGCCCGCACTGACCGCGGCCGGCGGCCTCGCCCTCGTCGGCATGGTGGCGTTCTGGATCCTCGACCTTCCCGACTCGATTCGGGTTGCCGGGGGTGCGGCTCTCCACGCCGAGGTCGTTGCCGTGGTCGCGGTCGCAGCCATGGTGAAAGGGCCTGTGCAGCGCGTGCTGTCACCGAGACCGCTGGTGACCTTGGGTCGCCTGTCGTACGGCATCTATCTCTGGCACGTGCTCGTTCAGAACGTGGTCGACGCAGACCTGCTGGGACGGGACGGCGTGGTCCTGTTCGCGGCACGGATCACGGTAACGCTCGGCCTTGCCGCGCTGTCCTTCCAATTCGTCGAACAGCCCGTGAGGTCGGGAACGGGCTGGTGGCAACCGACTGATGGCCGTCGGATCGGGTTGGCCGCTCTCGGCGCTGTGACGGTGCTGATCGTGGGGGGGTTGTGGGCGACGACGGGGGCCGAACCGTCCTTCGCCGATCGATACGCGGCCGACCTGGCCACTCGCGATGAGCCACCACCGATACCGGCGGCCGACCGACCGGGATCGGGGGCGGACCCGCCTCCGGTCGTGGCCGGGACCGAGCCGCCGCGCCCGCTCGAAGTGGTCGTGGTGGGCGATGACGCCGTTGAGCATCTGATTCCGTCGCCGGCGACGGTCGAGCTCGGTTCCCGGGCTGTACGCATCACCGGTGTCCCGGGGTCGTTCTGCCCCCATACGACGATCACATCGGGGACGGCCACCGTGGCGGCCGTCCCGGCGTGTGACGGGTGGGAGAACCGCTCGGCCGTTCGGGCTGTGGTCGCTGCGGCGGATGTCGTCGTTGTCGCCGTCGGCCGGATACCGGATCTGAGCGACCAGGCACACGACCCGTTCGGCTACCTCACCCGACTCGACATGGGAGCTGTCGAGGCCGCGTTGGTGGAGCTTCAATTGGCCGTGCCGCCAGGTGTCCCGACCGTGCTGGCCGTGCCGCCCGGCGACGCCACCCACCCGCGTTCGGCCCGGGAGCGGTTCGCTTCGATCGCGCGGAGGGTGGCTGAAGGCGAGCGGCAACCGGTGGTCGAAATCGACAGCCTGGCGTCGCTCGGCCAGCTCGCCGCCCTGGCGCTTCACCAGGAACCGGAGGATCGGCAGCCGAGCCAGGACGTGACCGAGGTGATGCTCCTGGGTGATTCGGTGGCGTGGAGTCTGGGCTACGGCTGGTACGGAGACCCGACCCGGGGCTCTGCTCCCTCCGGCGAAGACGTCGTGCTCGTGTGGAACCGGGGCTCGGAGTTCTGTGAGCTCGTCCAGCATCAGCGTCGGGCGGGCGACGAGGTGTTCGAGGCCGAATCACGCTGTGCCGACTGGCGCTCGGTCTGGCCCGAGCCGCTCGAGCGCTACTCACCCGATGTCGTCGCCGTACACGTCGGGGTGTGGGAGGTGTTCGACCGCAAGGTCGACGGTGAGTGGGTCGAGGTCGGAACTCCCGAGCACGACCGGCTCATCACCGACGCCCTCTCCGACGTGGTCGAGCTACTGGCCACGCCGGATCGGCCGGTGGTGTTCGTGAACGTGCCGCCGGGGAATCGGGAAGGGGAGTTCTCGCCCGAGCAGTGGACTCTGGGCGGCAGAGCGGCCATCGATCACTTCAACGAACTACTGATCGAGATCACCGGCCGGTACCCCGATCGGGCCGCGGTCGTCGACCTCTCGAGCTGGCTGTGCCCGGACGAATGTGTCGTCGATGTCGGGGGACAGTTGGTGCGCGACGATGGCCTGCACTACGACCCGGCCGGTGCGTTGCCGGTGAGCGGGTGGCTCAGCGATCAACTCCGAGCCATCGACCTCGCCTTCTGACGCCCCTTCCCGCCGAAATCTCGGCGCTCCTGCGCACCTGGCGGGCGTCTTCGCCACGAAGTACGCGGCCACGAGGTACGCGCAGGTCGGTCTTGCCGGAGGCCTCGATCGCGAGCTCCGCGAGAAGAGCATCCGCGTCAGCATGATCTGTCGCGGGGCTCTTGACGAATGAGACGATATCTTCCTATAATCTGGGACATGCGACGTAAACCTGGTGCCGTGCTCCCGTTGGAGGCCTCGATTCTGTCGGTCGGCGTGGAGTTGGCCGCCAGTTCGACGCCTCGGTTTCACGGGTTCGAGCTCGCCACGCTCCTGCGTGAGGACCAGGGAGGCCGCAAGCTCACCGCCCACGGAACGCTCTACAAGGCCCTCTCGCGTATGGAGAAGTCGGGCTGGCTGACCTCGGAGTGGGAGGACGCAGATACGGCGATCGCCGAGGGTCGACCTCGTCGCCGGCTGTACTCGATCACTGCCGAGGGTCGCGCGGCCTTGGCGCGGTTCGAAGCCGAGGTCGGCCACGCCGGCGGGTTCGATCCGCGCTGGAGCGTCTCATGATCTCGACCGAGGCCGAGCCCCGCTCGGTCCGCGTGGTGCGCCGATGGGTGCGTCTCTACACCGGCGGTGTGTCCGGCGAGGCCGCCGAGCGCCGACGTCTCGAGCTCGAATCTGATCTCTGGGAACAGCTGTACGGGCCGGTGTCGATGTCGACGCGCTCGCCCGGCGGGGTGCTCGGACGGTGTCTGCGTGGTGTTCCGGCTGACGTGTGGTGGCGATACCGCACGCTCCTCGACCATCGAGGGGCCCAGCAAAGGAGTCACACCATGACACGAAACACGCTCACCAATTGGTGGGGCGTCATCACCGCGGTGCTCGGCGGCATCGTTCTCGTCGCGGGCCTCGCCCTGCTCGGCATCGCCGTCGAGGATGGCGACGGCCTTCTCGTCACCGTGTCGGTCGGCGGTGTCGTTGCCGGGGCACTACTGCTCGCCGGGCTCGCGTTCAAGGAGCGACGTCCACGCGTCGGTTCGTGGATGATCATCATCGGCGCCGCAGGGTCGGTGCTCGTCGCCGGGTGGCTGATCCTGCTCGGGGCGGTCGTCGTCGGCGGCGGGATCTGGACCGGGCACCTCCAATTCTCCGAAGGGTCCGACGCATCCGTCAGCGTCCTCCCTGACGACTTCGGCGCAAGCCGGCGCTGGTACCTGTGGTTGATCGCCTCGCTGGTGCTGTTCGTCATCGGGCTCGGCGCGCTGGTTCTGCTCGGTGACGGTGAGACGGCAACCGGGAGCGAGGACACGAGCGTGGTCGCCGGACTCGCCTGGTTCGCGTGGACTCTCGGCTGGCTCGGAGCGGCCGTCAGCCTCACCCTCGGCGTGGTCCTCGGCTCGATCCGTGCCTTCGGTCGCCACCGCACGCGGCCCGCCTGACGAACCCGTCGGGCACCACGTGGCATCGCTCGGCCCTCGGGGAGTCCCCGAGGGCCGAGTCGCGCAAGGCGGAGGACTGCATTTCACGGGTTGCCTCGATCCACTGGTTGCATTCCTTGTGAGGCATATGTAAGCTGTTGACGTGATTGACACCGACGTCGTCCTCGACGCCGTGGGCGAACCGAACCGCCGCCACCTGCTCGAACTGCTGCACCAGCGGAGTGAGTCGACCGTGTCCGAGCTCGTCGAGGTCTCGGGTCTCAGGCAGCCGCAGGTGTCGAAGCACCTGAAGGTCCTGGCCGGCGCTGCGCTCGTTTCGGCCCGGGCCGATGGCCGACACCGCCACTACCGACTCGACGGTCGGGGTTTGCAGGCGGCACACGACTGGTTTGCATCGTTCGAGGACGTCTGGCACGCCCGCCTGGATGCTCTGGACGAACTCGTCTCGGCCGACCCCGATCCCGACCCTCCTGAGGAGTACCTCCCGTGACCGAACGCACCCTCCCGTCCGACCCGTCGACCCTGGACGGGCGGCGAGCGTCGACCCGGTTCGAACTGAGCGAAGACGGTTCGTCGTACCGGTGCGTCCGGGTCTTCGGCGCCCCGCCCGATCGTGTCTTCCGGGCATTCACCGAGCCTGCCGACCTTCGCGTCTGGTTTCCGTCGGGCGCTCCGCCCGGGTCGGAGATGACCGTCTGCGAGTCCGACCCGGTGGAGGGTGGCCGCTACCACTACGCGATGGTGGTCCCCGAGCACGGTCCGATGGCCTGGCACGGCACTTACACGAACATCGATCGACCGGGTCGTCTGGATGCCGACGAGTGGTTCGTGATGAGCGATGCCGATCCCACGGGGCCTCCGACAACCCAGACCCTGACCTTCGAACCGACCGGCGACGGGCTCACGCTCATGACGATGCACGTCGACATGCCCGAGCCCGAGGACCCCGACACGTTCATGGAGCAGTCGGCGGCCGGACTCACGGCGTCGTTGGCCACGATGGACGAACTCGTGTCGATGTGAGCGCCGCTGCATCGATTGCGGACCTGAAGCACAATTGGGCGAGAGCACATACGTGCCGGTGACGTTCGACCGATGCGACCACATCGAGGGGCGGTTCTACCACGGGATCAGGTCCACCTTCGAGGTCGGCGATGAGCTCGTCCCGGGCCACGCTCCCGAGGTACTGCAACAGATGCTGGACACATCGCGCGGCTGCGGGAGCAAGGCCGGGACGTCATCGAGGACGCGGACCAGAAGCCGGCAGGCCGGTGCTGCGATGTGGCCGATGTGGATGTCGCCGGCGGCGGTCCGGTTCAGGCCGAGTCTCAGGCAGCCGATCCTCCACCCGGCTGGCGGACCATGCCGGTGAGCGTGTGACCGTCGAAGTCCGTCTGGCCCACGACTTCGAATCCTCGCTTCTCGTAGAAGTCGACGTTCGATTGCGTCCCGGTCTCGAGATAACACGGCAGCCCGGCCCCGTCCGCGCGGGTTGTGCCCACGTCCACGAGGGCCGACCCCAGCCCTTGGCCCTGGGATTCGGAGCGCGTGCCGACCGCGAGGAGGTACTAGTGCGGGCCTTCGACCGCCTTGTGGAAGGGCTCCGTTGCGGAGAGCGATTGCATGAACCGACGGCTACCCGCCATCCCGAGGCGGAACGGCATCCTGGCCATGCCGAGCCGGAGCATCCGGCCAAGACCCATTTCACCGCTGCCGGGCGGCACCCAGACGGCGACGGCAGACGCGTCGTCGGTCGCCCACACTTCGCCCCACCGCATTCCGTACTGCAATGGCAGGCTCATGAACCAGGGTCCCCACTCACGTCGCGTCGCCTCGTCGGGGGCGACGATCAGCAGCAGCGGGTCGTCGAAGAACGCTTCGCCCAAGGTGGCCGCCGCGGCGTCGGCGTGCTGGGCATCGAGACGCTGGATCGTCATGGTGGCCCCCTGGCCGGACCGCGAGGCCATCGGCGTGGCGGTGGCAGGAGAGGTTAGCGGCAGCGCAGCCCAGATCTCCACGGTCCGGGGCGCGCCCTCGACTGAGCGAACGCGACAACAGTGGGTCTGTCTGGTGGTCCCCGCCCGGACGGCGACAGTTCGAGCTCGGTCCCCTGCAACAGAGCACCGGCCGAACAGCACCGCATGCGGGGTTCCCTCCCCGAAGGTCGAGGAGGTCGGTGTTACTTGAGGAACTTGCTGGTCGTGTTGTCGGCGAGGATCCTGCCGTCGGTCTGGGCCGCTGGGCAGTAGTAGACCGTGTAGGACCGGTACTCGACGGTTCGCACCACGTCGTCGAACTCCTCGACCGGCTCGCCGGCCCGGCCATGGATCCGGCTGGGCTTGTCCGCCACCTTGACCATCTCGTTCTGGGTTCGTTCCCAGGTCAGCGACTCGGCGATCACGTCGTACAGAGCCGTGCGAAGCCGGGCGATCTCGTCGGCGTCGAGGCTCGACGTCGACGCGAACGGGGACAGGCGCGCCGCGAAGCAGACCTCGTTGGCCAGTCGCCGGCCTACCCCGGCGATGTTCCCCTGACGCCGCAGGAAGCCGTGGAGTCTGCCCCGCTTGGTGGCAAGAGCCTCGGCCAGTTCGTCATCGGTGATCAGGTCCGCCTCGGGCCCGAGGTCGACCAGCGGATCGTGGTCGGTCGGGTCACCGGCGACGACCCACACGCCGGCCCGTCGCTCGGTGCCCGCCTCGCTGAGGAGCAGCGCCCGTCCGTCGTCGAACGACCAGCGGGCTATCCCGCCTCGGGGCCGCCGGGTCTTCTTGGTGTCTGATCTCAGTCGACCACCGTGCATGAGGTGGGTCACGTGGGTGGTGTCGCCGAAGTCCAGGAGTAGGTACTTGCCCCGGCGTCGCACCCTTCGAAGGACCTCGCCCCGGGCGGCGTCGGGTGAGGGGTCGAACGTCTTGAGCGCGTTGAGAGAAATGGGCTCGAGACGATCCAGCACCGTCCCGGCGAAGTCTTCGGTGAGCCGTTCTGCGTGGGCCTGGAGTTCGGGAAGCTCGGGCACCGGACCCACGGTAACGTGCCGTCATGGCCGAATCCGAGCTGCCCGACCTGCTGCCCGACCCCGCCGACGAGGGTCGACACGAGCCCGATGCTGATCGTTACTGGAACGAGTCCTGGTACTTCGACTTCGTGACCAGGGACGGAGCCGTCGCCGGCTACGTGCGCGCCGGGCTCTATCCGAATCTGGGCAGCCTCTGGTACTGGGCGTACCTGGTTCGACCGGAAGCGGATCGTTCTCTCGTGGCCGTGATCGACCATGACGTGGCCATTCCGCCGGCCGGAGGGTCGCTCGAACTGCGGAGCGAGGGGCTGTGGGCCGACCACATCGTGGAGACCCCGTTGGATCACCTCACCGTCGGGCTGGAGGCGTTCGGTGTGGCGTTGGACGGCCCGGAGGAGGCGTACGGTGGTCTCCGGGGCGAACGCACGGCTCTGGGTTTCGATCTCGAATGGGAGACCGACCGGGCGCTCACGTTCGCGTATCCCATGACGACGCGCTACGAGATCTCCTGCATGGTGCGCGGTGAGGTCCTGGTCGGCGACGAGCGGCTCGAGATCGACGCGGTCGGCCAGCGGGATCACTCGTGGGGTGTGCGTGACTGGTGGACGTTCGGCTGGTGCTGGATCGCCGGGTGGCTCGAGGACGGAACCCGCTTTCACGCCTCGCTCAACTACCCGGGTGACCTGTGGGCCATTGGCTACACCGCGGCCCCGGACGCTCCACTCGAGCCACAGCTGAACTGCCGGGTGGACGATGTTTCGCTCGACTCCCACGGCATGCCGACGCGGGCCACGGTGGTCATCGGACCGCTCAGCCTGGCGGTGTCACCCATCGGATGGGCGCCCGTGCTGCTCGAATCCGACGAGGGCGCTCTGTCCCGCTTCCCGCGGGGCTCGATTCGGGTCACGGCCCGGGACGGGCGATCCGGGGTGGGCTGGATCGAGTTCAATCAGCTCCAGCCGTGACGGGCTCGTCGGACGGGATCGCCAGTCGGCCGACGATGATGACGACGATCGCCGACGCCACGGCCAGGACGACGGGGCCCACGATCGGGTCCGATGGCCCCGCCAGCTCGGTGGTGTCGATACCGCCGGGCCACGGCCAGAGAACCCGTAGCGACCCCACCATCAGGCCGATCAGCGCGGCGAGGACCTGGTCGTGGCGGGTGGCCAGCAGCTTGTTGAGGAGCGTCGAGAACAGGGCCAGACCGATTACACACCCCACTGCGAAGATCAGGATCGATCCGATGTCACGGTCACTGATGGCGTCCAGGACCGGCTCGTACATCCCGAGCATCACCAGCAGGAACGAGCCGGACACGCCCGGAAGGATCATCGCGCAGATGGCGATTGCGCCAGAAAAAAAGAACGCCCACAGAGCCGGACTCGCCGCCTGCGTGACCGACTCCTCGTCCACGCCGCCACCCCGGAGCCCGAGGGCCAGGAAGGCGACGACCCCGACGATCAGCGCGATCACGAGGTGACTCGGCATCGGTGACTTCAGGAGGTGCCACGCGATCACCGCCGAACCCGTGATCAGACCGAAGAACAACCCGGCCATTTCCACCGGGTAGTCGTCCAGCAGTCCGCCTATGACCGAGGACAACGCGGCAACCGCGGTGAGGATGCCGACGCCCAGGGGGATCAGGAACATCCAATCGACTTCCTTCAGCTCCTGGACGGCGCCTCTCCAGTCGCCTCGAACGAGTCGCCCGAGGGCGACAGCTCCCTGGTGGATCGACGCGATGAGGTGTTCGTAGATGCCGAGGACAAGGGCCACGGTTCCGCCCGAGACTCCGGGCACGATGTCCGCCGCTCCCATGGCGAAACCGCGGGCGGCCTGGGGAAGGATGCGGGAGATCACCGCCGCAGGTTAGTGGCCGATGCGTCGGTGGCATGTGTGTTGGCGGACACGGACAGATCCTCGGGGTCTGGGGATCTGAACCGAGAGCGGCGGCGGTCGCGGTTTTGGCGGGTGCGTTCGTGTGGTACCTGTTGATCAGGTTGATCACCCGGCTCGTCTGAGCGGACGTGGCGGATCGCTCAGGCCGGACCCGCGATGTCGCGACGCTCGAACGAGACACAGGCGATAGCGGCGATGACGAGGCAGTAGGACGAGAGCGTGGCCAGGGCGGTCGTCGGTCCTCGGATGAAGTCGACGTCGGGCAACTGGTTCCACGTAACCACGGTGCCGATGTTCTCGCTCCACAGCCAGGCCGAGAGCGAGGGCTTGAGGCCGCGGATGAGGTTCTCCACGACCGCTACCCATGCGAACACGGCGATGACGGCGAAGGCGGTGTTGCGCGCCGCGGTCGCCAAGGCGACGGCCAGGACGGCAGCGGCCGCTGTCACGAACGAGATCCGTACGATCGCGACGGACAGGTCGAGCCAGAACGAGGCATCCACGCCGCCTGTGGTGCCGTGGGCCACGACGGAGGGTAGGAACGAAGCCAGGAACAGAATCTGGAGGGCAGCTGAGATGACGAACGCCAGGACCGCGGCGCTGAGCCCTCGGGCTCCCAGCACCCTGAGGCGCCGCGGCTCCCAGGTGAGCATCGTGGTGACCGTACCGGCCCGCCACTCACCGCCGGCCACGGTTGCCCCGCCGAAGAAGCCCCCGAGGACGAGGAAGAACATGGCGAACATCAGGTAGCCCTCGTGCGCGTCGCCGATCCACCAGTCGGTCATGATCGCCGGGTGACCCTCCGCCTCGTACTGCAACTGGGCCACGCTCTTGCCCCGGGAGCCGAGGAACGCGATGACGCCCGCGATGGTGCAGCCCAGGAGTGCGACCCCGATGAGTACGCGCACCGCTCGTCGGTGGAGGGCGCGCCGCATTTCCTGCCGCACGAGATTCATGCCACTTCCTCCGCTTCGTCGTCGCTGGTGAGCTCGAGAAAGACGTCCTCGAGACTGAACTGGTCGGGCCGGAGCTCGGTGGCCCAGTGTTCGGCTTCTGCCAGTACTCGGCTGACCTGGGCCGCAGATCCGGGTGCGACCGCCACCCGGATCGCACCGTTGACCCGCTCGGCAGCCATCCCGGCTCGCGTCAGCGCTCGGTGGCCGGCGGCGAGGTCGTCGACCTTGACCATGACCGATGGCTCGTGGCCGGCACCGCGGATCACGTCGTCGACGGTGCCCTGAGCGACACAGCGGCCCCGCGCCAGGATGGCTACGCGATCACATGTCAGTTCGATCTCCGCCAGGATGTGGCTGGAGACGAATACCGTCCGACCCTCCGAGGCCAGGTCCTTCAACAGAGATCGCACTTCGCGCATGCCGGCCGGGTCCAGTCCGTTCGCCGGTTCGTCGAGGATGAGGATCTCCGGATCCTTGAGCATCGCCGCTGCGAGAGCGAGGCGCTGGCGCATGCCGAGTGAGTACTTCCTGACGAGGTCGCCGGCCCGGTCGGTCAGGCCGGCGGTGTCCAGCACGGCGTCGACCCGATCCGGGCCGACGCCGTCGAGTGATCCGAGGAGTCGCAGGTTCTCCCGGGCGGTCATGGTGGGGAACAGCGCCGGGGTCTCAACGATCGCACCCGTTCGTCTGATCGCACAGCTCAGCTCGTGCGGTACCGAGCGGCCGAGGAGCCGCAACGAACCTGCGGTCGGCCGGGCCAGTCCGAGGAGACAGCGGATGGTGGTCGTCTTGCCCGATCCGTTCGGTCCGAGGAAGCCGAAGACGCCACCCTCGGGCACCTCCAAGTCGAGCTCGTCGACCGCGATCGTCGGGCCGCGGCGCCGTCGGTAGGTCTTCCGTAGTCCCTCGATTTCGATCACATTGACCATGACGACCTCGTTTCTCACCCCTACTGACGGACGAGGGGAGGTCGCGGGTGACGCGACGCCTCGGGCGACGGGCGATGTGAATCAGCGGTCGGTCGGTGCCGGCCGAGGGAGGTCGGGGTCGACGAACGCTTCGGCCTCGGCGTCCAGGTCCGCGAACTCGGCGAGGTCGATCGATGGCGCGGCAGCCTCGTGGGGCGGGCGCCAGTCGCCGGATCGGATCAGAAGACCGGCTACGACGAGCAGCGAGGCCGACAGCAGGATGCCGGTGAGGAGCCGGGTGGTGTCGTAGCCCGCGGTCGGAGCGTCGCTGAACGAGAGGCTCACCGGGTGGGAGCGCACCACCATGAGATCGGAGAGGGCGACGACTCGGCAGGGTGTCTGCCGGCCGCAGGTGACGCCGTCCTCGCCGACCGGACCCACGGGCAGGGCCAGCTCGACCGTTGCGGCTCCATCGGCGCCGATGGTCATCGGGACCACCGGGGCAGGGGCTCCGCAGCGCTCTCCCTCGATCGAGGGTGCGGCGCAGACGGTGACGGCGAGGTCTACCGCGGGGGGAAGCTGCTCGCGGCCACGGTCACGGTGTCGCCGGGCTGGAGTTGGGTCCGAGGTGTGACCACCAAGAGGCCCGGCGGGGGTGCCTCGTCGACGAAGACGGTGTCGAGGACGCTCGACGTGTCGCCCACGCTGAGCTCGATCGTGCAGGGGGACTCCCCGAGCCGACAGGGTTCGTCCCCGTCGGCGACTGCATCGTCGAACACGAGGTACTGGAACGTGGCGGCGCCACCGTCGTCGAGCCGAACTGCCAGCCGATTGGCGCATCGCCGCTCCGGCCCGTTCACACACTGCTCCACTGCGCCGGTGATGTCGGGCGGGAACCCGCTGGCTCGGATGGTGAGGACGGTCGCCGGAGCCAATCGGTCCACGATCACGGGAGGGGTCTGGTCCTCCTCGGGCTGGAGCACGAGTTCGACGGAGGCGGTCGCGATGGGCGGAGGCTCGCCTGCCGGTGTGGCGGCGGCCGCCGGTGTCACGGCCAGAGTGATGCCGAGGACGGCAGCCGACCCGAACACCGCGGGCTTCACGGTCGACCGATCACCGTTCGTCGATGACGACGGTGTCGTCGTCGAGACGGCGGTTGAGAGTGAAGATCCGACCCATGATCGGCAGCGTCAGCACGTTGAGGCCGTGGAGGAGCCCGACTATCAGCAGGATTCCGCCGAACCGGACCGTGCAGGCCTGGAGCTGATTGGCGTTGACCGTCTGCTCCCATGCGCTGTCGGGCTCGAATCGCACGGTGAAGAGGATGTATGCGAAGAAGATGAGGTAGTAGGCGACGTCCATGAGGACGATGAAGCTCTTGCCGGTCCGTGGGTTCGCTCTGAACACGTCGGCGGCATACGACTTCCCGAACCGCCGGATGAACGGCCCCAGCCAGAGGGCGGTCGCCACCATCGCGGCGAACCAGATGAGTTCGAGTATCCACCAGTCCATGATCAGGGCTCCTTCTCGTGGGTCGACGGTTGCAGCGGCGATCGAGGCGATCGCCGCCGTGATGCAGAACAGGATCAGGAGGCGACGGTGGCGCTGGTCCCGGAGCAGCCGGTCGTCGCCGATGCTCGACCACACCCGCTCGAGCAGATCCCCGCTCGGGTCGACGGCAGCGGAACCACCGGCGAGGGCTTCGCGCACCCGATCGTCGAGACTCACGGGGCTTCTGTCGGTGTCGGGTCGGCCATGTGCGCCTCGAGCGATCTCATGCCCCGGGTGAGATGGGTCTTCACCGAATTGCGGGAGATTCCGAGCGTCTCGGCGATCTCGTCGATGCCGAGCTCGTCGTAGTAGCGCAGGATGAGGCAGTCCCGCTGTCGCCGGGGCAGCTCGCGTAGCGCATCGACGACACGTTGGTGGTCCTCGGCGAGCACGACCACGTCCTCGGTGGACGCCTGCTCGTCATCGAGCGGGAGGCGGTGACGCAGCGACACCAGCCCGCGCCGATTCTGGTCGCGGGCCAGGTTGAGGACGATCGACCGCAGGTAGGCGGCCGCCTTGCGATCGTCCTGGATGCGATGGGCCGATCGGGCCAATCGGATGTACGCCTCCTGGACGAGGTCCTCAGCTGCATTGCGGTCGTCGACGAAGAGGCGAACCATGCGGACCAGGCCAGCGGCGTACTCGTCGTACATGGCGGCGACGAAGCCGTCGACGTCGCCGGCCCGTACCGCGGCGGAAGCTGCCGGTGTCGCGCCGATCGGTGTGACACCGGCGGTGGCGAGGACCATCTGGAGCACGCTTGCGCCCGAGGCGACGGCACTCATCCCGGAAGTGTTCCATGCCTGCACCCTCGGCACTATCGGTTTCCCGGGTTTCTCATCGCGGGCGTTCCTCTCCTCGTCAGACAGACGAGCGAGCGGTCGTCGCGGGTGACAGGGAATCGGTGAAATCCAATTCGGATCGGGAGGTCACCCGGGGCGCGGGTTCGGCCGTCTGTCTCAGTAGAACGCTCGATCGATCCGACCGGGCCCTACGGAGGAGTATGAGCGATGTTTCGTTTGTCCAGAAGTGTCCTGCTCGTGGTCAGCGTCGTGATCGGTCTGATGGTGGCATCCACCACGGCTGTTTCGGCGCATGGCAGCGCCGGTACCCACCCGGCTGAGGTCACCTCGGGGAGCTTGCTCACCCTGCAAGGGGGGGTGGACATGGGGTACTCGATCCGAGGCCACGCGGTCATGGTTCGGGTCGGCGATCGGACCGTGGTCGGCATGTACGTGCGCGGCCTCGAGGCCCGGACGACATACCCGGCCCACGTTCACAATGCTCCCTGCGCCGCACCGACGTTCGGTGGATCGCACTATCAGCATCTGGTCGGTGGCCCGGTCGACGCGGAGAACGAGATGTGGCCAGCGGTCGATACCAACCGTCGAGGAGCCGGGTTCGGATGGGCTGCACACGGTCATCGGGCTCGCCCGGAGGCCATGTCCATCGTCATCCACTACCCGACCGACACCTCGGTCCGGCTGGCCTGCGTGGACCTCACCTGAAGTCCGACGGGCGCCTACTTCTGTCCGGAGAGCACGCGGTTCTTGATCTTGGCTTTGATGTAGTCGCGGTTCAGGTATGCGATGAAGTCGAGACTGATCTCTTTGGGACAGGCTTCGGTGCACTCACCGTGGTTCGTACAGAATCCGAAGAACTCCTCCATCGTCTCGACCATGTCGACGGTCCGGGCCCAGCGCTCGGGCTGGCCCTGGGGGAGCAGGTTGAGCTGCTGGAGTTTGGCCGAGGTGAAGAGCTGGGCGGCGCTGTTGGGGCAGGCTGCGACACAGGCGCCGCAACCGATGCACGCGGCGGCGTCCATCGCCGCCTCGGCCGCGTCGGGCGGAACGGGAACGAGGTTGGCATCCGGAGCGCTACCGGTGCGCACTGAGACGTACCCGCCGGCCTCGATGATGCGGTCGAAGGGCGATCGGTCGACCATCAGGTCCTTGATGATCGGAAACGAGGTGGCCCGCCACGGCTCGATCACGATCTCGTCGCCATCGTCGAATTTCCGCATGTGGAGCTGACAGGTCGCCGTCGCCTTCTCGGGTCCGTGAGCGCGACCGTTGATCATTACGCCACAGGTTCCGCAGATGCCTTCCCGGCAGTCGTGGTCGAACACGATGGGTTCCTCGTCAGCCTCGATCAGCCGTTCGTTGACCAGGTCGAGCATCTCGAGGAAGGAGGCATCCGCGCTGATCCCGTCGGCGTCCAGATCCTGGAATCGACCGGTGTCGTCGGGGCCGTTCTGGCGCCAGATCCTGAGCTTGAGGTTGAGCGTCTTCGCCATGCCGTCTCCTACTTGTACGACCGGGTCGTGAGCTCGACGTATTCGAACTCGAGGTCTTCCTTGTTGAGCTCCTGGGCCTGGTCGGGACCCTGCCACTCCCAGGCCGCGACGTACTTGAAGTTCTCGTCGTCGCGTTTCGCTTCGCCCTCTTCGTCCTGGGATTCCTCGCGGAAGTGACCACCGCAGGACTCCTCGCGGTGTAGCGCGTCGCGGACCTTCAGTTCGGCAAGCTCCATGAAGTCGTCGACCCGCCCGACCTTTTCGAGCGACTGGTTGAGCGATTCGTTGTCGCCGAGGACCCGTACGTTCTGGCGGAATTCGTCGCGCAGGGTCGGGATCTCGGACAGGGCCTTCTCGAGACCCGTCTTGTTGCGGGCCATGCCGCAGTAGTCCCAGACCAGCTTGCCGAGCTCGCGGTGGTAGTGCTCGACCGACTTGGTCCCTCCGACGGCCAGCCAATGCCGGGTGCGGTCGTCGACTTTCGCGGCTTCGATGGCAAAGGCGGGATCGTCGGTGGGCACGGGGTCGGTGCCCAGTTGGCCGGCCAGGTAGTTGCTGACCGTGTAGGGCGCCACGAAATAGCCGTCGGCCAGACCCTGCATGAGGGCCGAGGCCCCGAGTCGGTTGGCACCGTGGTCGCTGAAGTTGCACTCGCCGAGCGCGAAGAGGCCGGGGATCGTCGTCTGCAATTCGTAGTCGACCCAGAGGCCGCCCATCGTGTAGTGGGTGGCGGGGAAGATCCGCATCGGGACGGTGTAGGGGTCCTCGCCCGTGATCCGTTCGTACATGTCGAACAGGTTCCCGTACTTCGCCTCGATGCTCGCCCTGCCCTCACGCTCGATCGCGGCGGCGAAGTCGAGGTAGACGCCGTTCTTGAGCTCACCGACGCCCTGGCCGGCGTCGACGACCGTCTTGGCGTTGCGGGACGCGACGTCCCGGGGCACGAGGTTGCCGAACGCGGGGTAGCGCTCCTCGAGGTAGTAGTAGCGCTCTTCCTCGGAGATGTCGCCGGCGGCTCGGGTCTCGTCACGGTCACGGGGCACCCAGATGCGGCCGTCGTTGCGCAACGACTCGGACATGAGCGTGAGCTTCGACTGGAAGTCGTCGGCGACCGGGATGCACGTGGGGTGGATCTGCGTGTAGCAGGGGTTGGCGAACGCCGCCCCCTTGCGATGGGCCCGCCAGGCGGCGGTGGCGTTGCAGGCCATCGCGTTGGTCGACAGGTAGTAGACGTTGCCGTATCCGCCGGTGGCGAGGACGACCGCGTGGCCGCTGTGGGCGGCGACCTCACCGGTGCTGAGGTCGCGGGTGACGATGCCGCGGGCGACGCCGTCCTTGACCACCAGGTCGAGCATCTCGGTGCGGTTGTAGAGCGTGCACGTGCCGGCCGCGATCTGGCGGGCCAGCGCCTGGTAGGCGCCCAGCAGGAGCTGCTGGCCGGTCTGGCCGCGGGTGTAGAAGGTGCGGGACACCTGGGCGCCGCCGAATGACCTGTTGGCCAGCAGACCGCCGTACTCGCGATTGAACGGGACGCCCTGTGCCGTGCACTGGTCGATGATGTTCCCGGAGACCTCGGCCAGGCGGTAGACGTTCGACTCGCGGCTGCGGTAGTCGCCCCCCTTCACGGTGTCGTAGAAGAGCCGGTAGACGCTGTCGCCGTCGTTGGTGTAGTTCTTCGCCGCGTTGATCCCGCCCTGGGCGGCGATCGAGTGCGCTCGCCGAGGCGAGTCGTGGTAGGTGAAGACCTTGACGTTGTAACCCATCTCGCCGAGGGAGGCTGCCGCGGACGCACCGGCCAGGCCCGTCCCGACGACGATGATCTCGAACTTGCGTCGGTTGCTGGGGTTGACCAGCTTCATGTCGAACTTGTGGTTGGTCCACCGGTCGGCGATGTCGCCTTCGGGGGTCTTGGCGTCGAGTGTCAGGGTCATGCGGACTCCTCCTCGACCTCTTCGGTGGCGTCGGGTGGGATGGGGGTGGTGCGGTCGTCCTCGGAGATGAGGCCGGCCTGCACCATGATCGGGAAGCTCAGGTTGCCGATCAGCAGGATTCCGGCGATCCCGACGGACAGCCCGCGCCTGGCCTTGTTGATCTTGGGGTTGTTGATACCCAGGCTCTGGAACAGGCTGTACACGCCGTGGTACAGGTGGATCACCACGGCGATGTTGGCCAGGATGTAGATCCCGGCCACCACCGGGTTGCTGAAGCTCTCGACGACGTTGTGATACGGGTCACCCGCCACCCATTCATCCTTGCTGTTCGGGGCCCGGCCCCACGTGAGGTCGGCCAGGTGGAACAGCAGGTAGAGGGCGATGATCGGTCCGGTCCAGCGCATGGTCCGTGACGCGAAGTTGGCCGCGATGTAGTCCTGTTTGCTGGCGTACTTCTTGTTGCCGGTGACCGGGTCGATCTCGTCGCTGGTGCGTCCGCCCATGGCCCTCAGCGAATAGGCGGCGTGGATGTGAAGGGCGAACATCACGATGAGTCCGACCCGCAGGAGCCAGAGCAGGAGGGTCCGGGGGACCAGTTCGCCGCCGATGCCGCGCAGTCCTTCGGCGTAGTGGCCGATCTGGGCCGGGCCCTCGTAGAGGTGGAGGTTCCCGATCATGTGGAAGACGACGAAGCCGACCAGGCCCAGTCCGGTGAGGGCCATCACCCACTTCTTGCCCACCGCTGACTGGTAGAGGCAGAGCGGCCATGGCAATTCGCGCCCGGGGCGCGGGCGGACCGGCTGGACCCCCCGAGGCGGGGGAGTGGTCGTGGTCATGCGTTGTCTCCCAAGTGACGTCCCAGGCTCCTGGATGGTCTCGAACCTAGCGATACGGTCGGAGGGGCGCCTAGTTGTCGTCGTCCCCGGTCCCGCCGTCGAGCTCGGCGAGCATTCCGGCGACGAGGATGTCGATCCCCTGGTGGAAGATCTCGTCCAGGTCGGTGCCGAGCAGGTACGTGACGTACTCCGCGAACAATGGTCCGCTGGGGAGCTCGGTGAGGATGTCCGACATCCGTTCGACGGCCAGGTCCCGGGGCGTTCCGGCGCCCGTTCGCTCTGCGAGATCGGCGGCGGCCGCGACGCCGGCACGCACGATGGTGAAGAAGGCGAGCAGGTTCACCTGGAGTGCGGCACGAGGCGGGGCGAAGCCGGCGTCCACTCCTACTTGCATCCCCTTTTCGATGAGCGTACCGAGCGAGACCGGGTAGCGCTGGGTGGCATAGATCTCGAAAGCGACGCCCGGATACCCCCTCAGTCCGTCGTAGAGCGCGTCGGTGAGCGCCCGGACCGAAGCACCGAAATCGCCGGTGGTGGCGGCGCCGGCGATGGGATCGACGACGCGATCCACGACCAGTTCGACGAGCTCGGCCTTCGAGCCCACGTACCAGTAGAGCGCCATCGGCGTGACGTCGAGGGCCGTGGCCAGCGTCTTCATGCGAAGGGAATCGAGGCCGTGCTCACGTACAAGCTCGACCGCGGCGTCCACGACGATGTCCTGGCTCAGACGCGGCCCGTCGGGATGGGCTCCGCCGGGACCCCGGGGGGTGGAGGAAGGGTCAGCGGGATCGTCGGCCGAGGCGCTCATCTCTTCGATTCTGGCCGCGCCCCGGTTGAGGACCGGGGATTTCCTGTTTTGACAGCAGGGTGGCATTATAGATTACATAATGCAGGTCGAGTGAAGACTTGACCGGATCTGGTAGCTAGACGAGAGAAGGCAGACCATGACCACCGAAATCGGACAGCAAGTCCATCGGGCGTTGCCCGGCAGCACTGCAGAGCAGCGCCGCCGGCGCATGTGGGCACCGATCGCGCTGTTCGCCGCCTTCGCTCTGTTCGCGACGGCGTGCGGCGACGAGCTCCGCTTCGATCTGAACGGTGACATCGCCGTCGACATCGTCGACGACGAGGTCATCGGCAGCATCTCCATCGACGAGTCGTTCAAGTGTGGGGACGACCGGATCACGAGCATCACCGGGACCGGGACGGTCCCCTACGGGAATGCCGACAAGACGGCCAACTTCAACATCAACATCGTCCTGAACGATCTCTGCCACTACGTCGGCCTGATCGAGCTCGGCTTCCCCGGCGAGCCGGGCGATCCCTACCCGATCTGCCAATTCGTGCAGTTCGACGCGATCACGAAGTTCCAGCGCAACGGTAAGCACGGTGTCACAGGATTCGGTGGAACCGACCAGAGCTGTCGCAGCACCGGTCCGGTCACGCTGCACAACTTCGTCATCCTGGATGAGGACTACACGCCGAGCACCTGACCTTGCTCGGCACCGAGTTCCGGGTCGGGGTCGAGAGGCTCCCCGTTCCTCGATTCCCGACCCACCATTCCCCTACGCAGGTCGGGCCCCGAACTGCTACCGGATCTCGGACCGGTAGCAGTTCGTGGCGGTGGCTGATCCGGATGTGAGAACGAGGTCGAGCCGGACTGCACCCGGCTCGGCCGGCACGACGAACTCCAGAGCACCGATCCGGACACATTCGTCGGCCGGGATCGTGCCGGTCCAGCGCTGCTCGTGGCCACCGCCCGTCCACGAGACCGCCGCGCTCACGTCGGCTCCGTCTATGTCGAGGCGCTCATCGCTGACCACGTGTACGTCCAGACCGACGGTCTCGCCCGGATACAGGTGAGCGGGAAGGCGGTCCGCGACGACGATCACCGGAGCACACGCCGCGGCCATGGCGGCATACCCCAGCTTGGGACGACGCTCGTGATCGAGAACCGACCAGGTGACCGATGGATTCGTGTCGGCGAAGCAGAACTGCGCGAACCCGCCGGTCGGTCGATACTTGAGTCGGCGGAGCGTTTCGATGTGTCGCCGGATCAGCGTGGCCTGGTACCGCTGCGTGGCTGCGGCCCACTCGGCGAAGGTGGAGTAGCGCTCCGGTGGGACGTGGCGATCGAAGGACGCCTTCTGGAGGCTGTACCGCTCGGCCAGGCGCTCCCAGTCGAGATCGGGCCACGCTTCGGGATCACAGAAGTCGGCCTCGTCCGGGACGGCCTGGGCGCCGAATTCGCTGACGAATCGGGCCAGGCGGGGCATGGTGGCGAGTATGCGGGGCAGGTCGCGTTCATCGCCGTGGTACCAGCCGAAGTACAGGTGGCTGTCGGTGCCATCGAGCTGCGGAGGATGAGGAAGCACACCGGAGTGAGCGATCACCGGCCGACTGCTGTCGGACTTGGAGATCACCCGCTTGATCGAGGCATCGAGCCGGGTCTTGTTCCATGTTGGGAGCTGATGGGCGACGATCCCCCGGGCGACGATCCGGCGTTGCTTCTTCGGGTCGGCCACCACTCGAGGGTCGATGTCGATGGCGAACGGCTCGTTGTGACCGCACCAGATGGCGACCGACGGGTGGTGGGCGAGGAGGTCGACCATCTCGCGGGCCTGGCGTCGGGCTTGTCCGCGCACCTGACGGGCATAGCCCCACTGGAGGGGGAAGTCCTGCCAGAGGAGGAGGCCGGCCTCGTCGGCGCAGTCGTAGAGCTCGGGGCGGCTGATGTGGGCGTGGATGCGCAGGAAGTCGAGTCCGGCATCGGTCGCCAGGTCGACATCGCGGCGAAAGTCTTCTTCGGTGGCCTCGGCCAGATCCAACCGTGCCGGTCCCTGGTTGGAGCCCTTGAGGAAGAGCCGCTCGCCATTCACCGACGCGATCCAGTTCCGCAGCTCGATGGTGCGGAGACCGATCCGGTGGGAACGACCGTCGGATCGTCCACCGTCGCGTTCGTGCACGGAGACCTCGATCTCGTGGAGGTCGGGCGCGCCCAGCGCACGGGGCCACCAGCGCTCGGGATTCTCGACGGTGACTTCCCACTCGACACGATTCTCTCCGGCCGCGAGCTGATGGACCTGGTCGTGTCGTTCGACCTGGCCGTTCGGGCGTCGGAGGGTGGTGACCAGGTCCACGTCGCCGGCCTCGGAAGCGCTGAGTACGACGCGGAGCGCGATGATCGCCCGTTCGGCCGACGCATCGGTACAAACGCAGCGGTAGTGATGGATTCGGACCGGGCCGGTTCGTGCGATGCGAACGGGACGCCATACACCGCCGGCGTTCCACCTCGGATCCATGGCATCCCAGTGATCGAACACCCCGGTGATGTTCCGCTTGGCGGTCCGGTCGCCGGGAGGAGAGCTCGCCACCTCGAGGGCGAGGAGGTGCTCGTCACCATCGGCGAGCTGGTCGGTGACCTCGAAGCGGTGTGGAAAGAAGTAGCCCTCGGTGTCACCGAGGTACGCGTCGTCGAGGTAGACGTCACTCTGGTAGAAGATCCCGTCGAATTCCAGCCACGCCCGCTGACCGGGTTCGAGCGGATCGGCGGTGAAGGCACGGCGGTAGAGGAGCGGACCGTCGGTCCGGGAGAAGACCGGGGTCGAGCGCCAGTGGCCGGGGACCTCGACCGGGTGCCAGTGCTCGGCATCGAAGGACGGTGCGGCGTAGACCCTGCGCAGGTTGTCGTCGGCGACGGCGGCCCGCCACGTTCCTCCGAGATCCATCGAGCCGAACCTACCTGTGTACGACCTCAGGTTCGATCCGGTCGGACCGATGTACAGGTGTGTCGAACGCGCAGCCACCGGGCGAGGACTGGTACCGAACGGCCTTCGACGCGTCACCACTGGGCATGGCGCTGTACGGCCCCGCGGCCGATCTCGTGGGTGCGAACCCGGCGTTCCTCGACATGTACCGCTCGTCGATCGATGACATGCGCAGCATCGAGGCGCTGTCCCTCGTCCACCCCGAGGATCGCGAGCTCGTCGCGTCCGACTTCATCCGTCTCGCCTCTCGCGAGATCGAGGCGGTGGACCGTGAGATCCGTTGTCAGCGGCCGGACGGGACGACCTTCCATTGTCGGTCGCGCGTCTCGACGCGCTGGTCCAGCGATGGTCGCTCCGCTCTGACAGTCGTGATCGTCGAGGATGTCACCGAGGCTCGCGAACGGACGCTGGCGCTCGAGCAGTCGGAGGAGGAGTTGCGGCGGAGCCAGGACGTCCTCGAGCACCAGGCGCGCCATGATCCGCTGACAGGTCTGGTCAACCGTGGGCATCTCGAACGGGAGCTGCCGCGCTGGATCAGCGAGGAACGGATAGCGGCTCTGCTGTACCTGGATCTCGATCGCTTCAAGGAGGCCAACGACTCGTTGGGGCACTCCGCCGGTGACGAGCTGCTTCGCATCGTGGCGAGACGGATCGCCGGTGTATTGCGCCAGGGAGATCTGATCGCACGGCTCGGTGGTGACGAGTTCGTGGTGCTGCTCGGACCCGAGGCCGCAGCCGCTGGGCCATGGAACATAGCGGCCCGCATCCGACGCGCCGTGGCCGCCCCGTGCTGGATCGGTGACGAACAGGTGACGGTGACCGCTTCCATCGGCGTGGCCCGACCGAGCGACCCGGGGACGACGGCCGAAGAGCTCCTGCGCCGCGGTGACCGAGCCATGTACGAGGCCAAGGCCCACGGGAGGGACAGGACCGAGGAGCTCGATGCACCCGCGGGGCCGGGGGAGCAGTCGCTTCTGGCCCGCCGGGGAGAGCTTCGCGGGGCTCTCGTCCGGAGCGAGCTCGAGCTGCACTACCAGCCGGAGGTGCTGTTGCAGGACAAGACGATCCGCGGGGCGGAGGCGCTGATCCGCTGGAACCACCCCACCCGCGGTCTGGTGTCCGCCGCGGCGTTCATAGGCCTGGCCGAGGACGCCGGAATGATGCACGACATCGGGTCGTTCGTGATCCGCGATGCTTGCGAGGCGGCCCGGACCATGCAGACAGCGTTCGGTCCGGGCTTCACCACCAGGATCAACCTCTCGGCCCGCCAGCTCGACGACGACGACCTCGAGCTCACCCTCGACGACGCCATCCGAGCGTCCGGCGCTCGCCCCGAGAGCATCTGTCTGGAGATCACCGAGACGGCGGTCATGCGTGATGCCCACGTTGTCCTGCGGCGACTGCATTCGCTGAGCGATCGGGGATTCAAACTGGCGATCGACGACTTCGGGACCGGCTATTCGTCGCTCAGCTACCTCAAGCGCTTCCCGATCGACGTTCTCAAGATCGATCGGTCGTTCGTGAGCGGTCTTGGCGAGGATCCGCACGAGACGACGATCGTCGCCGCGATAGTGCAGATGGCCTCGGCCCTCGACCTCCAGGTCGTGGCCGAAGGGATCGAGACCGATCAACAGCGCGGCGAGCTGCTGCGACTCGGCTGCGAGCGAGGCCAGGGTTACCTCTTCGCCCGCCCCATGCCCCTGGAAGCGCTGCTCGCCGTACCAGGGGAGGCTGCGGAGCGGAGCGGAGCAGCGCCGAGGGTGTGAGTCGGGTGGCGAAGCCGGTGCGGCGGATTATCGCCGCACCAGGAGACACGGCGATACCCTGCGGCCATGTCGTCACGACCTTCGACCCTTGGGGCCTTGCGGGCGAGCGGCTGGGAGTCGCTCCCGGTCAAGGAGGAGATTCGCCGCAACGCGGTGCACAAGGTCCGGGCCGGCGAACCCCTGGTCGAGCGCGTGCTCGGCTACGACGACACCGTGTTGCCGCAGCTCGAGAACGCGTTGCTGGCCGGCCACGACGTTGTGTTCCTCGGTGAGCGAGGGCAGGCCAAGACCCGGATGATCCGGTCGCTGACCGGACTGCTCGACGAGTGGATGCCGATCGTCGCCGGATCCGAGATCAACGACGACCCCTACGCTCCGGTGTCCAGCGCCGGGCGCACACTGTTCGCCGAGCTGGGTGAGGACACCCCGATCGCGTGGGTGCACCGCGACGAGCGCTACAGCGAGAAGCTGGCCACGCCCGACACCTCGATCGCCGACCTGATCGGCGAGGTGGACCCGATCAAGGTCGCTGAGGGCCGGTATCTCTCCGACGAGTTGACCATTCACTACGGGTTGGTCCCCCGCACCAACCGAGGCATCTTCGCCATCAACGAGCTTCCGGATCTGGCCGAGCGGATCCAGGTGGGCCTGCTCAACGTGCTCGAGGAGCGAGACGTCCAGATCCGCGGCTACAAGCTGCGCCTCCCGCTCGACGTGATGCTGTTCGCGACCGCCAATCCCGAGGACTACACCAACCGCGGTCGGCTGATCACGCCACTCAAGGATCGTTTCGGGGCTCAGATCAGAACGCACTACCCGCTCGATGTCGACACCGAGGCCGAGATCGCACTCCAGGAGGCCCGAGAATTCGACATCGCCGACGTCGCTGTTTCGGTTCCCGACTACATGGTCGACATCGTGTGCGAACTGAGCCAGCTGGCTCGTGAGAGCCCCAAGGTCAATCAGCGCTCCGGAGTGTCGGTTCGTCTGACCGTGGCCAATCTCGAGACCCTCGCGGCCAGCGCGGTCCGGCGGGGTCTGCGGGCGGGCGACAAGCGGGTGTCGCCCCGTATCTCCGATCTGGATTCGCTGGCGGCATCCACCGCCGGCAAGGTCGAGATCGAATCCCTCGAAGACGGCCGCGACGCGCAGATACTCGAGCATCTCCTCAAGACCGCGGTGCTCACGGTTTTCAGGGACACGGTCGATCCCACGCTGCTTCCGGGCGTCGTCGAGGCGTTCACCGAGGGGGACCTCTCGGTCGACGCGGGCCAGGACGTGGCCTCGACCGGTCTGGCCGCCATGCTCAACGACGTGCCGGCGCTGACCGAGCCGGTCCGAGCCCTGACCGGGGGGTCGGAGTCACCGGCCGCTGTGGCGGCCGCGGTCGAGTTCATCCTCGAGGGGTTGCACCTCTCCAAGCGGCTCAACAAGCACGCCACTGCCGGCCGCGCCGTGTACCAGGGACGGCAGTAGGCATGTCCCTGCGCCGGCATCGTCGGCGCCCGGGCGAGCGCGGCGCGAATCGGTTCTCCTATTCGCGCTGGGACGGGACCCAGGTCGGCTTCGATCTCGACGCAGAGGGGCTGCTCGAGCGGATCACCGACGATCTGCTCTACCACGGCGACATCAACTCGGCGCTCCGTCGGCTCCTTCAGGGCGGTTTCGACGATGACTCGGGCCAACGGGTCGAAGGTATCCGCGATCTGCTCGAGCGGTTGCGCGAAGCGCGTGGGCAACGACTCGAGCAGGGCGATCTCGGCGGCGTCTACGAGGAGCTGGCCCAGGAGCTGTCCGAGATCGTCGACGATGAGCAGCGGGCCCTCGCCGATCAGGCGCAACAGGCTGCCGCGGCCGACGACGACCGCCGACGCGAGGTGGTCGAGCAGTCCACCGCCGAGAGTCAGCTGCGACTCGAACTCCTTCCGAACGATCTGGCCGGCAAGGTCAAGGGGCTCCAGGACTACGAGTTCACCTCGAACGAGGCCCGGCAGCGCTTCGACGATCTGGTCGAGAAGCTGCGACAGCAGCTCGCGAACACCTGGTTCGACGAGATGTCGGGCTCGATGGAGAACATGTCGCCTGAGGACCTCGCCCGGATGAAGGACATGATGGCCGAGCTGAATCAGATGCTCGAGCAGCGGGAGAAGGGTGAGGTACCCGACTTCGACGGCTTCATGGAGCGCTACGGCGACTTCTTCCCCGAGAACCCGGAGACACTCGACGAACTACTCGAGATCATGGCCCAGCGGATGGCGGCGATGCAGGCGATGCTCAACTCGATGACGCCCGAGCAGCGGGCGCAGCTCCAGGAGCTGGCCGGACAGCTACTCGACGACATGGATCTGGCCTTCGAGGCCGATCGCCTCGGTCAGAACCTGCGTCAGGCATTCCCCCGGATGCCGTGGGATCGCAGCTTCGAGCTGTCCGGCTCGGACCCGTTGGACCTGGCAGCAGCGGCGCAGTTGTTCGAGGAGCTGGGTGAGCTGGAGCAGCTCGAACAGATGCTGCGCGGCGTGACCAACCCCGGGGCTCTGGCCGAGGTCGACACCGACCGGGTGCGCGATCTCCTCGGGTCCGATGCGGCGGACTCCATCGACCGGATGTCGGATCTCGCCCGGATGCTCGAAGACGCCGGGATGGTCCAGAACAAGGAGGGCCAGCTCGAACTGACACCGCGGGCCATTCGCCGGCTGGGACAACACGCCCTCTCGGAGCTTTTCGGTCGCTTGTCCCTCGATCGGCTGGGTGGCCACGAACAGGCTCGGACCGGAATAGGTCACGAGCGCACGTTCGATACGAAGCCCTACGACTTCGGGGACCCGTTCAACCTGCAGATCGAACGCACCCTGCGCAATGCAGTGCGCCGCCGAGCCGCCGAAGGCGGCGGACGTGATGGGCCGATCTCGCTGCATCCGGACGACTTCGAGATCGAACGCACCGAGCAGGTCGTGCGATCCAGCACCGTCCTCCTGCTCGATCTGTCGATGTCGATGCCCATCCGCGACAACTTCCTCCCGGCGAAGAAGGTCGCAATGGCGCTGCACTCTCTGATCTCTTCACAGTTCCCGCGCGACTATCTGGGCGTCGTCGGGTTCGGTGAGCTCGCCCGTGAAATCGATCCCCGAGCGCTTCCGGAGGTGTCCTGGGATCTCAACTACGGCACCAACATGCAGCACGCGTTCATGCTCGCTCGGCGCATGTTGAGCCGCGAGACCGGAACCAAGCAGATCATCATGATCACTGATGGTGAACCCACAGCCCACCTCAATTCCGCCGGTTCACCCGAGTTTCACTATCCCCCGATCCGCGAGACGGTCGACGCGACGCTGCTCGAAGTGGGTCGACTCACCCGCGAAGACGTGCGTATCAACACGTTCATGCTCGATCCCAACGGCTACCTGCGGGCGTTCATCGAGAAGCTCACGCAGATGAACCGGGGCCGGGCGTTCTTCACCACGCCGGACAATCTCGGCGACTATGTCCTCGTCGACTTCCTCGACCACAAGCGGACCATGATCACCGGGCGATGAGCTGCTCGTAATGGTGCAGCGTCGCCGCGTCGAAGGCGACGAAGGTGATGGTGTCGATCCGGGTCGTGGCGCCGTGGTGCCGCACGGTTTCCACCGCGACACGAGCCGCGGCGTCGGCGGGGTATCCGTAGACACCCGTTGCTATGGCAGGGAAGGCGAGGGTTCGAGCCCCGAGTTCTGAGGCGCGGTCGATGCTGGACCGGTAACAGGCGGCGAGCAGTTCGGGCTCGCCGTGGTCACCGCCGCGCCAAACCGGCCCGACGGTGTGGATGACCCAGCGAGCGGCAAGGTCGTACCCCTGGGTGGACTTCGCCTCGCCCGTGGCGCAACCATCCAGTGTGCGACACTCGGCCACCAGTCCGGGACCGGCCGCCCGGTGGATGGCACCGTCGACGCCTCCGCCGCCGAGCAGGCTGGTGTTGGCGGCGTTGACGATCGCGTCGACCGCGAGGCGGGTGATGTCCCCCCGGGTCGCCCGCATGTCCATGGGCGGAGTCTTCCAGGTCGCAGGTCGCTCCGGGAGGTCCCCGAGAGCTGGAGTCGGCGACATCACTCTCCGTGGTTGGACGGCAAAGAATCCGTTCTGGGGCTTGCGGGATCGAGGAGAACGGGCCATGATCACACCGTTGTAATTCCAGCGGCGAGATTCGTCGCCGGCGTGTGAACAACCGGACGGGGCGGTTCAGGGCGTCTCACACTTCCGACCACGGAGGGGGTACAGAAATGGCCGAGATGTTTGATCTCCCCACGGCACCGTGGGGTCAAGGAGAGCGGACCTGGCAGCAGGATGCCAACTGTCTGGGGGTCGACCCCGACCTGTTCTTCCCCGAGCGAGGAGCCTCCACCCGCGAAGCCAAGGATGTGTGTCGCGGCTGTGTGGTGCGTCAGGACTGCCTCGAATACGCCCTGGCCAACGGCGAGAAGTTCGGCATCTGGGGCGGCATGAGCGAGCGTGAGCGTCGCCGCATCCGGCGTCAGCGGGCGCTGGCCCGCACGGCCGCCGCCGAGCAGGTCGAGATCCGGCCCGCCTGACCCCTGGTCGTTCCAGGTCGAACCGCTACACTCGAACCATGTTGTCGGGAAATGAATTCGCCATCGTTGCGATCGTCCTGCTCGTGCTCTTCGGCGGGAGTCAGCTCCCCAAGCTGGCTCGGGGCCTCGGACAGGCGCAGGCCGAGCTCAAGAAGGGCATGCGCGAGGGGGCAGCGGAAGACGAGGAGTCGACCGAGGAGACCGAAGAGAAGGCCTGACGCGGCGCCGGGAACTTCGACGGCCCCCTCGAGCGTTCCCCCGGTGTGGCACTTGTCCTATCGCTTCGTTCCCCGGTCCAGCCGTTGACCGGTAGCGAACGCGCCCCGGTGCAGATCGTGCCCACCTGGGAAGAGGTGGCCCGCGAACACGGCCGCTTCATCTACACACTGGCCTACCGCCTGACCGGCTCGGCCACCGAAGCCGACGACCTGGTCCAGGATGTGCTCATGCGCGTCCAGCGGGGCCTGCCCAATTACACGCCGGGCAATCTGCGCGGCTGGCTCAGCCGCATCACGACCAACGCCTTCCTCGACACGGTTCGTCGGGCCAAGCGCCGCCCGACCGATGCCCTACCGGATGACGTCGACCGGGTGCTCCCGGCCAGCGCCCCGGCCGATGTCGATTCGGCCGCCCGTCTCCTGCCCGAAGACCTCCAGGCCGCCTTGGGCCGGCTCCCGATCGACTTCCGCTCCGCCGTCGTGCTCTCCGACGTGATCGGACTCGGCTACCAGGACGTGGCCGAGGCACTCGGCGTCCCGATCGGCACGGTGCGCAGCCGGATCCACCGGGGTCGGAGCCGACTGCGGGAGATGCTGGCATGACCGGGCCCGCCGATCTTCTCAGCGCCTATCTCGATGACGAGCTCGACCCGGCCGAACGAGCGGCCGTTGAGAGGTACCTCGAGGCCTCGCCCGAAGCGCGGGCCGACCTGGCCGGCCTCAACGAGATCCGAAGTGCGCTGCGAGCTCTGCCCGAGCTCGACCCTCCCGGCCCTCTGGTGCCGGCTCGGCCCGGCTCGGCCACCGTGTCTTCGCTCTGGTCCGCCCGTCGTGCGGTGCCGGTCCTGCTTGCGGCGGCACTCGTTTTCCTGGCTGGATTCGCGGTCTTCGGACCCAGGGGAGGCGACGGCGCCGACGTGGCGATGCCCACGGCGGAACTGATGGAGCTACACCGTGACGCCGAGCTCATGGTGAGTGACGGTTCGCCCTCGGTACCGGGCGATCTCGTCGTGCTCTCCGACACGAGTGGCGTGGACCACATGCCCGACGACCTCGGCGCGGGGATGGACCGTATGGGTGTATACGGCACCGACGAGCTCGTCCAGCTGATCTACAGCGATGGCGAGCACGTGGTGTCGGTCTTCGAACAGCCGCACGACTCGGCCGCGCCGATGGTCGGCGATGAGATGGCGGTGGGTGGCCGTACCGCCATGCATCAGACGGTGGGTGGCGCCGAGGTCCTCATGGTGGCCGACGGTGACATGGTCCTGACGATCATGAGCGAGGGGGAGCTCGACTCGCTGACCACCATGGCCGGTTCGGTACTCTCGGCCTGAACCGGGCTTCAGACGGCGGCGGCCGCCAACTTGCGCCGCTTCAGGATGCGGCGCCGCTCCCGTTCGGAACAGCCGCCCCAGACGCCGTGCTCGATCCGTTCGACCAAGGCGTGCTCGAGGCAGGGCTCCTTGACGGGGCAGTCCTGGCAGATCGCCCGAGCGACATCGACTCCGACGCCGTCGCTGGGAAAGAAGGTTGCTGGGGTGTAGTCCTGGCAGTTGCCTGCCAACATCCACTCGGTGGTTTTCGCATCGCTGTTCACACGGGTTATACGACCCAATCAGCGCGAAAGTTCCCGTAAATCGGACGAAGCGGCCATCGCGCGAGGGAATGACCCGTCAGATTCGGTACGGTTCGGGACCACTCCATCGACAACCTTCCCCTTCGCGGAGCCCCGCGTGACAGACCCAAACGTGCGCCCCGACGGGCGACAAGAAGCGGCCGAGCGGTTCTCCGTCGATGCACCATTCGAACCCGGGTCAGGTCTTCCGCCGGCACCGGTTGCCGCGGTCGAGCACCCACCGCCAGGACAGCGCGCGGCTCTTCCGCCCCCGCCATCGGCTCCCGCAGGGGGGCCGTTCGAGCCAGCCCCGATGCGGCCCGCAGCCGATCTCCCCGCCTCGCCTCCGACGGGTTCGACCCGGCCGCCGATCCCCTCTCCGGGACCGGCGGTGCCGCTGCCCCTCCGCCCCCCGTTGTTCGATCCCGAACAGCTCCGCCGAGCCGCCGCTGAACCCTCTCCCCACCCGTCGCACCCGGACCAGCCGGTTGCCCCCTCCTCCGGCGGGTGGCGACCCGCGCTGCTCGCTGCCAGCCTCGCCGCGGTCGTCGCCGCTGTGGTGACCGGTGGGCTGTTCCTGGCCCTCGATGAACCCGATCCGGTGATCGGCGCCTCCGGTCGACCCGGCTCGGCCTCGTCCCCGGTCACCGCGGCCCCCGCTCAGCCCGGCACCAACCTGCGGATAGCGGGAGAAGCGCTCGACATCCAGGCCCTGTTGGCCAAGGCCGAGCCATCGGTGGTGGCGATCGAGACCGGGGCGTCGGGCGGCATCTTCGGTGGGGCCGGATCGGGGGTCCTCATCTCCGAAGACGGTCTGGTACTCACCAATGCCCACGTCGTCGCCCTGGCCGACGACATCCGCATCCGGTTCCACGACGGTCAGGAGGTGCCCGCCCGGTTGATCGGGTCCCTGCCCAACGAGGACATCGCACTCATCCAGGGACAGGACACCTCGGGCTGGACCCCGGCCGAGCTGGGCTCCAGCGGCCAGCTCCAGGTGGGCGACGACGTGGTCGCCATCGGCAACACCCTGGGGCTGGGTGGCCGTCCGACGGTCACCCGAGGGATCGTCTCGGCCAAGGACCGGACCGTCGAAGCGCCCGGTCTACTGCTGTCCAATCTGATCCAGACCGATGCGGCGATCAATCCGGGCAACTCGGGCGGTCCACTGCTCGATGCCCTGGGTCAGGTGGTCGGAGTAAACACCGCCATCATCGAGGGAAGCCAGAACGTCGGATTTGCCATCTCGATCGACTCGATCAAGCCGCTCATCGAGAACATCCTCGACGGTGAAGGCATCACGCAGGACACCGCCTTTCTCGGCGTTGAGACCCTCGATGTCGCCGAGGTCCAGGAAGCGGTTCGTGACCAGTTCGTCGTCGCGCAGGAACAGGGGGCGTTCGTCCAGCAGGTCATCGCCGGGTCTGCGGCCGAGGCCGCCGGCCTTAGGGCCGGCGATGTCATCGTCGAGATCGACGGACGATCGGTCGGCGGCAAGGCCGATGTCGCCTCGATCGTGCGTTCCCACACGGCGGGCGACGAGATCAGCGTGACCTACGAGCGTCTCGGCGAATCGGGAACGGTGACGGCACAGCTCTGCCGCCAGACCGGGTGCTGACGATTCCCCCGGTACGCTATGGCGCTGCAAGCTTGCATGGTTGAGGAGCCCCCATGTCCGACCTGACGACCGAAGAGACCATCGACGAACCGCCGCAAGGGCACGCGAAGGTCGTGTATCTCGGCCCGGTCGCGCCGCACTGGGAGATCCGCTCCGACTTCGGCGATCGTTCGATGATCGACAACTTCCGGGCGCGGGTGAACGCGCGTCTGACCCTGCTGCCGCCGCACGACCCGCAGTTCCGTCGGAACCGTGAGCGGGTCAACCGTGACGCCGAGCGCGAGAACCTCCTCCTCGAATGGGATCTCGGGTACGACGAGGACGAGCGCTGACGGTCGTGTCCAGGTCGGCGCCGGCCTCCGTCGGTGTCGATCTCGGTGGGACCAACATCGTCACCGCGGTCGTCCGCGACGGCGCCGTCGAGGCCGAGCGGAAGATCTCCACACCGACGGACGGGCCCGAGTCGGTCGTCTCGGCCATCGCGGAATCCGTCGGAGAGCTCGATCCGGACGGCGAGCTGCCGGTCGGCGTGGGAGCGCCCGGTCAGGTGAGCCCGAACGGTCATCTGCTCACGCGGGCGAATCTGGCCGGCTGGGAACCACCCGTTCCCCTGGCAGAGATGCTGGCCGAGGCGTGTGGGCGCGAGACGGTGTCGGTTGGCAACGACGTCGACTTCGCCGCCATCGCCGAGCACCGCCTGGGTGCCGGGCGCGGGTGTGACGATCTGATGGTGGTCTTCGTGGGAACCGGAGTCGGCTCCGGCCTGATTCTCGATGGCGGTCTGCGGCGGGGCCCGCGGGGTGTGGCCGGCGAATTCGGTCACATCGTCGTGGGTCTCGGTGATCGGGTGTGTGGCTGCGGTGGCGTGGATCATCTCGAGGCCTACGCCGGCCGGCGGTGTATGAGCGCTACCGCCCGGGGGCTGCACGCGATCGGTCGAGAGACCCATCTCGTGACGCAGGGCGGCAAGACGAGAATCAAGTCACGGGTCTACGAAGCGGCTGTCGCGGCCGGCGACAGGGTCGCCCTGGATCTCACCGCCACGGCCGCCGAGGCTCTCGGGCGCGGCATCGCCACCGTGGTGACGCTCGTCGACATCGAACGGGTCGTGGTCGGTGGCGGGCTCGGCGAGCGACTCGGCCAGCCTTTCCTGGCGCAGATAGCGGCGAGCTACGAGCGGGCTCGCTTCGGCACGACCCCGGTGGAGGTCGTGGCGGCCGAGGTCGGGGGAGCGGCGGGGGCCATCGGCGCGGCCCTGGTCGCCGCAGGCAGCTGAGCGTCCGAGCCCTTACGTTCGGCCCGGTGCGGTCGATAGCTTGTTCGTATGGGAGGAGAGGCGTTTCTCGCCGGCGGCCCTGACCGCTTCCTGAATCGCGAGCTCTCTTGGCTCGAGTTCAACAGCCGCGTCCTGGCACTGACCGAGCAGCGGGAGGCCCCGGTACTCGAGCGGGCCAAGTTCCTGGCGATCTTCTCGACCAATCTCGATGAGTTCTATCAGGTTCGCGTCGCGGGTCTGAGCGATCAGGTCGCGGCCGGGATCGCCGGTCTGACTCCCGACGGGTTGTCGGCCAAGGAACAGCTCCTGGCCATCCACCAGAAGGTCGAGGAGCTCACTGCCCGGGCCGCCAGCATCTTCCACGACCAGGTGGTGCCCGACCTGGCCGAGAACAACATCCACTTCTCCCGGTGGGTCGAGCTCGACGAGGCGGACCGAGCCTTCCTGCTCGACGTCTTCGAGTCCCAGATCCTCCCCGTCCTGACACCCCTCGCGGTCGATCCGAGCCATCCCTTCCCGTACATCAGCAATCTCTCGCTCAATCTGGCTGTGGTGGTGCGCGACCTCGACGGCAACCGCCACGTGGCCCGGGTCAAGGTGCCCTCCCTGTTGCCCCGATTCGTGGTCATGCCCGACGGCGAGCGGTTCCTTCCGCTCGAGCAGGTCATCGCGGCCCATCTGGATCGGCTGTTCCCGGGGATGGAGGTGGCCGAGCACTACGTCTTCCGATTGATCCGCAACGCCGACATCTCGTTGGAAGAGGACGAGGCGGACGATCTTCTCGAGGCCGTCGAGGTCGAGGTGCGGCGGCGCCGGTTCGGAACGGCGGTACGCCTCGAGATCGAACGGGGTATGTCCGCGCCGATCCGTGAGCTGCTCGAGGCTCAGCTCGACGTGTCCGGGACCGAAGTCGTCGAGCTTATGGGACCTATCGATCTGGGCGGGCTCTTCGCGGTCCACGGATTGGATCGGCCCGACTTGAAGGACCCCCGATGGATTCCGGTCACGCCGGGGCGCGATGGTCGGCTCGAGGAGCCGGGCGAGTTCTTCGCGCTGATTCGGGCCGGCGACCTCCTCGTTCACCATCCCTATGACTCGTTTGCGACCACCGTCGAGGAGCTGATCCGGCAGGCCTCGGTCGACCCCGACGTCCTCGCTCTCAAGATGACCTTGTACCGCACCTCGGGCGACAGCCCCATCGTGCAGTCGTTGATCCGCGCCGCCGACGGGGGAAAGCAGGTCGCGGTACTCGTCGAGCTGAAGGCCCGCTTCGACGAGGAGGCGAACATCGAGTGGGCTCGGCGGCTGGAGGAAGCCGGCGTGCACGTCGTCTACGGCATCACGGGCTTGAAGACGCACACGAAGACGGCGCTCATCGTGCGTCGCGAGGGCGATCACATCAACCGGTACTGCCATGTGGGAACCGGCAACTACAACCCCCGGACGGCGCGCATCTACGAGGACCTCGGTCTCCTCAGCTGCGCACCCGACCTGGGCGATGACCTGACCCAGCTCTTCAACTCGCTCACCGGCTACGGCACCGACATCGAGTATCGGCGACTCCTGGTGGCCCCCACCGGGGTGCGCCCCGAGCTCACCAGGCTCATCGGACAGGAGTCCGAGTACGGCACCGACGGGCTGATCGTGTGCAAGATGAACAGCCTGGTCGATCCCGAGATGATCGACGCGTTCTATGCGGCATCACGGGCCGGCGTCAGCATCGTCCTCATCGTGCGGGGCATCTGCTGCCTGCGACCCGGTGTCCCTGGCCTGTCCGACAACATTCGGGTCCGGTCCATCGTCGGCCGCTACCTCGAGCACTCTCGCATCTACCATTTCGCCCACGGTTGGGGACCGGAAGAACCCGCGTGGTACATCGGGTCAGCCGATCTGATGCCGCGCAACCTGGACCGGCGGGTCGAGGCGCTGACGTCGATCGTCGACGCCGAGGCTCAGCGACGACTGAGCGAGGTGCTCGAGGTGAACCTGTCCGACGACGTCCTCGCCTGGGAGCTCGATGCCGACGACAAGTGGCGCAAGCTCGAGAGCCGTGGCCCCCATCCGGTGAACACCCACGACCGACTGGAGGAGCTCGCGGACGAGCGTGTTCCCCGATGACCGGGGTCGACGTCCGCGCCGCGGGAGGTGTCGTCTGGCGCGATGGTCCCGGCGGAGTCGAGATCCTGCTCGTCCACCGCCCCCGGTACTCCGACTGGAGTCTGCCGAAGGGAAAGCTCGACGACGGGGAGGGTTGGACCGACGCCGCAGCTCGCGAGGTCACCGAAGAGACCGGCTTGACATGCGAGCTCGGATCGGCGCTCGCCGCGGTCCACTACAACGATCGACGGGGTCGGGTGAAGGAGGTCCGCTACTGGGCCATGCGCCCGATCAGCGGCACCTTCGCACCGAACAGCGAAGTCGACGCGATCGAGTGGACGAACCTGCATGACGCGATGGCCAGGGTCACCTACGAGTTCGATCTGTACGTGCTGGACTCGTTCGAGGACATCGTTGCGGGGGGCGGACCTGATCACCCGGACAACGGTGGGGGAGCGAAGGACATGCACCCGGTCAGCGTGGAGGATGACCGATGACCGCCATCGAGCGCCCGGGAACCTGGACGCGGCTGGCCCACGACCCGGCTGACTGGTTCTCGCCTCATCAGATCGACCGCGCCCGCCGGTATCAGAAGCCGCTGACCCGGCTTCGTGTCATGCGTATGGTGCTCCAGCTGGTCGTGATCCTGGTCTTCGCGTTCACCGAGACCGGTCCTCGCCTGGCCGAAGCGCTCGGTGTGGACGGCTGGGTGCTCGAGCTGGTGGTGATCGCCGTCGCACTCGAACTGATCGGCGTCGTCTACGACCTACCCCTGGATGCCTGGGTAGACCTCCGCCACGATAGGGCGTGGGGCGTCTCCACCCAGACGGGAAGGGGACTGATGGTGGACTCCGTCAAGAGTCTGGGCCTGGGCATCGTGCTCAACCTCGTCCTGCTGATCCCCCTGTGGTGGCTGCTGCGCTCCACCGACCTCTGGTGGTTGTGGGGCTGGCTCGTGATGGTGTCCTTCACCGTCCTTCTGGGGTTCCTCTATCCGGTACTGATCGCCCCTGTCTTCAACAAGTTCACGCCGCTCGGCGAGCCGGAGATGGTCGAGCGGTTGGGGGCGGTGATCGACCGGGCCGGAGCAGAGGTGGACGAGGTGTCGGTGGCGGACGCGTCCAGGCGTTCCCGCCGTGACAACGCCTACGTCGCCGGGATGGGGGCAACGCAACAGGTGGTCGTGTTCGACACGCTTCTCGAACATCCACCCGAGGTGGTCGAGCAGGTCGTGGCTCACGAGTTGGGCCACTGGAAGCTGCGACACATCCTGAAGCAGATTCCGGTCTCGGCGGCCATGACCCTCGTGATGTTCCTGTTCCTCCGGGCGATCGCCGGGTGGGACTGGCTGCTCGATCAGGTCGGCGCCACCTCGATCGGCGACCCGGCGTCGCTGCCCATCGTGCTGCTGGCCGCCGGCGCCGCGTTCTCGGTCGTGGGTATGGTCGGCGCCTTCGTGTCCCGCGCCTTCGAACGGCAGGCCGATCAGTACGGACTGGATCTGCTCCGCGAGCCCGAACGGATGATGGACATGCATCGCCGGCTGCACGTGAAGAACCTGGCCGATCTGACGCCGTCGAGGTGGCGCTATCTGCAGGCCACCCATCCTCCGGCGGCCGAACGGCTGGCCTTCGCCCATCAGTGGGCCCGGGCCGAGGGTTTCGATCCGGCCGATCCGGTGCCGGTCACCGTCGATGTCGAGTTGACCGGCTCCAGCTAGGACGCTCCTGCCGCCAACCGACGGATGGTTCGTCGGTTGAAGTGCGAGTCGGGGCGGTACACCAGTGTTGGTACCGCGTTCACCCGCCGTTCACCCAATGCCCTCCTACGGGTCAGGAACACCCCGTACCTTGCGCGTGTACGGCGGAACTTCGCCGATCAACCCCCATGTACATCGCCCGAGGAGGGCACGTTCCGTGAAGAAACGACTGCGTCGACTGATCCTGCCCCTGGCCGTGCTGGCCTCGTTCGCCATGGTGGCGGCCGCGTGCGGAGACGATGACGACACCGCGTCCGACGGCACCGGGACCGACACAGCGATGGAGGACACCGGCTCCGAAGGTGCCGGCGACATCGCCTCGGTCGAGGGCTCGGTGAACGTTTCCGGCTCGTCCACCGTCGAGCCCGTATCGGCCAAGGTGGCCGAACTCGCCGAGGATGCCGGCTCCGCCATCCAGGTCACGGTCGACGGCCCCGGTACCGGTGACGGCTTCGCCGTCTTCTGCGAGGGCGAGACCGACATCTCCGATGCCAGTCGGGCCATCAAGGAGGAAGAAGCGGCGCTCTGCGAAGAGGCCGGCGTCAACTACGTCGAGCTCAAGGTCGCGTTCGACGGCATCGCCGTACTGACCAGTCCGGCCAACGAATCGGTGACCTGCCTGACCTTCGAGCAGATCTACGCTCTCATGGGCCCCGAGGCCGACGGCACCGTCGAGAACTGGGTCGACGGGGACGCTTCCCTGCCCGACGCCCCGCTGGACATCTCGGCGCCCGGCCCCGAGTCGGGAACCTACGACAGCTTCATCGAGATCGTGCTCGAGGGTCTGGCCGAAGAAAACGGTGTGGAAGAGGAGCCATTCATCCGGCAGGACTTCTCCGGCAACGCCGACGACAACATCCTGATCCAGGGCATCACCGGCAGCGACAGCTCGTTCGGGTGGGTCGGGTTCGCCTACGCCGAGGCCAACAAGGACTCGGTCAAGGTGCTCGAGGTCGACGGTGGCGACGGCTGCGTGGCGCCGACGATCGACACCATCGCCGATGGCTCCTACCCCGTGTCGCGGTCTCTGTACATCTACGTCAACACCGACAACGCGGCCGAGAACGAGGCGCTCAGCGCCTACGTCGACTTCTATCTCGGCGGGGCGTACCCGACGGCCGTCACCGAGGCCTTCGGCGACGCCGGCGGGTACGTGCCGCTGCCCGACGACCTCCTCGCCGAGACCGTCTCGGCCTGGGAGAGTCGCTGATTCATTCGTCCGGACGGGGCGCCGGGAGTCGCTCCGTCCGGATGGATCCGGCCACCATGTCCGAATGGGACTGAACGCATGACCGACATCGGGATCGCCCTGCGGGGAACGGCGAAGCGTCACCGCCGCGAGAGAGCTGTGCGGTGGTGGATGCTCGCTTGCGCCGCCTTCTCGATCCTGATCACCGGAGCGATCGTGCTGTCGCTCGTGGGTGAAGCCTGGACGTTCATCACCCAGGTCGAGTTCGACTCCCTGTGGAGTGGACGCTGGGCCCCCCGATTCGGTGAGCACGACCTCCCGACCCTTTTCGTCGGATCGGCGATGGTGACCGGCATCGCCATGCTGATCGCCGCTCCGGTCGGCCTCGGCGCAGCGATCTACCTGAGCGAGTACGCCTCGCCTCGGGTCCGCAAGACGGCGAAGCCCGTTCTCGAGGTGCTCGCGGGCATTCCCAGCGTGGTGCTGGGCTTCTTCGCCCTCCAGTGGATCTCGCCCAACATCGTCCAGCGCTTCTTCGACGCCGAGT
Source organism: uncultured Acidimicrobiales bacterium (assembly GCA_963695075.1). Taxonomy (GTDB): domain Bacteria; phylum Actinomycetota; class Acidimicrobiia; order Acidimicrobiales; family CAWCAL01; genus CAWCAL01. The sequence goes on from CAVOFR010000007.1 coordinate 484,805, forward strand.
TGTTCAACCTGGTCGCCGCCGGCGTCGGCGTCGGCCTCCTCACCATCCCGCTGGTCGCCTCGATCTCCGAGGACGCCCTCCGGTCAGTACCGAATGCGCTCCGCGAGGCGTCGGCCGGGCTGGGGGCCAGGAAGTGGCGCACGACGGTCACCGTCGTCCTCCCCGCCGCGATCTCGGGTCTCGTTGCCGCGATGATCGTCGCGGTCTCCCGAGCGATCGGCGAGACGATGGTGGTCGCCATCGCCGCCGGCTCCGCGCAGCAGATCAACTTCACGCTCTCGCCCCTCGAACCCGGCGGCACCATGACCAGCGCCATGATCGCTCAGGCCCGCGGCACGGATGCCGCGGTGGGTGAGGCGCTCACCTTCCAGAGCCTGTTCTTCGTCGGGCTGCTCCTGTTCCTGTTCACCCTCGGCCTCAACCTCCTGGCCGGTCGCCTCGTGCGCCGCGTCCGGGAGGTGTACTAGGAGTCGGCATGGCGCTGCTCGACGGGGTCGTTCGCCCCGAGGACATCCAGGCCCGTGTCGCCCGGCAGCTGGAATCCGGCGCCAACGCCGACCGGGCCGGCAAGGTGTTCGTCACGGCCACCTTCGGGGCACTGTTCTTCGCTCTGCTCGTCATCGCCGTCCTCCTGACCAGCGTGCTCATTGACGCCTGGCCGGTGCTCAGCGAGCGATTGGGCGACTTTCTCGGAGCGGGATCTCGGACCTCCGCCGACGAGACCGGGGTGTTCCAGGGGCTTCGTGGCACCTTCTGGATCGGTGTGATCGTCGCCATTCTGTCGTTCCCGATCGGTATTTCGGCCGCGATCTTCCTCGAGGAGTACGCGTCCAAGAGCCGGTTCGCGAACTTTGTCGACGTGAACATCCGGAACCTCGCCGGGGTCCCGTCGGTCGTTTACGGCATCCTCGGCTTCACGATCTTCGTCAAGCTGCTCGACGGGTTCTACCCGGACACCCTGGACGCGCATGCCGGAAAGACCACGGTGGCAGCCGGGCTGACCCTGGCCGTGTTGGTCCTGCCGATCGTCATCATCACCTCGGCCGAGGCGATTCGGGCGGTGCCCCAGTCGTTGCGAGAAGCTGGATACGGGGTGGGCGCCACCAAGTGGGAGGTCATCCGCCATCACGTCCTTCCTTACGCGGCCCCCGGGATCCTGACCGGCACACTGCTGTCCCTGGCCCGAGCTCTGGGTGAGGCCGCGCCGATCCTCCTGGTCGGTGCGGTCGAGGGGCGCCTGGGCTCGAGGGCCGGGTTCTTCGATTTGGAGCAGTTGGGCGAGCAGTTCACGGCCATGCCGGCACTCATCACCACGTTCGCCGGCAAGCCCGGAACGGACTGGGTGCAGGTCACCGCGGCGGCAATCGTCGTGCTCCTCGTGGTCGTGATGATGGCGAACGCCGTCGCCATCTGGTTGCGGAACCGATTCGAACGAAAGAGGGCCGGGAAGTGACCATGGCACCAGACAAGAGACTCGACCTGCGCAGTACGGTTGCGGAACGACGTAGCATCGTGTCCCAGACCGAAGGAGACGGTGTGGCTGTCACCGAAGATGCGGCGGAACACGAGCCGGCGGCCGAGCACGGGGGCGATGCGCGGCCAGCGACGATCATCGGGCTCGAGGAGTTGTCCGTCCACTACGGCAGTTTCCTGGCGGTGCGCGATGTCAGCTTCGACATCGCCGAGCACGAGATCACCGCGCTCATCGGACCCTCGGGCTGTGGGAAGTCCACGGTGCTTCGTTGCCTCAATCGTATGAACGATCTGATCGACGGCGCCAGCGTCGACGGTCGGGTCAGCTACCACGGTGTGGATCTCTACGACGACGCCATCGATCCGGTCGAGGTCCGTCGCCGTATCGGCATGGTCTTCCAGAAGGCGAATCCGTTCCCCAAGTCGATGTACGACAATGTCGCGTATGGGCCAAGGATCGCCGGGCAGAAGAAGGGCCTCGACGACCTGGTCGAAGAGTCGCTGCGCAAGGCTGCGTTGTGGGAGGAGGTGAAGGACCGGCTCAAGGAGTCGGCGCTCGGCCTCTCCGGCGGCCAGCAGCAGCGGCTGTGCATCGCCAGAGCGCTCGCCTCGAGTCCCGACGTCCTGCTCATGGACGAGCCTTGCTCGGCGTTGGACCCGATCGCCACCGCTCGGATCGAAGAGCTCCTGCTCGAGATCAAGGACGAGTACTCGGTCGTCATCGTCACCCACAACATGCAGCAGGCCGCCCGCGTCAGTGATCGTACGGCGTTCTTCACCGCCGAGCTCGACCACATGAGCGATCGACGAACCGGCCTGCTGGTCGAGTTCGACGAGACCGGGACGATCTTCGCCAATCCGTCCGATGAACGGACCGAGAACTACGTCACCGGCCGCTTCGGCTGAGAGGAGGGTTCACCGTGGAGGACATCCGCCGCACGTTCCACGAGCAACTCGAGGACATCCAGAACGACATCGTCCGGTTGGCCGCGATGGCGACCGAGACGATCCCCCGGGTCACCGAGGCGTTGCTCGATAGCAGCCTCGACGCGCTGCAACAGGTCATCGACGACGACGACGAGATCGACGATCTGACCCTGGAGATCGAGGAGCGGATCTACGACGTGATCGTCCGACAGGGACCGGTTGCCAGCGACCTCCGCACCCTGCTCACGTCGCTCTGGATGACCTCCGAGATCGAGCGCTCGGCCGATCTGGCCACCAACATCGCGAAGGGGGCCCGTCGCATCTACGACGTCGAGCTTCATCCGGTCGCCCGCGGACTCATCAGCCAGATGAGCGAGGAGGCCACCCGCCTGTTCCGGCTCGCCATCGAGGCCTACGTGGAGGGCGAGGCCTCTCTGGCGGCGGCACTCGACGACATCGACGACCGCCTGGACATGCTCCACGGCGAGTACATCCAGAGCCTCTTCGAGCACCAGGCCGACACTGGATTGCAGCCGGCCGTGCAGCTGGCCCTCATCGGCCGGTACTACGAGCGGATCGGCGATCACGCGGTCAACATGGGCGAACGGGTCGCGTACATGGTCACGGGTGAGTTGCCCGAACACGACGGCAGCGAAACCGATGAGGTGGAGAGCGGTCACGAGGGCGGTCATCTCCAGGCCGTCGAACCCGAGGTCGAGGGTACCGACTAGTGCGGCGACGCGAAGTCGCCGAGCGGCTGGACCGAGCGGTCGTCGATCTCGGTGGCGAGCCCCGGTCGGTCGGATCGATCGACGATCGGTTGCAGCGGCTCGAGGGAGCGATCACCGAGACCGAGGAGCGATTGGACGAGGCGCTCGCCGACAGGGGGCGGCTCGAAGAGGCCATGGACCAGCTCGTGGTCGGCGTCGTCGTTCTGGCCGATGACGAGATCATCCACCGGAACGAAGTGGCCCGGAGGTATGCGTCAGGGCGCCCCTCCGATGCCCTCGTGGAGGCCGCGATCGGAGACGTGGTGGCCGCCATTCGCAATGGGAGACCCCTGTGCAAGACGGTCCGCCTGGCCGGACCACCGCGCCGGACCATCGAGTTGGAGGGTCGATCCACCGGATCGGGTGACGCAGTCGTGATCATCCGGGACGTGTCGGCCCAGGAGAGGCTGGGCCAGGTCCGGCGTGACTTCGTCGCCAACATCTCCCATGAGCTCAAGACCCCGATCGGAGCACTCACCCTGCTGGCCGAGACACTGGAGGACGAGACCGATCCCGAGATCGTCCGTCGGCTCTCTGGCCGCGTCTTCACAGAAGCGCACCGCGCCGCCAACATCGTCGAGGACCTGCTGGAGCTCAGCCGGGTCGAGGCGGCCGAAGCCCACGACGAGGAACCGCTCGTGGTGAGCGATCTCGTGGACGAAGCGAAGGATCTGGTCAGCTCGGCCGCCGAGAGCCAGGGCGTCCGCGTTTCGGTCGAGGTCGATCGTCAGCTCGTGATACGCGGGGATCGGCGCCAGCTGGTCTCCGCGCTGGTCAACGTGCTGGACAACGCCATCCGCTACTCGGACCCGGACGGCGAGATCTCCATCTCGGCCGCGCTGGTCGGAGAGGACGCCGAGATCCGGGTCACCGACCGTGGAGCCGGGATTCCCGCCCGGGACCTCGACCGGGTGTTCGAACGGTTCTACCGCGTCGACCGGGCCAGGAGCCGCGACCGCGGTGGAACCGGGCTCGGGCTGTCGATCGTGCGCCACGTCGTCGACAACCATGGCGGCGTCGCATCGATCACCAGCGTCGAAGGCCAGGGTGCGACCGTGGTTCTGAGGGTGCCGGGCATGCGGATCGCCGAGACGGAAACCCATGGCTGAGGCAACGGTGCTGGTCGTGGAGGACGAGGAGAGCTACGTCGAAGCGCTGTCGATCTCGCTCCGTCGTGAGGGGTTCCTGGTCCACGTCGCTCGCGATGGCGCCGAAGCACTCGAACGGTTCAGAGAGGTCGATCCCGACCTCGTGCTGCTCGACGTCATGCTCCCGAAGCTCGGCGGAGTGGACGTGTGTCGGGAGATCCGGAAGAGCTCCCAGGTCCCGATCATCATGGTCACGGCCAAGTCCGAGGAGATCGATGCGGTCGTGGGTCTGGAGGTCGGGGCCGACGACTACGTGACCAAGCCCTACCGCTTCCGGGAGCTGGTGGCCCGGATCAGAGCCGCCTTGCGCCGTTCGCCCACTACGGCTGCCGATATCGACTCGGGCACGGTGTTCGCGGTCGGCGATGTAACCCTCGACGCCGAGCGTCACGAGGTCACGGTTCGAGGTGAGTCGGTGTCGTTTCCGCTGAAGGAGTTCGAGCTCCTGGCCCTGCTGCTGGAGAACGCGGGCCGGGTGCTGACCCGCGACATCCTGATCACCCGCGTGTGGGGGTACGACTACGTGGGTGATACCAAGACCCTCGACGTTCACATCAAGCGCCTGCGCAAGAAGATCGAGTCCGACCCGACGGATCCCATGCCGCATCGTGACCATCCGAGGTCTCGGGTACAAGTACCGGACCTCCGACGCTTGAATTCAGGGACCCCGCCTGAGCGGTCTGAGCCCACCGACCTCCAGCCGTAGCATGGAGGCGTGACCGACAAACCCGGCTGGCGCTCCTGGCACGTGACGGCCACCGATGCCGTGCGGCGCATGGGCGACACCGGTTTCGGTCGCCTGGCCCGGGTTCATGCGACCCTCGTGGCGGGCGACGCTCTCGTCGCCATCGCCCTGGCCGGATCGCTCTTCTTCTCGATCGACCCAGGTGCGGCCCGTTGGAGGGTGGCGCTGTACCTCCTGTTCACCATGGCGCCGTTCGCGGTCATCGCGCCGCTCCTGGGCCCGGCCATCGACCGGGCGCGGGGCGGCCGACGCAACATGATCATCCTGAGCGGCGGACTGCGCACGCTCGTGGCCTTCATGATGATCGGCGACCTCGACAGCCTCCTGCTGTTTCCCGAAGCGTTCGCCATGCTCGTCCTCGGCAAGGCCTATCACGTGGCCAAGAGCGCGGTGGTGCCGACCACGGTCGAGACCGATGAGGAGCTGGTCGAGGCCAACTCGAAGTTGGCGGTGATCTCGGCCCTGGCCGGGATCGCCGCGGCGGCGCCCGGCGGTCTACTCCTGTGGGTCGGAGGAGCGGAGTACGTGATCGCATTCGCGATGCTCGTCTTCGCGGCGGCAACGGCGCTCGCCGTCCGGCTGCCCGCGGTCGCGGTGGCCGAGGAGTCGCCCGATGAGCTCGAGCGCACCGAGCTGCGCAGCGCGGGGGTGCTTCTCGCTGCTACCGGGATGGGCACCCTGCGGTGGGTGGTGGGGTTCGTAGCCTTCCTGCTGGCGTTCGATCTGCGCGGCGGGAGCCGCAACCCGAGCCCGGCCGAGTCGCTCGGGATGGCGATGAAGGAGTTGGCCGATCCGGATGCGGCATCGCTCTCGGAGGGGAAACCGACGTGGTACTTCGCGGTGGTCCTCGGAGCGAGCGCGCTCGGTGGTCTTCTCGGCTCCTGGTTGGCGCCGCGACTGCGCGTGTCGATGCGTGAGGAGTCGATGCTCGATGCCGCACTGATCGCCACAGCGGTCGCCGCGCTGGCGGCCTTCTTCCTCGGGTTCGGCTCGCTCTTCTCGGCGACTCTCATCGCCTTGGGGGTCGGGGTCTGCGCCGCCGCCGGCAAACAGGGTTTCGACGCGATCGTCCAGCGCGATGCTCCGGATGCGAACCGGGGCCGCTCGTTCGCCCGGTTCGAAACGCGATTCCAGGTGATCTGGGTGTTCGGCGCGTTCATCCCGGTACTGATCCACATCCCCGCCCGGCTGGGGTATGTCGTCGTTGCCATCGTGGCGGCGGCGGCGGCCGGCTGGTATTTGCTCGGGCGGCGTGCCACCGATCGTGGCGAACCGCGTCAGGTTCGACCGTCGCGGGCCCAGGGCACGAAGTCGCCCGATGATGGGTGCACCTCCGATGACGAGAAGCCCGTCACCCCCCGGGGACCGGTCATCCGTCCCATCGAGGAGCCCGAGCAACCCTCGGCCTGAGGGGACCGGTGCGGTCAGAGGTCGGAGAGATCGTCGGGAATGTCGATGTCACCCAGCTCGTCGAGCTCGTCCAGGAGATCATCGCTCAGCTCAGCGGTGAGGCCGACCCGTGCGACCCACACGCCGGGGGCCTCCATCTCGTTGGGCGTCGGCAGGTGCTCGAGGTCGGCCCAGAGGTGAGCGACGCCGTCGTCACCCGCCCGCTGCGCGATCTGGCGAACGAACTCGGCACCGGTCTCGTAGACCGCCTGGCTCAGCTCGAGGCCGAACAGCTGCTCGACGAACCGATCCGACGGATCGTCTTCGACCCGGCGGCGACGTACGGCCTCGGTGATCTGCGCATAGGTCCCGATGAGGGACGTTCCGATCTGGTCCATCGTCCAGTCGACGTATCCCACGATCGTGCTGGTCAGCGTTACCAACCGGGGGAGCACCGCTTCCTGGACCGGCGAACGCAGCGCACCCAGGAGGACCTCGGGATCGGCGAAGAGCTCCTGGAAACCGCTCATGTCCCCCATCGACGTCGGATCGAGTTGCTCCAGCTTGTTCTCGAGGGCGCCGGGATCGGCGATGAAGCCATCGAGGTAGTCATTGAGGAGTTGCTCCAACCGGTGCCGGACGTGCGGAATGCCGAGCACGGCGTGGTGGATCACCTCGTAGAGGCAGATCCACAGGTACAGGTCGTCGGTGTCGAGCGACCATTCATCGCCGAAGCCGGCGATATTGGCGGGGACGACCAGAATCTCGTCCGACGGCGCTCGGGGCACCGGCGTGTCGTACTGGCCGAACGAGCGACGGGCCAGCTGGCCGAGCAGCCCGCCGGCGGTCATGCCCAGCATCATCGGCCCGATCATCTTCATGAGGGGTGCCATGAAGCCGGTCGGGTCGGTCGGGTCGGGCTGGGCCTCGTCCTCGTCGTCGGCGAGTGCTTCGGCCAGCCGCTCGAAGAGCGGACGCCAGGCCTCGAGAGAGGTCTGCACCCATTGGGAGCGCGTCACCGGCGAGATGACCAGACCGGACCCGCTCGTAGACGTCGACAGGCCGGTGCGCGTGGACACCTGGAGGTCGGCCACCCGGGCGAGCTGTTCGATCTTGATCCGGATCTGGGGGTCGACATTGGGTTCCGCTTCACCGCCGGTGGCCGACATCATGGCCACCTGCCGGGCGGTGTCCCAGCTGAGCGGTCCCTGCTGGGCGAACATCTTCCCGAGCTCTCCGAAGAAGGGCATGCCTTCGAACGGGTTGGGTTGCGGGTCGTCGCTCACATCTGGAGGATATCGAGCCTTTCGGTCCGGGGATCCTCGGTCTGCCATGAACGGCTCGGCACCATAGCTCTTATGATCGTCGATCTGTGACGCGCGTCCTTCTCACCGGTGCTGCCGGACCGCTCGGTCGTCGACTGCTCGCCTTGCTGGCGGCCGATCCAGGTGTGACCGATGTCGTCGCGGTCGACCGGGTCGATCTCGCCCCGGTTGCCGCCGAGTGGAGGGATGAGGGGACGCGCCTCCACACGTTCCGCGGCCGGCTGGCGACACTCGATCTACCCGACGTGGTGAGCGAGGTCGATCAGGTGGTTCATCTGGCCGCCGGGTCGGGTGAGGAGCTGGACGGGACCGGCGTCAGCGGCGTCGACGTGCCGGGGACCCGAGCGTTGCTCGCCGCCCTGGGTCCGGTGCAGTCCCTGGTGGTGCTGTCCAGCGCCACGGTGTACGGAGCCTGGCCCCACAATCCCGTGCCGCTGACCGAGCAGGCGCCGATGCAGCCCAATCCGCGGCTGGAGTTCGCCAACCAGAAGGCCGAGGTCGAGCGCCTGGTGGACGAGTGGGCCGCCCAGGCCGTCCCACCTCCGTCGGTTGCGATCCTGCGACCGACCCTGACCCTGAGCGCCGAGTCTCCGGAGTGGATGGCGCGGTCTGTGTGGGGCGTGGTCGGCCTGCGAGCCGGATCGGATGTGCCTCCGGCGCAGTTCTTGCATCTCGACGACCTGGCGTCGGCCGTCGAGCTGGCCCGAGCCAAGCAACTGGACGGTGTCTACAACGTGGCCCCGGACGGCTGGATCCCGCCCGACGACCTGGTTGGTCTGCGCGGAGCCGGGCCGAGATTGCCGCTCCCACCCGGTGTTGCGGCTCGGGCTGCGTCGGTCAGTCACCGCCTCTCGTTGATGTCCACGCCGTGGAGCGCCGTGCCCTACACCATGCATCCGTGGGTGGTGGCCAATGACCGACTGCGGGCTGCCGGCTGGAATCCGGAGTGGACGAACGAGGAGACGTTCGTGGCTGGGACACGAGCTGGTCCGTGGGCGACGTTGGATGCCCGACGGCGCCAGGAGATCGGGCTCGCGGCGGCGGTCGTCGGGGTTGCCGGTCTCGTCGCGGGCGGGGTTGCCGCGGCGCGTCGTTGGTTGCTCTGACGGTCCCGGTGGTGGCGAGGCCTAGGGATGAGCGGCCAGAACGACCCGGCACTCCTCGAGCTCGCCGTCCCTGACGTATTCGAGGTCGACCGCTTCACCCGGGAAGTGGCTCCGGAGCTGGAGCACGACGTCGGCCATGGTCGGCGTCGACTCGCCGTCGATCTCGGTGATCACGTCCCCCTGGGTCAGGCCCGCCAGGTCGGCCGGACCGGCGGCGGCGACCGACACCACCCGGGCCGGCCGGCTCGTGCCGCGCTCGCCCTCCACCCCCATCCAAGCGTGCGTCACGTAGCCGACGTCGATCAGTTCGGTCGCGACGCGCGTGACCTGTCCGGCCGGGATGGCGAAGGAGATCCCGCCTGACGCCTCCTCATCGGAGGCGACAGCTGTGGTCAGCCCGAGGAGGAGGCCCTCGGCATCGAACAGCGCGCCTCCGGATGAACCGGCTGCGATGGTCGCATCGGTCTGGATGAGGCCGTAGAGGACGCTGGCCTCGCCGGTCTCGACCCTGGAGCGGTGGGCACTGACGATGCCGGTGCTGACGCTGGGGCCACCGGTGAGGCTCAGTGGGGAACCGATGGCGATGGCGGGTTCGCCGACGATGGCCGGACGATCGGCTCGGGGCTCCACGGGCGTGAGCGTGCCACCGTTGGGAATCGACAGCACGGCGAGATCGGTCGCGAGATCCGTTCCGACCACCTCGGCGGTGACGCGGCGCTCTCCGGCAAGCACGACGATGATCGTGGTTGCGTCGACGATGACGTGCGCGTTGGTGACCAGGTGACCCTGTCGGTCGAAGACGATGGCGCTCCCGGTGGTCACCGTGTCGGCGAAGGTGGACTCGATGCGCGCCACGGAGTGCAATGCACCGTCGGCCACGGCCATCGCTGGATGCATGTCGCCGGCCTCTACTTCGACGGGTACGGCCTCTTCTCGGATGACGGTCCGTTCGACGACGTCGGGCGAGAACGCACCGGTCATGGCCATCATCGCCGTGGTGAGTCCCGCGCCGATCGCTCCGCCCAGACCGGCCATGACCCAGACCCGCCGGCCTCGATCCGTCGATGACCCCGCGCCCGTCGCCGACGATCGCGGCCCGTCGTTCGCGAGCTCGGAGGGGTGTCGCCACAGGCGGTCATCGGGAAGCGGGACCGACCCGTGGCGGACCGGATCCTCGTCGTCGTTGGGACCGCCCGTCACGGTGCGGAAGCGTACCGACCGCGAGCCAGTTGGTGCTCGCGGTGCCGTTCCGGCACCGACCCGGTGCTCCCGTGACGAGGATCAGATCGCAACGCCGACCGCCGGCGTGTTACAGGACGCGGGGCCCCTCGTCGTACCATGGCGCCGTGCAGCCGCCCATCGGATCATCGAACTGGCTCAGCTTGAGTGACGAGCCGCTTCCCGTGGCGGAGGCCGGGAGTTGGGTCGTACTCCCCACCTGTGGTGCGGCGGTCACCTTCGCGGGAACGGCTCGGGACCACTCCGAGGGGCGCGAGGGCGTCGAGCTGCTCGAGTACGAGGCCTACGAAGCCCAGGTGGTGCCCCGTCTGGAGCAGCTGGCCCGGTTGGCCCGCGAGAGCTGGCCTGACCTCGGTCGGGTCGCGGTGCTCCACCGGACCGGGCCGCTCGAGGTGGGTGACACGGCCGTGGTCGTCGCCGTCTCCTCACCGCACCGGGACAACTCGTTCGAGGCGGCCCGATACCTGATCGACGAGCTCAAGCGCTCAGTGCCGATCTGGAAGCGAGAGCGATGGACCGAGGGGGAGTCGTGGGGACTCGAGGCTCAGCACATAGAAGACCCTGAGCCTCCCGCTCGGGATGGCTCACCGTGGCCCGAGAAGGCGTCGTGAACGCGGTCGTCTTCCCCCTGTTGGCCGTGGCAATCGTGCTGATCGGTTTATTCGTGATCTGGCTGGTCACTCGCTCGCCCAAGGCCCGACCGTATGACGCGATGGAGAACTTCAACCGTCAGCTCGACGCGTTGGCTCCGCCGGACGAGTCGGTCACTCCGCAGACCGGAGGGAGTGACCGTGGCGCGTGACCTCGCCATAGACCTGGGCACGGCGAACACTCTCGTGTACGCGCGGGGCCAGGGGATCGTGCTCAACGAACCGACGGTCATCGCACTCAACAGCCGGACCCAGGACGTGCTGGCCATGGGGCAGGAGGCGTGGCAGATGATCGGCCGCACGCCCAGCTACATCGTCGCCGTCCGCCCGCTTCGGCAGGGCGCCATCACCGACTTCGACATCACCCAGCGCATGATTCGACTGTTGCTCCAACGGGTGGGGGTCAATCGCTTCAACCGACCCAAGGTCGTGATCTGCGTGCCGTCGGCCATCACCGCGGTCGAGCGACGTGCGGTGACCGAGGCTGCTCGTCGCGCCGGTGCCGCCGATGCACAGCTCATCGAGCAGCCCATGGCCGCAGCGATCGGTTCGGGCCTTCCCATCCACGAACCGGTCGGCAACATGGTGGTGGATGTGGGCGGCGGTACGTCGGAGACGGCACTGATCTCGCTCGGGGGTGTCGTCGCCTTGGAGGCGGTCCGTCTCGGTTCGTTCGAGCTCGACACGGCCATCCAGGGGTTCGTACGCCGCGAGTACGGCATCGCGATCGGCGAGCGCACGGCCGAGGAGATCAAGCTCGCCATCGGTTCGGCGTGGCCGACCAACGACGAGCAGCGGGCCGAGGTCCGGGGTCGCGAGCTCATGAGCGGATTGCCCAAGACCGTCATCCTCGATCCCACCGAAGTGCGCGAAGCGATCAGCGAGCCCGTCCAGACGATCGTCGACTCGGTGATCGCCTGTTTGGGCCAGGCTCCGCCCGAACTGGCGCAGGACCTCATCCACGAAGGCATCACGCTGGTCGGAGGCGGAGCGATGCTGCGCGGCCTGGACCAGCGATTGGCCCATGCGACGGACATCCCCGTGCGGCTGGTCGAAGCGCCGCTCGAATGTGTGGTCCTGGGGGCGGGCCGTTGTATCGAGTCCTACGACGTCCTGAAGACCATGTTCATGGACGCCAGATCATGAGGCGGTACCACGCCGAAATCTGGTCCCCTACCGTCGGAAACCGACGCTGAGGGACCAGATTTCGGGGTAGGTCGGCGGTCTGATCAGCCGCCGAGCTCGTAGCCGTCGTTCAGCTCGGAGTCGACGTTGGCCACCTCGGTCAGCAGGTTCGGCGGGTTCTCGGGGTCGAACACGAAGATGCGGGTCGCCGAGGTCGGGACCCGGTCCTCGGGTGCGCCGTACACGTAGTTCTCGGCGGTGAGGCCCTCGGTGTCGACCTCGCCGAGCTCGGTCATCGCAGTGGCGATGCCCTCGCGGCTGAGGTCGCCCAGCTCGACTGCCTTCTCCAGCAGCGCGTGCACGCTGATCTGCTGGAAGTAGCCGCTGAGGTGGAACGAGTTGGCGTCCTCGTCGGCGTAGGTGGCGAATCGCTCGTTGAAGCTCGACCATTCCCGGCTCCGTCTGCGTCGTTGAAGTCGGGCGTGTCGAGGGCGATGTAGAAGTTCTCGAATCGCTCGGGGTTCCCGGCGGCGAACAGGCTCAGGTACGACGGTAGGGCGCCGAGCCAGACCGGTTCGAAGCCGTTGCTCAGCGCTTCGGCCATGAGCGCGTTCTGCTCGGTCGGAACCGTGATGGCGTAGACCGCCTCGCAGCCGGCTCCGCTGAGACCGGCCACCGTGCTGGAGAAGTCGGTGTCGCCCCGGGCGATGGTCTGCTTGTCGGCGAGCTCGATGCCCAGCTCCCCAGCCGCGTACTCGAGACCGGCCAGTCCGGCCTCGCCGTAGAGGTCGTCGACGCTCACGACGCACTGGACGCTGTCGGCGTCGCCCAGTCCGGAGTCGTTCACGTACCAGTCGGCCAGGTTGATCATCTCGTTCTCGTATGCCGCGCCGTTGGGGAGCAGGTTGGCTTCCTTGGCCCAAGCACCGGCCAGTGAGCCGGGGACACCCACGATGTTGTCCTGGATCAGGGATTCGAGGACGGCCTGGGTGGGCGGCGTGCTCAGGATCTCGGCGATGAGGACCGCATCCTCCTTGAGCCGCTGATACTCGGTCACCGCGGTCTGCGGTTCGTCCTTGGTGTCGCCCACGGCCAGTTCGACCTGGTACTTGCCTCCGACGCCGCCCAGCTCCTCGTTCACGTAGTCCCAGTAGACCTGCGACCCGACGGCCAACGGTCCACCGAGGATGGCGAGCGGCCCTGACTCGTCGGTCAGGTACCCGAGAGTGATCGTCTCGCCGTCGAATCCGTTCGTGGGTTCGGGGTCGCCGGCCGGTTCGGCGCTCGTGTCAGCGGTGTCGCCCGTGTCGGCGGTATCGCCGGTATCGGCGGTCTCCCCCGTCTCGGCCGTGTCCGCGGTGTCGGTGCCAGCGCTGTCATCGTCCCCGCACGAGGCGGCGATCAATGAGAAGACGGCCAACAGGGCGAACAGGCGCCCCAGTGTCTTGGTGTTCATGGGATGAGTCCTCCAGGAGACGGATCCGTGTTGTGCGTCAGTGGCCGAACCCTAGCCCTCGGACGAGTTCGTATCGGACTCGCGGGGCGCGTCGGCTGGTTCGGTGTGCTCGTTTCGGTCCAGCCGACCCGCCACCCGCCGTCGGGCGTTGGAGAACATGCCGACCAGGCCACGGGGCTGGAACATCAGGAAGACGACCAACACGACGCCGAAGAGGATCTCGGACAGAACGGCGGTGGTCATCAGTCCGTCCGCCGTGGCCGAGTCCTTGAGGAGCGGTTGATCCAGGAACGGGACGGTGAAGTTGATCGTGTCGCTGTACTGCTCGATGAGCTCGGGCAGCGGCCCGAGGAACAGGGCTCCGACGATGGCACCGGTGACGGTGCCGATACCACCGACCACGATCACCGCCACGAATCGGATGCTCTCGAGGAGGACCGCCTCTGACACACCGGGCGAGAGGAATCCGATCGCGACGGCATCGAGCCCCCCGGCCATCCCTGCCAGCGCGCTGGAGAGGGCGAAGGCGATGATCTTGTTCCGGGCGACGTTGACGCCGACCACCTCGGCCGCGATGTCACGGTCGCGGATGGCCTGGAGGGCCCGGCCGGGTCGGGATCTGACGATGTTGGCGATGGCAAGGGTGGCCACGCCGACGATGATCCACGTCAGGTAGAAGAGCCCCTGGAGCCGGCTGAACTCCTTGCCGAAGAGGCTGAGGTCGCCGAAGTCGACGATGAACCACAACGACGCAGCACTGACCGACTTGCCGTTGAGGCCGCCGCTGAAACTGTCCCAGTTCCTCAGCACGTGGACCGTCACGAAGACCAGCGCCAGGGTCACTATGACGAGGTAGTTCCCCTTGAACCTCAGGGCGAACGGGCCGATGGCGGCTCCGATCAGACAGGCGACGACGGTGGCGGCGAGCATCCACAACGGCATCGGCCAACCCTTGTCGGCACCGAAGTAGGCCGCGACGTACGCGCCGATGAGCACGAACGCGGCCTGGCCGAGCGAGACCTGTCCGGCGTATCCCGTGAGCACGTTGAGACCCAGTCCGCCGAGGGCGAAGACCCCCGCGGCCACGAGGACGGTCATCCAGAAATCGCTGGAGACGAAGAGCGGCAGTCCCAGACCGACGATGATCGCCGCGGCCGCGCCGGCGCGAGCGGCGCCGGATCGGAGCAGGCGGAGGTCGTCGACGACCGGTGCGGATCGGGCGACCTCGGTCGTCGTGGCGTCGTCCGGCGATCGTTCGGTCATACTCGCTCCACCATCCGGGTCCCGAACAGGCCGGTCGGCCGGACCAGGAGGACGACGATCAGGATGAGGTAGGGCAGGACCGAGGCGAAGTCGGCTCCCAGCCAGTCGAAGTCGAGGTACTGCCTGGTCATCACCTCGGCCACGCCGACGATGATCCCGCCGACCAGAGCGCCGCCGGGCGAATCCAGGCCCCCCAGGATCATGGCCGGGAACGCGGCCAACGCGGCGTAGCCGATCGCCGGCGTGAGCGAGCCGCTCTCGGCCACCAGCATGACGCCGGCCACCGTTCCGACGGCACCGGCGATGGCCCACGAGATGAGGAAGGACCGGGACACGGAGACCCCCTGGGCTGCCGCTGCCTCCTGATCGAACGCGGCAGCTCTCATCCCGGTGCCGGTCCGGGTGAATCGGAAGAAGACGAAGAACACGCCGAAGACCACGGTGGCGAGGATGATCGTGGCGACGTCCACGTGAGAGATCGTGATGTCACCGAACTGGCTGCGGTCGCCGGTCCACGGGGTGTTGAGCGTGTAGCCGGGGAGGTCCCAGAGGATGGGAACGATCTGCTGGATGATGACCAGGAGGCCGACGGTGACGAGGATGACGGTGAAAGCGGGCTTGCCCACCATCCTGCGCATGACCAGCCGCTCGAGTCCGGCGGCGATCAGGGCCAGGGACACCATGGCGGCCACGAAGGAGATGCCGAAGGGGAGCTCCCATTCACCGGCGAACTGATAGGTGAGGTAGGCGCCGAGCAGCACGAACCCACCCTGGGCGAAGTTGAACGTGCCGGTGGCCTTGTAGATGATCACGAAGCCCAGGGCGATGAGGGCGTACACGGCTCCAGTGGCGACACCCGAGAAGAGGAGCTGGACGAACTCGGTCATCGGTGCGTCTCCGTCGGGGTGCCCAGGTAGGCCGCGATGACTTCCGGATCGGCGGCCACCGTCTCGGGAGAGCCTGCCGCGATGACCTCGCCGAAGTTCAGACAGACGATCTCGTCGACCAATCCCATCACCAACTGCATGTCGTGTTCGACCATGATCATCGTCAGTCCGAGCTCCCGGCGGACCGCCGTGATGTAGCCGGCCATGTCCGCCGTCTCATCCGAGTTCATGCCCGCGACGGGCTCGTCGAGCAGGAGCAGCTTCGGCTCCATGGCGATCGCTCGACCGAATTCGATCCGTTTCTGGACGCCATAGGGCAGGAGCCCGACCGGGCGGCCGAGGTGATCCCCGAGATCGAGGAGCTCGACCAGCTCGTGACAGCGGGAGCGGTTCTGGATCTCCTCGCGTCTGGCCCGGCCGAGCCACAGCGCTCCGGCGAAATAGCCGGTGCGCATGAGGTGATGACGGCCGAGCATCAGGTTGTCGACGACGTCGAGATTCACGAACAGCGCCAGGTTCTGGAAGGTCCGGGCGATACCTTGGTGGGCGATCTTCGCCGGGCTGAGTCCCAGGATCGATTCTCCGTCCAACTCGATCCGCCCGTCGGAGGGGCGGTACACACCGTTGATGCAGTTGAACATCGACGTCTTGCCCGCCCCGTTGGGACCGATGATGGCGACCAGAGACCCGGGCTCGACCGCGAAACTGACGTCGCCGAGGGCGCGCAGGCCGGCGAAGGACAGCGAGACACCGTCCACCTCGAGCATCGGGCTCATGAGTGCGCTCCGGCGTGGCCACCGAGGTAAAGGGCCTTGATCTGGTCGTCGTCGCGCAGCTCGTCGGCCGATCCGGACAGAGCTACCGTGCCGTTTTCCAGGACGTAGGCGCGGTCGGCGATCGACAGTGCCATGGCCGCGTTCTGCTCGACCAGGAGGACGGTCGTCCCGGTGGCGTTGATCTCGACGATGACGTCGCGGATCTGCTCGACGACGAGTGGGGCCAACCCGAGCGAGGGCTCGTCGAGAAGAAGTAGTCCGGGATGGCCCATGAGAGCCCGGCCGATGGCGAGCATCTGCTGCTCGCCGCCGGAGAGATATCCGGCTTGGGTGCGACGACGTTCTCCCAGCACGGGGAAGAGCCCGAACACCTGCTCCTGGGTGGCTCGCTTGGCGGCTCGATCCCTGACCGAGACGCCCCCCACCCGGAGGTTCTCCTCGACGGTGAGGTCACCGAAGATGCGACGACCTTCCATCGCCTGGCCGACGCCGCTGCCCACGATGGAGGCAGCGCTCGCCCGCTTGATCGACTGACCGTGGAGCTGGATGTCGCCGGCCGTGATCCGGGCGTCGTGGAATCCGAGAAGGCCGGTGGCCGCTCGGAGCAGCGTCGTCTTTCCGGCGCCGTTCGCGCCGAGGAGCGCCACGATGGAACCCCGTTGGACAGCGAGGCTCGTGCCTCTGAGCCCCAGCACTGCTGCGCTGTAGGTCACCTCGAGGTCCTCGACCGCCAGAACGACGTCGTCGGTGGGGGGCTGTGCGATGCCCGGCACGCTACTCAGGTTCCGCTGGGCCAGCGAGGATCGCGTTTCTGGAGGAACGCGTCGATTCCTTCTGCCGCGACGGGGTCCGCGGCGTTCCGGCTCATGACCGCGCCCGCATGGTCGTAGGCGCCGGCTTCGGTCCGATCCAGCTGTTCGTAGAATGCCCGCTTGCCGAGGCCGATGGTGTGCGGGCTGAAGAGCCGGAGCCGCTGAGCCAGGTCATCGACGGCCCCGTGAAGGGCGTCGGTCGCCACGACGGTGTTGATCAGTCCCCAATCGGCAGCGGTGGAGGCATCGATCGGGTCGCCGGTCAGCAGCATCTGCAACGCCCGCTTCCGGCCGACCGCTCGGCTGAGGGCCACCATCGGCGTGGAGCAGAAGAGCCCGATCCTGACCCCGGGGGTGGCGAAGCTGGACCGGTCGCTCGCGATCGCCAGATCGCAGCTCGCCACCAGCTGGCATCCGGCGGCCGTTGCGACGCCGTCGACGCGGGCGATCACCGGCTGGGGTAGCAGGTGAAGCAGCTGCATCAGCTTGCTGCACCGCTCGAACTGGGTCTGGTAGAACCCGATGTCCCGGTCGGCCATTTCGCGGAGATCGTGTCCGGCGGAGAACGCGGGGCCGGTATGGCCCAGCACGACGACGTCGGCGTCACTCCGGTCGCTCAACCGCTCGAACTCGTCGATCAGGCCCTCGACGACCGCGGTGCTGAGGCTGTTGCGGCTTGCCTCGTCGTCGAGCACGATCGTAGCGACACCGTCGATGACCGTCGCGCTGAATCCGTTTCGTCCACTCATGGTGGTCCCTCCTGCTCGTCCTCGATCATTGCCAGCTGGTCCTCGGCGGCTTGGCGTACCTGCCAGTCACGATCCTCGAGCGCGGCGGACAGGGCTCGGTCCACCGCGGGGCCGTCGAAGGCGGCCAGTGCGATCACTGCTCGGCGTCGGACCGTGGCGCGATCGCCGGTGGCGGCGAGGATCGTAGGGAGGGCGGCCGGCGCGCCGATCGCGCCGAGAGCGGCGACTGCCGTCTCCCGAACGACGGCGTCCTCGTGGTCCATGAGGGCCGCGACGGCCGGTACGAGCTCGGTCGCCCCGGTACCGAGCTCACCAGCGGCGAACGAAGCGGACTCGGCAACAGCGGCCTCTGGGTCTTCGAGCAGTCGGCCGAGCAGGGCCCGGGCCCGGTCGGGCTCCAGATCGACCGTGGCGTCGGCCGCCGCCCCGCGTACCTGGGGGTCCGGGTCCGACGCGGCGCGGCGGACTTCGGCCTCGGCGGTCAGGCCGATCCGGGAGAGGGCGCGGAGGGCGGTTGCTCGGATCGTCGGATCATCGTGGCCCAGCCCGTCGCGGGCGCGATCGGCGTCGCCGCTGTGGCCCGCAAGGGCGACCGAACGGCGCGCCGCGACGAGTTGGGCCGTACGGCCCAACTTGCGATCTCGCTCTTTCCTCCCGGAGGTCATCGCGCCTATTGTCGTGCCACGGCCCCAAAACAGAGAAAGTGAGTGCCCCGTGGCACACATGGTGACCTTTCAGACTCCGGACGGAACGCCGGGATTCCACCAGTCGGACCATCTCGACGAGGCGATCACGTTCGTTGAACGGCTCCGCAACGAGCAGGGCGTCCACAACTCGCGGATCTTCCGGATGGAGGAACTGAAGTTCGACTTCAAGCCCTACTACAAGGTCGAGGTGGCCTCCGACGCTGGCGCGATCCGCGCCCCCGAGCCCAAGGCCACCCCCTCGTCACGCCCCAGCAAACCGGCTGAGGCCGCCGAGCTGGACCTCACCGACGAGGCACAGGCCGGGGCTCCGGTCGAGACTCCGGTCGAGACTCGCGAAACCGTCGGTGCCGCTGCTGGCGCGCCCGCCCCGCTTCCTCCTCCTCCGCCGGCTTCGGTGGCCCCGGCTCCGGCTGCTCCGATTTCGGCCCCTCGGATCGAGGAGCCCGCCGAGCCGCCTCGCCGGGGCCTGTTCACCCGCTGAACGAGCGCATCAGGTAAGCCGCGAGGATCACCAAGCCCACCACCGAGCCGGCGACGAGCACGGCCGACGTGATGGCGAGCAGGACCAAGCCGACCAGACCGCGCGCTCGATGCCACCACCGAGACCCGGCATCGCTGCCGTAGACGACGGCGCGACGCTGCAGCTCGCGGTCGGCCCGCCGCGCCGAGGGCGACGGTCGTCTGGTGGCGTGGGGGGTCATGTCGATGTGAGTTCGAGCCAAGTCTGGGTGATCCGGTGCGGGGGCGCAACCTGCTCGCCGGCTGCTCGTGGCAGTCTGGTCCGATCGATGATCGCGTGCCGTTGAGCCTCCCCGAATCCGTACCCCCCGATTCCCCACCCGAAGCCGGGGATTCCACCACCGACGTCGAAGGTGCCGACGGCCCCTCTGTCCGACGCCGATTCTGGACCCGCAGGAAGATCGCCTGGAGCGGGTTGGCCGCGTTGGTCCTCGTCGCGGCGGCTGCGTCCGCCTTCGTCACGGTCGGGCAGGTGGCGATAGCACCCGGCGGCCTGCACGAGACCGAGGACCGGATCGCCGTCGATGGTGCGCGTTCGTACTCGTCCGACGGCGAGCTCCTGTTCGCGACGGTGTCGGTGCGCGAGGTCAACATCTGGGGCTGGATGCAGGCGAAGCTGGACGATGACATCGTGCTCCTGCCGCACGACGAGGTGTACGGCGAGCGGGACCGCGAGGAGACCCGCGACCTGAACTTCAGACTGATGGACACGTCCAAGATCGTCGCCACGGCGCTGGCCATGGAGCGGGCCGGTTCGTTGCCGCCGGCGACCGGTGCGTACGTGAGCGAGGTCGAGCAGAACGGCTCGGCCGCCAAAGCCGGGCTGACCGCCGGGTTGGTGGTCGTGGGTGTGGACGGGACGTTCGTCGATTCGGTCGAGGAGCTCGAACAACTCTTGAGCGACGCGCGGGGAGCGTCCGTCGAGCTCCAGCTCGAGGACCTGGTCGGAACCAGCGTGGCGGTGGCGATCGAGGTGCCGTCCTCGGGTGGGCTCGGGGCCACGTTCGAGCCGATGCCAGGCCCGGCCAGCTCGGGGGCGCTGGTCGCGGGCCTCCTGCCGGGCTTTCCCGCCGCCGAGGAGTTGGAGTTCGCCGAAGTCCTCGTGGAGATCGATGGGGAACCGGTGGTGACCACGCGGGATGCCCTGCGGTTGATCAACGCTCATGAGCCGGGCGAAGAGATGACGTTCACGGTGCTCACCCCCGAGGGTGAGCACCGCGACGGATCCCTGATCCTGGCCGAACGACCCGACGATCCGCGGACACCGGAGGACGAGGCGGGAGGAGCGTTCGTCGGAATCGAGGTCCGACCCGCTTACGCGACGCCCTACGAGATCGAGATCGATTCCGGAAGCGTGGGCGGGCCCTCCGCGGGCCTGGCGTTCACCCTCGCCATGATCGACCTTCTGACCCCCGGTGAGCTCACGGGAGGCATCGAAGTCGCTGCGACCGGCGAAATCCTCGACGACGGCCGCGTCGGTGTGGTGGGCGGGGTCGCCCAGAAGACGGCGTCGGTTCGTGACCGGGGGGTCACGCTGTTCCTCGTGCCGTTGGAGGACTTCGACACCGCCGCCGAGGCGGCCGACGAGTCGGTCGAGGTGGTTGCCGTCGAGACGCTGGACGACGCTCTGGAGGCGCTGGCCGAGCGAGGGGGCAACGCCGCCGAGTTCGTCCGGGACGACGAGCCGCTCACGCTCTGAGCGCCGCTTCGGGCCGCCGAGATGGCTCGGCCCTGGGACAAAGCACCGAGAGAATTCGCGTCACCACCTAGAGCGCGGACCGCTCGCGCTCTACCATGGGGCGACCATGGCCAATGTCTCACACACCGACGACCTGGATCCCGATTCCGTCGGCCGGCGCGAGTTCACTCGCTCCCGCCGTGGATTCGATCAGATCGAGGTCCGCGCATTCCTCAATTCGGTCGCCGCGCAGCTGCGGACCGAGCGGCAACGGCAGGTCGATCTGACCCGCAAGCTGGCCGACGCAGAACGGCGGGCCACTCGAAGCAAGGCCGCGGACGCCCAACGGATGACGACCGTGCTGGGTGAGGAGACGGCCAAGATCATCGAGGCAGCTCGAGAAGCGGCCGAGGAGATGCGGGAACGGGCCGAATCCGAATCGGCCGCGATGCGTGAAGATGCCTCTCGCCTCCTCGCGGAGGCCACCGAAGAGGCCAACGCCCTGCTCGAGCATGCTCGGGCCGACGCCACCGCAGCGAGGGACGAGGCCACCACCGAGGCCATGGCCGAGGTCGAGCAGGCCAAGGACCGAGCCCGGGAGATGGTCGAGGAGGCCCGAGCTCACCGCGAGCGAGTCGTGCAGGACGTCGCCAAGCGGCGCAAGGCGCTTCGAGCTCAGTATCAGGTACTGGCCGGTGTTCGTGATCAGATGATCGAGCGACTCGACGCCAGCCAGGGCCACTTGAGCGGTGCCATCGACGCGGTTCGCCGGGCCCTGAGCGAAGACCCCGAGTTGGGTCGCAGCGTCGAGTCCCCCGCTCACGAGGAAGACCTGGACGAAGCCGAGCTCACCCCGGCCGATGACGATCGCGTCTTCCATCGGGTCCGCATGCCGGCGCCACCGACCGACCCCGACCCGGTCGAGTCCGAGGTGGCAGTCGTCGAGGCGGACGAGGCCGAATCGGCGGAAACCGCGGTCGAAGCCGCGGAAACCGCGGCCGAATCGGCGGAAACCGCGGCCGACGGATCCGAGGATGTCGACTCGTTGTTCGCCCAGCTCCGGGCCGAGTCCCGGAGCGAAGAGGCCGCCGAGACCGACGGTGACCCGGCCGAAGCCGGCGCCGAGGTGGTGGACCTGCGCTCCGAATCGGCAGAGAACGCATCCGGATCGACGGAAGCCGGATCGACGGAAGCCGGATCGACGGAAGCCGGATCGACAAAAGAGGAAGAGGACACACCGATCGATCCGCTCGCCGATCCGTTCGCGGCACGTGATCGGGCCCTCGAGCCACTCGATCGGGCACTGCGCCGCCGGCTGAAGCGGGTGCTGGCCGATGACCAGAACGCCGTGCTCGACCGGTTGCGCACGGTGCGGGGCAAACCTACTCCTGAGCGAATCCTCTCCGAGCTCGACGATCTGGGCCGGGCGGCCTCTGGTGCATCCCGGTCCGAGCTCGCCGACGCTCACCGCACGGGTGGCGAGCACCTGGGCGGTGGTGATCACGTCGCCGTGTTCGACGATCTGGATGAGGTCTTCCGGTCGCAGATCGCCGAGCCCCTGAGGGCCGAGGTCGCCGCGTTGTTGGAGGATTCCGACGATGTGGAAGAGCTGAGCGAACGGGTCCGCGCCGGCTACCGGACGTACCGGACCGAGCAGCTCCCGGCGGTGAGCGCCCATCTCGTGGCCGCCGCCTACGCCCGCGGGCGCTTCGACGCCATCGACGACGGGGCCGACGTGGTATGGCTACAGGACCCGGGAGCATCGTCTCCCGACTGCGAGGACAACGAGCTGGCCGGTGTGGTCAAGAAGGGCACCGTGTTCCCCACCGGAGCCGAGTGTGCTCCGGCGTACGAGGGGTGCCGCTGCCTGGTGATTCCGGCCGCGATGGCACCGGCGCCGACCGAAGCCTGAGAGCCGACCGAAGCCTGAGAACGGTCCTTCCCCAGTAGTCTGGCGCTCCATGCGCGTTCCCTCGGAGCTCCCCGAGCCCAGACAACCGAAATCGTCGAATCGTCGGCGCACGGTCATCGCCGTCGTCGTCGGTGTGCTGTTGATCCTGGCCGTCAGTCTGAAGGGACTGGCCAGCTTCTACACCGACTACCTCTGGTTCGATCAGTTGGGCTTCGGGTCGATCTTCACCGGGCTGCTGTGGGTCAAGGTGGGCCTGGGCGTTGTGTTCACCGGTGTCTTCTTCCTGCTCATGTTCGTCAACCTGACGCTCGCCGAGCGGATGGCACCGCGCTTTCGACCCGGAGGACCCGACGAGGAATTCCTCGAGCGCTATCACGAGCTCGTCGGCGATAGGCAGCGCGTGGTGCGCGTCGCGGTGTCGACGGTCCTGGCGGTCATCGCCGGGGCGGGGGTGTCATCGGAGTGGAACAACTGGATCCTCTTCCGCAACCGCGTCGACTTCGGCGTGAGCGACCCCCAGTTCGGGATCGACGCCGGGTTCTACGTCTTCCAGCTGCCGTTCGTCTCGTTCACGGTCAACTGGCTGTTCATGGCGCTGGTCATCGTTCTCGTCATCACGGCCACCGCTCATTACCTGAGCGGTGGCATCCGCATTCAGAGCCCGGCCCCCGAGCGGGTCACACCGCAGGTCAAGGCCCACATCTCGGTCCTGCTCGCCATGCTCGCGCTGGTCAAGACCGCCGATTACTGGCTGCAGCGGTACGAGCTCAACTTCTCGACCCGCGGCGTGGTCGACGGCGCCTCCTACACCGATGTCAACGCGCAGCTGCCGGCGATCCAGCTGCTCATCGTCATATCGCTCACGGCGTGCGGCCTGTTCATCGTCAACATATGGCGGCGGGGCTGGACGCTGCCGGTCGTCGCCGTGGGCCTGTGGGCGTTCGTCGCCCTGTTGGCGGGTAGTGCCTACCCGGCGTTCATCCAGCAGTTCCAGGTTCGGCCCGACGAATCAACTCGCGAGGCGCCCTACATCGCCAACAACATCGAGCTCACCCGCTATGCCATGGGCGTCGACGACGTCACCGAGCAGTCCTTCGTGGCCGACACGAAACTCGATCTCGAAACGGTCGAGGTCGGCGGGCCCACCGTGAGGAACCTGCCCCTGGTCGATCCCGACATCGTCATCGACACGTTCCAGCAGCTCCAGGCCGCGTTGTCCATCCACCAGATCGTCGACCTCGATGTGGACCGCTACCCATTGGGTGAACCCGACGGCGAGCTCACCCAGGTGGTCACCGCCACCCGTGAGTTGAACACCGACGGCAACCCCGAATCGTCCTGGGTCCGGAATCACCTGGCATTCACCCACGGCTTCGGCACCGTCGTGGCCCAGGGGAACCGCGACGACACCAACGGCGACCCGGCGTTCCTCATGCAGAACACGACGCTCGACCGGGACCCGCGTTTCGAACCGGAGCTCGACCGACCGCACGTCTACTACGGCGAGGAAACCCATGCGTACGCCGTGGTCGGCACGACCCGCGATGAGGTCACCGCCGAGGAGGACAACAAGGACGTCACGTTCCGCTACGACGGCGAGGGCGGCGTCGGACTCACCTCGACCCTTCGACGCGCCGCGTTCGCCCTCAGGTTCAACGACCTCGAGGTGATGATCTCCGACTTCATCACCGACGACTCACGGGTGCTCTACAAGCGGACCGTGCACGACCGGGTCACCTCGGTGGCGCCCTTCCTGTCCTTCGATCGGGATCCCTATGCGGTGCTCGCCGAGGGTCGGATCAAGTGGATCGTCGACGGCTACACCACGACCAACCGGTTCCCGTACGCGCAACGAGCCGATGTCGGGAAGCTGCCGGCCGGGAGCGATCTCCGACGGCCGCTCAACTACGTGCGCAACTCGGTCAAGGCCGTGGTCGATGCATACGACGGCACCGTCGAGCTGTACATCATGCCCGACCCCGCCACCGGCGAGGTCGGCGACCCCATCATCAAGGCCTACCGCCAGGCGTTTCCGACGTTGTTCCAGTCGGTCGAGGAGATGTCCGACGAGCTCAGAGCGCACATCAGGTACCCGAAGGATCTCTTCACACTCCAGACCGAGGTCTGGAGCCGCTATCACCTCTCCGACCCGGGGGCTTTCTACGACCGCACCCGCGCTTGGGAGGTGGCTCAGGCCCCGTCGAGCGACCTCATCCAGTCGGCCCGCCAGGTCACCGCGGCAGTCCCGGCTGAGGATGGTGCGTCCAACCTCCCCACCACCACCGGCGGTGTCGCTCCCTACTATGTCCAGCTCACGCTGCCCGGGAGCGAGGAGCTCGAGTACGTCGTGCTCCGTCCGTTCGTGCGGGCCAGCACCGACGGCGACACCAAGAGCCTGCTCAGCGCCTTCATGGTGGCGAGCAGCGAGCTCGACAGCTACGGCCGACTGAACGTGTACGAGATGACCTCGCAGGGTATCGAAGGGCCGACGATCGTCGACTCCAACATCCGGTCCGACCAGACCGTGGCACTGGTGCTCAACCGGCTCAGCGAAGGTGGATCCGAGGTCAAGGCCGGCAACCTCTTCCTCGTCCCCATGGGTGAGGACAATCTGATGTGGGTGCGGCCGGTCTACGTTCAGGCCCGAGGCGGCGACGACGTGGTCGAGGTACCGCAGCTGCGCTTCGTGATCGTCGTGTCCGACGCCGGCGTGATCATGCAGCCGTCGTTCTCGGCGGCGATGAACCAGTCGCTGATCCAGTCGGGCTACACGCGAAGCGAGGCTCGATCAGTGCTGGAACCCATCTTCGGCGTGGTCGACTCGCCGACCGACATCCTGGCCAACCTCGAGAGCGACGGCGAGACCGGCGACCCGCCGAGTCGATCGTCCACCACGACCACCACCGTCCCGGTCGACACCACCGAACCCTCACCCACGACACGGCCGGGTGGCGACACCGGTGGTGGTTCGGGAGAGGAGCTGGACGAGATCCTGAAGAACCAGGAGGCGATCCTCGAACTGCTCAGGGAGATGCTGGCCGGTTCCACCCCGGGCACGACGGTGCCCGACCCGACCCCCAGGACCACCAGCACCACGGTGGCCAACGACGAGGCCTGACGGCCCGTAGTCGCGTTTCTGTCAGCAGATCAGAGCCGGGGGCGGAGTCTGAGGATGCCGCCGATGCGGCCCATGTTGCGGATCTCGACCTCGACGTCGCCCTCCACCTCGACCCATTCGGGTAGATGGTCGACCTCGACGTCGGCCAGGATCTCGCGCGGTTCGGCTGCGGCGCAGAGCTTGGCGGCGAGGTTCACGGGCTCGCCGATGTAGTCGTCGCCTTCGAAGAGCAGCGCCTCGCCGGTTGCCAGTCCCACGCGCATCGCGATCTGGGTGTCGGCGTAGTGGGCGATCAGGTGAGCACCGGCCGCGACCGCCGGTCCGGCCTCGCTCGAGACCAGCATGGCGCCGTCTCCCAGCCACTTGGCCACGCGTACTCCCCGTCGCGCTGCCGTGGCGCGGGTCACCGAACGGAACTCGTCGAGGAGGGTGACCGCTCGGTGGGGTCCGTGCGTCCGTGTGAAACGCGTGAATCCGGCCAGGTCGATGAAGCAGAAGGTGCGCTCCAACGTGGGATGAGGTGCCTCTGGCGGGAGAGCCGCCGGGTGTTCCATGCCGGTGCCGTAGCGGCTCTGGGCCCAGTCCGTGGCTGCGGTCGCGGCGGGGACGAGATGTCGTTGGGCCGCCCGTGCCGTCCTCTCGGTGGCGTCACCAGGCAGGACCAGCAGTGAGTGCTTGCCGGTGGACCGGATGTCGGATTGTGCTTGCTCCATATGAACCTCTGCTAACAAGAGTATCGGAGCATGCCCGCTCGAGTTGAGCCCTGCCACACCATGTGACAGGAGTCATGGCGGCCCCCTCCGCCGGTTTTGGAGTCGCTGAGCCACACGTGGTGTGGCTCAGCGACTCCAGAAACTCAGGCGCCTCGGGAGAAGGTGTCGCAGGCGTTCGGATCGCCGGAGTCGAAGCCGGTGGCGAACCAGGCTTCACGCTGGGCCGACGACCCGTGGGTCCAGGATTCCGGATCGATACGCCCGGTGGAGGCCTGCTGGATCCGGTCGCTGATGCCGGTGAGAGTTTGGACGTGATGGCCGATCTCCTGGGCCAGCTGAACAGCACGAGCTCGCCTCGGTCGTAGGCCTCGGCGGTCGATGACGTCGGCCGACTTGTGGCCTCGCCGGTACCTCAGCGGCCGGTGGTGATGTAGTCGCGGAGGTGCTGAGTCTCGGACTCGAGCTCTCCGACCCGGTGCTTCACCACGTCGCCGATACTGATGATGCCGGAGAGCACGCCGTCCTCGACGACCGGAACGTGGCGGACCCGCTCGGCGGTCATGGTGGCCATGAGCGAGTCGACGGTGTCTTCGCGGGTGCAGGTGATCACGGTCGCGGTCATGAGCTGATCGACGGGGTGATCGAGGATGGCCGAACCCTCGCGGGAAAGGGCTTGAACGATGTCGCGCTCGGACAGGATCCCGTCGACGGTGCGGCCGTCGGTCGACACGACGAGCGCGCCGATGCTGCGTTCGACGAGATGGTCAGCGGCGTGGCCCACGGTGCAGTCGGGGGCGACGGTGGCAACGTCCGCACCCTTGTGGTTCAAGATCGAGCTGATCCGCATGGCGGCCTCCTTCCGGTGGCGACTTGCGCACTCGGTGGTGGTTGATTCCATTCTGCCAGTTCGAAAGGACCTCATGACGTCTGTCACGCAACTGGCACACACGTCCCAGATCCCGAAGAGGGGGTGGTCAGGGGGATGCCGTGGCGGGCGAGGAGGCGGGTGGCGGTGTGGAGCGGGAGGCCGACGACGTTGCTGTAGCTGCCGTTGATTCGGCGGACGAATCGCCCGCCCGCTCCCTGGATCGCATACGCACCGGCTTTGTCGTAGGGCTCGTCGGTGGCGAGGTACCAGTTCAGGTCCTCAGCGGATATCGGGGTCATCTCGACCGACGTGTGCACGGTCTCGACCGAGGTCATCCGGTCGTCGGCCACCACCACGGCCGTGACCACACCGTGGGACCTGCCCGCCAGGGCGGAGAGCATCGCGCGGGCGTGGTCGCCATCTTCGGGCTTGCCGAGGATGTGATCGTCCATCACCACGCATGTGTCGGCCGCAAGGGCGACTTCACCGGTGGCTCTGCCGGCCTCGGCCTTGGCCCTGGCCAGCCGCTCGACATAGGCCGGCGGCGATTCGCCGGGCCGAATCGACTCGTCGATGTCGGCCGGCCGGACCTCGATGTCGAGGGGATACCGAGCGAGCAGTTCACGTCGGCGGGGAGATCCCGAGGCCAGGACCAGCCGAGGGAGCGGGTGGTGATCGCTCATCAGCCGCCGCTGACGAGGACGCCGGCGGCGGGGTCGACCGACGGCATGCCGGCGGTGTCGTCGAGCCAACCGTCGGGGATCGAGACCGGTCGGGGGCCCGAGGTGTGGCCGCGGGGCATGCGGTGGGCATCGGCGGGTAGCTCGGTGGCCGGATCGATCGTGGCGAGAAGAGCGACCAGTTCGTCCAGACCCGAGATCTGGCTCAACTGCCGGCGCATCTCTGCACCTATCGCGTAGCCCTTCACGTACCAGGCGGTGTGCTTGCGAAAGTCGCGCGCACCCACGACCGGTCCGAGCCACTCGGCCAGGTCGCGGGCGTGTCGGATCATGGTCGGGATGATCTCGCCCATGGTCGGTTGCGCGGGCGGATCATGACCGGCGAAGACGTCGGCCAGGTCACCGAACAGCCAGGGACGACCGAGACAGCCCCGGCCGACGACCACACCGTCGCAACCGGTCGATCGCATCATCCGCAGGGCGTCGTGCGCTTCCCAGATGTCGCCGTTTCCCAGCACCGGGATCGTGCTCACCACCTCTTTGAGCCGGGCGATCGCCGACCAGTCTGCGTGGCCGCCATAGAGCTCCTCCGCCGTCCGAGCATGGAGAGCCACGGCGGCCGCGCCTTCATCGCGACCGATGCGGCCCGCGTCGAGGTAGGTGAGGTGGGCGTCGTCGAGCCCTTTTCGGAACTTGATCGTGACCGGTACGGGGCCGGCGGCCGTCACGGCCGAGCGAACGATGGCGGCGAGAAGACGACGCTTCACCGGGATGGCGGCACCGCCGCCATGGCGGGTGATCTTCTTGGCGGGACAGCCGAAGTTGAGATCGATGTGGTCGACTCGGCCGGGTCCGACGGCCAGTTCGACGGCGGCGCCGACGGCTTGGGGGTCGGTCCCGTACAGCTGCAGGCTGCGCGGTGATTCGTCGGGGCCGAATCCGGCGAGGCGTCGACTTCGCTCGTTGCCTTCGACCAGGGCGCGGGCGGTCACCATCTCGCTCACGTACAGGCCTGCGCCGAACCGGCGGCACAGTCGCCGGAAGGGCGCGTTGGTCACTCCGGCCATCGGCGCCAGAACGACCGGCGGCCAGATCGACAGCGGTCCGATCTCCAACTTCGTGAACTCACCGGGCCGGGCGGCCGGAACGCCGTCATTGAGGGATGGGGGCGGCACGGTCACCCCGCCATTGTGGCGTGCTAACACGGACCCATGCCCACCACCCCCGCGTCCGTGGCCGAGCGAGCGCGGGTGATCACCACCGACCTGTCGCGGGCCGTCGCGGGCATGACGTTCGCCCGGCCCGTCACGCACGTCTACAACCCGCTCGAGTACGCCGCCGAGTCGGTGGGCCGATACCTCGACCGCTATTGCCGGACGGGGATCGAGGCGATGTTCGTCGGGATGAACCCCGGCCCGTGGGGTATGGCCCAGACCGGGGTGCCGTTCGGGGAGGTGACGCTGGTGCGGGACTGGATCGGGATATCCGCTCGGGTGGATTCGCCACCGGATCCGCACCCGAATCGACCGGTGCTCGGGTTCGACTGCGAGCGTTCGGAGGTGAGTGGTACACGCCTGTGGGGTTGGGCCCGGGAGCGGTTCGGCACTCCTGATGCGTTCTTCGACCGGTTCTTCGTCTGGAACTACTGCCCGCTGGTGTTCATGGAGGAATCGGGCCGCAACCGCACGCCCGACAAGCTGCCGGCCGAGGAACGGGAGCCGTTGTTCGAGGCGTGCGATGCGGCGCTCGTGCGGTTCTTCTCGTTGCTGGACCCGCCGTTGGTGATAGGCGTGGGCAAGTTCGCCGAGCGCCGCTGCGCCGCGGTGGCCGGCGACTCGCGGCGGGTGGCGACGGTGCTGCACCCCAGCCCGGCCAGTCCCGTCGCCAACCGGGGCTGGGCGCCGCAGGCCGAAGCCCAACTCACCGCCCTCGGCCTCGACCTCCCCGACCGACCCACCGGGAATCTGTGAAAGGTTGGGCGGTCTGAGGCCGCCCAACCTTTCACAGATTCCCAATCAGGCCGTGGGGAGGCCGGCGCCCATTAGGTCGACGAAGTTGGAGCGGTAGAAGCGGTCGCGGACCGCCTCCGGGGCGTCGCCCAGAGACCGTTCGAAGCGCTCGATCGGTCGGCGCCCACCCTCGACATGCGGGTAATCCGAGGAGAACAGGCACACGTCGGGTCCGACCTGCTCGGTGATCCACCCCACGTCCTCGGTGGGGTAGGGGGTCGCCCGGATCGATCGCTGCACGTACTCCGTGGGCCGCAGCGCCAGATCCCGAATACGCTCCTCGTGACGACCGAACGCCTCGACGGCCGACTCCATCTGCCGGATCCAGCTGGGAACCCACACGGCCCCCTGCTCGATCACGCCGATCCTGAGGCGGGGAAACCGGTCGAGCACGCCGTCGAAGATCAGGGTGGCCATCGTCTGCATGGGTGGGAACGGGATCGCCATGTAGTCGACGGACCGGAAGTTCTCCTCGCCGCCGTGGAAGTCGGGTGGGATGGGCAGTCCGTTGTCGAAGTAGGAGGGGTCGATCAGCTGAGCGGTGCCACCGACGTGGAACACGACGGGTCGACCCGCTTCCTCGGCCTGGGCCCAAACCGGGTCGAGCCCGCGGTGGCTCGGGGAGTGGCCGTCGGGACAGCCCGACGGAACGAGCAGGGCGGCGGCTCCCGCTTCGAGCGCCTCGGCGGCCATGGCCGCGGCGCGGTCGAAGTCGGCGAGGGGCACATATGCGGTCGGCAGGAGCCGGTCGTCGACCGAACAGAACTCGGCCATGCCGCGGTTGTGGGCCCGAGCCGTCCCGTAGGCGAGGTCGAGGTCACCGGTGTGCTCCCAGTCGTGCAGTCGCCCGTTGTGGAACGTGTTGAACATCAGCTGGGAGGCGAAACCGAGCAGGTCGAGGGCCCGGCCGCGGTCCTCGGGCAGGAACGAACCGGTGGCCGCGAAGTTCTTGCGGCCCGTGATCTCCTCGGCCTCGACGGACCGATACCGCTCGGATCGGTGCTTCGTGGCCAGCCGATCGAAGGTGGCCCGGAGATCGGCCAACTGCTCCTCCACGTCGCCGGTCTGGCGGAGCTCGTTGCCGGACGCGTACGTCAACGGCTGGAGCCTGGGCCGGAGGGCGGGATCGGCGTGGTCGATCAGCCAGGTCGGCGGTTCCATGATGTGCGCATCGGCGTCGTGGATGATCCGATCGACGTTGTACGGCATGACGAGCCCCCCCTTTAGTTGGCCGATCCCGGCCATCGTTGCATACTGCGTCCGTGCCCGAGCCGAAGACCGTGCCACGACTGCGCCGCCGGAGCACCTTCACGTTGTCGAAGATCGCCGCCGTGTTCCTGCCGGGCGTGCGGCGGATGGAGCGGTCGGTCGAGCCGCGGGCCGAAGCCTGGGACCGGCGCAACGACGAGGCCTTGACCGCCGACGGACCGATGTGGGTCGTCCTGGGTGACTCGACCAGCCAGGGCATCGGATCCTCGGTCATCGAGACGTCGTACGTGGACATCGTGCGAACCAGGCTGGACGAACACACCGGCCGGTCCTGGCGGGTGCTGAACCTGTCTTTCACGGGGGCTCGGATGGACGACGTGGTCCATCGCCAGCTCCCGGCCCTGCGTCACCTCGACCTCGAGGCCGACCTCGTCACGTGTCTCGTGGGGGCCAATGACGTCTTCGCCCGAACCGGCTCGATGAAGCTCGCTTCGGCGACGGGCCGACTGCTGGAGGCGCTTCCCCATGGGACGGTCGTCGCGGAGATCGGATCCGGCGGAGCGTCGGCGCAGCGGGTGGCCATGGCCCGGAGCCTGTTCGAGGAATCCGCCCAGGCCGGCCACATCGTGCTGTTCGACGCCTGGAGATGGCCCACCAGGGAGGGGATGTGGTCGCAGGATCGCTTCCACCCCAACGACTGGGGCTATGCCGCCATCGCCGACCAGGTCTGGGATGCCGTGCTCCCGGTCCTGTCCGAGGACTGACCGCAGCTCTACCAGTCCCTGCGGCTGACCCTGCCCCGGCCGGCCTTGCGCTCGCTCTGGCGTCGCTTGGCGTCGAGGCGTCGCTTGACCGAGCCGCGACTCGGTTTGGTGGCCCGGCGTCGGGTACGAGGTGTGAGAGCGGAGCGGAGGCGTGAGGCCAGTCTTTCGGCGGCGATGCCCCGGTTGCGGTGCTGCGAGCGTTCGTCGTCGGCCACGACCCGCACCGTGGGGCCGAGCTGGGACAGCAGCCGGGCGCGTTCCGACGAGGGGAGGGCACCCGAGCCTTCGATGTCGAACTCCAGGACCACCCGGGTGCTGGCCTTGTTGGCGTGCTGGCCGCCGGGGCCTCCACTGGGCGTGAAGGACCAACGCAGCTCGGAGGCGGGAATGGTGACCCGATCGTTGACGACGAGGTCATCGGCCATGTTGCCGAGGGTACGGGCTGAGCGGCGGGGATGAACGGAAGTCGATGACGGGAGCGGCATACTCGTCGCCGTGCGAACGAGGCGACCGGGAGCGGCGACGCTCCGAGGAATGATCGCAGCCGTCGTCGTGCTCGCTCTCGTGGCTGGAGCCTGCTCGGATGACGGACCTGACCCCGACCCGGTGAAGTCCCTGAACGAGCTGTTGGCCGTCCAGGTCCCGACCTGGTCGACCTGGACCTCGGCCGTGCGCCTGGTGGATCACTGGACCTGGTTCGATCCTGCGGTCCACTCGAAGGACGGCATCCACCCGAGTCCGGCCGGCGAGGCGGAGATGGCGGCTCGGTGGGTGAGGGGTGTGCGTCGGGAACTGCAGCCGTCGCCAGGGACCGTCGTGCGCGTGATGCCGCTCGGTGACTCCATCACCGACGACTTCACCCGCTACGACACGTGGCAGGGCCTGGTCGAAGCGGGCTACCAGGTCGACTTCGTGGGTACCCAGTCGTCGATCCCGGCGAGCCGAGCCGGCGACGTGCCGGACGTGGCGGGACTGTCCTTCGATCAGGATCACGAGGGCCACTCCGGCTGGGCGGCGTCGGAGATCCTGGCCGGCAACCCGGACGAGCCGGATGCCGGCCGACTGGTCGAGTGGTTGAAGACCGTCGAGACCGACGTCGTGCTGCTGCACGTCGGCACCAACGACCTCGCCCGCCTGGGCAGCGATGCCGAACTCGTCGCCGATCGGATCAGCCGGATCGTCTTCGAACTCCAGCAGGTCATGCCGGACGTGACGATCTTCGTGGCGCAGATCACGCCCATCGGCTTCGAGAAGTGAGCAACTCGGTGGGGCCGCCGGTGTGGTGATCCACGCGGTGAGCGAGATGCTCGGCTGACGAAGTCAGCCGATGACCCGGCGGGCCACCTCGCCGAGCATCTCGACGTTCTCGGGTTGATGACCGTTGGCGACCATGTTCATCGTGAGCCCGTCGATGCCCAGGTCCATTCTTTCCTGGAGCTGCTGTCCGACCTCGTCGGGGTCGCCCACTACGACCATGGCCAGGATCATGGCCCGGGTCTCTTCGTCGAGGGTGTCGAGGTCCATGCCGCGCCGCGACAGGAACGCGGCCATGTCGGCCTGGGCCCGGTCGTGGGTGGCAGCGAGGCAGACCTGGGTCTGCAGGCTGACCGTGATCTCGGACCGATCCCGCTCGAGCCGCGCACAATGCGCGTCGAGCGCTTCGAGCTTGCGGGCGACCTCGTCGGGCCCGCAGGTGAGGTTGGATTCGTCGGCGTACTGGGCGACCATGCGGAGGGTCTTCTTCTCGCCCGAGCCGCCGATGAGGATGGGTACCCGGCCGACCGGCGGCGGTTCGCAGATCGCGTTGGTCACCGAGAAGCGCTCCCCCTGCACGGTCGGGCGGTCGCCGGCCAGCATCGGGCCGATGATCTGGAGCGCCTCCTCGAGCTTCTCGAACCGGTCGGTGAACGTGCCGAACTCGAAGCCGAGCGATGTGTGTTCCTCTTCGAACCAGCCCGCACCGATTCCCAGCTGGGCCCTTCCCCCCGAGACGACGTCGAGGGTGGCGATGATCTTGGCCAGCAGAGCGGGATTGCGGTACGTGTTGCCGGTGACGAGTGCACTGAGCCGGACCGAGTCGGTGCGCTGGGCCAGAGCACCGAGCAGCGTGTAGCACTCGAGCATGTAGTCCTCGGGCTCGCCCAGCATCGGGAGTTGGTAGAAGTGGTCCATCACCAGGACGGTGTCGAACCCGCTGCGGTCGGCCGCCTCGGCCTGGGCGGCGACAGCCTCGAACAGCTCGGCCGGGCCGGTGTCGGGGTAGGTGAAGTTGGGGATCTGGTATCCGATGCGAGTCATGGTTTGCTCCTCCTCGGCTCGACCCTAGGAGACTGCGGGCGAGAGGGGAGCTAGGTTCTGGCCATGACCGAGAATCTGCGGGGTTACACGAAGGCGATCGACGCGCCCGATGCGCGCATGGCGGCGTACGCCGGCCGGGAGGTCTGACTCATGGGTGGCTGCTGTCTCGTCGTGTTGGCGTCGTGGATCTCGCCCCGACTCGCCGTCTTCTTCCTCTGGTTGTTCACCGACCGCATGTCCGTCGCGTTCGACTCGTTCGTCGCGGAGTTGCTCGGCTTCCTCGTGCTGCCGTGGACCACGCTGATGTATGTGCTCGTCTATTCACCGGCCACCAAGGTGAGCTGGTTCGGCTGGGTGATCGTGGCGATGGGGCTGATGCTGGACCTCGGGACCTGGTTCGGCGGCGGCAACAAGGGCCGGGAGTACTACTACGCCGAGTACCGAGCCTGACTCCTACCCGGGACCAGCAGCGCCAGGAACACGAGCGACGCGCCGACCGGAACGATCGCATCGAGGGCGACGACCGTCGCGACGAGCGCGAGGCCCCACGCCACGGCGGCAATGGGGAACCACGCGTCGCACAGGATGAGGATTCCCCCGACCGCTAGGGAGACCAGTGCCATCTGGAAGGCCAGCGGATATGGGATCGAACCCGGAATGCGTGCCTCGATCGCGAAGGCCATGCCGGCGACGAGCACGTTGATGGGGACCCACGGTGCGGCGAGGATGATGCGCTGCCCCCGCCGATCGGCGCAGGCAACGGCAGACGCGATCGCCATGGTCGACGGGATGAGCACCGCAGCGAGAAGGAGGAGCAGGAGGCCCAGCGGGTTGCCCTGATCCGGAAAGCACCCGAGGTCGTCGCAGCCGAGCGCGATCGAGAGGCCACCGCCCATGGACAGGAGGGAGCCCATGAATCCGGCGGCGACGATGACGGCGGCAGCCCAGCGCCGGAGGATGGGGACGAGAACTGATCGCATGGCTCGAGAGTGGCGAACGGCCTCCCGGTCGGGCATCGGGAGTTGCCCCCAACCCGGCCTGGGGGGTCTAGCGTTCGGCCATGGCACCACGCTTCGATCTGATGGGCATCGTCGTTGCCGACATGGCGGCCTCGCTCGCCTTCTACCGGCGGCTGGGGCTGGACATTCCTTCCGAAGCGGACGGTGCACCTCACGTCGAGTGCGAGCTCCCGGGCGGGTTGCGACTGGCCTGGGACACCCGCGAGACGGTGCTGTCCTTCGACCCCTCGTGGTCGCCGCCGACCGGCGGGCACGGCATCGGTCTGGCCTTCGCCTGCGACTCGCCGGCCGAGGTCGATTCGTCCTTCGCCGAGCTCATCGCGGCCGGCTACCGAGGTCACCTGGAGCCGTGGGATGCGTTCTGGGGCCAGCGCTACGCGACGGTGCGCGATCCCGACGGCAACAGCGTCGATCTCTTCGCCCCGCTCCCGACCGCCGACTGAGCCACGCCGCCGCGTCGCTACTCGGCGTGTTTGGAGCCCCAGTGGTCCCAGTGGACGATGCGTTCCACCGGCGGGCGGTCGGCCGGTTTGAAGTCGGTACCGATGGTGTAGGCCACCGGCAACAGGGCGATCTGCATCACGTCGTCGGGAATGCCCAGCAGATCGGCCGCCTCGCGTTCTCGGCCCAGATGAAGGGTGGTGAGTACCGAGCCCAGCCCCCGGCTGCGCAGCGCGAGCTGGAAGCTCCAGATCGCCGGGTGGATCGAGCCCATCATCCCCGTCCACTCGGCGGCGGTGTTGTCGGGCGTGAGTCGGCCCTTCGCGCATGGGATCACGTGCACCGGAACGTCCTGGAGGCGCTCGGCCAGGTAGTTGGCAGAGGACAGGATCCGGCCGACCTGGCCTTCGGGTGCCCCGGCTGACGCCAGCGCCAGGTACTCGCCTCCCGCGGCCCGGTACAGGTCGGCGAGCGTCCGGCGGGTGTCGGCGTCCCGGATGACGAGCCAGCGCCAGTTCTGCATGTTCGAGCCGGTGGGCGCCTGCTGGGACAACCGGATGCAGTCGAGGATGACGTCGTCGGGGACGTCACGTTCCAGGTCGAGCCGCTTGCGGACGGCTCGGGTGGTCGACAGCAACGCGTCGGTCACGGAGAGATCGAACGAGGTCATGGGCGCTCCCATTCGTGCCACGGCTGGTTGCCGAAGGTGTCGAGGTGGACGACCTCCCCCACCGGCCGACGGGTCGTGGGCCCGTACCTGCCACGTGGCCATCCCAGAGGCACGATGCACACCGGCGTGACCGATCGGGGCAGGCCGAGGATGCTGTGAACAGCTCCGCCCTGCCACAGCGGCATCGTGATCAGCGACGCGCCGAGCCCCACGGACCGCGCTGCCAACAGCAGGTTCTGCACGCTCGGGTAGATGGACCCGTAGAACGCGCTGGCCTGGAGGGACGGCTGGGGTACATAGGGCATCTTGCCGCCCCGGAGGCAGGCGACGACCAGGACGGGGATCTCGGCGAAGTGGTCAACCTGCCACTGGACGGCCCGCATGATCTTGGCCACGGCCTCGGGATCGCCGGCTCCGCCGCCGGTGGCCCGGGCGGCGGTGCGGGCGATCGGGTTGGAGTCCTGGTTCTCCGTGACCCATCGGCCGATCTTCCGGTACTGGTTCCAGGCCTGCTGGTACTTCCGCCCGAACGCCGCCTTCTTGTCGGCGTCCTTGACCACCACGAACTCCCAGTTCTGACTGTTGGATCCGGTGGGCGCCCGCAGGGCGAGTTCGATACAGCGCAGGACGATGTCGTCATCGACCGGGTCCGGCAGCAGTCGGCGCACAGCCCGTTGGGTCATCATGGCCTGCTCGAGCGGCATCTCGAGCTGAGCGGCGACGTCGGCGTAGGTTCGTCCGGTCGTGGTCTCGCTGGTGTCTGCCATCGGCCCAACCTATCCCCGATCCGAAATCTGGTCCGCCGGCTCAGCCGTGTTGCCAGAGTCGACTCTGCAGGTTGCGAATCCCCTCGAGCGCGGTTCCGTTCAGTGCGTGCATCTCGCCCCGGGTCAGCTCCCAGCCGAGCGAGCCCGCGTTCTGTTCTGCTTGCGCGGCGTTCTTGGCCCCGGGGATGGGGACCGCTCCGTGTTGGATGAGCCATCGGAGCGCCACCTGTGCCGGGGTGCGGTCGTGTGTCTCGCCGATGACCCGCAGCTGGGCCACGATGCGGTCGATCGTCTCCATGGGGTGAGCCGACCAACTGCGCCCTTCGGGGAGGGGATTCTCGGCCGAGTACTTGCCGGTGAGGCGGCCCTGACCGAGCGGCGAGTAGGCGAGTGGGACCACCCCGAGCTCGGCGCAGGTGAGGATGAGATCGGAGGTGAGCGGACGCTGGCGCAGCAGTGAGAACTCGATCTGGTTGGAGGCGAGCGGGATGTCGCGCTTGGCCAGTTCGGCGTGGATCCGTCGCATCTCCCGGACCGAGTAGTTGGACACACCGACGGCCTTGACGAGTCCGCCCTCGTGCACGGTGGCCAGCGCCTCGGCCATGGCCTTGTGGGAGCGGAGGCTGACAGGGCCGTGGATCTGGTAGAGGTCGATCGTGTCGGTGCCCAGGCGCTCGAGTGACTGCTGCACCGCCTCGGGGAGGGCCTTGCCGACGTTGAGCTTCCACGGCGCGGGGAAGAACTTGCTGGCGATGACGACGTCGTCGCGCCGGCTCGGATCGGCAGCGAGCAGTCGGCCGATGATGCGTTCGCTCTCGCCCTTGCCGTAGATCTCGGCGGTGTCGAAGAGCGTGACACCTGCGGCGAGCGACGCCTCCCATGCCTCGGCGACCGTGTCCTCGTCGAACGACGTGTCGTATCCACCCCAGCCCCACGTTTTTCGTCACCCCACGCCCAAGTGCCGACGCCCAGCGGGGCGATATCGCGGTCGAGGCCGGGAAGATTGATCGAAGCAGTCGTCACGGTGGTGCACCGTACCGTCCGCGACTCGCCGGGCATAGGTCCGCGACTCCCCGGGCATAGGGTGGACGGATGGACCTGCCGGCTGCACTCGACTGGGCGTCCGATCGCAGCGATGCGGTGCTGATCACGCTCCGACGCGACGGCCGGCCCCAGTCGTCCGACGTCTCCTATCACCTGCCCCACGCCGAGGGGAAGGGCGCGGGGCCCCACGACGGGGAGGGCGTGTTCACGATCTCGGTCACCACCGACCGGGCCAAGACGGCCAACATGCGGCGCGATCCTCGGGTGGTCCTCCATATCACCGACCGGTCGTCGTGGTCGTACCTCTCGTTCGACGGCACCGTGGAGCTGTCACCGGTCACGACCGCGCCCGACGATGCGACCGCCGATGCGCTCGTGGCCTACTACGAGGGTGTGGCCGGGAAGCCGCATCCCGACTGGGACGAGTACCGAGCCGCGATGGTGACCGACGGCCGGCTCGTGGTTCGCTTCAAGCCCACGTCGGTGGTGGGTCAGATCCACGGATGACCGGACCGCTCGGTCGATCAGTCGAGCGTGATGATCACCCCGGTGTCGCTGACCCGACCGGAGCGCCCGATGGCTGTGGCGGCCTTGGCGTACCAGGACATCAGCGTGGCCTGCCAGCCATACTTGGCCCTGATCATTCCGAGGACCCGCTCGAAGTCGACTCCCTCGACCAGCTGGGCGGTGCCTTCGAGCGGCTCGGTCCCGGCCTTCACCCGGCCCCGCCCGTCGCTCGGCTGGACCTTGACCCGGTGGTCGTTGGCCAGTCGTCTCGCTTTCCACGATGACGCGGGGGTCGTGAAACCGACGGTGCCGTCACCGAGGTCTGCGATCCACACCGGCGTGGCCTTGGCTTCGCCGCTCTTGCGGAAGGTGGTGAACGCGACGTACTTCTCCGCGGCGATGTCGGTGCTGCCCATATGACTCCTCGTCTCGGTCCGGTCACGGTATCAACGCGGCGGTCGGGTTCGGCCGCCGGCCGGTCATTGCTCACGGTTCGGTCCCCTTCCTGGTCGCGGCGACGTGCTCGGGTGGCGATGGACCGGGGAGCGTCTCGCGTCGAGTCGATGGAGGGGCCGGTGGAGAAGATCGCCGGGGGCGACGTCGAGGGTGAGCCGGGTCGGCTGCTCGGTCGGGGCCGATCTCCGCTTCGGCCGGCGGACGCCCGGTCGGGGATCCGCCATCGTGCCGCCCCCCGGCGGGAGCCCTCCGGAGCCGACCGACGCGCCTAGAGTCGAAGGTCAGCTCCCAGCCATGGTCGTGGACCAGGTGATGGTGCTTCGAGCAGAGGGGGGCCAGGTTGTCCAGATCACTGGTCCCACCCCTGCGCCACCACGTCACGTGGTGCAGTTCGCAGTAGTCGAACGGCGTGTCGCATCCCTCGACACAGCACGTGTCGTGCACCGCTCGGAGGGCGGCTCGCTGGGTACCACTGGCCAGTCGGCGGGCCCGGCCGGCGTCGAGCGGCAGGCTCGGGCCGCCCATCACGATCGGGATGATGTCCGCCTCGCAGGCGAGGCGTCGGATCTCGGATGCGGGGAGGGGTGTCCCGTCGGCCAGCTCGCACCGCCGCCCGACGGCGGTGAGCTCGCCGAGCAGGGTCCGGTGATCGATCAGGACGAGTAGCTCGGTCCGACCGCGGGCGGCGCCGGCGGCGCCGTGCCCCTCGCGGACGAGCTCGACGAGCGCCTCGGCCCGCAGCCGCTCGTTGGTCAGCTCGGTGGTGGGCATCGGCCCGCCCTCGGCGTGGTGGCGCCGCCACCGCTGCTCGATCTTGCGGTCGATGCAGGTACGCAGATAGCCGGCGGAGACGGGATCGAGCTGACCGAACAGGGCCGTGGTCCCGTCGGAGCTCTTGGCCAGCCGAAGGGAGTTGCGCTGCCGCTGGCGCTCGAGCCGCTCCTCGCCGTCGTCGTTGGCCAGGGCCTGCTCGAATTGCTGTAGGCGCCTGCGGGCCTGGTTCGGCGTGAGGTCGCGCAGCTCGGCGACCAGTTCGGCCTCGGCGGTGTCCAGCTGCGGCCGCTGCTCGGTGTCGAGGCGCTCGGCCAAAGCGCAGAGCTCGTCGGCCTGCGCCGTGCCGAGTGTCCCGTCGGTGAGCGCTCGGTCGGTGGCGGGAAGGTCGGTCAGCGCTCGGGAGCGCAGCGCCCGGCGGCGGGCGTCGCCGTAGGAGGCTTTGCCGGTCTGCTGGAGGAGCTGGGTGACGTCGCGGGCGCCGGAGGCGACGTCGTCGGCGCGATCGTGGACCACCGCGAGCACAGCGGACTCCCGGGCGTCGAGCCAGGCGCGGAGTCGCGCCAGATCCCCGAGGACACCCACGCGCTGGGATCGCGTCCACTCGGCCGGGTCCGACTCGAGGCGATCCAGGAGAGCGTGATGCAACTCGGGCACGGCAGCCACGGTGATCCTCCAGTCGCGTCGGGCGGGTGAACCTGGGAGGGAAGTGGCAGCCGGAGCTGCAAGACCCCGATCATGCGGCAGAGCCTCGACCGGAGGGGGAGCTCCTACTCTAGCGGAGGGGTACAGGCGTTCGCAAGCGATTCGGAAAGAAACTTCGGCGACGGCCGCGCCGCCGAGGCCGGGACCCGGTGCTCGATAGGGTCGGCGCATGAGCCCGACGATGCGAGCCGCTCTGCTCCGGGAGCCCGCTCCGGCCGATCGAGGTCCGCTGGAGATCGACGTCCGACCGACGCCCGAGCCGGGCCCCGGCGAGGTGCTGATCGAGGTCGGCGCCTGCGGCGTGTGCCGTACCGACCTGCAGCTGGTCGAGGGCGACCTGGAGTTGCACGCTCGTCCCGTGGTCCCGGGCCACCAGATCGTGGGGACAGTGCTGGCCGTCGGTGCCGGGGCGGTCCAGTCGGTCGGCGCCAGGGTCGGCGTGACCTGGCTGGCCGGTTCGTGCCAACGGTGCGACTGGTGTCGCAGCGGCCGCGAGAACCTGTGTCATCGGGCGACCTTCACCGGGTGGGACCGCGACGGCGGATACGCCGAGCAGGTAGTGGCGGACGGCCGGTTCGTGGTCCCCGTTCCCGATGGTGTGAGCGACGTCGATGTGGCACCGCTGCTCTGCGGCGGGGTGATCGGCCATCGGGCGCTTCGGCTCACCGGCTTGTCCGGCGGGCAGCGACTGGGGCTGTACGGCTTCGGGGCCTCGGCCACCATCGTCATCCAGCTGGCTCGCCACCTGGGCATGGAGGTGCACGTGGCCACGCGCAGCGAGGCCGAGCAGGAACGCGCTCGGCGGATGGGGGCGGCATCGACGGGCACCTACGACGAGCCGCCGCCCCACCCGCTGGACGCGGCGATCACGATGGCGCCGGTCGGGTCGGTGGTCGTCGACGCGCTGCGGGCGATCGATCGGGGCGGCACGGTGGTTGTCAACGCCATCCACCTGGATGGGATCCCCGCGTTCGACTACTCGCTCCTGTGGCACGAGCGCAGCATTCGCAGCGTGGCCAACGTGACGCGGCGCGATGCCGAGGAGCTCATGGCGCTGGCGCAGGAGATCCCGCTGGTGACCCGGCATTCGGAGTACGCCCTGGCCGACGCCAACCGGGCTCTGGCTGATCTGTCCGAGGGCAACGTCAGCGGCGCGGCGGTCCTCGTCCCCTGACGGGACCGCCCTGGCAGGATGGTGGGATGCGACGCTCCATCGATGACCGGCCGTTCGAGCCCGGGGATCTCCCCGACGACTACGTCGAGGACGAGCTGACGGCACTGTCCTGGGCGGTGGCGATCTCGGACGACTACGGGGACGCTCAGCCGCGGGTCGTTCTGACCGTCGAGGAGATGGGCGCAGCGGGTGCGGGGCTGGTCGGTCACTTCCCACCAGCGGTGGCTCGTCGACTGCGGGAAGCCCTGGCCGATGCCCTCCGCGAGGTCGGCGAGGACGTCGGTCGCTGAGTCCGGCCTGATCGAATCGGGCAGGGGGGACGGAGCTCTGCCGAAGAATCTCGGATTCGATGGAACCGGATCGGTCGCCCGTGCGTGTCAGGATCGTGCGTACCGTGTCCGACGAGATCAGCCGAGCGGCTTCCGAGGCGACTTCCGAGCCCGCCGCGGTCGACGGATTCGAGGCCTTCTACCGCGATGCGCTCCCCACCGTGCAGCGCGTGCTCTGCGTGGCCCTGGGCGACGAGACGCTCGGGCGCGAGGCGGCCGACGAGGCCTTCCTGCGCTGCTATCGCAAGTGGCGGACCGTCGGCGGCTATGACAATCCGACGGCCTGGGTCATCCGAGTCGGCCGCAACTGGGGGACCTCACGCTGGCGGCGGCTCCGCCGCGAGGTCCGCCTGGCCGATCCGCATGACGCGACCGCTGGGACGGGCTCGGTCAGCGACGTCCCCGCCACCTTGAACCGAGCCGCCGACCATCCCGAGCTGACCGCGGCCATCGATGGCCTCGGCGAGGATGCCCGGGCCGTCCTGTTGCTGCGCCTGGTCCTGGACTGGTCCACCGACGACACGGCCGAGGCCCTCGGGATCGCACCGGGGACGGTCAAGAGTCGGCTCCACCGGGCCCTCGCCGCACTGAGAGAGGAGCTGGCGGAATGAAGACCGACATCGAACAGCAGGTCACCGACGATCTGGGCCGCCGGATGACCGACGTGCGGACGACCGGCACCGACCTCGACCGGATCCGGCGGCGTTCCCGGCATCGAACGGCGACGAGGGGCGGCGGTCTCGTCATCGTTGCGCTCCTGGCCGGGGTGGTCGGGTGGCAGCTCACCGCCGGAGACGAGCAGGCGGGCGAGCGGGTCGTGGCCGACGACCCGCCGACACCTACGGTGACCGTGACCCGGGAGGATCCGGTCGAGTCGAACGAGGATCCGGTGGTCGAGGAAGGTGGCTGGGAGTTCCGCGACACCGGGGAGGATGGTGTGCTGGCGGTGCTGGAGGGTCGGAGCCTTCCTGAGATACGACCCCCCGTCCCGGAGGCCGACATCGCGGTGCGGGTCGTCGTCTATGGGTCCGGCATGGTCGAGCCCACCCACCCGATCAAGGAACGTACCCCGATCCTGCAGATCCAGACCGACGGAACGGCGTATCGCCGGGTGGAACCGCCACCGGGAGAGTACGGCTCGGCCGTGTACTGGGGCGTGGAGCGCCGTACGGTCGACCCCGATGCGCTGAAGGAACTGGTGTCTCGCGCCCTCGACGACGATCTCGTGCGAGAGAATCTGG
Source organism: uncultured Acidimicrobiales bacterium (assembly GCA_963695075.1). Lineage (GTDB taxonomy): Bacteria > Actinomycetota > Acidimicrobiia > Acidimicrobiales > CAWCAL01 > CAWCAL01. Next base: position 528,244 of record CAVOFR010000007.1, read on the forward strand.
TCTCCGATCCGCAGTTGTCTGAACAGCCCACGACGTGGATCGATCTGGCCTGGAGCGAGCGCTCGGATCGCACCGAGCGGTATGGACTGTGGTATCGCGTCGAGAATCCAGACGCGGAACCGACGCCTTCTGCCGACCTGATCGCGCTGGGCGACTGGTTCGAGGAGCTCGGTGACCTCCCGGGAACCGCCTGGGAGCCGTATCGGCCCGAGCGCGTGGGACTCGTACTGAGCGAGACGTACGGCGAAGCTCTCGGTCACGCGGCGGAATGGCCTTCGGCTTGGGAGCCGTCTTTGTCCTCGGCACTCAGAGGGGTGTCGCCGTGCTACGAGGTGACGGGAGTCGCACTCGATGAGCTGTGGTCGGCAGTCGCCGATCCGAGCAACGAGGCCTTCGTGTTGCCGAGCAGCGGGGAGGTGATCGACGCTGGAGCCTGGGCGATGCTGCCGGGCGACCAGGGGTGTGGCACACACCCGCAGCCCGACGAGTCGCCCGGGATTGTGGTCATCAGCCCTGACGGCAACGCCGCGATGTCGCTCGTGGAGGACGTCGCCGACCCGAACCACTCCCGGCTCGAGCCGCTTCTCTGGTGGCAGGTGCCGGACGATTCGGCGGTGAGCGAGCCCCTCGTCGTCCACGCCGGCGCCGACGTACCGTTTCCGCTCTCTGAGCAAACGCTGGCCCGGATCGCCGAGGCGACGGGCGTATCCGAGGTGCGACCGCCCGGCCCGGAACACGAACGGTGGGCCGATCTCCTCGAAGCCGGCCACGCCCTGGTGCTGCTGCCCACTGGCGATCAGGATGGTGAAGGGTGACCGCCACGAGAGGGGCAATGGACATGAGTGACGAGGAATCGAGCCGGTGGGAGCGAGCCCGCCGTTGGGGGCCGATGGTGGTGGCGGCCGCGTTCGGGACTAGCGGCGTGATCCACATGGTGCGGCCGAGCGTGTTCACCCCGATGATCCCCGACTCACTGCCCGCTCCGACCGGGCTGGTCTATGCCAGTGGTGTCGCCGAGCTCGTGTGCGCGGTCGGGCTCGTCCGGCGTGAGCGCTGGGCCGGACCGGCGAGTGCGGCGGTGCTGGTCGCAGTGTTCCCCGGCAACGTCCAGATGGCCGTCGACGTGTGGCAGGACGCCGAGGCCACGGCGGCTATGAAGGCGGGGGTGCTGTTGCGGCTTCCGCTCCAGGTGCCGCTGATCTGGGCTGCACTCCAGAGCGGTCGGCATCACGCGGCCGGCTCATGAACGAAGACCGCCGGGTCAGCCCGTGGCGCTGAGGAGTGCGGCGAGTCGGTCGTAGCGGGGATCCTCGTCACCGGTGATTCGTCCGACCCAGCGGAGGGCCTCGGCGGTGTCGATGTGGCTGCCGAGCGAGGTCATGGCCTCGATGTCGATCCAGTCCTTGGGTCGGTCGAACACCGCTTTGCACACGCTGAGATGGGTTGCGGAGAGCACGCGGATGGTGTGGTCGGCGAAGGGGACCTCGATGGCAGCGCGGTCGGCTGCGTCGTGGAAGGGGTCGTAGGAGAAGAAGAGGTCGACAGGCGTGTCGTCCCACATGACCCGAACCTGACCGTCGCTGGCCACGGTCTCGGCTGCGGCGCCGATCTCGGCTCCGAGGTGGCCGAGTGGATCGAGGGCGTCGCGTGCTTGCTCCACCGGCACGAAGACGTTCACGTCGATGTCGATCGTGGCTCTCGGCTCGGCATGGTAGGCCAGCGCGATCGCCCCTCCGAACGCGTGGGGAACGGAGATCAGAGCGCGATCGATGGCCATGATCTTGTCGGGCAGGGACAACCGGATCACGTCGAATCGATCCGGGGAAAGGCGAGGGCCGGACGGGGGCGGTGCCCGACGGCGTCGGCGAGCAGGAGAACGTCAACGAGTCGGCGCGCATGTTCCTGGGGAGACGATGGTGGTGGGATGTCGGGCGGTTCCGGTGCCAGCCGGAGCTCCAGGTGGTCGCCCGCGGCCGCTACGAGGCGGCGCAGTGTCCGAGAGGTCGGGTCGCGCCGCCCGTGCTCGTAGGCGGAGATCACGGGCTGGCTGGTTCCCGCGCGTGCGGCCAGCGCCGCCTGACTCAGGCCGTGGCGTCGTCGCGCCGCGCGAATGATCTCTGCGGGTTGCATGTCGGAACCCACTATATCGGTTTGTCTATCCCCCGACGATGGGTAGAGCCAGGCGAGCATTCGGCCGAAGGTGGTCCCGAGCGGGGGTGCCGGTTGTCGCCCGACCCGGGGCGGGAGTATCGTTGGCGGTCCACTCGACGCGGGGTGGAGCAGTCTGGTAGCTCGTCGGGCTCATAACCCGAAGGTCGCAGGTTCAAATCCTGCCCCCGCCACCACTAGAAACGTTGGAAACTCAACAGTTTCCAGCGTTTCTTCGTTTTCCGAAGAGCCCGAAATCGGCCGACTTCTAACGGATCTTCTAACGGACGATCCGGCATCGGGCGGAGAATCTCGTCACAGACGGCGCATCCGGGCTACTCGGCCGGCGTAAGCGACGTGACCAATGCGAGGCACGTATTGCCGCTTCGGTCGAGGTGCGATGTCGTCTTTAGGAGTTGACCGGGAGCGGAGAGAGCTAGGTCATGCCAGGTGTCTCGCCGGTTCTTGAGTTGATCCAGCAGCTGTGACGTTCCAGGGGTCGCTTCCAGCGAACCGTGATAGGGGCGCGGCACAGCCGCGTGTCCTACCACCACCCAACGACTCGGTGCTCGTTGCCAGCGGAGCAGAATGCAGGTACGTCCTCCTACCTCGGCGATTCTGACGGCAGCAGCGGAGAGGGAGACCTGTGCACGGTGCGCGACGAGTCGGATGAGGCTGAGGTTGTAGTTGGCGCGATCGGCGTAGGGCCGAATCCGATCACGGGGCATGAGGATCGAAGCAGCGACCCAATCACACAGTGTCTCGACATCGTCGTGGTCGAGGCCTTGGCTTGCGTCTGGCGACCGTCTGATCCCGCTCCACGAGGACGTGTGCGATCTCGTGGGCGAGCGTGAATCTCTTCCGTGTTGCGGGACGATCGGCCCGAAGTTCGATCCGTGGTGTGCCTTCGACCCAGGTGGTTCGGCCGTCCTCGGTCATGTCGGATTCGCTGATCTGGTCTACGCCTAGACCCCCGAGCGAGTCGTGAGGTCGGCGGGGACCGACAACGATTGGGCCGCGGACAGTGCGAGTCGTTCAGCGAGGCCCTTCTGGATCTTGCGCTCAGCCACGGTGGAAGTCGATCCAGTCGGCAGGCTCGTTGAACGAGAGCCGTCTGGTTCCGCCTTGGCCAATTCGGTCGTGGCTTGCTGAAGTAGCTCCATGGCTTCTCGGCCGGCCCAGCACTGGAGTTCCGACGCCGTAGCGAGTGCCGAGAGCGACCGTGGCGCGAGCGACGGTGGATTCTCGCCAGGCGCCGCTGTGACAGACGGCAGTTCGAGAGCGTTTACGAGCGCTTGAGCTTCGTCCAGACTCGCCTGAGCGAGAGTCAGTGGGGAGATCAGGATCTCATCGATCCGTCGCTGGGTCAGGCGAGAGACCGCCGCAACTTCTTCCCTGGCCGGCCCATCGAGATGCTCATATGCGGTTCGGATCGTGGTGAGTGGAGCAGACCAGAGGTTGGTCCTGGCGCTTCTCAGCCTGCGGTGGTCCTCCAGCTGTGCCTTGCGCTTGACGAAGTAGGTAGTCCAGGCCTCGCGAATGTCGTCGTGAAAGCGCCACTTGACGACCTCGATGTCGGCGCTCGTACCGGCGACGAGCCTCGAGACGGTGCGGTCCTCTCTCAGTAGCATCAGCACAGGCGTGCGAAGGCGTTCGGCCCAGGCGAGTTCCTTGCCGGCCCCCCACGAAGCGAAGTCGCCGATTGCGATCACGACATCCGACTCGATCACCTTCAGAAAGTCGGCGTCGTGGATCTCAGCGGGGGACAGGCCGTCGTGATCCTTCGGATGCGTATGGAGGACCGGCTGATGAACAATGACGCCTGCCTCAGAGCAGAACTCGGCAACGAGCCCGCTCACCAACTCCACGATGGTGAGCTGATCGTCGTTGAGGGCCGTCAGTCCGCTGGCGAGATAGGAGGCGACTGGGTCACCTTGAGGATCGTCGAACCTGAGTCTGCTTGTTGTTCAGTCATTGTCGAGTTCACTCACCCGATCCCGGATCCAGGCAGCCAGGTCCTCGAGTTCGATGCCTCCTGACGCGACCTGGACGATCGTCTTGAAGGAATCCTCGGGCGGTGACAGATCGAGGTCCAGTCCGTTCACGTTGAGAAATTGGAGCGTGGCCAAGACGGCAACTCGCTTGTTGCCGTCGATGAATGCGTGGTTGCGCGCTATCCCGAACAGGAGTGCCGCAGCCTTCGCCTCGATCGTGGGATAGAACTCCTCGCCCTGGAAGCTCGCCTGCGGTCGCGCAACCGCCGAGTCTGCGAGGCCGAGGTCCGTTACTCGCAGGAGCGCGTCTACCTCGAGCTCGAGTACCTCGCAGGCAATCGCGAGTACATGGTCGAGCTCGAGGTAGATCACTTCAGCCGTCCGCGAGCATGCTCAGCAGCTCTTGGTGGCGCTCGAGGTTGCGCTTCAGCATCTTCTGGAACCCCGGATCGATGCGCCGTCGCTCAACGTGTTCGACAAGGGCGTCGCGGATGACGTCGCTGACCGTCGTTCCTTCTACTTCTGCAATGGTCCGCACCTTGCCTGCGAGACCCTCCTCCATGCGGAGCGTCATGCTCTTCGTGTCTCGTTGCGGTGCCATGGCTTCCTCCCGGGGTTGTGTGCTGATGTCAACTGTATCGACTGGTGAAATCGGTTGCAAGGTAGCGCGGTATCTAGATACCGTCTGGGTCACGGAAATTTGACCTCGAAGGGGGGTGAGAACCATGCCCAACCGCAAAGTGAACCGCTCAGCGATCACTGGACGTTTCGTCACGAGGGCGACTACTCAGCGTCATCCGAAGACGACCGTTACGCAGACTGTTCGTGCGAGAAGGCGCAGGAAGTGACGAGAGGGAGGCCCTGATCCACCGAGCCCACCGTTGGTCCGGGCCTCCCTTCGTTAGTCCCCGAACACGGCGGCGCTGAAGGTGGCGGCTGCTTCGGCCTGCATGCCGGGCATGACGTGTTGGTAGACGGTCATCGTGAAGGCGATGCTGCTGTGGCCGAGGCGCTCGCTGACGACCTTGGGGTGGACGTTCTGCTGGAGCAGGATCGTGGCGTGGGTGTGGCGAAGGTCGTGAAGCCGAATCCGCGGTAGCTCCGTCTGGGCCATGAATCGCTGGAAGGTCTGGCTGATCAGGTCGGGGTGGATCGCCGAGCCGTCGGGTTTGGCGAATACGAAGCCGTCGTCGCCTCGCCGGCCGGTGGCCATGCGCTGTTCGAGCTGGTTGCGTCGATGGCGTCGCAGCATGGCCATCGTCTGCTCGTCGAGGTCGATGGTGCGACGGCTGGACGGGGTCTTGAGGTCGTCTTCGATCAGCTCGTACTCGACCGACACGATCTGTTGGTTCACGGTGAGTCGGGCGCCGTCGAGATCGATGTTGCGCCATCGCAGGCCGGCGATCTCGCCGCGGCGCATGCCGGTGGTCGCGCTGAGGAAGTACAGCGGGTACAGCTCGTGGTCGGCGATCGCCTCGAGGAAGGTGCGGAGCTGGTCGCCGGTCCAGACGTTCATCGATCGGCCGCTTCGGCTGATCGATGGTGGGTCGGCGATGTCGGCGACGTTGCGGAAGACGGTGCCTTTGCGGGTGGCGTCGGAGAGGGCGCTCTGGATGGTGGCGTGGACGTTGCGTACGGACTTGGCCGAGAGTCCACCGCCGGTGCCGTTGCGTTTGCCCTCGGTGAGCAGCTTCACGTAGAGCTCGTCGAGGTCTTCGGGCTGGAGCCTCTGCAGAGGGATGCGCCCGATGTGCGGGTTGATGTGCAACCGGATGTTCATCTCATACGAGCTCGCCGTCGAGTGCTTCACCCGCGTTCGCTTCGATGGCAGCCAGCGCTCGGTGAGGTAGTCGCCGAGCGTGATCTTGTCGGGGGCCCGGTAGTCGCCGTCGTGCATCCGCTTCACGAGATCGGCCAGCACCTTCTCGGCGCCCTTGCGGGTGTCGCCGGCGGCGTGCCAGCGATGGCGGTCCTTTCCGGTGGCGGGGTCGTGACCCTCGTAGACGACGGCGTAGTAGCGGTTGCCCTTCTTGGCGATGTGACCTCTCATCTCTTCTTGCCTCGCTGCTTCTTGGTGCTGGTCGGTGCCGGCGAGTCCGTCTCGTCGAGGGCGTCGAGAGCAGCGGCCACCCGACGCAGGACGTCGCGGGCCTCGGACACATCTCCGAAGGCCTCACGCAGCCGTTTGGCCGCCACCTGGTCGTCGGACTCCGCGAGCCGGCGAGCCATCTCCTTCTCGGCGGCATCGGCATCGACAGCCGACTCGGCGGCCCAGGTGAGCAGCGCCTCGCGGTACGCGTCGTTGATGTCGTCGGTCCCGAGGACGATGTCGACGAGGGTGGTGAACTCGAGACCTCGGATTGTCGCATCGGGTACGGCGAGGCCGGGGTCTTCGGCGGGCGGAGGTGGAACGAAGAACCAACCCAGCGGCACTCTGAACCCGCGTGCCAGGGCGATGAGGTCGTCGGCACTGAACTGCTTGACCCGGGTCCCCTTGATGGAGCGCTCCACGGCGGAGTAGCTGGCGTTGGACCACTTCTTGCCCAGGTAGGGGGCGAGCTCGCCGGCCGCCTCCTCTTGGGTCCACCCCCGCATCGTTCGGGCCCGGGCGACGTTGAGCGCGACGAGTTGATTGGGGGTGTACGTGCGGCGAAAGACCTGTCGAACCATCCTCCCGGTCTATCAACGATCAACCCTAGAAGTCAACAGACATGTTGCATCACCGGTGGAACGCGCGTACAGTCGTTGCGTTGACTAATCAACGAGAGCGTCGAACGGGTGAGGACCCTCCGGACTTCTTGACCGTCGAGGAGGCGGCCGAGGTCTTGCGGATCGGGCGGACCGCCGCGTACCAGCTCGCCCGTCGCTACATCGAGACCGGCGGTGCGGATGGCGTGCCGGCCCGCAAGGTCGGCCGTCAGACCCGAGTCCCGCGCGTGCTGCTCGAGTCGATGCTGCGAGGATGGCGTGCCGGCCCGCAAGGTCGGCCGTCAGACCCGAGTGCCGCGCGTGCTGCTCGAGTCGATGCTCGGCGGACCCATCACGTGGCCGCTTCGCTGCGCAGCTTCGCCTGCCCCGTCGAGCCCACGCATCGACAGCCTCGACCCCGCCGCTCCCGCCGCGCTGCTCGGCCCGAGCAATCAGCGCTCCCCTTCGATAGCTGAGCGTCCGGCGATGCCTGCACCAACCACCGCACCGACCCTCACCCCAGAAGCGACAGACGAGTGCACAACCGTGACCGGTAGGTGCCCATGACCGCCCGGGTCACGACCCTCAAGGGCGCAGACGCCGGCGCCTACTACGTCGAGGCGCTGCCCAACTACTACCTCGACTCGGGCGAACCCAACGGCATCTGGCACGGCCGCGGCGCCGAGCTACTCGGCCTCGAAGGCGAGATCGTCGACCGCGAGTTCCTCGACGTCATGGCCGGGCAGCATCCCCACCGGCGCGGCGAGGTCCCGCTCGGCCGACGCTACGGCGACGACTCGGTGCGCGGGTTCGATGTCACCGCCTCGGCACCCAAGTCGGTATCGGTCCTGTTCGCGGTCGGCGACGACGACACCCGCCGACACGTGCTGGCGGCCCACGACAGCGCTGTCGACACGATGGTCGGCTGGATCGAGGACCACGCCCACACCCGCTACCGCATCGACGGAGAAGTCGCGGTCGTCGACGCCGACGGGATCATCGCCGCCACGTTCCGACAACACACCTCCAGAGCCCTCGACCCGCAGCTGCACACCCACGTCGTCATCGCCAACAAGGTCCGCTCACCCGACGGCCGCTGGCTCGCCCTCGACGCCCGCACCCTCAAGCTGGACCAGCGCACCCTGTCGGCCGTCTACCACGCCACTCTGCGGTCCGAGCTCACCGACCGCCTCGGGGTGAAGTGGAAGCAGGTCGAGAACGGCATCGCCGAGATCGCCCATGTCCCGGACGTGGTGCTCGATGAGTTCTCCGCCCGCACCGCCGACGTGCAACGACGCATCGATGAGAAGCTCGACCGGTTCATCGACACACTCGAACGCGACCCCACTCCCAGGGAGCGCTGGCGGCTCGAACGAGAAGCCGTCGTCGACAGCCGCCCCGCCAAGGCCCACGATCACAGCGCCGACGATCTGCACGCCGGTTGGCTCCGCCAACTCGACACGCTCGGCCACGACCCGGACCAGCTCGTCGCAGACGCGGTCGGCAGGGTCGAAGGCCGTGACCTCGATCAGCAGACCCGCGCCGAGGTCATCGACCTCGCCGTGGCAGCGTTGTCGGAGAAGCAGTCGAGCTGGCGACCGGCCGAGATGACCCGAGAGATCGCCGCCGCGCTCCCCACCGACCTCGCCCTGGACTCAACTGCGGTGGTCAAGACGCTCGATGAGCTCACCGCCCTGGCCATCGAGCAGCGATGTGTCGACATCTCCCGACCCGTGCCCGCCGGTGTCCCGCTCCGCCGCGACGGCCGCCCGATCACCGAATCGGCCGCCGACCGGGCTCTGACCACACCACAGATCCTGGGCCAGGAGCAGGGACTGCTCGCATGGGCGGAACGGCGCATGACCCGTGAGAGCCACGACTCAGCTGAAGCCGTCGAGCGATCCTCGGTCGAGCTGACCGGACCACAAGCCGAAACCGCGGCATCCGTCGCCGGAGACGGCGACCTCGTCCTGGTCGTCGGTCCCGCCGGTACGGGCAAGACCACCGCCCTCGCACCGGCGGTGGATCAACTCCGGGCGGAAGGCCGCGCCGTCTTCGGTGTCGCTCCCTCCGCCGCCGCGGCCGAGGTGCTCGCCACCGAGACGGGTGTCGCCGCGGACACGATCGACAAGCTCATCGTCGAACACAGCCTCGATCGTCGACCCGATCACCAGTACGACCTCCCCGTCGGGACCACCGTGATCGTCGACGAGGCCGGCATGGTCTCCACCGAGAAGCTCGACCACCTTGCCTTCCTCGCGGACAACCGCGGCTGGCGGATCGCCCTGGTCGGCGACCCGATGCAGTTCTCCGCCGTCGACCGTGGGGGCATGTTCGAGCATCTCATCGCAACCCACGGCGCCATCGAGCTCGACGAGGTCCACCGCTTCAGCCACGACTGGGAACGCACCGCCAGCCTCCGCCTCCGGCGAGGCGACACCACCGTCGCCGACCTCTACGACCTGCACGGTCGACTCCACGGCGGCACCGCGACCCGCATGGAACGCGACGCCATCGCCGCCTGGTGGCACGCCCGACAGAACGGCCAGACCGCCTTACTGGCTGCTCCGACGAACGAGGCCGTGGACCGACTGAACCGCCAGGCCCAACAACTCCGCATCGACGCAGGCGAGCTGAGCATCGAGGGCCGTCGGCTCGAGATCGGCTCCTGTCAGGTCCACGCTGGAGACGAGATCGCTACCCGCCGGAACCACCGTCGGCTCCACACCGACCGCGGCCTGATGATCCGCAATCGTGACCAGTGGATCGTCGACACCGTCCACCGCAACGGCGAGCTCACCGTCCACGGACGATCCGGGAGCGTCCGACTCCCCACCGACTACGTCCAGGCTCACGTCGAGCTGGCCTACGCCCAGACCAGTCACGCGGTCCAAGGGCGTACCGTCGACCGATCCATCCTCATGCTCGACGGTCCGACCGACGTCCGAGGTGTCTACGTGCCGATGACACGAGGTCGCCATGGCAACGACGCCTACATCGTCACGACCGGCGAAGACACTGCCGTCGACGTCTTCGCCGACGCCATCGCCCGCAGCTGGATCGACCGACCCGCTCTCGCCCGGCAGGCCGAGCTCGCCGGTCACAACCCGCACCGACCCGGCACCCTCCCACCCGACGAGCTCCGGTCGCTGCTCGACCAGCAAGCACAGCTCACCACGACCCTCGACCACCTCCGATCGGACTTGGCGGACCTGCCGCGCCAGCGCCAATGGACACGCCACGATCTGGACCAGGCGCAGCAGCGGCTCGACGCGTCCACCGCCCGACTCCGAGCCGCACACGACACCCTCGCCGAGCACGACCGGCCATTTCGCCGCAAGGGCCACGAGAGCGACATCCACAACGCCACACAGGCCATCGAGACCCTGCCCGACCAGATCCGCTCCGAGGCCGCCAAGGTCGAGAAGCTCACCGGCAAGCTCGACGACATCGACCGTCGCTGGCACCGAGCCGAACAGCTCGACCAGCGCCGCCCGACCCTCGAAACCCAACACGCCGACGTCACCGACCGCCTCGACGACGACCGCCGCATCCGCACCCGCCAGATCCGCCGCGACCCGCCTGTCCGCATCACCAGACACCCTCGGAGCCCGACCACCCGGAGGCGAACCATCAGGATCCTGGGACCGTGCCGCCGGACGCCTCGACCAACACCAGACCGCCTACGGGCTCACCGACGGCCTCGGCCCCTCCAATGGCCACAAGCTGCCGATCGGCTTCACCTTCAGCCGAGCGCTCACGTTCCAAGACCAGCACAGCCTCGAGCAGGCACTCACTCGCCAGCACCAGCGGGTCCTCGAACGAGAAGGACCGGGACTCGGGCTCGGACGATGAGGTGACCACGCCCCGCATCGAGCGCGGCTCGACCAGCCGAACCACAAGAGTCCTGCAGCGAATTGCTCGACGTGCTCGATGCCGACCTCAAGCTGTCGCCCGCTCCTGATCGCACTTGGGCGCACGCAGCAGGCGAGCAGCGAGTCGACGCGAGCCGGATCGAGCTCGATATTCGCCCGCCCGCGAAGCGAGGCCAACCTACCGTTGTTGCCATCAGCACTGCCGGGATCCACTGCCGAGTCGGGAACGGATCGAGACCGCCGTCTCCGGGACCCTTCGAGGTTGGGGCGACGAGCTCGACGACGGCAGGAAGTTCTGGTGGCACGACTGGAACCGGATGATCCGCGACACGCTCACCGCGGCCCGCACCGGCGAGGTCGTCTATTACCCGGACGACGATGATGATGACGACGACCTGAACGGGTCGTCGTCGACTTGACTGGATCGCCGACTTGTTTGACGCAAACAAGTGGTGTCCACCGGCAAGACTTTCCAACGGATCTCTAACGGACGGTCCGTCGTTGAAGCGTCTTCCGGCTGACTCGCTGCGTTGGTCCGGGCGAAGGAGTCGTCGCCTCTTGGAGCCCCCGTCGTTCAGCCGCTCGCGTCGTGCTCGTAGCCCAGGAGTGGCCAGTCCTCCGGCGGAAACCCGCTCTCTGCAGCAAAGCGTGCCCACGTCATTTCGGCAGCGTCTCCCGAGACCGGCTCGAGTGTCCACAGACCGATGTGCGGGTTGTAGTCGAAGAAGCCCGTCCCCCGGCCCGTCCGGTAGGTGAGATCGGTCGTCCGTGTGAGATCACCGAGTGTTCCTCCGATGAACGAGGTGACGCTGTACTTGCGGGGGCCCATGGCGGTATGGCCCCATCGGTCGACCATCCATCGGTACTTGTCGGGGTTGGCGGTGCCGTATCTGTGTTCGACCACGCCGGTGTCCGCCCACTCACCCTCGACGATGCAGTCGATGAGATCGTCGTAGAGGCCGAGGTCAGCGGCGATGCTGTCTCGGTAGGTGAGGGTGGACGCTACGGCGGCGGACTCGGCAGCTTCCCTCGCTCCTCTTGCTTGCTGCGCCTCCCTCGCTTCCCGACGGGGTTCGAAGAGCCGCTCGACTGGATGCCCCGGGCCCGTGCAGACCGGCGACGTCGTCGGATTCGTCATATTCGACGTCCATGTCCGTTCCGCATCTGGAGCACACCGGGGCGCTCACTTCGAGCCTGCTTCGCTGAGTCGAGCGATGATGACGGTCGCGTCTTCGCGGACGAGTCGGCGGCCGACGCCATCGACGTCAGTCCAGGGGGCGTTGTCGTCCGTCCCACCACGAGAGCGCCAGCGGCGAAACAGACCAGCGGTGACGTTGCCGAGCTTCGCTCCGCCGCCGGCGACCTCGAGGAGGTCTTGGTAGCTGATTGGTTCAGGAGCAGCTTCGGCCAGGGCAAGGAGGAAACGGATTTCCCGCGGGTTGAGGTCCGCGGCGAGAAGCTTCTCGAGGACAACCGAGCGCTCGACGAGCGGAGCAGAAGAAGGCGACTCGATGTTCTCCGTCGTCACGTCGGATGCGAGGCCGAGAATCTGTTCGAGCCTGGGATGGTCGAGATCGAGGGTGATGCTGATCGTGGGTGAGTCATTGGGAGTCTCCTAGCCAACTGGGGGATCAGGAGCAAGTCAGCAGGAGTCTCCCAGGAAACAACAGTCCTTTCCTTATCGGAGAGGCGCCAACGCGCCCGTGTGGCGGCTGGGTGCCGAGGTGCCGTCGAGCTCGCAAGGATGAGCTGACCCGGATGGCATTGGCATGCTTGACAAGGACAACGTCCCGCCGATCCGTCCTTCATGCGGCCGGAGGGAGGTCTCCCCATGGTAGTTGACGCAACTGACGTGCTCAGCCCCGCCACGCCTGGGAGGCGAGTTCTTGGTCCCGTGGGCCCGAAACAGTGTGCAGGTGGAGGAGCAGGTCACGTTCGAAGGCGGCGGATCGCTTCAGAGAGCTTCTCTGCAGGCGGGAAGTGAAACCGGCCGTGGCCCGGGCTGACAGGGGCTTGGGTTCGTATCGCAGGAAGGACGCAAGCCTCTTGCGTCGCTTCCGGATTGGCCATTCTGAGATCTCGAGGGCGAATGCCCTGTCGCCTTCGCCCCACGCTGCGGTCGGCCAGGGCCGGGCGGGATCGAGAGGTTGCTCAGCAACTGAATGGACTTTCACGGACGGGATCAGCCAGACGCCCGCCCAGCCAGGAGGCCATTGGCACGCAGACAGCGTTGCCGACGAGCCTCCATCGGTGTCCGGGTCTCGAGCCGGCGGCTTCCGCTGCTCGGGTCCAGTTGGCCGCGAAACCCTGGAGCCTTTCGGCATCCCGGATGTCTGGCGTGATGATCGATCCGTCAGGCATCCAGATCGCCGGTGGAGACGGGATGCCGAAACCGGAACCACCTTTGATCGTCGGAGTGGCATCCACGGCCCACCCGAGTCCGGTGTTTCCCTCGGTCCAGTAGAAGCCACAAGCTCGGCCGTCCTCCGACCGAGCTCGTGGCTCGCCAGCGTCTTGACTGAAGAGGACGGGTCTGGGGTCTTCGGTCCGGGACGCGAGGACCAGGACGCGCCGTCGGCGCTGGGGGACACCGAACGCTCGGGCATCGACGACTCGATGCGCCCATCGGTAGCCGCGCCGTCCGAGTTCTTGCGTGAGGTGTTGCATGGCTTTGCCGCGGTCGAGTTGCAGCATGAACGGCACGTTCTCGAGTACGAGCCATGACGGGTTGCCGCTTTCGCGCGACGTCGAGCAGGCGAAAGACGTGGCCGATCAGACCAGATTGATCTCCGGAGATGCCGGCGCCCCGGCCGGCCTGACTGAGGTCCTGACACGGGAAGCCGGCGGTGAGGATGTCGGTGCCACTCGGAAGCGCTTTCAGGGTGGTGATGTCGTCATGAAGGGGGACGTCTCTGGAACTTCTTCTGGAGAACTGCTTGGGCGCCCGGTTCGATCTCGCAGAGCAGGTTAGTCTCGAATCCGGCCCGTTTCAGGCCGAGTTCGATCCCTCCGATCCCTGCGAAGAGCCCGACGACAGCCATGGCTGGGACGCTAGTGCGCCCGTGTGACAGTGCGACTCGACGGTCCTCGGCGGACGGGTCGTGACATCGACTGCGGATGGATACGGTGACTGCTCACCGTCGTGGTCAACTCGTCGCAGCCACCCGCGGGACCTCGTGACGACTGATGATCTCGATCAGTCGTTCGCTGATGCCGGTTCCCACGTGTTCTTGCGGCTTGTAGCCCGGAATGGTGGCGTGACCAAGAGTGCTCATGACATGGCTGACGTTGCCCATCCGCAGCTCGAACGAGCTTTGGATCGCTTGCTCAGGCGCCCGGCGAGGTAGTGCTAGCGAACGGTTGCCTTCGAATACAGAGCGTTCTTCACGTCATGCCGAAGCATGAGTAGGTAGGCGTCGACCGATGCATCGAGCTCGACGTCGGTCCAACCTGATCCGGCAGACATAGGCCCCCCAGAGGCACTCGTCCTAGAAGTGGACTATGACAGTCGGCGTGGCGAGTGAAACCCCCGAGCCGAAGACGGCTTCGATAGCGCAAAGGTTCCGTGGTCAGGCACGCCGAGACACAGCGCCGGAGCTAGCGCTTCGACGCGAACTCCATCGCCGAGGGCTGCGGTATCGGGTGGACCGATCGCCGGTTCGAGGGATGCGGAGTCGAGCCGACGTCGTTTTCGGGCCGAAGAAGGTCGCTGTCTTCGTGGACGGCTGCTTCTGGCACCAGTGCCCCGAGCACGCGTCGCAGCCGAAGAACAATGCTCAGTGGTGGGCGGACAAACTTGCGGCGAACGTCGAGCGAGATCGTCGGGTCGACCGCCGTCTCGAAGAGAACGGTTGGTCGGTCGTCAGGGTGTGGGAGCATGAAGACGTGCTCGCCGCTGCGGACCGCGTGGAAGCGGCAATCCGGCTCTCGTCACAGTCGAGCCATACAGGGCAGTGGTGAGATGAACAGCGTTGTAGGAGTCGGATGAGCAAGAAGTGGGTCTGGGAAGAGATCGACACAAGTCGAAGCGGCTCGTCGGGGGATCTCGGCAAGATCTTCAAGAACGAGGGCCCGAAGGAGCCGGGGATCCTTGCCGCGGGCGCGCCGACGGCGGACGCCACGCTTCTGGCGCGGGAGGTGATCCAGAACTCATGGGACGCTGCCCGGGAGCTGGAGTCAGATCTTCGTCCAACGAAGGAGCTGGCCCCAGAATTCGAGATCGAATTCGAGTTCCGCGAGTCCTACGGTGACGTGAAGGACGATCTCGTCGAGAACCTCGGACTCACCGAGCTGGCCGCTCGTGCTGGCGGTCTCGACAACCAACAGATCGGACTCGGCGCCGAGAACTGCTTGGGGCTGCTCAGCTCGGACAGCGCACTACCTGTCCTCGAGATCCGGGAGCACGCCACGACGGGGATGTACGGCCCGTTTCGTGGCACGGCCTCCAAGATGTATCTCACGCTCGTGAGCCTGGGCTTCACGATGAAGGACGCTGGGGCCGGCGGCTCATACGGATACGGCAAGGCCGGACTCATCCGAGGCTCAGGGATCCGGACGGTCGTCGCATACACGTGCTTTCGAGAGCGGGAGGACGATCCTGGGGTCACGCGTCGGCTGCTCGGAATGACGTACTGGGGACTACACGACATTGACGACACCAGCTTCACCGGCTTCGCTCGATTCGGCGATGACCTCGGCGAATTCGGCGTCGTCCCGCACGAGAACGAAGCGGCGGACGAAATCGCAGAGAAGCTGGGACTCGAGCCTCGAGATCCGGGCAATCTCGGCGACCTCGGAACGACGTTCTTGCTGATCGACCCAGCTGTGAGCGCTGACGACCTTCGGGTCGCGGTGGAAAGGAACTGGTGGCCCGCCATCGTCGAGGGTCTCTTCGAGGCCGTCATCATCGACGCCGACGGAAACGAGACCCACCCCCGGCCTCGCAAGAACGACGAGCTCAAATCGTTCATCCGCGCGTTCGAGGTCGCAACGGTCCCGCAAGACAACGCTGTTGCGACCGAGAAGCAACATGAGTTCCCGCGGGATGAAGATGCCGGAGAGCGGACGAGAGTATGAACTCGGTGTTCTGGGGCTCGTCGCTGATCCCGACGGCTGGTCGTACCCGAGCGACAGTGACGACGATGGCGGCGTGAGCCATCGGAGCCTCGTGGCTCTCGTGCGTGGCCCACGGATGGTTGTCGAATACCACGACACGGGCGGCGCCAGGCCCTACGTGCGCGGGGTGTTCTTAGCCGCGCACGCGGTCGACGATCTGTTGCGCCAGACCGAACCGAAGGCCCATGACAGCTGGGACTCGTCCGACGCCGTCGACGGCATCGATCCGGAGGCACCCGAGATCGCCCGGGCAGTCAAGCGCCGTGTGCGCGACCAGGTCGACAGATTTCGGAAAGGCTTGAAGCCGCCCGTCCCCGACCGTCGCGCCATTCGGCTTCCCGAGCTCGAGCGACTGTTCAAGTCGATCTTCGAGGACGAGGGCCATGACGTCGCTGCGCCTCCGCCAGCCGCCCCGCGAGATGTCTCGATCTGGGGGCCGGAGCCCGAGCTGGAGGTCGTCGACGATGCTCACATTGCGCGTCCGCGGGCGTGCCGGGTTTGCGCTGTCCGACCACATGGATGGCGTGGATTCGGCCGAAGTCGTCATCGGTGTCGTCTTCAAGTTCGTCGAGGACGATCGGGCAGGTCGCGTGAACATCCCGCTCGAATTCCCTTCGGTACCGAACGGATTCATAGCGGCCGATTCTGACGGTCATTTCCGGGGGCGGTTGGGTCACGACAGGGTGTTCCTCGACTTCGAGTCGGAGGCCTACGCCGCCGACTGGACGGCCCGTGTCATAGCGCTCGGTGACCTCGTCGAACAGAACACCGATGCGCCCCAGGAGGTGGCGGCAGATGGCCAGTGAGCAGCGAGAGATCCGGCCGTTCGGGGCTGCCGCCTCGTTCGATGATTGTCTCGGCAACCTCAAGCTCCGGATGGGAGGTACGACGGTCGACCCGACCGGACGGATCTCAGTCCAGGCTCCGAGCTTCATGGCAGACGCGGCGACGCTCGTGCTCGGTGTCGACGCTGAGGCCGTTTCCGAGACGATCGGGCGGATCGAACATGCGCTCGCCGTGGCGGACCTTGCCGCGACGGACGTGGAGTTGTTGGTGATCGCATCGACGCCGCGACTCAAGACCAGCGAGATCGTGCGGCGGGTCCCGGCCGCAGAACTGAGCGGTGAGGGAATCGACATCGCCCGCGGACAGGAGCGCCCGGTGGCATTCCAGGCGCCCTTCGGTGGTTGCGTCGTGGAGGTGTATCTCGCGCTGAGCGCACAGCAGGATCCGGCCCCTCTTCGGCCCTGGCGGCGAGGAACGTGGCTCGCTCGGTGCCGTTTCACGGTGGCGACGGGATTCGGTGAGATCGGATTCACGCCGATTCCGCTGGACGACGAGCTGCGAGACAAACTCGACCTTCCACTTGGGACGATCCGATACGCAGACCTCGACAGCCCTCTCGGATCGGCCACGGCCGCAGAGTCGTTGCGTCTCTATGTCGATGCCGGCGTCCTCGCCGCACTCACCGACGTTCCGTACACGGCCGCGTCGAAGATGGTCCAGCTCCAACTCTTTCTCGATGTCGTCACCGCAGTGCTCATGCATGAGGATGTGCGGTCGTCGCAGAGGGCGCTGCGATACGACGAGATCGAGGACTCGGTCCTGGCCCGGCTCGTCGACCGGGTTGCAGGGGTCAGTCCAGGGAACGCCGCTGAGAGCGGCGAGCTACGGAGCCACCGTGATCAGGTCTTGCGCTGGGCGTTCGAAGAGCCGGGCCAGTTCATGGCGCATGCGGAGAATGCATTGACCGGACTCCGGAAGCACTGGACGAACGCGCTGTCGGAGGCGGGCTGATGCAATACGCCACCCTCCCCATGGCGACTGCCCTCCAACTCGCTCCCGAGTTCCTCTCGACCGGTCGCCGTCCGCTGGTCGAAGCAGAGGTGGTGTGGACGAGCAAGGGTCCTCGTATCGACCTTGCTCCCGCAAGAGGGCTCTCAGCGGAAATCCCAGCACTCATCTCCGAGTTCGAGGAGTCGACCGATTCCGACCGAGACATGCTCGAGGGCGAGGTCAGCGGACGCCTCCACTCGGTCTTGCACGAGCTCCCGGTCATGACGCTCGATGACCCAGCATTCTGGCGGTTCCTCTCCTTCGAGTTCTTCTGGCCTCTGGTCATGTGGAGAGAGCACAAGACGTTCGAAGCTGGTGAGCCGGGCAAGTACATGAAGTACCTCGACGGCAACAATGTGACGGAGTGCGTGCTGACCCGGATGTTCCTGCGGGGTCAGATTTCACGCCAGCCCGATGACGACTACGGCCTTGCGACAGC
Organism: uncultured Acidimicrobiales bacterium; assembly: GCA_963695075.1. GTDB lineage: Bacteria > Actinomycetota > Acidimicrobiia > Acidimicrobiales > CAWCAL01 > CAWCAL01. The sequence goes on from CAVOFR010000007.1 coordinate 546,339, forward strand.
TGTGCCTGAGGCCACCGACTTCTGGCGGAGTCACATCCTCCGGGTGCGCACGGGTTCGGTCCCGCCATTGGCGAAGGCTCTCATCGAAGAGCAAGCGGCTCGCCGGATGAGCACCGATCCTCTTCGGGCGTATGCACGCCGGCTCAATCGATTGGGCAGCAACTTGGTCTTGCCGGCCATCGGGGACGAGCAAGCCGTCGCGATCATCGAGGAACTCCGTGAGGAGCGATGAACCCCGATCTCGTGCGGCCGTCGTTTAGTTTCGTCAGATGACTCCGCTGAGCACGACGGCAGCGCCCTCGACGATCGACGTGGCCTTCGAGATCCGCGGGTCGACAGCTCGAGCGTCGGCTCATCCTTCCATCGGGCGAGTTCAGCTCGGTCGTCGACATCGAATCGACGGGCGACCCACTCGGCGATTGGTGGCGGGCCTACCTCGCCGGTCGAAGCCCCCGCGTGGAGCCGAGGGCGGAGCGAACCGTCCGCGCCGCTGAACTGTTCTGTGGACCCGGTGGGCTGGCAACAGGCTTCCGTCAGGCTTGCCTCGAAATGGGCATGGAGCCGACGATCGTCGCTGCGATCGATCAGGATCAAGACGCACTAGCGGTCTATGAGCGCAACCACTCGCCCCGGACCCTCAGCGCGCAGTCCGTCTCGACGATCGTCGACTATCGCGTGGCCGGGTCCCTGGACACCGCATCATTCCGGTATGCGCCGGAGATGGTGGACTCGGCGTGGGAAGCTCTCGTAGGCGATGTCGACGTGTTGCTGGCTGGCCCGCCGTGCCAGGGTCACTCGAACCTGAACAACCACACGCGGCGCACCGATCTGCGGAATGAGCTCTATCTCACGGTTCCCGCCATAGCGGTTGCGCTCGATGCGCCCGTTGTCGTCATCGAGAATGTTCCCTCGGTCGTACACGATCACGAGGGTGTTCTGCAGACGGCGTCGGGCTGCTTCGGGCCTCCGGCTACCAGGTCGAGTCCGGCCTGCTGAAGGCAGACAAGATGGGTTGGCCCCAGACTCGTAGCCGCTACTTCGTGGTGGCTCGGCGAGACGGAGCGCCTCTTCCGCTGGACTCGATAGCGGACTCCCTGGCCGATCGACCAAGGCCGGTGACGTGGGCGATCGGTGACCTCGAGGACGCCCCAGCCGACGACCACATGCATCGCCGACCCGAACTGAACGCCGAGAACGTTCGCCGGATCGACTGGCTGTTCGACAACGACGAGTACGACCTCGCACTGTCGGAGCGCCCGGAGTGTCATCAGGAGGGCACGTCGTACACGTCGGTGTACGGCCGGATGTACCCGGATCGGCCTGCCCCGACGATCACGACCGGCTTCTTGACGCCCGGTCGGGGTCGCTACGTGCATCCCACCGAGGCGACGAGTGCTGACGCCTCGCGAAGCTGCCCGGATCCAGGGGTTCCCCGACAGCTATCGTCTTCGAGCTCCCAGGCGGGGTCACACCGCATTCGGCCCAGCTGGTGAAGTGGATCGGCGACGCCGTCCCGATGCCCCTCGGATATGCGGCCACGCTCAGCGCGTTGGGCTCGGGTTGGTCGGAGTGACCGCTCCTGAAGCGAACCCGAGATGCACCCGGTCGCTGAATGGGCAGCGTTGCCGGCACGGTAGATCACGTTCGGACTCTCGGCGCTTCCGCGAGCTCTCCTGGCCTCCCGCCGCTGGACTGAGCGCTGTCAGTGGCCCTCCGAGCCGTCGGATTCCTGAGCGACCATCGCGCATTGAACTCGAGTCAGAGACCTTGCCGTCTTGAGGAAGGCGTCACCTTTGCCGGCCAGCGACTCGGCACCCGACTTCGTCGAGGATGATCCGACTATCGGTGGACGTCTTCACTCTCAGCGCGAGCTGGGCAGGAAGGTTCGATCTGACGACGGTGCTCAGTACCTCGGCCGATGGCTTCTGAGTCGCAAGGATCAGGTGAATCCCCGCCGATCGACCCTTCTGGGCGACCCGCTTGAGGCTGGCCTCGATCTGCTTTCGTTCGTCCGGATCTGAGGTCAGGTCCGCGTACTCGTCGAGGACGATCAGCCACCACGGGATGCGCTCAGCTGGTGCGACGCCGGCGTTGTACTCCGAGAGCGATTTGACCTTGCGCGAGCGGAAGAGCTGGTTGCGGCGATTCATCTCGTCGACCGCATCGCCGAGGACTTCGATGGCGTCGTCGGGCCAGTAACCGATCTCGCCGCGTACGTGGGCGCTTTCCTCGAAGTCGACGAGCTCGGTCCCTTTTCCGTCGACCAGGAGGAATTGGAGCGCATCAGGTGTCCGGCGTGCTGCGAGACCCCGGAGGATGACTTCGAGGGCAATGGATTTCCCAGATCCGGTCGTACCAGCGATGAGTAGGTGGGGCGTATCCGCGGACGAGAAGTCGACCGATCACCGGGTTGCCATGGACGTCCTCGCCGATTGGCACCGCCAGGTTCTCCGGGTCGTCGCGGGTGCGCGTGAGCAGATCAGCGAAATCGACGAAGTAGCGGTCGTCGTCGTCCTTTGGGACTTCGAAGACGACAGCGCCCCGGTCTACGAACGATCGGATCGACATCTCGGCCGGTAGATGAAGTGCAAGCTTGAGGTCGTCGAGTTTGCCGGTGACGTTGTGCGCTGCGACACCGGTGTCGGGTCGGACCCTGTATGAGCAGAAACCGGGTCCTTCGAGGTACGGATCGGTCTCATTTGGGGTAACGGAAACCCCGAGCTGGTCGAGCCGGTCGAGGATGGTCTGCATCTGGTTCTCGAGCGCAGCCGTGTCCATTCGTTTCCTGGATCGTGGTGAGGGTTCCACCGGAGGTACGTCGGGCTCTGGTTCTGGGCCAGGGCTCGGTTCGTCCGCTCCGCCCGCCCTGCCGGCGCCATCACCGGTCGTCGGGGGATCGGTGGTGTCCTCGGTCTCGTCTGGCTCTGGCTGACCGAGCCATGAGGGCGTGCGGCTCTCCGGATCCTCCACCGCGTCGTGGGTCGCATCGGCTTGGGCAACTCGTGGCTCGGCTTCATCTGCTGCTGCGGCCGCGATCTCATACGGATCGACCCAGCGTTCGATCCGATGGAGGATCTCGCGCGCCCTAGCTCCGTTGATGACGATCAGTCGATGGCCACCGGGGCTCTCTGCGCCTGGGTCGAAGTCAGCGGGGCTGGACCACGCAGTGACACACACGACGCCGGCGGTCGGGTCGATCTGGTACCTCCCGGATCGGATGTCGTCTCTGATCTCTTCTTCCCGAGCAGGATCGCCCAGGAGCGGACTGGTGGCAGGTCGTGGGACGGTACGTCCTGGCGAGGGAGTTGATCGAATGCCCCGAGGAGCTCTCGTCGCCAAAATGGAGCGTCATGGTTCTCGCCCTCGGGATCCGCGGCGAGCGCGTCGTCGAACAGGCAAAGAGCCCGGGTGACCTGGTCGTCGGCGACGCCCAGGTCGTACTCCTGTCGAAACTTGGACTCGAGGGCCAGGAGGCGGATGTGAGTTTCGTCTCCCTCTCTCCATGCACATACCCGGAGAAGGTCAGGGCGCACGCGGTTGGCTCCGCCGAACCACTCGGTGTGTTCATCCAGGCTGACCCAGTACTCGAATCCGCCGCCGGCGAAGTCCGGCTGGCTGCTCCTCGGCGATCGAGTAGCGAGCCAGGATGAGACCGAGGATCTCTTCGATCGTGCGGCCGAGACCTACCGCGCGGAGCATGAGACCGGGAACCACTTGGCGACCGATCTCGTAGAGACGTCCGGCCAGGTGGCCGCCCGCCGCGGGTCGAGGTCGAAGTCGTCCTCGAGCCTCGCCCGAAGGCGGGCCGACACCCATTCGCGACCAGCGGTCGAGCTGACGACGATCGTGTACATCTGGTTCTTACCCGACACCGGGTTTGACCGTGATGACATCGGGAGCGTCGGTCAGGGCGTCGATCTGATCGCGACCTATGAACGGATCCAGCGTGACGACCCAGTGCGCCGTCCGGTGCAGCTTGGCGAAGAGGTCCACGTTCCGGTCGAACTGGACCTGGAGCGTGAAGAAGTCGGTCCCGTCGGGGTCGTCCTGACTCAGTGGTTGCTGGGCGATGTCGCCGCACGGACAGGGTCGACCATGCTTCGAATACGGGATCGGGAGACGCTGGCAGCAGGACCTGGGACACGTTGATCGTGCCTGGTGACGGCGCGCGGTTGTAGCTCGATCGGTCGACCCACGGGTCGTATGAGCCGCCGACGCCCGACTCTCGGCGTCGCGTCTCGGGCAGCGGAGTGCTATGGAGGCCGAAGAGGTTCGGTGCGATCGCGACGTCGATTCGCTCGAGGAGATCGTCGAGGTCGGCGGGACGGGTCATCTCGCCAGTCGTGGAGGACGAGACGAAAGGGAGGTAGCAGTGATCGGCCTCGACCTTCTTCGTCGTCGAATGCGGACAGTAGCGGTCGCGACTACATCGTGGTCTGCGGACCTCGTGATGATGTGGAGTTCGAGGTCGAGCTTGGCGAGGTCGCGTTTGCGAAGCTGGTCCACGAGGCGTCTTGCCAATCGGTCGGCACCTCCGTGGCTCAACAGGAGGACTGACAATCCGGCTGTCTTGTGCGGGAACGCTGCGACGAATGACCGGATTGTGCCGACGATTTCGTCGATCGATGCAGCCGTCAAGTCGTTCAGCCATTCGGGCACTCCGTCGTCGTTGCTGCAACGCTGGCGTATTCCTCGTGAAGCCCCACTTCTCTCACCGCTGTGAAGAGTTCGATCGCTTGTCGTGACGAGCGGCGGGTGTCGGTGGGGAGATACATGGTCCAGCCAATCGAAGTAGAGCTGATCGTTCTCGGAGTTGAGCTGGAGTCCTCCTTCGAGTGCTCGTGCGCAGGAACTCGGTGAGGTGTCGTAGATGGTGGCCGAGCCATCGAGCCGAATCGGATGGGTTCCGAGGACGAGGATGTGGTCGTCCTCCGGACTGGGCGGTTTCGATGGTCGTCACGTCGTCAGTTCGGCGAGTGGGCCACCCATCGGAACGAGGGCGTCCCGGGCCTCCTGCAGGAGTGCGAGTCCAGTCGTCGAGGTATTCACTCGATGGCCGCTGCGAGGACAGTCCGTTCGTCGGCCATCGCTCTCAGGTGCTCGCTGAGCGAGGTCACGACCATCGGTGCGCCAGGCCTCCTGTCGGCACGGCTCGAATCGGAACGCAGCGGCCTCCCACGTGTGCAGGGATCGGTCGATCCAGTCGTCGGCGCCGGGCCGATCAGTTGCCCTGTGCACCTCCAGCGGTTACGAGTCGGGCGAAGAGCACCAGACCCGGGATCTCCTCCGGGCTCCAACGGAATCGAATGAGTGGGGTCTTCGAGTCCGAGGTTCGCAATGCCAGCTGGAGTGGAGCCCACTTCTCAGCGTCGTCGGAGTCATCCGATTCGTCGCCTTGCTCTGCTTTCCGATCTCGTCGAAGACCTGGGCCATGACGCCGGTGTCGGAGCAGCCGGTCGTCGATCTCGAGAGTGCAGCCGAGCGAGTCGATGGAGCTTCCCGACGTCGATGAGGGTGAGTCCGTAGAGGAAGCCGAAGAGTCGAGCGCTGTGTTCGCCCTTGTGATCGTCGAAGTGAACTTTCTCCCAGTCGCAGGCTGATGGTGGGAGCCTCGTCTCCGTCGGGATCGGCCGGAAGCGCCTTCAGGCCATTGAGGATCGCGATCAGTGGGTCCGGTGCGCACTGTTCGCCTCGAAACACGAGACGGTCGACCTTCTTTCGGAGGCCCGGTGGGAGCACATCCGCGAGCGGTGCGCTGGTCCGGGTCCGGCTCGGCGGTCAGCAGCAGTTCTGCCGCTTCGCCGTCGCCGTCGTCGAGATCGTCTTCGATCTGGAGGTGATCGAACTCGTCGAGCCGATGGGGTGTTCCTCTTGCAGGTACTGCTCGGATGAGCCCGCCGAGGCCGCTGGTCGTCGCTTCTTCTCGAAGAGCTGTTCCCAGACAGCGAAGTCGACGTGCAGTTCCGGGGACGGTCCGGAGTTCTCCCTGATCGCGTCCAGGCGATCGCGCAGCTGGGTTCGCACTCGGTGGTCGCCAACTCGTTGCCCTCAGCGATCGACGAACGAGGTGCTCGGTCGATTCGACTCGGCAGGTCGTCGTCTCGCAGATCCTTGCCTTGAGGGTTCCGTAGATCGGCCAGATGTTCCGGTTGCGTTCAGGCGCCGAGCACACTGATCCGGCGTGCTCGTAGAGGCGAGTATCAGGGAACAGATTGAGCCAGCTGAGTTCGTCGGCGAGCACTCCCGCATCTCCCGAGCCGGCGAGGGCCCGACCGAGGCCAGCGAGTCGGCCGGACGAAGTCGCGACGAAGCGGTCCAGCACCGAAGCGATGGCGCACCAGAGGCGAGGAGCCAGCCGTGGATCTCGTCGAGTTCCGGCCGAAAGCGGCCGGTATGTCGAGCGGCCCGTGATTCTCGCTGTGGATCTGCCAGGCGATCGTCATAGAGCCGGTGCAGATGCTCATGGAGGTTGGATCGGCGGCGCCCGATGCCCAGCACGTCCGGTCGGCAATGCTGTGCATGTTGTCGGAGGCCTTGCCGTCGCTCTGCTCGTCGACCTCCACGAGCACGAGTCCGTGCTCGTTGGTGTTGCGGTAAGAAGTGAGCGTCTTGCCCTTCGGGGAGGAGGTGATCCGTCGAGTCCCGGAAGGTCGCGAGTGCCGACCACGATCCGAATCGGCTCGCTGTGGCCTGGGATCCGCCATCCGTCCGATCTCGGAGACGTCACTCGGATCTCGTCGGATTTCGAATCCCGAGATCCGAATGGCGGGGCCGCAGATTAGTCGGTGGCGCCGTCGGTGCGAGCGCTCTCGAATTCCTTCTAACACGCTTCGCCAAGAGCTGGCCGATGGCTGGCTGTGTTGATCGGTCATGCCACCTCCCCGTGCACCAGTCGCGTGGCATCGGAGTACTCGCTCATCATTCCGAGACCCGAAGATCCTGAGCGAGCTGCGTCTCGTTCTCGAGGAACTCGCCGGCGTCGACACGGTCAGTGAGCCGGATCGTTGCTGGCGGAGCGGCTGTCAGCAACGAGACCGAGCCGGTCCATCATGACATCCGGTGCAGAACGCATCGAACTCCATCTCCTCACCGGGCGCGAACGTCGAACAGACAAGGGCCTCGAGGAGCGGAAGTCTGAGCGTGACGTGTCGGGAACCGGTGTGCGCGTTGAGGCAACCGCAGGTCGCCATCGTGCCAGCGAAGAAACCGACGATGTTGTTCCGCCACGTACGGCTCTTCGTCGCAGCGACTCGAACTCGTCGGCCTCATCGGCCGGCCGAGGTCCGACGCGGATTCGTCGAAGACCTGGCGCAGTGCCCGATCGATGACACCTCGCGCAGCGTTCGAACTCCTTGCGCGCGAGACTACGCAATCGGCGAGGCACGGGTGACCAGCGCGGCAGGGAAGACAAACGGAGGTTCGTCGAGCGCCGAGCAGGCTCGATCGAGTTGGTGTCGGGCGATGCAGAACGGCACGAAGTGCATCAGCAGTTCGACCTGCTTCGCACGTGCCATCCCGGAACGACCCGTGATGTTCGCGACTCCCGATCGAAGGACATCGACCCACCGGCTCTCGTAGACCGCGCGCCGCGGCCTCTCGTGTGTCCGGGAAGTCCTTCGGATCGGCCAGATCATGGGTTGCGCAAGCGTTCGCGAGCTTGCCCAGCGGCCCCTCTGAATCGGCGACGAGTGCCGCCAACCCAGCCCGATTCTGTTCGAGGCGTTCGCTGTCGGGGTCAGAGCGGAGGATCATGTGGGCGAGTCCACCACCTCCCCGGTAGTGGTACATCTCGATGCTGGGTCTCCGCCTTCGTCCTCGGGGGACAGCGTCGTAGTGGATGAGTTCGCCGACGTAAGGGTAGAGATGTTGTCCGCCCCAGCCCGGGAGAGTGCGCCGGTTCGGGATCGGGACACGCAGTGACGCCAGCAAGGATCGGAGGATCTCGTCAGCGTTGCGCCGATGACCCAGTTCAAATCCTCCTCGGTCAGATCATCGGGATTCGCCCCCATCCACCGCCGAGCGAAATCGTGGCCCCTTCGCCGGACGGTGAGAGTTTCATGCTCGGGGTATCCAGGCAGGACGCCGGAATCACCGCGAGCAGGTGCCCCAGGCGAGTGCGAGGAGTTCGAGGGTCACGTAGTAGCCGCGCCCCTGGGGTGCGAGCACGGCGCCGAACGCCTGTTGGGATGCCAGCGAGGCGATGTCGGATGCAGTTACGGCCATGGTCAGGGTCCCGTTGCCTGGATGACGTCGCCGAGGTCGATGACGAGATGCGAAGTGCGGCCGTTCACGAGGACCGAGATCTCATCGGTTGCCACAGCGCCCTCGGCGAGGTCAGCGAGCTGGGCCATGATCCGGCGTATGTCGGCCTGGAAGAACGACCGGCTGGTCAGGCCTTGTGCCGCCCGGCGCACGAACTCGAACTGGCGGCAGTCGAGATCGATGGCAAGCGGCGCACTGTCATTGCCGTTGCTGTTGTCGAGGAGGATGTAGATGCGGCGGTGCAGCCAGTCGACAGCTCGTTCGAGATCGGGTTCGGACCCAGTGACGAGAGCCCACCACTCGTCTTGGGGTAGGAGCTCGACAGATCCGGCGGTGATCTTCCTCGCCACGACCGATGCCGATCCACGGTGGGATGCGAATGCCGAATCGACAACGAGGAATGAGCCTGAGCCGGACCCGCGCCGAGCTCCTTGGACGGCTTCGAGGCCGACGAGGATGCGGTCGCGGATCGGCTTGAGGTCCGTGGGTTCCAGGTCTCCGGTGATGATCCTCTCGAACTCGTCGTAGTAGCGAAGTCCCAGTCGCTCGGCGAACGGGATCGCTGGTTGCTCCGGCCCGGATCGGGTGTCGAAGTAAGAACGGCGCCGCAGGAACGCGTAGAGACGGCGACGGTCTTGTGAATCGCGTCGGGCCTGTTGATGGTTCTTCGGAGCGGGCTTCCCACCCAGGTCGATATCGGGTGTGAAGACAGCGGTGCTGTCGTCGCGCCGGTCGTGATCAAGCGTATCGTCGACCGGTCTGATGGCCCGTTCGCCTGGGTCGAGCTTGTCCGCGGCGCTGAACACGCGTATGCCCTCGATCTCACCTGAGTTCAGCTGCGTGCCGAACATCACCTGGTGGAACATGTAGTTGCTCTGCCAGCCACGCTTTCCCCGACGCGCCTTCTCGTGCACGTCGGTGCACCGGAGCCCGCCGGTGATGGCGTGTGCGACAAAGATCAACAGCTCACGAATGGTGACTACATGGCCAGTCTGTTCGATGATCCTGAGGAGGACCTCGGCCCCAGCTCGGCGACTCGCGCCTCTTTCGTCGTCTGCAGCGAGTAGCCGATGGTTCTCGTAGATCGGGCACTCGTCCCGTGCATCGCACAGCTCGCACGACGACCACTTCCTCCCATCAGTTGCCCAGCTGTTGATGGCTTGGGCGACGAGGCTGCGACCCCCGGGTGCAGCCACACTCTGGTGGTTCATGTCGATCACATGGACGTGTTCGACGACCGATGTCCGACCACTGGTGAGAACACCGTCGAGCGCATCTCGAAGTGGCTCGATATCCGGAGGGCCGTTGTTGAGCACTGCCCGTAGTTTTCCCTCGTTCGCGCACACCACCGTGACTCGATCCGTCGACCCGAGGCCAACGAGGAGAGCGCGGACGGCCCGGTCCGGATCAAGCTCGCTGAGATCCTTGACGATGTGTAGCCCCCGACCGTCTGGCGTCCTGGCGAGCGGCGAGCTGCCGTCGGTGCCGTAGGCCTTGAGGTGGGCACGAGGATCATCGATCGCTTCGTCCATGGCCGTCAGGAGTCGCCCACACAGATGTGTCTTGCCATGCCCGGCATCACCCGTGAGGATCACGAGCCGCGTCGTCGGCCGTCCGACCAACTCCAACACGAAATCGAACGCCCGAGTCTCGAGCTGGTCAGACTGTCGAGTGTCGACGTACTCCGCGTACAGCTGTCCGAAGTTGGCGTCGAATGGCTGATAGGCGGCGAGCCGCTTCACGTGTTGGTTCACCTGGTAGGCCACGGTCCCTCCCCCTTCTGCCACCCTCATCAGGGCCGTGCGGGTGGCAAGTCTATGAGGCATCCGCCGACGGCGCCCAGTGGCCGCCAACGCTCAACAGGGGCAGTCGACAAACCGGAGTCTGGCGAGCTCTCGATGGCCATGCCGTGGGTTTCAAACGACCTGATCGCCTTCGTGGGGCTGGCCTCCTCGACCCGAGCCCTGGCACTTGCGATCGTGCCACCTCTGGGGCTCGCGGCCTCAGTACAACATGGCCTGCTCATGGCCGGAGTGCTGGCGGAGGAGGTTTCATCCCGTGGGAACTGACGAGAATCCTGCATCCGCTGGCAACAGCGTGAACTCGTCGAGCGCAGACGACTACGCGCCGCTCGTCGACTAAGACCGGCAGGCTCTACCCGCACCGCCGGGTTCTCTCGGCATCGCTCATCCAGGCCAGCTGACTTGCCGGTTGGAGTACTACGCCGTGGGTCCGTAGCTCCGTGATGTGGTCGTCGAAGCGCTTCGCGATCCCGAGCCAGGCGCGGAGCTCGCTCTCCGTGGGAGGGAGGTCGTAGGAGCGGTAGTGGCAGGCTCGGCACAGCTGCGCCCATGACGCCGACACCTGCTCGGCCAGGTACTCGTCTTCGAGGTAGACGCGAAGCGACAGGAGCTGCGCACGGTTCGACACCCGCTCCATGGAGGGCTCGACGAGACGCCAGTAGTCGACGAGCGATGCTTCGATCGCCTGGCGGCCGAGGACCGAGACGGTCCGGGGCCATCGGCCGACCATCACGCCGCTGGTCTTGCCCAGGCTCTCCGCGGCGAGCGTGAGGAGCGCTCCGGCCTGCGTCACGACAGCTCGCTCAGCCAGTTGGTCAGCCTCTCGGTGGCTCGGACGAGGTCCTTCGGGTCGTCCTCGAAGTCGCCGTGAGCATCCCGCGTTGCACGAGCGGATCACCCAGGTGGCTTCGCCTTTGTCTCGAGCCCGGAGTTCGTCGTCGATCTCGTCGCGACGGTCGGTCGTCGTCGAAGAGGGCGAGGGCCATCAGCTCACGTAGGCCGGGCGACCCGCCGAGGGCGCTGTCGACCTCGTCGTGTCGGTCTCCTCGCCCCAGGCGCCGGCGTCGGACCACCGTGATGGCGGCGGCCTCGACGGCCAGGCGGCAGTAGTTGGGGACCACCTTGCGTTTGGCGGCGTCGATCATGTCCTTCGTCATCGCGACGGCCATGGCGTCGTCGAGGGCGGTCTTGACCGGGTCCCAGGTGACCCGGGTCGAGACGACCGAGCCCGGCTGTCGGGTCACCTCGATCGTCTCGGCGGCGATACCGAGGCTGCGCACGGATTCGGGCAGCCGGTCGTCGTGGGTGAAGACGACGACCTGGCGGTCGGCGGAGACCTGCTCGAGCACCCGGGCCAGTCCGTCGACACGGGCGGGGTCCATGGCCTGGACCGGGTCGTCGATGACGATGAATCGGAACGGACTCTCGTCCATCGTGGCCCGAGGAAGGAAGAGGCTGAGCGCGAGTGCGTGGAGTTCGCCCTGGCTCATGACACCGAGCGCGGCGCACGGGACGCCATCGACGGTGACCTCGAGCGACACGCGACGATGCGTCGCCTTGCCTTCCAGAGCGACCTGCTCGAGCTGCACGTTGCTGCGATGCCGGAGGAGTCGCCACAGCTCGCGTGCCTGATCGGCGATGGGCTCGAATCGTTCGTTCGCGGATCTCGCCGACCGCCGTCTTCAGCCACTCCTCGGCGACCTTCACCTGTTTCGCCCGAGCCGACGCCGTGGCCGCGTCACGGGCCTGGCTGACCCATGCCGCGATGGCGATGGCGGCCGGTCGCCAGACGGTCTCGTGTTCGTCGAGCCGCTGCTGGGCGGCCGTTCGGGCCGTCGTCGCCAGGTCTGCGACCGGTCCGAAGGATCGGAGACGTTCGACCAGGGCGACGTCGGTGTCGGGCGCGTCGGCCCACGCCTGCCAGGCCGCGGCGGCCTGTATCGCCCCGCCGATCGCGTCGTTCTCGATGAGTGCCCGTGGTGCCGGCGTGATGGCGGTCCGGGCGTTGCGTCGCGCCCGGTCGACCTGCGTCGGCCAGTTCGGTCGCCTGTTTGGCGTCGGCGTCGAGCTGCTCGATCTCGGCGTCGATCCGGTCGCGCCAGGCGTCGTCGAGCACGCCGGCGGTGCCGCACACCGGGCAGGTGGTCGAGTCGTCCTCGTGGTGATGGTCGCGGGCGGCTCGGAGAAGGTCGGCCAGTCGCCGGGCTCGGCCGCGTCGGTGGAGACGGCGTCGGCGGCGGCCTCCAGTGCGGTCTCGAGATCGGTGGCCGCCTTCTCGAGGCGGTCGGTGTCTGGGAGTTCCAGAGCGGCCAGCGCCTGCAGCGACGCCGTGACGATCGTCCCGGCCGGCTTCCTCGCCGGCGATCAGGTTGTCGAGGCCGTCGAGGTCCGGCGGTCGCTTGGCCAGCGAGCTCGAGTGCGGTTCGGGCTCGCTGGTCGTCGACGCTCTCGAGCTGTTCCTTCAGCGCCTTGGTCGCGCCGGCGAGCTCCTTGGCGGGCTTCTCCAGGCCGAGGCGCGTCTTCCGGAGGACCTCGGTCGCGGCGATCCCGTCGTCGAGCCCGAGGAAGGCGGACATCGCATCGTGCATGTCGGCCGGTCCACCCTCGAGCATCGAGCCCGAGCTCGTTGTAGGAGAGGAACGGGCGGTAGTTGTCGAGGGGTCCCTGCCAGTCGAGGACATCGAGGCTGCCGGTGAAACCGCCGGGGAGGCGGATCTCGTTTCGGACTCGTCGAGCTCGGCGTCTGGCCCCCACCACCGGCGGGCCTCGGTCGGCTCGGCGTCGTCCCTCGAGATGGAACCGAGCGTCTACGACTGCGCTCTCGCTCTGGTGGAGGTTCCGCCAGCCCTCGCGCCAGACCGCCGAGCGATCGGCCCACCGGAGGTTCGCGCCGGTGAGGAGCATCTCGAGCCCCTCGGCGAACGACGACTTGCCCGAACCGTTGCGCCCGACCACGAGGGTGAGTCCCGGGCCCGGCTCGAGCTGGAGTTCGGTGTGCGGGCCGATGCCGCGGAATCCCTCGGCCCCGATGCCGGCCAGGAACACCTTGCGCTGACGAGCGCCGGACTTGGATTCCTCGGCCGCCGGCAGGGACTGGCCGCCGAGCACCGCCTCGACCGCCTCGGGTCCCTGAATGCGGCCTCGATCAACGGACCGAGCTCATCCTGCAGTTCACCGTTGGCGAGCTTGTCCCGCAGGTGAGCGATCAGGGTGTCGGCTACGACCCCGGTCGAACTGGCCACCGTGTCTTCGGACATGTGCTTGCCCACCCCCGTGTTCGCGGCTGTGGTCGGCGACCGTAGCAAGGAGAGCGGCGACGCTCTCCTAAGCGACCGCTCTCTCTTGGTCGCAGAGGGCGACAGCACCCGCCGCGGTGACCACCGGGTAGTGCGCAGGCTCTGCGGTGCCAGCGGCGGGGAGCTCAAGGCCGAGCGCTACTCCCGACCCTGTGCAACGGCGCCTTCGGCCAGCACATGCTGACCAGCCTCGTGATCAGTATCTGGGTGTGGTGCACGACCTCCGGTCGATGCTCTTGGTCTGAGAGCATTGCTTCGAGCTGGTCGGCGAGCATGTTGATCAATGAATACAGATCCTGAACGGTGAGTTCGTCCTGTATCGGAGAGTGTCGAGACGGCTGTAACGACACTCTCCGATGGAATCCCGGATCCGTCAGCGCTCCCGTTCTCCTTCTCCACGTCTTCATCCCACTCAGACCCATCGATAGCGAAGTGCTCCTCACGGATACGGACCGACGGCTGAACTGCGGTCGGTACATATTGACTGCGATCTTGAACGTAGAAGTGCTCGACGAGTCGGGCTACTCGAGCATCGTCGAGCGGAAGGTCTGGCTCGTGAAGGAAGACAACCATGTCGCTCTGCACGGCGTCTCGACTCAGCTCCGCAACCGTCGCCTCACCGAGCGCCGCGATGCTCTTTTCAATGAGGTCCGCCTTCCGGGCCGCGGTCGGATCCCGTGTGGGTCGAACACGTTTCTCAGGTCCTTCATCGATAGCTCGGCAAGCTGAGCCTTGAGAGGAGCGGGGTACACCGCGAGGCCAGCGTTCGTGAGCTGATCGAGCGCGCTGCGATCGGCGACCAAGCATCGTCCCCGCATCGAGCTCGTCTCGTGTTTGGCCGCGCCTGCTCGACGTAAGGACCGCAAGGGCGTCAGGGGTCAGACTCATCCCCGCAGCACGAAGTTGGAGCATGGTGACGAGGTAATACCGCCTGTCGATCGCAGGGTTCGACATGAGGAGAACTCCGTGCGGGTTCCATTCCTCCAGTCGGATCCCCAACGTTGCGGAAGCCACTTCGTTGTCAACCATGTCGACCAGTGCCGTGGGCCAACGGTGAGACCGGCTCCTCCCTACCATGGGAAGGCTCAAGAGTCGCCCGCGGCGCCCACGAGAACGCATCGTGATCATGACTGGCTGCCGATTTGCGAGCCATCTCTAGAGCGTCGACCCTGCGGCCGGCGATCCGGTGGTCGAGTGGATCCAGAAGCAGCTCGTCGTCTGATCCGACACACAGAATCTCCATGGGATCCCACGTGGGGTCGGCTGCGCTCAACGCCACCAGTTCGATCACGCCGTCATCGCCGAGATCGACCGGTACGCCAAGAGGATGGACTCGGCGAGGCCAGCGAGCCCGTCTCTCGGAAGATTGATGACGGGTCGATGGTCGACCTGCAGAACGGAAACGGCGGGAAAGCCGAAGTCGCCAACGATCGGGCCACCACTGGCATAGTCCGGCAGCGCCCGTCGCCCGAGCACGGTCACCCGATCCGCGATGCTCGATGGTTCCGTCGGTCTCCCCTCGACGAACGCGACCCGCAGCAACCGTACCGACTCCCCGGCGCCGCCGCAGCAATCCGAAGTGTCGTCGAATGTTGTGCGATTCTTCGGGGCTCACGGCGGAGTGAGACCGACCGTCGCTCGGCTCCTCGATCGTTTGTACGCGGGCTCGAGCGTCGCTGGGCGAGCGGCCGCATGACGACGCCAGCGCCCCCATCGTAGAGGAAACGAGCTGCCACCACCTTGGGCCGGCGGGGATGCATCAACTACACAGAGACGGAGCGTTGACGGGGGTTGGCATGGCTGAGGGGATCGCCGGTCGGGTACTGGGCACGGAGGACGCGACTCCGCTCGAGTTCTGGGTCGCGGTCGGACCGGGTGCTCAGCTGCAGCTGGATGACGTCATCGCGCTCGACCGCACGTTCGCCAACGGCGACACGGTGTCGATGTACGGCATCGTCAGCCAGGTCAGAGCCCGACACGAAGGGGCGCGCTTCGAGAGCGACGTCTTCCTGATCGCCGACGGAGTGCTGCCGGCCGACGTCACCGAGGCGGCGCAGGTGCAGGTGACCCGGATCGTGCCCGAGACCTTTGTGCCCCCTCTGCCGGGCACCGAGGTCCGCACGGCGACCGACGCAGAGCGGGACGCCGCGCTCGACTTCGAGGACGTGGAGCGTCGGTTGGCTGCCGGGCTGTCCCGCGAGAACGATCCGATCTGGTTGGATCTCGACTTCCTGGACGGCACGAAAGGTGCCCACATCAACATCGCCGGGATCTCCGGCGTGGCCACCAAGACCAGCTACGCCACCTTCCTGCTCTACTCACTCTTCAACTCGGGCGTGCTCGGCGCCGAGGCCGCCAATACCAAGGGCATCATCTTCAACGTCAAGGGCGAGGACCTCTTGTTCCTCGACCACGCGAACACAGCCCTCGATGAAGACCAGAGGGCCCGCTACGCCCACCTCGGCCTGGAGCCTCACCCGTTCCGCAGTGTCGGCATCCTGGCGCCGGCCCGGAAGGGGGATGTCAACGCAACACCCGACACCGGTGCCCGCAGTCAGGGTGTGAAGCCCTACTTCTGGACCATCTCGGAGTTCTGTCGCCAGCACCTCCTCCCGTTCCTGTTCGCCGACGCCGAGGACGAGCGGCAGCAGTACACGATCGTCGTCCAGTCGGTGACTGCTCGGCTGGCTGAGATCGCGGGACGACTCGGCCGAGGATGGCGCCAATACGTATCGACGGCACGACGATTCGCACCTTCAGCGCTCTCGTCGAGGCGATCGAGCGGAAGCTGATTCCCGACGATCCCGATGAGCCGGTCGACCCGCACTGGACCGGCCGAGCCATCGGGGGCGGCACCATCAACGCCTTCATCCGTCGTCTGGCGTCTGCGACGCGCCACGTCGAACATCTGATCCGAGCCGACATCGCCGACGCAACGAGACATGCGCTGGACCTCGAGTCACATCAGCTGACCGTGATCGACATCCACCGTCTCCACGATCGAGCCAAGCGATTCGTCGTCGGCGTGGTACTGCGCCAGGCGTTCGAGGCAAAGGAGGCATCGGGCGTGAGCCGCCCGCTCCAGTTCATCGTTCTCGACGAGTTGAACAAGTACGCCCCCCGGGACAGTTCGAGCCCGATCAAGGAGATTCTCCTCGACGTGGCCGAGCGCGGTCGATCCCTCGGGATCATCCTGATCGGAGCGCAGCAGACCGCGAGCGAGGTCGAGCGGCGGGTCGTGGCCAACGGCGCGATCCGGGTGGTTGGTCGGCTCGACACGGCCGAGGCCCGGCGTGACGAGTACGGCTTCCTTCCGCAGGTGCAGCGTCAGCGGGCGACGATTCTCAAGCCGGGCTCGATGTACATCGTCCAGCCGAGGCTGCCCGTGCCGCTTCTGGTCGAGTTTCCGTTCCCGGCCTGGGCGACGCGGTCAGCGGAGGCCGACCCGACGAGCAATCCGGGAGCGACCGAGCACCCGGTCGATCCGTTCGAGGGCGTCAGCCGGTGAAGCTGCTGCACACGAGCGATTGGCACGTCGGAAGAGCCATCCGCGGCCACAGCCGTGCCGAGGAGCACCGGGCGGTACTGTCCGAGATCGCCACCATCGCAGGCGAGAACGAGGTGGATCTCGTACTCGTCGCCGGCGACCTGTTCGAGACCGCAGCCCCGAGTGCCGAAGCAGAGGAGATCGTGTACCGCGCACTGCTGGAACTCGCAGACACCGGGGCCGAGGTGGCCGTCATCGCGGGGAACCACGACAACGCCCGGCGTCTCCAAGCGGTTGAGCCGCTCCTGGAGTTGGGTCGCGTCCACCTCTTGAGCCAGCCCGCGGGCCTTCAGGAGGGCGCAGTCCGCACGATCGCCTGCCGGTCCGGTGGCGAAGTGGATCTGATGATGCTGCCGTTCGTGTCGCAACGGGGAATCGTCCGTGCCGAGCACCTGATGGACAGTGCCGCATTCGAACAAGCTCAGCTCTACGCCGACCGCCTTCGCATCATGATCGAGGCACTCGGCAGCGCTTCGAGACCGGATGTCCCGAGCGTCCTGATGGCGCACGCCTTCGTGCTCGGTGGCGTCCAGGGTGGTGGCGAGCGGCCCGCCCACATGGTCGAGGAATACGCCGTCGCGGGACAGTCCTTTCCGCCGACCCTTGGCTACGTCGCGCTCGGCCATCTCCACCGTCCTCAGCAGCTCCCGGGTGCTACGGCAATCCACTACTGCGGCTCGGCGCTGCAGCTCGACTTCGGTGAGGAGGATCAGGAGAAGCAAGTCAATCTGGTCGAACTCGATGCAGGCGCTCCGGCCCGGGTCTCGCCGAAACCGCCTCAGCTCGGGTCGACGGTTGAAGACCGTGTCCGGCACACTCGCCGAACTCGGCGACCAGGCGGTTCCTTGCGACGATGACTCCTGGCTGAGAATCCGAGTTCATGAGAAGGCCCGTCCCGGCCTGGCTGACGAGGTTCGGGATCTCTTCGGGGAGAGCGTCGTCGACGTCCAGGTCGAACTCGGAGATCGCTCGCGACGTCAGAAGCGGAAGAAGCGTCGCTCGGCGGCACCGCAAGAGCTGTTCGCCGAGTTCCTGGCCGAGCGAGAGGTCGATGACCAGCGCCTGATCCAGCTCTTTGACGAGCTCTACGAAGAGCAGCACCAGGGTTCACCCTGATGAGGCCGCTCGAGGTCCAGATGGTCGGGTTCGGGGCGTTCCGGGAAGAGACGACGGTCGATTTCCGCGACCTCGAGCTCATGGCGCTCGTCGGCTCGACCGGGTCGGGGAAGTCGACCGTCATCGACGCCGTGACCTTCGCCTTGTTCGGTTCGGTCGCCCGCTACGACGACCAGCGCCTGATCGCCCCGATCATCCACCAGCTTTGCACCGAAGCCAGGGTCCAGCTCGAGTTCGAAGTCGGGGGCGAGACCTACAAGGCCATACGCGTCGTCAAGCGGACCGCAGCCGGAGGAGCGACCACAAAGGCGGCTCAACTGGAGAAGGGGGATGAGGTCCTCGCCAGCTCGGTCAAGGAGGTGACACCGGGGGTCGAAGAGCTGCTCGGGATGGACTTCGAGCAGTTCACGAAGACGGTGGTCCTTCCGCAGGGCGACTTCGCTTCATTCCTGCACGACCCACCCAGCGATCGTCAGGAACTGCTCGTCCGCCTGTTGAACCTCGGGGTGTACGAACGGATGGGTCGGGCGGCCCGCCAGCGAGCCGCCACCGCCAAGTCCCAGCTCGATCTGCTGGACGAGCAGCTCGAGCGGGCAGAGGAGGTCAGCGACGAAAGGTTGGCCGAGCTCGAGACCCGCGCCGGTGAGCTGGATCAGGCCAGGACCCGAATGCTCGACGAACAGGCTTCACTCGGGGCCCTGAACCAGGCTGTCGTGGCCCTGCAGGAGGTCGGTCGAGAATTGGGCTGAGCAGGTCGAGGCGTTGGCGAAGCTGAAGATGCCGGATGAGGTCGGGTCGCTCGGTGAGAAACTGACCGCGGCGTCGACGGTGCTGGAGTCAGCCGTCGCCGAGACGAAGACGGCCCGGCGCTGCTCGGGCGGATGCCGAAAAGATGGTGGCCGAGGGGCCCGATCAGGCCCGTTGCACCCGCCTGATCGAGGCGTATCGAGGACCAACGGAAGCAGTCGGCCAAGGCGGCAGGAGCTCGAACCCGAGCTGGCCGACGCGGCCGAGGCTGCTGATGAGGCCGAGAAGCAAGGCCGAGGCAGCTCGGCGCAAGGTCGATGAAGCGGATCGACGGCTCGCGGCGGCGCAGCTGGCCGCGGGTGCGGTCGGTATCCGGGCCGCACTGGTCGTGGGTGAGCCCTGTCCGGTCTGCGACCAGGTCGTCGAGGACATACCCGATCACGATCGAGAAGCGGAGTGTTGCGAGCGCAGAGAAGGCCCGGAAGGCGGCTCGCAAGGCGCTGACGACCGCTGAGAAGAGCCAGAAGGTGGCCAGCACCGAGCACCTGGAGCTGGCGGGGAAGCTCTCCTCAGCGCAGGAGCGCATCACGGAACTCGACGAGACCTTGACCGGCGCTCCAGACGAGGAGAAGGTCCGAGCCGACCATGATGAAGCCCAGCGGCTCGCCAAGGCGCAGGGTCGAGAGCGACCGGGCCCTCGATGACAAGGTGGCCGCAGAAGACGAGGCTCGGTCAGCGTTTGAATCCCTCACGAAGTCGGAGCGCGAGCTGCGGTCCGGGTTCGGGAAGGCACGGGACTCGGTTGCCAGCTTGGCGCCACCGTCCGCCGGCGAGGAATCGCTGCGCGACGACTGGCTGGCCCTCGCTCGCTGGGCAGAATCCGAGACGAAGAGGGTCGAGAAGGATCGAGGAGGAAAGTGCCGAGGAGCTCGCGACGAAGACCGAGGAACGCGATGCCGTACAGCAGGGGATCGTCGAGCTGTGCCAGCCCTACATCGACGGCGAGGTTCCCGCAGATCCGGTCGAGCATCTCACGCAACTCGCTGCCGACGCGGCCGGCGATCTCAAGAGCGCCCGGGCACGCCGCGAGGAGTTCGACGGGCTTCGGGAGAAGTCACAAGGCTTGCAGGGGGAGCAGCAGGTAGCTCAGGCGCTCGGGAAGCTGCTGAGCGCCAGCGGATTCGAGCGGTGGCTCATGGAGGAGGCCATTCTCGATCTGGTCGATCGAGCGACGGTCCGGCTTCTCGAGCTCTCCGGCGGGCAGTACTCACTGATCGCCCACGAGACCGACTTCCGTATCCAGGACCACAACAACGCGGACGAGATTCGCGACGCTCGAACACTGTCGGGCGGCGAGACGTTCCTCGCCTCGTTGTCGCTGGCACTGGCCCTCGCCGACAGCATCGCTGAGCTGGCCCCCGAAGGTTCACCTCGCCTCGAGTCGATCTTCCTCGACGAAGGATTCGGAACGCTCGATCCCGAGACGCTCGACCTGGTGGCGTCGGCGATCGAAGAGCTCGGTGCGGCAGGACGGATGGTCGGCCTCGTCACCCACATCCGCGAGCTGGCCGACCGCATGCCGGTTCGTTTCGAGGTGACAAAGGGAGCCCGAACGGCCTCGGTCGAACGGATCGAGGTCTGATGCGGTTCGCGGTCGAGACCTGGGACCCTGAGTACGGCGTGGCCGCCGACGCCACACAGCTGGATCCCTCACCGGGTGAGGTCGACGTGACGGTCGAGCGCCAGGCCGAGGATTGGGTGCCGATTCTCCCCGACGTCAGCGGTCGACCCGAGTCGCTGGTCTTCATCGACGGTGTGCGTCGCTTCGACGCGCGTATCTGGATCGGTGGTGACGATTCGACGGCCATGAGGCCGGGAGTCTGTGCGGCCGTGGCGGCCGGAGCGGTTCGGTGCGTGGAAGGTCGGGCGGAGGTCATCGCGGCTGAAGTGCGCCGCGGGGTCTTCGCCATGGCGAGCGAGGGTGCCGGTCCGATCCTGACCCGACATGGCACCTACGAGCTCTATCCGGTGGCGGACGACAGCAGCGAGGGGCTCTATCTCGGAGTGCACGAACAGATGACGGCGTTGGAGGCCGACCTCACCGATCATGATGTCGAGCTCGTCGTCTTCGATGGTCCGCTTCGGGGCCGGAATCGCCCCAACGGTGTCGGCTACATCAAGACCCAGCAGGTTCAGTACCTGCCCGACGAGCAGCAGGCCACCGTGTCGGCGCTCGCCTCGGGTGAACGCACTCCGGTCTTCCTCGTCAACGCCGGCAGCTTCACCCGCTGGTCCTGGTATGTACGCCTTCCCGGAACGATCGCCCATCCCCTGTCGGGCATCGTTCGCTGCGAGCTTCCCGGTATTGGTACCGCCGACGACGCAGTGGATCGCGCCAACGCGGCGACGGCCGTGCTGCCGAGGTTTGCCAGCGAGCCCCACAAGGACCCGCGTGCGCCGCAGAACCTCTATCCGATCGCGGGCCTGGAACGCGACCTCCGGCGCCGCCTCGGCGACCAGCAGTTGATGGAGCGAGCCCTCAGGCTCGCGGCCGCAGGGTGAGCGATGTCGGAGTCGCCGGCGGGGCCAATGGGTGATAGGTGTTGGTTCCGTGTGACGAGGGGGTCCAGCGGGTGAGCGATGGAGACAGCGGTCCATCAGAGAACGCCGGGCTGCCTGAATCGGATGAGGATGAGGCACTAGGGATGGCGACCGAGGACTCGGAGTTCATCTCGATCCTCCTTCGACGGATCTCGGCGGGCATCGACCGTCGCGCGCCGCGGACATCGAGGACCTGAAGCAGCAGGTCCTCTCTTTGAAGGCGGAGAGCAAGGGTCTCGAGTCGATCGAGGCCATGCTGACCAAGGCGACTCGCGTGGTCGACGATGGCCTGCCCGCCTCGGCGGTGGACGCAGTCATCCGCGCCAAGGGACCGCGAGCCCTTCTCGCACAGCAGGACCAAGGTGCTGCTCAACGCTTGGACGAGCTGGTAGATGGTTGGCGAGAGCTTGCGGTGGCAGCGCTCGGCTCGACTGCGAAGACGTTCCCAGCGGCTCTGGCGGCACATGGTCTCGCGCTCGACGCATCATCGAGAGACCCTCGCTACACCCTTCGTGAGTCCTTCATTACCGTTGTGTTCGATAAGAAGAAGGCCACGGCCGTAGTCCAGACCCGCGGCGGCAAGAAGCAGCGCGTGCCAGCGGATCCATCGGTGGTCGCAGATCGTGTCGCGAGGGAGCATGAAAGGTGCTTCGGTCGGTCAGCGGACCTGCCGGCATTGGCTCAGCGCCTGAGGGAAGCGGTTGATGTCTGCGCCGGGCGCCGGGTAGAGCGGAGTGCGATCCCCATCCTCGACGTGTTGGCCGAGCTCCAAGGCGACGGTAATGAACCGCGAAGGGACGAATTCTCGGTTGATCTCGCCAAGTTGATCACAGATAGCGGCGACCATATTCCAGGCGCAGCCGGGCTACGGCTCGAGCACACCAAGGACGACAAGGCGGGCCTGCTCCTGCCGGGTCTGGAGAGCCGCGGCTACTTCGGCTATGTCCGCTTCACGGACAACGGGAGGGACCAAGACAGTGGAGAGTGAGGCGATTGATGCGCTGGGTAGGGGCGACGCCGAGGTGATGATCGAGCAGCTCCGAAAGGGTCTACCGCCTCGAATGCACACCGGGCTGTACAGCATCGGCAACGAGAAGTTCCTTCAAGCGGTTCGTAAGCGGCACCTGGCGCCCGAGCCACTCGCGGGAAGAATTCGGTTCATCTACGGCAGCTGGGGATCCGGCAAGACGCATCTGTTCCGGCTGCTCACCGAGGAGGCCTTCGCCGCTGGCTATCTCGTCTCGACGGTGGAGCTGAGCGCACAGGAGTCGCCGTTCAACAAGTTCGAGTTGGTGCTCTTTAGCATCATCCGCAACATCGCGATGCCCCCCGACCGGGCAGCCGCCCGGACGTCGGCACCGTTCGGAGAGGTTCTGCGATCCGCCCTGCTCGGTGAAGCGGGAGGCGACGAGGCAGAGCTGCCCGCGGCCGTGACCCGACTCGGCGAACGGCTCTGGGCTGACCCTGCCATTGACGTGGACGTGAAGCGCGTGGTTCGAGCGTATTGGGACACCTTCCTGGGAGAGTCGACGGACACGGCCGTCTTGGAGGAGCGGAGAGGGCTGCTCCTTCAATGGTTCGCTGGTGAGGCCCACAAACCCTTGTTCCGCAAGGAGTTCGCGGTCCAGAAGCTGGTGACCAAGGAAAATGCCCGAGTCATTCTCGGGTCACTCGTTGCCCTGCTTCAGCTCCTCGGACACAAGGGGCTGGTGATCCTCTTCGACGAGTCGGAGATGACCCATTCGACGATGTCGAGATCGAATCTGAAACAAGCCCACAACAACCTCCTCCACTTGCTGAACGAGGTCGGCGAGACGCCCGGACTGCTTCTCATCTATGCAGCCGTGCCCGAGTTCTTCGAGGATCCGAAGACCGGCATCCACATCTACGGAGCGCTCTCCGCGCGCATTGGCAAACCTCCCGAGCACCCGCCCCGAGCCCTTGACACCGTTTGGAACATCGACGCGATCGCGCTCGAGGATTCGGACTATCAGGACGCCGCGAGTCGGATCCGCAAGATCTACTCGCAGGCCTATCCGGAAGACTCGGGCGACATCGTCCCCGACGCAGAGCTGCGCCGGCGGATCGGGCTCGTTCTGGACAAGCACGGCCCCTACGAGTCCAACAGCCGATGGCGGGTCGTGATCAAGGAAACGACGAAGCTGCTCGACTGTTCGCTCGACGGTGAGCCGCTCCCGGACCCGGACACGTCCTACCAGGAGACCAATTCTGCCTTGGAGCAGATAGGGGATGATTGAGCCGCCGCTCGACACCTCAAGTGCGACGAAAGCCATCGAGTCCCTGCGCCTCGGTATCCCGCCCCTGGGTCACTTGCGCTCGTTCACCGTGGGCAGATCGGAGGAGATTGGGCAGCTCGAACGCAGCTTGGCGAATGGCGGTCTCGATTCCCGGGGCAGCGCGAGGTTGGTTCAGGCGATGTACGGCGCCGGCAAGACGCATCTGATGAGACTCCTGCGCGAGTTGGCGCTCGATGCCGGCTATTGCGTGGCCTTGGTGACCGTTGATTCGCAGGCGGGCGTCCGCTTCAACCGGATGGATCAGGTCGCAGGCGCCGTCATGCGAGAGCTGGAGATCGATCCAGACCGTGGCCCGGGAGCCTGGCACCTTTTCGAGCGGTTCGGCGACCTCGAGCCGGACGACCTGGCCGCAGCTGATCGGACGGTCCACGAAAGGATTACGGCCGAAGGTCGCTGGGACATGACAACCGAGATGGACTCAGCCGGCCTGTACGTGGCTCTTCGCGGCATGGATCTACCATCCGAAGCCAGCTACCCGAGACACGATCATCGACTGGCTCTCTCATCCATGGGAGTACAAGACCTCCCGGAAGAGGCTGTATGAGGACCTCGTGGCGTCATTGCCGTCGACGATCCGCGATCCCAGATCTGATGTGTCCTTCTACCGGGACGGGGTCTTCGTCTTTGACGCGGGGGGCCATCACCAAGCCTGGGCCATCCTGAATGACCTCCATCATCTCGCCAAGCTCTGCGGAAAGCGAGGGCTGGTCCTGCTCTTCGACGAGTTTGAGGACGTCATCCAGAACCTGAACAACATCAAGCTTCAACAGGACGCTTTCGTCAACCTCTTTCGGCTCTTCAGCGGCGCCGACTTCCATGGACAGAGCTACTTCGCCGTTACGCCCGAGTTCTCGTACAAGTGCCGGGAGCGGCTCTATGAGAAGTATGTGTACGACTTCCCCGTCGAGCGCTTCGATGACCTGGAGCGGCTCGAAGTGACGCCGATCGGGTCAACTGATTTCGAGTTTCTGGCCCGCACGATTCGGCGTACCCACGGGGTCGCCTACGAGTGGGATGCGCAGGGGCACCTGCCGGACGACGACTTGGCGGCAGCGGTTTCCAGCATGTTCCGAAACCCGGGTTCGGATCAGGTCCGCCAGGCGGTGAAAGGGACCGTGGCCCTGCTGGACGACCGACTCGATGGCTGACGAACTCGGTCGGCGGGTGGGTCGCGCCTTCTACTCCGACTTCTCCGGCGCTGCGGCTCATTCAGGAGCGAGCACATCCCAGCCGATCCTGAATGGGTCGGACACCCTGCTCCGGGCCGGCACGGGCTCCGGCAAGACCGAGGCAGCGACTGCCCCTCTGGTCGAGAAGAACCTGCGGCTGCCTCGACCAGGAGACGGGCGTGGTCATTCTCTACATCTCGCCCACCCGGGCGTTGGCCAATGACCTCTTCCGCCGGTTGGAAACCGTCTTCGACCAGCTCGGCGTTTCCATCGGCGTGCAGCACGGCGAGCGGAAGGACCTCAACCGAGTGGTCGCCCCGGGCGTGCTCATCACGACTCCCGAATCTCTCGACGTGATGGTCGGTAAGCGGCACGATGCGCTGCGAGAAGTGCGTGCCGTCGTCCTCGACGAAGTCCACCTCCTCATGAACACGCAGCGCGGATTGCAGTGCGCCATCGCATTGCATCGCCTCGAGCTGCTGCTAGAGCGCTCGGTGCAGGCAGTGGGCCTCTCGGCCACGCTGGGCGATCCCGCAGCCGTGTGGCAGTTCTTCCGCCCCTCCACGACCGCAGAGGTTATTGACGACAGCTCGACCGATCGTTCCCTGAACGTCCAGGTCCGGGAGGCTGTGACGCCTGACGATCTGGCCGCCTTACTCGGCCGCCTGAGCCAGGATCAGCCCATGAAGGTCTTGGTATTCGTCAATGCCCGCCGGGTCTGCGACCGCGTCGCCGAGGTCCTCAAGCGGTCGGAGTGCTTTGGCGACGCATGTCTTCGCCCACCACTCGAGTCTGGACAAGGAGGAGCGTCTCCGCGTGGAACGGGAGTTCGAGGCTCAGGACCGAGCGGCTTGTGTGGCGACGCCAACCCTTGAGCTTGGAATCGACATCGGTGACATCAATCTGGTCGTCCTCTACGGAGTGCCTGGCACGTGGCAGTCGTACCTCCAGCGTCTTGGACGGGCCAACCGCCGGTCGACAAGGATCGATGCGCTGGCGGCTGTCCCGGATCTGGGCAGGGGAGAGCACGCCGAGGTGCAGAACAGCCTTGGATTCCAGGCCTTACAGAACCAGCTGGACACCGAAGAGCACGACATGGCCCGGCCATTTGAACTGTACGGCGCGGCCACCCAACAGCTGGTCTCGACAATCCATGCGGCCGGCACGTGGGTGGGGATCAACCGCTTGAAGGAGGTTCTCAGCCCCTGGCCACATCTCGACGGTGGGGTGGTCGAGATGCTGCTTGGCGAGCTCGTCAGCGCTGAGGTCCTGAAGGAACACCCTCACTACAACCGGTACGGGCCGGACGAGAAGCTCTATGAATTCGAGCGACTGCTTCAGATCTGGTCGAACTTCCCGCTCGGATCTCAGGAAATCGAGCTCCGGCATGGCTCAACGCCGCTCGGGACGATCCCGGCCGACAACATCCTAAACCTCCGTCCAGGGCGAGTCTTCACGTTCTCCGCCGCGCGGTGGGAGGTCATGCGAGTTGCTGTTGACCATGTGCTCGTCAGGCCAGCGAGCCGAGGCACCGACATCCAACTTCGCTTCGGTTCAACCGGCGCTCCAGTGGACCCTGCGCTGGTGGAGCAGATCCGCCGGCTCACCTTCGGCGGGCTCGTTGGCCTTAACGTGAAGCCGTCTGCCTCATGCACGGACCTCGAGGCGACGTTCAAGCCGCTGCGAGAGATCGCCGACCCTCGTTTTCTGCCATGGGCGAATCGAGAAGAAGAGAACGTCTACCTGACCTTCGCGGGGATCCTGGCCAACGGGATACTCGCGGCATGGAGCGGTGCGGACGCTCAGACGGCGACCGACTTCTGTTTCAGCTCGGGCGACGAGGTCAGTTTCGAAGGCCTACCGCATGATCCACGTGAGCTGGTCCACCTGCTCGATCCAGCGTCGACCCCCGACGAGCAACTCAGCATCTACCAACAGAGGCTGCCAGCAGAACTGCGCCGTCGTGAGATTCAGAACGAGTGGGTCGCTCGGCCGATCCACGCCAAGATCCTCGAACGCTTGGCCAACGTGTCCCCCCTTGAGGTACCTGGTCATGTCTTCAACGTCTTCTGTCCTGCCGCCGAATAGTGGCACGTGCGGGACCCCAGCGATGGTCCATGCGTACTGAATAGCGTCGGGGTAGTTGTCGCCGCCCGCCTTCTGCGGCGAGGCCGTGATCGTGAGATAGTTGGCCTATGTCATCTCCTGACTGGTTGCTGCCATCTCCTGACGGGCTGCCTTTCAACCGCAAGGAGCGCTACTACACAGGGACGGTGCTCCCCGGCATCGTCGCGGGCTGCGAACTTGGGCATCTCCATCTCTTCTTGGAGCTGTGTGGTCTTGATCCCTCGGTGACACGTGACCCTGCGAACGACGATTCGGAAGTGCAGTTCTTCACCGAGTACGGGTTCGCCGAGTCGGTGACCCACGATGACGAATGGGATGATTACGCGGGTGGTAGAGACACTCCCGATGTCGTGATCGCGGGACCCAACTGGCTCGTTGCGGTCGAAGCGAAGATGTATGCCAACCAAGGTGCGGCGAGTCTTGAGGTGCAGACTCAGAGGCAGCAGGAGTTGGTCGACCTCTGGGCCGCCACGCTCGGGATCGTCGAGGACAACGCGAAGCTCGTGTACCTGCTCCCTGGCGATTACGCGGCGACGCTCACGGGCCTCACTCGGCCCGTAGTCACGTGGGAGCAGGTCATCGACGCGTACGAGGACGTTGGCTCCCGCTACTGGCTGGACGTACTTCGTCAGGCGATCGATCGGTACCCCCAGCTCGTGGCCACCGGCCACGGAGGTGGCACGAACAGTGACGCGATGCTCACTGGCGAGGAGATAGTGAGCGGCATCGCCGAAGGGACACTGGAGTATTCGTGGATCGGGCGTCGTGGAGGCAGGTCCGGCGCCGCCTTCCAAGCAGACTGTTCTTCCGGCGGGTGGCGGACGCACCGGTATGAGGTCCGCGAGAGCCCTCCTGAAGAATCGAACCCGAACTGGTGGCCAATCGCGGACTTCCCAGGCGACGTTGGTTGGGCGGGCTAGAGGCGAGTCTCGGGGGTAGGACTCAGGTCGATGCGAAGCTCGTCGAGGATGGCCTGATCCTCGATCTCGGCCAATAGGCTGACGAGGTCGTCCTGGCGCGGCTGGCCGAATACCAGACGGTAGAGGGCCAGCGACCGTTTCAGGGCCGAGAGCTGACCGACTTCGCGGCTCAGCGCCAGAACTGGAACATGGCGCTCTATGACGGCTCTCCCCGGGAACACCCAGTAGGGCACCAGGTCGTTCTCGGCCGGATCGCGGTTCGCGACGGCGAGGTCGAACGCAGCTTGCCAGGCATCGCCAGTCTCAGATCTGACGGCCCGAGGTCGCCTCGATGTCCGTGTTCGGTACCCCGGCCGGTTGGGTCGCACCCGGCAACGTCTGACGGCGGTTCCACAGACCGACGACTCCGGCTCTCCCCGGCCGGCGGGAACCACCTGCGGATGAGGCGAGGGGCCCTAGGGGGCTCCTCGCCTCACCCGCGTCTGGTCCAGCTACTCGCTCTCCTGCTTAGAACGTCGCCCCAGATCGGGAAGTCGTCTACGCAACACCGCCGGCCTCGTCGCAATCGTGAGGATCGCCGACGGCCCGGCCGAAGAGGCGCTCGGGCGCCACGTCTGGCAGCTTTGATTCGTGAACGAGCTCCGGGTACAGCACGGCAAGACCCGTCTCACGCTCGGGACGGACGAGGTCCTGGGCGTCGGGAGGACCAACCTCGAACGGCCGTGTCGGGTTGGTTGGGGTCGCCAAGGTCGCTTCATCGAGATCGGGTCCGAGTCGTACATCCACCGTGTGTGGTGCGATCTCCTCTGGCAGCACGGGCTGTGGTGTGTTCGGTCGCTTGGAGCGAGTCACCCGACCAAGGTCGTTCTGGCTTCTGGGGTGGTGGTCGAGCTGGCTCCTTGGGCACGAGAGCTCCAGGGCGACGGTCAGGGTCCCGATCTCCTGGCCGTGTCCGACAGCACGTTCGAGATCGTCTTGGCAGTCGGTGGCCTCGAAACCGACTGCAGTGCAACTGGGCTCCGGACTCTCCCGCCGTACCGGTGCCTGCACTCGCCGGCTCGCCCACGACGTCGCTCGGACAGGAGCTCGTACAGTCGATGACCGAGCGTGAGTTCCAAGTGCTGGCTGCGATGGCGAGCGAGTTCCGGAACACCGGCCCGCGTGGCTCGAGCACGCCACAGGTGCTCTCCTACAGCCGAGTCCGTCGTCGCCTCGACCTCGAAACGGAACGCCAGGTCGTGTCAGCCGTAGAGCGCCTGGTGCGCAAGTTTCGGGAGGCGGGGCTCGTCCCGGCGACGACTCCGGCCGAGATGCAGAGGCATCGGGTCTGCGAGGCAGCGGTCTTCCATGGCGTGATCGACGCACTGGAGCACCGGTACGGGCGCAAGGTGGCGTAGGGATAAGTCCGTTCGGGCTCGGTCGACGGCCGGGCTCGGGCGCAATCTGCACCCTCGCTGTGGGCGAGCGTGCCGCCGAGTGCCTTACGCAGCCCAAGACTGCGCCTGATCCTGGGATGTCGTCTACATTCCGGGTCGTGCAGGAGGGGGAGTGGCCGGTCGTGCCGGGCCATCGGCTTGAACGTGTCGTCGGGGCCGGCGGATTCGCGACCGTGTACGAGGCAGTTGACCTGCAGCTTGGCCGACGAGTCGCGGTGAAGGTGTTCGGCGCGCACCTCAGTGCCGAGCGCATGCGCGAGCAGTTCGAGCGTGAAGCCAGCGCCGCAGCGGCCCTCAGTGATCACCCGAACATCGTCACGATCCATCAAAGCGGGATCACCGATGACGGTCGGCCCTACCTCACGATGACGCTGATGGCGTCGTCCCTCGGATCTGTCACCGCCCTGCCGGCAGAGCAAGTGGTATCGGTGGGCATCAAGATTGCTTCCGCTCTCGGGTCCGCGCATGAGGAGGGGATCGTTCACGGGGACGTCAAGCCGGACAACATCCTGCTCAATCGATTCGGCGAGCCCGCGCTTGCGGACTTCGGCATCGCGACGATCAGCGACGCCGGTCGATCGAATGGTCCACAGAGCTTCAGCGCCATGTATGCGGCCCCCGAGGTCATCGACGACCGGCCTGCGTCAGAGGGATCGGACATCTACTCACTGGGATCCACCCTCTACGCGCTGCTTGCGGGAAGGGAACCGTTTCGGCGAGACGCGGGTGCGTCGACGGCCGAGTTCCTGGTCGCCCGATCGGAGACGACGCACCCGACGATCGGGCTCGGGGACGACTACCGGACGTTCGCCGACCTGATCACACAGATGACCTCGTCTGATGCCTCGTCGCGACCTCGGTCAGCTGTGGAGGTCTGCGATCGGCTCAGTGCCTTCGAGGATTCGATGGGGTGGAGCCGGTCACGCTCGGTGGTCGGACGGAGTCAGTTCGACACCACCGGTCCTTCTCGGCCGTCTAGACCGAGGCGTCGGACAGCGCTGATGCTGGCTGCCGGAGTTGCCGTCGCTGTCGTTATTGCGGTGGCGGTCTTCGCCGTATCAAGGGGCGGCGAGGGGGCCAACGGTCCGCCAGCGGGCGACGGCCGCTCGAGCAGTCCCGCTTCAGTCCTGTCGCCAGGGACATCCATCCCATCGACTGCCATTGCGCCTTCGGACGGGGGACGCGAAATCGTAGGCTTCGGCGAGATGCCTACGGCGACGGAGATCGACTCGTTTCAACAGCGGCTCACCGGGTTGTTCCAAGCCGAGTTCGATCGCAGTGTGGCGGCGTGCATTCTGGAGGAGTCCCTTCCGTACATGACCACCGACGGAAGATCGAGCTTCCTAGTGGCGCTCAATCCGTCATGGCTGCCAACCGGGAGTGATGTCGCCTTGGCGTATACCGCCATTGACGAGTGTGTGGACCCGGGCCATGCGGCAAGGCTATCGGTCGGGCTATGGATTCCCGGTGAGCGCACTTGGAACGACGAGACTGGGGTGAATGCGTCCTGCCTGTCCTCAGGCTTACAGTCCAGCTTCACATCGGCCGGCGAGATACTTGCCGTGGTGCTGAGTCACACTCGAGGTTTTGCCGACGCAGCATCTCGGCTAATCGTGGAATGCGATGAAAGCGGGAAGGGTGGCGCACCGCCGCTCGCTCCAGAGAACGACGTAGTCTTTCTCGGGCTTTCCGCTAAGTATGGTCAATTAGAAGCAGAATGCCTTCTCGACAATCTCCCCAGCCAACGCGAGCAGGTGCTGTTCGAGCTCATCACGAGAGCGGAGTTCACCTCGCCCTTGGCCGTGACCGCGGCAGAGGACGTAGAGGCATTCCTTTACGACGAGTACGGGATCGAGCTCTACACCGAGCCGGCCGAGGCTCCGCTTCTTACCGAGGCTCTTGAGGCGTGCGACTTGCGGTGACACCTGGGAGTTCGCGGCGGGAGCAACCGTCAGTCGCGGGTCAGGCCACTTGTCCTGATCGTTAGCCGCTGCCGATCATCTGGAACCAGCCGTTGGATCGGTCGGCTGTGGAGAAGCGGGTCGCGGCGCTGGTGCCGGTTCTCCATCCTGAGGCGGCGGTGACCTGGTGGACCTCGACGCGACCGGAGCCGGTGTTGCGGGTCTTGATGAACCAGAGGTCTTTGCCGACCATCTGGAACCAGCCGTTGGATCGGTCGGCTGTGGAGAAGCGGGTCGCGGCGCTGGTGCCGGTTCTCCATCCTGAGGCGGCGGTGACCTGGTGGACCTCGACGCGACCGGAGCCGGTGTTGCGGGTCTTGATGAACCAGAGGTCTTTGCCGACCATCTGGAACCAGCCGTTGGATCGGTCGGCTGTGGAGAAGCGGGTCGCGGCGCTGGTGCCGGTTCTCCATCCTGAGGCGGCGGTGACCTGGTGGACCTCAACGCGACCGGAGCCGGTGTTGCGGGTCTTGATGAACCAGAGGTCTTTGCCGACCATCTGGAACCAGCCGTTGGATCGGTCGGCTGTGGAGAAGCGGGTCGCGGCGCTGGTGCCGGTTCTCCATCCTGAGGCGGCGGTGACCTGGTGGACCTCGACGCGACCGGAGCCGGTGTTGCGGGTCTTGATGAACCAGAGGTCTTTGCCGACCATCTGGAACCAGCCGTTGGATCGGTCGGCTGTGGAGAAGCGGGTCGCGGCGCTGGTGCCGGTTCTCCATCCTGAGGCGGCGGTGACCTGGTGGACCTCGACGCGACCGGAGCCGGTGTTGCGGGTCTTGACAAGCCACTGTGAGGAGTCGGTTGCCGCCGACGTGTTATCGAAGTAGATGAATCGGTTGTATCGGCGGGTTGCAGGCTCCGGGTAGAAGGTCTCGTCGCCTCCGTCGTAGCTCGCCACATCGATCGAGCCGTCGGCGCGGACCGCGGTTACATACGCAACATGTCCTGGGTCTCCTTCTATCACCGCGGCCGCCCCGGCTCGGGGCACAGTCCCCGTCTTAAGGCCTCTCGCTCGGCCTTCGCGTACCATGAGCCGCCGTTGCCAAGTCCCATCACGTCGGACGGAGATGCCCCGGCTGCCACGAGCCTCTGTGCTGTGTAACTTGTGCAGTTGCGAATGCAGTACCGGTACTGGTCATACCAGCAGGCCCCGCTCCAACTCGACTTCACGGCGGTGCTCTCGTACCAAGGGTCCTGTGTTCCATCGCCCACGATCGCGGGATTGGCGATCCCAGCAGCGCCAGCCAGGAAGAGCGCCGCCACCACCACCCCGAGTAATCCCCTTGCCCACCTCGTGTGACCGCCACGGTCTGATCTGTCGGCCGGTCTCCGACTACCCGGGCATCGAAGTTCGCTGTTCAGCCCCATGGTTCGTACCTCTCGTTCGCTGGCGCTTTCCCAGATTGAAGGCCTCCGCCGGGCCTACGGTGCGGGAAGGGGTGCCCTTGGAGAGACTGTGTCCTGTCGAATCAGTAGTTCGACCGCGTCCACCGCCGGGGTCCAGGACGATACCCTCGACCACGGGCCGCAAGTGATGTGAGCGATCACGCGAAGTCGTGTCCGGCGAGGACTGTTCGTGCGCCCTACGGCACGCGGGTCCGTCGAGTGCTGGGGTCTCTTCGCCTACCGTGAGGCGGGCGAGTCCTTCACGTCGCAATGGGCCCCGACCGCGGTCGAGCTGTAAGCGCTCATTGCTTGGGAGAGCGCTCTGATGTGGACCTCGGCCGGGCGCCACCGGTCGAGGTGAGTTCCTCCGTCCGCCGAAACGGTGGAAACTCGGTCCGGCGTAGAGAACCGCATGACTCACAGGACCCTTAAGACCGCGCCCGTGACTCGTCAGGACGCGATCAGCTTCCTAAGGATCCAAGAGCGACACCGAGAGACCGGGTTCGAAGGAACCCCTTCCCGTCCGCCACGCCAAGATCCTCAGACAATGGCCAGTGTCAGAGCAGGCCTATCCATTTCAGGGATCCAAGGAGTAAGTCATGAATGATCAGGTGACCGTGAAGAACGACTCGACTGCCGACCAGACGGGACTCGCCACCCCCCGAAAGTCTAGAATCGCGGCGAGGGTCGCGGCCATTGCGGTGACGCTCGCGGTGGGTGGTGCGAGCCTTGTTGGGACGGCCCCCTCTGCAGATGCATGGGCCTGGGACCCGAACGTGACCCTCCGCGGTCGGGCAATCGCCTGCTCGAGTGCGGCGACGTGGGTTTGGGTCGAAGGATCCAACGGCGAGCGCGGGTGGGCGACGCAACCGGGGGGAAACTACTCGTTCAGGTTCACACGGGTGCCGACGTCGGGCATGACCGTCAAGGTCAACTTCGGAAACAGGCTGTGCAGCAAGTCAACTTCGTTTGGTCTCAACCGACCGACGGTGGGAACCTCCGCTACTCGTAATGTCATCACGATCTACTGACGAGGAACTCGACTTGAGCGTTCCGGCGCCTGCCAATTCCCCGGCGAGATGGTTCTGCTGGTGGATTGGTGGGCGCCGACCGTGCGTCCCCGTCGACGGCAGTACCGTTTCCGATTGTCGATCAAGCTTCTTCGCAAGCGGCGTCTTGGTGTTGGGACTGGTTGTCAGGAAGCGCGTGGCGGTAGCGTGAGCGATGAGATCGACCTATGAACCAGAGGGCGCCGCGAGTCAGTCTCGGCGAGGTCCACCGAGCAAGGGACGCTGGGGTCTGACCCGGTCTGCCGTTCGATTCTCACTGCAGGGTGGTGTCAACGTCGGCTGAATTTCGACCCCCTGGCGTCGGCCGAATGGTGGGTCGCAGCGGTTCCGGCGGCGAACGCTTGAGGCGGGATTGAGGCGAAACCGGCCACCAAGGCGAACCGACGGCGCCGTCGCTGTAGCATCCGCTCCGTGGGGAAGCGACGGCGGCCCCGACAACGGGGCGCGATGACCGACCGGTTGCTGACGCCGTCGAAGATCACGGCGTGGCTCGACTGCGCGCACTACCTCACCTTGAAGCACGAGGTCGAGGTCGGCACCCGTCCCCGGCCGGATCAGCCGTTCGGGTCGTTCGCTCAGCTTCTCCTCGACAAGGGCCTGGAACACGAGGCCAATGTCCTGGCCGGCTACGAGGCCGCAGGCCAGTCGATTCTGACCGTCGACGACAAGCCCAGGGACGAATCGTTCGCCGCCTGGGCCGAGCGCGTCCTTCCCGAACTCGAGGCAGACGTCGACCTGCTCTTCCAGATGCCCTTCGTGCACGACGCGGTCCGTGGCGTCGCTGACTTCCTGGAGCGCCACGTCGATCCCGAGACCGGCGAAACACGTTGGGAGCCGGTCGACGCCAAGCTGGCCCGCTCGCAAGCCAAGCCCGGCCACGTCCTGCAGCTCTGCTTCTACGCCGAGGCGCTCACCGCCCTCACCGGCTCGCCGCCCCGGGACCTCAAGGTCTCCCTGGGCTCGGGCGACACCGAGACGGTCGGCTACGAAGCGGTCCGCCCCTACTGGGACCGGCTGCGCACCCAGCTGCGCGAGGTCCTCAACGCCGAACCGGAGCAAGCCGAGACCCGGCCCGAGCCGTGCGACCACTGCGCCTTCTGCGAGTTCCAGCCCACCTGCGATCACACCTGGCGTGAGGCCGACTCGCTCGTCTACGTCGCCGGCATCCGCCGAGGCCGAGCGTGACGCTCTGGAGGAGGCCGGCGTCGAGACCTTGGCCGCGCTGGCCGCCCGCACCGAGCCCGTCGACGACCTACGACCCGAGCGGCTCGAGCGTCCTTCGCACGCAGGCCGCGCTCCAGGTGCAGGCCCGCCAGCAGCCGGAAGAGAAGCCGCCGTTCGTCGCTGATCGAGCCGGGCGAGGATCCCGTCTGGGGCCACGGCTTCGAGCAACTCCCCGAGCCCGACCCGGCCGACATCTTCCTCGACTTCGAGGGTCATCCGTTCTGGCGTCCCGATCGCGGGTCTGTTCTTCCTGTTCGGCTACGTGGCGACCGACGAAGCGGGCGAGTGGCGGTTCCACCAGCTGTGGGCCCACGACGAAGCCGGCGAGCGGGCCATGGTCGAGGAACTGGTCCGCGTCATCGCCGACCGCCGGGCCGCCCACCCGGGCATGCACGTCTACCACTACAACCACACCGAGCGATCGTCGCTCGAGTCGCTGGCCGCCGAGTACGCCGTGGCCGAGGCCAGCCCTCGCCGAGCTGGTCGACGCCGGCGTGTTCGTCGACCTGCTGGTCGTCGCTCGCAACGCGGTCCAGGTGGGTACCGAGGGCTACGGGCTCAAGCACCTCGAGCGACTCACCGACTACGAGCGCAGCCACGAGATCGACAAGGGCGCCGGCGCGGTCGTGGCCTTCGACGCTCTACACGGCCGACGGCGACCAGGCCCGTCTCGACGCCATCGCCGCCTACAACGAAGACGACGTCCGGGCCACCCTCGCACTGCGCGACTGGCTGGTCGCCCAGCGGCCGGCCGACCTCGCCTGGCGGACCATCGCGGTCGACCCCGAGGAGAGCCCGCCGACATCGACGTGCTCCTCGAGAAGCTCTCCGCGTTCGAGGACGGCTCCGAGCAGCGGCTGCTCGCCGATCTGCTCGGCTACTGGATCCGGGAGTGGCGGGCGTTCATCGCCCCGATCATCGGCAAGCTCGTCGAACAACCCCCCGATCGAGCACCTCGACGACCCGAGCGTCCTCGGCGGCCTCGGCCAGCCCGAAGAGATTCCTCGCCTGACGGCGACGGGTCGAGCAGCCAAGTGGCCCGCGCTGCGGTTGACGTTTCCGGCCCAGCCGCTGGATCGCGACTTCGAGGACGACCGGGTGAAGGACGTCATCTACGCGACCTCCGAGGGGCTCCTCGGCTTCGCGAGCGTCGACGAGATCGACGTCGACGCGGGGACGATCGACATCGTGTGGGACGAGAGTTGCCAGGAGCGCGGCGTCATCCCGGGAGCCGTGGTGGCCAACAGCTGGGTGCGACCGAAACCGAAGCCGGACGCCATCGATCGGCTGGCCAACCAGGTGCTCGATCCGGAGACTCACGGCGAGCCGAACCCGGTGACGATGGCCCTCCTCCGAGGCGACCCGCCGGCCTTCTGCGATGGTGGGGGACCGCCGGACGGCCGGTTCGACGACGACGCGGCCACGCTCGGCCGATGGGCGACCCAGCTCGACCACAGCGTTCTCGCGGTCCAGGGGCCACCGGGGACGGGCAAGACCTACCGCGGTGCCCACATGGCCAAGGCGTTGGTCGAACGCGGGCAAGCGGGTCGGCATCATGGCGATGAGCCACCACGCGATCGACAACTTCCTGGCCGAGATCGCCGAGGTGTTCGCCCAGGAGCCCGCCGTCCCGCTGCGAGCGGTGCGCAGACACGGCGAGCCCGAGAGCGGCGCCCTGCCTGGAGTCACCTACACCAGGTCGAACGCGGAGCTCGCCAAGGACGACTACGACGTGGTCGCCTGCACCTCGTGGCAATACGCGGGCAAGGACCTGCAGGGCGCCCCCGTCGACGTCCTGTTGATCGACGAGGCCGGCCAGCTGGCCCTGGTCGACGCGGTCGTGGCGTCGATGGCGGCCGAGAGCGTGGTCCTGCTCGGCGATCCGCAGCAGCTCCCCCAGGTGGCGCAGGCTTCGCACCCCGGCGGTAGCGGGGCGAGCGCACTCGGGCACCTCCTCGGCGAGCACGAGACCATGCCGCGCGACGAAGGGTGTGTTCATCGAGGAGACCCGACGGATGCACCCCGACGTGTGTCGCTTCATCTCGGATCGCATCTACGAAGGCCGGCTGACCAGCTACGTCGACTGCGCCAAGCAGGGCACGGATCTCGGCACGGGTCTTCGCTGGCTGCGAGTCGACCACGAAGACTGCGCGACCGAGTCGGTCGAGGAAGCCGAGGCCGTCGCCGGGCAGATCAGCGCGCTGCTGGGTCGCAACTGGACCGACCAGGACGGCGAGGAGCATCCCATCGGCGTGGACGACGTCATGGTCGTCGCGCCGTACAACGACCAGGTCCGACTGCTCCGCGAGCACCTCGACGCCGATCCCGCCACCCGAGGCGTGCAGGTGGGCACGGTCGACAAGTTCCAGGGCCGCCAGGCGCCGGTCGTGTTGTTCACGATGACGAGCTCGAGCGCCGAGGACATGCCCCGCGGCACCGAGTTCCTGTTCTCCCGGAACCGACTCAACGTGGCCATCAGCCGGGCTCAGTGCCTCGCCTATCTCGTGTGCACCGAGGAGCTACTGCGACAGCCGGGCGAAGACGGTGGACGACATGCTGCTCATAGCGACGCTCTGCGCGTTCGTGGAGTACGCGGAGCGATGAGCGGAGCGGCCTGCTCAGCCCTCCGAACGAGAGTCGTCCGCCAGCTCAGGATTCGCGGCCATGAAGGTCTCGATGGCTGACTTGATCTGATCGAGCTGCAGGACAAGGTCCGCAACCACGTCGGCTCGTTCTGCTCCGTGCCGAAGGAAGAGCGGTACGACCACACGCTCCTCACGCTCGAACACTCTTATCGAGTCAAGCGGATCGAGTGTCTGCAATGCTCGGAGGGCGACATGTCGTTCTGGCCTACCTGGCCCGTCTGTGAAGTCGAGCCACAGTGGCGTGTTCGCGGTGTCGGCCCATGGCCGTGCCCAGAGTCCCGCCCACGCGAGCCATGGCCCAATCCGGACCGCTCGACCAGACCATCCGTGGCTCGCTGCGAGGTTCCCCTCGTGTTTCAGGATTCCTCGGGCGGCTGCGGCCGTGAATGCCTCGTCGAAGAGTTGAGTGAACTGCCACCATCGGGCACCGATGCGCCCGTCGAGCTCCTCTGGTGCGAGGGCGACGAAGTGGTCCCCTGTCATGAGGTCGACGTAGGACTGGAGCTGGGCGAGCTCGGCTACGAATTCGACATCGGTCGGTGCGTTGTCGAGAATGCCCAGAACGGACACCCAATCAGTGATCGCTACGACTTGGCCGCTCATTCGTACTGCACCCGCAGGTTGATCCAGCCCGCGCCGAACTCTGGCCACGGAAACATTGCCACGTTCCTCGAACCCCGTGAGGTCCGTGCCGAGCACCTTGGTCACCTGGGAGATCGTCTCGACCCGACGCTGGCGCGGAACGATGAACAGCAAGACGCCAGACGAGGTGAGTTCAGCCAGATACCCATCGATTTGGCCATCGTCGAGGACAGCGCCGAACTTGCACTCGATCAGGATGCGCCGGATTCCACCGGGACCGATTCCAGCGGCGTCGATGCGTCCGCCACTGGCATACAGCTGTTCAACGAACCGCAGGTCGGGTTCGAATTCCGTGGCGTCGTCGATGAGGCTCTTGACCGCATCGATGAACCGCTGACCGGCATGGGAGTAAGTATTCAACAGGTAGACGAGTGCGCTGGTCGCCAGGTTCTCGCTCTGCTGGCTGCCCCAGCGGCTCGCGGCATGTCCGAACATGGCAGATGGCACGACGTCACTCCCCATCGGTGATGCAGCAGTCGATCACAGCCCTTGGTCCTGCGCCAGCGCGACGCCCGTCGCAACCTCGACCTCGTCTCGGCCAGCCCCGCCTCGCAGTCCGCGGACTCGTCGGTGATACCAGTCCCGCTGGATTCGCACGACGCGCCCGCGGGGCGCGGGGTACGGACCAACACGCGCCAGAATCCGCCGCCCCAGAAGCCCTCGCCTCCTCGTCGCTGCTCGCGTGAGTAGGGTCGAACTACGTTCGACCCTACGTGTGGGGTGTGACAGTGAAGCATGAGGGCGCGCCCGCGGGCGCGGGGTGAGGGGAAGGGGGAGCGAGCGGGCATGAAGACGACGCCGAACGAGCTGCTGCCGCTCATCGCGGCCGGCGCTCGGGTCGTGGTCCGCGACGAGGAGTGGCTGGTCACGCAAGGTCGCAGCACACGCCGAGCGACGGGCTCATGGTGCGCTGCACCGGCACCTCGCCGTTCGTCCGTGACCCGACGGCCACGTTCTTCACCGACGCTCGACCACATCCAGCCGCTGAAGCCCGAGGAGACCCGGCTGGTCAGCGACGACTCGCCCAGCTTCCGGGCCAGTCGCCTCTTCCTCGAGGCGATGATCCGCAAGACCCCGGTCCCGGCCACCGAGACCGGCCTGGCCGTCGCCGACCGCCAGCTGCTCGACCCGCTCGAGTACCAGCGCCGAGCGGTGCACAAGGCGCTCAACGGCCTGCGGCCCCGCCTGCTGATCGCCGACGCGGTCGGGCTGGGCAAGACGCTCGAGGTCGGCCTCATCCTCAGCGAGCTGATCCGCCGGGGTCGGGGCGAGCGGATCCTGGTCGTCACGCCCCGCCACATCCTCGAGCAGTTCCAGCACGAGCTGTGGACCCGCTTCGCCATCCCGCTGGTGCGGCTCGACTCCGAGGGCATCCAGCGGGTCCGCCGCCAGATCCCGGCCAACCGCAACCCGTTCACCTTCTACAAGCGGGCGATCATCTCGATCGACACGCTCAAGAACGCCGGCCGCTACCGCCACCACCTGGAGGGCATCCGCTGGGACGCGGTGGTCATCGACGAGTGCCACAACCTGGTCAACCGGGGCACCCTCAACAACCAGCTGGCCAACGTGCTCGCCCCCCGCACCGAGGCGCTGCTGCTCACCAGCGCCACGCCCGCACAACGGCGACCCCGGAGTCGTTCGCCGAGCTGATCCGCCTCCTCGACCCGACCGCCATCGCCGACCCGAAGAAGATCGAGGCCGAGGCCATCGAGCACCTCTACGTGCGCCGCCACAAGGCACCACGACGACGTCGAGCGCCGAGGTGGGCAACGAGTGGGCCGAGCGCAAGCCGCCGACGCCGCTGCTCGTCGACGGCCAGCCCGGCCGAGGACGAGCTGTTCGCCGAGCTGGCCGACACCTGGACCCATCCCCGCTCGGCGTGCAGCCGCCGACCTCGGGCAGAGGGCGCAGCCTCTTCCCCTGGACGCTGTTCAAGGCGGCGCTGTCGTCGCACCGGGCGCTGGCCGAGACCATCGAGAACCGCCGCAAGACGCTGGCCCGAGGGCCGACGACGCCGAGCGGGTCGACGACCGCGCGCAACAGGCCGAGGACGACGGCCCTCGAGGTCCTGGCCGAGCAAGTGCGCGGCGATCGACGACGACTCGGCCTCCAAGCTCGACCGCGCTGGTCGAGCAGCTGACGCGAGATCGGCGTCGGGCCCCGGTCGGCCACCCGGGTGCGT
Source organism: uncultured Acidimicrobiales bacterium (assembly GCA_963695075.1). Taxonomy (GTDB): domain Bacteria; phylum Actinomycetota; class Acidimicrobiia; order Acidimicrobiales; family CAWCAL01; genus CAWCAL01. The sequence continues at coordinate 586,793 of CAVOFR010000007.1, forward strand.
GGTGTTCTCCGAGCGCATCGCCACGCTCGACTGGCTGGCCGCAGACCGTGCCCGCCGCTGCTGAAGCTGAAGGACGAGCAGATCCGGGTCCTCCACGGCGGTCTGGCCGACGTGAAGCAGATGGACGTGATCGAGGAGTTCGGCCTGGCCGAGTCGCCGGTGCGGCTGCTGTTCACCGGCGACATGGCGTCGGAGGGCGTGAACCTCCACCGCCAGTGCCATCACCTCATCCACTTCGACCTGCCCTGGTCGCTCATCACCATCGAGCAGCGCAACGGCCGCATCGACCGCTACGGCCAGCTGCAGTCCCCCGACGTCCGGGCCCTGCTACTGAAGCCCAGCCGCGCCGATCTGCGACGGCGACGTCCGGGTGCTCACCAAGCTGCTCGAGCGGGAGCACGAGGCCCACCGGGCCTTCGGCGACTCGGGCTCGCTGCTCGGGCTCCACGACGTCGAAGCTCGAGGAGGAGGCGATCGCCAAGAAGCTGGCGCGAGGGCGTCGACCCCGACGAGGTCGTCCCCGACCGAGCCGGCCGAGGACGTTCGACCTGATGACCCTCATCGGGGGCCACACCGGCCACGACCCGATCCCCGAGTACGAGTCGCCCACGCTGTTCGGCGACGAGACGGCACTTCGTCGACGAGGCGCTGGCCGGCGCCTTCGACGATCCCGACACCGAGCTGGACCGCCGCCGCGAGGACGACCATCCCGAGCTGTTCTCGCTGGCGCCCCCGCCCGACCTGGTGAAGCGGTTCTCGGCGCTGCCCCGCAGCTACATGACCGAGCAGAAGGTCGCCGAGCGGCTGCATGCTCACCGGCGACCGCGAGCGAGGCGCAGCGCCACCTGGACGGGCCCGGGAGACGCACCGACTCGCAGCTGGCCCAAGGTCGGGCACCTGTCGCCGCTGCATCCGTTCGTCGACTGGCTGGTCGACAAGGTGCTCGTCGTGGTCGGCCGCAACGAGGCACCGGTCATCGTGGCCGACGTCGCCGCCCCCATCTACTGCGTGCAGGGGCTCTACTCCAACGGCCGGGGCCAGCCCCAGCTGGTCGAGTGGATGGCGGTGACCGAGGCGGTGGGCCGGATGGTGGTCGGCGACCTGTTCGACGAGCTGCTCAAGGCCGGAGTCGGGCCCGGCATGCCGAACCCGGGCCGTCCGATCGACTACGCCCCGCTCGAGGCCGGCGCTGCCGGCCGCGGTCGAAGCGGCCCGGGCCGAGCTGGCCGATCGCCGTGCGGCGCACGACGCCGAGCTCGACGAGCTGCTGGCCGCGCCGGCCGAGCGGCTCGACGAGCTGGGTCGCCGACTCGCACCAGCTCGCGTTCGCGAGCTCGACGAGCGACGCCGCCGGGACCGCGACAAGCACACCAGGCGAGGTGCGCAACGACACCGAGGCGCTGATCGAGTCGATGCGCATCGTCGGCCAGCCGCTGATCCGGGTGGTCGCGGTGCTGGCCCCGAAGGGGAGCGCATGATCTTCGAGAGCATCGTCAACCGGGGCGAGTTCTTCTCGAACCACTACCTCGACGCCGTCATCGGCGGCGACCTCGGCGACCTGCGGGGCACGTGGAAGGAGATCGAGGAGCAGGGCGAGACCACCGCCCGGCGCCGGATCACGGGCATGCGCCCAGGCCGTTCTTCACGGCCCGTGCCGCCGCGATCGAGGCGTCGCGGTCGAACCGGACCGCCGCGCTGGGCCGAGCTGAACGACGTGCGTGCTCGACCGCGCTCGGGCTTCGCCGCCCGAGCGCACCGAGCTGGGAGCTGAAGCGCAACACCGAGCACCTGGTCACCGTCCCGGTCGCCGCCCACGTCGAGACCAGCACCGGACTGCTGCTGGTCGCCGATCGAGGCCGGCCTGGCCGACTCGGTCGACGACCTGTTCGACGTACGACGAGGCACTGCTCCACGAGGTCGAGCAGCCCGGCCAGCTGCTGCGACCCGCTGCATGCGCAGCGACGACAAGCGAGCGGTGCACGCGGCCGTCGGACGCGGTGGGCGAGATCTTCTCCACCGACGAGCCGCCCCGCTACGTGCTGGTGCTGGGCGGCAACGTGGTGCTGCTGGCCGAGCGGGCCAAGTGGGCCGAGGGCCGCTTCCTCGGCCGTCGACCTCGACGCGCGCCCTGGAACGCAACGACACCAAGGCCAAGGGCGAGCTGGAGACCATCGCCGCGCTGTTCTCGGCCGATGTCATCGTGCCCGAGGCGCTCGAGGGCACGACCGGCCAGTCGCTGCTCGAGGAGCTGGTCGACGAGCTCCCACAAGCACGCGGTGGGCGTGTCGAAGGAGCTGCGCAACGGCATCCGCGAGTCGATCGAGCTGCTGGCCAACGAGGTCATCGACCAGCTCGACGACCAGGCCCAGGCCAGCAGCCAGAAGCTCGTACTCCCGCTCCGACGTCGACGCCGACCGAGCTCACCCGCCAGTGCCTGCGCTACCTGTTCCGGCTGCTGGTGCTGCTCTACGCCGAGTCGCGGCCCGAGCTCGGCATCCTGCCCGCCGACGATGCCGCCTACGTCGAGGGCTACAGCCTCGACCGGCTGCGCGAGCTGTGCGCTGATGGAGCTCGACGACGACACGGCCCGCAACGGCAGCCATCTGCACCAGTCGCTCGACCTGCTGTTCGAGCTGGTCAACGACGGCTACCACGCCGAGCAGGCCGAGCAGCAGCTGGCTGCTCCACGACCATCGCCGACGCCGAGAGCGCCGAGCGCTCGGCCGAGGACTACCTCCAGTTCCCCGGCCTGCACGCCGAGCTGTTCGATCCCGGCTCCACCAGCCTGCTCAACCAGGTGACGCTGCGCAACGAGGCACTCCAGCAGGTGCTGCGACAAGCTGATGCTGGCCCCGGGCGAAGACGCCAAGGACGCGGCCGGGTTCATCTCCTACGCCCAGCTCGGCATCAACCAGCTCGGCGCGGTCTACGAGGGGCTGATGGCCTACACCGGGTTCTTCGCCGACCGAGGACCTGTACGAGGTGGCCAAGGGCGGCGACCCGTCCGACGGCACCTGGATGCTGCCGGTCGACGACGCCGACGACTACCCCGACGACGTGTTCGTCACCCGCACCGACGAGGTCACCGGCGACGACCGGAGCGGGTCCTGCACCCGAAGGGCAGCTTCGTGTTCCGCCTGTCGGGCCGCGACCGGCAGCGCAGCGCCAGCTACTACACGCCCGAGGTGCTCACCCGCTGCGTGGTGCAAGCACGCCCTGGCCGAGCTGTTGGGCACCGACGACTACGCCCGCGAGCCCGGCGGCAGCGCCGGCATCACCGAGGCCACCGAGATCCTGGACCTCACCATCTGCGAGCCGGCGCTGGGCTCGGGGGCGTTCCTCAACGAGGCGATCAACCAGCTCGTCGGCCGAGTACCTCAAGCGCCGCCAGGCCGAGCTGGGCGAGACGCTCGACGCCGACCGCTACCAGCGCGAGCTCCAGAAGGTGAAGGCCCACTTCGCCCTCCACCAGAGCTACGGCGTCGACCTCAACGCCACCGCGGTCGAGCTGGCCGAGGTCAGCCTGTGGCTGAACTGCATGTACCCCGGCCTGAAGGCACCGTGGTTCGGCCTGCAGCTCCGCCGGGGCAACAGCCTGATCGGCTGCCGCCGGGCCACCTGGCGGGTGAGCCAGCTCGGCGACCGGCCGTGGGCCGAGACCACGGAAGGGCAAGGTCCAGCCGCCGGTCGACCGCAAGCTGTCCGACGGCCCGCTCGACGACGACGAGATCCACCACTTCCTCCTGCCCGGCCACGGCTGGGCTGCGGTCGCCGGCCGCAAGGAGGCCAAGGAGCTGCGCGACCGACGAGGCCGAAGGCGCTGCAGGAGTGGCGCAAGGCGATCCAGAAGGCGCCCGACGAAGACCGACGCCGAGCGGCTGACCGCGCTGGCCGCGGGCGTCGAGCGGCTGTGGGCGAGCGCGGCCGAGTGGATCGCCGTCACCCAGCAGCGGCTGCGCCGGCCGATCGACGTCTACGGCGCCGAGCCGAGCGCCGCCGGCGCTGCGGCGCTCAGCCGAGCCGAGGCCGAAGCGCTGCTGCGACGACCCCGACTCGCCGCTCGGCCGGCTCCGCACGCTGATGGACGCCTGGGTCGGCCTGTGGTTCTGGCCCCTCGACATCGGCGACCAAGCCACCGACCTGGGGCGAGTGGCTCCAGGTCGCCGAGGCGCTCGTCCGCCCCGACGCAGCGCCGGCGCCGATCGGCCAGCTCGACCTGCTTCGCCGACCTCCAGGCGATGATCGACGCCGCCGAGCAGGCCAAGCGCCGGCCAGGTGCCGGTGGCCGAGCTGCGGGAGCAGCACCCGTGGCTGGCCGTCGCGCTGCGACGCCGCCGACGGGAGGGCGCCTGGCACTGGGACCTCGAGTTCGCGCCGGTGTTCCGAGCGAGGCGGGTTCGACCTCCAGGTCGGGAACCCGCCGTGGGTGCGGCCGACTGGAAGGACGACCTGGTCCTGGCCGAGCTCGACCCGTGGTGGGGCATCACCGAGAAGCCGCCGAGCGGCGGTCAGAAGGACCGCCGGGCGGTCGACCTGGCCGAGCCGGCGTGCGCAGACGAGCTACCTGGCCGAGCTGGCCAGCGCCGAGGGCGTGGTCGAGAGCCTCGGCTCGCCGGTGCTGCGACCAGTGCTGGCCGGCGTCCAGACCAACCTCTACATGGTGTTCATGGACACGATCTGGCGCCACCTGCGCCGAGCGGGGATCGTCGGGCTGCTCCACCCCGAGAGCCACTTCGTGGACCCGAAGGCCGGAGCGCTTCGGCGGGCAGACGTATCGGCCACCTTCGTCGCCACTGGCAGTTCGTCGAACGAGCTGCATGCTGTTCGAGGACATCGCACGACACGGAGCTCTACGGCGTCCACGTCTACGCGAGCCCGGCGAGCCGACGTTCGCTTCATCCAGGTCTCGGCCTGTTCCACCCCGACGACGGTCGACGGCTCGCTCGACCACGACGGCAGCGGCGAGCGTCCCGGCGATCCAGCACCCCGCGGGCGGCTGGGACCTCCGCCCACACCGCGCTCGGGTCGCTCACGATCGACCGAGGATGTCCTCGCCGACTGGGCCCGGCTGTTCGACGAGCCGGGCACACCGGCGGCCGAGGCCCGTCTGCTGCGCCCGGTGACGACCGGCCGACCTCGAGGCTCTGTCGGTGCTGGCCGATCAGCCGGTCCGCCTCGCCGATCACGACTACCACTGGACCGCGGGCTGGCACGAGAAGGGCGCCAAGACCGACGGCATCATCCGGTGGGAGACCGCGGTGCCCGCGTCGTGGGACGAGGTCATCCTGCAGGGCCCCCACTTCACGGTCGCCACGCCGTTCGCCAAGCAGCCCAACGAGAACTGCAAGCACAACCAGGACTACAGCGACTGGGACCTCGAGCAGCTCCCCGAGCGGGTCATCCCCCGCACCAACTACCAGCGAGCCTGCGACCGCGACGAGTACGACGCCGACCTCGCCCACTGGGACGGCCAGCCGAGCACGCAGCTGCTGGCGCGTCGCTTGGCGCCGGATGACGCAGCCCGGGCTCGAGCGGTCGCTCCACGCCGCGCATCGTCCCGCCTGGACCCGCACACGTCAACACCGTCACACTCGCTGCGCTTGCCGACACTCGGCAGACGGCGCTAGTTGGCTGGGCTCTGGTCGACCTTGCCGTATCGACTACCTCGTCAAGGTGTCCGGCAAGCGCGACATCCAGGACGAGCTGGCTCGACCGATTCCCGCATTCCGACCGGATCACCCCTCGATCCGGCCGCTCCTCCTCCGCACCCTCCGGCTCAACTGCCTCACGGCGGACTACGCGCCGCTGTGGGAGGAGCTGTTCGACCCGGCCTGGCGGCAGGATCGCTGGACCGATCCCGACTTCGACCGCGATCGCCCTCGGCGACGTCGAGCCCACGTGGTCGATGGCCACGCCGCTGCGCCGGGACCAGGAGCGCCGCATGGCGCTGGTCGAGCTCGATGCGCTGGCCGCGCTCATGCTCGGGCTCACCGCCGAGCAGCTCTGCGCGATGTACCGCACGCAGTTCGCGGTGCTGCGGAAGTACGAGTACAAGATGGCCTTCGACGCCGAGGGCCGGAAGCTCTGCGGCTACCACCAGTCCGCCGGCTACCGCCAGGCCCAGCTCCAGGACCAGGCCAAGGCCGGCGACCTACCGAAGGAGTGGAAGAACCTCTGGACCCTCTTCGAGCAGTACGAGGAGGACCCCGACAGCGTCGACTGGCTCGGCCACTACACGCCCCCCTTCACCCGAGCCGACCGCGAGCTCGAGATGACCAGGGCCTACAACGAGTTCCAACGCCGCCTCGACGCAGGGGAGTACGCGCATGGATGAGGCATCAATGATTGTCGGGGCCGTGTTGTCGACTCTTGGCGGCGAGGTGGCCAAGACGGTGGCCGTACCGCTGACTGCGCGGAGGGAGGTCTGGATCGAGAAGCGCAAGGCAGCGATCCGGCAGCGTCGAGGAGGCGAGCGAGCAGATGGCTGACGGCCGACCGGTCACTCCAAGTGATCGTGTCGCATTCAAGGCATTCATGGAGGCAGCGTTCACCGACGATGAACTCTCCGCCGATTATCTCGGCGGGGTGCTCGCAGCGAGTGGTCCCGACGATGACAGCGGCGTTCCGATCATTGCCCAGATCGGTCGCCTCTCGAGCCTCCAGCTCCGCATGCACTACGTGATGTACCGCGAGCTCCATCTGACCTGGCCGGCCGACGCGGTCGGCGGTGGATCTGCATCAACGGAACGAGCTCCCCCATCTGCGGTTCGACGTCGACACATCTCCTGCCAGCCTTGGAGGTCGATAGTGCCGCTCGGCTGCCGAGCGTGCTTGGGGTGCTTGACCGCGAAGACCTAATCAGTAGTGATTGGAACCTCGCCTCAGCTGAGCGAGTGCATCCACCGCCAGCCTTGGAGATGCGGCCGAGCAGTGCCGGCGCTGAACTCTTCATGTGGGGCCACGGCGTGGCGCCGCCTATCCCGGAGCGGATCTTCAACCGCGATCTGGTCTTGATCTGCTGACCGAAGTACCGCCCTGTGGAGAGGGATGCCTGTCCTACTACACGCCGATCGGCGACGCGACCTCCCCCTGAGCCCACGCCCGCGGGCGCGGGTCGCGATGCAGCAGTGGACCTCACACCAAGGGAGCTCGTCGCCTTCCCGATCGCTGCGGTCTGCGCGTGGGTAGGGTCGAACTACGTTCGACCCTACATCGGGGGTGTGACAGCGGTGGCGGGAGAGTGGTGGCCCCCGCGCCCGGCGGGCGGGGCCGGCGAGACCCTGGCATGATCTTGACCCGTCGCCCGATCGTGCGGCAGGTGATCCATGGGGATGAGGGGATGGCGAAATGGCCCACGGAAGATCCTGGTCGTTGGACCCGGTGGCAGGAGAGTGGTCCTCACCGAGGTGGAGGCCCATGACGAAGCGCAACTGCAGCAGTGCCTCACGGAGAACCCCGACTTGATCCCCATCGAAGAATTCGGATGGTCCGCGCCGCTCATGGTGGTCGGCCGTGAGACGTCGCTCGCCTCCGGGGCACCGGACCTGGTCGGCATCGCCCCGGGTGGCGAGATTCTCGTCGCCGAGTTCAAGACCGGACCGAAGAACCCCGACTTCCGTGCCGCGCTCTCCCAGGCGATCGACTACGGAGCGGACATGTGGCAGATGTCCTTCGATGAGTTCGAAGCCGCCGTGGCCGTCAGGTACTTCAACAGCCCGTACTGCCCGACCGACTCGCCCTGTCACGGGGCGAAGTCGCTCATGGAGGCGGCTGAGGCAACCTGGGGCGATGACTGGGACAATGAGGACCGCAGCCAGTTCGGGGACCGCGTCGAAGCGGCGCTCGGGCAGGGGTCCTTTCTCTACGCGGTGGTGGCCCAACGGTTCACGCCGGCCATGGAGAGGACGGCTCGGTACCTGAACGCCACCGGCAGGTCCTTCCGCGTCGCGCTCGTAGAGCTGATCCGCTTTGCCAGCGAGTCCGAGGACATCGAGGCGTTCGAGGCTCGCACCGTCGTCAAACCACCCCCAGACAGCGGACCGGGTGGCACGGGCGATCGGAAGCCGCCAGTGGATCCTGACTCCTTCTTCCCCCCGAGGCTGACGATCGTTGCCGGGAGATCCTGGATGACGTCCTTTCGTTCTGCTCTGGCTTGGGTCTGATCATCTTCTGGGGGACGACGGGATTTTCCATCCGCGTCCGGACGAGCGACCGGCCCGAGCCTCTGTCGATCGGCTGGGTGTTCCCACCCGGCGTCAGCGGATGGATGGGACTCACCGACCAGACCCTCGGGTTCGACGAGAGCTCCGCCCAGCACACGCCGAGTATCGCCCCCGCTTTGGCGGAGTACGTCAACGTGGTGGGAGAGCTCCCTGGCGCCGTTCCGACGACGGTCGTGTCGCTGTCAGCGTTCACCTTCTCGTGCGAAGCGCTGATCGAGAACAACGCGGCGATCAAGGAGATCGTGGCTTCTCTCGTCCACGCAGTGTCCGAGTAGCAGTAGGCCTTGAACGAGCAGCTCAACGACTGAGCTGGAGCGGACCGGCGTCAGCCGGCGATGAGGTCCACGATTACGGCGACGACCACGATCGCTGTCACCGCCTGGGTTCCGATGATCCATGGCGTGGCGAACGGTCGGAGCTCGGTCCTGGTTCGGGCGGCGAGGCCGACCGCCAGTAAGCCCGAGCGCGGCCAGCGGGAACCACCAGCGGAGATTCAGCGCCAGCCCTGCGACGAAGAACCCGGTGATGCCGACGACGAACCGCCAGAACCAATGCTCTGCGAGCTCGCGGAGCGTGGGTTCGTCCTCGCCATCCCGTTCGGTCCATGCGTCCTTCTGGTCGACCCAGGCGGTCAGCTTGTCATACAACGGCGTCGATCTCGGCTGGGGTCAGCGACGCTTCATTCAAGTGAGAGAGCACCGTCCGCAGATGCTCTCCCGCGATCACGTTCACGCCCTCGGGTGTTCGAATCGGCTCATCGCCGGCCTGGCTGACCTCTCGGCCCCATACGACGACGAGCGACGTGATTCTGGCATCGCGCTTCGCGCCCCACCCGAGGTGGCCTTGCACGTCCTTCTGGTTGCGGAGTGCCTGCTCGGCGGCGTCGAGAACGAGCGGATCAAGGCGATCGAGCTGCCGTCTTCCCGACCAGAACTTGGACTCGATCACGATCACGCCGTCGGGGCCGACGGCGATGTGGTCGATGTCGGCCCGGCCACGAAACACCAGATGGTTGATCGTGCGCCAACCCTTGCGTCGCAGTCGACGTAGCTCGACGTCGGTCCATTCCTCGCCGGTGATGCCCATCGCACCGGTCGCGGCACCGCTGTCGACGAAGCACCAGTGGTGCATTGCTGCGCCCGCCGTTGCGACATAGAGCCCCAGCACAAACCACCGACCCTCCTCCAGTGGCGACAAGGAGAGAAGGAGCCAGAGCGGAAGCGCGAGGAGGGCGAAGAGGGTTCCGGCCAGGGCGAGCGCCTTCACGTTCGCTCGCACGTAGGAGTCGAAGCGTTGCCGGGAGAACTCCTCGCCACTGCGACCGGCCCGGGCGGTGCCGTACTGCCGTTCTGCGCGGCGGCGCCGGAGTCGGTCAGCTGGTCCCACGCGTGAAGCGTGTCAGAGGAAGCAGCCGGACTGCGAGTGGGTCGCCCCACGGAGACCACGAATCAAGGCCCTGATCTCGCCGAAGGGGATGGGCCACCGACGGCGGCGGCGGCCCATGCCCGGGCCAGCCACCTCGTGGACGAGTCGGTGGTGGAACGAGCAGAGCAGGATGAGGTTGGCGACGATCGTCGGGCCGCCGTGCTCGCGGTGGATGACGTGGTGGGCGTGGAGGAACTGGCGGGCGGTGCAGCCGGGGTACCGGCAGTGCTGGTCCCGCTCGTGGAGGAGTCGGAGCTGGCGCTTGGTCGGGGCAGGTCGAGCCGGCGAGGCGTCGATGGGTGCTCCGTCGCTGTCGTGGACCAGCGCCCGCACGGTGCTCTCGCAAAGCAGCTGGCTGACCTGCGGGTCGGGCACCGGCGTGCCGTCAGGTAGCGCGGCGACGAGGGCTCCGTCCTTGGTTCGGGCGACGTGGACGAGTACTTCGGCGCCGACACCGCCGCCTCGACGCGATGAGCTCGACGAGTGGCGTCGGCTCGAGACTGGCCGAGGGACGCGCCCGTGGGCGCGGTGGTCCGCATGACCTGGGTGTCGACGCCAGCCTGGACGGCGTCCAGCGTCGATGGGTGGGAGTCGGACGGTGAAGGTCGTCATGCCGTCCGGCTCGGTTCGCCAGGAAACATGGCGAGCGTCGAACTGCGCGGCCGAGATCGAGTCGGCTGAATCGTGCCGCTGCTGCCAGGCCGCGAGGATCACACCGAGCCGGCCGGCCGGGCACGGTGCGGCCAGCTCGACGAGCTCGTCGATGGTGTCGGGCGTCGGCGAGCCGGGAGATGACTTTGGCCTTGGCGTAGGACAGGCGTGCCCTCGGCTACGGCCTGGTCGAGCGCCGGGAGCGCAACGAGCGCTCGAGCGACCCGGAGCTGTTCTCGTGCGGTGCTGCGTTCGATCCCGCAGACCTCGGCCCACCACGCGGTGCACGAGGTTGCGCCGTGCAGGACCCAGCCGTTGCGAGCGTCGTACTCGGCCAGCAGGTGAAGCAGTCGGTGCTTCGAGCTGTGTCGGTCCTGGGCCACGGCGACACAGCTCGGCTTCGAGCTCGGGAAGGGGGAGGAGCGAGAGGTCGCTCGGCTCGTTCTTGACGGCGTGCTCGGACATGCGCGACTTCCCGGTTATCGAGGCGCTGACTGGGGAAGTCGCTCGTCGTTCTTGCGGCCCGCTCGACCCCTTCACGCGTAGGGTCGAACTACGTTCGACCCTACCCCTGGGGTGTGACAGTCGACCTTCGGGGCGCGCCCGCGGGCGCGGGTGTCTCGGGCCGATCGGCCGCACGGCGTGGACCGTCTCCCCCGGCGGATACTCAACTGGTGATGAGATGCGGATCTGTAGCGGGGCCAGGATGAGCTTGACGAGTACGGTTGTCGCGGTGCCGACGCAGTACGACGAGCGCAAGTTCGCGGAGATGGTCCTCTACGCCGCCCAGCTCCTCGAACGCGATCGATCCGGCGGGGCTACCAAGCTCAACAAGCTGCTCTACTTCGCCGACTTCGCCCATATCCGCAAGACCGGGTCGTCGATCAGCGGGGCCGAGTACCAGAAGCTCGAGCAAGGACCGGCTCCGCGCCGGCTTGTCCCGGTGCGGACGAAGCTCGTGCAGGATGGCCGAGCCGAGCTGATCGACGAGTTCGATGCCCTCGGCTACCGGCACCATCGGTTGCTGGTTCGTGACAAACCCGATGCGACCTGTTCAGCTCCGAAGAGAAGGCGACGATCGACGAGGTCGCCGAAGAGCTGCGGTCGCTCACGGGCTCGCAGGTCAGCGCTCTGTCCCACGACGGAACTCGGCTGGCAGCTCGTCGATGTCGGGGAAACGATTCCGGACGCCAGCGCCTACCTGACGGCTGACGCGGAGATTCCCGACCACCTGCGAGAAGCCGTGACGAACGGGCCGCGGAGCTTGTCGCCGAGCACGGCCACCGTGCCGCGGGCTGAACCACCGCCAAGACCTTCTCGAGAAGGCGAGAGGTCGCTGGCCACCGTCGGGTCGCGGCCAGACTTCGACGACTTCTGCGTCGGACCGCTGGTGCGGCCCTGCTCGCATGTGAACGTGGGTTCGACGGGTTGCGGCCGGAATCGACCGGCTCGCCGATCCGTCTGGTTGTCATCCCGGCCTCGGGTCTCTTTCCGCCGTTCGTGTTCTACGCCATGGAGATCCGACACCGAGCCTAGGCCGAACGTACTGATCGAGCTTCTCGACTTCACGGTGGACGAGGACTATTGGGACACTCATCGCGACGATCCCGACGGCCGATAGCTGAACGAGCTTCGCTCGGCCTGCCCGAGGACACGCTGACTACGCTGCGGCCGATGGGGACGGGACCGAGGGGAGCGCAGAGCGTGATCCCGTCCCTCGTGGTCACCGAGATCCGCTCGGCGCTGGTCGAGTACCTGGCCAGCACGTTCGCGCTGACCGACGACGAGGTGCGCGACGCGCTGTCGGCCTTCCTCGAGGACCAGGCCGAGGGCATCTTCCGCGGGCCTTACCTGAAGGTCCGTACCCCGTTCCGGCAGGCCGACCCGGACGACGTGGGAGTCGCCGCTCGAGTGGCTGCCGGCCGGGTTCCTGCCCTACGAGCACCAGGCGGCTTCGTTCGCTCGGCTCTCGTCAGCGGGACGCTGAGCCGCCCCGGCCCACGCTGGTCACGACCGGCACCGGGTCGGGCAAGACCGAGTGCTTCCTCTACCCGATCCTCGACCACTGTGCCCGGATGCGGGCCGCGGGCCAGCAGGGCATCAAGGCGCTGATCCTCTACCCGATGAACGCCCTGGCCTCCGACCAGGCGCGGTCGCATCGCCGATCTGATCGCCGACCGAGCAACCGCCTGGCCGGCGTCACCGCCGGGCTCTACATCGGCGAGACCGGCCGCCACACGTCGATGGGACCCGACCATCTGATCGACAAGCGCGAGGTCATGCGGGCCGACCCGCCCGACATCCTGCTCACCAACTACAAGATGCTCGACTTCCTGCTGTTGCGGCAGCAGGACCGGGACCTGTGGGCGGTCAACGAGCCCGACACGCTTCGCAGTACGTCGTGCTGGACGAGTTCCACACCTACGACGGCGCCCAGGGCACCGATGTCGCCATGCTGCTCCGCCGGCTCGGCGCCACGCTCCGGATGGCGACACCCGACCGCCCGCTGGGCACGCGCCACACCGGTCGCGACCTCGGCCACGCTCGGCACGGGCGCCGACGCGCTGGTCGAGCTGCGCGGCGTTCGCCGGCAAGGTCTTCGGTGTCGACTTCGACGCCGACTCGGTCATCGGCGAGACCCGCCAGACCCCCGACGAGGCCTGCGCCGGCCACCAACTACCGGCTGCCGATCCCGGACGCCGATCTCGGTCGCCGACCTCGACGACCACGACGACGGTCGCCGCCGCGTTCTGCACCGACCCCGACGACCCCGACCCCGGTCGACGACCCGTTCATCCTCGGCGAGCGGCTGCTCGAACACCCGCTGACCCGGGCCGTCCTCACCGACCGTCGGCGACCGCTCCCGCTCCTGGCCCGACGCGGTCGCCGAGATCGTCGCGTTCGCGCCCCGACTGGGGCCGAGCCCTCATGACCGGAGAGGGTGCCGCCGTCGAGCGTGCGCTGGCCCAGTACCTGCGTCTGCTTGTCGGTGGCTCGCCGCCGCCAGGGCGACCGACGAGCGCCCGCTCTTCTCGGTCGAGGTCCAGCTCTGGATCCGCGAGGTGTCCCGACTCTTGCGAACCGTGTCCGACACGAACCGTCGTTTCGTTGGCGCGACACCGCCGCCACGGTGCGACGAGGACGAGCGGCCGCCGCATGCCGGGCTCGGAGCTGCCCGCCGATCTACTGCCGCCGCTGCGGCATGTCGGGCTGGATGGCACTCGCCTCCGAGACCAGCGACGCCTTCGGCATCAACCCAGCGACGATCTACACCGGCTGCGCTCGGCCGGTCGCCCCTGCGTGCGCACGCTGCTGCGGGCCCACCCGGACGACGCCGATCGGCCGCTGGTACTCGCCGTTCGCCCGTACGCCTCGTCGACGAGCCCGACGATGACGTCGGTGCCGGTGCTGGTCACGCCGTCGGAGGACGACGCCCGCGCCAACCGGTGCCCGGGCTGTGGCGAGCGGGACGGGATCCGCTTCCTCGGTCTGGCGGTGGCCAGCCTGGCGTCGGTCTCGATCAACACGCTGTTCGCCTCCCCGAACCTCGACGAGGAGGAGCGCAAGCTGCTGGCCTTCACCGACTCGGTGCAGGACGCCTCGCACCGGGCGTCGTTCTTCGGTGGCCGGACCCATCGCATCAACCTGCGGTCGTTGTTGTCTCGGGTCGTCCAGCGCGAGGGAGCGGTCACCGCGGCGGATCTCGGTGACCTGGTCGCTGGCCGAAGCCGAGACCGATCGGGACCGATTCGGGCTCGTCCCCCCTGACCTCACCCGCCATCCGCTGGTCAAGACGACCTGGACCGATCAGCCCGCCGCCGGGCGCGATCGAGATCCTGCGCGCCAGCGACTGGGGTTCGAGGTCGATCTCGAGATCGGGCTGCGGTCCCGGGTCGGACGGACCCTCGAGCTGTCCCGGGCGGCCGCCGCCGCGGTGCGGCTGGACGACTTCGACGAGTTCGCCGGGCTGATCGGCGAGGAGATCCAGCGCGCTCACCGGCGCAGTCCGCCGGACCCGCTCGGCAGTGACGCAGTACCTGCGCGGGCTCCTCGAGCGCATGCGGCTCCGCGGCGGGCTCGCCCACCCGCTGCTCGAGCCCGTTTCTCGAGAGCGGAGGCCGGCAGTGGTTCCTCTGGGGCGGCCGCCCCGACGGCCTGCCGCCGTTCACGCCCGACCAGGGCCGGCCCAGCTTCTTCACCACCGCACGGCTCGGGCGATCTCGACTCGGTCACCGTCGCCGGCCGGACCGAATCCGACCTGGATCGTCGACTGGGCGGTGCGGACGCTGGGGCTCGACCCCGGCCATGGCCGCGAGCTCAACCTCTGGACGCTGAACCTCCTGGCCAAGGAGTCCGACGCCGTCGTCGCCGCGACGGGCCGGCGCCCACACGGTCTACGCGCTCGACCGGAACGCGGTCGTGATCACGCGACGTACCCGGACGGCGACGACGGGCCCGCCGACTCGCTCGTCAAGTGCACGATCTGTGGCCACCTGCACGCGGTCCCGCCGAGCCGACCTCGATGACTGGAGCGGGTTCGCCCTGCCTCCGCTACCGCTGCGTCGGCCGATTTCGAGCCGGCACCGGCGACCGGCAGCCAGTACTACCGCTCGCTCTACCGATCGGGCGTCACCCGACGGGTCGTCACCGGCGAGCACACCGGCCTGCTCGGTCGGGCCAGTCGCGAGAAGCTGGAGCGAGCCTTCAAGGAGGGGACCGCCCCCGACGCCCCCAACGTGCATCGCCGCCACTCCGACCCTCGAGATGGGCATCGACATCGGCGACCTCTCGTCGGTCATGCTCACGTCGGTACCCCGCAACCCCGCGTCCTACATCCAGCGGGTCGGCCGGGCCGGCCGGGCCACCGGCAACTCGCTGATCACCACGTTCGTCCGCACCGACACCCACGGCCTCTACTACCTGGCCGACCCCGAGGCGATGATCGCCGGCGACGTGCGGCCGCCCGACTGCTTCCTCGACGCCGTCGAGACCCTCCAACGCCAGTACGTCGCCTTCCTGCTGGACCGGATCGCCGACCAGACGCGTCGCAGGGCCCGGTCCTGCCCAACCAGGTCGGCCAGCTCATGCGCACCGGGCTGGACGAGGGTGGCTACCTGCGGGCCGCCATCGACGCGTCGCTCCTCGATCCCGACCCACGTCGATCGGTTCCTCGCCCTGTTCGGCGACCGGCTGGCGGCGCCGACCGTCGAGCACCTCCGGGTCTTCGCCGGCGCCGAGATCGAGGCGGCGGTCAAGGAAGCGGTCGAGCGTTGGCAGCGCGAGCTGCGCGAGCTCGAGAACCGTCGAACCCGCCTGGCCGGCGCCATCGACCGGCTCGAAGACCAAGGCCGCGCTCGCTCCCGACGAGGAGGTCGAGCTCCAGAGCCTGCGCGGCCAGCGGCAGGCCGTCATCGACCTGCTCCGGCGGACACCGAAGCGAGTACTCGCTGTCGGCCCTCGAGCGTCTCGGCATCCTGCCCAACTACACGCTGGCCGACGACACCGTCACCCTCGTCGGCCACGATGTGGTCGCAGACCGACGACGGCTACGAGACCGACCTCGTCGAGTACAAGCGCTCGGCCCGTCGGGCCATCACCGAGTTCGCACCCGCCAACTCCTTCTACGCCGGGGGACACCGCCACCACATCGACGCCCTCGAGATCGGCTCCGCGCAGGAACCGCTCTACGAGACCTGGCGGCTCTGCCCCGACTGCGGCTTCGGCACCATCGAGCTCGAAGGCGACCCGCCCACCGTCTGCCCCCGCTGCGCCGGCCAAGGCATCGCCGACACCGGGCGCCGGTACACGCT
The DNA here is from genome assembly GCA_963695075.1 of uncultured Acidimicrobiales bacterium. Classification (GTDB taxonomy): domain Bacteria; phylum Actinomycetota; class Acidimicrobiia; order Acidimicrobiales; family CAWCAL01; genus CAWCAL01. The sequence continues at coordinate 602,901 of CAVOFR010000007.1, forward strand.
GCTGCGAATGCGAACGGCTCTCGCCAACGGCTCGGAGGAGAGGCGCCCGGGTCTTCGACGAGAGCGACGAACGCCGACGGGAGCGCTACGAAACGGTCCTCACCGTCGACGTCGAACCCGAGCGAGATCGAGCGGAGCGTGGACGCTCACCGACCGGGCCTTCGGCGCCGAGTTCGCCGGCGTGACCCACCTGCGCACCATCAACCTCGGGTTCAGCAACCGGCCCGGAGAGAGACGCACCGTCGCCGGCCGTGCGCTACCGACGTCACCGGCTTCACCGTCTGCGCCCACTGTGGTGCGGTGCACCGAGGCGCGAGACGACCGCGAACGGCACCAGGCCCGAGCGGCTGCACCAGGGCTGGTGCAAGGTCCGCTCCGGCGCGGTCGGCGCCCAATGGGACCAGATCGGGCTCCTCCACCAGCTGACCACCGAAGCGATCCGCCTGCTGGTCCCCGTGTCGATGTTCGAGGTGGAGGAGCGGCTGGCCTCGTTCAAGGGAGCGCTGCTCCTCGGGCTCCGCGAGGACTTCGGCGGCGATCCCGACCACCTCGAGGTGGCCCTCTCCGACGCACCCAACGACCAGGGTCAGGGTCGTCGTCGGTTCCTCGTGCTGTTCGACGCGATCCCGGGCGGCACCGGCTACCTCGCCCGGATGGCCGACCCCGACCGGATGAAGACCATCCTCGAGCAAGCGCGCTCAGGTGATCTCCCGCTGCCCGTGCTCGACCGAGGGCCGCCCGGCCTGTCACCGATGCCTTCTCGGCGTCGTCGACCGAGGGAGTACGAGCTGGCCCGCCGCGATCTCGCCATCGAGATCCTCGACGACCTCCTCGACAGCTGGGAACCCGATGACCGTCGAGACCGATCGGCAACCTCGACATCGGCAAGGTCGAGGAGTCCGAGCTCGAACGCCGGTTCAAGATCGCCCTGCGGGACTGGGCCGACGCCAACCCCAACGAGAAGATCTCCTTCCAGACGGTGCCCGGCAGCGACGGGTACGCCGCCTTCGAGCTCCGCCTCGAGCTCGACGGCTACCGCACCCGCTACCGCATCGACGAGCAGGCGGGCCTGTCGACCACACCGAGCACCGTGCCCGACTACCTCATCCGGCGAATGGACGCCAAGGCGCCCGACGATCGCCGTGTATCTCGACGGCTACCAGTTCCACGCCTCGCACGAGATCAACAACATCGCCGCCGACGCGCAGAAACGACGGGGAGTTCGAGCCGAGCGGCATGCTGGTCTGGAACCTCGTGTGGGACGACGTGGAGCGGTTCCACAAGGCGGTGCTCGCCGACCCGCCCCGCATGCCGGGCGACAAGACCCTGCTCAAGGGCGCAGGCGAAGACCAGGGCGCAGGCGGTGCAGCTGACCAGCAGGCGGGCCTTCGGCGTCGAGGCACTCAATCAGAACCCGATGGCACTCCTGCTCGACTACCTGGCCCGCCCGTTCGACGACGAGTGGCGACGGCTGGCCCTGTCCGCGGTGGGCGGTCTGGCCGGCGACGCCACCGTGGAGATCCACCGGTCCAGCGGCCGATGCGGTCGCCGACGTCGCTCCGAGACGGCGGTCGGCGGTGCCCAACCGGCGCTCGAGCTTGACGACGACGCCGAGGCGATGGCACATCGCCTGGCGCACCGTCACCAGCAACGATCTTCCCATCACGCTCCTTCTCGATACCCGACGAGCGGTCGGCCAATGACGAGCGCTGGACGGTCGTCGCCTCGCTCGACGACGGGTTGTCGGGAGACGAGAACCTCCACCGCCGACGGTGGCAGGACTGGCTCCAGTGGTCCAACATCCTGCAGTTCGTCGATGGCCCGGGCCGTGACGTGGTCATCTCAGCGGCGTCCGAGCAGGAGACCTATCCCGGTCGAAGACCTCTGGTTGGTCGACGTCGGCGCCGGCGGGATCGAACCGGAGATCGAGGAGCCGGCCGCCGTCTCCGACGAGATGGAGGAGGAACTGTCCTCGTCGAAGATGACGCGGTGGCTGAGCTGGTGAGATGCAGCCCTGCAGCGCGGTGCGCCGCCGTTCGTCGCCGGGTTCGAACTCGGCGGTGAGCCACTCGAGGCCGCCTGGCCCGACCTGAAGGTCGCCGTGCTCGCGCACCGACCAGGTCGGACTTCGTCGCGGCCGGCTGGGACGCCCGACCGGTCTGCCGAGTGGAGCGGCGATGAGCTGATTCAGCGTCATCGAGGGAGCGGCAGCTGATGGCCCGACTCGCGCTCTCCCGAGACTTCCTCGACGACTACGCCAAGCTCGAACCTCGGGCCCGGGCCAAGGTGCAGGAGCACGCCGCCACGTTCGCTCAACTGTCGGCTCAGGAGCTGCGCGACGCTGAAGGGTCTCCATCTCGAACGACACAGCAACGCGGCCGACCCCCGCGCCCGCACGATCCGGATCGACGACAACCACCGCGGCATCGTCATGGACGTGGGCGACGACGATCTGTTCATCCTCATGATGGTCGGCACCCACGACAAGACCGATCGGTGGATGCGCAACAACACCTTCCGGGTCAACGCGGCCACCGGTGCGCTCGAGGTGCTGGACGTCGAGGCGGTCCGAGCCGAGGTCGAGGCGGTCGTCGCCTCGGCCGACGCCGAGAAGCTCTTCGCCCACCGCAAGGACAAGGAGTTCACCCAGCTCGGCATCGACGGTGACCTCGTCCCGGCGCTGCGGGCCTTCACCGACGAGGACCAGCTGCTCGGCCTCCTCGGCGTCCTGCCCGCGGGACAGGCCGACGCGCTCATCGCCCTCACCGGCGACGACACCGTCGAGACGATCTACGCCGAGATCGTCGGCCGGGAGACACCGGCCGAGATCGACGTCGACGACGTCCCGGCCGCCCTCGACGCGCCGGCGTCCAAGAGCAGTTTCCACGTCGTCGAGGGGCAGGAGGAGCTGGACGAGATCCTCAGCCAGCCCTTGGCCCAGTGGAGGATCTACCTCCACCCGTCACAACGCGAGCTCGCCTATCGGGAGACCTACCGCGGACCCGCACGGGTGACCGGCGGAGCCGGAACCGGCAAGACCGTCGTCGCCATCCACCGGGCGCAAGCGTCTGGCCGACCGGCTCGAGGACCGGACCGGCAAGCCCATCCTGTTCACGACCTTCACCCGCAACCTGGCCCAAGCCATCGAGCAGGACCTCCGGAGCCTGGGCGGAACCGACATGCTCGACGTGTCGACGTCGTGAACGTCGACCGGGTCGCCTACCGCATCGTGCAGGACGCCGAGGGGGAGAGCCCCGCGTCGTGGCCCGAGCGACGAGGTGGCGAACCTGTGGCAGCAGGTCGTCGACGAGCGAGGGCTCGAACTGAGCCCGCAGTTCCTCGACAACGAGTGGGAACAGGTGATCCTGGCCCACGACTGCAGGAGCCGGGCCGACTACTTCGCCGGTCAGCCGGGCCGGGCGGGGAATCCCGCTCGACCGGCGGGCCCGGGCCACGGTGTGGAAGGCCGTCGAGGAGTTCACGCGCACACCTGATCGAACGCAACGCCCGCACCCACCTCCAGCTGGCCGCTGCCGCCGCCGGCTACGTGGCACGGCCGCACGGTCAAGCCCTACCGCCACGTCGTCGTCGACGAGGCACAGGACCTGCACGAACGCCAGTGGCGGCTGCTGCGGGCCATCGTCGACGAGCAGCCGAACGACCTGTTCATCGTGGGCGACAGCCACCAGCGCATCTACGACCGGCGGTCGTCGCTGTCGAAGGTCGGCATCAACATCCGGGGCCGGTCCCGGAAGCTCAAGATCAACTACCGCACGACCCACGAGATCCTTCGCTGGAGCCTGTCGGTCCTCGGCGAGGGCGACTTCGACGACCTCGACGACGGCAGCGACGAGCAGGACTTCGCCGGCTACCACAGCTACCGGCGAGCGGCCCGAGCCCGAGCTGTCCGGACACGGCTCGAAGAAGGAGCAGATCGACGCGCTGGTGGCGAAGGTCGGGCAGTGGATCGCCGACGGCGTCCACGAAGAGGACATCGGGATCGCAGCGCGGGCGAGGTCTTCCTTCGCCCCGATCGAGCGTGCATTGGAGGCGGCCGGTCGGCTGTACTGCATCCTGCCCGCGGACCTGCCCCGAGCACCCGGGATCCGGATCGGCACCATGCACCGGATGAAGGGCCTCGAGTTCAAGCACATGGCCCTGGTCGACATCGACGACGCCACGATCCCCTCGCCGCAGGCACTCACCGACGCTCGCCGCCGACCAAGTGCAGCATCGCATCGACCTGCAGCGGGAGCAGTGCCTGCTCTACGTCGCCGCCACCCGAGCCCGCGACGACCTCTGGGTCGGCTGGTCCGGCAAGCCGAGCCGGTTCCTCGGCCCCGTGACGGGGGAGTAGGCGGCTTCACCTCGTCGACATTGCTCCGACGGTTGAAGATCGGGCCGTCGGCGCCGATGTGAGGGTGGTGCCCTGCAGTCCTCAACACGTCCCGCCCCGAAACCTGTGGAGTCCGATCGGCGACCACTCATGAGTACAGATCCCTCTCCGCTCGAGATCACCAGCGTTGACATCCGAGCCGTATGGCCCGGTGAAGCTCGGGACTTCACGCCGTGGCTCGCCGACAACCTCGACGTCATGGCAACGCACCTCGGTCTCGGGGAGCTCGAGTCGGATGGCATCGAAGTAGCGGTCCCGGGCGGGCGCGCCCTGGACATCCTGGCCGTCGACGCCGACGGTGGAAAGTGGGCGATCGAGAACCAGTACGGCGAAGGGGATCATGACCACTTGACGCGAGCCCTCGCATACGCGGTCGGTCTGGAATGCAGGGCGGTCGTGGTCATCGCCGAATCGCACCGTGACGAGTTCGTGGCAGTAGCGGACGAATGGAACCGATACTCCGAGGCATACGGCCGGAGCGGAATCCGGCTGTTCCTGGCCGTTGTCGAAGCGTGGCGGATAGGCGACTCAGCGCCCGGGTTCCGTTTCCGACTCGTGTCTGGTCCCAACGAGTGGAAGTCGGAGGCAGCTGCGGGATCGCGGAAGCTCTCGGACGCCGATCGAACGCGGCACACGGAACGATTCGACTACTGGTCGGAGCTCCTGGCCGTGATGAACGAGCGCGGGAGCCTCTTCCGGACCATCGGGCCAGTGCAAGGGCCGTACGTCGCGCTCACTCGGGGCTCGTATCAGTTCGAGTTCTGGGTGCAGGCACGCTCGTGCCGCGTGCAGCTCCGGATCGAGTCGGGCGACGGTGCAGTGAACGACGAGCTGTTCGACGCGTTGCACACCCACCGCTCCGCCATCGAGACTCAGCTCGGGGCTGATCTTGTCTGGCACAACGAGGCCGAGAACCGTTCGAACCGGATCTGCTGGGAGCTCGCCGACTCATGTGGGTACCGCTCGCCCGAGGGAGAGCGTCGAGCCGGCTACGAATCCGTAGCCGACGCGATGTACCGCTTCCACGCGGCTATGACCGAGTTGACCGACAAGACCGAGTAGGTCACGCCCTGTCGCGGGGGTTCTACGTCTGCCGGCTCGAGTACGCGCGACTCGGGCCGCTCGATGGAGGTCGACGGTGTCCTCCGGAGCGCCGAAGAACGGGTTCGACGGTGATCGACAGCGAGGTCCGTGCCATCGGCCCATCTGGCCGACACCGGGTGAACCGATGCCAGCTGATGGTCGACAAGCCGACTCATCTGAGATGTCCAAGGGTCAGCGAGCCCGGGCGGACCCGCTGACCGTTGCGGTTCAGAGATCCGCGCGCAGGTCGGCGATCAGTGCGGCCATCGAGGCTGCAATCGTGGCGCCGTCCGCCTGGGGCCCCGCAGCGGCGACCGCCATTTGGGACCCGACCGCGTCGACCGTGCCGAACAGGGGCTCGAGCTGCTCGATCGCCTCGAGGGTGACCGCCGCGCTCAGCTCGTCGGTGCGGAGGTGGTGGAGGCGCTCGGCCAGATCGGCCGTCTCGGTCGCCTGCAGCAGGCGGAACACGTCGAGCGCGTCCTTGTCCCGGACGCGATCATCGGCTCGGGTGCGCTCGGCGATCTTGTGGACCTTGGCCACCAGCAGCGCGCCGGGACCAGCGACCTTCATCGTCACCGTGCGAGTGTCATCGGAGTCGAGGGCGCCGATCTCCATCACCTGGGTGTCGACGAGCGTGGCTTCGAGCCCCTTCGCTCGTCGTGCCACGCGCTTGCCGTGCGGGCCGAGCCGTGCACCGCGGGTACCCGGACCGGCGAGCGCCTCGGGGACCATCAGGTCGACGTAGATGCCATCGGGGCTGAGCCAGCCGCCGGGGTGCTCGCGAGTGGTGAACCCAGCGCTGGTGAGCAGGTCGGCCAGAAGTGGGGAGTCAGCGAGGTCGGCGGGGCCGATCGTGAAGTCGGCGTCGACGGTGTACTCGGCTACGGCGAGATCGGCATCGCCGGTGTGCAGGTAGATGGCCTGGGCTCCGACGAGGACGATCGCGTCGAGATGGGTCGCGAGGGCGTCGGTTGCGTCGAGCAGCGCAGCGCGGGCGCGGACATACAGCGGGTCAGGATCGCCAGGCATCTTCGTTCTCCTTCATCCAGGCCAGTATCTCCTCGCCCTGTGACGGTTCCCGGCCTGGGCCGGTCAGTAGGTCCACCGCGAGCTGGCTGGGGGCGACACAGCGGAGGCCGTCGCGCGTGATGGTCCGGTCGAAGACGACGGGGTCGAAGGGTTCGAGGAGCACGACGTTGGCGCCCGCTTCGGTCTCACGAAGCCCAAGGCGATCCGCTGTCTTGGTCACATCGTCGACGTAGAGGGTGGCGGTCCTGGCCGGTGCGATGGGATTGAACCGCTGCGCAGCGAGGGCGCCGGTCGCGGCGTAGGCGAGCTTGGTGGTCTGGAGCTTCTTCTCGATCGACGGAAGGCCTCTCGGGTCGAGGAACGTGGTTGCAGTGTTCGAGGTGGTCTGGTCGTAGTCCTCGGCCCAACGTCGGATTGCCGCCTTCCAGTCGACCGCGAGCACGGGGCCCCGAGGTTGGCGGGTGACGATGGCCTCGCGCTCCAACAGCTCGAGCACCCGGGACAGCGTGGCGGCCGACGCGCTGGTGACACCGGCGAGCTCGCGTGTGCCGAACGGGGGAGCAGTGTCGATGATCGCTCGGATCGCCCGGGCTGCGCCGCGACCGCGAAGCGATCGAAGATCGACGCTTTGTGGCCAGGGATCACGGTCGGCCCCTTGGGTGAACACGAACAGCCCGGGGGCCGATGAAGCAATGCTGATGTTTCCCGTGGTGTCGATGTAGCCGACTTCGAAGTCGTCGAGCAGCTCACGAGTCCTCGGCGACAGGTAGCCGGCGGCGACGACCGGGATGGCTTCGGGCATCGTGGACGCGGCGAGCATCGAGATCTGTTCAGCGGCCATCGGGACCGATCGCGGTTCGATCGCCCGTTTCACCTCGATCGCGAAACGAGCGATCTCGCCGTCAGGAGAGGCCACTTCGACGAGTAGATCGATGCATTTGCCGTTCGCCGGAGTGCGGGACTTCGTCTTGAGTGACCAATCCGGAGGGATGTTCTGGGTCAGAACGCGTTCGACGTCGCGGATGATTCGCGTTTCACTGGGAAGCCGTTTGCTTGACACAGACAAGTCCTCATTCCGAGCAAGTCCGAGTGGTTCGGGACGTTTCACAAATCCTACTGTTCCAGGAGGAGTGAAACAACAGATATTCTGGAACTCTTCTAACGGATCTTCTAACGGACGGTCCGTCAGAGGGTGTTATCCACAGGGTCTCGCCGGCACCGGAATCCGGAGAGAACGTTGCTATACCAACGAATTCGGCACAGGACGACACCAGCCGAAACGCCCTTTCCGCGACTCATAACCCGAAGGTCGCAGGTCTAAATCCTGCCCCCGCCCACCAACGACCGTACGAGAGCCCAGGCCCGCAAGGCCTGGGCTTCTTTTGTTCGCTCACGACCTTGACCGGTACGCAGGGACTGCCGCGCGGCAGTCCCTGGCTCTCATCGCCCTGATGCTGTTCGGCGGAGCGCTGGCGGTGTCTTCGCGCCGCCGTCCACCGTCTTCCGACTGAACGCCGATACGCTGCGACGGGTACATCGACCCCCTACAGGGACTTCAAGGGGTTTCGGGCCAACCGCACCCAACTGGGAACCTCGTGAGAGGTCCTGCAGCTCGCGGGACGTGTACGTCGTCGACCTCAAGCGGGACTCTGGCGCTCACTGCCCGGGCGTGCCGGGTGCAGAGGACTCTCGGGGAACACCAATGTCCAAGCGAACCGTCCAGCATCGTTTGATGCGAACCGTCGTGACCGCGGTGATCTTCGCAGTTCTGGCCAACGCCGCAGCTGTGGAGGCCTCGGTAGCTCCCGCAGACAGCGGGTTCCTGACCCTTGCCGCAGCGGCGGTCCTGCCTTCCAACACCGCGCGGCCGGTCGCCTCCGGCACCGCTGCTGACGGCTATACCCTCTCGACCACCAACGGAACCTGGACCGGCTCCATGCCGATGACCTACAGCTACATCTGGCAGACCTGCACCACCGCTACGAGTGGGTGCAGCACCTTCGGTGGCACGGCCAGCACCCAGGCTCTCACCTCAGCCGAGGTGGGTCTCTACGTCCGCTCCATCGTGAGGGCCACCAATGACGCCGGCACCGTTGGGGCATCCTCGGTCTCGGTAGGCCCGGTCACGGCGGTCGCTCCGGCCAACACCACGGCACCGGCGATCTCCGGGACGAACTTCGTCGGCTCGACGCTCTCAGCCACCAACGGCACCTGGACGGGCACCGCTCCGATCACCTTCACCTACCAATGGCAGCTCTGCGACCCGGGCTGCACCGACGTCCCGGGAGCCGACACCGACACCTTCGTACCTGACGCGAGCTTCGCCAACAACGACGCGCGCGTTGTTGTCACGGCCACCAACGCAGTGGGTTCCACCGCCCAGGGCTCCTCTCAGCACGGCCCGATCATCGGTGCTCCGACCAACGACACCACACCAGTCGCTTCCGGCAACCCGGGTGTCGGACAAACGGTGTCCACCACCAACGGCGACTGGGGCATCTCCGCTGGCAGCTTCTCCTATGCCTGGTCTGTATGTGACGCAGCCTCGGGAGGCACTTGCACCCCAGTCCCAGGTGCCACCTCGGCGAGCTTCACCGTCACCGCCGCACAGCTCGGGTCTTTCCTGCGCGCCACTGTCACAGCCACCAACCCAGCCGGCGACACCGAGGCTCGCTCGAACCGTCTCGGGCCGGTTACAGCCGCGGCGTCGTATGACACCACGACGCCAACACCCACCGAGAACGGCCAGGTCACCCTCGAGGGCTCCGGATTCGAGCCGGGCTCCGAAGTCACCTTCACCATCTTCTCCACCCCCAAGCATCTGGGCACCACCACCACGACGGCGCTGGGCACATTCAAGATCACCTTCACCCTCCCTGCGGGCCTCACCGGCACCCACCGCATCGAGGCTTCCGGCACCGACGCTTTCGGTGACCCTCTCACCCTCTCCACCACAGTGGAGATCGCCGCCGCTGCGCCGACAACCACAACCACCGTGCCACCTGGACCGACCCCGAACGCCCCTGGCGCCGATGGCACCGACCAGGCGGGCACCAATGCGGGCGCCGGGGATCCGTTGGCGCACACCGGAACCAACCCCGGCCTGCTGGCTCTCCCCGCCCTGATGCTGGTGCTGCTCGGCGCAGCACTGGCGGCCTCGGCACAACGCCGGCGCTCCACCGACTGAGCAACAGCCCTGCTCGCAGCAAACGGCGGACTTGTGACGACCTTTGAGTCAGTTCACAGCGTGTTCACAGGTTGACCATCGACGCAGCTGCCAACTCATCGAACGGAGCGCGCAAGTGAAGGCGGGAACTCCGGGCGGGTGATCGCGCAGTCTCAGCGCCGCGACTATCGGGCACCTTGAGAGGTCCCACGACGGAGCGCCGATGCCACCGAGGTGGGCTGGTCAGATCTTGGCCGACGCAGGGACCGGGAGTCTGTTTGCCCGCACGGTGGTCGCCGACCTGGCGTCACGCCCGGGCACATTCACCGTCGACGATCCCCGCTACCGCGTTCGGGTGACTCCGCTGGCCGATGGGGACGTATAGATCACTGCCCTAGCGTTGAACCAGTTCGACGACGCGGTCGGCGATTTCCGACAGACCTTGCTCGCCGGCGGCCTCGCCATTCTGGTCCCACGAGCAGAACGATGGGTGAGCATCATCAGGTGATCAACTGATGGTCTCAGGCTGTGGATGCTGACCATCCCCCACGGCAGACACCGATCCACCGATTCTTACCAAGTCCTCATCACGCTCACCCGGCGTTCTTACCGAAGCGGTCGAGGATGACCCGACCTGTCCAGGAGGCCTTGATGTTCCCAAGTTCCCGTTCCCGACCGGCCGCCGTCCTGGTGGCGGCGCTGCTCGTGCTGGCGTCCTGCGGATCCTCCGATTCGGGGTCCACCGACGCGGCCGGCACCGACTCGACGGTCGAGACGACGACCGAGACGACCGCAGGCTCGTCGACGACGTCCGACGGCCTGGATGTGGACGACTTCCTCGATGGGGCGCTCGCCGAAGAGGTCACGACAGAGGACTGCACGCTGAGTGGCGGAGAGGAGACCACCTGCTATCGCATCACCGTCGCCGGATATCCGGCCAGCCATGACACCGGGCCGTTCTGCCCCGAGACGATCGCCGACGACGCCGACGCCGGGGGCCTCTGGTTCGACGGCGAGGCCGTGTACGACCTCGACGGCCAGTTCATCGAGGATCTGGCCACCACCTACGGCGATGACAACTGGCGGATGTACGACGACGAGGGCAACGTCCTGGTCACCGAAACCGCCGAGGAGTTCGATGCCGCGGCGCGACCCGACGTCGATCCCGACCTCCAGAACCACTGCGTCGAAGGGCGACTCGAGTGGCTCGAGAACGGTGAGCCGATCACGACCACGGTGCTGATCCCGGTGACTCCCGTGGCGGCGGAGGGCAGTGCGGAGTCCCGAGGCAACCAGGGTGTCACGCTCGACGGGGTCGTCGTCGCGGCGTCAGCACCGGTGGATGCGATTCTCGGTGCCTACACGATCGCGGCGTTCGATGACTGCGGCGGCCACTACAACCCCAACGACGGCTACCACATGCACGGCGCGGTCGGCTGCTCGGAGGTGGGCGAAGCCACCGAGGGTGACCCTCCGATCTTCGGCTACGCGCTGGATGGCTACGCGCTCCACAGCCCGTTCGAGACCGGCGAGGAGCCGGACGACCTCGACGAGTGCAACGGCCACACGACCGATGCCGATGGGTACCACTACCACGCCAACAGCGCGGAGAAGAACCAGGTCGTGCAGTGCCTGACGGGTCAGACCGTGGCAGGCACCGACGAAGGCGCCGCCGCGGGTGGACCCCCCGGCGGTGCGCCGCCCGATGGCCCCCCGCCCGGTTGATCCGAGGAGCGACCTGTGACCCGTTTCACCCGCCCTACATCGAGAGCGCTCGCCCCGCTCGTCGCTCTGTTGCTGCTCGCCGCCGCCTGCGGTTCGTCGAGCGACGGCGATGCGGACCGGGCGCCGTCGACCACCGCCGAGACGACGAGCGAGGACGGAACCGCATCCACCGGCGAGGATGAGAGCACGGGCATCTCGTCGCTGTTCGCCGACGGTGCGCTCACCTCCGAGCCCACCGTCGTGGACTGCACGTTGGAGAACGGCAGCGAGACCACCTGCTATCAGCTCGAGTTCGCGAGCCTCCCGTCCACTGTGGACTACCGACGGCCCGTTCTGTCCGGCCACCACGAGCGACACGGGTGGCATCTGGGTGTGGGATGGCGAGGAACCCGGGTTGTACGCACTCGACGGCGACTTCTGGTCGATGATGACCGAGCAGGGCTACGAGTTCGCCGACGCCGCCGGCACCATCACCATCACGGACCCGGCAGAGGGCGCCGCGTCGTCGTCGACGACGGAGAACTCCTGTCTCGAGGCCACCGCCGACGGGTCGTTCCATCTCCAGGTGCTGCTGCCGGTGACCCCGGAGGATCTCGGCACGACGACCGACCTCTCGACGGTCGCGCAGATCGGCGTGGCGCTCGACGGCGTCACGATCTTCGGTGACGCGCCGTCGGTCGCCGACCGGGGCGGTCTTCCGGCGCTCGACGCGTGCGGCGGTCATGTCGATCCGTCCGGCTACTACCACTGGCATTTCGGGTCCGAATCGATCCAGACGAATCTCGACGACGCCGGAGCGGAGGTCACCTGCGGCGTCGAGCAGGACCCCGAAACCCTCGTCGGGTTCGCGTTCGACGGCTATGGCATCTACGGCCCCGAGGAGGATGGGGCGGTTCCGTCGGATCTCGACGCGTGCTCGGGCCACGTCTCCGAGACCGAGGAGCTCGGTGCGCGGTACCACTATCACCTCACCTACGACTCGCCGAACCTGCCGACCTGTCGCGTCGGTGCCGCCGCCACCGGCAAGCTGACCAGCCCCGACAACAGCGCCGCCGCGCTGCCTGACGGGGAGGGTGGTCCTGGTGGGGCCGGACCGCCGGGCGGGCCGCCCCGGTGGCTGAGTTGACGACCGGAGCCGCTCCTGCGATCGCACGGCGGTGGCTCGTGGTGATGCTGGCTGCGCTGGTCCTCTCCGTCGCGGGGGCCACCCCGGCCTCGGCCCACGACTCGACGAGTCGGAGCGTTCTGCTCGATCTGAACGAGGAACGGATCGCCGTCACCGCGTCGGTGCCGTTCGCGGCGCTCGGCTACGAGGACACTTCGGGCGACGGCCTCATCGACATCGACGAGCTCCGGGCCCAGGAAGCAGCGGTCGCTTCCACGATCGTCGACACGGTACGCAGCAACGTCGCGCTCGGCGTCGACGGCGAGGTTCTCCAGGTCGCCGGGGCCGGAGTTGCAGGCCTCAGCGAGGTGGGAAGCGGGGAGGCCGGGTCGGAGAACGTCGCGCTCGCGTTCGTGACGAGCCCTCACGACGGAGACGTCGGAAAGGTCGCGCTGGAATGGACCTTCGACCAGCCCACGCCGGAAGTGGTGCTGTCGCATTCCGAGGGGGTCGTGGCCGGTGAGCTGAGCGATGACCAGACGGTCACCTTCACCCTCGGTCCATGGGCCAGCGTGGGCTCGTTCTTCGCCCTCGGTATCGACCACATCCGGTTCGGTCCCGATCACCTGCTGTTCCTGTTGGTCCTGACCCTGGCGGTTGCAGGATCGACGGTCGACAAGTCGACGGCGTGGCGGACCGTCAAGCTCGTCACCGCGTTCACCATCGGCCACGCCGTCAGCCTGTGCCTCGCCTACCTCGACGTGATCTCGGTCCCCGCCGCTCTGGTGGAGCCGGCGATCGCCTTGTCGATCGTCGCAGCAGCGGTCCTGGTGATGAGTGGCCGGGCCGACGGAGCGCGGCCCTGGATCGCCGGGCTGATCGGCCTGGTCCACGGGCTCGGCTTCGCGTCCAGCCTGGCCAGCCTCGGCCTTGCCACCTCACAGCGAGCTCCAGCGCTCGCCGCGTTCAACGTCGGCATCGACGTTGCCCAGACGGCCGTCGTGCTGACGATTCTCGCGGCGCTCTGGCTCGCGTCCAGGGCCCTGGTCGATCGGATGGCCTGGGTTCGAGTCCCGACCGCGGCCGTGGCCGCGGTGGTCGGACTGGCCTGGACGGCGACCCGACTCTCGGCCGTCGCCTGAGCCCCATCACGCGAGGTGGCCGGCGACGCGACGTCCGTCATCGAGTTGTCTCGCCGCTCAGCGAGTCGGTTCTGTCGACGCGAGTTCGAGCAGTGAGTTCTCCGTGAAGGCGGCCAGGCCCTTCAGTTCCAACTGGCGTTCGATTCGCAGGGGAAGCCAGTCGGTCCGGCGAAGCCAGAGCGACTCGGTCCACCGGACAACAGCTTCTTCGGCAAACTCGGTCTGCAGGCGGTTGGTGACGCTTCGGACGGTCGTTGCTGGTCGAGCGGCAGCTGGTCGATGGTGGGTGTGTCCGTGTCTGTTTCCTTTCGGTCAGGCAGTTGTGGGGACGAGTTCGGCGAGCAGCTCTTGGACTCGGCGGTCGATCTCGTCGCGGATGGGCCGGACCGCGTCGAGCCCTTGCCCGGCGGGGTCGTCGAGCTGCCAGTCCAGGTAGCGGGTGCCGGGGTAGAAGGGGCAGTTGTCGTCACAACCCATCGTGACAACCACGTCGGACGCGTCGACCTCCGCGTCCTCGAGACGCTTGGGGTGTGCGCCCGAGGCGTGGAGGTCGATGCCGAGTTCTGCCATCGCTTCGACGACGGCGGGGTGGATGGTGTCGGCCGGTGCCGTCCCGGCAGAACGCACGATGACGTGGTCACCGGCGTGATGGGCGAGCAGGGCGGCGGCCATCTGTGAGCGGCCAGCGTTGTGGATACAAACGAACAGGACTTCGGGACAGCGTTCAGTCATCGGGGGACTCCGGGTGTGGGTGGGGGTAGAACAGACGGATCAGCCCTAGCGCAACGACCGCGCCGACGAGCTGCATGACGATGAACATCGGCGCCGAGGAAGGGGCGATACCGGCGAAGGTGTCGGACAATGTGCGAGCGATCGTGACGGCGGGGTTGGCGAAGCTCGTCGAGCTGGTGAACCAGTAGGCGCCGCCGATCCATGCTCCGACCGCGAACGGCACGACGCGGGCCCGCCCGGTGCGAACACAGCCCTGGATGACCAGCAGCAGCCCGACGGTGGCGACCACCTCGGAGAGCCAGAGGGCGGGAGAGGACCGGTCCTTGGTGGAGAGCTCGACGGCGGGCAGTTCGAACATCAGGTTGGCAATCACCGCCCCGGCGCATCCCCCAACGACCTGCGCGGCCACGTACAGAACGGTGTCCCGATTGGTGGTAGTGCCGAGCAGCCGGTCGGTCAGCGTCACGACGGGGTTGAAGTGCGCACCCGACACGACGCCGAACATCAGGATCAACCCGGCCAGCGCGCCTGCGGTGGCGGCGGCGTTCTCGAGAAGTTGCAGGCCGACATCGGATGGTGACAGCTGGGAGGCCATGATTCCCGAACCGATGACTGCGACGATCAGGAACGCTGTGCCCAACGCCTCTGCCGCGAGCCTCCGGGTGAGATCGAGGCGGAGTGCACCGGTGCCGGTTTCGACTTCGACCGACAGTTCGATGTCGGTCGGGTGCAGCGGATCTTCGATCACGAGGCCAGCCCAGCGCTGTCAAGCACCCCGTTGATCCGCTGGCGCAACTCGTCGAGCGCGATGTCGAAGGCGGCGTTCGATCCGACCGGCACCGGATCGGGCACCGACCAGTGCAGCCACGAACCGTCGCCGGCGATCTCTTCGTGCGCTCGGTCACACACCGTGACAACCAGCGGTGGGAACGCCTCGCCGAAATCGAGCTCCCGAGGCTCCGCACCCGAGAGGTCGAGCCCAGCCCGTCTTGCGGCGGCTACCGCGCCAGGGTGGACCCGCTCGGCGGGATCCGTGCCAGCCGAATCTGCCGGGGCACCGGTAAGGTCCCGCCACAGCGCGGCCGCGAGCTGACTGCGTGCCGAGTTCGCCGAACAGACGAACAACACCGGACCGACCCCGACTGGACGGCCCACGACGAGACCATCGAGAGCGTCGCTCAGCAAATGGATGTAGCGACGGCGGCCGTCACCACTGGAACGTGACCGCTCGATGAGCCCGGTCTCCTCCAGGACGTCGAGGTGGTGGGCCAGCAGATTCGACTCAATCCCCACGAGTCGCCGAAGTTCCACTGGCGAGCGATCCGACGCTGCGAGTTCATCGACCATCGCCAAACGCACCGGGTCACCGAGCGCTGCGTGCAGCGCTGCCCGTTGCTCCAGCGAAGTGTTCGATCCCACGCCCGGACTATATAAGTCAGCACATATTGAGTCAACTAGCGACGAGACGTCAACGACGAGATCCAAGCGGAACCCATGACGGCGTGTTGGTGGCGGCACTGGGTCCCAAGATGCTCGAGCTCGCCGGCCGGGTGGCCGACGAGACGTTCTCGTGTCGCTCCTCTGAGCCGGCCGGTGGCGCGGTCCTGCAGGCAGCCGCCGCCCGTGGGCCGATCGGCAAGGTGATCTGGCCTCGTCCGCATCGGCTTAGGCACGGACCACGCCGTCGGAGCTCGTCAAGCGTCGCACCCTGGACCACGACACCGTCGCGGGCGACGTCTCGCCAGAGCTGGCTTCTGCCCGACAACTTCTCGCTGGCCGCAGCTCGCCCGATCTCGATGACTTCGACTGGGTTGCCGGTAATCGCACGGGCGCTTCTGCGCCACTCCTCGACCCCCGCAGCCCACATGTCGTCGTCATCATCGATGTCGTCCGGGCGAACAATCACGGCGTCGATATCGCTCTCGCTATCGGCCTCGCGTCGAGCGAATGACCCGAAAACGATCACGCTCCCGGGTGGAATCGGTAGCTCGCGTGCGGCGGTACCCATTCGCTCGAGCGCGGTGTCATGCGACCTAGCGAGCTCGATCACCACCTGCGCCGCAACGTTCTCGCGGTTGAGCCGGAATAGCGATGACGGTGGTACCTCGCGGCGGTCGACGAGACCGAGCTCGACCAGGCCGGGAAGCACCCGCGACGTCTGGGCCAAGCTCACGCTGGCCAGTCGAGCCACCGTACGGAGGTTGAGCTCCGCGGAGGTCTCGGCGAGCACGGCGAGCACCCGGCCTTGCGTTCCCGGGATCACGGCCTGGACGGGATGCAAGAAGTCCATACCGGCACCGTACTACCTATCGATCATAGATGAAACAACTGTTCTGTATCTGACTCGTATGCTCGGCCCGCATATGGAAGCTCATATGTCATGGCTGGTCGGCGGCTGTCGCCAGGGACGGGGCTTGCCACCGTGGTGCTTTGCGTTGCATCCACTCGAGCAGTGCCTCGCCCTCGGCGGGCATGCGGCCGGGACCGGTGAGGCAGTCGACGGCGATCTGCGCCAGCGAGGTGTAGACGACGTCGTCCCTGGTCCAGTAGTTGTGCGGTTCGAGCGTGTCCGTCATCGTGGCGGCGGCAGGAACGAGATCTGCACACGCCGAATCAGGAGATTCCGGATGACCAGGAGCCGTACCCTCCGAGTCGTCGAGTCCGTGACGAAGATGCCGAAGGCGCTGGTGGACCGCAACCGGCAACCACCGCGGTGGTGGTCCGACGCCGGCCTCGGCATCTTCATCCACTGGGGGCTCTACTCGGTGCCCGCGTTCGCGCCCCGGGCGACGTTCGACGAGACCCTCGCCGCAGAAATCGCCGATGTGCAGTCGGAGACCCCCTACGCGGAGTGGTACGGGAACTCGATGCGGTTCCCGGAGAGCAGCGTCGGGCGGTACCACCGTGAGCACCACGGAGATGCCCCCTACGCCGACTTCCGGGGGCCGTTCACGAAGGGCCTCGAGTCGTGGGACCCCGACGCCTGGGCGGCCGCGTTCGCCAGGACGGGCGCGGGGTACGTCGTCATGGTGACCAAGCACCACGACGGCTACTGCCTGTGGCCGACCGAGGTCGACAACCCGAACGTCCCGGGATGGCACGCCGATCGCGACCTCGTGGGCGACATGGCCGAGGCGGTCCGGGCCGCAGGCATGCGCTTCGGCGTCTACTACTCCGGCGGGTACGACTGGACGTTCAACGAGGAGCCCATGGGCGACCTCGTCGACTCCGTCGTCGCCGTGCCCTTCGGCGACTACCCGGCGTATGCCGCCGCCCACGTTCGAGAGCTGATCGACCGGTACGAGCCTTCGGTCCTGTGGAACGACATCTGTTGGCCCGCACGGAACAAGGAGATCTTCTCCCTGCTCGAGTACTACTTCGACGCCGTTCCCGACGGTTGCGTCAACGATCGGTGGCTCCCCGCGTTCGACATGACGAAGCTGCTCCGGGTCCCGGGCCTCCGCCCGGGCCTGGAGAAGCTCGTCCGTGGCCAGGCAGCCAAGTCAGGCCTCATTCCGCCGAAGGTTCCGTTCTCGCAGTTCCGCACGCCCGAGTACGCGGACCTGCCCAACGGCATGGACGGTCCGTGGGAGATGACCCGCGGGCTCGACCTGAGCTTCGGCTACAACCGCACCTCCACCGACGACGACTACCTGAGCCGCGACGAGCTGATCAAGTCGCTGACCGACACCATGTCGAAGGGCGGCAACTTCCTGGTGAACGTCGGACCCCGTGGCGAAGATGCCGCCATCCCCGACGAGCAGCTGGCCCGTCTCGAATGGATGGCCGAACAGAACGCCATCACCCCATGGAGCGACATCGTGCGACCCCGGGGGTAGGGGCAGGGTGGACGTGGGCGTATGACCTCGTCGGCGTCGCTACCGCCGTGAGAGTGGGTCACGAGGTCCGCCGGGTCAGAAGATCGGGTCGCCGGGCAGGGCTGCGGACTGGCGGATCCAGTCCCGGATCTGGTCGTCGTCGATGTCGTCGTCCTCGCCTAGGTGCAGCGAGCGAACGCGTTCATCCTTGGAGGTCACCGGCGGCGGTGGTTCCAGTTGGGCGCCGTTGAGCCACGTGACCTTCACGTACCTGGTGAAGCAGTGGAAGGTGAGGAACCAGCCGTCGTCCGCGATGCCGAAGAACGGGGAGTTCCAGCGGACCGCCTTGCGGACATCGGGC
This sequence comes from uncultured Acidimicrobiales bacterium, assembly GCA_963695075.1. Lineage (GTDB taxonomy): Bacteria > Actinomycetota > Acidimicrobiia > Acidimicrobiales > CAWCAL01 > CAWCAL01. Next base: position 621,461 of record CAVOFR010000007.1, read on the forward strand.
ACGACCTCGTTCACGAGGTCGTCGAGATGTCGACCGATGTCGCCTTTCCACTCCGGCATAGCCGCGAGGAAGGCTTGTACCGGTTCGTCGCCGTCGCCCTTGGGGATCTGCGGGTTGCCGCCTGAGAGCAGCTTCACCTCGCTGTTGCGGTCGTGATCGGTCATGGTGGTCCTCCGGGGTGCTAAGGAGCTCCGACTGCGAGTCCCACACCACGCTGCCAGAGCGGGGATCTGGCGACAACGGCACACCCACGGCCACGGCGACGTGTGCCCAGCGCACTTGGGGTGTGAGCATGCCGACACGCAGTGGTGGCGGAGGAAGGTGGTGCAGTCCAACGGAATCGTTCCACCAAGCCCCCGTTCGCGCAGTATCGGACTCCGTACAGCGCGCGAAACGCCTCGACCGGAGTTGGAGTAGCTGCGGCGGCTTGCAGAACCTTCGGTGTGTAGCAACTAGACATCACGTCGAAGAACCGACCGCTACGCCGAGTCCCGGAGTCACGATGTCACCCGCCGATCAAGACGTGCCACCTTCGGTCAGCACGTTCAGCGACGACGTGTTGGCGCGCCACGATGCTGTGGAGCTGGCCGGCATGGTCCGCTCGGGCGACGTCACCGCGGTGGAGCTTGTCGACGCGGTGGTCGCTCGGGCCGAAGCCGCCTCGTCGCTCGACGCGATCGCGACTGCGGACTTCGAGCGGGCCAGGGTCGATGCGCAGCGACTTCACTCGGGACCATTCGGGGGTGTCCCGCTGTTCGTCAAGGACAACACCGCGGTCGCCGGTCTCCGCACCGGGCACGGCAGTGATGCGATGGCGAACGCCGCGCCGGCGACAGCCGATGCGCCACTCGCCGCCATGTTGCGAGACCTCGGCGTGGTCGTGATGGGAACGAGCCGACTCCCCGAGCTCGGGCTCATCTGTTCGACGGAGTTCCCCGATGAACCTCCCGTACGGAACCCGTGGAACACCGATCGCAGTGTGGGTGCGTCCTCGGGTGGTTCCGGTGCGCTGGTCGCCTCAGGCGTCCTGCCGATGGCCCATGCGAACGACGGGGGAGGATCCATCCGGATCCCAGCTGCAGCAACCGGCCTCGTCGGGATGAAGGGCACCCGAAAGCGGATCCTTCAGACCGATCCCAAGTTGCAGGACAAGATGCCGGTCGATATCGGCGGTGAGGGTGTGCTGACACGGTCGGTGCGTGACCAGTGCGCCTTCTTCGCCGCGGCCGAACAGGAGTTTCACCATCCGCCACTTCCGCCCGTCGGGCTGGTCGATCGCCCCCTGAGCCGACCGTTGCGGGTCGCGTTCCACCGCGATTCGCCGGTGGCGGAGGTCGACCCGGCGGTGGCAGCAGCTACGAACCAGACGGCTGAGCTCCTCGCAACGCTCGGCCACGAGGTGACCGAGGTCGAGCCGTCCGTGGGGCCCGAGTTCGCCGATGACTTCGTGCTCTACTGGGCGCTTGCAGCTCTCACCGTTGAACGCTTCGGTCGGCGCCTCCTGGACCCGGCGTTCGAGCGTGAAGCGCTCACCCCGTTCACCAAGACGCTTGCCGGCCACGCTCGAAGGAACCTGCACAAGGTCCCCGCTGCGATCCGCCGTCTCAGAGCCAGCACCCATCAGGTTGACAACGGACTTGGCAACCACGACGTCCTGCTGCACCCGACCATGGGCAGCGTCACCCCCGAGCTGGGATGGATCCACTCCGGGTTGGACTTCGACACCGTCATGCCCCGGATGCGGGTTTGGGCCACCTTCACCCCGCTCTACAACGCATCGGGCCACCCGGCGATCTCGCTTCCGCTGGGGCACGACGACACGACCAACACCCCGATCGGCATGCACTTCACCGCCCGGTGGGGTGAGGAACGCACCCTTTTGGAGCTGAGCCTCCAACTCGAAGAGGCTCAGCCCTTCCGTGGTCTGGGCTCGTGAACGGCCCGTCGAACAGGACCTCGGCTACCGGACGACGACGCGACCGAGGGGACCGGCCCGGTCGACGGGACACCATCGTCGGTCCGCACGAATATGGCAAGATCGTCGCGAACGAATCGAGCTGTTGACGTCGGTCGGTGCGACGTATCGACGTGGACTACCCGTTGGGAGATCCCGCCATTACCGCTGTTGTCGAACTCCACGGATCCGCCGTCGAAGGAACACGTTCGGGGCCTCTTCGGATCGAGGTCGAGAACCTCACGAAGCGCTATGGGGATCGGGCGGTGGTCAGCGACCTTTCGTTCGTTGCTGAGCCGGGTCGGGTGACGGGGTTCCTCGGTCCCAACGGATCGGGCAAGTCCACCACCATGAAGGTGATGCTCGACCTGGCCTCGGCTGACGGAGGCCGTGTGACGATCGGGGGCCGCCGCTACCGCGACCTGCCGGATCCGTCGGCCACGGTGGGGGCGCTGTTGGAGTCGAACGCGTTCCACCCGGGTCGAAGTGGCCGCAACCACCTGCGGATCCTGGCCGATGCCGACGGGATCGACCTCGACCGGGTCGACGAAGTCCTGGACGTCGTCGGGCTGGGGGATGCCGCCGATCGCCGCGTCGGTGCCTATTCGCTGGGCATGCGCCAGCGTCTCGGGTTCGCGGGCGCGTTGCTGGGCGACCCCCCGGTGCTCGTTCTCGACGAGCCGGCCAATGGTCTCGACCCGAAGGGGATCCACGAGATGCGCGACCTGCTCCGGGCCCGTGCCGCGGACGGAAACACGGTGCTGGTGTCGAGCCACCTGCTCGCTGAGATCGAGTTGCTCGCCGATGACGTGGTGGTCGTCAATCGTGGTCGCCTGGTCACCAGCGGCCCGTTGGGTGAGATGCAGGAGGTCGCCACGAGGGTCCGGTGCTCCGAGCCCGAGCGACTTCGCCAGGTGCTCGAGGTCGACGGCGCCGCCGTCGACACCCGGGAGGACGCGCTCATCGTACGCGGTGTGGCGATGGAGGAGATCGGTCAACGAGCCTTCGACGCCGGGGTCGCGGTCCACGAACTGGCATCGCACGCCGGTTCGCTCGAGGAGCGGTTCCTGCAGTGGACCAGCGACGCTGAGCCGCCGGCTGGGGATGTGGTGACGTGAGCTGGTTGCGGATCGTTCGCTCCGAGTTGCGGAAGCTGACGACGACCAAGATGCCGTGGGCGTTCCTGGCTGTGCTGGTCGTGATTGCGGCGATCAACGCCAGCGCGGTCATCTGGGGAACAGACTTCGATGGGTCCAAGACCTTCCTCTCCACCGCGGAGGACCAGAAGTCGCTGATCGCGTTCGCCGCCAATGCGGTGTTGGGTGCCGCGCTGTTCGGCGCGATCGCCGTCGCCCGTGAGTACGGCCACGGCACCGTGATCCCGACCTACCTGAGCTCACCCCGTCGCCACCGCGCCGTGCTCGCCCAATTGGCCGCGGTCGCGATCGGCGGGTCCGCTCTCGCCCTGGTTGGCGCCGCGCTGACAGCGGGTGCAGTAGCGGCAGCGTTGCCCACAACCGAGTTCGGCTTCCTGGTCTCCGCCGGCGGCCTCGCCCGGGTGCTCGCAGCCTCGGCCTTCGCCGGCGCCATCGGCGCTGTACTCGGTGCTGGGGTCGGCCTGGTCGTGCGCAACACCGGAGGTGCGGTCACCGGTGTCGTGCTGTTGTTGTTCATCACCCCGCCGCTGATCGTGCAACTCATCAGCGACGCAGCCACTTGGATCCCATCACCCCTCGCGACCGCCCTGGCCGGCGTCGCCCCCGAAGCCGCCGGCGTGGGAAGCCAAGCGAGCACGGCGGGCGCCGTCATCGGTCTCATGGCCTGGGCCGCGGTTCCCGCTCTGATCGGACTGCTGGTGGTGCAACGACGCGACGTCGTCTGAGCCGTCTCCGGCACCGCTGGTGTCAGCTCAGCGAGCCGAAGTACCGGCTCAGCGGGATGCAGGTCGCGGGGAAGACGACCGCGTAGCCGATGATCCCGATCGCCCGCCACGAGATGCGACCCACCGCCGGGCCGACGAGCCCGCCGAGGGACAGCAGGCCGCTGACCAGGAGACCAACCTGCACAGCGGGCTCATCGTCGAAAGCCGGGACGGCGAACAGGAGTGCGAGGGCGAAGAAGAAGTCCCACGCGACGATGTCGACGGCATAGAGGACCGATGGCCACCGGAACCCGAAGACCTGGTCGTGCGCGGGGAAGCCGTCGGCCGTCAATCTGCGCCCCACGGTCAACTCGACGAAGTGCACGGTCGCCGTGGTCGTGACCGCGGCCACCATCCAAGCCAGGGAGATCAGCGTGTAGGTGCGCGCGTCGGTCGGGGCGCTGGAGTGTATGGCGGCGCTCAAAGCGACCATGACCGGTGTCATCACGAGGATCAGGATCTCGGCGACCGCAAGGTATGGGTCCTTGACGGGATCCTTCAGGTTTCGGTTCGCGATGAACCCGGCGACGATGACCACCAGGTACGCGACACCGAGCACCAGGTACGTACGTGATGACCACAGACCGAGTGAGCGCGTCAGGTCGTCCACCTCAGCCGCCCTCACCGGCGGCTTGCCGGGGCTCTCCGCGATGGTCGCCGTCGATACGGACGGTCGAGTGCACATCGCGATCCTGCCGGGATCGCTGGACACGAACCGTCATCTGCTCGATCGTACCGTCGCCTGAACGGTCCCCGAAGATCACCACGGCGCCTCGCATCGGAGTGGCCCCGACCGCTACAGACGACGACGCGATGGAGGCGACACCGCCCGCGCGGACCAGCCGGGAGCCAATGGGACTTTCTATTGTTCCTTTGCCGTGCGGTGCGGTACGGGGGGTGTACGCGACGGTACGGCCTAGGTGCACCGAAGGCGCAGATCCCAACGTAGGGGCACGATCCGGGACACGCTGGTACGGGATGAGGGCGGGATAGTCCGCTCACAACCCTAAGGTCGCAGGTCCAGATCCTGCCCCCGCCGCCACCAAACCGAAGGCCCGGGCCCCCTTGGGATTCCGGACCCTCGGTCGATGTCCGCCGGTGGGACCGGTCCGCACTCCGGATGCGCCTCCCGTGGGACCGACACGGGTGCCTGCCACGCGGGGATCACAACCTCGTCATGAACCCGGGGTACAAGGCACGGAGTGCGGCGGACTATCGGCTGACCGCCGGCGGCCGAGGCTGCCGGCCGGTGGCTGCGGGATTGGATGGGCCGCCGCGGCCTGGAGAAGCAACCGATCGGCCGCGACCCGTTCCTCGACACGGCCCGGCTCCCACCGCTGCGCCTGGCCGGCCATGCCCCACGGGTTCCACGGGCTGGCCGGGGCCCGAGGCCGAAGCCGCCCTGGTGGAGGGCGCGCCGGGCTGGAGCGCCGGTCGCGGCGCCATGAGCGCCCTCAGGGCTCAGGGGTGAACCGCACGACCGCCGTGTGCTCGGCCAGCACCGCCCGCTGGGCGTGGGTGAGGCCGGTGGCCCGGTCGTACTTGATGCCACCGAACTGGCTGCCCATCCACGGCAGCCGGCGCAACGTGTTCTCGATGTGGTCGAAGAACTCGGGCTGGTCGGGTGGGATCAGCACGCCGACCGCGTGGTGGCGCTGGCGACGGACGAGGAGCTCGGCCGGCCAGGGCTCGCGGAAGTTCTTCCACCAGCGCTTGGCCGTCGGTTTGGACAGCAACACGATGAGGGCGTCCTCGTGGCGTTGGTAACCCACGGGGATGGTGAAGCGGCGTCCGCTGGAGCGGCCGGTGTACTCGAGGACCATGAGCCCGCGGCCCGCCAGCCGGCCGAGCGGCGAGCGCAGCAACCCCACCACCAGGCGGTTGGCGGGGGTGACGATGTCGTTGAGCATCACCATGCGATCACGGCCCTAGCCGTACTCACGTGAGCCGCTCGAGCGGCTCGGTCGCCGAGCGAGGAACCGGTCGAGCACGTTGCTCGTGATCCGGGCCACGAACGGGTCTCCTGCCGCGAGACCGTGGGCCCATTCGGTGGCCCCGGCGTTGAAGACCTGCCCCTCGCCGCGCTCGAAGCTGGCTATCACCGCGTGGCCCCGGTTGAGCCGTTCCACTCCGGCCGTATCGGATCGGCCGTGCGCGATCCGGGCCAGGATCTCCGGGTCCTCGGGTGGAACGATCTCACCGAACGGGTTGTCGGGCGGTTCGAGCAGGGCCGCCGGGGCGATCCCGATGATCTCCAGGTCGGGCGGGATCCCGACGCCATCCCCAGGGTGGGGCAGACCGTGCTCGAAGCGGATCGGACAGCCGTCGTTCTCGTAGCCGAGCAGCGGCACGCCGGCTCCCAGCATGTCGCCGTAGTAGAGGTCGGAACCCTCGAGAGCCCAGTGGTCGGGTCGGTAGATCGTGTAGGCGCCCGAACCCCGCGAAACGCACATGCCGAGCCGGTGGTAGCCGCCGTAGAGGAACGAGAGCCCGGTCAGTTCGGCCTCGGGCCGGCCGAACGCCGGGTGCGACCACAGGTGGGTGGCCTCGGAATCGGGATCGTCGGCCGCCCACAGCTCGTCGTCGAGCTCACCCTTCCACTTGTGGGCCACCAGGGTTCGGGCGTCGTCCTCCCACCGGACCTTCCAGTAGGCGGTGTTGCCCCCGAAGATCGCGAGGCCGCCTCCGTCGTCCACGAACTCGTCGAGCTGGTCGCGCTGGTTCTTCGACCAGTACTCGCTGTGGCCGACGAGCAGCACGGTGTCGTAGTCCCCGAGCAGCTGGCCGCCGGGTGTCTCGAAGTCGTGGTCACAGGCGAAGTCGAGCTCGTATCCGTTGGCCTCGGCCCAGGCGACGAAGCGGTGCTCCCACTTCTGCAGGAAGCCCGCCGAGCCGTCGTACGCGCTGGGAGCGTGTTCGAGGATCCAGTCGACGTCGCCGGGGATGATCAGCTCTCCCGGGTCCCGCACCGTCATGTTGACCAGCCGGGGGGCGCCGGGCGGCGGTGCCAGGAGACCCTGCGCGAAGGGGCGCATCCTCGACAGCTTCCCGATGGCACGATCCCGTGCCTCCGCCGGTTCCAGACCCTCGGCCAGCTCATCGACGTTCGCGTAGCTGCTGGCACCACCCCAGTAGTTGTAGGAGTGGTAGGTGTTGGTCGACAGCACCAACAGCGCCCGGCCCGGCGTGGGTGCTCCGGGCCGGCAACAGATGAAATGGTGCGTCGACGAGCCGGTCTCATCGATGAGCTCGAGGTCGATGTATCCCGCCGGCCAGTCCTCGCCCACGGTGAAGCTGAAGGCGACGGGCCAACCGCACCCGAGGGCATCGGCGTGCTCGGGGATCGGATGGGCACCCACCTCGATGCCACGGCGGTCCGCGCAGACGGTCTCCTCCCCACCGATTCGTCGTGCGATCAGCCGGCAGGGTCCACCGGGTCCACTGGCGTGGATGGAGACCGTGTCACCGGGCGCGGCGCTGACCCGGTCGGGGTAGAACCACGGGCTGCCGTCCGTCGACGCCATGGAGCCGGCTCAGTCCCCCCGGCCCGATCTCATCGTGCGACCCACGACCCTGCCAGTTTCCGCATCGGACAGGAGCGTAGTGGCGCGAGCCCGGTTCACTCTCCGCCGCCAGTTCGCCTGTTTGGGGCGAGGCGACCAGAGCAGCGCCGAACCGGATGGCCGTAGCCGTCGGCGGCCGACGCTGAGGGACCAGAAACCACGAGATGGGCCTACGTCAGCGGTCGCCGCTGCGGGCATCAGCGCCAGCGCGGGGTCGAGACGCGGGTCGAGCTCGGCCGCCGCCTCCAGCAGCAGTGCCGCGTAGCCTCGCCCCTCGGGGAAGCCGAACATCAGGGGTGCAATGGAGCCGAGCTGCGCCGACGGCGCCGCGACCACGGCTCCCCGGTAGTCGAGCCCGGGCAGCACCTCATCGGCCCGTTGGTCGACCGCCAGGGCGGCCAGGCCGCCTTCGGAGTGACCCACCACCACCCACGATGGCTTCAGCGGACCCACCTCGTCGAGGCGGTGGGCCGCGGCGACCGAGTCGATGGTGGCGAGCGCCAGCTCGTCGCTGACGTGGTAGCTGTGCACCCCGGGCGTCCCCAGGCCGTGGTAGTCGGTGGCCGCCACCACGAATCCCTGGTCGAGGAGCCGCCGGCCCTCGGCTCCGTAGTCCTCGTAGAAGAGGTTGCCGGTCGCGCTCGGCGCGCACCGGTCGGCGATGCCCGTGGTTCCGTGGGCCCACGCCGCCACCGGTCGGCCGCCGGGAGGCGCCGGACCGTCCGGCGCCAGCACCATCCCGCTCACCACCGCGGGGTCGCCGGCGGCGGTGGTCGACCGGTAGAGGATCCGCCAACCGGAAGCGCCCGTGAGCGGACCGGTCAGCTCGACCGACTCGGATCTCAGCACGTCCCCGGGTTCGGCGGCGGCCACCTCGTCCGCGTCGAGCGTGCCGACGTCGTAGAACGCGGGATCGGCGGTCGCCTCCGGACTGGGTCCGTACGGACGGGGGGCCTCGGGGAGCTCCACCGCAGGTGCGCCCCAGTCGCTCGGATGCATCGCCGGCGCCTCGTACCCCGGCCCGGCCGGGCGAGACGTCGTCGAGGTGGCGGGTGCCGCGGCCCGCTCACCCCCGTCGCTGCTGCAGGCGCCGGCAGCCAACGCGGAGATGACGGCGAGCGCGGCGAGCCGATGCAGGGTCGAGCGAGGCGCCACACGGCGACGCTAGCCCGGACACCTCAGGAGGCGGGACGGGGGCGTCGTGCAACGGGACCATGATGTGGCGCCATGGAGTTCATGCGCCCAGGGCCCGGGAGTACGCCGACCTCGACCGGTCAGCGGCAGTCGACGGCTACGGCGAGTGCCTTGCAGATGTCGCGCATCCGATCATCGCTGAGACGCCCGAGGCGCTCGACCAGGACACCGACCGAGACGCTCTCGACCGAGTCGAGGTTCACAGCTGTGACCAAAGGGACCGGATCGGTGCCGGGTTCGAGCACAACCTCGCTCGGGAGACCTCGAATGGTCGTGGTGCAGGGTGCGACGAGCGCCCGGAGGAGCCGGGGAATCGCAGCATCCCGGCTCAGGACGACGATGGGTCGTCGAGCGATGTCGGGCAGATCACACCACCAGAGTTCGCCCCGCTGGGGCAGGTTGCTCACGACGATGCGGCTGCGGCCCGGAAGGACGCGAGGTCTCCCCATTCGTCGGGCTCGTCCAGGGGGTGCTCGTCGTAGGCGGTGTAGGCACGGTCCATCTCGGCATTGCGATGCTGGGCGAGCAGCGCGGTGAGCGCCTGGTCGAGGAGCGAAGCATCGGTGGCGTCCACCAATGAGCGCGCTTCGGAGAGCAGCGCCTCGTCGACCGTCGTACTGACGCGTGTGCGAGCCATGCCACGAGTATGCCATGAACTCGGGGAAGCTCAAACCGAGCCCGACGTGGCGTCGGGATTCGCCTCATGAGGCGTCCTCGTCTTCGAGCGGCTTCATGAACGACCACAGCCCGCCCTCGGGGTCCCGGGCGCTGTATTCCCGGTACCCGTAGGGCTGGTCCACGGGCGGGTAGACGACGACGGCGCCCAGCGCCTTCGCCCGCTCATGGTGCGCGTCCACATCGTCGACCATCACCGCCACCATCGAGGTCGCGGCGCCCAGCGTTCGGGGCGACGCCAGGCCGAACTCCGCGGATTCTGGGTGAAGCCAGATCTCACCGTCGCCGGCGTCGATGGTGCCGTGCACCGGCTGCCCGCTGCCGTCGCGGGTGAGCTCTCCCGGGCCGAGGCCGAAGACCTCGACCAGATGGGTCAATGCCGCCTCCAGATCGGCGTACACGAGGATCTGGATGCGCTGTTCCACGGGGTGATCGAACGTCTTCATGTCGGTCAGTACCTCCAATAGATGGTGGGACGGGCTCTGGTCGTTGGCGCTCTCGGCGAGCAGCTGGACGAGCCCGGCCCTGAGCCGGTTCGCCGCCGCGAGCCGCCGCTCCACCTCGTCGAGATGGGCCGACAACGCGGAGGCGAGGCCCCACTCGTCGTCGTCGAGCGCCCGGGAGATCTCCGCCAGCGGCATCCCGAGCCGCCGGAGGACACAGATCCGGTAGATCCGCTCGACCGAATCGTCGTCGTAGATGCGGTAGCCGGTCTCGGTACGACCAGCGGGTAGTAGCAGTCCGATCGCCTCGTAGTGATGCAAGGTCCGGATCGTCACACCCGCGGCCTCCGCCACCTCGCCGATCAGCCGCACCTTCTCGTCATCTCCCATGCGGCGACCGTACGACCTCACGTCGCGTCAGGGTCAAGCGCGTACCGCAGGCCCCTGGCGCTCCGGCAGGATCGCATACTGTGATCGTCGAGTGCGACGACGGCTTACCCGCGCACCACCGACTGGCCAGAGCCGCCCATGACCACCTTCGACCGAGCGCGCGAGACCGCCGTCCGACGGCTGCCGTTCCTCCGCTGGTCGGTGATCCGGATGGGCCTCGGTGCCCGGCGCCTTCTGCGCGAGGGGCAGGTGGGCGACGGCCGGGAGGAAGCGCTGGCGGATCACGTGGTCGAGCACGCGCGTCCTGGCGACCTCGACGACGCCATCCGCGCCGTGGACGAGTTCTGCTACCAGCGGAGCGCCATGATGAACGTGGGCGACGAGAAGGGCGCCATCCTGGATCGGGCGGCGCACCGGTGTGAACCGCACCGCCTACTCGAGCTGGGTACCTACTGTGGCTACAGCGCGATGCGCATCGTCCGTGCCATGCCGGCCGACGCGCACCTGTGGACGATCGAGTTCAGCGCATCGAACGCCGATGTGGCCCGCCGCATCTGGGCCCACGCTGGTGTTGCCGATCGGGTCACGGTGGTCGTGGGCTCCATCGGCGACGGCGGTGAGACGATGGCCGCGCTACGCGACGGGCACGGCTTCGTCGCCGGCGACCTCGACTTCGTCTTCATCGACCACAACAAGGACGTCTACCTCCCCGACCTGAAGCGCCTGATGGGCGCGGGCTGGCTGCACCCCGGATCGGTCGTCGTGGCCGACAACGTGCGGTTCCCGGGCGCGCCCGACTACCTCGCGTACATGCGTTCCGAGGAGGGTCGACGGTGGCGGACCATCGAGCACCGAACCCACGTGGAGTACCAGAGGCTCGTCAGGGACCTGGTGCTCGAGTCGACGTACGTAGGTGATCAGCCCTCGTCGTCGGGCTGACCGTGCCCGGCGCTCGTGGGGCCGGACACAGGTGGAACTCGAGGCCGGCGAAGTCGCCCTTGCTGCGCCAATGGTCGATGAAGGTGAAATAGCCGGCGGGGCCCGCCGGGTAGCCCGCGGCGTTGAGGCGGTCGGCCGTGGTGATCTCGCCGCCCTCTTTGTTGTAGTAACCCGGGGTGCAGTCGGGGTTGGCGAGGAACGGCCGTTCGGTGCTCTCGAGCAGCGCCACCCAGTCGTCCTCGGCCTGCTGGGTGACCTCGACCTCGGCGGCGCCGACCTCCTCGGCGTGGGCGACGATCGCGGCGATCGACTTCCCGACCTCGTTGAGGTTGTGGGTGATGTTCGAGATGAGGTTGGCGCCCTGGGCGAGGCCCTCGATGAACAGGTTCGGGAACCCACGGCTGTGAGCGCCGTGCATGGTGCGCATGCCGTCGGTCCAGTGTTCCGACAGCTTCAGGCCGCCGCGGCCGACGGTCTCGTACGCGGCCGAGTGCGCCAGGTTCACCTCGAAGCCCGAGGCGAAGACGATGACGTCGAGCTCGTAGTGCTCGCCGTTCGCCCACACCCCGGTCTCGTCGATGCGCTCGACGCCCTTGCCATCGGTGTCGACGAGGTGGTTCGTCGGGACGTTGTACGACTGCAGGTACTCGTCGTGAAAGCAGGGTCGCTTGCACAGCTGGCGATACCAGGGCTTGAGGGCCTCGGCGGTGGCGGGGTCGTCGACGATCTCGTCGACGCGAGCGCGGATCTCCTCCATCTTCTCGTCGTCGCAGTCGCCGAACGCCTTCAGGAAGAGGTCGACTCCGGCCTCGCCGTCGGCGTTGGACATCTCCTCGATGACGCGGTCGCGGATGCGTTTGGCGATGTCGGTCCAGCCGTCCTTCACCAGGTCCTCGTCGGCGAACCCGCCCATCTGCAGCGTGGCGAAGTTCATCAGCCACTTCGTCTGCCAGCCGGACTCGAGCTGCGCGAACTCGTCGGCGTCGATCGGGTGGTTGTCGCGCACGTCGATCGACGACGGGGTGCGCTGGAAGACGAAGAGCTCCTTCGCATCGCGCGCGAGCGGCGGGATGCACTGCACAGCGGTGGCACCGGTCCCGATGATGCCGACGCGCTTGTCGGCGAGGCCGGTCATGGGGGCGCCGGAGCGGTCGCCGCCGGTGTAGTCGAAGTCCCACCGAGCGGTGTGGAACATGTGCCCGCCGAACGACTCGATGCCGTCGATACCGGGCAGCTTGGGCTTGGTCATGGGGCCGGTGCCCATCGCCACGTACTTGGCGCGGAAGCAGTCGCCACGGTTCGTCTCGATGACCCAGCGGCAGGCGTCGTCGTCCCAGGTGAGCGCGCTGACCTCGGTGGAGAACAGGGTGTCGTCATAGAGGTCGAAGGTGCGGGCGATGCGCTGCGCGTGTTCGAAGATCTCGGCGCCGTACACGTACTTCATCGACGGCATGTGGCCGGTCTCCTCGAGGAGGGGGAGGTAGACCATGGCCGCGGTGTCGCACATGGCGCCGGGGTAGCGGTTCCAGTACCAGACGCCGCCGACGTCGCCGGCGCCGTCGATGAGGCGGATGTCGGAGACACCGGCCATGCGAAGCTGCGCGCCGGTGCACAGTCCGGCGAACCCGGCGCCGATCAGGGCGACGGTGACCTCGTCGGTGACCGGCTCCCGCTCGACGGGCTCGGCCCACGGGTCGTCGGCGAGGTGGGCGAAGCGGCCGGTGGGCTCGAGGTACTGCGTCGCTCCGTCGGGGCGCAGGCGTTTCTCGCGCTCCTCGGCGTACTTGCGGCGCAGCGCCTCGTGGTCGATGTGGTCGGTGACGGTCATCGCGCTCCATGTCCTCGTCAGGCCGCGCCGATGGTGCGGGTGTTGGTGTCGAAGTCGAGGGTGACGGTGGTGTCGTCGCCGGCGAGCTCGAAGGTGGTGGCCAGACGGTCCACCGCGCCCCAGCTCGACTCGTGGCGGGGGAACTCGCCGATGGGCTGATCCTCCCCGGCAACGGTGAACGGCGCGGTCGACCCGAACGTGACCTCGCCCGAGGTGGGGGACGTCCACGCCACGGTGAAGCCCTCGTCGTCGCGTTCGACGGCCGGTTCGCCGGCGGTGATCGCCGACCGGAACTCATCGAACGACCCGGCCGAGGCGGCGTCGCCGACCTCGACGATCCACACGTTGTCGGGCCCGCCGGGTGCCATGAGGTCGTAGGGGGCGGTCATGCCCGCCATCGGGTTCTTGGCCGGGTCGTACTCGCGCCACTCCGGTTCGCGCCACGACCACAGGGCGATGAAGCCGTCGCCCTTGCGGGCGAAGGTCCAGTTCCCGTCCCGTACCACCTCGTCGAAGCGGTCCTGGGGCACGAAGGCGTGCGTGTAGTCCGGGTACCCGAACAGGTCCCACAGGATGGGGTCGACGTTCTCGGCGTTCCACGCCGGCTGGTAGATGTGGATCCCGGTCCGCTCGAACTGCACCGACCGGGGGATCGACCCCTCACCGGTCCAGTACCCCGGCTGGGCGTCGCCGCTCCAGTCGTCACCCTCGATCAGGCCGGTGGCGGGGTGCGTGGTGAACACGTACGCCTCGGGATCGACCGTGGCCTGCCACACGTGGATCTGGTCGCGCATCTCGCCGAACCGGTGGTCCATCAGGGTCGACATGGCGACGTCGTCGCCCCGCCACGAGTAGGTGTTGGCCTCGCGCAGGTGGCCGTAGTTCACGACCGAGTGGTTCGCCTGCAGCCATTCGGCCACCCGGTCGGGGTCACCGCCGTTCAGCGCCACCAGGGCCTTGATGGGAGCGTTGGCCTCGGTGTCGAGCAGGCGGTACTTCTCGGCCTCGGCCAGGGCGGTGTGCACCTGCTGCCACAGTCCGAGGGCGCCCTGGGACCACCAGAACTCGAGGTTGTCGGGGTCGTCGAAGTCGTAGCCGAACGGAGCCTCGGGGTCCGGGGTCACCGGAACGCTGCCGTCCACGAAGATCCCGTGCCGCTCCCGGGTCACCCCCGGCGCCGCCCCGGCCGCCACCGCCAGCAGGGCCTGGGGCGGGCGGTAACGGGTGGCGCCCGCCAGGTGGTTGGCACCGGCGTCGGCCCAACCCTGATAGGTGAACCCGGTGTCGTCGAAGAGCAGCTTGAACATGTCGAACGTGCTCTCGCGGTCGTTGGTCTTGTCCTTGGCGTACGTGCGGCCCCTCGGCGCCGTGTAGCTGCCCGCGTGGCAGTGCCCGGCCATGTCCAGGACGCACAGGTCCATCGCCATCGCCGCCGCGTTCACCAGCTCGGGGTCGTCGGCCAGCTCGATCAGCGTGGCCAGCGGCTCCACGTTCTTCTTCATGTACACGTGGCTGTGCCACTCGAAGAACCCGAACTCGGCCCGCTCGTGCACCCAGTCCAGGATGAGCGGCTTGGCCCGCTCCATGTGCTCGGCACCCGTCAACCCGGTGATCGTGAAGGTCGCGTCGGGCATGTGTTGGCCCGCCAGGTACTCGTCGACCAGCAGGATCACGACGTGGTTCTCCGACCAGAACCACTGCTCGTCGATCCGGTCATCGGGCAACGGGTCGTCGTAGCGGTAGCGGTTGTCCAGCAGGCGCTGCTCGATGGCCTGGGTGACCGCCGGGTCGATCGTGCGCATCTCGGTCTCGCCGTCGGCCAGGGCCAGGATCCAGTGCATGTACAGGAGGGTGAAGTCGCGGGTGTCCTGCCACTCGTCGATCTGGTCCCACCGGTCCTGCAGGGCGTCCACGGTCACCGACGTCGGGTCCCACACGTAGTCGGGGTCGCGGTGGGCGGCGATCAGCGCGGCCACGATGCCCGACACGCTGCTGGGGTCCACGTCGGACGCCGCGCCGGCCAGGTACTCGTCGATCCGGGCCTGCCAGGCGACCTCCTCGACCAGCCCGGTCGACCCCGGCGTGGCCAGCACGTCGTCGGCGGTTGCGGGCGCCGCCGGTGGCACCGAGGTGGTCGAGCCGCCGGCGGGCTCACCTTCAGCGGACCCACCGTCGCCGTCGTCGCTGCACGCCCCCAGGGCCACCGCCCCGGCCAGGCCGATGCCCCCGGCCAGGAACCGTCGCCGGTCGATCTCACGCATGTCGTCCCCTTCGAGTGGTCGACAGATGGTAGGCCGCGGTCGCCCCGGTGCGGCGTGCGGGCCTTCGTCACGGGATCGCACGGACGGGGTCGGTAGAATGAGAGGATGTCGGATTCAGCGGTTTCCGAGCGCTTTCGGGAGGCGCTGCGACTTGCCGAGGACGGCATCGCACTGATGCGGCAGAATCTCCGACGTCGCCATGTCGGCGAGTCAGAGGAGCAGATCGCCGACCGTCTCGATGCATGGCTGCGCGATCGACCGATGGATTCCCCCGGTCGGGTCGTCGACGGCCCCCTTCCTTGAGCGACCTTGCGGCCGCGTGTCGGACGGTGCTGGACCAGGCAGAGCGCCAGGGAGTCGGCGTCGCGCTCGTCGGTGGGTTCGCAGTCTCGGTTCGCACGGAGCCCCGCTTCACCCGTGATGTCGACCTCGTGGTTGCCGTCCGTGATGACGCCGGAGCGGAGGCCTTCATCGGAGCCTTGATCGCCGAAGGCCACGAGTTGCTGGCGACCGTCGAGCAGGAGGCGGTTGGGCGACTGGCGACGGCGAGGCTGCGCTCGAGAGATGGCTCACTGGTGGATCTGCTGTTCGCTTCCTCTGGCATCGAGCAGGAAATCGTCGCAGCCGCCGACGAGCTCGAGGTGCTCCCGGGCTTGTTCATTCCCGTTATCACGCTGGCCCACCTCATCGCCCTCAAGGTCCTGGCCCGAGACGACCGCGCTCGACCTCAGGACATCGCAGATCTGCAGCAGCTGCTGGACGCAGCAGACCCGGACGACGTCGGTGCCGCTGACGACGCGCTGCGCCAGATCACGGAGCGTCGGTTCCATCGCGGTCGAGACCTGACCGGGGCTCTTGATGATCTTCGGCGCGAGATGGGCCCGTAGCCCGAAGGTCGCCGAGGCCAGATCGAACGTGCCCGCAAACTTCTTGCGGGGCACGGCTTGACTCGTGGTACAGGACGACACCGGGCAACGCGGCCTGATCCGAACGACGCGGGCGACTGCCGCGGGTCGACCGGCGTACGCTCGGGTTCGTGGCACACCCCAAGATGTTCGACGACGACGACCCGTACCTGGCCCGCATACGCGAGATCGCGCTCGGATTCCCCGGGGCGGCGGAGAAGGTCTCCCACGGTCGGCCGGCCTTCTTCACGAAGAAGGTGTTCGCCTACTACGGGGGCTCGCTGAAGCAGGAAGGGGAGTGGGTACAACATGGCCTCTCGGTCGTGCTCGTGCCCGAGTCGGACGAACGTCCCGCCCTGCTCCAGGACCCCCGGTGCTATGTGCCCGCGTACCTCGGGCCTTCGGGATGGATCGGCGTCGACCTCGACGACGACACCGACTGGACCGAGGTGACCGAACTGCTCGACGCCTCGTATCGGCTGACGGCTCCGAAGCGCCACGTCGACCGACTCGACACGGCGGAGTAGCACACCGGGCGGGTCGCCGGTCCGGTTGTAGCGGTTGCCGTCGCTTCTCCCTACCGGCTCATGGCGCATCTGCCCACAGGCGGGCTCGTACCTGGTCTCCCGAGCGCTCGACGACGGTGCCGGGAGCGAAGGCCGCGGTGAGCTCGGCCAGGATTGCTCGGTACTCTCCGAGGACCAGCGGAGTCTCTTCGTCGGTCTCGGGGCCGAGCCAGCCCTGACGGGAGAGCCCGTCGGCGAGGGCGAGCGAATACCGGTGTTCGTCGAGGTCGGGGCGGTCGACGACCCGAGCGGTCGTCGTCGCTCGTGCGCTGGCCAGACCGGCGAAGCCCCGCTCACACCCGCAATCGGGCCGGGCACAGTCGAGGGCCGGGACGTAGACCAACTCGCCCTCGATGCCGAAGTGGTAGTCGCCCGGTGCGAGTCCCTGACCGATCGATGTTGAAACCAGTACGTGCATGCGGCGATCATGCGCCGGGGGTGTGACGGTCGCACGCGGCGGTCTTCGGCGGTCGGGTGGCAGCGCGCCCGCTGTGCCGTCCGAGCTCAGAGTTGGATGGTGCGATGAGTGCGCGCCGCCTCCATCGCCGCGTAGGCGATTCGGTGACTCTCGAGGCTGTCCTGGGCGGACACCGATGGTTGCGTCCCGGTTTCGATCGCCCGAAGGAAGTCCCTGAACAGGGGTGCCTCGCCGCCGCCATGGCCGTCATAGGCGGTGGGGACCTTCTCCCTGCGAACGCGACCGGTGCGATGATCAGCGACTTCGAGCGACCCGTCGAGCGCTCGGAGCTCGCCCCACGCCGAGCCGCGGGTGCCGTTCACCCTGACGGTTCGCATCGTTCGGTGCGAGCAGGACTGCAACGTGAAGTTGGCGAGCACACCGTTGGCGAAGCTGATCGACACGGTCTGCGCCGATGGTTGGTCGTTGTCGGGGACCCGGTAGACGCACGATCCCCATCGGGTCGTCCGCAACGCATGGTCGAGACCCTCGGGTGTGTGGTCGTCGGTGACCGCCGCGACGGGCCAGCGCCACCATTCGAGGCGCCGCTTCGCCGCGACGGGTACCCGCGCCGAGGCCATCAGTTTCGGGCGCGCGGCGCGCATCGCCCTGGCGGCCGGTCCGAGCCCGACGGGACGCTCCGCCATCGCCAGGTCCGACAACACCGGCGTCAGGTCCCGGTAGGTAGCCACCGCGTCATAGGGGCAGGTGTCGGAGTGGGGGCAGCCTTCGATGCAGTGGTCAGGGGCGTCCTCGGGTGCGTTGTGCGCGCTCAGTTCGGTGGGGCGAAGATGCGATGAGACCGTTTCGGCCCGGGATCCGGCGAGCCATGCCAGGAGGTCCAGGTCATGACACGACTTCTGCAGCAGCCACGGGACGGTGCTGCGTCGGGTGTGCCCTCGCACGTAGGAGTGGGCGTAGTGCCAGAACGCGACGTTCTCCGCGAGTTGTATCGAGACGACGTCGCCCAGGTCACCCGCCTCGATTACACGATGGAGCGCGGCGAACAGATGCGAGTAGCGGTACACGTGGCAAACAGCCACGACACGGTCAGCCGATTCGGCCGCTTCGACGATGCGCACCGCGTCGTCCTCGGCGAGCGCCATCGGCTTCTCGAGCAGGACGTGGTAGCCGGCGTGCAGCGCGGCAAGGGTGGGCTCGACATGGTGCGTGTCGCCGGTGGCGATGATCGCGTAGTCGGCCATCCTGGGTTGGGCGAACAGTTCCTCCCAGCCCTCGTTGCACTGGTCCGGCCTCAGCGAGTACCGCTCCGAGAAGCGGGTGAGCCGGCCTTCGTCGGGATCGGCGACCCCCACGATGCGCCCGAGGTCGGGCTCCTCCAGCAGCAGCGTCGCGTACGCGTCGTACCCCCGGTCGCCTGCACCGATCACCACACCTGTTGTCGACATGGACCCATGATGCCCCGGTCGGCCGATATCGTCGGACCGCGTCGAACCGGCACACGGAGGCCCCGCCCATGACCGTCGACCGCCCCGGCGGATGACATCAACCCCGCGGTCGTCGAGGCCATGGCCGAGATCCGCGGTGAGCGCCTCTGATGTGGTCGTCACCATGGGCTGTGGTGATGCGTGCCCGATCTTCCCGGGCAAGCGCTACGAGGACTGGGTCCTCGACGACCCCGCCGGGCACGGCGTCGGCGGCGTGCGCCCCATCCGCGACGAGATCGACCGGCGCGTCCGAGCCCTGGTGGAGGCGCTGCTCCCTCCTCCCGCCGACACCTGAAGGACGATCCCACGGCCGACTCGTGGCCGGGTCGTCGAGGCGCGCCGTCGAGCACGGCCGCGATGACCTACCAGGCGTGGGGGCCGAGGACCCTACGTTCGTTTCTGTCTCTCCAGTCGCTCATCGGCTGCTCCGGCGCCGAACACGGCTCGAAGATCCTCGAGGCCGGCCGGCAACTCGATCGGTGGGTCGGGCAACTGCTCCACGCCGCGAGCGGCCAGGATCTGCCGCATGGCCTCCGGTTCGTCGCTCCACGGGCGCGGATCGCCCATCATGACCTCGTACAACTCGACTCCCTCGGGACCCGCCACGAACGGTCCGAACACCGCGCCGAACGGCAACTCGATGTGGGTCCCGACGCCGCAGAGCTCATCGCCGCACGTGAACTCTCCGGCGAGCACCGTCATCGTGTGCGGGCTGTGGTGACCGTGGCGCCGGACGATCATGCCGGGGTCCCACTTCGCGTACAGCGCCAGGTAGAGCGGGTCGACCGAAAAGGCGACCCAGCGTTCCCACACATGGGACACGCTGCCGTCGGGATTGCGCTGGCTCCGCACCGGGATCCAGGGCACGTCGTTGCTGCCACCGGGGTGAATGATCGTGTGCTCGAGGCCGTCTATCCGAGGAACGTCAGCAGCGGCACCCATTGTGAGGCACACTACCCAATGTGTCTTACCGCCGGGTCGGGCGACCCCGCCCATCGCGGCACGGCTCTCGGTCGGGACCGCTGGTCAGGGTGACCCGACACCAATGCAGCAAGGGAGATCGAGTCGTGCGTCGTCCCGGCGGTCATCACGAAGTCGACGAGACAAGGAGTCACCGATGAGGTTCCCCTGCGAGAAGGTCGGGGTCGAGTTCTTCGACTCGGCACCGACGTGTCACCACTCGACGGTCGAGATGGCGGCCAGTCCCGAGCAGGTGTTCGCCGTGCTGCTCGACGCCGAGGCGTGGACGAAGTGGGCGTTTCCCATCACCGCGGTCGACTGGACCTCGGGGTTCCCCATCGAGGTCGGCTCGACCAGAACCGTTCACATGCGAGGCGGTCTCATCGGCTACGAGGAGTTCATCGCCTATGAGCACGGATCCCGCATGGCCTTCAGGTTCAACGAATCGACCAAGAAGGGCATCGCCGCGTTCGCCGAGGACTACCGGGTGAGCGACATCGGCGGGGATCGGTGCCGCGTCGAGTGGACCATGGCCATGGATACCGGCGGCAAGGAGTCCGGGATCGCATCCAAGGTGAGCGATCCGATCATGTCGTTCGTGTTGAACCGGATGCTGCGCAAGTTCGGTCGCCTGGTCGAGTCGACTCCACTGGCGGAGGCGAAGTGATGGGAGCCGATTCGCGGGTCGACCTCGCCGAAATCGACCTCACCGACGCCGCGGTGTGGGAGAAGGGCGCACCCCATGCATGGTTCGACACGTTGAGGGAGGAGGACCCGGTCCACTGGCACGAGGAGTCCGATGGTCCCGGTTTCTGGGCCGTGACCCGCCACGACGACGTTCGGCGCGTGTCGGTCTCACCCGGTGAGTTCTCGAGCTACGTCGGGGGTCCGTTGCGTCTCGACCCGCCCCCGGACGGCCTGGACCAGGTGCGCATGGTGATCATCGGCATGGATCCTCCCGAACACCGGGAATTCCGCGCCATCGTCGCCAAGGCCTTCACGCCGAAGATGATCGCCCGGCTCGACGAGTCGCTGCGCGAGGAGACGGCCCGGGTCGTCGGGGAGTTGCGTGACACCACGCGATGCGAGTTCGTCGCCGACGTCGCCGCCCGTATCCCCATGTGGTCGATCAGCGAGCTCATGGGGGTGCCCTCCGAAGACCGCCAACGGTTGTACGAACTGAGCCACGCCCTCATCGACGACCAGGACCCCGAGGTGGCGCCGACTCCGGAGACCTCGATGGAAGCATCGGTGGAGATCTTCGGATACGCCAGCGAGATGGCGGCCCGCGAACGCGCCCACCCCACGGGCAGCCTCACCAGTGACCTGCTCGCGGCCGAGGTCGCGGGCCGCAAGCTGACCGACATGGAATTCACCCTGTTCTTCATGTTCCTGATCGTCGCCGGCAACGAGACCACCCGCACCGCCACCTCACACGGCCTCCTGACCCTGCTCGAGCACCGCGACTCCCTCGACCGCCTCGTCGGCGATCCCGGGCTCATGCCCGGCGCCGTGGAGGAGATACTCCGGTGGGAACCCCCCATTCATCACTTCCGCCGCACCGCCACCGCCGATGTCGTGCTCGGCGATCAACCCATCGCCGCGGGCGACAAGGTGTTGATGTGGTACGCGGGATCGAATCGCGATCCGTCGGTCTTCGATGATCCGCACTCGTTCCTCATCGACCGCACCCCGAACCCGCACCAGTCGTTCGGAATCGGCGAGCACTTCTGCCTCGGCGCCAACCTGGCCCGACTGTCGCTTCGGGTGTTGTTCACCGAGTTGCTCGCCACGATCGAGAACATCGAGCTGGCGGCACCTCCCCGGCGCCTGCACTCGAACCTGATCAACGGCATCAAGGAGATGCAGATCTCATACGATCCGCGGTAGGTCCCGTAGTCCGCGCCTTCGCTGGGGCCGATGACGAGGACGGGATCAGCTCACTCGTGTGAAGAGGTATGCGAAGGGTGACCTGGTGTACTCGACCTCTCGGCCCGTCCGATGGAGATCGTCGACGGTGATCGTCCTTGGCTTCTTCGGGATGAGGTAGGAGCCGAGATCCGTCGAGTCGATTCGGTAGTCGCCCGATTCGGAGATGACGACGGCGGTGAGCTCGTAGCGGGAGTCGATCGATGCCATGGCCGCGTCACCGTGACTGGGGTTGACGAGGAGGGTGCCACCGATCGCGAGGTGTCGGGTGCAGTGTTCGGAGATGAACCCGGCGTACAGCGATATGAGGAGATCGAAGTGTTCCGATGGCAGGTCGATCCCGGTGGTGTAGTCGCCGTGGATGAAGGCGATGTCGGGTTCGGGGCCTTCGTGGCCGGCGATGATCTCGGCGACGCCATCGATGTCGCCGAAGAACCGGGGAGTCCGTTTGTCGTTGTCCAGGTAGGTGACCGACGGGAAGACGAAGGAGGGCGCTATGTCGACATAGCAACCGGGGTAGAGAACGGTTTCGGCGTGGATGGTGTCGGCAACGGCGGTGAAGAGTCGCCATCGGTCGCCCTGGTGCCGGTTCTGTCCGGCCCAGAGCTCGGCCGTCTCCGGTCTCATCGTTCGGCCTCGACGATGTGCGCCGGTTCGTTGCCCATGGTGTCTTGGCGTGCGGTGGCGCTCGCGAACCCGGCATCGGTGAGAAGTGCCGCCACTTCATCGGGGTCGACCGGATCCGGGCCGTGATGATGTCCGCCACCGGCCTGGTGCATCGAGTGGTCGGGGTGGTCGAAGTCCTCGTCGACGAGCAGGAGCCGGCCGCCCGGTTCGAGGACCCGATGGAGCTCGGCGGCGGCTCGGGCGAGGTCGTCCATGTGGTGCATGGCGTTGAGCGAGAGAGCGGCGTCGACCGACCGGGCCGGCAGCGGAAGTGATTCGGCGGTTCCGTTGCGGATCTCGACGCCGCGCTCGGTGCGATGCGCGGGTTCTCGCGCACAGGATCGCCCGCATGGGCCCGGAGGGGTCGATCGCCGTCACCGTCCCGGTGGGTCCGACCCGTTCGGCAAGCATGCCGGTAGCTGGACCGAACCCGGATCCGAGATCGATGACGTGATCGCCGGGGTCGGGTGCGAGCAGCTCGACGGCTGCCACATTGACCTCCGACGCCCAGAGATGACCCAGCGCGGTCATGACCAGCCGGGGCACGGAGAGGAGCCCCGGACGGGCGTGATGCTCGGTTTCCATCAACGGGTCTCCAATCGAATGACCACAGGTCAGTAGTATGACCCATGGTCAGTCAAGTGGCAACCGGCTATCATCCGGTGTGTGGCACAGCAGAACCCGGCACCCACCGACGGTCGCTTCCAGAGCCCGGAGATCCGCCGCCGGCAGATACTCGACGCGGCAGCACGGCTCGCCGTCGACGAAGGCCTCGAGAACACCTCCATTGCGGAGGTCGCTGCCGTCGCCGGACTGGCGAAGGGATCGATCTACCTGCATTTCGACTCCCGCAAGGAGCTGCTGGCAGCGCTGCAGGCGGACTTGTGGACCCGGATGCTCGAGTGGCCCGAGGCGATCATCGCCGACACCGCGATGACCTCGATCGACAAGCTCGACGCCGTCGTCGAACACCTGATGCGATTCGAGTACGACCACCACGACCTGTACCACGCCGTGTTCCACACCGTCGCGACCGACAGGGACGAGCCCTTCGCTCAAGCCGCCGGCCTACTCAACGACCTTCTGGCCTCGGGAACCGCTTCCGGAGAGTTCGACCTCGGCGGCCTCGACCCCGACATCGTCCTGCAGTTCCTGCTTCACGGCTACATCGGCCCTTGCTTCCACCACTCCGACCCCGACACAGCCGTCCGGGATGTCCAACAACTGTTCCGCCGCGTCGTCGCCCCCACCGGCCGATAGGCGTCGATTCAGGTGTTGTCTGCGCTGTACATGGCCGCGAAGTCGTCAAGGCCCGGTGGGTTCTCGTTCTCCTCGGTGTCGACGCTCACCTGCACCACCGCCGGGCGCTCCGCGGCCAGGGCCCGATCGAGTGCGCTGCGGAGATCATCGGTGTGCTCGACCAGCTCGCCGTGACACCCGAGGGCGGTGGCCACTTCGTCGTAGCGGACCTCCGACAGTGCCACTCCGACGGTGGTGCCCACGGTCTTGCGCATGTGGATCGCCTCCATGCCCCAGGCGCTGTCGCAGTTGATCACCGAGACCACGTTCACTCCCTCGCGGGCCGCGGTCTCGAGCTCCTGGAGGTTGAACCCGAAAGCGCCATCGCCGCTCAGCAGCACCACCGGTCGGTCGGGGTGGGCCACCTTGGCGCCGATCGCATAGGGGAGGCCGGTGCCCAGGTGGCCGTAGTGTCCCGTCCACAGGAACGAGCGCGGCTTGCGATGAGTGGTGGCCAGGTGCGCCCACAGACCCGTGTCGCCGCCATCGAGGGCCAGGATCGCATCTTCGGGTAGCCACCCGGCCAGCTCGACCGCCAGGCGACCGGGGTGCACCGGTGTGCCATCGATGCCGGCGTAGGAGTCGAGCAACGAACCGCGGAACTCCTGGTATTCGCCGGCGTAGCGAGCTGCTGATTCGGAGGGCGTTCGGGCGTCTCCCTCGTCGCGGAGCACCCGGAGCAGAGCGGCCAGGCCGGCCTTGGCGTCGCCCACGAGAGCGATGTCGGTGGCGCGGTTGACGCCGATCTGTCTGGGATCGCTATCGAGGTGTATGAGCTTCTGGGCGGGCGCACCGGCCCATCCGGGTGGTGAGAGGTACTGCAGGGTCTCACCCAGTTGGGTGCCCACCGCCAGCACCACGTCGCTGTCCATGTGCGCGGGCGTGCCCCACGGGAAGGTCATGCCCACCGATTGAGCGTGATCCTCGGGGAAGGCACCGCGGGCCCCCGGGGTGGTCATCACCAGCGAGCCCGTGTGCTCGGCCACAGCCAGCAATTCCGCTGCTGCGTCGCCGCGGTGCACGCCGTGACCGGCCAGAACCAGCGGGAACTCGGCACCCGCCAGCATCTCGGCGGCGGCGGCCAGCGCCTCGGTATCGGGTGCGCCGGGGCCGAAGCGATGGGTCTGTGGAGAGGCGATGGCGAGGTCGGCCTCGTCCACCATCTCGTTGAGCACATCGGTCGGGATCTCCAGGAACACCGGACCCTGGCGACCGCTGAGGGCCTGGCGGTAGGCCTCCCGGACGAACTCGGGGATCCGTGCAGCTTCCTCGACGGTGGCGGCGAACTTCGTGACGGGGTCGATCACCTCGACCTGCGGGCCGAACTGGAAACGGCCCCGGCGCATGGCGTGGATCGATCGGCGTACCCGCTGGGTGCCGATGGCGAGCACGGGTACCCCCTCCATCCACGCGCACATCAGCCCCGGCACCATGTTGGCGACCCCGGGGCCGGCGGCGCCCACCACACAGGCCATCTCGCCGGTGCTGCGGGCCCAGGCATCGGCCATGTGCGCCGCTGCGCTCTCGTGGCGAGGACTGATCTTGGTGATGCCCGCCTCCTCGACGCTGCGCAGGAACGGGCCCGACGCGATGTCGGAGATGGAGAAGACCGCCCGCAGACCCTCGGCCTGAAGTGCTCTGGTGAGGATCTCGCCCCCGTCGATGCGTGCCATGTGGACCCCGATCGTCGGCCCGAGTGGAGGTTTGGAGCCGTCGTGCCGACCATAGCCCGGCTTCGGTCACGCAGGATCGGGTCGGTGGCGGTCCTCAGGGCTTGACGTTGATGACGGTCTTGCCCGTGAGCGCGCCGGCCTCCATCGCTTCGATGGCCGCCGGCGTTTCTTCGAGATCGAACCGCTGCCCGATCGCCGGGGTCACGGCCCCGCTCGCGAGATGTTCGGCGAGCAGCTCGATGTGGTCGAGCGACTCCTCGCTGATGAAGAAGGCGAGCCGTTGCTCGATGAACGGCGACAGCGACGCGGCGCGGGAGCTGGCGTCCGATGCCCCCGGTGAGGCGGTCGCCGTCTTCGCCTCCGACGATCACGAGGGTGCCGGTCGGGGTGAGGGCACGGCGGATGCGGGAGACCCTGTTGCGCCCGCCGGTGTCGATGACCAGGTCGTACCGCCGCCCACCGTCGTCGATGTTCTCGCGGGTGTAGTCGATGACGTGGTCCGCGCCCATGGTCCGGACCGCATCGAGCTTGCCGGTGCTGGCGACGCCGGTCACGGTGGCGCCCAGGGCCTTGGCGAGTTGGACCGCGAAGGAGCCGACGCCGCCGGACGCGCCGATCACGAGCACGTGCTGGCCTGGCTCGATCCGACCGACCTCGGTCAGCGCCTGGAGCGCGGTGATGCCCGAGATCGCCGAGACCGCGGCCTGTTCGAAGGTGATGTTCCCGGGCTTGTGGACCAGTTTCGATTCCTTCGCTGCGGCGAGCTCGGCGAACGTGCCGTTGCCGATGCCGAACACCGCGTCGCCGACGGCGAAGCGGGTCACGTCACGGCCGATCTCGACGACCCGACCGGCGACGTCCATGCCTGGCACCGGGTTCTTGGGCTTGGTCAGCCGTAGCCCATGATCCGGATGAGATAGGGCATCCCGGTCATGAGATGCCACACACCCCGGTCGAGCCCGGCGGCCTCGACCTCGATCAGGACCTCGTCGTCGGCGATGGTCGGCCGGTCGATCGAGGTCACCGCGAGGACCTCGGCCGATCCGTAGGCCCGTTGTGTGACGGCCCGCATGGTGTGCTCCGAAGCTGAGTCGGCGGATCGATCGTTCATGGTCTGCATCACATTTCTCCTGGGATCGTACTTTGTACGGGTCTGGTTGTGTACCATAGTCGTACTTAGTACGCCCAGGCAAGAGGCGATCCGAGCAGGAGACCCGATGACACCCACCACCGCCACGACGAAGAAGCAGCGGCTCAGCGCTGATCGGGTGCTCGACGGCGCCATGGCCCTCGCCGACGAGATCGGCATCGACGCGTTCACGATCCGCAAGCTCGCCGATGCGCTCGACACCAGACCGATGACGATCTACCACCACGTCACCAGCAAGGACGCCATCCTCGACGGAATGGTCGATCGGGTGTTCGCCGAGATCGACCGACCGCCTGTGGACCTCGACTGGAAGCCGGCGATCCGACACCGCTGCCTCTCCGCCCGGAAGGTCCTCGCCCGCCACCGGTGGGCCGCTCCGCTCATGGAGTCCCGGACGAACCCGGGGCCCGAGACCCTCGGCCACCACGACGCCGTGCTCGGTTGTCTGCGGCGAGGTGGGCTGTCGCTCGAGATGACCGCGCACGCCTATGCGCTCCTCGACAGCCTACGTGTACGGCTTCGCGCTCCAGGAGGCGAGCCTTCCGGCAACCGGCGGGGCCGACATGGCCGAGCTCGCCGAGACCATCATCGAACCGGTGTCCGAGGGCGCCTTCCCGCACCTCACGGAGTTCACCGCCCAGCACGTGGTCCAGCCGGGCTACGACTTCCGAGCGGAGTTCGAGTTCGGCCTCGACCTGATCCTCGAGGCACTCGACGCAATGATCTGAGGTCCTGGCGTTCCGGTCGAGCGGGGGTGGAGATCAGTCGTTCGCCAGGTCGAAACGTTGGCTGCAGCAGGGCGCGGTTGTACCGCTGCAGCATCACGGGGTAGCCGTTGACGAGCAGGTTGAACACGACGATCCAGCCCGCCGCGCTCCACCACCCGGCGGCGGCCTCGCAGGCGGCGATGCCCAGCGTCGCCACGAGCAGGATGGTGTGGCTCGCTTCGGCGTCTCGCATTCGCTGTTCGAGGCGGCCCAGGTTGGCCGAAGTCTGCTCCGCGGGCAGGTGCAGGTCGGGGTTGAACACCGAGAGCGGCCCGCGACGGAGGAGACGTTTTGCCAGTCGGACTCCGAGCAGTTCGTACATTCGCCCGTCGTGCTCGAAGCCGCGCAGCGTGTACCAGCGGTCGGGCAGGCGTGGGACGACGAGTCGGCTCACGGTGCCGAGCCAGGCCATGGGCAGCCAGACCACCAGGAAAGCGAACCACACGCTGCCCGCTCCGAACGCCACCAGGGACCAAGTCAGCAGGACGACGAGGACGACCGTCGACCCGACCAGAAGCGTGACCTTCCTCACCTCGACATGGTGGGCGCTGTGACCTCGGTGGGCAAGGACCGATGTCGTCCGTGCGACACCGCCCGGACGATGGGTCCTCGTGAGATCGAGCGAAGTGACCGGAAGGCAGGTCAGGCTGGTACGGCGCGGATGACGATGTTGTCGGTGTAGTGGCGGGCGGCGGCGTCGAATGCACCACCGCAGGTGATGAGCGTCAGCGTGGGCGCTCCCTTCAGGCGGAAGAGCTCGTCTACGGGATCGCATCGATCCACCTCGGAACCAGTGGCACCGGAGAGGATGGAATCCATGACGACTTCAGCCATCACCCGATCCGCCGAAGAGCACCTCGAGGTCGACGAGGCCACATTCCGTCGTCTCCGGATCTACAACGTCGTCATGGGGGCGTTGCACTTCGCATCAGCGAGCCTGATGTTGGCGTTGTCGAACAACTTCCAGGTGCAGGTCAGTACCTTCACGCTCAACGGGCCGCCCGGCACTCCGCTCGCAGAGGGTGCAACGAGCGAAGTGTGGTCGTTCTCTCTCGCGATCGGGACCGCGGCGTTCCTGTACCTCTCGGCGCTCTTCCATTTCGGGGTCGCGTCCAATCCTGGCTTCGCGAGGTACCGGGGCGAGATCACTTCGGGACGCAACAGGTTTCGGTGGGTCGAATACTCACTGTCGGCCACGCTGATGATCCTGCTCATCTCGTTGGTCTCCGGCATCACCGACGTGGCGGCGCTCATCGCGATCGCGGGCGTGAACGTGTCGATGATCCTCTTCGGCTGGCTCATGGAGATGGTCAATCCGCCCGGGCGGATCGTCTACTGGTCGCCGTTCTGGTTCGGCTGCATCGCCGGAATCGCACCGTGGATCGCCTTGGTGGTGAGCGTCGCGTACAGCGCGTCACGATCCACTACCGGTGGACCTCCGGGGTTCGTGTACGGCATCATCGCCACGATCTTCGTCGCCTTCAACATCTTCGCCGTGACCCAGTTCCTGCAATACCGACGAGTCGGCCGTTGGTCGGACTATGTCTTCGGTGAGTCGAGCTACATCCTGTTGAGCCTCGTAGCCAAGAGTCTGCTCGCATGGCAGATCTGGGCGAACACCCTGATCGACTGATGGCCCGAGAAGGTCCAGGTGGTCACGTGCGCAGTCCGGACCCGGTCCGGTCCGCGGAGGTCGATAGGCTGCGGCGATGGGTCGGATCTCCGCCTCGATCGAGCTGATCAAGTCCTCGTGGCGCGTCCTGAAGGCCGACAAGGAGCTCCTCGTCCTACCGGTGATGTCGGGGATCGCGTCGGTCATCGTCGCCGCGTCCTTCCTCGCCCCGATCCTCGCGACCGAGGATCTCGGGCCCGAGACGGAATCGCTCAGCCCGATCGGCTGGGTCCTGCTGTTCCTGATGTACGTCGCGCTGGCCTACGTGACGATCTTCTTCAATGCTGCGCTGGTCAGCGCTGCGCACGAACGCCTCGGCGGTGGTGACCCGACGCTCGGCTCCGCTCTCCGGAGTGCGGCGTCGCGGGCAGGGAGGATCCTGCCGTGGGCGATCGTCTCGGCCACCGTGTCGGTGATCCTGCGCTCGATCGAGGAACGGGCCGGTGTGGTCGGCCGGATCGTCGTGGGGCTGGTCGGGATGGCCTGGGCGGTGGTGACCTTCCTCGTCCTACCGATCATCGTGATCGAGGGGGCGGGCGTCGGCCAGGCGGTCAAGAAGTCCGCCGGCCTCTTCAAGCAGACCTGGGGTGAGAACGTCGCCGCCCGGGTCGGGTTCGGCCTGATCGGCTTCCTGGCCGGCCTGCCCGCCTTCGCCGTCATCGCGCTCGGCGTCTACGCCGGCGGAGCGGCCTTCGCCGCCGGGCTGGTCGTCGGTGTGCTCTGGATCATCGCGGTGACGGTGGTCCTCGCCGCGCTGAACGTGATCTTCCAGACCGCCCTGTATCACTACGCGGTCGGCGACGGTCACGCCGGCGCCTACTTCAGTCCCGAGATCATGCGATCCGCCTTCGCTTCGAAGGGCTGATCCGTGACCGGGCTCCGAGCCGCCGCTCCCGGGGAGGGCCCGATCATGCAGTTCCGGTCGTGGGCCCCGCAGTTCTACGCCCAGGCGCCGCCGGCGGGCTGAAAGGTCGAAGGACCCTGGGCATGCCGCGCCTCGGGTGCTCTCTTGGATCGGATGGACCCTGGATTCACCGAGACGCGGATTCGCAGTCACGACGGGAGCGACCTGGCCGTGCAGGTCGCCGGAGAGGGTCCGCTGGTCGTGCTGGCCAACGGTCTCGGTGGATCGCTCCTGGCGTGGGAACCGTTCCTGCGACGACTCCGGGCCGTCCGACGGATCGTCTCCTGGGACTACCGGGGCCTGTACCGGTCGGGGCCGCCGTCCGACCCTGCGGCAGTCGCGATCGAAGACCACGTCATGGATCTCGGCACGGTGCTGGACCGGTTCGGCGGCGGGCCGGCAGTGCTGATGGGGTGGAGCATGGGGGTGCAGGTCGTCGTGGAGTATGCGCTCGCCCACCCCGCCGACGTCAGCGGCCTGGTGTTGGTGAGTGGCGCTCCCGGTGATCCCCTGGCCGGCGTGCTGCACACGAGCGCGAGCCGTCTGCTCGTTCCACCTCTGACCCACGCAGTCCAGGCAGCAGCGCTTCCCTTCGGCCTGGCGATGCGGATGCTCACCATCGCGCCGGATCGAGCGGCGGAGGCGCTCAGGGCCGTCGGCGTGCTCGCCCCCAGCGCTGACCTCGCCGTGTTCACCGATCTGGCCCACGAGTTCGCCCGACTCGACTGGCGGGTCTACATGCGGACCATACGGGCCATGGCTCGGCACGACGCGTGGCCTCGTCTCGGTGAGTTGCAGGTCCCGTCGCTCGTCGTCGGAGGTACCGCCGACCTGTTCCTCCCGACGGCATCGGTCGAGGAGCTGGCTCGCGCCATCTCGGGCGCTGAGCTGTGCGTCCTGCCGGGAGCCACGCACTACCTCCCGGTCGAGTACCCCGAAGAGTTGGCCGACCGGGTGGACGGCTTCCTCGCCGAGAGCGTTCCGTCGTCGTGACGCTCGACCGATCGCTCTGCCGGGTAATTGGCGCTAAATTGGAGCCAACCACCCGAAACGAGGGTCGACGTCGTGACATCTGAGTTCTTGACCCTGCAGGAGGCGGCTGATCTCCTCGGTCTCCACTACATGACCGTGTACCGCTATGTGAGGACCGGCCGCCTTCCCGGGGCCAAGGAGGGGGCCGAGTGGCGCGTGAAGCTGGTCGACGTGGAGGGTCTGGTGCGAGCGCCGGATCCGCCCCGGGTCGGTCGCGGCCGTCGCTCCGCTTCCTATCCGGCTCGGCTGGAGGACCGTCTCGTCGCCGGTGACGCGACGGGTGCCTGGGCGGTCATCGAGTCGGCGTTGACCGCGGGCATGGAGCCGGGCGAGGTGTATGTCGATCTCCTGGTTCCGACTCTCGATTCCATCGGGCGAGGATGGGAGGAGGGTCGGTACACGGTCGCGCAGGAACACCTGGGCTCGGCCGTCGCAACCGCCTTGATCGGTCGTCTCGGTCCTCGCTTCAACCGTCGCGGTCGCAAGCGCGGTTCGGTCGTCCTCGGCGCTGCCCCGGGCGACGAGCACGCCCTCCCGGTGGCGATCGCCGCCGACCTCCTTCGAGGGGCCGGGTTCCGGGTCCACCTCCTCGGTGACAACGTTCCGGCGGATTCGTTCGCCGAGACCGCCGCCGACGCGGAGCAGCTGGTCGGCGTCGCCATCTGCGCGACGACCGGTGACAACGAACCGGCGATCCGGCGAGCGATCCGGGGGGTTCGCTCGGTCGTGGACGTGCCCGTCATCCTCGGTGGCGGCGCGGTAGGGGGTGCTGACGACGCCGACCGGTTGGGAGCGGACGCCACGGCTTCCAGCGCGACCGACCTGGTCGACGTCCTGGTCGTCCTGGCGTCGGGTGGAGGGCTTCCCGACCCGGGCGGCGAGGCGGACTGAGAGAAACCCGGGTCGGCCCCTTGACAGGAGAGCCAGCGTTCGCGAAGATTTAGCACTAAATACAACCCTCAACAGGAGAAGTCATGAATCCGAGACTCATTCGCACCCTGGCCGTTGTCGGCGCACTGACCTTCGTCGCCGCCGCCTGCGGTGACGACGACGATGCGGCCACACCCGCGATCACCGGAGCGCCTGCGGCGGCCGATACCGCAGAGGACGAGGCCATGCAAGGGGACACGTCGGCTGAGGAGTCCGAGACAATCGTCGACGTCGCCGTGGCCGACGGCCGATTCACCACGCTCGTCGCGGCGGTCGAGGCCGCCGGACTGGTCGAGACGCTCTCGGGCGACAGCCTCTTCACGGTGTTCGCCCCGACCGATGACGCTTTCGCCGCGCTGCCCGACGGCACGCTCGACGATCTGCTGGCCGATCCCGAGGCTCTCGCCGGGATCCTGACCTACCACGTCGTTCCGGGCGAGGTCGATGCCGCTGCTGTAGCCGAACTGGACGGTGAGGCCGTCACCACCGTCAACACGGATTCGGTGACCGTCGGCGTTACCGAGGGCGGCGTGACCCTCACGGATTCGAGTGGCAACACCGCGAACGTGATCATCACCGACGTCGCCGCCGACAACGGCATCATCCATGTGATCGATGCAGTCCTCATCCCGGCCACATGACGACCCAGCTCGCCCTGGCGGTCAGCGGCTGGATGATCGGATGGTTCCTCCTCTGGCGGATCCCTCGACTCTCACCACCCGCAGGAGCCGTGGAGGACTACTCGGTGGTCATCCCGGCCCGCAACGAAGCCCACAACATCGGTGAGCTCGTCGCGCAGGTTCGCGGCCAGACGCATCCGCCCGGCGAGATCGTCGTCGTCGACGACGACTCGTCGGACGGCACTGCGGCAGCCGCGGAGGCCGCCGGGGCCAGCGTCATCCGATCGGGCGCTCTGCCCGACGGATGGGTCGGCAAGAACTGGGCGTGCCATCAGGGAGCGCGGGAGACCACGGCGCCCATGATGGTCTTCCTCGATGCCGACGTCCGGCTGAAGGCCGATGCGCTCGGCGCCGTGGTGAGTAGGGCGATCCGGTCCGGCGGCCTGCTGTCGGTCATTCCGTTCCACACGATCCGCCGACCGTATGAGTGGTTCTCGCTGTTCTTCGCCGCGGTGTCGGTCATGGGTGTCGGACTGGCCGCCGCCGTCCGGCTGCGCACTCGTGGTGCCTGCGGTGCCTGCATCGCGATCTCCCGCGACGACTATCGAACGATCGGCGGCCATGCGGCGGTCGCCGGCGAGGTGGTCGAGGACATCGCTCTCGCCGAGAACGCGGACCGTCTCGGCCTCCCGGTCGACGCCTCGGGCGGCCGCACGATGATCTCCTACCGGATGTATGCGACAGGCTGGCGAGCCCTCGTCGAGGGTTGGACGAAGAACATCGCGTCCGGCGCCGGACGAGTGCCGGCCTGGCGAACCGCGGCGATCGCGGTGTGGATCGCAGGCGCCGGGTCGGCGGTCCTCGCGCTGGCGTCGGCCCCGCTCGTCGGTCTCGCCCTGCTCGCAGCGTGGGTGTTCCAGCTGGCCCGAATGGGCACGCGGCTCGGCACCTTTCCCCCCAGGGCCGCGCTCACCTACCCGTTGCTCCTGGCCGGCTTCGTCCTCATCTTCGCCCGGTCGTTGGCGCTTGTCCTCCTGCGTCGGCCGGTCCAGTGGCGGGGCCGAGCGGTTCCCGGGCGGACCGCGCTGGTCGGAGGGCAGGGATGATGGTCGTCGATCTGGAGCCCACCGTCGCCGTCCTCGTCGACATCGCCGCTTGGACCGTCCTCGGCGTGCTGGTCGGTTGGCTCCATCATCGCCTTCCGGCCGAACGACTTCGCGTCGACGGATGGCTGACCAGGCCTCGACGCTGGGAGGAAGATGGCGCCCCGTACGATCGGCTGAGGATCCGGTGGTGGAAGGACCTGCTGCCCGAGGCCGGCGCCACCTTTCGAGGGGGTGTCTCGAAACGGTCTCTTCCCGGACGCGATCGCGGTGGTATCGAACGGCTCGTCATCGAGACACGGCGGGCGGAGCGGGTGCATTGGACCCTCCTCGCATCCTCGGCGTGCTTCCTGGTGTGGAATCCGCCCGCCCTGACCTTCGTGATGGTCGTCTACGCCATCGTCGCCAATGTCCCGTTCATCGCGGTGCAGCGATTCAACCGGGCGCGACTACTTCGGACGCTCGAACGGTTCGATCGCCTGGAGCGGCGCCGAGATGCACGCGGTCGATCAGGCCGGTCTCGCGAGCGGAGGGCGCGTGGCCGTCCTCGGAGCCGGTGGCCGCGTCCTGGTAGGCCCGACCAGAAGCGTGACCTTCCTCCCCTCGTCATGCCCTCCTCCGCTCCCATGGCCGGCCTCGGTATCATCTCCCCGCGCTCTCGATGAAGGTGTACCACGAGGGTGTCCAGTGCACTCCGGCGGCGGCGATCGGCGTCGCTTCTCCCCATCCGATTCGAGGCGTCGTGCCCGAGACCGCTGACCCCGAGTCCCCAGTCGAGGTGGACCGATCGCCGGCCGACGTGCTGCGGCTCGCCGTCGGGGTCGCCCTGCTCCTCCTGCTCGCCCTCGTCACGAGCTGGTTCGGCGACACCCTCGTCGGGTTCGCCTCGGACCTGCTCCGAGGCCTCGACGCACTTCCGGACTGGGCGGTCCGAATCGGCATCGCCGCGACGCGCCTGATCACCGTCGCCACCCTGCTCGCCGGGCTCGTCGTCACCATCGCCCGCAGTGGGACGAGGATGCTCCTCACGGTCATTCTGGCCGTCGCCGCCGCGGCGGTGCTCGTGCTGCTCCTCGACGACATCCCGTCGGTCGCCGAGGCAACGCCGCCCGCCGACCTGCCGACCGGGCTCGGCCCGCTCACCGACGCCGGGTTCCCGACCGCCGTCGGGATCGGCGCCCTGGCGGCAGCCGTCAGTGCCGGCGCGCCATGGCTGAGCCGCCGGTGGCGCCGCTGGGGGTGGATCGCCGTCGTCGGCCTCGTGATCACGCGGGTCCTCGTGTCCCCGCTCTCCTTCGACTCCCTCCAGGCGGCCCTCCTCGGGTGGACGCTCGGCACCGGGGTACTCGTCGCGCTGGGCGCTCCTTCCCGCCTCCCGACGGTTGCTGCCATCACCGCCGGACTGGCGCGCAGCGGTCTGCCGCTCGAGACCCTCGAGGCGGCGTCGGTCGATGCCCGCGGCTCCACCCCCTACTTCGGGGTCGATGCCGACGGCGCCAAGTTCTTCGTAAAGGCCCTCGGCGACGACCAGCGCAGTGCCGACCTGCTGTTCCGCGTGTATCGCTGGGTGCAGCGACGCGACCTCGGCGACGAGCGACCGTTCTCGTCGTTGCGGCGCGCGGTGGAGCACGAAGCATTCCTGGCGCTGGCGGCGCGCGATCTCGGCATCCTCACGCCGCGGTTGCGGACCCTCGCCGGAGCCGATCCGAACGCGTACGTCCTCGCCTACGAGGCGGTCGAGGGGAGCTCGCTCGACGGCGTGCCACCGGAGGAGATCACCGATGACGTGCTGGCCGAGGTGTGGGCCAACCTGGCCCACCTGCGCCGCTTTCGCATCGCCCACCGCGATCTGCGACTGGCGAACGTCTTCCTCGGCAGCGACGGCCGCGTCTGGATGATCGACTTCGGGTTCAGCGAGATCGCGGCCAGTGACCTCCTCATCGCCAACGACGTCGCCGAGCTGATCGCCTCGTCGAGCGCCGTCGTCGGGCCCGAGCGAGCGACGGCGCAGGCGATCGCATCCGTCGACGCCGCCACCCTGGCCGCGGCGAAGGATCGGCTGCACCCCTGGGCGCTGAGCGGCGCATCCCGCACGGCCCTGAAGGAGCGCCCCGGCCTGCTCGAGGACCTGCGAACCCGTCTCGCTGACGCGTGAACCTCGCGGGGCTCGGCCTGGCCGCTGTCGGGGTCGTGGTGCTCGGCGCGTCCATCCTCGCGGCGCGCGGGCCCGTGATCCCGGCGTGGGAGCAGCGGGCCTTCCTCATCGTGAACCGGGCGCCGGGGTGGCTCCTCGTGCCCCTGTGGCCGGTCATGCAACTCGGCAACCTGGTGGTGGGCGCGGCGGTCGGCCTGGTCGTCGCCTGGTGGGTGGAGGACGGCCGCGTCGCGGTCGGGGTGCTGCTCGCGACCGTGCTCAAGCTGGTGACCGAGCGCATCCTGCGCCGCGAGCTCGTGGGCCGGCTCCCGGCGCGGCAGCGGCCCGGTACCAGCCAGCCCGGTGCGATCCAACGCGGCTCGGACGTTCCGACGAGCGGGCCCAGCTTCCCGTCGGGCCATGCGCTGCTGGTGGCCGCCATCGCCTGCGTCCTCGCGCCGGTGCTGCCGGCGGGTTGGGAGCTGGTGCCGGCCGGTCTCACCGTCCTGGTGATGCTCGGCCGGGTGTTCGTCGGCGCCCACAACCCCCTCGACGTGATCTGCGGCGCCGGCGCGGGGATGCTCGTCGGAGGAGCGGTCACCGCGATCGCTCTCTGACAGCGAGCGGTGGTCAGCAGATCGGGTCGGTCGACCTCCCCCAGAGGAAGCCTCCCATGAGATCTTCGAAGCCGAGGCGTTCGTAGAACGCAATGGCGTTGGTGTTGGTCGGTGATACCGCCAGATGGACGGCGGGGGCGCCGGCCTGTCGTAGCCGGTCGAAGAGCGCATTCATCAGCCGGCGGCCCGAACCTCGCCCTCGGGACCGGACCAACAGATCGATGTGGAGATGGGCCGGGTACTCGTCCGTCACCTCCGAGGGCATTCGGGGCGGCGAGTGGATCAGGCCGACGCACTCGGCATCGGCCGACCCGGTCGGGAAGCACCCGAGCGGGTACTTCTCGCGGAGCGGGACGAACCACTCCTCGTCGACCCAGCGTTCGTATTCGGCCGTGTCCGGAGCACCCACGGCGTACCCGGAGACTCCGAGCTCATCCTCGAGGACGACCGCGCAATCGGAGTATCGGGCGAGATACGGCGCGAGCCAGACCTCGGCGACGACGCGCGGGTCGGAGTGGAGCTCGGTCGCATCACCGCCGTCATCGGCGGTCAGAAGGCAGATCTCGAAGCAGGCGGCGGCATCACGTGGGCTGAAGGACCGGATGCTGGGCTCGGAAGGAGGGGCGGAGTTCATGCAACCGGGAATCCGGACCTGAGGCGGCCCGTATCATACGGTCCTCGCGTGGGCTCACCAAGAGTGCGGCAGGATGTCATCGACCAAGCACGGAGACGGTGATGGCGATGAGATGTCATGTCACGACCGACGGGGGCCAACCACTGAGCGCCGTAGCGGTGAGCGACGGCGCGTCCGTCTCGCTCACGGACGCCGACGGCTGGGCAGAACTCGAGCCTCAGGGGCTGCCCTTCGTGTGGGTCCGCCGTCCTTCGGGCTTCGAGACCTCGGACTGGTTCCGGCGATCCGGCGACTTCGAGGGCGATGCGACGTTCGCACTCGCGCCGTCGCGCCAGACCCTGCCGGTGACCTTCGCCCAGATCACCGACCTCCACCTGAGTGCGCTCCCCGAACCGGCTTCGATGCCCCAGGCCGACAGCCTGATCGGGCTCGATGCCGACGGTCAGATCGTGCTCCGGCCGCTCTCCAAGCCCGAGCACGTGCGCGCCGTGATCGAAGAGCTCGCCACCACCGAAGGGCCGCTCGGACGACCGACGTTCGTCGTCGCCACCGGCGACCTGACCGACCGGGGCACGGCCACCGACTTCGCCTGTCTGACCGAGGCCCTCCGCGGCTCCCCGCTCCCCGTTCACCTGCTGGCGGGCAACCACGACCACTACGGCCACAACAACGAGCCCCGGCCGGGCGAGGTGCCCGTGGACTCCGAGGGGCTGGGCACCGCCACGACGACGCGCTACGAGGAGCACGTCGGCCCGAGGTGGTGGTCGCTGACCCACGCCGGGCTCCACCTGGTCGCCATCGACTGGTTCAGCCACCGCCTGGGCATCGACCGCGACATCCAGGAGGAGTGGCTGGTCGCCGATCTCGCGACGGTTCCGACGGGGACACCCGTGCTGTTCCTCACCCACGACCAGATGCCGACCGCCTTCTTCGACCGACTGGACACGACCGCCGCCCACGTCGAGGTGCTCGGGTCGCTGTCGGGCCACTGGCACACCTCCCGGGTCGTCCGCCGTGGCCGACAACTCCACGCCAACACCGGCAACGCCACCTTCGGGAGCTTCGACTGGACCCCGGCCCAGAGCCGGCTGGTGAGCTGGGACGGGACGACGATGTCCCTACGGACGGTGGCGGTCGACACCGAGGAACGGTTCGCTTCGACGACCTTCCGTGCCGGGCACGGCGAACCCCTCGAACCGGCGGCCGCGTCCTGGTCGACCCGACTCCCCGGCGCAGTCCACCTGGCCCGCCCCGTGCTGGTCGGCTCCGATGCGGTCGTCACCGCCTGGTCCGATGACGACCGTGCAGAAGGTGGTCTCTGCTGCCACGAGGTCGAAACGGGCGACCTGCGCTGGGCCGTTGCCCTCGACGCGCCGGTCCGCGCCGGGGCCACCGTGCTCCCCGAGCAGGGTGTGGTCGTCGCGGTGTCGATCTCCGGAGGTGCCGTCGCCGTCGACGCCGCAACCGGGGACGTGCGTTGGCAGACCCAGGTCGGGGAACGCCTCCGGGCCTGGGTACACGCCGCTCCCGTACCCACGGGCGAAGCCGTGGTCGTCGGCGAGATCCGCTACTACGCGGCGATCGACGTCCTCGACGGATCGCTGCGTTGGGACCGTGATGACCTCGAGCGCGCCGAGAACATGGCGTCGCCCATGCAGGGCGTGGTGCAGGACGGGGTACTGGTCACCGGGTTCTCGTTCATGGCCAACCACACGTTCGGACTCGACGCGGCGACGGGCGCGACGATCTGGCAGCGGGACGGCAACCGTCTCGCCGCACCGACGAGCGATTTCGTCGCCGACCCCGACACGACCGACGTCTACCTCAACCGTCTCGGCGGCATCGTGGAGCGGCTCTCCTCCACCAGCGGCGAGCCCCGCTGGACAGCGAACGTCAGCGCCGCGTTCGCGACCGGCCGACCCCTCGTCCTCGACGGGCATGTGATCGTCACCACGGGGCTCGGGGAGGTCCACAGTTTCGATACCGAGAGTGGACGGCAGGTCTGGCACACCGCGCTGCCCGGTGATCGTGTCGTCTCGATGGGGCCGTACCGCCGCGAGCTGCCCGCCGTCCCCTCGGGGCCGGCCCACCACGCGGGTTCGGTGGTCCAGACCACCGGGGACGGCCACGTGCATCTTCTCGATGCGACGACCGGTGAGATCGACCAGTCCATCGAGGTGGGGGCACCGATCACCGTGCCTGCGGTGGCGGCGGGAACCGGCATCATCGTCGCCACCACCGAAGGGTCACTCATCCGAGTCGATCCCTGACCGCGATCCAAATGACCACAATCGGGCCCCGGGCACACGGGCCACTATGTTTCTCGTGAGATCAGGGGCAGTGAAACATGACGATCACCGATATCGAGGTCGGACTCACCGACGAGGACCGCGCCGTACAGTCCACGGCGCACCGCTTCGCGGCGGAGGTCCTGCGCCCGGCCGGGCGCGAGCTCGACCGCATGGACGACCCCGCCGACGTCATCGCGGAAGGCTCTCCTCTGTGGGACGCCTTCCGGCGCTATCGCGAGCTGGGTCTCGTCGCCATCGCGCAGGATCCGTCGCTCGACCCCGTGACGCAGGCCCGCCTCGGCTGCATCGTCAACGAGGAGCTGTCCTGGGGTGACGTCGGCCTCGCCATCTCGCTGGGGCTGAGCCAGTTCCACCCGCCGTTCGTGGAGATGTCCGGCGACTCCGAGCTGATCGAACGCTTCTGTTCCCCGCAACGACCCACGATCGGTTGCTGGGCGCTCACCGAGCCCGACCACGGCAGCGACACCGTCGGTAGTCCCGAGGCCTACTTCTCCGATCGGGCGAGGCGCCCGAACTGCATCGCCCGGCCCGACGGCTCCGACTACGTGATCAACGGCCAGAAGGCAGCCTGGGTGTCCAACGGTTCGATCGCCGATCTCGCCGTGGTCTTCTGCGCCTTCGACGACGGCAGCGGATCTCTCGGTGGTTCGGTGTTCGTCGTGCCACTCGACCTCCCCGGGGTGGAACGTCCCCCACCCCTCGACAAGCTCGGCCAGCGCTCCCTCAACCAGGGCGAGATCTTCTTCAACGACGTGCGCGTCCCGGCGTCGCACCGCGTGATCGACCCGGAGCTCTACCCGCTCGCCCTCGAGGGCATGCTCGCCTACGCCAACGCGGCCATGGGTCAGCTCTTCGTCGGCGTCGCCCGCGCCGCGTACGAGCTGGCGCTCGACTACGCCAAGGAACGTGTGCAGGGCGGCCGGCCGATCTTCGAACACCAGAACGTGCGCGGCCGGCTGTTCCAGATGTTCACCCGGACCGAGGCGGCGCGGGCACTGACCCGTCGCGTCGCCGCCCACAACGCGGCCTCGGCGCCGGTGCTGCAGTACTCGATCGCCACGAAGGTGTTCTGCACGCAGACCGCCTTCGACGTGGCGACCTCCGCACTGCAGATATTCG
Source organism: uncultured Acidimicrobiales bacterium (assembly GCA_963695075.1). Taxonomy (GTDB): domain Bacteria; phylum Actinomycetota; class Acidimicrobiia; order Acidimicrobiales; family CAWCAL01; genus CAWCAL01. The sequence continues at coordinate 661,526 of CAVOFR010000007.1, forward strand.
GCGGCAACGGGCTGACCCGCGAGTATCCGATCGAGAAGATCCTGCGCGACGCGCGGGCGTCGCTCATAGAAGATGGCTGCAACGACGTTCTCTCGCTCGTCGGCGCCGCGAAACTGTAGGAGGCAATTGTGGAGTTGTTCGAAGCGATCGGCCGGCGACGTTCCATCCGGTTCCTGCTCCCGTTCCGTCCGGTGGAACCGGAGAAGATCCAGTGCATGCTCGAAGCAGCACGCCTGGCCTCCCACTGGGGCAACGTGGCGAGCCTGCGCGCCCTGGTGATCGAGCGCGACCACGCCTCCCAGGAGGTGCTCGACGCGCTGCCGTCACCGGTCAGCGGGTACCAGGTGGCCCTCGCCCCGGTCGTGATCGTGTGGTACATCGAGACCGGCGCCACCGCCGAGGTCGGCGACCGGCTGCGCGAACTGGTCGACATCGGCGCGGTCGGCTACGGCGACGACAAGCGCGAGGAAGCCGAGACACAGCTCATACCCATCATGGAGGCGGCCAGCGAGATCCTGCGCGAGCCGGGTCTCGGGGAGGTGGACTGCGGCCAGGGCATCGCCCAGGCGACGCTCGTGGCGACCTCCCTGGGTCTGGGGACGTGTTGTCTCGGATCGGGTGACCCCGACGGGGTGCGGCGCAAGCTGGGCCTTCCCGACACCTGCCGCCTGCTGGTAGTGCAGACGGTCGGCTACCCGGCGGAGCAGCCCGAGGCCGGCGGGCAACGACCCCGACCACCGTTCGAGGAGATGTTCCACCTGAACGAATACGGGGAGGCGTTCCCGCGTTCGGAGGACGTGGTCGATCACCTCGAGGAGGAACGGATGATCCAGACCCCGGCACCGCTGCCGTGGCGCGAGGAGGAGCTGCTCTACCTGCGGCGTGGCCTCGATCTCAAGGGTCAGGGGTTGCTCTGATGCGCTTCGACGCCGTCATCGCCGGGGTCGGCATGACCCGCTTCGCCAAGCACCCCGACCGGGGCCTCAAGGACCTGAGCGCCGAGGCGGTGACCGCCGCGGTGGCCGACGCCGGCATCGTGCTCGATGACCTCGACGCCGCCTTCGTGGGCAACTGCGCCGCCGGGCTCGTCACCGGCCAGGAGTCCGTGCGGGGCCAGGTGGTCCTCTCGCCGCTCGGTGTGGGCAAGATCCCGATCGTCAACGTCGAGAACGCATGCGCCTCCGGATCGACCGCGCTCCAGCAGGCCTGCATGACGGTCACCGCGGGCATGCACGACATCGTGCTGGCCCTCGGCGTCGAGAAGCTCACCCACCCCGACAAGATGCGCAGCTTCGCCGCGTTCGCCGGGGCGATGGACGTGGACGAGCTGGAGGAGATGATGGCGTCGCTGTCGGATTCCGCCGGGCAGAGCGATGGTGAGGGGGGCACCGGTGGGGGTGGCGCCGGCGAGAACCGCTCGATGTTCATGGACGTGTACGCCATGGCCGCCCGCAACCACATGGAGCGCTACGGCACCACGAAGCGCCAGTTCGCGGCGGTCGCGGCCAAGAACTCCTTCCACGGCAGCCTCAACCCCCTCGCCCAGTTCCGCGAGGAGCTCACCGTCGACGACGTGCTGGCCGACCGCCTCATCGTCGATCCCCTGACCCGCTCGATGTGCTCCCCGATCGGCGACGGCGCCGCCGCAGCAGTGGTGATGAGCCCGCAGAAGGCCGCAGAGCTCGGTGTCACCCGGCCCGTCAAGGTCACCACGATGGTGATGCACTCGGGCTGGAACCACACCGAGGACGAACCGGACACGGTGCAGCTCTGCGCGGCCGAAGCCTACGAGGAGGCCGGATTGGGCCCCGACGACCTCGACGTCGTCGAGCTGCACGACGCCTCGGCCCCGGCGGAGATCATCGGCTACGAGCAGCTCGGCCTCTGCGCTCAGGGCGAGGGCGGAAAGCTGGTCGAGTCCGGCGACACCCGCCTCGGTGGACGGCTACCGGTCAACACCTCCGGCGGGTTGCTGCGCAAGGGCCACCCGGTCGGTGCGACCGGGCTGGCCCAGGTCGTCGAGCTCACCTTGCAGCTCCAGGACAGGGCCGGTCCCCGCCAGGTCGAGGGCGCCCGCACCGCCCTGGCTCAGAACGGTGGGGGCAAGAAGGGCAACGACGCGGCAGCGATGCTCGTCACGGTGCTCCAGGCGTGAGCGTCGCCCGCACCCGCAACGACATGATCCTCGCCGATCTCATCGCGCTACGCGCCGAGGAACAGCCCGAGCTCGACGTGCTCACCTTCGAGCACCTCACGCTCGACGGGGGAGCCAGCCCCGACGAGGTGCGCACCTACGCCGACCTCGCCGAGCACGCCAATCGCATCGCAGCCGGTCTGGTGGATCTCGGACTGGAGCCCGGGGATCGCTTCGCCATCATGATGCGCAACCATCCCGAGTTCGTCGAGACGATGATCGCGGCGTCGATCACCGGCACGGTGTTCGTTCCGATCGACCCGCGCACCCGTGGGGACAAGCTCGCCTACATGCTGGCCGCCGTCGACTGCAAGGGACTCGTCACCTCCGACGACTGCCTGGGCGAGATCGATCGGGTGCGGGGCCGGCTTCCCGATCTGGGATGGGTGCTCGCCCTCGACACCGGCGACGATTCCGTCGACCTCTCCGCAACCCCGTGGGTGCGGCCGCTGGGAGAACTGCTGGACCACGAGGTCGCCACGCTCGATTCGCGTACGACCGATCCCGAGGCGCCCCTGCAGATCATGTTCACGTCCGGTACCACCGGGGACCCGAAGGGGATCGTGGGGTCGAACTTCCGGTTCTGCGGCGCTGCCCTGCTCGGTGGCCTGTTCGGGTACCAGTCCGATGAGCGGCCCTACACCGGGTTGTCGCTCACCCACGGCAACGCGCAGTCGGTGACGCTCGCCCCTGCCCTGCACATGGGTCTGAGGGCCGTGTACAGCCGCCGCTTCACACGATCGAAGCTGTGGGACGTGTGCCGTGCCCACGGCTGTACGACGTTCTCGATCCTCGGTGGCATCGCCACCGCGATCTACAGCGAGCCGCCCCGGTCCGATGATGCCGACAATCCGGTGCGGGTGGTGATCAGCGGTGGCATGCCGGCCGGGTTGTGGGAGGCATTCGAGGATCGCTTCGGTGTTCGCATCCTCGAGTTCTACGGTGCGATGGACGGTGGGGGCGTCGCATGGAAGCCGATCGGCGAGGGACCGATCGGTTCGTTCGGCAAGCCCATCGGTGGCACGGAGATGAAGGTTCTCGACGAGGAGGGGATCGAGTGCCCGCCGGGGGTGATCGGCGAGATCTGCTGCCGGCCCGAGGGTGGAGACGCGACGATCGACTACCACGGTGATCCGGAGGCCTCGCGGGCCAAGATCCGTTCGGGCTGGAATCGCAGCGGGGACATGGGCCACCGCGATGCCGAGGGGTGGCTGTTCTTCGACTTCCGTGCCGGAGGGGGGATCCGTCGCAACGGCGAGTTCGTGAGCGCTGGTTTCGTGGAGAAGGTGATCGCCGAGCACCCGACGGTGGGCGACGTGTTCGTCTACGGCGTACCGGCCGCTTCGGGCGCACCCGGTGAGAGCGACATCGTGGCGGCGGTGGTGGCGGCTCCGGGAGCATCGATCGACCCGGATGCGGTCTTCGGCACCTGTCGGACGGAGCTCGAGGCGAACTTCGTGCCCACCTACCTGCAGCTCGTGGACGAGATCCCGAAGACCGCATCGGAGAAGCCGCTGGAGAGCATCCTCTCCGCCGCATTCTCTCCCGGTGCCGACAACGTCCGCACCGAGGCATGACCGCGGACACGGCTGCCGGACACAGGGTCTTCCTGCGACGAATCGTTGCTCGCGAGTGTCACACCGCGGACGCGCGAACGTCGACGTCGCCGAGATGATGGACGTACTCGTGCGCTAACCAGCGCGTGCCATCGCCGACCAGGCCGGCACCCCAGTCTCCGTGGTGGAACGCCAGACCGGGGTCGATCCGGTTCGTCAGCTCGACGAACGTCCGGGTCGAGTCCTGCAGGGCCCATATCGCAGCCACTGTCGGCAACTCCCGGTACCCCCGTGCCGCGGCGAGCTCGTCGGGATCCCATCCGACCAAGGTCGCACCAGGATCGTCGGCGACCTGGACCCACCGCTCGGACCAGCTCCGGGCAAGGTCGGTGAGGTGCCAGAGATACGCCGTTGCATTCCAACCTCCGTCGGCGGCGGGCGACATACCGTCGCGGCCGCGAAGCAGATGCTCGTAGCGCTCCGCTGAAGTCTCGATGAGCATCGATGCCTCACCGGGCTCGATCGACCAGTCGAAGCCGCATTCCTCGCAGCGATCAGGAACCGTACCCTGATAGATCCATTCCAACGCGCCCCTGAGAAACGGTGATGGATTCACCACTGCCTCCAAGTCCAAACCCATGCATCGGTGCGGATATCGAGGCGGATGCCCCGTCGTTCACTGAGCGTGCGATGCGTAGCGTACTCCGGAGGGTGGAAGAGATCGATCGGGTAGCGGAGTGTGGGGGAGTACCGTGGCGGTGTGGCCGACGCGCCGAGATTCCGTATGGGCCGGCTGGATCATGTTCACATCCGCGTGCCGGACCGATCGGTCGCGGCGGCGTGGTACGCGGCAAATCTCGGGTTCGAACCGGTCGACGACTACGAGTTCTGGGCGAAGGGTTTCGATGGTGGGCCGTTGCAGATCTCGGCCGATGGTGGCGAGACGATGCTGGCGCTGTTCGAAGCCGTCGACGGTCACCCGATGGTCGCTCAGGAGACGGGCGTGGCCTTCAGCGTCGAGCCCGAGGTGTTCATGGCATTCGCCCGGTCGCTTCCGGGCGAGATCAGCGGTCCCGACGGCGAGCCGCTTCAGCCCGGCGATGTGATCGACTTCGACATGTGCTGGGCCTTCGACCTCGCCGACCCGTGGGGCAACCGGTACGAGCTCAACTGCTACGACTACGAACGAATCAAGTCCGAGCTCATCGAGGCGGACGACATCACGGCCGTTCGCTACTGGCCCCGAGACCTCTACGGCCGGTACATCAGCGGGAAGTGACCAACCGGCACCGGAGCGGGTGCCGTCGGTAGGATTCGGCGGATCTCCGCTCCGGGTAACTGCGGGACCCGCGATCGAAGGTCGTCCAGACGTTTCGGAAAGGCTCCGTCGTGAAGAAGTTCGAGGATCGAGTGGCGGTCGTGACCGGCGCGGGGAGCGGCATCGGTCGGGCGACGAGCCTGGCCCTGGCCGGCCGCGGTTGTCGGCTGGCGCTGGCCGACGTCGACGAGGCCGCGGCGGACGAGACCGCGTCGATGATCGGCGGTTCGGGCCCCGGCACCTCGGTGCATGTGGTCGACGTTCGCGACGCCGACGCGATGATGCATCTGCGTGACGACGTCGTTTCTGACCACGGCGGGTGCCACATCCTCGTGAACAACGCCGGAGTCACCTCCGCCGGTGCCTTCGAGGACGAAAGCCTCGAGGACCTCCGCTGGATCATCGACATCAACGTGTGGGGAGTCGTCAACGGCTGTCGGGCGTTCCTGCCCGCGTTGAGGTCGGCGGACGAGGCGCACATCGTGAACATGTCGAGCATGGTCGGCCTGCTCGGCCTGCCCCACAACGTGGCCTACTCGCTGAGCAAGGGCGCAGTGCGGTCCTTCAGCGAAGCGCTGCGAGCCGAGCTCGTGACCACGCGGATCGGTTTGTCCGTGGTGTTCCCGGGTGCGATCAACACCAACATCATCTCCTCCGCGCGCGGAGGCCAAGCCGAACGGCTGGCGGCGATGACGCGATCGCGGCTTCGCGCCGATCGTTCTCCGTCCGCCGGCGACGGTCGCTCGCCGGATCGTCTCGGCGATCGAACACGACCGGGCCCGTGTCGTCGTCGGACCCGATGCTCACGCCCTCAGTGTGCTCAGTCGCGTACTGCCGGGAAGGTCGGGGCTGATCGGTCGACTCACCAACCGTTTCGCGGGCTGAGGGAGGATGGTGGTGTGAAGCGTTCGACCCCCAGGCGGGTGAGTGGGTGGGTGAGCGGTTGCGGCTGGGCAAGCGCCCGATGTCGTGGTGCTACCGTCCGGCGGGCTTCCCGCCATGGAGCGCTCGGCACCGGCAGGTGGCGCGGGTGTGGTCCGCCGCGGCCGGGCTGATCGAGATCGACGACGCACTCGCCGAGATCAGCGACTGAAGGTCGGACCGGACCTCGGCTGAGCGTTCATCGGGCGGCGAACCCGGGGGATGGTCGGTCGGTCAGATGTCGCGGCGAGGTCCGGTGATGTGGCGATGCAGCCAGAGCGCACCCGCTGCCCGTCCGGCCGGCGTCGCGGTCACCGTCGTCGGTGTGACGCGGCGTGGCCCGTCGGGAGTGGGTTCCCAGCGGGAGCTCCGGTAGTCGATGAACCCCCAGAATCGCCACGGGTTGATGGCCATGTACAGGCTCCGGGCGTGCTGTTCCGCGGTGGTCGGCTCACCATCGGTCTGCCATCCCTCGGCGGCGAGCTCGCCGCCGATCGCCGTGCCGAGGTCATCGACGTCGTGTTCGGCGCCGTCGATGATCTCGAGGATCATGGCTTCGAACACCGTGTCGCGGTAGGGCACCTCGTTGTGTCCGAGCATCACCAGTCGTGGCCACCACAGAGCGGGCTGAGTGGTGACGTCGTGTCCGGCCTTGGTGGTCGTCAGGGTCCTGCCCTTTCGGCGCAGGACCCCGAGCCGTCGGGCGGCATTGTGAACCATGGCGAGCTCGTACACGTCGGCTTCGCTGCGGGGCGGTGTCTTCCAATCCCACCAGTCGTGGGTTTCGACGGCATCGAGCACCAGGGCTCGTGGGAGGTAGCCCGAGGCCGTGAGCTTCACCCCATCGGCGCATGCCTCGGCCAGCCAACCGAGCAGTCCGAGCGGGCCGGCGGTCACCTCGTCGTCCGGTAGCGGTGGAGGCGACATGAACCCTGCCGCGACGTCCTGGCGTTCCGCCCGGCGATGAGGCGGCGTTCGGGGCCCGGTGGCCCAGGTGTCGGCTCGTTCGCTCAGTACCAGCGAACGCCAACTCTGCCCGATGTCGCCGGGCCGTCCCTCATCGAGGGTCGCCGTACAGATCTCGGCTGCGACCCGGCGCCATCGTGGTTTGGTCGGATCCAGGCGGCGATCGACGATCGCCTGTTCGAGCGCGACCTCGACCGCGTTCTGGGCGTTGTTCTCCCATATCCCGAACACGTCGCCCCACACGAAGTCATCCGGGTCCGGAGGTGTGACCGGGCTCGCCTTCAACGCCTTGCGAGTGGCTGCCAGACCTTTCGACCTGGATTGGCGCCAAGCGCCGAGTACGCGAGTCGTGGCTTCGGACCGGCACGTCGCCGCGTAGGACGGTGCCTCGAGCCGATCGAACAACACGCCGGTGGCCGCAGCCGACGCCACCCAGTACTCATGATGTTCGTCGTCGTGGGCATACGATCGCTTCGGTAGGAGCCACCACACCCAATTCTGCAGCCCGGCCAACGACAACATCGCCGGACCTTCACCCGCCGTCAACGACATCCAAGCCCCCGCGGCCAACCGACCCAGCTCCGGGTCCTCACCGGTCAGATCGGCGATCACCTGCTGGACGTCGTCGTCGGTCAGGTCCGAGTCGAGCACCAGACGAGCCTACGCAGGTCCCACCGATCGGAGCGCCCCCTCACCGGGCTAGCCAGTTGGCGAAGCTGACACCGGTCCACGGCCCACCGGGTCGATGTCAAGCATCTCGTATGTCGCCATCGGGAAGTAGTCGACCCCGATCTCCGCGAACTTGGGCGCAGCCGTCTCACCCCGGTCGACCAGGGTCACTGCGGCGACCACCTCGGCGCCGCGCTCCACGATGAGATCGTGAGCCTTGAGGATCGAACCCCCGCTCGTCACGACATCGTCGACGAGCAGAACGCGGTCACCCTCACCGACCTGGGCTCCCTCGACCCAGCGGCCCGTGCCGCGGCCCTTGGGCTCTTTCCGCACGATGAACCAACGGCCATTCGACGCTGCCGCGATCCCGACCGAGAGCGCATCGGCGCCGAGTGTCAATCCGCCCGCGGCATCGAACTCGTGGCCGGCAGCGTGAACCGTCTCGACGATGGCTCGACAGGCCGTGAAGAGGTCCTCCCACTTCTGAAGGGCTTCCTTCCCGTCGATGAAGTCGGATGACCACTCACCCGAAGCCAGCTTGATCGGCTCCGGGAGACGCCGCAGAGCCTTTTCCCGGAGGATCTGAAGAAGCTGCTGACGAAGTGGTGAGAGCACGTGGACCCCGTTGCTAGGCACTCTCGACACGGTAGTTCGTGTCCGGCCCGGACGGAGCCTGCGATCCGATCCCCGAGAGGAGTGGTTCCAAGGGGTTGGGGCCTGATCACAGGAACCGAGCGCGCCGCCCTCCCCTCTCGCCGAAATCTGGTCCCTCAGCGTCGGTAGCCGACGGCTACGGCCACCCGGTTCGACACTGCACTGGTCGCCTCGGCCCCGGACAGACGAACTGGCGGCCCGGGAGCCCAGAACTGGGTTCTGAGGCCGCGAGTTCGTGTTGACGAGACCCCGCGGGTCGGCTCGTCGCGCCCATCGGCGAACCGCCCGCCACGAGCGCGCCAACGACCCCTTGGAACCAACCATCTAGCGTGTCGACCGGTATTGGACGCCCCCTTCTCGTACTTCTAGTCTGGCCTAGAAGTACGAGACCGCTCGCCGCGTAGCCAGGTGCAGGAGGACAGGTCTGATGGACCCCCGTGTCGCCGGCCTCCGATGCGCCCATGGGCTGCATGGAACGGTCACCGATGCGCCGGAGCGGCGCCATGTGTGATCACTGCGGCTGCCGGTCCTTCGCTCCCATCGCCGAGCTCACGGCTGAGCACGAGGAGATCCTCGGCGTGGCGTGGACGCTCGCGGAGGCGACGCGAGATCAACACGCTGCGCTGGCGGAGGACCTCCGACGTCTCCTCGCCCTCCTGGATGTCCACGCCAACAAGGAGGAATCCGGCCTCTACCCCGAACTGCTCGAGCTCGGTGGGCTGTCCGAGGCCGAATGCTCGGACCTCGAGGAGGAGCATCGTGCGACGCGAGCCAGCCTCGTGAGCGGGCATTTCGATCGGCGGCGCTACTACGCCCTCGCCGCCCACATCGAGGTCGAGGAGTTGGAGTTGTTCCCGGCCGCGAGATTCAGCTTCGACGAACCCGAGTGGGACAGCATGGCGGCCGCCCATGATGCCGTCGAACGGGCCGGCCCGACCGGGCACCACGGACCGGCGGCGACGGCGCCGGACGGTCGGTGACCCAAGGGCCGACGAGTCGGTGGCGCGACAGCCCCGGCCCCGGGGGTCGGGGCGCCGAGGACCGGGTTCGGCTGTCGCACGCGCAGACGCGAATCACGGTGCGCCTCGCTCTCGCCTTCATCGCGGCCGTGCCGGTCGCCGCCGCGTTCGCGAGCAGCCGGTGGCTGCCGCTGCACCTCTTCCTGGCCGGTACGGTCGTGCTCGCCATCAGCGGCGTGTCGTTGATGCTCACCGTCACGTGGTCGGCTGCCCCCGCACCGTCTAACCGATGGGTCGCCGGGCAACGGGTCTGCATCGCCGCTGGTGCTGTCGGAGTCGGTCTGGGTCGGGAGGCCGAGCTGCCCGACGCTGCCGTCGGCGCCGCCGGTGCGCTCTATGTCGCCGGACTCGTGCTTCTCGCCGGGTTGCTCCTGGCGACCGTGCGCCAGGGCGTCGAGCGGCGCTTCGACGTGGCCGTCGCCTCCTATCTGACCGCGCTCGTAGCGGGAACGGTCGGGGTCGCGGTCGGTGCCTACATGGGCGTCTCCACTCCGACACCGGCGATGCGTGCCGCGCACGTCACCACGTCTCTGCTGGGCCTGGTGGGGCTCGTGGTCGGCGGAACCATGCCGTTCTTCGCCGCCACCGTCGGTCGCTCGCGAATGTCGCCCCGCGCGACCCCGAGGCGGCTCGCGGTCACACTGTGCTGGCAGGCGTCCACTCTCCTGTTGGCGGTCGTGGCGCTCGCTGCCGCCGCTGGACCCTCGGCCGCGGTCGGGCTCGGCGGCTACGCGGCCGGTATCGCCCTGGTGTTGACCTTGCTGCCCCGCCCGACTCGGCGCCAGCTGCGATGGGCGGGCCCCCGCCTGGCCGCCCTGTGGGCCGGTGGCTGCTGGTGGGCCGTCGCGGTCGCGGCGACGGCGGCCGACGCCGCGGCCGACCGCACCGTCTTCGGGGGACGCTGGCTCCTGGTACTCGTGATCGCGGGGTACGGCCAGATCCTGTGGGGCTCGCTCGCCTACCTGCTGCCGATGCTGCGAGGGGGAGGCCACGAGCGTCTCGGTGAAGGATTCGCCTCCACGAGATCGTGGCTGGGACTCGCAGCTGCCAATATCGCCGGTATCAGCGCGGCGATCGCGCTGCCGACCGCAGGTACGGCGGTGGCGGTCGCCGTATGGGTGCTCGACAGTGCATGGCGCACGGCCCGAGTCGGCACCGCCCGCGCCATTCGACCCACCGAGGAGCCATCATGACCACCTTCCTGTTGCCGGAGGACCCGATCACCTCGTTCGAGGAATATCTCGCCACCGAGGTGGGTGGGCTCGGCGTCGATGCGGCGCAACGCCTCGGACCGGCAGCCACCGTCGAGACGATCACCGCCGCCGGCCTTCGCGGACGAGGCGGTGGCGGCTTCCCGACCGGCCGGAAGTGGGCGGGCATCGCCGGGCAGGACGGCGCCCGCCGGTACGTCGTGTGCAACGGCGCCGAGGGCGAGCCGGGGACCTTCAAGGACCGTGCCCTGCTGCGGGCCAACCCCTACCAGGTCGTCGAGGGGATGATCATCGCCGCGTTCGCGGTCGGGGCCGAGGCGGTGTACATCTGCCTCAAGGCCACCTTCGAGAGGGAGATCGCCGCGGTCACCCGCGCCGTACAGGAGTTCCAGGCCGCCGGAATCTGCACCGACTGCACCGTCAACGTCGTCGGGGGACCGGACGAGTACCTGTTCGGTGAGGAGAAGGCAATGCTCGAGGTGATAGAGGGCAAGCCGCCGTTGCCGCGCTGGTTCCCGCCCTACGAGCACGGGCTCTTCGCGGCGTCACCACAGGCGGGGTGGGAGGCGAGTCCGCACGGGGCGGACCGGCGCACCGACGAGCCGAACCCCACCCTCGTCAACAACGTCGAGACGCTGGCCAACGTGCCGCACATCCTCGCCCGCGGCGTCGACTGGTTCCGTTCGATGGGCACCGTCGAGTCACCGGGAACGGTGGTCACCACCGTCGTGGGAGACGTCGTCGCCCCCGACGTCGGCGAAGTCGAGCTCGGTACGCCGCTGGGCGCGGTCATCGACGCCGTCGGCAGCGGCGTCGGGTCCGGTCGCAGCGTCAAAGCGGTGTTCTCGGGGGTCGCCAACCCGGTGATCACCGCCGGGCAGCTCGACACGCCCGTCAGCTACGAGGGCTTCGCTTCGATCGACAGCGGCATGGGGGCTGCGGGCTTCATCGTCCACGACGACACCGCGTGCATGGTCGACGCCGCCCACCGGTTCTCCCGGTTCCTGTCGATCGAGTCGTGCGGGCAGTGCCCCCCGTGCAAGATCGGGTCGGGCGAGATCACCGCATGCCTGGAGCGGATCGAGACGGGTGCCGGCGACGACGGTGACATCGCCTCCATCGGGGGCTGGCTCGGGCGGGTCACCGACGGCAGCCGCTGCCACCTGGCCGTCGAGGAGCAACTCGTCGTGAGCAGCGTGCTGCGCGCCTTCCCGGAGGAGTTCGCCGAGCATCTCGAGCTCCACCGCTGCCCCAGACCGTCACAGCGCCCGATCCCCAAGCTGCTCGACCTGGTCGACGGTCGGGCCACATACGACGAGACTTACTGGCGCAAGCGCCCGGACTGGACCTACGAGCCCGCCTGAACCCTGCGGTCGGCGGCATGTCCGACTCTTCGGTCGCTTTCGGCCGCCCATCGGGTTGGTGAGAGCTCGTCAGTTTTATATAGTGCGACCTAGAACAAAACGACCGGAAGCCCGGCCACCGCCTCGGAGCCTCATCCATGGGAACAAACGCATCGGCCTCTACACCGACGGGTGACCTCGTCGACGCGGGGGGCTGAGTCATGTCGCTCCAGAACCAGGACACAGCCCTCGTCGACGCGGTGGAGTCGGACTACCGGTTCGGCTTCAGCACCGACATCGAAACCGACGTCGTGTCGAAGGGCCTCTCGGCCGAGGTCGTCCGCCTGATCGCGGCCAAGAACGGCGAGCCGCAATGGTTGCTCGACTGGCGCTTGAACGCCCTCGACCACTTTCTCACCCTGACCGAACCGACCTGGCCGAACGTCGAGTACCCGCCCGTCGACTTCCAGGACATGTCGTACTGGGCCGCACCCAAGCCCAAGGGCCCGGCGCCGGAAAGCCTCGATGACATCGATCCCGAGTTGCGCGAGATGTTCGACAAGCTCGGGATTCCCCTCGCCGAGCAGGAGCGGCTCTCAGGCGTCGCGGTCGACGCCATCGTCGACTCGGTCTCGGTGGCGACCACCTACAAGGAACGACTCGGTGCCCTCGGAATCGTCTTCTGCTCGTTCTCCGAAGCGGTCCAGGAACACCCCGACATCGTCCGCGAACATCTCGGGAGTGTCGTTCCCTTCCGGGACAACTTCTATGCCGCGCTCAACTCCGCCGTCTTCTCCGACGGCACCTTCTGCTACATCCCGGCCGGCGTCGCGTGCCCCATGGACCTGTCGACCTACTTCCGGATCAACGCTGCCAAGACCGGGCAGTTCGAACGGACCCTGATCGTCGCCGAGGAAGGGTCGACGGTCTCCTACCTCGAGGGCTGCACGGCCCCGATGCGGGACGAACACCAGCTCCACGCCGCGGTCGTCGAGATCGTGGCCAAGACCGACGCCACGGTGAAGTACTCGACGGTCCAGAACTGGTATCCCGGTGATGCCGAGGGGAAGGGCGGGATCTACAACTTCGTCACCAAGCGCGGCCGATGTGCCGGCGACCGGGCCAAGATCTCCTGGACTCAGATCGAGACCGGATCGGCCATCACCTGGAAGTATCCCAGTGTCATCCTGGCCGGCGACGAGTCGGTCGGTGAGTTCTATTCGGTGGCGGTCACGACCAACCGCCAACAAGCCGACACCGGCACGAAGATGATCCACATCGGTCGGAACACCACCAGTTCGATCGTGTCCAAGGGCATCTCGGCCGGTAAGGCCCAGAACACCTACCGCGGGCTGGTCAAGATGCTCCGCTCCGCGGAAGGGGCGCGGAACCACACGCAGTGCGACTCGCTGCTCATCGGCCCGGAATGCGGAGCACACACCTTCCCCTACATCGAGGTGAAGAACGACTCCGCCCAGGTCGAGCACGAGGCCTCGACCTCGAAGATCAGCGATGACCAGCTCTTCTACTGCCGGCAACGGGGGATGTCCGAGGAGGACGCCGCAACCATGATCGTCAACGGATTCTGTCGGGAGGTCTTCGACGAACTGCCCATGGAGTTCGCCGTCGAAGCCCAGGCCCTGATGCGGGTCAGCCTCGAGGGGAGCGTCGGTTAGATGCTCGATATCGACAACCTCAGCGTCACCGTCGCCGGCAACGAGGTCCTACGAGATCTCACACTGTCGATCGGCACCGGTGAGGTCCACGCGATCATGGGACCGAACGGCGCGGGAAAGAGCACGCTGGCCAGCGTGCTCGCCGGTCGCGACGGCTACACGACCACCGGGACCGTCAACTTCGACGGTGAAGACCTTCTCGGCCTCGAACCCGAGGAGCGCGCCGTCAAGGGCCTGTTCCTGGCGTTTCAGTACCCGGTCGAGATTCCCGGCGTCGGAAACATGTATTTCCTACGCAACGCGGTCAACGCGGTGCGGCGCGAGCGAGGCGAGGACGAGCTCGATGCCCGCACATTCCTCGACTTCGCGAGGGCACACATGGAGCGGGTCGGCATGGACCCCGCGTTGTTGTCCCGTTCGGTGAACGAGGGGTTCTCCGGCGGAGAGAAGAAGCGCAACGAGATGCTGCAGATGGCGATGCTCGAACCCAAGCTCGCGATCCTCGACGAAACCGATTCCGGTCTCGACATCGACGCGCTCCGCCTCGTCGCACAAGGCATCACCACGCTCCGCGATCCCCGACGATCGATGCTGATCATCACCCACTACCCGCGGCTCCTCGACTACGTCGTCCCCGATGCCGTACACGTCCTCAACGGGGGCCGCATCGAACGCAGCGGAGGCCCCGAGCTCGCCCACGACCTCGAGCAGAGCGGCTACATGGCCGCCCTCGCCGACAGCCCGGCGTGATGGCCGGCACGCTCACCGCCGACGAGATCCTCGACCGGACCAGCGGAAGCGAGGCCTGGAAGTACACCAGGGTCGACGAGATCCTGAGCGGGACCGTCCCGGCAGCCGCGACGCCGGCCACCGTTTCGCTCACCCGGGCCGCGGTCGAGGACCTCGCGGGAGATCTCGGTGCCGTCCAGATCGTGATCGTCGACGGGCAGTTCGATGCATCGCTCAGCAGGACCCGGCCGACGGCTGTCGCCGTCTCGACCGCGTCGACGGCCGCCCGGAACGGTGCAGCGACGGACCGGCTCGCGGAACGGGCCCGCGACGACGCCATGGACCACCTGAACCAGCTCGCGGCACCGCATGTCACGGTGATCGATGTCCCGGCCGGCACCCGCCTCGACGCGGCGGTTCATATCGTCTACATCAGCGCCGGAAGCGCGGGGGAGACCGGGCTCATATGCCACCCCCGCACCGCGATCACCGTCGGCGAGGACGCCCACATCGAGATCGTCGAGACCTTCGTCGGACTTCCCCCCGCCATCACCACCAACGCGGTCACCACGCTCCGGCTGGGCCGCGGCGCCACGCTGAACCATGCCCGGATCCAGCAGGAACCGGACGAATCCCACCACGTCGGGCTCCTCATGGTGGAGCAGGACGAGGGGAGCGAACTGCGATCGACATCGATCATGAGCGGAGCCCTCATCAGCAGGTTCGCGATGGACGTCACCCTGATCGGGGCCCATGCGATCGCTGACCTGGCCGGCCTTTCGTTCACGCACGACGAACAGCAGCAGGATCACACCGTGACCGTCGAACACGCCGCCGATGGCGGACACTCGAACCAGACCTACCGGGCCGTTCTCGCCGACCGATCCAAGGCTGCGTTCACCGGGCACGTCATCGTCGGCCCCGGTACGACCGGCACCGAGGCCCACCAGACCAGCCGCAGCCTGGCCATGTCGGATCGGGCCGAAGCCAGCACCCGGCCATGGCTCGAGATCCATGCCGATGACGTGCGTTGCACCCATGGGGCCACCGTGGGTCGGCTCGATGATGAACACCTGTTCTACCTACGATCCCGGGGCATCCCGATCGCTGAAGCAACGGCCATTCTCACCTCGGCCTTCGCATCGGAGATCACAGCCAGAGTCGACCCGGCCGTCACCCGTCACGCCTGTCCGCAACTGCCCACGACCGAGGATCAGATCGGCGACCCGTGAGCGGTAGCGACCTGATCACCGTGAGCCGTGACTGCCCGGCCATGGCCATTCCCGCCGGCGATCTCACCATGCTCGAGCTCGGCCAGCAGGTCTCTGTCCATCAGGAGCTCGGCAACTCGATCACCGTGCGTACGCTCCGCGGCGCCCTCCTTCGGGTCGACGCAGAGAACTTCGACGCGCTCGGACTGATCGCGCCGGGCCGACCCGTTCATCTGGTCGGAGCGTCCACCGAGTTCTCCATGGATCTCGTCACCGAAGCTCTCGACACGATCTATGACCCCGAGATCCCGGTCAGCATCATGCAGCTCGGTCTCGTCTACCGCTGTGAGGAAGTCATCCTGGAGGGTGGGAGGCGTAGCATCGAGATCGACATGTCGATGACCGCTCCCGGCTGCGGTATGGGCGACATCCTGCGCGACGACGCCGAGCGTGTCGTCGCCGGACTGCCCGGCGTCGATGAGGTACACGTCTCGCTCGTGTGGGACCCGCCCTGGTCGATGGACCGCATGACGGAGATCGCCCGGCTCGAGCTCGGGATGATCTAGTGAACCCCCCGGATGTCTCCTCGGATGCAGACTTTATCTAGTCTGTGCTCAAAATAATAGATAGGCTCTACGTATGGACGTCTCCGATGCGATGCAACGACAAGCGAAGGCTCTCGGTGATCCGAGTCGCTTCCGGCTCTTCCGCTACATCGCCGACGCCACCGAACCGGCTGGAGTCGCCGAGCTGACCGCATTGCTCGGCTTCAACCACAACGCCATTCGGCAACATCTGGCCGTGCTCGTCGAGGCGGGTCTCGTTGCCGAATCCGATGAACGACGCGCCGTTCGCGGTCGGCCGCGCAAGCTGTACACCCTTCGTGCTGACGCGCTCGACGCCTTCGGCTCGGTCTCCGGCTCATACGAGCGACTCGCCGAGCTCCTCCTCGAGGTCGTAACCACCGACGACGCGCCGTACGACATCGGGTTTCGTGCCGCGTCGGTCGAGACGGTCGAACGAGCACGAGATCTTGCTCGAGCCGTCGACAACCTCGTGCGCCACCTGGCCGACGGTGGCTTCGAACCGTCACCGACCGAGCGCGGGGCCATCGAGCTCCTCAACTGTCCATTCGCCGGGGTCGCTTCGAAGGACCCCGCCGTCGTATGCGAGCTCCACCGTGGGCTCATCGACGGCTACCTGTCGGCCCAGAGCCCCGGGCTCGTCGGAGACCTCCGGCTGAGGGATCCGCAGAAAGGCGGCTGTCGGGTCAAGGTCGGCGGTCCTGCTCGGGATGGCGACTCCATCCCGGTGCCCGTCACGCCCTGAGCCAGTTTCCACAACGAAGAGGAGATCAACACCATGTCCACCATCGATCCGAACATCACGCTCGCCGACCTGGTCACGGCCCGCCCCGAGGTCGCGGCCGATCTCGACCGGCTCGGGCTCGACTTCTGCTGTGGGGGAAGTCGACCGCTCCAGGCGGCTGTGGCCGAGGTCGGGCTGGACTTCGACGAGGTGGTCGCCGTCGTCGAAGCAACACCAGTGGTCGAATCCGACCCGGCCTGGGACGACTTGACCGGTCTGGTCGACCACCTCGAGGCCACCCACCACGCATACCTGAAGGACGCCATGCCGCGGTTGACGGCGCTGGCCGACAAGGTGGCCGGTGTCCACGGTGCCAATCACTCCGAGCTCATCAAGGTGGCCGCACTGGTCGGCGAGATCCGAGCCGACCTCGATCCTCACCTGCTCAAGGAGGAACAGGTGCTGTTCCCCATGATCCGTGAGCTCGACGAGGCCACCACTGCCCCCTCGTTCCATTGCGGATCGCTGGTCAGTCCGATCGGCGTCATGCTCGCCGAACACGACATGGTCGGTGCGCTCCTGGCCCAGCTCCGGGCCGAGACCGACGGCTACCGCGTCCCCGACGATGGTTGCGCCAGCTATCAGTTGCTGTATCAGAGCCTGGCAGAACTCGAGACCGACACGCACGTGCACATCCACAAGGAGAACAACCTGCTCTTCCCCGCGGTGCTCGAAGCCGAGCAGGTCATGACGGCCCCGGCTCGATGAGCACGTAGCGTCGATTCAGGTCGGTCCCCGGAGTGGGCCGGGGGCCCGGATCACTCCGGCTTCTGCCCCACGCAGTGCCAGTTCAGCGTGAGCAGTTCTTCCTCCTCGGCCTGGATGTACGACCGGCTGTTCTCGTGCAGGCGCCGCATCATCGCGTCGGTCCTCCCGGGAATCACGTGGACCTTGGCGAGAAACTTGAACACCGCCTCGTACTTGTCGAAGAGGGCGACCTCTTTCTTGATCATCTCCACCGCACTCCTGCCCACGGAGGAGATCAGATCGAAGCCGGCGTTCTCGTAGGTGTCCTCCCAGTACCTGTAGTACCAGAACCCGCCGAACACGGTCAGCTCGCGGGTGTGCTGAATCAACTCCCGATGATGCTCGTCGTCGCGGTCGTAGGCATCGAGCGCGGCGACATCGTTCATGACGAACATCCCGCCCGGCTTCAGGACGCGATTCACCTCCCGGAACGTGAACTCGTGATCGGTGATGTAGGTCAGCGGCTGGATCGCGTAGACCGCGTCGAACGTGCCGTCTGCGAACTCGAGCGGCTGGTTGAAGTCGCCGACGGTGAAGTTGGACCGGGGCAGGTTCGGGTTCTCCCATGCCTTGTCGATCTGCGACTTGTCGAGGTTGATGCCGTAGGGGGTCGCCTCGGTCAGTGTCGCGATGTGCTCGGCGATGGCACCGCAACCGCACCCGAGATCCAACACCTTGTCGCCCTTGCCCAGCTTGAGATCGCTCGCCACGATCCGCTCGAACAGGATCTGGTTCTGCAGGACCGACTGCTCCGGATCGATGACGGGCGGCATGTACATCTTCTCCACCGAGCCGAGCGTGCACAGGAGATGGATGATCCGGTAGAGCTGCTGGAGCTCCTCGCTGCTGCCCTGCCGGTACCCCTTCAGCGGGACACCGTTGTCATGATCGGCTTTCGTGTTCTCGGGTGAGTCGACGAACAACTCGTCGTACGTGCCCATCCAGGTATGGAACTCGGCTTCGCTGATCGTGAGCAGGCCGCGGAAGGCGCCGAGTCTGTCGCGCAAGGTGGTCGGCTTGTGCTTCATGGCGGCACCGTAGCCCGACCAAACCGGCAGAGCGATGGTCGAGGCATACTATGGGTTGCATGGACCGAGCGGCGGCTGATGGCGGCCCCACCGGCCGGCCCATCGCGCGGAGCTACCTCCGTGCGCTTCTCGCGTGGTGGCTCGTCGGAATCCTGCCGTCGATTGCCGCTGTCGCAGTCATCGCAGCGTATACAGCATCGACGTGCGGCGACGCGGCGGACTGCTCATGGGGCCTGGAGTACCTAATGGTCGTCCCCGTAACCGTCGCCTGTTTCGTCGTCTTCGCACCTCTCGCGTTCGTATCGGTGCTCTTGTCGCCCTCCTCACCGAGTCGCTCTCGGGTGCGCACGGCGGCGACCTGGAGTGGCATCGGTTCGATCGGCCTGCTCTCCCTCAGTGCCGGCTCCGGAAGCCGGGCGTTCTTCGTGATGTTGGCCGTGGTGGCGCTGGGAGTACCCGCCGTGGTGACTTGGATTGCCCGAACCTGAGTGGAATCGGCCCCACACCGTTTCGGTGCTCATCCGGGGCAGCAGCGTCGCTAGGGTCGGGACATCTCGGAGGGGGGATGCCGTGGCGATTCGACGAGTGGTGACCGGCCATGACGACGCGGGCAAGGCGGTGATCGCGAGCGACGAGGAGGTCACCCCGATCACGCTCGACCTGGTGCCCGGAGCCGAGTTCTTCCGAATGTGGGGTGGTGACGAGGCGCCGCGATTCCCCGACGACGGATCGCAGCCCGAGGCGGTCCGGTACTTCCCGCCGGTCGGCGGCTTCCGCTTCGGTCTCTTCTCGGTCGCACCCGACGCCACGGTCTTCACCGAGGATCTGGACATCGAAGCGGCTCTGGGCGAGATGGAGTCCAAGCTGCCCGGGCTCGCCGGGCACATGGAGCCGGAGAACCCGGGGATGCACACGACCGCCACCATCGACTTCGAGTTCGTGGTGTCGGGTCGGGTAGTCCTGGAGCTCGACGACGGGGCGACAGCCGAGCTCTCGGCGGGTGACACGGTCGTGCAGAACGGGACGCGTCACGTGTGGAGGAATCCCTACGACGAGCCGTGCCTGATGGTGGTGGCACTCATCGGCGCTCACCACGAGCAGGCCGGCTGAGCGGATGCGGCGGCGGCCACGACGTCCACGACGGCCGTTCTCAACGGGCCTCGGTACCGGGTCCTCGACCGGATCGAGGCAGCGTCACCGCGGCGTGACGTATGGTCATGCCCGACGGGATGCTCGCTCCGATCGGGGGACCAACATGCGGTCGAGACGACGAACGGTCGCAGCCGCCGCCGTGGCGGCGTTCACGCTGATCATCGCCTCATGCTCGGACGATGCCGCGGAAGCACCCGACACCGGCGCGGGTACCGACACCACGGTGGAGAGCGGAGCCGGGACCGACGACACCACGGTCGACGAAGAGGCGGGATCCCCGTTGCTCGTCCGGACCGATCTGGGTTCCGTCCAGGGAGGCGAGAGCGCCGTCGACGGAATCCGTAGCTTCCTGAACATCCCCTACGCCGCGGCGCCCACCGGGGAGAACGCATGGCGTCCACCTCAACCGCGCGAGCCCTGGGACCAGCCGCTCGACGCCACCGAGCCCGGCCCTTCGTGCCCGCAGACCTCCGAGGGGGTCACCACCGCGTTCCTCGAGACACCCGAGGCGGACCCCGACTGTCTCAGCCTCAACGTGTGGACGCCCGAGGATGCCGAGCAGCTGCCGGTCATGGTCTGGATCCACGGTGGGGGCCTGTCGACCGGCTCGGCCCACGAGCCGTACTACATCGGTGATGACCTGGCTGCCGAAGGTGTCGTGGTGGCGAGCATGAACTACCGGCTCGGCCCACAGGGCTTCCTGGCCACCGAGCAGTTGGCCTTGGAGGGGGACGACGCGGTGGGCAACTACGGGTTCCTCGACCAGCAGGCGGCGCTCGAGTGGGTCCGGGCGAACATCGGTGGCTTCGGGGGCGATCCGGATGCCGTGACGATCTTCGGCGAATCCGCCGGCGGGTTCTCGGTGTGCGGTCACCTGGCTGCTCCGGGATCCGTGGGCCTGTTCGACCAGGCCATCGTGCAGAGCGGGGGCGGGTGCGACGGGTTCGAATCGCGGGATCGGGCGCTCGCCGACGGCGCGGCATTTCTCCGCTCCGCCGGCTGCGACGACATGGCGTGCCTGCGAGAGCTGAGCGACGACGAGCTCAACGCTCTCGAGGACTTCGGTACGGGGTTGGTCGCGGACGGCGTCGTGCTCTCCGAGACCGCACATGAGCTCGCCGAGCGCGACGAGCTGGGTGACATCCCGGTCTTCATCGGGTCGAACGCGGACGAGGCCACGTTGTTCACGATCGGCCAGGAGGAGCCCTCGGACGCCGACCTGGTGGAGCTGGCGGCGTCGTTCTCCGACGACCCCGAGGCATTGGTGGCGTTGTATCCCGCCGAGGAGTTCGACACGAACCTCGCCCGGTACCAGGCGATGTTCACCGACGTGCGATTCACCTGCCCCACCATGGCGTTCGCGTCCGTGGTGCCGGAGTCGTTCGTCTACCACTACACGTACGTGTCCGCACAGAACCCGCTCGACCTCGGTGCCACCCATGGCGGGGAGCTGGCGTCGCTCTTCAGCCACCCCGAGGGCATCGTGGCGATCGAGATCGAGCGAGACGAGACGAGCCTGGAGCTGTCCGACCTGATCCAACAGGCATGGTCGGCGTTCGCCACCGATGGTGACCCGGGCGATGCGTTCGACCCGTACGCCGATGGCGGCTCGGTGACTCTGCTGGAGGTGCCGTTCGAGCCGGCCGACCAGATCCGCGGCGGCCGCTGTGAGCAGGTGGGTGAGCTCACGATCCTCCGATGACCGGCCCCGCCGGTGACCGGGAGCTCATCAGCCCTGGCTCGTCAGGGCCCGGTAGCATCCGACGCAGAGCGCACGAACCTCGGTGATCGCGTTCTATGACCTATGACCTATGACCCTGCACCCGAGGTCGGGTGGCGAGGAAGATGAGGGCGAGAACTCAAGAGGGGAGACTCATGAAGGCTGAAGTAGGCGACAAGCTCATGATCCGGGGTCACGCGGTCGGCCGGGCCGAGCGTCACGCCACCATCGTGGAGGTGCGCGGGGAAGACGGGGGACCGCCCTATCTCGTGCGCTGGGACGACGATCCGGCCGACGAGCCCCACGAACATCTCTTCTTCCCCGGTCCCGACGCCGACGTCGAACACGTGGCCAAGGAGTCCTGACCCGACCCACCGGGCGTCGGCGGCCGACTCGCAGCAGGTTTGACGAGTCGACCGGCCTCCGTCAGGCGTTCGCCTCACGACCATCGCGCAGCTCAGGCCGGGCCGATGGTGACGGTGTGCTCGTCGGTCGATCGGTCGGCCTCGATGCTGAGCTGGCCCCGCCCGGTGTCCCAGTCGTGGCTCCACGATCCGTCTGCGTCGCTCAGGGTGACATCCACACCGTCGGGGTAGAGGCTGGCAGGGACCGAGATGATCGTCGGGCCGATGGCTTCGGCCCGTTCGGTCCAGGTCATCGTGAAGGAGAGTGTGTCGGGATCCCAGGCGAAGTCGACGGGGGTGCCCGCTATCGCCGCCGGCTGCACCCGGAAGAGGAGCTCGCCGTTGGGCGAGACCTCGTGTTCGGGCGTGAGCGGACCCCAGCCACCCGGGTCCCAGCTCCAGTAGGCCCAGCCCGCATGCTGGCGGTCGGCCATGCCGAGGACGTCGTCGACATACTCGTCGAAGCGCTCCTGGTCGGCCGATCCACCCCATTCGCCGAACCACAGGGCCGCATCGAGGGACGCCGCCTCCTCCGATCGCATCCTCTCCCAGTCGTCCACGTACGTGCTGTCGGGGGAGTACCCGAGACCGTCGTGGGTCGAGAACTCGTAGAGGTGTCCGGCGTACACGAGCCGCGACGGTCCGTCGCGGGGGTCGTCGATGCGTTCGGCGTCGAGGTCTCCGGGGTAGGGAAAGGCGTTCAGGAGCGACGTCGGTTGGACGAAGATCCACCCGTCCTCGTCGACCTCGCGGATGGCGGCGACGCCGTCGGTCATGAACTCGGTGAGATTCGGGTTCTCGAACTCGCCGATGGCGGCCTGACCGGCGATCGCCAGGGTCGCCGCGAGGTCGCCGTTGGCGAACACCGGCTCGTTCATGAGGTCGTATCCGATCACGGCCGGATGATCCGCGAACCGACCGACGACGTGTTGCCAGGCCGTCCAGTAGTGCTCCCGGAGCTCGGGATGACCACGCTCGGGATCCCAGAAGTTCTGGTAGGCCGCTTGGGTCGCCGGGTCGGTGGCGGCCAGGTACCAGGGCCCGCCGGTCGTTCCGCCGGTGAACTCGAGCCCGTCGGCGATGACCGCCCAGTCGGGTGCCCCGTTCCCGCCGACCTTCCAGCCATAGAGATCCTGGTGGAAGTCGAGCACGACGTGGTGACCGTTGTCCGCGTACCAGTCCAGCCAGATCTCGACCTCGTCGAGGTACGCGTCGTCGTAGGCGCCGGCCTCGGGTTCGACCGCACCCCATTCGAGCAGGAAGCGAACGGTGTTCCACCCCCAGTCGCCCAGCCGTTCCTGGAGCTCCAGACCCGACTGCGGCAGATGGGGGTCGTCCTGGGTCCCACCCTTGCTCGAGGACTCGACGTTCGCCCCACGGAGTATGACCACCCGGCCGCAGTCGTCGACGACGTATCTCGTCTCGGGCGACTCGACCGATCCGTCGCACTCGGTCCCGGTGGGAAGGTCGGTCTGCTCCGCGGTGTCGGTCTGCCCCGCGGTGTCGGTGTCGTCCGCTGCCTCGCCGGTGGCGTCATCCGAACAGGCGGCAGCCACGAGCGCCATCAGTACGGCGAATGCCAGTCGCCTCGAGGTCGGTCCCATTCGTGTCACCAGCGCGGAGTGTAGGTGGACGCTCTGGTCCCAACCGGATATGGAGTCACTCAGCCACATCAGATGTGGCTGAGTGACTCCATATCCTGCTCAGTGCTGTCCGCCGCTTCCCTCTCCGATGAGGGGGACGAACGCGACCGCGCCGAGGTCCTCGGTCTCGCGGCTGTCACCCTGCCGTCGGACCCGGATCAGCCGTTGGTACCCGCTCCGCCCGACGGGGACGATCATCCGGCCGCCGTCGGCGAGTTGGCCCAGGAGGATCTCGGGTATCTCGAGAGCGCCGGCGGTCACGATGATGGCGTCGAAAGGTGCCTGGTCGGGGAGGCCGAGCGTGCCGTCGCCGTACGCGACGTTGACGCTGTCATAGCCAAGCTCTTCGAGCCGGTGTCGTGCTCTGGTGGCGAGCCGTTGGTGGCGTTCGATCGTCCACACTTCTCCGGCGACGAGGCTGAGCACCGCCGCCCCGTAGCCCGAGCCGGTGCCGATCTCCAAAACCTTGCAGCGGTCGGTCAGCTCGGCGGCAGCGGCCATCTCGGCGACCATGAAAGGCTGCGAGATCGTCTGGCCCTGCCCGATGCCGAGCGGGTGGTCCTCATAGGCCGCCCCGCCGAGATGGTCGGCCACGAAGCGCTCCCTGGGCACCGTTCCCATCGCGTCGAGTACCCGTCGGTCCGTCACGCCCCGCGCCGCGATGTCACGCTCGACCATCAGCGCTCTTCTCGCCTGGTGATCCGAAGGTGTCCTCACGACCTGGACGCTAGGTCGGGCGCCGGGTCGGAGCCACGACGACCGATCGGACGCGGTGGCGCTCGACCCGTTCGACGAGGAGCGTATGGCCCTCGAGCTCGGTGCGGTCGCCCTCGGCGGGGATGCGGCCGAGGAGCCCCGCCACCAGACCGCCCACCGTGACCCAGCTCCCTTCGGGAACCCGAACGCCGAGCACCTCGCCCAGTCTGGCGACCGGCAACCGGCCGCTGACCCTGGCTCCGCCCCCCGGCAGAGGCTCGACCGAAGGCACTTCGGAGTCGTACTCGTCATCGATCTCACCGACCAGCTCCTCGACGAGGTCCTCCATCGTCACCAGCCCGGCGGTACCGCCGTACTCGTCGGTCACGACGGCCATGTGGAAGCGGCCCTCCTGCATCTCGCGGAGGAGGTCGGGTACCGGCTTGGTCGCGGGCACGACCGGTGCGTGCCGGAGGAGCGGGCCCAGCGGTCCGTCGGCGCCGCCGGAAGCGAGCGCGGCCAGGAGGTCCTTCGCGTACAGCAGCCCGACGATGTGATCGGTGTCACCGTCGATGACCGGAAGCCGACTTCGGGCCGAGGGGGCGACGATCTCGAGCGCCTCCGGGATGGTCGCGCCCCCGTCCACGGTCACCATGTCCGTGCGGGGGACCATCACATCGCGGGCGACGGTGTCACCGAACGCGATCACCGAGTGGATGAGCTCCCGCTCGGCGGTCTCGATGACCCGCTCCGCCGCGGCCGCGTCGGCCGTGGCGAGCAACTCGGCCTCGGAAACCAGCGGGCTGCCCGGAGCGCCACGACCGGGGAGTAGGGCATTGGCCAGCCGTACGAGACCGCTCGACAGGGCGCGGAGCGGTCCGGTGCCGGCGAGCAGCGCGGCGATCGGGGCGGCGAGGAGTGCCGCCCGGTCGGCGTGCAGGACGGCCCAGCTCTTCGGGGCGGCCTCGGCCAGCACGAAGACGACGATGATCTCGACCGTGGTGATGACGGCGACGCCACTCGCTCCGAAGTGCCTACCGGCCAGCACGCCCACGAGGGTCGCGGCGACCAGCTGGCAGCCGAGGGCGAGGAGGAGCACGGTGTTGAGGAACCGGTCGGGGTGGGAGACCAGTTCCTGGAGCGAACGTGCGCCCCGGCGGCCCGAGGCGACGAGAGCGGCAGCGCGGGTCGGGGTCATCCGCGTGAGGCTCGTCTCGGCCACCGCGAAGAACCCGGCCCCGCCGATCAGCACAGCGATCGCGATACCCAGCGCGAGGTCGGTCCCGTCCATGCTCACAGGCTTAGCCGACGGCTCGACGAGCCTCGGGTGATACTTGCGGAGATGGATGTGCTGGTCAGCGTGCTGCTCGTCGGTGTAGGGGTGGCAGCGATCGTGTGGGGTGCGGAGCTTTTCGCCGAGCATCTCTCGGCGGCGGCGGCTCGTCTGGGCGTGACCTCGTTCGCGCTGGCATTGCTCCTGGCCGGGGCGGAGCCCGAGGAGCTGGTCACCGCGGTCACGGCGTCGCTCCGGGACGCCCCCGGGGTTGCGTTCGGCGATGTGGTGGGGGCGAACGTGACGATATGTCTGGTCGCGCTCGGGGCAGCCGCGCTGATCGGGGCCGTGCCGTTCGGCGCCGCGGTCCGCCTGTACGCCGTTGGTGGCCTCGCCGTCGGTGCCGCGGCTGGGGCGATCGTGTGGGACGGCACGGTCAGTCGGCCGGGTGGCGCCGGACTCGTAGCGCTCTATGTGGTGTTCATCGGTGTGGTCTGGTGGCGCGAGCGTCGGCCTCCGACCATGGGTGAGACCGCCGAGCTGGAGGAAGCCGTGGCAGAGGCCGAAGGCACGGCCTCGAGCCCGAGGCGGATCGGTCGCGAGCTGGTCCTCGCCGTGGTCGGGATCCTGGCCCTCGCCGGCGGTTCGGTGGCCGTCGTCGAGGCCGTTCTCCGCTTGACCGACGTGGAGGAGAGCCAGACGGTCCTGGGCATCACCCTGGTGGGCTTCGCGACGGCCGCGGAGCTGATCGTGCTCGCCTGGTCCTCAGCTCGCCGAGGTATGCCCGAGACCGTCGTGGCCGCCGTCGTGGGATCCTTCGCGTACAACGTCACCATGACCCTCGGTGCCGCCGCGCTGGCGCGGCCACTGAAGCTGGCCGATCCGTCCCTCTTGCGGCTCCCGTGGATCGCCATGCTCGGTGCACTCGGGCTGGTCCTGGCCCTCAGTCGGAGACGCCAGGAACTCACCCGCGGTCACGCGGTGGCACTGCTGTCGCTCTATCCGCTGTTCGTCGCCGGCATCGCGCTTCGATGAAGGGTGGACCACTCGGACCAGGCCCCGACCGCGCCGATGCCCAACACCGCACCCGCAACGCCGCTGAGGAGTCGCAGGACGCGGCCGGTAGAGCAGCACGCGGTCCGAGGCGAGCCATCCGCACACGGTGCCGCCTCCCGGGGTCGTTCACGGGTTCCGACGGGCAGGGTGGTCTTCCCGAGGCAGACCAGACCCATGTCGAACAGCTGCTGGACGAACGGGTCCGTTCCCGTGGCGGTACGGCGTTCCGGAGGGCGTCGATGCCGAACCGGGCGGCCAGACCGGCGATGTCGTTCATGTCCTTGATGAAGGTCGAAGGATGCCATCGGAGTCTCGTGGGTGCCGTCCCCGTATGCCAGGTCGTTGCCGTTCGATGAGCATCGTTCCGATGTCGTGCTCAGCTCGTTCCTGCTGCCGCACCTGGCTCGACCCGAACGACGGATCGCGTTGGCCGAGATGCGCCGAGTGCTCGTTCCGGGAGGTCGGTTGGGGCCCGCCCTCGGGCCCGTCATCAGCGCGGGTGGCCGACGGGCAGCACGTAGCGGGGCTCATGTCCATCCGGCAGAGCCAGCACGACGCCGACCTCGTCGTCGTCGAACGAGCCGATCGGCACACCGCCGAGGTCGAGAGCGACCGCCTGGAGGAGGAGGTTCTGTGCCGCGTGCCCGGCCTCGAGATCCACGTAGCGCGGCGCCCGGTCTCCGTACTTGACGGCCGTGCGCTCCGGCACGCCGACGATCACGACGACGAGCGGCGCGTTCCCGACGGCTTCCTGTCCCCCGGAGGCGGCCATGAGGGCGGGTCGCAGGTCGCTCTCGGTGAGGACTTCGCCTCGATGCCCGTCGGCGACGTAGTGAAGGGAGCGGCCGGGGGTCAGGGCGAACAGTTCGATGGGGTAGAGCGCGCCGGCCGACGGCGCGGTCCTTCCGACGGGCTCTCCGGTGATGCCTTGGGCGGCCCAGAGCAGCTGGCCGATCACGGCCTCGGTCAGGGTGTCGGCGGCGAACTCACGGACCGAGCGCCGACGTTCGAGCGCTGTTTCCAGGACGACCCCGCTCGTCGTCGGCAACGGGAACTCCACCAGCGGGCCGGGCATCGTCGATGTGGCCATGGCGTTCTCCTCGCTCTCGGGTGTCCGGCAGGCCACCGGTACGGCGGCAGCGGCAGCGACGCCACCGAGGAAGACCCGTCTCGTGACGTCGCGTTCAAACCACGGGCTGGACTCGTCCGGGGATCCTTCCGCCCGCTCTCCACGGACCATGCGGCACCTCCTGGATCGATCGTGTGGCCCAGCGGGCGGGGTCACCAGGGGAGAACGTCCCGTTCAGGACCCTCAGGCGACGGCGAAGGCCCCGTAGCCGACGACGTGCTCCTCGTCGCCCGCGGTGTCGCCGGAGTTCCGTAGGTCGAGCTGCTCCACGGCCAGCCGGCGCTCGGCCGCGGCGCGGAGGAGGCCGCGTAGCGGCCGCGACCCGCAGGCGTCCTCGTCGGCGATGTCGTCGATTCGGCGCGCCACGATGGCAGCCGCCGTGTGGGCGTCGAGGCGTACCGCCTCGGCATGGCGGTGGTGGTGCGACAGGTCGGTGCTGACGACCACGACGGTGTCGGGCCCGGCCCAGAGGGCGTCGAGGACCGTCGCGACCTGATCGGCGGAGGCGTCACCGACCACGAGCGGGACGAGCGCGAAGTCGTCGAGGACCGTCTGTAGGAACGGGACCTGGACCTCGAGGCTGTGCTCGCCGGCGTGGGCTCCGTCATCGATCGCGACTCCGTCGAGGTCGCGCAGTTGCGCAGCGGCGCCGGTGTCGAGCGGCACGGAACCGAGCGGGGTCCTCCACGCGTCCGCACCGCTCAGCGCGACGCCCCGCATGTATGCGCGGTGGCTGGGGCCGAGCAGCACCACACGGCGAATGATCCTCCGGCCGGGCTCGAGCCGCCGGTAGGCGCTGGCCGCGACCGCCCCGGAGTAGAGGTAACCGGCGTGGGGCACGATGAGCGCCCTCGGGATCGGTGCCTCGGGCGGAGGCCTGACGGAGTCGGCAAAGCAGACCCGGAGCGACGCTCGCAGCGTGTGGGGATCGGCCGGGTAGAAGGCCCCGGCCACCGCCGGCGGACGCACGACCGGCGGTCGGTCGGTCACCGGTCGGTCCGATTCTCGGGCTGCCGGCCGAGCACGACGGGACGCCGAGTGGCCCCCCAGCTCCCCGGGCGTCCGTGGAAGACTCCGGGGATACGGGTGCCGCAGCCCGTGCAGTGCCCAGTGTCGTCGATCCTGTAGTCGCCGAGGGTGTACCAGTCCCGCTCGATGACCCGCTGGCCGCATCCGTGGCAGAAGGTGCTCTGGCCATCGATGTCATGGACGTTTCCGGTGTATGCGTAGTGCACGCCGTTCGCCAGAGCGACCTCCCTGGCCCGGCCGAGGGTCTCGGGTGGTGTGGGTGGCCGGTCGAGCATGCGGTAATCGGGGTGGAACGCGGTGAAGTGCATGGGCACATCGGGACCGAGGTGTTCGACGACCCAGGAGGTCATGGCGTCGAGCTCACCGTCGCCGTCGTTCATCCCCGGGATCAGCAAGGTGGTCAGCTCGAACCACACGTCGGTCTCGTCGTGCAGGTACCGGAGGGTGTCGAGTACCGCCCCGAGCTCGGCGCCGCAGGTGTGCCGGTAGAAGTCCTCGGTGAAGCCCTTCAGGTCGACGTTGGCCGCGTCGATGTGGGCGAAGAGCTCGGCCCGGGGTTCGGGGCAGATGTATCCGGCCGTGACCGCCACCGTTTCGAGACCGACGTCGTGGCAGGCGTCGGCCACGTCGATCGCATACTCGAGGAAGATCGTCGGGTCGTTGTAGGTGAACGCCACGCTGCGGCAACCTGCTTCGGTGGCAGCCCGGGCGATCGCGTCAGGTGACGCCTCGTCGGCGAGCGTGTCGATCTCCTTGGACTTCGAGATGTCCCAGTTCTGGCAGAAACGGCAGGCCAGGTTGCAGCCCGCGGTGCCGAAGCTGAAGGTCGACGAACCCGGCCGGAAGTGGTTGAGCGGCTTCTTCTCGACCGGGTCGACACAGAACCCGCTCGAGCGGCCGTAGGTGCGCAGCACGACGCCGTCGTCCTCGCGGGCCCGCACGAAGCACACGCCCTTCTGGCCGTCGCGCAGCTTGCACGCCCGGGGACACAGGTCGCACTGCACTCGGCCGTCGTCGAGGGGGTGCCAGTGCCGGGTCGGGACGGTGAAGCGGTCCACGCCGCTCAGGGGCTCGGTTCGTCGTCGACGTCCTCGACGGCCTCGACGTCGTCGGGCGCGAACGCGGACGGATCGACCTCGTCGAGGAAGGACCGGAACTCCTCGACCGTTTCGTCGATGGTCTCCTCGTCGATGGAGTTCTCGTCGACGATGGGGAGTGTCCCGGCCTCGTCGAGCACGGCTTCGCTCACGAACAGCGGTGCGCCGAGCCGCAGAGCGAGGGCGATGGCATCGGACGGTCTGGTGTCGACGAACTGCTCGCCGGCGGGGCCGTGCATCGCGAGGCGGGCGATGAACGATCCGTCGCGCAGTTCGGTCACCTCGGCCGCGTCGACGTGGCCGTCGAGGGTCCGGACCAGGGTCGCCATCAGGTCGTAGGTGAGCGGCCGGGGCGCGTCCTCGCCACTCACCGCGAGCGCGATGGCGGTGGCCTCGAGCCCACCGATGAAGATCGGGAGCATGCGGTGGGGTTCGTCGTGCTCCCGGAGCACGACCAGGGGAGCACCGGTGGAGGCCTCGATGGCGAGCTCGGCGACGTCGACCTGTTTCATGCGCCCATAGTACCAGAGATGTCAAGAAAGCTGATAGCAAAACGCTCAACCCCCACGAACATCCCCTGAACTTTGTGCGCAGGCAGTACCGATGTGGCGCTGAGAGCACAAAGTTCGGGTTGGGCGGGACCGGGACCATCGGGAAGTCGTCGCGGGCGGTCCTCGACGGGGTCCCACCGACGGTTTCCTCAGGGATCGCACCCCGGGGCCGACGAGAAACGTGACAGCGCGCCCGATGCGCCGCACGGAAGGGGAGATGAGTTGCACGTTCTATTCGCGACCGCAGAGTACGCACCTCTTGCCAAGGTGGGTGGACTGGGCGAGGCTGCTTCCGGGCTCGTCGGCTGCCTGCGAACGATAGGGGTCGACGTCGATGTCGTCGTGCCCGACTACACCGACGGGGACCTGTGCGACGAGATCGAGATTCCCCTCGACGTCCCCGAATGGGCCGGGCCCGCCTTCGCCCGCCGTGGCAGTCTGGACGGCGTCGGCGAGGTGACCCTCGTCCGTACCCCCGGTCTGAACCGTCCCCACCCCTACATCGACCTCACCACCGGGGAGGGCTGGCCCGACAACGACCACCGGTTCTTCGCATTCTCCGCTGCTGTCGCCGCGCTCGTGCGAGCCTGGAAACCCGACATTCTGCATGTGAACGACTGGCACACCGCTGCGACGCTTCCGATGGTGCGAGGCAGCATTCCCACGGTCATCACGATCCACAACCTCGCATACCAGGGCCAGTGCGACCCGGCGTGGCTGGCCCGGATCGGCAATGCCGCCGACCCCATGGCGCACGACGGCTCCTGCAACCCTCTCGCCGGCGGCGTCGCCCTTGCCGACAAGGTCGTCGTCGTCAGCCCCGGCTATGCCTCCGAGATCGTGCGCGAGAAGGACGGCTGGGGCCTCCACGAGCAGCTCAGCCGGCGGGGTGACGACCTCATCGGTATCCGCAACGGCATCGATCCCGGTCTCTGGAACCCCGGCGACGACCCCCTCCTGCCCGCGACCTACTCGATCTCCGACCTCGCCGGTAAGGAGATCTGTCGCAAGGAACTGCTCCGGATCACCGGTCTCGAAGCCGACCGCGGTCCGGTGATCGGCATGGTCTGCCGGCTCGTACCCCAAAAAGGCGTCGACATCGCTCTCGAGCTCGCACCGTTCCTCCACACCCTCCCGGCTCGGCTCGTCATCACCGGATCGGGTTCTCCGGAGTTGATGCGCGCGGCGAAGGCGGTCGCCGCCGCCCACCCGGAGCACGTGCACGTCGAGTCGTACGACGAGGCGCTCGCTCACCTCGTCGTAGCCGGCAGCGACCTCTTGTTGGTGCCCAGTCGGTTCGAGCCGTGTGGTCTGACGCAGATGCAAGCGATGACGTGTGGAACCATCCCGGTGGTGACCGGTGTCGGAGGGCTGCGCGACACCGTGATCGACGCCGATCGTGACCCGACGCGCGGGACCGGATTCGTCGCCGATCGGCCCGATCCGCTCTCGGTACTCGATGCGCTCCACCGAGCGGTGCGAGGATGGAGCAACTCGCGCCGGCGTCGGGCCGTGCAACGACGGGGTATGACGACCGACTGGTCGTGGGTCCGCCCCGCGACGGCCTACCTCGATCTCTACCAGGACCTCGACAACTGCGTGGCAGTCTGAGGATCTGGGCGCCGCGGCGGGTGCGCAGGTTGTTGCAGTCGCGCTACCGTCTCGGCTCTTGAAACGATGGCGCCACATCATCACGTTCGTCGCATTCGCCGCGCTGCTCGGCGCGGCGTGTAGCGACGGTGAGGACGGCGCGGCAGCGGACAGCACCACGACCATCCCGGTGGAAGCTGCGGCGGGCGGTTCGACCACGGCCCTGCCCCCGTCCACGACGGCCACCGTTCCGGTCGACCACGACTTCGGCCTCGTGGCCGAGGAGGTCGACACCTTCGTCGCGGCCAAGGGTCTGAACGGAGCGGGCCTGATCATCGTCGACCGCGACGAGGGCGTGATCTTCGAGCACCACACGGGTGAGATCGACCGCGATCGGATCAGCCTGATCGCATCGTCGAGCAAGATGATCACGGCGGGTGTGCTGATGCGCCTCCACGACGAGGGCGTCCTCGATGTCGACGCCCCGATCGCCGACGTCGTCGACTGGGGCAGCGCCAACCCCGCCATAACGCCCGTCCAGCTCGTTTCCAACAGCTCGGGCCTCATCGGGCTCACCGACGGTCTCACCGTCGGCCCGTACCTGTGCCAGTACGCGGCTGCCGGCACCCTCCAGGACTGTGCCGAGGGGATCTTCACGACGCCTGCCGACGATGACGAGGTCATACCGCCCGACACCGAGTTCCGGTACGGCGGAGCGCAGTGGCAGGTGGCCGGAGCGGTGGCCGAGATCGCCTCGGGCAAGAGCTGGGCCCAGCTCATCGAGGAAACCTACGTCGAGCCCTGTCAGTTGGATGCGCTGGCGTACAACAACCACTTCTCACAGGTTTCCAGTGAGACCGGGCCCTTCAGCTACCCCGAAGCGTTCGACGGCGACCCGACCAACCTCGACCCGACCGACAACCCCAACATGGAGGGCGGCGCCTACATCACCACCGGCGACTACGGCGCCCTCCTCTTGATGCACCTGCGGGGCGGGATGTGCGGTGACCACCGGGTGCTGACCGAGGAGTCGATCGACCGCATGCACCGGGACCGGATCGGCGAGGCCTACGGCG
Organism: uncultured Acidimicrobiales bacterium; assembly: GCA_963695075.1. Lineage (GTDB taxonomy): Bacteria > Actinomycetota > Acidimicrobiia > Acidimicrobiales > CAWCAL01 > CAWCAL01. The sequence continues at coordinate 694,555 of CAVOFR010000007.1, forward strand.
GTGACACCGAGGCCGACCTCGAGGGGTACGGCCTCGGCTGGTGGGTCGACCGGGACGACCCCGCGTTCATCCAGGACGGTGGTGCGTTCGGGGCGCTGCCGTGGATCGATCTCGATCGGGGCTACGGGGCCTATCTGGTGGTCGAGCGGACCAACTTCGACGGCCGCGACCTGGGGGCGGCGATCCGCCCCCTCATCGAGACCGAGATCGACCGGCACGGGACCGGCTGACCCGGATCGGTGGCCCGACGGCTCGGCGTCGGACTAGCTGAGCTCGATCCGGCGGGGTTGATCGGCCTCGCGCTTGGGGAGCCGGACGGTCAGTTCTCCGTGATCGAGCGACGCCTCGACGTCATCCTCGTCGATCTCACCGGGCAGGGAGACCTCGTAGCGGAACGTGCCGGTCACCCGCTTCTTCTGGCGGAGGATGCCTTCGCGCTCCTTCTCCTTGCGTTCGCCGCAGATCACGACGGTGCGTCCCTTCACCTGCACGTCGATGTCCTTCTTCGCCGTGCCGGGCAGCTCGACGTCGACGATCCAGGCATCGTCGGTCTCCTCGATGTCGGCCAGCGGTACGAAGTCCTCGTCGAGGTGGGGGAACAGCGTGGAAGGCCACGTGCTCGGGAAACCCCACAGTTGGTCACGAAGTCGATCGAGGGCGGTCACGGGGTCGGACTGCCTCACGCCGGTTTCGGATGCCTTCCCCTGATCAGCCATCGCGTCTCACCTCTTCCTCGTAGGACCACGGTCAACTCGTATCCTCCGGGGACCCCGTCCGCCCGCGCTAGAGCAAAACGTCCCTGCGTCCGGAGCTCTGCGGGGTGTCTAGCTCGGCAGAGGACCCGGCACCGTCGTGGCGGGGAAGAAGCGATGGTGCCGGGCGCCGGTGACCTCGTAGATCGCGGTGCCAACGCGGCCGTCGCCGGTACTGACCTGCATCAGGTTGAGCCCGCCGCGATGGAACGGTTCGTAGGGGCGGGCGAAGGTGCCGTCGGCCTCGACGGTGATCCGGCGGCCGTCCTCGAGGACGAACTCACACTCACCTGCCAACCCGGTCACGGTCTCGCCGTGTTCTCCGTACCCGGCGGGTGATCCGTCGGCTCCGATCCACTGCACGTCGTGGCGGAAGTCGACCACGGGGACGGGATCGGATCCGTCGGCGGCGGCCCAGCAGCCGTCGGTGTAGACGCGGGCCCCGTTGGCGTACTCCCAGTGCCAGACGCCGAGGAACCCGTCGTAGAGCTGGATCTGGAACCACAGCCACAGCGGGCAACGGCCGTGGTCTCGAATGCCCCACGAGTGGTCCCGCTGGCCGACCCAGCCGTCGACCTCCCGGGTCGTTCCACCCGCGGTGTACGTGCCCGTGTACGTGCCGGACTGGAAGATGTGGCACTGGTCCCAGACCACGTCGTCGCCGGCGCGCATCGTGCCTCGGCGCAGCCCGTAGGGTTGGGTGCGGGCCCGGAAGGTGAGGTCGAGGCCGATGGTCGACTCATCGGGGTCGACCCGGAGTCGGAGCTTCTCGAGGGGCTCGATCACCTCGACCTTCGCCCCTGGAACCTCGGTCGTGTGCGGGTCGCCGTCGTAGGGGCGAGCGAGGTGGTTCATCACCTGCTCGCCGTCGATGCGGCCCATCTGGAGCGAGTCCATCCGCTCGTGGGCCGGGTAGTGGGCCATCGTGAAGAAGACGGCGTCGCCGGTGCCCGACGGATCGTGGATGTCGAAGAAGTAGCTCTCCCGCCAGTGCTCGTGGTGGGTCGCGACCTGGGGGAGGAGCTGGGGGAGTTGGTGGACGAAGAACTCGTCCATCGCGGTGGGTCTGGCCATGTCGACAACGTAGCTGCAGTGCGTTCGGGGTCTGTCCCCGGTAACGCACTCAGCGGGGTTCGATGGCGGCTTCCATCACGGCGAGCACGTCCGGGCCGTACCGGGTTACCGCTTCGGGCCCGAACTGGACCACGGCCATGAGCAGCGAGATGAAGATGCTGACCACACCGCTGCCGATGGCGACCGGATCGATGTCGGGTCTGACCAGGCCGGCCTGCTGGTCGGCTCGCATGCGGTGCCCGACCGCGGCGCGGAGCTCCTCGAGCGCGGGGAGCTCGACCAGCCGTTCGGTCACGTCGGGCTCGAGGCCGGCGAGCATCCGGCGGGCGAGCGGATGTCGCTCGACCGCGTCCATGAGCGTGAAGACGAGGGTGCCGCGCCACGAGTCGTCGCCCGTGGTCTCGAGCACCGTCGACACGCCCTCGTCGATGACGCCGGCGACGTCATCGTCGAGCGCGGCAAGGAACAGGGCCTCCTTGTTGTCGAAATAGGCGTATGCCAGTGTCCCGCTGATCCCGGCGTCGCGAGCGATATCGGCGACCGAGGTAGCCCGGAAGCCGTCGCGGCCGAACCGCTCCACCGCCACCCCGAGGATCGTGCTGCGGGTCTGCTCGCCCTTTGTCGCCGTCGGCGCGACGGAGGTGGAGAGAGCCTGAACCATGTGACAAGGGTAACAGACTTGAGGGATTGAGCAAATGACTCAATTCGTCTAGCTTGGGGAGAGAAGCCACCACCGCCGTCAGGATCCGCCCGTGAACACCGCCACCCAGACCCGGTCCCACCGCCAGGTGCCGACCCGCCGCATCTCGTTCGAATCGTCGGTCCGGGACGTGCCGAAGTACTTCGCGGCCGAGGACGACCTGATCATGAGCCACACGATCGCGGCGCTGTCGTCGGTGTTCCCCGACGGGGAGGACTTCTTCGTCCGGTCGGTCCGGCAGTTCCGCGACCAGATCGCCGATCCCGAGCTGAAGGAGCAGGTGAAGGGGTTCATCGGCCAGGAGGCGGTCCACGGTCGTGAGCATCGAGCGCTCAACGACCGGTTCGACGAGCTGGGCTATCCATCCAAGCGCTTCGAACGGGTGACACGGTGGGGCCTGGAGACGCGCGAGAAGATCATGTCGCCCAAGGCCAACCTGGCGGCGACCGCGGCACTCGAGCACTACACGGCCACCCTGGCCGAGGTCGTTCTCAGCGAGCAGGCGGCCCGCGACCTGATCAGTACACCGCAGGTCTCCGACCTGCTCCTGTGGCACGCTCTCGAAGAATGCGAGCACAAGGCCGTGGCCTTCGACGTGTACAAGGCCGTCGGCGGCACCGAACGGGTCCGGAAGGTGACGATGAACGTCGTCACCTTCGGCTTCCTCGTCGGTATGTCGATCCAGATCCTGATCTCCCTGCTCGGCGATCGCAACACCTACCGACCCCGAAACCTCCTCCGGAGCCTCCGTCGACTGCGGCATTCGCCCTTCCTGCGCCCCGAGGTGTGGCACCGACTGCGCGACTTCAACCGACCCGACTTCCATCCCGACGACCACGACACCGAAGCTCTCCTCGAGCGGTGGCGTGACGAGCTCTTCGGTGCGGACGGCCGGCTCAACGACAAGCTCGTCGGCGCGGCATGACCGAACCCGCCGAACCGGCCACCGATACCGAACACCTGGACGTCATCGTCGTCGGTGCCGGCCTCAGCGGTATCGACGCCGGTCATCACCTCCAGACCACCTGCCCCTGGGCGTCATACGCGATCCTCGAATCGCGTCAGGCCATCGGCGGCACCTGGGATCTCTTCCGGTACCCGGGAATCCGCTCCGATTCCGACATGTACACGCTCGGCTACCCGTGGAGGCCCTGGACCGGCGAGAAGGCCATCGCCGACGGCGACGACATCCTCGACTACATCAAAGACGCGGCGCGGGAGGAGGGCATCGACCAGCACATCCGGTTCGGCCACCGCATCGTGTCGGCCGACTGGTCCAGCGAGGACGCCCGCTGGCACGTCACCGCCCAACGTACGAACGCTCGGGGCACGGTCGATACCGTCGAGATGACGTGCGGATTCCTGTTCTCGTGCACCGGCTACTACCGCTACGACCGGGGCCACACCCCCGACTTCGCCGGCATGGACGAGTTCCGAGGCGACATCGTCCATCCGCAGGCCTGGCCCGGGGACTTCGACGGCACCGGCGAGCGCGTGGTCGTCATCGGCAGCGGTGCCACCGCGGTCACGATCATCCCGTCGTTGGCCGAGACCGCCGAACACGTCACGATGCTCCAGCGGTCACCCACCTACATCGCCGCCGTGCCGCCCAAGAGCCCCGTCGCCAAGGTCCTCGAGACGGTGCTGCCGCCGCGCTGGTCCGGGCCCGGCATCCGCTGGTTCCATGCCCTGTCGACCCAGGCCTTCTACCGGTTCTGCCGGCGTCGGCCGGACACCGCGAGGAGGATCCTCCGCAAGGGCGTCGAGATGCAGCTGCCGAGGGGCTACGACATCGACGCCCACTTCGCGCCCCGCTACGACCCTTGGGATCAGCGGCTCTGTGCCGATCCGAAGGGTGCGTTCTTCCGGGCCATCAAGAACGGTGACGCGTCGGTCGTCACCGATCGCATCGACACGTTCACCGAGACCGGTCTACGACTGGAGTCGGGAGCCGAGCTCGAAGCCGACGTCGTGATCACCGCGACCGGACTCGAGCTCCTGTTCCTGGGCGGGATCGAGATCGCGGTCGACGGCGACCCGGTCGACCTCCCCTCGAAGCTGACCTACAAGGGCATGATGCTCGAGGGTGTCCCCAACCTCGCCATGGCCGTCGGGTACACGAATGCATCCTGGACGCTGAAGTGCGACCTCACCTGTGACTACGTCGCGCGGCTGCTCAACACCATGCGCGACCACGGTCAGGCGCAGTGCACACCGCGCAACCGCGATGCCTCGGTCAGTCCGGAACCACTCCTCGGTCTCACCGCCGGCTACGTGCAGCGAGCCGCTGACCTCTTCCCCCGGCAGGGGAACAGCTCCCCCTGGCGGGTCCACCAGAGTTTCCTCCGCGACTATCGAGCGATGAAGATGGGAGACGTCGTCGACGACGCCATGGAACTGTCGAACCCCACGGCGCGACCGGCCCGGACCCCGGCCGCCGCGGCGTGCTGAAGCGACATCCACGCGAGGCGGAGGCAGGAGACGACCATGGAGAACTTCGAGGGCCGAGTGGCCGCGGTGACCGGAGCCGGTTCGGGCATCGGTCGAGCCCTGGCCGAGGAGCTGGCCCGGCGCGGCGCGCACCTCGCGCTCAGCGACATCGACGAGGTCGGGTTGGCCGAGACCGTCACCCGGTGCGAGGGATCGGGCGTGAAGATCACGTCGCAGGTCCTGGACGTCGCGGACCGCGAGGCCGTGTTCGCCTGGGCCGATCGGGTGGTCGACGAACACGGCAAGGCGAACCTCATCTTCAACAACGCCGGAGTCGCCCTGGGTGCCACCGTCGAGGGCGTCGACTACGACGATTTCGAGTGGCTGATGAACATCAACTTCTGGGGCGTCGTCCACGGCACCAAGGCCTTCCTTCCCCACATGAAGGCCGCGGGCGAGGGGCATGTCGTCAACATCTCGAGCGTGTTCGGTCTGATCAGCATTCCCTCGCAGTCGGCCTACAACGCGGCGAAGTTCGGCGTGCGGGGGTTCACCGACTCGCTCCGGATGGAGCTCGAGCTGGAGGAGTGCGGGGTCTCGGCCACCACCGTGCATCCCGGTGGGATCAACACGAGCATCGCCCGCAACGCGCGGATGAGCGGCAGCCTCGAGGCCCTCGGGGGCGACACCGCCAAACGAGAGCGGCGAGCCGAGCGGGCGCTCCGTACGCCCCCGACGAAGGCCGCACGCCAGATCCTCGACGCGGTGGCCAAGAACCAACGCCGTGCGGCCATCGGGTCAGGGGCCAAGCTGATCGACGGGCTGTCGCGGCTCCCGGCCGGCCTCTACCAGCGGATGATCCTGGCTGGATTGCGCCGCGACCGGTGACGCGGGGGTCATGGCCGGTCTCCGGCCAGCCAGCTCTCGACCGCGGCGCGTGCCTCGGGGTGGTCATCGTCGAGGATCCGAAGATCGGTCATGCGCTGCAGGGTGAGAGCGGTGAACACCTCGGCGATCCGGGCGGCGTTCAACGGATCGCCGCTCTCGGTCACGGACAGGACACCCTTGGCCACGTGGTCGAGATGGCGACGCGACAGGCTGGTTCCCGCCGCGTCGGCCCGATCGCGCGCCGATCGGGTCAACTGGTTCACGAACTGGGTGGTGGGCCTGCGGGACCCGATCCGTCGCCAGGCCGCCGCCAACTGGGCGTAGAGGATCGGCCATCGCTCGGCCTCGAGGAGCGGGAAGCCCCGATCGATGCGCCGCAGCCGGCGAGCCTGATCCGGAATCGCGAACGCGACCTGGTCGCCGCCACCGCCATCGCCGACCGGTGGGTCCTCGCGGGGGAGTAGGAAGGCCTGGCGGCCGGTGCTGACCTCGCCCTCGGGCACCGCGTGGTGGAGGAACTGCTTGAAGCTGCGGTGGCCGAACCAGTCGTCGCTGATCTCGGCACCGAATTCCCGCTGGAGAGCCCAGGCCAACGCGGCGAGATCGGTCGGTCGATCGAGGGTTCGCCACCGTTCGAGGAGCACGGCGGCCGCATCGGCGGCGAGCCCGCTCAGCGCGTCGGTCTCCTCCGGGAGCGGCTCGGCGCTGTCGGTCTCGGCGACGGCGGCTTCGTCGATGCGGTCGAGCTCGGTCCGCAGGTCCTCGGCTATGTCGTCGAGAATCGAGAACAGGTCGGCCATCCGCTTGCTGAGCACCTCGACCAGCGGCGGGAGCGCACCGTCCTTGCTGTAGGTGTCCTCGTGGGTCAGCTCACCCCAGGTGTCCTGGAGCAGGGTGCGCACCTGGAGCTCACAGGTGACGGGATGACTCCGGCCGTCGACCTGGACCGCGATGCCCAGGTTCACGTGCCAGGCCCGGTATCCGGAGTCCTTGGGTTCGAGCACGTAGTCCCGCTCGGAAGCGGGATCGAGCCACAGGCGACCGCGTTTCGGCCGACTCCGGGGCAGTCCCTCGAGGGCTGCCTGCACCATGTCGATGTCGCGGACGTTGATGCAGGTGATCCGCAGTCCGACCAGATCGTGGAGGACCTCCGGGATGTCGGCGGTGGATCGGATCCGCTCGACGTGGCGGGGTTGTTGCAGCTTTCGCCATGTGCGCCGTTTGGACTTCACCCGACCCGCCGTACTGCGGATCCGGGCCAGGTCCCGGTCCTGGAGCACGTCGACCAAGGTCTCGTCGAGCGCGCTCCAGGCCGCGTCGAGAGAGGGTTCCAGAACGTCGACGCTGTAGCTGTCGTACCACGCGCCGAACTCGGCGTAGCCGAGCGGCGATTCGGGCGAGCGATCCACTGGGGCGACCCTAGACGAGTAGTTCCAAGGGGTCGTTGGCGCGCTCGTGGCGGGCGGTTCGCCGACAGGCGCGACGAGCCGACCAGTGCAGTGTCGAACCGGGTGGCCGTAGCCGTCGGCTACCGACGCTGAGGGACCAGATTTCGGCGGCAGGGGAGCGCGGCGCGGTGTTTCTTCCGGGCGACGGCCAGCCGATCAGGACGACCTCGGACGGCCAGCTCACCGACGAATCATCGCAGGAGACCCACCGCCGGTTGAGGTCAGGTGGGGACGATTTCCCCTGTGACCAGGTGGGTCAGCGGGACCTTGGGGAACGCCTTCTCGACCTTGTGGGGCACATCGCCCTGCCACCAGTGGGAGATGTCGCGGGGCAGGGTCGAGAGGATGATGCCACTGAAGGCATCGGTGCCTTCGCGCTGCATCACCGCGTCGATGGCGACGACCGGCTTGGAGCTGCCGACCTCACCGCTCGCTTCGATCCCCTGCTCGGCCAACATGGCGAGCATCGTGTCCAGGCGCTCCTGCGCCATGGCCTGTGTGGTGCCGTCGGACCAGACGAGCTCGCGCGGGTGATACCGGGGCACGACCACGTGGAACTCGCAGTCGGCGTCCTCGTCGATCATTCCTCGCAGGTGGTCGAACAGGTGGGGCCCACCGAGGGTGCGGTGGGCGACGATCAGGTAGCGGCGCATCGGACGCCTCCTTTCGATGCCGGAGCGGCGTGTCGTATTGCGGTAGCAGCGGTGATGCCCAACCCTAGGACCCGCTCGGTGGACCGTGCCAGGGCTGGTATACCGCTGGCATGCACCCGACGACCTTCGCATCCCTCATGGATCTGGCCCGCCTTCCGTTCTTCGAGGTCGTGGGCGGATCACGGCTGCGGTTGGTCGACGACAGCGTCGGTCCCATCATCGACTCGCACACGCACCTGGCGATGGGGTGGTTCCGCCGGCTCCGGGTCGACCTCCACGCCGAGACACCGCGAACGGCCTACTACCTGCCCAGCGCCCTGCCGATCGATCTCGATCTCTACTCCAACCTGAACCTCGACGACGAGTCCCTGTGGCGGATGAAGGCCGATCTCTCGGTGCTCGGGCTCACGTCCCGGGGGATGCGGACCACCCATACGGCCCCGAACCTGCTGCGCGACATGGACGACATGGGCATCGAGACATCGGTGGTCCTGCCGTTCGATCTCCCGGTCGGGGCATCGAACTCCGAGGCGATCCTCGAGGCCGTCTCGCGGTACCCGCGGCTGGTCGGGTTCGGTTCGGTGCATCCGCGACATCGTGGTATCGACCAGCGGCTCGAACAGCAGAAGCGGGACGGCGCGAGAGGCATCAAACTCCATCCAAACGCTCAGTTCTTCTCGCCCGACTCACCCCGCTGTGTTCACCTCTGCGGCCGGTGCGGGGACGCCGGGCTACCGGTGTTGTTCCACTGCGGTCCGGTCGGCATCGAACCGAAGGCGGCGAGGGAACGCTCACAGGTCGGTCGCTACGAGCAGACCCTTGCCGACAACCCCGAGACGACGTTCATCCTCGGCCACTCCGGTGCGCTCCAGCACGAGGACGCCCTCCGGTTCGTCGACCGCTATCCCAACACGTACTTCGAGCTCTCGTGTCTGGGGCTCCCCGCCCTGCGTCAGGTCCTCGACTCCGTTCCGGCCGATCGCATCCTCTACGGAACCGATTGGCCCTTCTACCACCCGGCCCTGACGTTGGCCCGGGTCCTGATCGCCACCGAGAACGCCCCCGATCTGCGACGAGCCATCCTCCACGACAACGCCGCGGCGCTGCTCGGCCCATGAGACTCGGCCCATGAGACTCGGCCCATGAGACTCGGCCCATGAGAACCGTGCTGGCGGTCGTTCTGGCGGTGGGGCTGATCGCGGCCGGCTGCTCGGACGACGACGCGGTCGAAGCCGACGGTGCCGCGTCGGAGCGTGCCTCCACGACCGCCCCACCCCGGCCCGGCGACCCGACGTGGGACCACTTCGGCGGTGACCCGGCCAACACCCGGCACGCAGCCGGGGAGGCGTTGGTCGGCCCGGAGAACGTCGCGCGACTCGTGCCGGCCTGGGAGATCGACGGGATCGACGGGCAGAGCGGCACACCGCTCCTGGTCGACGGGACGCTCTACTTCGGGGACTGGACCGGGACCGCTCGGGCCGTCGACCCCGCGACCGGAGACGAGGTGTGGTCGAATCAGATCACCGACGGCGCCTACCTCCCCCGGGGGGCGGCCATCGACGACGAGTGGGTCTACTTCGGTGGGTTCGACGCCACGCTCCGGGCCCTCGACCGCGAGACGGGTGAGGTCCGATGGAGCAGCCGGTTGGACGACCATCCGGCCGCCACGATCTTCGGCTCGCCGGTGCGCGTCGACGATCTGGTCGTCGTCGGCGTGGCCGGGTTCGAGATCGTCGTGCCGAAAGAGGACTACGACTTCCGGGGCAGCGTGGTCGGCATCGACGCGGCCACCGGTGAGGAGCGGTGGCGCCTCTACACCACCGGAAACGACGAGACCTCCGGAGCCGGCGTGTCGGTCTGGTCCTCCCCCGCGGTGGACGCCGGTCGCGATGCGGTGTACATAGGGACCGGCAACACGCTCGAGGCGCCGGCTGCTCCGCTGGCCGATGGGATCATGGCCATCGAGCACCACTCCGGTGAGCTCCTCTGGTCCCGCCAGTTCACCGCGGGCGACGTCTACAACAACTTCCGTACCGGCGGAGCGGACGGGCCCGACGCCGACGTCGGCGCGGCGCCGAACCTCTTCGAGATCGACGGTCGGGCGGTCGTCGGGGTGGGGGACAAGGCCGGCTCCTACCACGTGCTCGACCGCGACACCGGCGAGGAGGTCTGGTCGACCCGGCTGACCCGCGGCTCGACGTTGGGGGGCGTCCAGGCGTCGGCGGCAGTCGGCGAGAGGGCGGTCTACGTGGCGTCCAACATCGGCCGTGAGGACAGCCCCCACGTGGGCGAGCTCGGCGATCTGATCTCTCTGGACGCGGCAACCGGGGAAGAGCGATGGCGCACCTCGCTGGGAGGGATCACGTTCGCTCCGGTGACCTACGCCAACGGGGTCGTCTACGTGGCGAACAGCCTGGGCGTGATAGGCGCCTACTCGGCCGAGACCGGCGAGCTGTTGTGGAGCCATCAGGCCGACGCCACGAGTGCCGGAGGCGTGCTGGTGGCCGACGGCCGGGTCTTCGTGGGCTACGGGTTCTGGGTGTTCGACGTTCCCGAGGAGAAGGTCGGAGGGCTCCTGGCGTTCGAGCTCCCGGTCGAGCTGGAGGCCGATGGTGCGTCCGGTGCCACCACGGTGCCGGAAACCGCGTCCGGTCCCACGGACGGTGAGCGGATCCACCAGGCGAGCTGCGCCAGCTGCCACGGCCGCACCGGCGGGGGAGGACTCGCCCCGGGGCTGAAGGGCATCGCCGAGGTGATGACCTTCGAGGAACACGAGACCACCGTGCGCGAGGGTCGAGGGGCGATGCCGGCATTCGGGACCGCCCTGACCGACGAGGAGATCGAGGCGGTGGTCACCTTCCAACGCGACGAGTTCACGAGCTGAGCGTTCGGGCGGCTCGGCCCTCGCTCGTCGCGCCGATCAGTTGCCGAAGTCCCAGCCCTTGCCGGCGTGGTAGTGGGAGAGGATGTTCTTGGCGATCAGGATGCGGTGCACCTCGTCGGGGCCATCGGCCAGGCGGAGGGTTCGGGCACCCTGGTACATGGCGGCGAGCGGGAGGTCGCCGGAGACGCCCGCACCGCCCCACACCTGGATGGCCCGATCCACGACCCGGTGGTAGGCGGCGGGAACGAACACCTTGATCGCCGAGATGTCGGTGCGGGCGTCGCCTTCGCTCTCCATCTTCTCGGCACAGTTCAGGGTCATGAGCCGGGCTGCCTGGAGGTCTATGTAGCTGTCGGCGATGAACCCCTGGATGAACTGCTTCGTCTCGAGCGTTCCGCCGTGGACCTCGCGCGATATCGACCGCTCGAGCATCAGGTCGAACGCCCGCCACATCTGCCCGATCGAGTTCATGCAGTGGTAGACGCGGCCGGCACCGAGTCGGTCCTGGGCGGCCTTGTGGCCCGATCCCGTCCGGCCGAGTTGGTTCTCCACCGGCACGCGCACGTCGTCGTAGAAGATCTCGCAGTGGTCGCTGTCGCGACCCCACACGTTGATGTTGCGGACGACCTCCAGACCGGGCGTGTCCCGGGGCACGATGATCTGGGTCATCTTCCCGTTCAGTTCGGCCGGACCGTCGGGGTCCTCGGTGCGGCACATGACGATGAAGAAGTCGGCCCGTTTGCCGTTCGAGGTGAACCACTTGTGCCCGTTGATGACCCACTCGTCGCCGTCCCGACGGGCGCTGGTCCTGAGCGAACGAGGGTCGGATCCGGCCTGATCGGGCTCGGTCATCGAGAACCCCGACTCGAGCTTCCCCTCGATGGACGGGATGAGCCACTTCTCCTTCTGCTCCTCGGTGCCGTACTTGACGAGGATCGACTGGTTGCCCGAGTTGGGCGCCACGACACCGAACAGCGCAGCACCGCCGAGGGCATAGGCGAGCACCTCGTTCATGTAGGCGTGCTCGAGGAACGTGAGACCGGCACCGCCATACTCCTCGGGCAGATGCGGCGCCCACAGACCCGCCTGCTTGACCTTCTCCCGGATCTGTTCCCGAAGGCGGCGGGACTCCTCCCGGTCCGCCTCGGTGAACGGATGTCCGGTCGCCATCGCTCCCCAGAGCAGGTGCTCGTTCGGGAGGATCTCGCCGTTGACGATCGTCGCGGTGAGCTCCCTGATCTCGTTGATGCGATCCGACGCGGTCGGGATCGGCTCGACGTTCATCAGCATGAGCCCTCGTTTCTGCCGAGGTCGACGGTGGAGCCGTGTCTACAACCGGACGGCGTACCGATCAAGATACGGTGCGAGCCTTGTCCGATCTCCCCGCTCCTCTCCGGGCGCTCGCGGCCGCCTCCCCCCAGGTGAGCGAGGCGTACGACACCTCAACGGCGTCCTTCGCCGCCTACGTCGACCGGGTCGAGGAGGCCCTGGCCGCGGAGACGGTCGGGACGGCCGCTGAGGCCGACCTGGCGGTGCGGAGCGACGGAGTCGGTGCGATCGGCCTGCGGGTCGCGCTCAAGATCGTCGAGTCCCGGTCGGTGATCCGCTCGCTGGACGAGCCGGTCGTCGTCACGTTGCTCAACCCGGTCTACAAGGAGACGGGCCGGATGCAGCCCCGCGAACAGCACCCGCACGGCGAGGACTCGATTCGCTACAAGGCCGGCGCCCTGGATCGGATCAGCCGGCTCAACCCCGGGGTCCGGACCCGCCTGGTGGTGATCGACGACGGATGCCCCGACGGGTCCGGTCGGCTAGCGGCCGAGATCCTGGCCGATCTCGCCGGCTGGGAGGACAGGCACGAGGTGCTGTTCCTGGAGGAGGCTCGAAAGGACGGCGACCCCGAGGTCCCGCCCGGGCTCACGGCCAGGGACGGCCCGCGACGCAGCGTCAAGGGTGGTGCCGTGCTCTTCGGCATGCGACGGTCGCTCGGGCTGGAGACGCCTCATCGCCACGTGATCGTGGACAACGATGCCGATCTGTCGGTGCTGCCCGATCAGCTCGGTCTGCTGCTCGAGGGGATCGTCCGTGACCACCTCGGGGTGGTCGCCGGATCTCGTCGCGAACCCGAATCGGTCGCGTTGATCGGGTCCTCCCGCGACACGCGGGGGTCGCTCTACATCCGCGTCTGGCAGAGGCTCCTACCCGAGCTCGCCCACCGGATCGACGACACCAACCGGGCATTCAAGGCATTCGACTCGGAGGCGCTCGCCCGCATCATCGACGACGTCGAGACCTACACGTTCCCGTACCAGGTCGAGATCCTCCAGGCGGCGATAGCGCGCGGTGTCGGCGTCGCCCCGCGCGGGATCGCCTACATCGACTCCGAGGCCGCGTCGACGCAGCAGGGTGAGACGATCACCGAGACCTACCTGCACCAGGTGCGGCAGATCGCTGCCATCGCCCTACGCTACGGCTCGGTCGCTCTCGATGATCCGCTCCTCCGGTTCATCGATCGCGTGGACGAGGAAGAGTGGCTCGAGCTGGAACGGGACCCACCCGAGCTGCTGGCCCTCCTCGGCCCCTGACCGCGGCGTCGGCCGGGCCGGGACGAGTACGCTCCGTCGATGGCTGGTGACAAGGTCGTCGTTCTCGGAGGCGGAGGCGGGATCGGCGGTGTGGCCGCCTCCGCGCTGGCGCAGACCGACGATGCCGGGCAGGTGGTCGTGGCCGATGTCCGCCTCGACGACGCGCGACGCGTCGTGCAGGGGATCGCCGACGAACGGTTCGTCGCGGCCGAGGTCGACGTGACGAACCCCGACCTGCTCAGCTCGGCCATCACCGATGCGGCGGTCGTCGTCAACTGCGTCGGTCCCTTCTACCGATTCGGTCCGCCCACGCTACGGGCCGTGATCGACGCCGGTGTGACATATGTCGACGTCTGTGACGATCTCGACGCCACCCGGGCGATGCTCGACCTCGACGACGCGGCGCGATCCGCCGGCGTGGCCGCGTTGGTCGGGATGGGCAACTCGCCGGGCCTGGCCAACCTGTTCGTGAAGCTCAGCGCCGAGTGGTTCCTCGACGAGGTGCACAGCGCCGACATCATGCACATCCACGGGGGCGAGCCCGACGAGGGTCCAGCCGTGCTGAAGCACCGAATTCACGCGATGACCGATGACGTGCCGCTGTTCGTCGACGGTGCGTTCGTCGACGTGCGGATGCTCGAGGACAGCGGGGCGCCGTTCATCCACGACGAGGACTTCGCCGACGTCGGTACCTACCCCGTGTTTCCCTATCCCCATCCCGAGACGATCACGCTGCCCACGGTGTTCCCTACGATCCGCCGAGCCACCAATCTCGGCGTCGTCTATCCGATCTCGTACTTCGAGATGACCCAGTCGTTGGTGCGGGCCGGCATGGCCTCCGAAGATCCGCTCCGGGTCGGCGATGTCGTCGTCGCCCCCATCGACGTGATGGTGGCGCTCCTGCGCCGCGAACGTCCCCGCCTGCTGGCCGAGGCCGGCGTGACCGGACCGGGCGGATGTCTCAAGGTCGTCGTTTCCGGCGTCAAGGACGGGGGCACTCACACCTATGTGTTCTCGCTGTCCTCCGCTGGAGCGGGGGCGGGCGAGGGGACGGGGATTCCCGCCGCCATCGGGGCCATCCTCGCCCTGCGGGGCCAGATCGATGGCGGGCCCGGCGTACACCCCCCCGAGGCGGCCGTGGCGGTCGAGCCGATGCTGGATCTGGCAGGCCGGATCGTCGTCGGCCTCGGCGTATCGGGCGGAGGGGTGCCCCTGCGAATCGAACACATCGGTCCCGACGGGACCGCCGAGGAGGTCCCCTTCACGCTCGGAGATCGCTGATGGGCTCGGGCGCTTCGTCGCCCGACGACGTCGTCTTCTCCGTCGATCTGGGCACGGGTGGCCCGAAGGTCGCGTACGTGTCGCTGTCGGGCGACATCGTCGACCACGAGCACCACCGGGTGGAGATGAAGGTGCTCCCGGGCGGGGGAGCGGTCGAGAACCCCGATGACTGGTGGGCCGCGATCGTGGTCGGGGCCGGCCGGCTCGCCGAGCGCGCTGCGATCGAACCCGAGCGCATCGTCGCCGTGGCCTGCACCGGGCAGTGGGGCTCGACGGTTCCCGTCGACGGCGCCGGCAATGCCGCGGGGGACTGTCTGCTGTGGCTCGACCATCGCGGCCGAGCGCTGGCCCGGGAGCAGTTGGGCGGTCGCCTGGCCGTCGAGGGGTACCGACCCCGTGTCGCGCTCGAGTGGATCCGCCGAGCCGGAGGAGCGCCCAGCCCCGAGGGCAACGATCCGCTCGGCCACCGGCTCTGGATCCGCCGGGAGACCCCCGAGTTGTACGCGGACACGGCGGTGTTCCTCGAGCCGGTCGACTACCTCAACCTTCGATTCTGCGGCCGGGTCGCCGCCACCCAGGCCACGATGACCCTCTCCTGGCTGACCGACAATCGGACGCTCGACCAGGTCGACTACGACCCCGTCCTGGTGGGTCTTGCCGGTGTCGATCCGGGACGACTTCCCGGCCTGGTCGCGATCCGGTCCGTCGTCGGCCGAGTCACCGCCGGGGTCGGCGAAGAGCTCGGCATCCCGGCGGGAATCCCCGTCGTCGGTGGCCTGCCCGATCTCCACTCGGCCGCGCTCGGATCGGGTGCCGTCGCCGACCATCACGGTCATGTCGTGATCGGAACGTCGGCCTGGGTCGGTTGCCACACGCCCCGCAAGCGCACGTCGCTCACCAACCAGATGGCGTCGGTGCCCGCCGCGGTGGCCGATCGCTACGTGCTGGCCAACAACCACGACACCGGGGGGATCAGCCTCGAGTGGCTGCTCGAGAATGTGGTCGCGCCCGATGACGGCCTCGGAGACGGCCGACCGACGATGGCCGATCTGGACGCGGTGGCCGCCGCGGTCCCGTCCGGCGCCGGAGGCGTGATGTTCGCTCCGTGGCTGAAGGGGGAGCGAAGCCCGGTCGCCGACACGGCGATGCGGGCCAGCTTCCTCAACCTGGGTATGGACAGCGGTCGACCCGAACTGATCCGGGCCGTGCTCGAGGGGGTGGCCCACCAGGTTCGGTGGATCCTCGAGGCATCGGAGAAGGTCGTGCGAAACCCGCTGAGCGACCTCCGGGTGATCGGGGGCGGAGCGCAGTCGGACGTGTGGTGTCAGATCCACGCCGATGTCACCGGTCGCAACCTGCACCGGGTCGGCCAACCCATCCTGGCCAACGTCCGAGGTGCAACCATGTTCGCAGGGCTGGTGACCGGCCGCCTCGACCTCGATGACGTCGGGGCGCGGGCTCCCGTCGACCGCGTGTTCCGGCCCGACGGCGAAGCCGCGGCGGTGCACGAGGCACTGCACCGCGAGTTCGTCGGGCTGCACAAGGCGCAGCGCAGGATGTACCACCGACTGAATCTCAGTTGAGGGTTGCAATATCTTCGATAGTTCGATATATATAGAAATATGGAACAGACGGAGGCCGTCGAGGCCATGAGCGCCCTCGCTCACGAGACCCGCATCGAGGTGTTCCGACTCCTCGTGCGGGCCGGTCCGGCCGGACTCGCGGCGGGTGCCATGAGCGAGGCGGTCGACATTCCGGCCCCGACGCTCTCGTTCCACCTGAAGGAACTGAAGTCAGCCGGGCTGATCGGCTCCGAGCCGGTGGGCCGGTCCCGGATCTACCGGGCCGACTACGAGGCGATGAGCGATCTGCTGACGTTCCTGACCGACAAGTGCTGCGAGGGCGCCGCCGAGTGCGCGCCCCGACCCCGAAAGGCCATGCGATGAGCGAACCACAGGACACGACAACGGTGACATCCGACCCCGACCGGCTGCGTGAGCAGGTCGCCGAGCGATACGGAGCGGCGGCGCGAGGCGTACTCGAGGCGGGCGAATCGGGAGGATGCTGCGGGCCGACCGCGACCGATTCGGGAGGATGCTGCGGGCCGACCGCGATCGCACCGGAGGGCAACCCGATCACCAGCGACCTCTACACCGACGGGCAGACCGCGGTTCTTCCGCAGGACGCGATGATCGCGTCGCTGGGTTGTGGCAATCCCACTGCGCTGGTCGACCTCGAGGAGGGCCAGGTCGTGCTCGACCTCGGTTCGGGTGGTGGGATCGACGTGCTGCTCTCGGCCCGGCGTGTGGGTGCCACCGGCAAGGCGTACGGCCTCGACATGACCGACGACATGCTCGAGTTGGCACGGAAGAACCAGCGCGAGGCCGGAGTCGAGAACGTCGAGTTCCTGAAGGGCGCCATCGAGGAGGTTCCGCTCCCCGACGACAGCGTCGACGTCATCATCTCGAACTGCGTGATCAACCTCTCGGCCGACAAGGAGCAGGTGTTCCGGGAGGCGTACCGCGTGCTCAGGCCCGGGGGGCGGTTCGCCGTCTCCGACATCGTGGTCCGGGGTGACATCGACCCGCGGATCCGCCGGAGCGTCGAGGCGTGGATCGGTTGCGTGGCCGGTGCCCTCGGGGAGGACGAGTACCGCTCGGGGCTCGAGGCCGCCGGGTTCGTCGACGTCGAGATCGAGCCGACCCGCGTCTACACCCTCGACGACGCCCGTGAGTACCTCGATGGAGCCGGCATCGATCCGGCGACCGTGGAGTCCGCCGCCGGCCGGGTGATCTCCGCCTTCGTCCGAGCCACCAAGCCCTGAGTGGGCACGGGGTCGGGCATGGTGCTCACTCGAGCGTCTGGCAGGGTTCGCCGCCGCAGACGTCGATGATCGGGCCGTCCGGTTCGATGAAGGCGACCGCCATCCCGAGCGCTTCGGGGACGTCGCCGAGCTTGCCGTGGGGATCCTCACCC
The DNA here is from genome assembly GCA_963695075.1 of uncultured Acidimicrobiales bacterium. Taxonomy (GTDB): domain Bacteria; phylum Actinomycetota; class Acidimicrobiia; order Acidimicrobiales; family CAWCAL01; genus CAWCAL01. The sequence goes on from CAVOFR010000007.1 coordinate 712,226, forward strand.
TCGCGGGGCGGGACGTTGGCGGTGGGCGGTGCCGGGGTGCCGAAGTCCCACATGACCAACCCCGATCCGATGTGGGGCAGGGAGGTGATCGGGTCGATGCCGAAGAAGGGCTCGACATCGGTGGACCGGCCGTCGGCCAGCCCGGGAGTCCGGACCGGAACTCCGAGGGTCCGGGCCAGCTTCTCCGTGCTGACGTTGGCCACCTGGTGGTCGCCGAAGGCTTCGAGGAGCAGGACGTTCTTCTCGGGCGCGCCGTCGTACGGGTCGGCCGTCAGGTGTTGGGTCCACCCCGCGTTCTCACCCCGGTCCCACAGCATCTCCATCATCTCCCGGGCGATGGTCCGATCGAGCGGGTCGGGGTAGCTCTCCTCGAACACCGGAGCGAACTCGTCGAAGTCGATGCTGCGGGGGATGAGGAGGTTGTAGCCGAGCCCGGGCACGGCCAGGATCACCTGCTCCCAGTCCGCGGTGAGCGCGGAGGCCACCCCACCCAGGATCCCGCCCTGGCTCGCGCCGAGGAGGGCGAGCCGATCGGGGTCGATCACCCCGACGCCGTCGGCGTCCTGGAATGCCGGGTCGGTCACGAAGCCGGAGTCGCTGGCGAGCAGGCGACCCAGGAGCAACCAGGCGAGGTGTCCCTGCTGCAGCCGGTCGGGCACCGCCCGGAACGAGGTGAGGTCGCCTATGGCCTCGACCACGGTCGGGACGTCGGCCGTGCTCATACCGATCCAGTCCAAGGCGCAGAACGCCACCCCTGCTGCGGCACCCACCGGGCCGATGCCGAGGACCTCGTCCCTGCTGCCGAGCAGACCGTGGCCGTACAACACCGCGGCGGCCGGTGCGTCGCCGGTCACCGCGGTCGGGACCGTGCAGGTGAACTCGGCGTCCAACGAACCGTTGCGGGTCGGGATGCCATCGGGATCGCCCTCGTTGTCGAGTGTCGAACCGGGCGAGCCGTCACCGGTGAGGTAGCTGGGCACCTCGAACGTGCCGCGCACGACACGGGCCGGGCCCACCACCTCGGTACTGTCGACGACGAAGGCCGGCGCCCCGTCACCCACCTCCTCCCCCGTCTCGTCCCACATGTGCCGGAGTCGGCCCGAGATGGATGTGCCCGACGAGACGGTGAACGACCAGGCGACGGTCATCGCCGCGGGGTCCAGGCCGGCCGTGTCCAGGCCTTCGACGAGTGCCGCGGTGTACCCGTCGGGTTCGGCCAGACCGGCCGTGTACGCGGCCGGTGAGGCGATGGCCGATCCGTCGGCCTGCTTCAGGTCGCGCAGCGCGACGACGTGGCGATGGCCTTCGACGAGTGAGGTCGCGGGCACGATCAGCAGGGGCGTGCGGTCGGGATCCTCACCGTCCGAATCGAGCTCGGCCCACGCCGGGACCTGCTCGCCGGTGTCGAGGTCGAGGAGGACGAGAGGTGAATCGTCCTCGAGCGAGAGGCCGATGTCGGTGACCGGGGGAAGTGCGGACGCCTCGGGGTCGAGGCCGGGGAGGACGATCGCGGCGATCGAGGCCGGGCTGAAGCCGTCGTTGCGGTTCCATTCGTCGACCTCGATCGGTGTGCCGGTCGCGTTCACCGGTGTGCCGTCGGCCGGAAGGTCGATCCGGAGCCCGGTGTCGGTGTCGGCGTCCGGGCGGGTGAAGCGATCGTTGGGCCACGGCAGGAGGCACGCGGTCGGGTCGACCGGGTCGCAGGCGCCCGACGCGGGCGCGGGCGCGTCGGTGGTGGTCGCTACGCCGGCGGTCGTGCTCGTCGTCGACGCGCTGTCGTCGCCGTCGGAGCAGGCGGCCGCCAGCAGGGCGAACGTCAACAGAGCCGTGATGGCGGTACGTCTCACAATGGGTCCCCCTTGATCGGGCCCTCCTGATCAGCTACCGGTCCAGTCGGGATCGCGCTTCTCGGCGAAGGCCTTGGGGCCCTCTCGGGCGTCATTCGAAACGAAGACTGACATGAAGCCGTTCTGGCCCTCCCAGAACTCGGCCTCGGTTGCGCCCTGGGTCGCCCTGATCAACTGCTTCGACGCGGCGACGGCCAGCGGAGCGTTTCGGGCCACGCGCTCGGCCAGGGCCATCGCGTCGGCGACGGCCTCGCCCGGTTCTGACAAGCGTGCGATCAGGCCGTAGCGCTCGCCCTCTTCGGCCGTGATCGGGTCGGCGGTGATGGCCATTTCCATCGCTCGGCTGTAGCCGACGCGGGTCGGGAGTCGCAGCAGGCCGCCGCCGGCGGCGAACAGCCCGACACCGGCCTCGGGTATGCCGAGCTTGGCGCCCTTCGCTGCGACCAGGAGGTCACAGGACAGGGCGATCTCGAGCCCGCCGGCCAGGGCGAAGCCCTCGATGGCGCCGATCAGGGGCTTCTCGGCGCCGATCTGGAAGAACTCGGTGATCGGACCGATGTCTTCGCCGCGGGCGAACGCCTTCAGGTCCATTCCCGAGCAGAAGCCGCGCCCGGCCCCGGTGAGAACCCCGGCGGTCAGGCCCGCGTCGGCGTTGAGCTGCTGGACCGCGTTCCACAGCCCGTGCGAGAGGTCGCCGTTGATGGCGTTCATCGCATCGGGGCGGTTGAGCGTGATCAGCAGCACTCGCCCCCGTTGCTCGGTGAGAACAGCGTCGTCGTTCGTACTCATGGGTCGGGTCTCCTCGCCTCGGGATCCAGGCCTGGTTCGGTCGCCTGAGCCGACCAACCTAGGCGCAGATCTAGTCGACCTCGTCGCCGGCCTCGCGGAGGACGCTGAGAAACGCGTCGCTGTCGTATGCCAGCTCGGGTGCGGCTCGAACGGCTTCATCGAGAGCGCGGGCGTCGTCGCCCACCAGGATGCGCCACCGTTCTTGCCTGATCCCGTCGAGGATGACGGTGGCGGCCTCTTCCGCCGTAACGGGAGCGCTCTTCCGGAACTCTTCCGCGACCATCTCCATGAAGTCCCTGATCTCGTCGCTGATCTCGTCCACCCCGTGGCGAAGTGAGCTGGCGACGATGCCGGTACCGATGTGCCCGGGCATGACGACCGACGCCTTGACGTGCGGCGCGTTGATTCGGAGGTCGACCACCAGCGCCTCGGTGAATCCCTTCACCGCGAACTTCGCGGCCGAGTAGGCGGTGTGCGGGTGGTCCGGCCCGAGGCTGGCCCAGAAGCCGTTGACGCTGGACGTGTTGATGATGTGGCCCTCGTCGGCCGCGACGAGAAGGGGAAGGAACGCCCGGGTGCCGTGGTAGACGCCACCCCAGCAGATCGAGAAGCAGCGGTCCCAGGACTCCCGACTGGCGGTGAACAGACTGGCGCCGCCGCTTATCCCGGCGTTGTTGAACAGCAGGTTGAGATGGTCGGTCTGGTGCTGGGCCTCGACCTCGTCGCGGAAGCCCAGGATCGCCGCTTCGTCGGCGACATCGCAGAGGTGTCCGGTGACGCATACGCCGTCGTGGCCGCCGGCTGCGGCGTCGGCCAGCGCGAGCTCGACGGTCTCGTGCATCTCGACTTCGGACAGATCGCAGATGGCGACGTCGCATCCCTCGGTGGCGAGCTGGCGGGTGAGGGCCCTTCCCATGCCGCTGGCGCCGCCCGTTACGACCGCGATCTTGCCTTGGAAGCTGTTCATGGCCGGGTGGACCCCGCTGTCTCGAGCTCGGCGAGTATGCGATCGGGATCGGGGTAGCTGCGGACCAGATCCTCCAGGTTCCGCCTGGCGACCTCGGCGTCGCGGGCGGGCTTGTCGACCGTGGCCCACCGGACCATGCCGGCCCAGAAACGGTCGACCAGCTCGGAACCGGGCACCGTGCCGCCGTCGACCGTGCGCAGGTGCACGTTGCACAGCTCACCCAGGTAGAGATTGAGCGACCTCACGTGGATCTGTTCGTCCATGCGGATCCGCTCGACGATCTCGGCCGCCAGCTCGGCTTCGGCCCGGCGGTCGGTGAACACGTCGGGCGTGCGGAGGATGGCCTGGGTCTCGGCGAAGCCGAGCTCGGCTCGAAACTCGATGATCAGCAGGTTGGCCAGGAACGAGAAGAGGAACTCGACGTCCTCGGCGATCTCGGGCAGGTAGCGCTCGCCGTCCTCCCGAGTCAGGCCGGGCTGGGGATCCACATCGGGGTAGGCCCCGGTTCCGAAGGCGAGGTCGCGGGCCGCGAACCACATCTGGTCGTGGCCGCCGATGCCTTCCTCGGGAACGCCACCCTCGTCGATGCCGTGAGCCTCGAACAACCCGTTGGACAGGTGGCCGAGCGCCATGTCGGAGATGTCCTCGACGATGTTGGCCCGGAGGTCGGGGACCGGGAGCATCCGGATGGCAGAACCGAGCGCCTCGATCTTCCCGATGACGGTGAGCATGTTCCAGAACCAGTCGCCGATTCCGTTGCGGAGCAGGACGAGCTGCTGGGCCGCGGTGGGGAGCCGGACACCTTCGAGCAGTTCGGCCGAGGCCGGGAAAGGGACGCCACCCCGCTCGCGTAGCGCGGACTCCCATGCATCGAGCGCCGGCTCACGCACGAGCGCCCGTGGGGGCTGGTAGGTGCCGTCGGCCAACATGCCGCCGTGGAGCGTGCGACCGGCCACGACGTGGGGCTCGGCATAGGCGTGGCTGGCCAGCAGGTCGTCGCGTGCGTAGGTCAGTTGCGGCATGGCTTCCCCCGGCCCGAGCGTATCCCGGCAGCTCCCGAGCCGCGGTCGGCGAGTGGACGGGCGGGTCCGGCCCGGCGACGATGGACGGACCGCTCCGAAGGGGGACTCATGGTGTCGTTCGACCTGACCGACCGCGTCGCGGTCGTGACCGGCGGAAGCCGAGGCCTCGGGCGGGCGATGAGCCTGGCCTTCGCCGAGCACGGCGCGACCGTCGTGGTCGCCAGTCGCAAGGAAGACGCGTGCCGGGACCTGGCCGAGCAGATCACGGCGACGACGGGTCGGCCTGCCCTCGGCGTCGGCTGTCACGTCGGCCGTTGGGAGGACTGCGACCGGTTGATCGAACGGGTCACGGCCGAATTCGGTTCGATCGACGTGCTCGTGAACAACGCCGGAATGTCGCCGCTCTACGATTCCCTGACCGGCGTCACCGAAGAGCTGTTCGACAAGGTGATCGCGGTCAACCTCAAGGGCCCGTTCCGTCTCGCCGCCCTGGCCGGTGAGCGGATGGCGGCGGGCGGAGGTGGATCGATCATCAACGTCAGCAGCATCGCGGCGGTGCAGCCGAGCCCGATCGAAGTGCCATACGCCGCAGCCAAGGCGGGCCTCAACAACCTCACGCTGTCGTTGGCCCGGAGTCTGGGCCCGACCGTGCGGGTCAACGCGATCATGGCCGGCCCGTTCCTGACCGACATCTCCGGGGCTTGGGACATGGATGCCTTCGATGAGGTGGCCCGCACGTCGATCCCGCTCGGGCGCGGCGGACGACCCGACGAGGTCGTGGGGGCTGCGCTCTATCTGGCCGGCGACGCGTCGTCCTTCACCACCGGCGCCGTCCTCAAGGTCGACGGCGGTTCGGCGTACGCGCCCGGGTAGGTGCAATACCGAAACCTCGTCGTTCGCGTCCCCGGTCGCCGGTAGCTTCGACCGGATGTCGGAGAACGCCGCGATGATCGAAGCCCGGGGACTCGTGAAGCGCTTCGGCGAGTTCGTGGCCGTCGACGGCATCGACGTGCGGGTCGAACCAGGCGAGGTGTTCGGCTTCCTCGGGCCGAACGGGGCCGGCAAGACGTCGACGATGCGAATGATCGGCTGCGTGTCGCCGGTGACCGCCGGGCACCTCCGGGTGCTCGGACTCGACCCCGCGATCGACGGCGCCGAGATCCGGTCCCGACTCGGCGTCGTGGCTCAGGACGACAACCTGGACAGTGAGCTGACGGTGTACGACAACCTCATGGTCTACGGCCGCTACTTCGATCTACCCCGACGGGACATCGTCGAGCGGGCCGATGCCCTGCTCGAGTTCGCCCAGCTCGGTGACCGTCGCGACGACAAGGTGGACCCGCTCTCGGGCGGTATGAAGCGGCGGCTGGTCATCGCTCGGGCGCTCATCAATCGGCCCGAGCTGATGCTCCTCGACGAGCCGACTACCGGTCTCGATCCGCAGGCACGCCATCTCCTCTGGGAGCGGCTGTACCAGCTCAAGTCGCAAGGGGTCACGCAGGTGCTGACCACCCACTACATGGACGAGGCCGAGCAGTTGTGCGACCGCCTGGTCATCATGGACGAGGGCCGGGTCGTTGCAGCCGGCGCACCCCAGGAGCTGATCCGGGCGCACAGCACGCGCGAGGTGGTCGAGCTCCGCTTCGGCGACGAGCGAGCCCGGTCGGACGCGCTGGGCCGGGTCGACGGCCTGGCCGACCGGGTCGAACCATTGGCCGACCGGGTCCTGCTGTACACGGCGGACGGCGAGGCCACGGTGGGCCGGCTCGACGATCGCGACGTCACTCCGACGGCCATCCTCATTCGCCGTTCGACGCTCGAGGACGTGTTCCTCCTGCTCACCGGCCGGAGCCTGGACGAATAGCGGTGGCGGTGCCAACCCTGCTGCGAGCGGTCGAACGGGAGGCCCGGGTCTTCTCCAAGCTCTGGCGCGGCTCGGTGTTCACCTCGTTCGTGGCGCCGGTCCTGTTCCTCGGCGCGATGGGCCTCGGTCTCGGCCGTTTCGTCGACGAAGGCAGCGGCGCCGCCGAGCTCGACGGGCTCGACTACCTCCTGTTCGTGACCCCCGGGCTGCTCATCGCCAGCGTGATGCAGTCGGGAGCGTCCGCCTCGCTCTGGCCGGTCATGGGCGGACTCAAGTGGTTCGGCGTCTTCCACTCGATGGTCAACACCCCGCTCGAGCCGGCCGATGTCTACGGGGGTCACGTGATCTGGACCGGTGTGCGGGCCGGCATGGCGGCGGTGGCGTTCCTGATCGTGGCGACCGCGCTCGGCGGTATCGGGTCGTGGTGGGCGGTGATGGCCGTCCCCGTCGCGATCCTCACCAGCCTCGCGTTCGCCGCTCCACTGTCGGGCTACGCCAGCGGGTGTGAGACCGACGAGTCCTTCTCCCTGATCATGCGCCTGGGTATCGTGCCGCTGTTCCTGTTCTCGGGAACGTTCTTCCCCGTCTCGCAGCTGCCCGACGCCGTGCAGCCCCTGGCCTGGCTGTCACCGTTGTGGCACGGGGTCGAACCGGCGCGCGGCTTCACCACCGGTGACATCGACTGGGCGATCACCGCGGTGCACCTCGCCGTGCTCGCCGGACTGGTCCTGGCCGGCTGGCGCTGGGGCACCGGCCGGTTCACGCGGAGGCTCACACCGTGAGCGATGCGGACACCGATGTGCGTACCCGCCGGTCCGTCGGCGGTCTTCCCGGGTTGCGCGCTCTGCCACCGGTGATCTGGGGCCGGGCCTGGCGAGTCGTCGAGCGCAACGCGCTGGCCTACCGCCGGATGTGGCTCGTCTTCGTGGCCGGCGTCTTCGAGCCGATCCTCTACCTGTTCTCGATCGGCATCGGCGTGGGAGGGCTGGTCGGTGAGCTTCCGCGACCGGGCGGTGGCACGGTCCCCTACGAGGTCTTCGTGGCGCCGGGCCTGCTCGCCGCCGCGGCGATGAACGGGGCCATCTTCGACGCCACGTTCAACTTCTTCGTCAAGTTCAAGTACATGAAGACCTACGACGCGATCCTGGCCTCGCCGTTGTCGCCGTCGGACACCGCGGCGGGTGAGGTGCTGTGGGCGCTCATCCGCGGGGCGTTGTACTCGCTGGTGTTCCTGCTCACGATGGCCGTCCTCGGCTACACCGAATCGTGGTGGTCGCTCCTCGCCCTGCCGGCCACGGTGCTCATAGGGGCGGCTTTCGCGTCGGCAGGTCTCGCGGCCACGACCTATATGCGCTCCTTCGTCGACTTCGACTACGTGAACCTGGTGATCATCCCGTCGTTCCTCTTCTCGGCGACGTTCTTCCCGCTGTCCCGCTACCCCGAGGGGTTGCAGCTGATCGTGCGGTGGACCCCGCTCTACCAGGGGGTCGCCCTCTGCCGGGCGTTCACCCTCGGCGAGGTCGGCCCCGGCCTGCTCGTGAACGTCGTCTACCTCGTCGCGATGACCCTGATCGGCCTCACCGTCGCCGCCCGTCGTCTTCGTCAGCTCCTGCAACCCTGACCGCGGCCCTTCTCGCCGTTCCCAGCCGTCGCTTCCCGACGGTGGCGGACCAGATTCGGGGATGGGTGCTCACTCGCCACGGCGCCGCCGGGTCCTGCCCCGGGCTGCCCGTCGCTCCTGCGCTCGCTCCCACTTGTGTTGCCGGCTGCGGCAGGCCTTGCGGCAGAACCGGTGGTTGGCGCTGCGCTGCTCGAACAACTGGCCGCAGCGCCAATAGGCGCACGCGGTGAGCCGGTCCGGGTCGAGGTCGAAGTCCTCCGGCAGGTCGTCGGGCGGATCATCGAAGGGCCCCGCCGATCCGACCACGGTTCACACCCCCACGACGGCGAGGCCGATCGACCGCGCCGCCTGAGCCTGCCTGGCGTCGAAGGTCAACACGGTGGTGGCCGACCCGGCTCGCCAGGCTGCGGCGAGATGGAGGGAGTCGATCGATCGGCAGAGCGTCCGCTCGGCGATGCGGGCGGCTTCGTTGCAGGTCGTGGCGTCCAGGTTCACCAGCGCGAAGGCGTCGAGGTCGGTCGAGAGCTGGCGCTTCGCTGCCAGCTGGGCCGATCCGTCGAGCAGCCGGGCCAGGTTCCGTCGCACTTCGACCTCGGTGATCCGAGAGGTCACGAGCACCGGGTCGGTGGCGAGGAGCGCATCGGCCACGTCGGAGTCGTGTTCGTCGATGTAGCGCTTGAGCAGCGCGCTGGAGTCGACATAGAGGGTCACCCCCGGTCCTCGTCGAGCACCTCGAGCACGCCGGTGGGAGATGAGAAGCGGACGGTGGGCTCGAGCCGCGTTCGGTGCGCCGGCTCGATCCAGCCCTCGTCGATGCCTCGGTCGACCGCGGAACCCGCGGTCAATCCCACGATGCGAGCGACCGGTCTGCCGCGGTCTGTCACCGTGATGACCTCGCCCGCCGAGACCCGACCGAGGTATTCGGACAGCCTTGCCTTGAGCTCGCGGATGCCGACGTCCATGTAGTCACATTAGTCGGACATTGTGACTACAACAACGTCCCGCCCTCAGCTCCCAAGTCGTCCAGGCGACTTCTCCGCCCCGAGTACAGTCCGAGCGGGGGAGGTCGTGCCATGACCATCGGACATCGAGATCGGGCCCAGCGGATCGGGGACGAGCTCGCTGTCGTCGACGAGTTCGCCGAGCTGACCTGGGGCCAGACCGACGCCCGCACCAATCAGCTGATCACCGCGCTGCGCGGTCTGGGCCTGGGAACCGGCGACGTGATCGGCGTGCTGGGCGGGAATCGCCACGAATGGGTCGAGACGCTCGCTGCCGCGATGCACTCCTCATGCATCGCGGTGCCGATCAACTGGCACTTCTCGGTCGACGAGATCGCCTACGTGCTGGAGAACTCCGGGGTGAAGGCGCTGGTGGCGGACATCGACTTCGCCGAACAGGCACAGGCCGCCGCCGAGCTGGCCGGCGTCGCCGTTCGAGTGGCCTTCGGTGGGCCGATAGACGGGTTCGCCGACTACGAGGAGCTCCTCGCGTCGGCCTCGACCGACGAGCCGGCCGACCAGGGTGCCGGCACCGTGATGTTCTACACGTCTGGCACGACCGGTCGGCCCAAGGGCGTGAAGTCCAGCCTGATCCAGATCGGCGGCGATCCCGAGGCCTCCCGGGCGACGCTCGAGATGTTCGTCGACCTGCTGGGGCTGCCGAAGGAGGGCGGCACGGTCCTGTGCAACGCGCCCGTGTACCACGCGGGGCCACTGGTCTTCTGCCTGTTCCCGGCCTCGCTCGGTTCGAGCCTCGTCATGCGCCGCAGCTGGGATGCCGAGGAGACGCTGCGCCTGATCGACGAGCATCAGGTGACGACCGGCTACGCGGTCCCCACCCATTTCACCCGACTGCTGCGGCTGCCCGAGGAGACCCGTTCCGCATTCGGCGGCTCCAGCCTGCAGTGCGTCTACCACACCGCGGCGCCGTGCCCGCCCGAGATCAAACGGCAGATGATCGACTGGTGGGGTCCGGTCATCAACGAGCTCTACGGGGCCAGTGAGAGCGGCGGGGCCGGCACGATCTGCACCTCGGATCAGTGGTTGGCCAAGCCTGGCACGGTCGGGTCACCGCTGCCGACGACCGAGCTCCTGGTCATGGGCGAAAGCGGCGAGCGACTCGGTCCGGATCAGGTGGGCCAGATCTACATCCGCAACCTTCTCGGCGCCGATTTCGAGTATCTCGGCGACGAGGAGGAGACCGACTCGGCCCATCTGGAGCCGGGGGTGTTCACCTTCGGGGACATCGGCCACGTCGACGAGGATGGCTATCTGTTCCTGTCCGATCGCAAGATCGACATGATCATCTCGGGCGGTGTCAACATCTATCCCGCCGAGATCGAGGCCTTGTTGATCACCCACCCGGCGGTGGCCGACGTGGGTATCTTCGGAATACCCAACGACGAGTTCGGCGAAGAGGTGAAGGCCGCGGTCGAGCTGGCCGACGGCTTCGACGCGGCCGAGGTCGAGTCCGAGCTGAAGCAGTTCTGTCGGACCTCCCTCGCCGGCTACATGGTCCCCCGGTCGTTCGATTTCGGCCCGCTGCCCCGCACTGCGACGGGCAAGCTGCTCAAACGCGAGCTCCGGGCGCCCTACTGGGAAGGCTCCGGCCGCTCCATCTGACCGGTACGGTCGGACCGGAGGGCCCCACGTGGACCTGGGATCGCGGGAGACGGCGGATGACGAAATGGTTGATCGACCGGGTCGGTGACACGGTGGCCCGGCGGGGCCGGGTGCCACGGGACGTCGAGTCGGTGACGGTGCGCGGCGACGAGGTCGGAGATCCCGTGGCGGCGGACATGATCTGGGAGCGGGTCCGGGCGCTCTACCGCACCGGCATGCACCCGGGCATCCAGGTGTGCATCCGTCACCGGGGGGACGTCGTCGTCGATCGTGCCATGGGCCAGGCGCGGGGCATCCGGCCCGGTCGGCGGTTCGATCCCGATCGGGCGATACCGATGGACCTCGACACGCCGGTGAACCTGTTCTCGGCTGCCAAGGCCGTGACAGCCATGGCCATGCACAAGCTCGAGGAGCAGGGCGTCCTCGCTCTCGACGACGCGGTCAGCGATCACGTGCCCGGCTTCGAACGCCACGGCAAGGGTGAGATAACTCTGCGCCAGGTGTTGAGCCATCGAGCCGGGATCCCGACGATGCCGCGGGACGCGTTCGATCTGGATCTGATGGCCGACCCGGACTGGATGGAGGGCATGATCTGCGATCTGAGGCCCTCGGCCGCCATCGGCGGACCGCCGGCGTATCACGCCGTGGTCGGCGGGTTCGTCATGGAGGTCGTGGCCCGGCGGGCGGCAGGTCGGAGCCTGCGCGACGTGCTCGACGAGGACATCCGGCAACCGCTGGGCCTGAACTGGTTCGGCTTCGGGGTGGGAACCGAAGACGTCGACAAGGTGGCGCACAACGTCGAGACCGGTTTCCCGCTGCTGTTGTCACTCGAAGTGATGATGAACCGTGCGCTGGGCATCCGGTGGGGCCACGTGCTGCACCTGTCCAACGATCCTCGCTTCCTGACCGCGGTGATCCCGTCGGGCAACGCCATCACGACCGCCCGGGACATCGCCGCCTTCTACCAGTGCCTGCTCAACGGGGGTGAGCTCGACGGCACCCGCATCTTCGAAGAGGACACGGTGGCCCGAGCGCTCGAGCATCACCACGAAGGCATCCCCATCGATCGCATGCTCGGCCTGCCGATGCGGTACAGCTCGGGGTTCATGCTCGGCAACGAGCAGGTCAGCCTCTTCGGCTGGAACCACCCGAACGCGTTCGGACACATCGGGATGTCCAACCTGTTCACGTGGGCCGACCCGGATCGCGATCTCGTCGTCGCCCTGCTCACAACGGGCAAGCCGGTCATCGGCACGCACCTCGTGGCCCTGCCCCTGCTCATCACCGAGATCCACCGGGTGTTCCCCGAAACGGTGGGATGACCCCGTTCGCCGGGCTCAGATCCGGCCCGGCCGGTAACGTGTACGGGGGGGAGTGCCGCGACGGCCGTCGCGGGGGGCGGTGGCCCGGTTCGGCGCCTCCCCCGGAAAGCGCCATGGGATATCGACTGAAGCCGACGATGTCGGTGGAACGCGCGGTGCAGGGGGTCGCCACCGAGCGGCTCGATGATGCGGTGGCGCGGCTCGATGAGCTCGCCCGCGCCGGTCCGGATCAAATCTCTCACGAGGTGCACGAGGTCCGGAAGCGGTGCAAGGAAGTCCGGGGACTGGCCCGCCTGGTGCGGCCCGCGTTGGGGCCGGAATTCGCCCGATTCAACCACACGGTGCGCGACGCGGCCAGGGATCTGTCGTCGATCCGTGACGCTCATGCGTTGCTCGAGACGTTCGACGACCTCCAGACCACGGCGGGCCACGGTGGCGATCGCAACCTGAATGCGGTTCGTTCCCGCCAGGTGATCGAGGCGGCCGCGGAAACCAGCGCCATCCGCGGTGGCGATCCTCGCATCCTGCGCGCCCGCGACCGCCTGACCAAGGCTCGCCGTCGGGTCGGGAAATGGGAACTTCCCGACCGGTTCGAGACGATCGGTGTGGGGCTCGACCTGACCTATCGCCGGGGACGGCGTGGCCTGGACCGGGCCCAGCGCAAGCCGACGTCCGAGCGGATGCACGATTGGCGCAAGGCGGTCAAGACTCTCTGGTACCAGATGCGCCTGCTCGAACGGACAGCCCCGAGCGTCCTGACCCCGTTGGTCGCCCGCCTCGACGATCTGTCCGAGGCGCTCGGCGACGACCACGACCTGGCCGTGCTGATCGACCGGCTCCAGGCGAGACCCGAACGATTCGGTGGGCGGAGGATTGTCGAGCGAGCCGTCCGTCTGGCTCGAGCCGAGCAGGACGATCTCCGATCCCGGGCGTTCCGCCTGGGGGCCACGATCTACGCGGAGTCGCCCAAAGCGTTCCTCACCCGCATCCAGGCATACTGGGAGAGCAGGGTTCTGCTCGGACCGGAGTTGACCACCGGTGGGATAGCCGAGCTCGTTACAGAGGAGCGGCGCACCGACGCCCGGGCCCGTGGCGGATTCGTCGAACGGGAGCGCAAGTTCCTGGTGGCCGAGGTTCCCGAGCTCGCGGGTTGCGGCACGGTGTTGCGTCAGGGGTACCTCGCGATCGACGGCAAAGTGTCGGTCCGCGTGCGTGACGCCGGCGCGAAGGGATGCACGCTGACCCTCAAGGCCGGGACCGGGGCGGAGAGGATCGAGCTCGAGTGGCGCCTCGATCCGCAGCGGTTCGAGGCGGTATGGGAGCTCACCCGTGGCCGCCGGGTGCACAAGACCCGCCACTCCATGGCGCTCGACGGACGCACGGTCGAGCTCGACGTGTTCGCCGACGACCTCGATGGACTGGTCGTGGCCGAGGTCGAGTTCGACAGCGCCGAAGCGATGGCCGGTTTCCACCCGCCGGGTTGGTTCGGCCGTGAGGTGACCGACGACGTGCGCTACGCCAACGCCGCGCTCGCGGTCGAGGGATTGGAGCCCGCCTTCTACACCTGATCCGAGGCATGGGGCGCCGGGCTCGGATAGAACAGGCCCATGGCCCCCCGCAGCAGCCTGCCCCCGTCCGGCCGTGCCATCGTCGTGAGCACCGTCATCGAGGCCAGCCCGGCCCGGGTCTGGGCCGATGTTCGCAACATCGGCTCGCACGTCACCTGGATGCAGGACGCGGTCGAGATCCGCTTCCTGACCGAGCAGGTCGAGGGCCCGGGCACCCGCTTCGAATGCGACACCGAGGTCGGGCCGTTCTCCCTGACCGACGTGATGGAGATCACCGCGTGGGAGCACGAGCGTCGAATGGGCGTCCGTCACATCGGTTTGATCGAAGGGGTCGGCGAGTTCACCCTCAGCGCCGTCGGCGCCGATCGGACCGAGTTCCGGTGGGAGGAGGACCTGACCTTCCCGTGGTACGTCGGCGGTCCTCTGGGTGAATTCGTCTCCCGACCGGCGTTGCGTTCGGTCTGGAAGCGAAACCTGGTTCGGCTGAAGGAACGAGTCGAGCGCGGCTGACCGCCGCGGTCAGTCCCGCACGACGGGCACCGGGCTGTCGATCTCGACCGTGCCATCGGCTCGGGCCTCGACGGCGACGGGACCGTGAGGTGTGGGCACCGTGGCCCGCGCCCACTCGAGCCCGCCGAGCGCCGGCGCGACCCGCACCGTCGCATATCCGGGCTCGGCCGGCGTGATGCCCAGGGTGTGCACGATCAGGTCGCGGGTGGGGGTCGACGACCAACCGTGGCAGTGGGTGCCGCCGACCCAGCACTCGGGCCAGGTGGTCTCGCCGACGTCCAGGAACGCCGACCAGTCGCGGCACAGCCCGGTGATCAGGTCGGCTCGGCCGACCCGGGCCAGGCCGTCGTGGAGCACGTAGCGGAAGAACGGCTCGGCCTCGACCATCTGTTCCTCGACGTCCCATTCGGGCTCGGGGTAGCCGGTCACGAGATGGGCGAACCCGGAAAGCCCACCTTCGACGGTGACGGTGTCCATGACCCACGAGTGGCGGATCAGGCGGTCGCGGTCGGTCAGCCGGTCGACGACGCGATCGACCCGTTCGGCCGGGACCAGACCGGCGGCCAGCGCCGTCGCGCCGCCGTGTTGGGCGGCGACGCGCTGGGGCCGACCGTCGACGAGGTGGTCGATGTGGACGCCGCGGTCGTCGTCCCAGAAGACGTCGAAGCCGTCGGCGACATCCTGGCGCCGCTCGAGGGCCCACGCGGCGGTACCGTCGTCGCCCAGCCATGACGCCATCTCGGCCAGGTCCTCCAGCGCCCGGGCCCACAGCGCGTTGAGGGTGGAGGAGCACCCGTTCGAGTACACGCTCGCCCAGTCGAGAAGCACCCAGCCCGAGACGTCGTGGAGCAACCCGTCACCGGCCAGGAAGGCCTCGAACCACCGGACGGTGCGCGCCGCCACCGGGAGCAGCTCGGCCACCAGCTCCCGGTCGCCGGCGTACCGGTACAGGTTGTGCAGCGAGCGGACCCAGTGCAGCGACCAGTCGGGGATGATCGTGCGGTCGTCGGCGGCGAAGTCCGACGCCACCGCCATGGGCAGCATGCCGTCGGCCCGGGGTGTGGCCGTCAGCTGCGGGTGCCAGCGGGCCATCGACCAGTCGGGGTTGGTGACCAGGTCGACCATCTGGTGCACCACCGAATCGCCGGTCCACGCCCGCTGCTCGCGGGTCGGGCAGTCCACGTACGCGTCGAGAGCGCAGAGGTCGACGGTCCGGAGCCCGACCTCGTGGATGCGGTTCAGCACGGGGTCGGAGCATTCGAAGCTCGCACCCGGAGGGCGGGGGCGATGGCGGTCGTGGATGGCCAGCCCGATCTCGGGCCGGGCGGCGCCGGCGGGGGTGCGCACCGATGCGTGCAGGTGCCGGGTGCCGATGACATCGAGCGACTCGAACCGCTCGGACCCGGCGCCGGCGCACACGTAGCGAACGCCCGCGTGCTGGCCCAGCGGTGCGAGCCGGCCTGAGCCGTCGACGTGTTCGGCCGCGGCGATGTCGATCACGGTGCCCGCGGCCGCGTCGGTCACGTCGAGCTCGAGGGTGCCCGCCGCGATCCGGCCCAGATCGAAAGCTTGCCGGGTGATACGGGAATCATCTTCGTCGGCCGCCTGCACCGCTTCGTCGGCGAGCACTTGACGCACCGGGTCGTCGGCCGGTTGGGCGCCGGGCCCGGTCGTGGTCGCGGTGAGCTCGGCGACGTGGGTGGCGCCGTCGGGGAATGCGGCGCGCACCGGCGGCCGCAGCATGCCGAAGGGCTGGCTGGGCGGGTGCGGGTCGCCGGTCGCGCCGGTGTGGACCGGCGGGATCTCGACGGCCGGGGTCCAGTCGTCGTCGTCGAAGGACGGCAGGGTCCAGCCATGCGGGTGGGCTCGGGCGTCGAAGGACTCGATCGGGAGGCAGGCGACGTCACCGGGCACGGCGACGGGAGTCCAGGCGGTTCCCGGTGCGGACCGCCAGGAGTGGTCGCTCACCATCCATGTGTCGCCGAGCCGTGCCTCGATGACCACGCCGCCGGCTCCGAGGGTGTAGCTGGGCGGGACGGGCATCCACCATGACGTGGACCGTCCGAAGTGCCGAGCGGTGACGGCCAGGACGTTGGAGCCCTCGCACAGGTGGGCGGCGAGATCGACGACGTCGTAGTGGGCCAGTCGAGGGTCGGAACGCACCGGCCCCCGGGCGACCGCTGCGCCGTTCACGCAGAGGAGATACCGGCCGTCGGCCCAGATCCGACAGGGGGCGAGATCGGGCACCGAGTCGAGCTCGAAGCTGCGTCGCAGCAGCGCAACCTGGTCGATCGGGTCGGCCAGCACCGGAAGGGTCGCCGACTCGGCGGCGATCGCCGGCCAGGCCGACCAGATCCAGCGGGCCCGCCAGCGTGCACTGAACGGAGCCGGGTGCCGGAGGCGCATCGGCCGAGCATACGACTTCGGTCAGAGACCGACCTTCTACGAGCGCTGGTGCAGGTCGGGGTTGAGCGTCGCGTCCTCGTACCAGGTCTGGGCGTTCTCCTGCTTGATCCTGGCCCACCGGAACGGCGCGGTGAGGAGCCCCCCGAGCCGTTGGGGAAACGAGGGCATGCGGCCGACGCCGAGCTTGGCGTCGAAGGCCCGTCGGGGTCGGAAGAACGTCCCGAACAGTCGATCCCACACCGACAGGACGGCGCCGTAGTTGGTGTCACCCTCGGAGTAGATCTCGGAGTGGTGCCAGCGGTGCAGGTCGGGCGTGGCGAAGACGTGGTCGAGGGGTCCGCTGTCGACGGCGATGTTGGAGTGCTGGAGCTGGCCGTAGGTGGCCCGGGCCGTCGAGTGGGTCAGGTGCTGGGCCGGGGTGAACCCGACCACGCCCAGGGCAAACCCTTCGAGCACGCCTTCGACGGCCTGTTCGACCGGGTGGAACCGGGTGGCGTTGTAGATGTGGAGCCGCTCGGGGCTGTGGTGGACCGAGTGGAACTTCCACGCCGGCCCCCACTCGTGGCCGAGGCGGTGGAGGGTGGTGTGGATCAGGTCGGAGGTCAGCAGGCTGGCGGCGATGCCTCCGGCGATGCCGAGGTGGCCGACCAGCGGATTCCGCTCGGCCGGTCCCGAGCGTCGAATCCTGGCCCGGAGCCGCCCCGCGAGCGTGGAGCCGAGGGCCTGCCCGGTGAGTGCGGCGGTGGTACTGGTGAGGAAGAAGGCACCGTCGGTGCGGATCTCGGTGGCCGGAGGGTTCCATTCGGGATCGAAGGGGCGCCGATGCTCGAGCATGAGCAACAGTCCGTTCCAGCCGACGACGGTGGCCAGGAGCGCCGAGCCCGGCGGTGCCCCGGCGGAGCGGAACCTGCGCTCCAGTCGGTTGGCGCCCAGCGCCAGCGCAGCCCACAGGGCGTGCAGTCCGACCGATCGCTGTCGTGGGGTGAACTCCGGCACCGGCCCGATCGTAGGCCTCGGTCTCGAGAATGCTGCATCCAAGCGATCGGTTCGCTTCGTAATAGACCTACGACGACCCCCTCGAGGAGAGACGCGATGACCGGATTGTTGAAGCTCGTGCTGGTGGCCCTGTTCGCCGGACTGCTCGGAATGGTCGGCTGCACGCCGACTCCGCCCGAGCCGGAGGCGAAGACGATCGCGGAGATCGCGTCGGAGACGCCGGAGTTGTCGACGTTGGTGACGGCGTTGGGCCTGGCCTCGCAGGCCGGTCCGGTCGACTTCCTTCGTGCGGTTTCTGATCCTCATGCGGATCTGACCGTGTTCGCTCCGACCAACGACGCGTTCACGGCGCTCGGTGACACCCTGGATGCGGCGTTGGCCGATCCGGGTGGCCTTCTGTCCGACGTCCTCGCCTACCACGTCCTGGGAGAGTCGCTGACCGGTGAGGAACTGGTCCATGCGGGTTCGGCCACGACCCTGGCTGGTGGCGACGTGGTCATCGAGCTTCGAGACGGGAACGTGTTCGTCAACGACGCGATGGTCTCGATCGCCGACATCGAGGCCTCCAACGGCATCGTCCACGTGATCGACGCGGTCCTCCTGCCGCCGACCCCCGCGTCGCCGTAGCGGGAACTGCAACGTCTCCGGTTGGACCCCCTCCAGGGAATCGGAGAAGAGTGACGGGCACCACCCTCCGGCGGTGCCCGTCACTCGCGTGCGAGTCCAGCCGCCGGAGAGCGCTGGGGTGTCAGTCCGACCGGCGCTCGGCTTCGGCGACCAGCCGCCGGGCGAGGCGGTCCCAGATGACCTTGTGGGCCGGGAGCAGCAGCCACCAGTAGGCCCGGCCGGCGATGCCTCGTGGATGGAAACGAGCCAACTGGCGCAGACGGTTGGTGCCGTCGTCGGCCGTGTCGATCCGCCACTCGAGCCAGGCATCACCCGGCAGCTTCATCTCGGCCCGGAGCCGCAGGAGCCGGGGCGGCGTCAGCGCCTCGACCCGGAAGAAGTCGAGCGCGTCGCCGAGTCGCAGGTCGTCGGGGTGGCGCCGCCCACGTCGCATGCCGACCCCGCCTACGAGCTTGTCCAGCCAGCCGCGAAGGCTCCACAAGGGGTTGGCGACGTACCAGCCCCGGTCGCCCCCCACACCGGCGACGGTGGCGAAGAGCCGTTCGGCGGTCGCGGTCGACTCGACCTCCTGCCAGTTCCGCAACACGGTGCCCCCCGACCAGCCCGGGTCCTGGGGCATCGGCGCCGCCGGGGTGGTGATCGGGGCACTGTCCATCCAGCTGGTCTTGACCCCGAGATCCTGCACGACCTCGAGGGCCCGCCGGATCGCCTCGTCGAGGGTCAGCGGCTCGTGGTCGACCAGTCGGCGGATGTCCCGCTCGGGCCGCACGACGACGTCGTGGGCGAGGCTGTCCACCAGCGGTCGGGCCAGGCCGTAGGGGAGGGGTGTGACCAGGTTGACCCAGTGCGACGACAGCCGGGGGGTGAGGAACGGCACGGGGACGATCAGCCGGCGGCGGAGACCGGCGATGGCGGCATAGCGATCCATCATGTCGCGGTAGGTCAGCACGTCGGGCCCACCGATCTCGAGGATCCGGTTCGGACCACCGAGCTCGAGGACCGCGACGAGGTAGTGGAGCACGTCGGTGATCGCGATCGGCTGGCACCGGGTGCGGGTCACCCAGCGGGGGCAGATCATCGCGGGCAGGACCTCGTCGAGGTGACGCAGCATCTCGAACGACGCGCTGCCGGATCCGATGATCACGGCGGCGCGCAGTTCGGTCGCCGGAACCGACCCGGACGCGAGGATCCGGCCGACCTCGTGGCGACTGGCGAGATGTGCGGAGAGCCCGTCGGGGTCGTCCTCGCCCAGCCCGCCGAGGTAGACGATCCGCGAGACACCGGCGTCTTCGGCTGCCGCCCGGGTGTTGTCGGCGCCGAGCCGGTCGGTGTGCTCGAAGTCGCCGGAGTGCCCCATGGCGTGCACCAGGTAGTAGACGACATCGATGTCCCGGAAGGCGGCGTCGAGCGAATCCCGGTCGAGGACGTCGGCGGCTGCGACGTCGACAGCGTCAAGCCAGTCGACACCGTCGAGGCGGCCGGGTGTGCGGGCCAGGCAGCGCACCTCGTGACCGGCGGCGAGGAGCTCCGGGACCAGCCGGCCCCCGACATAACCCGTCGAGCCGATGACGGCGACCCTCATGGTGTGACCCTTCCGGACGTCATCGGATCAGCCTTCGAGCGCGGTGAGGAGATCACCGATGGAGTGGTTGGCCTCGAGCGGGTGGCGCAACGGCGCTTCCGCGATGATGTGGTAGCGGTTCCGGCGACCGATCCGCTCCCGTCGCAGGTAGCCGGCCTGCTCGAGTTCGTGGATGATCCTCTGGACGGCGCCCACCGTGATGCCCACCGCGTGGGCGATGTCCCGTTGGCGCGACTCGGGGTCGCGGTAGATGGCGATGAGGACGTGGCCGTGGTTGGTGAGGATCGTCCATGCGACACGGTCCGGTTCGGGGTCGGGCAGGTCCATGTCCGAATCGTATCTGCAAAAGACCGCTGTTTGGTAACCGATGATAGAATACCGCGCTTATTATAGGTGCATCTGAGAAACGGTCTTGGCGCGAACCAACCCGACGAGCCTTGCCACCCTCCCGATCGGAGCTGACACGCCGTGTTCATGTCCTTCAACCCGAGCGCCGACGAGCTGCTGGCCAGGAACGAGGCCTACGCGGGACGCTTCGACGGCGACCCGCGGCGGGTCGAGCCGCGTCGTCGGTTGGCCATCGTGGCGTGCATGGACTCCCGCATCGACACCTTCGCCATCCTCGGGCTCGACAACGGCGACGCCCACATCATCCGCAATGCCGGGGGCATCATCACCGACGACGTGATCCGATCGCTGTGCCTCTCGCAACGCACGCTGGGAACCCGGGAAGTCATCCTCGTGCACCACACGGACTGCGGCCTCCAGAAGGTCGACGAGCCCGAGTTCCGTGCCGAGCTCAACGCCGATCTCGGGGTCAAGCCCTGGTGGTCGCTCGAGACGTTCAGCGATCCGTATGACGACGTGCGTCAGTCGATCCAGCGGCTTTACATGACGCCCTTCGTCCCACACAAGGAGTACATCCGGGGCTTCGTCTACGACGTCTCCGACGGCCTGCTGCACGAGGTGAGCCTCGGCGATCCCCCCCGAGACCGCGGCTCGTGATCTGGTTCCTTCTCGGTGCCCACACGCTCGTCTGCGGTGCGATCGGCGTTCTCGGCGACCGGCCGGGCCGCCGCGTCTTCGCGCTGGCCGCGGCCCCGTCGGTGCTCACGACGGCATGGGCCATCGGTCGCCTCGGCGCCGACACGCCGGCCACCGCCGAGCTCAGGTGGGTGGACGGTCTCGATCTGAGTCTGACGTTCTCGGTCGGCCCGCTCGCGGCCCTCATGACCGTCATCGTGTCCGGCATCGGTGTGGCGGTGTTCGTGTACTCGGTCGGCTACTTCGCCGGGGGCGCGCCCGGGCTCGGCCGCTTCGCCGCGACGCTGCTCGCGTTCAGCGCCGCGATGGTCGGGCTGGTCTGGGCCGATTCGGTGTGGACCCTGTTCGTGTTCTGGGAGCTCACCTCGGTCACCTCGTTCCTGCTCGTCGGCCACAAGAACGTCGACGCCGAGGTTCGGGCTGCGGCGCGGCGTGCGCTCGTGATCACGGTCGCGGGTGGTCTCGCTCTCCTGGCCGGGTTCCTGCTCGTCGTCGACGCGGCGGGCACCGCCCGGTTCAGCGAGATGGGAGCGATCGACGGCGCACGCGCGACGGTCGCGGCCGTCCTGGTCCTGGTGGCGGCCGCGACCAAGTCGGCCCAGGTCCCGTTCCACGTGTGGCTCCCCGGCGCGATGGCGGCGCCGACGCCGGTCAGCGCCTACCTGCACTCGGCGACGATGGTGAAGGCCGGCGTCCTGCTCGTCGCGCTCGGCGCCCCGGTGTTGGGCGAGGTCGCGATCTGGAAGCCGCTGGGTCTCGCGTTCGGCCTGGCCTCTGTGCTCTGGGGGGCGCTCGGCGCCCTGCGACAGGTCGACGCCAAGCTCATCCTGGCCTGGGGGACGATCTCGCAGCTCGGTCTGATGATCGCGCTCCTCTCGCTCGGCACCGGCAAGGCGACCTTCGCCGCGATCTCGATCCTGGTCGCGCACGCCGTGTTCAAGGCGGCGCTCTTCATGGTCGTGGGCGAGGTCGACGTGCGCACCGGCACACGCGACATCGGCGAGCTGTCCGGCCTGTGGCGGACCATGCCCGCCGCGTGCGCGGTCGCCGTCGTCTCGGGGGCGTCGATGGCCGGCGTCCCGCCCCTCCTCGGCTTCGCGGCGAAGGAGGCGGGCATCGAGGCGGTCCTCGGGCTGGCCGGACCAGAGCGTTGGCTGGCCGGCGGGGCGATCATCTTCGGATCCGTGCTCACCGTCGCCTACACCGTGCGGCTGCTCGCGGGAGTCTTCGCCACCGACGGTCCGGCGACACCGGTCGCCGCGCCAAGACCGGC
The DNA here is from genome assembly GCA_963695075.1 of uncultured Acidimicrobiales bacterium. Classification (GTDB taxonomy): domain Bacteria; phylum Actinomycetota; class Acidimicrobiia; order Acidimicrobiales; family CAWCAL01; genus CAWCAL01. The sequence continues at coordinate 734,288 of CAVOFR010000007.1, forward strand.
GATGGCCATACCGACGGCCGCCCTCGGTCTCGGCAGCGTGCTCGGCTTCGTCGCGCTCGGCGTGGTGACCGACGTGGTCCGGCCGGCCGCCATGCAGATCGATCCCGCGGCCGATGCCTACGAGCTCCCCCGCTGGCCCGGGCTCACCCAGGCGTTCGGCGTGTCCATGGTGGTCATCGCGGTCGGCGTGGTCGTGGGCGCCTTGGCCCGGGCTCGTACTGCTTCGGTCCCGGCGCCGGTCGGCGCCAGACTGGTGGACCGGTTGATCGCAGGCGTCCTGGAGGGTTCGCGCCGGGTGACCGGCCGCGTGCAGCACGGCTCACTGCCGGTCTATGTCGCCACCATGGCGTGCACGGTCGCGGTGGCGACGATTCCGTTCGCTTTCGCGATCGACGTCGACGCCCTCTATCGCTGGGACAGCGTCATGCAGGCGGTGCTCGCCGTCCTCGTCGTGGCGGCGGCCGGGACGGCCGCGCTCGAGGGGTCGCGCCTGGGCGCGGCGCTCGGGCTGGGCGCGGTCGGGATCGGCGTGGCCGGGATCTTCGTGTCCTTCGGGGCACCCGACCTCGCCATGACCCAGCTCCTGGTCGAGACCGTCGTCGTGGTCGGGTTCGTCGTCGGGCTGGGACATCTCGCGCGTCGCTTCCCGCCGGTCGGCGCGATCTGGCGGGGCATCCGCATCGCCGTCGCCGGTCTGGTCGGGCTGGCGGTGAGCATCGGCCTGGCGGCGAGCGCATCGAGCCCCAGCGGTGAGCCACCCCTCGAATCCCTCGCCGAGCGGGCCATCGACGAGGGCGGAGGCGACAACGTCGTCAACGTCGTCCTCACCGACATCCGGGCGCTCGACACGCTCGGCGAGATCGTCGTCCTGGTGGTCGTCGCGGTCGGGATCCTGGCCCTGGCCCGTCCGAGGTCCTCGAACGGAGCGGACACCGAGGCAGCCGGCGATGGGTCGGCCGAGGTGGCTGCATGATCGCCACCCGATCACCCATCGTCCGCACGGGCATCCGCGCCGCGAGTCCCTCGCGCTCGTCGTCGCAGCGTTCCTGTTCTTCGGCGGCCACAACCGCCCGGGGGGTGGCTTCGCGGCCGGTCTCGTTCTCGGCGCGGTCGTCGCTCTGCGGGCGGTGGCGGGGCTGCAGCGCCCCGCCACCGCGACGGCGCTGCTCTCCGCGGGCGGTATTCTCGCCTGCGGCGTGGCTCTGGCCCCGGTCGTGGGCGGTGGACTCCTCCTCGACCAGGTCGTGGCCGAGACGACCGTCCCGTTGCTGGGCAAGGTCAAGACCGGCTCGGCGTTGCTGTTCGATGCCGGCGTCACCCTGGTCGTGGTCGGCCTGGTGGTCGCCGTGCTCGACGGCCTCGGCGCCACAGCGCTGGCCGAGGCTCCGCGGTCACCGGATGTCGGGGACCGGACATGAGTGCCGCGCTGATCTTCGCCGTCGGCGGTCTGGTCGCGCTCGGCACGTACCTGATCACGTCACGGACCCTCAGCCGGATCGTGCTCGGCTTCTCCCTCCTCGGCCACGCCGCGGTGCTGGCGCTCCTGGCAGCCGGCGGCCCCGCCGGTAACGCGCCGATCGCCGGCGGCGGCGACCCGGCCTCTGCCGCGAACCCTTTGCCCCAGGCCCTGTCGCTGACCGCGATCGTGATCTCGTTCGGGCTGACGCTCTTCCTCCTCGCGCTGGCTCGGCGACAACACGTACTCACCGGCGACGACCTGGTCGAGGACGATCTCGAGGACCGCAGCGTCGCCGCCGGCGCCGAGGAGGTGTCGTGGTGAGCTCGGTCGTCGCCGTCCTCGTCGCCGGACCGCTGCTCGCGGCGATGGTCGGGCTGGCGTGCCGGGGCCGGGCCATCGTGCGCGACGTCGTCACGATCGGGTCGCTCGCGACCCTGACCGCGCTGGCCGCGTGGCTGCTGGCGGCCGTCGAACGGGACGGCACCTTCGTCGTGCGGGTCGGCGGGTGGGATCCTGAGCTGGGCGTCGTGCTCGTGGCCGATCTCTTCGCCGCCCTGATCCTCGTCGTCGCTCTGGCGACGATCCTCGTCGTCGAGGTCTACGCGATCGGTCAGCGCCGGACGCCCTGGGGAGCCGATCCCCGTCTCGCCGGCCCGATCCTCCTGGTCCTGACCGCCGGGGTGTCGCTGGCGATCCTGACCGGTGACCTCTTCACGCTCTTCGTCGCCTTCGAGCTGATCCTCGTGTCGAGCTACGTCCTCCTGACGCACCAGGGCCGTCGGGGCCAGGTCCGTTCGGGGATGACCTACGTCGTCATGAACCTGTTCGCGTCCACGCTCTTTCTTCTGGGCGTCGCCTTCGTCTACGCCGCGACCGGCACGGTCGATTTCGCCCTGCTCGCCGAGCGGATTCCCGAGCTCGACGACGGGGTCCGACTCGGCATCGGGCTCTGGTTCCTCGTCGTGTTCGGTACCAAGGCGGCGGTGTTCCCGCTCTTCTCCTGGTTGCCCGACAGCTACCCGACCGCTCCCACCACGATCACCGCCGTGTTCGCCGGACTGCTGACCAAGATCGGCGTCTACGCACTGATCCGGTTCCAGACCCTCACCGGCATGGAGGACCTGGGTCCGATCATCCTGGTCGTAGCCGGGCTCACCATGCTCGTCGGGGTCGCCGGAGCCCTCGCCCAGGACGACATCAAACGCATCCTCTCGTTCCACATCATCAGCCAGATCGGCTACATGCTCATGGGGCTCGGGCTGTTCTCGGTCGCCGGGGTGGCTGGGGCGATCCTGTTCCTCGCGTTCCAGATCCCGATCAAGACCACGCTGTTCCTGGTGGGAGGCCTGATCGAGGCCGAGGCGGGAACCTCCGCACTCGACCGGGTCGGCGGGCTGGCCGTCCGGAAGCCGGTCATCGCGCTGCTCTTCGCCGTGCCGGCGCTGAGCCTTGCCGGACTGCCGCCCTTCTCCGGCTTCGTAGCCAAGCTCGCCGTCATCGCGGCCGGGGTCGCCGAGTCGAGCACCGCCATCGTCGCGGTCGCCCTGGTCGGCAGCCTCCTGACGCTTCTGTCGATGACGAAGATCTGGCTCGGTGTCTTCTGGGGGTCGCCGGTGGCCGAACCGGCGGACCCGCTCCCGGGTGACCAACCCGGTTCCGGACGGCAGAACCGGTTCCTGATGTTCGCAGCGACCGGTGTGGCCGCGGCGGGGCTCCTGGCCTCGGCGCTGCTCGCCGGACCGGTCTGGGACATGAGCGAACGGGCTGCCGCGGAGCTGGTCGATCCCGCGCTCTACATCGAGCAGGTCCTGCGATGAGGCGCTGGCTGACCTTCCGCCGCCTGATGGCCGTGGCCGTGCTGGTGTTCGCGTGGTGCTCCCTCTGGGGCGAGATCTCGGTGGCCAACGTCGTGTCCGGCACGGTCGTCGCCTTCGGCGCCACCGCCATCGGCACTCCGGGGCGGGGGGGCGTTCGGTTCGGGCCCCTCGTGCGCCTGGCCGGTCTGGTGGCGCTCGACATGGTCACGTCGACGGTGAGCGTGGCCCGCGAGATCCTGACACCCACCGATCGCACCGACGAGGCGGTCGTCGCCGTGCCCGTGCCGGGCGATGCCAGGACCCACCTCCTGTTGCTGATCGTCGCGATCACCGTGACGCCGGGGACGGCGGTCATCGACGCCGATCCGGACGCCAGCGTGCTCTATCTCCACATGCTCCACGCCGATCGGCGTGACGCGACCGCCGCCCACGTGCAGCGGCTGGCGACCCTCGCGTGCCAAGCCCTGCCCACCGGACCGGCCGCTGTGGCCGAGGAGGCCCGACCGTGACCGCAACCGTCGCCATCGCCGCATTCGTCATCGTCGCCGTGTGCGGCGCGATCCGTCTGCTCAGGGGACCGGCGCTCGCCGATCGGGTGATCGCACTCGACGTCATCCTCATCTCGTTGATGGGTGGAATCGCCGTCGCCGCCGCCCACACCGGCGATACGACCTATCTCGACCTGCTGGTCGTCATCGCCATCGTCGGGTTCACCGCCACGGTGGCCGCCAGTCGATTCATCGAGCACGAGGGCAGGCGACCGTGAACCCGGTCGCCACCATCCTGATCCTCGCGGGGTCGGCCGTCGCGGCCATGGCCGGCATCGGCCTGCTCCGGTTCGGCACCCCGTATGCCCGGTTCCACGCGGCCGGAAAGGCGAGCCCCGTCGCCTTCCTCCTCGTCGCGGCCGGCGCCGCCATCGAGACCGGTTGGGCGGGTGGGACGCGCCTCGCGGTCGCCGCCGGCGCGCTCGTGCTGACCCTGCCCGTCGGAGTCCACCTGCTGTTCCGGGCCGTGCACCGGACGACCCCGGGGGAACATCTCGTCACCGACGAGCTCGAGCCGGCCGAGCGGCGGGCCGATCGCCCGTGACCTCTCCTGGTGGGCCGGGCCGCGCCGTAGGATCGGCTCACCGAACGAACGGGGACACGATGGCGCTCAATCCGACCGACGAGCAGATCGCCAGGCTGGTGGCCGACGCAGGGGAGATGGACGGACCGGTGGTCATGCTCAACCTGCTGAAGTTCCGGGAGCGAGCCGGTGACGGTGGGGGCGGGAGCGGCCAGGAGGCATACGGGCGCTACGCCGAGCAGGCGGTGCAGAAGGTGGCCGAGAACGGTGGGTACGTCGTCTGGATGGGGAGGCCCGATTCGGTGGTGATCGGCGATGACGACGCGGACGACTGGGACGCCGTGGCGCTCGTGCAGTACCCGAGCCGCAACGCGTTCCTGGCCATGACCGGCGATCCCGAGTACCAGAAGACCCACGTCCACCGTGAGGGCGGACTCGAACGCATGAAGCTCATAGCCGTGTCGCCCGGCCCCGGGTTCGAGGGCTGAGGGCCGGGCGCTCCCGAGGTCGGGTGTCCGAGGGTGACCGGTGCCGGGCCGAGCGCCCGGATCTACGGCTCGAGGGAGACCGAGTCGAACACATCGCCCTGCTGGTCGACCGCCCGCAGCTCCAGGCGGTCGGGCCACACGGCGACGTCGAGGAAGTGGTACGTCGACCATGCCGCCTCGGTGAAATCGGCTCGGTGGGCCTGGCGGAGCTTGGCCGCACCGCCGGACACCACGTAGGTCACCCCGCCGATCTTCTCACTTCGCTGGTAGTCGTGGTCGTGGCCGGCCAGGACCAGCTGCACCCCGTACTGCTCGAACAGGGGAGTGAACGCATCGCGGACGCCGTGGCTCGAGCCGTGGTAGCCGCCCGAGTACGGGGGGTGATGCATCGTGGCGATGACCCAGGTGGCGTCGTTCGTCGCCAGGGTCCGTTCCAGCCACGCCAGCTGGCCCGGGTCGTCGGGCCGCGTCGAGTCCAGGGCGATGACCAATGCGTCGCCGATCCTGGTGGCATACCAACGGGCCGGCATGCCGATCGCCGCCGCCTGGGCGTCGCCATGGCCGTCGTCGACATCGTGGTTCCCGAGGACGGCCAGCAGCTGCGTGCCGTCGTCGAGCACCCCGGCGAAGGGCTCGAACACGGCGCGCTGGAGCTCGGCCGGATCACCACCGGGATAGACGTTGTCGCCCAGCAGCAGGAGGGCGTCGTAGTTTCTCTCGTCCTCGAGGGCATCCATCGCGTCAGCGGTGAGTCGTTCGGCTTCCGCGCCGGTCCCGACGTCGCCGGCAGCCGCCAGACGAACCACCGGGGGATCATCGGCCGGGAACGGCTCGCTGGCGTACGCGTCGGTCGGAGCGCCGACGTGGTCGGTCAGCCTGAACCACAGGTGGCGACGAACACCGGGGCTTGCGATCAGGACGCCGCCGACGAGCACCAGGAGGACCACGACGGCGGTGAGAGCGATGCTCCGGGGCCGGACGGATGCCTCCCGCTCGGTGGGTTGTTCCTCGAGTTCGATCTCGGTGATTCCTCTATCTCTGGGCCGGCTCGGGCTCGGGCTCGGGTGCCGGCGCCGGCCGGCGGGTGATCGGCGAGCGGCGGGCGCGGCGGGTCACGATCCGGAACAGTGTGGCCCATATGACGGCCAGAACGGCTGCGGTGGAGGTGATCTGGTAGAGGCGGTTGCTGGCGTCGGTACCGGCCAGGGTGCCGTGGAGGCTGGCGAGGAAGAACGTGACGTAGCTGGCGAGGTGGATCCGGTGCCAGATGCGGCGGGGGATCCGCTTCATCGCCAGCGAGGTCACCTGGACCAGGACGAGGAGCCAGGTGGCGAGCACGCCGAGAGCGACCGGTACGGGTTTCCATTCGGAGGCGAAGGGGACGGCGAGGTCGGCCAGCCCGAAGTAGGTGTAGGAGTCGGCCACCAGAGCGACGAGATGCAAACCGACGAACCCGACGGTGAGCCCGGCCAGCCAACGATGCAGGTCGAGGATCCAGGCCGGTCGCTGTCGGTCGGAGACCTTCGCGGGAAGAAGGATGCCCCAGATGACGGTCGCGCTCAGGAGGAGCCAGCCGACGATGCCCGACGCCCTCGCCACGTACCACCAGATCTGCGCGTTCACGCCGGCACCGCGAGGGACGGCCCCGGTCGGCTCGCGACCAGTGGGGTGAGTCGCTCGCTGGCGATCCGCCGGCCACCGAGGGTGCTGGCGACCGCGTCGAGGGTGTGGGTTCTGACGTAGTGGTCGAACCGTGCGGATCCGCCGAGCAGGACGGCGGTGGCGTGGGCTTCGGCCCGCCATCCACAGGGAGCGATGACGGTGGCGGCGGCGAGGTCGGTCGATGACGGCATCCGGGTCGTCGGGTCGATGAGATGGTGGCGGGCGGTGCCGCGGTGGGTCCAGCGGCGACTCAGCGTGCTCGCTGTGGCGACACCCCCGCCGCTGACCTCGAGCCGGCCGAGCGAAGCGTCCGGGTCGAGAGGATCTTCGACGGCGATCGTCCAACCGCCGGGCGGGGGAGGGGTGCCCGCCGCGGCGAGGTCGCCGCCGACGCTGACCAGCGCGCCGGCAGCTCCTCGGGAGAGCAGCTCGGCGACGACGAGGTCGGCGGCCAGGCCCTTGCCGATCCCGCCGGGGTCGAGCACGAGGCCTTCGGGCAGCATGACGGTCCGGCCCGGTCGGTCGACGGTCACGTCGTCCAGGTTTCCGTCACCGGAGCGGAACCCGTCGGGGAGGGTGGTCGCCGCGTCGGGGTCGTCGATACTGCAGCGGTAACCGGTCTCGAGCAGGGCTGGCAGGACCGTGGGGTCGAGAAGCCCGGACGTGTCCCGCCACGCCTGCACCATGGTGTCGACCAGGGTGAGGGTGACGTCGTCGACGGCGATCGCGGTGCCCGGGTGGTGGTTGAGGCGGCTGATGTCACTGGAGGCGAGGAAGCGGCTCCACGCCCGCTCGAGCTCGGCCAGCGCCCGGTGGGCGACGTTGCCGGCTTCGGGGGGACCGTCCACGACGATCACCTGGGCCTCGCTGGCCATGACCCGGAACCGGGTCTCAACGGCTGCCATTGGTACTCGCCACCGGTGCCGGCTCTGGTGCCGCGGCCTGGATCGGGGTGTCCACGACGCGGACGACGGGGTTTGCCGTCAGCAGGACCGGAGCGTTCGCCACTTCGGTGACGGCGCCCCGCTCGGTGAACGGGACCGGCTCGGTGACGGCCGGAGGATCGACGGCAGCGACCGATGGAGGGCTGGACGAATCGGTTGCTGCCGTCGAGGTCTGTGTCGCGGCGTCGACACCGAGCACGGTGACGATGCCGAACATCGTCGCCGTGCTGATGCCGGCGGCGACGATCCGGGTCCCGCGGGCGGCGTGACGGCGGCGGCGGCGGGCGGGGTCAGTCATCGTCGTCGCGCCCCTCGTGCTCGTATCCCTCGTCATCGTCGTCGCGCCCCTCGTGCTCGTATCCCTCGTCCTCGTGTCCGTCGTCGCCGCCTCCGGCGTCGACGGAGGCCGGGGCGGTGACGCCGGAGGCCGGGGTCTGGGTGACGGCCGGTCGGTCGACGCGGGCGGCGATGGAGCCGTCAGCGTTCGACGAGGCGACGAACACGAGTGTGTCGCCGCCGGAGGTGAACGTGACGGCGAGTGTGCCGGGGTCGCCGGCGGTCTCCCGCCAGGTCCACCCGTCATCGGCTCGGACGTCGACGAGGCGAAGGCCGGCTTCGTCGGCTGCCACGGCTACGGTGCCGGCGGTGTCGACGGTGAAGCTTCGGACGCCCGACTCGTCGGTCGCGCCGACCGAGCTCACCGGGCCTGCGTCAGGCTCGGCGGCGGCGGTTTCGGCGGAGAGGGTGCCGAGTCCGCTGTCGTCCGAGGCGTTCAGTATGCCGATGTTGGCGCCGACGGCAGCGCTGCCGGCCAGCACGACGCCGGCGATCGAGGCGGCGGTGATTGCGGCGGTCCTGCGGATCATGGTTGTCCTTGCCTTTCCTGTCCGGGGGACGAGATCCCTCGGTTGGTGACTCTGGGGGCTGGTAGGACCGTACGAAATGGAGCTCCAGTGGGAGGCAAGCCGCAGGTTAGGAAATGGTAAAGACCCTCGCCCCGGGCCGACGCCTTGCGCGAGGGTGGGCTGGTGCGCCTTCTCGTCGTCGAGGACGACCCCACCATCAGCGATCCCCTGGTCTCGGGATTGACCCGGGAGGGGTTCGAGGTCGATCTGGCGGTGACGGGCGCCGAGGCTCTGGCGGCAGAACCGGCCGAGATGGTGCTTCTGGACCTCGGCCTCCCCGATCTCGACGGCCGGGTCGTGTGCCGGGAGCTGCGGCAACGGTCGTCGGTGCCGATCATCGTGGTGAGCGCGAGCGGCGACGAGATCGACCGTGTGATGCTTCTCGAGCTCGGGGCCGACGACTACGTGGTCAAGCCGTTCGGGTTCCGCGAGCTCGTCGCCCGGATCAGGGCCGTGCGGCGCCGGACCGCCGCCACGACGACGGCTGCCACCATCACCACCTGGGGTGGGCTCGTCGTCGATCGGCGCACCAGGAAGGTCACCATCGAGGACGAGGTCGTCTCGCTCACACCCAAGGAATACGAGCTCCTGACCGAGCTCGCATCTGATCCCGGGGCGATCTTCACCAGGGAGCATCTCATCGAGCACGTCTGGGACGAGAACTGGTGGGGTTCGACCAAGACGCTCGACGTGCACGTCGCGTCGCTGCGCAAGAAGCTGGGCCCCGAACTGATCGAGACGATCCGCGGCGTGGGGTTCCGTCTCGCCGGTCCGGAGGACGGGTGACCCGCCGACTGGTGGTCAGCTACCTGTTGATCACGGTCATCGTGCTGGCGATCCTGGAGATCCCGCTCGCCGTCTTCTACGGCCAACGTGAGGAGGAGCGGCTCATCACCGACGCCGAGCGGGACGCCGTCGTTCTCGCCTCGTTCTACGAGGACGCCCTCGAGCTCGGCGCACCGGCCGACCCCATCCCGGCCGAGGAGTACGCGGCGCGGACCGGCGCTCGGATCATCGTCGTGGACGCGGCCGGCATCTCGGTCCTCGACACAGGGGCGGTACCCGACCGCGACTTCTCGACCCGCCCCGAGGTCGAGACCGCCCTCGGCGGCGTTCGAGCCTCCGGAATCCGCCGATCGGACACCCTCGACACCGACATCCTCTACGTCGCCGTACCGGTCGCCTCCAGCGGCACCGTCCACGGCGTGCTGCGGCTCACCCTCGACGCCCACGAGGTGGTCGAAAGGGTCCAGCGTTTCTGGATCGGGCTCCTCGCCATCGCAGTGGTCGTGCTCCTCGCCGTGGCGGGGATCGGTTTCGCCATAGCCCGGTCGGTCATCCGGCCCCTGAGGCAGTTGCAGGAGTCGGCCAAGCGGTTCGCCCAGGGGAACCTGACGCCGACCCCCATCGGTGAGGGAGCGCCGCCGGAGGTGCAGGACCTCGGTGATGCCATGAACAGGATGGCCGGTCGACTCGACGAGCTCATCGGGGCACAGCGGGCGTTCGTCAGCGACGCGTCACATCAACTGCGCACGCCGCTCACCGCACTGCGGCTGCGGCTCGAGAACCTCGAGACCGAGTTGGACGCCGAAGCCGACGTTGCCGAGATCGCCGCCGCGATCGATGAGATCCAGCGGCTCAGCGAGCTGGTGCACGACCTGCTGCAACTGGCGCGAGCCGAGCAGACGCGGCCGACCACCATTGTCGACGTGGCGACGGTGGCCGCGGACCGCGTCGACACCTGGACCGCGGTCGCCGAGGACCAGGGTGTGACGATCCGGTTTTTGGGCCCCCGGCCACCGGTGTACGTCTCCGCCGTATCCGGGGCGGTGGAGCAGTTTCTCGACAACACGCTGGACAACGCTCTCAAAGCGTCGCCGCCCGACTCGACCATCACCGTCCGGGTCGATCGTGCGGCCGACATGACTCGGATGACCGTCAGCGACGAGGGCCGCGGTCTCGATGACGAAGGGAAGTCGAGGGCGCGCGAGCGTTTCTGGCGCGGCGACGCCCATGCACCGGGAACCGGGCTCGGGCTGGCCATCGTCCAGACGCTGGTCGAGGCGTGCGGGGGCACCCTCGGTCTGGAGGACGTCCCGAGCGGAGGGCTCGCGGTCGTGATCTCGCTGCACAACGCCGACGATCGCGCCGTTCCGAGCGAGATCCCGGTGGTGCCGGCCTGACCCCTACCGGGTCTCGATCCGCGGACGCCGGCGGGCGAGGCCGAGGGATCGCCAGTGGACGGCGGTCAGGAGCACGGCCGGCAGTCCGATTATGAAGGTCGAACCGGCCAGCGCGTCCGCCGTCGCCACGACGTTCGGGTCATCGGCGGTGCGCGCCACCACGAACGCGGTGACGGTCATGAACACCAGCTGGCCGATCAGGCCTCCGAGAGCGCCGAGCCGTGGATGCCGGAGCGGACGTTCGACCTCCCAGGTCGGCTCGTCGCGCATCATCCAGGTGAGGATCCCGATGAGGACGCTCTGGGTGAGGATGAAGCCGAGCTGGCTGCCGAGAGGCAGGCCGAACCAGAAGCCCGGGCCGTCGTAGGCGAAGAGATCGCCGAGGAAGAAGTGGTCGCCGAGGCGGCTGACCGGGTCGATCACCCAGATGATCCACACACCGAGCAGCACGGCGGTGAGGTACTCGAGCACCGGCATCGCCGAGCGGGTGCGGTACGGCCCGCCGACCACCATCCGGGCGGCACCGAACGCGAAGTACGCCATGAACGTGTACGACAGGCTGACCATCAGAGGCACGTCGCCGACGAACAGTTCGTCGCCGCGCAGCCCGTCGTTGAACGCGTACCGGGTGTAGGGGATGCCCCAGTGGACCGACGCGTTCTCGGCGATGGCTCCAACGACCAGGGCGACGACGAAGTAGATGCCGGTCCGCTTCCACCCCAGGTGCCGGCCGGCGAGCACCACGAAGGCGACACCGAGGAGCGTGACGTACCACCGCCCGACGAACGTGCCGAGGATCTCCTCCATCGGTCCGGCCCCCTTCTCGACGGCCGAGGCTACCGCGGGCCCGGCCCCCACCCCCCGACCGAACTTTGTGCTCTGGCGATACGCATATGACGCTCAGAGCACAAAGTTCGCAGGGGGCGGCCGCGGGCTCGACGGTCAGGCGTCGCCTTCGAGCTCGCGCCGGAAGCTGCGCATCGAGTGTTGGAGACCGGCGCGCAACGTCGCGCTGGCGGTCCGCTCGAGCACACCCTTGGGCACCAGCCGCGGGATCGGGATCCGGGGCCGCACGAGGAGCGTGGCCGTGAGGATGCAGCCGTCATCGTCGCCGTCGTCGTCGATGGTCATCGCCACTTCGACGTCGGCGTTGCCGGTGCCGGGCACCGACACGAACCGGATCTCCTCCTCGGCGCGTAGCTCGACCGTGACCTGGCAGTCGACGTTCGTGCTGAAGCTCCTGTAGCCGAACGGACCGAGCTCGAGGTCGTATCGCTCGCCCGCTGAGACCTCGGTTGCCCGGTTGATCAGCGGGAAGTAGTCGAAGGCCTCGGGAAGCTGGGACGCCCGTTCCCAGACGCGGCTCGGAGGCAGGCCCATGCGCTCGCTCGTCTCCGCTTCGAGCAGAAGCTTCGCCATGGTGTCCTCCGGGTTGGGTGGGCAATTCCTGCGATGGTAGGCCGGAGCCCATCGGCGACCCAGGGGGAAGGTCCGATGACGGACGCCACGATCGAGCAGACCGCGACGGCGAGGAACGGCCAGCCGACCGAGGCCGGGCACACCGACGTGGTGATCATCGGCGCCGGGATCTCGGGGATCGGTGGGGCCCACCATCTCCGGGAGCAGTGCCCCGACAAGTCGTTCGTGATCCTCGAGGCGATGGAGACCTTCGGCGGCACCTGGTGGACGCACAAGTACCCGGGGATCCGTTCCGACAGCGACCTGTTCACCTTCGGGTACCGGTTCAAGCCGTGGCCCGGTCCGCCGATCGCCTCGGGTCCCGAGATCCTGAAGTACATCGGTGAGGTGATCGAGGAGGAGGAGCTCGATCAGCACATCTGTTACCGGCACCGGGTGGTGTCGGCGACGTGGTCGAGCGACGAGGCGCGTTGGACTCTCGACGTCGTGCGCACCGATACCGGCGAGCGGTTGCGTTTCACCGCGGCGTTCCTGTGGATGTGTCAGGGCTACTACCGCCACTCCGAGGGCTACACCCCCGACTGGCCCGGCATGGATCGCTTCGATGGCCCGATCGTGCATCCCCAGACGTGGCCCGAGGACCTGGACGTCGCCGGCAAGCGGGTGCTCGTGATCGGCTCGGGCGCCACCGCGGCGACGCTCATCCCCGCACTGGCCGACGAGGTCGAGCACATCACCATGCTGCAGCGCTCGCCGACGTTCTTCTTCGTCCGGCCCAACGCGAACGAGCTGGCCGACCAGCTGCGCGAGCTCGACGTGCCCGAGGAGTGGACCCACGAGATCGTGCGCCGCCAGATCCTGCGCGAGCAGGCGATGATGACCAGCCTCGCCCTCGCCTTCCCCGACGAGGCGCGCCAGTTGCTGCTCGGCGAGATCCGCCCGCTGCTGCCCGAGGGCTTCGACGTCTACAAGCACTTCAATCCCCCCTACCAACCGTGGCAGCAGCGCATCGCCGTGCTGCCCGACGGCGACCTGTTCCGGGGCATCCGCAGCGGCAAGGCCTCGGTGGTGACCGACGAGATCGACACATTCACCGAGACCGGCATCGCCCTGAAGTCGGGCGAGACGGTGGAGGCCGACGTGATCATCACCGCGACCGGCTTCGACCTCGCGGTGCTGGGCGACATAGCGTTCACCGTCGACGGCAAGCCGCTCGACCCGACCGAGGCGGTGACCTATCGGGGCGTGATGTTCACCGGCGTGCCGAACCTGGCGTACGTCTTCGGCTACTTCCGGTACAGTTGGACGCTCCGGGCCGATCTGATCAGCGACTTCGTCTGTGGCCTGCTGAACCACATGGACGAGCTGGGCGTGTCGACCGCCGTCCCGAAGCTGCGCGACGACGAGGCGGACATGGAACTGCTGCCGTGGGTCGATCCCGAGAACTTCAACCCGGGCTACCTCACCCGCTCGCTGGACCTGATGCCCAGACAGGGCGCCCGCCAACCCTGGCAGCTGCCGCACGACTACATGGTCGAGAAGGAGGAGCTGCCGGCCGCCGACCTCGACGACGGCCGACTCCAATACCGCTGACGCCCCCCCACGCCGAAATCTGGTCCGGTACCTGCGGCAACCGACGGTTCGGTCAAGGGAGAATGGGAATCCGGTACCGCTGGGGGCCTCCTCCGGCTCAGGTCAGCGGTCGGTCGCCTCGAGCCAGGACGCCAGGATCTCATCGAAGGCCGGATCGAGCGAGACCCAGTGGCCGCAGTCGAGCCCGACCACCTTGCCCCCGGTGCGGTCCAGGTGGTCCAACCAGTCCGCGGAGTGGAAGGGGAACGGCTTGCGTTTCCCGAAGACGAACAGCAGCGGCACGTCGGGCCAGTACCCGTCGGTCAACGTGCGGGCCCGGCCGCGGGCGATGTCGGCGAACATGTTGCGGTACGGGTAGTTCATCCATGCGGTGAGTCGTTCGGGCGGCGCGGGCGCACCCATGACCGAGGCCATCTTCCGCGTCATCCAGTCGCCGACAGCGCCACCGAGGAGGAACGCCCCGGCGAGCCACGCCTGGTAGGCGATGATGGCGGGTACGGACCAGAGCTTCGGCTTGACCTGCGGCGCCACGTCGAGGGTGGCCACGCGCCACACCAGCTCGGGATGGCGGTGGTGCATCGCATGACCCCAGTACGAGCCCCAGTCGTGGACGATCAAGGTGACCGGGCCATCAGGTGAGACCTCCTGCACACACCCGGCCAGGGCATCGAGGATCTCCTCGGTGGTGTGTCCCCGGCGTGCCTCGCGGGTGCCGTCGAAGTCGGGCATGGTGAGACGGACGCAGCGGTAGCGCTCGCCCAGCACCGCCACCTGCGGGTCCCACAACGAGGCGTCGTCGGGCCAGCCCGGCACGAACACGAGCGTGGGACCTGTCTCGTTGCCGTCGACGATCGGGGTCAGTCGGAAGTCCATGGCCCGACGGTAGGCCGTTGGACGACGGCCCGCTCGCTCATCGTCGAAATGCTGCGCACGGCCGTGCCCAAAGCAGCGCATGATCGTGCTACCGTCTAAGCATGCGTACGACGGTGGAATTCGACCCGGACACGGCCAAGGCGGTCGAGGAACTGCGGCGCGACGAGGGACTCGGGGTCTCCGAGGCGGTGAACGAGCTGATCCGCCGAGCGCTCCTGCCGCGGGAGCCGGGTGGGAGATTCCGACAGGCGACGAGCGCCCTCGGACTCCGGATCGATGTGTCCAACGTGGCGGAAGCACTCGACGTCCTCGAGGGCGCAGACGCTCGCTGATGCTGGTCGACGCCAACGTCCTGCTCTATGCCGTGGACGAGGAGAGCGCCTTCCACGAGCCGTGCAAGGGCTGGATCGAGTCCGCGATGAACGGCTCGCGCCGGGTCGGGATCCCTTGGGTTTCCCTGACCGCCTTCCTTCGGATCGTCACCAATCCGCGGGCGCTGCGCGATCCGCTCGGTCCCGCTCAGGCATGGGAATTCGTCGAGAGCTGGCTCGACGCGCCGGTGAGCTGGGTGCCGGCGCCCGGTCGTGGCCATCGCCAGATCCTCGGTCACCTGATTCGTGACCTCGACCTGAGGGCCAACCTGATCCCGGACGCGGTGCTCGCCGCCATGTGCATGGAGCACGGTCTGCAGATGGTCAGCGTCGACACCGACTTCGCTCGATTTCCGGAGATCACCCGGCACAATCCGGTGTCCGGCTGAGCGCCTCGCCCGTCGCTGAGCGAGGCGGCGACCTGATCGGCGGGGAAAGGGCGACCACCTTCACGTCGCCGCCGTGCTTCCCGATGACATCGTAGATGGCGGCGGTCTGGGCCTCGTTCTCGTCCTCGGAGAGGTCCTGCCAGGCCTCCTGGACGATTCTCGTCTTCGACAACTGCATGTGAGCCATGGCTCTTCCCCTTGGTGGCGGGTCGCGGTGAACCGACGACCCCGAGTCGGAGATCGGGCGATCCCCGGGCAGCCTTCGACCATTCGGCCGATCTCGCCTGTCGGACGTGAGCCGGCGACCTGATCGGCGGATCTTCGGCGGGGTCCTCGAGCACATGGGGCGGGCGGTGTACCGGGGGTGTTCGAGCCCGACAGCACGAGGGCCGATGCCGACGGGGCGCACCGACGTGCTCGACGCGCTGCGGCCGCTCGGGATGCCGGTGGTGCGCTATCCGGGTGGCAACTTCGTCTCGAACCACGACTGGCGTCACGGGATCGGTCCGGTGGCGGAGCGGCCGACCCGGCCGATGATGGCGGTCAACCTGGGGACCGGCAGCGCCCGCGAGGCGGCGGCGCTGGTCGAGTACTGCAACCTGCCGGTGGCACGGCCGATGCCGAGCTGCGGGTGGCCAACGGCCATGCCGAGCCCTATGGGGTGGAGCTGTGGTGCCTCGGCAACGAGATGGACGGGCCGTGGCGGGCCGGTCACGTGCCGGGGCGGACCTATGCCGAGAAGACGGTGACCACGGCGCCGTTGATGAAAGGGGCTCGACCCGTCGATCGCGACGGTGGCATGCGGGTCGAGCGGTCGCGACCGATGACCTGCTGATCCAGAGCATCTACTGGCCCTTCGAGATGCTGAGCTCGGCCACGGCAGGTGTGTCCCTGTCGCCCGGGCGCGGATGGTGCACAATGACGATCCCAAGGCCCACAACTCGTGGAAGTCGCGTCAGGTCGTGGCGCCGGTCGAGCTGGACGTGGACCTGCGGCCGGGTGGGCTGGGGCTGACGATCCCGGAGCTGGCGCTCGTGACCATCGAGCCGGGCGTCGAGACCTGGGGAAGGCGGGCCTAGCAGCGTCAGCGGACCAGAGCGATCGCGTCCGCCCGGAATCCGGGGACGAGATCGTCGTGATCGGCTGAGGAGTCCTCAGCCCCGGTCGTGGGAGAGCGCGTCGACGGCCACGGTGATGGCGAGCGCCAGGGCGAAGTCTGCGGGATCGTGCACCTCGACCCCGTAGGTGTCCCGCACCCGGAACCACTTCTTCGACACGTCCGCGACGGATTTCCCGTCGCGCTCAATCTCGTACTCGTGATCGACGATGTTGCCCTTGACCTTCAGATCCTCGCCACCGTCGACCTCCACGTGGAACCGGTCCCGGATCCCCACCAGGGCCTTCTTGACCTTCGCCCGACGGCCCCCGATCTCGATGGTGATCGCGTCGCGGATCGACAGTTTCTTCTCTTGGATCTTGGCCACTTCACGGCCCCGGCCATCCTCCAGCACCCACGTGTCCCGAATGCGCAGCGCCTTGCCGTCCACCCGGAACACCTTCGCCCCCGAGTCGTCCTCGATCCAGTAGTCGTCGCCGATCGAGAGCAGGTCCTCCCGGATCTTGAATCGGGTGCCCTGGTTCCCCTTGTTCCTGCGCAGCAGTCCCATGGCGGTCGTTCCCTCTGTCGGCGTGGGTGGTGCTGGGGAGAATAGGCGCACCGACCGTCTAGCGGCCGTCCTGGACATCGAGATGCTCGGCCCACCCTCGGCCGACGAGGTCGGGATCGATGTGGTAGCTGATGCCCCACTGGTCCCACACCATGCTCCTGGCGTAGATCGACTCGCCGGTGTAGGTCGCCGTGCCGGTCGACGATCCGTCGGAGCCGATCGTGAGGGTCCCTACCGTCTCGTAGTCCCCGGGCAGCACGTGGTCGGCGTAGCGCGCGATCCCGTGCGGGGTCTTTGTGGCCAGGATGATCGCGTCGGTGTAGGGAGCGGCACCGGTGGCATGCAGCCGGCGCCGAGCAGGCCCACCACGGCGATGATCGCCGCGATCGTCGTCCTTCTCGCCTGAGTAGCGACTACTCAGCACGTCGCCCAGCCGTACTCAGCCCGGTCAGGTGCGGTTCAGTCGGCCAGCGTGCCGGCGAAGACCTGCCAGGCCACGACCGGCTCTGCGAGCAAGGTGTCCCGACCACGTTCCTCCGCGAGTCGTCCTTGGATCACACCACGGCGTGGGCCATGACGCTCGACGATGTCGCCGCATGGGCCATCGCCCCGATCGTCGGAGAGCCCGCCCCGACCGATTGCTGACCGTGCTGACGGTCCGACTGAGCTCTGGCGGGTTCGATCTCGGCTGCGCCGGCAAGGCTGCCGTCAGGCGGGCAACAGCGTGAACCGCCCGCCGTCGAGGGGTCGCAGCACGTCGAAGTGGCGACGGTCGAGGGTGAGGACGGTCCGGGTCCCGTAGCGACTGGCCAGGACGACCAGGGATGCGTCGGTCACACCGATGGCCTGATCGCGGTAGCGATCGATGATGTCGGCACACGTCCTGAGCTCGTCGTCGGTGAGCTCGGACCTCTCGTAGGCGCCACCGGCCAGTTCACGGAGGATGGCCGTCTCGGCGTCGACGCCGAGACGGGTCGCAGCGAGGTAGTCGAGCTCGGCGACGACGAACGGTGACAGCACCATCGGCTCGCTCGACTCTCCGACCGCGGCGGACACCCGTGCGAAGGCGGGCTCGTCGCGGTTGAAGAAGGCGAGCAGGCCGCTCGTGTCGGCGATGATCATCGATCGCCGAAGCCCTCGAGCAGCTCCTCGGCCCGTTCCGCCATCGGCTCCCCGGCGACGATTCCACCCCGGGGCTCAGGCCGGATGACCGCGGTCTCGATCGCGTCACGGATGACCTGAGCCTCCGAGCACCCGCGGCGGTGGGCTTCCCGCTCGACCTCGAGCTTCAACCGGTCCGGGAGATAGACGGTCGTCTTGCGCTGCATGCCACCTATGGTACCAGCGGTGGCATCGGGGCGTTCGGCGGATTGCGATACCGTCGCCGAGGCTCGGCCCCGTCGGATCGGACAGGGCTCACCCCGCGGGCCCGGTGAGCGGAGCGTCGAGCGCACACAGCAGCGAGGCCACGAGCTCGTGGGCGTCGGGGACGCTGAGGGCGAGCACATCCTCGGGATCCATGATGTCCTCGCCGAGAAACACGATGACCTTGGCCCGACCTTCCAGGTTGAGCTCCTTCATGGCCCGGATGAACCTCAACTCGCGGCCGCGCACGCGGACCTTTCCGTCACCGCAGGGCGAGACGAGCTTGCCCGCTTCGTGTTCGGCGGCGAGCTGTTCAGTGAGCTCGATGGTCCGATCACGCACTCGGATCAAGCACGACCGAGCCCGCGAGTCGAGGAGGCGAGCGTCGCCGAGGACGATCTCCTTGCACGGGAGCACGTACCACTCGCCCGGACCGGAAGCCCTGAACATACCCATCTTCACCGCGATGTCCCGGGCGAGCGATGCGCATTCGGTCACACCGAACAGGTCCCACAGCCTGCCTGCGGTCCGTCTCGAGCGCCCGCTCAGCTGCATGTTGCCCTTCAAGACCAGCCACACGAGAGCCGCTGCCTTTCGCTCGGGGGCCGATCGGCTGCGCAGTGGGCGCGCGCCATGCGTTGCCGCGGCGGCGGCGAGACGGCGGAGGATCGTCCGGACCTCGACGTCGAGGTACGGCGCACCGGCCGATTCGGCCGTCGCGAGGATCTCGTCGACCACGGCTCGGTCGATCTCGGGCACGCCGGTACGTGCCGATTCTCCGGTGATCGAACCGTCGGTGGCCGACGGTGACGGACCAGATTTCGGCGGCTCCCTCTTTGCGGCGGCCGTCGGTTCGCGGCCAGAGTGAGCCCATGTCCGAAGGCCAGTCCGATCCCGACGATCAGCGCATCCTCGACCACGCGTTCGAGGCTCTCGCCGACGGACCGCGCTCGACCACCGAGCTGATCGCCCAGCTCGGTGCGGCCGGAGCGTTCGAGCACATGGATGATGCCGACGACGACGTGCTCGAGGAACTGCTACTGGACGTGGTGACGACCGCCGACCGGGTCTGGGTCCACCAGGCGACGACGCTGCACCGGACCGATGTACTCCTGGAGGGCGTCGTACTCACCCACCGCCTGACCGAGCGCGAGGTCGAGCGGGGCGGTATCGAGATCGAACCCGACCTCTCCGTCATGGACTTCGGGATCGGCTGGGGCAACGACCTCGTCATCGACGGCCAGGTCGTCGAGACCAGCTTCGACCTCGGCGAGAGCTGGCACGCGTGGGTTCTCCCCGAGGGTCTCCCGGCCGAGTGCGAGGCGGGCTGTCTGATCGGCCTCCGCCGCGAGGGATCCACCCTCAGCCTCCTGACAGATCCCGACCTGGCGGCCGAGACGGAGGCGGCTGACACCGGTGAGCTGCGGGCCCACCTGGCGGCCATCCTCGAACGGGCCGGCGACACCGGCATCGGCTTCGAGTCGACCCGGGCGGTGATGGATCTGCTCTGCGAGCTGCCGGGGGCACTGCGCTCGCCCGCGCCGCCGGTGTCCGAGCTGCTCACCGGGGAAGGGGCGTCTCGCCAGGGTCACTTCTTCGGCCCGGGCAACGCTGAGTGGGAGCTGCCCGGTGCCCGGTATCTGCGGGCGAGGCGGGAGCGTTTGTTCGATCGCTGGGACTTCGGCGAATGCTGTGAGGAGGCGTTCCAGGTCGTCGAGGACGCCTGGCAAGCGCACCTCCTGGGCCAGGACCCGCAACGCAGCCCGGCCGAGATCCGATCAGCTCTCGCCCACAGCGCGGTGTCCTTGGCCGTGCTCGACCTCTGGGAGGAGCAGGGCGTAGTCCCTGAGCAGGTGGAGCCCTTCCTGACGCCGGCCATCGACACGACACGGCGTGACGCGGCGCCGGCGCTGTTCATGCTGGGCGTCATACTCGAAGGTGCCGGCCGGCCGCTCGAGGCCGAGCGGCGCTACCAGGAGGCCACCGTCGCCAACTCCGACTTCGTGCCGCCGACCGAAGCTCTAGGCCTGATTGCGTTCGAGCGAGGCGACCTCGACCGGGCGATCTCGCTGCTCGACCGTACCGCCGAGCCCGGTCGACGGCATCCGCTGTCCGAGCTGCTGGCCGAGCTCGTCGTCCCCGTGGCGGCGGTCGGGCGCAACGACCCGTGTCCGTGCGGCTCGGGCCGCAAGTACAAGGTCTGTCACCGGGGCAGGTCACTCGACGGTGAGAGCGAGCGGGCGAAGCTGTTGCTCCACAAGGCACTCGTCCATCTGCACCGCCATGGCCAGGACGTTCTCGAGCCGCTGATTGCGGGATACGAGCCCGACCAGGCCCCGCAGGTCGAGGACGACTTCGTCGTCGACGTGGCCCTGTTCGAAGGCGGCGTGTTCGCCCGGTTCCTCGACGAACGGGCCCCGCTGCTTCCGCCCGGGGACATCGCCGAGGGGCAGGTCTGGTTGGCGACGCCCCGGCGGCTGTACGAGGTGGTCGACGCCGAGCCCGGCGTGCAGCTGACGCTGCGCGACCTGACGAGCGGCGACCTGGTCGTCGTGGAGGAACGACTCGGCTCGACGGGCCGCCAGGCCGGCGAGTACCTGCTCGGCCGTGTCGTACGGCCCGACTCGGAGCCGTCCATCATCGGGAACCCGATCCTGGTGCCGATGCACAGCCGTCAGTCGCTGCTTTCCGTGCTCGACATGGGTGGCGACCCCGAGGATCTCGTCGGGTGGTACGCGGCGACGACCGCGCCGCCGCGACTCCAGAACCGTTCGGGCCACGACCTGGTCTTCTGCGAGACGACCGTCGATCCCGGCGTCGACTCCGCCGAGGCGGTCGAGACCGGCCTCGACGGCTGTTTCGGCCCGTCGGAGCCCGAGAGCGAGACCCTGGTCTGGCACTGGGGACTGGAGGCATCGGGGGGCGTTCCGGGTGAGCGACTGATCGCCGGACGCATCGCGCTGGAGGACGGTCGGCTGGCGTGCAGCACCAACAGCGTGGAACGGGCCGACGAGCTGTTGGAACTGCTGCGGTCGGCGTTTCCCGACATGACGGTGGACAGTGACGTTCGCACTCCGCTGGACGAGATGCCTCGCCCCGAGACCGACGAGAGCGGCCTCATCGACCCGACCGACGCGCCTCCCGAGGTGCAGGAGGCTCTCCGCGAGTACATGCGCAGCTATGAGGAGTCGTGGATCGACGAGTCGATCCCGGCGCTGGACGACATGACCCCCCGTGAGGCTGCTGCCGACCCGACCCGGCGCGAGGACGTGGAGAGGCTCCTCGCCGGCATGCCCACCGATCCCGACGGCCTGATGATGGACCCGGACCGCATGAGGGAGATGCTCGGCCTCGACCGGGGGTGAGGCTCGCGCGTGATCGTGACAGCGCGGTTCGGGCGGGCGGGCGCCTACGATCTCGTGACGGATGAGCGTGACGTGGAGGCGACACCGTGGACCAACCGAAGATCACGTTGATCGGGGCCGGGGGCATGTCCTTCGGTCCGACGATGGTCAACGACGTCATCCACACGCCGGCACTGGCCGGCAGCCGGCTGATGCTCCACGACGTCAACGAGGAGCGCCTGTTGCGGGCCTACCGGTTCGCGTCGAAGCTGAACGCCGGCAACGGCGCGCCGATCATCCTCGACTACAGCGTCGACCCGGCCGCCGCTCTCGACGGCGCCGAGTTCTGCATCAGCAGCGCCGAGTTCGGGCGGTTCGAGTACTGGCGGCAGGACTACGAGATACCGAATGGCCACGGGGCGCGCCAGATCACCGGTGAGAACGGTGGTCCCGGAGCGGTGTTCCATTCGCTGCGGAGCATCAAGAACACGCTGAGCATCTGCGCCGGCATCGAGAAGCACTGTCCTGAGGCGTTCCTGATCAACCTGTCCAACCCGATGAGCCGTGTGACCCTGGCCATCAACCGGGGCACGAAGGTGGCCAACGTCGGGATGTGCCACGAGATGCCGATCGGGATCACCCGGCTGGCCAAGCTCCTGCGCATGAAGCCGGGCGACATCGAGGCGAAGGCGTCGGGGATCAACCACTTCACGTTCTTCACCGAGATGAGCGACAGGCGCACCGGTGAGGATCTGATCCCCAAGGTCGAGAAGCTGTTCTCGAAGTCGTTCTTCGACTATTCACCCCGCACGACCGGGACGGCGAGGCGGATGATGGCTTCCCCGCTGCTCGGCCTGCTGGCCGACCAGGTGTACAGCCCGATCGTCGCCCACATGATCCGCACCTACGGGATCGTTCCGTGTTCGGTGGACAGCCACATCGGTGAGTATCTGCCGTTCGCGCTCGACATCGGCAGCTGGCACCCGACACCGGTGGACATCTTCGAGGGGCTCGACGGGTTCACGGAGCGCCTCGCCAACCGGGTGGTCGACACGTCGCTGCCGCTGCCCGTGAAGCGGATCGGTCACAGCCTCGAGGAGGTGATCCCGATCATCGCGGCTATGGCGACCGGCACGCCGGTGGACATCCTGGCCGTGAACGTGCCGAACGACGGGTATCTGCCCAACGTGGCCGACGGGGCGATCGTCGAGGTGCCGGCGGTCGTCGCCGGCGACGGCATCCACCCCGAGACGATGCCCCCGATCGTCGAGCCCATCGCCGGTTACATCGCCGACCAGGTGGCCCTCCAGGACCTGGTCGTCGAGTCGGCGCTCACCGGCGACCCCGAGCTCGCGCTGCGAGCGGTGATCGAGGATCCGAACTCACCCGACGACGAGCAGGCGTGCCGAACGATGTTCGACGAGCTGACGGATCTACAGGCCGCCGAGCTTCCGTTCTGACCTGCGGTCAGCCGCCGCGGTTCACCTCGAGAACACGGTCGGCCGCCACGTCGGTGAGGATCTCCGGCTCGCTCTCGCCGGGCCAGTAGACCTCGAGGGTCGGCACGCGGTCCAGGTCCCCGAGGCCGACGTGCAGATCGGTCGGGCCCGACCCCCACAGTGAGCCGCCCGCCCGGACCTCGACGGGCATCGGGGCGAACGGGTCGCCGCGGTGCAGGACGACGCGGGCGCCGACGGCACGCCGGTTGGGACCGGGCTGGCTGAGTCGGAGCCGGAGCCAGTGGTTCCCCCCGGACGTGTCGTTGCGGTAGAGCAGCGGCGGGGCGCCGGTGCTGGCGATGAGGAGGTCGAGGTCGCCGTCGCCCTCCATGTCGAACGGCAGGAGGTCCTTGCCGTTGACGCGGTCGTCGAGGCCGATCAGGTCGCTCACCTCGGGCCACGGGGGTTCGGCCCGGCCGAGCCAGAACCGGTTGGGGTCTCCGTCGAAGCGGTCGTGCTCGTCCCGCTCGGTGGGCCCGACCGAGCGCGACTCGTTCCAGCCGTTGGCCATGACCAGGTCCCGGAAGCCGTCGTTGTCGAAGTCGGCGGCGGCGGTGCCCCATCCCCAGTAGCCGTCGCGTACGCCGTACTCGTCGGTGGCGTCGCGGTACCCGCCGCCGCCGTCGCCCAGGTAGAGGCGGTTGCCCGAGCAGCCCGAGCCCACCAGCGGGCACTCGCCGGTGGCGGTCGGGTAGGCGATCGAAGTGATGAACCAGTCGAGGTTGCCGTCGCCGTCGATGTCCTCGATGGCTGAGCCCATGCCGTTCTCGTCGTCGCCGACACCCGCCTCTTCGGTGATGTCGACGAACCGCTCGCCGTCGTCGTTGCGATAGACGTGGCTCGTGCAGGCGTCGCCGGTCATGACGAGGTCGAGCCAGCCGTCGCGGTCGACGTCGGTGAACGCGGGATTGAAGCCGATGAGGGTCTCCATCGTGACGCCGCTGTCCACGGTGACGTCGGTGAACCGGGCGTTGCCGTCGTTGCGGTACAGCCGCGAAGCGGGCACCGTGTCCAGGCCCAGGGTCGGGTCTCCGAGGATGATCGGCTCGCGGCGTTCTGCCGGCTCGCACAGCGAGTCGGGGACCTCGGTGGTGGTGTCCTCCAGAGCGGCCCCGGCGCCGATGAGTTCGGTGTACCAGCCGATCGTGACCAGGTCGAGGTCGCCGTCGTGATCCCAGTCGGCCAGGGCGGCGCCGACGGGATTCCAAGGGTCCGGTTTGGCGCGGCGCAGGTCGAGCCCGCTCCGTTCGGTGGCGTCGCGGAAGGTGCCGTCGCCTTCGTTGAGGTAGAGCGCGCCGGCTCCGCCCGGCGTGGCCGACAGAAGGAGATCGAGATGACCGTCACCGTCGATGTCGACGAGCGTCGGGGTGGCCGGACCCTCTTCGGCGACCGGCCCGTCGACGCCGGCCTCGGTGGCGACGTCGGTGAAGGACCCCGTGCCGTCGTTGCGGTAGAGGAGGGTCGAAAGCCCGGTGCGGGTCAGGACCAGGTCGATGTCGCCGTCGTCGTCGTAGTCGCCGGCCGCGGCCTGACCGGCGAGCAGGTTGGCCGCGATGTCATCACGTCCGACGAGGTCGGGCCGGGTGTGGAGTGCGTCGAGACCCGCCTGGTCGGTCACGTCGATGAAGACCAGGCCGCCGAGGTCCACGCCATCGGTCGGCACGGGAGCGACCGTCACCGCCGGGACGTAAGGGTCGGGCTCGACCTCGACCGGGGCCGGGGCGGTGGTGGTTTCGCTGCCGGGGTCGGGGGCCGAAGGCTGCGAATACTCCGATCCCGAGCTGCAGCCGATCGCGAGCAGCGCGACCGTCGCGAGCAGCGCTCCGACGACGCTTCCGCCGTTGATCGTGGAGTTCGTCGCCATCGCAGGACGCCGGTCGATGATCGTCTGATATTCGGCGTGGGCCCGAGCCTACATCCGCCCGGCGTGGCTCAGACTGGGCGCCATGGTGTGAAGCCGGAGCTGGGGTGACGGGAGCTCGACATCTGCCTCCGGCGATCCGTCGGCAACGCACACGTTCTCGACCTACCCGCCCGCCGGAGAGGGGTTCCCGTACACGGTGACCCGATCCGGACCCGGCCCGGGCCGAGCGGGCCATAGGGGCGATGCTCGGGATGAGGAAGCTCGATCTCGCCGCGCTCCAGGCCGCCGCCGACGGGCCGTAGCAAGGGTGGCCCGGCCGCCGGCTTCGAACATCGCGTCCGCGTCAGGTGTAGGTGACCTGCCTGACGTCGCCGAGCGGGGTGTGGTTGGCGATCCACATGGCGAGGGTCGGCGCGGCGTTGGCCATGTCGGCGGCACCGCGGATCAGCGGGGGAGCGACCGTGACCATCCCCTTGTCCTTCTCGATGGCCCGGCGGACCGCGGTGGCGACCGCCTCGGGACTCGAGGTCCCGATCCCGGGAGGCAGCTCGGACCCTCCGTCGGCGAACATGCCGGCGTCGCGCACGAATCCGGGTTGGACGAGTGAGACGCCGACGCCTTCGGGTCCGAGCTCGTCGCGAAGGGCGATCGCGAAGCCGCGCAGCCCGAACTTGGACGCCGAGTACAGCGCCGTTCCGGCTCCGGCGGCCTTCCCGGCCAGCGAGCCGATGAACACGATGTGGCCGCGGCGCCGTTCCACCATGTGGCCGCCCAGCTCCCGGGCGAGATGGATGTTGGCGGTGAGATTCACCTCGATGACCCGATCGACATCCGCCGGATCGCCACCGACGATCAGGCCGTCACCGCTGATGCCGGCGTTGGCGATGACCACGTCCACGTCCCGGCACTGCTCGGTCAGCTCATAGAGGTCCGATCGCTCGGCGACGTCGGCCACGACGACGGTGCCGTCCACGGCCTCCGCCAGTGAGTTCAGCTCCGGTTCGCGCCGGCCGTGGAGGACGAGGCGGGAGCCGGCGCGGTGGAGCTCATGGGCGATGGCATGACCCAGGCCGCCGCTGGCCCCGGTGACGAGCGCTGTGGTCCCTTCGAGCTGCACGAGCGAGGAGCCTACGACCGACCGGGCCGAACGTCGACACCGACCGCCCGGGCTGCCCGGCTCAGGGTCGCCGGAGGCGCCAGATCTTGCGGGCGACGGACGAGAGCTGCCGGGCGAAGGAGTCGGTGTTGTAGGGGATGCCGTGGCGGCGGCAGATCTCCCGCACCTTGGGAGCCAGCTCGGGATACCGGTTCGACGGCAGGTCGGGGTAGAGGTGGTGTTCGATCTGGTGGTCGAGGTTCCCGGTGAGGAGGTGCATGAGCGGACCGCCCTCGAAGTTGGCCGAGCCCAGGACCTGTCGGAGATACCAGGCGCCGCGCCGCTGATCGTCGGCCGCCTCGGCCGGGAACATCGCCACGTCGTCGGGAAAGTGGCCGCAGAAGATCACGGCGAACGACCACACGTTGCGCACGACGTTCGACGCCGCCGATCCGAGCGCGGACGCTACGAAGCCGGCCGGCCCGAACGGGATCAGCGACAGAGCGGGAAAGGCCACGTAGTCCTTCGTCGCCTGTCGCCGCATCTTCTCGAGGCTCTCGCCGAGCTTGGGCTGGGCGATTTCGGGGTCGTAGCTGCTGTCGTCGAACAGACCGAGGCCTTCGACGTCGTGGAGGGCGATGCCGTACTCGAAGACCAGTGCGAGCCCGAGGGCCATCAGCGGCTGATACCGGTGGAGCGGCTGGTGGGGCTGTCCGTCGTCGACCCGGAAGGCCCGGTAGCCGAGGTCGTGGTCGACGCCGTCGATGTTGGTCCACTGGTGGTGCAGCTCGTTGTGGGAGTGCTTCCACTGCGAGGCCGGGACGACGTTGTCCCACTCCCAGGTGGTCGAGTGGATGGCGGGGTCGTCGAGCCAGTCCCACTGGCCGTGCATGACGTTGTGGCCGATCTCCATGTTCTCGAGGATCTTGGCCAGGCTCAGGAGGCCGACGCCGGTGATCCATGCCGGCGGGAGGATCCCGGCCCACAACGCGGCGCGCCCGGCGAGGTCCAGCCCGCGTTGGGCGCGGATGAGTCCCCGGATGTAGGCCTCGTCATCGGGACCGAGCGAGGCGATGACCTCGGCGCGCAGCCCGTCGAGCTCGGCGGCCAGCACGTCGAGGTCCACCGTCGCCAGCAGGCGGGTGTAGTCGTCGTTGTCGTTGTCGTGTCGTTGTCGGCGGCGGCGTCGGCATCGGCGGCGGCGGTGGTCGCGTCGAGCGTCGCGTCGGGTTGGTCGGTGTGGTCGATGGTGGCGGTCATCGGACGGCTCCGGCGGTTGCGTCGGCCGGGACCCGGTCGGGCGACACGGTCGGCTCGAGGGCGATGTCGGTCACCGGCGCGGTGACACAGATCCGCACGTGGGTGCCGGCGTCGACGTCGCGGTCGTCGCGGTCATCCCGGACCCGGCCCGACAACAACGGGGTCACGCACCGGCGGCACACACCTCGACGACACCCGAAAGCGGGATGCTCGCCGTTTCGTTCGAGCAGCTCGAGGATCGTGTCGTCGTGCGAGGCGGTCAGGACCACGTCGCCCCACCGCACGGTGGGGGAGGCGCCGGCCGGCGGAGCGGCGGGAACAGGGCGCGGTTCGACGCCGTCGTCGGCCGAACCTCGTCGGGTCGGCGCCGTTCGGGGCAGGAAGGTGCGGAGCAGTTCGGCGGGCTCGAGGGGGGTGGTCCACGGCTTCAGGAGCCGATTCAGACGTCCCGGTTCGGGGCCGGCGGTTCGCGAGTTCCTGACAGTCAACGGTGGCGTCATGACACCATATACTGTTATCAACACCGAGCGCTGTCAAGGAATCTTGGCAGTGGCAGCTGTCACCATGTGTCAGAATGGGTTCATGGCCTCCCATCGCCGAGCCCGAAGCGACGCTCCGTCCGATCCCGAGCCGGACGGCCCTTCGGCCACGATGACCCAGGAGGAGCTCTCCGAACTGACCGGCGTGCCCGCCCGGACCATCCGCTACTACCAGACCAAGAAGCTGTTGCAGCCGCCGGTCAAGGACGACTCGGATCGCCGGGTGGCCCGCTACGGCGAGGAACATGCCGAACGGCTCCGGCTGATCGGGCAACTGCACGATCGGGGCCTCAAGCTGCCCGCGATCCGGGAACTGCTCGAGTCGGGCAACGCCGCGGCCCGGGTGGCCGAATGGCTCGGGCTCGACGCGTCGCTGAGCGGCTCGTGGAGTGCCGAGGAGCCGAGGTTGCTGTCCACACAGGAGATCAACGAGCTCCTGGCCGACACGCCGACGGGGACCCTCGGCGAGTTCGAGTCGGCCGGCCTGGTCAGTCGCCGGGGTTCGTCCTGGCTGGCGTCGTCACCCGATCTTCTCGAGCTCAGCGCGGGGCTCGTCGGTCAGGGAATCGACTGCACCCTCGTCCTCGCTGCCGGCAAGATCCTCCAGGAACACCTCGAGCGGGCCTCCGGCAAGCTCATGGGACTGTTCGAGCAGGCGCTCCGTGACGGGTTCGGCGACGGTGCCGATCCCGGCGAGCTCCTCGGGCCGCTCCGCCCGATCGCGGGCGACGCCGCTCGCCTCATCTTCGCCCGCGAGCTCGAGCGGGCCATCGGTGAGCTGCTGGCCAACCCCAAGCGTCTCGCCCGGCGCTGAGCCACCCCGGCGGGACGATCGGGCGGTCTCATCGGGTCGGGAAACGGCATCTCCGGTGTCCGAACCGTCGGAAACCGACGCCGGCGGACCAGATTTCGGCGAAGAGGGTCAGCGGGGGCTCCAGCCGGGGCGCTTGAACACGTAGCTCAGCTTCGTGCGCAGGCCCTCGGCGGCTCGGATGTCGCGGAGGATGTCGACGAACTCCTGGTAGCCGATGCGCAGCGGGTTGAAGGTCTCGATGTTCTTCGTCAGCCCGTACTTGATTCGCCGTACTTCGGGTTCGAACGTGCCGAACAGCTTGTCCCAGACGATCAGGACGCCCCCGTGGTTCTTGTCGAGATACTGCGGGTTCGTGCCGTGGTGAACCCGATGGTGCGACGGCGTGTTGAGCACCTTCTCCGCCGGTTCGGGCAGCCGGTCGATCATCTCGGTGTGGATCCAGTACTGGTAGAGCAGGTTGAGCTGACCCGCCCGCGCCGTCTGCTCCGGGGGGATCCCCAGTAGCGGCATCGGGAAGTAGACCCACCACAGCAGGAACCCCGACCACGGCTGGCGCAGCGCGGTCGACAGGTTGTAGTGCTCGCTCGAGTGGTGGGTCACGTGGTTGGCCCAGAACAGCCGGTGCTCGTGCATCCAACGGTGGTTCCAGTAGTAGAGGAAGTCCCACATGATCAGGGCGACAGGGAACGATCCGCGCCGCTGGCCGAGGTCGATGATCCGGTGCCGGTACAGGAAGCGGTTGATCCGGCCCAGCACCGGCGCCAGTGCCAGGTTGACGGCCACGTTCCCGGCCAACATCGTGAGACTGGCCACGGTGTCGCGACGCTCGAAGCCGACCGGGACGAGAGGATCGGGCGGGAGGCCGGGGTCGGAGAGCTCTTCACGGGTGGCGTCGTCGAGATCGCCCAGCTCCCGGAGCTCGGCACGGTTCCGTAGGCCCCGGGCCTCGGCCACCATCGTGATGGCGAACAGCGGCGCCGACAGGAGGTCGATGGTGTCCAGGGGAAGCGACTTCTTCAACGGAGCTCCGTCTGCTCGCGAACCCCTCCAGGATGGCCGCTCGGGCGGCCTCCCGGCCACGTCGTGTCGCTTGGATGACGCTGAGCGTTTCACCGGAGCGTTGCCGCGCCGGGGACGCCCGGTCCCACAGCAGACCTCACACCTGTCGGCCACTCCCGTGTGGCATGCTCTGTCCATGGCTGACCGGCCGAAGCAAGTGAGCCGGAGGGTCCCGGGAACATCAGCGGGGCAGTCCAGCGTGTGGGTGTGTGAGGCTTGCGACTACTGGACGTCTGCGGCCAAGGCGCCGAAGTGCCCAACCCATGACACCCGGATGGTCGCGGCTCGGCCGGGCTGACTTCGTCCTGCGACTCAGCTGCCGGCTACCGCACTTGAATCGGGAGTGCGCTCCAGGTAGTCGGCGATGACCTCGAGCAGGTGCCCATAGTCGTCGGCGACCGCGACGGCTGCTCGCGCTGCCAGCCACCCGAGGACCGGAGCGAGCGCGACGAGGAGAACGGTCCAGAGATTCTCCGACAAGCCCGAGTTGAGGACCACGAGACCGATCGGAGCGAGCATGGTGAGACAGCAGGCCAGCAGGACGTAGAGATCGAGGCGCGACCTGAGGTAGTCGTGCTCTTCGTCCAACGGGGGTGACAGACGTTCATAGTCGCGCTGGAGCGCGACTTCGATGCCCTCGTCGAGGATCCCGGATGCGGCGTCCTCATGGGATCGAAGGGTGTTGCCCAGCTTCGTCGGGAGGACGCGGTGGCCCTCCGGCATCCGAGCCAGCCGTTCTGCGAGCGCGTCGATCCGGCGGAGTTGCTCCGGTGGTGCCTCCCGGGCCCAATTCAGGGCGGCGATCTCATGTTCCCGGTCGGACCACTCCCTCGGATGCGGGATCTCGGGATCGAATCCCCCGATCGACTGGTAGCTGATGATCTCCTCGGCCGAGACCTCCCCGTCGCAGGACAACCTCAGACCTGACGCGGCGTCCTCGATGGCCGCCCTGGTCGCCGCGACGAGGTCCTGCTCCAGCGCTCGACGCTGCCGCTCTTTTCTCTTGATGCAGCGGGAGCAGATGCCCCCGAGCGGGCTGAGAGGATCCCAGTAGCCCTCGGCGAAGCGGATCAGCGTGAACGAGAAGGCTTGCAGGATCAGACCGACGAGCAGGACGGCAACGCCCAGAAGGACGAACGTCGCGAGCGGGCGTTCGGTCAGTGATCCCAGGGCGCCCTTGATGCTGTGGTCGCCGTGGGCGCTCAACTCGAGGAAGAACGCTGTGCCGAGAACGACGGTGGCGGAAGGGAGCCAGGCAGTCGGTGACAGCTGGCTCAGCACGTCGGAGACGAACTCCGAGATCGACTTCGGCTGATCGGCCACGTAGGTCTATCGGCCCATGCGCGGATGACGTGAGTCTTGGGCCGTGTGACCTCACCCGCACCCGGTGAGCACGCCCTCCAGCGCCCGCTTCTCCTCGCCGGTCACCGGCAGGTCCCAGCGGTCCTTGGTACGTACCCACGACTCGGCGTAGCGGCACCACGTCGACTCGTCGGGCGGGAGCCATCCCTCGGGAGGGCTGTTGCCTTTCGACGAGTTGGTCGACTGCGACACGACGACGAGCGCGGTCGGGTCCTCGTCGTTGGCGAACCGGTGCCTGGTGTCCTCGTCCCACCGCCACGCACCCATGGCGTGGGCGTGCGACAGCGGCACGACGTGGTCGATCGTCGCCTCGTCCGCGGTCCGGAGCTCCTCGAGCGACCAGGCGTCGATCCAGCGGCCGGTCTCGACATAGCAGCCCGAATCGTCGAGCGTGACCTCGTTCTGCGAGTCGCGCTGGAGCACCTCGTGGCGCGTCGACTGGCAGTCGCCGTCGAAGTCGAGCCATCCGCCGGCGTCGTAGTGGTTGCGCTCGTACGGCGGAGCAGGCGGCGCGTCCGGCGACCGCACCTCGAGGCCACCGAGGAGCTGGGCGGTCCCTCCGGCCGGCCGACCGTTCGCCGGCGTGGTCGCCGCAGCCGGGTCGCCGGTCGCCGACGTCCCGCCCGATCCACCCTCGTCCACGATGCATCCGGCCAGCACGACCACCAGCACCGACCCGACGATGACCGCTCGCGACTCTCGACGCCGCGCCGCGGTCGGCTCAGCCATTGAGCTCGACGGCCAGCTGGTCGGCCGTGCGAGCGATGGTCTCCCGGCCTTCGAGGGCATCGAGCCACGCGGCGGGGATCGCCCACTCGCCCAGCAGAGTCCCGAGGATGTTGCCGGTCATGGCCCCGGTGCTGTCGCTGTCGCCGCCGTGGTTGACAGCCAGCACCAGGCCGTCGGCGAAGTCGGTGGCCACAAGCGCGCAGTAGATCGACATGGCCAGCGCTTCTTCGGCCACCCATCCCCGGCCCAGGGCCTCGACCGAGCCGATCTTCCCGGAGCCACCCATGGCCAGGGTGACGGCCTCGTCGATGGCGTCGACCACCTCGCCGCTAGCGGACTCGGCCGCCGTGCGCGCTCCCGCCAGGTCGACCGCGTCCTTCAGGTCCAGACCCGCCGCCAGCTCTGCGATGATCACGGCGAGCGCGCCGGCGGCGAGGAAGCCGCTCGGATGCCCGTGGGTGAGCGCCGCCGCGTCGGCCGCCAGGCGGAACGGGTCGTCGTCGACGAGGCCGATCGGGGCGACCCGCATGACCCCACCGCAACCCTTGCTGTGGTTGATCGGTCGGTCGACCGTGCCCATGCCGCCCGCCCGGAGGGCGCCGAGACACGTGTTGCCGGGTGCCCGTCGGTGATGGAGGAAGACCTCGTCGAGCAGCCAGCCGGGCCCGGTCGGGCCGGGCTCGGTCGCCGCTGCGGAGCTCTCGCCCTGGGTGACGAGCCAGCGCAGGTAGGCCCGGTTGATCTCGGTGACCGGGTCGGCGTCGGAGCGGCCTCGAGCCAGAAGCAGGCCCTCCGCGGTGAAAAGCGTCAGCTGGGTGTCGTCGGTGATCGCCCCGAGCCGGCCGAAGGCGGGGGAGTAGTCGGTGATGCCGTCCGGTCCGTGCTCGTCGAGAATGGTGGTCAGCCCCGCGAACTCGACCGGCGCGCCGAGGGCGTCACCGACCGCACCGCCGAGCAGGCAGCCTCGGAACCGATCGGAGCGCGTGATCATCGTTCGACCGTCCCGATCTGCTCCCCGATGCCGGACACCCTCCCCAGCCTGGCCGATCCGGCTCGCCGGCGCATCAATTCGAATCGAGTCCCCGCCACCGCCCGGTCAGAATCGATCCGGCGACCACGGTCCGCCGTCGGCTCAGTCGGCGAACTCGCTGACCAGCAGGTCGGCCATGTGAGCGATCGCCTGATGGCCTTCGAGCGGTGTGAGCCAGTCGACGGGGATCGCCCGTTCGCCCAGCAGAGTCCCGAGGATGTTGCCGGTGATGGCGCCGGTGTGGTGGCTGTCGCCGCCGTGGTTGACAGCCAGCACCAGGCCGTTGGTGAAGTCGGTGGCCACCAGCGCGCAGTAGATGGACATGCCCAGCGCTTCTTCGGCCGACCATCCCTGGCCCAGCGTCTCGACCGCACCCATCGTGCCCGGACCCTGACCGGCCAGCGCGACCGCCTCATCGATCGAATCCACCACCCTTCCGCTGTCGGGCTCGGCTGCAGTCCGGGCTCGGGTCTGAGCCACTGCGTCGGCGAGGGCGAGGCCCGCCACGAGGTCACTGATCAGCTCGGCGAGGGCACCGGCAGCGAGGACGCCGCTCGGGCGGCCGTGGGTGAGGGCGGCGGTGTCGGCGGCCAGCCGAAACGGGTCGTCTGCGACCAAGCCGATCGGCGCGACCCGCATGCCTCCGCCGCCTGCCTCGCTGTCGTTGGTCGTCCGATCGGCCGTGCCGATACCACCAGCTCGGAGTCCGCCGTCAGAGGCGTCCCGCTGTGCCGGACGGTGGAGGCTGGCCTCCTCCGTCGCCGGCGTATCCTCGCCCTGGGTGGTGAGCCAGGGCCCGCAGGCCTGCCTGATCTCGACCAGCGGATCGGCATCGGGCCGCTTCTTGGCCCCCAGCAGACCCTCAGCTATGAACAGCGTCATCTGGGTGTCGACGCTGATCGTTCCGGTGCGGTCGAACCCAGGGCAGCAGGTGGTGATGCCATCCGGTCCGTACTGCTCGATGATCTGGCTCAGTGACGCGGACTTGACCGGGGCGCCGAGGGCGTGGCCGACGGCCCCGCCGAGAAGGCACGCGCGGAACCGGTCGGACCGGGTGATCATCCGGCGTGCTCCTGGTGCTCCCTCATGGATGGCACTCCCCCGTCCACCCTGTCGACCAGGCTACTCGCCGAGAACCGGCTGTAGCCGAGTTGGCTGGCACGGAGCGTGACCGATCAGGATCAACGCCGGATGAACCGGTTCGGGTTCCCCGGGAACTGAGGCCGGGTGTTGACAACATCGGACGGCTCGGCGATCCTGACCGTGCGGGCTCGGCGCTGGCGGGAGCCGGGCCCCGGCTCGAGGGGTTGGAACCGCCATCCGAGTCAGCGAGACTCGACCCCATGGTCGCGAAGCTGGAACTGGTGCTCGACTGCGCCGACGCCGATCGTCTCGCCGACTTCTGGGCCGCGGCGCTCGGCTACCGGCGGCTCGGGTCGGCCGGGAACTACCGGTCGCTGGTCGATCCCGACCGGATCTCGCCCAAGCTGATCCTCCAGGAGGTCGCCGAGCCGAAGACGGCGAAGAACCGGCTCCACCTCGACCTCCACGCCGCCGACATCGAGGCGGAGGCGAGCCGACTGGTCGGCCTCGGCGCCACGCGGACCCGCGACGAGCCCTTCCTCGAACACGGCACGTCGTGGATCCTGATGGCCGACCCCGAGGGCAACGAGTTCTGCGTCTGCGAGCTGGAGTCGGAGACTGCTCGACCCCGGTGGGCTGTCGGGAAGGGAGGAAGGTGGTGGGACAACCCCCCGATCCTCGTCCGCCCGCCCGAGGGCTTCGCCGACATGAACGACGAGGAGAAGCGGCACGTGGCCGGCAAGATCGCCGAGTACACGGTCCGGAAGGACGCCGAGCAGCGGGCGCGCAGGAACGAGGGCGACGACGCCGCGGCGACGTGACGGGCCCGGCCCGGGGCGGCCCGCGGGGTCGGGTCGCCCGGCGATCATCGGTCGACGCGCGGTCGGGTCGGTGGGTGATGATGGGCTCCATCAACGAGCACCCGGGGAGCACACATGGCGATCGAGAAGACCACCTACCGGAGCGGGCCGTTCCAGGACATCATGTGCGAGGGGGTACGCGTCGGCGACCAGATCACCCTGGCGGGCCAGGTCGCGATGGACGAGACGGGCAACCTCGTCGGTCCCGGCGACGTCGTGGCCCAGTTCACCCAGTGCTACGCGAATCTCGAGCGGGTGCTCGCGCAGTTCGATGCCGACCTGAGCAACGTCGTCGACGAGATGATCTTCGTCACCGACTTCGACGCCGTGATGAGCAACATCGAACCGCTGGGAGCGCTCCGAGCCGAGCTCTTCGGCGGTGCCGCCGAAGCGAGCCAGACGATGGTCGAGGTGAGCAGACTCGTGTTGCCCGAGCTCATGGTCGAGGTGAAGGTCATCGCCCGGCTGTAGGTTCGCCGGATGCGTGTCGTGGTCCTGTGTCTTTCCCTGGGGATGATCGCCGCGGCGTGCGGCGACGACGGCGCGTCGGACGCAGCGCTGACGTTCTACGAGCCCGCCACAGTCCTGTCCAGCGGTGAACCGGGCGAGCTGTTGTCGCAGAGTCCGATCGAGCTCAACCCGGAGATGAACGGGACCGGCTTCGAGGTGGAGTACGTCTCCACCACTCCGGCCGGTGACCCGGTGCCGGTCACCGGTGTCATCATCCAACCCGCCATCCCGCCCCCCGACGGCGGCTACCCGGTCGTCGTATGGGCCCACGGTACGACGGGGATCGGTGACGACTGTGCCCCGTCGAACTTCGCGCCCATCACCATCCCCGGCGCGGCGGCCCTGCTCGACGCGGGCTACATCGTCGCCGCCCCCGACTACGAGGGCCTCGGCGTCGCCGACGAGATCCACCCCTACCTTGTGGGCGAGGCTGCCGGCCACAACGTGCTCGACGCGGCCCGGGCCGCCGGAGAGCTGGGCGGCGGCGACGTGACCGTGGCCTGGGGCTGGTCCCAGGGTGGCCATGCGGCACTGTTCGCCCGCTCGCTCCAGCCGGAGTACGCCCCCGAGCTCGACTTCCGCGGCGCCGCCGCCCACGCCCCGGTGACCGACGCCGGCACGTTCCTCCGTCCCGGTCTCGTCGATCCGGTCGTCTTCCCCTTCGCCGCCGAAGCCGTGCTCGGCTGGGCCGAGGTCTACGAGCAGACCGAGCTCCTCGACCTCGTCGTGGTCGAGGACGCCGAGACCGCGCGCTTGGCCCGACAGGGCTGCACCGGTGACATCGCCGAAGGGGTCACCCGGCCGCCCGAAGACGTCTTCCGGTCCGATCCCGAGAACGTCGATCCGTGGCAGGCGGCACTCGAGGTCAACTCCGTCGTGGTCGGCGACACCACCGCGCCTGTCGTCATCGCCCACGGCGACGCCGATCCCCTCGTCCCCATCGCGGGCACCGAAGCGCTGTTCGACCAGCTGTGCGCCGAAGAGGTTGCGACGCAGCTCATGCGGGAGCCCGACTGGGACCACAACCTGGCCTACGCCGAGGCGATCGACGACGTCGTCACGTGGATCGGCGATCGATTCGCCGGCGAGCCCGCACCCGCGGACTGCCCGGCCTGATCAGCCTCACGCCGCACGCACGACGTCGAGCTGCTGATCCAGCTCCACGTCGGTGACCGTCTGTGGGGTGGTCTCACCGGGCCAGAAGACCTCGACCTTCGCGAGCGGCTCGGTCCGGTCGCCGAAGCCGCGGTGCACCGTCGGCGGCTTCTGCGATTCGTACGACCCGCTGGTGCTGACCCAATCGACGATCGGCGTCGAATCGGCATCGGGCGTGATGACCACCCGCGCCCCGTCACCCCACCGGTTCCCCGGCTGGGTCGGATCCTCGAGCGAGATCGTGATCCACGACCGGGCCGGCTCGGTGTCGTTGCGGTACAGGACGGGGGTGTCGTTGGACTGGGCGATCAGCAGGTCCAGGTCGCCATCGCCGTCCATGTCGAAGGGCACCAGCGCATGGCCCACACCCGAGTCGTCGATGCCCACCTGGGCCGCGACGTCCCCGAACGGCGAGTCGGCCGCTCGGCCCGACCACGCGAAGAAGCGTGTCGGATCATCGACGAAGGGGAAGATGAGTCTGTCATTCGGGTCGGGCTCGTCCGAGACACGGAAGCCGTTGGTGGCAACGACCTCCAGCTGGCCGTCGTTGGAGAAGTCCTCGATCGCGGCGCCCCAGCCCCAATCGGTGTCGCGGACCCCGAGCTCGTCGGTGCCGTCGCTAAAAGAACCGCTGCCGTCATTCAGGTAGAGCCGGTTCCCGGAGCATGCGACGAAGCTGGATCCCGGACAGATCTCGCCTTCGGGTGGATCGAGGTAGATGGACGTGATGAACCAGTCGGGTGTCCCGTCGCCGTCGATGTCACGGACGACCGAACCCATACCGTTCTCGTCCGTACCGACGCCGGCTTCCTCGGTGATGTTCTCGAACCCGGTCCCCTCGACGTTTCGGTACAGATGGCTCGTGCAACCGTCACCGGTGATGGCGAGATCCGGCCATCGGTCACCGTCGACGTCGTTGAACACGCCTGTGAACGCCACGATGTCGTCCAACGCCAGTCCGTACTCCTCGGTCACGTCGGCGAACCGGCCGGTGCCATCGTTGAGATAGAGAGCGGAGCGACCCGGCGGCGTGCCCGGCTCCAAGGGAAAGCCGACCGCGGCGGTGCCGGCGGCCGTCTCACAGGGTGTGGGCGAGGCGCCTCTCTCCCAGATCCCGGCTTCTTCGGCCCGGCCGAACGAGAGCTGGTTGAAGATCTCGAATCGCCATTGCAGGACGAGCAGATCCATGTGGCCGTCGAGGTTCACGTCGGCAACCGTGACGCCGTGTTGCTGGGTGTTGGTGGTGCTCGCTGCCACCGGCCGATCCAGTCCCCGGGTTGCCGCCTCGTCGGTGAAGTGGCCCGTACCGTCGTTGACCAGGAGTTGGTCCGAGCCCGCCGCCGCCCCCGCCGCGAACAGGTCGAGGTCGCCGTCCCCTTCGATGTCGAGGAACGCCGAGGCCGCCGAGCCGAAGCGGTCGATCGGTCCGCCAACCCCGACGTCGGCGGCGATATCGGTGAAGCCGCCCTCACCATCGTTGACGTAGAGCCCGTTGGGTTTGCCCACCCTCGGTAGGAAGACGTCGAGATCGCCGTCGCGGTCGATGTCGGCTACAGCAGCCGCGGCACCCTGGGATTCCTCGCCGCTGAAGCCCAGGTCGGACTGGGTCTCGGTGAAACCGGATTCCTCGCTGACGTCGGTGAACAACGGTAGGTCCACCTCGATCGGTGGCTCGGGTGCAACCGTCGTCGTGGTTGCGACGATCGACCTCGGTGCAGTCGTCGTCGAAAGTGACCCGTCGGAGGACCCGCCGACGTCGCCACTGCATGCTGCGAGTGCGATCGCGGCCGGGAAGACGAGACAGAGTCGGCCAGGCGGCATTGGTGCACCGTATATCGCTTTGTACCCGACCGTACTTGCCACCCGCTGGTGCAGGGACTAGTGTAACCCGGGATACATGGAGCTGTCCTCGTTGGGTGACCGGGGCGCTCCGCGATCGGGAGCGGGAGCTGACGCCGGGCGTCGGCATCGTCGGCCGCCCCCAGTCAGCTCGGACGGTGCGCAAGTGCTCAGCTTCTCGAGATTCACCGCGGGGACAGGTCGGCCTTCCACGTCCGAGGACCAGCGGGGCTTCGCGCTGATCGAAGTCGTGGTGGCGATGATGATCATCGGCCTGCTCGTCGGCGCGCTGACAACAGGCCTGATCACCACCATGCGATCGGCCTCCAGCGCCAACGAGGTGGCGCGGTCCAATGTGCTGTTGACGAGCTTCGAGGAGACGCTCCAACAGATCGACTACCGACCCTGCACCGACGGTGACGTCGTCGCTCTCTACACCGCAGCGTTCAACGACTACGAGTCCGGCCTGCCGGCCGCCCAGCGAATCGTCGGGCCATCGGGCCAGGTCAGTGCCACGATCGTGTCAGCGGACACCCACGGTGGATGCACGGGTGGATCGGCCGACTCGGGCAAGCAGTCCCTGGGGCTCGAGGTCACCTACCGGGGCACCACCCGCGCCGGGACGATGGTGAAGCGCAACCCCGCGCCGGCCGAGGGCCCGGTCGCCGACTTCAACGCCACGGTCGAGAGTTTCATCGGTGATCCGCTCGGCATCGTGGCGCTCGACGGTAGCAACTCCACGCCACAGGCCGCCCTGATCGAGTACAGGTGGGAGTGCGGCGACCCCGCCGGCACCGTCTTCGTCTCCGACCCCCCCGACAACCCCCAGCCGGATGAACGCTGCACCTACAACGCCACCGGAGCGAGCGAGGACTACACGATCACGCTCACCGTGACCGATGCCGAGGGGGTCACCAACAGTACGTCCAGGCTCGTCACGATCCCGGCCGCGAGCAGTCCACCGCTGCCCCCGGCCGCGGTGATCAACACTTCCTGCGGGGCCAGCTCGCCGTGTCCCACCGGTAATTCCCCTCTCACGGTCAACTTCGACGGCACCGCCTCCAACTCGCTCGATGGCACGATCGTCTCTCATGCCTGGGATTTCGGTGACCCGTTGAGCGGTACGGCGAACTCCTCGTCCGACGCCGTCACCTCCCACGTCTTCACGCGCGACCAGATCCATCAGGTCAAGCTCACGGTGACCGACAGCTTCGGACTCACCGGCATCGCCTTCTACAACATCGACGTAACGGTGGTCGGCCCGCCGCCGCCGACGGCCATCTTCGCCATGTCGATCCAGAGCTCCACAGGCACCTTCACCCCGCTGCCGTCGGGTTCGACCGTGGTGACCGACCAGTACGTCAGATTCGACGGGGGGGCGTCGCACGACGACAACAACGATCCGGTCAGCAGCTACTCATGGGACTTCGGTGACGGAACCACCGCGACCGGCAACCCGCCGTCCGCCCATCTCTACGACACCCCCCACGTCCCCCCCGGTACGCCCTACACGATCAGCCTGACGGTCACCGCGGCCAACGGGGCCACCGCCACCACGACCCAGACGCTCATGGTGAAGGACTTCGACCCGCCGAATCCCGTCACCGAGGTCGATGCTGCTGGTGAGTTTCTCTTCAACAACCCCGACGCCTGGATGAAGTTCGGGTGGACGAACGGTCCGTCCTCGCCCGGCGAGCAGGTCGAGGTCGAGATCCAGGTAGAAGTAACCCAGGGCTGCATTGCGTGGCCGACCAAGACCAAACGCTTCGCCGCCGGAGCCGAGGGAACGTACCAGGTCGCCCAATGGAACCTCTATTGGCCCGACTCGCTCAACTTCTGCCTCGGGTCGAAGTACCGGGAGAGAGCCCGGACGATTCGCACGAACGCCTACGGCACCTTCTCCAGTGAGTGGTCACCGTGGGGAGACTCCTGGTGGGTGGAACACCTGTGAGCTCCGACCTGCCGATGGGCGAGACACAATCCCGGGGCCCGAGCCCAAACGACGACGGTGCGTCCGGGTTCGGCTCTCGATTCGGGCAATCGGGGGCCATGCTGGTCGAGGTGATGTTGGCCGTCTCCCTCAGCGCCCTTCTGCTCGGCGGGTTTCTCGGCTGGGCTCTCCTCTCGATCACCCAACAGCAATCGGTCCGAACCACCAACGACGAGACGTTCGGGCTGGGCCTCGCCAGCGTGCAGTTCCCCCATGACGTCGCCAGCTCGTTGGCAGCGGTCAGTGAGCTCGACGAGACCGGGACCGCCCGGAGTGCCGGCGACATCCGCGACTGCGCCGGCGGAGAGGCGTCCGGAGGAGACGTGCTGGCCGGCCTCATCACCCCCGCCCATCGCCGCATCACCTTCGTCCTCGTATCCTCCACCGAGGAGCCGGGCACGCAGGAGCTCTGGCGGCGAGAGTGCCCCAACCTGTCCGAGGCCACCGACGTCACGCTCGCCGATCCCGACCTCAGCGCTCCACCGGGGGTCAATCCCGGTCAGATCGACCCGTCGACGGCCGGCAACGACGGCACCTCGAGGCGCATGACCACGGGGGTGCTCAGTGCCTCGACCGCGTGCCCGCACGGGGGCGGTACGGGCCAGGATCAATTCTGCAAGACGGTCTCGCTCATAGCGAACGTGGTCGACCGACCCACGACGGTCGTGGTCAAGGGCACGCGTCGGGTCAACAGCTACGCACCGCCGGGCACCGAACCGATCCCCCGGTTCACCTTCTCGCCCAACCCGCCCGAGCGCGACGAGACCATCACCTTCGACGCGTCCACTTCGGTCGATCCCCGCGGCGGCACCCTCACCTACGCGTGGGACTTCGGAGACGGCAACACGTCCACGACCGGACCCGTCGTCACGCACTCATACCCGACCATCGGGCTGAGGACGGTCAGCCTGCACGTGACCAACAGCGAGGGAACTTCCAGCTCGAGCCCCGCGATCCGTACCGTCGACGTCGTGGCCAAGCCACCGACCGCGACGTTCCTCGGCGTGCCACTGTCGGCGGTGAGGGGGACGCCGACCAACATCCTCGTAGACCTCGAGGCGTTCGAGGGCACGCTCGACACCTATGAGTGGGACTGGGGGGACGGATCGTCCGATCCGCCTTCGAGCTCGTGCTCCGGCCAGACCACCTGTCAGATCGCCGGGGTCCACACGTACGCCGCGATCAGCAACTACCTCCTGAAGATCACCGTCACCGACACGCAGGGCAACAGCCGAACGGTCGTAGCCTCGATCTCCATCCAGAGCGAGGTGCTCTACGTCAGTTCGACCGGCTCCGACACCAGTGGATGCGGGTCCTCCGGCGCCCCGTGCCGGGAGATCCAGAAGGGGCTGGACGAAGCCCAGTCCCGAGCCAAGACGCTCGTTCTGGTGACCGGTGGGTCCTTCGCCCGCTTCGACGCGCGCTCGGGGATCAATGTCGACGGCGGGTACGCGGCCGGCTACCAGTCGCAGGGCCAGACAACGACGGTGAACGCATCAGCGGTCGGATCCCAGTACTCCGCCCTGCGGGCCGACAACATCTCCGCGGCGACGGTGATCTCGAACCTCACGCTGGTCGGTCCGACGCTGTCCGGCGGTTCGTCCAGCACCGCACAGGCGGCTGTGGTCCGCAACGGATCGGCCAACCTCACGCTGTCCGATCTCGACATCAACGGCGGTCAAGGCCCGTCGGCGACGGGACTGCTGGTCGAGGGCGGATCCTCGGTCGCGGTCGACGCCACGACCATCGCCAGTGGGACCACACTCGGCGACGGCAACAGCGCCTATGGCGTTCGGGCGATCCAGGGATCGAATGTCACCATCACCGGTGGTTCGACAACCGCGTCCGCCGGCGTCGCCTCTCCGAACTCCACCGGCGCGGTGCCGGGCAAGCCGGCCAAGGCCTGCGACGGCGGCAACGGCGCAAACGCCGGCGGTCCCTCCAGCCCGGGCAGCGGCGGGAGCGGTTGCAGCAGCGGCGGGGCAAGAGGTGGCAACGGCGGCCGGGGCGGCCAGTACAGCGGAGGCGGTCAGTCGGGTCAGTCCGGTGGCGGTGGGGCGTCGGGTGGCAACGGCGGCTACGGCACGGTCACCGGCTGCGGCAGCTGGGGCGTCGGGAACTGTGACCACGGCAACGGCGGTGGTTCGCACGGCAATTCGGGCAACGGAGGCGGTGGTGGATCGGCCGGAGCCGGTGCGACCAACGCTCCCGGCACCAAGGCCGCTCTCTGGTCCAACACGTCTGGCGGTAATGGCGGCAATGGTGGTCGAGGTGCCGGTGGCGGTGGCGGTGGCGGTGGTGCATCCGCATCGGCCTCCGGTGGTGGCGGTGGTGCCGGTGGGGCCGGTGGAGAGAGCGGGATCGGCCAGACATCGCCCGGGGTATCCGGCGGCGGGTCCTTCGGGGTCTATGCGGTTGATTCGACCATCACTCTCACCGGGGTCACCGTGAACTCGGCGGCTGCCGGCAAGGGCGGCAATGGTCGTCCGGGCGGGGATGGAGGAAACGCCGGGCATGGTGGCACCGGCGGCTGGGAGTCGTGCTGTTATGCCTCCCCCGGATGGCACGGTGGCCGCGGTGGTGGCGCCGGCGGTGGTGGCGGTTCCGGTGGTGGCGCCGGCGGACCTTCCATCGCGGTGTACCACAACGGCTCCGGATCGCTCTCGATCTCCGGTGGGTCGCGGGCGCCGGCAGGATCGGCTGCTGCGGGAGGAACCGGCGGTTCCGGCGGTTCGGGTGGAGTCGCCGGCAACGGTCAGGGCTCGGCCCACAACGGTGGGGGCGGTTCGGGCGGTGGCAGTGGCCAGAGTGGCCTGCGACTCTCGATCTGGGACAACGGGAGCCAGACGCCGTGAGCCTGCTGCGCCGACGGGCCCGGGCCAGCCATGCCGAGGGTGGCTACATGCTGGCCGCGGTCCTGGCCATGACCGGTCTCCTCACGGTGATCGCGGTCGCCCTGGTCGGCATGACCATCACCGCTCTGCGCATATCGAGCTCGGCCGCGGACACGCTCGATCGCACGTCTGCAGCCGACAGCGCCCTCGATGCCGTGATCCACGACCTCCAACGCGAGCCGCTCGCGGCCGGCGAGGACTGCTACGGCGCCGGTGAC
Organism: uncultured Acidimicrobiales bacterium; assembly: GCA_963695075.1. Classification (GTDB taxonomy): domain Bacteria; phylum Actinomycetota; class Acidimicrobiia; order Acidimicrobiales; family CAWCAL01; genus CAWCAL01. The sequence goes on from CAVOFR010000007.1 coordinate 777,639, forward strand.
CAGGGGGGCGGACACACGACGGCCTACCAGAAGGTGATCTCCTTCCCCGATGGTGAGTCGATGACGGTGATCGTCGACTGCACCACCACCGCTCCTCTCACCCCGTCACGCGATGTCACGCTCACCGCCTTCGTAGCGGGCCAGACGTCGGCGCGGGGCCAGGCGCGGATAGAGATCATCGACGAGATCGGTGGCGAGAGCCGGCCGGGCGTCGAGCTGCGGATCTGTGACTGGCAGCTCGGTCAGAACGTCCGATCCACCGCGGTGGCCTGCTCGTAGGCGTCCGAGCGCATTTGCACCCCCCATGGCCGTCGTTCAGCGACGGTGGTGGACCAGATTTCGGTTGAGGGGGTCAGCTGGGCTCAGGCGGCGATCCACTCGCGGGCGGCCTCGAGGTCGGCCATCGCGAAGGTCTCGACGTGGCCGGGCATCATCCAGCCGAACGCCTTGACGCTGCGGCGCACCCAGGCGGCGTCGGTGACGACTGCGACCTTGTCGTACTTGGTGAAGGTCTTCATGCCCAGCTTGGCGTCCTCGAGCATGGCCTCGCCCTCGTAGCCCTCGAACTCGGGGCCGAGCACGTACAGAAGTCGGATCTTGTCGTGGCGGCTGAGGCGGTCCTCGATGGCCGGGACGAGGACGTCCTCGTAGTCGTCCTCCTCGACCTCGCCGATGGCCTTGATTCCCAGCACGTTGTCGGGCAGTCCGGGCAGTACTTCGAGCATCAGGGGTCCTTCTCTCCGTGATCGGTTTCGTTCCTTCGAGACCCTATCGTCGACCGGATTCAGGCCTGGCCCGACCGTCGGTATTCGACGCTGGCGGACCAGATTTCGGCGGGGGTCACGGGGGTGGGGAGCGGCGGGCTGCCTCCAACCGCTCGAGCCGCGCGTTCACCGCAGGGTCGGTCAGGGCCTCGTCGAGCGAGCGGGCCATGGCGCGCTGCCAGTTGGGGCGTTGGGCCGAGGTGGAACCCGGCACGTTGACCGGGCGGGTCTCCAGCCACAGATCCTCGAGCCAGAGCACGACCAGCGGGCCGGCCGATCGGCCGAGCCACTCGATCAGTCGGGACAGCAGATCTTCGGCATCGTCGACGGCGCCGCCCAGCTCCTCGGCCAGGGCCCGGACCGCCTTCCTGCGGGCGCCGCGTTCCCGCGGCACGTCTGCTCGGTCCAGCAGGCCGACGGTGACCCGCTCGTCGATGTCGGATCCGGCGAGCCAGCCGGCCAGGGTCGGCGTGTCGTGGGTGTCGATCATCGCCACCTCGGTCGCGGTCGGCGGCTCGATCCCGCCGCCACCGTTGGCCTCGAACTCGGCCAGGTACATCCCCGGGATCCCGTGGAGGGGCAGCGCATCGTCGATGGCCGCCGGCACGGTGCCCAGGTTCTCGCCCACCAGCTGGCACTCGTTGCGATGGGACTCGAGACACAGCACGGCGAACAGCTCCTCGGTCGGGTAGTGCACGTACGTGCCGTCGGCCACGCCCATCCCGTCGGGGATCCAGTAGAGGCGGTGCATGGCCATGACGTGGTCCACCCGCAGCACGCCGGCCAGCGCGGCCTGATGGGCGATGCCGGCCCTGAGGTAGGCGTGACCCTCCCGGCTGGAGCGATGGGGCAGCACCGGGGCGAACCCCCAGCTCTGGCCGCTGGGGAACCCGGCGTCGGGTGGTGCGCCCACCGACATCGCGTCGGCGAACAGGTCGGGACGGGACCACACGTCATAGCCGAGCGGGTGCACCCCGACGGCCAGATCAAGACCCAATCGGACGCCGGTGGCGTCGAGGTGGTGCCGTAGGTCGGCCAGCTGGCGGCGGACCTCGACCTGGGCCGCGAGCTGGAACCGCTCCTCGTCGGAGTCGATGTCGTCGGGGCCGAGATCGCCGCCACGCTGCGTCGCGGGCCACCGGCGCCAGTCCCGACCGAGCCGGCGCTGCGCGGCCCGGAACCTCGCGTACCGGGCCAGCTCGTCGTCGATCCCGTCGGGGTCGGGTCGCGCCGCGTCGGCCAGCGCCGCCCGGACCTCGGCGTCGGCCGCTTCCACCGACAGCAGGTCATCGACCGCGACCGGCCCTCGTGCGGTGCCCAGGTCGAGCACCAGCTCGCTCCAGAACAGCCGACTGACCGGCGAGTACGGGCTCGGTTCGATCGGAGGCTCGTCGAAGGTGGGCAGGAGCGGCAGGACCGAGACGAGGTCACCCCCCCGTGAACCTATCCAGTCGCAGAGCATCTGCAGATCGGCCAGATCGCCGACCGATCGGCTGCGATCGGACCGCAGTGCGGCGAGGTGGGCCGAGACCCCCCAGCCCCGACCCCGGTCCGGAGGCTGCCACGAGCGCTGCGGTGCGGCGATGACCGTACAGGCGGCCGCCCCGGCGTCGGTCTCGACCTGCAACCGGTGGTAGCCGAACGGGATCGGTTCGGGGAAAGGGGTCGAGGCCGTCGGCAGCTCGACCGACAGTGTCTCTCCCTCGTCCAGATCCAGCTCGACCCGCGCCGAGCCCCGTCCGAGCCCGGCAGCCGGCAGGGCGTCGAGCCGGCCGTCCCACGCCACCAGGACCGGCGGGAGCGCCCGGCCGGCCCGTTCGTACTGCGCCGCCGCGAGCACCCCGGCGGCGTCGGCGACGCGCTCGATCGGTGCGCCCAGCGCGGTGCACACCCGCATCAGCGTCTCGGGTCCGACCACGACTTCGCGGTCCAGACCGTCGGTGTACCGGGTGGCCATGCCCATGAACCGGGCCAGGCGTCGGAGGTCCGTCAGCGCCTCGGCGGCGGGCGACCCGCCCCGTACCGGCTCAGCCATCCGGGGCGAGGAAGCAGACGGCCAACGGCGGGACCGTGATGGTGAGCGAGGTCTCGTGGCCGTGCGCAGTCACATCGTCGGTCTCGACCGAACCGTTGAGCAGGCCGCTGCCGCCGAACGCCGGGTCGTCACCGTTGGCCAGTTCGACCCAGGTCCCGGCGTGTGGCACGCCGATGCGATAGGCGGACCGGGGCACGGGCGTGAAGTTCCCGACGACCAGCACCGACCGCTCACCGGGAGCATGGCGCAGGAACGCCAGGACGCTGTTGTCGGCGTCGTCGCCGATCAGCCACGAGAATCCGGCCGGGTCGGAGTCGACCCGGTGCAGCGCGGGTTCGGCCCGGTACAGCTCGTTCAGCCGGCCCACCCACGCCGCGACGCCGGCGTGGCCGGCCTCGGCCAGCAGACCCCAGGGCAGCTCCTGTTCGTGGTTCCACTCGTCTTCCATGGCCAGCTCGTCACCCATGAACAGCAGCTTCTTGCCCGGCAGCCCGTACTGGTAGCCGTACAGCAGGCGCAGCCCGGCCAGCTGCTGCCACCGGTCGCCGGGCTGGCGGGAGAGCAGCGACCCCTTGCCGTGCACGACCTCGTCATGGGACAGCGGCAGCACGAAGTTCTCGTCGAACGCGTAGATCATCCGGAACGTCAGCTGACCGTGATGATGACGCCGGTGCACCGGGTCCTCTCCGAAGTAGTCGAGCGTGTCGTTCATCCACCCCATGTCCCACTTGAACCCGAAGCCGAGCCCGCCGCCGTCGGTGGGCTTCGACACGCCGGGCCAGGCGGTGGACTCCTCGGCCACGGTCAGGACATCGGGATGGTGGAGGTAGACCCGGCGGTTCATCTCCTGCAGGAAGTCGATGGCGCCGAGGTTCTCGTTGCCCCCGTACTGGTTCGGGATCCACTCACCCGCCTTCCGCGAGTAGTCGCGGTACAGCATCGATGCGACGGCATCGACCCGCAGCCCGTCGGCGTGATACCGCTCGAGCCAGAACCGGGCGCTGGACAGCAGGAAGCTCCGGACCTCGTGCCGGTCGTAGTTGAAGATCGCGCTCTCCCAGTCGGGGTGGAACCCGAGCCGCGGATCGGCGTGCTCGTACAGGTGGGTGCCGTCGAACCGGGCCAACCCGTGGGCGTCGGTGGGGAAGTGGCTGGGCACCCAGTCGAGCAGCACGCCGTGGCCCCGCTGGTGCAGCAGATCGATCAGGTACATCAGGTCCTGGGGCGTGCCGTACCGGGCGGTCGGGGCGAAGTAGCCCAGGGTCTGGTAGCCCCACGAGCCGTAGAACGGATGCTCCATCACCGGGAGCAGCTCGACGTGGGTGAACCCGGTCGCGTCGAGGTGGTCGGCCAGCTGGTGGGCCAGCGCCCGGTAGCCGCCCGGTTCGTAGCGCCACGAGCCCAGGTGCACCTCGTATATCGAGATCGGGGCGTCGTGGGCGTTGCGGACCGCGCGGGATTCCATCCAATCCCCGTCACCCCAGTCGTAGGCCAGGTCCCAGATCCGGGAGGCCGTCCGGGGCGGCTCCTCGCTGGCGAAGCCCACCGGATCGACCTTGTCCTGGACCGATCCGTCGGCCGCCGACGATCTGGTACTTGTACCGCTCGCCCGCCTCGGCGCCCGGGACGCGGCCCGCCCAGATTCCGGCCGGGGAAGCGACGAGGGGCGAAGCGCCGGGGTTCCAGTCGTTGAAGTCGCCGATCACGGTGACCGACCGGGCCGCCGGGGCCCACACCCGGAACGTGCACCCGGTCGGGTCCACGTGGGCGCCGAGCAGGTGGGGCAGGCCGTCGTGGGTGCCCTCGCCGAAACGCCACAGATCGAGGTCCTCGATCGGCGTCGCGTCCGTTCCCGTCCCGCTCGTCATGCCGTCACGTTATGGGGCAATGTGGTTCATGCCCGAGACCGCGGCCCGCCCCAAGGTGCTGAGCATCGTTCTCGCCGGCGGTGAGGGCAAACGGCTGGCCCCGCTCACGCTCGATCGGGCCAAGCCGGCGGTGCCCTTCGGCGGCCACTACCGGCTGATCGACTTCCCGCTGTCCAACCTGGCCAACGGCGGCTACCGCAAGATCGTGGTGCTCACCCAGTACAAGAGCCACAGCCTCGACGTGCACCTGGCCCGCACCTGGCGGCTCAGCACGTTCCTCGGCAACTACGTCACGTCGGTGCCGGCCCAGATGCGCCGGGGGCCGCGCTGGTTCCTCGGCTCGGCCGACGCGATGTACCAGAACCTCAACCTCATCGACGACGAGGGTCCCGACTACGTGTTCGTGTTCGGCGCCGACCACATCTACCGCATCGATCCCCGACAGATGCTCGACCACCACATCGATTCCGGTGCCGGGGTCACCGTCGCGGCCATCCGGGTCCGCAAGGACGAGTCCGACCAGTTCGGGGTGATCCAGAACGGCGACGGGTCCAAGATCAGTCGGTTCCTCGAGAAGCCGGCGCCCGACTCGATCGACGGTCTCGCCGAAAACCCCGACGAGGTGCTGGCCTCGATGGGCAACTACGTCTTCAGCGCCGACGCGCTGGTCGAGCTGCTCCACGAGAACGAGGCCCGGGACACGACCGGCCACGACATCGGTGGCGACCTGATCCCGATGATGGTCGACAAGGGGGAGGCCCACGTCTACGACTTCACCCACAACGTGGTCCCCGGCCAGGAGGATCGGCGGCACTACTGGCGTGATGTGGGGACCATCGACAGCTACTTCGACGCTCATGTGGACCTCGTGGCGGACTTTCCGGCCTTCGATCTCTACAACGCCGAGTGGCCGATCCACACGTTGGGGCGCACGGCACCGCCGGCCAAGGTGGTCAACGACGGCAAGCACGGGTCGTCCTCGGTCCGCCGCTCGCTGCTGAGCAACGGCGCGGTGATCTCGGGCGGAACGGTGCGCGACTCGGTGCTCTCGCCCGGCGCCCGGGTCGAGGGCGGGGCCGTCGTCGAGAGCGCGGTGCTGCTCGACGACGTGGTGATCGGCGAGGGTGCCCAGGTGCGCCACGCCGTGCTCGACAAGAACGTGGTGGTGCCGCCCGGTGCCCGTATCGGTCACGACGCCGAGCACGACGCCGAGCACTACACCGTGTCGAGAGCGGGTGTGGTCGTACTGGCCAAGGGCGCGGCGGTCGACGTACCCGCGTAGTCCACGCCCCAGGACGAACTTTGTGCCCTGGCTCGCACATGCGTACCGCCACGGCACAAAGTTCGTCAGGAGGGGTCAGCGGGTGGCGATCTGGTCGTAGAGCTCGAGGTGGCGGGCGGCGGGGCCGGTCCACGACCAGTCCTCGGTCATCCCGCGGCCCTGGATGGCGCGGCGCCGTCCGGCGTGGCGGACCGCCCGAACGCCCCGGTGCAGCGCGTCGACCAGGCCGGCGGTGTCGACGGTGCCGGTGACGAACCCGGTGCCGGCCGAGCGGTCGCGATCGGCGTCGATCACCGTGTCATGCAGGCCACCGACGTCGGTCACGACCGGGATCGACCCGTAGGCCATCGCCTGCATCTGGGCCAGGCCGCAGGGCTCGAATCGGCTGGGCATCACGAACAGGTCGGAGCCGGCGAACAAGCGGTGGGCCAGGGGTTCGTCGTAGCCCTCGAAGAACCACACGTGGTCGGGTCGGTGCTCGGCCGCGCCGGTGAGCGCGGCGGCCAGGTCCGACGTGCCGGCACCGAGAACGGCCAGCCGGGCGGGCATCTCGGGGAGGAAGCGCACGGTCTCGAGCAGCAGATCGATGCCCTTCTGCTCGACCAGGCGGCTGACCATGGCCACGATGGGCACGTGGTCGGCGGCCCAGCCGGCCTCGGTGGAGAGGGCCCGGCGGCAGGCGTCGCGCCCGGAGCGATCGTCGCTCGTGAAGTGCTCGGCGATGTGCGGATCGGTGGCCGGGTTCCAGACCGAGGCGTCGATGCCGTTGCGGATACCGACCAGGCGGTCGCCCAGTCCGGCGAGACGGCCGTGCAGTCCCATGCCGGCCTCGGGGGTCACGATCTCGGCCGCGTAGTGGGGACTGACGGCGACGACCCGGTCGACCAGCTCGATCGCCCCGGCCAGCGGATTGGTGGCGTCGTACCAGGCGAAGCGGTGGGCCTGGACCGGCAGGTGGTCGAGCCAGGAGCGATCCATCGTGCCCTGGTAGCCCAGCGTGTGGATCGTGAGCACGGTCGGCGGCGGGTCGGCCAGCAGGCCGGCGGTGGCCGCGGTGTGCCAGTCGTTCAGGTGCAGGACGTCGGGCCGCTCGAGCTCGGCCAGCCCGGCGATCGCGGCCGAGAAGGCCATGAAGCGGCGGTCGTTGTCGACCCACCCCTCGCCGTGCTCGTCGACATAGGGATGGGGCCGCTCCATGCCGTCGACCCTCACGAGGGTCAGGTCGCCGACCTGGGCGTGGCGCCCGCGTCGGACCCGCACCCGGCTCGTCCACCACGGCACGTCGATCTGGATCTCGGTCTGGCCTGCGAGGCGCACGCCGCCGTAGTCGGGCAGGACGACCTCGACCTCGGCACCGGCATCGCGGAGGGCGCGGACCAGGCCGGCCGCGGCCTCGGCCAGCCCACCGACGCGGGCGACGGGCGCGAGCTCGGCCGTGGCGAACAGGATCTTCATGCATCCACCTCGGGTTCGAGCTGGCGGAGCACGACCACCGCCCACGGGGCGATCTCCCACCGATCGCTGCTAGCGACGTCGGCGCCCCGGTCCGAGTCGGCCGACGTGTCGAGCTCGACGGTCCACTCGCTACCGCCGAGCCCTTCGGGGATGAGGAAGGTGATCGGTTCGGGATGGGCGTTGAACATCATGAGGAAGCTGCCGTTCACGATCGGCTCGCCGCGTGGCCCCGGCGAGACGATGGCCCGCCCGTTGAGGAACACGGCCAGGGATCGGGCGTAGCCCACGTCCCAGTCCTCGTCGGTCATCTCCTCGCCGGTGGGCGTGTACCAGCCCATGTCGTGCACGTCGGCGCCGCGGATGGGCTGGCCCTCGAACCAGCGCCGGCGGCGGAAGACGGGGTGGTCCGCTCGGAACCGGACGAGCCGCCCCACGAAGGCGAGCAGCTCGTGATCGACGCCTTCCCAGTCGAACCAGGTCACCTCGTTGTCCTGCGCGTACCCGTTGTTGTTGCCGCCCTGGGTCCGGCCGATCTCGTCGCCGCCCAGCAGCATCGGCACACCCTGCGAGAGGAGCAGGGTCACCAGCATGGACCGGCGCCGGGTGTTCCGGACCTCGAGGATCTCCGGATCGTCGGTCGGCCCCTCGGCGCCGGAGTTCCACGAGCGGTTGTGGGACTCGCCGTCCTTGTTGTCCTCGGCGTTGGCCTCGTTGTGCTTGTGGTCGTAGGAGACCAGGTCGGCCAGGGTGAACCCGTCGTGCGCGGTGATGAAGTTGATGCTGGCCGACGGTCGCCGACCCGACCATGCGTACAGGTCGGAGCTTCCGGTCAGCCGCGACGCGAAGTCGGCCAGCGTCTCGTCGGCGCTGCGCCAGTAGTCGCGGACACCGTCGCGGTACCGACCGTTCCACTCCGACCACAGCGGCGGGAAGTTGCCGACCTGGTAGCCGCCGTCGCCGACGTCCCACGGCTCGGCGATCAGCTTGACCCGGTTGATCACGGGGTCCTGGTGGATCAGATCGAAGAACGAGGACAGTCGGTCCACCTCGTGCAGGCCGCGGGCCAGGGCGGCGGCGAGGTCGAAACGGAATCCGTCGACGTGCATGTCGTCGATCCAGTAGCGCAGGCTGTCCATCATCAGTTGGAGCGACGCCGAGTGCCGCATGTTGAGACTGTTGCCCGTGCCCGTGAAGTCGACGTACCGGCGGGGGTCGTCGGGGTCGAGCCGGTAGTACGCCGGGTTGTCGAGGCCCTTCAAAGACAGTAGGGGGCCGAACTGGTTGCCCTCGGCGGTGTGGTTGTAGACGACGTCGAGGATCACCTCGATGCCGGCCTCGTGGAACGCCTTGACCATCGTCTTGAACTCGGTGACCTGGCCACCGGTGTCGCCCGCCGACGAGTACGGACCGTGCGGAGCGAGGTAGGCGAGCGAGTTGTAGCCCCAGTAGTTGGTCAGCCCGCGCTCGACGACGGAGTGCTCCGAGACGAAGTGATGGATCGGCATGAGCTCGACCGCGGTGATGCCGAGCTGGGTGAGGTGATCGAGGATCGGCGACGACACCATGCCGGCGTAGGTGCCGCGCTGGTCGACCGGTACGCCGGGATGGGTGATCGACATCCCGCGGACGTGGGTCTCGTAGATGACCGTGTTGTGGAAGGGGATGTCGAGCTGCCGGTCGTCGCCCCAATCGAAGCGGGGGTCGACGACCACCGACTTGGGCATGTGGGGCGCACTGTCCCGATCGTCCCGGGTGTCGAGGTCGCCGGCGGCGTGGCCGTAGACCTCCTCGCCCCAGTGGATCGGGCCGGCCACCGCCTTGGCATACGGGTCGACCAGCAGCTTCGCCGGGTTGCAGAGCCGGCCCTCGGAGGGATCCCACGGCCCGTGGACCCGGTACCCGTAGCGTTGGCCGGGTGAAACACCGGGCAGGTAGCCGTGGTGTACGAAAGCGGTCCGCTCGGGAAGCCGGTAGCGGCTCTCGGTGCCGTTCGCATCGATCAGGCAGACCTCGATCGATTCGGCCAGCTCGGAGTAGACCGCGAAGTTCACGCCGGCGCCGTCGTAGGTGGCGCCGAGCGGATACATCTCGCCGGGCCAGACGGTCATCGGTCGCGGACCTCGTCGAGGGCGGGCTGGTAGAGCTGGTCCCGGTAGTCGGTGACCATGCGCGCCGCGGTGACCCGCGGTCCGAGCGTGCGCCAGTTGTGTCGCATCCGGGCGACCCAGGCCGGAGCCCACGGGCCGCCGGGGCCGTGGTACTCGGGGACGATGTGGTCGGCCAACAGGTCGAGCGCGGCGGCCGATTCCTCCCGGTCGCGCTCAGCCGGGATCCGCCGCCTCGCTGGAGGGGATGGTCCAGCCGTTGCTGCCGTCGGCCATCTCGTCCCACCAGCCGTCGCTGATCGAGCAGTTGAGCCCACCGTTCAGTGCGGACTTCTCGCCGCTGGTCCCCGACGCCTCGTGGGGCCGGACCGGGGTGTTGAGCCAGACGTCGCAGCCGGCGAACATGGCGCGAGCGATCGCCATGTCGTAGTCGGGCAGGAAGAGGAATCGGCCCCGGGCCCGGGGTGAGCGCCCGTAGGCGACGATGTCGGCCAGGAGGGCCTTGCCGCCGCCGTCGGCGGGGTGAGCCTTGCCGGCGAACACGAACTGGACCGGACGGTCGTCGTCGGCCAGGAGCGCGGCCAGCTCGTCCGGATGCCGGAGCAGGAGGGTGGCCCGCTTGTAGGTGGCGAAGCGGCGGGCGAATCCGACGATCAGCGCGTCGGGGTCGAGCGTGGCTTCGGTGCGGTCGGCGACCAGCGTGTGCAGCTCGGCCCCACCCGCTCTCCGGATCGACCGAATCCGGTCGTCGTCCAGCTGGTCGATCCGCTGCCAGGCGTCGGCGTCGCCGTCGGCCCAGGTCGGTCCGAGCACCTCGTCGAAGGCCTCCTGGAGGCGGGGCGTCACCCACGTACGGGCGTGGACGCCGTTGGTGACCGAGCCGATCGCATCGCCGCCGGGGACCGTGGCGAACAGGTCGCGACTGACCGCGCCGTGGAGCTTGGACACGCCGTTGGCCCGTCCGGCGGCCCGCAGGCAGAAGGCCGCCATGTTGAAGGCGGCCGGCTCGTCGTCCGGGTCGTTTCCGAGGGCCATCAGGTCGGTCATCGAGACGTCCCAGCGCTCGGCCCACGGCCTCAGGTAACGCCGAGCCAGCTTGACCTCGAAGCGGTCGATGCCGGCAGGAACCGGGGTGTGGGTGGTGAAGACCAGGCTCGGGCGGATGTCCCCGAGTGCGTCCTCGAGATCGAGGCCGGCCTGGATCCGGTGGTCGAGCAGCTCGAGGATGAGGAAACCGGCATGGCCCTCGTTGAGGTGCGTCACGGGGGCGTTCCAGCCGAGGGAGGCGAGCGCCCGGGCGCCCCCGACGCCGAGGACGAGCTCCTGTTCCAGCCGGTGCCGGCGATCGCCGCCGTAGAGCCGGTCCGTGATCGACCGGTCCTCGGGGCGATTGGCTTCGAGATCGGTGTCGAGCAGCACCAGCGGGACGCGTCCCACGTCGAGGCGCCACACGCGGGCGGCGACCTCGTGGTCGGCCATGGGGACGGTCACCTCGACGCCGGAGTCGACGCAGCCCAGGGCCTCGGGTTCGTAGGTGGCGTAGCGCTCGGTCTGCCCGCCATCGGTCAGGCGTTGACGGAAGAAGCCGCCCCGGTAGAAGAGCCCGACGGCGCACAACCGGACACCCAGATCACTGGCGGCCTTCAGGTGATCGCCGGCCAGGACGCCGAGCCCGCCGGAGTACTGCCGCACCAGTTCGCTGAGCCCGAATTCGGGGGAGAAGTAGGCCACGTCGGGTCGGGCGGGGGCCCGGTCGGTGAGATCCGCCAGGGTTGCGGCCTCGCTGCTCACCCGGGCCACCAGAGCCGAATCGGCCGTCAGTTCGTCGAGCTGGGCATCATCCAACGCCGCGACGATCTGCACCGGGTGCAGCGTCGGGTCGAAGCCGGGAAGGGAGCGGAAGATCGCCTGAACCGGGGGCGACCAGGTCCATCGGTGGTTGCGAGCGAGGGCGAGGAGCGACTCGCGCAGGCCGAGGGGATCCAAGGCGATGACTCCGGGGAGAGGGTGCATTCGGGGGGTCCTGTGAGGCTATCCGGCTCCGTGATCCTCGCCGGTCCAACCGTTGCGGCCCCGGGTCTCATGGAAGTTGGGGTGGTCGACCTCGGTGGAGCGATTCTCGAGCGACGGAGCCGTCGGTTGGCGACGGTGGCGGACCAGATTTCGGTGTGGGGCTTGGAGGCGCTACGGCTCCATGACGACCCAGCCCCGGCGCTGGAGCTCCGCAGCGAGGAGGTCGGTCGGGAGCTTCTGCAGCACCGCGCCGTACTTCGACCGGCGGCGGTCCGTCGTCGGCGGGGTCGCCGGCGCCGCAGCCGGCTCGCCTCCGTCCTGCTCGGCTTCGAGCTGGGCGATCAGCTCGTCGGCCTCGTCCTTGGTGAACTTGCCGCCGGCCTGACGCTGGGTGAGCCCGAGCGGACCGCGAGCGTCCCGGAAGTCGGTGTGACCGGCGGCGTGGATCAGCTCGGTGAGCTGTTGCACCTGCCGGTGGGAAGCGGGGTACCCCTTGGATTCGCCGAAGGCCATGACCTCATCCTCGCAGGCGGGTGCGACACCGACCGGCACCCTCTCGGCCGTCCGGCTTACCATGCCGACCCAATGGCCATCGCTTCCGTCTCGATCGACGACGTCGGTCCGGGCCTCGTCGTCCTGTGCGGCATCGGCGTCGACGCCAACTCGTCGCACCTCCCGGGCGCCGCTCTCGCACCGGCCGCCGTCCGGGGCCAGCTGCACAGCGGCTCGGCCAACTTCACCACCGAGTCGGGGGTCGACATCAGCCCGCTGCTGGCCGACGTCGGTGACCTCGCCGTCGCCAACCAGGCCGGGTCCGACGCCGACGCCGATCTGATCACCGAGCGCATCGGCGCGATCCTGACCCGCGGCGCCGCACCGCTGGTTCTGGGCGGCGATCATTCGATCACCTTTCCCATCCTGCGGGCCGTCCGGGCCGCCCACACCGACCTCACCGTCGTCCACGTCGACGCCCACCCCGACCTCTACGACGAGCTGGACGGCAATCGGCTCAGCCACGCGTCGCCGTTCGCCCGGATCATGGAGCACGGGCTGTGCGATCGCCTCGTCCAGATCGGGATCCGCACCGCCAACGCCCACCAGCGCGAGCAGGTCGACCGGTTCGGCGTCGAGACGGTCGAGGCCCGCTCGTTCGGCGGGTTCGATCCGGCGACCGTCGGCGGACCGACCTACGTCACCATCGACCTCGACGGCCTCGATCCCGCCTTCGCCCCCGGCGTCTCCCACCACGAGCCGGGCGGGCTCACCACCCGGCAGGTCCTCGAACTGGTGGCCGCGCTTCCCGGTCCCGTCGTCGGGGCCGACATCGTCGAGCTCAACCCCACCCGCGACGTCGTCGACATGACCGCCATGGTCGCGGCCAAGCTCGTGAAGGAGCTCTGCGCCCGGATCGCCGCCGACTCCTGACCCGGCGGGATCGGCGGGAGCGTCGCCACCGTCACCACCCATGATGCCTCTTGCCCGTCGAGGCGGTATCGTGCGCGGCGTCCGCGGCGTACGGCTCGGACCGGGGCGGGCATCGGCGGCTCGCCCGGAGCACAAGCCAAGCGGCGATTCGAGGTCATCGTGTCCAGCTACCAGCAGCACCACCATCGATCTGTCCCAGGTCGACTTCAACGATCCGAGGACCTTCGACGATCCGTGGGAGATCTACGCCCAGCTTCGCGACCTCGAGACGCTGCACTACGACGAGGCCAACGATCTCTACATCGGTGCTCGCCACGAGGACGTCTTCCACGTCAGTCGCGAGACCGAGACCTACTGCAGCGGTTTCGGCGTACGACCCGTCATCGCCGGCGACATGTCGCTCATCACCCTCGACGGTTCCGAGCACACCCGCACCCGCCGGCTCATCAACCAGGGATTCACACCCCGGCAGGTACGCGCCATGATCCCCCACATGCGGGCCCTCACCAACGAGATCCTGGACGAGATCGCCGAACGGGGCTCGATCGACTTCGTCGAGGACTTCGCCATCCACGTGCCCCTGATCATCATCTGCGAGATGATGGGCCTCGACCCCGAACAGCGCATGAAGATGTACCGCTGGTCCGACGACATGATGGACGGCGACGGCCACTCCGCCCCCGACTCGCCCCAACTCCTCCGGGCCACGGATTCCTTCGTCGAATACGCCGAGATGTGCGCCACGCTCATCGCCGAGCGCCGCGCCGACCCCTCCGACGACCTGATCAGCGTGCTCACGCAGGCCTTCGACTCGGGTGCCATCGAGGAGAAGGAGGACAAGCCCTACCAGGGGCTGACCGCCGAGCAGATCGCCGAGCGCGAGTCCCTGGAGAAGCTCGACGACAACGAGCTACTGGGTTTTCTCGTCATCCTGCTGGTCGCCGGCAACGAGACCACCCGCAACGCGATCACCGGCGGCATGCTGGCGCTCAGCCGGTTCCCCGAGCAGAAGCAGGCATTGCTCGACCACCTCGACGACGACGCGTTCATGGACCTGGCGGTCGACGAGATCATCCGGTTCGTGTCACCGGTGATCGGCTTCATCCGCACCGTCACCCGCGACCACACCTACCGGGGTACCGACCTGAAGGAAGGCGACCGGATCCTGATGCTCTACGGGTCGGCCAACCGCGACACGTCCGTCTTCGACGAGCCCGACCAGCTCGATCTGACCCGCGACCCCAACCCGCACATGGCCTTCGGTATCGGTCCGCACTTCTGCCTGGGGGCGAACCTGGCACGCGCCGAGGTGAAGACGGTCTTCCAGGAGCTCTTCTCCCGCCTGCCCGACATCGCCGTGCCCGATGGGATCGGGCCCAGCCGGGGTGATTCGTCGCTGGTCCTCGCTCTTCAGGAGATGCAGACCGAGTTCACGGCGTGCCCGGTGGCTCACTGAGCACTCCGGCGGCCGGGACCGGCCGTTTCGCGGTGATCGGTGCCGGCCTGTCCGGGCTCGCCGCGGCACACCATCTCCGCCGGCTCCGCCCCGAGGCGGACCTGCACGTCCTCGACGGTGCCGACCGGGTCGGCGGCATGATCGAGACCATCCGCGACGACGGCTGTGTGATCGAGCGCGGTCCCGAGGGCGTCGTCAGCACGAAACCGGAGGCTCTCGAACTGATCCACGAGCTCGGTCTCGACGACCGGTTGCTCATCGACGGCCCCGCTCCCCGCCGGAGCTTCATCGTGCGAGGCGGCGAGCTTCGGCCGCTGCCCTACGGCATCCTCGATCCCACCCGATCCACCGTCCGGCACTTCCTCACCTCGCCGCTGCTCTCGTGGCGAGGCAGGCTCCGCATCCTGGCCGAACCGTTCGTTCGCCGCCGGACGGACCCGACCGACGAGAGCGTGGCCGGCTTCGTCACCCGTCGGTTCGGGTCGGAGCTGCTCGACGAGCTGATCGGGCCCCTGGTGGCCGGGATCCACGGTGGTGACGCCGACCTCCTCAGTGCCCGCATGGTGCTACCGGCTTTCCACCGACTGGAACAGCAGGGTTCCAGTGTCGTGATCGCCGCGGCCCGGACGTCTCCGGCGCAGCGGGCGCTTCCCCCGCTGGTGAGCCTCCGTCCCGGGATGGACATCCTCACCGAGACCCTGGCCGAAACCCTCGGCGCCGCCGTGGAGCTGGGCAGCAGGGTCACCCGGCTCGACCTCGGTGACCAGATCGTCGTCCACCGCGACGGTGGGGCATCCCTCGATCTCGACGGGGTGGTGCTGGCCGTCCCCGGCCATCTCGCCGCGGACCTCCTCCGCCCCCATCACGACCGGCTGGCGGACGCGTTGGCGTCACTGCCGGCCACCGACTCGCAGACGGTCACGATCCGGTGGAGTGTCGCCGACGTGGATCATCCGATGGAGGGCACCGGGTTCATCGTTCCGGCCGGCGAAGGCCGGCGCCTCGCGGCCTGCACGTGGATCGGCGCCAAGTGGCACGATCGGGTCCCGGACGACACCGTGATGGTCCGATGCTTCCTGAGGGCGCCGGGGGCGTCCGACGAGGAGCTCGTCGCCATCGCCATCGAGGAGCTCGGCGATCTGATGGGCATCACGGCCCCGCCGCAGAGGGTCTACCCGTGGCAGACCCGGCGTGCCCTGCCGGTGTCGGCCCTGGGCCATGCCGACCGGGTGGCCGAGATCCATCGGCTCGCCGGCGGGCTCGGCCGGGTGGCCCTGGCCGGTGCCGGACTCGAGGGTGCCGGGCTTCCCGCCTGCATCGTGAGCGGCCGGCGCGCGGCGGAAGCCGTCGCCGCCCCCGATGCGAATTCAGGAATACGGTGGCCGGCGTGACCGATGCGACGTGGACCGAGCCGGCCCGGGATCTGCCGATCATCGCGCGACCCGATGTGCTGGTGGTGGGCGCCGGCTCGGCCGGCGTGGCCGCCGCCCTGGCCAGCGCTCGGCGAGGCGCTGACACGTGGTTGGTCGAGCGACAGGGCACCGTCGGCGGACTGGCCACCTTCGGCCTCGTCAACCTGCTGCTCACGCTCGACGACGGTGAAGGCAACCAGGTCGTGGCGGGGATCTGCCAGGAGGTGGTCGACGCGCTCGACGGCGCCGGAGCGGCCAGCTACCCGGACCGGTCCGAGTGGGGAAGTGAGGATCCCGGGGCGGTGGAGCGGTGGCGACGATGGGGTCTCATCTGGGGTGCGCCTCCGGAAGTGGTGAGGTACTCGGTCGCGTTCGAGCCCGAGGCGTTCGTCAACGTCGCCTACGACCTGCTCGAGGCGGCCGGAGTCCGTCTGCGGCTGCACACCGGCTGCGCCGCGTCGCACACCGTCGACGGGCGTGTCGAAGCGGTCGTCGTCGAGTCGAAGGCGGGGCGTGAGGTCATCATTCCCACCGTCGTCGTCGACACGACCGGCGATGGTGACGTGTTCACCTACGCCGGCGCACCGGCCGAGTCCGTGTCGGTCTACCCGTACCAGTGGTTCCGGATGGGCGGCGTCACCGGCATCGACGAGAGCGACGATCCGTTCGATGGCGGGATCTACTTCCGGACCACCGACAGGGGCCGAGTGCTCGTGCCGTGGGGTGGACCGGGGTCCGCGCCCGACAAGATCGATCCGGTCGACCCCGATGACCTCACCCGGGCCGAGCTCGACTGCCGCCGCGCGGTGATGGCCGAGGTCGGGCGACTGAAGGACGAGGCCCCGGGCTTCGCCGACGCCTGGCTCGACGACATCGCCCGCAACCTGGGGATCACCGAATCACGACGACTGGTCGGTGACTACGTGCTCGTGAAGGACGACGGCGACCGTCGCTTCGACGACTCGGTCGCTCGGACCGGCCACTGGACAAAGCGCGGCGTCACCTACGACATCCCGTACCGGTGCCTGACCAGTCCGGCGCTGACCAACCTGGTCACCGCGGGTCGGTGCATCTCGGCGAGCCGCTACGTGCACCAGGCCACCAAGGAGATCCCGGCGTCCATGGCGACGGGCGAGGCTGCCGGCGCGGCCGCGGTCGCCGCGCTCGGCGTCGACGGGCGCGTGCACGACGTCGATGTCGATGCCCTTCGTCGCGACCTCGCAGCCGGCAGGGCGATGGTGGGTGGCGGGAGCCTCGACCGCTCATGATCGGATCCGATCCGACGCCGGGGTCAGCGGTCGGCGGCGACGATTTCCTCGCCGATGGCCAGGGCGAGCGCCATGATCGAGACCTGAGGGTTCACCTCGGGGCAGCTGGGGAGGACCGTCGCGTCCGCCACCCACACGCCCGTGGCGCCTCGCAACCGTCCCCGCTCGTCGACCGGTGACCGCTCGGCATCGGACCCGGCGGCCGCCGTGCCCGTCGGGTGGAAGGCGGCGACGTGGAGGTGCAGCGGGTTCACCGACGCGAGCGTTTCCTCGAGCTCGGCGACGGTGCGCACCGACGGTGTTCCCGGCAGCGCGGTGAGCACTTCGTCGGCACCGGCGGCGAACATCAGGCGGCCCATCGCCCCCATCGCCTCGACGAGCCGACCCGCGTCGCGACGGGAGAGGTCATAGCGCATGATCGGCCGCCCCGTCCGCCGACCGAGGACCCGACCCGAAGGCTCGTCGGCGATCATCGCGCCGAACACGCCGACGTGGTCTGTGGTGGCGAGCCGGCGCACGAGCTCGCGTCCCCGGCCCGGCAGCGTCATCGATCCCATCCCCGGTGGCGTCGCCGTCGCCTCGATGAGGATGCCCCTGTCGCGGTGCAGCTGGTCGACCGCAGCGCTCTGCAGCACACCCTCCCAGGCGACCACCGGCTCCGGGAACCGGCCGGCCATACCGATCGCGGGATGCACGGTCAGGTTCTTTCCGATGCGCGGGTGGCCACCGAGCGAGCTGCGCCACAGCAGGGCCGGGGTCTCGGCCGCTCCGGCCGCGAGCACGACGGTGGGCGCGTGCACCTCGAGCACGGAGCCGTCGGGGCGTCTGACGTCGACGCCGGTGGCACGGCCCGAACGGTGCAGCACCCGGGTCACCAGTGCGTGGCTGATGATCCGGGCCCCGGCGGCGCAGGCCTGGGGCAGGGCGTTCAGGTGCACGCCGTACTTCGCGTTGCGGGGACAGCCGATGGCGCACTGGCAGGATCCGACGCAGTCCGGGGCGTTGCGGGCGATCGGGTGTGAGCTCCAGCCCTTCTCCGCCGCGCCCTTCAGCAACAGCTCGCCGTTGCGGCCCATCACCGATGAAGGGACCGGAGCGACCCGGAGGGTCTCCTCGACCTCGTCGAGAAACGGTGCGAGAGTCGCCGGGTCGGCCATGGCCAGCCCGTACTCGTCGCGCCACGCTTCCTGCACGTGGGTGGGCGGCCGGTAGCACGTGCCCGAGTTGACCAGGGTCGTGCCACCGACGGCACGGCCGATGGGGAGCACGACGGGTGGCCGTCCGAAGGCGATGGTCGTGCCACCGGCGCGGTACATGCCGGCGAAGCGATCCATCGGGTGGCCGTCGCGGAAGTCCGACACGTTCCATCGGCGTCCCTCTTCGACGATCACCACGTCGAGTCCGGCACGCGCCAGCGTGCGAGCGGCGAAGGCCCCGCCGGCGCCGGAGCCGACGACGACGGCGTCGCACCGCACCACGCCCGTCTCGTCGAGCGAGGAGGTGACGTTCATCTCCGCGTCGGGTCGCGCCGGTGGGAGCCGCGTCGCCCGCTGCCGTATCTCGGCCGCGCTGACGCTGGCGCCGTGCGACAGCATCACCATGGCCTTCACCCCGTCGAGTGCCATGGCGAGCTCGGGGCGCATCCCCGCGATGCGTTCGAGAACGCGGGCCCGAGCTTCGGAGTCGAGCTCGCGCAGCGGCCGACGAGCCAGGACGCGTACGGTCGCGTTGATGGCGACGAAACCGGCGAGCGCGCCCTTCGCGATCGCCGGTGGCAGCTGCGCGAGGTAGCGATCGAGATGGTCGGCCGCATCGGCGGGGGTCGGTCCGCCGGCCTCGGGTGGCAGGAGGGCGGCGCAGACCGCTTCGACGCTGCGCCGCGCCAGTCGGGTGGCCACTACTCGGTCGCCCCCGATGTGGTCGGGCCGCGCCGTCCGATGTGTCGACCGAGCTTCAGGAAGAAGGGGTAGGTGGCGTAGATGGCGGCCGATACGACGTCGGTCCTCCAACCGGCGTCGCCGGTGTCCACACCGAACACCCCGCTGTTGATCATGAAGTCGCGGCCGTTCCTCGAGCCGAACGGCTTCCAGAACAGGCCCAGGCCGGGCGCCTCGAGGTAAAGGGCCAGCGATACCGCGAAGAACGTGCCCATCGTGGCGGCCTCGGCCAGGTCGCGTTTCTCCTCGGGCAGCGCTCGCTCGATCAGTGCACCGGAGGCGACCAACAGGGGTGGATCCAACAGGAAGCTCATGGGGTACAGTATTGGTTGAGCCAATGAACCAGTCAAGCCCGCTGCGCCAGCCCCGACGTCTCCGTCTCGATGAGCAGGTCGCCACCGCCATCGCCGATGCCATCATCGACGGCGACTTCCAGCCCGGGTCCCTGCTCCCGCCGGAGCGTGAGCTGGCCGATCAGCTGGGGGTCAATCGGACGTCGCTGCGCCAGGGCCTGGCCCGACTCGAGCAGATGGGTCTGATCGAGGCCCGCCAGGGCAGTGGGAACCTCGTCTGTGATCCGGCCGGCCTCGTCGACCCCGCTGTCGTCGAAGCGCTCGTCCGGCGCCTCGGTCCGGATCTCCTCGTGGAGATGCTCGACGTCCGCCAGGCCCTGGGACCGCTCATCGGTCGCCTCGCGGTCGAACGGGCCCGGCCCGAGGACCTCGACGCGTTGTGCGATGCGCTGAACGGGGTCGAGGAGGCTGAGTCGGCCTCCGAGCGTCAGGTCGGGGACCTCGCCTTCTTCGCGGCGCTCATCCACGCCACGCACAACCGGGGGCTGTCGTTGCTGTTCCGGTGGGTCGAGTCCGTCTACGGGGGCCGGACCCACGAGCTGACCCCGGCCCTCGAACCCGCCGCCGCCGTGGTCGAGGGGCTCACGGCCATCGTCACCGCTGTCAGCGAACGTGACGAGGCCGAGGCCGAGCAGGCGATCGAGTCCTACCTGCGCGACAGCGCCGAACGGATGGTCGACGCCTACCTCCGCCACGTCTCGGTCGAGTGACCCGAGCCGGTCGCCGAGCGGGGTATCGTCGATCGACGTTCGACCTACCCGTGTGTTGGTGACAAGTGGAGAGTGACGGCGTGCCGGCGGGTGCGAGGGTCATGTGCGACGATCCGCCCGACCTCGACGACCACGCCCTGCGCCGGCTGGTCGGCGGCAAGGCGGCCGGGCTGATCGCGATGACCGGGCTCGGCCTCCCGGTGCCGCCGGCCTTCGTCCTGACCACCACCGTCGGTCGCCAGGTCATCGAGCACGGCCCACCCGGCGACCTGCGCCAGGTGCTCGCCGACGGACTCGATGAGCTCGGGTCCCGGCTGGGACGGCGGCTGGGCGATCCCGATGCACCGCTGCTCGTGAGTGTCAGGTCGGGGGCCGCCGTGTCCATGCCGGGGATGATGGACACCGTCCTCAATCTGGGCACCAGCGAGGCGGTGGCCGACTCGCTCGACCGGCGGGCCGGGTTCGGGTCCGACACCAGACAGCGCTTTCTCGCCGGGTACCGGGCGGTGGTGGGTCACGACCCGCCCGACGAACCGGTCGATCAGGTGCTGGACGCCGTGCTGGCGGTCTTCACGTCCTGGACCTCGGATCGGGCCGTCACCTACCGGCGGCGGGAGGGCATCGCCGACGACCTGTACACCGCCGCCACCGTCCAGGCCATGGTGTTCGGCAACATGGGGCCCGACTCGGGGACCGGCGTGCTGTTCAGTCGGGACCCGTCCACCGGCGAGCAGCGCCTCACCGGCGACTACCTGGCCGACGCCCAGGGCGAGGACGTGGTGGCGGGGACCCACCAGACCCTGCCGGTCGGGGACCTGGCCGAACGACAGCCCGAGGTGTGGTCGCAGCTGGCCGCCGCCGCCGACACCCTGGAACGGCACCTGGCCGACGCCGTCGACATCGAGTTCACCGTCGAGGCCGCGAAGCTGTGGCTGCTCCAGGTACGCGCGGCGAAGCGCAGCCCGCAGGCCGCCCTGCGCATGGCGTTGGCCATGGCCGAGGACCCGGACTTCCCCCTCGGACGGCATGAGGCCGCCGCCCGTGTGGCTCACCTGCTGGATGATCCGCCGGTGCTCACCGCGGCGGTCGATCCCGGCGAGGAAAGCGACGTGCTGGCCCGGGGCCTCGCCGCCTCGCCGGGCCGTGGCGTGGGCGAGGCCGCTCTCACCGCCGACGAAGCGGTGGTGCGGGCCGAAGCGGGCCGACCGGTCGTACTGGTTCGACCGGATACCTCGCCGGCCGACATCCACGGCATGGCGGTGGCCTCCGGCATCATCACCGGGGCCGGGGGCCTGGTCAGCCACGCCGCCATCGTCGCCCGGGAATGGGGCATCCCGGCCGTCGTGGGCGTGGGCCCGATCGACATCGCGGACGGTGCGCAGGTCACCGTCGACGGCGACGGCGGCCGGGTGCTCGAAGGGTCCCATCCGATCGACGGGGGCGAGCCACCGGAGGTGGCCGTGCTGCGCGGTTGGGCCGCCGAACGGACGGGGGTACGAGAGCCGGGCGAGCCGGTCCCGGCATCCGATGGGTCCGCACTCGACGACCGACCGGCCGGCGTGTCGTTCGGACCGGACGATCTCCTCCGCACGCTTTCCATCAAGGGCATGGCCGACGCGGCGGCGGTCGCGGCCGCGTCAGGCCGGTCGGTGGCAGAGGTCGAACCGGTGCTGGCCGACCTGGTCGATAGCGGTGAGGTCAGGGTGGCAGCCGGTGGCCGCTACCGGCCCACCGATGCCGGCACGGGATCCGTGCTCGCCGGCTATCGGGCCGAGGGCGCATCGGCGGGGCGCCGGCTCGGCCCGTTGATGGACCGATTCGACGACCTGGACGCTCGGCTGAAGACGATCATCAGCGCCTGGCAGGCCGATCACGACCCGGCGATGCTCGACGAGCTCGTCGGCGGCCACCACCCGCACGCCACCGCCCTCATCGCCGATCTGGCCGGCGCCCTGGAACGCCTCGACCGGTATGCGGCCCGCCTCGCCGGTGCTGTGGACGCGATCGGGGTGGGCGACCTCGAGATGGTCGCCCACCCGCTGCGCAACAGCTACCACACCGTCTGGTTCGAGCTGCACGAGGAGCTGCTGCGGCTCACCGGACGGGAGCGCACCGAGTAGGGGACGCCGACCGCTCAGCTGGCGACGTCGATCGCCTGACCGTCCGCTATCCGATGGTCGCCCACGCCGACCACGGCCGGGATACCGAGCTCGCGGGCCGTCACCGCCGCGTGCCCCAACGTGCCGCCGAACTGCGTCACCACCGCGGCGGCTATCGGAAAGACCGCGTTGTAGGCGGGAGTGGTCGTGGGGCAGACGAGCACGTCGCCGGGTTCGAGGCGGTCAAGCGCCTCGTCGGGCGTGGCCACCACACAGGCCCGTCCCGACGCGGTGCCGAGGTCGATCCCGATACCCGAGGCCAACAGCTCCCCGTCGGCTCGCACCTCACCCTCACCGACGGCACTGCCGTCGCCCATGCCGGCCCCACCCTGGAACCGCTGGCCGAGAAACAGACCAATCGCCCGGACCATCCGGCCCATGTCGGCGGGGAAGACGTCCGGGGAGGGGGGAGCGCTCGGCTCACCGCCGAGATGGACCGGCGGCGGCTGCTCGGCCGCGGCGCGGCGGGCTTCGGCGCGTCCCGCCACCTCGACCGCCGAGGGTCCGGGCCGGCCGACGAGCAGCGCTTCGATCTCGTCCCGGTCGAGCTCGAACACGTGGTCGGCATGGGAGAGCGACGATCGATCCGCCAGCCGTCGGCCCGCCTCCAACAGCGACCGGCGGGACACTCCGACCCCCCACGTGGTGAGGCCCGAGTTGTCGTCGAGGCATTCCATGCAGCGGCGGGCGTCGGCCAGCAGCTCGCGGTACCGGGCCGTGTCAGCGGCGGCGATCTGGTGGGGAATCTCGGTGTCTCCGGTCATGTCGACCGCGTCGTCCCGGGCGGCGGCCTGGATCGACCGCAGGAGCGCGGCCGGCCGTTCGGCCAGGACGGGCTGGTCGACGTCGTCGTTGAGCGTCCGCCAACCGAACTCGCCCACGTAGTCGTCGATCAGCCCGTCCACGTCCTCGCCGACCGCCCGCAGCTCGTCGAGCGACTTGGCGGTCGATGTCGCGGGGCCGGCGGCATCGGCGATGGCCCGCAGGGCCGATCGGGTGGCGCTGGTCGCCTGCGATCCGCCGCCCAGCGCGGCGACCGCCGTCTCGATGTCGACCCCCCAGTCCTCGCACGCGCTCAGGAAGATCCCGATACCGAGTCCCGGTCCGAGCAGCTCGAAATGGCGGGTCGTCAGAGCCTGGGCCCGGTCGAGATCGTCGCCCACCGCGGTTGCCACGTCCGCGTCGCCGACCCCGTCGTAGGACACGCGCTGGGCTCGGTCGAGTTGCTCGACCCAGCCGGCGCGCTCGTCGTTCCAGGTCTGGACGTCGCGCAGCCAACGGCGATCGGCGACCGCGGCGCGTGCGGTCCTGGCCCGGCGGCGCAGTTCGGGATGGACCCGCGAGAGCACCTTCATCACGAAGTCCGGCGGCGGCGGTGACCCCGCGTTCTTGTCGCTCTCGCCGACGGCGACCATGCGCATGTACGACCAGCCGTCGACTCCCCGGTACTCGGCGCGGGCGAGCGGGAGACCGTAGCGGGGCAGGAAGTGGCCGAATCCGTCGGCGAACGCGGGCTCGATGACGGAGAGGAAGAGCCGGGTTCGGGGCCGTGTCTCGTGGTCGATGTCGCGCTCCCACACCCCGGGCCCGGGTGCCTCGATGCTGCGGGCGCCGTCAGGGGCCGCGTCGTCCGGAAGATTCGGGTCGGTGCTCACGGTGGTCATGGTGTCATTCCTCGTTTCGAGTCGCCTGGAGAAGCGACATCTCGGGTCGGTTGGTAGGGGTCACGGAGATCTCTGCGAAGCCGGCGGCGGTGAGCCAGTCGGCATAGTGCGCCGGCGTCCACGGCCGGCCCTCGCCGGTGCGCGTCGCCAGGTTCAGGCGGTAGACGGCCAGGCCGGCCTCGCGGGCGGCGCGGGTGTCGAGGGCGTCGATCACGGCGACCGTGCCGCCGGGTCGACACCACTCGGCGATCCGGGCGAACAGCCCTGCGTTGGCGTCGGGACCGAAGAGCCGGCACAACCCGGGGACGATCACCAGGTCGAATCGGCGGTCCAGCTCGACGGTGAAGAGGTCGCCGGCCACCACGGTGCTGCGCCGGTCCAGGCCCGCAGCGGTCATGGCGGCAGCGCTGCGGTCGGCCACGCCGGGAAGGTCGACGAGCGTGAACCGCAGGTCGGGGTCGCGCTCACCGAGCGCCCGGCTCCACACGGCGGCGCCGCTGGCCAGCTCGAGGACATCGGGGCCCGGGACGCGGAATTCGGCGACCAGGTGACCGACGTGCGGTTCGGAGAACAGGGCGAGCAAATCCACGACGCGGGCGTACATCGGAGCCGCCTGCTCGGGGTCGGTCACGTTCGTCGACGGTGTGCCGGTGCGCAGGAGGCTGTCGACGGACCGGTGAGCAGACCACCACCAGCGCAGCAGTTCGGGCTCGATGCTGGTCTGCCAGGTGTGGCCGTCGCGCTGCACGATGCCGAAGTACTCGAGCACCGCCAGCACCAGCTCGGCGCCACGGGGGTCGACGCCGACAAGCTGGTCGACGGCCGTGGGTTCGTCGAGCTGGTCGAGCAGGCCGCACTCGTCGGCGGCGCGAAGGGCCTCCACCACGGTCAGGACCTGGCCCAGCCCGCCCAATCCGGGTGGTGGATCGCCGAGGCCGGACGGGTGGATCGCCGGGGAGGTGGTGACCGATGTCATGGCCCCAGCGTGCAGGTTCGGGGCTGGACGGCCATCGGTACCGCCGTACGTATTCGTCTCCCGCGTATGCGTAGATGGCGTGGGGCGCTGGCGTGTTCGGCCTGCGGCATGGTATCCCGGCGACGTGATCGCACCAGCAGGGCGGGAGGCCGAGGTCGAGGTCCTCTGTCGATTCGTCCACGACCTGGGCCGGGGCCGGGGTGGGGTCGTGCTGCTGGAAGGCGAGGGCGGCATCGGCAAGTCGACCCTGGCCGACTGGGTGGCGTCGGAGGCCGACCAGGAGGCCCTCACGGTGGCGCGCGCCGTCGGGTTCGCCCTGGCCCGGGACACGCCGTACGCGCCGTTGATCGCCGCCCTGGGCCCGGCGATGGGCGATCCCGTCCTCACCGACGGCCTGCCCGCCCTGGGCCTCCTGTTCGACGGCCTCCCGGCGCCGACCGTGCCCTCCGATCCCGAGCTGGCCCGGACCCGACTCCAGGTCGCCCTGGTGACCTTGGTGCACCGACTGAGTCAGGCCCGGCCGCTGCTGTTCTTCTGCGACGACCTGCACTCGTTCGACGCCGCCAGCCTGGGGGTGATCGCCGCCCTGTCGGTGGATCTCGTCTCGACGGGCGTGGGGCTGATCGCGTGCTTCCGTCCGACCGAGAGCGGCGAGCGACCCGAAGTCGGCTCGGCGCTCGCATCCCTGCGCAGAGTCGAGGGCGCCGCGCACATCCGCATCGACCGCCTGGACCGGGCAGCCATCGACCGCCTCGTGGCCGAACGGTTGGGAGGTCCCGTATCGAAGCGTGTCCACGACGCCATCTGGGAGCGCTCGGCCGGGACCCCGCTGTTCGCCGAGGCGATCATCGACGACCTGCGAGCCGGCGGTGCGCTGGACCGCGTCGAGGGCCGCTGGCATCTCACCGAGGATCGCATCGTCGTCCCCGCGTTGGTCGACGACCTGTTCGGCGAGCGCGTCAGGCGACTGGACGACGACGCGCGGATCGTCATGGCGGCCGTCGCGCTGGCCGGTGGTCCGGTCGACGAGACCACCCTGGCGGCCGTCGACGGGCTGGCCGCCGCCGATCGAGCCGCGGCGCTCCGCACGCTGCGCGAGCACCGGCTCGCCGTCGGCGATCCGGTCGACCCCGGGGCCTGGATCCCCGCCCATCCCCTCGCCGCCGCGGCGGCGGTCGAGGCCATGACCGTCGGGGAGCGCGTTGACCTGCACGGCCGCTTCGCCGCAGCCATGCAGGGCGAGAGCGCGCTGAGGCGCGCTCCGCACGTGCTGGCGTCTGGCGCGAGCCCCACCGATGCCACCGTCGAGCTGCTGCTGGAGGCGGGGGATGAGGCGCTGGGGCTGGGAGCGCTCACCGAAGCGGTCCGGGTCCTGGTACCGGCGAGGGAGATGATCGACGGCGGGGCTGCTCCCGCCCTGCGTGGTCGCGTCCTGGCCGGCCTGGGCGAGGCCTGGGCCCGACGAGAGGAGGTCGCCGTTGCGATCGAACTGCTCGACGATGCGTTCGCGACGTTCCGCGACGCGGGCGATCGGGCCGGTCAGATCAGGGTGCTCCGATCGCTCGCGCCGCTGTCGTTCGTCGCCGGTCTCGGGTCCCGCCTGGACGACGCCGAGCGACTCACCGCCGATGCCGAGACCGCCGGCGCTCCACCCGAGGTGATGGAGGCGGGTCTCCTGGTCGCGTCGATCGCCAGCCGTGACGGCCGACCCGCCGCCGAGCACGTCGCCCGTCTTCGAGCGGTCGGCAGCGAACTGGCGAGCGAGGGCGACGCGATCGCCCGCGGCGAACTGATCGTCGAGCTGGCGGGGCTCTGTCTGGGCCGCGATGACGACGGGATCCCGTCCGGGGAGACCTACCGGGCGCTCGACGACCTGGCGGGACGGTGTCGGGACGAGCCCGATCTGCGCAGCCGGGCCCTGCTCACGGGTCTGGATTGCGCGCTGGCCATCGGTGACGTCGACCTCGTGACCTCGGCCGGGTCGGCGGCGTCGGAGGGTCGCGGGATCTGGGCGGGACACAGCACGTGGCGGGCGAGCCTGGTTCGGTGGACACTCGCGGTGGGACGCGGCGACCTGGCCACCGCCACCCGTCTGGGTGCCGACCCGTCGCTGCTGGCATCGCAGCGGGGCCGCACGCTGGTGTCGGTGCTCGAGGCGCTCGGTTCATGGCTGGGGGGCGACGAGGTACGGGCTCGGGAGGTGCTGGCCGAGCTGCCGACACCGACCGAGATCGGGGACCGGGTCGCCCGGCTCTACCTCGGCGTCGGCCGCGGTGTCATCGAAGCCGAGGGCGAGCCTGAAATCCTCGCCGACGCCCCCTTCCTCCACTGGCGCAGTATGGGCGGATTCCTCGGGACGGCCGTGTTGGCCGCCGGACGGGTCCGATCGCGGCGCCTGTCGGCGGCCGAGGTGCTGGGCTGGGCCGACCGGCTCGCCGGTGGCGGCGGCGCGAGCGCGGCATGGGCCGACGTGGTCGCCGGATCCCTGAGCGACGACCCGGCTGTCGCGGCGCGCCGTCTGGCTCGAGCGGCGAGCGCGTTCGACGCGCTCGGGGCGCCGTTCCTCGGCGCCCGCCAATGGGTGAGCGCGGCCGAGCGGTCGTCCGATGCGGTGGCCGACGATCGGCTGCGGTCGGTGGCGATGTTCCTCGCCGGTGTCGGCGTCGAGCCCTGGGCGGACCGAGCGGCCGCTCTGGTGAAGACCCGCCGGCTGTCGCTGACCCCTACGTCGGCCGAGGTCGACCCGCTGGGTTTGACCCCCCGCGAGCGCGAGGTGGCCGAGGTGATCGCCGACGGATTGACCAACCGGGAGGTGGCCGAGCGGCTGTTCATCAGCGTGCGAACGGTGACCAGCCACCTCGACCACATCTACACCAAGCTCGCCATCGGCAGCAGAGCCGAGCTGGTGGAGTTGGTCGCCGGCCTCGAACCCGGTCCTGGGCCGCAGAAGTAGTGTCTCCGCCGCAGGACGGATCCGGCGACATCCCGGCGCCACTATTGTCCCCGGGGAGGAGGTTCCGATGAACACTCAGACGGTCGAACCCGGCTTGTCACCCGAGGGCCAGGCGATCCTCGACACCGCCCACCGCTTCGCAGCCGACGTGATGCGCCCGGCGGGAATCGCGCTCGACCAGATGGGCGATCCGGCCGATGTCATCGCCCCGGATTCGGTCCTGTGGGACGTGCACGAGAAGTACCGTCAGCTCGGTGTCGACCAGATCGCCGTCCTCGACGACTTCGACGCCGACGAGCGCTCGCTGCTGATGGCGCTCATCAACGAGGAGCTGGGATGGGGCGACAGCGGCCTCGCCGTCAGCCTCTCGGTGGGCGGCTTCACACGGTTCTTCGCCCCCCTGACCGGCGACTCCGAGCTCATCGAGCGCTTCGCCGGCCCCGACAGCACCGGCATCGGCTGCTGGGCCATCACCGAGCCCGACCACGGCAGTGACACGCTCGGCTTCACCGAGCCCCCCTTCGCCAACCCCGACGTGAAGGCCAACTGCATCGCCCGCCTCGACGGTGACGACTACGTGATCAACGGCACCAAGGCGGCATGGGTCTCGAACGGGACCATCGCCGACGTCGCCACCATGTTCTGCACGATCGACGGCGACGAGGGATTCGCCAAGGGCGGCGTCTGCGTCGTGCCGCTCGACCTGGACGGGGTCTCCCGAGGTCGGCCGCTCGACAAGCTGGGCCAGCGGGCGCTCCCGCAGGGCGAGATCCACTTCGACGACGTCCGGATACCGGCCCGCTGGATGGTCATCGACCCGGCCCTCTACGTCATGACCGTCGAGACCGTGCTGGCGATGGCCAACGCCTACATGGGCACGACCTTCGTGGGGTTGGCCCGCGCCGCCTACGAGATGGCCCTCGACTTCGCCCGCGAGAGAGTGCAGGGCGGTGTGCCCATCGCCGAGCACCCCAGCGTGCGGGCCCGCCTGTTCAAGATGTTCACCAACACCGAGGCAGCCCGTTCCCTGGCCCGGCGGGTCGCGGCCATGGGATCGGTCAGCCCACCCCCGATCCGCTTCTCCATCGCATCGAAGACCTTCTGCACGAAGACAGGATTCGAGGTGGCCAGCGAGGCGCTCCAGATCTTCGGCGGCAACGGGCTCGCCCGCGAGTACCCGATCGAGAAGTTGCTCAGGGACGCCAGGGCGTCGATGATCGAGGACGGCTGCAACGAGATGCTCAGCATCGTCGGTGGCGCCAAGCTCTGAACCGGGAGGACAACAGACATGGAACTTCGTGAGGCGATCGGTCGACGCCGCTCGATCCGATTCCTGCGCCCCTACCAGCGCGTGGAACCCGAGAAGATTCAACGGATGCTCGAGGCCGCCCGCCGGGCGTCGCACTGGGGCAACGTGGGTGGTCTGCGGGCCGTCGTCGTCTTCCGTGACTCGGCTCCCGAGGAGACCATCGAGGCCCTGTTCGCCCCCGTCGCCGGCTACCAGATCCGGCAGGCTCCGGTCACCATCGTCTGGTTCTTCGACGCCAACGCGGTCGACGAGCAGAGCGACCGGCTGCGTGAGCTCCTCGAGGTGGGCGCCCTCGGTGTCGGTGAGAAGAAGCACGAAGACCTCGAGGAGAAGATCATCCCGTTCTTCGCGGCGATCACCGACATGCTCAAGGGTCCGGGGCTCAACGAGCTCGACTGCGGCCAGGGCATCGCCCAGGCGACCCTCATGGCCTACGAGATGGGCCTCGGAACCTGCTGTCTCGGTACGCCCGGAACCGAAGAGATCCGCGAGAAGCTCGGCATGCCCGAAGGATGCCGCGTGCTGCTGCTCCAGACCGTCGGCTATCCGGCCGAGTCATGGGAGGCCGGAGGACAGCGACCCAGGCAGCCCTTCGAGAAGCTCTTCCACATGAACGAAT
Organism: uncultured Acidimicrobiales bacterium; assembly: GCA_963695075.1. Taxonomy (GTDB): domain Bacteria; phylum Actinomycetota; class Acidimicrobiia; order Acidimicrobiales; family CAWCAL01; genus CAWCAL01. The sequence continues at coordinate 807,402 of CAVOFR010000007.1, forward strand.
ACGGGACACCCTTCCCCCGTTCCGACGAGGTCGTAGCCGAGCTGACCGAGGACGGCCTGTTCACCCGGCCGGCCCCCCTTCCGGGCCGGGAGGCCGAGCTCGAATGGCTGAAGAAGGCGCTCGACATCCCCGGCAGCGGACTGATCTGACGCCGCTCACACCCAGACCGACGACAAGGAGCTCACCATGAAGACCGACGCCATCATCGCCGGGGTGGGGATGACGACCTTCGGCAAGCACCTCGACGAGGGGCTCAAGGCCATCGGCGGCCAGGCGGTCACCGCCGCGCTCGCCGACGCCGGCATCACCGGAGCCGATCTCGACGCCGCCTACGTGGGGAACGCCGCCGCCGGCCTTGTCACCGGACAGGAGTCGATCCGCGGCCAGGTCGTGCTCAGGAGCATCGGACTGGGCAAGCTGCCGGTGATCAACGTCGAGAACGCCTGTGCCAGCGCGTCCACCGCCGTCCACCAGGCGGCGGCCATGGTCACCGCCGGGCTCTACGACTGCGTCCTGGCGCTGGGCGTGGAGAAGCTCTACCACGAGGACAAGGCCAAGTCGTTCGCCGCGTTCAGCGGAGCGGTCGATGTGGAGTTCCTCCAGGAATTCATGGCGGCGCTGCAGAAGTCCGCCGACACCGGAGGAGCCGACTCGGCATCGAAAGGGTCCGGGCAGAAACGGTCGATGTTCATGGACATCTACGCGGCCGTCGCCCGAGGTCACATGGATCAGTACGGCACGACGGTGGAGCAGTTCGCCGCCATCTCGGCCAAGAACTCCCGGCACGGTCACCTCAACCCCCGGGCCCAGTTCCGTGACGAGCTCACCGTCGAAGAGGTGCTGGCCGAGCCGATGATCGCCGAGCCACTCACCCGACCGATGTGCTCACCGATCGGCGACGGCGCCGCTGCGGTCGTCCTAGTGAGTCCGGACCGGGCTCGTCGGCTCGGCATCGAGAAGCCGGTCCGCATCCGGGCGAGCGTGCTGCACTCCGGCTGGGATCGCGGCCCCGACGAGGACGATGTCGCCAGGCTCTGCGCCGCCGAGGCCTACGACGAGGCCGGAGTCGGACCCGACGACCTGAGCCTCGTCGAGTGCCACGACGCCACCGCACCGGCCGAGCTCCTCGCCTACGAGGCCCTCGGGCTCTGTCCCACCGGCGAGGGCGGGAAGCTGGTCGACACCGGCGACACGATGATCGGGGGACGCATCCCGGTCAACACCTCCGGTGGACTCCTGCGCAAGGGCCACCCGGTCGGAGCCACGGGCATCGCGCAGATCGTGGAGCTCACCGAGCAGATCCAGGGTCGATCCGGCGACCGGCAGGTCGAGGGCGCCGCCGTGGGGCTGGCCCACAACGGAGGCGGGACGATCGGTGTGGACGCCGCCGCCATGTGTGTCACGGTCGTCTCGAACTGAGGGAGCGAAATGCGCGAGAGAAACGACCTCGTCCTCGCCGACATGGTGCACAGCCGAGCCGAGCGGTCGCCCGACCTCGACGTGCTCACCTTCGAGCACCTCAGCCTCGACGGGGGTGCCACCGCCGACGAGATCCGCACCTTCGCCGATCTCCACGCCAACGGCAACCGTCTCGCCCGGGCGCTGATCGACCGCGGGATGAATCGGGGCGACCGGTTCGCGCTCATGATGCGCAATCACCCCGAATTCGTCGAGGCTCTGATCGCGGCGTCGATCAGCGGCACCGTGGCGGTGCCCATCGACCCCCGCACGAAAGGCCACAAGCTGGCCTTCATGCTCCGCGACGCCGGCTGCAGCGGAGTCGTCTGCGGTGACTACGCCCTCGCCGCCGTGAACGAGGCCCGCCCCTCGATGACCGGCAGCGGCTGGGTCCTGGCGCTGGCCACCGGAGAGGGCGAGGCCCCCGGGCTCGACGAGGTCCCGGGGGTCGAGTCGCTCGCCGTCGTCGTCGACGGACCCGAGACCACCGTCGACGTGCGGTTGGAGAGTCCGAGCGATCCGCTCCAGATCCTCTACACCTCGGGCACGACCGGCGACCCCAAGGGTGTCGTGTTCCCCAACGAGCGCTTCGGCATCTACGCCATGGTCGGACTCCTGTGCGGTTACGAAGCGACCGACCGGCCCTACACCGGGCTGTCCCTGACCCACGGCAATGCCCAGGCCGTGACTCTGGCACCGTCGCTCAGCATGAACCTGCGCGCCGTGTTCAGTCGCCGCTTCACCAAGTCGAAGCTGTGGGACGTGTGCCGCCAATACGGGTGCACCACCTTCAGCCTCCTCGGCGGCATGTCAACGGCCGTCTACAGCGAGCCGCCCCGACCGGACGACGCGGACAACCCGGTGCGTTTCGTGGTGAGTGCCGGGATGCCCTCCGCGATCTGGGAGGCCTTCGAGGAGCGCTTCGGTGCGCCGGTATTCGAGTGGTACGGAGCGGTGGAGGGGGGCCTCGCCGCCAAGCCGATCGGCGAGGGTCCGGTCGGTTCCTTCGGGCGGCCGATCCCCGGTCTCGACATGAGGATCCTCGACGACGACGACCAGGAGTGTCCGCCCGGCGTCCCGGGCGAGATCTGCTCGCGCCCGGAAGGGGGAGGGGTGGCCGAGGTCGAGTATCACGACAACCCGGATGCATCGTCGGCCAAGACCCGCGGCGGATGGCTCCGGTCCGGCGACATCGGCCACACCGATGAGGACGGCTGGTTCTTCTTCGACTACCGCAAGGGTGGGGGACTGCGACACAACGGCGACTTCGTCAACCCGGGCTTCGTCGAGAAGGTCCTCGCCGAGCACCCCGGGGTCGCCGACGCCTTCGTCTACGGGGTGCCGGCCGCGTCGGGCGCACCCGGGGAGAGCGACGTCGTCGCGGCCATCACCCCCGTCGATCCGGGCCGCTTCGACCCGGATTCGGTGTTCGACGCCTGTCGGGAGGGGCTCGAGGCGAACTTCGTCCCCAGCTACCTCCAGGTCGTCGACGAGATCCCCAAGACCGCATCGGAGAAGCCCCAGGAGCGTTTCCTGGCCGAGGCCTTCGCCCCCGACGCCGACGGGGTGTACCCGCGGTGAAGCGACACTTTCCGCCTTCGGGGGCCGTCAGCGAGGAGTGAGATGAGGCGGGCCCGCGGCCTTCAGACCCGTCGGTCGAGCCAATCGGCGACCAGATCGGCCACGGCAGCGCGGGCCTCGCCGGGGGTCTCCAGGTAGTGATCGCCGGCGACGAGCTCGAGCGTCTTGTCGTCGGCGGCCAGGTTGTCGTGGATCGTATGGGCATCGGAGGGGAAGACACCGGTGTCAGCCATGCTCTGGACGACCAGCGACGGGACGGTGATGCGTTCGAGGTGCGGGATCGCCCGGCATTGGGAGTACTCGAGGCTCCACATCGAGAGCCAGGTCCGGATCGTGCTGGAGCAGCCGATCCCGAACGGGCTGCGGTTGAAGATCCTCGGATCACCCGGATAGCACACGCCGATCGGGCGCTCGCTGGGGTCGAGGCGCGCATCGAGGAATCTCGGGTCCGCCCAGGTTCGGTGCACGTTGAAGATCCGGTCGATCGATCCCCCGGCTCGCAGCCGATCGAGCTCCTCGACGGCCCAAGCCGTGATCCTGTCGTTGCGGACGACCTGAGCGGCCCGGTACCGCCGCATGAACTCGGGTGAGTAGGGCGGTCCGTTCTCGGGGTCGTACATGTCGAGGGATGGATCGGTCGACGTGGGGTCGGACTCGTCGGTGACGGACGGATCGAACCAGCTCGTCAACACCTCGGGCCGACCGGGGTGGGCATTGATCGACACGTAGAGGTCACAGGCCGGTAGGTCTTCTGCGGCGTCGGGTACCGGCCGGCCGAGCAGGGGCCGGAGAACGGGTTCGGTCGCCTGTGACTGGTAGGCGGCCATGAGCGAGCCCCCTCCGGAGTTGCCCAGGATCACCACATTGTCGACACCGGCTTCGTCCCGGAGCCAGCGCACTCCCACTCCGATGTCGATGAGGGCATGTTCGAGGGTGAAGTACTGCTCGAGGCCCCGAAAGCGGGTGTTCCAACCCAGGAAGCCGAATCCCCGTTCGGCCATGAGGTCGGCGAGGTAGTGCTGGGAGAAGTCGACGTTGTAGTGCGTGGCCAGCAGCGCGGTTCGGGGCTGCTCGCCCTCACCCCGGTGGTAGAGGCCCTGGGTGGGCATGAAGCCGGCACCGTTGCGCCCGGCGGTCGGCGAGGGCAGGGAGACGAAGCGTGTCTCGATCGAGGTCACGAGGCTCCTTCGAGGAGGATCTCAGACGGCGCGGCTGACCGAACGGTCCTTGCGGGTGTCCTCGCCGATCTGGTCGGCCGGCAGCCGCAGCAGGCGCAGGGCCTCCTCGGGGCTCTGCTCGGCGAACTCCTCGGCCTCGAGGGTCACGCAGAACTCGACCATGATCCCGTTGGGATCCATGGCGTAGACGGAGGTGCACCACCCGTGGTCGATCCGCATCAGCGACTCGATGCCGTGCTCGTGCATCCGGGCGGTCATCGCCTCGAGCTCGTCGATGGTGTCGAGCCGGAAGGCGATGTGGTTGGCCCAGGTCGGTAGGCCGAGTCCGGATGAGATCTCGGTCCGGTAGTCGGCCTTCTCGCCGACGTCCTCGAGCGCGAAGAAGGCGAGGGCCTCGCCGTTGCCCATTCCGAAGAAGAAGTGCTTGAACCACCCGTCCTCGCTGCGGTGGTTTTCCGTGCGCAACAGGGGCATGCCGAGCTTGTTGGCGTAGAAGTCGTAGGTCGCTTCCACATCGCGGGTCGTGTACGCGACATGGTGGACCGATTTCGAGCTCGGCGAAAGGCTCTCGGTCATCGGTCGTCCCCCTGCCCGTGGTGACTTCGGCGACCGGATCCTATGCCGAGCGTGAACGAGCGTTCAAGATAATCCGAGTCGAGATTCAGGTCGGGGTCAGCCGAGCGTGCCGTACGCCCGTGCCATGCGTATGAACTCGGCGTTGTTGTCCGGGCCGTAGGCCCGGGGCAGGGCCAGCTCCTGGCGTGCGGTCTGGAGCTGGGCCCGGGTGAAATCGCATGACACGCCCTCGACGTCGACGCCGTACAGCCGGGCCGAGCTGATCCCGAAGATCTTCGCCTTGATCTCATCGGTCAACGCGGGGTAGCCGTACCTCTCCTGGAACTCCTCGCTGATCCGGAAGGTCCGTAGCGCCTGGATCTGGTCCTGCGGGGTGCCGAACCAGATCGAGTCGGTCCCCCACAGCACCCGGTCCTCGCCGATGTACTTCAGCAACTTGCCGAGGACGTGGGCGCCCATTTCGGGGTCCTGCATCGAGAACCACCACGTCCCGCCCAACTCGGCGTACACGTTCGAGTTCGGTTCGATGCCGGCGCCGAGCACCGAAGCGATCAGTCGGTCGATGCCTCCGTGGGGTTCGGCCGGGTCCGGGTCCCACGGCCCTTCGACGTGGGTGGGCTCGAAGCCCGAGTGGTACACGACGAACGTGATGTCGGGGTTGCGGGCGGCCGCCGGTCCGATGTCGACCGGGCTGGACAGCTCGAAGTTGCTGCTGACGATGTCCTTGAATCCCTTGTGCGTGCAGATGATCGGAGGACCGATCTCGCGCACGTGGTCGATGAACATCTGGCCGATCCGGGGCCGGTCCGGGTCGTGATCGTCGAAGTAGAAGGCGCCCTCCACCGGGACCATCGTGTAGATCTTCCAGGCCGCGATGTCGTGCTCGTTCACCGCCGTCGTCATGGCTTCGAGAGCGATGTCGAGCGAACCGACGTGGGGGAAGGCTCCTCCGTGCATGAGGACGCGTTCCTCGGGGCACAGAGAGGTCACGATCTTGCGGGCCCGGTCCATCGCTTCCCACGACATCGGGCTGCTGTCGCCGGGGATGGGCAGAGCGGACAGTACGGCGAGCGACGTGTCGCTGCGGATGAACATCTCCTCGAGGAACGACTCGATGCTGAAACAGATCCGACCGTCGCCGATCTCCTGGCCTCGCTCACACGATGCCTGAGGGAAGAGGTCACCGAAGAACCGGCCATCGGCACCGAGCGGCGTCGCGAGGTCGGCATCGATGAAGTGGGTCTGGACGTCCATGATGAACTCCTCGCCCATCAGGTCCTCGATGGCTGCGTCGGAGTCGAGGGTCGACTCGGACGAGACATCGAACGAACCCCCGGGCGACCCGCCCCCGGCCGAACCCTTCTGCTCGGAGGAACAGGCGTTGAGGGCGACGAACGCCACTGCGGCGCCGCTGAGGGTCGACAGGAATCGGCGCCGCGAGATTCCGAGCCGCCGTGCGTTCTCCGTCGCGGTCCGGTGGGTGCGGCGGATCGCCTCGCGCACCAGCGGAGACGGCGGTCGGGGAGCGAACTCGCCGTTCGACACAGGCCCGAACTTGATGGGGAGCCGTGTCTCGTCGTCATGCTCGGCCATGTCGTCTCCCTCGTCGTCCTGTACCCATCATCACCCCGGGAGTTCGTCTCGTGTGTACGACACGATGGTGCGGATCTGATCGGCGGTGAGCTGGCTGTCGAACGCCGGCATGGTGCCTATGCCATCGCTGACGATGGCGATCTCGTCGTCGACATCGGGGTAGGCGCCGAGGGTGGCGTTGCCCCCGACTCGAGGTCCGGACCGACCTTCGCCGTCGATCCCGTGGCAGAACGCGCACAGCTCGCCGTAGAGATCGCGACCCGGACGCTCCGCGACGGTCGTCGGTTCGCGGCCGGCGCCCCCCTCGTCGACAGCGACCAACTCGTCGCGCGTGAAGTCGACCACCTGCTCGATCTGGTCGACGGTCAGCTGTCCGCCGAACGCGGGCATGTTGGCCCGGCCGTTGGTCACGACCGCGATCTGGTCCTCGACGTCGGGGAAGGCAGCGAGGACTGCGCCTCCGGCCAGAGCGGGAGCCTTGATGCCGCCCAGACCGTCGAGACCGTGACAGCCACCACAGTTGCCGGCGAACAGTGACATGCCGGTCTCGGGGAAAGCGTCGGTCGAGGGCGCGTCCCCGCCGGAGCATCCGCTCGACCCGACGAACAGACCCGCGCTCAGCAGGATCACCGGCGCGACCGAGCCGAACCTCGGCCAGGCACGGGGATCACCGTCCATGGAGCGATGTTGGCACAGGGAATGCGTCGCCACTCGCCGTTGCGCCATCGGTGGCGGGCCCCGACGTCCGGTGCCGACATGGGCCCCGGGTCCGCCCGCCTCGGTACGATCGGACACGCACGAGCCCGGAGGTGGCGATGATCGACCTGAGCGGAACGAGGGCCTTGGTCACCGGCGCGGGCAATCCCACGGGAATCGGCCAGGGGATCGCCGGCCGCCTGGCCGGGCTGGGCGCACGCGTCGTGCTCACCGACATGGTCGAGGACGGTCTGGAGGCGAGCGCGGACCGGCTCGGCGAAGAGCACGGCGTCGCGGCGCTGGCCATGCCACTCGACGTGACCGACCCGGGTTCGATCGCCGCCGCGTTCGCTCTGGTCGAGCGAGAGATGGGTGGTCTCGATGTCCTGGTCAACAACGCGGCCGGCGTGTTCGGCGCGCCTGCGCCGATCCACGAATACGCGGAGGCCGATTGGATGCGCACGCTCGATGTCACCCTCAACGGGGTCGTGCGGGTGAGTCGGGCCGCCGTGCCGCTGATGGCAGGACGATCCGGAGCCATCGTCAACATCGCTTCCCGGGCGGGTAAGAGGCCGGCGGAGCTCAACGGGGCCTACTCGGTGGCCAAAGCCGGCGTCATCATGGCCACCAAGGTCATGGCGACCGAGCTCGCCGGCGAGGCGATCCGGGTCAACGCGGTCTGCCCGGGTTTCATCGATACCGACCTCCAGGTGCTCAACGTCGCGCTCAAGGCCCACTTGATGGGTGTGAGCGAGTCCGAGGCCCGTGAGCGACTGGTCGGCAGCGTGCCGATGGGCCGCATGGGCACGGTCGACGAGGTAGCCGATCTCGTCGCCTACCTGGCGTCGCCCCAGGCGTCGTATGTCACGGGTCAGGCCATCAACATCGGAGGCGGGCTGCAAACCGAGCTGTGACCGCCCGGACGACACGGGCAGCGAACCGGGCCCATGCCGCCGGGTCACGCCGGAGGTTCATCGCCTCCCTGGTCCAGGCGGAACGGCGGGTACTCGTCGGTCATGAGCGCGGCATAGCCGACCACCCGGTAGACCCACCGGTTCAGGCCCATGAGCAGGTCGAAGAGGCTCCGCGGATAGCGGCCGACGAAGAGCAACCAGACGACGGCGACCAGGACCAGCCAGCTGATGAGGCCCACCGTGCCGACGGTGACGATCTCGTCGCCGTACGCCCAGGTCGTCGTCCCGCCGACGAGGATCCCCGCCACCACGTATTGGGGGATGGCCAGCAGCCACCACTTGACCAGGACCAGACCGCGGGAAAGCTCGTCGGGGTAGGCGATGTCGAACGAGGCCGGGTAGTCCGGTGCCGCGCCGAGGGTGAACGGCGGATACCGGTCGGTGCCGTTGACCCCGAAGGCGTAGAAACCGACCCGCCAGCTCCAGCGGAGGACCCCGACGTTGAACTCGAAGATCGACCGGGGGTAGCGGCGAGTGAACAGGATGGCGAACCCGGCGACGACGGTGAGGACGGAGAACGCCAACCAGAGGAAGATCAGCACGACGAAGTGCGGGATCAACAGCAGCCACTTGACGAGCCAGAGCCAGCGGCCGACCGCGGGATCGAGCTGGCCTTCGAGTCGCACCGGGTAGGGGCCCTCGACCGGCTCGGTGTCTTCGGCTGCTCCCGCGTAGTGGACGAGTCCGACCACGCCGAACACGAGCATCACCGCCGCGATGACGAGACCGACGATGCCTCCTGCCAGCAGCCCGATGCCCATGGGCAGGACCCAGTCCGCCTTGACGCCCACCGTGGCGTCGACCCCGACGCCCGGCGAGCCGTCGGCGTTCATGACCACGACGGCCCAGTTGCCGCTCTCGAGATCCCACTCGAGGGTCTGCGCTCCGGAGCCTTCGGCCGTCGCGACCCAGAAGGCCTCGTCGCCCGGCGGCCCGGCCGGTGGGCCGCCTTCGGTGAAGCGATACGTGGTGCGGAACGGGTCCAGATCCACCCGGGTGAGCTCGGCCCGGGCCACGCCGTCGAGGTAGCGGTCGATGTCTTCGGTCGGGCCGATCGCCGCGAACACCGGTGTCTCGCCTCGCCCGTCGACCACCATCCGGAGCGTCGCGAGGTCACCCAGATCGAAGTACTCGTCGTGATCTCCGGGCTCCACGCCGAGATCGACGTCCTCCGAGGTGATCGCGTAGGTAAGCGTCTCGAACCGTTCGCGGTCGCTGGTGAAGAACCCGTCGGCGTCGCGCTGGGTGCCGTGGGCCCAGACGAGCAGGCCGCCGGCGATCGTGAGCGCGACGCCGACGAGCAGCAGCAGCATGCCGAGCACGGTGAGGACGATCCGCCCCACCGGTGGCGTCGGTCGGGACGGAGGTGCGGGATGGGTCTCGCTGGTCTCGGACATGACACTCCCTCGGCTGACGCATGGCCGACTCGATCATCGGCCCGTCGGGACCGACGGGCCAGGGCCGAAAGTCACCGCGTTGCCCGACGCCACGGACGGATCGCGTGACTAGGGTCACTGCGTGACCGACGAGCTCATCGACGACGCCGGCGGCCATCGCGTGGCCGAGCCCGGAGAGGTTGGCATGCACCGCGGCCGGATCGCCGAGTTCCTCGAGCGCTCGAGGCGTGAGGTCGACGAAGGGCTGTTGCCGTCATGCCAGGTGGCGCTCGCCCGCCACGGCCGGGTGGTGGCGGCCCGCACATTCGGCGCCGAGCCGGCCGCCCGCTACGTGACGTACTCGTGCACAAAGGCGATAACGGCCGGCGCGATGTGGCGGGTGCTGGGTGACGGGCTCGTCGCACGCGACACCCGCGTGGCCGAGATCGAGCCGGTGTTCGGGACCAACGGCAAGGACGTGGTCACCGTCGAGCAGCTCCTCACCCACAGCTGCGGATTCCCCGAGGCCCCGATGGGCGATGCCGACTGGGAGGACCCGGCCCGCCGGCTCGATCGATTCGCGTCGTGGCGGCTCCACTGGAAGCCGGGCTCGCGCTTCGTCTACCACGGCACATCGGCGTCATGGGTGCTGGCCCACATCATAGAGACGGTGACCGGTCGGGACTTTCGCGACTACGTCCGAGACGAGGTCCTCCTGCCCCTCGACCTGCCGGCGCTCCAGCTGGGCACGCCGATCGAGGACCAGGGTGATGTGCTCGACGTCGCCTCGGTCGGCCCACCCCTGACGCAGGAGGACCTCGACGCCCTGGGCGACACCGTCCGACTCGACATCTCGGCCATCGGTGCGGTCGAGTCCGACCTGCTACGTCACAACGACCCCGACGTGCGCCGGGTCGGCCAGCCCGCCGGTGGCGCCATCGGCCACGCCACCGACCTGGCGATGTACTACCAGGGCATGCTCGCCAACCCCGGGGAGCTCTGGGACCCGGCCTGGCTGTCGCTCGGCACCTCCGAGGTGCTGTGCGAGCTGACCGACCGCATGATCGGTGTGCCGGCCAACCGAACGCTCGGGCTGGTCCTGGCCGGCGACGACGGCAACAGCATGATGCGCGGCTTCGGTGTCGGCACGTCGGGCCGGGCCTTCGGGCACATGGGAGCGGGGGGCCAGGTGGCCTGGGCCGACCCGGCATCGGGACTGTCGGTCGCCTACCTCACCAACGGACTCGATCGCGACCCGGTCCGCATGGGCGGCCGGACCTTCTCCATCTCGACCCGCGCCGCCAAAACCGTGACCGGCGGGTGAATGCGGGGTCAGGCACCGCGCTCACTCGCCGTGCTCACCCCGTTGCGGGTGATCCAGGGGGTGATCATCGCGGTCGTCATACTCTCGCTGCCGGCCGGGGCGGTGGCGGTACACGGCTTCGACGCCGATCGGGAGGTCACGGCCGACACGGTGAGCACCATCTTCTTCCTCGCGCTCGTGCTGCTGCTGTCCACGCCGTGGTGGCCGCTCGCCTCGAGACGGTCGGTGCCCCGTTTCGGCCGGGTGCAGTCAATGTGTTTCCTGTGGTTCGGCGTGACCTTCACCACGCACGTGACCTGGGAGCTGTTCTGGCTGCTCCTCCACGACCCGATCGTCTCCTCCCCCGACGCTCCCTGGGCCTACCTCTGGTGGATGTACATCGACGGCGGTGACGGCCGCTACGCGACCAGCGACCCCACGCTCATCAGCCAGGAGATCCTCTCGGTTCTCAACGGCATCGTCGGCTTCACCGGCCTGGCCCTGTGGTGGAGGTCCAAGGGGAGGTCGGTCACGGCCGTGCTGTTGCTGATGGCCACCGCGGTCGTGCACCTCTACTCGGCCGCGCTCTACTTCGGCAGCGAGGCACTCGACGGCTATCCCAACGTCGACACCGGCAGCTTCGTCGACTTCTGGATCAAGTTCTGGCTGCTGAACGGTCTGTGGCTGGTGATGCCCTGGGTCGTCCTCTGGTGGGGCCGCCAGATCCTGCGCCGGTCCGTACCCGGGTGAACACGAGTGCGTCGTCCGGGGTCTGTCCCCGATAACGCACTCAGCTGCAGAGGATCTCGACCCGGCGGTTGAGGCTGCGGGCCGACTCGTCGGCGTCGGGGCTCACGAGCGGCTCGGACTCGCCCTTGCCCACGGCGCTGATCGTCGACTCGTCCTGACCGCGGGCGACCAGGGCATCGACCACCGCTCGGGCCCGGCGGGTCGACAGGTCCTGGTTGTACTCGTCGGAGCCCTCGGTGGACGTGTGGCCTTCGAGCGAGACGCCGGTCTCCTCCGATGCCTGGAGGCGGTCGAACAGATCGTCGAGCACCAGGTCGGACTCCGGGCGGATCTCGGCCGAGTCCACATCGAAGTTCACGTAGATGATCGAGTCGCACACCGGAGGTGGCTCGACGGCGGTGTCCGAGCAGGGGGTGGTCGAACCGGCCGGCGCGATCGGTGCGATCTGCGCGACGAAGACGCCGTTGTTCCTTGAGGCCGCGCCCTGGAGCCCGCCCTCGGCGTCGGGCACGAGGACGTATGCGCTCTCGTGCTCGTTGCGGGTGTCGATACCGGTGGCCCGGAGGATGCTCCCGTTGACAGTGCCCGTGATGTTCACCGGTCCGAGGCACCCGGTGACGTTGGTGCCGTCCTGCTTCAGCTCGAGCAGCTCTCCTGAAACCTGGGGCGCATCGGCGGGCTTGTAGGCCCAGATGCCGGTGAAGGCGTCGGTCAGGGTGGGCTCGTCCTGCGTGCCGTTCCCGATGATCTCGGTGAAATCGAGGTTGGTCTTGTCCTCTTCGCCCTCCTCGATCAGGAGCCCACCGGAGAGATGAAGGCGCACGAACCGGACGGGTGTTTCGGCCGTCTCGTCGGCCAGTTCGAGCTCGGTGACCTCGGTGTCGTCTTCGGGTGCCTCGAGGGTGGCGGTGGCGAGGGTGACGTATCCTCCGTCGGGCCCCTCGGACGAGCCGGAGACCTCGACGTCGCGGAAGAAGGTCACGTTGCCGGGCCGCTCGACGACACTCGGTACGGCCAGCCGATCGAACGTGGTCGGCTCCGGCAACTCGTAGACGAAGGTCACGTCGGTGCTGATACCGGAGTTGGTGAGAGTGAGCCCGGTCGGGTCGCCGTCGATGGCCTTGATCGCCTCCCCCAAGCTCCCTTCGGGGAGGCCCTCCACGGCGACGATGGTCACCCCGTTCGCGAAGGTCAGGTAGTCGGTGGGCTCGATCTCGTCGGGCAGGTCCTCATCGGCCGCGGCTTCGGTCGTGGTGGTCGTCGCTGGGGTCGACGTCGTCGAGGTGCTCGTCGTCGACGACGTGACCACGCTCGCCGCGGTCGTCGACGTGGTGGTCGCCGCGTCATCGTCGCCGCCGCAAGCGCTGATGAAGACCAAACCCGCAACCATCACCTTCAGGTACATCCGTATCCGCATGGGGTCACGATACGACGGGCGGGGGGCCCGGTGCCCGTTGGACCCCTTGCGCGGCCGAGCCCGCCGGTCCGAATGGTCGGACCAGCGGGCCGGGTCGGCCGTTGTCAGTGCGTTCGGGGTCTGTCCCCGATGAACGCACTCAGGGGCCGAGCTCGGTGCCGTCGATCAGGTGGAACATGCCGTTGTCGGCGAACAGCTGCTGCATCGCCGTGGCGCCCTGGCAGCCGATCTCCTCGATCTGCAGCATCGGGGCCAGGTCGCCCACGTCGAACTCGCTGCCCGGGTCGGCACCGGCCACCGCTGCGGCGATGCCGTCGAGGTAGAGGCCGGACACGGCGGTGTGGTCGAGGCCGAGCTGCTCGGCGGCTTCGACCAGCAGGTAGAACTGGAAGCTCCCGCAGTTGGCGCTCGTGGGCGTCTGCTCGTTCACCGGGTCGGGCTCGTCCTCGACCGCGGTGTCCGGCACCTGGGTGTCGGGCCGGTCCTCGCAGTACTCGAGGATGAAGTCCTGCACCCGGTCCCGTAGGGCGGTGTCACCTTCGCCTGGTGAAGCCGCGGCGGCCGCCTCCTCGAGATCGTCCAGATAGGCCTGCAGGTCGGCGAGTGCGTCGGCCGGGAAGCCATCGGTGGCCTCGGCGGCGGCGACGAGCCGGAGGAAGGCGTCGACCATGGCGTCGAGGTAGGCGTCGATCGACAGGCCGGCTGCGCCGGGACCGCCGCTGATGCCGGGGCCGACCTCGGCCCACACGGTGCAGAAGCCGGGAGCGGCGACGGGCGTGGGCTCGTCGGGCTCGGGCTCGGGGGTGGGCTCGGGTACCCGCACGGTCACCGGCGGCAGGGGCTGCGGTTCGCCGACGACCTGGATCGGCTCGTCGAGCGGGTTGCCGCACGCGCAGCGGGCGCGCGGGACGCCCTGGCTGTCGACCAGCACCGCGGTGCCGGCTTCGAGCGTCGACTGGAAGGGCGTGGCCTTGCCGTCGCGGTACCCGTGGTTGGTCACGCGGGTGTCGCCGGCCAGCAGGGTCGGCTCGAGCGAGCCGATGTGGTCGGGGATCTCGTCGACCTCGATGCCCGCGGCGTCGGCCCACGCTTCGGCCTTGTCGGCCTGCTCCATCAGCGAGTCGACCAACTGGTCGATGTCACAGAGGCTGTTGTCGCCCGACCCGCCGTAGAGACCGGGGCCGGTCCCGCGATCGCCCTCGTCGGCGCCAGCACCGTCGGTCCCGGCTGTGTCATCGACCGGGCTCTCGGAGGCGACGAGCTGGATGCGGACCGACTCGGTGAAGGGATCGCTCCCGGGTTCGCCGACCGGCTCGAACACGACCTCGGTCGGCTGGGAACCGCCGGTGTCGGCCTCGTCGACAGGCGTGGCGCCCGAATCGGTACTACAGGCCGACAGCAGCAGTAGGAGTACGAGTCCCAGAGCTGCGGTGAAGGTTCGGGTGCTGGTCATGAGGAAGCCTCGCTTCCCTCGAGATCGAGGGCGTGGGGGTTGGGTCCCACACAAGACGCAATCGGCACCTCGATCTGAAAGTTTCGGAAAAGAATCCTCCGGCGCCCAGCGGGGCGGTGATCAGAACGACGACGGAGCGTCGCCTTCGGGCGGACCGTCGAGGCGTCGGACCTGGTGGGAGTGGCAGGCGCAGAGTGACCCCCTCGGGGGCAACACCTGGAGGAACTCGCCGCCAGCCGGGTACCGCCCGTAGGTATGGCTCCACTGGGCCACCAGACCGCCGCAGAGCTGATCCGGGTGGACGGGGACCAGCTCGATTCCGTTCGCCTCGACGACGGCGACATCGAGGCTTCCGGTCTCGGCAACCATCGAGGCGAGCCAGTCGACGATCTGGCCCTGCACCTCGAGCTCGACGTCGATCATGATCAGGTCGGGGTGGCCCAGCCGGTCGTTGAGGCCCAGCGTGTACGTCCAACCCGAGTCGCCGTCATCGCTGACCTGGATCCCGGTCCACCCGTGGACCCTGATCGCCAGCTCGTGGGCCCGGTCGACCTCTTCTTCGGAGTATCCGTCGCATCGCAAGCACATCTCCACACGGTCGCGCCGGGGTATGACACTTCAGTGGGCCGACCTATCATCGGACTCGGGATCGTCCGGGGGGCCTCGATGAACGAGATCGGCGACTACGGCGTCATCGGTGACTGTCACTCGATGGCCCTGGTCGGCCGGGACGGCTCGATCGACTGGTGCTGTTTCCCGCGCTTCGATTCGCCGTCGGTCTTCGGTCGCGTCCTCGATCACGACCGCGGTGGTCACTACGCCGTGTCGCCCGCCGGCGTCACCCGCGAGACCAGTCGGGTCTATCTCCCGGCCACCAACGTCCTGGCCACGCGGTTCGAGACCGACGAGGGCGCTCTCGAGGTGACCGACTGCATGCCGGTCGCCCGGTTCGACCCCGACCAACCGGCCGCGGTCGCTTCCCGTCACTCGATCCTGCGTCGCGTCCGATGCGTGGGTGGCCGAATCACGGCCCGCGTCGCCTTCGAACCGCGCGGGGAGTACGGCGTGGTCACGCCTCGCTTCACGGCGACGTCGCCGACGACCTGCTCGGTGATCGGCGGCCCCGACGCCCTCTGGGTCCGCGCCACCCGCCCGGTCGACGGTGACGGGGATCGGCTCGTCGCCGAGTGGGGACTGGCCTCGGGCCAGGAGGAATGGATCGAGGTGGCCTGGACGCCCGCCGCCGGCATCGATCCGTTCACCGACCGCGATCCGCGCGCCGCCATGGCCACCCGCTTCGCCGACACCGTCGCGTTCTGGCAGGACTGGTTCACCCACTGCTGTCTCTACGACGGCGAACACACCCGAACGGTGCATCGATCAGCGCTGATCCTCAAGGCGTTGACCTACGCACCCACCGGCGCGGTCGTCGCAGCCGGTACCACGTCGCTCCCCGAGTGGATCGGAGGCGAACGCAACTGGGACTACCGGTTCACCTGGATCCGCGACGCCACCCTCACGCTCAGCTCACTCGCCGTCCTGGGCACGCTCGGCGAGGCCGCCGCGTTCAAGGGCTGGCTCGAACGCACCGGCGCCGGTCGACCCGACGACCTCCAGATCATGTACCGGGTCACCGGCGAGCGGCTCCTTCCCGAGGTCGAGCTCGACCACCTGACCGGCCACAAGGGGTCGGCACCCGTGCGGGTGGGCAACGGTGCCGCGAGCCAGCTCCAGCTCGACAGCTACGGGCAGCTGCTCGAGGCCGGCTACCTGTTCGCCCGGGCCGGAGGCGAGCTCACGCCATCCAACGGCGCCTTCCTGGCCAGCGTGGCCGACCGGACCGTCGAGTGCTGGCGCCGCCCCGACCAGGGCATCTGGGAGATCCGCGACGAGCCCCGCCATTTCGTCCACTCCAAGCTCAACTGTTGGGTCGCCCTCGATCGCTCCTGTCGCATGGCGCACGCGGGCCAGCTCACAGGTCCGGTCTCCACCTGGGAACGTCACCGTGATCTCCTCGCCGACTGGGTCTCGACCGAGGGGTCTCCCGACGGCTGGTACGTCCAAGCCGCCGAACGGCCCATCGCCGACGCCGCGGCGCTGCTGGTTCCCGCTCTCGGCTTCATCCCGGTCGGACACCCGTCGGTCTCTCGGACCGTCGAGGTCGTGTCCCGCGACCTGGGCGATGGACCGCTGCTCCACCGCTACCTCCATCCCGACGGGTTGGCGGGCCAGGAGGGCGCCTTCCTGTTGTGCTCGTTCTGGCTCCTCGACTGTCTGATCCACGCCGGTCGCATCGACGAGGCCGACGAACTGGTCGAGGCCCTCCTCGGGTTCTCCAACGACGTCGGGGTCTTCTCCGAGATGATCGACCCGTCGACCGGTGCCGCCCTGGGGAACACCCCGCAGGCGTTCACCCACATGGGGGTCGTGACTTCGTGTGACGCCCTCACGGCGGCGCGGCAGGGCCGGCTCCCGTCACCCGACCAGCCATACGCGTTCGCCGAGGCCGCACTCGACCGACGGCGGTCAAATCCTTTGCCCGGCCACGCGGCGGCCGATGAGTAGTGTGAATCCCTGGACCCTGACCCCCATCTCTCGTGAAGGTGAACCGATGCGCCGGAAGCTGTACCTGTTGCTAGTTGTCGCTCTCCTGGCGGCAGCCTGTGGAGACGATGACGAGGCCAAGTCGTCCGACACCGCCGACACGGCGGACACGGGAAAGCCGGCTGCCGATGGCGAGGTCACCTCGCTCGAAGGCGTCGAGTCCGCCGTGATCCAGATCGTGGCCAAGGGCACCTTCGCCCAGCCTGACGGCAGCCTCGCCGCGTTCGCCGAGGTCGAAGGAGCCGGTTCGGGCAGCGGGTTCATCATCGACCCCGCCGGCATCGCGGTCACCAACAACCACGTCGTGACCGGAGCGGCCACCCTCGAGGTGTTCGTCGCCGGTGAGGACGAGCCGGTCAACGCCAAGGTGCTCGGCGTCTCCGAGTGCAGCGACCTCGCCGTGATCGATCTGGACGGCGACGGCTACCCCTATCTCTCCTGGTACGGCGGCGATATCGCACCCGGGCTCGAGGTCCGGGCCGCCGGTTTCCCGCTCGGCGATCCCGAGTACACGCTCACCAGCGGCATCGTCTCCAAGGCCGAGGCCGATGGCGACACCGACTGGGCATCGGTGGATTCGGTCATCGAACAGGACGCCAACATCCAGCCCGGCAACTCCGGTGGCCCCCTCGTCACCGCGGACACCGGGCAGGTCGTGGCCGTCAACTACGCCGGTGGCGATGTGGGAGGCACGGGGACCTCGCAGTTCTTCTCGATCGGGGCCGACCTGGCCGAACCGACGGTGGCCGAGCTGGAGGGCGGCGACGTCGAGTCGCTCGGCGTCAACGGCGTCGCCGTGTACGACGAGGAGTCGGGGATCCAGGGCATCTGGGTCTCCTCGGTGGACACCGACAGCCCGGCCGGCGGGCTCGGGCTCGAGGGTGGCGACATCATCGAACGGCTCGAGGGCATCACCGTCGGCGCGGACGGCACGATGAAGGACTACTGCGACATCGTCCGATCGCACGAGCTCACCGACAAGCTGGCCGTGCAGGTCCTGCGCTTCGAGGAGAACGCCCGGCTCGAGGGCGAGTTCAACGGGGACGAGCTGGTGCCCGTCGAGTCCCTCGTCGAGGAAGTGGTCGAGCAGGGCGGGATCGCCGAGGAAGGCACGGCCTACACCGACTACGTCCAGGTCGAGGACGACAGCGGCACCGTCTCCGTCCAGGTCCCCGCCGAGTGGGATCAGGTCGACGGGAGCCCCCGTGAATCCGATTCGGGCCCGGTCCCGAGCGTCGCCGCGGCGCCCGATCTCGGTGCCTACTTCGAGTCCTGGCTCGCACCGGGGGTCGAAGTGATGGCCGTCGGATCCGATGCCGGAGTCGACGTGGGTGCGGCGCTCGACGACGTCGGTGCCGGAGCGGCCGAGGCCTGTACCGACGCCGGTCGTGAACCCTACGAGGATCAGCTCTACTCGGGTCAGATCCAGTACTACTCCGACTGCGGCGGGACCGGGTCTGCCGTCGTGTTGATCGCAGCCCAGCCGCCGGACGCGCAGTTCACGGCGCTGGTCATCGTGCAACTCGCCACCGAGGCCGACGCCGCCGTGCTCGACCAGGTGATCCAGACCTTCGTCGTGAAAGTCTGATCCAAGGGGCGGGGAGAAAAGGCCACATGCTCGAAGCGATCGCCAACAGCGGTGCCAACTAGCACGGAGGTAGAGACATGACATTGATTGACGAAGCCATCAGTGGGGCCGAAGCCCTGGCAGACGAAGCGGCCGAGCTCGCGGCGAGCGTGACCGAGAACGTGGCCGGAGAGGCGGTCGAGGTTCTGGCCGACATCGCCGACCGATCGCTGGACGTCGTCGCCGACGCCGCCGAGGAAGCGGTCGAGCGCGTCAGGCGAGTGGGGCTGCGGCGCCTGTTCGCTCTCGTGCTCGTCGTCACCGGTGCGATCGTCGCCTGGAAGGTGTGGCAGCTCGTCAGCGATTCGGAGGACGAGGAGATCGATCTCTCGAGCAACGGTTCCGGCCCGGCCGAGGCCGCGGCCGAGGCGACCGTCCTCGACGTCTCGGCCCAGTAGGGCGGGGTGGACCTCGGAGGTCGGCGGGCCGTCGTCACCGGTGGCGCCGGCGGCATCGGCGCGGCCATCGTGGCCGAACTGCGCGACGGCGGAGCGGACGTAGCGGTCTGGGACCTCGACGCCGGCGTCGACATCACCGATCGCCCCTCGGTCGAGCGGGCCATGGACGAGGCCGGTGCGGTCGACGTGCTGGTGAACGGCGCCGGTATCGACGTGATCGGGCCGTTCCTCGAGTCGAGCGAGGACGACTGGGAGCGCATCGTCTCGGTGAACCTGCTGGGGACGGTGCGCTGTTGTCACGTGGTCGCTCCCGGAATGGTCGACCGAGGTCGGGGTGCCATCGTCAACATCGCCTCGGATGCGGGTCGGGTCGGGTCGTCGGGCGAGACCGTCTACGCGGGCTCGAAGGGCGGAGTGATCGCGTTCACCAAGTCGCTCGCCCGTGAGCTGGCCGCGTCGGGGGTGAGGGCGAACTGCGTGTGTCCGGGTCCGACCGACACGCCACTGCTCGACCAGGTGGCGTCGTACAGCCGGAAGCTCTACGAAGGCCTGGCCCGGGCCGTCCCGATGAAGCGCATCGGGACCCCCGGGGATGTGGCGCCCGTGGTGGCCTTCCTCGCCTCGGACGCTGCGGGCTTCGTCACCGGCCAGACGATCTCGGTCAGCGGCGGCCTCACCATGGCGTGAGTGCGTTACCGGGGGACAGACCCCCAACGCACTCGTCATCTGCTAGCAACGGAACCCATCACCTCCGGTCTGCGAAGGGACTCCGTCATGCCGCTCGAAGGACACTACGAACCCAGCCCGTGGGAGCCGATCTCAGACCAGGTGGCGTTGTTCGAGGCCACCGACGGAGCGGAGGGCAACGACTTCCTCGGCGGGACCTGCATCATCCTCACCAGCAAGGGCGCGGTCTCGGGCAATCTGCGCAAGACGCCCTTGATCCGTGTGACCGACGGGACGCGCTATGCCGTCGTCGGATCCATGGGCGGCGCGCCGACGGCTCCGCAGTGGGTGCACAATCTGCGGGCCAACCCGCGCGTCGAGCTCCAGGACGGACCGATCCGCCGGGACTACACGGCGCGCCAGACCGAAGGTGACGAGAAGGAGGAGTGGTGGGCCCACGCCACCGAGGTATGGCCCGACTACGACGAGTACCAGGCGTCGACCGACCGCGTGATCCCCCTGTTCGTCCTCGACCCGATCGAGTGAATGCATCGTCCGGTGTCGGGCAACCCGTTGACTCACTGGGCGAGCAGCCACTGGATCCTGCTCCACGACACGGCGTAGTGCCCGACGGTCAGGACGACGAAGCCGATGGCCACCCAGGGGCGGCCGGCGATCACGAATCCGGCGGCACCCGCGCCGAGGATCGCCAGCTCGAGTACCGGTCGAACCCACCCGGTCACCTGCACCGGGGCCGCACCCGACCGGCTCGGATCGTCCAACACGTTGAACACCCCCCAACAGGTCGCCGCGCTCAACGGTACGGCGACGACGGCGATCCACCGGGCGCCGCCGCCGGTGACGGTCCAGGCGGCCAGGCCGAGGGCGACGAGAGCGGCGATCTCGAGGCCCAGCCGCAGCGCGAGATTCCAGCTCTGCATATCGGGCGGCTTCATGCGGGGAGTCCACGGTTCGCGTGGTCGGCGATGGCGGCGATGACGAGATCGATCGTCGTGGCGAAGGACTCGTCGATGTCGTCGGGGAGTCCGAATCCGCCGCGCAGCTCGATGTCGACGAAGCCGTGGACCGAAGCGCGCAGTGCCCGGATGAGGGGGATGACGGTGGGGAGGTCGACGTCCATCTGCCGCAGGATGCGGCCGACCAAATCGACCGGTCGGGCGAGAGCGGCCGCCAACTCGGGGTCTTCTTCCGGTGTCGGTATCGGCAGGAGCGAGGCGTACAGCCCGGGATGACCGTGGGCGAACGTGCGGAGCGCATCGGCGACGCCCCGAAGCGCATCGAGCGGATCGAGGCCATCGGTGGCCGCCGCGAGGTCGTCGGTCAAGAGCCGGCTGGAGTACATGGCGAGCTCGCGTCGCAATCCCGACAGGCCATCGACGTGGTTGTACAGCGACGGTGAGCGGACGCCGAGGTCCGAAGCGACCGACGCGAGGCTGAGCGCTTCGAGTCCCTCACCGTCCGCGATGCCGGCGGCAGCGGCGACGACCTGATCGAGTGAGAGCCCGAGCTTTCGTCCCATCAGGTGCCGGTGCCGACGGCTTCGGCCCGTTCCTTCAACGCGGCGTTCATGGCCTCGAAGCCGGCCTTGGTCCTGCTGTCGAGCGAAGCGCGCATGAAGCGGACCAGGATGCCGTCGAACGATTCGGTCTGCACCAGTCGGGTTCCCGAAGTGGTCGCCTCGAGTTCGAAGCGATGGCGGCCGTCGAACACGCCCCGGAAGCCGAGATGCCCGAGCCACTCGAAGACCTTTCCGTCATCGACTTCGGTGACCTCGGGGCGGAAGCTCATGGCCTTCCCACCGGGGGGCTGGAGCCGATTGTCCAGCTTCTCACCGACTTCGACCCTGCCCTCGGACGAGACGACGAAGGGATTCCAGTCGGGGTAGGCCTCCAGATCGGTCAGCACGTCCCACACGACGGAGGGCGTTGCCTCGATCTCTACCTCGGTGTGCAGCTCGTGGTTCATCGGCATCTCCCTACGTGACTAATGGTCATAGTTGTTATGACTAACAGCCTTAGTTTTGTCAAGCGCGGCGCCGTGCGTCGTTCAACCGGGTCGGGTGGAGATCGCTCCGGCCTCGGCCAAGAGGTCGATGACGAGGACCTCCACCGACAGGGGCAGGGGGCGGTTCCGGGGGCCGAGGAGCTGCACGATCCGGCGCCGGCCAGGATCGACCTCGACGGCGCCGGCCAGACAACCCTCGATCCGGATCCCGAGCACCAGCGAGCGCCGGGCGGTGATCGCCGCCGCGTACGTCTGCAGGCAGTTGTGGAGCAGGTGACTCCACGTGGTGAGCTGGTCGGGACCGTCGGGCAGGACCAGCTGGACCTCGCCGGTGCGGCGGCGGTGCAGCCGGCGCCAGGCCGTCGGGTGGTCGAAGCGCATCGGCACCGACACGGCTGGAGTCGACGGGGGATAGTGCGCTTGCCGCAGCGCCCGCGGCGGCGAAGGCTCGGGTGGGACGGGCCGGCGCGCTAGCTGGATCGGCGGAGGATTCGGCGCCGCCGGCGGGGGCTGACGGAGCGCCGCCGGGCCCTGCTCCAGCCGCGCCGCGGCCGCGTCCTCGAGGCTGGCGACCGTGGAGGGGACCGGAACGAGGGGCTGACCGGTCCGCGCCCAGGCGTCGAGCGCTCGGAGCAGTCGCCGCGGTCCATCGGGGCCGTCGACCGCGCCGACCAACCGGAGCGCCCGATCGGGCGGAGCGTCACCGAGGACGGTTCGCAGCAGGGTGAACTCCTCGGAGGAGCAACGGTGACAGCCGTCGTCGTGCTCCAGCAGCGTTCCGGTCCGGCCGGCGTCGAGGCGAGGAAGCGCGAGCGCGATCGCCAGCGGCCACCACGCGATCGGCCCGCTCAGACGCCGGCCGACGAGCCGGACGACCTGGCGATCGACCCGTCCCGCCAGCCTGCGCCGGACGGCCGTGGCCAGGTCGGGTCCCGAGAGCAGTCCGGTGGCCCACCTCGGCACCGCTTCTGTCGGGTGTCCCGCGGCGAGGCTCGGCCGCAGCAACGGCCAGGCCGCCATGCACGCGATCGAGACGGTTCGGTCGTTGTCACTCGTGGCGGCCTCGGGCCACCAGCCGCGGTCCCGTCCGAATCGGTCGAGGCCGTGCGTCGTCGCGGACAGCCAGCCGTCGGGATGCTGCTCGGCCGCTCGGGCCGCCTGTCGAAGCCGTTCGGCCCACGCCATGGGATCGATCGAGACGTCGACGATCGCCTCACCGTCGAGGAACGTCAGGCCGAGTCGGCATCGAGCGGTGGGCTCGTCGAGGGCGACCGCCGCGGTCGCCCGGCCGGACGGTTCCACGATCACGTGCCAGCCGGATCCGGCCCTCTCGGCCGGCACGACCTCGAGTCCCGCGCCCACTTCGATCACGCCGCTCGCCTCCTCGGAACCTGCCGAACGTACGTTCGCGCGATGCCGTGGTCGGCGCAATCGATTCTGACCGTTCTCAGGCGGCGGCTACCGATGGTGGCGGACCAGATTTCGGGGAGGGAGCGAGCACGGTGCCCGACCCCGCGCTCACCGGGTCAACGGGTAGGAGACGTTGAGCTCGGTGCCGATGTCCAGCAGGGTGTCGGGCGGACCGACGCCGATGCCGTCGAGCAGGCGGTTCATCATCTCGAAGTTCCCTGCCACCGCCGCAGCTCGCGCGCCGCCGGCCTCGTCGGTCGCGGCGACCAGCGCCGGCAGGGCGATGTCGCGCTCGAACGGGTCGCGCAGCACGGCCGCATCGGTCAGCTCACGCAGTTCGGCTCCGGCGACGAGCAGTGGGTCACGGGTGACGTCGCCCACCGCCTTCAGGTCCACCGCCTGGTCGGTCCTCTGGCTGCTCGCCCGGAGCATGCCGGCGTGGGCGAACAGTCAGAAGAAGCACTCGTTCAGCAGCGATGTCCGAGCGGCGACGAGCTCGATCTGGCACCTATTCAAGTCTTTCACGATCTCGAGGTCGCCCATCTCGGCCATGCTCAGGTAGAGGACGCCATGGAGGTCCATCAGCGCCTCGGTCTCGGCGGCCACCGCCGACAGCGCGTTCGGGGCCGACGCCGGACCGACGGTCGGAACGAAGCCTCCGTTCATCACCGCGTCGGGCACGGTCGCCCTGGTGGGCTCACCGGGACGGGGATCGGGCAGCCGGCGCGGCGAGCTCCCGATGCCGAAGAGGAACGTGTCGACCGCGTTGAGTCGTGCGACGATGCCGAGGACTTCGACGTAGGCGCGACGGTCGAGGCCTCGCCGCTCGAGATCCTCGACCCAGGGGAGATCCACGTGGGGATCGGCTGAGAGCCGCTCGGCTGCTTCGACCGCGGCTTCGGGGAGCGGCGCCGAGGCAAGATCGGCCCGCCCGGAGTCGGTGGCGCGGGCCGCTCGGGCCACGCGGGCCATGGCCACCCGCTCCGCTCCGGTCCACCAGGTGCCGGCGGCAGCCAGCCGGGCCCACTCCCGGTCGAGGCCGTCGGCGTACGAGTCGACGAGGTTCATGAGGCGGTGAGAGGCCAGCCGATCTCGCGCTCGGCGGTCAGGGCGACATCGAACAGCAGCGCGTCGGAGTGATGCCGGGTCATGACCTGCATCCCGACGGGCAGACCCTCGACCAGGCCGGCGGGAATCGAGACCGATGGGTTGCCGTAGACGTTGGCCGGGATGGTGAGCCCTCCCATGGCCAGCATGTCGGCCAGCCGGGTCTCGGCCACGCGGAACAGGCGCGACGGCAGCCGGGGTGCGAATCCGGTGACCGCCCGGAGAGCACCGAGTACCGCGGCCAGCACCCGTCGCGTCGCCGGCGAGGTCATGACTCGGTCCAGCCCCGGCGGTGGCGGGCTCGACATGTGGGCATCGGCGGCGAACGCGGGGCCGGGGTTGGTGGCGGCGATGACGAAGTCGACCTGGTCGAACATTCGAGCCATCGCCGTCGTGAGCTCGAGCCGTTTCTTCTCGGCGATCGCCGCGGTGTGCAGGTTGTAGAACGTCTGGCCGAGCCGCAGGCCGTCCTCGATCGCGTCGGTCAGCTCGTGCGCGCACTGTGGCCACAGGTCCCCGAGGTCGGCCAACAGCGTGCTGACGTTGCCGAGCATCCACTCGATGGTGAGGTTGGGCAGCTCGACCGACAACTCGACCTCCTTCAGACCCACGGTCCGGATGAGCTGGTCGGCGCGCTCCCGGAGCGCCTCTTCGACGCCGGCATCGAGCGGCACCCCGCCGAAGTCCGGGATGACACCGACCCGCATCCCCGACAGGTCGTGGGTGCCGAGATCGGCTTCCCACGTGCCCGGCGAGGGCAGCGACCACGGGTCGTGCGAGTCGAACCCCGCGGTGACGTCGTAATGGCGGGCGGTGTCCCGCACGGATCGGGCCAGACATCCCATCACCACCGTGCTCGGCCGCGAGTACGAGGCCGGGCTACGGGGGATGCGACCGTAGGTGCCTTTCATCCCGAGCAGGCCGCAGTATCCGGCCGGGATGCGGATGGATCCGCCGCCGTCGGACGCCGTGCCCATGGTGACGAGGCCACCGGCGACCGCGGAGGCCGTGCCGCCGGACGAACCGCCGACGGTCCGACCGTGTTGCCACGGATTGTGGGTGACGCCGTTGAGCTTCGTGATGCTGATGTTGAGGCCACCGAACTCACTCGAGGTGGTGAGTCCCACCGGCACCGCACCTCCCTGATCCCGGAGCCGCTCGACCGAGACCTGCGTGGAGGTGGCGACTCGATCCTTGAACACCAGCGACCCCTCGGTGTGGGGCCAACCTTCGACGCTCTCCAGCTCCTTGATCGCGACCGGCAGGCCACCGAACGGCAGATGGACGTCGGCCGCGTCGGCGGCCTCGAGCGCCCGCGCCGGGTCGACATAGGAGAAGCAGTTCAGCTGGCTGGCCCCGATCGCGGCGAGCGTCGCCTCCATCTCTTCTCTCGGTGAGCGCTCGCCGGCGCGGAACGCGTCGACGAGCGAGCAGGCGTCGCCGGTCCAGGGAGTGTCGGTCACCCGGATATTCTGCCCGGTCGGTCGGCACGGGTACCAAGGGCCGGCGTGACGGCCTGGCCCGGCCCGATCGGCATACGGACCGGGCGCGACCGTCGACCATCGCCGGTGACGGACCAGATTTCGGCAGAAGGGACGGACGCTCAGGCGGGCAGCGCTTCGATCCGGGCCGGGACGTGTTTGTGCCAGGGCGTGCCGGCGATGTGGTCACGCCAGCCGGTGGCGGTGAGCTCGTTGGGAGCGACGCCGGCGCGGAGGTGTTCGCCGGTCTCGTCGGGATAGTCCAGGCCCATGCCGTTGGGTAGCGACACATGACCGGCCTGGAGCGTGTCGGTCACCTCGACGACGGGCTCGGCCGATCCGGTAACGGTGGTGACGAGCACGCGGTCGCCGTCGACCACGCCCAGAGCGGTGGCATCCGTGGGGGAGATGCGCAGCGCCCCCTCGCCGTCACGCTTGCGCCAACCGGGGTCCCGGAAGATCGTGTTGGCGGTGAAGGATCGCCGCTCACCGGCGGACAGGATGAACGGGTACTCGTCGGTGCTGTAACCGACCGGGGCGTCGACGAGCGCGGTCAGCTCCTCGAGCAGCTCGGGGATGTGCACGTGGATCTTGTGGTCCTCGTACCGGATGAGGTCCCACGCCTCTTCGTAGGTGTGGGAGGTGAACACGACACCGTCATCGCTCTCGAGGATCGCGTCGAACAGCGCGTCGCCGAGCTGACCGTCATCGCCCTCGATGCCGGCGCGACGCACCGCCTCTGGATACGTCGTCGCGCACTGGTGGGAGACGAACCAGAGCGCCGCGGCCGGAGCCAGCCCCTCGGGAAGGGTCGGCCCCAGGGTGCGGTACAGCACGACAGCGCCGACGCCGGCGAGCTCGGGATTGCCGATGGCGGCCTGCATGAAAGCCGCCGCGAACTCAGCGCGACTTTCGCTCGCCGCCTCGCGCAGCGGGGCGAGATCGGCGTCGTCGAACACGCCCAGTGCCTCGACGAGCCGGGCGTGGATCTCCGGCTCGGGCAGCGTCCCCTCCTCGGGCGGGAACAGCGGCTCGCGCAGGGAGAAGACGTTGTCGGGGAACTCGAAGTTGAAGAAGACGGACTCGGGCTTCTCGAACTGGCTGGCCGCCGGCAGCACGTAGTCGGCCTGCCGAGCGGTCTCGGTCATCGTCACGTCGATCACGACGCTGAAATCCAGCGCCGCCATCGCCTCCTTGAAGCGGGGGGTGTCCGCCAGCGAGTGGGCCGGGTTCGCTGTCTCGACGATCATGGCCCGGAGGCGGTCGGCGTGCTCGGTCAGCACCTCTTCGACGATGCTGTTGCAGGGAATCAGCCCGGCGATGATCCTGGCGCCGGTGACCGGGGTGGTCCGGGGTCGCGCCGGCCTGGTCCCACCGGTCGACGGCGCGGCCGATCCCATGTTGGTCAGGTTGACGAAGGTGCTGTGCAGGTGCATGCCGCCCGGCTTCGCGAAGCTCCCGGGCAGGATCCAGAGCAGTTTCTCCAGGTACGACACGAGGGTGCTGTGGGGCGCCTGCTCGACGCCGAGGTCCTCGAAGATGGCGACGCTGGCGGCCGTGCCGATGCGCTCGGCGACCGCTTCCAGCTGGGCGACGGGGACGCCGCAGCGTTCGGCATAGTCGTCGACGGGAACGTCGTCGAGCGCGGCCAGTACGGGCTCGACGCCGACCACGTGCTCGGTCAGGAAGTCGCGGTCGATCCAGCCCTCGCTGACGAGGATCGCGGCCATGGCCGCGACGGCGAATGCGTCGGTGCCGGGCCTCACCTGCAGGAAGTGGTCGGCCATGTCGGCCGACTCGGTGCGGCGGGGATCGATCACGACCATCGATCGGTCGGGATCCCGGGCGATCTCCCTCATCGTGCGGCGGGCGTGGGCGAATCCGTGCGACTGCCAGGGATTCTTGCCGACGAACACGGCGACCTCGGTGCGCTCGAAGTCGCCGCGCGTGTGGCCGCGGTAGAGCCGCCCGTCGACGAAGGCCTCGCCGGTCTTCTCCTGGGCGAGTGCGTTCGATCGGTACCGGACGCCCAGTGCCGAGGTCAGGGCTCCGCCGTATGCCCCGCCGAGATGGTTCCCCTGACCCCCGCCGCCGTAGTAGAGGATCTTGTCGCCGCCATGGGTGTCGCGGACGGCGCTCAGGCCCGCGGCGACCTCGGCGATGGCCGTCTCCCAGTCGATCTCCTCGTAGGAGCCGTCGTCCCGGCGCCGCATGGGTGAGGTAAGGCGGGCCCGATGGTTCTGGTAGTGGTCGAGGCGCAGTGCCTTCTCGCAGGTGTAGCCCTTCGATCCGACGTGGTCCCGGTTGCCCCTGATGCGGACGAACCGGGTGCCGTCGAGCTTCACCTCGACCCCGCAGTTGCACTCGCAGAGGATGCAGGCGGTCTTGTGCCACACGTCGGTGGGTGAGGGGTCAGAGGCGGTCTCAGCAGCGGTCATCGTCCCAACCTAGGGGGCGGCTCCCGCCGAAATCTTGGCGCTCAGCTTCTGCATGCGCCGAGAATCGCCGAGGTTTCGGCCGGAGGGACCTGATGGCGAGGGCCGGTCAGCTTTTCGGGGGGAGCTGGGCGATCAGGCTCTCGAGGATGCCCAGGCCGATCGTCATCTTCTTGAAGAACGACACCGTGTGCGGGATGAGGGTGAATCGGGGGTGCGGCCTCCACATCTCGCGGAGTCGGAGATCGAGGTCGATCGCCTCCTGCTGGGACTCGGTACGGAACCGGTTCTCGCTCTCGAAGCCGTGTCCACCGTGGGCGGCGGTCTCGAAGAAGATCACCGCGTCGTACCGGTCGAGCTCGGCTCGGTGGTCCGAGCCGACGCTTGTGAAGAAGCTCCCGGGACCGTCCGGCCAGTAGGCGCCACCGTCGGCCGTGCCCCGGTCGCAGAGGAGGATCCGATCGGGGTACTCGGCGGCCTGGATGTCCTCGAGATTGCGCTGCACGTGGTAGATCGCGTCCTGGGCGCTGCGCACCGCGTCGGCGTCGGTCGGTCGGGGGAAGCCACCGGAGAACAGCAGGGTGGCCGTCTCGGGAACCACGATCACCCGGTCGCCGATCTCGCGGCGGAAGAGGTCGGCGGCGGTGGTCTTCCCGCCGCCGGGCCCACCGGTCAGAACGACCCGAAACGGTCCTGTGCCTCGATCCATCGAAACAGTGTGCCTCAGCCGGCGACGGACGGTCGCCGATCGGTCTACGGTCATCGCATGACCGATGAAGTCGGGTACGAGCAGATCCTGGTCGAGCGCGACGGGCCCGTCGCCCTCGTCACGCTGAACCGGCCGGACCGCATGAACGCGTGGACCTGGACGATGAGCGCTGACCTGGCGCGGGCCTTCGACACGCTCGATGCCGACGACTCCTGCCGGGCGATCGTCGTGACCGGAGCGGGCCGGGCGTTCTGCGCCGGTGCCGACCTCGGCGGCGGCGAGCGGACGTTCTCGGGCAAGTCGAAGGCGCTGGGGACCACCGAGGACGCCGAGGAGGTGATGAGCGCCACCCCCGCCAACCGGTTGAAGACCCCGGTGATCGCTGCCATCAACGGTGCGGCGGTCGGCGCCGGGCTGACCATGACCATGGAGTGGGACCTGCGGGTGGCAGGCGATGACGTGAAACTCGGCTTCGTGTTCAACCGGCGCGGCGTCATGCCCGATGCCGACCTCTTGTGGCTCATCCCCCGGCTGATCGGAGCGTCGGCGGCGATGGATCTGCTCCTCACCGGGCGCATCTTCCGCGGCAGCGAAGCGATGGACCTCGGCCTCGTTCACCGCTGCGTTCCGGCCGACCGGGTGGTCGAGACGGCGATGGAGCTGGCCCGCGACATCGCCGTCAACACCGGACCGGTGTCGGCGGCGATCACCAAGCGGGTGTTGTGGGACTTCCTCTCCGAGCCCGACCGGGGGACGGCAGCCGTCCGTCAGCACCGTCTCTTCGGTTGGACCGGGCAGCAGGCCGACGCGATCGAAGGCGTGATGGCCTTTATCGAGAAACGAGAGCCCGATTGGAAGCTCTCCAAGAACGACGACTACCCCGGGGATCTGTGAGGCGGGATCGGTGACAGGACCTCCGGTGAGGGACATCAACTTCGGGCCTCCGGCTCGAGTCGCCGCCGTGGAGGCCAGGGAGTGGCTCGATCTCCACGCCGAACGGGGCCGGGGGTTCATCGACACGCAGGGCGTCGCCCCCAAGGGGCCCTGGGTCGACCTCCTGCGCGAACATCGCTGGCTCTGTCTCAATTGGCCCGAGTCGGTGGGGTGCCGGGGTCTCACCGGTCTGGAGGCCGCCGCCGTCGATGCCGAGTTCGCGCGGGCGAAGGTGGCACGACCGGCGCTGGGGATGGGTGAGACGCTGGTAGGCCCGGCGATCATCGTCCACGGCACCGAGGAACAGAAAGCGACCTTCCTGCCGCGGATCCTCGACGGCACCGATCGGTACTGCCAAGGGTTCTCCGAACCCGAAGCCGGCTCTGACCTCGCCAACGTCCAGACCCGCGGCGTCATCGACGGCGACGAGCTCGTCATCACCGGACAGAAGGTGTGGACCTCGTGGTACTGGGACGCCACCGTGCTGTTCGCTCTGGTCCGGACCGATCCGGCCGCGTCCAAGCACGCCGGCATCTCGTACGTTCTCGTTCCGCTCGACCGGGACGACGATTTCCTGCCGACCAACGGAGTCGAGTTCCGCCCACTCCGCCATATCGGAGGTGAGGCCCACTTCGCCGAGACGTTCCTCGACCGAGCACGGGCTCCGCTGTCCCACGTGATCGGGCGGCTGGGCGACGGTTGGGCGGTCTCGAAGACCACCCTCGGCAACGAACGCGGCGGGTCGGCCGCGACCCAGCACGTGCGGTTCGAGATCGCCCTCCGGAAGCTGATCGAAGAGGTGCAGCGACGGGGCCGCAGGGACGATCCCGTCCTCCGCCAACGACTGGCGTGGGCGCACACGCACGTCGAGCTGATCCGGTTCGGCGGCCTGCGCGTGCTCGCCTCGCTGATCGATCGCGGAGACCCCGGTCCGGCCGCGTCGATCGCGAAGGTGCTGTGGTCGGAGTATCACCGCGACTTCGGCGAGCTCGCCATGGGCGTGCTCGGAGCGGACGCCCTCGTCACCCGCGAAAGCGAGCGGTACGAGCCGAATCGGTGGCAGGCCGACTTCTTGGGCAGCCGCTCGTCGACCATCTGGGGTGGCACCGCCGAGATCCAGCGGAACATCCTGGCCGAACGGGTCCTCGGGCTGCCGCGGGAGCCCTCCCCGTGAGCTTCGTGCTCCGGCGATCGGATGTGCGAGCCGGAGCGACCAGCCCGGGGCGGGGTCGCGTCAGCGCAGGCCGACGGGGACGGGCTCGGGCGGGTGCCGGCCGGTGCCGGGCTGCTCGGCCTCGTCGTCGGCCAGATCGGGCTCGCCTCTTCCCCCCACGATGGCCGGGAGCAGCAGCAGGGTGGTGAGCCAGCTGAGCAGGATGATCGACGACAGGAAGACGCCCACGACGACGTAGGGCACGAGGGAGGCGAAGAGCAGCGGCGTGAAGCCGATGGCGATCACGAGGGCGTTGCGGGTCAGGGCCCGGGCCGGCTCCTCGAAGAAGGTACGCACGGCGGCTCGTCGGTCACCGAACTCGGCGTCGAGCTCACGGAACCGCTGCACGAAGTGGATGGCGAAGTCCACGCCGATGCCGAGTACGAGCGTCGACAGCACCGCGATCGGCATGTCGTAGTCCTTGCCGACGAGTCCGATGAAGCCGTAGACGACCAGCACGGTCCACACGACGGGCAGCACGCTCAGCAACGCCCACTTGACCGACCGGAACACGATCATCATCAGCACGATCACGACCAGCAGCGTCGACAGGAAGGCCTCGAGCATGCCGGCGACCATCTCGTCCTGCCAGACCAGGTTGAGGTAGGTCTCACCCGCCCACTCCGCTTCGATTCCGGCCGGCAGGGGAGTGGCGGCGAGCTGGGCTTCGGTCGCGTCGACGACCGACCGCATGGCCTGGTTGTCGCCTTCGGTCAGTTGGAGTCGGACGTTGGCCCGGCTGCGATCCGCGTCGATGAGGCTGCCGACCATCGGATCGGCGTCGTCGAGCTGGTCGAGCTCGACGTAAGCGGCGCTGCTCCCCACGACCTCGGAGGCCTCCCAGTCGACCTGGAGGGCTTCGACGGCAGCGACTGCGTCGGCCTCGACCAGCGCGCCGGGCTCGTCGGCGGTCAGGATCAGGCTCGCCCCGAACGTACCGGGCAACCGGTCGTTGAGTGCCGTCGTGGCCGAGCGGATCTCGCTGTCGGGCTTGAACCAGTTGACCGGGTTGTCGTTCACCTCGATGGCGGTGATGGCGGGAACGGCGGCGAGGGCGAGGAGGGCGAACCCGATGATGATGGGTACACGACGGCGGACGCTGAACCGGCCGAGGCGGCGAAGGCCGCCGGTGAGCAGGTGCCCCGAGCTCTCGGGCCGACCCTCCAGGGCCGAAGCCAGACGGGTCTCGCTCATCGACATCACGACGGCCGGAATGAACACGACCGTGGCCAACCAGGCCACGAGGACGCCGAAGGCGATGAAGATACCGAACACCCGCACCGGGGGGATGGGAGCGATCGCCAGCGCGGCGAAGGCGACCCCGGTGGTGAGCGACGTGTAGGCCAGCGGCCGGTACAGCTCGCCGAACACGACCCGCAGCGTCTCGCGCCGATCCAGATGATGCGGGTACCGGTCGAAGAACTCGCTCAGAACGTGGATGCTGTCCAGGATCGCGATCGGCATGAGGAAGATCGGGATCATCGAGCTCATGATGTGCAGGGTGTTCCCCGTGCCGATGAGCAGACCCATCGTCCAGATGACGCTGAGGAGAGCGACGGCCATTGCGGCCAGGACGAGCGCGAGTCGACGGAAGAACATCAGCATCAGGCCGAACACCAGGAGCGCGGCCAGTGGGGCGAACACGCCCATCTGTACGAACATCTCCTGACCGAAGACCTCCTCGGCCAGCGGGAGGCCGGCGACGTGGGTCTCCATGGCGGCGAGCACCGGCGACGCATCGATCGCCTCGCCGACCGCGTCGTTGACGGGGTTGGCCTCGGACTTGTCGACCAGTGGGACGTAGATGGCCGCGGTCGTCCCGTCGGCCGAGATGACGTTGCCACCCAGGATCGGGTCGGCACCGGCGGTGGCCACCGTCGCTTCCACCGCCGCCTCGCTCCCGAGGTCGGTCTCGCCGCCGGTGGCGCTGGCGAACCAGGTCACCTCTTCGCCGATGACGCCGTCGAGTGCCGCGGTCGACCGGGCCAGATCGTCGATGGCCGTGAGGGTCTCGGCGTCGCGCACGTCGTCGGCGACCACGCCGACCACGATCATGTCGTGGGCGCCGAAGGTGTCGCGGATCTCGGCGTTGAGGGCGCGGACCGGATGGT
This sequence comes from uncultured Acidimicrobiales bacterium, assembly GCA_963695075.1. Lineage (GTDB taxonomy): Bacteria > Actinomycetota > Acidimicrobiia > Acidimicrobiales > CAWCAL01 > CAWCAL01. The sequence goes on from CAVOFR010000007.1 coordinate 840,476, forward strand.
CGCCGGGCAGCATGTTCTCGGGGTCGGTGTCGACCTGGAGGCGCACGGTGAGGCCGGCGAAGATCAGCGTCAGGACGGCGGCGCCCCACAGGACGGTGCGGGGCCGGTCGATGGCGAAGTCGACCAATCGGTGGGACGAGGTCGGGCGGTCCGACCCATTGTGCGTATGTACGGACATTTGGAGGATACTAGGGGATGGGCGACGCCTTGCCAACCCCTGGCGGGCTCGGGGCGTCGCTTTGCGGGAGAGTGTCCCGAGCCGGGAAGATGCTCCGATGCCGCCGTCCGACGTGACCGAACCGATCCCCTTGCGACTCGAGGTCGATCCCGGGATCGAGGTCGTGCTCCACGACTTCGGCGGCGACGGCGAACCGCTCCTCTTCTGCCACGCCAACGGTTTCCACGGTCGGGTGTGGGGACCGCTGGTCGCCCACCTTCGGCACCGCCGGTGCCTCGCCCTCGACTTCCGCGGCTTCGGGGACTCGACCGCCCCGACCGAGACCGCCTACGACTGGCAGCAGCTCGGTGACGACGTGCTCGCGGCCGTCGACCTCACGGGAATGCGCGGAGGCGACGCCGTCGGGCACTCCATGGGAGGCGCCGCCCTGTTCCTGGCCGAGCTGACCCGGCCCGGGACGTTCGGTCGCCTCTTCGTCTACGAGCCGATCGTCCCGCCTCCGGACCGGGGCGAGGGCGACAGCGCCATGGCCGATCTGGCCAGGCGTCGGCGGACCGAGTTCGCCAGCTACCAGGAGGCGATCGACCGGTACGTGACGAAGGTGACGCTCGGCGCGCTGGACCCGGATTGCCTCGAGGCGTACGTGCGGCACGGCTTCAGCGAGGGGCCGGACGGAGTCATCACGCTCAAGGCGAGTCCCGAGCACGAGGCCCGTCACTACGAGGCGGCGGTGCGGACCACCCTCTACGGGCGACTCGAGGAGATAGGCGGCGCGGTCACGGTGGCGACGGGCCCCGAGGGTTTCCCGGCGATGCTTGCTCCCATCGTGGCCGAGCGGATCCCGGGGGCCGAGCTGTTGCGGTTCGACGACCTCGGCCACTTCGGCCCGCTCGAGGACCCCGCCCGCATGGCCGCCGCGATCGCCACCGCCCTCGACTGACCCGACCCGCGGGAACGCGTCGGGATCTGTGAAGGAAAGACCACCGTGACGGTGGGAAACGTTGCCCAGAACCCGTCATCGGAGGTCGCGGCGCTCGAAGAGGACGGCGGACAGCAGGACCAACACGGCAGACAGTCCCGCCAGGAGGGCGCCGTGGCCCCAGTGCATGCCGTTCACGAGCGGATCGCTGCTGAGGTAGTAGTGGAACGGGGACCATTCGGCGAGGCCGGCCAGGCTGTCGCTCAGGGGCAGGAACGAACTGACGAAGTAGGCGGCCAGGCCGAGCCCGGCCGCGCCGTAGGCGGCCGCTCTGACCCGCCCGGTGGCGGCACCGATTGCCAGGGCCGCCAGCCCGAATACGAGTCCGACAAGGGTCAGCAGCAGCGACGCGGCAGCGATGTGGCCCATGTCCATGCCGAGGCCACCGACCAGCGACCCGAGCGCGGTGCCGGCGAACGTGGCGAACCCGAAAGCGACCGCGTGGACCACCATGGCGATCGCCTTCTCGACGACGATCCTCGACCGGCGGATGGGGTTGGCAAGCAGGAGGCCCATCGTGTTGCGGTCCTCTTCGCCGGCCAGGGCCCGCGCTCCGATCGCAGCGGTGAGGGTGATGCACGCGACCGGGCCGACCAGACTGAACGTCTCGGCCTGGAAGAACCCCTCGGGCGTGCCCATGTCGACCGACCCCACCATCGCCATCAACGCCTCGGGAAGCTGTTCGGAGAAGTCCTTGAGCGATTCGTCCATCATCCCGTACATGGGTCCCACCATCAGCCCGATCAGGATCATGATCAGGCTGGTGACGATCAGCATCCCCTGGTGTTCCGACGCGGTCTTCACCCAGATGTGCGAGACCCGGGCCGACCCGGCCAGACGCTCGACGACCTTCCGGGTGAGCGGGTGGTTCCGCAACCGGTCGAGCAGGGTGACCCCGGTGGTCGGACCGCGCAGATCCCGCCGGTTGACCCCGACGTACGCGACGAAGGCGAATACGGCCGTCGCGCCGACCAGGACGCCGAGGTGACCCCAGTCGAAGCCGTTGTCCACCGGCCGACTGCTGTCGTAGTAGTACCAGGGGAAGACCTTGGCCAGATTCTCCCATCCCTCGACCAGCGGCAGGATGCCGACGGCGAAGTAGGAGACGACCATCACGGTCGCCGCGGTTCCGGTCGCCGCGGTGCCCTTGCCGCTCCAGGCACCGATCATCATGGCCAGGAACCCGTAGAAGACGGCGTTGGCGTACATGTGGACTATGAGCGCTTCGACCTGCATCGCGCTGACATCGACGTCGAGGAGCAGCGGGGTGAGCCGGCCGGCGGCCCACAGGATCGCGGCACCGAAGGCGGTGATCATCAGCATGGCGGCGGCCTTCGAGACCAGGACGTGGGTCCGGCTCTTCGGGTTGGCCAGGAGGATCCCGATCGTCCCCTTCCGCTCCTCGCCGGTGATCGAGCTCGAGCCCATTCCGATGGCGAGGGAGGCGAGCGTCATGGCGCCGACCATGCCGTAGACCGCGCCGTAGGCCAGCTGGCTGGCATCGAGATCGGCGGGGATGTTCATGAGCATCCGCAGCGACTCGGGCATGTCGGCGTACAGCGAGAGGTCGAGCTCGCGGTAGACCGCCATCCCGTACAGGAGGAAGAGCGCCATCGTGATCGCACCGATGGTCATGCCGATCCAGCGGTCCCGGATCGCCTTGGCGAACACGCTGGAGAGCATCAGGGCGTCGCCCCTTCGGCTTCGGCTTCGTCGCGGTAGTACGCGAGGAAGATCTCCTCGAGGTCGGCCTCGGCCGTCACGATGTCGACGAGGCCGAGATCGGTGGCCACGGTGAGGAGATCCTCCATCCGGCCGTCGAACGACAGGACGACCTGGTGATCGTTCACTTCGACATCGCGAACGCCGGTGACCGACTCGAACGCGGCCCGCTCGACCGGGGCGTCGAAGTGCAGCTCGACCCGACGGATCGCCTTGGACCGCAGGTCGGAGACGCCTTCGACCGCCACCAGCCGGCCGTGCCGGATGATGCCGACCCGGTCGGCGACCCGTTGCACCTCGGAGAGCGTGTGGCTCGACAGGAACACCGAGCGCCCCTCGGCCGAGACCTCGCGTACCATCGTCTGGAACTCGCGTTGCACGAGTGGATCGAGACCGGTGCTGGGTTCGTCCATGATCAGGAGCTCGGGCCGGTTCATGAAGGCCTGGATGAGCCCGATCTTCTGCCGGTTTCCACTGGAGAGGTCGCCGACCTTCTTCGACAGGTCGGCGGTGAGCCGGTCGGCGAGCTGGTCGACGAACGTCCAGTCGACGCCGCCGCGCAGGTTGGCGAAGTAGGTGAGGGTGTCGTGGCCGGTCAGGTTGGGGTACATGGCGAGGTCGCCGGGCACGTAGCCGATGTGTCTGCGGATCTCGACCGCGTCGCGGTGCGTGTCGAGACCCAGGATCGACGCTCGGCCCGCCGTGGGACGGATCTCGTCGAGGATGGTGCGGATCATCGTGGTCTTACCGGATCCGTTCGGCCCCAGGAAACCGTGGACCTCGCCCGCCCGGACCTCGAGATCTAGGTCCACCAGGGCCCGCACCTCGCCATAGTGCTTGCTGAGACCCTCGGTGAGAATCGGGATCCGTTCGGCCATGTCATCCTCCGAGCGCCGACCCTACCGGGGCAAATCACCCGTCGACCGGCCGGATATGGAGTCACTCAGCTACATCTGGTGTGGCCCGGTGACTCCATATCCGGCTGGGGTCAGAGGGGGACCGGGGTGAGGTGCGCCGGGTCGGCGCTGGGGCCGACGAGGACCTCGGTCACACCGTCCGCGAGCTCGACCCGCACCTCGGCGGTCGCCGACCGGCCGGGTTCGATGTGGGCCTTCGTGAACCCGACGAGGGTCGGCAGGTGCTTCGTCGAGGAACCGAGCCGCAGCGCGGCGTAGACCTGGACCACCTCGGTGCCCGGTCGCTCGCCGAGGTTGGTCATCTCGACGGCGACGATGGCACCGCCGTCGGTCCGCCGAGCCGTCGGGTCGCCCCACCTGACGTCGCCGTAGCTCAGGCCGTGGCCGAACCAGAACGCGGGGGAGCGACGACTGGCGATGAAGTGCCGGTACCCGTGGTGGGGGCCGTAGTCGGCCCGGCGGGCGAAGCGCTTGAAGGGTGGAAGATCGACAGCCGCCTTCGGGAAGGTGCACGGGAGCCGCCCGCCCGGGTCGCACCGGCCGGTGAGGACGTCGGCGATGGCGTGACCGCCTTCCATGCCCGGGTACCAGGCCATGACCACGGCGTCGACCCGGTCGCGCCACGCCTCGGTGATGATGGCCGATCCGCCCATCATGATCACGATCGTCGTCGCGGCCCGACCGGCGACAGCGGCGATGAGCTCCTCGTCCTGCGATCGGAGCGTGAGCTCTTCGCGATCACCGCCGCGGCCCGGACCGATGAACTCGCCCTCGTCCGACGCGGTGTAGCCGACGACGACGACGGCCACGTCGTTGCCCGCGGCCGAGTCGGCGGCGGCCACGTCGTCGCGGCCGTCGTCATACGTGAGGGACCACCCGGCCCGGTCCGCCTCCTCCCGCAGGCCGGCGAGGAGCGTGATCACCTCGGGGGCTCGCACGTCGCTCGATCCGTGGTCGCCGGTGTTGGACATGTCGGCCAGCCGGCCGATGACGGCCACGGTCGTGACGTCCTCGTCGATCGGGAGCGCGTCGTCGCGGTTGGTCAGGAGCACCGTTCCTGCCACGGATGCCTCCCGAGCCAGGGCCCGGTGTCCCGGCCCCGCGACCGCCTCCTGCCGGTACCGATCGGGTTCGCCGATCGTCGAGAACCGGAGCTGCTGGCGGACGAGCCTCGTCACCGCGTCGTCCACGCGTGCAGCGGACAGTTTGCGGCGGGCTCGTCCGGTACGGAACCACCGGAAGCGGAGCTCGGCGGGCATCTCCAGGTCCATGCCCGCCTCGAGGCTGCGCGTCGGGCTGCCGCGCACGCCGAAGACGAAGTCGGACATGACGAAGCCGTCGAAGCCCCAGCGCTCCTTGAGGATCTCGGTCAAGAGGCGGCGGTTCGATCCGCACCACCGACCGTTCAGCCGGTTGTACGCGCTCATCACCGAGGCGGCTCCGGCGTCGATGCACCGCTCGAAATGTGGGAGGTAGAGGTCGTCGAGATCCTCGGGTCGGAGTCGGACGTCGACCCAGAAGCGGCTGTTCTCCATGGAGTTCGCCGCGAAGTGCTTGACACATGCCATCACGTGCCGTTGCGCCCCGCGGGTGAGTGCAGCACCCATCTCGCCCAGGAGGAACGTGTCCTCACCGAAGGTCTCCTGGGCCCGGCCCCAGGCCGGGTGGCGCAGCAGGTTGATGCAGACTCCGGCGAACAGGTTGGCTCCCTGGGTGCGGGCCTCGACGCCGATGGCATCACCGATCCGGGCCTCCAGGTCGGGGTCGAAACTCGCGCCCCGCGCCATCGGCACGGGAAATGCGGTCGATTCGTGCATCACGACGCCGCGAGGTCCGTCGGAGAAGCGGATCCCCGGCAGGCCCACCCGGTCGATCCGACCCGCCACGATCGGTTCGAGGTTGTATGCCTCCCGGAGGTCGCGCAGGCCCTTCAGGAGCGTCGTGTCACCGGACAGGCAGGCGATCTTCTCCTCCCAGCTGAGGGCGCCGACCATCCCGGCGGTGGCGGCGGGGAGATCGACCGAGCCGTCGGCGAGATCGGCGGCCAGTCGGTCGAACAGCGGCGGTCGGGCTTCGTACACGGTCATCCCGCGACCCTACTCACGCCCGTCCCGCGCTGGATATGGAGTCACTCAGCTACATCAGATGTAGCTGAGTGACTCCATATCCAGCTGGGAGGTGAGAAGTCTCGGGAATACCCTTTCCTCGCATTGGCGAGTGTGCTAGTCATGGACTACACAACTAGGGAACCCTGATTCATCCGCATCTCCTGGAGCGGCAATGCAGCACCTCGGAAGTCGTTTGGAACCGAAACTGAGAACGGCTCTCGCCATCGTCGGGCTCGTGGCATTCAGTTGTCTGGTGGCGATATTCGTCGGCTCGGGCCCATCGCGGGCCGGTGCCCAGGACATCTCGGGCGAGGACCTCTTCGTCGCCAACTGCTCGGGGTGCCACCAGGTGGGAGGAGTCGGGGTGGAGGGCACTTTCCCGCCGCTGGCCGGCAACCCGGCCGCCGCCGACGCCGCCTACGTGACCGCGACCATCCAGGACGGCAAGAGCGGCGCCATCGAGGTGCTCGGTGTGACCTACGACGGCGTGATGCCGCCGGTCACCACCCTCGCCGACGACGAGCTGGCCGCGGTGGCGGAGTACGTCGTCGGTATCGCCGGAGGTGCGGCGCCGAGCCCGACCGAGCCCACCGAGCCCACCCCATCCGGCAGCCCGGCGGTCGCCATGGGTGAGGACCTCTTCCTCGGATCCACCCGCCTCAGTGGCGGTGGACCGGCCTGCGCCGCGTGCCACACCGCCGGTGAGGTCGGAAACCTCGGGGGCGGCAGCCTCGGACCGGACCTTACCGCCGTCCTCGACCGGCTCGGCGGCGAAACCGGGGTGACCGGCTGGCTCGCCGCGCCGGCATCGCCGACGATGAGTCCGATCTTCACCGACAAGCCCCTGACCCCCGAAGAGATCGGTCACCTGGTCGCCTTCCTCGCCGACGCACCCGCCCAGAACCAACCAAACGAAGACGCCGACTGGTTGCTGATAGCCGCAGTCGTCGGGATCGTCATCCTGTTCGGAGGCATGGCCGTGATCTGGCGTGGGATGCGCCAGACCTACCGAGAAACGCTGAGGAGCGACCGATGAGCAACTGGATCAAGGAAAAGGTCGACCCCGCCGCCAGGCAGTGGGAGGAGTTCTACCGAAACCGTTTCTCACACGACAAACGAGTGCGCACGACCCACGGCGTCAACTGCACGGGCAGCTGCTCGTGGGAGGTGTTCGTCAAGAACGGGATCGTCACCTGGGAGCTCCAGGCCACCGACTACCCCCAGCTCGAGGAAGGCCTGCCGCCGTACGAGCCACGGGGCTGCCAGCGGGGCATCTCCTACTCCTGGTATCTGTACTCCCCGATCCGGGTCAAGTACCCCTACGCCCGAGGCGTGCTGGTCGACATCTACCGCAAGGCCAAGCTCGCCAACGACGACGACCCGATCCGGGCCTGGGCGAGCATCCAGAACGATCCCGAGCTGCGCAAGCGCTACCAGAACGCCCGGGGCAAGGGTGGCTACCGGCGGGTCAGCTGGGAAGAGGCGCTCGAGATCGCCGCCGCGTCGATTCTCCACACCATCGACACGCACGGCCCCGACCGGGTCTCCGGGTTCTCGCCGATTCCCGCCATGTCCCAGGTGAGCTACGCGGCCGGAAGCCGGTTCATGTCGCTCATCGGCGGCACCATCATGAGCTTCTACGACTGGTACTCCGATCTCCCGCCGGCCTCGCCCGAGGTCTTCGGGGAGCAGACCGACGTGCACGAGTCGGCCGACTGGTACAACGCGCGCATGGTCGCGATCATGGGCTCCAACATCAACATGACGCGTACGCCCGACACGCACTTCATCTCCGAGGTGCGGCACGCCGGGGCCAAGCTGGCGGTGTTCGCGCCCGACTTCAACCAAGCGGCGAAGTACGCCGACTGGTGGGTCCCGGTCAACGCCGGCCAGGACACCGCCTTCTGGTTGGCGGTGAGCCACGTGCTGCTCAGCGAGCAGTACCGCGACCGCCAGGTCGACTACTTCCAGGAGTACACGAAGCAGTACACCGACCTGCCGTTCCTGATCGAGCTCGAGAACGGGAGACCGGGACGGTACCTGAGGGCCGACCGCCTGGCCCGTTACCAGGACACCGAGAACGGCGAGTGGAAGCTCCTGATGTGGGATGCCGAGGCCAACGAGGCGCGCATGCCGAACGGGGCGATCGGCGATCGCTGGGCGACCAAGGACAAGGGTCACTGGAACCTGAAGCTGTACGACCGCGTTCTCGGTCAGGACATCAAGCCCGCGCTCACGTTCATCGATCAGAACGACGGCGTGGTCGACGTCGAACTCGACTTCTTCGGCTCCGATGGTGTGATCACCCGCAAGGTGCCGGTCCGGACCGTCCTGACCAGCGACGGCCCGGTGACGGTCACCACGACACTCGACCTCCTCATGGCCCGCTCGGGTGTCAACCGCGGCCTCGACGGTCCCGCCACCTCCGACTACGACGACGACGCGGCGCCCTACACGCCGGCCTGGCAGGAGCAGTACACCGGGATCCACCGCGACACCGTGGTCAAGTTCGCTCGGGAGTGGGGCCGCAACGGCGAGCTCACCAACGGCAAGAACCTGGTCATCATCGGTGCCGGCGCCAACCACTGGTACCACAACAACCTCCAGTACCGGGCCCCGATCCTGGCCCTGCAGCTGACCGGTTCGGTCGGCGTCAACGGCGGCGGGCTCGCCCACTACGTCGGCCAGGAGAAGCTGGCCAACCACGCGTCCTGGGGAACGATCGCGATGGGGCAGGACTGGGGGATGCCGCCTCGCCTGCAGAACACGCCGTCGTACCACTACGTCCACACCGACCAGTGGCGCTACGAGCGCGGCTACCGCGAGTACGACTCGCTGCCCACCGGCGAGCACCCCGAACGCTTCGACCACACCATCGACCATCAGGCCCGTGCGGTCCGTCAGGGCTGGCTCCCGTTCTTCCCCCAGTTCAAGGAGAACCCGATCGAGGTCGTCCGCAACGCCCGGGACGACGGCGCCGAGACCGACGCAGCGGTCGTCGATCGCATCGTCGATCGTCTCAGCTCGGGCGATCTCGAGTTCTCCATCGACGATCCCGACGCTCCGGAGAACTGGCCCCGCACCTGGTTCATCTGGCGCGGCAACGGCATCGGCACCTCGGCCAAGGGCCACGAGTACTTCCTGCGCCACTACCTGGGTACCCACTCCGCGGCAATCCACGAGGAACCCGAGGATCACGGCGTGGCCGAGGTCACGGTCCGCCCCGAGGCTCCGATCGGGAAGATGGATCTGGTGGTGGATCTCAACTTCCGCATGGACACCTCGGCGCTCTACTCCGACATCGTCCTGCCCGCGGCCACCTGGTACGAGAAGAACGACCTCAACTCGACCGACCTGCACACCTTCGTCAACCCCATGCAGGCGGCGGTCCCGCCCTCCTGGGAATCGAAGGACGACTGGGACATCTTCAAGTCGCTGGCCAAGAAGGTCACCGAACTGGCCGAGGGCAACATCGGTGTCGTCGAAGACGTCGTCATGCAGCCTCTCGGCCACGACTCCCCGGACGAGCTCGCCCAGCCGACCATGGCCGACTGGCGCGCCGGCGAATGCGATCCCGTGCCCGGCAAGACCATGCCCAAGTTCAAGGTCGTCGAACGGGACTATTCCAAGCTCTACGACAAGATGACGTCCCTTGGTACGGGCATGCGCGACAACGGCGTCTCGGCGCACGGGTTGACCATTCCCGTCGAGGACTTCTACGACGAACTGGCCCGTACCCAGGCCGACGAGCGTTCGCGCGGCGGCGACGGACCATTGCGCCCCACCCTCGAGCGAGGCATCGACGTCTGCGAGGCGATTCTCCATCTGGACCCGGTCACCAACGGTGAGCTGGCCCATCGTGCCTTCGAGGCCGAAGAGGCCAAGACCGGACTCGAGCTCACCCACCTCGCCGCGGGTTCGCGCGACCTCCGGACGAACTTCGCTTCCATCGTCGCTCAGCCCCGAAGGGTGGTGACCACCCCCACGTGGAGCGCCTCCATCGGCAAGGGCCGGGCCTACAGCCCGTTCACCCTCAACGTCGACCAGCTGGTCCCGTGGCGGACCCTCACCGGCCGCCAGCACGTCTACCTCGACCACCAGAACTACATCCAGTGGGGCGAGGGGCTGCCCGTCTACAAGCCCAAACCCGATCACGCCATGCTGTCCGAGACCGAACAGACCATGGCGGCGGGCCAGAAGGGCCGGCTGTTCAACTTCATCACGCCGCACGGCAAGTGGTCGATCCACTCGACCTACTCCGACAACGAACGGATGATGACCCTGTCGAGGGGTGGCTACCCCATCTGGCTCAACTTCAAGGATGCGGCCGAGCTCGGCATCTCCGACAACGACTGGGTCGAGCTGTTCAACGACAACGGCGTCTACCTGCAGCGTTGCATCACGTCGGCCCGGATCCCGAGTGGCACCGTGTTCGTCTATCACGCCACCGAGCGCACCGTCAGCGTCCCGCTCTCGAAGCGCAGCAAGAAGCGGGCCGGCATGAACAACTCGCTGACCCGGACCCGGCTGAAGCCGGTGCTCATGAGCGGTGGCTACGCCCAGTTCACCTTCGGCTTCAACTACTGGGGCCCGACCGGCGTGAACCGTGACACTTTCGTCTACGTCCAGCGAGTGGACCAGCCCGAGTGGAAGGAGGGCCGTCGATGAAGGTCAGAGCCCAGATGAGCATGCTGTTCCACTTGGACAAGTGCATCGGGTGTCACACCTGCTCGATCGCCTGCAAGAACCTGTGGACCGATCGGGACGGCGCCGAGTACATGTGGTGGAACAACGTCGAGACCCGGCCCGGCACGGGATACCCCACGGGCTGGGAGGACCAGGACCACTACAAGGGTGGCTGGCACCGCGACGACAAGGGTCGCCTCAAGCTGAAACTGCATTCGCGCGCAGGCGGTGTGGCGAAGGCGTTCTACAACCCGGCGCTTCCCGAGCTCGAGGACTACTACGACCCGTTCACCTTCAAGTACGGCGACCTCTTCGACTCGCCGGCCTCGGCCCAGCAGCCCACCGCCAGGCCCATCTCGAAGATCAGCGGGAAACCGATCAACCACATCGCCAGCGGGCCCAACTGGGACGACGATCTCGGTGGATCGCCCGTGTACGCGGCGAACGATCCCTCCATGGAGGGCGTCGACCCGGCGGTCCGGGCCCAGATGGAGGAGATCGAGCGGGTCGTCTTCAACTACATGCCCCGGATCTGCAACCACTGCCTCAACCCGGCCTGTCTGGGGGCCTGCCCCAGTGGAGCGATCTACAAGCGGGCCGAGGACGGCATCGTCCTGGTCAACGAGGACAAGTGCCGCGGCTGGCGGATGTGTGTGTCGGGGTGCCCGTACAAGAAGGTCTATTACAACTGGAACACCGGCAAGTCCGAGAAGTGCATCCTGTGCTTCCCCCGGATGGAGACCGGCCAGTCGCCGGCCTGTGCCCACTCGTGCGTGGGCCGCATCCGGTACATGGGAGTCCTGCTGTACGACGCCGACCGCATCGCCGAGGTCGCCACGCTCCCCGACGACGAGCTCCTCGACGCCCAACTCGACATGATCCTCGATCCCAACGATCCCGAGGTGATAGCGGGGGCGAGGGCCGAGGGCATCGAGGAGGGATGGCTCGAGACCGCGAGGCGATCGCCGATCTACAAGTTCGTGAAGGAGTGGGGCATCGCGTTCCCCCTCCATGCCGAGTACCGGACCCTGGCGATGATGTTCTACATCCCGCCGATGTCGCCGGTGATGAGCACGATCGAGAACAACGCGATCAAGCTCGACATCCCCGACGAGCGGCGCGACTTCGAGCTGCTCGAAGAGCTCGACAAGGCCCGGATCCCCATCGGTTACCTGGCCAACCTGTTCTCGGTCGGCGACGAGGAGCCGATTCGCCGGACGCTGCGCACCATGTACGCGGTCCGGACCTTCAAGCGTCGCGAGAGCGTGGACAAGACCATCGACCCGACCACCAAGGAGATCCTGGATTCGGTGGGGCTGACCGCGGACGAGGCCGAGGCCATGTACAAGCTGACCACGACCCCCACGGTGGCCCAACGATTCGTTCTGCCGCCGTATCACCGGGAGATGTCGATCGAAGCCGAGATGGGCAACACGCAGACGGCCAAGGGTATGACCGGATTCGGGTACATCGATGCCCCCAGGAGGGGAGCCTGATGCATCCGGCCAGCGTCGTCGCCCTCGGGTACCTCTATCCCACTCCGACCTCGCACGCTGAGCTCGTCGCGGCGATCGCGGCCTATACCAGCGGCGTGGTCGAGCGTCACATGAAGCGTTTTGCCAAGGCGGTGGGCTCGTTGTCACTGGGCGAGTGGGAGGAGCTCCACACCGCCACACTCGACCTGTCGCCGAAATTCGTGCCCTACGTGGGCCACGTCGAATGGGGCGAGAACTACCGCCGCGGTGAGTTCATGGCCGATCTCAACGCGGCGATGAGCGAAGAGGGGGTCGACCTCCACGGCGAGCTGCCCGACCACATCGAGCCGCTGCTGCGCTACCTGAGCACGACCGACCGACCCCTCGACGACCTGGTCGAGGTCCTTCCCGGCGCGGTCTCCAGCATGTCCGACACGCTCAAGAAGGCCGCGCCGGGCAATCCCTACTGTCATCTACTGGCCGCAACGGTCGCATTCGCGGCCGATCTACGGCCACTCTCGATCGGAGGACGGTCATGACCGCCAACGAGGTTCTCTTCGGTGTCGTGCCGTACATGGCTGCGACCCTCGCCATCGTGGTCACCGTGGTCCGGTGGCGGCGCAACATGTTCTCGGTGTCGTCGTTGTCCTCCCAGCTCCTGGAGAGCAAGCAGCTCTACTGGGGCACGATCCCCTTCCACTGGGGGTTGTCGCTCGTCCTGGTCGGCCACCTCCTGGCCCTGTTCATCCCCAGCGGTTTCGAAGCGTGGAACGGAACACCCATCCGGCTGTACATCCTGGAAGGGACCGGTCTCGCCCTCGGGATCTGGGCCGGGATCGGCATCATCATCCTGATCGCCCGCCGCCTGACCTATCCCCGCGTCCGCCGGGTCACCAGCCCGATGGACGCGTTCGTCCTCATCATCATCGCTACGCAGATCGTGAGCGGCGTCTGGATCGCCATCGGCTATCGCTGGGGCTCGTTCTGGGGTACGGCCGTGTTCGTGCCCTACGTGCGCGGCCTGCTGACCTTCCAGCCCGATCCGGCGATGGTCGACGCCCTGCCTCTGGTGCTGAAGGTGCACGTTCTGGCCTTCTTCGCATTCCTCGCGGTGTTCCCCTTCACCCGTCTCGTCCACATCATCACGTTGCCGCTTCAGTACCTGTTCCGGCCGTGGCAGAAGGTCACAGCCAATCGACCCGCCCCGCCCATCGAGTACGTGACCAACGACGCGGCGCCTTCAGAAGTCGTCCCGGTGAGCCTGCGACTCGCTGCCGGGGTCCGTGATGTCTGATGAGGCTCGAAGGCACCCGGAAGAGCGACCTCGCCGTCGGAGCGCTGGTCAAACTCACCTGGGGTGACGAGCGGCTGAAGACGGCCGAGCTCGCCGAGCAACTCGATGCAAGTCCGGGTTTCATGGCCCAGGTGATGGTCCCGCTCGTCAAACGGGGCTGGGCCGGGTCCGACCCGGGCCCGAGCGGTGGCTATCGCCTGTTGGTCGATCCCGCCGAGGTATCCATCCTCGAGGTCGTCGAGGTCATCGAGGGCCCGATCGACAGCGGGATGTGCGTCGTGGCCGACCGCAGGTGTCTCGAAGACGGCGAATGCGCCATGCACGGAGCATGGACAGCCGCCAGGGCGACCCTCGTCTCGAAGCTCGCCGCGACGTCCATCGCCGACGTGGCCGCGGCCGGTCTGGTCCACTACCGATCATCCTCACCGGGAAAGAAGAAATGAGCGACAGCACCGTCGAATCCCAAGAAACCCCCCCGAAGCTCCTGGACATGAGCCAGGAGCGCATCAGGGTGCTCCACTTCACGTGGATCGCCTTCTTCATGACGTTCTACGTCTGGTTCAACCTGGCCCCGCTGGCCACGACCATGCGCGAGTCCACGGACTGGCTGACCAAGGAACACATCAAGATCCTCCTCATCGCCAACGTGGCGTTGACGATCCCGGCCCGTGTCATCATCGGGGCGCTCATCGACCGGTTCGGGTCGCGGGTGGTGTTCACCTGGCTCATGATCACCATGGCCGTCCCCACCGTCGCTTTCGCGTTCTCGGACACGTTCGACCAGATGCTCATCTCCCGGCTGCTGCTGAGCTGCGTGGGGGCGGGCTTCGTGATCGGCATCAAGATGGTGGCCCAGTGGTTCCCGCCCAAGTACGTCGGCCGGGCCGAAGGGTTCTACGCCGGCTGGGGTAACTTCGGATCGGCGTTCGCGGCGATGACGCTGCCCTGGTTCGCCCTGACCGTCTGCGAGCAGTGGTTCGACCTCGGCGACGAAGCCTGGCGATGGGCCATGGCGGTCAACGGCGTCGTGCTCGCCATCTACGGCGTCATGTACTACTACCTGGTGCGCGACGTGCCCGAGGGTCGCGTCCTCCAGAAGACCAAGAAGGCCGAGCCGATGATGGTGTCGTCCTACTGGGATCTCGCGCAGTACCTGTTCTGGTCGATTCCTCTCTTCGCGGCGCTCGGCGTGCTGGCCTGGCGGATCTCGAACGTGACGGTCGACGGCGACGTCGTGCTCAACGACACGGCGCTCTACGTCGTCTACGCGATCCTCGTGCTCGGCTACGGCGGTCACGTCGTGCGCACCCTGCAGGTCAACCTGCCCTACCTGAAGGCCGGCGTGCCCGAGGACGAGAAGTACCACTTCGGCAGCGTCGTCGCGCTGAACTCGACCTACTTCGCCAACTTCGGCGCCGAGCTCGCCGTGGTCTCGATGCTGCCCGAGTTCTTCGAGACCGTGTTCGAGCCCCTGACCAACAGCTCCGGAGGCCCGATCGTGACCGCGACGGTCGCCGGCTTCGTCGCAGCGTCCTTCGCGTTCGTCAACCTCGTGGCCCGCCCACTCGGTGGTTATCTCTCGGACCGACTGTCCAACCGCAAGCGCACCATGCTCGGCTACATCCTGGGCATCGTCGCCGGGTTCTTCCTCATGGGTTTCATCGCCAAGTGGATCCCGGGGGTCGACGAGGACGGTTTCAAGAACCTGGTCCCGATGTTCGGAGGGATGGGCTGGCTCGTCATGGCGGTGATCTTCACCGTGTTCGCCTCGGTCTTCGTGCAGGGCGCCGAGGGGGCCACGTTCGCCATCATCCCGATGGTCAGCAAGCGCCAGACGGGCCAGGTCGCCGGTATGGCCGGGGCCTACGGCAACGTCGGTGCGGTCATCTACCTGGTCCTGTACTCGCTGGTGGACGCACGTACGTTCTTCTTCATCCTGGCCGGGGGCGCCGCCGTCAGCTTCCTGATCACGTTGTTCATGCTCGAGGAGCCCAAGGGGGCCTTCGCTTCCGAGTTCGAGGACGAACCCACCGATGACGGGGCCGCAGCCGCGGTGACCGCCGAAACCTGAACCCATCGAGGGGTCGGGGCCCGCGCCCCGGCCCGTCGACGACCGAGAGGAAGCCGACATGGCCGACATCCACGAATGGGATGTAGAAGACGAGGAGTTCTGGGAGTCCACGGGCAAGAAGATCGCCTCCCGAAACCTCTGGGTCTCGATCCCGAGCCTTCTCTGCGGATTCGCGGTCTGGCTCTACTGGAGCATCATCACCGTCCAGATGCTCAATCTGGGCTTCCCGTTCGAGCAGTCCGAGCTGTTCACCATCGCGGCGATAGCCGGGTTCACCGGTGCGACGTTCCGGATCCCCAACAGCTTCCTCATCCGCATCGCCGGCGGTCGCAACACGATCTTCCTGACCACCGCCCTGCTGATGATCCCCGCGCTCGGGACGGGCATCGCCCTGCTCGACCAGGACACGCCCCTGTGGGTGTTCCAGCTGCTGGCGTTCCTCTCGGGCTTCGGTGGCGGCAACTTCGCATCGTCGATGTCCAACATCAGCTTCTTCTACCCGAAGCGGATGCAGGGTCTGGCCCTGGGTCTGAACGCCGGTCTCGGCAACGTCGGTGTCACGACGTCGCAGCTCCTGATCCCCCTGGTCATGACCAACGCCGTCTTCGGAGGTGGGTCGATGGTCCTGGAGCAGGACTCGGGGACGCTCATCGGCAAGATCGAGGCCGGTACCGAGACGTGGATCCAGAACGCCGGATTCGTGTGGCTGGTGTTCCTGATCCCGCTTGCCTTCCTCGGCTGGTTCCTGATGAACAACATCCGCACCGAGCACGTCTCGCCCAACATCGGCGGTCCGCTCTCGTCGTTCGCCAAGATCCTGGGCATGCTGGGGATCGCCTTCCTCCCGGCCGCGGTTGGGCTGTACATCATCCTCCCCGACCCGGGCCTGGGTGCGCCCGAGTGGGTCAAGTGGCCGGTGATCGCGGCGGTGCTGTTCGCGACGGTGTTCCTGCTGAAGCTGATCCCGGGTGAGATCAAGCCCAACCTCGAGCGCCAGTACAAGATCTTCGGGCACAAGCACACCTGGATCATGAGCGTCATCTACACGATGACGTTCGGGAGCTTCATCGGGTACTCGGCCGGGTTCGCGCTGGCGATCAAGGTGGTATTCGGCTTCAAGCACATCGACGTCGACGGCGTGCTGACCCACGACACCGTCAACCCAGACGGTCCGTCGGCCCTCACCTTCGCGTGGATGGGGCCGTTCATCGGTGCCTTCATCCGGCCCGTCGGCGGGTGGATGGCCGACCGCCTCGGCGGCGCCCGCGTGACCCACTGGGTGGCCATCACGATGACCTTGAGCGCCCTGGGTGTCGCCTACTGCCTGCGCGAGGCCTACCGGTCCGAGACCCCCGAGGATCTCTTCGTTCCCTTCTTCCTGCTCTTCCTGGTGCTGTTCGCGGCGAGCGGGATCGGCAACGGCTCGACCTTCCGCACGATCGCCATGGTGTTCGACAGGGAGCAGGCCGGCCCGGTGCTCGGCTGGACCTCGGCGGTGGCCGCATACGGCGCCTTCGTCGTCCCCCAGGAGTTCGGCGCCCAGATCGAGGGTGCCACGCCCGAGATCGCTCTGGCCGCGTTCGCGGGGTTCTACCTGATCTGCGTCGGAATCAACTGGTGGTACTACCTCGGCCCGAAGAGGGAATTCGACAACCCGTAGCCGGTTCTGGAGTCACTCAGCCACCTCAGAGGTGGCTGAGTGACTCCATATTCTGCTGGCGCTCTCGCAGGCTTCAGGCCTCGGCTGCCGCGGCCAGGCGCTCGAGTGTGGCGCGCATGCTCTCGGTGTTGTGGGCCTGGCGGTCGGCCACACCGCTGATGCGAGGGGAGACCGCCTTGATCAGACGGTTCCTCAGATCGGTCCAGCATTCGACGGCGTGACAGCCCTCGCCGGCCGGCTCGAAGCGGTACTCCCAGCGGGCGATCCTCATTCCGAGCGGTGCCCTCGACTCGAAGACGAACCGCTCACCCGGCTCGCACTCGGTGACGACGCAGGTGGTGTTCCACGAGAACCTGCCGTTCTCGTTCTCACCCTTGAACTTCGATCCGATGTCGGGCCCGGATGCGCCGCCGACCCATGCGCACCCCGTCGTCTCCGGCGACCATTCCCCCATCCGGGTGATGTCCGAGACCATCTCCCACAACTGCTGAGGTGATGCGTCGATGTTCCGTTCGACCGATGCGGTAGCCATGTCACTCATGAACCGACTGTAGATCCGCGAGCTGATGGTCGCCTCCGGAATCGTGGCCGGATCCTAGGGTTGTGGCGTGACCGAGCTGGCCGACCACTTCCACGGCGAACCCCGGATCGGGCGGCGCGGGTTCATGCTCGACGTTTCCCGTGACCGCGTGCCGACCCGCCGTACCATCCTCTGGCTGCTCGAGGTACTGGCCGAGCTGCGGTTCACCGAGCTGCAGCTCTACGTCGAGCACACCTTCACCTACACGGGCCACGACGAGGTGTGGAGGGACGCCTCGGCCTTCACCCACGACGACATGGGGTGGATCGCGGCCCGGGCCGGAGAACGCGGGCTGGAGCTGGTGGCCAACATGAACGGGTTCGGTCACATGGAGCGCTGGCTCCGACTCGAGTCCTACCGCCACCTGGCCGAGTGTCCCGACGGGGCGTTCGGGGTGTTCGGCGAGGGAATGACCGGTCCCACGTGCCTGGAGCCCACCCCGGACAATGCCGCCTTCGCCGTCGGGCTCGCCCGCGAGATGCTGGCCGCGGTGGGCGGCCGCCGGATCCACATCGGTGGCGACGAGCCGTTCGAGCTCGGTGACGGGCGTTCATCGGCCGGCGTCGCCGAGATCGGTCGTGATCGCGTGTACCTGGAGCATCTCACCCGGATCGTCGAGCCGTTGGTCGCCGATGGTGACGAGGTGTTGTTCTGGGCCGACTTCTTCCGTCGCGACCCCGCGATGATCGGTGACATTCCCACCGGCGCCACCGGCGTGGTGTGGAACTACGAGGCCCCGTCCGAGGAGAGCTGGCTCAGGTTCCTTCCGTCGGAGCTCGTCGAGCGGCTCGGGCTTCCCGACGACGCCCATCGCGGGTTCGAGGCGCACGCCCGCCTCTTCGTCGAGTCGGGGACGCCGTTCTGGGTCGCGCCGGGAACCTCCAGCTGGAACACGATCATCGGACGCAACGACAACGCGGCGGCCAACGTGGTCGATGCGGCGGTCTTCGGTGCCCAGCACGGCGTCGAGGGGTACCTCCTGACCGATTGGGGGGACAACGGCCACTGGCAGCCACTCGTGGTGTCGCTCCCGTCGATGGTCCGGGCGGCGGTGGCGGCGTGGAACGGCGGTGCCGTCGATGTCGAGGTCGGTTCGGTCATCGACGAGCTGCTCGACGCCGAGCCCGGAACCGGCGATCTCCTCGACCGGCTCGGCGGAATCGGGGAGTCGCTCGGCATGATCACGCCGAACGGCTCGCCTATCTGGGCGGCGGTGGTCGAGTCGTCGATCCCGTCGCTCGGAGAGCCCGATCCCGATGCTCTCACCGCCGCGATGGGGGTGCTTCGCGACGCCTCGGCGGTGTTCGCCGGTCAGCCGTTCGGTGGCGAGCGGGGCGAGATCATCACCGCAGAGGTGGCGGCGGCCTGCGCCGTCGCCGAGCTCGGCATACGCCGGCTGTGTGGTGACGAGCCCGACGAGGCCGAGCTCGACGCGGCGCTGGGCGCCCAGCGTGAGGCCTGGCTGGGATCGAGTCGACCGGGCGGCCTCGACGACTCCCTGGCCCGGTTCAAGCGCTGACGTCCTCGACGGCGATGCCCCGCTCGGCCAGTACCTCGTCCAGGTCGCGCTCGAGGAATGCGGCCGCCTCGGGCATCTTGCGGAGCTCGGCGTCGAAGTGGGCCAGGCCGATTCCGTTGGTCACGTCATAGGCGTGCGCGCCGGGCACGAATTCGCCGCTGAGCTTGGTCTGAGCACCCATCAGCGGAGCCATCATGTCGTGGACCAGCTCGACATCGTCGCAGAAGTGGAAGTGATCAGCGTTCACCAGTACCACCATGCGTTCGAGCGACTCGCCCCGGGCGAGCAGGTCGCGCATCCCGGCCAGGGGCAGGACAGAGTCCTCGTCGGCGACGATCATCAACGTCGGAACCCTGCGGCCCCAGTCCAGTTCGAGCATGTCCCGGAGCGCGGCCCGGGTGTCGTCGAGCTCACCCGATCGGCCACCGCCGGGCGCCAAGGGCAGGGCGGCCGCTATGCGGTCGTCTCGTGCCGTCGTCTGCAGGGTGGTCCATCCGCCGAAGCTGTGGCCGGTCATGCCGGCGCCGTCGGCGAGGGAACGCACGCCGAGCTCACCCGAGACGAGCGCGTCCAGCGCCCGGGACGCATCCAGGGGCCGGTCGGCGCCGGACTGGAGCATGGAACCGAGCATGTCCTCGGGCGATGCACCGCGAGCGATGAGACCCATGAAGTCCAACGTCGTGTTGCCGACGTGGTCGGGTGCGGCGACGACATACCCATGGCTGGCCAGATGGGTGCACAGGTGGGTGGTCTGGCGCCGATGCCCGGCGTTGCCATGGCTGAAGACGACCGGAAACCCGGCTTCGTCCAGCGGCCCGGCGTCCCGGACCGCCTCCTGCGGCGAGGCCGGCATTCCCGGTATCAGCTCGAAGGCGTCCTGGCTCGTTTCGTCGAGGTCCCGGCCGGCGTGCTCCGCGGTCGCCGGATACCACACTTCGACGGGCACGGTGCGGTCCCGCTCGGTGTCGGTGAGATCGACCGTGCGTACGCCGACCGGGTGTGGCCCACGGATGAACGGGTCGTATTCGGCCATGCTTGCTCCTCCCGGGAAGACGGGAATGATCCTAGGTCGGAGCGGGCCGCGGCCGGATGGGCGGGGATGGACGGCGCCCGACGCCTGAGGCGCTACCGTTTTGGGTATGCGCACCAATACCTCACTTCTCAAACTGCTCGCGGCGGTGTTCGCCCTCACCTTGCTCGCCGCGGCCTGCGGTGACGACGACGACTCGTCGTCGAGCGACACTGGATCGGGCACCGAAACCGGCCAGGAGGACACCGGCGGTGACACCGCCATGGAGGACGAGACCGGCAGCGACACCGGCGGTGACGACACCGGTGGCCAGGCGAGCGCCGCCGACGTGTTCTCCAACGACTGTCAGCAGGCCATCGCTTCCTTCCAAGGGGTGCAACTCCAGATGGGTGCCGCAATGTCGGGCCAGACGGCCGGATTCGAGGAGGCGAAGCAGCAGTTCGACGCCCTGGCTGCGGCTGCTCCCGATGAGATCGCCGACGCTTTCGACACCTATGCCACGGAGCTGGGCAAACTCTTCGACGCCATGGCCAACATCGGGCTCGATGAAGGCGGTGTGCCCTCGGCCGACCAGATCGCACAGCTCAGCCAGCTCAGCGAGTCCTTCGACGAGCAGGCCCTCGAGCAGGCGTCAGAGGAGATCGGCGACTACTTCGACGAGATCTGTGGCTGAGTGGCTATTCTCGCCGATGTGAAACGTGCCTCACCGCCCGACTGTCACTTGTCGAGTAATCCCACCTACACTCTGTCCCGATGAGCGAACCGACCAAGCACAGACGGCTTCGCGCCCAGGAACACCGGGGCGTGTTGATCAAGGCCGCGACCGAGCGGTTCGCCGCTGACACCTATGTCGGCGTACGTGTCCAGGACATCGTGGCCGACGCCGGTGTCTCCCTCACGACGTTCTACAAGGAGTTCGACGATCGGGAAGACTGCCTGCTCGCCTGCTTCCTCGTCATGAGGGAAGAACTGATGGCCGAGGTCGTGGGCGGGTCCAGCCATGGCATGACCCCCCGGTCCTGGACACGGAGCATGATCGACCGGGTCTTCGCCTACCTCGACGAGAACGATGCGAAAGGTCGGTTGATACTGCAGGAGACGATCGGTGGGTCCCCGCGGACCGTCGCCGCGATGTGGTCGTTCCTGGACGAGGTCGGCGTGTTCCTCGACGGACTCAACATGGCCACCGTGGCCGAGCGCCCTGGTACGCCCATTCCCGTCCACGATGTCGGATTGTTCATCGCCGGCGGGGTGTACGCGGTGGCGGCCCGCTACCTTCGCGATGGCACGATGGGCGACCTCCGCAAGGACGACGAGACCCTGGATGCGGTGGTCGACGCGCTCCTGAGCACGACGGCCGCGATGAACCGGTCGTAGGGACAGCGACCCGACGAGGCACGGCGCAGGCTCAGAGGACCGCGGCGACGGTCACGAGCTGGCCGACCGCGAGCATGCCCGCCATGAGGCCCAGCCCGGTCCGGTAGCGGCGGGTGAAGAGGAGGCCGAGGCCGGCGGCGCCGAGGCCGGCGGCGATGTAGTAGCCGTAGAAGACCGGGGCGGGAAGCGGCGACGGGCTCGAACCGAACGTGCGGGTCGTGAGCATGCCCATCGCGACGAACATCCCACCGAACCAGAGAGCGAACAGGACGGCTCCTACCCGGGCGGCCGGCTCGGGCCGGCGGAACGGTCGAGGGGTCCGGCGATACCAGCGGGCCCCCGTGCTCAGGTTCCGGTGCCACGCGGCGAGGCGGGTCATGACGGTCGGGCTCACGGGTCCTGGGGCTCCTGGTGTCAGGTGTGGTGTCAGGTGCGCGACCGCCCGCTGCCCCTCGCACGTCGTTCAACGGCGAACGCGTACTCTACTTGCCCGGTCGGTTCCCGATGGGGTTGTCGGCCCGGCAGGAGCTGCCAGGGCGGGTCGGCGGCGTCGTCGGTCCCGGTTGGGGCTTTGCTACCGCCGGGGCCACGACCGGCCGGTTGCGACTGGCCGGTATGGTCCGACCCTGATGGGCACGGGTCGTGATCACCACCAGCGGCCGTTGGCCTTGTGGGCGACGCCGAGGACGGTGTCGACCGCGTTCGACAAGATGATGCGAACGCGTGGCGATCACAGGGTGCGGACCGAGCCGTTCTCGATCGCCTACTACCTGGGTCCGGAGCGGCGTTCGCCACGCTTCGAGATGAGCCACGACGATGCCTCGTTCGCCCGAGTGCTCGACGAGGTGCTGGGCCAAGCGGTCGAGGGGCCCCTGTTCATGAAGGAGATGCCCTACCAGCTCGGACCCCTGCTGACGCCCGAGGTGCTGGCGATGTTCCGGGGCACCTTCCTCATCCGGGATCCGGCGCACGCGTTGCCGTCGCTGGCCGGCCACTGGGCCGACTTCACCGATGACGAAGCCGGCTACACCGCACAGCACCGGGCGTGGACGATGCTCGACGGGTCGGCCGAGACGCCGGTGGTCGTCGACAGCGACGATCTGCGGGCCGACCCGGTCGGGATCGTCGGGAAATGGTGCGACGCGGTCGGTATCGAGCAGCGGCCCGATGCCCTCCACTGGCGGCCGGGGATGCCCGACGAGTGGCGCGTATGGGAATCCTGGATGACCCGGGCCGCCTCGACGACCGAGTTCGCTCCCCCTGACCGGCTCCCGCCCCCGGACGTCGACGACGCGCTCGCGGCCCGAATTGCAGCGTGTCGTCCGCTCTACGAGGAGATGGCCGAGGACCGCCTCAGGTCCTGAGTGCGTTGGGGGTCAGACCCCGAACGCACTGTCGACGGCCCCTTCGCGGGGTGGTCGGGGGATCCAACGATTCACCGTGGCGCGATAGCTCGGCCAGTCGTCTGGGAAATTCTCCTCGGCCCAGGGCTCTTCGAACCGCACCACTCGGAGGTGGAAGCCGATCGCCAGGGCGACGGCGTAGCCGAGCACGATCGGCGACCGAAACGAGATCGCCCAGCCGAGAACGGTGAGGAGCACGCCCACGTACATCGGGTTACGACACCAGCCGAACAGCCCGACGGTGACGAGCTGGCGCGGCGGATCCCAAGGGGCGAGCGTGCCCTTCCCGATGGTGAAGAAGTCGGTGACGGTCCGGGCCACGACCACGCCGCCAACCACGACGAGCAGGAGACCCCAGGGAAGAATGTCGTCGGCCCACGGGTCGAGCAGGCCGGCGGCGACGGGCACCACGAGGGCGAAGACGGTCGGCAGCGCCAGGATGGCCCGCAGGGCCGAGGCCAGGTTCGCCGGCCCCTCGTCATCGGACATGGAGGCGACGCTAGTGCTGGCCGAGGGAACCGGGCGCGTCGGGACCTTCGTCACTGGCCGAACGGACGGTTCGGCGCGAGGCTTGCGTCGGGAGGAGGTCCTTGTCATGAGGATGTTGGTGTTGGCTGGATCCAAGCACGGGGCCACGCTGGGTGTGGCGCAGGCCATCGGCGATCGACTCGCCGACCGTGGCCTCGAGGTCGAGGTGGCCGAGGTCACCGATGAGCACGGCCCGTTGGCCGGATTCGACGGAGTCGTGATCGGCTCGGCCGTCTACGTCGGTCACTGGTTCAAGGCCGCGAAACGGTGGGTGGTGACCCACCGGGAGGCGATCGCCGAGCGTCCGGCATGGTTGTTCTCGGTCGGTCCGCTGGGCGACCCGCCCGAACCCGCCGAGGATCCGGTCGACGTAGCAGATCTGGTCACGGCCACCGGCGCCCGGGAGCACCGGCTGTTCGCCGGAGCACTCGACCGGGACGGGCTGAATCTGGTCGAGCGCACCGCGGTGAGCGCGGTACACGCCCCGTACGGCGATTTCCGCGATTGGGACGAGATCCGTTCGTGGGCCGATCACATCGCCAACGAGCTCGAGGTCGACGTGAGGGACACGGTGGTAGCGAGCTGAGGCTTCCGGTCGGCAGCGGGTCCCCGGCGTCTCGGGCACGAACCCGTCCCGTGACGTCCGGGTCTTGCCATCATGGGCCCCGCGCGCGTCATACTCGGGTAGGCGAAAAGGGGAGGATGCCATGTCCGATTCCAGCTGGGAGGACTACCTCGATGCGGGAGGCACCGACGCCGACGAGCTCGTCGAGCTCTCCGACGTCGTCGAGACGCAGGCCGATGCCCTCGACGGCCAGGCCGACACGCTCGAGGGGATGCAGGAAGCGGCCGAGGAGGCCGGCGACGATTCGCTCGCCGGGGACCTCGAGCAGCGCCAGGACGCGGTCGAGGAAGCGGCCACCGATCTCCGCGATGCCGACTGGGAGGCCAGCGATGCCGCCGACTGGACCGCCTCGGCCGAGCGGGACGTCGACTACGCCGACTCGCTCGAGGTGGAAGGCCAGCGGCACCTCGAGGGGGCCGAGCAAGCCTTGGCCACGGGTGACACGGGGGTTGCCGAGTGGGAGATGACGATGGCCGAAGGGTCCTTCGGGTTGGCCGACGACAGCATGGACGACGCCAGCAGGGGGCTGGGAATCGCGGCCGACGGCATGGACGCAGCCGCCACCGACATCGGCGAAGCCGTGGACGCCCTGGATGGGGCCGGAATGGATGCCGGCGGTCTGGACGTGGACGGTGGTCTGGACATGGATGTCGGCGGCCTGGAGATGGACAGCGGCCTGGACATGGATACCGGCCTGGACATGGATACCGGCCTGGACATGGACACCGGTGTCGAGCCGATGGATTTCGGCTCCGACGACGCGATCTGAGCCGCCGGCGTGCCCGTCGTCGAGCGCACGTTCGTACGGTCGTGGAGCGGTGAGCCGGCCGAGGCGGTGGCCCGGATGCTCGCCACCCTGCAGAGTGCCGGCTTCAACCTGACCGCGCCGACCCCTTGGACGCTCCGGGGCGAGAGCGGATCGCAGGTCGCCATGTCGACGAGCAACGTGCCCGTCTCGGTCGATGTCACCGTCAGCCCGTCCGCCGACGGGCCCGTCTCGGTGCACGTGCGGCTGGCCGATCGCTTCGCCTCACCACTCGTCAGCCCTACGGTCGAACGCGATTGTGAAGAGCGCTTCGCCGAGGTGGAACGGGCGGTCGACGCGGGTCTGGGGCTGATGGCGACGGCAGCGGCGGTCGAGACACCGACGGTTCCGCTGCCGCCCCCGCCGACCGCTCCGCTGCCTCCTCCGCCGGCCGCTCCGCTGCCGCCTCCGCCGACCCAGCCGACACCGACCCAGCCGACACCGACCCAGCCGTTGCCGCCCCCGCCCGACCCGGTCTCCACCCCGGCGGCACCGCCCGGCCCACCGCCGGCGGCACCGCCCAGCCCACCACCACCCGTGTCGCCTCCTCCTCCTCCTCCTCCACCACCCGTGTCGCCGTTGCCGGTGTCGGCGCCTGCTGTCGCTGACCAACCGACCCGCTCGGGATCGGGCCTGGACATCGCCGGCCTGGGTGAGCAGGCCGGGGCCGCGTGGGCCAAGCTGGCCGCCAAGACCCAGGCCACCGCCACGGCTGCCTCTCGACGTCTGCGTAAGGCCGAGGCGTGGCAGCGGGTCGAGGAAGTGGTCTTTGCCAACCCACCCGACGTTGCCCGAGCCGACGCGACCCGCATACAGGCGCTGGTATCGGTGGCCACCATGGTCGAGCGCCAGCCCGGGAGTCTGCCCGACAAGCTCAGCGCCCAGCTCGACGCTTTCGCCGAGCGACTCATGGCCACACTCAATGCGGCGGGCGAGGCCGAGTCGACCCGTGTGCGCTACGAGATCGAACCGGCCGAACGGCCGGTGGTTGACTTCCTCGAGCAACAGGCCCGGATGCGCGAAGAGCTTCCGGTGCGGACCCTCCACCACTGCTGCGACTGCGGCCACGAGAAGGTGTCCAACCCCGACTACAAGAAGTTGATCGATCGCAACCGGAAGCTGCAGGCCCTGACCGGAGCGGTAGGGCTGTCCTTCCGCGGCGGAGCGGTCAGCCCGTTCCTGTTGGTGGGCACCCTGTTCCGAATGAAGAAGCTCGACCCTGACTACGTGTGTCCGCGCTGCCAGGGCATGGAGTCCGACGACAGCATCGCCACGTTCTGTCCTGACTGCGGCAGTCTCCGCAAGGAAGCGGTCCTGCGCGACTGCGCGAAATGTGGGCACGATTTCCGGGCCGATATCGGGAAGATCGACCTCTGGCATCCGAGCCCACCCCCACCCAAAACCGGTCCGCCACCGTCGCTCTCCGACGGTTGAGGTCGGGTTGAACGGGCCTGCGGGCCGGCGGTGGTGGGGGACCCGGCGTCTTTCGCTGCCGCGGGGCGTTCTTCGTGTCCGGAACCGTCGGCTACCGACGCTGACGGACCAGATTTCGGGTTGAGGGGGGGTGTCCCCATCATTTTGTCAAGCGATTCTTTGTAGGGGTCGGGGTGGGCGGAGTTGGTAGGGCTGGCCGGTGGTGACCATGGCGATGATGACGTCGCAGCGTCGGCGGGCGAGGCAGATGATGGCGGCGTTGTGTTGCTTGCCTTCGGCTCGTTTGCGGTCGTAGAAGGCGCGGCTGTCGGGGCTCGAGAGCGATGCGAACGCGGCGAGGAACATGGCGTTCTTGAGACGGTGGTTGCCGCGGCGGCTCCTGGACGCGGCGTCGAGGCTCGACCCGGATTGTCGGTTGACCGGGGCGAGGCCGGCGTAGGAGGCGAGCTTGGCGCCGGTGGCGAAGCGGGTGCCGTCACCGATCTCGGCCAGGATCCTGGCTCCGGTCCTCGGCCCGATCCCGGGCAGGCTGTGGAGGACCGGCCCCAAAGGGTGGGAGAGGAAGACCGCCTCGATCTCGCCGGCGAGGGCTTTGCGTCGCTCGATGATGCGGCCCAGGTCAGCGACGAGATCAGCGATGACCCGCCCGGTGGCCGCCTCGGCGGGCAGCGTGACGGTCTGTGCCTCGAGCGCGGCGCCGACGGCGTCGGTGACTTTGGCCGCCAGTCGCGGGGAGCGCTTCTTGATGGTGTTGCGGATCTTGGGTGCCCCTGCGGCTCGTAGGTCCGAGGGGGTCGGGAACTTCGCCAGCAGATCCCGGATCCCGGGCTGGTGCAGCCGGGAACCGACCGCCCGTTCCAGCGCGGGTGAGATCGCGACCAGGTTGTCGCGGCAACGGTTCGTGATCCGAGTTTGGTCTGCAGCCAGGTCGATGTCGTAGCCGTTGAGTACACGGAGCTCGCCGAGCAGGTCGTCGGTGACGTCGAGCCAATGCACCTGGCGGCGGCGGACGCGGGCCGTGTCGGCCAGGACCCGGGCATCGATCGGGTCGGTCTTGGCTTCGCCCGGGTAGAGGTCAGCAGCTCGGCGCATCACCAGGCCAGGGATGTACGCGACCGGCACACCATGCTGGGCGGCAACCGCGAGCGCGAGCTGGCCGATCGAGCCGGGCTGATCGATCACCAACCCCGGTGTGCCATAGACCGCTGCCTCGTCGAGGACCACACCGAGTGCGGCCTCGTCATTGCTGACAGGGCGTGAAAACAGGTCCTGTTCGCCGTCGTCAAGGACCCACGCGAAGTGATTGTCCTTGCCGACGTCAAGACCGATCCACACGTCGACCTCTTCAGGTCTCGCCATTGGAGCCTCCCATGATCGTTGCTATTCCGGACCGGGAGGCCGTCCAAGACGTGCGAGCCGTCATCCACCTTACGAACCAGCGATCTACGCGCATGTCCCCATCAGAGGTCGACACGCCCAACGCGCCGGTGACAACACCCCCCAGGCCATCTGAGTGCAGGGGGCCTTGAGCCATGCCGGCAACGCCGGACTCCCAGACCGAACCTAGATCCGATCTGCAAACAAGGTAAGGGGGTGGGTGGAGAGGCGGGGGCTGCCGCTGCTCGTGGACGTCACACTAGTGTTCGTCGGCATGGAAATTACCGGCCTCCGGGTCATCGCCGCGGCCGCCGCAGTCCTGCTCTCTGTCGCCGGCTGTTCCTCCGACGACGAATCGGGCGACGCGGCGACGACATCGACCGCGGAGGACACCATCGAGGCAACCACGACGACCGCCCCCGTCTCGACCACGACCCCGGCGAGCTCGACCACCACCGCGCCCCTGCCTCCCGAGCCGCTCGATGACCAGACACCGCCCGATGCGGTCAACGGGCTCGAGGTCGAGGGCGACACCATCTGGCTGGCGGCAGCCACCTCGAGCCAGGTGCTCCAGGTCGATCGTCTGAGCGGGGCCATCCTCACCCGCGTGGACGGCGCCGGGTCATCTCCCGACGACTTGACCGTGGGACCCGACGGCGCCGTCTACTGGACCGGTTTCGCCGACGGATCCATCGGACGGATCGTCGATGGAGCGACGGAGACGATCGCCAACATCGGGCCTGGGGCGAACCCGATCGGATTCACCGAGGACGGTGAGCTGATCGCCGGCCGAGCGGTGACGGCCGACGGCCTCTACCGGGTGCCCCTGGACGGGGGCGAACCCGAGGTGATCGCCGAGACCCTCGGTGACATGAACGCATTCGTGATCGAGGGTGACCGGGTGGTCGGTCCCGTGGGTGGTGTCCTCGGCCCCGGTGGCGTCAGCGCGGTCGACCTGGCGACGGGCGAGGTCACCGAGCTCGGGACCGACTTCCCTTCAGGTGTCACCGCCAGCACCGCCGACCCGGACGGCCGGATCCACCTGCTCTCCGCCAATGGCCAGGTCTGGCTGTTCGACGAGGCCTCCGGCTCCGTCGAACCGGCTGTAGCCCTCGCCGACGGTATCTACGACAACCTCGACTTCGCTCCCGACGGCACGCTGTACGTCACCCACTTCACCGAGCCGGTGATATCCGTGGTCGCTCCGGACGGAACCCGGAGCACGCTCGCCATCGGCAGCTGAGGAACCGGCGCGTAGGCGCTTCGCGCCGACTCAGTCCAGGGCTGCGAGGACCTCGTCGGCGTACTTGCCGTGCACCTTGGCCACGCCGAAACCGATCTCGTGGCCGCTGTCGGTGCGGATCCGGATCTCGCGCATCTTCTGGCCGAAGAGCTTGGACTCTCCCATGGTCACCGAGGCCAGGCTCGCCCGGTCGACCGACGCGGTCAGCCCCTTCGGTCGACCCATCGCTGACAGCGCGAACAAGGCGACCCGCCTGGCGGTGACGACGAGCAGCACCTGGTTGGCCCTTCCGACATCGACGCCGGCCTCGGTCCGCTCGGCCCGGCCGGCCTCGCTGGTGGGAGCTCCGGCCTGCGTGCCGAGCACGGCTCCGGCCCCGGCGGCGATCGGTGTGGTCGCGCCGCCGACCGCGGCGCCGGCTGCGCCGAGGATGACCTCGTGCATCGCACCCCGCGGTATCGCCTTGGTGGCGGCCAGAACGGTCTCCCCCGAGAGCTCGGGTTCGATCAGCTTCACCATCTTGGGGATCTTCATCTGATCCCATCGGTACTCTGGAGCGAATCTCAACCCCGTCCACACCTCCGGTAGACGAGCCCGACGAGCCGGACCGGCTCCACGGGGCCGAGTGATCGAGTTCCTCAGCGCGCTGGCGCTTGCCTTCGGCGTGATGTTCGTGGCCGAACTGGGCGACAAGACCCAGCTCGTGGCCCTCAACTTCGGGGCGCGTTATCCGCTGCGGACCGTGGCCGTCGGACTGACGCTGGGCTACGCCGCGGCCGGGTCGGTGGCGGCAGTCGTCGGGGGATTGCTCGGCTCGGCACTGCCCGACCGTCCGATCGAGGTCGTCGGCGGCGTGATCTTCCTGCTGTTCGCCGGGCTCGCGCTGCGCACCGAGGACGACGACGAGCCTCGGGTCGTCTCGACCCGGTCGGTCGCAGCCTCGATCGCGCTCACCATCGCCGTCGCCGAGATGGGCGACAAGACGCAGATCGCCACGGCCGCGCTCGCGGCCAGGTCTGACCCCATGGCCACCTGGATCGGTGCGACGGCAGGGGAGGTGGCCAGCGGCATGGTGGCCGCCTTCGCCGGAAGAGCCATCGGCGACCGCATCCCGCCCACCGCGCTGCGATGGGGCTCGGCGGTCCTCTTCGCCGGATTCGGTGTGCTCATGTTGCTGGGCTGGTTCTGACGCCCGACCCGCCGAGTTGTGACTCGTACGCGGTGTTGTCGGGTCCGAGATGGGCCCGGCCGACCCGCTGGCAGATCGGCCTCGAGGTCGTACCGATCGGCCGGCGCTGATGTCAGCGGGACTTGATCTGGTCCCATCGGCTCCGGGGGATCGATCCAGATCTGTAACCACCCCGCGATGTAGCTTGTCGGCGGATCCGCCTAGGCTGCCAGGGTCGGACTCCATTGTCCGGACAACATCCCTCTTCCCTGGAGCCTTGAAATGTCACGACGACTTCGACTCATGATCGGCCTGCTATCGGTCTTCCTGCTCTTCGCCGCCGCTTGCGGCGACGATGACGACAGCAGCGATACCGGTACCGATACCGGTACCGATACCGGTACCGATACGGCCGACACCGAGGCCATGCCCGAGGGTGAGGGCAGCATCTGGGTGCTGCTTCCCGACTCGGCCACGTCCGATCGTTGGGAGAAGGACGACCGTCGCTTCTTCCAGGAGGGCTTCGAAGCCGCGGGTCTGGTCGAAGACGAGGACTTCACCATCGTCAACGCCGAAGGCAGTGGCGAGACGCAGATCAGCCAGGCCGAGCAGGCCATCGGTGAAGGCGCCTCGGTCATCGTGGTGACCAGCAACGACTCCGGCTCGGGCGCCACGATCATCGACCTCGCCCGCGACGCCGACGTCGCCGTCGTCGAGTACGACCGCTTCAACACCGAGGGCAGCGCCGGCGGTGACGTCTACGTGAGCTTCGACAACGTCAAGGTCGGCGCCACCATGGCCGAGGTGGCCACTCCGGTCATCGACGCCCTGGATGCCGACCCCAAGCGGGTCGTCATGCTCAACGGTGGTGAGACGGACAACAACGCCTTCCTGTTCCGCGACGGCTACAACGAAACCGTCGAGGCGAAGGTCGCCGACGGCGAGTGGGAGCTCGTCGACGATCAGTACGTGCCAGAGTGGGACAACCAGGCAGCCCAGGACCTCATGGACGGCATTCTGGTCGCGGCCGACAATGACGTTGACGCGGTGTTCGCCGCCAACGACGGCCTCGCCGGAGCGGTCATCGCTTCTCTCGAGAACGCTGGTCTCGACCCGCTGGAGGTCCCGGTCACCGGCCAGGACGCCACGCAGGCCGGCATCCAGAACGTGCTCCTCGGCAAGCAGACTATGAGCGTCTACAAGCCCATCAAGGCCGAGGCCTCTGCTGCTGTGGATGCCGCTCTGGCCCTGCGGGCAGGCGAAGACGTCACCGCCCTCACCGGCGATTTCGTCTTCATCGGCATCGATGCGGACGGCAAGCCCACAGACTCCCCCGAGGGTGACGGCGTGGTTGCCTACATGGCCCTCACCCCGATCGGGGTGACAGCCGACAACGTGGCCGACACGGTGATCGCCGACGGTTTCCGGACCGTCGAAGAGCTCTGCACCGGCGACGTGGCCGAGACGGACTTCTGCCAGGAGAACGCCTGATCGAGCCGGTCACGAGCATGATGTGATGTAGTGGATGCGGCGGGGACGAGAGTCCCCGCCGCATCTTCGTTTCACCCTGGGGGTATGAGCCACGTGACAGAGAACGGTGAACCGGACGGCGAGGCCCTGCTGTCGTGCCGGGGGGTGTCGAAGGCCTTCGGCGCCGTGCACGCGCTCTACAAGGTCGACTTCGACGTACGGGCCGGTGAGGTCATGGCCCTCGTCGGCGACAACGGAGCAGGAAAATCCACCCTGATCAAGGGTGTCGTCGGCATCTACCCCTTCGATGAAGGCGACGTCTACTTCGACGGGAAGCGGGTATCCATCCACAACCCCCGAGCGGCGGCCGCTCTCGGCATCGAGGTCGTGTACCAGGATCTGGCGCTGGCCGACAACCTCGATGTGGTCGCCAACATGTTCCTCGGTCGCGAGCAGGTGCGCAACGGCGTCGTGCTCGACGAGCTCGCCATGGAGCACCGGTCGCGCGAGGTGCTCGAGGGTCTGTCCGTCACAACCCTCCAGTCCGTTCGCCAGGTGGTCGCAGGGCTGTCGGGCGGTCAGCGCCAGGCGGTCGCGGTGGCCAAGGCGGTCATGTGGGACTCGAAACTGGTCATCCTCGACGAGCCCACCGCGGCCCTGGGCGTGGCCCAGACCCGGCAGGTACTCGACCTGGTCCGCCGCCTGGCCGAGCAGGGTTTCGGGGTGGTCATCATCTCGCACAACCTGCACGACATCTTCGAGGTCTCCGACCGGGTCACGGTGTTGCGGCTCGGCCAACAGGTCGGTGTGGTGGAGCGAGCGGGGGCCACTCAACAGGAGGTAGTCGAGTTGATCACCGCCGGAGACCTGGCCTTCGTACCGGGCATGGAAGGGGCTGCCGACCGATGAGTGATCAAACCGACGACACCGAAGCTGCTTCCGGCGATCGACCGGGCAAGCGTACGGCGGGTTTCGACGCACCGCACGAGACCGTGGGTCAGTACCTGACCCACCGGGTGAACGCCATGCGTGCCGGTGAGCTGGGTGCCGTACCCATCATCATCGGCCTCATCGGGATCGCCGTCGTGTTCGGCATCCTCGAGGACCAGTTCCTCACGGCGCGGAACTTCACCAACCTGCTCCTGCAGATGGCGCCTGTCGCGTTCCTGGCCATCGGCGTCGTGTTCGTTCTGCTCATCGCCGATGGCGAGGTCGTTTCGATCGACCTGTCCGTGGCCTACGTGGCAGCGGTAGGGGGAACGGTGCTCGTCCTGTTGCAGCGCCCCAACGACCCGGGGTGGCCCTGGTGGGCCTGCATCCTCGGCGCCGTCGTGGTCACCACCGCGATCGGGCTGCTCCATTCACTGATCATCACGAAGCTGGGCATTCCGTCGTTCATCACCACCCTGGCCGGGTTCCTCGTCTGGTCGGGCGTGGTGCTCATACTCACCACCCAGTTCTCCACCGCGGGGACCATCCGCATCCAGAACGACACCCTTGTCGACCTGGCCAGCAACTTCCTGCCCGATTGGCTCGGTTGGACATTGGGTGTCGGCATCGTGGTGCTGTACGCCGCGGCCCAGCTCGCTCAGATGCGCTCGCGCCAGCAGCGGGGCCTGGATGCCAAGCCCTTGGCCATCGTCGTGGCGCAGATCGCGGCCGTGGGTGTCATCACACTGATCGCGGTGGCCATCGCCAACAGTGATCGCGGGGTTCCCCAGGTCACGGTGACGCTCGCGGTCTTCCTGGCCTTCTGGACCTTCATCGCCGCGAAGACGGCGTTCGGTCGCCACGTCTACGCCGTCGGCGGCAACGACGAGGCGGCTCGCCGGGCCGGTATCAGCGTCGACGGCGTTCGCATCGCCGTATTCATGATCAACGGGTTCATGGCCGGCGTCGGCGGGATCATCCTCGTCTCGCGGCTGCGGTCGGTGGCCACCAACACCGGTGGCGGCAACCTGTTGCTCAACATCATCGCCGCTGCCGTGATCGGCGGCACCAGCCTGTTCGGCGGTCAGGGTCGCGTCGTCTCGGCGTTCTACGGCGCCCTGGTCATCACCGCCATCCAGAACGGCATGGACCTGCTCGGCATGGCCTCGGGGACCAAGTTCGTGGTGACCGGGATCGTGCTCCTGCTGGCGGTGCTGATCGACTCGGTGTCCAAGCGGCGCAGGGCCGCCCGCGGTCTGGCCTGAGGTGCACCGGCGCCGTCGCCGTGTGAGCGGCCGGCGCGCCGCCTGGCTGTTCACGTTCGCCGCCGTGTCGGCCGTCGCCTGCTCGTCGGGCGACGCCGACGCGCGCGCCGAGGGTGCCGACAGCGACCGGTCGGGCGAGGCATCGATCGAGGCGGTGCAGTTCGACGACGTGGCTGCCGAGGTGGGGCTCGACTTCCGCCACGGCGCCTTTCGGTGGGGCACGACCGGCGACCCCAACGCCATGATGGGCGGTGGCGTGTGCTGGATCGATCACGACCGGGACGGCTGGCTCGACCTCTTCGTCGTGAACACGTGGAGCGACGGTGAGTGGGGTCGTTGGCGGCAGGAGGGCGCCCTGCCCTCCACCCGGCTGTTCAGGAACGATCGTGGTCGCTTCGTCGACGTCACCGACGACGCCGGTGCCGGACTCGAGGTCCGGGGCAACGGCTGTGTGGCAGCCGATCTGGACCGAGACGGCTTCTCCGATCTCTATGTCACGACCGAGCGGGAGAACGTCCTGCTGTGGAACGACGGCGGTGACGGATTCAGCGCCGACGACGGCACGGCGGGGGTCGACACGCCGGGGTGGCAGACCGGGGCCGCGGTGGGCGACGTGAACGGCGACGGTTGGCCCGACCTCTTCGTCGCCGGCTACGCCGACGTCAACCGGCCGGTGGTCGAGGCGGACAAGGGGTTTCCCAACACCTTCGAGGCCGAGCCCGACCTGTTGTTCCTCAACCAGGGTGACGGCGACGGGGAGCGACCGACCTTCATCGACGTGGCGTCCGACGCCGGAGTCGAGGCCGAGCAGCTCGACTACGGGCTGGGCGCCCTCTTCAGCGACGTCGATCGTGACGGCGACCTCGACCTGTACGTCGCCAACGACACCCACCCCAACCGCCTCTACGTGAACTCCCCCGACGATGACGGTGGGCTCGGGTTCCTGCTCGTGGACCACGGCGCCGAGGCCGGCGTCGACGACGAGAACGCGGGCATGGGTGTGGCGGCGGGCGACTACGACGGGGACGGGCTGGTCGACGTCGCCGTCACGAACATGGCCAGGCAGGGCCACGCCGTGTTCCGCGGTACCGGAGGACAAGATCCCCCGACGTTCGCCGCCGCGCTCGATGCGATGGGGCAGCCCGACCTGGGCCGTGGCTCGACGGGCTGGGGCACGACCTGGGCCGACATCGACCTCGACGGTGATCCCGATCTGCTCGTGGCTCATGGCTCCATCCCGGTCCGGGACCTCGAGGCCGATCGCGAGCAGCTCCAAGCCTTCGAGAACCTGACCGCGGCAGGGAAGCCGGGCGTGTTCGCCGAGGCGACAGAGACGGTGGGCCTGGAGCGGAGCGGACGTCATCTCGCCCGGGGTCTGGCCGCCGCCGACTACGACAACGACGGTGACCTCGACCTGGCCGTCGGTACCATCGGCGGACCGCTCGCCCTTCTGCGCAACACCGGCGCGGGGGGCCACTGGCTCGTCGTGGCACCCGAACCGGCGACACCGGGAACCCGGGTCGCGGTCACGACGGCCGACGGCGTCGAGCATCATCGTGAGCTCGTCGCCGGAAGCAGCTACCTCTCGACCGAGGATCCGCGGGCGCATTTCGGCCTGGGCTCGGCCGAGATGGTCGAATCCGTGCGCGTCTCCTGGCCGGACGGCACCCAGGCGGTTCTGGCCGACGTGGAAGCCGACGGTATTCTCGCCGTCGAACCCGACTGACCCCGGCCCGGCTAGTGCTGGTGGGCGGCCTCGAGCAGTTGCTCGATCACCACCATGTTGGCCACGCCGTCGGTGGGCGGAATGGGTACGTCGGTCTCGCCCAGGATCGCGGCGGCGAAGAGCTCGGCCTCGATGCGGTACTGATCGGCCGGTTCGAAGGTGAGCGTCTCGGTGGCCGGGGCGACGGGTGGGTTGCCGCCGCTGGTGACGTGGACGTGGGTGGGCCGATCCGGCGGGATGTTGAAGGGGATGTCGATCGCGATGTGCCCCCGGGTGCCGTAGAGGTGGACCCGCTGATGGGGCTCGCAGCGCGTCGAGACCGTGAAGTTCGCGGTCCGGTTGCCGAACTCGAGTATCCCCGAGGTGAGGATGTCGACACCCGAGACCGGATCGTGGGTGACCGTCCCGGTCACGTTGTCGGGTTCGGCGTCGAAGAGCATGCGTGAGAGGTTGATCGCGTAGCACCCGATGTCCATCAGCGCGCCGCCGCCGAACTCATGGATGTTGCGGATGTTCTTCGGATCGTCGTTGTAGTACGAGAACCAGCTCTGCACGGTCACCAGATCGCCGATCCGACCGTTCCGGACCAGGTCGACCACCGCCTGCCAACTGGGGTGCAGGCGGTACATGAACGCCTCCATGAACTTGACGTCGGCCTCGACGCAGGCGTCGACCATCCGCAGCGCGTCGGTGCTGGAGAGGGCCAGAGGTTTCTCGCACAGCACGTGCTTGCCGGCGTAGGCGGCCCGGATCGCCCACTCGGCGTGGAGGTGGTTGGGAAGCGGGATGTACACCGCCTCCACCGCCGGATCATCGAGGAGGTCCTGGTACGAACCGTGGGCTCGCCGGATCTCGAGCTGATCGGCCGAGATGCGGGTCAGGTCGAGGTCGCGTCCGGCGATGGCCGCCACGTCGCAGTTGGGCGCGGCCCGGATGCCCGGTATGACCTTCTGGAGGCCGATGTTCGCCGTGGACAGGATCCCCCACTTCACCGTCGTCGTCACGCTGGTTCCTCCATCCGGGCCTGGCTTGTCACCTACCCGGGCCCAAGTCTGGCCTGTGGAGCGCCCGAAGGGAGAGCCGCGGCGGTTCTCGGGTAGATTCGGCCCCTTGTAACAGGAGGGCGCCCCGTGCGAACCAGGCCGGTACTGACTCATCAATCGGCCGGCAGGGCGATCGATGCGGTGCGTTCCCGGCTCGAAGCCGACGGCCGGGGAGCGGCCGTCGCCGTGGTCGATTCCCATGGCGAGCTGATCGCCTTCCTGCGGACCGACGGGTGTCGACTGCCGTCGGTCGACAACGCGATACACAAGGCCTTCACCGCCGCCCGCGAACGCGTCGAGTCGGCAGTCATCGGCCAGAAGTCACGTTCCGAGGACTTCGCCATCACCAACTTCGGCGATCTCCGGTACACCGGCTGGGGCGGCGGTGTACCCGTCGTCGTCGACGGCACGGTGGTCGGTGCGGTCGGTGTCAGTGGTCTGCCCGAAGCGGACGACGTCGAGCTGGCCCGCCTCGGTGCCGAAACCGCGGTCGAGGGCTGACGGCGTCATGAACGGTCACTCGCGGCGGACGCTCCTCCTGGTCGGCGTTCTTCCCGTCCTGCTGTTTGTCGTCGGACTCACGGTGGTCGTGATCGCCAACGACGGCGATGGCGACCCGACCGCCGTCCTGGCCGACTGCGAGCCGGAGGTGCGCGACGACCACTCGATGGCCCGGATCTGGAACGAGGTGCTGCTGTCAGCGGTGCGGTTGGACGTGCCGGCGCCCACCGTTCACGCCCGCAATCTGTTCCACAGCTCGGCCGCGATGTGGGACGCATGGGCGGCGTACGACCCGACGGCCCGGGGTGTGTTCGTCGACGAGGACCGGGTCGACGCCGACGCCGACACCGACGAGGTGACGAGGGCCCGCGGGGAGGCCATCAGCTTCGCCGTGTACCGGATCCTGGTGCAGCGCTACCTGCTGTCGCCCGGTGCCGAGGAGTCCATCACCCGCTTTGACCAACTCATGGCGGACCTGTGCCTCGATCCGGCCTTCACCGAAACCGAGGGCGACTCGGCCGCGGCGTTCGGCAATCGCATCGGCGCGACGATCCTGGCCGAGACCTTCGACGACGGCTCGAACGAGGCGGACGGCTACGTAGACCCCAACTACCAGCCGGTCAACCCACCGCTGGTCGTGGCCGAGCCCGGGACCGTGATGAGCGAACCCAATCGTTGGCAACCGCTCGAGCTCGAGGTGATGGTGGCCCAGAACGGGATGCCGCTGTCCGAGTCGGTCCAGACCTTCGTCGGCTCCCAATGGGGCGACGTCACCCCATTCGCGCTCGAGCCCTCCGGCGACGATCGGCCTGCGCTCGATCCCGGCCCACCCCCGCTGTCGGGCGAAGCCGCCACCGACCAGGCGTTCAAGGACGCCGCGGTCGAGGTCATCGAACACAGCAGCTTGCTCGACCCGGAATCGGGTGAGACGATCGACATCGGTCCCGCCACCATGGGCAATGCCCCGGTCGGCACGTACGACGACCGGGGCTACGCCGAGAACCCAGTGACCGGCGAACCGTACGAGCCTCACGTGGTGGCGCTGGGCGACTACGGGCGGGTCGTCGCCGAGTTCTGGGCCGACGGTCCGTCCTCGGAGACCCCGCCGGGGCACTGGAACACGATCGCGAACTCGGTCACCGACGCGCTGGACGGCGCTCTCCGCTTCGAAGGCGAGGGCCCGGCCCTCGATCCCCTGGAATGGGACGTCAAGCTCTATCTGGCTCTCAACGGCGGCATGCACGACGCCGCCGTCGCCGCCTGGGGTTCCAAGGCCTACTACGACTACACCCGCCCGATCTCGATGATCCGGTACATGGGCGGGTCGGGACAGTCCAGCGATCCCGACGGCCCGTCCTTCCACGCCGAGGGCCTGCCGCTGGAGGCCGGGCTGGTCGAAGTGATCACCGGGCAGTCGAGCGGGCCCGGTGAGCGGCACGAGGCCCTGGCTGATCACGTCGGTGAGATCGCCGTGCTCTCATGGCGGGGGACGCCGGACCTCCCCGAGACCGAGATCGGAGGCGTGGGCTGGATCCTGGCGGTCGACTGGGTGCCCTACCAGCTGTCGACCTTCGTCACGCCGGCATTCGCCGGCTACATCTCTGGCCACAGTACGTTCAGTCGCACCGGGGCCGAGGTGCTGACCGCGATGACCGGCAGCGAGTTCTTCCCCGGGGGATTGGGTGAGTGGACCATTCCGGCCGGCTCGCTCGAGTTCGAGGCCGGTCCGGCCGACGATCTCACCCTCCAGTGGGCCACGTTCGCCGACGCCAGTGACGAAGCCGGCGTCTCCCGCCTCTACGGCGGTATCCACGTGCGGGCTGACGATCTGCGCGGTCGTGAGGTCGGATTCGAGGCCGGACGGGGAGCCTGGACGCTGGCCGAACGGTACTTCGACGGTACGGTCGACGGCTGAGGATCCCGCACGAACGGGCGGCGATGCGCGACGAAGGAGTGGTGGCCATGGGCGACAATCCGGTGATCGATCTCCTGGGACGCCGACTGCGGCTCGCTGTGATCGGCGGCGGCCCG
The DNA here is from genome assembly GCA_963695075.1 of uncultured Acidimicrobiales bacterium. GTDB lineage: Bacteria > Actinomycetota > Acidimicrobiia > Acidimicrobiales > CAWCAL01 > CAWCAL01. Next base: position 879,621 of record CAVOFR010000007.1, read on the forward strand.
GGGAGCTTCATCGGAGCCATGCACCGCGCTGCCGCTCGACTCGACGATCGCTATGAGCTGGTGGCCGGCGCCCTCTCGTCGGATCCCGACCGGTCGCGCCAGGCCGGCATCGACCTGGGGATCGACCCCGCTCGAAGCTACGGCGACGGCATGGCGCTCATCGCCGGGGAAGCGGGTCGGGAAGACGGCGCCGACGTGGTCGCGGTGATGACCCCCAACGATTCGCACCACGGTCTGGCCCTGGCCGCGCTCGACGCCGGTTTCGACCTGATCATCGACAAGCCGCTGACCAACACGCTCGACGAGGCGCTGGAAGTTCGCGACCGCGTGCGGAGTACCGGGCTCGTCTGTTGCCTCACCCACAACTACACGGGGTACCCGCTCGTGCGGCAGGCACGGGCCATGGTCGCCGATGGTCGACTCGGCGACGTGCGGCTGGTGCAGGTCGAGTACGTGCAGGGGGGCAAGGCGCGGCCGACCACCTTCGGTCCCGACGACGAGCTTCCCTGGCGCTACGACCCGGTGCGGGGCGGACCCTCGCTGGTGATGGGCGACATCGGGACCCATGCCCACAACCTGATCCGGTTCATCACCGGCCTCGAGGTCGACCGGGTGGCAGCCGAGGTGGGAGCGATCATGCCGGACGGCCCGGTGGACGACTACGCGGGTGCGCTGCTGCGGTTCGAGAACGGGGCGCGGGGCATCTACTGGGTCACTCAGGCCGCTGCCGGGGTGGAGAACAGCCTTCGCATCCGGGTCTCGGGATCGTCCGGCACCGTCGAATGGGGCCAGGAACGTCCCACCCGGCTGTCCTTCAAGCCGCTCGACGGCCCGGCCCAGTGGCTCACCCCCAACGGCCCCACGACCTTGCCGCTGGCCGCTCGGGCCAGCCGCATCGTGGCCGGCCATCCCGAAGGCTTCCACGAGGGCTTCGCCAACCTCTACTCCGACGCGGCCGAAGCGATAGCCGCTCGCCGGGCCGGGCGGGCGGCCGACCCGCTGGCTCTGCACTTCCCCGATGCCGAAGACGGCGTCCGGGGTGTGAGGTTCGTCGAGGCGGTCATCGAATCGAGCCGGGCCGACGGGGCCTGGACCTCGTGCGCCCTTCCGGGCTGAGTCCCGCGGCTCAGGCGTAGCGGCGGATCGCCGCAGTGGCGGCGTCCACGTAGCTCCCACCGAACTTGATGGCGTGGACCACGAGCGGACCGATCTGGTGGAGGGCCACCCGCTCGGGCCAGCCGGCCGCCAGGGGGTGCGTATCGTCATAGGAGGCGTAGGCGCCGTCGCCGAACCCGCCGAATAGCCGCATCATGGCCAGATCGAATTCCCGGTGACCACCGTGAGCGGCCGGGTCGATCAGGACGCTGTGACCCTGCTGGTCGATGAGCCGGTTGCCGGCCCACAGGTCGCCGTGCAGTCGCGCCGGTGGTTCATCGGGCCCACCGAGGTCCTCGAGGCGATCGGCGACGCGTTCCAGATGCCCGATAGTGGCGTCGGCGAGTACGCCGTCATCGTTGGCCAGTCGGGCGAGGGGAAGGAGTCGCCTGGTCCGGTAGAAGCCGGCCCAGGTCTCGCACGGGTCATTGGGCAGTCGTCGGCTCCCGGTGGTGGCCCGGTCCTCCCGCCCGAAGGAGGGTGCGCCGGCGCGGTGCAGCTCGGCCAGTGCTCGCCCGAACTCGGCTTCGGTACCGGGATCGCCGGAGCCCGAGCCGAAATCGATCCAGTCCAGGACCAGGAATGGAGGGCCGGCGGCCCGGTCGTCGTTGACCGCCAGGACCTCCGGGACCCGCACGGCATGCGCTTCGGCCAACCATTGCAGGCCGGCAGCCTCGGTCGGGAAGAACCCGGGAGGGGCCGACAGGTGGGTCTTGGCGAAGACCCGGCGACCGTCGTCGAGGTCGAACCGGAACGACTCGGCGACGTCGCCGCCGCTGACACGCCGGATCGAAGTGACGGCGGCGCCGAGCCGGTCACCGACGGCCCGGGTCAGGTCATCCACGTCGTCGCTCGCCCGCTACGAGGGGGCGAGGGCCTCGAGTGCGTCGAAGTCGAGCTGCCCGACTCCGTGTTCGGGGTGGAGCGGCTGGATGCACACGTGATCGGCTCCGGCGTCGAAGTGCTCGTCGATGCGCGCGTTGATCGTGTCGGCATCGCCCCAGGCGACCATCGCGTCCAACCAGCGGTTGCTGGCACCGTCGATGTCCTCGTCGTCGAATCCCAGTCGGTTCCAGGCCCGCCGGTAGCCGGGGGCTCGCGAGTAGAACGCCATGACGACCGCGGCGGTGTCCCGGGCCCGGGCCGCATCGGTGGTCAGCATCACCTTCTGCTCGACGAACAGCCCAGCGTCGGGGCCCATGATCTCGCGGGCCATGGCCGTGTGGTCGGGCGTGACGTTGTAGGGATGGGCGCCCGCGGTGCGGGCGGCGGCCAGCTCCAGCATCCTCGGGCCCAGGGCGGCCAGAACCACCGGGACCGGCTCGGCCGGCGGCACCGCCATGTACCGGGACGACTCCATCGTGTCCAGATATCCGCGGAGGAAGCTGAGGGGCTTGTCGTATTCGATGCCCCGCACCTTCGACACGATGACCGGGCTCGAGACGCCGAGCCCGAGCGTCATCCGGCCTCCGGTCTGTTCGGCCACAGTGTTGGCCCCCTGGAGCATCACGCCGGGGTGGCGGTGATACACGTTGGCGATACCGGTGGCCAGCCCGAGTGTCGTGGTGTGCTGGCCGAGGAATGCGAGCTGGGCGAAGGGGTCGCGACCCATCGTCTCACCGACCCACAGCCTGGTGAACCCGAGCGCTTCCACCCGCTGGGCGAACGCGGCTTCCTCCGGGGCCGGAACGGTCTCCGGCGAGAACCACACTCCGAGGTCTGTCGTCATACCCGCTCCCATTCGATTCCCCTCGTCATAGCATGTCGAGATGAGCACGCCGGCCTCGGATCACTCGTACGACATCGAGTTCTTCTGGGACCCGGTCTGCCCGTTCGCCTGGATCACCTCACGGTGGGTCGAGAAGGTGGCCGCCCAGAGGGGATACGAAGTGGACTGGCGGTTCATCTCGCTGCGCCTGCTCAACAAGGACAAGGACTACGCCACCGAGTTCCCGCCCGAGTACGAGTTCGGCCACACGGCCGGTCTGCGGATGCTCCGGGTCGCGGCCGCGGTGCGGGAAACCGAAGGCCGCGATCGCCTGGGCGGGCTCGTCACCGCGTACGGCGAGAGTGTCTGGAGCCGACCCCAGGGAACCGACCTGTGGGCCGGGCTCAGCTCGGCCGATCATGCTGCCGCTGTCCTCTCCGCCGCAGGGCTCTCGCCGGGCTATGCCGACGCGCTCGACGACACCTCGTGGGACGAGCTCCTCGATGCCGAGACCGAGCTGGCGCTGTCCCGCACCGGTCGCGAGGTCGGCACGCCGATCATCACCTTCCAGCCGCCCGACGGGCTGTCGTTCTTCGGGCCGGTCATCTCGCGGGTGCCGTCCGACGACGATGCGGTCCCGCTGTGGGAGGCCGTGACGATGCTGGCGGGCTTCCCGGGGTTCGCCGAGTTGAAGCGCAGCCTCCGGGAGATCCCGCAGCTCGAGATCCTGGGTGGCGAGGTCGAGCACCCCGTCCGAGAGGACTGGGAGAAGGGCCACCGCCGCGAGTGAGCACGGGGCCTGACCCCGCCGTGCTCACTCAGACCGGAGACCGAGCCGGACGGTGCGTAGTTGGCGGGGGCCGACGGGGACGGCGATGGTGGCGCCGTCGATCGTGGGTTTGGGGCTCGAGGGGTCGCGCGTCTCGTCGAGCCGGACGACGGTGGCCGCCGTGACGGGGAAGCCCACGCGGAGGTTCGCGTCGACGGCCACGCCGGTCGGGTTGGAGATGCGGACGACGAGCCCGTCGCCGTCCTGAGCCTCCTTGACCGCATCGAGCATCAGATCGGTCGGATCGAGCTCGAGCAGGGGGATTTCCTCGGGTACCCGTGCGGGGGAGCCGGCCGGTCCGGCGATCGCGGCTCGCAGGCCCAGTTCGGCATCGCGTGCGTCGCGAGCCGACGCGCCCACGATCAGGCCCAGCCGGGCTCGGATCATGCCCTCGCACTGGGCCGAAGGTGTCTCCATCTCGGGTCCGGCGGGCTCGGGACGGACCCGATGGTCGTTGCGGGCGAGCCAGCCCACCGACCGGACGACGGTGACCTGGATCTTCCCCTCGGGGGTGACGACGGCTTCGGGGAGACCGGGGGTGACGACGGTCAGTCCGCCGGCCTCGATCCAGCCCTGGTGGACGAACTCCGCCGGTGCCGGCTGGCGCCATCCGTCCGAGGCCGGTGGGGTGGTGGAGCGCTCCGCGATGTCGAACGTGGTGGCATGGCGGAACCGGTCGACGGGGAGACCGGTGGGAAACGCCAGCCGGAGGCGATGGTCCCGGGCCCGGTTGTCGAGGGTGAGGTCGATATCGGCGCGGGTCGCACCCGGGCCGAGGCGCACGACGAGTCCGAGTCGCAGCTCCGTCTCGTCCGCTGATCGGGCCTGCCGGTCGTCGGTGAGAGAGGCGGGTATGCGGTGCACGCGGACGATGCGCAGCTCGCTGATCCCGTTGGGATGGCGACTGCGTGTGACCTCCAACGAGGTCAGAACCGGCTCGGTCGGGACGTCGCCGGGTACCGGATCGAAGTCGTAGGTGTCTCCCCGGTCGCCTTCGTCGAGCAGGCCGAGGAGTCCGGCGAACGTCCGGTCTCCGTCCCCTCCGTGCCGGGTGAGCGTCAGGGTGCCGTCGTCCGCCGAGGAAACGGTGAGGTGCCCGTTGGAGATGGACCGGACGTCGTCGATCTCGTCTTGAACGGCCCCGCCCAGCTCGAGTCTGAACCGACGCCAACCGAGTGCTGGGATGTCGGCCACGGGGATCTCGACATCGACCGCGGGACCGGCGCTGAGCATCCTGACCCGGTCGGGATCGGTGACGGGGAGGACCCGGGCCGGCGTCCCGTCGACCGTGATGCCCTGGCCCATCAACGAAGCCAGGGTGAACTGGTGGAGCTCGATTCCCTCTGAGTGAGCGGCGTACAGCGGGAACCCGTCGAGTGGGAAGCGGACGACATCGCTTCGCGGATGCGGCGACGGGTTGGCCACGATCAGGTCGACCGGACCGTTGAACGGCACCAGTCGATCGGTCGGAGCGCCCGCGGCGCCGGCCAGGACGCGGTCGATGGTCGCCTCGATCATCGCGAGAGAGTCGGCCATCCTGGCCGTGACCTGGGCCATGACGGCGTCGGCCGAACAGCCGCAGAGCGAGTCGTGGGCCTGGTTCACCAACACCGAGCGCCAGGCCTGCCGCAGCGTGGCCTGTTCGCTCTGGCCGCCGTGGGCGGCGAGCAGTGCGGACCAGGGCTCGAGCCACCCCGACAGGCGGCCTTCGGCCCGGCGGACCGCCAGCTTCACCGGCAGGTGGGTGGATGCCACACCGGGGAGGAGGTTCGCCCGCGCCGCTCCCCGGAGCTCGCCCCGAAACGTCGGCGCAGGACCTTCCGGAGAGCGGTCGAGGTCGAGGCCGGCGAGAGCGTCGTCGAACAGCGAGCGGTGCACCGCCCAGCCGGTGTGCTCGGCCAACCGGTCGGCGATCGCTCCGGCCGTGGGATCGGCCGGTAGGTGGTCACCACCGTTCAGCAGGAGCAGCCGGTCGCCGACCCGGGGTCCGTCGGGGGCGGTACGCGCCAGTCGATCGGCCGCCTCGGCCGGGTCCCGCATTGGATTGCTGGCCCCGAAGTAGCCGTTGGGAAGATGGATGGCTGTGACAGCGCTGCCGTCGGGGGCTTCCCACCGCCACGCGGGCCCGAGTTGAGCGGTCCGGTCGTCGTCACCCCGCCAATAGAGGAAACCGTCCAGGCCGAAACCGGCGAAGAGCTGGGGGAACTGGGCCGGATGCCCGAACGAGTCGGGAACATACGCCACGGCCGAGTGCCGCCTGCTCAGTTCGCCGCAGGAACGGCGTCCCTCCAGCAAGTTGCGGATGTGCGCCTCGCCCGAGGGCAGCAGCGAGTCGGGCTGGACGTACCACGGACCGATCGCGACTCGGCCCTCATCGCAGGCGCGGGCCAGATCCTCGGCCCGTTCGGGCCGGATGGCCAGGTAGTCCTCGATGACGACCGCCTGGCCGTCGAGCACGAACCGGTAGCCGGGGTCTCGCTCCAGGATCTCGAGCAGCCCGTCCACCACATCGACGAGATGGGCCCGGAATTCCTGGAACGTCCGGTACCACTCGCGATCCCAGTGGGTGTGGCAGATGAGGTGGCACTCCACGCCGTGAAGCTACCCGGACGATCCAGAGCGAGTGCGTTACTCGGGGACAGACCCCGAGTAACGCACTCGCTCTCGTGCGCTCCCGGTGGTGCGGTGCCAGAACCGCAGATCGCACCGGGGTCAGCAGGTGACCTCGGTCCTGCCGTCGAGCCATCCGTCCGGAATCGAGTATGCCTCGGCATCGGGGTCGAGGTCGGTGAGCTTCTCGTAGTCGGTGGCCACCGAACCGGTCGCACCCACGAGTTCACCGTCGACCGAGCGCTCGATGGTCCCGAAGAGGTCGCCCGTTCGCGGGGTGCCGTCGTCGGTCATCACCGGGATCCTGGTCAGGAACACGACCAGGCCGTCACAGACCCGGGCTCCGGCGTCCTCACGGGGCGGGATCAGGTTGTCCCCGAAGGCCGACTCGGGATCGCACCCGCCGTCGCCGGAGGGCGAGTTGGAGATGAAGTCATACTCGCCATCGGTGTTGATCGAGTTGCCGGGACACTGGGGATCACCCTCGTTCGCGTCCCAACCGGCATAGACGACGACGTAGGAGTCCTCCCACTTGTACCAATTCGATTGCACGTCGCCGTCCTCGAATGGCATGTCGTTGTCGCTCGTGTCATAGCGCGTGAGGTCACCCACGATGTCGCTTTCGGTGATCGCGACCGGGTCGACGTCCGGCCCACCGGTGTCGGTGCCTTCCGTCGTCGTCGTGGCCTCGGGGGCGGAACTCGTCGTCGAAGAGGGCGTGGACGTGCTCGACGTGCTGGTCGTACTCGAACTGCTGGTCGTGCTGGACGAGGTGGTCGTCACGTCGGTGTCGTCATCGTCGCCGCTCGCGAGGAACCAGGCGATCCCACCGATGATGGCGATGGCGACGACGATGCCGACCCACGCGGCCGGGCTGGAATACCAGGCGTCGCCGCCCTCTCCGCCTGCGTCCTCCCCGCCGGCACCGCCGGCTGGTCCGCCTGCATCGCCGCCGCCGCCGACTGCGCCTTCTTCCTCGGTCGGGGGTGTGGGGGCGTCAGACATGGTTGGGCCTCTATCCTCAGAGCGGGAGCGCGTGAACGCCCAACGTAGCGGGTCAACCGCGACCAGCGGTGGATTCGACGGGTACGGTTGAGGGATGGGGCGGAAGCTGGTCAGCCTGTTCGCGTTTCTGGGCGCGTTGGCAACGAGCGCGGCGCCGGCCGGCGCCGGAGCGGGTCCGATGGCTGCCCCGGCGGCATTCTCGGACGCAACGGTGTCGGTCCCCGAGCTGCCGTTTCCGCCGAACCCGTCGATGGTCGTCTCGCTGGAGAGCATCCGGAGCGTCGCCTGCGGCCGGTGTGCTCTCGCTGGGGGGGAGCTCGGATCGGAGGATTTCTTCTACGGAGAGCTGGCGGTCGACGCCTTCGACCGATTGACCGGCGGCCAGCCTCTCTCGGACGCGACCCGGGCCGAACTGTTCGGAAACCTGGCCGTCTCGGGTTACCACGGGGGACGCTGGCTGAAGACCGTCGTCGACACGCTCGGCTCCGACGGTCCCGCCGATACCGCGACCACGCTGATCGGACGCATAGCGTGGGGCCTCCTCGGCGCGGTGGCCGCTCCGTCGCCGGGTGATGCGGGTGATCGAGGACTGATCGACGCCGCCAGTGGGACGATTCTGCCGCTCGTGCTCGTCTACTCCTACAACCGTGGGTACATGGAGGTGGCGCTGAACAGCCCACCCGCCGGCCATGAACCGACCGGTCCGGTCCTGGAGTGCGACGGCCGGTTCGACTGCATGTCGCCCCGCTTCCCCCTGGCCGGGCAGGATCTGTATGTCGATGCGTTCGCCGAGCTCGCGGCCGAGCCTTCACTGCTCGGACTGCTCGCCGGCCTGCTCTACGGGTCGGGCATCGGCGCGGGCCAAGGTGTCTGGGACGGCCTGCTCGGTGGCTCGGGTTTCTCCATCGACGGCTACAGGGCCCTGCTCGATACGTCGGCTGCGTTCTTGGCGGTGACCGGCACCGCGCTCGGAGCTGCCCTCACGGCATGGCAGGACGACGACCCGGCTGCTGCGGTCGTGGCGCTCGAAGCGATGGACGCGCTCGTGGTCTGGGCCGGTTCCTACTTCCTCGGCCTCGATGCGCGCGACATCGACGGCCCGATCGAGCTTCCCGTCCTCGACTGCGGCCCGAGTCGTTCCAACTGAGCAGGGAGTCCGACGGCATCCTGGGCTCGTCTGCGTCTGCCGCGAACGGTAGACCTGATCTGGAGTCACCAGACCACCGTCAGGGTGGGTACATGACTCCAGAATCTGCCCGCGGGCTGGTGGTCGTCGTTCTGCGCCGCGAGACTCGTTCTCAGGGTCGGTGACGGGGAGAGGTGGAAAGGGGAGAGGTAGCAATGTACGACCTGGTGATCAGGGGTGGATCGGTCCATGACGGCACGGGGAGTCCGGCCGCGATCGGCGACATCGCCGTGAGCGGCGACCGGATCGTCGCGGTCGGCTCGATCGACGAGGCGCAGACCGGCCCGGGCACCGAGCTCATCGATGCCGCCGGCCACATCGTGACCCCCGGCTTCGTCGACATCCACACCCACTACGACGGACAGGTCACCTGGGACCCGTACCTGGCGCCGTCGACCTACCACGGTGTCACCACGATCGTCACCGGCAACTGTGGTGTCGGATTCGCGCCCTGCCGACCCGAGCAGCGCGACTGGCTCATCGGGCTGATGGAAGGGGTCGAGGACATCCCGGGCACCGCGCTCCACGAGGGCATCGACTGGGACTGGGAGACCTTTCCCGAGTACCTCGACGCCCTCGAGCGCCGTGCGCTGGCGATCGACGTGGCCACCCAGGTGCCCCACGGAGCGGTGCGGGCCTATGTGATGGGCGAGCGCGGCCCGGCCCACGAGCCGGCGACACCGGACGAAATCGAGGCCATGGGAGCGGTTGTCAGAGAGGCCGTCGATGCTGGTGCTCTCGGCTTCTCGACGTCGCGTACCGAGAAGCACCGCGACTCCAAGGGTGTCCTCACACCGACGATCGCCGCGCTCGAGGACGAGCTGGTCGGCATCGCCTCGGTGCTGGGCGAACTCGATGCCGGCGTGCTCCAGGGGATCTCCGACTTCCACCAATTCGAGGCGGAGTTCAGCCTCTTCCGGCGCATGACCGAGGTGTCCGGCCGTCCCTGCTCGATCACCGTCGAGCAGCAGGACGCCCGACCCGACTGGTGGAGGCAGCTGCTCGATGCCATCACCGCCGCCCAGGCCGACGGGCTGGACATGCGAGGGCAGGTCCCGCCGCGCGCCACCGGCGTGCTGCTCGGCCTCAGCTCCACACTGAACCCGTTCAGCTTCCACCAGACCTATCAGCACCTCGGCCATCTCGGCTTCGAGGCGCGGGTGGCCGAGCTGCGCAGGCCCGAGGTCCGGGCTCGCCTCCTGGCCGAGCAGACGACCGTCCCGCCGGGTCTGGTCGAGGAGATCGTGACCGGCTTCCACAAGATGTTCCGGCTCGGAGACCCGGCCGACTACGAACCGGACCCGAGGGAGTCGTTCGCGGCCCGAGCCGATCGCCGCGGCTGCTCGCCCGAGGAGGTGGCCCTCGACGAGATGCTCGACGACGACGGCAAGGCCCTGATCTACCACCCGCTGTTCAACTACCTCCCGGGCAATCTCGACTACGTGGGGGAGATGCTCGACCATCCCCACACGGTTTCAGGGCTGGGCGACGGTGGCGCCCACTGCGGCATCCTGTGCGACGCGAGCTTCCCGACCACGCTCATCCAGCACTGGGGCCGAGATCGCGCCCGCGGTCTGCGACCGCTGGAGCAGCTCGTCGGCATGCAGACGAAGCAGACCGCCGAGCTCGTCGGTCTGTTCGACCGCGGCGTCGTCGCACCGGGCTACAAGGCCGATCTGAACGTGATCGACTTCGACCATCTCCAACCCCATGCGCCGACCGTGGTGTACGACCTCCCCGCCGGCGGGCGGCGTCTGATCCAGCGAGCGTCCGGGTATGTGGCGACCATCGTCTCGGGACGGGTGGCCTTCCGCGAGGGTGAGCCGACAGGAGAGCTCAACGGGCGGGTGATCAGAGGAAGTCAGCCCGTGCCGGTCCTCGCCCAGCAGGGGTGAGTGCGTTCGGGGTCTGTCCCCGAACGCACTCAACTACCGTGCAGGCCCATGACGCGTCCGTACCTCACGTCCAAGCTGGCTGAATTCGGCACGACGATCTTCGCCGAGATGACCGAGCTGGCCACTCGCCACGACGCCATCAACCTGGGCCAGGGTTACCCCGACGAGGATGGGCCGCCCGAGGTGCTCGACGCCGCGGTCGACGCCATCAGGAGCGGGCGCAACCAGTATCCACCCGGTCCCGGCGTGCCCGAGCTGCGTGAGGCCATCGCCCGGCACCAGAAGCGGTTCTGGGACCTGGATGTCGATCCCGAAACGGGTGTCCTGGTCACCGCCGGAGCCACCGAGGCCATCGCCGCCGCGCTGCTCGGCCTGCTCGACTCCGGCGACGAGGTCGTGCTCTTCGAGCCCATGTACGACTGCTACCAGGCCGGTATCGCCCTGGCCGGCGCCGTCGCCCGGCCGGTCATGCTGCACCCGCCCGACTACGGATTCGATCCGGACGAGCTCCGCTCCGCCGTTTCGGATCGGACCCGGATGATCCTGCTCAACTCGCCGCACAATCCCACCGGGGCGGTGTTCTCTCGGGAGCAGCTCCAGCAGGTCGCCGACCTGGCCATCGAGCGGGATCTGATCATGGTGACCGACGAGGTCTACGAGCATCTGACGTTCGACGGGGCCCGGCACATACCCATCGCGTCACTGCCGGGGATGGCCGAACGCACCGTCACCATCTCGAGTGGCGGCAAGATATTCCGCACGACCGGCTGGAAGGTCGGCTGGGCCAGCGGTCCGGCTAAGCTCGTGAGTGCCGTGCGTACGGCCAAGCAGTACCTGACCTACGTCGCCTCGGGTCCGTTCCAGCCCGCCATCGCGGTCGGTCTGGGCCTGCCCGAGTCCTACTTCCGGTCGGTGGCCGACGACCTGGCGATCAAGCGGGATCGCCTCGTCGCCGGGCTGAGGGAGGTCGGTCTCGACGTGTTCGAGCCCGCCGGTGGCTACTTCGTGACGGTCGACATCCGCCCCGTCTCGCCCGACGGCGATGGTCCCACCTTCTGTCGGATGCTCCCCGAGGAGGTCGGCGTGGCCGCGGTGCCCAATCAGGTCTTCTACCACCGGGACCATGCGGTCGAGGGCCGACCTCTGGTCCGGTTCGCGTACTGCAAGCGCCTCGACGTGATCGACGAGGCGGTCAGCCGGCTGAAGGGTCTCGCGGCGTGAAGATCGCGGCCGTGCAGCACGACATCACCTGGCTGGATCGTGATGCCAACTTCCGGCACCTGGCGCCGATGGTGGCCGACGCCGCGGCCGACGGCGCCCAGCTCATCCTCCTGTCCGAGACGTTCTCCACCGGTTTCGTCACCGACGGCAGCCGACTCGCCGATGGCAGCCCGGTGGCCGAGCCGCCCGAAGGGCCGTCAGAGCGGTTTCTGCTCGAGCAGGCCGTCACCCACGGCGCTTGGGTCGGCGGGACGTTTCCCCAGACCGGTGACGGTCCGCTGCCCTTCAACACGTTCGTCCTCGCCGGTCCCGACGGGACGACGCACCGGTATCGCAAGATCCACCGCTTCACCTACGGCGGCGAGGACGCGGTCTTCGGTCCCGGCACCGAGCACGTGACCGTGTCAATCGGAGGACTCCGGATCACGCTCTTCGTCTGCTACGACCTGCGTTTCGCCGACGAGTTCTGGACCGTCGCCGCCGACACCGACCTGTATCTGGTACCGGCCAACTGGCCGGCCGCCAGGGCCTCCCACTGGCGACAGCTCCTGATCGCGCGGGCCATCGAGAATCAGGCCTATGTCGTGGGCTGCAACCGGGTCGGGAGCGGGGGGCGGCTCGCGTACGCGGGAGACTCCTGTGTCATCGATCCCCTGGGCGAGACCGTCGCCCGCGCCGGCGACGACGAGACGGCGATCGCCGGCGAGGTGACCGCGGAGAAGGTGACCGAGGTGCGAGCGCGCTTCCCCTTCCTCGCCGATCGGAGCCCCTTCCCTACCCGCTGAACTGCTCAGCCCGTCGTCATGGGGTGGAGTCGTCCGGCCTGGAGGACGAGCGCCCGGTCGGTCAGGTCGAGGTTGGTCGGGTCGTGCGACACGACGACGGTGGCCAGGTCCCGGTCCCGGGTCACCGTGGCGAGGAGCTCCATGATCTCGCGCCCACGCTCGGGATCGAGCGACGAGGTCGGCTCGTCGGCCAGGAGGACCGACGGCCGGTTCATGAGCGCCCGGGCGATCCCGACCCGCTGACGCTCGCCACCGGAGAGCTGGCCCGGTCGATGGTCCCGCCGGTCCGAGAGCCCCATCTCGTCCAGCAGCGAGCGGGCGCGGCTGCGAGCGGCGCGATCGAGCTTGCCCGGGATGTGGGCGACCAGCTCGAGTTGCTCCACCGCGGTGAGTGACGGGAAGAGCTCGGCGCCCTGGAACACGATGCCGATCTCCTCCCGGCGGAGCCGGGTCCGAGCCGAGCCGGAGAGGTCATCGGCGTCGGTTCCGGCGATGGCCAGGCGTCCGGCATCGGGTGTGCGCAACATGCCGGCCACACCGAGGAGGGTGGACTTGCCCGACCCCGATCGGCCCGAGATGGTGACGAGCTCGCCGGCGACGACGGCCAGGTCCGTGTGGTCCAGGATCGCCACGTCGCGGTCGCCGTCGTGGATCGTCACGACGATGCCGACGAGGGAGAGACGCGTCGAGTCCACCGAGCTCATGCCCCGGCACTGAGCGACAGGGCCGGATCGACCGATGTGATCCGGCGCAGGGCGACGAGGCTGCCCACCATGCCCACGACGGCCAGCACGACCCCCGAGATCACCGTCGAGCTGAGCGTCAGCTCGAACGGCACGTCGTCGCCCACCAGCGAGCCGACGGCCAGCGCGGCCAGACAACCGACCGTGATCGAGGCGGCGAGGAGGACGGCAAGTTGGCCGAGAGCGTCGCGGATCACGTACCACGAGCTGGCTCCGAGTGCTTTCAACAACCCGATCTGGCGAGTGCGCTGCACGGTCCAGACGGTGAAGAACGCCCCGACGACCAGCGCCGAGATGACGAGGAGGAACCCTCGGATCAGGGTCATCGTGGTGCTCTCGGCGGTGAATCCCGGCGAGCCGGCGTACGATCCCGTCTTGGTCTGGAGCTCGATGCCATCGGGTTCACCGACCGCGTCGAGTGCGCCCTTGTCTGCTCGCAACGCGACAGCCGAGAACCGCCCCTTGGCGTCATCGCCGTAGAGGAGCATCTGCCAGGTCGACAGATCCGTGTAGGCGATCGGGACGTGGCCGAACGTACCCGCATGCGTGAACCCGACGACCGGCAGGGTCACGTCCGTCCCGACGATCGTGAACGCCTGGCCCACGTCGACCTCGTCACTCAGCTTGTCGCTGAGCACCAGGCCGCCCTCGATGGCGGCGGCCAGATCGACGTCGGCGCGGTCGGGCGAGGCGTCGGCCAGGAACCCGTTGCCGTCGACGCCGAACAGGGCGATGTCGATGCTGTTGCCCGCTCCATCGGCTGGCGTGGCGTTGAAGAACGAGACGCCGATAGGGGTCGCGTCGATGCCCTCGGCCTCCTCGAACAGTTCGAGTGACGGGGGGGTGAGGATGGAGCGGCTGAAGACCGCGTGGGAGTTCTCCTGGTACGCGATGTGGGTCAGGGGCAGGGCCCGCAGGCCGGAGATACCGTCGTCGACCAGCCCGTTGGCCAGGCCGGACAGCATCGTGGCGAGGAACGCGACCAGAGCGATGACAACGCTGACCAGGACGAATCGACCCTTGGTCGCCGTCAGATCTCGCAGTCCCAGGTACACCGTCGTGGTCCTCGTCTCGGGTTGTGGCGTGCAGCGACGGTAGTACCGTCGGGGCATGTCCGGAGCCGAGCTCTGCGCCGATGCCGCGTCGTTCCATCGCTTCCACGCCGAGGAGCTGCCCGGCCGCATCGCGGCCGGCAACGGGGCGTTGGCCTGGGCCGACGTCGAGAAGCTCGGCTCGATCGGCCTCCGGACCGCGGCCGGCAGTTACACGTACGTTCCCGCCGACGGCTCGGTCGCGGTGCTCGAAGGTGAAGACCGGGCCGACACCGTGATCGAGCTCGATCTCGAGTCCTGGCTCGGCCTCGTCTCCGACCTGGATACGGCGCCCGGCCTGTTCTACGGCGGCCGGGTGGATGTTCCCAGCGGCAAACCGATGCGCTTCGTCCGCTGGGAGCCCGGCCTACGGGCGCTCTTCCACGGGATCCCGGTGTTCGACCCCGATACGGCCGATCTCCGCGATCGTGACGGTTCACCGCTCGACCCGGCCCGCTCCTTCCCGCTGGACGAGGTCGTCCGTGATCGCGGCGACGCTCGCCATCACCTGACGACGGCCGGCTACCTGTGGGTTCGTGACGTCCTGACACCTGCCGAGGTAGAGACCCTGCTGGCCGAGGCTGCCGTGCTAGAGGAAGAGGCCCGGGCCGATGACGGAGCCTCGTGGTGGGGCCGCGACGGCGCGGGCGACGAGGTCCTCACCCGGGTGCTCCGAGCCGCCTCCAAGCCCCGCCTCCGTGCTCTCCGCGCCGACTCGAGGCTCGAGCAGGTCGTCTCGGTGATTCCGGAACCGATGCAGGACGACGTGCGCACCGGCCGTGACGCCGTGACGGTGTTGTGGAAGCGACCGGGGGTCGTCGAGGGCCTGGCCGATCTGCCGTGGCATCGCGACTGCGGCATGGGTGGCCATGCGCTGAACTGCCCCAGCGTGGTGATGACGATCTGCCTGACCGACGGCCGTCCCGAGGCCGGCGAGCTGCGCTTCCTGCCCGGCTCCCATCGGGGATCGTTCCCGTTCGTCGACGGTACCGATGAGCGGGCACCCCGGGGGGTCAGCGTGCCGGTGGGAGCGGGTGACGTGACGATCCACTACGGCGACGTGATGCACGCCTCGATGCCGCCCACATCCGAGACCGGCCCGTTCCGCGTCTCGGTCCTGATGGGGTTCGTGCCCAGCGGGTACGGCCATCACCGCGGCGGCAGGCACTACAACGACGTGCTGCTCGAGGGCGGCGACGGTCAGGTCGACCACCTCGCGGACCGCCTCACCTGAATCCCGCCGAAATCTGGTCCGCCAGCGTCGGTGGCCGACGGCTCCGAACGGGGAGAACGGCTCACCATCGACGCAGCGCCCGGTAGTGGACGCCGCCGTCGTGCGACACGCTCTCGGCCAGAACCACCTGGGAGGCCACGAACGACGCCTCGAACGGTGTCCCTACGAGTCCGCATGTCGCCCCCCGCTTCACCCGGGCCAGGGTGAGGTGACCGGTGAAGGGCCGCGGGTCGGGCGCGACGCCGACGTCGGCCGTGCGCTCGACGATCTCGGTCGCCAGCTCGTCCAGCCCGGTAGCGGGGAGGCTCACCGCCGACCGTCCCAACCGGCCGACGGCGGGTCCGAGCGCGACCTCGGTGGCCCCGAACTCGAAGCCGGTCAGTGCCGCCCGGACATCGTCGGGGTCGGCGCGACCCAGGAACCGGAGGGTCAGGTGCCAGTCGTCAGGCCGGACCCATCGCACCCCGACCTCGTCGGGCCGGGGGAGGCACCGGAGCTGTTCCACCACCGGCCGTGGCGGCCAGACGGCCAGGAAGAGACGGCTCATCCGCCCAGTTTCGCCGAACCGCACCGGCGTGGGCGTCGGCAACCGACGGTGGCGGACCAGATTTCGGCAGGTGGGAAGCTTTACGAGATGCTGACAGGCTTCTGACCTGGCTCTCACCTCGGCGTGGTTCGCTCGGTTCACCGACGCGAAGGAGCCCGATGTCACCGACCAGCACCCCGCCTGGCATCGACCGGAAGCTCGCGGATATCGATGTCGATCTCGACCGGACCCTCTCACGCCGAGCCCTGCTCCTCGGAGCGGTCGTCGGTCCGGTGCTCCTCGCCGGCTGTGACGCGGCCCCGACCCCGAGCGATGGCTCCCTCCGCGATCCGGGCGGCGACGAGTCCGGGTCAACCACGAACGCCACGACGACGACCGCGCCACCGATCCAGGGGGCCGAGCCGGCCGACCACCTGCTGCGCCGGGCCACGTACGGCATCACACCGGCGGCGCAGGCCGCCATCACGGCCATGGGCACCGCTGCCTGGGTCCAACAGCAGCTCGATCCGATGTCGATCGACGATACGGCCACCGACGATCGGCTGGCTGGACTGGCCACCCTCGACATGTCCCCCGCCGAGCTCCGCGACGCATACGAGATGAACCGGTTCGTCCCGATCGGCGAGCTCACCGTCGCCCGGTACCTCCGCGCCGTTCACAGCGAACGGCAGCTCTACGAGGTGCTCGTCGGGTTCTGGACCGACCATTTCAACATCGACATGACGATCGGCCCGGTCCCCTTCCTGAAGGGAGCCGACGAGCGGGACGTCATCCGTCCCCACGCCATCGGCCGCTTCGCCGACATGCTCGCGGCCAGCGTCGCCAGCCCGGCCATGCTCGTGTACCTGAACAACGCCACCAGCCGGGCCGACGGCGACAACACGCCGAACGAGAACCACGCCCGGGAGCTGCTCGAGCTGCACACGGTCGGGGTCGACGGGGGTTACGACGAGGAGGATGTCGTCGAGGTCGCCCACGTGCTGAGCGGCTGGACCGTCGATCGACGCAACGGGGAGATGGTGTTCAACGAGCGGTGGCACTCGATGGACGGTGTCGGCGACGTTCTCGGCTGGAAGCCGGGCGCGCTCACCGGTCGGGCCGCCGGCGAGTCCCTGCTCGACCACATCGCCCACCTGCCGGAGACCGCGACCCACCTGGCGACCAAGCTCTGCCGACGGTTCGTGTCCGACGATCCACCTCCCGAGCTGATCGACCGAGCCGCCGCCACCTACCTCGACCGGGACACGGCCATCGGCCCGGTGGTCGAGGAGATCCTCACCAGCGACGAGTTCGCCCGGGCGGTGGCCACCAAGGTCCGGCGACCCTTCGAGCTCCTCGCGGCGCAGGGTCGAGCCCTCGGCCTGGAGATCGAGGATCTGTCCGGGACGCAGTCGGTCCAGCGAATCCCCCAAGCGCTGCGGCTGCTCGGCGAGCCGGTCTACGCGTGGCCCTCCCCCGACGGTCCCCCCGACGTCGGGCCGCCGTGGTTGAACGCCGGGACGGTGCTCCAACGCTGGAACGTCACCCTCACGCTCACCGACGGTCGACTCCCGGGTATGAGCACCGACATCGAGCGGCTACGGCCAACCGACAGCCAGAATGTCGATGAGTTCCTGGCCCAGTTCGCGGCGAACCTCGGGGTCGAGCTCGATCCCGCCACGGTCGCCGCCGGACTCGAGCTTCTCGACACCACATCCGGCTCCCCAGCTCCCGATCCCTCTGCCGACACCCTCGCCGATCTGGCCGCGTTGATCCTCATCGCTCCTTCCGCCCACCGCCGCTGACCGAACACCGACCCGAGGAACGCCATGACCGACCACACGATCGTCAGCATCTTCCTCCGAGGAGCGATGGACGGGCTCAGTTTCGTCGTCCCCCACACCGACCCGGACTACGCGTCGGCCCGTCCCGACATCGCCATTCCCTCGAACGCGGTGCTGTCGCTCGACGACACGTTCGGCCTCGCCCCTGCGGCAGGCCCGCTCGCCGACCTCTGGGATGCCGGACAGCTCGCGTTCGTCCCGGCCAGCGGCTCGACGGATCCCTCGCGGAGCCACTTCGACGCGATGTCCATCATGGAGGCCGGCCTCGAATCGACGGCCTCCCGGTCGAGCGGCTGGCTCGGCCGCTACATGGACGTGTTCGCCTCCGGATCCGACGCCTCCGAGCTCAGCGCGGTCGCGATCGGTCGCATCGTCCCGAGATCGCTCGCCGGCTATGGGGCGTCGATCGGCCTGGCCGACCTCTCGACGTTCGATCTCGGCCCGATTCGCCCTGGCTCAGCCGCCTCGAGAGGAACCGCCTCCGATCTCTCCGACCCGGTCAGAGCGGTCTACGCGGACCCCCCGGATGACCTCATCGGCGCTCAGGGTCTGGCCGCGTTCGCGGTGCTCGACCGTCTGGCCGCGGCCGGGCTCACGGGCGCCCCGACGCCCGATGCCTACGGTCCGAGCACGATCGGCGCCGACCTGTGGCAGGCCGCCCAGCTGCTCGAGGCCGACGTCGGGGTCCGGGCGATCACGCTGGACTGGGGTGGCTGGGACCACCACGACGACCTGGGAACCCACGAAGCCGGGGAGATGTACGACCATCTCGACGCCCTCGCCACCGGTCTGCGGGCCTTCTGGGATTCGGTGGCCGCACACCAGAGCGATCTGACGGTCGTCGTGATGTCCGAGTTCGGGCGGCGGGTCGCCCAGAACGCCAACGGCGGAACAGACCATGGGCACGGTGGCGTGATGACGGTGCTAGGTGAGGGTGTGAACGGCGGCATCCACGGACCGTGGGTCGGTCTGTCCGACGACGTACTCGACCGGGGCGACGTCCCCGTCCTCACCGACTACCGCCACGTCCTCGCCGAGGTCGTCGACCGTCGCGCCGGCGCCCCCGATGCCGTGGGCGAAGTCTTCCCCGACTTCACGACGGGGTCTTCGGACTACCTCGGTCTCGTCGCCTGACCCCGACCCCCGACCGCTTCGGCGATCGGATCCTGACCGAGCAGCGGGAACGCCACGGTGAAGCGGGCCCCGACCTCGCCGTCGGCCGCGGTCACATGGCCGCCCATAGTCGCGACGAGGCCGGCCACGACGGACAGACCGACGCCGGCGCTGCCGCGTCGGTCCCTCGGCCGGTCGGTGGAGAACGTCCGCTCGAATACCGAAGCGGCGGCCGACCCCAGCCCGGGTCCGTCATCGGCGACCACGAGCTCGGCCGAGCGACCGTCGCCGGTCAGCGTCGCACGCACCTCGCCGGTCGCGAATCCCAGCGCGTTGTCGATCAGGTTGGTGATCACCTGATGGAGCCGGCCGGGATCGGCTTCGACGAGCAGCGTGCGCGTCTCGGTGACGAGCTCGACGCCGAGCTGGGCTGCGGCCGGTCGATGAGCCGCGACCACCTCCTCGGTGACCAGAGCGAGGTCGACCGGTTCGAGTCGGACGGTCATCTCGCCCGCGTCGAGCCGGGCCTGGGTGAGGAGGTCGTCGGTGAGTCGGCGGAGGCGCTCGGCCTCTCGAGCGACTACCGCTCCCGCTTCCTGCACCTCCTCCGGGGCGGTGACCCGCTCGTCGGCGAGGAGCTCGGCGTACCCCGCTATCGAGGTCAGCGGCGTGCGGAGCTCGTGGGAGACGTCGACCAGGAAGCGTTCCCGCTCGCGCGTCGCGTCGTGGAGCCGGGCCGCCATCGCGTCGACCGTCCGGGCCACCTCGGTCAGCTCGCGGTCGGCCCGGGCGGGGAGGTTCACCCGGGCTGACAGGTCGCCGGTGCTGATGGCGTGGGTCGTGGCCACGACCGCTTCGAGCGGCCGGCGGATACGTCGAGCGAGGACGGCGGCCAGGACGGCCGCCACGAGGAGACCGACCACGGCGGCGACGAGGAGCGCTGTCCCAGCGCTCCCGAGACCCGCCGGCCCCAGGCGACGCGTCGCGACGACGGCGACGACGTCATCCTCCAGGCGTAGGCTCTCGGCCTCGGTCGCCGTGAACGGTACGGGCGACGCAACGACGACGACGTCGCCACTGGACCGCACGATCTCCACCCCCTGGCTCAACCGGGAGTCCTCCAGTAGAGCCACCGGGACACCCGTGACCGGGAGACGCCGCCGGGGGTCACGGCTCTCGGGCGTCAGCGGGACGACCCCATCGGGGCTGATGCGCACGATCTCGGCGTCCTGGATCGCGAGCGACCGCTGCAGCAGCTCGATGAGCACGAGTAGTGAGGGGACCATCGGTTCTCCGCCTTCGTCGAGCTGGGACCGGATCTGAACCAGCCCGGTTCGTGCTCCGGCCCGGGCGGTGATGCGGGCTTCGTCGATGGTGTCGCTCTCGTTGGCCCGCCGGACGAGGACTATCGTCACCGCGGCGGCGACAGTGGTCAGGGCCAGCACGATGAGGAGTAACGACCACCGCAGCCGGGACGCGAACGATCGGGGTCGACCGGCGCTCACTCGAGCCGGTACCCCACGCCGCGGACGGTCGTGATCTCCACCGACGATCCCAGCTTCCGGCGGATCTGTGCCACGTGCATGTCGACGGTGCGGCTCTCGCCGAGCCAGTCGTGACCCCACACCGCTTCGAGGATCTGGAGCCGGCTCAGTGCCAGGCCCCGATTGCGGGCGAAGTGCTCGACCAGGTCTCGCTCGAGCGGTGTCAGACCGATCGGTTCGTCGCCGACCCGGACCTCCCTGCGACCCAGGTCCACCACGACGTCGTCGATCTGCAGGATCCGGTCGGACGGATCGTCGGCGCGCCGGACCCGTCGGCCGAGGGCCCGGACCCTACCCAGCAGCTCCCGCGGGGAGAACGGCTTGGTGACGTAGTCGTCGGCGCCGAGCTCGAATCCGAGGATCCGGTCGATCTCGTCGGACCGGGCGGTCACGCAGATGATCCCGGTGTGGGTGCCCTCGGTCCGGAGGGTCCGCAGCACGACCGTCCCGTCCTGGTCGGGCAGGCCCAGATCCAACACGACGACATCCGGTCCTGCCTCGCGTGCGGTCGCCAGCCCGTCCGATGCCGTCGGGCTGGTGAGGACGCGGTGCCCCTCGGCCTCGAGCGTCCTGGTCATCAATCCGGCGATGGCCGGGTCGTCCTCGATGACGAGCACGGTGAGCGAATCATTCGCATCCACCGGCCAACCATAGGAGGTAGGTTCCGATCCCTGCCTGCAGGCGAAGACGGCCGATCCGGTGGAACCGAGGGGATGGTCAGCCGAGCGCGGCCCTCCCCGGCGAGCTATTTGCAGCAAAGCTGTGCATAGGGCAGGATGACCCCTGTTTATTCACTTCCATGGAAGAGGGTTCATGATCACCACCAATCACAGTGCTCGATTCGACCGCTCCGGCGGTAGCGGAGTGACCGGGAGGCGCCGGACACCGAGGCGCGCGATCGGCGTGCTCCTCGCCGGTCTACTCGTTCTGGCGGCCTGCACCCCGCCAGCGCCGACCCATCCTTGTGACACGCCGATCGAGTGTGGCCAGGGTCGGCAGTATTCCAGTGCAGGAAGTGGCGACAAGGTCCTGATCGTCGGCGACTCCATCCTCGGCCTCTACCCGACCCAACCGGCCAACACCGGGGCCATCTTTGCGGCGGCTCGGGTAGCGCAGAACGGTCTCAATGTCCGGGCCTACACGTCGGTCGGCTCGATGTTCGAGCACTGGAGCAAGGGCCTCATACTCAACAGCGGCACCAACCAGGCGGGTTCGATCACCGGGCAGAACGTCGCGAGTCTGAACGCAGGCCAGACACCACCGACCAAGCACGTGGTGCTGGCTCTCGGTACGAACGACGCCACTCGGGTCACGCAGAACATCCGGACCGGTCAGCAGGTGACCGACCAGGTACTGGCGTCGATGAACCAGGCCTTGTTCACCTCCACCGGATGTCTGATCATGGTGAAGCCAGCCGTCCACTACGGCTCGAGTATCAACCAGAACATCGTTCTGGTCCGCAACATCATCGATCTGGTCGCCACGTACAAGAACAACGAGCTGGGCCGTACCCGGGTCGTCGTAGCCGACTTCCAGAAGCTGTGGACCGACAACGGAAGCCCGGCGAACTGGTTCCAGGGCGCCACGAACCCCCATCTGACCAACGCGGGGTTCGGTCACTACCTCGACCTGATCGCCTGGTACACCGCTCTCGCCAAGAACGGCAGTCTCGGCTGTTGAATCCCTAGCCGTAATCTGGTCCGTTGCCGTCGGCGACCGACGGTAGCGGACCAGATTACGGGAGTCGGGGGGTGGGCTCGTCGGGCCGGCTGGTGGGAGAGTGTGGCATGGCGCAGGCTCGGATCGAACTCCACCAGGTGACGAAGAGCTACGCGGTCGGTGACAGCGAGGTCACCGCGCTGGACGAAGTCGACCTCCGGGTGGGTGACGGTGCCTTCGTCGTCATTCTCGGTCCGTCCGGGTGCGGGAAGACCACGCTGTTGAACATGGTCGGCGCGCTCGACGTCCCCACCTCGGGGTCGGTGCGGATCGACGGTGCGGATCTCTCGTCCGCCTCTCGGAAGGAGCGGGCCGAGGTCCGGCGCAGCTCGGTGAGCTTCATCTTCCAGTCCTTCAACCTGTTCCCCGGCCTGACCGCGTTCGAGAACGTCCAGTTCGGTGCCGACGCGGCCCGCCGCGACGATGCCGGCGCGGCCTCGGCCGAGGCGTTGCGCCGGGTGGGGCTGGGCGATCGGCTCCGACACTTCCCCCACCAGCTTTCCGGCGGCGAGCAACAGCGGGTCGCCATCGCCCGAGCCCTCGCGACCGGTAACCAGATCGTCCTGGCCGACGAACCCACCGGGGAGCTCGACTTCCGGACCGGTGTACAGATCCTCGAGGTCCTCGAGGAGCAGGCCGCCGCCGGTATGACCGTGCTGGTCGTGACCCACAACCGGGAGATCTCCCGGGTGGCCGACCGGGTGATCGAGCTCTCGAGCGGACGTATCGTGTCGGACGGCCCACCCGCCGAGGGCAAGGCCGCGATCTCGGACCTGCAATGGTGAGTGCAGAGCCGGGCGAGCCGACTCGGGTGCGGGCGCTGTGGCTGCGCTGGTCGTGGCGCGACCTGCGCCAGCACTGGGTCGCGGTCGTCGCCATCGCCCTCGTCCTGGCCATCGGCACCGGGGTCTTCGCCGGGCTGGGGAGTACGGCGACCTGGCGGCGCGAATCCAACGACGCCAGCTTCGCCGCCGTCCACATGCACGATCTCCGTGCCTCCCTCAGCCCGGGGACGTTCGTCGAGGAGGGAGACCTCGCCGAAGTCGTCGCCGGGCTCGACTCGGTCGACCGGGTCGCGGGCGTGGTGGAACGTCTCGTGGTCGACAGTCAGGTCGACGCCACCACCGAAGCCGAGAAGGTCCTCGTCGCCGGCCGCATCATCGGCATGTCCTTCGAGAACGAGACTCCGGTGGACAGCGTCTGGATCAGCGACGGGACCAGCCCGGGGTCGAACGCGAGCTCGAGCGTGGTGCTCGAGGCCAAGTTCGCAGACTTCTACGATCTGCCGCGCCGGGGTTCGGTGATCGTCGCCGGCGGGCAGGAGGTCACCTACGAAGGGCTCGGGATCGGCCCCGAGGACTTCTACGTGACCGGCCCCGAGGGCACGGTGTTCGCCGAAGGCGAGCTTGCGACACTCTACGTGCCGCTGGCCCACGCCCAGGACATCGCCGACCATCCGGGGCACGTCAACGACGTGGTCCTGACCCTGGCCCCGGGCACCGAGCGGGACCTCGTCGAACGAGAGCTCGAGGCGGCCCTCGAAGATCTCGACGGTGTGACCGCCACGGTCACGACCCGGGACGATGCCGAGGCGTACCGCATCCTCTACGAGGACATCGAGAACGACCAGCAGTTCTGGAACGCGCTGTCGGCGTTGGTCCTCTTCGCCGCGGCGCTGGCCGCCTCGAATCTGATAGGTAGGATCGTCGAGGCGCAGCGGCGCGAGATGGGAATCGGCATGGCCCTCGGGGTCGACCGCTGGCGGCTCGCCGTCCGCCCGCTGCTCGTCGGGGTCCAGGTCGCGGTCCTGGGTGCCCTCGCCGGGATCGGAGTCGGTCTGCTCGTTGGCTCCGCCATGGCCGATCTGCTCGAGGAGTTCCTCCCGCTGCCCGCGCACCTCACTCCGTTCCAGCTCGACGTGTACGCCCGGGCCGCCGCCTTGGGACTTGTCGTGCCGATCGTCGCCAGCGCGGTACCCGTGTGGCGGGCAATCCGGGTCGAGCCCATCGAGGCGATCCGCATGGGTCATCTCAGTGCCAGGTCGAACCGCCTCACCGACTGGTCGAACCGGATCAGGCTGCCGGGTTCGAGTCTCACACTGATGCCGCTGCGCAACATCCTCCGCACGCCTCGTCGGACGATCCTGACCGCGGTCGGAGTCGGTGCCGCCATCACCGCGCTCGTCGCGGTGCTCGGCATGCTGGACAGCTTCACCCACACCATCCACCAAGGCAGTGACGAGCTCACGCGGGGCGATCCCGACCGGGTGATGATCCAGCTCGACACCTTCTACCCGTTGGAAGCGGACACCGTGTCGGCCATCGGCGAGTCACCGACCGTCGGCCATGTCGACACCGGTCTGCGGATCCCCGCGATCGCGCCGGCCGCCGATCCCGAGGACGACCTCGAGCTGTTGATCGAGCTCGTCGACATGGAGAGGTCGACCTGGGTCCCGTCGGTCAGTGGGGCGAGCTCGGACGAGGTCGGTCAGGGGCTCCTGCTGGCCCGGAAGGCCGCCGACGATCTCGGCGTCGGGCCGGGTGACACGGTCACGCTCCGCCATCCTCGGCGCGATCCCGAGGGTGGATTCAGCTTCGTCGAGTCCGAATTCACCGTCGTCGGAACCCACGGCAACCCGATCCGCAACTTCGCGTTCGGCGATTTGGGCCGAGCCGAGCAGTTCGGGCTGGCGGGGCTCACCAACGTCGTCCACGCCTATCCGGCCGCGGGCGTCTCCCCTTCGGACATCCAGTACGAGGTCTTCCAGGTGCAAGGCGTGACCTCGAGCCAGGCGGTGGGGCGGATCAGCGAGGCGTTCGACACAGCGCTGGAGCAGTTCGTCGGATTCCTGGTGATCGCGGCGTTCGCCGTGTTGATCCTCGCGCTGCTCATCGCCTTCAATGCGACGCGGATCACCGTCGACGAGCGACGCCGCGAACACGCGACGATGCAGGCGTTCGGACTGCCGGTCCGCTCGGTGATGGGCGTCGTGATCAAGGAGAGCGTCCTGATCGGCGTCGCCGCCACCGCGATCGGGGTCGGAGCCGGAGTGGTCTTCCTGGACTGGATGCTGCGGTCGCTGGCCGCCCGCACGCTGCCGGACATCGGTATCGACCTGTCCCTCTCCGCGACGACGGTGGCGGCTGCGCTCGTGGTCGGCGTCCTGGCCGTCTCCCTGGCCCCGTTGCTGCTCGTGCGCCGGGTCAGGCGCATGAATCTGCCCGACACCCTCCGCGTCATGGAGTAGCGGCCGGCCGGATCCGGGTGCCGGCGGTGATCAGCGCAGGGACTCGACCCCGTCACCCGAGAGCGAGTCGGCCACGCGGCGGCCGGCCATGGCCATGAGCAGGTCGATGGCCGGCCCCCCGGCCTCGGGTCCGTCGCCGTGGGACCAGTCGATGTCGGTCGCCTCGAGGCGGAGGCCGGCGAAGCGGTCGGGATCGAGCATCGTCTTGGCGGCCTTGTGTGTGGTCACGAAGACGAGCACCGCCTCGAGGGCGGCTTCGTCGACCGTCAGCGGAACGTCGACCGGGATGGCCATGTCCTGGCCGTGGATCACCACGTCGGTGAGCACCATCTCGGGATCGAACATGGGTAGCGGCGGCCGCGCCTCCGCTTTGTCCCGCAGTACCGCGGCGAGCTCGGGGACGGGCCGCTCGGCGAGCTTGCGGGCGCCGCGGTCGGAGGCCTTGTCGAAGTCGAATCCGGCCCGGATGCTCGACACCAGGAACCCGAGGAGCTTGAATTCGCAGAACCCGGCCAGGTGGGCGGCGACATGGTGCACCGTCCAGTCCTCACAGAGCGAAGGTGACGCGACCTGGTCGGCGGTCAATCCGTCGAGAAAGTCGGCGGTCCTCCGGCGTTGGGTCGCGACCTGCATCCAGCCTTCGTCACTCATCGCCGACCTCCGCTCGTGTCCTGGCTTCAGTGTATGTTCGGCTCGATCGCGAGCGACGAGTGGTAAACCCCGGGGTCGCCGGACCGATGGGATGGCATGCCGGATGTCTCGATCGCCGAGCGCCACGCTCGGATCGTGCTCGCCGTGGTCTCGCTGGTGTTCGCCGTCGCGTCATTCGCGGGCGCACTCCTCCTCCCGGTGAGCGCGATCCAGCGACCGGCCCTGATCGTGGGTCTCGCCGTGCTCGCCGCCTATGGCGCCGGGCGGCTCGCCCGCTACGTGTTGAACGCGTCCTTCACGGACCTTCTGCGTCGGACGACGCTGCGGGTGCGCAC
Source organism: uncultured Acidimicrobiales bacterium (assembly GCA_963695075.1). Lineage (GTDB taxonomy): Bacteria > Actinomycetota > Acidimicrobiia > Acidimicrobiales > CAWCAL01 > CAWCAL01. The sequence continues at coordinate 906,062 of CAVOFR010000007.1, forward strand.
CACACACCGGGCCCTGAGCTCCAACGCGCGGAATCGGCAACTGCAACTGACGGGGCTGGGATTCTCCTTCTCGACGCCGATGGTGTTCGTTGACGGTGCCGGTCGGGTCTGCATCCCGCCGTTCTCGATCGCGTCGTTCCCGGACGGATCGACGGTGGCAATGGTGGCCGGGAGATTCACCTATCTCCTGAGCGCGCTGTCGGACGGTCGTCTGCTGAAGACGACGAAGGCGGACCCGAAGCAGTTTCCCCGGCACGACGCCGTCGAGTTGAACGGCGTGCCCTCGCGGCAGCCCGAGGCAGCGCTCCTCGACGCACACTGGGCCAAGCTGGCAGAGCTGGCCGCCTCCGGCGTGTACCCGGACACGTCGGTCGACCCGGTCCACCTGGTGGAGCTCGACGAGTACTACGAGCATCTCGCCCTCGGCGGCGACGTCGTCCCGGCCTGACCCTTCCGTTCGGGGAACGGGCGTGGTCAGGGTCGCGTACGCGGGGAGGGGGGACCTTGGCCCCTGTGCTCGTCGCTCGGGCCCGCTCATACTCAAGGGGAGGCGAGTTGGTCGCGTCCGAGACGAGCGAAGAGGAGCTGAACGAGCCATGACCATCGAGGTGAGGTGCTCGCCGACGGCTCTCGATGTGCACATCGGTGGAGCCGATCGGTTGTGGGGCCTGCGAAGCCGTATCGAGATCCCGATGGGGCGCGTCATCGACCCACGGGTGGTCAGGCTGGACGAGGCGAGGGCGGATCTGTGGCTCCGTACCGGCGGCCTGGGGATCCCGGGCTGGGCGCTGGTCGGTCACTTCCGGGGTCGGCGGGCCGAGAAGCAGTGGTGGCGGGTGTACCGAGCGCCCACCGTGGTGCTCGTCGACCTGGCCCCCGAGAGCCAGTTCGACCGAGTGGTCCTCCAGGTGGATGATCCGGCCGGTCTCGTCGACGACATTCTGGCGGCCATGGGGCGCGATACCCCGACCGTCGAGCCTGCCGCCGGGGGTCAGGAGAGAGCCGATCCGGCGCATGCTCCCGGTCACCGCCATCGGGGTCCGCCGCCTCCGGTGGCCGACCCGGTCGAGAGCGGTGCCAAACCACAGCGGGATCAGCCGTGGATCCGGCGGAGCCACTCGGACAGCCAGCAGCGCCGGTTCCGCCGCTGACGCGAAGGTCCCCGCCACTCGGGTACACCCGAGCCCCGGCCGTTCTCTCGTCAGGCCGAGATGGTCCGCCTGAGCCGATCGTCCATCCAGGCTCGCGCCGCCGTGGCTGTCAACGGACGGGCGATCTCGAATCCCTGCACGAACGTGCATCCCAGCTGGGACAGGAGTGAGATCTGGTCCGGGGTCTCGACGCCGACGCCGACGACCTCGATGTCGAGGGTCGTGGCGAACTGGGTGAAGAACTCCAGCATGTGGGCTTGGTCGTTCTCGGGTGCGATCCCGGCCACGAATCGCCGGTCGATCTTCACGAGGTCGATGGGCAGCAGCCGCAGCGACGACAGGGCCGAGTATCCGCTTCCGAAGTCGTCCAACGCGATGCGGACCCCCATGGCCCTGACCGCCTCGAGCCGAGGTGCGACCGCGCGGAGATGGTCCAGGATCTGACGCTCGGTCAGCTCGATGACGACGCGATCGGCCCGAGCGCCGGTGCGTTCGAGCGCCTCGGCCAGATCGCCGGCCACGTCACCGTCGAGCAGGTGCCGGCCGCTCACGTTGATGCTGATCGCCGCGTCGACGTCAGCCCAGGCCGCGAGGGTGGTGCAGGCCCGTTCGATGGCCCAACGGCCCATCTCGATGACCATGTGTGACTCCTCGATGATCGGAAGGAACTGGTCGGGTCCCAGCATCCCCCGGTCGGGATGGTGCCATCGGGCCAACGCCTCGAACATGACGAGCTGACCCGTCTCGGCGTCGACGATCGGCTGGTAGTGGAAGTCGAGCTGGCCCTCGTCGATCGCCGTCCGCACCGAAAGCTCGATCGACTTGCGTTCCTCGAGCCACTGCGACAGCTCGGTGTCGAACAGCTGGATCCGTTCCGTGCGGCTGGCCTTGGCCTGGTAGGCGGCGGTATCGGCGTTGCGGATGAGGTCGTCCGGTTCGCCGATCCCGCACGGTGAGTAGCTGATTCCGATGCTGCCTTCCATCGTGATGACATTGCCGCCGTCGAGGTCGATGGGAACGGTGAGCTGCTCCTCGAGACGGCGCCCGATCTCCACTGCGGCGGCGGGGTTGTCGAGACCGGTGGCGACGACCAGGAACTCGTCGCCACCGAGTCGGGCGATGATCTCGCTCGACCGCAACGTGGACTGGAGTCGGCCGGCCAGGGTCTGGAGCACCCAGTCGCCGGCGCGGTGGCCGAACGTGTCGTTGACCGCCTTGAACCGGTCGAGATCCACGAACAGCACGGCGACGTCCAGCGCACTCCGGCGGGCGTGGGAGAGTGCCCGTCCCAGGGTCTGGAGCGCATAGGCCCGGTTCGGCAGACCGGTGAGGCTGTCGTGGTGCGCCTGATGGGCCAGCTCGTTCTCCAACCGCTTGCGCCCGCTGATGTCGCGCAGGATGACCGTGGTCCGTTCGTCGGTGGAGTCGGGATTGGTGCTGGCCGACACCATCACCGGTATCGCCAGACCCGCACTCGTCTCGACCGTCCCCTCGGTCCGCTGTAGCTCATGGACCTCGGGATCGTCCAGGTCGTCCACCTCGAGCCAGGTACCCATGAGCGGCCGACCGAGGAGGTCCTCGGCGTCGACGCCGACCAGCGAGGCGGCCGAGTCGTTCACCCGTTCGATGATCCCACCCTGGCCGAGGATGAAGATGGCATCGGGGGCAGTGTCGATCACGGAGTTGGCCCGCCCCTCGCTCTCGCGGAGCCGCGCATTGGTACTGGACAGGTTGTCCACCGACTTCCGCATCGACCGACCCAGAGGACCCGGCAGGGTTTCCGCCAGGACCGGTCGATCGAGATCGTTCTCGGCCAGTGCGGCGGCCTGGGCGTCGACGATGGTCAGATGACGCATGACGCGGTCGAACGACTCGGCGACGACTGCGACCTCGCGGGGTCCACGAGGGCCGAGCGGCTCCAGGTGGACCTCGCCCGAACCCATACGCCGGGCCCGATCCTCGAGCCGCGACAGGGGCGAACCGACCGAGCGGACGGTGAGTAGGACGAGGATCAGTGTGGCGAGTGTGATCATCGCGATGATGAGAAACGACTGGAGGATCCCCTCCTGCGCGTCGGCCCGGGCCTCGGCGGTGGCCGCCGTGACCTCCTCGGCCACCGGATCGATCAGGACCTGGAGCGATTCGAACCGATCGACCATCGGTCCGGCCAGAGAGGACAGCCCACCCCAAGAGCTGAAATCCACCTCTCCTTCGTTGTCGATAACCAGGCCGGTTCCGACGAGGACGGATCCACGATTGGCCTGGTACGCCTCGCTCGCAGGGAGGGCCAGGGCGGCTTCGAGCGCCTCGAGGGACTCGGGGGGCAGCGATCGCCGGAGTCGCTCGATGGCAGCGTCCTGGGTGAGCAGGGAGTCGGCCACCTGTAGATTGCGGTCGGCGAGTGCGTCCTCGAACGAGTTGACGTAGTCGAGCAGTAGGGCCGGTTCGTCGAGCGCGGCGTTCAACAGATCGATGTAGGCGGCGAACGCCTGGATCGATCTCAGGGCTGCGGCCAGCTCGGATTGACCCGCTGCAGTCGCCGCGGCCCGGTCGAGAAGATCGTCGAACCAGTCGTCGAGAGCGGAGATCATCTCGCCGTAGCCGTCCCGCAGAGCTGCGGCGGTGATCCGGACCTCGTCACTCGAGGCGCGGTACTCGTCCAAGCCCTCGACGAGGGCGATGAATCGCTGCCCGTTCTCGTTGGTGCCGGGGTCGACGCCCACCAACGCCTCGTCGACCTTGTTTCGGAGGATTCCGTCCTCCCGGTCCAGGTCCATTCCGGCGACCGTGTTCAGCTGTTCGGTCGGGATGCCGGCCTCTTTGATGCGGGCCAGCGTCTGGGCCAGCGATCCCTCACTGGTCAGAGCGTGGCGGAGGATGCCCAACGTGACGAGCTCGTCGATGTCGGACTCGAGCCTGTAGGACACGTCGAGGAGCTCACGGGTCTCGGTGGCCGACCCGTAGGCGAGCCACCCCAGACCGAGCAGGGGCAGAAGAGCGATCGCGACGATGCGCGTCCGAAGACTCGTACGTCTCTGCGCGGCGGGGGTCCGCTGCGTCTGTCCGACGAAGTCCACGTCTATTCTTCGGCGCGAAGCCCGCTCGAGTACACCCATTCGGGTCGTGCGATCCACCGATTCGGGCCGAATGACCTATCAGGTTCGCCCGAGAAGGGGCCGGATGGCGTCTGACGACGAGCCGATCCGCCGAACGCCTCAGGGCTCGATGACGGCGAAGAACATCTCGAAATGGTCCAGGTTCGCCCACAGCTCTCGCAGCGGGGTGTCGTCGCCGGTGACGGTGACGTCGCCGCGATCGATGAGGTCGCCGACGAGTGCACCGGTCGAGACCAGCTCCTCCAACGCGGCGCCGATCACTGGTCACGACCACGTCCGCGCCGGCCACCGCCCGGTCGACGGTGCTGTGCAGCGTGCCGTTGGACAGCTCGACCCGGATCTGCTCATGGGTTCCGGGAAGCTGCCAGTCGATCAGCAGCGGCCCCAGGGCGGTGGCGGCCGGGCCGTCGAGCCGGACCGCGAGGTAGTCGAAGATCTCGTCGAGTCCGAGATCGACGGCGTGGCGAGGGCGGACCGGGAAGGGGAGGTCGGGCGTCCCTGAACGCAGTTCCTGCGCCGCCGTGAGATAGACGTCGCGCCAGGGACCGGCCTCGGCCTGGTAGCCGAGCTGTTCGAACGCCGCCGCCTGGAGCGTCCTGGCCCGCCGGTGGTCCGGCTGGGCGAACACGGCGTGGCGCAGAACCTCGGCCACCCAGCGGTAGTCACCCTCGTCGTAGCTCACCCGCGCCTTCTCGACGAGCGCATCGATGCCTCCGGCCAGGTCGACGTAGCGGCGTCCGGCTTCGGCCGGGGTGTGCGGCTCGAGGCTGGCCGGGTGGCCGTCGTACCAGCCGAGGTAACGCTGGTAGACCGCCTTCACGTTGTGGCTGAGCGTGCCGTAGTAGCCGTGGCAGCGGTAGTCGTCCCACAGTCCCGGCGGTAGCTCCAGCTCTTCTGCGATCTCGGTCGGCGTCCGGCCCAGGTTGGCCAGTCGCAGGGTCTGGTCGTGGATCCAGCGGTAGAGGTCGCGCTGATTGGCCATGTAGTCGGCGATGACCTCGGTGCCCCAGTGCGGCCAGTGGTGACTGGCGAACGCGACGTCGCTCCGGTGTCCGTAGCGGTCGATCGCCTCCTGGATGGAACGACTCCAGCGGAGGGCATCGCGCACCACGGCACCGCGGAGGGTGACGACGTTGTGCATCGTCGCCGTGCAGTTCTCGGCCAGGCAGAGCACGCGGTGGTCGGGGAAGTAGATGTGCATCTCGGCCGGGGCTTCGGTGTCGGGCGTCAACTGGAACTCGATGCGGACGCCGTCGAGAGTCAACTCCTGGCCGGTCTCGGTGATGTCGATCGTGGGGGGAACCATCGAGGTCGTTCCGATGGGCACGCCCTTGCCCAGCCCCTGGTCGACGTGGCCGAGGGGACTCCACGGGAGGGTCATGCCGTCCTGGTAGAGGGCCCGTCGTCCCATCACCGGTTCGGCGACGATGTTCTCGGCCACGGCGGCAGCCAGGAATCCGTCCGGTGCGACGATGGGGATCTCCCCAGCCGCGATCTGTTCATCGGTCAGGATGCCGCGGATTCCGCCGTAGTGATCGATGTGGGAGTGGGTGTAGATGACCGCCGAGATCGGGCGCCGGCCCAGTTGCTCGGTGACCAGGGCCAGCGACGCCCGGGCCGTCTCCTCGAACGTGAGCGGGTCGATGACGACCCACCCCGTCCCGCCCTCGATGAAGTCCCACGAGGACGTGTTCCACACCGGGTTGCCGGTCGCCGAGGGACCGCAGCCGCGTCCGGGTGTGGTCGCTGGCCGGGCTCGATCCCGTGTCGGTCATGGTGGGACTCGCCAACGCTCGGGTCCGGGGTCGATCGATTCTAGGCTCGGGGTCATGACCGAAGCCCCGGGATCGTCGGTAGTCGGAGTGGCATGGCGGTCCCTGCTCGAACGGTTGGGTGCTCTCGGCGAGGTCGTCGAGCGCGAAGCCGCCGACGAGGTCGAGCGGGCCGAGGGATATCGGCACCTCACGCGACTGCTCTCGGTGTCGGCCGAGCGGTTCGTGGAGAAGGCTGATCCCGAGCGTCCCGCCTTCACGCGCGTCATCACGCCGTGGCGGAAGTTCATCGGCGACAATCCCGACACGCTCTACGACGTCGCCCCGGTCGAGCCCGGTGGTGTGTACCGCCTCAAGGGAAAACGGCACGACGCGCTCTATCTCGGGGTCACCGTCTACGGGCGAGACGCCGGGGGAGGCATCCAGGTGCTCGGTCAGATCGCCGACGTGGACTTCTGCACCGACGAGGGGTCCTTCGAGGTATTCGTCGGCGGTGAGGAGCCAGGGGACGGTCAGGCGTGGATTCCCCTGCCGGAGAGAGCGGAGTCGCTGTGGGTGAGGCAGTACTTCCACGACCCCGGCCTGGCGGATCAGGCGAGTTTCCGGCTCAGGCGGGAGGATCTCGATCCCGGGCAGCGTCCACCGCTCGACGAGCACCGGGTCGCCACCGGGCTCGACCGGATGGCGGAATTCATGATGGCGACCCTCGACGCGGTGACGACACTGTCCGGCCTCATGGCCGAGCAACCGAACACCCCGCTCATGGAGGGTGCCGACTTCGCGGTGGTCTCCGATGGGGAGGCGGTCGAGACCGGTGGGGGTGCTCGGCTCGACGAGTTGCTGCTGAGACTCGGGCGCGCCTCCCATCCCACCCCCGACAATCGTTATGCCGGGGTGTGGTTCGAGCTCGATGACGATCAGTGCCTGGTCGTGACGGGCAGACCGCCCCCGAACGCCCGGTACTGGGGCGTCCAGCTGGCGAATCGATGGCAGGAGTCCCTCGACTACCTCCATCACGGCGTCTGCCTGAACGATCGACAGATCCGGTTGGAACCCGACGGCACCTACCGCATCATCGTCTGCGGGGTCGACCCCGGCGTTCCCAACTGGCTGGACACAGCCGGTCATCGGTGCGGGATGGTGAACGTTCGTGCGTTGCTGGCCGACGATCTCGAGAACCCGAGCTACGCGGTCGTGCCCGTCGCGTCCATCGAAGCGACGGCCTGATGGGCTTCGTCGTCGGTGTCGATTCGTCGACGCAGTCGTGCAAGGTCGAAGCCCGCGACATCGAGAGCGGCACGGTCGTGGCCATAGGAAGTGCCCCTCACCCGGCGACCCGACCGCCGGTGTCCGAACAGGATCCCGCCGACTGGTGGTCCGCCCTGGTCGACGCGTTCGGCCAGCTCGGCGAAAGTCGGGATGACGTCGTCGCTCTCTCCGTGGCGGGCCAGCAGCACGGGCTGGTCCTGCTCGACGGCGGGGGCGAGGTGATCCGACCGGCCAAGCTGTGGAACGACACCACGTCGGCCCCGCAGGCCCGGGAGCTGGTCGACCGACTCGGCGCCGCCGCGTGGGCATCGTCGTGCGGGAGCGTGCCGGTCGCCAGCTTCACGGTGTCCAAGCTCGCATGGGTCGCCGCCCACGAACCCGGGTCGATGGCCCGCGCGGCCATGATCATGCTGCCGCACGACTACCTGACGTGGCGGCTGACGGGCCGTCACGTGACCGACCGGGGCGATGCGTCGGGCACCGGCTGGTTCGACCCGACCGCCGACGAGTACCGGCCGGATCTGCTGGCTTGGGCGGCCGACGTCCCGGACCTCGTGGGTCGACTCCCGGCGGTGAATCACCCCTTCGCCGCGGTGGGGGTCCTCGAGCCTACGGTGGCCGCGGAGCTCGGTCTCCCGGCCGGTGTGGTGGCGGGGCCCGGCACGGGCGACAACATGGCCGCCGCTCTCGGCCTCGGGCTTCGACCGGGAGACATCGCGATGTCGCTGGGTACGTCGGGCACGGTCTACGCGGTGTCGGTTACGCCGACAGCGGACGCGGCGGGAGCGGTCGCCGGCTTCGCGGACGCGACCGGTGCCTACCTTCCGCTCGTGTGCACCCTCAACGCCACCCGGGTCACCGACACGGTCGCCGGCTGGCTGGGTACCGATCCTCCCGGGTTGAGTCGGTTGGCCATGGGCGCGCCACGCCGGGACGACGCTCCCGTCCTCGTCCCCTACTTCGACGGGGAGCGCACACCGAATCTGCCCGACGCGAGCGGTCTTCTCGGAGGCCTGCGCACCGATACGAGCCGGGAGGCGCTGGCGCTGGCCGCTCACGACGGCGTGCTCTGCGGCCTCTTCGGCGGAATCGATGCGCTGGACGCAGTCGGCGTCGATGTGAGCGGGAGACTTCACCTGATCGGCGGCGGGTCCCGAGCGCCGGCCTACCGGCAGCGCTGCGCTGATCTGCACGGCAGACCGATCGTGGTGCCCTCGACCGACGAGACGGTGGCGACGGGTGCCGCGCTCCAGGCGGCCGCGGTGTTCACCGGCGAGACGCAGGTCGGCGCGCGAGCGGCGGCATGGGGCCTCGGCGCCGGCGACGCCGTCGAGCCCGCCGAGAACGGATTCGGTCCCGAGACGCGGGCCGCCTACGACGACCTGGCCGCGCGATTCACCTGAGTCCTGCCCGCGCAACTCGCGCGATGATCAGAGCAACCGTCGGGTCGGCCCGAGCCGCTCGTACCCAGAGAGGACCCTTCCCTTGAAAGAGCTCGTCTATCACCGGCTGCTGTTACCGGCCCTCGACACCTTCCCCGACCGGAGGGGCTTCTTCGACCAGGGCTATGAGGGAACGTTCGGCCAGCATGGCGACCGGGTGTTCCGTCTGTGCCGGGCCATGAAGACCGAGCTCGGCCTCGAGCGCGACGATCGTTTCGCCGTGATGGCGACCAACAGCCACGAGTACCTCGAGCTGTACCACGCGGCCTTTCTCGGGGCAGGCGTGATCAACCCGCTCAACCTCCGGCTCGCCGGCCAGGAGCTGGACTACATCGTGCGCGACTCCGGCGCCGAGGTGGTGTTCGTCGATCAGTTCTTCGCCGACCACCTGGCCCGCGCCCTGGCCGAATCAGACGGCGCCAGCCCCGTTCGTCACGTGGTCCTCGTCGGCGACGGCGACGTCCCGCACGACGTCCGCTACGACGACCTCCTGGCCGCGGGCGAGGCCGTCATTCCCGAGGAGCCCGAGGAGTCCGACCCCGCAGTGCTCATGTACACGGGCGGCACGACCGGCCTGCCCAAAGGTGTGCTTCTCGAGCACCGTGCCGAGATGCTCAACCTCTACCACATCGGCATCGTCATGAACTTCGACCCCGAGACCGTGTTCCTGCACCAGACCCCCATGTTCCACGCCGCATCGATGGGGGGCATCCTGGCCAACCCCTCGGTCGGAGGGGTCTCGGTCTTCATGCCGATGTTCGATCCGGGGCCGGCGATGACGCTCATCGAGCAGCACGCCGTCACCCAGACCGTGATGGTGCCGACCATGATCGGCATGCTGCTCAACCACCCGGAGTTCGCTCCCGAGCGGCTCTCGTCGCTCGAACAACTCATCTACGGTGCCTCGCCGATGCCGGCGGCGATCCTCGATCGACTCCGCGAGCTGTACCCCGATCTGGGTCTGGCCCAGGGTTACGGGATGACCGAGTGTTCAGCGGTCCTGACCTTCCTCACCGCCGAGGATCACTTCCGGGGTGGCGACCGCATCCGGTCCGCCGGCCGGCCGGTGCCCGGAACCGTGCTCTCGATCCGGGACGAGCGCGGGACGCAGGTGCCACGGGGCGGGACCGGTGAGGTGTGCGCCAAGGGCGGCAACTTCATGCGCGAATACTGGAACAAGCCCGAGGCCACCAAGGAGGTGTTCCGCGACGGCTGGTACCACACCGGCGACGCCGGTTATCTCGATGACGAGAACTACCTGTTCCTGGTCGACCGGGTGAAGGACATGATCGTCACCGGCGGGGAGAACGTGTACTCGGCCGAGGTGGAGAGCGCCCTGTCCCGCCACCACGCCGTCGAGCAGGTCGCGGTGATCGGGATCCCCCACGACACATGGGGAGAGCAGGTCCACGCGATCGTCGTCCTGACCGGGGGGGCCTCGGCGACCGAGGGCGAGCTGCAGGCTTTCGCCAAGGAGCAGATCGCAGGATTCAAGGTGCCCAAGTCCATCGAGTTCCGTACTGAGCCGCTTCCGTTGTCCGGTGCCCTCAAGGTGCTGAAGCGGGAGCTTCGGGCCCCGTACTGGGAAGGCCAGGGTCGCGCCGTCAACTGATCCCATCACGAACTTTGTGCGCTGGCAGTACACAGGTGGCACTGAGCGCACAAAGTTCGTCAGTGCGGCGCGTTGGGTCAGCCGAGCTGCATGACATGGGCGCAGCTGGACTCGTTGCGGAGCGCCTCGACCAGGGCGTCCGGTAGGTACGCGGCCGGAGCGGGCTCGGCGACGGCAAATGTCTTCTCGAGGGCGTTGAAGAGTTGGCCGACGCGGCCCCGTTCGTCGGCGTCGTCGACCTGCGGGACCGACTCCCTGAAGAGGCGACGCTCGGCCTCGAGCTCCTCGACGCCGAGCGCCATGCCTTCGGCCAGGTCGAGATTCAGGCGGGCGAGACCCGCATCACCGCCCTGGTCGCGTGCGTCGACCTGATTCCGCCGTCGGACCGCGCCGGCCAGGAGGTCGGCGAACGTGTCGTCGATGGCCTCGGCCCGCACACTCGGATCATCGGTGTCGGTGACGGCGCGGGCGCCGGCGTTGACGACGTCGATCATCTCGTTCTCCCAGATCCGCAGGTCCTCGCAGAGGATCGATGCGACCAGAGCTGGGTGCGCCACTCCCGCGCCCGTTCCGCCGCCGCCGCCGCAGCCGGGAAGAAGCCAGCAACAGGCGGCCACGGCCACCGCCACCCACGCTCGGATCGAACTTCGGGCATCGGTCCCGATATGTGAGGGGTGGTTGCCCAGAGTTCGTGGAGGTGGCGGGGTCAGTGGTCGGGGAGGGGGTCGAGGCGGGCATCGAACCGAATCTCCCGCGAGTCGATCTCGGGATGGGCCAGGATGACGCCGAACTTGTCGGCCAGCGCCAGGCCCACATCCACGGTCCCCATCAGCCCGCCCGGGATGCCCTGACGCTCCCACCGCTTCATCGCCGGGCCGATCCACTCGTCGTTCATGTGGTGGGCGAACTCGGTCGGGTGCGTGTTTCCGACGACGACCCGCACGAAGCGCCGCTCGGGATGCTCGATCCGCCAGGCCAGGATGCTCTGGTCGAGCGCCGCCTTGGTGGCCGTGTACGCGCCGAATCCCCAACTGACGTCACCGACCGCCCGGGTGGATACGAACCCGATGATCCCGTCGGGATCCATGTGCGGGAGCGCGGCCGCCCCGATCAGATTGGCGCCGACCACGTTGACGTCGAACGCCCGGCGCCACGTCTCGGGATCGAATTCGGCCAGCGGGTTGAGCGGTCCGATCCCCGCTACGTAGAGCACGACGTCCAACCCGCCGAGCGTCTCGGCCGCCTGATCGCAGATCCGGCCGGCGTCTTCGCGGTCGGTGGCATCGCCGGCCACGACCGTGCCGGCGCCCGCCTCGGAGACGAGCGCTCGGAGCCGATCCTCGCGGCGGGCCGCCACGGCCACCCGCGCACCGTCACCGATGGCCGCCGACGCGAACGCCGCGCCGATACCCGACGAAGCGCCGACCACCAGGACGCGTCGATCGACGAGGGCCGGTGGTCGGGTCATGGTCGTGAGCTTGGCACAGGTCTCGGCCGGATTCCGACAGAGATCTCAGGATCCGAGCTGTCGTTTCAGGTGGTCGGCCAAGCGGACGGCGAGCGCGACGATCGTGAAGGTGGGCGTGGAGACCCCGCCCGTGGCGAAGACCGAGCTCCCGCCGATCCAGAGGTTCTCGATCTCGTGCATCCGACAGTCGGCGTCGACGACGCCCTCGGCCGGATCGGCCGCCATCCGCGTCGTGCACATGTGGTGGAATCCGATGCCGATCGGGAAGTTCTCCTCGTCGATCTCGCCGGGGATGGATCGGTAGAGCGAGACGATCTCACCGGGGATCATCTCCTCGGCGTCGGGCCGCGCCCCACCGGGGACGATCTGGGCCCGACCCAGGCCCTCGGCGCCGATCTGTTCGGCGAATGTACGGAGATTCACGAGGATCTCGGCCCTGTCCTCGGCGGTGTACTGCCAGTCGAGCCGGGTTCGGGGCATCCCGAGGGTGTCGACGGCATCGTCGAGCGTGATCCGGCTCTCGGGTCGCAGTCGTTGTTCAGCGAGTATCTGGAGGAAAGCGACGGTCCCCGGAGCGGGTCCCGTCCGGCTCAGGAGACCGGCGACGTCGGAGGTGGTCACACCGCCGGCGTGCGTCGGACCACCGTCGGGCAGGGTCCCGAGCGCCAACTGCATCTCCATGCCGGTCGTGGCTCGATCGCGCACGTGGTCCGAGGTGAGGGCGAGTGCGAACTTCACACCGTGCTTGGCCCCTGCATGCCGGCCGGCGGTGAGCGGGATCTCGCCGCCCCGGAACCCCATCACGTCCTCGATCGGGGGTCTGAGGACGCCGAATCCGGAGGCGACCTGGAAGTGCTCGGTGAAGTACCGGCCGACGAGGTCGTTGCCGTTGCCCAGTCCTCCGGGATCGGCATCGGTCGACGCCAACAGGAGGCGAGCGTTCTCGATCCCTCCGGTGGCGACCACGTAGGCGTCCGCCTCGGCCCGCAACCGGACCCCGCCGAAAGTGCGCACGTCGACACCGGACACGAGTCGGCCGTCGTCGGTGGCGAGGTTGACCGCGTTGGCGTGCAGGAGCACCCTGGTGGAGGCGCTCGCGTCGAGATCGGCGCGGTAGGTGGTGCCGAAGCTGAGCGGGTAGGCGACGTGGAACACGACCGGGCCGACCACGTCGTTGTCGACCGGCGCCGCAGGCCAGCCCATGCGTTCCTCCCAGATCCGGGGCGAGAAGTCGGGGACGACCCGACACCACTCGGTCGCTCGCTCCCAGAACGGGAGCAGCTCGTCGCGGGCGATCGGCCAGCCCGAGACGTCGAAGCCGTCCCGCAGTTCGAAGTCGATCGGCTCGAGGGGGCGGCAGAACCCGGCCCAGTGGTTGGTCGTCCCGCCCAGGTAGCGCAGCCGGACCTGATCGATCGGGAACCCACCGTCCTGTGGCCCCAACGGTTGACCGACGCTCGCTCCTTCGTAAAGGGCCTGCGTCTCGGGGTCAGGTTCGTCGCCGCCCGATTCGAGGAGCAGCACATCGAGCCCGCTGTCGAGCAGCTCCATCGCGATGGTGACACCGGCCGCGCCACCCCCGACGATGCAGACGTCCGCCGTCAGGGTCGTCCCCGACTCGATCGTCTCGGCATCGATCAGCACCCGTCACCGTCGCATTCGAGCGCGAGCACGGCCGCGGCTTTCGCCTCGGATTCGGCGAGGACCCAACCGTCGATCGTCAAAGTGGCGCCGGATCGGAATTCGTCGCTCACCCGCTCGGTGGCTGCGGTCAGCGCATCAGGATCGGGGGGAGGGAGCTCGGCCCGTAGCGACGCGATCGTCTCCTCGGGGTGCTGATCCAGGTAGGCGCGCCCGATCGCCAGGACACCCGGGTCGGGATCACCGACGCCATCGTCGTCACCGGTGCAGCCCGCGGTGCCACCGATGGCAAGGGCGAGCAACGCCCCACCTCCGATGAGCAGGGTCCGGCGACTGAGCAGGTTCTGATCGGTCGACACGGTGGCGCATGGTAGCCACCGGGGGTCAGGCACCGTGCTCACCGGATGTGCTCACTCGGTGGGGGGAAGATGCCGCGTCCAGACGAGCGGGTTGAGCTCCGAATCGACGAGGTCACCCGGCCTCCGACCACCCAGCCAGCCCATGTCCAGCTGCTGTTGTTCGGTGGGTTCGCTCACCCGGGTCCCGTCGGCGACGTAGATCACAGTCATCACCGGACGGTCGTGGTCGGTCGGGTTGGCCTTCGCCGAGTGGAGGGTCCACCCGGCATGAAACGTCGCGTCGCCCGCCGCCAACGGTCCGTGGGTCGTCGCGATCAACTCGTGCTCGGTGATCAGCCGGGAGATCGTGTCATGCGACGCGTCGGAGATGCCTCCGGCAGCCACGTCAGCCCGGAGGTGTGACCCCGAGGCGAACGTCATTCCGCCGACCTCGGCCGGAGTGTCCTCGAGTGGCATCCACATTGTGATCGTTCGGTCGGTGTCCAAGGGCCAGTAGCTCTGGTCCTGGTGCCACGGCGTGTAGCCGCCCCCCGCTTCCTTGACCAGGGCCTGGTCGTGGTAGATGCGCACGCCGTCCACGCCCATGAGCTCGGCCGCCACGCGACCGAATCGAGGCGCCAGGACGAAGCGGGCCACCGACGCGTCGTGCCGCCAGAGGTTGAACATCTGGAGGAACGCCCGACCGTAGGTGTCTCGTTCGGCGAGGGGTCGGCTCTCCCATCGTTGCGCCGCCGCCGTAGCGAGGAGGGCGGGACGGTAGGCGGCCACCTCCTCTGGTGTGGCCAGGCCGCGGACACAGATGTGGCCGTCCCGTGCATAACGGTTCCGCTCGTCGGCTGCCACGGACCGGATCGGCGCGAGATCGGGCAGCCCGGACGGCGTCGTCATCCCATCGCCGCGACCACGTCGAGATCGATTCCCGTCTCGCGTTCGGAGACCGCCCAGAGACCGGCGATCGCCTTCTCGAGTCCGACCACGCGTATGATGGGTTTCCGGACCGGCGGCCCGTTGTTGACGAAGAGCGGACCGTAGAACTCGCCACCCTTCGCCTCGGGGTCGGTCGCGGCTCGGAGCTGGGGCAGCGCCCCCCGAGCGACGTCCATCCCGGTGTAGCGGGCAGCGACGACGCTGGCCCGCGAAATGAAGCCGCCGGACTCGTCGGCGCTGTGGGTCTGGAGGTCCGAGTCGGACAGACCCGGATGCGCCGCCAGGCTCGAGGCTCGAGCGCCTGCGGCGTCGAATCGCTGTTGGAGTCCGATGGCGAAGTGGAGGTTGGCCAGCTTGGACTGGCCATAGGCCTTCCAGGGGCCGTAGCGGCCTTCGAGATGCGGATTCTCGGGATCGACCGCTCGGCCCACGTGGTGTGCGGTGCTCGACACGGTGACGACGCGCCCGGCGTCAGCGGCGAGGAGCGGCTTCAGGAGGAGTGACGTGAGGGCCCAGTGTCCGAGATGGTTGACCCCGAACTGCATCTCGAAGCCGTCCTCGGTTCGGCGCTCGGGCAGGGCCATGAGCCCGGCGTTGTTGACCAGGATGTCGATCGCCGGATGATCGCCGGCGATCCGTTCGGCCGCGGCCTCGACCGACGTCAGCGAACCGAGGTCGAGCGGGACTATCTCCACCGCGGCATCGGGCAGTCCGACCCGCACGTCGTCCACCGCAGCGGCGGCCTTGGCCTGGTTGCGGGCGGCCATGACCACCCGGGCGCCGGCACCAGCGAGCGCACGGACGGTCTCGAGGCCGAGCCCTCCGTTGCCGCCGGTCACCACCGCGGTGCGGCCGGTCTGGTCGGGGATGTCGGCGGTGGTCCAGCTCATGGAATACTCCAGATTGGTTCGGGGTCGGAGACGCTCGGGTCAGACATGGTCGGGTCAGACATGGTCCGGTCAGACATGGTCCGGTCAGACATAGTCCCAGCCGAAACGCCCTTTGATGCACAGATGACCGCTCGTGACGTCGTGGTCGTCTGGCGAGGTGACCTTCACGATCTCGTCATCCTGCACGTGTAGTTCGAGGTTGCACCCGACGCCACAATAGGAGCAGACCGTGGTCGTGACCGTCTGGTCCTCGGGGGACCAGGTGCCGGCCTGCCGCCGGTCGAACTCGGTCCTGAACTGGAGGGCGTTGGTGGGGCAGACGCCGATGCAGTTGCCGCAGTACACGCAAGCCGACTCCGGGAGCGGCACATCGAACTCGGTCGAGATGCGGGCGTCCATCCCCCGGCCGGCCACCGAGATGGCGAAGGTGTGCTGGGCGTCGTCACCACAGGCCTCGACGCACTTGTAGCAGAGCACGCACTGGTCGTAGGCCCGAACGAACAGGCTGTCCTGGATCTTGACCGGCTGACCGATGCGTGCCGACGCCGTCTCTCCGGCCACGGAATCGAAACGGGTCGGGTCGGCCTCGTAGGCCTCGATCCAGCGGTTGATGTCGTCGGCCTGGGAGAGATCGACCGTGCTCGCGAGGAGCTCGAGCACCATTCTGCGACTGTGGCGAACCCGTTCGGTGTCGGTGTGGACGACCATGCCGTTCTCGGCGGGTCGAGAGCAGGCCGGTACCAGAGTCCGGTTGCCCTCGACCTCGACCACACAGACACGGCAGGCGTTGACCGGGGTGAGCGTGTCGGCGTGGCAGATGGTCGGAGTCGCGACGTCGGCGGCACGGCATGCCTCGAGGATGGTGCCCCCCCGGGCAACCGACAGCGGCGTGCCGTCGATCTCGATGGTCACCGCCGCCCCGCCGGCGTCGTTGCCATTCACGACGGCTTTCCCAACAGGCCCGAGCCCAGCGCCGATCGGACCGCGTCAGCTGCCGTGTGACCCAGCCCGCAGATCGAGGCATCGGCCATCACCCGGGCGATGTCGTCGATCATGGCGGCGTCGATCTCGTGGGCGGCCCCGGCGCCCCGGGTCGCGAGATGCTCGAATTGACGGGCGGTGCCGACCCGGCAGGGCACACACTGACCGCAGGACTCATCGCGGAAGAATTCGGCGATGCGGGTCACCACGGGAGCCATCTCGACGGTTCGGTCGAACACCGTGATCGCCCCGGAGCCGATGCTCAGCCCCGCAACCCGCGCGTCCTCGAGGGTCAAGCGGAGATCGAGGGCGTCGGGTCCCACGAATCTGCCCGCCGCCCCGCCCAACAACACGGCCCGGATGTCCGCGGCGGCACCACCGGCCCGTTCGATCAAGGCCCCGAGCGTCGTCCCGAAGGGCACCTCGTAGACGCCAGGACGGCCGAGCCGTCCCGACAGGCAGAAGAGCTTCGTGCCGGGCGACCCGTCGGTGCCGACGCTGCGGTAGGCGGCCGGCCCGTCCGAGACGATGTCGAGAACGTTGACCAACGTCTCGGGGTTGTTGACGGCGGTCGGGGCGCCGAACAAGCCGTGGGTGGTCGGGAACGGAGGCTTGTTCCGCGGTTCGCCACGAAAACCCTCGATCGATTCGAACAGCGCCGTCTCCTCGCCGCAGACGTACGCACCGGCGCCGCGCCTCAGCTCGATGTCGAAGGGTCGACCACGACCGCGAGCACCGGGTCCGAGGAGTCCGGTCGCCCGGGCCTGCTGCAGCGCCGAGGTCAGCCGCTGTGTGGCCAGCGGGTATTCGCCGCGAACATAGATCCAGCCCTGCGAAGCGCCGGTGGCCAGGCCCGCGATGGTGAGCGCCTCGACGAGGGCGAACGGGTCGTGGTCCATGAGAAGGCGGTCCTTGAAGGTCCCGGGCTCGGACTCGTCGGCATTGGCGACGACGTGGCTCGGACCGTCGGGCTGGTCCGCGACCGCCCGCCACTTGTCGCCGGTCGGAAACGCCGCTCCACCTCGCCCGGTCAGCCCGGCGTCGGTGATCGCCTCGATGACCGCGTCGGCTCCCATCGCCTTTGCTCGGCCCAGAGCCCTGTAGCCGCCGTGCTCGAGATACGAGTCGAGGCTGGTCGGATCGACCACGCCCACACGGCGAAGGAGGCGCAACCCGGGTTCGCCGGCCTGGGGAAGCGAGACCGGGTCGACGTGAATCGAGCCCGGCACGAACTGGGCGGGCGCCCGGTCGCATCGTCCCAGGCACGCCGAGCGACGGACGTGGTGGCCGGCGGACGCCAGCGAGGCGGCGAGGGCGTCCCCGCCGTCGATCTGGCACGCGGCATCGGCGCAGACGTGGTGGGTCGGTCCGGCGTGGTCGGGCGGATCGGTGTGCAGGAGGTCGTAGAAGGTGGCGACGCCGTAGATCTCGGCCGGGGGGACCTGGAGCTGACGGGCGACGTAGTGCAATCCGCCGGGGCTGATCCATCCGGCCCGATCTTGGAGCGCGTGCAGCGCCGGTAGCAGCAGGTGACGTCGTCCGACCCGGCGGGCGTGGCCGCTGCGGACCATGCGTTCGGTCTCGATCACCACCACCGCCTCGTCGTGGGGAACGACCTGGTCGACCGCGGCACGCTCGGCCTCGGTGGGCTCGTCGGCTCCGATGCGCAGGTCGGTCATGATGCACCATCCCGTTCGACCGCCGACTCGAGTCTGTCGATGCGGATGGCGGTGGCTTTGAACTCCGCGGTGCCGGACAGTGGGTCCCACGTGTCGTTGGTGAGGATGTTGGTGTCGATCAGCTCGGGGAAGTGGAAGGTGGCGAAGGTCAGCCCTCGGGGGAGGTCGGGTTGGAGGCGGATGGGCGTCACGATCGATCCTCGGGTCGAGCTCACCAGAACCCGTTCGCCGTCGCTGAGCCCCAGCTCGGCCGCGTCGGCGGGGTGGATGTCGAGCGCATCGCCGTCGCGGATGGGCGACGCGTACCCGCCGCTCTGGACCCCGGTGTTGTACGAATCGAGGGCTCGGCCCGTCGTGAGACGGAGCGGGAACCGTTCGGTGAGCTCGTCGTCGGGACCCTTGTGCTCCACCGTGGAGAACGGCGCCGGATCGTGCCCGTCCAGATCGTCGGCCCACAGCCAGCCGTGGAGGAACGGGCTGCCGGGGTGATCCTCGGTCGGGCAGGGCCACTGGAGCCCTCCGTCCGACTCGAGACGAGCCCAGCTCATCCCGGCGTGCATGGGGGAGAGGGAGCGGAGCTCGTCCCACAGGTCCTCGGCTCTCGGATGCCCCAGGTCCACGCCCATGCGACGGGCCAGAAGCAGCAGGATGTCGATGTCGTCGCGGGCCTCGCCGGGCGGTGAGAGGGCGGCCCTGACCCGTTGGACCCGTCGTTCGCTCGAAGTGACCGTGCCCTCGGTCTCGGCCCAGGCGACCGCGGCGGGAAGCACCACGTCGGCCAGCTCAGCGGTGCGGGTGAGGAAGATGTCCTGGACGACCAGCGTGTCCAGGCTCGAGAGGATGGCGCGGGCCCGGGCGACGTCGGCCTCGGAATCGGCGGGGTTCTCACCGATCACGTACAGGGCGCGGAGGTCGCCCCGGCCCATCGCCTCGAACATGAGCGAGAGGTGCAGGCCGGGTTCGGGAGGAATCGGGCGGCCGTAGGTGGTCTCGAACCTGGCCCGTATCTCCGGGTCGGCGACGTCCTGGAATCCGGGCAGCTTGTTGGGCAGCGCCCCCATGTCGCCGCCGCCCTGGACGTTGTTCTGTCCCCGCAGCGGCACCAACCCCGATCCCCACCGACCTACGTGTCCGGTGAGGAGAGCGAGATTGCACAGGGCGACCACGTTGTCGACCGCGTTGCGGTGCTCGGTGATGCCGAGGGTCCACAGCAGCTGGGCCGACTCTGCGCCGGCGTAGGCGTGCGCCAGTTCTGCGATCGCCCGTCCTGGGACGCCGGTGATCCGCTCGGCGTGGTCCAGCGTGTAGCACTCGACCGAGGCAGCGTAGGTATCGAAGCCCTGCGTGGCACGGGCGATGAAACCGGTGTCGGCGAGCCCTGCCGCGATGATCTCACGGCCGACCGCGTTGGCGAGTGCGACGTCGGTTCCCACGTCGAGGCCGAGCCACAGGTCGGCGAACTTGGCGGAGGAGGTTCGCCGTGGGTCGACGCAGAACATGCTCGCACCGGCGCGGATCCCCGCCAGCAGGTGATGGAAGAAGATCGGGTGGGCCTCACGGGCGTTGGAGCCCCACAGGACGATGCAGTCGGTCTCCTCGATCTCGCGATAGGACGAGGTTCCGCCGCCGGCTCCGAAGACGGTCGCCAGACCGACGACCGAGGGAGCGTGTCAGGTTCTGTTGCACGAGTCGATGTTGTTCGACCCGATCACCACTCGGGCGAACTTCTGCGCGAGGTAGTTCATCTCGTTGGTGGCTTTGGAGCAGCTGAACATGCCGAACGCCTCGGGACCGTGGCCGTCGACGACCCGTCCGAAGCCGTCCGCGGCCCGGTCGAGGGCCTCGTCCCAGCCGGCCTCGCGCAGCTCGCCGTCCTGGCGAACGAGGGGTCGGGTCAGTCGCTCGGGCATCGGTCTTCCTCCGGAGCGCAACCCTACCCAGAACGACGAACCGGTGAGGGCGATGAATCAGGCGCCACGGCGTCCGCCCCGGAGGAGCCCGAGAGCCCCCAGCGTCAGCGGGTAGAGGACGATCCAGCCGAAGCTGGCCAGGGTCGCCACCGCGATCATTAGGATGACGACGGCGAGTATCCGGATCCGACCGCGCCGATGAGCCACGAACGCGGCCGCCGCCAGGACCAGACCGGCGAAGATGCAGGCGGCGGCGAGCCTGAACAGCATCTCGAGGTCGACCCAACCGACGCGTTCCACCCCCGCGAACGCAGCGAAGACCGCGGTGGTCACGGTGACCGCGCGAACGGGTACGTTCGCAGCATCGGTCCGGCCGAGCGAGTCCGGCAGCGACCCCTCGCGGGCCGCGCTGTAGCAGAGGCGGGAGAACGCCCAGACGACGCCGTTCAAGTTGGCCACCACGATCACGATGCCCAGCAGGGTCACCGCCCTGCGACCGGCCTCGCCGAAGGCGACGTCGGCCAACGCGCTGATCGGTGTTGTCGTCAGCTCCGGGTCATCGACGGGAAGCGCCGTCTGGAGGGCCGCGGCCAGGACCACGTAGAGGAGGGTGACTGCCCCGAAGCTCAGCCCGACCATCAGCGGAAAGTCACGTCGGGGGTTCACGAACTCCTCGCTCGTGAACGCCATGAGCTCCCAGCCGGCGAAGGCGAAGAAGACAAGGCCCAGTTCGCCGACGGCAGCGCTCGCATCGTCCGGAGCGGAGACGCCGACGCCGGCATCACCTCGTACCAGCGCGGCGATGCTGATCGTGGCCAGCCCGGCGACGAACGAGAACGAGAGGATCTGCTGGAGGCGTGCTCCCAGCCGGGCTCCGGCCCGGTTGACCGCCCAACCGATCCCGAGCACCGATGCCGCGCCCACCGGCACCAGCCAGGATCGGCCGAAGAGATCGGCGAATAGATTGCCGCCGACCAGCGCAAGGCCCGCGCCGCCGGCCATGGCGCCGAGAAGGACGAACTCGGCGGCGATCGCCCACCGGTCGCCGAGCGTCGGCCGGACGAACCCGGCGATGCCCCCGGCCGAGGGGTGGGCAGCCCCGAGCGACGCGATGGCCAGCAGGATCGGTGCCGCCACGAGGGCTGCCAGCACCCACGACCAGAGTGCCGTCTCGCCGGCACCCCGATAGACCAGGCCGGGAAGAACCAGGAGGCCGCTCCCGACCACCATCGTGATCGCCAGACCGACGGCCGGCCCCAGCGTCAGGACCCGGTCGAGTCGCCCGTCTCCGGGCCCACCTGGGTCATCCATCGCCTAGGAATCGACGGCGTGCGCCTGCATGGCCGCGAGGTCCACCCATTCCAGGGTGTGGATGTGGGTCGCCGCGAGCACTACGGGCGGTGCGACCCCGGCATCGAACGCATCACGCCAGCGGGTGGCGCACAGGCACCACCGGTCGCCGGGGCTCAAGCCTGGGAAGCCGAGCTCGGGTCTCGGCGTGGACAGGTCATTTCCCTGAGCCTTCGAGAAGTCGAGGAACTCCGCCGTGAGGCGGGCGCACACGGTGTGCACGCCCGCGTCGTCAACGCCGGTGTTGCAGCACCCGTCACGGTGGAAGCCGGTGATCGGATCGGTTCCGCACTCGATCAACTCGCCTCCGAGGACGTTGCGCGCCATCCACAGGTTCTAATCTCCTGCCGGTGACCGAACGCAATCCACACGCCGGACAGATCATCACCGACGACGATGCGACCATCGCCGCCGCGCTCGAGGACGTCAGTATCCCGACGCTCCTCCTGTCGCTCGTCCACATGACCGGCGATCCCTCCTACATCCGCGGCGACCTCCGCCCGGCCGGCATCTTTCTCAACGAGGTCCAGGGCTTCATGGCCGAGGAGGACAAGGTCGCCGTGCGCTCGATGGCGTTGGAGGCCATCAGCACCTACCGCGATGGAGGCTGCGAGCTGCCGCCCGCTCCCGACGCCGTGCTCGTCAAGGAGATGATGGACTTCCTCGTCTGCGAGGAGGTCGGTCACGAATACGTCCCGATGATGCTCGAGGAGCTCGAGCTCGACGGTGTCGACGCCCGCCGGGTCGACTTCGACGATGTCGATCCAGATGCCCGTGCCGAGTTCCCGGTGTTGGTCATCGGAGCGGGGATGTCCGGGATCCTCGCCGGAGTGCGGCTGAGCGAGGCCGGGATCCCGTTCACGATCATCGAGAAGAACCCGGCCCCCGGTGGCACCTGGTACGAGAACACATATCCGGGCGCCCGCGTCGACGTCGGCAACCACTTCTACTGCTACTCCTTCGAGCCGGCCGACCACTGGACTGAGTTCTTCGCCCGCCAGCCCGAGCTCCAGTCCTACTTCCAACGGGTGATGGAGAAGCACCACCTCGAGGATCACATCCGCTGGAACGCCGAGGTGGTAGAGGCCACGTGGGACGAACCCACCGCCCGATGGGCGGTCGAGGCTCGTCGGGACGACGGCTCGATCGAGACGTTCGACGCACGTGCGCTCGTCTCGGCCGTCGGGCACCTCAACCGACCCAAGCTCCCGGACATCCCGGGTCGCGATGAGTTCGCGGGGCCGTCGTTCCACTCGGCGCGGTGGGATCACACCGTCGACCACACCGGCAAGCGGGTCGCGCTGGTCGGTGCCGGGGCGAGCGGATTCCAGATCGCGCCGGCCATCGCTCCCGAGACCGACCACCTAACGGTTTTCCAACGGACCGCGCAGTGGATGTTCCCCAATCCCGCCTATCACGACGCGGTGGGCGACGGGGTGCAGTGGGCCATGCGCCATCTGCCGTTCTACGGACGGTGGTACCGCTTCCTGCTCTTCTGGCCCGCCTGCGACGGTGGAATGCCGGTGGCGCGCATCGACCCGGATTACCCGAGCGAGGACGGGCGGGCCATCAGCGAACTGAACGACGCGGCGCGGGCGATGTTCACCGATTGGATCGAGAGCCAGGTCGACGGTGACGAGGAGCTCCTCGCGAAGCTCATACCCGACTATCCCGCGACCGGCAAGCGGACGCTCCAGGACAATGGCAGTTGGCTCCGGGCGCTCGCCCGCGACGACGTGGAGCTCATCCGGGAGGAGATCGACCACATCGAGACCGACGCGATCGTCACAGCGGACGGTCGACGCCACACCGCCGACATCATCGTGTACGCGACGGGGTTCCATGCCAACCGATACCTCTGGCCCATGAGGATCGTCGGCCGCGGAGGCGCCGTCCTGGCCGAGCAATGGGGAGACGAACCCACGGCTTACCTCGGGGTCACCGTGCCCAACTTCCCGAATCTGTTCTGTCTCTACGGGCCGGGGACCAATCTGGCCAGCGGGGGCAGCCTGATCTTCCATTCCGAGTGTGAGATGCGGTACATCAGCGGTTGCCTCCACGCCATGATCAGCGAACACCTCGCCACGATGGAGCCCAGGCCGGACGTGCACGACGCCTACCAGGAACGACTCCAGGCGGAGATGGATCGGATGGTGTGGTCCCATCCCTCCATTCGCCACTCCTGGTACCGGAACGACGCCGGCCGGATCTACACCCTTTCGCCCTGGCGTCTCGTCGACTACTGGGACTGGACCAGATCCCCCGATCTCGACGACTACGTGCTCACCCGAGAGGCTTGATCCGCCGCCTCCGAGGGAGCGCTCAGCTCTCGTGTTCGGGCACGGCGGCCAGCACCGGGCAGGACGCCCGGGCGACTACCTCGGAGGTGACGCTGCCGAGGGCGAGCCGGCGCAGCCCCCGGCGGGCGTGGGTGGCCATCACGATCAGTGCCGCGTCCTGGTCGATCGCGTATTCGGCGATGGCCGGACCGGCGTGCTTGGCGTGGAGAACGCCGTAGTCGATGTCTCTGCCGCTGGCTTCGTGGAGCTGTTGTGAGTAGCGGTGGGCCATGGCCGACTCGTGGGGGAGATCCACCCCGGCCGGGGTCGCGCGGGACCGCTCGAGGGCGCTCGCTGTCTCGGCGTCCAGGACGTGGATGACTTGCGCGTCGAAGTCGAATGCGGCCAGGAGTTGCGCTGCCAGGGTGAGGGTGGTCTTGGTGCCCGGGCTCTTGTCGGCGGCCACGATCAGCCGACCGGGGATCGTGAAGTTCGCGGGGTCGCAGCTGGGACCGATCAGCAGGACGGGGCGGTGCGACGCAGCCAGGACCTCGTTCGCCACACTGCCCAACAGCGCCGCCGAGTGGCCGCGTCCTCGGGTCGACATGACCACGAGGGACGAGGGTGACGCCTCGACCACGGCATCGAGATGGTCGGCGACCGGGTTGACCGCCGGCAATACCTCGACCGTGTGGGCGCCTCCTCCCGTGTCGCTCACCTGTTGCTCGATCATGTCGGTCACCTCGCCGGCGTCGGCCGACGGGGGGTGGAACAGGACGACGCGCATCGTCACGTCGAGGTGATCGGCGATCGTTCGGGCCGGGATCAGCGCGCGCGCCGACTCGTCCGACCCGTCGACCGGGACGATGATCTCGTCGACCAGCCGGCTGTCCGGTGGGGGTGTGCGCGAGCCCATCAGGAGTCCCCGGCCTGGAGTGGATACTCGACCAGATTGATCTGTGAGCCGTCCTCGGCCGATTCTTCGAACACTATGACCGCTCCCGTGCCGGTGGTCTCAGGATCGTAGGCGACGGTGACGTCGAACTCCCCCCAAGTCCCGTTCCCGGCGGTCGCGGTCGTCGATCCCTCGGCGACGATCAGGCCGTCGCCATCGGTGAGGCTGTAGACGACGTTCGCCTCGAAGGTGTTGGACTCGCCGGTGATCTGGATCTCGTCACCCACCTCGGCCCCGGGGGTCGGGCTCTCGACGAGGATGGCGGGACGCACCGACTCGAAGTCATCCCTCGTGAGCGGCGCCGTGGCGTCCAGTCCATGGGATCCGAGCGCTTCGACGTCGGTTCCGTCGATTCGGAACAGCACGCCGTCGACCGAATCGAACTGGGTGAGGGTGAAGACCACCTGGGCGGCGCGCATGGTCTCTCCCAACGTGCCGCCCGACTCCTCGAATGCCCCCGAGAGATCCACGGTTGCGGTCCCATCGTCGATGGCGATGTCGAGCAGTTCGGTGTCGGCGGGGATCTCCGTAGTCATGCCGATCTCGGTCTCGATCGCATCGGGTCCGGCGAGCAGGGCCTCCATGGCGTCGTGGGCGGGAGACGCCGTCGAGACGGGTCGCCCCCCTGCGCCGATTCGCTCGGGGCTGTCACCCGGGGCCGATGGGATGCTCCACGCCCAGTAGACGTTGGCGACGACCTCGTCACCGGTGGCGACGGAGGTGTCCACCGGAGGGGCTTGGGTCGTCGAGGGCTGACCTCCCTCGGTGGTGGTCGGCTCGTCAGGGGCGGCGTCGTCATCGCCGCAACCGGCGAGGAACACGAAGAGGAGGCCGAACAAGCCGACCAGCAACAGCCGCCAACGTAGTCTGACGAGCATGGCGAACTCCTTTGCTCTCCCCTTCACGATGCCGGGGAACCGTGGCGACGGTCAGGGCCGAAGGTCCTTTCGATGACGCTGGAGCTGGAGACGAGCGCAGCCGCCTTCCACTCGGCCTTCACCGATGCCCCGGTGGCGATGGCGTTCGTCGATGTGAATGCCACCGAGTCGGTCATCCGGACCCCCAACCACGCGCTGGTCGAGCTGCTCGGCTACGCGCCGGCCGAGCTCGTCGGACTGCCGGTTCGGTTCCTGCTGCACGGCGAGGATCTCGCGGCCGGGCTGGGGGTCGGGCTCGTCGATGGTTCGGCGCCGGTCCAGCGCTGGGAGCTGAGGCTCGTGCGGTCCGACGGGACCGACGTGTGGGTCCAGCTGCACGTGAGCATGCTGCAGGACGACGCAGAACACCCGATCGCGTTGGCCCACGTCGTCGACATCTCCGAGCGGAAGGAGGCCGAAGCCGGCCGAGAGCGCTACGAGACGCAGATCGAGCTGATGAGCCGCCTCCGGCTCCGACTGCTGCAGGGCGACAGCCTGCGAGAGGCACTGACCGCCCTCTGCATCGACCTGCGGGACCGCACCTCGGCCGCACGGGTGGTCCTGCTCGAGCACAATCCCACGATCGGCCGGATCCTCGTGGCGGCCGGCTCGAGCGGTCCCGGCGAGATCGACTCGCCGGTTGATGCCGAAATGGCCGTAGCTCCTCTGGGTGACGGGCTCGCCATGGCGTTGATCGCTCCCGAGGACGAGCTCGCCGCCGAAGACGAGGCCCTGCTCGTCCGTCTCGCCGTCGAAGTCGGCGAGGCCGTCGAGCTGGCGAGGTCCCGAGTCGAACGGCAGCGCTTCGACGTGCTCGAGGATCGGGAGCGGATCGCGACCGACCTGCACGACGTCGTCATCCAACGGCTCTTTGCCGCAGGGATGCGGCTCCAAGCCGCCGTTCCGATGGTGACCGGTCCGGCGCGCGACCGCCTCAGCGCGGTGATCGGCGAGCTCGACACCACGATCGCCGAGATCCGGGACACGATCTTCTTCATCCACCACCCCGAACGGGAGGCTCTGACGCTCTCTGCTCGGGTCGCCGAGACCGCCAGAGCCAATGCCGAATACCTCGGGTTCGATCCCGATCTCTCGATCGACGGCCCGTTGGACCAGGTCAGCGAGGCGGCGGCCGAGCAGCTGATCCCGGCGCTGACCGAGATCCTGTCCAACGTGGCCCGTCACGCCGAGGCCACGACCGTGAGGATCCGGATCTCCTCCGCCGATGACCGACTGCTCCTCGAAGTGGCCGACGACGGCATCGGGATGGATCCGGGGGCCACCGGAGGAGAAGGGCTCGGCAACCTGGCTCGCAGAGCCATGACGCTCCGTGGCGGATTCACGGCCGCGGCCGACCCCGACGAGGGCGGCACCCTCGTGCGGTGGTGGGTCGCCGACTGACCCGACTCGCAGGATTTGGGGAGTCTCAGCTACAGCTCATGTAGCTGAACGACCCCAGAACCTGACGGGCACGCTGGGACGAAGGTCCCTGGCGAACTCACCGACCATGGCGCACGGTGAACGTTCAGGACCGAAAGGCAGTGCCGGTGGGCGACGTCGACCGCAGGGAGAAGCACCGACCGAAGGTGGGGACGCGTCGCCTCGTGCAGGACTTCGTGACCGCCCCCCGTCCGCTGGTCGACGTCCTCGACCGTGTCGCCACCGAGCCCTCGTCACTCCAGGCGATGATCGAACGGGCGGCCCTGCGGTCATACGCGATGCCGGCCGACGACGTCGAATCGGCTCCGGTAGCCGTGGTCGAGGTACGCAATCTGCACGACGGCTGGTCGGCGCACCTCGAATGGGAGGGATCGCTCGGCGGTCTCCCGCCATTCGACGGCGAGCTCACCATCCTGGGAGCCGACCCGCACCGCACGTGGATAGGACTGGAGGGCACCGTGCACCTGAGCCCCCAGGCCTCGTGGTCGGATGCGCCGCTGCTTCTGGCCCGACTCGAGGTCAGGGATCTGTTGTTGCACCTGGCCGACGCGGTGTCCGCCGAGGGCACCGGAGAGTGATCGGTCAGCTTTCGCGCAACCGCTGACGCTCGTCCAGTCGTGCCGCCGTGGCGGCGGCCTCGGTGCGCCGAGCCATGCCGAGCTTGGCCAGCAGGTTCGAGACATAGTTCTTGACCGTCTTCTCGGCCAGGTAGAGCTCATCGGCGATCTGCCGGTTGGAGTAGCCCTCGCCGATCAGCTCGAAGATGCGATGTTCCTGGTCGGTCAGGCTCTCGACCCGGCCCTCGATGCCGTTCCGCATGCGCTCGAGTGCCAGGCGCACCTCGGCGGAGTCCAGCAGCTGCGCACCGCCGGCCACCTTGCGGATGGACGTGATGAGGTCGTTGCTGCGGATCTGCTTGAGCACGTAGCCGGCGGCACCGGCCAGTGCGGCGTCGACGAGAGCATGGTCATCGGCGAAGGACGTGAGCATCAGGCATGCGATGTCCGGATGACCAGACCGGACGTCCCGGCAGACCTCGATGCCAGATCCATCACCGAGCCGTACGTCGAGCACCGCGACGTCGGGAGCCACAGCCCCGATGGCCTCCACCGCGCCTTCGACGTGGCCATGCGATCCGACGACGTCGAGGCCGGCCTCGGCGTTGATGAGCTCGGCGATGCCCTGACGGACCACCTCGTGATCGTCGAGGAGGAAGACCCGAATGTCAGGCGATGGCTCCGGCATGGTCATCCGCTCTCAGAGGTCGAGTCCGATCGACGCGGTGGCGTCGAAGGGGCATCGAGCAGGATACGCAGGCGGGAGCACACGTCGTGGACCGGGCCCGCAGTGGAGATCCGGTGGGATCCGGGCCAGGGGTCCCTGCGGGCGGCCAGCTCGTCGAAGGTGGCGACGGTTGCATCGGAGGGGTCGTCCCCGCGGGCCCTTCGGGCGTCGATCCGCTGCTTCGCCTCGGCCGGGTCGAGGGTGCACTCGATCTCGACCAGCTCGGCACCGTGGCGTTCGGCGAGCCGTCGTGCCGAGCATCGGTGATCGTCCGAGCTCCAGGATGCGTCGAGGATCACACTCTCTCCCGATGTCATCAGCAGCTCGGCCTGCCGAAGCAGTTCGTCGTAGACCCGAGTCGTCATCTCGGGGCTGTAGAGCCCGGCACCGATATCGGCAGCCCGGTGGTCGTCGCGGGCGATGCCGGCCAGATCCTTGCGGAGCGCGTCGGTGACGAGGATCGGCATGTTGAACGTCCGGCCGAGGGACTCGGCCACGGTCGACTTTCCGACCCCGGGAGCGCCGCCGATGAGGATCAGGCGACCCCGCGAGAGCTCCAGATGGTGCAGAGCGAGCGCGTGATAGGCGCGGGCCAGCTCGGCCTGATCGGTCCGGCCCTGCCCGTGGGCCAGGCAGGCCACCTTCGCCCGTACGTGGGCGCGGTAGGCGACGTAGTTGTGTGCGAGCGATGCCGGGTGGTGTTCGTTGGAGTACTCCTGATACCAGCCCATGAGTCGACGAGCCGTCCCGGGGCCGGCCAGTCGATGAACGTCCATGACCAGGAAGGCGATGTCCGAGAGGACGTCGCCGATGCGGAAGTCGTCGCGGAAGGCCAGGCAGTCGAGGATTCGGGGGCCGTCCTCGAGGCAGAAGATGTCGTCGGCGATCAGGTCGCCATGGCCGTCCCGGACGAACCCGTCGGCGATCCGCGACACGAAGAGGGCGGGGTTCGCGTCGAGATAGCGGTGGGCGAGCTGCGCGACGCGGTCGTGGGCCTCGCGCTCGATGATGGTGCCGACGGACTCTGCGACCGTGGCGAGGTTGTCGTCCCAGCGTTCCCGCGTGGCTTCCGGCGTCGCGATCGCGTCGTCGTCGGTGAGGGGCTCCAGCCCGGCGTGGAACGCCGCCACGGTCCACGCGACCCGGCGCAGGCAGTCGTCGGCGTTTCCGTCCTCCAGCACCCGGGACAGACGGCGGTCGTCGGGCATCCGCCTCATGATGATCAGGTGATCGACCAGCTCCCCGTTCTCGTGGAGGTCGCCCAGGCCCAGGTAGACGTCGGGGGCGATCCGGCGGTTCAGTTCCAGCTCTCGTCGGGCCGCCGTCAGCCGCCGGTCGCGGTCGGTGAGGTCGAGGAACGAGAGAGCGACCGGTTTGAGCAGCTTGTAGGCGCGCTCCTCGGTGAAGAAGACCCGGGAGACGTGCGTTTCGACGGGCGTCGGCACCGTGCTCATGGGACCAGCATGGCGCGTCGGAGCCGTCGGACCGGAGTCGGGAGCCGTCGGCCCCGGCGGGTCGTCTGCGCTCCAGCGGGCAGACTGTGTCCATGACGCACCAGTGCTTCGAGGTCGACATCACCGATCACATCGCCCACGTCGTGATGAAACGGGGCGAAGAGCTCAACACGATGACACCCGCGTTCTGGGGAGAGCTGCCGCAGATCGTCAACGACATCAGCGACTCGGGGTCAGCTCGGGTCATCGTCCTGTCCTCGACCGGGCGACACTTCACCGCAGGGATGGATCTGTCGGTGTTCGCCGGAGGCGGTCTGGCCGAGGACTCCCTCGAGCTGGGACGCAAGCAGGCTCGACTCCGGCAGATGGCGCTGTTGCTCCAGAAGTCGTTCAGCTGCATCGAGGAGGCGCGTATGCCGGTCCTCGCCGCCGTGCAGGGCGGGTGCATCGGCGGAGGGGTCGACATGGTCACGGCGTGCGACATGCGGTACGCGACGGCCGATGCGTGGTTCTGTATCCAGGAGATCAACATCGGGATGACCGCCGACGTCGGGACGTTGCAGCGACTGCCCAAGCTCATCCCCGAAGGGGTGGCTCGCGAGCTGGCCTACACCGGCGCCCGGATGCCGGCGGAGCGGGCCAGGGAGGTGGGCCTGGTCAACGAGATCTACGACGACCACGAGGCCATGCTGGCCGGCGTCATGGCCATCGCGGCCGAGATCGCCACCAAGTCACCGCTGGCCATCTGGGGGACCAAGGAAACGGTCAACTACACCCGGGACCACTCGGTGGCCGACTCGCTCAACTACATCGCCACGTGGCAGTCGGGCATGTTCCAGCCCGCCGACATGGTCGCCGCGTTCGGAGCCCAAGGCTCCGACGACGACCCCGAGTTCGCGCCCCTCCCCCCGTCGCCCCGTGAGCTGTGACGTGAGTGCGTTACCGGGGGACAGACCCCGAACGCACTCCCCGACTAGACCTCGGTGCGGAGGTGGTAGCTCTTGGCTCGGGTCAATTCGCCGTATCCCAGACTCGACAGGGTGATCCCGCGGCCGGTGTCCTTCACGCCGGTCCAGGCCAGGGCCGGGTCGAGGTAGTCGGCTCGGTTCATGAACACCGTCCCGGTCTGCAACCGCCGGCCGATTGCCCGGGCCGCCCCGACGTCGCCCGTCCAGATCGACGCGGTGAGCCCATAGGGGCTGTCGTTCATCAGCTCGACCGCCTCGGCGTCGTCCCTCACCGGCATCACGCCCACGACCGGACCGAACGACTCCTCGGCCATCACGGCCATGTCGTGATCCACGTCGACGAGCAACGTCGGCGAGAGGTACGGCGAGCCCGTACCGCCGTCGTCGTCGCCGAAGCTCTCGCTGCCCACCACGGTCCGGGCTCCGGCGGAGGTGGCGTCGCCGATCTGGTCCCGGACACCATCGGCCGCCCGAGCCGTGACCAACGGGCCCAAAGTCGTCTCCTCGTCCAGCGGTGAGCCCAGCCGGTACGAGCGGACGGCTTCGGCCATGGCGTCGACCGTTTCGGCGAAGACCGACTCCTGGACGTAGACCCGCTCGATCCCACAACACGACTGGCCCGAGTTGAAGAAGGCACCGTCCACGATGTTCTCGACCGCATGTGCGAGGTCGGCATCGGCTCGCACGTACGCTGGATCCTTCCCGCCGAGCTCGAGGCCGACGCCGGCGAAGGTTCCGGCCGCCGATCCCTCGATCGACCGTCCCGCCTCGACCGAACCGGTGAAGTTGACCCGGTCGAACCACCGACGGCCGAGGGCATGGTCGACCTGCCGATGGGACAGGACCATGTTGGTGAAGAGCCCATCGGGGAGCCCGGCCCGGTCGGCCGCTTCCTGGAGACGCTCACCGGCCAGCAACGTCTGGCTGGCGTGCTTCAGGACGACCGCGTTGCCGGCCATGAGCGCCGGGATGATCGTGTTGACCGCGGTCAGCAGCGGGTAGTTCCAAGGTGCCACGCACAACACGACGCCGAGCGGCGTGCGCTCGATGAAGCGCTCGAACCCGGCGATCGGTTCTGGCTCGACCGGGGCCAGAGCCTCGGGGGCGATGTCGATCATGTGCCGGCCCCGCTCGGCGAAGCCTGCGATCTCGCCTCCGCCGAACCTCACCGGCCGTCCCATCTGCCAGGCGAGCTCCGGTACGATCTGGTCGGCGATCGACACGACAGCGTCGATGAAGCTGCCGCACGCGGCGGCTCGATCTGCGACGCCGGTACCGGCCCAATCCGCCTGCGCCACCCTTGCATCCACGACCGATCGCTCGAAGGCGTCGTCGGCGGCGACGGGGCGTTCAGCCCAGACCGAGCCGTCCACGGGCGTGACGATGCAGACGGTGTCGGCCATGGCTCGTAGCCTATGGCGATGGATGTGGCTGAACTGCAAGCGGCGGTCGACGGTGGTGAGATCGACACGGTGATCGTGGCGTTCACCGATCCCTACGGTCGCCTCATGGGGAAACGATTCGACGCGCAGTTCTTCCTCGAAGAGGGTCTGGCCCACGGGACCCACAGCTGCAACTACCTGCTGACCGCCGATATGGAGATGGAGCCGGTCTCCGGGTACGCCTACGCCAACTGGGACCTCGGCTACGGCGACTTCCATCTGACCCCCGATCTCGACACCCTGTGGCCGGCGGGCTGGACCGATCGGGCCGCGCTCGTCCTCTGTGACGTGACCGACGATGCGTCCGCCTCGCTCGTATCCATCGCTCCCCGCACCCTCCTGCGTTCGCAGATCGCACGATCGAACGAGATCGGCTACTCGGTCGCCGCCGCGTCCGAGCTCGAGTTCTTCCTGTTCAACGACTCCTACCGGGAGGCCCATCAGAAGGGGTACGCCGGGCTCGAACCCTCGGGCTGGTACGTCGAGGACTATCACCTGATGTCCACGGCCCGGATCGAGGACTACGTCAGTGCGGCCCGGCGGGCGTTGACCCGCACCGGCATCCCGGTCGAGAACTCCAAGGGCGAGTGGGGAAGGGGCCAGCACGAACTGAACATCCGGTACTCCGACGTGCTCACGATGGCAGACAGCCACTCGATCATGAAGCACGGGATGAAGGAATTGGCCGACCGGATGGGGGTCAGCGTGACCTTCATGGCCAAGCCGCACACCGAGGACGCCGGGAGCTCGTGTCACGTGCACGTCAGCCTCTGGGATGGTGAGTCCAACGCTTTCGCCGCCGACGAGGTCGGCGGACAGAGCGACGTCTTCCGTTGGTTCCTCGGTGGCTGGATGGCCTACGTCCAGGACTTCATGGTCTGGTACGCGCCGACCGTGAACTCGTACAAGCGGTTCCAGGACGGATCGTGGGCCCCGACGCGGATCGCCTGGAGCCAGGACAATCGCACCGCCGGCTTCCGGGTGATCGGGGCGGGATCCAGCCTGCGGATCGAGAACCGGATCCCGGGGGCCGACGCCAACCCGTATCTCGTCTACGCCGCCGCGCTCGCCAGTGGGCTGGCAGGCATCGAGCAACGGATCGAGCCCCCCGAGGTCTTCACCGGTGACGTCTACGCGGCCGAGGATCTCGAACGAGTCCCGTACAGCCTCGAGCAGGCGCTCGGGGCCTTCCGCTCCAGCGCGGTGGCGAAGGCGGCGTTCGGCGCCGACGTGGTCGAGCACTACGCCCACTTCTACGAGGTCGAGATCGCTGCCTACCAACAAGCCGTGACCGATTGGGAACGGACACGGTACTTCGAGCGGATATGAGCTCCGGTGGCCGGCTCATCGGCGTGCTCGTCTGCGATCACGTCGCCCCCGAGTTCCGTCACGCCAACGAAGGTCGCGACTACGACACGCTGTTCGACGAGTTCCTGACCGGTGCGGATCCAACCGTCCGGACCCGCGCCTACGACGTGATCGGTGGCGAGTTACCGGAACGGGTCGACGAGTGCGACGGCTGGATCATCACCGGAGCTCGCCACGACGCATTCAGCGACCAGCCGTGGGTCGCGGAGTTGAGGGATTTCGTCGTTCGCCTCGCCCGGGCCGGGGCGCGCACCGTCGGGGTCTGCTTCGGTCATCAGGTCGTCGCCCAGGCGCTCGGCGGCCGTGTCGAACGGGCCGGCGAGTGGAAGGCCGGGCCCCAGGCCATCGAGTTCGCGGCGACGCCCTGGTTCGCCGGCGGTCGGCTATTTCTCCACGCGATGCACCAGGACGTGGTCGCCGAACTACCCGCCGGTGCCTCCGTCGTCGCCGAGGGCGAAACCGCTGAGGTTCCGGCATACCTGGTGGGTGACACGATCTTCTGCCTGCAGGACCATCCCGAGTTCACCGACCGCTATGTCACCGCGCTGATCGACGCGCGTCGGGAGCGAATGGGCCAGATCGTGGCGGACGCTTCGGCCGAGCGGGTGAGTCGGTTCAACTGCGACGGTGGCCGGGTCGCCCGGTGGATCGTCCGGTTCCTGGCGGACGAGCGCCCTGCCCACGGTAGCGAGGCCGACGGCGGAGGCGGAGGGTCCTGATGGGCATGTTGCTGATCATGCGCCACGCCAAGTCCGATTGGAACACCGGGGCGATGACCGATCACGAGCGGCCGCTCAATGCCCGCGGTCGGGTGGCGGCGAGTCGGATGGGACGGGTGCTGACCGAGGCCGGTCTCGTTCCCGACCGGATCGTGGCATCCAGCGCCGTCCGCACGACCAGCACGGCCCAGCTCGCGGCCGAGTCCGGATCGTGGAACGTGCCGATCGAGACCACCGATGAGCTCTACGGCGTGACCGCTGCGGCAGTCCTCGACGTCCTCAAGGGCACCGATCCCGGTGTGGGACGGCTCCTCGTCGTGGGGCACGAGCCGACCTCCAGCACGCTGATCCGAGAACTGACGGGGGCGGCGGTGCAGGTCAAGACGGCCACGGTGACCGCGCTCGAGGTGGTCGACGGCTGGCGGGCGGTCGATCAGCGGCGGGCCGAGATCGTCGCCGTCCTCCAGCCCCGCCACTTCAGGGACTGAGGACCGAGAACTCCAGGAGCCGCTCCGACAGGGGCGTGGCCTGATCGAGCACGATGGCCAGGCGCGGCGTGAGCGGCGGATGGGTGCTGGACCCGCGGACGAATCCGGTGGATTCGTGGACTCGCCGGTACCAGTGGGCCGCCCACACGCCGTCCTCCGGTTTCGGGCCCGACGGCCAGCTGAGCATGGCCGGATCGAAGTCGATCCCGATCCGTTCGCATGCGGCCGCCAGGACGGCGGGTGGGTCCGCCAGCAGCCGGTCGGAGTCGATGACCAGCGGACGGCCCCCGGCGGTGACGATCCCCTCCAGGATCTCGACCAGGGTGGTCAGGCCGGTGTCGGCCAGCGTCGCATCGGGGAGCTGGACGGCCAGTGAGCGAAGCATCGCCGCCGGATCGCGGGTCAGGAGGATGTTCGTGCACTCGTCGAGGAACGCCCGGTCCAGATGCACGAGGTGGTGCCCCATCATCTTGAAGAACAGCACCTGGGTGGCCGCCGTCCCCAGCACGACGTCTCGGACGACGGCCCGACCGTCGGAGCTCTGGGCGGCGAGCACCTCGTCTCGGCCGGGGTGATCCCGTCCGGTCACGCGGAGGTAGTGCGCGTACAAGGGCTCGTCGACGACGGTGGTGTCCACGCGCTGGCGAAACGAGTACATCAGCGCGGTCGAGATGTTGCGCGGCCCCGACCAGCAACAGATGCGCAGCGTCACCGCGACCCCACCAGATTCCTCATCCCGGGCACTCGGCGGCGACGGCAGCCTCGTGAAGCTCGCGCAATCGGGCCGTCATCGGGCCGGGGGAGCCGCTGCCGATGGTGCGGCCGTCGACCGCGACGACGGGGGTGAGGCCACCGAAGGTCCCGGTCACGAATGCCTCGTCGGCCGCGTAGACGTCGGTGAGCGAGAACGGCGC
Organism: uncultured Acidimicrobiales bacterium; assembly: GCA_963695075.1. Classification (GTDB taxonomy): domain Bacteria; phylum Actinomycetota; class Acidimicrobiia; order Acidimicrobiales; family CAWCAL01; genus CAWCAL01. Next base: position 941,857 of record CAVOFR010000007.1, read on the forward strand.
CTGGAAGGTCGGGATACCCGCCGTCGCGGCGGTCTCGAGGATGATGGCCCGGGTGATACCCGGCAGGCTGTAGTGGCCGGTCGAGGTCCAGACCTGGCCCATGCGCACGCAGAAGAAGTTGGTGGCGTTGCAGGTGGCCACGGCTCCGGTGGGGTCGAGCATGAGGGCCTCGTCGGCTCCGGCGTGGGTGGCCTGGATGAGTGCGATGACCTCGTGCAGCTTCGAGTGGCAGTTCAGCCGTTGGTCGAGCGTGTCGGGTGGTGGTCGTCGGATCGTGGCGGTGAACAGGGTGATTCCCTGCTCGATGACCGCGGGGTCGGCGGTCTTGTGCTCGGCGATGATCACGACGGTAGGTCCGCCGATCACGTTGGCCGCGTGCTGCGACGGCGTCCTCTTCTCGCCTCTCGTCACCATGAGCCGCACGTGGACCGAGTCGGTCATGCCGTTGGCCCGAACGGTTTCGTACAGGCGATCCGACACATCCTGACGCGAGAGGCCGATGTCGAGTCCGATGGTGGTCGCCCCGCCGAAGAGGCGATCGAGGTGCCGGTCGAGGAAGGCGAATCGGCCGTTGTGGAGACGGATGCCCTCCCAGACGCCGTCACCGACCAGGAACCCGCTGTCGAACACCGAGACCCTGGCCTCGGCCCGCGGCACGAGGGCGCCGTTGATCGAGATCAGGATGTCCTGGTTGCGAACGTCGGGTACCGCGTCATGGGTGGACGGCATCGGTGCATCGCTCCCCTCGGTGCTCTCGGAAGAAGGCCTGGAGCACGCGACGGTAGGCGACGTCGAAGTCGGCGTACGTCTCGCGGAGCCTCGCTGCCGGCCAGTCCGGGGCAAGGAGCTCGTCGGGCACGAGGGGATCGGCCACGAGGTGGCGGAGCACCGCTGCGGCCAGCTCGAAGCCGGGCACCAGCACGGCGTGTTCCCCGTCGTCGAGCCTGCGCTGCATCCGCCTCATCGACGCGACCAAGGTAGACGCCGTCGCGGCCCACGGCTCCAGATCGAACAGCGTCGCAGCGAGCGCGACCGGATCGCCCTCCGGTCGAGCGGTGAACCGGTCGGTCTGGCCCATCGCTTTCCGTCGTGAACCCGGGAGCCGCCCGGGGTCGAGGTTCTCGGGCCGCATCCACACGCCTTCGCGATGCTCCCGAAGCCCGAGCTGACCGAGCGCCGTTCGAAGCGCCGATCGATCCTCGGTGGGCCGGGCGCCGGCGCGGATGACGACGAGCTCCCAGGTCCCATCCCACGGACGAGTGGACGGCCGAAGGCTCGCTTCCTGGCGCTCCTGGCGATCGAGCATCCGGCCGGCCAGCGCGTAGGTGCCACCGTCGTTCGTGAGCTCGCCCCGTTCGACCATGCGGCTGAGCGCGACGCGCACCGTTCCCTCGGCGATGTCGAACTCGCGGGCCAGGGTGACCAACAGTCTCCCCGGCAGGACCGGGGGCACCGTGCCCAGCAGGGTCGAAGCGATGACGCTGCGAGCGGTGAACGGTCGCCGCACGGAGCCGACCAGCTCAGGCGGGCTGTTCGACCAGCGTGCGCCAGAAGGCCCGGTAGCTGGGGTGGATCAACTCGGCCGGGAGGTAGCCGTCCTCCTCCAGGGCGCGATGCAAAGTGGGGAGGTGGGCCATCGGGATACCCGAGTCGACGTGGTGGGCCAGGTGGTAGCCGATGCTCTGCGAGAGGAACACGTGTCGGGCCAGGAAGCCCTGTCGGATGTGATGGCTGGTTCGTCGCCGGTCCGAAGAGCGGGTCATTCCGGCGTGCTCGGCCAGGGCCCGCAGCCGGTTGGCGACCCTCCAGTAGGTCATCCACGGGAGGAGCCAGCAGAGGAGGTAGAGCCATGGATGGCCACTCAGCGCGAACAGGGCGAGGACGAAGCCCTGAGCACCGAGGAATCGCAGAGCGCGCCCTCGACGTGCCGGCTTTGTCAGGCCGACGAACACGGGCTTCAGGTTCTTCCAGCCCGAGATGCCGACCGCGTCCCGGACGAGCTTGCGTCGAAACGAGTCCGGGGCGATGGGGTAGTTGGCGTAGAGCAGGAAGTCGGGTTCCTTCGGACCGAACTCGTCCCGGTGATGGTTGGCGTGCGACTTGCGGTAGAGGTCACTGCCGTCGCCGAACGCCAGGGCGCCGATGAGCTTCTCGCCGATCAGGTCGTTGATCCTGCGGTTGCTGAAGAGGAGACGGTGGGCCGCCTCGTGGAACAGCGTGAGCGCTCGCTGGAAGAACGCGCCCATCACCAGGAATGCGGCGATCCATCCGAGCGGATGGTCGACGGTGACGGCGGCCCAGCACACCGCGACGGGATAGGCGAACGCGATCAGCACGAGTCCGGCATTGCGGAGGTCGGGAATGCGGCGCAGCTCGGCCCGGAACTCGGGCCGGGGCCGGCCGTCAGGGCGCAGACGGGCGCTGCCCTCGAAGGGCGGGAGCTCGGCGGGACCGGGAGCGAGGCCACCGGTCATGGCGGCGACGAGTTGGTCGTGGGTAGGTAGGTCGCCGGTCTGTGCCATGGGTTGGATATTACAGATCGTGGAACACGTGTCCAAATAGGTGTAACAGAACGGGCCGAGCCGTCTCCCGGTAGCGTCGCCCGGCATGAAGAGCGCCAGTATCCTCGGGCCGCTCCGTCGCCCCAGGTTCCGTCGGATGGTGACGGCGCAGTTCGTGGCCGAGACCGGGGACGGCATCACGATGGTGGCGCTGCCCCTGTACGTGTTCGCCCGGACCGACTCGGCGCTGCTCACCTCGCTGACCTTCGCGGCCGAGCTTGGGCTCGGCGTCGTCCTCGGCTTCCTCGGTGGCCTCGCGGCGGATGCGCTGGATCGCCAGCGGGTCCTCCTCACCAGCTATCTGGTTCGAGGTGCGCTCCTGGCGATCGCCTTCGCGGTCGGACCGCTGTGGCTCGCGGTGACCTTCGGCGTCATGGCTCGGGCCCTGGGCCAGCTCGACAACCCGTCCTTCGACGCCCTCGTCCCCGGGCAGGCCGAGGACGATCTCCAACAGGTCCTGGCCGTTCGCCGGTTCATCCAGGCGGTGTCCATCACCCTGGGTCCCGCCGCGGGAGCGTTCGCCGTCACGCTCATCGGGCCGAGGCCGGCCCTGCTGCTGAACACGGTGTTCTTCGCCGTCGCCTGGCTCGTGCTTGTCGGCGTGGCCGGGCTCGACGCCGACTACGAAGTGCGCCGTGCCGCTCGAGCGGGCCTCACACCGACCGAGCGCCTCAAGGATCTGGCGGGCGGAATGGCGGTGGCCGTCAGGGTCCCCGGGGTACGCCGCCTGGTCACCTACTGGGCGCTGTTCATGACCTTGGTGGCGGTCGTCATGGCAGCGGCGGTGGTGTGGTTCGCTCGCGATCTCGGCGCGGCCGAGGTCTGGTACGGCCTGGCCATTTCGGCCTACGGGGTGGGTGCGGCGATCGGTGCGGCGTGGGCCGGGGGCCGGTCGTTCACCTGGTCGCTGCCACGGGTCCTGGTCGTGGCGGTTCCCATCTATGCCGTGTTGTGTGGTGTCGGCGTGCTCTTCGCGGTGCCGTGGCTGCTTCCCCTCGGTTGGTTGACTTGGGGGATCGTGCTGGGCCCCGAGATGGTGCTGGGCGAGACCTTTTTCGTCCGGCGGATCCCGGAGGAGTCTCTGGGCCGAGCCTTCGCCGGGCTCGGGGTGGCGACCACGTTGGGCATGGCGGCCGGCTACGCGGTGGCCGGGCCGGCGTTGGAAGCGTGGGGGGCGAAGACCGTCATCCTCATGACCGCCGGTGCGATCCTGGGTCTGGGAGCGATGTGGGTCGGGCCGGCCATCCGAGGAGCCGACTGGCTCGAGCCCGCCGCCGAGCTCCGCCCCTCGCCCTGAAACCTGGTCCGTGGCCGTCGGTGACCGACGGTGTCGAACCGGGTGGTCGAGGTCAGCGGGGGCGCATCTCGGTCCCGACTCCGGCCGTGACGAAGAGGGCGGTCGCCGGAGCGCCGACGTCGGCGGTGTGCCACACCCCCGGCCGGTTGACGACCGCTTCACCGGCGCGCAAGGTCACCCGGGCCACCCCGCCGTCGATCTCCCGGTGCAGCACGATCTCGCCATCGGTACAGATCACCAGCTCGTCACCGTTGGGATGCATCTCCCAGGAATCCCAGGGCTCGGTGAACGTGTGCATCGCCACGAGCCGCCCCTCGAACCCGTCGGCCGAGGTACGGGCACCATAGGCCTCGTACCAGGCGAGGTCGCCGGTGAACGGCTCCTGGATGACCACCTTGGCTCCCAGGCCGAGGTGGGCGGGCCGCGCAGCCAGCTGGAAGACGCCGTCGTCGCCGTGCGGTTCGGTCATGAGCGGGCCTCGAGGACCAGCGTGGCTCCCCCGAAGCCACCTCCGACCTTGCCTCCGTTCTCCCCGAACTCGGCGATGATCCGTTCATTCATTCGTTGATGTCCATGCGTTGACAAACGCGGCGCCGGCCCGATCTGTTCCCCTGGGCGGGCGACCGGTACGCTGCGGCGCGGTGAACCCGCCCGTGAGCCTGGCCGGCCCCCGCGACCGCACGGCCGTCGTCGACACCGTCGTGGCCGCGTTTCGCCACGACCCGGCCTTCCGGTTCTTCTTCCCCGACCCCGAGAGCTACGAGGCCGAAGCGACGGTCTTCAGCCGGTACCTCTTCGATGCCCGGGTCGGCCACGACACGGTGTGGATGATCGACCGGGCCGCTGCGGTGGCGATGTGGGCGCCACCATCGCCCGAGCCGGCCGCGCCCTCCGATGGGGTCGCGGCGCGGCTCGTTGCCGCCGGCACGGATCGGGCCGCGGCGGAACGGGTGGAACGCTACGAGGCGATCGTGGAAGGGGCGATCCCGGACGCGCCGCACTGGTATCTGGGCATTCTCGCCACCCATCCCCATCACGCGGGGCAGCGACTCGGCCGGCAGGTCATGACAGCAGGCCTGGAGCGAGCCGCAGGAGAAGGCATACCCGCCTATCTCGAGACCACGAGCCCGACCAACGTCGAGCTCTACCGGCGTTCGGGCTGGAGGGTCGAGACCGAGGTGGCGGTCGACGACCTGGAAGTGTGGGTGCTCAGCCACACCGAGGGGATCTGATCCAACCCAACCGGAGAGGCGCTCCTGCCGGCGGACGCCGGTCAGGCCTCCCGGAACCCGGTGTCGGCCTCCTGCGGATGCCGTTCGACGAGTACGTCGGCCCAGTCCGATCGGCCGGTGTCCCGGAGCCGGTTCAGATACCCGGGGAGATGACGTCTCGTGTGGTACGGGCCTCCCTCGGCCAGCACGATCTCCATCGGATCGACGGGGGAGAGGCTGCGCTCCAGCTGTTCGGCCGTCCAGGTGTCCAGGATCGATCTGCCGGTGGCGGCCACCCCGGTCTGATCCGGGGCCAGGTCGTGCTGCTCGTGGGGGTCGGCCGCGATGTCGAAGAGCATCTCGTCGGCCCAGTGCGGGTGGTAGCCGTCGTGCCAGGTCCGCAGGTACAGGTGATCGTCCCAGCGGACGGCTCGCTGGCACGACCAAGCCCCCTGGGACAGCACCAGGTGATCACGACCGGACATGCCGCCGGACTCGAGCGCACCCCTGATCGAACGTCCGTCCCATTGGCGTTCGGGCACGGCGAGCCCGGCGAGGTCGACGACCGTCGCCGCCACGTCGAGGTGGTAGTGCAGGCCGTCGTCGACCCGAGGCTCCAATCCGGGCCAGCGGAGGATGGCGGGGATGTGGCAGGTCGATTCGTCGGCAGCCATGTGATCGGCGTAGACGCCGAGCTCGCCGAAGGCTTCGCCGTGATCCGAGCTGACCAGGATCGCGGTCTCGTCGAGCACACCGAGTCGGTCCAGGCGGTCGACGATCGTGCCGACGGCGTCGTCGGCATAGCGCACTCCCGTGTCGTAGCCGTCGAAGATGCCCTTCACCGCGTCCATCGAGTCGGCGTGCCAGGGCTGCCGTTCACCCGGCGTGCCCCATTCGTCCGGTCGGAACCCCCACGGCTCCTGCGCCGAATGGGGACCGGCCATGCCCCAGTTGTGAGCGCGCACCTCCTCGGTGTGCCACGCGGGCGGGGCGTCCGAGGCGAAGGGGTTCCCGTAATCGGCCGGCGTGTTGTACGGCGTGTGTGGATCCCACAGGTGGACGTGGAGGAACCACTGGTCGTCGCCGCCACGGCGATCGAGCCAGTCGAGTGCACCGGGGAGCACCTCGTCGGCCCGTTCTCCACCGAACCCGCGCATCAGATTCATGGCCTCCATGAACCCGTCGTTCCACCAACTGGCCGAATGGCGGAACGGGAAGCTGGAGATCGATGCGGTGTGCCAGCCCCCCCAGTAGAAGGTCGACGCCCAGGACCGGGCGGCCACCCGGCTGATGAATTCGCGCCGCCGACCTTCCGAGCGCAGATCGGCCGCCTCGCCCCCGTGGTTGACGACGCCGTTGCGGATGCCGAACATGCCGGTGATGAGCGCCGTCCGGCTGGGCAGACACGGCACGTCCGAGGCATAGACGTTCCGGAGGGTGATCCCGTCGGCCGCCAGCGCGTCGATGTTGGGAGTGGTGTCGCGGTGGTAGCCCATGCAACCGAGATGGTCCGCCCTCAGCGTGTCGATGTCGATGTAGAGGAATCTCATGCCCACCTCGGGCCTCGCGTCGGCGATGGCGAGATATCGGGATTGTCCCGTCCGGCTATCCGTCGGGTGTGGTCCGGACCTTAGGATGTCCGGCGATGACGGCGAGCAACCTCGACCGAAATGATCCCCTTCCCCTCTGGGCTCAGCTCGAGGCGGATCTGCGACGCCGCCTGCAGGCCGGTGAGTTCGCCGAGAGGTTCCCGACCGACCTCGAGCTGACGGAGGGCTACGAGGTGAGTCGCCACACGGTCCGCGAGGCGGTCCGCCATCTCAACAAGACGGGACTGCTCCGCCGGGAGCGGGGCCGCGGCACGGTGGTCGACCAGACCGAGTTCGAGCAGTCACTCGGCACGCTGTACAGCCTGTTCCAGTCGGTCGAGTCCGCCGGCGTCGATCAGACCAGCGAGGTTCTCGCCCTCGAGATCGTGAGCGATGCCGACGCCGCGGTCCAGCTCGAGGTACCGGCCGACACCGAGTTGGTCTTCATCGAGCGGCTGAGAATGGCCGGAGGTTCCCCGCTGGCCATCGACCGGGCCTGGCTGCCCCTCGATGTGGCCGAACCGTTGCTCCGGGTCGACTTCAGCCATACCGCGCTCTACGACGAGCTCGACAAGATCGGTGTGCTCCGTCCCGATCAGGGCTGGGAGCGGCTCACGCCGCTCGTGCCGCCGGCAGAGGATCGGCGGCGACTCCAACTGGAGGAGAACGAAGCGGCGTTCTTCCTCGAGCGACTCGGCAAGCAGGGCCAACACGCCATCGAGTGGCGGACGACCACGATCCGGGGCGATCGCTACCGCTTCGTGGCCGAGTGGTCCGCCGGTTCCCGGACCTCGCTCCGACCCACCGCGCGCTGATACCCGATTTCCGACCTGTTGGGTCGGGAATTAATGTGTGGCCCGAGTCGTTGGCGAACAGCAAGCAGCACCTTTGAGGGGCATCGCCCGTCCATAGGGGCTTGCCCGAACGAAAGGGAACACCGTGGTTGATCTCCTGCCCGACCGGGTGCCGTGGTACATCGTCGGCCCGAGCCTGGGTCTCTGCATCGTCGGACTGTTCGCCCTGGTCAACCAGCCGCTCGGCGCCAGCGGCGCCTACGTCCACACGTCGCGGCTGGTCCGTCGCATGGACGGCGCCGCGCGGTGGCGGGTCTGGTACTTCGTCGGCATGTTCCTCGGGGGCTTCCTGGTGACCCAGGTGTTGCGGGAGGGGTCCGAGATCCGATCCGGCTACGACGCGCTCCGCGACGTGTTCCCGCTGTGGGCGGTCGTACCGATGGTGTTCCTGGGCGCGACGCTGCTCGGCTACGGCGCCGGGGTCGCCGGCGGTTGCACGTCCGGCCACGGCCTCTGCGGCACGTCGCAGCGGTCGACGGCGAGTCTGGTGAACACGGTGACGTTCATGGCGACGGCGATCGCCGCCACCGTGGTGCTCACCGTGATGACGGGAGGTGCACTGTGAAGCTCAACGCCATCGGTCTCGGGTTCGGCACGCTGTTCGGCGGTCTGTTAGCGGGCGCGAATCTGCACGAGTACGACACGATCCACGCAATGCTCCAGCTCGCCGAGCCCGATGTCTTTCTGCTCATGGCGTCGGCCATCGCCGTGTCGGCGCCGCTCCTGTGGCTACTGGAGCGGCGGGGCATGACGACGCCGCTCGGTGGTGCGCTCCGGTTGTCACGATCGCGACCTCAGAGGCACCACGTCCAGGGCGGCGTGTTGTTCGGTCTGGGTTGGGCCATCGCCGGCACCTGCCCGGCACCCGCGCTGGTCATGGTCTCGTCCGGTGCGCTGCTGGGACTGGTCGCCATTCCGGGCATCTTCCTGGGATTGCACCTCCGTGAGCGTCAGGTCGGCTCGATCTTCCACATCGGCGACGGAGAGCACCGGGACTTCACCGAGGTCGATGGTTGCAGCGGGCTTGCCCCGCTCCCCGCGCCGGACGAGGTTCCCGAGAAGAGCCGGGTGAGGCCCGACACCGTAGGTTCTGTCTCCTCGTAACGCACCGCCGGATCGCGGCGATGGTTGCTGGGGGCGCGAAATGTCCGTATATTCGGACTAATGCTGCCGATCCTCACGTGGGCCCCGCACTACGAACGCGGTGACCTCCGCAGTGACCTGGCCGCCGGCGCAACGGTGGGAGCGATGCTGGTCCCTCAGGGCATGGCCTACGCACTCCTGGCCGGCCTGCCGCCCGAGGTCGGCCTCTACGCCGCCACCGTCCCGGTGATCCTGTACGCCCTCTTCGGAACCTCCCGGCAACTGGCCGTGGGTCCCGTGGCCATCGTGTCGCTGATGACCGCCGCCGGACTGGCTCCGCTGTTCGAGGAGGGCACGGCCGGCTACATCAGCGCCGCCGCACTCCTCGCGCTCATGGTCGGCGTGGTCCACCTCGTGCTGGGCGCCGGACGGCTCGGCTTCCTGGTGAACTTCCTGTCGCACTCGGTCCTGGTGGGATTCACGGCCGCGGCGGCCATCATCATCGGGTTTGGTCAGGTCAAGCACATCCTCGGGATCTCGGTGCCCCGGCAGGACAACTTCATCGACACCGTCGGCGAGGTGATGTCCACCTTCGGTGATTCCGACACGGCGACGGTCCTCCTCGGTCTCGGTGCGATCGTCCTGCTGCTGGTCCTGAAGAGGCTCGCTCCCCTGGTTCCCGCCGCACTCGTCGTGATCATCGCATCGACCGCCGCCGTGCAGGTCCTCGATCTCCGGGCCGAGGGCGTCGCGGTCGTGGGTGACATACCGGGATCGCTCCCGGCGTTCGGTCTGCCCGACGTGAGCGGTTCGCTCGTCGGGAACCTGGCGATGACGGCGCTGGTCATAACGCTGGTCGGCTTCATGGAGTCGATCGCCGTGGCCAAGGTGTACGCCCGACGCCATCGCTACGACGTCGACGCCAACCAGGAACTGGTCGGTCTGGGTATGGCCAATGTCGCCGCGGGTCTGTTCGGCGGCTATCCCGTCACCGGCGGGTTCTCCCGCACGGCGGTCAACGACACCGCCGGAGCCAGGACCCCGCTCGCCTCGATCATCACTGCAGGGATCGTCCTCGCCACGGTCGCCTTCTTCACCCCGCTGTTCGAGAGCCTGCCCCAAGCGGCCCTCGGCGCCATCATCATCGTCGCGGTGATCGGACTGTTCGATGTGGCCGAGATGCGCCGTATCGCGACCGTCAAGCGAACCGATCTGATCGGGCTCGGCGTCGCGTTCTTCGCCACCATCTTCCTGGGGATCGAGGTCGGCATCCTCGTCGCTGTGGTGGCGTCGATGCTCGTCGTGTTCGCCCGTATCTCCATGCCGCATTCAGCGGTCCTGGGCCGGGTGCCCGGAACGACGACCTACCGCAACGTCGCCCGATTCCCCGAGGTGGAGACGACGGAGCGCATCCGTATCATCCGCGTCGATGCCGCCCTGTCGTTCGTCAACGCCACGCCGTTGAAGCAGCTGCTACTCGAGCACGCGGCGCGGATGGCCGAGGCCGGGGGTGCCGTCGTGCTCGACGCCTCGGGTATCAACGACCTGGATGCGACCGGGGCCGAGACATTTGCGGAAGTCCTGGACGAGTATGACGATCTGGGTGTGCCCCTGCACATCACGGACATCAAGGGCCCGGTGCGAGACGTGATGCGCCGCGCCGGGCTGTGGGATCGCCTTGGCGTCCGGATCCATCCCTCCCTCGACGATGCCATCGGGGCACTCGAGGTAGGTCGCCAGGGTCCGTTCGATCAGCGGGCCACCGGCGTGGACGAGCGAGAAGAAGCAGTACCACTCGACGACGGGAGATCGTGATGCACTTCACCCAGTACTACCTGGACTGCCTCTCGCAGGCTTCGTACCTAGTCGGAGACGAGACCACCGGGAGAGCCGTCGTGGTCGATCCCCGGCGTGACATCGACGAGTACGTGCGCGACGCCGAGGACGCCGGTCTCACCATCGAGCTCGTGTTGGAGACGCACTTCCACGCCGACTTCCTCTCGGGCCATCTGGAGCTGGCGGCCGCCACCGGAGCGGAGATCGGGTTCGGCTCCGTGGCCGAGACCGAGTTCCCGTCGCGGCCGCTCGCCGACGGTGAACGGATCTCCCTGGGTGAGGTGACGCTCGAGATCCTGCATACCCCGGGCCACACCCCCGAGTCGATTTCCGTCGTCGTCTACGAGCACCCCGACGACGAGGCCCCATACGGGGTCCTCACCGGAGACACGCTGTTCATCGGCGACGTCGGCCGGCCCGATCTGCTGAGCGCGATCGGATTCACGAAGGAGGATCTGGCCTCCCAGCTCTACGACAGCCTCCACGACAAGCTCATGACCCTGCCCGACGCCGCCCGGGTCTTCCCGGCCCACGGCGCGGGCTCGGCCTGCGGCAAGAACCTCTCGACCGAGACGTCGTCGACCATCGGTGAGCAGCGGGCCACGAACTACGCCGTGGCGGCCGCCGACAAGGAAACCTTCATAGGGCTGGTGACCGAGGGACAACCTCCGGCCCCCGACTACTTCCTCTTCGACGCGGTACTCAACCGACAGGCACACGACCTGTTGGACGAGACCGCCGTACCCTCCTCGATGACCCTGGAAGGAGTGCAGCACGCGCTGGACGACGGTGCCGTCCTCGTCGACGGTCGTGATCCCGAGATCTTCTCCCGCGGCCATCTCATCGGAGCGGTCAACGTCGGCCTCAACGGTCGGTACGCGGAGTTCGCCGGCTCGGTGATCCCGTCGGACCGGGACATCGTGCTCTTCGTCGAGTTGGACAACGCGGTCGAGGCGAAGAACCGCTTGGGTCGCATCGGATTCGATCGGGTCATCGGCGTCGTGGCCGAGCCGCTTCGGCTCCTCGTCGACCATCCCGAACTGGTTCAGATCGGATCTCGCCTCACCGCCGAGGACTTCCGGGAACGCCGCCACGAACTGAGCCGGCTCCAGCTCGTCGACGTCCGCAACAAGGGCGAACTGGTGGCCGGCACCATCCCGGGTGCCGTGCACGTACCGGTCGGGGAGCTCCCCGCCCGGCTGGACGAGCTCGACCCTTCGCTGCCCACCGTCGTCTTCTGCGCGGGCGGCTACCGCAGCTCGGTGGCGGCGAGCATGCTTCGGGCCGAGGGATTCGCCGATGTCTCCGACATCATCGGAGGCCACGCCGCCTGGACCGAGACCGCCGACTGAGCAGGATATGGAGTCGCTCGGCCACCCCCAGTGTGGCCTGGTGACTCCATATTCGGCTCAGACGCGGGTGGCGGACTCGATGCGTTGGACCACGTCGTCGTCGAGACGGTCGAGCACGCCGAGGGCGCCGAGGTTCTCACGCAGCTGCCCGACTCGGCTGGCTCCGAGGATGACCGAGGACACCCGGGGATTGCGGGCACACCAGGCGATGGACAGCTGCGCGGCCGAGCAGTCGAGCTCGTCGGCGATGGCCTGCAACGCCCGCACGCCGTCCCGGTAGCGATCCGAGGTGAGGTAGTCGCGCATCCACTCGTAGCCTTCGAGCGAGCCGCGGCTCCCATCGGGGATGCCGTCCAGGTACTTGCCGGTGAGGATGCCCGACGCCAGCGGGCTCCATGTGGTGAGTCCCAGCCCGATGTCGTCGTAGAGCCGGGCGTATTCCTTCTCGACCCGGCGTCGCTCCAACAGGTTGTATTGCGGTTGTTCGACCACGGGCTTGTGGAGATGGTGCCGTTCGGCGAGGTCCCAGGCGGCCTGGATCTCGTCGGCGGCCCACTCGGAGGTCCCCCAGTAGAGCGCCTTGCCCGCGTCGATGATGTCGTGCATCGCCCGCACGGTCTCCTCGATGGGCGTTTCCGGGTCGGCGCGGTGGCAGTAGAGGACGTCGACGAAGTCCAGCCCGAAGCGCTCGAGCGAACCGTCGATGGCATGCATCAGGTACTTGCGGTTGAGGGTGTTGGACATGTTGACGTCGTCGTGGATGCCCCAGAACACCTTGGTGCTCACGACGTAGGAGTGACGTTCCCAGCCCAGCTCAGCGAAAGCCCGACCCATGATCCGTTCCGACTCGCCGCCGGCGTACGCCTCGGCGTTGTCGAAGAAGTTGACGCCCGCCTCGCGGGCCACGGTGAAGCACTCGGCGGCTTCGTCGACACCGACCTGGGGGCCGAAGGTGACCCACGACCCGAAGGAGAGGACGCTCACCTTCAGGCCGGCACGGCCGAGTCGACGGTACGGCATGGATGGTGTGCTCATCGCGCCGACCCTACACTCGCCCGCGTCGTGAACTCCTGGGCCGATTCCCACATCGCCGCGGCGAGCGGTGCACTGGCCCGGATCGCCGACCCCGAGCGTGCCGTCGCCATGGCCGCATACATGAAGGACCGCTTCCCGTTCTTCGGGGTACCGGCCGGTCCGAGGCGGGCCGCGGTGAGGGACGCGACCCGGGATCTCGGTCCACCTCCCGATGGCGATGCGGTGGTCGAGCTCGCCCTCGCGTGCTGGCGGGCCGAGCAGCGTGAGCTCCAGTACGTGGGGGCCGACGAGCTTCGACGCCGGGTCGGTCTCCTCGAGATCCACCATCTCGACGACGTGGAGCAGCTGATCGTGACCAAGAGCTGGTGGGACACCGTCGATCTGCTGGCCGATCGGGTCGTCGGCCCGATGGTGCGGGCTCATCCCGAGCTCGTCGACGTGATGGCCTCGTGGGTCGACGACACCGACCTCTGGCGGCGGCGGACCGCGATCCTCCATCAGCTGGGCTTCAAGGAGGCCACCGACGCCGAGCGACTGTTCTCGTTCTGCCTGAAGCGGGGCGGCGAGAGCGAGTTCTTCATCCGCAAGGCGATCGGGTGGGCGCTGCGGTCGTACGCCACGACCGATCCCGAGGCGGTCTGGGCGTTCGTCGATCGACACGCCGCTGAGTTGGCACCGCTGTCGGTCCGCGAGGCGACGAAGCACCGACCGGGAACCGGCTGAGCGCGATGATCGTCCCATCGGTATGAATCGCTCTCTGGTCCTTGCCATCACGCTCGTCCTCGCCCTCCTCGCGGCCGCGTGTGGCGACGACGACGATGCGACCGCGGTCGACGATTCGACCGATACCGACGGCGGGTCCGATCCGTTCGGGTCCGGGATCGACGGGGGCTGGACCCTCGTGACACTCGTCGAGGGCGGGGACATGGTCGTTCCGATGCCGGACGACGCGACCATCGACCTCGACGTCAACGGAAGCGAGCTGGGTGGCACGGCGGCCTGCAACTCGTTCGGTGGGACGATCCTGGTCCTCGACGATGGATCCGTCACCGTGAGCGAGCTCTTCTCGACCGAGATGGCCTGCGATCCTCCCGAGCTGATGGAGTTGGAAGCCCGCTACCTGGCCGCCCTGGGTGCCGCGACGTCCTGGGCGCTGCAGGATGGCCAGCTCACGCTGACCGGGCCGTCGGCGAAGCTCGTGTACGAGTCGACGCCAGTGCCGGACGCCGTCGAGCTGACCGAGACGGTATGGCAGCTCGACACGTTCTACGACGGGTCCGGGCCGGACGGATCGGCCACGAACCAGATGGGTATGGAGGACGTCCTCCTCACCGTCTTCGACGACGCGGCACGGGTCGAGAGCCCGTGCGGTGTCATCGGCGGTTCGGCCGAGTACGAGCCCGGCGGGTCCGGTACGTTCGCCTTGGCCCTCGAACCCGACGAGATCGATGACGACTGCCCCGCCGAGGACCGGGACCTCGCCCGCGACGTCCTGGATCGGCTGGATCGGGTGACCGCGTACGAGATCGAGGAGTCCCGACTCACCCTGTCGGCGGTCGACGGCCCGGTGGTCGGCTTCGTCGCCTCGTAGCTGTTCGATCTAGCCTGAATCCACCCTGCGTTCACCACACAGGACGGGGGAGAGACCGGAGGGGGCTCGTGGTGCCGGATCGAATCACTCGCCGCACGCTCATCATCGGCACGGTCGGCCTGGCTGCCGCGGCGTGCGCGTCCGACGACACCGAGACGACCGTGTCGGACGCGACCACCAGCGTCCCGGCCGGGTCCCCGTCGACCACCCTGGCCGCGATCGAACTGTCCAGCTCTCCGTTCACCCTGGGGGTCGCATCCGGTGAGCCGCTCCCGACCGCGGTGGTGCTGTGGACCCGACTCGCGCCGGAACCGGCCGAGGATGACGGCGGCATGCCCACGGCCGATCCGGTCGCGGTGCGGTGGGAGGTGGCGACCGACGAGGAGTTCGCGAGCCCGGTGGCCGAGGGCACGGCGACGGCAGAAGCCCGACACGTCCACAGCGTCCACGTCGACGTCACCGACCTCGAGCCCGCCACGAGCTACTACTACCGGTTCTCGGTGGGTGACTTCACCAGCCCGGTGGGGCGCACCAGGACCCTCCCCGTGGGCGACGCCGCCCAGTACCGCTTCGCATTGACGACGTGTATGGACTTCCAGTGGGGCGAGTACGCGGCCTGGCGGTCGATCGCCGAACAGGGCGACCTCGACGCCGTCGTCTTCACCGGCGACTACATCTACGAGAACCCGCCCGGGGATCTGTCCCCCGAGCAGCACGGCAGCCGCGTCTATCGCTCCCCGGCCCCCGAGACGATCGAGCACTTCCGCCAGCGCTACGCCCAGACCAAGGCCGACCCTTCGCTCCAGGCCGCTCATCAGGCACTGCCCTGGTTCGTCATGTGGGACGACCACGAGATCACCGACAACTACTGGGCCGACGGGCCGGGCCTGCTCGACCTGGCCGGCACCGACTTCGCCGCCCGCCGGACCGCGGCCTACCAGGCCTGGTGGGAGCACCAGCCGGTGCGGTTCGATCCGCCGGCCGAGGGTCGGCTCGACGTCCACCGGGCCGTCCGGGTCGGCGATCTGGCCCAGCTCCTGCTCATCGACACCCGCCAACACGCCGACGTCCCGCCCTGTCGCGACACCTCGACCTTCGACGCTGGCGTGGGATGCGATGAACGGCTCGATCCCGAGCGCAGCATCCTCGGCGCGGAACAGGAGGCGTGGCTGGTCGACGCCATCGGTGCCGCTCCGGCGGCCTGGAACGTACTGGTCAGCACCGGGATGTTCGCCGGCCTGGACATCAGCGAGGACGGGGACGAACCGGCCTACTACCTCGAGATGTGGGACGGCTACCCGGCTGCTCGCCAGCGGGTGGCCGATGCCCTGCGCGCCGCCGACGCGGCCCCCGTCGTCCTGAGCGGGGACTACCACGCCTCGTTCGTGATGGACGTCGGCCCGGGCTTCGGCGACGAGCCGCTGTGTGCGGAGTTCATGACCCCGGCGATCTCCTCGGTGCCGTTCAGCGAGGACCACACGGCCGGCAATCCGCACGTGCGGTACTTCGACGCACCCAATGGCTACATGGTCTGCACCCTGACCGCCGACGAGTGTCGGGCCGACTACCTCAGCGTCGACGACGTCTGGGATCCCGACTCCGCGGTCACCCCTGCGGCCTCATACCGGGCCGGAATCGGCGAACCGAAGGCCGAGCCGGTCGAGGCATAGTCTTCAGCCCGTCGGAGAGTCGGTTGGCTGGTGACCGGTAGCATGCCGGCCGACACGAAGGGGTGCAGCGACCCCGAGGGAGACGGCGTGGCGACCATCCAGGACCTGTTCGACGTCGGCGGCAAGGTGGCCGTGGTCACGGGAGGCTCGCGGGGGATCGGTGAGATGATCGCCGAGACCCTCGTCGAGAACGGCGTGCGGGTCTACATCACGGCGCGGAAGGCCGAGGCGTGTGACGCGACGGCGGCGCGGCTCTCGGCCAAGGGCGAGTGCATCTCGATTCCCGCCGACATGAGCGACCGTGACGAGGTTCAGCGCTTCGCGTCGGTCATCGCCGAGCGAGAGGGGTCGTTGGACATCCTGGTCAACAACGCAGGCGCCACCTGGGGCGCTCCGATCGACGAGTTCCCCGAGGCCGGCTTCGACAAGGTGATGGACATCAACGTGAAGGCGCCCTTCCTCCTCACCCAGGCGCTCCTTCCTCAGCTCCGCGCCGCTGGCGACGAGGTCGATCCGGCCCGGGTCATCATGATCGGGTCGATCGACGGCATCGCGGTGTCGATCACCGACAACTTCCCGTACGGCGCCTCGAAGGCCGGGATCCACATGCTCGCCCGTCACCTGTCGTCCAAGCTGGTGCGCGAGCACATCACGGTCAACGCCATCGCCCCGGGGCCGTTCGCGTCGAAGATGATGGCGTTCATCACCGACGATCCGGCCACTCGGGCCGCTCTGGAGAGCGGTGTCCCCCGAGGTCGCATCGGGTCCCCCGAGGACATCGGAGGCACGGTGATCTTTCTCTCCAGCCGGGCCGGCGCATACGTGACTGGCACCGTGATCCCGGTCGACGGAGGCCTCAGCACCTGAACTCGCCCGGTGTAGCCGTCGGAAACCGACCGTGAGGGACCAGATTATGGCGGGTTGGGAGGGTCACGCCATGGCGATCAGATTTCGGGAGGGTTGGCCCGGAGGCGATGGTCGCTGGTGAACGCTCGCCGACCGAGTCCCATCGCCATGACCGTCGTCGTCGTGGCCACCGAGCCGAGCACGAGGTACATGACCGCAACCTGGACCTTGACCGCCTCGGCCGGGTCGGTGCCCGCCAGGATCAATCCCACCATGGCGCCGGGCAGGAACACGATGCCCACGGCCTTGGTCGTCTCGATCTGGGGGATCAGCGCCGTGCGGAGGGCTGATCTCAGATGCGGAGCGAACGCCTCGGTGCCGGACAGGCCCAGAGCGAGACGACCCTCGATCAGGTCGCGGTGGTCGACGATCTCGTCGTGCACCCGGCGGGCCACCAGCGCGGTCGCCGCCAGCGAGTTGCCCACGATCATCCCGCCCAGGGGGACGACGGTGCGTCCGGTGACGGGGAAGACGCCGAACCCGAACAGCACGCCGAACGTGACGATCAGCGCCGCGGTGAAGGCCATGAGGGCGAGCGCGGTGACCCCCGGGACACCGAGGGCTCGTCGCCCCACGGTCCATGCCGCGAACGCCACCATCACCACGATCCACAGCCAGGACAAGGCGATCGGATCATCGTCGTTCACCACGAGTCCGAGCGCTACGCCGACCAGGAGGAGCTGGACCAGCGCCCGGGTCGCAGCCCAGACGACGCTGCGTTCGATGCCGAGCCGCCGCCACAGCGACAGCGCGACCGCGACGCCGATCAGGATTCCCGACGCAGCCAGTCCCAGGGCGGAGATGTCGGTGGTGGTCATCGCCTCCTCCCCGTCACCCTTCCCCGACCCGACCCTCGCGCACGGTGAACACGCGGTCGGCCAGTCGTTCCACCTGGGCCGCGTCATGGCTCACCCAGAGGATCGTGACGCCGTCATCGGCGAGGCTGCGGGTCAGCGCCTCCAACGCGAGTCTCGGCCCCTCGTCCAGACCGGCCGTCGGTTCGTCGGCCAGGAGCACGTCGGGATCGGTGAGGAGCGCTCGGGCGAAACACATGCGTTGGGCTTCGCCGCCCGAGAGCGACCCGGCCTCCTGGTCGAGATGGCTCGGGTCGAGCTCGACGCGTTCCAGCGCTGCGGCGGCGGCCGGTCGATCCAGTGCCGGATCGGCCACGCGCAAGTTGTCGAGCACCGTCCCCGGGAACAGCGGCGGCCGCTGGAACACCATCCCGACCCGCCGGCGGAGCTCGCGTGGGTCGAGCTGCTCGAGGGCCGTGCCTCGATAGAGGATCGTGCCCGACCCCGGTGAGTCGAGTCGATTGAGGAGGCGGAGGAGACTCGTCTTGCCCGATCCGGACGGCCCGACGATCGCGGTGACCCCGGCCGCCGGGATCACGACGGTCGCTCCGTCGAGGATTCGACGATCCGGTGCGTCGACCACGACATTCCGAACGTCGAACGCGGCCGCCGCAGTCATGCGGGGGCAGTCTATGGGGTGGGGTGTGGGCAGGTAGGCTCCCACCGATGGCCCTCCGTGTCGACCGTTTCGCCGTCGCGGTCGCGGGTCTCACGATCCTGGCCCTGGCCATCCGGATCGTCGTCACGCTGAAGACCTACCAGGATCTCGACCTGGGCTTCAGCGACAACACCTTCTATCACCGGCAGGCCAACCTCCTCGCCGATGGGCGGGGATTCATCGATCCCTTCCGGTTGCGCAACGGCCTGGTCGCCCCGACAGCGGCCCACCCGCCGGTGTACTCGCTCTACCTGGCGTTCTGGTCGTTCCTCGGCTTCGACGGGATTCTCGATCATCGGATCGCGTCGACCATTCCCAGCGCCCTGGTCGTGCCCGTCGTGGCGGTGACGGCCCGCTGGATGGCCGGCCGGCCCGCCGGCATTGCCGCCGCGGCCCTGGCCGCGCTGCATCCGGCCCTGTGGATCAACGACGGCCTCATCCTGTCCGAGTCGGTGTACGTGCTCGCCATCGCGGTCGTGCTGCTGGCGGCACAGGCCATGTACCACGAGCCGACACCCTGGACGGCTGCACTGCTCGCCGCGGCGATCGCCGTCGCCGCCCTGACACGAGCCGAGGCCGTGCTGCTCTTCTTCCTGCTGGTCGTACCCCTCGTCCTCATGGCCAGGTCCATCTCCCCCAAGCGAAGACTCGCCCTCATCGGGGTGGCAGCGGTCGTCGGGGGCCTGATCATGGCGCCCTGGGTCATCCGCAACCTTCGTACCTTCACCGAGCCGACCGTCATCTCGGTCGGCTCCGGCTACGTCATGGAGTTGGCCAACTGCGATACGACCTACGGCGGCGCCCTCCTCGGTTACTGGAGCTTCGACTGCGAGACTGCAGACCCACCCCCCGGAGACGAGTCGGCCATCGGATCGTTCAAACAGTCGCAGGCGCTCGACTACATCCGTGACAACCTGACCGATCAGCCCCGCGTGGTGGCCGCGCGCGTGGGGCGTACCTTCGGGCTGTACCGACCTGGTCAGACCATCCGGCTCGACACCTTCTTCGAACGCCACGATCGAGACCATCTCTGGGCCGGCATGTGGTTTCACTGGCTCCTGCTGCCGCTCGCCGCGGTCGGCGTCTGGTCGCTCTGGGATAGCGGGCAGAGCGCGGCGGGAATCCTGGCGGTGACCGGAACCGCCCTGTTCGCCAGCGCGGTCAGTTTCGGCGTCTTCCGGTACCGGGTCGGCTTCGACGTGGCGGCCGTGCTTGCCGCCGGGATCGGCATCGGGTGGTTCTGGGATCGGTGGCGGGTGGGCACCAATGGCTAGCACCGGCACCGCGGAAACCAGCGCGCCCGAGTCCGATGGCACGGGGTCGCCGTGGTGGCGGGACCGTTTCACCCTGGCCGTCGCGGCCTCGTTCGCGTTGGGACTGGGCATCCGGCTCTTCTACATCCTCGAGCGCCGCCCGACCTGCACCGACGACGTCGTCGATGGTGGCTGCTTCCGCATCTGGGGCGATGCCCTCTACAGCCACTGGCAGGGTCTGCTGCTCGCCGATGGCGAGTGGTTCGTCAACGGATTCGAGTACGCCCAGTACGGAACGACCAACCCCAGTGCCGGCGATCCCCCTTTCTATTCGAGCTTCCTGGGGATCCTCTCTTTCCTCGGCCTTCGTGGAGGCACCTCCCATCGCGTCGCGTCAGCGGTCGTCGGATGCGTGGCCATCGTGCTCGTTGCGTTGATCGCTCGCCGGCTCGGCGGGCCGCTCGCCGGCATCGTCGCCGCCGTCCTGGCCGCCATCCACCCGTTGTTGTGGATCAACGACATCATGCTGATGTCGGAGGCGCTCTACGCCCCGCTGGTGCTCCTGACCGTGATCGCCGCCTACAGGTTCATCGACGATTCCACGACGGGTCGAGCCGCGTTGCTCGGTCTGAGCATCTCGATCGCCGCACTCACCCGCGCCGAGGCAGCGTTCCTCTTCGGGTTCATGGTGATCCCGTTGATGCTGTGGGTGGTCCAGGCCGGGTGGCGTCGCCGACTCACCCTGCTGGCCGTCTGTTGGGCGGTTGGTCTCGCAACGCTGGCCCCCTGGCTCGGCTACAACATGGTCCGCTTCGAGGAGCCGGCGCTCATGACCTCGGCCACCGGCGCGGTGCTGATGGCGGGCAGCTGCGACACCGCATGGGAGGGGAGTTCGCTCGGCTACTGGGCGCTGTGCTTCGACCAGCGTGAGCTCTGGGACGAATTCGAGGAGGAGTTCCCCGGAGCGACCCAGCTACCTCCCGATCGGGTCGTCTATGACGAATCGGTGATCGATGCATGGAATCGCGAGAAGGCGGTCGAGTACATCGGCGACAATCTCGACCGCTTCCCCGTCGTGGTGGCGGCTCGCATGGGCCGGGCTCTCGAGGTCTTCCGGGTCCGGCACACGCTTCGACTCAACTGGGTGATAGAGGGGCGCGGGAAGCTGCCGTCGACGGTGGGTCTCTTCCTCTACTACGCCCTGCTACCTCTGACCGTGGTGGGCCTCGTCTCGATGCGCAAGCGCCGGATCCCTCTCACGCCGCTCCTGTCGTTGTGGGGAGCGGTCCTCCTGGCCGTGGCCACCACCTTCGGAGTCACGCGGTACCGCCTCCCGATCGATCTGGCCATGATCGTCTGCAGCGGCGTCGGCGTCGCGGCCCTCGTCGCTCGCATCTGGCCGCGAACCCCCGACTAGCGTCCGCCCTCGGGTGGACACGGGAGCGACCGTGCCCTCGGCGACGAGTCCGGGCCCGATGGTCACGAGCGGGGCCGGCCGACCGAAGTGGTAGCCCTGGCCCCGGTTGCATCCGAACTGGCGGAACTGATCGGCGGCGTCAGCCGACTCGATCCCCTCGGCCACCGAGATCAGCCCCATGTCCGTGGTCATGGCGAGGATCGACCGGACGACGGTCCGTGCTCTCGTCGACCCTTCCTCCAGGGCGAGGGCGAACGTCCGGTCGAGCTTCACCGCGTGTACGGGGAGTCGAATGAGCCGCCCCGGCGACGAGTAGCCGCTACCGAAGTCGTCGAGGGCGAGCTCGAAGCCGGCGTCGGCCAGTTCCCGGAGCGCGGGTTCGACTCGGTGGACGTCATCGTCGATGGCGCGCTCGTCGATCTCGAGGCAGACCGTGCTCGGTTCGAGCCCGTGGATCTCGAGGAGCTGATCGAGACGCCTGTGGAGGGGTGGGTCGCCGAGGCTCGCCGCGGACAGGTTGATGGCGACACTGCTGTGCGGAGCTCCGAGCTGGGCGGCGGCCTGGGCAGCCAAGGTGAGGACCTGTCGATCGAGACGACGGTTGAGTCCGGTGGCTTCGACCAGGTCGAGGAACTCGGCGGGCATGATGATGCCTCGCTGCGGGTCTCGCCACCGGGCCAGCCCCTCGTGCCCCGTGACCTCTCCGGTCTGGAGATCGACGATCGGCTGGAACCAGAGCTCCAATCGTCGTCTCAGATGCCGGCCGAGGTCGGTCGACAGTGAGAGGCGGTCGATGCTGAGAGCCTCGGGGCTGCCGTCGTAGAGCTGCATCGTGGTGGAGGTCCGTTTGGCCTCGTACATGGCGATGTCGGCCTTGCGGATGAGCTGATCACTCGTCTGTCCGTGGCGGGGGGCGAGGCTGCCACCGATCGACGCGGAGGTCGTCAGCTCCAGGCCCCTGAGCGTGACCGGACGAGCGACCGTCGCCGCGACGCGATGGCCGAGTCGGATCAGGTCCCGTTCGCTGACGTCCCCGGAGACGACGACGGCGAACTCGTCGCCGCCGAGTCGACCGACGACGTGGTCGGAACCGACCATGGCGACGAGTCGATTCCCAATCACGCTCAAGAGGTGATCACCGGTCGGGTGCCCGAGTGTGTCGTTGACCCTCTTGAAACCGTTGAGGTCGAGGACCAGGAGACCGGCGACCGAACCCTCTTTCAGTCCGGTGTCGAGGGCGTCGATGATCGCCGGCCGGTTCGGCAGCGAAGTCAGTGCATCCCGGCGCGCCTGTTCGCGAAGAGCGATCTTGGCTCGTTCCAGCGTCGTGATGTCGAAGGACACCCCCATGAGTCGTGGCGTACGATCTCGCTGGTCGGACCGAGTCACGTGCCGGATCCACAGCTGGTGTCCGTCGCGGTGACGGATGCGGATCGTGCGCTCGACCGACCCCCGAGGCAGCCCGGCGGGCGTCGCACCGACGAGGTGGAGATCCTCGGGATGGACGACCCGATCGGGGAAGGCCGCTATCCACTCCTCGGGCGAATACCCGGTGAGCTCGAACACGCGCCCCCAGGCTGCGGAGAGCCTGCCGGTGGCGTCGCCCTCCCAGAAGACCGCCACGGTCGTCTCGACCAGGTCCCCGACGCGTGAGGCCACGCTCTCCTCGTTCCTACGGAACCAGCGTCCGTACACCACGATCGGCACCGTCGCGGCGGCCAGGGCCAGGATCGGGAGGAGCCAGCCGTCGATGCCATGGTTCACGGCCGTCACCGACATCCCGATCATGAACGCGGCGTGGAGTACGAGGAAGAGGGTCGTGGGGAGCGACGTGATGGATGCCGAGAGCGACGCGATCCCCAGAACCACCGCGATGAACCACGCTCCGGGGACGATCTGGACGAGGCCGATGGCGGTGACCAGATCGAGTGTCACCTGAGAGCCGTCGGTACGGGGGTGGGGGACGTACCTCTCGATGAGGAAGCTCGCCGGGGCGACGACGACGATCAGGATGGCGGCGAGGGCGAACCGATCCGGCCCGACGGCGGGTACCAGCAGCGCGATGAACCCCAGCATCGCGATGCCCGCGACGCGGCCCGCACCGAAGACCTGACGCTGGTGGGCGATGGGCCAGCGTGTCTCGGGCCGTCCTTCGACGTGGTGAGCCCACCGCTCTCGCTTCGTCGACATCCCCACCCATCGGCAGGTTGTACGGAGGATGGAGATGAGCGGACCTCCGCCCGGACCCGCGGGGTCCCTACGAGGTGCCGAGCGAGATCGACCCGGTGGACAGCAGTCGCGGGAACGGGGTCGGACGCTGGAGGAGGAATCCCTGACCCTCGGGCACGCCGAGATCCTGACAGCACTCGAGTTCGTCACTCGTCTCGATGCCTTCGGCGATCGCGACCACGCCGAGGTCATTGGTGATGGCGACCACGCCCTTCACGATCTTCCGAGCGGTGGGGTTGTCGGGGAGGAGCTGGGTGAGGTGGCGGTCGATCTTCAGATAGCCGATCGGGAGCCGGGTGAGGTACTCGAGGGCCGAATACCCGGATCCGAAGTCGTCGAGCGCCAGCGTGACGCCGGCCTCGTGCAGCGAGCGGATGGCGGCTTCGGCGCCGGCATCGCGGCCGATCATCTGCGTCTCGGTGATCTCCACCACGAGATCTTCCGGTCGCAGATGGTGCCGTTCGAGGGCCGCCAGTATGTCGGGGCAGACCGACCCGACGCTGAGCTGGGCGTTCGACAGGTTCATGCCGAGCTCGATATCGGTCAGATCGCAGTCCGACGAGCGGAGCCGAGCGCTGTCGCGGGAGAGCCGGTCCGATCCCCAGAGCGTGAGCTGATGGGTGAGTCCCGACGACTCCGCCACGGGGATGAGCTCGGCGGGCGGGATCATGCCGAGCTCCGGGTGCAGCCAGCGGAGCAGTGACTCCGCTCCCTGGATCTCGCCGGTCCCGAGGTCCACGATCGGCTGGTACATGAGGGTGAGCCGGTCGGTCTCCAGAGCCGCGGGCATCTCCGACTCGATCCTCAGTCGCCGCGTCGCCAGGGCCCGCGACTTCCCGTCGGCCATGTGGATGTTGCCGGGGCCGCCCGCCTTCGCCGCGTACATCGCCGCGGCGGCTTCGCTGAGAAGTCCGTCGGCCGTGATACCCCGGCCGGTCTCGAGGGCCACGCCGACGCTGGCGCGGGTGGTGATGGGTGTCCCTGCGATGTCGGAGGGATCGACGAGCTCACGCTGGATCCGATGAGCGACGGCGAGCACGCTGTCCGCTCCACCCGTGGCGTCGGTGACGACGACGAACTCGTCCCCGCCGAATCGAGCGACCAGATCCTCGGGTCGCACACTCGAGCGAATGCGGTCGGCGAGCCGAACCAGGAGCTCGTCGCCGACGGTGTGACCCAATGAGTCGTTGATCCGCTTGAAGTCGTCCAGATCGATGAAGATGACCGCCAGGGGCGAGCTCGCGTCGTGGCGATGGTGGAGTCGTTCCTCCAGGTCGGATCGGAGCAGGGTACGGTTGGCCAGCCCCGTGAGATGGTCGTGGTATGCGTCGTGGGCGAGTCGTCGTTCCAGCTCGACCCGGTCGGTCATGTCGACCATGGAAGCGACGATGTCGACGATCTCACCTTCCGGTGAGCGCATCGCCTGTAGCACGAGATGGACCGTGCGCGGCTCGTCGCGCCCCCAGGGTGTGATCGTCAGCTCGAGGTCGACGGGTGCGCCTTCGGTGACGATCCTCGCGATCTGATCTCCGAGTCGGTCGATGTCCTCGGGCAGGAGGAGCTCGCGCCAGTGATCGGCCCGCTCCGCGACGAGACCGGTGATCTCTCGGAACGCAGCATTGGCGAAGCGAACGTGACCTTCCGGGTCGGTTCGGAGGACGCCGACCGGAATGGAATCGGCCAGCATACGAAACCGATGCTCGCTGTCGGCGAGGGCCTCGGCGGCTCGCACCTCATCATCGACATCGACGAGCGAGCAGTCCACGTGGATGGTGTCGCCGACGAGTTCGGCTGTGCCGTGGACCTCGATCCAGCGGAAGGGCGCCTGTTCGGAGCGCATGCGCATGCGGACCCGATCGGTGGTGCCGATGTCTGCGGTCACCGCCACGAAGGCCTCGGCGCCGGCCTCGACGTCGTCGGGGTGGATGTAGTCGATGAGGTGGCTGTCGATGAGCTCGTGCTGCTCGATGCCGAGGAGCTGAGCCGCAGCCGGCGTGGCTTCGACGATCCGTCCTGCCGCGTCGACCCTGACCGTGACCGCGTGCGGTTCGGTGGCGGGAGTGGGGAGGTCGCCGTGCTCATCGGCGTCGTCGGAGAAGACGTAGGCGATGACCCCGAGCGCTTCGGTGAGATCGACGATCGTGAGGAGCCACCGATCGGGCTGGTCGCGCAGTCGTACGCAGGTGCGGGCTGTGCCGTGGCGTTGGGCCCGATACAGGGTGTGCACCACCGACGCAAGGTGTTCCGGGCTCAGATGGGTTCCGTCGAAGCCGGGCCAGAGGGGGTAGTGCGAGAGCTCCGGCGGAGCCGGAGTCGGTGCCAGTGTCTCACTGTCCAGCGTGTGGAGGATCGGCTCGGTGAGCTCGCTCATCAGCTGCGCCAACGCGGAGAGCTGGCCGAGGTCGCGGTCGTACACATGAGACCATCGGCATCGAGGGACGCGAACGTGAGCCTTCGGACCCGGGTGATTACCCCAGGGGACGGACCAACCGGCACGGTTCGCTCTAGCCTGCCGATCATGTGTCGCAACATCACCACGCTCCGAGGGTTGGAACCGGTCGCGACGGCCGAGGAGATCGAGGCGGCGGCTCGGCAGTACGTCCGGAAGATCAGCGGCGTGCAGTCGACGTCGGTGAACACCGAGGCGGTCTTCGAGCAGGCGGTCACCCGGATAGCCGCGGCGTCCACCGAGCTGCTCACCGCTCTCCCGCCCCGACGCCAGCCCCCGAGGACCGTTCCACCCCTGCGCCGGCTCCGGTCCGAGTGAGCCCGTCGGAGGTCTCCAGGTGGCGATGAAGGTCGGAATTCATCTTCCCCAGTTCGGTCCGGCGGCGTCGCCGGAAGCGATCAGGGGAGCGGCGTTGCGAGCCGAGGACCTCGGTTTCGCCGACGTGTGGGTGAGCGACCACGTCGTGCAGCCGGCCGACCAGGGCTATCCGTCCCCGTATCTCTACGATCCTCTCCTCAGCCTGGCGTGGGCGGGGGCCGCCACCGAGACCATCGGGCTCGGAACCAGCGTGCTCGTGGTGCCCCAGTACAACGCGGTGTGGCTGGCCAACGCTCTGGCCAGCCTCGACAACCTCACCGGCGGGCGGCTCACGCTCGGTATAGGGGTCGGATGGTCCGAGGCCGAGTTCGCCGCCCTCAGCCGGTCCTTCCACGACCGCGGGTCGCGCATCGACGAGGCCATCTCGTTGTTGCGAGCCTGCTGGTCCGAAGACCCGGTCTCGTTCGACGGGACCTTCGACTCCTTCGCAGACCTCAGGGTCCTGCCCAAGCCGGCCCATCGGATCCCGATCTGGGTGGGCGGGCAGGCGCCGGCCGCCCTGCGGAGGGCGACGACGCTCGGCGACGGATACCACGGCATCAGCACTACGCCCGACGAGATCCGAGCGATCGTCGAAACGGTGAGGAAGGACCGGCCCGAGGAGGACTTCGTCATCTCCCATCGCACCGGGTGGGATCCGCAGGGGATGGACCCCGACCTGATCGGGGTCGAGCGGGATGAGTACGAAGAGGCCGGGGTGCAGTACGTGGTCGCCGCCCCTTGGCGAAAGACGTCGGCCGACTGGATCCGCTCGATGGAGCTGTTGGCCGAGATCGTGCTGCGATGAGCACCGTGGTGCCGAACATCGACGACTTCCGGCACGACGCCATCGCGTGGCTCGAAGCCAACCGATCCGAGGCACCGGCCGACTACGGGCCCATCCTGCCGCCCCGCCTCCGTGCCGAGGGGGTCGCATGGCAGCGGCGGCTCTTCGCGGCCGGCTACGCCGGTCTCCACTGGCCCGTCGAGTTCGGCGGTCGCGGGTTAAGCCCGGACCACCAGGCCGTATGGCTGGAACTGTGCGCGGCCGGCAACGTTCCCCCGTTCATCAACATGGTCGGCTTCGTCCTGGCCGGCCAGAGCATCCAGTTGTTCGGTACCGCCGAGCAGAAGGCCGAGCATCTGCGGCCGATCATCACCGGCGATCGGGTCTGGTGTCAGCTCTTCTCCGAGCCCGAAGCGGGGAGTGACCTGGCGGGCCTGACCACCGCGGCCGAACGCGATGGCGATACGTACGTCGTCACGGGACAGAAGGTGTGGTGCAGCGGTGGACGCATCGGCGACTGGGGCATCCTGATGGCCCGGACCGATCGCGGTGTGAAGAAGCACCGGGGGATCTCGTTCTTCCTCGTCGACATGGCGTCGGCTGGGATCGTGGTGCGACCGCTGCGTCAGATGAACGGTGAGTCCGAGTTCGACGAGGTCGTGCTCACCGACGTGCGAGTCCCGGCCCGGAACCTGCTGGGACCGGAGAACGACGGGTGGCGGGTGGGAATGGTCACCCTCACCAACGAACGCGGGTCGATCGGCGCCGCGGCCGTCGCCACGGAACGGAGGTTGGCCGGCCTGCTGGCCATGGGCGGCGGACTGTCGCCGGTGCAGCGACAGCAGCTCGTCGAGCTGTGGTCGCGAGGCCGCATCTACGGCTGGCTCGGTCAGCGCGGTGACGGCGGTATCTCGAGCTCGCTCAGCAAGCTCGGCGTCACCGAGATGATGTTCGACGCAGCGATGGTCCGAGCCGGGCTCGATGGCGCCCACGCGATGCTCGACGGACCCGCAGCTCACCAGGCCTGCACAGCTCCCGGTGGGCGCATCGCCGGTGGGACCTCACAGGTCCAGCGCAACATCATCGCCGAACGCATCCTGGGCCTGCCGAAGTGACGGTGCTGCTTGGCGCAGCGATGATCCGCTGCGCCGGCTTCGCCATCGGGTTCTCCGGAGCCACTGCTCCGCAGCGCTCGTCAACCCAGGTCGCCGGCTTCGTCTAGGAGCACGGTCGTCTGGGCGTTCTTGACACCCTCGAGGCTCAGAATGCCTTCGAGGACGACGTCGCGTAGTTCGGCCAGGTCGCGGGCCCGGACCAGCACGACGAAGTCGAAGGGTCCGGTAGCCAGGCCGAGCCACTCGACATGGGGAAGCCGGGCCACCTCGTCCTTCAGGTTCCGCCAGATGCCCTGTGCGACGGTGATGAGGACGAGCGCGGCCACGTCGAGACCCACAGAGGCCGGGTCCACCCGGGCCGAGAACCCGGTGATGACCCCCGAGTTGCACAGGCGGTCGAATCGGGCATAGGCCGTTGCTCGGCTCACTCCGACCTCCTCCGCCAGGGCTGGGATGGACAGGCGACCGTCGCGTCGGAGCGTCGCGACGATCGTCTCGTCGACGGGGTCGAGTGGGCGGATGGACTCGGACATACGGTGGCTCAGGGCGGTTCACTGCAGAGGATCGTCTGGATGCGGAACCAGAAGGGATCCTATCGTGTGTCCAACGGTAGTTTGGGTCCATGAAACGTCCACCCCATGGCCCGACGATCGACCCGGCCGTCGTGGAGGACGAGGACTACCGGGCTCGGCGGAAGTCGATCGCGGCGGCGGCGCGGGGTCCGAACCGGCCCGCAGCAGTGATCGACTACGACGACGACGAGCACGCGGTGTGGGCCACGGTCGACCACGCCCTCACCCCTCTCTGGGCCCGCCACGGCGCGGTCGAGGTACAGGCCGCCCGCGACCGACTCGACCTGCCGTGGAACCGTCTTCCCCAGTTGACCGAGGTCACCGATCGACTCGGACCGCTCTCCGGGTTCAGGTTCCGCGGCGTCGAGGGGCTGGTCGCCAAGGAGACGTTCTTCGCCGCGCTGAGTCGCGGCGTGTTCCTCTCCACGCAGTACGTTCGCCATCCGGCGACACCGCTCTACACGCCCGAGCCCGACGTGATCCACGAGGTGGTCGGCCACGGCAACTGCCTGGCCGACCCCCAGCTGGCCGAGCTCCACCGCTTGGCCGGCCGAGCCATGGTCAGACTCGAGTCGCCCGAGGCCCACCAGTTCGTCGCAGATGTCTTCTGGTTCTCCGGCGAGTTCGGCGTGGTTCGCCAGGCCGGCGAGCCACGGGCGTACGGCGCTGGTCTCCTGTCGTCATTCGGCGAACTGTCCTGGTTCGCCTCCCACGCCGAGCTGCGGCCCCTCGACGTCTGGGCGATGGGCCGGCTCCCCTACGACATCAGCCGCTACCAGCCCGTGCTCTTCATGGCAGAGTCGCTCGACCACGTGCTCGACGAGGTCGGTGGCTTCTTCGACCGAGTGGGCGATGACGATGTCGCCGCCCACCTCGCGGCGGCCTGACCGCGCCGACCGTACGAACTTTGTGCGCTGCCTCGCACATGGGTACTGCCAGGGCACAAAGTTCGATCAGCGGGCCCACGTGTACGGGTAGTCGGGGTCGGACGCCGCCCGGGCTGCATCGGTGACCGCCAGCGGGGCGAAGGTGTCGATCATCACCGCCACCTCCTCGGTCCGGTCCTCGTCGATGCTCGCCTCGAGACTGCCCGGCTGGGGGCCGTGGACGAACCCGGCAGGGTGGAACGACACCGATCCGACGCCGATCCCCGAGCCCGCTCGGCTCATGAAATCGCCGGCCGAGTAGAACAGCACCTCGTCGCTGTCGGTGTTGGCGTGGTGGTAGGGGACCTTCACGGCGTCGGGGTGGAAGTCGTACGGCCGTGGCACGAACGAGCACACCACGAAACCGGGACCTTCGAACGTCTGGTGGACCGGAGGTGGCTGGTGGACCCGACCGACGATCGGCTCGAAGTCGGCGATGTTGAACGCCCACGGATACAGGCACCCGTCCCAGCCGACGACGTCGAAGGGGTGGTACCGGTGGGTGTGTCTCGAAAGGCCGGACCGGTCCCGGACCAGGACGGGGATGTTCTCACCGTCGGCGATCAGCGGCGCCTCGGGGGCCCGGACGTCGCGTTCGCAGTAGGGCGCGTGTTCGAGGAACTGCCCCTGATCCGAGAGATACCTCCGAGGCGGCGAAACGTGACCTGACGCTGCGACGACCAGGGCGTCGACCGGTCCCTCGGTGATCCTCCATCGGTGGGTGGCCGACGCCGGGACCACGACGTAGTCGCCGGATCCGACCGGGAGTGACCCGAACACCGATTCCAGGACCGCCCGGCCCTGTTGTACATAGACGAGCTCGTCGCCGATCACGTTGCGGTGGAGACCACTGGATTCGCTCGCGGCAACCCACGAGAGGGTGACGTCCCGGTTGCCCAGCATCACGACGCGGCCACTGACGAGGTCCGGGCCCGTCGGTTCGAGCTGACCGGTCCGGATGTGGCGCGGTATCAGGGGTGCTTCGGGCTTCGGAGTCCGAGAGGACGGACCACCCGGGTCCTGGCTCCCGTCGCGGGCCACGGACGAGATGTCCACCACCGCCGACGGCGAACTGGTGTGGTACAGCAGCGCCGAGCTGGAGGCGAACCCCGCTTGACCCATCAGTTCCTCGACGTGGAGCGAGCCGTCGGATTGCGGGTATCGGGTGTGGCGTTTGGGCGGGATGGTCCCGACCTGGCGGTAGTGCGGCATACCTCAGCTTCCCTCGGACGATGGCGTGGACGACGCGATGGTGCCGGACACCTCACCCAGCCCGATGCGGAGACCGTCCTCGCCTCCCGCCCAGCCTCGCAGGGTGATCCGGTCGCCGTCGGACAGGAAGGTGCGGCTGGTCCCGTCGGGGAGGTCGATCGGTCGCTCGCCCCGCCAGGTGAGCTCGATCAAGCTCCCCTCGGTCCCGGGGGTGGGACCCGAAACGGTGCCCGACGCGAAGAGGTCGCCCGGGCCGGTCGAGGCACCGTTGACGGTCATGTGCGCCAGCTGTTGGGCGGGGGTCCAGTACATGTCGGCGAAGCTCGTGGTGCTGACGGTGACCGGGGGCATGCCGCCCGCCCGCATGGCCTCCGATTCGAGTATCACCTCGAGGTGGAGGTCGAACCCCCAGCGGTCGTCGGTGCGGAGGTATGACGCAACCGGTGGCTCTTGCACGGGCGGGGTGACCCGATGAGCGTCGAGTGCGGCGAAGCTCACCAGCCAGGGGGAGACCGACGTGGCGAAGCTCTTGCCCAGGAACGGCCCCAGGGGTTGGTACTCGTAGGCCTGGATGTCCCGCGCCGACCAATCGTTGACCAGGCACAATCCGTATAGGTGGGCGCGGGCGTCATCGGCCGCAATGGGCCGACCCCGTGCGCTGCCGACGCCGACCACGGTGCCCACCTCGAGCTCGATGTCAAGGGCATTGCAGGGACCGAAGACGGGCTCGCCGTCGACCAACCGCAGCCCGCTGGGACGGGGGATGAGCTGGTCGGTGCCGATCAGCGTGCCCGATCGACCGTGGTATCCAACGGGGAGGTGACGCCAGTTCGGTAGGAGCGGCTCGGCGCCGGGCCGGAAGAGCCGGCCGAGGTTGGTGGCGTGATGCAAGGAGGAGTAGAAGTCCACGTAGTCGCCCACGTGCACCGGTAGGCCCATCCGGAGATCTGACCGGGGGTGCAACATCGGTTCGAGTGCCGTCGAATGGACCGGATCACTGAGCAGGCCGGTGAGACGGGCGCGGGTCGCCGCCCAGGTCTCGGGGCCGGCGGCCAGGTAGGAGTTGAGCCGATCCTGCGAGAAGCAACCCTCCGGGAGTCCGAGGCCGTCGAGGTGCCCCGTTTGTTCGATCCTCGCCAGATCGAGGGCATGGTCGCCGATTGCGACCCAGGCCCTCGGCCAGCCGTCGGGTGGGGCGCCGACCCCGAGCGGCAGGTTCGCGATCGGAAAGGGGGAGTGGTCCGGGACCGGGATCCAGGAGGAGTCGGTCATCTGCGGAGTCCGTCCAGTTGGTCGGCGTGTTCGTGATAGTGGCCCACCGCGAATTCGTCCAGGATCTGCCACAGGTCCATGTCGCCGAGCGTTTCGTGTCGGCCCACACGAGTCCAGTCGGTGGGGTCCAGCTGAGCCAGCTCGGCTTCGAGGGCGTCCATGTCACGATGCACGACCGCCAGATGATCGGCGACAGATCCGTGCCGGTGTCGTTCGATCATGGCGACGCGATGGGGATCGCTCTTCGTCCGGCCGAACGGCGTCGGAGCCGACGAGCGGGCGTCGACGATGAGCTGGAGCTCGGGTAACCAGTAGCTGCCGAACTCGGCAAGGTGGGCCCAGACCTGGCCCTCGTCCCATCGTTCGGCGGTCACCGGATCGGCGTCGGTGAAGCCGGTGGCCCGACGAGCGGCAGCATGGGTGTCGAGCCGGTGGCGAGCGCGGCGCAGGTCGTCGATGAGGGATTGCACGCGCCTCGAGAGCCTGCCGGTGGGCAGGCCCCAAGCGACGGCATCTCTCGACCCTGCGACCCGTTCGAAGGTCTCGAGGAAGCGGTCGTTTTCGTCGGCCTCAGCGATGGTGACACGGGCACCGGTGCCCGGGAAGCCTCGGGTGACGACTCCGTCCTGTTCGAGAGCCACGGTCAGATCCTCGGTCGCATCACCGGCCGGTAGCCACACGAAGTTGGCCTGACCATCGGGGACGGACCATCCGAGTACCCGTAGCTCTCGCTCGACGCGGCGTCGTTCGGTGACGATCCGTTCGACTCGATCCACCAGCTCGTCGTGCGCTCCGAGGCTGGCGAGGGCCGCGGCCTGGCCCGGGCCGTTCACCGCGAACGGGATGAGGGTCCGGTCGATTGCGTTGATCACCTCGACGTTGCCGAATCCGTAGCCCACCCGCAGGGACGCCAGTCCGTGCGCCTTGCTGAAGGTCCGCAGGATCACCAGGTTGTCGTACCGGTCGAGCAGGGGAACGGTGTCGGGCAGGGCCGCGCTGGTCACGAACTCCCGGTATGCCTCGTCCAGGACGACGATGGTCGTGGCCGGGACGGTGTCGAGCAGTTTGATGATGTCGTCGATTCCCAATGCGGTTCCGGTGGGGTTGTTCGGGTTGGCCAGCAGCACGAGCTTGGTGCGCTCGTCGACCGCCTCGAGGTGGCCGGCGAGGTCATTGGTCAGGCGGCGTAGCGGAACCATGGTGGCTGCGGCTCCGGTGAGCGTCGCGAAGACGGGGTACGCCTCGAAGCTCGGCCAGCCGTGGACGACCGGGTCGCCGGGATCGAGGTAGGTGAGGGCGAGCTGTTGGAGTAGCCCGACCGATCCGCAGCCGACCGTGACCCGGTCCGGGTCCAGCTCGTGCCGCGCAGCGATGGCGGTGCGGAGGCGTGTCGCGCGGTGGTCGGGATACCGATTGAGCTGCTCGGCTGCGGAGGCGATTGCGGTAGATACGCTGGGAAGCGGACCGTAGGGTGCCTCGTTCGAAGCGAGCTTGATCGCATCGGCCACGCCGTGGTCGATCTCGGCTTGGGCCGCGCTACGACCCGGGCGGTAGGCGGTCATGTGCGTGATCGCTGATCGGGGACGACCGATCACAGGTTGCCTCGGCGGGCCTGTTCTCGCTCGATCGATTCGAAGAGGGCCTTGAAGTTCCCCTCGCCGAATCCGCGAGCTCCGCCCCGTTCGATGATCTCGATGAACACCGTGGGTCGGTCGCTGACCGGCTCGGTGAACAGCTGGAGGAGGTGGCCGTCGGGCTCGTGGTCGATGAGGATGCCGAGGCGGGTCAGATCGTCCCAGGGCAGATCGAGGAACCCGAGCCGCCGGCGGACGTCCTCGAAGTACTCGGCGTTGGCTTCGAGGAAGCGGACGCCACGGGCGCGCAGCGCGGAGATCGCCTGCACGATGTCGGTCGTGTGGAACGCGAGATGCTGCACGCCCGGGCCGCGGTAGGTGTCCAGGTACTCCTGGATCTGGCTCTTCTTCAGTCCTTGCGCTGGCTCGTTGAGGGGCATGACCACCCCGCCACCGTTCCAGACCACCGTGGAGCGGAGAGCCGAGTACTCGGTGGCGATCTGGGACTCGTCGAAGTGGCGGAGCTGGGTGAAGCCCATCACGTCCTCGTAGAACGAGACCCAGTGGTCGAGGCGTCCTTCCTCGACGTTGCCGACGACGTGATCCACGGTGGTCAGCCCCACCGGGGGGCCGGCCGACTCCGGCGGGAGACCGGTGGTCACGTAGCCGGGGCAGTAGTGGCCGGCGTAGTCGCTGCGGTCGACGAAGGTGTGCTTGGTCTCGCCGTACGTGGCGACCGCGGCCAACCGGAGTGTGCCGTGCTCGTCGCTCAACCCATACGGCTCTCGAGCCGGCCGGGCTCCTCGAGCCAGCGCCGCCGTGTAGGTGGATTCGGTGTCGTCGACCACGAAGGCGAGGTCGTGTGCGCCGTCCCCGTGTTGTCGAACGTGACTCCAGATCTCGGAGTCGGGGGAGAGGCCGGCGGTGACGACCAGCCGGATGTCGCCCTGCTCGAGAAGGTACGACGAGCGGTCGTCCGTGCCGGTCTCGGGTCCGGCGTAGGCGGTGACCGTGAAGCCGAACGAGCCACACAGGAATCCGGCCATGGCTCGGGCGTTGCCGACCCAGAACTCGATCGAGTCCCAACCGCGCAGCCGGGCGGCCGGGCTGGCGGCGTCCGGATCCAGGATGGTCAACGGGTCCCCTTGGGCGATCGAGTCGCCCCCATCGTCACCACGAACCGCCATCCTGTCAACGGTTCTGGTTCTCTTGGCGCAGCGATGATCCGCTGCGCCGGCTTCGCCATCGGGTTCTGCGTTGCTGCTGCTGCGCTCCGCTCCGCAGCCTCACTCGATGCTTTCTTGGCGCAGCGATGATCCGCTGCGCCGGCTTCGCCATCGGGTTCTGCGTTGCTGCTGCTGCGCTCCGCTCCGCAGCCTCACTCTTTCCAGTCCTTGCGGTCGTCGCGGTTGGGCTGCCGGCCGGTGCGGAAGGGACAGAGAGGGGCCGCCACCATGGCGATGCGTTGCCAGTCGGTGACGATACGCCGGGCGGTTTCGCGCCACCCGATGACCTCGAGGTCGTCGTGGGCCTGCTCACCGTCGGCCCACGCCTGCCAGGACGGAACCGCCCACAGCAGGATCGCCTCGTCGTCGTCTCGCATCGCGGTGGTCCATGCTCCGGCGAGCTGCCAGCCGAAGCGTCCGTACGCGGTGACGGCCCGTTCGCGAGCCGCCTCCAGGAACTCGGGCGCCGTCCCGGCTCGGCACCGGAGGGTCTCGTGGGCGAAGACATCGGCTCGGACCCCGGCGTCGAGTTGCTCGGTGATGGTCGGCATCCACGGCGCCGGGAGCAGGACGCGGTCGAACCCGCCCGTCCTGAACTCGGCGGCCTTCGTCCACCACTTCTCGAGCTTGGGATCCTGGAGTCCGGCACCAATCGCCTCGTCGGCGAACGACGCGGCCAGGCCGTCGAGACCGTGCTCCTCCCAGATGTTGCAGACCTGGGGCCAGTGCCCGGTGCTACCGAGCACACCCCAGACGCCGAAGCACCGCTGGTCCCGGTCCTCCTGGGCGTTGGGGCTCCAGTTGGCCGTCATGTGGTGCATGTAGTCGGCCCGGTGGGTGCCCCGGATGTCGACGAGCTCGTGGATGTAGGCCTTCTCGTTCGTCATCGTTCCAGTGCTCTCCAGAGGGTCTGCTTGGCGGCGGCGAGGTGGTCGGGGTCGCGCAGCGCGATCGCCTCGGCCAGCGTCCGGGCCCTGTCGCGAAGCTGGTCTTCGGGTAGGACCTCCGACACTATGCCGAGCTGGCGAGCACGTTCGGCTGTCATGTGCTCGTGTCGACCGAGCAACGCCATCCGCGACACGGCTTCCATCGGCGACTTCTTGAGGAGGCCGATCGCCTCGAACGCCGACACCTGACCCACCGAGACGTGCGGGTCGAGGAACGTCGCAGTGTCGGCGGCGAGGACGATGTCGGCGTCGGCGACGAAATGCAGGCCTCCGCCAGCGCAGACTCCGTTGACGGCGGCGATCACCGGTTTGGTCACACCGCAATGCCAGGCGGTCATCCGAAGCTCGAAGTCGCGGGTCTGGCGTGAGCTCCGCCGCAACGCCTCCTCATCCCCGGCCAGCTGGCCC
Organism: uncultured Acidimicrobiales bacterium; assembly: GCA_963695075.1. GTDB lineage: Bacteria > Actinomycetota > Acidimicrobiia > Acidimicrobiales > CAWCAL01 > CAWCAL01. Next base: position 978,098 of record CAVOFR010000007.1, read on the forward strand.
ACATCGAGCCCGGTCTGGAAGGCCGACCCGTTGCCGGTGTTCACGATGACCCGTACGTCACGGTCGGCCTCGAGCTCGGCCCAGGCATTCTCGAGATCGACGAACATTCGGGCGTCGAGCGCATTGCCGACCGCGGGTCGGTCGAAGATCAGCCAGCCGACCGCTCCGTCGCGGGAGACCTCGAGCGTCTCGTGGTCGATCACGGGTGCAACTCGCGTCGCAGCAGCTTTCCGGCATCGTTGCGAGGCAGCCGGTCGACCCGCTCGAACCGGACCGGGACCTTGTACGGCGCGAGCGCCGACCGGCACGCGGCCTCCAGCACGTCGTCGTCGACCACGACTCCGTCGGTCTCCCGCACGACGTAGGCCACCGGGACCTCGCCGAGCCGATCGTCTGCCGCGGGTGCAACCGCGGCCTCGCGTACGCCCGGTACGGCGGCGAGGACTTCCTCGACCTCGTCCGGATAGACCTTGTTGCCCCCTCGGTTGATCAGGTCGCCGATGCGCCCCTCGATCCACACGAAGCCGTCGTCGTCCACGCGGGCGAGGTCGCCGGTCCGGACGAACCCGTCATCGGTGAGTCGGTCGTGCAGGTCGTCATCGGACGCGTAGCCGACGGCACGGCGAGGAGGGAGCACCAGCAGCTCGCCCACGCCCGCCCGGTCGGGCGAAGCGATCCGAATCTCGACCCCGGGATGGGGTCGTCCCACCGCTCCGAGCTTCTCGGGATGCTCCCTGGCGTCGGCGGTGGTCCACCCGATCACCTCGCCGATCTCGGCCTGGCCGTATCCGTTGAGCACGGTGACGCCGAACTTCTCGGTGAATCGTCGGGCCTGGAACGGTGAGAGGGGAGCTGTGATCGATCGCACGTACCGTAGCGGCATCAGATCGGTGACGGCGGCGTCGTCAGCCAGCATCGCCATCGCTGCGGGCGGCAGGACCGACGATCTGATCTGGTGCCGTTGGACCAACATCCGGAACTTCCGCGCCTGGAACGTGTCCATGAAGACCAGCGGTGCGCCGGCCCGGAGCCCGAAGAGCGCGTTGTAGATGCCGGCGTTCACGGCCATCGGGACGGGAATGAGGTTGGCCGACACTTCCCGAGCGGGAGTCCGCGACTTCGCGCGAAGGGGAGTGAGCACGCGATCGAGTAGCTCGAGGTACCCCTCGTGCGTATGGAGCACCGGCCTGGGTCGTCCGGTCGTACCCGAGGTCCACAGCACGAACGCCACACCGTCGTCGTAGGTGCGGCCGGACGGCAGGGGCTCCACGCCGTCGGGCCGCAGCACCGCACCCGCACCGGTCTCGTCGAGGAGGGCGCCCAGCGACGCGTCCGGGAGGCGTGGATTGACGGGAACGGCGACGGCGTCGATGGTCCATGCGGCCAGCATGGCGATCAGCTGCTCGTCGCCCCGGCTCCGGATGATCGCGACACCGGTGCGGGCCGTGACTCCTGCCTCATTCATCTCCCGGGCCATGTTGATGACGCGATCGCCGGCTTCGCGTGCGGCCATCTGGCGATCGACCGAACACAACAGGGGGTCGCTGCCGTCCATCCCATCGGCGAGCAGCGGGTGGTCGAAGAGCAGCCGGGCCAGGTTCGGCCGGTCAGTCATCGGCGTCGGTATCGTTGCCGCCGGCGAGCGGTTCCCAGTTCGCATCGCGTTTCTCGGCGAACGCCAGTGGTCCCTCGGTCTGATCGGGATGTCCCCACATCGACACCAGGTGCCGCGCCCCGGCGCGACAGGCGTCGGTCAGCCCGAGCTCGAGTGCGCCCCACAGCGCTTTCTTGGTGGCCGCCATCGCCGCGGGGGAGTTGCGGGCGATGGTCTCGCCCAGTTCCTGGGACCGCTCGCGAAGCCGCTCGGGCGGCTCCACGATCTCGCTGATCATGCCCAGCTCCAGCGCACGCTCGGGACCCATCCGCTCGTGGCTGCCCATGAGGGCCATGCGCATCACGGCCTCCACGGGCATCTTCTTCATCAGGCCGATGGCTTCGATGGCGACGACCTGGCCGACCGAGACGTGGGGGTCGAAGAACTGGGCGTCCGAGGCAGCGATCACGATGTCGGCGTCGGCTATCCAGTGGAACCCGCCACCGCAGCAGATTCCGTTGACCGCGGTGATCACCGGCTTCCAGACCTGCTGATGCCATGCCGTGAAATGGACGTCGAACTCCTCCATCGACTGCCGGTAGCGCTCCATGCCGACTCCGTCCGACGCGATCTCGGATACGTCGACGCCGGTCTGGAAGTCGCGACCGTTGCCGGTGTGGACGATCACCCGGACCGCGGGGTCTCGGTCCAGTTCGAGCCACGCGTCGGCCAGTTCGTCGCGCATGTCGCTGTTCATCGCGTTGCGAACGTCGGGACGATCGTTGATCAGCCAACCGACGGGACCGTGCCTTTCGACCTGGAGATGTTGGTAGCTGCTCATGACCGTGGGGTCTCCTCCCAGGCGGCGTCGTGCCAGGGGTCCGGTTCCCGGGGAAGGCCGAGGACCTTCTCGCCGATGACGTTCTTGTTCACTTCGGTGGTGCCCCCTTCGATCGTGTTGGCCCGGCTCCGCATCATGCCTCGCAGCTCGTAGGGCATGTCCTCGAGCCAGTCGCCGAGCCACGCCTGGCCGCTCGCGCCGAGCATCTCATGCGCCATGAGCTGCACGCGCTGGTTGAGGGACCCCTGGTGGACCTTTCCGATCGAGGCGGCCGGGCCGGGGGTTCCGCCGGTGGTCACGGTCGCCCGTACCCGCTGGTTGGTCCAGCCCCGAACCGTCTCCTCGCTGTGCAGCCGCATGAGTTCCTGTCGCACCCGCGGATCTGTGACCCTCCCGGTGGCACGGGCCAGTTCTATGACGCGATGCACTCCGCTGCCACCGATGCGATCGACGCCACCGGAGCCCGACCCGGCGACCATCTGCCGCTCGCCGGCGAGTGTCGCTCCCGCCACCCGCCACCCGTCGCCGACCGCGCCGACCCGGTGGGTGTCCGGGACCCGGACCTCGTCGAGCCAGACCTCGTTGAAGTCGACCTCGCCTCCCAGGTGCCGCAGTTCGCGGACGTCGACTCCGGGACTGCGCAGGTCGACCAACAGGTAGGTGATGCCCTTCCGTTTCGGTACCCCGGGATCGGTGCGGGCCAGGCAGATGGCGAACTCCGATCGGTGGGCCCAGGTGGTCCAGACCTTCTGACCGGTCAGGATCCACTCGTCGCCGTCGCGCTCGGCGCGGGTGGCCAGCGAAGCCAGGTCGGAGCCGGCCCCCGGTTCGCTGAAGAGCTGACACCACCGTTCGGTGTTGGCCACCATCGGGGGCAGGAAGCGCAGGCGCTGTTCCTCGGTGCCGTGAGCGAAGAGGGCCGGGGCCGTGTTGTTGAGCCCGAGAGGATTGAGTCGGCCGAGGTTGTAGGGGGCCAACATCGATTCGGCGACGCGGGCCTTGTCCGGCCTGAGGTCGAGGCCTCCGAAGGCGACCGGCCAGGTGGCGACGACCAGGCCCGACGCCGCGAAGGTGGGGTACCAGGCCTCGTAGTCGGCCCGCGGTCGAACCGCTCGGATGGCGGCGCGGCCACCAGGTGCGGCGTCGCGCCACGCCAGCGGGACGTTGGTCTCGACCCAGGCGGCGACCGCGGCGCGGATTTCGCCGTCAGCGGACTGTCGATCGATGGCCAACATCTCGAAATCTGGTCCCTCAGCGTCGGTTTCCGACGGTCGGCACAGCGTAGTAACCGGGTCGGGCAGGATCGTATATTGTATACAGCCATGCCCGGCTCTATCACCGACGAGGGCGTGGCCCGACTGAGGCAGAGGATCGGCGTGGCACAGCCCCATCCTCAGCCGCCCCACTACCGCGAACCCGGCATCGACGCGTTCCGTCACGTGGCCGAGGCCTGCGGCGATGACAACCCGCTCTGGTGCGATCCCGATCACGCCGCCGCATCGATCTGGGGTGGCCCGATCGCCCCGCCCCACCTCAACGGCGGCGACACGCTGATCGGTGTCGACGAGGTGGAGCGGCTCGACCCGCAGGCCAAGGAGCTCCTGGCCGGTGACCCGCTCCGCGGCGCACATGCCTACTACGCGGGCAGCCACCGGGAGTGGTGGAATCCCCTGCGTCCGGCAACGGCGGTCACCCGGCGGAACGCGCTGGTCGGCGTCCGGGACAAGAGCAGCGCATTCGCCGAACGAGCCGTGCACGAATGGACCGCCGAGGTGTTCGCCGCGCCCGACCGGGTCCTGGCCGCGCAGTACCGGCTGATGATCCGCACCGACCGGGACCGCTCGGAAGAAAAGGGCAAGTACGACGACCTCGAGGTCGCGCCCTACACCGACGAGGAGATCGACGCAATCGCCGCGGCGGCGTTGGCCGAGCGGGCTCAGCGCCGCGGCGCCGACCACCGGTGGTGGGAGGACGTGGCCGAGGGCGACGAGCTGGGTCCACTGGTGAAGGGTCCGTTGCGCGTCACCGACATCGTCTGCTGGCACGTCGGAGTGGGGATGGGTCTCTACGGCGTGAAGGCACTGCGGCTCGGTCATCAACAGCGGGGCCGGATCCCGCGATTCTTCCGGCCCGACGATCTCAACGTCCCCGACGTCCAACAACGGGTGCACTGGGACCCCGAATGGGCCCACCGAGCGGGGAGCCCGGCCGTCTACGACTACGGCCGGATGCGCGAGACCTGGCTCATCCACCTCTGCACCGACTGGATGGGTGACGATGCGTGGCTGGCAGCGCTCGATTGCGAGTTCCGGCTGTTCAACTTCGTCGGCGACACGCACTGGATGCGCGGCACGGTGACGCGCCGCTACCTTGCCGCCGGCGACCGGCCGGCGGTCGATCTCGAGGTGTGGGGTGAGAACCAGCGGGGTGAGATCACGACGCCCGGTCACGCCACCGTGCTACTCCCCAGCCGAGAGCACGGGCCGGTGCGCCTGCCCGATCCGCCCGGTGGCGCGACCTCGTGCGCCGGAGCACTCGAGGCGCTCATCGGACGATTCGCCGCCCTCGACGCGGGTACCGGGACGGCCGGGACATGAAGTCGGCACGCCAGGCAACGGGGAGAAACCGGTCATGAGAGAGATGCCAGCATCAGTCGAGGGGCTGTTGGTCGACTACCGCACCGGGACCTTGTCGATCACACTCGATCGGCCCGACCGGCGCAACGCCCTCACAGACGACCAGGTGATGACCCTGATCGAGTTGATCGAGGTGGCCGGTTCCGACGAGACGGTGAGGGTCGTGTTTCTGGGCGGCACGGGTGACCACTTCTGCTCGGGGTTCGATCTGTCGCTTCGAGGCCGCCCCGACGTCAGGCCTCGCGTCGGTGCCACGCAGCGGCAGATGCGTTGGCACGTGAACCGGCTGATCACGACCATGCTCGAGACGCAGACGCCGATCGTGAGCGCGGTCAAGGGTTGGGCGATCGGTCTCGGCCTCAACCTCGCCCTGGCCAGCGACTTCGCCATCGTGGCGGACGACGCCCGGCTCCGCGCCCCGTTCACGGCGTCGGGGTTCACCCCCGACAGCGGCGGCTCCTGGATGATCCCCCGCCTGGTCGGCGTGGCCCGGGCCAAGGAGATGCTGATGCTCGGTCGAACCGTCACCGGCGCCCAGGCCGAAGCATGGGGCATGGTGCACCGCGCCGTACCGGTCGCCGAGGTGGACGACGTGGCCGCGAGCCTGGTCACCGAGCTGGGGAGCGCCGCGACGGTCGCCGTGGGACTGTCGAAGCTCCTCGTCCACCGGGCGGCCACCAGTCCGCTGGAGCGCCACCTCGAGGACGAGGGGTGGGCGATCGAGTTGTCCAGCCGGTCAGAGGACTTCCACGAAGCCAACCGGGCTCGCCGCGACGGCCGCGATCCCGATTTCACCGGACGCTGATCGATGCGTGCTGCCGCCCCGACGACCCGCCTGGCCAGACCTACCGTAGGCGACCAGGTCGCCCAGGTGGTCCGTCGCCGGATCTGGGACGGAGAGCTCCGCCCCGGCGACCGGCTCAACCAGGAGGAGCTGGCCGCCTCGCTCGGTGTCAGCCGTATCCCCGTCCGCGATGCGCTGATGGGCCTCGAGCGTGAAGGCGTGGTCCGGATGGAGCCGCACCGTGGGGCATTCGTCGAACCGGTCGACGGTCGTTCGGTCGCGGATCACTTCGAGCTCTACGCCTTCGTCGACGGATTCGCCGCGGCAAAGGCCTGCGAGCGCGCCACCGACGACCAGCTCGCCGAACTGGCCGGCGTATTCCTGCGAGCCGGGGGCATGACCGATCCCGACTCGCTGCAGAAGGCCGTGGTCGATGCCCGAGGCCGGCTGCACGACCTGGGCGGATCGCCCCGATTCCGTGCCATGGCCAGGGGCTTGTCGGGCATCGTGCCCGGCAACTTCTTCGCGGCGGTCGAGGGCTCCGCCGCCGTCGCCCGGGCCGGGCTGCCCAGGGTGGCGGACGCGCTCGTCAACCGCGACGGAGACGCCGCCGTGGCCGCCTACCAGCGGATGATGATCGATCAGGGCCGGCTGGTGCTGGCCGACCTCCGTCGCCGAGGAGTGATCGACGACCACCGGCCCGACCGGGCCGGGCAATCTTCCGAACAGGGGACACGATGACCGCCGCCGAGACGATGCCGATGCTGATCAGCGTCGACGACCACGTCGTCGAGCCCCCGGACGTCTGGACGTCCCGTCTACCCCGGAGGTACCGGGACGTCGGGCCGCGCATCGTGATCGAGCCGAAGGGCGAGATGGCCCTGGTCGACGGGTCCTGGGCCGAGACACCCGGAACCGGCGACGAGATGGCGGCCTGGTGGCACTACGAGGACCACCGCTACCAGATCCGGCAGATGATCGCGGCGGCCGGACTGAGGCCGGAAGAAGTGACGATGCAGGGCGTCACCTACGACGAGATGCGGCGGGGCTGCTTCGATCCCGCAGCACGGCTCGAGGACATGACCGCCAACCACGTCGAGGCGTCGTTGTGCTTTCCCAACTACCCGCGTTTCTGCGGCCAGCTCTTCGCCGAGCGCCAGGACCTGGCGCTCTCGAAGTTGTGCGTCGAGGCGTACAACGACTGGATGGTCGAGGAGTGGTGCGGCGACAGTCGTGGCCGGCTCGTTCCGCTCTGCATCGTGCCGCTCTGGGATGTCGAGCTAGCTGCGGCCGAGATCCGCCGCAACGCGGCACGGGGCGTGCGCGCCGTGGCTTGGTCCGAGCTCCCGGCCTGGCTCGGCCTGCCTTCGATCCATTCGGGAGAGTGGGACCCGTTCTTCCGGGCCTGCGAGGAGACCGGCACCGTCATCTGCATGCACATCGGGTCGGGGACCAAGACACTCACGACCTCGGCGGACGCACCCACCATCGTCACCGCCAACATGATCGCGGCGAACTCGGCGGCCTCGATGATCGACTGGCTGTTCTCGGGGAAGCTGGCCGAGTTCCCGAAGCTCGACCTGCTCTACGCCGAGTGTCAGATCGGCTGGATCCCGTACTTCGTCGAGCGGGCCGACGACACATGGGAGACCCACCAGTGGGCCCAGGGTGAGTCACGAACCGCCGAGCCGCCGTCGGTCTACTACCACCGGCAGATCCACAGCTGCTTCTTCAAGGACACCGTCGGCGTGGAGCTGCTCGACAGGGTCGGGGTCGACAACGTGATGTTCGAGACCGATTATCCCCACCAGGACGGGACCTTCCCCGAGTCACGGGAGACTGCCGAACGGCTCTTCGGGCATCTCGATCCCGACGTGGTCCACAAGATCGCCCGCGGCAACGCCATCGACCTGCTCGGTCTGGACCCGGCCTGACCCCCTGGGACTCGCTACGGGCAGGTGATCGGTTCCCAGTCGGCGTCGTCGATGGAGCCGGCGTCGAGGTGCACCCAGCCCTCGAGCACCACCTCGATGTCCTCGATATCGGCGAAGTACAGCTCGGCCAGTGCCGGAAGAACGGGCACTCGGCCTCGGCCTCGGCCCGGTCGTTCAGGTCGACGGCGAAGTCGGCGTGGAAGGAGTTCTGGCCGGCGGATCCGAACCCCGACCCGCTCACCAGATCGTCGTGGTGCTCGTCGAGCCAATCGCGCAGGATGTCATATCGGTCGCTGACGTCGGTCGGAAGATCCTCGGACGCCATCCCGTCCGGTAGAGCGGCGCCGTTGTCGGAGTCCGGCTGGTCGGTCGCGTCGATCGGAGTGTCGGCGGCGGCGCTGCCATCGGGGACCGGCGCGTCGACCGCCGGCAGCGAGCTCGGTGCGGCGTCGTCAGCGGGGTCAGCCCCTCCGCACGAGACCGTGGCGAAGTAGAGCGAGGCGAGGATCGAGAAGCGGAGTCTCATGGGACTCCATCGGCGGATCCCGAGCCGGTTTGACCACACCACCGCCCAGCGAGATCTGCAGAGGTACTCTGCGCTTTCGCCCACAACGGCACGACGACCCGACGGAGCGCAACCGATGACCGGTCTCCCGACCACCGACGGCATGTTCGATCTGCGGATATCCGATGGCGCCAAGCCGCTGTTCGAGCAGGTCAAGGCCTTCATAGCCGAGGAGGTCGAGCCGATCACCAAGCAGTTCCACGCCCTCGGTGAGGGCCGAGAGGACCGTTGGTCGTGGGCTCCCGGCCAGCTCGAGCTCCTCGACACAGCCAAGGCGAAGGCCAAGGAACGGGGACTGTGGAACTTCTTCCTCCCCGACGCCGAGACGGGGGAGGGCCTGGCCAACCTCGACTACGCGTACATCGCGGCCGAGCTGGGCAAGAACCCGATCGCGTCCGAATGCCTCAACTGCTCGGCGCCCGACACCGGCAACATGGAGGTGCTCGAGCGGGTGGGTACGCTCCGACGCAGAAGGAGCGGTGGCTCACCCCGCTGTTGAACGGCGAGATCCGGTCGGCCTTCGCGATGACCGAGCCCGACCTGGCCTCGTCCGATGCGAAGAACATCGCCTGCCAGGCCGTGCTCGACGGTGACGAGTGGGTCATCAACGGCGAGAAGTACTACATCTCCGGTGCCGGCGATCCGCGCTGCGAGATCATGATCGTGATGGTGCAGACCAACCCCGACGGTCCGCCCCATCGCCGCCAGTCGCAGATCCTCGTCCCTCGCCGCCACCCCGGCGTCGAGACCTTGGGAGGCATGCAGGTCTTCGGCAAGGACGATGCCCCTCACGGGCACATGCACCTGGGTTTCACCGACGTACGCGTACCGAAGGAGAACATCCTGATGGGCGAGGGTCGCGGCTTCGAGATCTCGCAGCTGCGCCTGGGTCCGGGCCGGATCCACCACTGCATGCGCTCGATCGGCGCGGCCGAGCGGGCGGTCGAGCTCATGGCCATGCGGGGGCTCACCCGAGAGGCATTCGGCCGGCCCATCGGCCGCCTGGGCAAGAACACCGAGATGATCGCCAAGGCCCGCATCGAGATCGAGGCCATGCGGATGATGGTGCTGAAGGCGGCCAAGGCCATGGACGAGCTGGGCAACGCCGAGGCCCGGGTCTGGGTCAGCGCCGTCAAGGCGATGGTGCCCGTACGCGTATGCGGGATCATCGACGACGCGATCCAACTCCACGGTGCGACCGGCGTGTCGCAGTGGACGCCGCTGGCCGACATGTACGCCGGCCAGCGCACCCTCAGACTGGCCGACGGGCCCGACGAGGTGCACTGGTTCGTGGTGGGTCGGGCCGAGCTCGCCTCCTGGGAGGACAGCGCCCAGGATTACGACCCCAAGTCCGACCACCTCGCCGAACTGGGCGAGATGTTCTCGGGGCCGTGATGGAGGAGCAGCCCGATCTCGTGGATGCGGCCACCTACGCACGCGGCTTTCCCCACGACTACTTCACCGAGCTACGAGCGGCCGGCCCGATCCACCGGCACGAACACCCCACCTGGGGCCACTTCTGGAGCATCGTCCGTCAGGCCGAGATCCAGGAGATCTCCCGCCATCCCGAGGTCTTCTCCAGCCGGCCCAATCCGTTCATCGATGTCGAATCCGGCGAGACCGACGGGCTGCTGATCAGCCTCGATCCGCCCGAGCACACCCGGATGCGGATGCTGGTCAGCAAGGGGTTCACCCCCCGCCGGGTCCGCGAGCTCGAGGCCAGGATCAGACACCACGTCGACCGGCTCATCGACGATGTGGCCGACGGCGACGGGTGCGAGATGGTCAGCGCCATGGCATCGGAGCTCCCGCTCCAGGTGATCGCCGAGATGGTCGGCGTGCCGGCCGAGGATCGCCACCAGGTCTTCGAGTGGACCGAGACGACGTTCGGGTTCGAGGGCGAGCTCTCCGACGAGGAGCGCGCCGAGGCGGCCGCAGAGATGTTCGCCTACGCCGACGACCTCTGCCAGGAGCGGCAGAAGAACCCGCAGGACGATCTGTTGTCCGAGCTGGTCCGAGCCGAGGTCGACGGGTACAAGCTGACGCAACTGCAGATCGATCTCTTCTTCATGCTCCTCCAGAACGCGGGGAGCGAGACGACCCGCAATCTCATCACCACCGGCACGGTGACCCTGCTGGAGCACCCGGAACAACTGGCGTGGTTGAGCGAGGACATGGGCGGGCGGCTGCCCACGGCCATCGAGGAGCTGTTGCGATGGGCCACGCCGGTGCTCCAGTTCAAGCGCACGGTGACCCGAGACACCGTCGTCGGTGGTCAGGCGCTCGAAGCCGGCGAGATGGTCGTGCTCTGGTATCCGTCGGCCAACCGGGACGAGCTGATCTTCGACCGACCGTTCGAGGTCGACCTCGCCCGCGAGCCCAACGACCATGTCGCATTCGGCTCCGGCGGCCCGCACTTCTGCCTCGGTGCGAGCCTGGCCCGGCTCGAAGGACTCGTCATCTTCGAGACGCTCTTCTCGCGGATGAAGGGCCTCAGGCTCGACTGCGATCCGGCATCGCTGCCCCGGGTCCATTCGAACCTGATCGACGGCTATGCGGTGCTGCCGATCGCCTGGGACGAGATCTTGCCGGCCCGACGCGCCTGATGCCAGCCCTCCGGGTGTCGTGCCAGGGGTGGTTCGATCCCACCTTCGAGCTGACCGATCTCTCCCGCCAGGCCCTCGCCCACCTGGGCCGCGAGTACCTGTTGATGGGTCATCTCATCGATCGTGTGGGTCTTCCTCTGGTCATCGACCGATTCGATGATGCGGCACTGGTGCAGTTCTCCATCGACGAGTGGATGGGCGCCAGTCCGGTCTATTCGGAGCGCATGCAGCGAGCGTTGGGTTTCGAGGGCGACGATGTCGGCACCGTGTTCAAGAACCTCCAGCTCGACATCGGGGCACCGCATCAGTTCATGGACTTCCAGTTCCGGTTGGACGGGCCCGACTACGGCGAGTTCTGGCTGAGTCACTGCGGGGCGCTGATGGATGTCGAACCGTGGGGCGAGGAACGCGTGCGGCGCATGTGCCACGACATCGAGGACCCGACATTCGACGCCACAGCAGCGGCCACCAACCCTCGGATGAAGATGCTGCCCATCCACCGGCCACCGCGGGAACCCGCGGGCCGGTACCCCCACTGCCACTGGTCGGTGTTCATCGACGACCAGGCACCGCCCTACGAGCAGCATCGGAACCTCTCGCTCGTACGAGGTTCGAAGATCGCCTCGGTACCGGTGGTGGAGTCGGGTGCGGTCCGCGCCGAGCCCGGAGGCTGGGCCGACTACGCGGGGCCCTTCGATCCCGGGTTCCAGCTCGAGGACCTGTCGCATGCGGCCCTCGTCGCCGTGGTCCAGGAGTTCGCGGTCCAGGCCCACCTGCTGGTGCGGGCCTATCTGTTGGCCATCGGTCAGCGCTTCGGCGATGAAGTGGCGGCGGAGATGGGCCGCCGCCAGTGGATCGGTAGCGCGGCGCTGGCGGCCCGGCGTCTCCGGAAGGCGATGGGGCTGGAGCCATCGGGGATCGAGGCGGTGGCCAAGGTGATCCAGCTGCACCCCCACTTCCATCCGCGGACCTACGTCGAGCTCCGGGTCGAGGTCATCGATGCCGAGACGGCTCGGGTGTCCCTGGGGGAGTGTCCCGCCCTCGAGGAGGGTGATTCGTTCTCCTGGTTCAGCGGTCTCCCCGACGATCCGACGGCCGCGCTCGACGCGTTGGTCGGCGCCGTCGACCCCCGCGCGTCTTGCCGCCCGGCGTCGACTCCGGGAGCGGCCTTCGCCTGGGACGTAATCGTCGATCCCGAGGCCGAGCCGCGGCCGGACCCACCCGAACTGTCGCTGGCCCTCCTCAGTACGGGCGCGGAGTTCGAGCTGATCCAGCGTCGCCCCCTCCGGGTCACCGGTGACTCACGGGGGACAGACCCCTAGCGCACTCGCGACGAGTGCGTTAGGGGTCTGTCCCCGGATAACGCACTCGGAGGCGACAGATCAGAGCCCCCGGGGGCGGTTGACGAACCGCTTGGCCGTGGGGGAGTAGAACCATCCGCCACCGGCCTTGGTGCCCCCGTCGACCGGGATGTTGTGGCCGGTGATGAACGACGAGAGGTCGCTTGCCAGGAAGAGCGCGGCTCGGGCGGGGTCCTCGGGCCAGCCCAGCCGTCCGGCCGGCGCCCACGACTCCCAGCCCCCGTCCTGGTCGTCGTAGCCGGCCAGGTAGTCGACCTGTGGCGTCTGCGTGAGGTCGGGCCCGATGCCGTTGACCCGGATCCCCTTGCGGCCGTATCCGGCGGCGAGGGACGTCGTGAAGTGGGCCACCGCGGCCTTCATGGCGGCGTACACCGGCTCGCCCGGGAAGCCCCGCATGCCCTCGACCGAGTGGACGTTCACGATCGAACCGCCCCCTCCCTCGACCATCGAGGGGAGGAAGGCACGTGTCGTCAGCAGCACATGGCCGAGGTTGACGTCGTACATCGCCTGCCAGGACTCGGGCCCGGACTGGTCGAATCGCACCAGCGGCCGGTAGTCGCCCACGTTGTTGACGAGGACGTCGATCGAGCCATGCCGTCCGAGCACGCTGTCGCGGAAGGTGGCGACCTCGCCCTCGACCCGGACGTCGGTCAGCTCGGCCCGGGCCGATCCGCCCGAGGCGGTGATGTCGTCGACGGTCTCGGCCGCTCGGTCCCGGTCGATCTCGGCGATCTCCACGTGCGCCCCGTGTCGGGCGAACAGGCGACTGATGGCGCCACCGATGCCGTCACCGCCGCCGGTGACGACCGCGACCCGATCGTCGAGCAGTCGGTTCCAGTCCTCGATCGGTGGCACGCGGTCGGGACCCTGGCTCGTCATGAAGACGAGCTTGTCAGAACTCGATCCCGTGGTGTGGTGGAAGCTCGGCCCGGGCGATGGCGTCGGCCCGACGGTGGAGGAGCTCGGCGGTGTCGTCCAGGGCGTGAGCGATGATGTAACGCCGTTCCTTGACCGCGTCGACGACGAACTGGCCGAGCTGATCCAGGTCGGCCACCGGAACCTCGCGGCCGCCCTTGGACATCATCTCCTTGAGCTGCTCGAAGGTCATCGACGGTCGTCCGGTGCCGCCCCGTTCGCGGGCGAGCTCTGCCGGACGGTTGCGCTGCGCGTTGAACAGACCGGTGTTCATGAGTCCCCCCGAGGGATAGAACACCGACGCCCGCAACCGCGTGTCGGTATCGATCAGCTGGTGATCGAGCGCCTCGGTGAAGCAGCTCAGCGCCGCCTTGCTCGAGGCATAGACCGAGGCCCGTGGCACCGGCGCGAACCCGCCGTCACCGGACGACGTGTTGACGATGTGCCCGGGCCTGCCCGCCTCGATCATGCGGGGCACGAAGGCGCTGACCATGTTGGCCGGGCCGAAGACGTTGACGCCGAAGCACCACTTCCAGTCGTTCGGTTCCTGCTCCCACGGCTTGCCGCCCCCGCCCGAGGTGACCCCGGCGTTGTTGAACAGGAAGCGGCAGCCGCCGTGCTCGCCGAACACGTGCTCGGCCAGGGCCTCGCAGCTGGCGCTGTCGGACACGTCGGTGGTCCGACCGGACACCGAGCCCAGGTCGGAGAGCTCGGTCACCGCGGCGTCGAGCGCGTTCTTCTCGACGTCGGCGATGACCACGGTGGCACCCTCGCCGAGGAGCGCGCGCGCGATGCCCTTGCCGATGCCGCCGGCGCCGCCGGTGACCACGGCGACACCGCCGGCGATGTCGATGGGTGGTGGTGAGTCGGTCATGGCGAGCGGCTCAGCCGTGGAACTTGCAGTCGTACTCGTCGAGCCACCAGCGGGCCTCGCGCTCGGCGTCGGGCGGTGTGCGCAGCTCGGGGTCCTGGTTGAGCTGTTCGGGAGTCGGGCCGACCCGGTCGGCCACCTCCCGGAGGGCGGCCAGGTCGAGGCCGTAGGCGTCGACCGCATTGAGGCCGAGGAGGCGGCGCGTGTCCTCGATGGAGACGTCCTGGAAGTCGGTCTCGAGCCGCTCGACGGTGTGGGGCCAGGATCCCTCGGGATGGGGGTAGTCGGTGCCCCACATGAGGGCGTTGATGCCGTTGACATGGCGGCGGCGGATCTCTTCCTTGGACATGGTCGAGGCGCCGATGAAGACGTTGGTGCCGAAGTACTCCGACGGGAGCTTGGACAGCAGTCCCTTCATCCGTGAGGACATCTTCTTCACCTTCTTGGCGCCTCCGAAGTTGGTGTCGCCCTTCATCAGCAGGTCGCCGACCCACCACGAGCCGGCCTCGACCACGCAGTACTTCAGGCCGGGGAACTTCTCGAACTTTCCGCTGTAGAGCAGGTGCCAGAGGGTGCGGTGGGTCCACCAGACCACCTCGGTGATGAAGATCGGGATGTTGTTGTGGTAGGCGTCCATGTCGGCCTCACCCGAATGGGTGTGGACCACGAGCCCGGCCTCGGCGCACGCGGCCCAGAACGGGTCGTACTGCTTCGCGCTGTAGGACGGGTGGTCGTGCCACATGGTGGGGATCATCACGCCCTTGATCCCGGGCTTGCCGGCGAGCGCCTCGACCTCCTTCACTGCCCGGTCGACACCGAAGGTGACCGGGACGAGGCCGACCCCGGCGCGGCGAGGTGGGTTGGTCGCGCAGAACTCGATGAGCCAGCGGTTGTGGGCTGCGGCGCCGGCGAAGGCCAGAGCGGGGTCGGTGATCTGCCCGGCCGCGAGGCCGGCACCGAACGGCGGGGACTCCATGCCGGTGACCGCGTCGCCGTCGGCGAAGATGATCTCGCCGGAGATACCGTCGGCGTCCAGCTCCTTGTCCCGCACCTCGGGGTCGTAGGCGCCTCGGAGCCCTTCGGCGTTCTCGGACTCCCATTGCTCGATGTACTCGCCGTTGACCTCTTCGGCCAGCCGGCGCATCTTGTGCCGTTCCTTGACGTACCGGTCGAACTGCTCGTGGTACCGGCTGTCGAGGTAGGGCCGGTACTCCTCGCATTGCAGGCCGGCATGGGTGTCGGACGACACGATGACGTACGGGCGGCTGCGGTCTTCTTCGTCGTCTGCCATGGCTTGTCGGCTCCTTGTGCGATTCGGTGATCGGGTCTGGACGCTGGGTTGGTCGTCAGTCGCTCTTGCCGAGGACCGAGAGGTCGTCGTAGCGCTGGTGGACGAAGGGGATGATGTCGGCGGCGGGCACGGTGCCGATGGTGCGGGCGTCGACGACGGTCGAGCGCTCGCACAGAGTGATCGACCGGAGGGTGCGGACGGGGAGGTCGGCCACCGGATCGAGCGGCGACTCACCCAGGACGACCTCACCGTCGACCAGCTCGGCCTTGCGCTCCCTGGTCTTCTTCCGGGACTCGACCAGGAACGGGTCGCCGTCGAGCATGCCGGGTCCCTCGGGGGAGGGGAGGAGCTTGAAGTAGAAGTCGATCCGCTCGCCCTCGCGGGGTTCGCGCTCGCCGGTGATCGTGCCCTTGATCTCGGCGACGGTGTAGCCCATGCGCTCGACGGTGTTGTGGATCCGGTCGCCGTCACGGTCGCTGGTGATCCGGGCGATCTTCTTGGGCTCGCCGAAGGTCTCCCGACCGCCGACGGTGGCCTGCTCGGTGCTCATCGGCATGAGGAGGGGGTACTCGCCCACCGTTGTGCCGTAGCGGGCCTGCACGCCGAACCAGCCGGCACCGAACACGTGCCCGCCGGGCATGGTCACCGTCGATATGTTCAGGCGCACCAGCGGCTCGGGCCCGGGTTCGAGCGGCGGCGGCAGCACCGCGGCCACGATCTCGGCGTCGGTCTCCCAGACCGCTTCGAGCGAGTCGCTCCAGTTCTCCCGACCGGTGGCCTCGAGCTCGCGATTGCGAACGGCCTCGACCGGCTTGGCGGCGTATCTGACCTGGGCCATCTGATCCCCCTGGGGTTCGGCACAGCTGGTGCGGGCGTCCCGAGTGCACGCTCTAGAACACTGTTACAGTGACGGCTCCACTCTTGCACGCCTTCGCGGCGGAGGCAAGCCTTCCAACCGGCCATTCCCCGACGAGAGAGCACGACCCATCGCCACTCCGAAGTCCACCGCCCACGCCGGCATCGAGCCCGCGGACATCGTCGACGCGGCGCTGGCCATCGTCGAAGATGGCGGGCCCGCGTCCCTGACGATGCGCAAGCTCGCCGCAGATCTCGGCGTGGCGGCCACCAGCATCTACTGGCACATCGGCCAGCGCGACGAGGTGGTGGCCGCGGTGCTGGCCCGACACGCTTCGCAGCTCCGGGACCTCCCGGTCGAGGGGAAGACCGGCCACGACCGGGTCTTCTCGGCGGCCAAGAACGTCTGGTCTTCGTCATTACGCCACAGCAACCTCAGCCGGCTGGCCCATCAGGCCGGCTCCAGCGACCAGGCCCAGCCCCTGCTCGACGCGTTGCTGGGCGAGCTCGCTGCGACGGGGATGGATCCCGAGGATGCGGCACGGTTGTTGCGGGTGCTGGTCAACACCGTCGCAGGGTTCCTGGTCCAGGCGCTGCGGACCGACGGAGCGGTGGCGCCGGGGTTCGACACGCGCGGCTGGGGTAACGCCGACGGCGGGGGACTCGACCAGGCCTACCTCGATGCGGCCGGCAGGCCGGTCGAGCTCGAGCCGGTACTCGACGAGGCGCTGCACCGCCTCATCCCCGACGGCTGAGTGCGTTACCGGGGACAGACCCCGGTAACGCACTTCGAGCCCACTCGGCTCGGGTCGACAGGGATCAGAGCTCGATCTCGATCCAGGTGCTGGTCGCCACGGCAAGTGTGGTTCCTGTCGGATCGACCAGCGCTGCCTCGCAGTAGCTCTTCCGACCGTCCCGACCGACCAGACGGGAGATGACCTGGTAGTCGAGGTCGCCCGGGACGGCGTGTCCGATGTCGACGGCGAACTCACCGGTGACCACACCCATGCCCGGCCGCAGCTCGGCCATTGCGGGAAAGGCGCTGGGGCAGTCCAGGACGGCCCACACGCGCCACAGGGGAAGCGGCCCCGGTCGGCCCGGCGACCAGGCGGTTGCGTGCAGGTCGTGGCCGGGAACCGCCCCGGGACGCAGCTCCATGCCGTCGTGTTCATGCCGAGAGTGGCCGCAGCCGTAGCAGGTGGGGAAGGGGTGGGTCGGGAGCATCTCGACCGCGAAGTGCTCGGCAGCGGCCTGGATGAGACCTGCATCGAGCCGTTCGAACGGTTGGACCGTCGGCGCTTCGTTGGCCGGTCGAACTGTCGCGATCGGTTGGCCCTCGTCGGTCCAGGTGACGGCGCCATCGTCGGCGGGTTCGTCCTGCAGGGGGCGGCCCAACGGGATCGGCGCGTGGAACCGCACGGCGGCGCGGCGCGGATCGACCGGGCCTGCGAAGTGGCCGGCCGCGACACCGCCGTGGCCCGAGCCTGGCGGTCCGTTGTACCGAGGATCGATCGTGAGCATGAGCGCCCTCCGTCCGACGCCATGCGTAGCACGGGTGGGGTGTGGTCGGCGGCGGTCTCCGAGTGGTGTCAGTGCGAGCGCGTGCCGCGAACGACCCTCGGCCGGTGGTCGGTCGGCTTCCGGCCCTGCGCAAATCTGGTCCCCCAGCGTCGTTTCCCGACGCCTGCGGCGGTTCTGTTCGTGGTCCAGGAGGCCCGACCGGAGCGGTTCGCCGATCCGCGTGGGCACGAGCGTCGGTGGTCGCCGGTGAGGGACCAGATTTCGGGAGGTGTGGGCTGGGTGGCGGGCCGGCTAGTTGCTGCGCATGCCACCGGCGACGGCGAAATCCTCACCGGTCACGTAGGAGGACGCGTCGCTGGCCAGGTACAGGGCCAGGGGAACGATCTCTTCGGGATCTGCCACCCGCTTCAGGAGAGTCGCATCGCGGGCCGCGTCGAACCCCTTCTCGTTCTGTTCTCTCATGGCCTTCATCATCTCGGTCATGAACGGCCCGGGAGCGATCGCGTTGACCCGTACGCCCCGATCGGCCCATTCGGATGCCATCGTCCGGGTGAAGTTGAGCAATGCTGCCTTCGCCGCGGTGTAGGTGCCGACGTGGGGCCCCGCGAAGTAGGAACCGACGGTGGTGACGTTGATGATGCTGCCTCCACCGGCATCGGCCATGCGCGGGGCGACCAGTCCGGCCAATCTGACCGGCCCCTTCACGTTGACAGCGAAGAGCTTGTCGAAGAAGTCGCTGGTGATGTCGTCGATCGCGGTCCGCGCCGGGTTGATGCCGGCATTGTTGATCAGCACGTCCAGCCGTCCGAACTCGGCGTAGACCCGATCGGTCAGGGAGGCCAGGCCATCCCAGTCGCCGAGATGACACGACGCGGAGAGCGCCCGTCGGCCGGTCGATTCCCCGATCTCGGTGGCCACCCGGTCGCACAGCTCGGGCTTGCGGCTCACGACCACGACGTCGCTGCCCGCCTCGGCCAGTCCCTGCACGATGGCCCGGCCGAGGCCCTTGGTGGCGCCGGTGACCAGTGAGACCCGGCCGGTCAGATCGAATGCGTCCAGTGGGTTGCCCATACCGCACCTTGCCCCATGCGTTTTACGCTTCGCACGTCGGGTCGGTGAGAATGGCTCATGCGCTACGGCTACATCGGACTCGGCGACATGGGCTCGGCCATGGCTGCCCGGCTCCTCTCGACCGGAGCTTCGGTCACCGTGTTCGACCTCGACGCCGGGGCCGTCGGCCGTGCCGTCGAACTGGGAGCCAGCGCTGCCGGCTCGGCGGCCGAGGTGGCCGACGCGAGTGATGTCGTGAGCATCTGCGTGCCGGCGGCCGAGCACATCGAAGCCGTGATGACCGGCCCGGGCGGGGTCGCCGAGGGGGCACACGCCGGACTCGCCGTCCTGATCCACTCGACGGTCCACCCCGACACGATGACCTGGGCTCGCGACCAGGCCGATCCGTGGGGCGTCGCGGTCCACGACGCATGTGTGGCCGGGGGCGGTTCCGCCGCCGCCGAGGGTGAGCTGGCCATTTTCGCCGGTGGCGTCGACACCATGGATCAGCCGGTGAGGGAGCTGCTGGACATCTATGGCACGAAGGTGATCGCCGCCGGCCCGGTGGGTTCCGGTGCGGCGCTGAAGATCGGCGTGAACGTGATGACCTACGCGCAGTTCACCGCCGCTGCTGCCGCGTTCGAGATCGTCGACGGCGCCGGCGCGGACAGCGACGCGTTGGTCGAGGCCTGGCGTCACACCGGTCAGTTGGGTGTACTCACCGAGCAGTTCCTGCCGATGCTCGGTCTCGAACCCGAGCACATCGTCGGTGATCTGCGGACGTACCTGGAGTCGACGGTATCCATCGGCCAGAAGGACCTCCAGCTGGCGTTGGCACTGAGCGAGGCCGATCCCCGCCGAGTGGCCGCGGTGGTCGCTGCAATCCACGACGCGATGCCGCACGTGTTCGGTGTGGCCCGACCCGAGGAGTCCTGATGAGCGAAACCGATCCGTCGGCCTACGAGCGCGGTGCGGCCAAGCTCCGCGAGGTCTATGCCGGCGATGTCGTCGACCTGCCCGAGGGCACGATGGCGTTCAACGACGTGATGATGAAGAGTCTCTTCGCCGAGGTGTGGGATCGCGAGGAGCTCCCCATCCGCGATCGACGGCTGCTGATCATGGGCGTGATCGCGGCCAGTGGAGCCGCCGACGTCTGGAAGATCCAGGCCAAGGCGGCGCTGAAGCGGGGGGAGCTCACGCCCGACGAGCTCCGCGAGACGCTCATCATGTTGGCGCCGTACGCCGGCTATCCGAACGTCGCCCCGCTCATCCTGCCGACCGAGGAAGCCATCAACGAGTCCGACTGACCGGGCTCAGGCCAACTCGGGGCGGTTGCGGAAGTACTCCAGGGACTCGGGGTTGGCCAACGCCGCGGTGTTCTTCACCGCTCGGCCGTGCACCACGTCTCGGACGGCGAGCTCGGTGATCTTGCCCGATCGAGTTCGAGGGATGTCGTCGACCGCCGCGATGATCGCCGGCACGTGGCGGGGCGTCACCTCGGCCCGGATCCGCTGGCGGATGCGGTTGCGGAGATCGTCGGTCAGCTCATGCCCGTCGGCCATCTTCACGAACAGCACGATCCGGGTGTCCGACTCCCACCGCTGTCCGATCACAACGCTCTCGAACACCTCGGTCATGCTGTCGACCCGCCGGTATATCTCCGCCGTGCCTATCCGAACGCCCCCGGGGTTGAGGGTGGCATCGCTGCGGCCGAGGATCACGTAGCCACCATGATCGGTGGTCAGGGCGAAGTCGCCGTGGTGCCAGACGCCCGGGATGCGCTCGAAGTACGCGGCGCGGTAGCGCTCGTCGTCGGGATCGTCCCAGAACCGCAGCGGCATCGACGGAAACGGATTTCGACAGACCAGCTCTCCTTCGGATCCGACCGGGATCGGGCCGCCGTCCTCGTCCACGACGTCGATCGCCATCCCCAGCCCGGGGGCCTGGATCTCGCCGCGGCGCACCGGGCCGGTCGGATCACCGGCGACGAGACAGCCGCACAGGTCGGTGCCACCCGAGATCGACGCCAGGTGCACGTCACGCTTCACCGCGTCGTAGACCCAATCGAAGCCCTCGGGGGCGAGTACCGAACCGGTCGACGTGATCGTTCGCAGGGTCGAGAGGCCGTGGGTGTCGACCGGACGGATCCCCGCCTTCCCGCACGCCTCGATGAACTTGGCCGACGTTCCGAACAACGTGATCCCCACGTCGTCGATCAGGTCGAACAGCCGGTTCGCGTCGGGGTGGGTGGGTGCGCCGTCGAACAGCACGATCGCGGCGTCGCTCGCCAGCCCGGATGCCAGC
The DNA here is from genome assembly GCA_963695075.1 of uncultured Acidimicrobiales bacterium. Taxonomy (GTDB): domain Bacteria; phylum Actinomycetota; class Acidimicrobiia; order Acidimicrobiales; family CAWCAL01; genus CAWCAL01. The sequence continues at coordinate 999,226 of CAVOFR010000007.1, forward strand.
CAGTTCCACATCATCCACCCGGCGGTCGTGAAGTAGAAGACCCGGTCGCCGGGCTGTACGTCGCAGTGGAGCTGATGCTCGACCAGATGCTTGAGCAGCACCCCGCCGGCCCGGTGCACGATGCACTTCGGCTTACCGGTCGTCCCCGACGAGAACAGGATGTACCACGGGTGATCGAACGGGAGGCGCCGAAAGGTGACCGGGCCGGCCTCGACCCCGTCCAGCCAGCCGTCGTGGATGACGATCGAGTGCCGCGCCGACGGGAGGGCGGCACTGATCCGATGCAGTCGCTGGAGGCAGTCGTGGCGCTTCCCGTTGTACGGGTAGTCCTCGACCGCGAAGAGCACCTTGGGCTCGATCTGGCCGAAGCGGTCGACCACGCCGTCCACGCCGAAATCGGGCGACGTGCTGGTGAACGTCGCGCCCAGCCCGGCGGTGGCCAGCATGATGGCGTAGGTCTCGGGCCGGTTCGGCAGCCAGGCCGCTACGCGATCGCCCTCACCCACGCCCGCGGCAAGGAGCAGGCGCTGGATGCGCGCGACCATGTCGTGGAGCTCGGCCCGGGTGAGCTCGGATGCCTCGCCGTCCTCGGAGCGGAAGATGATCGCCGGCCGGTCGCTGCGTTCGCCCAGCAGGTTCTCGGCCACGTTGAGGCTCGCATCCGGCAGGAACCGGGATTCCCACAGCTCCTCTCCCTCGACGAGGAGCCGTTCGCCGCGGTCGCCGACGACACCACAGAACTCCCACACCGTGGCCCAGAACTCGCCGGGATGCTCCGTCGTCCAGCGATGGAGCGATGCGTACGTGTCCACCTCGACGCCGTACCGATCATTGACCAGCCGCTCGAATCGTCGCAGGTTGGAGGCCGTGACCCGCTCGGACGACGGCGACCACATCTGTTGATCGCTCATCGGGTCAGCTTGCCACGGACCGCACCGGTGCGGGCATGGCTCGGCCGGCGCCCGCACGCATAGGGTTGGCCATGGACTTCGAGCATTCCGAGCGGGCCCGGATCGCCATGGAGCAGGTCGAACGCTTCATCCGCGAGCGCGTGTTGCCCAACGAGCAGACCTATCAGGACCAGCTGGTACACACCGACGACTGGACCGAATGGCGGATACCGCCGATCGTCGAGGAGCTCAAAGCCGAGGCGAAGGGGTTGGGTCTCTGGAACCTGTTCCTCCCCGACGACGAGAACGGCGTCGGCCTGGACAACCGCGACTACGCACCGGTGGCCGAGCTCACCGGTCGCAGCTTCCTGGCCCCCGAGGTCTTCAACTGCGCCGCCCCCGACACCGGCAACGCCGAGGTGCTGGTCAAGTACGGCTCCGACCTGCAGAAGGAGCAGTGGCTCGTACCGCTGCTGGCCGGCGATATCCGCTCGGGGTTCTCGATGACCGAACCCGCGGTCGCCTCCAGCGACGCCACCAACATGAAGGCGACGGCAGAGCTCGACGGCGACGACGTCGTGCTCAACGGTCAGAAATGGTGGACCAGTGGTGCCGGCGATCCGCGGTGTCGCTTCCTGATCTTCATGGGCGTCACCGACCCGGACGCCGATCGGCACCAGCGTCACTCGATGGTACTCGTCCCCATGGACAGCCCCGGGGTCAAGATCCTGCGCATGCTGCCGGTGTTCGGTCACCTCGGCGAGCCCCACGGTCACGCCGAGATCCTCTTCGAGAACGTCCGCCTGCCGGCGGAGGCCATAATCGCCGGTCCGGGGCGCGGGTTCGAGATCGCGCAGGGTCGGTTGGGTCCGGGCCGCATCCACCACTGCATGCGGGCCATCGGCGCGGCGGAACGCGCTCTGGAACGGCTGTGCGAGCGCTCGGTCGACCGGGTCGCGTTCGGGAAGCCGCTCATGAATCTCGGCGGCAATCGCGACATCATCGCCGACTCGCGGATGGCCATCGACCAGGCTCGCCTCCTGACCCTGAAAGCGGCGTGGGCCCTCGACACGTCGGGAACCTTCGGGGCGCTGGTCGACATCTCGGCCATCAAGGTCGTGGCGCCGAACGTGCTCCAGCGGGTGGTCGACGCCGCCATCCAGATCCATGGGGGAGAGGGGGTGGCCGACCCCGAGCTCAGCTACCTGATGGGCATGGCTCGTGTCCTGCGGCTGGCCGACGGTCCCGACGAGGTGCACCGAGCCATGGTCGCCCGGCTCGAGCTGGGGAAGTACCGCTAGCTCGGCGAAGACGAGGTCGGCTGGCGAGTTCAGTGGCCGATCGCCGTCAAAACCTCGCGTTCGCGGTCGGTGAGTCGGTCGAGGCGACCGGACAGCGACGAGTCCGTTGCGAGTTGTTCGGCGAAGCTGCCGATGAGGCGCCGGGTGATCGACGGTGACAGCAGGGCCCCGCCGTCGGCCACGGTGCGCACGGCCGGTGCCAGCTGTTCTGGCGGGATGTCCTTGAGCACGAAGCCGCTCGCGCCGGCACGAAGGGCCTTGTAGACGCATTCGTCGGGGTCGAATGTGGTCAGGATCAAGACCCGCACCGGAAAGTCGGCTTCGTCCACGATCGTTGCGGTCGCGGCCCGCCCGTCGAGCTCGGGCATGCGGATGTCCATCAGGATGACGTCGGGACGGTGCGTGCGGGCGATGTCGATCGCCTCGAGGCCGGTGCCCGCCTCGGCGACGACCTAGATGTCTTCCTGGTGCCCGAGAACCATGGCGAAGCCTCGGCGCACCAGCGCCTGGTCGTCGACGACCGCCACCCGGATGCTCACGGGGCTTCCCGTCGGATCGGTAGACGGGCCACGACCCGGAAACCGCCGGCCGGAAGAGGCCCGGTGTCCAGGGTCCCACCGAGGAGCGTGGCGCGTTCTCGCATCCCGGCGATCCCGTAGCCCGATCCGGGCAGGCCGCCGTCTCCGGTGCCGGTGTCGATCACCTCGACGGTGAGGAGGTCGTCGTCGGAGCCGAGCCGGACCGTCGCTCGGGCAGCGGGTCCCGCGTGCTTCAGAACGTTGGTGAGAGCCTCCTGAGCGATGCGGTAGGCGGAGAGGTCGACGGGACCCGGCAGATCGGTGGGCACGTCTTCGGCGTCGAGCGTGGTGTCCATGCCGGTCGCGTCGAGCTGTTCGACCAGCTGACCGACGTCGGCCAGGCCGGGTTGGGGACCGAGCCCGTCCGGATCGGCCCCCGGACGCAGGACACCGAGGAGGTAGCGCAGCTCGCCCAGGGCTTGACGTCCGGCGTGTTCCACCGCTCCCATCGCCTCGGCCGCCTCTCGAGGGTGGTCCAGGGCCACGGTCTTGGCGGCACCTGCCTGCACGGTCATCATGCTCACCCGGTGGGCGACGACGTCGTGGAGCTCGCGGGCGATGCGGGCCCGTTCCTCGTTCACGGCTCGCACCGCCTCGGCCTGTTGCTCGCGCTGGAGGTGTTCGGTCCTCTCCCTGAGGATGGCCACGTACGCCCCGCGGATCCGGATCCGGGTGCCGATGTACCACGGCAACCAGGTGAAGAGCGCCACCGAAGCGGTGACGGTCGCAGCGGTCTCGCCATCGGTCGCGCTTCCGATCCCGACCAACGCGACGCTGAAACCGACGCAGAGGTAGCTCCGCCGGTCGTCGGTGACATAGCGGCCGACACCGTAGAGCGCGATGAGCAGCGCGGGGTCCGCGCTGTCGGGGTGGTCCAGGATCCCCCAGAGCGCGAGAGCGGACAGCGCTACAGCGAGGACCGCGATCGGGTGTCGCCGGCGGAGGAAGAGGGCGAAACTGCTGACCGCGAGGATTCCGTAGGCGGCGATGTGGAGGTCGCCGATCACCTCGACGGCGAACTCGTCGCTGTCGACCGACGCGGCCGACGCGCTGATCACCGCGATTCCGAACACCACGACCGCCAGGACCGCGTCGGCGATCCGGGGCCAGCGGGCGAACGGGCCGCGCATCGGACGCGGAGCGCCGCGCTCCCCCGTCGATCGGTTCCTCGGGCCCGCGGTGAGGTCGCCGTCCGTCGCGGAATCCGCGGTCGATGTGTCGACTGGTCCGGCCATATCTACCGGTCACGGTACGCTTTCGGCCCGCGCCGGTCGTCATGCCGGCGGTGGACCGGGTCTCATCCTTCCGGGGGAGCTCGGCGGGTGGAGCCTCGCCCCGAGGGTGAGATGCGCCGGCGATGATCAGCCCATCGGGGGAGTCGACGATGGTTCCCGCGGCCGGTTACCCGATCGCCGTGCTTGCTTACGTTCGTCTCGACATCACTCAATCGCTGGGAGTAGAGATGAAACAGCAACAGCGCCTCACGTGGATCGCGATCGTGGCGGTACTCGCCGCGTTCGCGACCGCATGCGGCGGCTCAGGAACCGGTTCGGACGACGATGCCGCGACGGGGAGCGCTCTTCGCTCCGTCGTCTCGGCCCAGCAGGACCGGGAGGTCGACGAGGAGGACTCGTCGGAGCCAGCTCGCCCCGCGGTCGAACCCGAGCTGCAGACCGTGCTCGATGATCTCGTCGCCGGTACCGATCTTCCGTCGATCGGCGTGACCATGTTCGACGGGACCGGGATCATCGAGACCGGTGTGGCGGGCGTGCGTCGCAGCGGTGACCCGACCCTGGTCGAGGTCACCGATCGGTACTCCATCGGCTCCAACGCCAAGGCGATGACGGCGTTCCTCGTCGCGACGTTCGTCGACGACGGCCTGGTGTCCTGGGACACGACGATCGGAGACGTCTACGGCGACGGCCATCCGACGATCGATCCGAGCCGGCGCGACGTGACGCTCCGTCAGCTGCTCGACCACACGGGCGGGCTCGATGACGATCTCCTGGAGCCGATTCTGACCGACTACGACGCCGATGCGCCGGTGGTCGAGCAACGGGCCGACCTCACCGAGACGATCCTCTCGGGCCCCGGCCAGGGTTCGCCCGGCCGGTACCAGTACTCGAACCTCGGCTACACGATGGTCGGCGCAATACTCGAGGAGCTGACGGGTGTCCCATGGGAGAACCTGATGGAGGACCGTGTCTTCGGCCCGCTCGGGATGGACAGCTGCGGCTTCACGGCACCCGGAACGCCCGGCGAGGTCGACCAGCCCTGGGGCCATCTCAGCCCGGGTGGTCAGTCCATCGACCCCGGCCACCCCGAGGCGGATCTCCCCGGCGTCATCGCTCCGGCAGGGGTCGTCCACTGCAGCATGGCCGATTGGACGCTGTTCCTTCAGTCGCAGCTGCGCGGCTTCCAGGGGAGTGAGTCGGAGATCATCAGCCCGGAAGCATTCAGCGCGATACAGGCGGCGCCGCAGGGCTCGGACTACGCCCTCGGGTGGGTCAGGAACGAGGCGCCGAACGGGGTCGTCACGATGTACCACCACGGCAGCAACGAACGCTTCACCGCGGAGGTGTGGCTGATCCCGAGCGAGAACCGCGGCCTGCTCACCGTCACCAACCTCGGCAAGGAACTTGCCGACCCCCCGCTGCAGCAGGTGAACGAGGCCATGTTCGCACGGCTCTTCGCCCCGAGCATGGGCGGTGGGCAGTGAAGACGATGACGATGGACCCACCGAAAACCTCGACCGGCATGGTCGCCGCGGTGGAGGACCTGACGAAGCGCTACGGCTCCTCGCTAGCCGTCGACTCCCTGTCCTTCGAGGTGCCGACCGGAGAGGTGATCGGGCTGCTCGGCCCGAACGGGGCCGGCAAGACGACCGCCATGAAGATGCTGCTCGGGCTCGTCGAGCCGACATCGGGCCGGGCCGCGGTGCTCGGGGCCGAGGCCGGATCGGCGGACTTCGCCGGGGCGATGAAGCGGGTGGGTGCGCTGATCGAGGCGCCGGCGCTGTACGAGCGCCTCTCGGCCCGCCAGAACCTGCAGCTCCAGGGTCGGGCCCTGGGAGCGGCCGTCGATCCGATCCGGATCGACGAGCTGCTCGAGCTGGTCGACCTCGCCGACCGGGCGGACGAGCCGGCACGTCGCTTCTCGCTGGGTATGAAGCAGCGGCTCGGCATCGCGGTGGCAATGGTGGGCCGGCCGGCCCTCGTGATTCTCGACGAGCCGGCCAATGGGCTCGATCCGGCGGGCATCGTCGAGATTCGCAGCCTCCTGCGGCGTCTCCCGGAGATGGGGACGACGGTGCTCGTGTCGTCCCATCAGCTGGCCGAGGTGCAGCAGGCCTGTGACCGGCTGCTGGTCCTCGCCGACGGCCAGCTCGTCGCGTCGGGGAGGACGGGCGACATCCTGGCCGGCCACGAGAGCCGTGACTTCACCGTCCGGCTCGATGCGGTCGACGTCGCTCCGGCGGTCGTCGGTCTCCGGGACCAGGGCGTCACAGTCCGCTCGGCGACGACCGATGCGCTCACCGTCGCGCTACCCGACGGCTGGTCGGGTCGAGACGTCAATCGCATCCTCGTCGATGCCGGGATCCTCGCCAGTGCGCTGGTGCGCGAGAGCACCAGTCTCGAGACCGCTTTCCTCACCATGACAGGGAGTCACCGATGATCAACGCAGAGCGCTTCAAGCTCCGTACCCACCGCACGCCGCTCGTCTGCGCGGTCGTGCTGCTCGCCGGGGTCCTCGCCCCGTCCATCGCTCTGATCTGGTACGACCCGCCCGACCCGTCGATGTACACCGACAACTTCACCGACAGCTTCGAGGCCCTGAGCGTGCTCCTGGCCGTCGTGTTCGGCGGTTGGCTCCTGGGGACCGAGTACCGCCAGGGGACGGTCAAGCGGCTCCTCTCCACCGAGCCCCGACGGGTCCGGGCCTTTGCCACGAAGGGTGCCGTCGGGGCCGGAGCGATGTCGGTGGCCCTCTCGGTGACCGCGGTCGTCGGCTGGGCTGCCGCCCGGCTCGTCGGTTCGATGAACGACGTCGTCGTGTCGTGGGACGGTAGGGAGATGCTGGCCGGGGGGATCACCGCCCTGATCGCCGCCACGGTGTCCTACAGCCTCTCGGCCGTGACCCGGAGCGATGCGTTCGCGATGGTGGGCACGCTGGCCTTGATCCTCATACTCGAGCCGCTGCTGGGAGCGATTCCGCGGGTCGGGACCTACTCGATGGGCTCGGCGCTGGACGGGATATCGGTTTGGATTGCCGGAGACGCGACTGAGTTGCCCGACGCGCCGTCGATCGGCACCGCTGCCCTCACCCTCGTCCAGTGGCTCGGTGCGTGCGTCGGCGGTGGTGTCACCCTGTTCGCCCGGCGGGATGTCTGAACTGCTCGCCGCAGCGGCGTCGGCCCGTAGGCTCGGTCCGTGGACCTTCCGGTGAACCCGCCCGTCAAGCCCATGCTCGCCAAGGCGGTCGACGCCATGCCCGACGGCGACATCGTGTTCGAACCGAAGTGGGACGGGTTCCGCTGCATCGTCTTCCGTGACGGCGACGAGATCGTGCTCGGCAGCCGCAACGAGCGCCCCCTGACCCGATACTTCCCCGAGCTGCTCGCACCGCTCGCCGAATCGCTCCCGCGACGGTGCGTCGTCGACGGCGAGATCATCGTCGAGATCGACGACCAGCTCGACTTCGACGCTCTGCAGCAGCGCATCCACCCCGCCGACTCGAGGGTGGAGCGATTGGCGGCCGAGACGCCGGCCGCCTTCGTTGCGTTCGACGTGCTGGCCGCCGATGAGCAGGACGTCACGGGCCTCCCCTTCCGGGTTCGCCGCCAGGCTCTCGAGACGATGGCGGGTGCGTTCGTCGAACCGACGGTGCGGCTCTGCCCTGCCACCACCGATCGCGCGACGGCGGCGGAGTGGTTCGAGCGGTTCGAGGGCGCCGGGCTGGACGGGCTCATCATGAAACCGGCCGATGGGTCCTATGTTCCCAACAAAAGGACGCAGTTCAAGCTCAAGCACGTGCGAACGGTCGACTGCGTCGTGGCGGGCTATCGCATCCATCGCAGCGGCGACGGGGTCGGATCGCTGCTGTTGGGCCTCTACGTCGGGGGTCGACTCCAGCACCTCGGTGTGGCGGCCAGCTTCCCGGCCAGGAAGCGGGCCGAGCTGCTCGAGGAGCTCACGCCCCTGCGGCTCGACGACATCTCCGAGCATCCCTGGGCCGAGTGGCTGGAGGCCGAGGCCCACGCGGAGGGTCGCATGCCCGGCGCTCCCAACCGCTGGAGCGGGGCCGATCCGACCCGGGACCACAGCTGGGTGCCGCTGTGCATCGAGCGCGTGGTCGAGGTGAAGTACGTCCAGTTCACCAACGGTCGGTTCCGGGGGACGACCCGATTCGTCCGGTGGCGGCCCGACAAGACGCCGGCCGAGTGCACCGAGGACCAGATCAGCGTCCCCGATCCGGTTCCGGTTGCCGACGTGTTCGCGGCCGCGCCGTAACGCGGGATCGTGGACCCGTATCGCTATCTCTCGTTCACGAGTCGCCAGGTGATGCAGGCGTGGGCCGAGCGGGAGCGGCCGCCCGAGCACGACGCAACCGAGGCCGATGTCCGGCTCTGCCACCTACACATCGACACGGGCCCGGCCGAGGAGGATCTCGACGTCGCGCTGCCGACACGTCGGCTTCGCGAGCTTGCCGACCAGGGGGTCGTCGGTGAGGTCAACCGCCGCCACTTCTCGATCATGGGATACATCCTCGACGCGACCGAGCTCACGACGGTGACTGCGCCGGAGCTGGCTGCCGCTCTCGTAGAGGACGAGGTGGACCTGGCGCTCCTCGTGCCGGTCTGACCGTTCTGCAACCGGTCCGTGGGGCTGGTGGCGAACGTCATCGAGGACACAGGCATACCGACCGCCTGCCTCTCGATGATCCCTCCGCTTACGCGGAACACCGGTGCACCACGGGTGGTCGGCCTGGCGTACCCGATGGGGTTGCCGTTCGAATGGCCCGAGCGGCGGTCCGAGGCGATCCGCGAACCGGACCCGGCGCCCCCGATCGCCCGGTTGCTCACCCGGAAGCCGTGGCTCCTCCGCCGACTGGTCTCGGGTCGCCTGCCGTAACCGGGATATGGGGACGCTCAACTACATCTGGTGTAGCTGAGCGTCCCCATATCCGGCAGAGCGACTAGACAGTCGGGCAGGAAGCGTCGGGAGCGATCAGCGCCGCCCTGCCGATCCGGGGGAATGTGTGAAGCGATCGATCATGTCATCGGCTCGATGGGTTCTGGCCGGTGCCGCTGCGCTCGTCCTGGCCATCGTCCTGCTCTCGGACACGTACCGGCCGATCTTCCTGAGCGGTTCCGGCGTCGCGCAGGGGGCCCTGGTCGCCGCCATCGCGTTGGGCGTCGTGCTCACCTACCGCGGGTCGGGGGTGGTGAACCTGGCCAACGGCGCGATCGCCATGTACGCCGCATACACCTACACCATCCTGCGCAGCGAGGGAGATCTCTTCCTCCCGCCGATCCCGAACCCCCTGGCCTTCGTCGAGGCGGTGGTCCACTGGTTCCAGGACGACGACTCGTTCGACCTGCCCGACATCCCGACCGCCATCTCGCTCGGGCCCACGATGCAGTTCTGGCCGTCCCTCGGGCTGGCGCTCGCATTCTGCGTGTTGCTCGGGCTCGGGCTCCACTTCCTGGTCTTTCGGCCGCTGCGCACAGCCCCGCCGCTGGCCAAGGTCGTCGCCTCGGTCGGCGTGTTCCTGTTCCTTCAGGCCGTCATCCTGCGCCGGTTCGCGATCGACGCCAAGACGGTGAAGTCCCTGCCGTTCGCCAGCAAGGACCAGATCGATCTCGGCGTCACCACGATCACCCAGGAACAGCTCTTCGTCGCGATCTTCGTCGTCGTCTGCACCGGCGCGCTGTCGTTCATGTTCGCTCGGACCCGGTTCGGTCTGGCCACCAGGGCTGCGGCCGAGAACGAGCGAGGCGCCGTGGCCCTGGGCTTCTCTCCCGATCTACTGGCAGGGGTCAACTGGGTGCTCTCGACGGTCATCACCGGCCTGCTCGGGATATTCGTGGCGTCGATCAACTCGAACGTGGACCCGATCGTCATTCCGGCGCTGATCGTGCCGGCACTCACCGCCGCTCTCGTGGGCGGCTTCAGGTCGTTCTGGTTGACGACGCTCGCCGCCTTCCTCCTCGGGATGCAGCTACCGCTGATCCAGACCCTCGGCGTCAGGGAGGAATGGTTCCCGAAAGCGGGCAACCTGGCCGTTCCCGGTGTCGAGACGTTGATACCGCTCCTCGTCATCGGTCTCGTGCTCTTCCTGCGGGGCAACGCGCTGCCGGGACGAGGTGCCGTCGAGTCGGGCCGGTTGCCGTCCGCTCCGGTTCCCGGTTCGCTGAGCCTGCGGATCGTCGGTCCGGCAGCGGCGGTCCTGGCCGCGGTCGCCGGCCTGTTCTGGCTCTCGCCGGTGTACCGGGACGCCCTGGCCAACACTCTCATCGGTGTGATCATCTGCCTGTCGGTGGTGGTCATCACCGGGTACGTCGGCCAGATCTCGCTGGCGCCCCTGACTTTCGCCGGGATCTCCGCGTTCATGGTGGCCGAGCTGTCCATGGACCAGGGCTGGCCGTTTCCGTGGCCGGTCCTGGTCGGGGCGCTCACCGCGATGGTCGTCGGTCTGGTCGTCGCCCTCCCCGCTCTCCGCATCCGGGGGGTCAACCTGGCCATTCTCACCCTGGCGTTCGCGGTGACGGCCGATCGCTTCATCTTCGCCAATGAGGACGTCAACAACGGTATCGAGCAGGCGCGCGTCAACAGCCCGGACTGGATCGACCAGACCCGCGGCGTTCGCTACGAGCTCGCGGGGGTGTTCACCGCGGGCGACGGGAAGCAGCCCAATCCGATGACAGCCGTCTTCGTCCTGGTCGTCGCGGTGATCCTCTGCTACCTGGTCGCCAACCTGCGCCGCTCGACCACCGGCCGGCAGATGGTGGCCATCCGTTCCAACGAACGGGCCGCCGCCAGTTCCGGAGTCAACGTTGCGGCGACGAAGGCTCTGGCCTTCGGGATCTCTGCGTTCATCGCCGGCATCGGAGGGGCGGTCATCGCATACCGCAGCGGTGTCGCCACGCCGTCGCGGTTCTCCTACGAGCAGTCGCTCGCTCTGTTCGCATTCGCGTATCTGGGTGGGATCTCCCGAGTGTCGGGGGCCATAGTCGGCGGGATGCTCGTCGCCGGGGGCCTCTTGCTGACCCTCGGTGAGGAGGTCCTGGGAATCCCCGCTGAGTTCGGTCTCCTGCTCGGGGGCCTCGGAGTCGTACTGACGCCGATCCTCAATCCCGAGGGGATGGCCGCCCGTTTCAGCGAGTTGTCAAACCGACTGTTCCGGCACTCTGACCGCCCGGGTTCGCCGCCGGCCGACGACGATGATCGGGATCGGGTCCGACCTGCGGGGGTGGCGAGGTGAGCGAGCTCCTCGAGACCAGGGACCTCACGGTCACCTTCGGTGGACTCCGGGCGAACGACGAGATCGACCTCACCGTGCCGGAGGGGGCACTGGTCGGCCTGATCGGCCCCAACGGCGCCGGGAAGACGACGTTCATCGACGCCCTCACCGGCTTCGTGCCGGCCGAGGGCAGCATCGCCTTCGCCGGTCGCGAGATCGGCGGTCTACCGGCCCACCGTCGGGCCCGGATGGGGCTGGGACGCACCTGGCAGTCGCTGGAGCTCTTCGACGACCTCACCATCAGAGCGAACCTCCAGGTCAGCGCCCAACGGCAGTCGGTGACCGGGTTCCTCCTCGATCTGGTCGCCCCCGCCCGGGCGCGGGACCAGGTCGATGTCGACTTCGCCCTCGAGGTGCTCGACATCGAGCACCTGGCCGATGCCATGCCCGATGAGATCAGCCAGGGGCAGCGCAAGCTCGTGAGCGCGGCCCGGGCAGTGGCGGCCCGGCCGCGTTTGTTGTGCATGGACGAACCTGCGGCGGGTCTCGATGTCGCCGAGTCCGAGGAACTGGGCCGTCAGCTCCGCGGGATCATCGACGCCGGTATCACCATCCTCCTCGTCGACCACGACATGGGGCTGGTGCTCAGCGCGTGCGATCACCTCTACGTGGTCGAGTTCGGCAAGAAGATCGCCGAGGGCTCCCCGGCCGAGGTGCAGCGCGATCCTGTGGTGGTCGCCGCCTATCTGGGTGAGAGCGACGCGACCGACGACAGCGCGCACGGGCGAGGTGACCGACGATGAGCGACGAGATCCTGCTGGAGATCGAAGGTCTGTCGACCGGCTACTTCGGTATCCCCGTGGTGCGCGCTCTCGATCTCACGGTGGCGGCGGGTGAGGTGGTCTCCCTACTGGGCCCGAACGGGGCGGGCAAGACCACTACGTTGCTCACCGTGTCGAAGATGGTCCCCATGATCGACGGGGACATCCGACTCTTCGGCCGCAGCATCCGGGAGCGGCGCAGCCACCACCTGCCGCGGGAGGGTCTGGCCCACGTTCTGGAGGACCGGTCGCTCTTCTTCCAGTTGACGGTGGCCGAGAATCTGCGCCTGGGCTCGCCGTCGGGCGATCCGGATCTCACCCGAGTCCTCGAGTTCTTCCCCGCGTTGGAGCCATTGATGGATCGCCGGTCCGGCCTGTTGTCGGGAGGAGAGCAACAGATGCTCGCCATGGCCCGCGCCCTCACCTCGAAGCCGCGACTGCTCATGATCGACGAGATGAGCCTGGGGCTGGCGCCGTTGATCGTCGAGAGCATGTTGCCGATCGTGCGGCGGATCGCCGACGAGACCGGCGCCGGAGTGCTCATGGTGGAACAGCACGTGCACCTCGCCCTGGACGTCGCCGATCGGGGCTACGTGCTCTCCCACGGTGACCTGGTCCGGCAGGGGACGGCGGCCGAGCTCCGCGCCGATCGGGCGCTGCTCGAGGCCAGCTACCTCGGCGACTTCGACGAACGGGTCTGATCCCCGGGCGAAGGCCGCGCCACGGGTCAGGCGTCGGCCATGACGATCGGGCTGATGTCGATGAGGTCGTCGCCGGCGCGGACGTCGTCCCACCCGCCATCGATGTAGCGGTGGGCGCTGACGCGGGTGGAGCACACACCGGTGAAGACCGGCGGTGCACCGCAGGCGAGTGGCCCGGCTTGGAGCATGGCCGGGCCCTCGAAGTCGCGGATCTCGCGGTTGAGGCGGTCGAAGGAGTAGTCGCCGTCGACGGCGTTGAGGTGGCGGGTCATGCTCATGACGGCGGCGAAGGCCTCGGCGAGTCCTGGAATCGTCGCGGACTCCGACTCTCCTGCTTCCTCGAGGGCGAGCTTGTAGGTGTCGAGCCCGCTGTCGAGGTCGGTTTCGAACAGGTTGTATCCGAGAGGATTCGCGAAGTACCAGCCGTCGGGGAGGAGACCGGACCCGCCCGTGTTGGCCACGTGCTCCTGCATGCTCGGTCCCCAGCAGGTGTAGGTCGTCGCCACCGTCTGGTCGAGGGCGTCGATGCCCAGGTTCCGGAGGGCGTCGTACGCGGCGATGCAGCCCTGCTGGAAGAGGCCGATGAGGATGGCGTCGACCGAGTCGGGGCCGATCGAGCGGAGCGCGGATTCGATCTCGGGGGCGGTCGCCGTGGGTGACACGAAGACGGAGACGAGCTCTATGCCGGCGTCGTCGAGTACCGGTTCCAGGAGGGTGATGGCACCCCGCCCGGTCGCATCGTCGGTGATCACGAGCGCGGCTCTCTCCGGCTGCAGATCCTCGGCCAGGAAGATCCCGCCGCCCATGGCGGCGCCGAGCGCGGCTGTGTTGTACGAGACCGAGTCGGTTGTCGTGTAGTCGGCGACGGTGACAGGGTCGACGATGTAGGCGGGCTTGGTGCCCGACACGGCGGCGAACAGCTCTTCGTTGCCGGCGAGCATCGAGCCGGTCACGACCAGCACGATGTCGTCGTCGTTGGCGAACTCGGCTCCGCAGGCGGCCCCGTCCTCGGCGGTGGCGGCGAGGCAGGTGACCAGCTCGATCGGCCGCTCGTCGATGCCACCCAGCTGTTCGTTGATGAAGTCGGCCGCCAGCTGTGCGCCGTCCTCGATCTCGGGGAAGAAGCTGGCGTTGCTGGCCAGCCCGATCTTGATCGGCTCACCTGTCGCCGCTCCGCCGGGGCCGCCGATGTAGTCGAGCCCCCATTGCAGCGCGGCGTCGGCTACGCCGGACTCACCGGTGTCGCTCGCCTCACCGCTGTCGTTCGTCTCGCCCGTGTCGCTCGTCGTGGACGCGGACTGGTCGACCGCCGTCGTCGGCGATGCGTCGTCACCATCGTCGGTCTCGGCACAACCGGCCGCCGCCAGGGCGATGGCCAGGATCGCGACCGGTACCCAACGTCGTTTCTGGTTCGTCCCGTTCACGAGTCCTCCCCGATGAGGATCGGGCTGATGTCGATGAGGTCGTCGCCGGCGCGGACGTCGTCCCACTCCCCGTCGATGTACCGGTGGGCGCTGATCCGGGTGGAGCAGACTCCCTTGAAGACCGGTGGCGCCCCGCAGGTGAGCGGTCCGGCCTGGAGCATGGCCGGGCCTTCGAACTCGCGTATCGCCGCGGTGAGAGCATCGAAGGTGTAGTCGCCGTCGACCGAGTTGAGGTGACGCGCCATGCTCATGATCCCGGCGAACGCCCCGGCGAGGACGGTATTCGGCGCGTCGCTGTCCTCGCCCGCTCCTTCGAGGGCGAGCCGGAAGGTGTCGACACCGCTGTCCAGGTCCGGTTCGAACAGGTTGTATCCGAGCGGGTTGGTGAAGTACCAGCCATCGGGCAGGATGCCGGATTCACCCGAGTTGGCGGTGTGTTCCTGCATTGCCGAACCCCAGCACGCGGAGGTCGTCGACACGGACCGCTCCCGCGCGTCGATGCCGAGGTTGCGGAGCGCGTCGTAGGCGGCGATGCAACCCTGCTCGAACAGGCCGATGAGGATCGAGTCCACCGAGTCGGGGTCGATCGACTGGATGGCGGATTCGATCTCGGGCGCAGTCGCGGTGGGCGGCACGAACACGGAGACCAATTCGATGCCGGCATCGTTGAGCACGGGCTCCAGCAGTGGGGCGGCGCCGCGCCCGGCTGCGTCGTCGGTCACGATGAGCGCAGCCCTCTCGGGACGCAGCTCCTCGGCGACGAAGACCCCGCCGCCCATCCCGGCTCCGAGCGCACCCGACGTGTAGGACACCGAATCGGTCGTCGTGTAGTCGGCTACGGCCAGCGGGCCGAGCGTGTATGTGGGCCGGATGCCCGACAGGGCAGCGTAGAACTCCTCGTTGCCGGTGAGGAGCGCACCGGCGATGGCCAGGACGATGCCGTCGTCGTTGGCGAACTCGGCCCCGCAGCCGGCTCCGTCTTCGGCCACCTCGACCTGACAGGAGACGAGATCGAGCGGGCGACCGTCGATGCCGCCGAGCTCCTCGTTGATGAAGTCCATCGCGAGCTCAGCGCCGTCGGCGGTTTCCGGGAAGAAGCTGGTGTTGTTGGCGAACCCCACCCGGATCGGCTCGCCGGAGGCTTCGCCGCCCGGACCGCCCGTGTAGTCGAGCCCCCACTGGAGTGCGGCGGCGTTCCCCTCGACGGGGTCGGTGGTGGTGCCGCCGTCGACCCCACCGAGCGCCGTCGTCTCCGACGTCGGAGCGGTGCTGGTCGTGGGCGACGCGTCGTCACCCTCGTCGCTCTCGGCGCAGCCCGCCACCAGAGCGACCGCGATCGTCACCCCGATCATCCAGTGTCGGGTTGGGCTCATTGTTCCTCCCTGGTTGCGGCGAGGGTCGACGCTACCGCAAGTCGCGACGATCCCTCGCTGCCGGTGCCGAAGCGTCTCGCGTCCCTCGACGGGCGAACGGTGAACGATGTTAATGTCCGGGTCGGGCAAGCGGGGAAAGAGGTAAGGCCATGAGCGGGGACACGACCGGAACGAGGACCGAACGCACCGTGAGCAATTCGGGGCGAGCGAGAGGCCGATGGCTCACGGCGGGGGCGGTCGTCGTCGCCGTCGTCATCGCGGCATGCACGCCGACCCCGGGCAGTCCGCAGGAGATCCGATCCGTCAAGCGGGCCGTGTACGGAGACCAGGCCGCGGCCGACGCCCAGGCCATCGCGGCCGGGACGCAACAGTCCATCGTCGAGTTCACCGTCGAGGACTCGCCCCCCTCGGTCTTCGTCAACTGGGTCGTCCCGGACGCTCAGGCGGCCGCCTTCACGTCGGCCATCGGGCTCCCGGCGGGCTTCTCGCTCGAGAAGGTGCGCATCCTCGAGAGCGACCCGGTGCCGAGGTACTGGCTGAGCCTCAACGTGTACCAGGTCAGCGGCATCACCAACGGTCTGCGCGCCGAGTGGAACACCTACGTCGACGACGGTACGGGGGGGCCGCGCTTCATGATCATCCGGGCCCGCGCGGCGGACGGGTCGATCGACCCGATCGGTCCCATCGCACCACCCGAGCCCTTCGATCACATCCTCGGGGTCGACGGCGTGATCACGACCGACATGAAGAGGACCGAGGGTGATCCACCGGTCCTGACCGAGGACAACCTCTACAACTCGACGATCCAGCTCCCCGATCCGGGGGATCGCCAATACGTGGACCCGACCCTCGAATGGGCCGGCGCCAATGACTTCATCTACTGGATCAACGGCGTCAAGGACCGCACCTTCTACAACAGCACGGCGCACAGCGCGTCGCTGATCTCGGTCGATCTCGCGGACGTCACGCTGCAGGACGACTCCGAGTGGGCGACCTTCACCGACCCGACCCCGACGCATGTCCTCGTCTATCTCGACAAGATCCAGTTCGCGATCTCACCGTGGTGGAACGTCACCGAGCCCGACGGGCACGTTGACCCGGCGACCCTGGCGTTCCTCGCCGACTACAAGAAGGGGTTGTACGGCGGCCTTGCCGCGATCAACGCGTTCGGCGTGCGCACCGGATCGGTCGAACCGACCGTGCCGACCACCGTGGAGGACGTCCAGCCGTCGGTCCACTGGCACTGGCGCATACCGCCGGCGAAGGTGGCGGATCTCCAGGCCGCCCTGCCGGCCGGGCTGACGCTGGCGACGGTGCCGCTCGAAGACGGCGACGCGCCGGACCACTGGCTCAGCCTGAACGTCCATCAGGTGACCGGTGCCATCTCCGGCTTGCGCGCCGAGTGGTCGACGTCCGTCGACGACGGCGATGGCATCCGGACGCTCACCCTCGAGGCACGGGCCGACCATGCGACGCTCGATCCGACCGACATCCCGAGCGCAGAAGCGCCGTTCACCCTGCCGTATCCGCTCACCCACTCGCTCGGGGGTGGATCGGTGGCCACGACGGTGGGCACCGGTGCGACGGCCTTCGCCTCGTCCTTCGGCGTGCCCGCGGGACCCACGGTCCTGCCGGCGCGTGAATGGGTCGGGGCCCACGACCAGCGCTACTGGATGAACGGCGTCATCGATCGGGTCTTCTACGACAGCAGGGCGCTCGGACCCAGGATCTCGGTCGACCCGGGCACCGTGTCGGTCACCAACGGCGGGCAGTGGGCAGCGTTCGTCGACGGCGACCCCGACCGCGTGTGGGTCGACCAGGGCCCGACCGACTTCGTGACCAGCCCGTGGTGGTTCATCCCGGGTCTTTAGACGCCGGCGCCCCCGGCGACCGATGTGCCGCCGGTACGGGCCGTCGGCGGTTGGGCTCGGCCCTAGCCCGCTTCGGTGACGCTCTTGAGCTTGGCCAGGCCCTTCTCGAAGTCCGGGCCGACCATCTTGTCCATGCCCTTTCCGAACAGGCCCATGACCTTGACCATGAAGGTCCTCGCTCCGGTCATCCGCCAGGTGACCTCGGTGCCGTCGCCGGACGGCTTCAGTTCGAGCTCGGTGAGGCTTTCCGACTTGAACGGCTTGACGAAGCGGAGATCGAGTGCCACACACTCGTCCGGCGTGGTGGCACGGATGGTCATCTGGCCCTCCCCGACCTTGCGGTTACCGTTCCAGTGGTAGCTCGAACCGACCGAGCCCGGCTCCCCGCTGTACTCCTTGGTCATGTCCGGATCCAGCTCGGCCCAGGGGGAGAAGTCGTCCCAGCGCTCCAGGTTCCCCACCCGGGAGAAGACGTCCCCGGGAGGGGCGGCGATCGTCGTGCTGCGTTCCACCACGTAGTTGTCGGTCATCGTCGGTTCCTTTCGCTGCGTGGATCCTCGCACCGCGCTCGGGCGGGAACAAGTGTCCGAGAGCCGTCGGCTGGTGGAGGGTTGGCCGGGTCTGGGCGGCTCGGCCGAGAATCGCCGGATGCGCGATGATGTACCGGTCGCACGCCAAGCGGGCAGAAAGGTGTCTGACATCGACTTCCGCCTCGAGCTCGGTGAGTAGCGGTGACGCCGATCCGTCCGTTCCGCTCCTGGCCGATCGCGGTGATGGTCGGGCTCGTCGCCGTTGCTTCCGCCTGCGGGTCGGATCAGGACGATGCCGTGGTCGCCGGACCGATCGATGTCGTCACCGAGTTGGACTGTGAGATCTCGGGCTACCCGTGCGAGTGGGCGGACGCGGCCGAAGCGTCGTTCGAGACGTCGTTGGAGTTGCTGGATGGCGTGAGCCCGAGGCTGTGGGCCGGTGAGGACCCGGCCGAGCTCGCCGCCGAGCTGGAGCGCGATCCCCGCGTGGTCGCGGTACGCCATGACGAGACCGGCATCGTCCTCAGGGTCGAGGGCGGATTGCCCGTCGTCGCCATGACACCTCGGTCGGCGCCGATGGACATCGCTGCGCGGCAATTGGCCGGACCCGCCGAGGAAGAAGACACGGCGTCGGGCCGCCCCGATCCGGACGGCAGTGCCGTCGGGTCGGTGGAGCTGGTCAGCCTGGCCCACCCATCGGCGCCGGCCGCTCCTTCGGTCGTGGCGTCACCGGCTACGTACGATCCGACCAACGAGCCCGCAACCCGTCGCCGGAAAGCGCTGGTCGTCAATCCGTTCTCCTCCGCCGATCAGGAGAACGTCCGGAAGAAGGCCGGAGTCCGGGGGGTCGAGGTTCCTGCCGAGCTCGCCCCCGCACGGACGTCGAGCGAGCTCGCGTCGAGTCCGCGATTCTCGGTCGAGGCGAAGACCGACGACCTCGCGAGTCTGGAGTTCTTCTCGAACTGGGAGCGGTTCGACATCGTGGTCGTCGAGACCCATCTGACCCACATCTCGTGCAAGGACGGCCGCGAGATGTGCGGCGACTACTTCGGCGGAGCGGTGTTCGGGACGGGTGGAGTCGAACGGGAGGACGCGGCCGAGTTCGAGTTCCGCTCGTCGGACGAGCTCCCGAGGGGAGTGACCGTCACGAAGTCCGGGATCGACCAGAAGTACCGGGTGATGTACGGCCGAGACTTCTTCATCTCGACCTACGGACCCGACGGGGTGAACGACACGATCCTGATCCTCAACGTGTGCAAGTCGGGCGTCACCGGATCGGAGCTGGGTGGGCTTCCCCACACGTTGGCCGGTCAGGGCTCGAAGCCGGAGGAACAGGGGGCGGTGTTCGCGTGGACCGCGAGTATCGACGGCTATGCCGCGGATCGGGCGAGTGCCCAGCTGGTCGAGCTCCTGGATCAGTACGGCCTAGACGCCGAGTTCGCGCTGGAGCAGGTGGAGGATCTCGATCTGGCCGAGATCCAGCTGGGGAACGAAACGGCGAAGCTCGTCCACCTCGGCGGCAACCTTCGCGCCCGGGACACGATCACGACCGAGGTGGATGGCACCGAGCTCGCGCCCGAGACCGATCTCCGAGTGAGCGGGACGCCGGAAGACGGTGCGCCGGATCATCTGGAGGACACGATCGTCCTACGCGTCGACGGCGTGCGCGACGACGAGGTCGAGGCGGCGGAGATCAGGGTGTTCATCGATGCCGACGGTGAGTTCGAGCCCTTGATCATCCCCGGGCCCGATGGCCCGTCGGAGATCATCCGGCTGAGCTCGGACACCGTCGACGAGAGCTGGGACGGCTGGTCGAGCCATCTCGTACGACTCGAGATGGCGGAGTTGCCGTTCGACCTCGACCGGAGCGACCTGGGCGGCACGCCGCACCGGTGGAAGGCCGAGCTCACCGACGGCGACCGCGGCCCGGCCCGCCACGCGGTCGAGCCGGTGTTCCTGAAGGCCGAGACCATCCGCCTGGTCCATCCCGAATCCGGGGTGGATCTCCGCGAGCGCGATGTCGTCGCCGTGGCGGGCAGGCGGTCCGACGGCCGGGCCGAGGAGTTCCCCCTGGTCGTGCGACTCGACTACCTGGATGAGGACGAACTCGACCAGTACGAGGTGGAGGTCACCATCGGAGACGAGATGCTGGATCTCGCCGTGAACGACTTCGAGCGGGTCGAAGACGGTTTCTACCGCTACGCCGAGTCGATCGTCCTGTTCGATGTCACCGACGAGTCGACGCCGATCCCCACGAGCGCGACCCTGAGCCGGCGCGGCGAGCCGGTGGACGACCACCGTGCCGACCCGGTGTTCGTCGAGGTCGCCGAAGGCGAGGGCTGTTTCGTCGAGCTCGCGTGGGCGGGGACCGAGACTCTGAGGGGCGTCGGTGCGTTCTCGGGTGAGGCCTCGTTCGACTGGGGTGAGACCGAGGACCACACCGGCTCACAGGGGAGGCCCGGAAGCATCTCGGTGGTGACGTTCGACGAGAGCGGCCGGCCATCGGAGTCAGTTCTCCAGATGGCGCTCACCGACAAGGAGCCGGAGTACGCCGGCATCGGATTCACCGCGGAGTCGGGTTCGGGCCTTCCCTTCGGGGGAACTGGAGCCTTCCCGCTTCCGGGCGGATTCTCCGTCAGCGTCGGAGGAACCGGGCTGGAAGCATTTGGTGAGATCTCGTTCGACATCACCGAGAACACCGTGGCCGATGGTGAGCTCCAGTCCATCGCGGGGACGTTCACGAACGCCGGAGCGCTGGTCGACGACGATCTGTACGGAGAGATCATCACGACCGTCAGCAACGTCCAGGGCTCCTTCTCCGTCGACAGGGCCGTGTGCCCGGATGCCTTCGTCGGCTGACGTGGCCTTCACTCGTTCGGCTCGCACGAGTCCGCAAGTCGAGGCGAGACGAGGAGGCTCCGTCATCGGGTTCCGTCCGCGAGCTGGTGGCGCCGGGCTCAATCGAGTGGCCATCGGCTGCGAGCGCGTTCTTGACCCATGCACTCGCCGAACCGTCCTCCGCCGCCACGATCAGCCTGCCGTTCTCTTCCAGGAAACCGACCGGGACTCGTCGTCGCTCGCCGGTGCGGCGCCCGAGCGTCTCGATGATGATCGCATTGCGCCTGGGAGTAGGGAGGGCTCGGCACGCCGAGCAGCCGGGCCCGGATGCGCAGCGGGTTGCCTACCCGCCGCATCGCCTGCTGGAGCCTTGTCTTGTCGCGACTCGACATGGGAACAGTTTCGTCGGAACCACGATGGTTCGTCGTGCGTCTCAGGAGCATGAAGAAGCGCTTCCTGCTGCTGGCGATCATGGCCCTGTTCGTGGCCGGGTGCGCAGACGACTGGCCGGTCGCCTCGTCGGACCCGTCCCTGGTCCCGATCCGACCGGGCGTCACGTCGACGCTGGTACCGGTGCCGTCGTCACCTGCCCCGGCGGTCGATCCCGCGAATACCGTCCTGACGGCCGGTCGCCCCCACCGGTTGGCAGGTGGCGCCACGATCACCTTCCTGGCGGTCACCGAGGACAGCCGCTGTCCGGCTGAAGTCGCCTGCGTCTGGGAGGGGGAGCTGAGCGGAACGGTCCTTTGGGAGGAGGGTGGCGTCGAGACCGAGCTCGAGCTCATCTGGGCCTACCATCACGAGCCGACCCTCACGCCGAGCGGCGAGTTCGCGTTGGGCCTCTGGGACGTCACCACCGACTCGGGATCGACCGTCGCCCACCTGGAGATCCTGCCCACAGGCTGACCCGGGTCGTGTCCTGCGTCGTCGTCTGCGATCAGGCACGACGTCGTCAGGCGGGCATGGCAGCGGAGAGCACTCGGCCGACGGCGGTTCGGGCCCGCGAGATGATGACGGGGTCGTCCTGGAGGATGAAGCCGGTGTTCGCAGCGATCACCAGGGCGTTGAGCTCGAAAACGAGGATCGCCACATCGGTGTCGACCCGCAGCTGTCCTCTCGATGTGGCTTCTTCGGCGGCGGCGGTGAGAACGCCGATCCAGTCCCGTTGGTTCTCCGCGACGCGCTCTCTCAGCGGACCTGGCCGTCCGCCGAGTTCGGCGGCGGCGGCGGCGAAGAAACAGCCACCCGGAAGCGTGCGGCGCTCGACGTAGGACAGAAACGACTCGCACAGCGCGCGGAGGCGGTCGAGTCCCTTCCGTTCGAAGGTCGGGGTCACCACGACCTCGATGAACAGGGCTCGTGCGGTCTCCACCGTGGCCAGCTGCAGGTCTTCCTTGGAGTCGAAGTGGGCATAGACGCCGCTCTTGCTGATGCCGGTGGCGCTCGCCAGCTTGCCGATGCTGAGTCCGTCGAGGCCCTCCACCGTGGCGAGGCGAACGGCGGTGTCGAGGATCAGTCGTCTGGTGCGTTCGCCGTCGGCTCTGGTTCGCCGCTCGGCACCGTCCTCCTTCTGTGTCATCGGTTGACAAGATAGCACGATCGGTCGTACTGTTCGCTAGAGAGCACGACCGATCGTACTATTTGAGGAGCCCCGATGACCGATACCACCCTGGCCGCAACGACCGAAGCAGACGTGCGTCGCAGCGTCTGGATGGAAGCAGGACGGGGCTGGGGCGAGCGCGCGGGCGAGTGGGCGTACCTGTTCGAGCACTACGCCCTGCCCGCGAACCACCTTCTGTTCGATCAGTTGGGTGTCAGCGAGGGGACGCGCTACCTGGATGTCGCCTGCGGATCGGGGCTGGCGGCGAACACGGCGGCTCGCCGCGGCGCCTCGGTGAGCGGGCTCGACGCGTCGGCCGCCCTGATCGACATCGCTCGGGCCCGAACGCCCGAGGGCGACTTCGAGGTCGGCGACATGTTCGCGCTCCCGTACGAGGATGGCCGCTTCGACGTGGTGACGAGCTTCAACGGGATCTGGAAGGGATGCGACGACGCACTCGGGGAGGCGAGGCGGGTGCTCACCGCCGACGGGTACCTGGGAATGACCTACTGGGGTTCGTATGACCGCATGGGGCTCATGCCCTACTTCCTCACGATCATCGAGCTGTCGCCCGAGAGTCACCAATCGGCGACGATGGAACTGGGCGAAACCGGCGGCGTCGTCGAAGAAATGCTCGCACGGACCCGATTCGAGGTCCGCGAGCAGGGAACGGTCGAAGTCACCAACGAGTGGCCCGATGTCGAAACGGCCGTCCGCGCCCTCGCGGCAGCCGGTCCGGCGATCCCCGCCATCGAGGCGGTCGGCTACGACACGTTCTGCGGAGCCCTACGCGACGTCGTCAGCCCGCTGCACGATCCCCGCACCGGCGTGCGCATCACCTCCGACCTCGGCTGGGTGACAGCCCGACCATCCTGACCTGGCGAACAGGTCACTCAGTGACGCACTCCCCGATGCCCTCGACCACCGGGATTCCGTCGACGATCGACAGCTTCTGTGAAGCGATCGGCTGCCCCAGCAAGCCGGCGTCGACCAGATCCTGCTGCTCTGATGCCGGGGCGCCGGAGATCACCTCGTAGGCAGCCAGAGCCGTCTCCAACGTGGCGCGATCGGTGGCGCAGGCGGCGTCACGAGCCATGTCGACGGCGCTGGGGCCGGTGCCGGATTCGTCGGGAACCGCCGTGTCCGGCGGCGGGAGCTGTTCGGTCAGACCGACGGGGACCGATGTGGAGTCGGAAACTCCGGAGAGCACCCTGCCTCCGATCACCGCCATGATCCCGATGGTCAACAGGAGGATCAACAGACCGAGGACGCCGAACAGCGACCGACCGGAGAATCGTGGTCCGCGAGGGGAAGCGACACCCCGGTACGGGGTAGGTGGCAGATCACCGTCCGGAGACTTCATTCGACACCGCCTCCCTCGACGACCCGTGCGACGACTTCCGGCCCCGAGACCGACGGTAACAGCGGAGACCGAACACCGAGCGTCGTGCTGGTTTCGACGTCGTGCTGGTTTCAACAAGGACGTCTGACCCGGATCGGCGCGGCCCGACCGGAGAGTCGACGACCACCGGCTGACCCGGTCGAGCGCTCGCTACGGTGGGCGCCATGGAGCACCCCTGGAGAACGGCCCTGGTGACCGGAGCTTCGAGCGGGATCGGCGCGGCCATCGCCGAGCAGGTGGGCGCCACGGGGGTCGACCTGGTGCTCGTCGCCCGTCGCCGTGACCGGCTCGAGGAGCTGGCCGAACGGATCATCGCTCGCGCACCGGGTTCCGGCCCGGACATCGAGGTCCTCTCGTCGGACCTGTCGGACCGCCGCGACCGCTCCGAGGTGGCCGAGCGACTCGCGGATCGGTCACGGCCGATCGACCTTCTCGTCAACAACGCGGGTCTCGGAGCGGCGACCTCGTTCGCCGAAGGGGACCAGGACCGCTACGACCAGATGCTGGCGGTCAACATCGCCACGGTCGTCGAGCTCTCGAAGGCGGCCATACCCCCGATGCTGGATCGAGGCCGGGGGTGGGTGCTCAACGTGTCGTCGCTGGGCGGTCACGCACCCGGTCCGGGCTTCGCGGTGTACTCCGCGACCAAAGCATTCGTGACGAGCTTCAGCGAGTCGCTGCACGAGGAGTACCGCACACGCGGCGTGGTTGTGACGGCGATGTGTCCCGGAGCGACCCACACCGAATTCGGCGAGAGCGGCGGTGCGGATGGCGATGATCTACCGGGCTGGCTCTGGCAGGAAGCGTCGGAGGTCGCAGAGGAGGGTTTGGCGGCCGCTGCTGGCGGACGAGCCGTCCGCGTGACGGGCATGCCGAACCGACTGGCCGCAGGACTGACCGCATTGCTCCCCAGAGCCGCCAGACGTCGGGTCGCCGGTCAGGTCGCCGGCCGGCTCTGAGCCGACCCGTCCCTGTTCGACTCTCGGCCCAACCCGGCGTCGGCGACCGCTCGGGCGAGCGCGTCGGCACACGCCCGGTCGGTGTCGCCGGGCACGAGGATGATCTCGTCCACGTCGGTCTCGGCTGCGGTCCGGCTGAGCGTCTCGGCCAGGGCATCGACGGTGTCGAGGCGGGCGAGGTCGGCCATCAGCGTTGCCATCTCGGACCCGAAGATCGCCATGTACTCCCGGGTGAATCGCTCGAGTCGGCCGCTCGCATCGGGCACGCCACACACGGTGAAACAGGCGCTGGCGAATCTCGGGCGATCCTCCCGGCCGGCGTCGGACCACGCCCGGCGCGCGGCGTCGATCGCGGGACTGATCTCGGCCGGGTCGGCGTTGAGGGAGAAGCCGGTGATGCCGTCGGCCCACCGACCGGCCCGAGCCAGGGACCTCGGTCCGAGCGCCCCGGCGTAGATCGGCGGGCCCCCGGGCTGCACCATCGGTGGACCCAGAGGCGGTGCTCCCGGCACCGGCTCGCCGCCGCGCCAGAGGCGGCGGAGCTCGGCGACCTGGTCGTCGACCCGCTCATGGCGGTGCTCCATCGGGGCGTGCATCGCCTCGAAGTCCTGC
Source organism: uncultured Acidimicrobiales bacterium (assembly GCA_963695075.1). GTDB lineage: Bacteria > Actinomycetota > Acidimicrobiia > Acidimicrobiales > CAWCAL01 > CAWCAL01. Next base: position 1,024,589 of record CAVOFR010000007.1, read on the forward strand.
CCGCGGGCACCGATCCCGACACCGACGTCGAGACGACCGTCGGAGATCACGTCGATCGTGGCCATCTGCTTGGCCAGCAGCGCGGTCTCGTGCCAGGGCGTGACCGCCAGATTGAACATCACCCGAGGCCGGGTGGTGAGCGCGGCCGCCGCCGCGAGCGAGGTGATCATCTCCGTGTTGCGGAACGTGATGCGCTCGCCACACGAGATCGACGAGAACGGCCCGTCCTCAGCTACCCGACACCAGTCCAGAAACGTCTGCCGCGTCCACCCGGTGGCCATGTTCGGAAGCGCGAGCCCTACGTCCATGGCATCGGACCATAGCGACGACGCCCGCGGTTCAGTCGGCGGTGTCGGGGCCGATGACCGCAGCGACCGGTACCACTACATCCGCCGGGAAGCCACACCGGCGGGCATGCTCGCGGATGGTCTCCCCGTCGCTGGTCTCGTGGACGCAGTAGATCTTGTCTCCGTCACGTAGCGCCCGAACGGCGATCAACGCGACGTTCGTGGCCGGAAACCATGGGCGCTCCTCGCCCGCGTGTTGCTTGCCGATCGCGCACTCACCCGTGCGGAACGTGGTGGGGTCCCGGGTGGTGATGCATGGGAGCGCCGCGCGGCGACCTGCTCAGGTCGTGGGTGCATCTGCGTAGCGCAGATACGGCTTGATCTCCTCGACGTTCTCGAACTTCGTCTTGGCGTCGTCGGTCGAGACGCCGGGCGACACGATGACGCGGTCACCGGGGCGCCAGTCGGCGGGCGTCGCTATCGGGTCACGGTCGGTGGCCTGCAAGGCGTCGAGGACGCGGATGATCTCGTCGAAGTTGCGGCCGACCGATTTCGGGTAGGTGAGCATCAGGCGGAGCGTGTCGTCCGGGTCGACGATGAACACCGACCGCACCGTTGAGGTATCGCCCGCGCCGGGATGGATCATGTCGTACAGCTCGGCGACCTTGCGGTCCGGGTCGGCGACGATTGGGAAGTTCAGCGGTGTGCCCGTGACCTCACCGATGTCGGGTGCCCAGCCGTGGTGGTCTTCGATCGGGTCGACCGAGAGCGCCATGGGCTTGGTGTTGCGCTTGGCGAACTCGCCGTTGAGCGCAGCGGTGCGACCCAGTTCGGTGGTGCACACCGGTGTGTAGTCGGCGGGGTGGCTGAAGAACACGGCCCATGATCCTTGCTTCCATGCATGGAACGAGATCTCGCCGTCGGTCGTGTCGGCGGTGAAGTCGGGAGCGGTGTCTCCGAGATGCAAACTCATGTTGGGGACCTTTCAGTGCTGGTTGGTGGCTCGGATCTCGTGTAAGGGCATTTGTTTCCAACGTGCCTCGGCATGAGGTATTCCCGCCCGCTCGGCCCGTCCCGATCGTTCTTTGGGCCGGTCAGGCTGACTCGATACCGCTCCGTAGCGCTGTTGAGCGGCTTGGGCCCATGTGCCGAAGAGCTCGCCGATGCGCTGCCACGAGACGCTTCGGGTTGTGACCGCGGCCGAGGATCGACCGCCACGCCGCCTATATCGTCTCCGCGTTCGTGGCCGGCTCCAGCCGCTGATCACACCGAGCGTTCGCCGGTGGAACGTCCGAGTCAACCGGCGACCCGCTCGGATGATGCCGGATCGGTGTGGCTCATGAGGTCTTCGCTTGCCGTCGGTAGAGGACGCCCCGCCGGGTCGAAAAGGTGTCGCTGTCCCAGATCGTTGCGGTGATGTAGAGATCGCCGTTCGGTGCGACTGCGCATGAGAAACATCCTCGGTCAACCTCGACGGTCTCGAGAACCTCGCCACGCTCGCTCACCCGCTGGCAATGTCGGTTCGGGACATCCGCATACCAAACGGTTCCATCAGCAGCGAAACAGATCCCATCGGGAGCACTCCCGGGGATCTCGGCGAACAATCGCCGATCGACGAGCTCTCCCGACCCATCGACAGTGAAGGCGGTGATTCGACCGGCGTGAGACTCGGCCACGGCAAGCACCGCGCCATCCGAAGTCAGGGCCATGCCGTTCGGAAAGGCCAGATCGTCAGCAACCAGCCGGCCGCTGCCAGCCTCGTCGACGACAGCGATCTGGCCAGTCGAGACGGGCTCGCCGGACATCATGTCGTAGCCGATCCCGTTCACGTACACGTTGCCTGACTCGTGGCCGACAACCTCGTTCCACGGCCGGTCAGAAACCGTCGACAAGTCAGTGAACACCTCGAGACCGTCGCCGGCTTCACGCAAGAGTTGCTTGGCGCGGCCGCTGACAACCAATAGACGGCCCTCGCAGTCCCAGTCGATACACACGGGGAACCCATCGACGTGGGCGTGGGTCTGGGGATCATGGCCGACGGAGTCGACGCTACGAACGTCACCGTCGGCCCAGTCACAGAACCAGATCCGGTGGTTGCGCCACCGAGGCGACTCACCAAAGGCGATGCCATCGACAACCAGTTCAAGACGTTCGTCCACCGAGCGATCCTCCCACTGTTGGCGATCAGTCGGCGCCGCGCTCGCACAGGTAGGAGTGGGCTAGCGGCTCGGGGGCACACGCCAGCCAGGCGTCGATGATCGCGTCTTCGAGCACGCCGAGGTCGACCGCGTCGAGCTGGACCAAGACCGCCGGGTAGTTGTCGAAATGGGCGATGGTGAAGACGCCGTCGTTTCCGGCAGCGAGGATGGCCGCCTTGTCGGCGAGATCGTCGACAGCGAGAGCCAGGATCGGGCCGTGAGGAACGGGTTCGTCAACGAAGCGTTTGATGTCGGCCTTTGAGAACGGTCGTTCCCAGGCAAAGCCCTTGCCGTGCACGAACCAGGTCGGTCGGCCGTACCGAGTGCCTTCGATGACCTCGGGCAGCGCCGTGATCAGAGCTTTCGCGTCGTCGAGCAAGGCCACAGCGTCACGCTAGTGCGACGGACCGAGGCCAGGTCCGTCATCCCGAGCCAACGAGGTGTGGCGTGGCTGTCCAGCGGTGGGGCGCAGCACGGCGTGGATGCGCTTGACCGAGTTCGCCGCCAGCGGTCGGCCACCCGGGCCGCCGGTTCGGCGTACCAGGCGTCGAGGTCGGCCGCCTTCAACCGGCGGAGTGGCATGTCGCCCCACTTCGGAATGATGCGACGGTCCAGCAGCGATCGGTAGCCGTCGGCGGTGGTGGGGGAGCACTCCAGCTCGCCGCGGGCATATCAGTGCTCGACCAGCTCGCCGACCGTGCCCGCCTTCGCAGCGATCAGGCCGTCATCGACCTGGCGACGAGACGGACCAGCCCTTTCTCGGCTTCGCTTCGCAGCGGACGGTGCGAGAGATGTACTGCTTGCGCCCCGTGTCGGCGTCACGGCCGGCGAAGACTCGCAGCTCCCGCGCTCGCCCTTCTTCCGCATCGATGCGGGCCGAGGCCAGGCGGCCCGATTCACCCCTCACCCGACCGTCGGTAACCGACGGTGAGGGACCAGATTTCGGCGCAGCGCCCTCGCCAGGATTCGAACCTGGGCACACGGTTTGGGAATGGCCCCAACGGGTGTTTCGCCGAGGCTGCTCGAGACCGTCTGGCCTGACGTGGCAACGATCTCTCCGACGGCTGGTCCGGCTGGATGTGCCCCGCTGCGAGAGGTAGATGGGCAATGGGATGGGCAACGCCCGTTCACCGGCGGATTCGGCGATGTCACCCATGGGACCGTCACCACCCAGCGCTAGGGTTGCGGTCATGGCTCGCAAGGTGTGGACCGCTGCCGAGATCGAGAAGCTGTCGCCGGCTGAACAGGACGCAGTCTTCGAGGACAGCGTCGTTGATGATCTCGACCAAGTACCACCGTCGTTCCTGGCCCGGGTCCGCGCCCGGCTCGACGAACGAATTGCCAGCGAGCCCCGCGACCTCCGTTGACCGACCCGCGCCTAGCCGTTCGTGCTACGTCGAGCTTCTTCGATGACCTCGACCAGCAGATGCCGCATGAACGCGGACCGAACGGTGAACCATCGTCGAACGATTTCCAGACCTTCGAGCTCCTCCGCATCGTCGAGCGGTTCGCGACCGGCTTCGACGAGTTGCCTCCCCTCATCGAGGGCCGCGATGACTACCGGGTGCTCGTCGGGGCGGGCACGCTCGTGAGCGGGTTCGCGGTGATCGGCCAGCTCGCCAACGACGGAGCGGTCGAACTCGTACAGCTCGACATCGATACCGACAACGATTGGTGAGAGCCCTCGGGCTCGCTGATCCGTGGCCTGGCGATCAGGAAGTGCCGATCTGCTCTCGCGTGAGCGAGCCCAACTCCGTGATCGGCCCTGAGTACCTGCAAGCGCCTGTTGGTGCCGAGTACTCATCGGTGTCGTGTTTCCGGGCGTTTCGCCTCGAGGCCGTGCCGGTACCGTGCACCGGCCATGGTGTCGTTCCTACGTCTCACCGGTCTCGTGCTCACCCGGCTGCGGTGGTTGTTCGCGGCGGGCGACGCCCGTGACGCGGAGATCCTCGCACTGCGTCACCAGGTATTGGTACCGCAACGCCAGATCGCCCGCCGTGCTGGCTGGGGTCTTCGACCCGCGTCGTCTCGACGAGGTGTTCCTGATCGTGAAACCCGCCACGGTGATCGGATGGCACCGACGCCTCGTCGCCCGACACTGGACCCAACCCCTGGCCCGCAAGCCCCGGGCGGCCGCCCATCGATCCGGAGCTCCGCCGGCTGATCGTCCGGGTAGCCCGGGAGAACCCGTCGTGGGGATACCGTCGTGTCCACGGCGAAGTGATCCGCCTCGGTCACGCGATCGCCGCGTCGAGCGTCTGGAAGATCCTCCGCACAGCGGGCATCGACCCGGTTGGCGATCGAACCGGGCCCCGCTGGGTGGAGTTCATCCGCTCCCAAGCAAAGACGGTCATCGCCACCGACTTCGCCTGTGTCGACACCGCGCTGTTGCGTCGGTTCCACGTCCTGTTCGTCATCGAGATCGACACCCGGCGGGTGCACCCCGCTGGGATCACGACCAACCCCACCGGACCCTGGACAACCCAAGCCGCCCGGAACCTGCTCAACCGATAGGGTGATCGACACCGATTCCGGTTCCTCGTTCGTGACGGTGCCGGCCAGTTCACCCGCTCCTTCGACGACGTGTTCGCCGGATCAGGGATCACCACCATCCGGACACCGCCGCGGGCTCCTCGAGCGAACGCGTTCGCCGAGCGCTGGGTGCGCACCGTGCGCCACAAACTCCTGGACCGCACGATCATCTGGAACGAACGACAGCTCCGCCGGCTGCTCGTCGAGTACATCGAGCACTACAACGGTCATCGGCCTTCACCGCGGCATCGACCAGCGCGCACCCAACGACACCGACAACGCCGTGGTGATCCGGCCAGACCAGCCGATCGGGCGACATACCATCTGCAGCGGGCTCATCAACGAGTACCGCGCCGCAGCCCGAACCACCAGCCGACGGCCAGGCACACCACGAGCCGACTCCTTCGGCGCGCCCAAGCTCGCACTCGGCGAGGGCGCAGCGCTCAAGCCGTGGGACTGCGGCGCTTTCCCGCAGGTCGGGCCATCAGCCACTTCCCGCCATGAGTTCTCGGCACCTGCACGTCCGGAAACACGTGCTCTCGACGACACTGACGGGCGACATCCGATGGAACAGCCAACGCGTCGACGGCGACCCGATCGACCACGTACGCGCACTCGCATCGTCCGATGCCGATGGCGGCATCAGCGTGGCCGGCGGCATCGGGACCGTCCGCTCGCTCTTCCTCGCGGGGGTGATCGACGCCCTCACGCTCACCATCCACCCTGCCGTCACCGGAGTGGGCGTGCGCCTCTTCGACGACTCCGTCCCCGTGACCCGCCTCAGCCTCGTCGACCACGCCGTCACCCCGGCTGGCAACGCCGTGCTCACCTATTCCTTGCGCGGCGACTGACGAGGGGATGCGACTGCCGGGCGGCGCCGGCCGATCCGACGGTGCCCACCGGCGTTCAGCACTCGGCCTCGACGCACGGGCCATGCCCGATGCGACCAGCATTCCGTGCCGTCGGCGGAGATCGGTTGGCCGTGAGCTGGAAGATTTCTCGCCGTGAAGCGGGTCCTACGACCAGGGATTCCCGGCCCCCGGACTCCCTTTCGAGCGTCTGGGGACTCGATCGTCGAGATGTCGGATCTCGCGACCCGCCAGAGCACGACGAGAACCGCTGCGCGCATCTGCGAGGGGGCGGCCGGCGATCCTCGATCCCCCGCGAGACGGAGGGAACGATCCGCTTCCAGCCGGGTGTCCGACCATCTGAACGGTGGTACTTCTTCGGTATCGAAAGGGAGGCCGAGCAGATGACCATGACCGAGACCTCGGATCGAGCGATGGAGACTCTGCCGCAGGACTCCCCCGGGGCGATGCGACGGGTGATGACGCTTCGTGACTTCCGCCTGCTGTTTGCGGGCGCGTCGGCCTCGTTGCTCGGCGACCAGTTCGCCCTGATCGCTACCCCGTGGCTCGTCCTGCAGTTGAGTAACGACCCCCTCGCGTTGGGAATCGTGTTGGCCCTCGAGGGCCTCCCCCGCGCCGGGTTCATGCTGGTCGGCGGCGCAGTGACCGATCGGTTCGCGCCCCGACGGGTGATGGTCGTCTCCGACATCACCCGCGGCCTGCTGACGGGAGTGATGGCTGTGGTTGTCCTGACCGGGGTCGTGCAGATGTGGATGCTGTACGGGTTCGCGCTCGCTTTCGGGCTGATCGCCGGGTTCGCCATCCCCGCCGAGAACAGCATCGTGCCAACGCTGGTCCGACGCGATGACCTCCAGGCCGGGAACGCCTTGATCATGGGTGCGACCCAGCTCACCGCGTTCGTGGGCCCAACCCTGGCCGGAGCGGTGATCGCCGGCTTCTCGACATCGCTGACCGGCATCGGGCTGGCCTTTGTGATCGACACCGCGAGCTTTGCGACCTCCGCTGTTGCGTTCTCCCTCATCCGCAGCAGCCGACGCCCCGCAAACGATACCTCGGGATTCGAGTTGTGGTCCTCGATCGGCGACGGCATCCGCAATGTCTGGGCCGACGACGCCATGCGGTTCGTCTTCTCGGTCCTGATCGCGGTGAACCTGTTCGTTGTCGGGCCACTGCTGGTGGGGATCCCGCTGCTTGCACACGAACGCCTGCCCCAGGGTGCGATGGCCTACGGCGTCTTGATGGGCGCGTTCTCCATCGGCAACCTCGCCGGCTATCTCGTGGCCGGTGGTTCGGGGCAACCGTCGAGCGCGACCATGCGCGCGATCGTCCTCGGCGTGTTGGCCAGTTTCGGGACGGTCATCGCTTCGCTCGGCTTGGCGACCCACCTCTGGTTCGACGCTTCGCTTCTCGCCGGGCTCGGGATCGGCAACGGCTACCTGGCCATCAGCCTCTTCACCTGGATCCAGAGCCGAACCCATCACGACATGCTCGGGCGCACCATGAGCCTGGTCACTTTCGCCAGCCTCGGGCTCGTGTCGATCTCCCAGGCTGCCGCCGGCGCCCTTGCCCGCTGGGACCTCGACGCCCTCTTTCTCTTCTCGGGCGGCCTCACCCTGGCCACCACCGCCTGGAGCGCGACGAGGCCCGGACTCCGGGCCTTCACCGACAGCCTGACCGCTGACTCACCACCCGACAAGGAGCCAAACCCGTGACACGCCCTACAGACCGGCACCCACTCACCATCGAACATCTCACGAAGCGGTACGGCGACCGCCCTGTCGTCGACGATCTCAGCTTCACCGTCGAGCCGGGCAGGGTCACCGGATTCCTCGGCCCCAACGGCTCGGGCAAATCCACCACGATGAAAATGATGCTCGATCTCGCGAGCGCCGATCGCGGGCGGGCAACGATCGGCGGACAGCGCTACCGGGACATGAAGGATCCGGCCCGCACGGTCGGCGCGATGATCGAATCCGACGCTTTCCACCCGGGCCGAAGCGGCCGCAACCACCTGCGAATCCTGGCCGATGCGACCGGCATCCCCCATCGCCGGGTCGATGAGGTCCTCGCAGAAGTCGGCCTCACCGACGCCGCTCGCCGCCACGCAGGCGCCTACTCCCTCGGCATGCGGCAACGTCTCGGACTCGCCGCTGCCCTCCTCGGAGAACCTCCGGTTCTGATCCTCGACGAACCCGGGAATGGACTCGATCCGGAAGGCATCCGGACCCTCCGCGATCGTCTCCGGGCTCATGCCTCCGGCGGTGGCACCGTGTTCGTTTCGAGTCATCTCCTCGCCGAGATCGAACACCTCGCTGACGACGTCGTCGTCATCAGCGATGGCCGGCTCGTCACCCAGGGACCGCTGGCCGAGCTCCAACAGGCGGCATCGCTCGTGCGGACCACCGACCCGGATCGACTCGCTCCGGTGCTCGAACAGGCCGGCGCCAGCACGGAACCCCACGGTCCCGACGGCCTCATCGTTCGGGGCATGGCCATCGACGAGATCGGTGAACGAGCTTTCGCCAACCGGGTCGCCCTCCACGAACTCTCGCCGCAGGAGGGCTCGCTCGAGGAGCTCTTCCTCAACTGGACCACCAACCCAACTGACGACCGGGAGGTCACGCAGCCATGACCATGACTCGACTCATACGATCCGAGCTCCGCAAGCTCACCACCACCAGGATGCCCTGGGCGTTCCTTGCCGTCCTCGCCGTGCTCGGGGGCATCAACGCATTCGCGGTCATCGCAGGTACCGACATGGACGGCAGCAAGACGTTCATCTCCACCGCAGCCGACCAGCAGTCACTCATGGCGTTCGCGGCCAACGCGCTGGCGATCGCCGGCTTGTTCGGCGCCATCGCGGTAGCCCGCGAATACGGCCACCACACTGTCGTCCCGACCTTCCTGGCCTCACCTCGCAGATATCGGGCCGTGCTTGCCCAACTCGGCGCCATGGCCATAGGCGGCGGAATCCTCGGCCTCGTCGGCGCCGGGCTCACCGTCACCGCAGTCGCCGTCTCTCTGCCGGCCACCGACTACACGTTCCTCGTCTCGGCCGGCACGGTGACCCAGGTGCTCGCCGCTTCGGCGTTCGCCGGAGCCGCTGGAGCCGTTCTGGGCGCCGGGATCGGCCAGCTGGTGCGCAACGTCGGCGGAGCCGTCACCGGGGCGGTACTCGCCCTGTTCATCGCACCGCCGCTCATCGCGCAGCTCGCCAGCGAGACCGCATCGTGGATGCCGAGTGTCCTCGCCACCGTCCTCACCGGAGTCGGCAACGAAGTCAGCCAGCCCGCTGCTGTCGCTGCACTGGTCGCCTGGGCGCTCGTCCCCGCTGCAGCCGGCTTGATCGCCGTCCAACGCCGAGATGTCGTCTAGTGCTCTGAGGGGCCGGGCCGAGTCCTGGCGGCAGGCGCCTCCCCCGCGCGACGGAGCATCCGATCCGCCCCGAGCGGGGTGACCCGCGATCGGATTCGGCTCTACCGTGACCGGTACCCATGCACGCCGCCCGTCACCAACCCGAGATCACCTCACCGGCACCCGACCGGCGGTTCGCGCCAGGGGGGTGGTTCGACCCGGTCGAACCGCACCCCTACCGCGGGCCGTTCAGTCGCTGGCCGCGCATCGCCGACGGAGTCCTCGCCGTGGCCGTGTTCGCCGGGTCGTTGATGGCCGTGACAGCCAGCGTCCTCGAAGACGGCGAGGACTTCACGATCGAGGCGATCGGCAACCGGCCCGCCGGCGCCTTCGCCATGTTGGCCGTCGCGGCGGGAGCGCTGCTGTGGAGGCGCCTGCGACCGATCGCGGTGACGGTCTTCGTGATGGGGATCATGATCGCGTGGGCTCTCGCCAGCTATGGCGACGGCCAAGATCTCGCGCTCGTCGTTGCCATCTACAGCGTCGGTCGGTACACCACCGACCACCGCCGCAGCGTCCTCACCGTCGCCGCAGTGATCGCGATCAGTCTCCTGGACACCATCATCGACACCAACCAACGCATCGATATCGCCCCGGCCATCATCCTGGCCGGGCTCCCCTGGTATCTGGGCCGCCGAATCCGCAACCGCGGCGACTACGTCGTCCTCCTCCGAGAACGCGCCGAACGGCTCGAGGCCGACCAACACGCCCGCGCCCGCCAGGCCGTCGCCGACGAACGATCCCGGATCGCCCGGGAGCTGCATGACGTCGTCGCCCACCAGGTCTCGATGATGACCGTCCAAGCCGGGGCAGCCAAGACCATCGCCCGAGACCACCCCGACGCCGCGATCGACGCCATGGGCGATGTCGAACGCGCCGGCCGGCAAGCCCTCGGAGAGCTCCGCCATCTCCTTGGCGTCCTGCGCCCCGACGACCCCGAAACCGATGACCTCGGCCCCCAACCCGGCCTCGCCGCCATCCCCGCCCTGGCCGACGAACTCACCCGCACCGGCGCCGACGTCTCCCTCACCATCGATGCCCTTCCCGACGGTCTATCGGCCGCCATCGACCTCTCCGCCTACCGCATCGTCCAGGAATCCTTCACCAACATCATCAAACACGCCGGACCCAACCCCAGCGCTCACCTCGCCATTGGCCTCGACGACGTCGGACTGGCCATCACCATCGCCAACACCACCGCCCCGGCGGCAGCCGCCGGACTCCCCGCATCCGGCCTTCCCGTTTCGGGATACGGCATCGCCGGCATGCGCGAACGTGCCACGCTTCTCGGCGGCACCCTCACCGCCGAGCCCCGAGGACCCAACCGCTTCTGCGTCGAAGCCCACATCCCCCTCGAACGGGAGAGACCATGACCATCCGCGTCGCCGTCGTCGACGATCAGGCCCTCGTGCGTCGCGGGTTTGCCATGGTCCTCGACCACCAGCCCGACATCGATGTCGTTGCCGAGGCGAGCAACGGCCTCGAAGCCATCGACGCCGCCCGCCAGCACCGGCCCGACGTCGTCCTGATGGACATCCGCATGCCGGAAATGGACGGCCTCGAAGCCACCGCAACCATTCTCGAACAAGCCGACTGGCCGCTCAAGGTCATCATCCTGACCACCTTCGACCCGGACGAATACGTGTACCGGGCTCTCCAAGCCGGCGCGAGCGGCTTCGTCCTCAAGGACATTCGACCGGAAGACCTCGCCCCAGCGGTTCGCACCGTCGCCGACGGCGGCGCGCTCCTCGACCCCACCATCACCCGACGCCTGATCCTTCGCTTCGCTCAAACCCTCGCCGCCGACACCGCCACGAGCCGCCGACTCGAGACGCTCACCGACCGCGAACGCGAGGTTCTCACCCAACTCGCCAAAGGCGCCACCAACGCCGAGATCTCCGAGACCCTCTACATCGGCGCCGCCACCGTCAAGACCCACGTCTCCAGCATCCTCACCAAACTCGGCCTCCGAGACCGCGCCCAAGCAGTCGTCTTCGCCTACGAAAGTGGGCTCATCACGCCCGGCCAGCACGACATCGGCCACTGAGCCCGAGCCGGCCTTGCACTGTCAGCTCACCCGGAGCGACCCGACCCAGCGGCCCAGCGCCTCGCCACGACCGTGTAGTAATCCTCTGCCGCGGTGGCGACCTCACCGATGTAGTACTCCGCCGCCCCCGGGCCGAGCTCCCCGATGTTCAACACGGCAGGCGCTCGCGAGATCGAACCATGCCCAAGGGAAGGCGACGCATCAGGGCCGACGCGACAGCCTCCGTCCTGCCCGCACCAGCCAAGTTCGTGACGCTCAGCGCTCGACGGCGATCAAGGAATGGCCCCAAGGGGTATTCGTCGAGAGTGGCTGCAACCGTCTGGCCTGTCGTAGCAGCGCTCTCTCGGGCAGCTGGTCCGTCTGGATGCGTCCAGTTTCGCCCCTTGGATGGGCAATGGGATGGGCAAGATCTACCAGCGCGGCTGGGTCGGCAGCGCGGTGGTGAGATCGCCCAGAGGCAAGGCTCCTCCCGTATCTGTCGCCTGAGCGCTCTCGTTTGCCCGCGCGGTCAGGCAGCGGTTCCGTAGCGCTTCCACCGGACTGCGGAGAGCGGGACGTTCGCCATGAACCGAACGAGGTCTGGGCGCCCGTAGTACTGCGGCCGCCCCCGGCCATCTTGCCCCATGAGAACAGTCGGGATCCCGCCGAGAACCTGCGAGGCCTCCTGTACGAGCTGGTCCCGCCGGGACGGGTTGCGCAGGGCATGGTGCTTGACGACCACGATCCCGAACGTGACACCTTGCTCTCGGATGATTGCTCCATCAAAGTTCATCGCTTCTTTCCTCTCTTGGGAGCGGCCTGTGAGAGCGCGGAACCGGCGGCCGTCTTCGACTTTCGGCTCGTGCGCCCGTCTCGGAGGACGCTGGATGCGGCCTTGGCGGCTCGACGACTGGTGCGGCGCTGCTTGGCCATTTCTGTCACCTCGTGGATCGCTGTTACGTAGATCATGGTCATGATCTGTGGTACGCAACACTCTAGCCGGTAGGGTGGCAGTCGTTGCGTGGTTTGTGCATGTATGGTCGACTACGCAACAGAAGGACCGCCCACACCGAGGAGAAGCCGATGGCCATCGGTGAGAATCTCGCCAGCGCGCGCTCGAACAGCCGCCTCGACCAGGAGGATCTGGCGAACGCGCTCGGGGTGAGTCGAGCAATGATCAGCTACTGGGAAGCAGGGAGTCGGCGGCCGAATGATCGTCAGCTTTCGGCGCTCGGGCGCCTACTCCGAACCCCCATCGGTGTCCTCCTTGGCACCGAGGATCCACCTTCGTCCCCAGATCTCGCGTCCATGTTGATGCGGGGCGCAGACCAGGACGTGCCCGGCGATGCGCACTCAGGACTCCAGGAGTTCGCCGAATTCCTCGACACCTACGCGGACCTCGCCGATGCAACGGGGTTCTCGGTCAGAGGAATGCATGAGAGCCCCTTCGTCAGCCTCGCTGGCTACGAGAGCGGGGAGGACGCGCGACGCAAGGCAGAAGAAGTTCGCGCTCACCTGCGGGTCGGGTTGGGCCCCATCGGCGACATGGACGCCATCTGCGAGCTGCTCGGCATCACCGTCTACCGGGCGCCGCTCGGTGCGGACCTCAGCCGGACCGTCTCGGGCGCCTTCTTCAACCATTCGTCCGTTGGATTCTCGATCCTGGTGAATCTCGACATGACTCCCGGCCGGCGTCGGTTCACCGTTGCCCACGAGCTCGCCCATGCGCTGTTTCACAGCCAGAACTCTCGCTACACGATCTCGACGGCGCGCAAGCCGCCCAAGGAGCGGTTCGCCGACGCGTTCGCCGGGGAGTTCCTGATGCCGACCGAGGGACTTCGCCGTGTGATGGAGGAACAGGGGTTCGGCCCCCGCGTTGACGATCCAAGTGAGGTGATTCACCTCCAGCGGTTCTTCAACGTGTCCTACGTGACCGCCCTCGTCCGACTGCGTCAGGCAAAGTCCCTCACGCAGGCCAATTTCGAGAACTTCCAGCGAGTCCGACCGGTCCTTCGCGCTCGCTCGCTCGGGTTCGAGATCGGCGAGGAGGAGTACCACCCACGGCCGGAGCTCTGGCGTCTCGAACGGTTCCCTCCCCGCTTTCGACGCCTCCTTCGCCAAGCCGTACAGCAGAAGGTCATTTCGGTGCTCTCAGCCTCAGCGATGACCGGGCTGTCCATCGACGAGGTCGCCGAACTCGTTGGGACGGACCTCACCGGCGAGGAGCCGATGGCGGAGGAACGGGACGAGCTCAAGCAGTTTGAAGACAGTGGTGTCCTCGGAGTCGCCTGACAGCGTCGTCGACACGGTCGTCTTGATGTACTTCCTGATGGTCGGCGAGGTTGACCTGCTGTTCGAGCTACTGGCCGAGCCGGTCGCCGTGTCACGGATCGTCTTCGATCCCGACGAGCCGGAGATTCTCAACGACGACGCTCGAAGCGAGATCTCCCGCAGCATCCAGTACCACCGTCGGGTGAGCCGAGACCCAGCCAGGGACGCGGACGCTCGAGAGATCTCTGCTCGCAGTGCTGATCGGCTAGCCGACATCAACGAGTTGTACGAGAGCGGCCGCGTGGTCGTTCTGGACATGACGGCCGACGAGCTCGAGCTCGCCGGCCGAATGACGAGCCGAGAAGGCTGTCGAGAGTTTGGTTTGCGCTTTCCGCTCGATGCCGGTGAGGCAGCATGCTTGGCGATCGCCGTCGCACGGGATCTCATGCTGGCAACCGACGACAACGACGCGCTCGACGGCGTTCGAGAGGCTCTCGCCCGACCATCGCTACCAACGGATCAGGCGGCTCCTCATCGCTGCGGGCAAGCAGGGGCTGTGTACCGAGGCCGAGGCCAACGAGATCCACAGCGAGATGCGTCAACTGGGCTTCTGGGACACGGTGGAGCCCTTCCCCGGCAGCTGACGCCCGCTCAGCCTGACCCGCTGTCGGGCTCGGCGATACGCGTCTGGACAAACCGCTCGACTTCCTGCTCGGGCAATGCTCGGGTCGAGTTGTTCATCCGCACGAAGAAGACGCGGTCTTGCTTGCTGGTCTTCGTCCACACGGGGTCGGGGCTTTGGGCCACGTCGACACGGCAGATCTCCGTACCCTCGTGCACGACGATGCGGGCCCGCGTCCGCGTGACTGGTACCGGGCCGAGGGCGTTGATGAGGTGCGTGGTGAGCCAGTTGACGAAGCCGTCGCCGTTCTTGGGCTTGACCCGGTCGTAGTCGTGGTCGAGGCCGACCGTGACCAGGTCGGGGCCGACGCCGATCAGGAGGGTGCCACCGTCGGTGTTGAGGAAGCCGGCGACGGTCTTGACGACGGCGTCCTCCATCGCCTTGTTGGGCTTCGATTCCCTGAGGTCCCAGCGGGCGGTGGACTTGAACTCGACCGCGAAGTCCTCGTCGTTGTCGATGAGCTCCTCGACGGTGCGTAGCACCGCGACGCTCGGGAGACCGAGCTTCGCGGCCACCGCGATGCAAGCTCGGCGTCGTTGCGCAGCTGCTCGACAACGTCCTCGGTGATCGTGTCGAGATCGGCCTTCTCCAGGGTCGCGACCCCAGGCACGGTCGGCGCCGACTCGACCGCGTCGCCGGTGTAGACGCTGGTTCCGTCGTCGCCGTACGAAGCGACGATGTGGTCGAAGATGGCGTCGACCTTGGCGTCGAACAGCTCTGGCGGATACGGGTCGGCGGCAGCCTCTGCGTCGAGGACGTCCCGGATGGTCGTGCGCACACCCGCCATGGTCTCGGCCTTGCGCCGCCAGTCGAGCACGAGCTTGTCGTGGAGGTGGTCGAGCAGTCGCTTGGCGCTGGCCTTGACCAGGGCCCGCTCCTCGTCGGTCAGCTCCGGCTCGGGCTGGGTGAGCAGGTCGAAGATCGCGAGCTCCTCTTCGGTCAGACCCTCGACGACGGCGCGTTGCTCTTCCTCGGTCAGGGTCTTCGAGAGCTCGATGAGCCGGCGGAGGTACTCGTCGATGTTGAGGCTGCCGGCGTTGTAGTCGGCGATCAGCTCCTCGATCCGTTCGACGAGCTCGTAGCGGGTCGGGTTCCTGCGTGCCGCAGCCGATCGGCTCGCTCCTTGAGGAGTGCGGCGAGTCGTTCGGTCTCGGCGCGCTTGCGGCCGGCGAACTGCGTGGCGAGCGCCTCGAAGTCGATCTTGGACAGGTCGATGAGCGGGTCGGGTTCGCTGCCCTCGGCGGCGGCGCGGATGACGTACTCCTCGGCGCCGACCGAGCGGTCGAGCAGCGCATCGACGGCGTCGGCGACCTCGGCGAGGTCGGGGCTTGCGGGCTTGGTCAACTCGGTGATGCGCTCGGCGAGCGCCCGGATGACGGCGACGGTGCGCCTGCTGCGCGGCGGCCGCCGGGTCGGGCAGCAGGGCCTTGAACAGCTTGCGGGCCTGGCGGGCCGAGGCCAGGAACGTCGGTCCGAGTCGTCCTCGTCGACGAGCAGCGCCTCGACGGCGGCGTCTCGGAGGGCGATGAACTCGAAGCCCGACGCTTCCCACAGCGTCGTCGAGGTCGACGCCGTAGCGCTCGCACAGACGCGATCGACCGCGTCGACGGCGAGCGCCGAGCTCGGCCACCAGCGCGTCGACGTCCTGGATCGGCGAGTCGACCCGGCTCGGCGTTCGCGGCGCCGTAGATGGCGAGCGCCTTCTCGAGGTTCCGGAACACGCCGATGTAGTCGACGATCAGCCCGTTGTCCTTGTCGGGGAAGACCCGGTTGGCGCGGGCGATCGTCTGCATCAGCGTGTGGTTGCGCATCGGCCGGTCGAGGTAGATCGTCGACACGCTCGGCGCATCGAACCCGGTCATCCACATCGCGCACACGAACACGATCCGCAACGGGTCGTCGGGGTCCTTGAACTTCTCGTCGAGGTCCTCGCCGTTCATCCGCTCCCGGTGCGGCCGGATGTCGAGGCCCATGGCGTCGAGGTCGGCGAGCTCGTTCTGGGCCTGGCAGACCACGACGGCCATGTCGGTCGTCTCCATCAACTCGATCCGCGACTGCCAGCCACGGCCGCTCCAGCTCCGGCAGCGCATCGTGCTGGGCCCGTAGCTCGGCGAGGTGCTCGGCCCACGCCTCCTGGACCAGGTCGTACATGCGGACCGCGGCGGCCTTGTCGATCCCGACGTACATCGCCTTGCCGGGGAAGCCACGGCCGACGAAGTGCGCGACCAGGTCCGGGCGATGGTGCGCAGCCGCTCGGGGCGGGTGATGAGCGTGTACTGCCGGGCGAACTGCCGGACGAGCTGACCCTCGGCGTCCTCGTCGAGTTCGGCCGCCTCGAGCAGCGCGGCGAGCTCGTCGGCGAAGTCGTCGTTGACGAGCTGCAGCTCGGGGATGCGGTTCTCGTAGTAGAGCGGCACCGTCGCGCCGTCCTCGATGGCGTCGCGGAAGTTGTAGATCGAGACGTAGTCGCCGAACTCCTGGCGGGTCAGCTCCTCCCCGGCGATCAGCGGGGTGCCGGTGAAGCCCATGAACGACGCGTTCGGCAGCGCCTGGCGCATGTTCAGCGCCAGCGTGTCGTACTGGCTGCGGTGCGCCTCGTCGGTGATCACGATGATGTCGACACGATCCGACAGCACCGGCATCGTCGTCTCGCCGCGGCCTTGGTCGAGCCGGAACTTGTGGATCAGCGTGAACACGTACCGGTGGTCGGCCGCCAGCAGCTCACGCAGATGCGCGGCCGAGCTCGGCGTGGACCTGCGCCTCGGTCGGAGATCGCGCCGGCGTCGGCGAACTCCTCGTGGAGCTGGACGTCGAGTTCGGTGCGGTCGGTGACCATCACGAACGTCCACTTGCCCGGCGACGCGGCGCAGCACCTTCTGGGTGAACCACAGCATCGACAGGCTCTTGCCCGAGCCCTGGGTGTGCCAGAACACGCCGAGGCGCTTGTCGCCGCGCCGCGCGGACCCGGTGCAGGTTCTCGATCGCGGCGTTGACACCGAGGAACTGGTGGTTGCGGGCGACGATCTTGATCAGCCCGCCGGGCCGTTCGATGTAGGCGACGAAGTTCTCGATCAGGTCGAGCAGCTCGTCCTTCGTCGCAGGTCCCCCGGATGCGCGGTCTCCAGCGCGACGACGCCCCGGTTGCCGTCGGCGTCGATCACCTTCCAGTCGCCGAAGAACTCCCACGGCGCGTAGGTCGACGCCGACCTTGGCCTCCGACCCGTTCGAGAGGATGACGAACCCGTTCGGGACGAACAGCTGCGGGATCGTGTCGCGGTAGTCGGCAGAGTTGTCGTCGTAGGCCGCCTCGACCGGACCGGTGCGGCTCCTTGAACTCGATCAGCACCAGCGGGATGCCGTTGACGAACAGCACGACGTCGGGCCGCCGATCGTGCAGGTCGCCCTTCACCCAGAACTGCTGACACGCCAGCCAGTCGTTCTTCGTCGAGTCGTGCAGAGTCGACGAACCGCACGACGTCGCGAACTGCGTCGTCACCTCGGTCGTCGACCCACTCGGCCCGGTACCCGTCCCGCAGCAGCTCGTGGATCTCCTGGTTGGCCCGCACCGGTCCATCAACGACCGGTCCCGGACGATCTCCGCCAGCGCCTCCTCGCGGATCGAGCTCGGGCACGTCGCGGGTTCAGGACGCGCAGGGCATCCCGCAGCCGATGGACGAGGACGACGTCGTGCTGCGAGTCGCGCCCCAGCGTGCCCGCCGGCCCGAGCATCTCGCTGTAACGCGTTGACCGACTCCCAGCCGAGCTCGGCCAGCAGCTCCATCGCCGGCTGCTCGACCAGCTCGTCCTCGGTGAACCGCTGCGGCCATCACGACGCCGCCTCCTCGACCAGCGCATCGAGATCGAGCTCCGACACGTCGATCTCGCCCGTCACGAGCTTCGGCAGGAGCAGGTCGCGGATCGCTGCCAGACGGTCGGACGCCTTCAGCGCGAGCCATCGATCGACGAGCGGTGCACAGCGGGTCGACCAGTTCGTCGAACGCGTCGAGCGACGTCGGCCGGAGGCACCGTGACCTCGATGCGTCGCAGCATCGCTCGATGTCCGCGCATCGTCGTCCCGCTGGCGCTCGGTCCAGCTGGCGATCGCGCGAGTCGAGTCGTCGCTGAAGCAGGTAGCAGCGTCGAGTACGTCGGCGATCGATCGCACGTCGAAGCACGATGCTGGTTCAGTCGAGCCGAGCCCGTCGCATCCACCGGCACGACGCCGAGGTCGTGCGCTCCAGCTGCATCGAGCAGGTCGCCGGCGCTCGATCACGAGTCTTCTGGCTCGACTAGCGCATCGGCGTCAGCCCGCGGAGTCGTCCAGCGTCGACGCCGCTCGTCGAGTCGCTCGATCTCGATGACCGACGTCGACGCCTCGTCCGCCGAGGTCGCGCTGGCTTGAATGCGAATCCGTTCATCGAACGAGGCGATCGTCCGAGCGGCCGCAACCTCCCAGCCTTCGGGGATCGGGCCGAGGGGGGAGTCGACGAAGGTGGCGTCTTCGTGGCCGGGGTAGCGGAAGTGGACGAACCACTCCCGGTAGATCGCCTGCGCCATCTCCTCCAACACCTCGATCCGCCGCCGATTGTTCTCGATCAGGTCGTCGATCGAGCCGAGGACGTCGGCGATGCGACGCCTGCGTCGTCGATCGGCGGCAGTCGGAGCATCGAGATCTGCGAATGTCGCGACGGTTCAGATGTGCGGACTGCCGCGCCGTCGAGCCTGCGATCGACCGTCGCTGCTGCGTCTGGACCGAGCGAGCGCAGTAGTGCAGGAAGCTGCGGGTCGACCTTCGACGGGTCTGGACGCGAGCAGCCGATCGCGCTGGCTCGAGGCAGATCCGTCGGCGCGTCGACGGACCCGATGCACCTGGCCGACTGGCGCCCGTCATCGGCGACGAGCGACGATCGCCCGGCTCGAGAGTCGCCGTCGGCGATCCAGCCGCTGTCGTAGATCGCCTCGTCGACGTGCTCGACGCGCTCCGACGCATCGGATCGACCGCGCCTTCATCGACGTTCGCTGCCACTGCGAGAGCGGAATCCGTCGCCCGCCGGAGCGGTCTTGCACGCGTAGTCGACCGAGCGTCGCTCGACGAGGTCGTCATCGCGCCACTCGCTCATGCGTCGAGGATCCCCGTGACGGCGGCGTCGACCTTCGCTCGCAGCACGTCGGCTTCGTCGCTGAGCTTGGTGAACTCCTCGTAGCAGCTCCTCGAGCTTCTCGGCGAAGTCGCTCGTCGTCCTCCTCGACCGCGGCGGTGCCGGTGTAGCGGCCGGGGTTGAGGCTCCAGCCTTGGGCTTCGATCTCGGCTCGATGGTGGCGACCTTGCAGAGGCCGGGGACGTCGACGTAGGTGCCGTCGGGGAAGTTGCTCCTTGAGCAGCTCGTCGCTGCCGTCGACGGTCTCGACGTCCTCGCCGCGGTAGAGCCGGACGATGTTGGCGAGCAGCTCGATCTGCTCGGGCAGGAAGTCGCGGTGGGCCCGGTCGATCTGGCGGAAGATGCTTGCGGGCGTCGATGAACAGCACGGTGTCTTCTCGGTCGGTGCCGGTCTTGCCCTTGTCGAGGAACCACAGCGTCACCGGCAGGGTGACGGTGTAGAAGAAGTTGGTGCCGATGGCGACCATCACGTCGACGCGCTCGGACTCGATGAGCTTGCTGGCGGATGTCCGTCTCGCAGTGGCCGGCGTCGCCGGCGGAGTTGGCCATGACGAACCCGGCGCGGCCCGTGCTCGTTGAGGGCGGAGTCGAACATCTGGATCCACAGGTAGTTGCCGTTGTCGGGCTTCGGGATGCCGAACGGGAACCGCTTGTCGCCGGCGAGCTCGTCCTTGTCGATGCCGTCGACGTTGAACGGCGGGTTGGCCATCACGAAGTCGAACGCGCCGACGGCGTCTTGTGGAGGTCGTCGTAGTAGCTGTTGCCGAGGCGGATGTCGCCCGACAGGCCGTGCAGGGCGAGGTTCATCTTCGCCAGCGGGACCGTGACCTCCTTCTGCTCCTGGCCGAACACCGAGAGGTCCGCGGTGGCCGAGCCCTGGTGGCGCTCGACGAACTTGGCGCACTGGACGAACATGCCGCCCGACCCGCAGGCGGGGTCGAAGACCCGGCCGTGGAACGGCTCGATGATCTCGACGATCAGTCGGACGATCGAGTACGGCGTGAAGAACTCGCCGCCGAGCTTGCCTTCGGCGGCGGCGAAGTTGGAGAGGAAGTCCTCGTAGATCAGCCCGAACGCGTCGCCGGAGAGCTGTGCGGGGCAGCGGGGCGAAGAGGCGGAGCAGCTCGGTGAGGACCGAGCTTCTCCATGCGCTGGTAGCCCTGCGGGCAGGACGTCCTTCAGCTCGGGGTTGTGCGGTCTCGATCGCCTCGCATCGCGGCGTCGACGGCCTGCGCCGAGGTCGTCGCCCTCGGGGAGGCCGACCAGGGTCGACAGGCGGGCCTCGTCGGGGACGTAGAGCACCGAGCGGGCCTTGTAGTCGTCGGCGGTGACCGGGTCGGCGGGCGGTGGCCTTGGCCTCGAGTTCGGGGCGGACCTCCTCGAAGCGGTGCTCGGCGTAGGCGAGGAAGATCAGCCCGAGCACCGGGCCGCGGTACTCGGCCGGGCCGAGCGTCGAGTTGGCCCGCATCTCGTCGGCGGCCTTCCACAGCGTCCGCCGCACCTCGGCCAGATCAGAGCTCTTCACGTAGTTGCCTTCCTTCTTGCCCCTTGAGGTCCAGCGGCTTGTCGTTCGTCCACGCCGCAGTGACCCTCCACCCCGTTCGTGCTGCGGGCACGAGACTACGGGAGCCAGGTGATCGGACGCCTGGACGAGGTTGGGTGAGAAGCCGGTGCCACCAGAATGAGGAGTCGGCGTTGCGCCGGTTTGCAGCTGCGGCTGCCAGGTGCGTAAAGCGCACCTGGCAAGTCTGTGCCACTCATTTCCACCTGATCCGGTGCAGTGTCGACGGCATCGGCCGATGACGGGTGATCGCCATGGTCGATGGTTGGGGAGTGGTCATGCTGCAGGCGTGTGGTCAGGGTCGTCCATGAGCGGGCCGAGCAGGTGCTCGAGGTCGCGTCGGGTGATGACGATGCGGCGGCCGAAGGTGAGCGAGGGGATCTCCCCTCGCTGCACACACTCGTAGGCCGAGGTGATCGAGATGCCGAGGATCTCGGCTGCCTCGCGGACGGTGTAGGTGAGTCGTTGGGCCATGGTGCCTCCTGTGCGGGTGCCGGGCTCGACAAGGAAGGCGGTCCAGGCGGAATGGACGCGACGGAAACTCGGTCGGTGCAGACCTGCACTGACGACTGCACCACCTGGTCAGTCACTGCACTGGCGACTGCACCGGGGACTTGGTGCAGTTCTGCACCGCCGGCGGACCGGAGCCATTGCCGGGCCAGCCCGCCCGATCGAATGGCGGCATCGTCGCACCGTGCTCGCATACTGGAGCTAGTCATGACCGAGATCCACATCCTCGGCGAGCGCGTTCGGGAGCTGGCGGCCGCGACGGCTTTTGCGAAGGGTCCGATGCTGCCGCCCGACCTTGATCTGACCTCTTCCGCTCACCAAGACCTGAAGCAGGACGCGACGCTTGGCGATCCAGCGACGCTGGAGCATCCGGTCTACGACGTGCTCGCGCACTTGGAGCTGTTGTTCCATGCAGCGAACGATCACGTTGACGCGTTCGGCAGGCTGCTAGCCGGTGACGCCCCATCCTGGTTCGGTCACATTGCGCTCGCTCGGGCCGCCGCGGAGACGTCATCGAGGACGTGGCTGATTGCGGAGCCTGGGATCGGGGCACTGGATCGCGTGCGGCTGCACCTGCTTGAGCGACAGTACGAGATGGCCCACCAGTCTCAGCTGTACGCCGGTCCGTTCAAGGTGCTGCCCGCCGAGTTGTACGACGCCGGCAAGGCGTACCTCGACAAAGGGAAGACCTCGATGATTGAGTGGGCAACGACCGCCGGTCTTGCGGTGACGAGTGGCCAGGTGGCTGGCCCGCGGGTAGGACCCCGCGAATTGATCGTGAGGGTTCTTGAGAGTGACACCGCGGCTCCGGGCACAGGTGAAGCGGCGATGCTCGGGGCGTATCACTACAACCGGCTGTCGGCGGTTGCGCATGGGCTGCCCAGCGGGGTGTCGATGTTCCACCAGCCCGCTGCCGCTCCGGACGGACATGCCCACAACGTGTTGACGGAGCCAGATGTAGGCCACGCCGCTCTCGCCGCGATGACGGCGTACGACGCTGGATTCGATCGGCTCGCCCTCTACTTTCGCTGGCCCCACGCTGAGCTCGGACCGATGCGGTGGTCGGTCATGAATGAGATCCGAAAGCTGCTCGACCAATAGCGCTTGCGCCCCGACCGGAGTAGCGAACAGGTTCGGGCCGTAGCGAAGTGCCAATCAGCGCCGTCAGGCGCTGTGTGGATGGACGGAGTGGGCGACGTGCGGGACCTCCCAGTTCGTCTACGGGCGACCTTCACGGCGCTAGGAGACGGTCGCGTGTTCCTGTTGGTTCGCAAATGCTCCCGGGATGACCCCCCCCGCAGTGATGCCTCAATCGGCTGTCACATGTCGCCGTGTCGGTCCGCGGAACCGTCCTGTCGTCGTGCATCCGATTCGTAGTGGCCGGCGATCGAGTCCAACAGAGCGCCCGACCGAGGCCATCTGCTGCGAACGTTGTCGGCCCACTCGCGATACTGCGCCTCGAGGGTGCGTTCCTGCTTCCCTCCGCTGTAGGCACCGCGCACCGTCACACCACGCCCGTTCACCCGGCCGAGCCACATCCCTTCTTCAAGATCCCTGTCGTCTTCATACTGGAGGACGTCCCGGACCGCCTGGCAGGGCCAGGTTCCATCCGGGTCGTACGCCGGACCCGACATCGCCTGCCCGATTGCGTGTCCGGCGCTCGTCGAGCGCCGTCGCACAGCAAGTTGGTGGCGGGCGCTGTCCACCCAGCCTTGCAGGGCAGCCGTGTCAGGCGGGCCGGTTCCGGTCGAACCCGGCAAGGGAAGAGTCCACTCGCGGAGTACCCAGAATGCGTTCTCTCGGTTCTCCTCGGTATCGGCGACCACCTCCGCCTGATCGTCGGTTTCGTCGGTGGCATCGCTGGCATCGTCCTCGCTCGTGGTCAGCGCGACAAGCTGGGCGAACAGGACGGCGTTCTCGGCGAGAATCCGGTGAAGCGCCTTGGGGCGTCGCTCGTGGTGCAAGGCAGGGTTGTAGAACCACTCCAACGTCGCGAGCCGATCGACCGGCGCTCCACCTTCGTCGAGCCTGTCGAGCATTCCGCGCAGGGTGTAGGCGGGCGAATCAAGGACGCTGATGTCCTCCTCGGTCCCGCTGAGCGGCTTTGTCAGTGCCGCAAGGCCGAGGTCGACGGGGAAGCCCTCGGCGTCCTCGCGGCCCAGAAGGTTCATCGCTGTGTACGGTCGATCGTGGGCGAGCAGCCGTTCGGCAACCGTGATCCGTGTCGATGGATCGGCGCTCCACGGATTCGTTCTTGACCAGAACTCGGCTTGGATTTCATCTGCGAGATGGTCCACGTGGTCGATGAGTTCGTCCGTCATGTTCCCCGTCAGCAGAAGCTCAACTGCTAGGTCCCCGCGAGCAGCCACCGTGTCGAGCAGCCAACCATCGGTGGCCTCTTGGCGGGCTCGGGCGAGCCCGTAGCCCGCACGCCGAAGGTGCTCCTCCGGGTGGGACAGCCACCCGAGTACGACGTGGTCGTGGTTGGTCGTGATCGCTGCGAGCGTGACGCCGACCTGTTCGGGAAGCACGGACGCGCTAGCGAGCGGGCCAAGGTCATCCGGGAGCGCGTTGCGGACGGCTGCTTCTCTGGCGACCCGGAGGGCCTCCTTGCCCTCGTCGGTGTCGGGGTCGATGCCGGGCAGATCTGGGCAGTACGTGAACAGGAGATGGTCTCCGGTTTCGTCTGCCTCGCCGGCGTGCGCGTCGATGAACGAGGTGATCTCGGCTAGGCCCGCATCATCGACCGCCCAGGCGGAGTCCCGAAACCTGGCATGCCGGTCGGCCTCTTTGCGGAGTTCGGCCACGATCGCACGTCGCTCCTCATCCGGCCGCTGATCCCATGCCTCCGCTGCGACCTGCAGCATTCGCGCCCGGACCGTGGCCGGGACTCTCGTGACGTACTTGAGCACGTGTGCCAATCGCCCTGGAGCAGCGCTCGCATCGGCAACGAACCGTTCACCTATGCCCAAGACGGTTTCGAATACGTCGGCCTGCGTCGGCGGTTGTGCGCGAGGCCAGTCGTGGTACCGCGGGCCATGGTTGAAGGTCATGCCCTGATCCAGGGCCTCGATGAGATCGCCGAGAAGACCCCATGCAGCCTCGGGAGCGGTCTGCCGGACGGCGTCGATGGCCGCGAGTCGGCTGGCGGTGTCGACGGCGCTCTGGGGGGTGATTGGATGGAGGATGTCCCGCAGCGAGTTCTTCGGACGGTTCAGAAGCCGGCCACCGGGGTCAAGTTCCGCGAGCTGACCGAGCACGACGGCGACACGCGAGAGGTAAACGGGTGAGAACGCCAGCGTCTCCAGCGCCCACAGCAGTGGCGTGTGGGACGCCGACGGCGACAGTCCGAGGGCGTCGTCCTGCTCGTTGAACAACGCCAGGATCGGCCGATCCGCCTCGCCCAGCGATGCCTCGATCGCGTCCATGACCGTCGCTGGCGCCCCCTCGGCGAGCGTCGGGAGCACGCCAGCGATCCCCAACCAGCGCTCCGCAGTCGCGCCGTCCAGAAGCCGGTACACGGTCGTGCCAGCTCGTTCGGCACCGGTCTGCCCTCCTGGCAACACCGCGTCACCCCGGATTGCGCCCAGGATCGCCAGGGTCTCGGCCGCCCCGCGACGGAGGTTCTCGGAGTACTCGGGTGGGGGAAGCGTCCCTTCTAGGGACGCGGCGAGGCGCTCCGCTGGGCCGAGGTCAGTGGACGGATCGCGGTAGGCAAGGATCTCGATGGCGTGTTCGTGGAACAGGTCGAGGTCCTCAGCGGTGATGGTCGCTCCCAGCGCGTCCCATGCATCGATCGGATCGACGAATTCCCATACGTCGCCGCGTTGCAGCAGCGGAGGGTCCTGGTCGGCGGCGATCAGGTGGAGATCCCGTGTGAGACTTCGAAGCGTCGAGCGGTCGGCTAGCTCGAGCGCGATCCGCTGGTCGCCGTCGTGGGTAGCGTTCCACGAGCCGGCGAGGAGGAGCGGTCCGAGGAGCGTTGCCGATGTCCCGTTCGCCCACGCGGGAGCCCGCAAGCGCCCGGCCCGGCCGTGGCGTCGTCGCAGCGATGCGAGGCTGCGGCGGGCCGCCCGAGCGAGCGCGTCGGCCTTGTCGAACGGCAACCCGGCTTCCTCCCACGCCACCCGAGCGTCCGACCTGTCGAGCTTGCTGAGGGCGGCTTCGCCGGGACGCGCGACTCGGGGAAGGACAACGTGGTGGCCCTGGGTGACCGCTGCGTCGATCGCCGGGTCCAGGCACCTGGACGTTGGGACGAGCACGAGCGATTCATGATGCGTGATCAACGACCGCCACGCGTTGCCGTCGTGTACCACGACTGTTCGCTCGAGCAGGGCCTCACGGCGCGACACGTCAGCGTCCCTTGGGTGCGCCGCCTCCCCCTCTTCTCCGCCGTTCCCAAGTGCGGTCCGGTCGGCGAGCAGCGCTGCGGCGAGAAAGGCGATGGCCTCGTCCTCGGTCCGGGTCGCGATCACCTGCTCGGTCGCTGACCCGGACACTCCAGTCACGAGCGTCTCTGCATCCGCATGCCGGCCGGCGAGAAGGAGCGCCGGTGGTATCGGTGGTTCGGTTTGGTTGGCCCAGCTCACCCACCAGTCTCGAAGTGCCACACGGCCATGCGGATTGCGGCCGAGACGCTCTTCGAACCAGCCGAGGACCCCAGGGCACTGCGACAGCCATGTCGACAAGTCCTCGGCGCTTAGCACCTGGATCCCGGCCCAGCCGCCGTCGGTCAACCGTCGTGCGACCCAAGCGTCCGTCTTGGCTGCTTCCCAGATGCGCGAGGTCACTAGGACGATCGTGGTAGCCGCGCGCTCGTCGGCGTTGAACTCCCTGATGCGCTTGCGGTAGTCCGCTCCGGCTTTCTTGCGTGGGTCATTGCTCGTGCCGAACTCCCAGACTGACCGTCCTGTAGGAACGTACGGTGGTGCACCAGCACGGACGTGCACGGTGCCATCCAAACCGGGGGTGCCAATCCCCTCGGCGTCGGGGACGATGATTCGGTCGGGCCGGACAGTTGCGAGCAGGAGTCGACGGACCAGCGTCGGAAGGTGAGCCCGAGCGTCGAGCCGCCCGGACCAGTCGTCGAGATCCTTGGCAGTCACCAGCTGTTGCATCACTTCGTGTCCCTGTCCATGCTCAGCTCCATCTGCACGCCGTTCCACCGTACGCGGCCAGACAAGACGCATGACCGGCAATACCCACCGGGTATTTGTTTCACAACGCGCGGTTCGACGACTGGCTGGGTTCATGGCCCGTACTGGGTCTGGAGGGCATCCAGATCGCTGGCCGATTCGCCCACGAGACCCTGCGCGAGCGCGGTTCGTCCAATCGGCGGAGTAGACCAGGCTTGGCGCCCGATACTCGTGCCCGACGTCCGAGGGAGCTACAGCTAGCCGCTCAACCTCTGGCTCGTCACGGGCGGGTGGCGGAAGACCGCAAGGTCGACCGACGGACTCAGCCGTCCAGGACGGTGCCGATGGTGCCTGCGGCTTTCTCATCGGCGTGGCGGATGAAGTGGGCGTAGATGTCGAGCGTGGTCGATGCGTCGGCGTGGCCGAGGCGGCCGCTTACTGTCCGCAGGTCGGTGCCGTCGGCCAGGAGGGCACTGGCGTTGAAGTGTCGGAGATCGTGCAATCGCACGTCGGGCAGACCGCAAGCCTCCCGCAGACGGATGAAGGCCTGCGACACGTAGTCGGGTCGCCACGGCGTCGACGCGTCGGGGTCCTGGGAGAACACGAACGCATCCGACTCGAGCTCGCCGCCGCATCGCTCCATGAACTCGGCCACCGTCCGGCGGTGCTCGGCGAGCACGACAACCGTGCCGGCATCGAGCGACAGCCGACGCTCGGCATGGGTCTTGGTGTCCTTCTCGACCACACCCTGGCTGCGGGTGTTGGCGATGCTGCGTCGGATGGTCAGAGAGCCGGCGTCGAGGTCGAGGTCACTCCAGCGCAGCCCGCACAGCTCGCCCCGTCGGGCGCCCGTCGCTGCCGCCAGTCGCAGGAAGACGGCGAGTAGGGGATTGACGTCGTGGGCGGTCTTCACCAGCTGGGCGACATCGTCGGCGGATGGGATGGCGTGGTTCGGTCGTCCCTTCGGTTGGGGTGGTGACGCGGCGGCCGCCGGGTTGGTCACCAGCCACCCCCACTTGACCGCCTGGGCCAGCGCAGTGCGAAGCACGGCATGGATGCGCTTGACCGAATTCGCCGCCAGCGGTCGACCATCGAGTCCGCCGGTTCGGCGCAGCTCGCCATACCAGGCGTCCAGGTCGGCCGCCTTCAACCGACGGAGAGGCACGTCGCCCCACCGGGGAATGATGCGACGGTCCAGCAGCGACCGGTAGCCGTCGGCGGTGGTGGGGGACCACTCAAGTTCGCCTTTGGCGAACCAGCGCTCGACCAGCTCACCGACCGTGCCCGCCTTGGCGGTGATCAGGCCGTCATCGACCTGGGCGACGAGTCGGGCCAGTTCTTTCTCGGCCTGGCGGCGACCGCCCCGAACGGTCCGAGAGGTGTACTGCTTGCGCCCGGTGTCGGAGTCACGGCCGGCGAACACGCGCAGCTCCCAGCTGTGCTCGCCCCGCTTCCTGATCGACCCGGCCACGGCCTGCATCCTGACATTGGATGGGCAATTTGGCCAGGAGATGGGCAATCCGGCCCTTCCGGTGGCTCAGAATCGTTGCAATTGCAGCGCCCTCGGCGTGATTCGAACACGCGACACACGGTTTAGGAAACCGATGCTCTATCCCCTGAGCTACGAGGGCTTGGAGCGGGAGCGCAATCCGCACAACCCGGCGGCGGAAGTGTAGATCTGACCGGGCGACCCGCCCACCGGAGGAGTCGGCGCGCCCGCGGAGAATGCGTGTCATGCTGCCCGGACACCTGTCGGCGGCGCCGACGTTTCCGAGGAGGACCAGCGTGAGCGACCCGACCCGTGAGTATCCGGCCGGCGATCCGTTTCCCGGCGTCATCGGAAGGACCCTCGGCGAATCCACGCCGGCGTGGCCGATTTCTCCCCGGCCGGCCGAGGGGGCGCCGAATGTGGTCGTCGTCATGCTGGACGACGTCGGCTACGGCCAGCTCTCGACCTTCGGCGGGTTGTGCGAATGCCCCACCATCGACCGGCTCGCCGAACGAGGGCTGCGGTACGCCAACTTCCAGACCACGGCCGTCTGCTCTCCCACCCGCGCCTGTGTCCTCACCGGCCGCAATCACCACACCGTGGGCCTGGCGTCGATCACCGAACTGGCCATGGGCTACCCCGCCCACAACAGCCGGGTCGGGCCCGAGCACGGCTTCCTGTCCGAGATCCTGCGGGATGCGGGCTACAACACCTTCGCCGTCGGCAAGTGGCACCTCACCCCGCCCGACGAGACGTCCGCGGCCGGACCCTTCGCCCGCTGGCCGCTCGGCCGCGGGTTCGAGCGGTACTACGGGTTCCTCGGTGGCGACACCGACCAGTGGCACCCCGACCTCGTGCACGACAATCACTGGGTACCCACCCCGCGCACGCCCGAGGACGGGTACCACCTCAACGCCGACCTGGCCGACCATGCGATCGACTTCGTCAAGGATGCCCACGCCTCGGCTCCCGACAAGCCTTTCTTCCTCTACTACGCCACCGGAGCCGGGCACGCTCCCCATCAGGTCGAGCCGGAGTGGATCGACCGCTATCGGGGTGTCTTCGACGACGGCTGGGAGCGATACCGCGAAGTCGTCTTCGAGCGGCAGCTCGAGCTGGGCCTCCTTCCCGACGGTACCGAGCTCTCGGCTCACGACCCCGACGTCCACCACTGGGACTCGCTGACCGACGAGGCCCGGCGCATGTTCGCCCGACAGATGGAGACCTACGCCGGATTCCTCTCCCAGACCGACCATCACCTGGGACGCGTCATCGACTTCATCGAGGAGATCGGGCGGCTCGACAACACGCTGGTTGTGGTCATGTCGGACAACGGCGCGAGCGCCGAGGGAGGGATCGACGGCACCCGTAACGAAGCGATCTTCTTCAACGTGGCACCGGAGCGGCTCGAGGACAACCTCGAGGTGTTCGACGACTGGGGCGGAGTCGACACCTTTCCCCACTACTCCTGGGGCTGGACGTGGGCGGGAGACACGCCGTTCCGGCGCTGGAAGCGCGAGACCTACCGGGGCGGGATCACCGACCCCTGCATCGTCTCGTGGCCGGCGGGCATCCCCGCCCGCGGCGAGGTGCGGACTCAATACGCCCATGCCACCGACATCATGCCGACGGTGCTCGCCGCCATAGGGATCGATCTGCCGGAGTCGGTCGGCAACGTCGACCAGTCACCCGTCGCAGGGGTGAGCTTCGCCCACACGTTCGACGAGTCCGACGCCGCATCGCTCCACACCACCCAGTACTTCGAGATGCTCGCTCACCGCTCGATCTACGACGACGGGTGGAAGGCGGTCTGCCCCTTCCCCGGCCCGAGCTTCAACGAGGCCGGCGCCGAGGGACGGGTGTTCGGCCTTTCGCGGCTCACCGCCGCCGTGCTCGACGAGATCGAGGAGAAGGGCTGGGAGCTGTACCGGCTCACCGACGACCCGACCGAGTGCCACGACCTCGCCGACGAACACCCGGATCGATTGGCCGAGATGATCGCCCTGTGGTGGTCCGAGGCCGACGAGTACGGCGTCCTGCCGCTCGCATCGGCCGAGATCGGCCGCATCATGGAATCGAAGATTGGCATGGGCCCCGGCCGCGACCGATTCGTCTACAAGCCCGGTGGATCGCCGATCCCGTTCGCCACCACACCCCGTCCGTACAACCGCCCCCACACCGTCACCGCATCGGTCCACATTCCCGAGGGGGGAGCCGAAGGGGTGCTCCTGAGCCATGGCAATCGCCACGCGGGCTACGCGCTCTTCGTCGTGGACAGCCGGTTGTGGTACGTGCACAACTACCTCGGCCTCCAGCGCTTCGAGGTCGTCTCCGAGGTGCCGGTACCTACCGGTGATGTCCAACTGGGTTTCAGCTTCGAGCCCACCGGGGACCCGATCCTGATGCAGGGCCGTGGAACCCCGGGCGTCGCCCGCCTCCTCTTCGGCGGCGAGCAGGTGGGAGAAGGGGAGCTTCCCTACACGGTGCCGGTGATGTTCGGTGTCATGGGGCTCAGTTGCGGGTTCGCGGCCTTCGACACGGTCAGCCCGCCGCACTACGCGAAGCCCTTCGCTTTCACCGGCGATCTCCACGAGGTCGTGCTCGACATCGAAGGCGACGCCATCACCAACGCCGAAGCCGAGCTGATCCGCATCTTCGCCCAGCAGTGACAGCGCCGCCCACGGCGACGCCGGCTCGGGAACCGCTGGTGAGGGTCAACCTGAACGAGCGCTGAAGAGCAGCTGGAAGTCAGCATTCGTTCAGGTGCGCCCCGCCATCCTCCTTTCATCCACCGATGTGAGGAGTTCGATCCCCGTGCGCAAAGTCAATCCATTCTCAGCGCTTCGACCGGTCCGGCCATCGCTTCTGTTCCCTGCTATCGCTGCCGCCGTCCTCGTCTCCGCCTGCTCGAGCGGCGGTGGATCGTCCGGCGCCGAGTCGGCCGCGGTGGACGAGGAATGTGTCCAGGCCGAGATCGACCCGGCGAACTTCGTCGACCCGACGCTGGACACGAACCCGTACCACCCGCTCACGCCGGGCATGCAGTGGGTACGGGGTGGCACGACCGAGGTCGGGTCCCGGACGGTTCCCCATGAGGTGATCACCACGATGACCGACGTGATCCGCGAGATCGAGGGCGTGCCGACGATCGCCATGCTCGACGAGTCGACCGACTCGGGCGAGGTGGCTCAGGTCGGGATGGACTACATGGCGCTGGACGGGGACGGCAACGTGTGGATCTTCGGGGGCTACACCGAGGAGTTCGAGGGCGGCGAGTTCACCAACGCCGAGAGCGCTTGGCTGGGCGTCGCCGACGGGTCCTTCGTCGGCATCCTCGCTCCGGCCGAGGTCACGATGGACACGACCCGGTGGTGCATCGCCGGAGATCCCGACGAGGACGTCTCGGTCGGGGAGCCGGTCGAGGTCGGCGCTCGTGAGTGCGTCTCCTTCGGCTGTTACGACGACGTGCGCATCGTTCAGGAGGGCGAAGTGGGTGCTCCCGACAACGAGAACAAGTACTACGCGCCGGGCGTGGGCGTCATCAACAACATCCCGCTCGACGCCAGCCTCCACCAGGATCGCTTCGAGCTGCTGAACCTGACCGAGCTGACCCCCGAAGGCCTCGCCGAGGCCAGCCAGACCGTTCTCGACCTCGAGGCCCACGCCCGTGAGACGGAGCCCGAGGTGTTCGGCGGAACGCCCGAGTCGACGAGGGCGACGTGACCGGGTCGGCCCTGGTCGAGCTGAACCACGTCTCCAAGCACTTCGACGGCGCCGACGGCCCCACCCCGGTGCTTCGCAACGTCGATTTCGTCCTCGGAGTCGGGGAAAAGGCCAGCCTCGTCGGCCCGTCCGGCTGCGGCAAGTCCACCCTTCTGTCGCTGATCTGCGGGCTGCTCGTACCGACGTCAGGCTCGGTGGCGATCGCAGGTACCGACCTGTCCCGCCTGGACGACTCCGACCGGGCTCACCTCCGAGCCACCCGCATCGGCATCGCCCTGCAGTCGGACAACCTCGTGCCCTTCCTCAGCGCGTCGGAGAACATCGAACTGGCCGCCCGGTTCGGCGGCTGCCGTTCGCGCCGAGAGGCCAGAGAGCGTGCGGCGGACCTCCTCGATCGATTCGACGTCGGCGGCCGGGCACGCCACCTGCCCCGTCAGCTCTCCGGCGGCGAGGCCCAGCGGGTGGCCCTCGCGGTCTCGATGGCGAACGCGCCGGATCTGCTGCTGGCCGACGAGGTCCTCGCCCAACTGGACGGGGGTACGGCCGGCGCAGTCATCGAGGGCGTGTTCGACGCTGACTTCGCCGTACTGCTCGTCACCCACGACATCGAGATCGCCGCCCTGATGGACCGCCGGTTCGAGCTGCGCGATCAGCGGGTCGTGGCCCGATGACCGAGGCCGCGGGCATCGAGGCGACGGGAGTCGTCGTCGACATCGAGACCCGCCTCGGCACCGTCCGGGCGCTCGAGGTCGACCGCTTCGCCGTGTCAGCCGGCACGAGCGTCGCCGTCATGGGACCCAGCGGCTGCGGCAAGTCGACCCTCCTCGGCCTGCTCTCGGGCCTCGCGCTCCCGACCCGGGGTACCGTGACCGTCGACGATGTCGTCCTCTCGTCGCTGCCGGCCCGCGACCGGGGTGCGTTCCGGCGAGAACGGCTCGGGATGGTGTACCAGGCCGACAACCTGCTCCCGCACCTCACCGTGGAGGAGAACGTCGGGCTCGCCCTGGCGGTGAGCGGACAGGATCGCGGCGACGTCGGCGTGGACTGCGCGGCCGTGCTCGACCAGCTTGGTCTCGCCGACCTGCGACGTCGGTTTCCCGACCAGCTCTCCGGCGGTCAACGTCAGCGCGTGGCCGTCGCGCGAGCAGCGGTCCATCGCCCCGCGGTCATCCTCGCCGACGAACCCACCGGTGCGCTCGATGACCGATCGCGTGACGCTGCGATCGGCCTGCTGATCGATGCCCAACGGGCCGCCGGCGCCACGCTGGTGATCGTCACCCACGATCCGGCCGTCGCCGCGATGGTCGACGACGTCCACCATCTCCGCCAGCCGGTGCGACCCGGGGAGCCGGTCCATGCTGGCTAGGTACGTCTGGGCCGATCTCGTTCGCAACCCTCGCCGGACGTTGTCGACCATGATCGGCGTCACCCTCGGGGTCGGCCTGTTCTGCGGTGTGCTCTTCTTCGTCGACGGCCTTTCCGCGTCGATGACCCAGCGGGCCGTCGCTCCGCTACCGATCGACATCCAGCGCATTGTCACCAACCGATTCGGTGGGTCCCTGACGCTGGAGCAGCAGATCGAGGCCGACGCGGCCGCGGCCGGTATGCAGACGAGCCGGATCGTGCTCGTTCTCCGCAACGACGGCGAGTTCGACGCCAACGAGGTGACCGTGCGCTCGCTCCCGGGCCCCGACGTCGTCTACGTCGCAGGCTCCGCCACCCTCGACGGGGTCCTCCTCGAGGAGCGGGACGGGAACCCGTTGGCCCGGGGGACGACCCAGGCCGGCCTCAACGTCGGGACGATCCCGACCGGAGCGCAGATCGAGCTCGCCTACGTGGTCGAGCACAGTGGCCCGCTGGGAGCGGCGTCGATCGCCTCCTCGGTGTCGACCAGGGAGACGCCCACCCCGGTGGCCGCCAACCAGCCCCTCTCTGTGCCGCTGGCCGATCTGGCGGGAGAGATCGCAGCCCTCCCCGGGGTCGCCTCCGCCACCGAGCTCTCGATCGGTGACCTCGGCACCGACGCGCTCACGTCCGGCGGGGTCACGGCATCGGGGTCGACCAAGATCTTCGGGTTCGACCGAGCCCACGCCGACCGTGATCAGACGATCCGGCTGACCGCCGGGGAGCTCGCCGACGAAGCCGCCGTCCTGTCAGCCGAGGCGTCCGCCGACCTGGGTGCTGCGATCGGCGACACGGTGTCGGTGCGCCTGCCCGACGACTCGCAGGTCGACCTCCGCGTGAGCGGCATCGCCGACCTCTCCGAGGCGCGGTCGCTGTTCTCCAGCCGTCGAGGCGGCGACCTGGAGACCTTCAAGTACGTCCCCAACGCCATCGTGGTCCCGGCCGCGGTGTTCGCCGACACGGTCCTGCCCACCTTCGAGCGCGCCGCCACCGAGGGCGGGACGCGACTCAAGAGCCCACCGATCCTCGAGGTGGACATCACACTGGCCCGCGACCTGCTCGACGCCGACCCGGCGACAGCGGCGACCGAGACCGAGCGCATCGCCGCGTCGGTGGCGGAGATCGCCGCTCACCAGGACTACCTGCTCGACAACGTCACGAACACCCTGGTCGTCGCCGCAGCCGACGCCCGGGTGGCCAAGCGCCTCTTCGCCTTCCTCGGCGTACCCGGCGCACTCCTCGCCGCCATGCTGGCCGGATACGCCGGCAACGTGTTGGCCGAGGCCCAGCGTCGCGAGCAGGCCATACTCCGCATACGCGGCGCGAACCGTCGCCAGCTCCTGCGCATGCTCGCGCTGCACACCGCGTTGATCACGGCAGCGGGATCGGTTGTCGGGCTCGCCGCCGGCTATGTCGCCAGTCGCCAGATCCTCGGCGCCGAGAGCCTGGCCCGAGCCAGCACGTCGAGCCTGCTCACCTCAGCTGTGATCGGGACCGTCGGCGGCTTCGTCGCCACCGGCGCCGCTCTCTACGTCACGGCCCGCCGGTCCGTGGACCGTGAGATCAACGATGACCGCTCCCGACTGGCCGTCGGCGTCCCACTGTGGCGAAGGGCCCGGCTCGACGTGGTCGGTGTAGCGCTCGTGGTCGTGGCGACGGTCGTTGCGCTCCGACGAAACGCCTTCGACGGTGCGTCCGGATCGGTGTACTTCGGACGGGCCGTACAGCTGAACGTTCCGCTGCTCGTCCTTCCCGTGGCGGTATGGATCAGCGGCGCACTTCTAGCCGCACGCGTCTCGTCGCGAGCGCTCATGAGCGTCGACCGGCCGAGCTCGCCCCGGATGGCTCCGCTGGTGCGTAGCCTGGTCCGGCGCAGCGCCGGCCGGAGGCCGTGGCCCATCGCCAATGCCGCCATCGTCGTGGCCCTGGTCGTCGCCCTCACGACGACCCTTGCCGCCTTCACGAAGAGCTACGACTCGGCCAAGGCGCACGACGCCCGCTTCGCCAACGGCGGCGACGTGCGCATCACACCGAATCCCGCGGCCGACGACCCGTTGACCGCTTCCGATGCAGCTCGATTCGAGAACGGCGAGGTCACCGACGCGACACCGGTGATCTTCGGGCTCAGCAACGTGATCCTGCGCAGCGATCGCACATCGGATCCGGCGAACCTCGCCGCGGTCCAGCCGGACGGCTACCTGGCCGTCGCGCCGGTCTCCGGCGACTCCTTCGTCGACATCGATGCCGCAGGCGCCCTGGCCCTGCTGCGGGACGACGC
The DNA here is from genome assembly GCA_963695075.1 of uncultured Acidimicrobiales bacterium. GTDB lineage: Bacteria > Actinomycetota > Acidimicrobiia > Acidimicrobiales > CAWCAL01 > CAWCAL01. The sequence goes on from CAVOFR010000007.1 coordinate 1,060,127, forward strand.
GACGGCCGCGCTCCTCAGCGAGGACATGGCCGGCTTCCTGAAGGTCGCACCCGGGGACCGCCTTCAGGTCCTGCTGGCCCGGGCGACCGACGACCAGGTCGTCGTCGACATGCACGTCGCCGGCCTGTTCAACCGTTTGTCCGGCTTCCCCGATGGCGCAGACGCCCTCATGGCGATTGACGCGCACCTCGAACACGTTCCCGCCAAGCACCCTGACTTCTTCCTCGCCAACGCCGCGAACTCGACCGACGCAGGGCTGGGCCAGGCCGCGGCCAGCCTCGAACAGGGCGCGGTCGGAAGCGAGGTGCGCGTCGACACCAGCGCCACGACCCTGGCAACCGACCAGTCGAGTCTCGCCGCCCTCAACATCGAGGGTCTCGTCGCCCTCGACGGCGCCTTCGCTTTCGCCATGGCCGCCATGGCGATGGCCATCTTCGTCTTCGGCCTGCTGCTCCAGCGGCGACGGGAGTACGTGACCCTGAGGGCGCAGGGCGTCGACGCGTCCACGATCCGGCGCCTGATCTCGGCCGAGGCCGGGATAGTCGCGATCGGTGGATCCCTCTCCGGCATCGTCGTGGGTGCGGTCATGGGGGCCTTCTTCGTCGCCGTGCTCCGACCGCTGTTCGTGCTCACACCGGCATACCTCATACCGGCGTCGGCGGTTGTCGTACCCGCTGTTGTCGTCGCCGCGGCCGCGGGCGTGTCGGCCCTCATCGGGTTCCAGCTGGTGCAGCGGCTGGAACCGACCGAGCTCCTCCGAGACGAGTAGCGGCGACCAGGTGGAGGCCGGTCCGATGGAGGCCGGTCCGGTGGGGACCGGGAAGTAGGGTCGATCGGGTCGTGAACGCTTCGACCGATTGGAAGGCCCGGCCCGAGGGTCCCGAGTACGACGCCACCCGGCGTCGCCTCGTGGACGCGGCCGAGGCCGCTGTGCGCGACGGGGGTGTCGGCGCTCTCCGGCTGGAGTCGGTCGCCGAGGCTGCCGGCCTCCATCGGTCGTCGATCTACCGCTACTTCGCCGACAAGGAGGAGCTGATCACTGCCGTGGTCGTCCAGGCCACGCTGCGGGTCGGAGGCAAGGTCATCGACCAGCTCGGCGATTCGGCGACCCCGGAACAGTTCCTGGTCCAGGGCCTGGCGATCGCCCTGGCCGAGATGGCCGTGGATCCCGTCCACCGATCACTGATGGAACCCTCGGCCAGTGCCTGGATGGCTCGGGTCCAGGGCAAAGCGCTGAGCGAGGGCCTCCGTCCGCTGATCGAGCCGATGTTCGCGGCGGCCTCCGAGCAGGGCCTCCTGCGTGACGGAGTGACGCCCGACGATGCCATGCGCTGGCTCCAGATCGTCTCGTACGGACTGGTCCGATTCCCCGACACGGTCCCGGACACCGATGAGCTGACCGAGCTGTTGGAACTGATGCTGGTCCCGGCGCTGCTCGAGACGTAGGACTCCGGTGACTGTCATACCCCGTGGGGATACTGGTGGGGTGACGTTGATGGATGAGAGCAGGGTCGAGGTGGCGGGTGACTCGGGGATGGCTGGGGTGTTGGAGCGGGTCAGGTCGGGTGAGGTCCGGGCCCGGGAGTTGACCGGGGAGGTGTTGGCGTTGGGTGCCCGGGTCGCGGCGTTGCAGGGCCGGTTGGCGGTGAAGTTGGCGGAGTTGGACGCGGCGGGTGGGTGTGAGGGGTTCCGGTCGGTGGGGGCGTGGGCGGGTTGGCATCTGGGTTTGCCGGCGGGCGAGGCCCGCAAGTTGGGCAAGGTTGCCGCGGCATTGCCGGAGTTGCCGGTGTTGGCCGAGGCGTGTGCTGGCGGGTCGGTTCCGTTGGCGGCCGCCGCGATGGTGGCCGATGTGGTGACTCCGGAGACCGAGGCGAAGATCGTGGACCTGGCGAGGGATTGCACGGGGTCGCAGTTGTCGACGATCTGTCGGGATTACCGCACCGCGACGAACGATGATGAGTCGGTGCCGGCTCCGGAGCCGTTCCTGTCGTTCAACGAGGATCGGGGCGGCTATCGGGTGGGTGGCTGGTTGCCCGTGTTGGATGGTGACCGGGTCCGTAACGGCCTCCAGGCCGAGCTCGATCGGTTGTTCGACGAGGCGGGCGATGGCAACCGGTCGAGTGAGGCGGCGAGGCCGACTCGGGTTGATGCGCTGTCGGCGATGGCCGAACGGGCGTTGGCCGAGGACGCGACCACCGTTGAGCGGGCGGAGAAGTTCTTGACGTTGATCCATGTCGAGCTCGACGGTCACATCCGCCTGGGTGATGGAGTGGCGTTGGATGTGGAGACGTTCAAGAGCATCCTGGGCCAGTCGTCGTTCTCGTGGTTGTTGACGTTGCGGGGTTCGCCGTTGTGGACCACGCACAAGATCCGGACCGCGAATCGGGCCATGCGCCGGGCGTTACGGGCCCGGGACCGTTCCTGTGTCTATCCGGGGTGTGGCAATGTCGGTTATCTCGATGCCCATCACCTGATCGCTCACGCCGAGCGGCCCGAGACCTGCTTGGAGGGTTTGGCCCTGGTCTGTTGGCATCACCATCGGTGGTTACACGACCACGACGAGCGATTGGAGCGGCAACCGGACCGCACCTATCTGGTGTACCGGGCCGACGGCACCGTCTGGACCGGGAAACGGCCCCCACCGACCGACCCCGACCCACCCGACCCCGACGTGGCCACCCACCGGCGCGCCTTCATCGGCGACCAACTCACCAACTACGCCAGAGACGTCATCCTCGAACACCTCCTCACCCACCGACCCACCCCCACCGAAACCGACACCGACCCCTGAGTCAGATGCTGAAGCCCCCACCGGGCTCGAGCTCGATCATGCGGCCGTGCCACTCGCCTTCGGCCATGGCCTCGGCGGTGTCCGGATCGTCGTTCGCCACCACCGAGCGGCGGTCGGGATCGAGCCGGGCGAGGCAACGAACCATCTCCGGTGCGCCCTCGCGTCCGTACCACACGGAGTACCCCTCGATCGTGGCGTTCCCGGACGGCTGGGGCTCGATCTTCGGGTGGGGGGCCGCGTCGATCTCAGCCTGGTCGGGGGCCGGGTCGATGGGCTCATAGGGTCTGGTCGGGGGAGCAGACGAGTACAGACCGGCCGAGTGCTTGGTCACGTGCCAGCCCAGGCCGGTGCAGAGGCCGACCTGGCCCGGGTCGGCCCGGAGCGTTTCCGCCATCGTGGCGATCGACTGGGTGGTGTAGTTGTTGCCCGGGCCGCCCGCGTAGGGCAGCCCGCCGGTGACCGTCATCGGGCGCGGGTCGTCGGCGGCGATGCCGTACGCCTCCATGGCGAGCTGAACGGCGGACGGGAAACACGAGTACAGGTCGACGTGCGCGATGTCGTCGATGCCGAGGCCGGACGATGCCCAGGTCTGTTCGGCCACCTTCCGCATGCCGGGCGACCGAGCGTAGGTCGTCCGCTCCGTCAGGTACCAGATGTCGTAACAGTCCCCGCCGCCCAGCACGAACACCCATCGGTCGTCGGCGATCCCCAGTTCACGGGCCCTGCCCGCCGTGGTCAGGATCAGCGCTGCACCCTGGTCGACGGCCATGATCGCGTTGACCCGCTTGGGGTAGGGCGACGAGACCATGCGGTTGCCGCCGGAGACGGTCATCAGCTCTTCGGCCGTGGCGCGCTCGGGGAACCAGGCGTTGGGGTTCCGGGCCGCCACCTCGGTGAATCGGGCCATCAGCCCGCCGATGAATTCGGTCTGTTGCTCCGGCGTGCGTCCGGCGGCGGTACGCAGCGCCGGTTCCCACAACGGGTAGGACACGATCGGTAGTGCGATCTGGCGGTCGTCCTCCATCGGGTGACACGGATCCCGCTCGTCGGGCGGCGGCAGCGACCCTGGGTGTCGTCCCCAGTCGACCAGGTGGCCGGACTTCTTGGCCAGGCGCCTGCCGGCGACCGCCTCGGCGCCGACCACGACGGCCATCTCGAGCTCGCCTGCGGCCAGCCGGGCCGAGACCTCGTTCACGGCGCGTTGGGGGGTGTTGCCGCCCACCTCGAGGTATCTGCGATCGGTCCGGGGATCGAGCCCGAGCCCGTCGGCCAGAAGGGCGGGGGCGTCCCCGTAGTCCCACGAGAAGATGTTGACCACGGTGAGGTGATCGACGTGACGCAGGATGCCACCACCCGTGTCGGCTTCGGCCCGGGTGGTGGCCTCGGCCATGAGCTCCATGGGGCTGGCGATCTCGGGCCAGGACTGGTCCCGCATCGTGATCTGGCCGACACCGATCACCACGGGATGGCGGTCGTCGATCATGTCAATCGGGCTATCACATCCCGGACCCCTTCCCGTGACAAGACGATTTGCGAGAATGTCCTCTCGGGAGGGTCAGGCTAGCCTCGGGTAGTTGGGGGAAGCGATGGCTGCGTACGACGGACCGATCTTCGACTGCGACAACCATTACTACGAGGCCGAGGACGCCTTCACCCGTCACGTACCCGCCGAAATGCAGCACCGGTGTGTGCAGTGGGTGGAGATGAACGGCCGGCGCCACCACATCGTGGCCGGTCGGCTCGATCGCCAGGTGACCAACCCGACGTTCGATCCGATCTCCAAGCCCGGGGTGCTCCGGGAGTACTACCGCGGCAACCCCGAGGGCAGGACCGCCACCGAGCTGATCCGCTCGGCGATCGAGCCGATGCCGCCCGAGTACATGGACCGCGACGCGCGGATCGAGCGGATGGACGCTCAGGGACTCGACGGCCTGTGGCTGTTTCCGACGCTGGGCGTCCTCTACGAGGACCGCATGAAGAAGGACATCGAGGCCGTGTGCGCCACCTTCGGGGCGTTCAACCGATGGGTCGAGGACGACTGGGGTCTCGCCTACCGGAACAAGATCTTCGGCGCCCCGTACATCCCGCTGGCCGACCTCGACTGGGCCTGTCGCGAGCTCGACTGGGCCCTCGAACGCGACGCCCGCGTCATCGTCATGCGCCCGGCAGCGGTCTTCACCAAGGACGGGCCGCGCACCGCGTCCGATCCGGTGTTCGACCCGTTCTGGTCCCGGGTCGACGAGGCAGGTGTCACCGTCGTCGCCCACGTCAGCAACTCGGGGTACTCGACCAACGGGTACCCGCGATCAGGGCTCCTCGACACGATCGGCGGTGGCAAGCGCCCCACGGTGGCCAGCCTGAACCCCGAGCGGGCCATCTACGACTTCCTGCTCACGTTGATCTACGACAAGCTCTTCGAGCGCTTCCCCAATCTGCGGATCGCATCGGTCGAGAACGGCTCGGCGTTCCTCGCCGATCTGTTCCGGAAGCTCGAGCTGTCGCGCGAGCGTCTGCCCGACTACTACCGCGAGGACCCGGTCGCGCTGTTCCGCAATCATGTGTGGATCAACCCGTTCTGGGAGGACGACATGGCCGAGATTGTCGGCCACATGGGTGCCGATCGCGTGATCTTCGGATCGGACTGGCCCCACATGGAAGGGCTTGCCCAGCCGCGTGACATCTTCGCCGACCTGGGCGCCATCCCGGTCGACGACCAGGAGAAGATCCTGCACGGCAACACGGTCGGGCTCAACCAACGCCGGGCGGCCTGAGCCGCCGACCCGTGACAGCGGACGCCTCCCTACTCAGCATCGACGAGGCCGTCGCAGAGCTGACCTCGCCCGGGGCACGGTTCGAGATCGAGACGGTCCCCGTGGGCGGCGTGCCGACGAAGGTCTTCAAGCAGCGCCTGCATTCGCTGCGTGAACTGGCCCAGCTCGCCTACGCGAAGCGCCACGACACCGAGCTCCTCGTCTACGGGGACGAGCGGTACACCTACGGTGAGTTCTTCGAGCTCGCCAACTCCGCTTCGACCGTCCTGCGGCGCGACCACGGACTCGATGTCGGCGATCGGGTGGCGATCCTGTCGGCCAACAACCCGACGTGGTGCCTCGCGTTCTGGGCCGCTCTCAACGCGAACGCGGTGGCCGTCGGGATCAACGGCTGGTGGAAGGCCGACGAGATCATGTTCGGGCTCGATGACTCCGGCGCCAGTGTGCTCGTCGCCGACCGCGGTCGCTTCGCTCGGATCCGCGATCGCATCGACGAGCTCGTCGGGGTGGGAGCGATCTTCCTCGTCGACCCCGAGCCCGACGACCTAGATCTCGACGAGCGCATCCACGATGCCGCCGACCTACTGGCCGAACCCACCGCCGAGTTCCCGGACGTGCCGATCGACGAGGACGATCCCGCCGTCATCCTCTACACCAGCGGCACCACCGGGCGACCCAAGGGTGCCGTCGGGACCCACCGGTCCTGGTTCGCGTCGACCCACAATGTCAGCGCGGTCTCGGCGGCCATCGCCGCGGCCAGCCCCGCTGACAGTCCGCCGTCCTCCGGGGCGGACGTTCGGCTGCTCTGCGTCCCGCTCTTCCACGTCAGCGGAGCCCAGTCGCATCTGGTCGCCGGGCTGCTCGCCGGATGGAAGCTGGTCATGCCCGAGGGCCGGTTCGAGCCCGAAAAGACCATGCGGCTCATCGAGACCGAAGGCGTGACGGCGTGGGCCGCGGTGCCGACCATGGTCTCCCGGGTCTGCCAGCATCCAGACCGGGACGCCTTCGACCTCGGCGGCGTTCGCAGCATCGGCTACGGCGGTGCCCCGGCCCCGTCCGATCTCACCGCCGGTGTGCGGGAGACCTTCCCGAACGTCACCTACCAGGCCAACATCTACGGTCTGACCGAGACGTCAGGTGTCTCGACCCTCAACGGCGGCCAGTCCCGCCTCGACCGCCCCGGTTCGGTCGGTCGCGCGCTGATGACAGTCGACGTCGAGATCCGTGACGAGGATCGACACCCGCTCCCGGCGGGCGAGACCGGAGAGGTCTGCGTGCGCGGGCCGCACATCATCGCCGGCTACTGGAATCGTGCAGCCGCCACCGCCGATGCGATCGTCGACGGGTGGCTCCACACCGGCGACCTCGGCCACCTCGACGACGAGGGGTACCTGTTGATCACCGACCGGGCGAAGGACATGATCATCCGCGGCGGCGAGAACATCTACTGCGTCGAGATCGAGGATCGCCTCGCGGGCCATCCGTCCGTTCTCGAGGCGGCGGTCGTCGGCGTCCCGCACCCCGATCTGGGCGAGGACGTGAAGGCCTTCGTCCAAGTGGCGCCGGGCAGCACGGTCACCGTCGTCGAGCTCCAGGCGTGGGTGGCCGAGATGCTCGCGGATTTCAAGGTGCCCAGCCGGATCGAGATCGGTCCGGACTCCCTGCCCCGAAACGAGACGGGCAAGGTGCTCAAGAACGTCCTCAGAGAGGCACCGACGACGTCGGCCGGCTGAGCCGGTTCAGTTCCCTTCGTAGAACTGCGAGTACCAGCGGCGGAACTCGGCGATCGGACCGTCGCCCTTCACCAGTACCGGGCGCTCCCGGTAGATCTTGTCCCGCCAGATCGGCACGTCGGCCTGGAGGCCGTAGGTGCCGGTGACGCCGTCGACGAGATCCTCGGCGGCGTCTGCCATCGACCGGGGGAACAGAAAGTGCCAGCGAAGCCGGCAGGTACCACGATCGATCGGTGTGGTGGAGGCGATGAGCGTCATCAGGTCGGGGACGCGCAGTAGCGCCACCCCCGGGCCGTGGGAGTAGCGGGTGAACGTCGCTCCATCGGGGAGCGTTTCGACAACCCAGGACACTGGCCCTTCGGTGTGGAACACCGAAGCGTCACCCGGCACGACTTCCCGACGGTGTACGTAACGGAGATGGGCGTAGTCGACGTTGTTCTCCGCCATCTCCTGGAGGGCTGCCACCAGCTCGAACTTCCAGACGTGCGCCTCGGTCCAGTCGGGATCGCCCACCTCGTCGACGTCGGGGATCTCGTAGCCGGGCGGCTCGTCGGCCGCGTGGTACCAGAAGTAGATGAACCCGTCCTTCTCGTCGACCGGATAGCTCCGAACCCGGGCGCGCTCGGGAATGCGCGAATCGCTGTAGGGGATCTCGACGCACGCGCCGTCGGTGCCGAAGTGCCAGCCGTGGTACGGACACTTCAGCGTCCGGTCGACCACCCGGCCTCCACCGAGATGGGCACCCAGGTGGGGGCAGTGCGCGTCGAAGACGCGGGCTCGGCCGTGTTCGTCCCGGAAGACCACCAGGTCCCGATCGACCGCGACGGTCGACACGACGTCACCGGGACCGACGTCGTCGCTTCCCTCGATGGCGTACCAGCCGTTCGGGACGGCGAGTGCGTGTGATCGACGGGGGACCGACACCTCGACGACCCGGTTGTGCGGATGCTCCGATCCGGACGGCTCTGGGCGGGCGCCGAAGTCGGGCAGCACCATGGCCTGTACCCCGTCGAAGGGATCGGCGCCGTCGGCCGGTGCGTCGCCGTTGGCCTCGTCGGTCTCACGCGGCATGTCGTCGGTGCTGTCGCCCATTGAGGCAGGACGATATCAAGAAGTGTCTTGTCTCAACCGTTGTTGCCGCCCCGGGGAGCGAACCGGTAGAGATGGGCGCCTCCATGGACCTCCTCCACACCACCCAGGTCGCTCCCGGGCAGATCGATCACCTCGGCCACATGAACGTGCGGTACTACGCCGAACACGCCCGTACCGGCGGGTCGGCGCTGATCGGCTCCCTCGGGCTCGCTGCCGACGACGGTCCCGCGTTCCGGCTCGGTGACCTCTACATCCGTCACCACCGCGAGCAGATGGTGGACGCCCGGTTGGCCGTTCTGGGGGGTGTGCTCTCGGTCGAGTCCGATCGGCTCCGCCTCTACGAAGAGCTCGTCAACGTCGAGACCGACGAGATCGCCGCGACCTACGTCGTCTCGTACGAGCCGGTGGATCCCGCCGATCGGAGCATCCGACCGATCTCCGACGAAGCGGTCGACGCGGCCCGGGAACGTACCGTCGCCGTACCCGAGCGCGGTCGGCCCCGGAGCATCGCCATAGACGACGATCCCACCGCCGACGCTCCCTCGCTGGAGGAGCTCAGGGCCCGCGACCTGGCGATGCGCCGGGTCCGGACCGTGGCCGAGGAGGCGTGCGACGCCGAGGGATACCTCGACGCGAACGCCGTCGCCGAGCTGGTGTGGGGTGGCATCCCGCTCGAAGGTCACGAGTTCGAGCCGTTCCATCTCACCGCCGAGGGCGTCCGGATCGCCTGGGCCACGATGGAGACGCGTGGAACCTGGGCCCGGCAGCCGCAGGCCGGTGATCGGGTGCAGAGCTTCGGAGCCGAGCTCGAGATCAACGACAAGACCACGCTCACTCGGCACTGGGTGTTCGATGTCGACCGTGCCGATCTGGTCTGCACCTTCGCCGTGGTCGGCCTGGCGTTCGACCTCGAGGCCCGCCGTGCGGTCGTCATCCCGGATGCCGTCCGCGAGGCCTTCGCTGAGCGACTCCACCCGGATCTGGCAAGCACTATTGTGCGGCCTCGTGGCGACTGAAACCTCCGCGGTGAGGGCCCTGGACGGCCGGGCTGCGGTCGTCACCGGATCGGGGTCGGGGATCGGACGGGCCTCGGCGATGGCGCTGGCGAGTGCCGGAGCTTCGGTAATGGTCTCGGATCTGGACGACGACGCCGGTGCCGAGACCGTCTCGTCGATCCGGGACGCCGGTGGAGCTGCCGCCTTCACTCACTGCGACGTGAGCGATGCCGACCAGTGTGGGACGCTGATCGACGCCACGATCGAGGCGTTCGGCCGACTCGATGTGCTCCACGCCAACGCGGGCGTTTCATTGGTCGGCGAGGACGGCTTCGCGCCGCTCATCTCCATCGAGACCTGGCAGAAGGTCGTGGCCATCAACCTCAACGGTGTCTTCTACTGCTGCCATCACGCCGTGGGACCGATGGCGAAGGCCGGTCGTGGTTCGATCATCGTGACGGCGTCCTCGATGGGCATCGTCCCGTTGGGCGGGATGGATGCGTATGCGGCCACAAAGTCGGCGGTGATCGGCCTGGCCCGGTCCATGGCCCCGATGTGCGGCCCACTCGGCATCAGGATCAACGCGATCTGTCCGGGCTATGTCGAGACTCCGCTCACCGCCCTACTGCACGAAAGCGACGAGGCTGCGCCGGCGTTCGCGGCCCAACACGCCGAGCCGGGCTGGCAGACGCCCGAGGAGATCGCCGACACGGTCGTCTTCCTGGCGTCCGACGCCAGCCGAGCCTTCACCGGGGCCGCGCTCACCTGTGACCGCGGTTGGACCAACTTCAAGGCCCCTGACGCGATGCGGGAGTTCCATCACCTCACGGCCCAGGCCGTGAGGGGCCAAGCCCGGTGAGCAAGGGGTCGGGCACCCTGCTCGCTCATTTCGTGGGTCTGGTGGCTGTCGCGTGCTCGTCCGGAGGCGGCGAGGTGGGCATGGAAGTAGGAGAACGGATGGTGGAGCTCGAACCGGCGACCGTGCACATCGTGAACCTCAACGTGCTCCACGGCAATCCCCTCGGGTCGCCGTGCGATCCGGGTGACCAATGTGGTGCGGTCGACCGGATCGACCTGCTGAGCAGCCACATCGCGCGAGCCGACTGTCCCGAGATCGTGACGCTCCAGGAGGTCGACGAGCTCATCGAGGAGCTCCTCACCGCGGAGGTGCCCGATCTCTGCGACGGGTCCTACGACATGCGGATCCTGCCTGATCCTGCCGTCAGTCTGGGTATCGATCGCGAGGTGGTGCTCACGTCGCTGGAGGTCGTCGACGAGGTTCTGCTCGATCTCCCGGCCTTCCCGTGGTCGGCCCATCATGTGGCCCTCGAGTCGCCCCTGGGACCGCTCGATCTGGTGACCACCCACCTGGCCAGCGGAGCCAACAACCCCGGGTGCGCCGAAGCAGACTGCATGCCACCGTGCGCCGACGATGACGACGCCCGGACCTGTGGGGCGAGACTCATCCTCGACCACCTCGATACCGAGGGGGGCGAAGGTCTCCACCTGGTGACCGGCGACTTCAACGCCGAGCCCGGCGACCCCGCCCACCAGCTCGCCCTCGACGCCGGCTTCGTCGACGCTCACGTCGCGGCCGGCAACCCGGAGTGCGGCCCGCGGCAGCCGTCGAGTTGTACGAGCGGGCGATCGGAGTCGGACCTCGGCGATCCGTCCGCCACGTCGGGCACTCGGATCGACTACATCCTCGTCCGAGATTCGACGACCTGCGTCGCTGTATTCGACCCGGACCTGACCGGCGGTTGGGCCAACGAGCCCGTCGAACCGACCGGTGCAAGTGGGGTGGTGTGGGTCAGCGACCACGACGGCGTGCAGGCCGGCATCAGCTGCGGCTGATTTCGAACTTTGTGCGCGCGCTTGCACATGGGTACTGCCAGCGCACAAAGTTCGAGAAGGGAGGTCAGGTGGGTGGCAGTCCGCGCCAGGCGCGATCGAGGAGCGCGGCGATCCCGTCGACCCCGTCGACTGCGGCGCCGGTGCGTTCGGTGACCGCAGCGGTTGCCGGAGCCAGGCCCTCCTCGGGCATGCCGAGGTCATGGAGTGAGGTCGGCGCCCCCGTCGCAACGGCGAGATCGAACGCGGCCCGAGCCGGCTGGGGGCCGAGGATGCGTGCCAGCGGACCGCCGGCGAGCTCGTCGTCGCGGTGGAAGGCGATCATGTGGGGGAGAAGTGTCGAGTTCATGCCGCCGTGGTCCAGTCCGAACATGCCGCCGAGCACGTGGCAGGTGCGATGGTGGAGGCCGATTCCTGCCGCAGCGACGACCACACCCGCCCGGTAGGCGCCGAACAGGAGATCGGTCCGCGCCGCGAGGTCTGACGGATCCTCGGACACCGTCGGCAGTGCGGTCGTGATGATCGCGGCAGCATCTTCCGCTGTCGATCGGGTGACCGGATCGGTGGCCGCAAGCCAGAGGGCTTCGACACAGTGGGCGAGCGCGTTGAAGGCGCTGGCCGCGGTCGCCGGGGGAGGGAGCCCCAGCGTCAGCTCCGGGTCGTACATGACCGTGCGGGGTAACACCCGGAGGTCCCGCCCGGTGCGTTTCTCTCCGTCGGTGGACATTCCCCAGATCGGTGTCATCTCGGAGCCGGAGTACGTCGTGGGCACGGCGACGAGGATGACTTCCGCCTGCAGCGCCAGGGCCTTGCCCAGGCCGAGGGCGGATCCCCCACCGATGGCCACGACCGTGTCGGCCCCGTGCAAGCGGAGGACCTCGGCCGCTCGGTCCACATCCTCCGCCGGAACGTGGACGTGGGCACCGATGATGCGTTCGACCGACCGCGTTCCTCCCAGGCGGGCGGCGACCTCGGCGGCCGTCGTCTCCTGATGGCTCCCTGCCACGAGGAGCACCGAATGGCTCCCGAGCCGATCCAGTTCTGCGTCGAGACGGTGTCGGGCACCGGCGCTGAAGACGACCCGTGACGGCAGGGATTCGTGGACGAAGTCGTGGGCGGACACGACTCGGTCACATCACCGGGTTGCCGTACATCTCGCCGAGCGGGTCGGCGATCAGCTCGAGCCGCTCGCCGTCGGGGCCGGCGAAGTAGAGCGACGACCCGCTCTCTTCGTGCACCTCGATGCCGCTGTCGGCGAGCTTTGCCCTGAGGTGGACCCATCGGTCCGGATCGACCGACAGCGCCAGGTGGTGCAGACCGCCGAGCACCTCTGCGTATTCGCCGAGATCGAGACCGGGGAAGTCGAAGAACGCCAGAGCGTTGCCGTGACCGATGTCGAAGAAGAAGTGGGTCGAGCCCTGGTAGTCACGATTCTCGAACAGTTCGGTCAACGGGAATTCGAGCAGGTCCTGGTAGAAGGCGATGGTCCGCTCGACGTCGCTGGACAGCAGAGCGACATGGTGGACGCCCCGACCGGCCGACGCCGGTCGGGCCGGGCCGGGGCGAAGGTGGTCGCGGCGTAACCGTTCCCACTCGGCGCTGCGATCGACGCCGGCGCCATGTCTCTCGGTCATGTCGTCACCTCGGGGTCGGTTGGCTGCGTGATCTCGGAGTCCATCCAGGGGCAGGATCGTCGGATCGAAGATGACCTGATCGACATCGGACCGGGGCTCGGCGGTACGGGAGAACGATTATTGAGTACGACGACTTGGAAGAACGAGTCGGTCATGAGGTCGTGGAGCTCGTCCGATGCTCGTCGGGTCACGGTGTCGGCGTATCGGTTCTGGAGGCGGCGAAGAGCGACGTAGTCGGCCGTGTCGTCGGGCATGGGATTCGGACCCTATCGTTCTGTCATGACAGAGACTCGCCGGCGACTCTCCGGAAGGACCGTCCTGATCACGGGCGCGGCTTCGGGCCTCGGTCGGGCCACGGCCCGGGCCGCGGTGGCCGAGGGCGCGATGGTCGTTGCGGGTGACATCGACGAGCCCGGCCTCGACGCCCTGGCGGACGAACTGGGCGACCAGGTCGCGACGCTGCGCTGTGACGTGCGCGTGGAAGCCGACCAGGAGGCCTTGGTGGCGCACGCCGTCGAACGCTTCGGACGCCTCGATGTGGCGGTGGCAAATGCCGGCGCTGGTTTCGCCGCTTCCATCACCGAGCAGGACGCGGGCGCCTGGCGGAGCCTCATCGACCTCTGCCTGACCGGCGCCTTTCTCACGGTGAAACAGGCCGGCCGCGTCATGGTCGACCAGGGGGGCGGAAGCATCATCACGATCGCCAGCCTCAATGCCACGCAACCCGGCCACGGGATGGCCGCCTACTGCGCAGCCAAGGCGGGCGTCGTGATGTTGACCGAGGTGGCCGCGCTGGAGATGGGGCCGTCGCAGGTCCGGGTCAACGCCATCGCTCCCGGGCTGGTGATCACGGCGGCGACCGTGCTTCTCGAGCACGTTCCGGGCGCGATCGAGGAGTACGTGGAGAACACGCCCCTGGGTCGCTACGGCGAGCCCGAGGAGATCGCCGAGGTTGCGATGTTCCTCGCCTCCGACGAGAGTTCTTACATGAACGGAGCGCTCGTTCGTGTTGACGGCGGCGCCCACACCCAGCGCTACCCCGACTTGATCGCCGCCGCCGAACGCTTGTCTGACGAGGCCCGATGACCGAACCGAGCACACCCCCTGCCGAAGCCACCGGCCCGGACCCGTTCGGCCCGACCCGCCTGGGGCCGGTCGAGCTGCGAAACCACATCATCAAGGCGGCCACGTTCGAGGGGGTCGTACCCGACGCTCTCGTCACCGACGAGCTCATCGACTTCCATCGGCGCCATGCGGCCGGCGGCGTCGGGATGTCGACGGTGGCCTATCTGGCGGTGGCTCCCGAAGGCCGGACACACGCCGAGTGCATCTGGCTCCGGGACGCAGCGGTCCCCGGCCTGCGCCGGCTCACCGACGCGATCCATGCCGAAGGGGCCGCGGCCAGCGCCCAGATCGGCCACGCGGGCCCCGTGGCCAACGGCCGATCGAACGAGGCCGCAGGTCTCGCTCCGTCGCGCGGTTTCAGCCCGCTGTCGATGCGCCCCATCCATGCCGCGACCGAAGCCGATCTCGAGCGCATCGTCATGGACTTCGGCCGTGCGGGCCGACTCGCGGCCGAGTCGGGCTTCGACGCCATCGAGGTCCACCTCGGGCACAACTACCTTCCCAGCTCGTTCCTCAGCCCGAGCCTGAATCGGCGCAAGGACCGCTGGGGTGGGTCCGTCGAGAATCGGGCCCGGTTCCCTCGCCAGGTCATCCAGGCCGTCCGTGCCGCTGCCGGCGATCGGGTCGCCGTGACCGCCAAGCTGAACATGGTGGACGGCTACCCGGGTGGAATGAAGATCGAGGACAGCCTCACCGTGGCATCCATGCTCCAGGACGACGGCGCCCTCGATGCGATCGAGCTCACCGGCGGGAGCTCCTTCGCCAACCCGATGTATCTCTTCCGAGGAGATGTACCGCTCGAGGAGTTCGGCGCCACGCTGCCCCAACCCATGCGGCTCGGCTTCAAGCTCTTCGGCAAGAAGCTGATGCCCACCTACCCCTTCGAGGAGGGGTACTTCGTCGAGCAGGCGAAGCGGTTCCGCGAGGCGCTGACCATCCCGCTCATCCTGCTCGGTGGCATCAACGAGCGCTCGACGATCGAGAGGGCGATGGCCGATGGATTCGAGTTCGTCGCCATGGGGCGCGCCCTGCTGCGAGAACCCGATCTCATCAACAAGATGCAGTCCGGCGACCGAACCAGCGGCGTGTGCGATCACTGCAACAAGTGCATGCCGACGATCTACAGCGGCACTCGCTGTGTCGTCACCGACCCCGAGAGTCTGTATCCCTTGGCGCAGCGATAATCCGCTGCGCCGGCTTCGCCATCGGGTTCTCCCTTGGCGCTGCTGCGCTCCGCCTCCGCAGCCGCTCGTAATCCCTTGGCGCTGCTGCGCTCCGCCTCCGCAGCCGTTCGTCACGCGCGGGTGAACGCGGGGCTCGTGGCGTCGGGCGGTATCTCGGTGAGGGGCTGGGCCACGACATCGACCGGCGGACCGCACTCGGCCGCAATCGGGTCGAGGACGTCGAGATCGAAGCCGTAGACCTCGGCCGCGTTCTTGGCGAGCATCCGGGTGATGTCGGCCCGGTCGACTCCTTCGAACGCACGCTGGAGCGCCTCGGTCGTGTACGGATAGGTGCCCTCGTGGTGCGGGTAGTCGCTGCCCCACATGATCCGGTCGGTCCCCAGGATCTCACGGGCGGCGATGTCGGCCCGGCCGGCGAAGCTCACTCCCAACCAGCAGTTGCGCGCCGCGTACTCCGAGGGTGACAGCGGGAGGATTACTTCGGACTCGAAGCCCAGCTCACCGATGCGACCCGTCTCGACCAGCGACCGGTGGTGCGCGTCGAGTGACGGGAGCGTCTCCAACAGCCACCCGGCGCCGACCTCGGCGAGGACGTACTTGAGTCTCGGGAAGCGCTCGAAGACTCCCGACAGCAGCATGTGGATCATCCCCCGCCGACCGAAGAACTGGGCCTCGGCGATCCATACCAGCGGTGATGCGGTGTACCGGCCGTAATCGGGCATGCCGGCGCCGCCCGAGTGCTGGTTGACCGGCATGTCCAGGTCCTGGCAAACGGCCCACAGCTCGTCGTACGCGTCGGAGTAGAGAGGTTCGATGTGGGAGACGTCGGGTGGGACCGGAGTGACGAGGATTCCACCCCGCAGGCCGTTGTCGGCGGCCCACTTGGTCTCTTCTATGGCATCGTCGACATCGTTGAGGAACACCTGGGCGATCCCGGCTCGACGGTGAGGATGCTCGGCGCACCAGTCGGCCAGCCAGCGGTTGTGCGCCCGGATGCCTGCCGCCCGCAGCTCATACTGCTCGGGGGTCGGTGGGCGGGTGATGACAACGCCGGTGGGGAAGAAGGGCGGGACCGTGTTGGGATAGATGACCTCGGCCACGACGCCGTCGGCGTCCATCTCGCTGACGCGGCGGTCGTTGTCCCAGTTCCGGCTCCGGCCGTCGTCCTGCAGGTCGCGGAAGGGGTTGGAGTACTTCTCCCGCCAGGCATCGAACTGGTCGTGGTACTTCGACTCGAGGTACTCGCGGTAGGCGTGATGGTTGCCACCGGCGTGACAGTCCGAAGATATGACGGTGTAGCGATCGGACGCTGTCACGGTGACCTCCAGGGGCGGCGAAGAGACTCGGGAAACTACTTGACCGGGATAGCTAACCAGATTCACTGTCTCTCGGCCCGCTCGAGTCGGCTGAGCGACCAGGGGTGACAGGACGGGGCGATCGTCGCGCTCCCCGGGCCAGCTGCTGTTGAGCTTCTTCCACCTCGCCGACGGTACGACCCTCCCTCGGTGGGGAGTGTGGATCGTGGCCTTCCTCGCCATGTCGACCTGGCAGTACCTCTTCCACGACCTGTTCTGGGACGTGTACGTGAGCCAGAACACGACACGCCGCGTTCGATCGAGCTCAAGGTGATCTTCGCCCACGTCCCCAATGCCACGCTCGCGTTGACCTTCCTGGTGCTGTGGGAGAGCTATCTGCCTTCGTCCTGATCGAGACGATCGCGCTCGTCTCGGCCACGGTCTTCCAACGATTCCCGGCGCCGTGGGCTACCGATGGCACCGACCCGCCCGCAACCGCGCCCGGCCTGTTCGGACTGCCGCACGGGATCGGGTATCAGGGAGATGTCGCCGACGTTCGTCGGTAACGTGACTCGATGGTCGATCTCATCGAGCTGACCGACCTTCTCGTCCGCAAGGGCAAGGTCCGGGGCAATCCCGTCGGGATGAACCTGTTCCGCGATGAGATCCCTGCGGCCTACCAGGGGCGTCGGGTCGATCCCTGCGCGATCGTGCGGCACGCGATGAACGACGGCGAGCGGGTGTACGTCGATGCGGAGTACCACGACTGCATCGCCGGCTCGTACAACGCGGGATTCACCGAGGCGACGCCCCTCGTGAACAGCGGCGCATACCTGGCCGAGAACATTCCCGCGTTCACCGACGATCAGGGTGGCCGGATGGCCAACCGCATCCGGCCCGAGGAGATGTTCGTGATCGTCCCGATGCAGTTCGCCGACGGGCTGCCCGGGATCCTGGCCGAGATCCCCAACGTCGAAGGACTGCTCGACGCGACGAAGCGGGAGGACTCCGACTACTGGGAGAAGAAGGTCGCGCGGGGCAAGCGGATTCCCGTGGCGGCCGCTCGGACCGACCCGACCCCCGACCCCGCGGCGTTTCCCACCGACCTGCCGTGGGATGCCGAGGCGACGGCCGTCATGGCCGCTGCCCCGGCTGACATCCGCTCGTTCGCCGTCGGCCGGGCCGAGGACTACGCCCGTGAGCGAGGTAGGGACTTGGTGACCCGCGACCTGCTGGCCGAGCAGATGGCCGAACTGGGTATGGACCTCGACGACATGACGAGCGGCGGCGACCCCGGGGTCGACCCGGCCGCTCCCGTGTACGCGTCCGAGTCCTCGACGATCGACGCCGACCCGGCGATCGTCTGGGCTCTGCTCTGTGACATCTCCTCCTGGCCCGACTGGCAGCCCGACGTCGAGCGAGCATCGATCGACGGTCCCGTCGCCGCGGGAACCTCGTTCAGCTGGAAGACCGGCCCCGGCTCGATCTCTTCCCAGCTCGAGCGGGTCGATCCCGAGCGGGTCATGGCGTTCAGCGGATCGGGTATGGGTGCGAAGATCCGCCACGTCTTCCACCTCGAGCCGGCGCAGGGGTCGACGCGTCTGACCGTGACCCAATCGATGGAGGGACTGGCCGTCCGTGGGATGAGACGCATGCTCCTCCGGATCACCGCCACTTCGATGGCCACCTGGCTCACCGCCGTCGACGAGCAACTGGCCTCCACGGACTGACGCGGTCGGCCGTGTCTCCCGACTCCCCACCGGTCGCCGATCTCGTCGAGCGCCTCTGGCCCGACCGCGACACCGAGACGGTGAGTCGGCGGCTGGTCGAAGCCGTCGGATCTCCGGTGGAAGAGCCGAACCGACCGCTCGATCAACGCTCGGCGATGTTGATCACCTATGCCGACACCGTTCGGCGCCCGGGCGAGCGACCGTTGACCACCCTCGTCGGGTTGCTCGACGGGGAGCTGGGCGGTGTGATCGACGCGGTGCACGTGCTCCCGTTCTACCCCTCCTCCTCCGACGACGGATTCGCCGTGGTCGACCATCGACAGGTGCGGGCCGACCTCGGCACCTGGGCCGATCTCGAGCAGCTGGCCGGCCGAGTGTCCGTCATGGCTGACCTCGTCGTGAATCACGTCTCCGCAGACTCGATGTGGTTCGACCGATTCCGGGCTGGATCCGAGCCGGGTCGTGACTATTTCGTCACCGTCCGGCCCGGCGAAGATCTGTCGGCGGTGACCCGGGCTCGGAGCCACCCGCTCCTACGGGCGGTCGACACCCCGGAGGGCGAACGTCATGTCTGGTGTACGTTCAGCCACGATCAGCCCGACCTCGACTACCGGAACCCCGATGTGCTGGTCGAGATGCTCACCACCCTCGACACACTCCTGCTCCACGGCGTGCGGTTGGTCAGACTGGATGCGATCGCCTTCGTATGGAAGGAGCCGGGGACGAGCAGCCTGCATCGGCCCGAGACGCACGATCTGGTCCGACTCCTCCGGAGATTGGTGGCCTGGCGCTGCCCTTCGGCTCGGCTGGTCACCGAGACCAACGTGCCCCACGACGAGAACCTGTCATATCTCGTGGGAGGGGATCAGGCTCACTTCGCCTACGACTTCACGCTGGCATCGCTGCTGATCCATGCCGCGATGGCCGAGGACGCCTCGCTCCTGACCACCTGGTTGTCCGAACGGGCCGGGCCGCCCACGGGCACCTCGTTGCTCGTGTTCCTCGCTTCCCACGACGGGGTCGGGATGCGTCCGATCGAGGAACTGATCTCGGCCGACCGGATTCGGTGGATGACGGTGGCAGCCGAGCGCTGCGGGGGAGCGGTGAGCACCTACGAAACCCCGACGGGACCGCGCCCCTACGAGTTGAACGTCGCCCTGGCCGACCTCCTCGCCGATGGCGACGGACCTGATCGGTACGAGCGGTTCCTGGGCGCGCACCGGGCGCTGTTCTCGCTCGCCGGCGTGCCGGCCATCTACCTACACAGCCTTCTGGCCTCGCCGGGCGATCGGGCCGCGGCCGAAGCGTCGGGTCTCGCCCGGCGGCTCAACCGCGGCACGGTGAGCCTCGATGCGGTGGGCACCGCCGAGGTCGGGTCCGTCGTGCCGCACGGGGCGCGGGGCAAGGCGTTCGAGACGCTCGTCGCTCTCCTGCGCGAGAGGTCTCAGCTGCCGGCGTTCTCGCCTCCGGCCCGGCAGGAGGTGCTCGACCTCGGCCCCGATGTTCTGGCCGTGCGCAGAGGTGAAGGCGCCGACCGCCTGCTCGCTGTCACGAACATGACGTCCGGCCCCGTAACGGTCGTTGCAGACGGCCACCGCATCGAGCTGGCGGCGTGGCGGAAGGCGTGGATCCCCGATCCGGTTGCAGCGCCGTCGGTGTGAGAACCGGTCCCGTCAGGGGCCGTTGTCGTGCTCGACGGCTGCGGCGATGCGGTCGAGCGCATCGGGCACGGCGCTGACGACTCGGGACCAGTTCGGCAGGAAGGTCGTCTCCATGGGTTGGGTCAGGAACTGATCGCCGGCGGTCATGAGCGCGGTGGAGAACAGCTCGACCGCCTCCTCCTCGCTGTGGCGGTCGTGATCCAGACCGTTGAGCACTGCGTCGTGGTGGTACCAGTCGACCAGGTCGAGCGCGATCCGGTGATACGAGACCTTGAGGGTGCGGAACACCTCGGTGGAGAGCACGGCGCCCTGGACGGCAAGTTTCCGGTAGATGGCCTTGGAGATGTCGATCGACATCTTGTGGAGGCCGGTCGTCGGATCGGCGGCGGAGAGCGGCTGATGCTTGTGGTCGTAGGTCTCGGCCACGTCGACCTGACAGACACGTTCGGTGGAGTACTGGCGGTAGACCTCGGACAGCATGCCGATCTCGACCCCCCAGTCGGACGGGATGCGGATGGCTCGGACGACGTCGTCGCGCATCGCCATCTCGCCGGCCAGCGGATAGCGGAAGCTGTCGAGATAGTCGAGGTACGGCGACGGGCCGAGGGCCTGACGTAGAGCCCGCAGCAGGGGGGTGACGAGGAGGCGGGAGGCCCGTCCGTTGAGCTGACCGTCGCCGACGCGGGCGTAGTACCCCTTCGAGAACGCGTACTCGAACGTGGGATGCACGAGCGGATAGAGCAGCCGGGCGGGGATGTCCCGCCGGTAGGTCGAGATGTCGGCGTCGTGGAGCGCCACCACCTTGGCTCGGCCCACGGCCAGGAAGTAGCCGAGGCAGTACCAGACGTTTCGCCCCTTCCCCGGTGCGGGTGGAGCCAGGCCGTGCGCTGCGAGCTCGGCGTCGACTTCGCGCAGGGCGGGACCGTCGTTCCAGAGGATGCGGGTCTGCATGGGGAGTCGACCGAAGAGGTTCCGCGCTCGGGCGAAGTCGTCGGCATCGGCCGAATCGAGTCCGATCACCACCTGTGAGAGGTAGGGGATCTCGGCGATCTGTTCGACTATCGCGGGGAGGGCCGGCCCGTCGAGCTCGGAGCAGAGCGTCGGGATGACCAGGGCCATAGGCCGGTCGTCGCTCCATTTGGTGAGCTCGAGCTCGAGGTCTTCGAGGGAGCGCTGGCCCAGGCGGTGCAGGGTCGCCACCGACCCGTTCTGGAAGAAGTCCGCCATCTGCCTCCTTTGCACCTCCTCTTTTGCACCCCGACGGGAGCCTATCGGCCACCGGTCGGCGTCCCAGCGGCGGTGGGCGCAGCGGAGAGCACGCCTTCGAGTTGGGCACACCGGGGTCAGCCGCGGAGTTGGGCACGGGTCCGACATCAACTCCGGGCTCAAGTCCGGCCGGCATCTCGCCGATCCCGGGAGGGATCCGGTGAGAGGGATGCAATGGCAGATGCTCGAGCGCTCGCGGGGGTGGCGGTGACCGTGGTCACCCTGCTCGTGACCCCGTCGTGCGAAGCATCGGCCGACCTGGGCCGAGCAGAGGTCAGGGTGATGGACGAGGTCGCCCGCCCCCGCTCGAAGCCGCCGGCCGTGCTCGCCGCGGCGCCGGTCACCACGACGGTTCGCGCCGAACTGGCCGACCCGGAGCCCACCACGACCACCGTCGGACCCACGTCGACGACGGCTGCTCCAACCACTATCGAGGCGCCCCAGGCCAGCACCACGGTCGCCCCGCCGCCGCCCGTCCTCAGCTCTCCGGGACGGTTCGCGTGGTTCTACAAGCCTCCGGCCAACGCCTCGGCGGCCGAACTGGCCACCCGGTATGACGTGATCGTGCTCACCCGAAACGACGAGTCATTCCGCGACGAGGTCAAGGCCGCCAATCCGTCGATCCGCGTGCTCCAGTACGTGTTGGCGAACGAGATCCAGGACGCCGGTACCCAACAGCCGTGGCGCAACCAGGTCGCGTGGAACACGGGCGACGCTGCTTCGCTCCTCGTCGACCATCCGGACTGGTTCGCTCGGGACGACGCCGGACAGCCCATCGTCGAGGACATCGGCGGAGGTCGGAGCGTCCACGTCATGGATCCCGGGCAGCCCGGTTGGACCGATTTCCTGATCGACCGGGCGCTCGCCCACAACATCGACGCCGGCTGGGACGGCCTCTTCCTCGACAACCTGGAGATGAGTCTGAGCAAGCGGCAGCGGACCGGCGACGTCCCGGCTGGGTATCCGACCGATACGGCCTGGCGGGACGCCTTCGTCGGCCACGTCGCCGAGATCAGCCGTGCGTTCGCCGCCGCTGGCCGGCCGGTGTGGGCCAACGTGATCGAGGGCGGGGAGTCGGCAACCGACATCGGGGTTCTGGCCCCGCATCTCGAGGGCACGATGGATGAGAGCTTCGGCACCGGCTGGGACGGAGTGCCGAGAACCGGATCATCGTGGGAGCGAGATCTCGCCGCCGCCGAAGCCCGCACCAGCCACGGCGATCAGAGCCTCCTCGTGGCCCAGGGCCAGCGGGCCGACGAGTCGGCCATGCGGTACGCCTACGCCTCGTACCTGCTCGTGGCCGGCCCGACCGTCTCCTTCCGCTTCGCCGACCATCGGGCCGCCTACGCCGAGTCGTGGTGGTTCGACGAGTTCGACCGGACGCTGGGCGAGCCGCTCGGCCCCCGCTACCCGTCGAACGGAACCTGGGTCCGGGACTTCGACGGCGGCCGGGTCACCGTGAACCCCAGCGCCGGCACCGCCAGCATCGACTGACCGAACTCCTCGGAACCTTTCACAGATTCCTCACTCTCAGGTTCCGGTCCAATGGGGCGGGCGACGTTCGGCCGCGGCGGCCAGGCCTTCGGCGGCGTCGTTGGTCGCCGCGGCGACCCGGCGCATGGTCTCGCCCATGCGGACGGCGTCGGTCCAGGGGAGTTGGCTTCCGCGAGCGGCCATCTCCTTGGTGGCGCGCACTGCGAGCGGTCCGCCCTGGCAGAGCCTGCGAGCCAGCGTCATGGCCTCGTCGGCGAGCGCCTCGCCTGACACGACCTTCCACACGAGACCGATCTCGGCTGCTCGTCGGGCATCGATGGGGTCTCCGGTCAGCAGCAGCTCCATCGCGTGATCCCATCGGATCTTGCCCGGGAGCCGCAGGGCGCCCACCATCGTCGGGATGCCGAGGCGCACCTCGGGGTATGCGAACCGGGCATGATCGGCCGCGATCACGAAGTCGCACGCCGCCGCAGCGGTGAGGCCGTAGCCGATGCAGTGTCCGTTGATCGCCGCGATGGTCGGCTTCCAGATCTCCTGGCCGCTCTCGAACGAGTTGATGGTCGGGATCTCCCAGAACGATCCGGGCCAGCTCCCCACCGCGCCGGCGCCGTCCTTCATGTCGGCCCCCGCACAGAACGCCCGTGTTCCCGAGCCGGTGAGGATCGCGACCCAGGCGTCGGGGTCGTCGTGGAAACGGTTCCAGGCGGCATTCAGCGCCTCGCGGAGCGCACCGTTGACCGCATTGAGGTGCCTCGGACGGTTGTAGGTGATCGTGGCCACGTGGTCGGCCATGTCGTAGAGCACGGGTGGTTCCGAGCGGTCGTGTTCAGCCTGGCTCATCGGTCGGCCTTCCACTCGTCGGGTCCGGTAGCGTCAACCTACCGTCCGTTGGTGACCCGGCCCCAGGGAGCGTCATGGAGTTGCAGGATCTCGTCGAAATCGAGCAGATCAAGCGACTGAAGTACCGCTACCTGCGGTGCCTCGATCAGAAGGAATGGGACGATCTGGAGGACTGCTTCGTCGCGGGCGCCACCGCCTCGTACGGGGGCGGCGCCTATCCGTTCGACAGCCGCGACGAGATCATGGCCTTCCTCCGCGAAGCGATGGGGCCCGACACGTTCCACTCCAGCCATCAGTGTCACCACCCCGAGATCGACATCATCGGTGGCGGGGAAGCCACGGGGGTCTGGGCGCTGCAGGACGTCGTCATCGACACGGGGTTCGACCTCACGATCAGGGGTGCCGCGTTCTACACCGACCGTTACGAGAAGGCCGATGGCGAGTGGCGGATAGCCCACACGGGCTACAAGCGTCTCTACGAAGAGGTCTATCCCCGGGGCGAGATGGACGGTCTCCGCCTCACAGCCAGCTGGTGGACCACCGGCGGCCGGTCCGAGCTGGCCGGGTAGGCCGGGTAGGCCGGCCCCCGAGCTGGCCGGGCCCCTTCGGCGGGCCCTTCGTCCCGGTACCTCAAGCCACCGGACGCGATGCCGAAGGTAACCACGAGAACGTGGTGGCAAGCCTTGCCCGGGACAAGTAGGTCCTGGGGCCCATTGAGACCTGTCCTCACTATACGTAGCGTTATAAACACTATGCGTGGCCAATCCCCCCAACGGCGCCGACGGTTCGGTCAGCGCGGAGCCGTCATCGTCGAGGCCGCCCTGATCATGCCGATCGTCATACTGATCTCGTTGGGTGTCGTCGACCTCGGATTCCTCATCGACCACAACCTCACGGTGGCCAGCGCCACGACCGCCGGCACCCGAGCCGGTACCCGGGCGGGCAACTCCGCCGACGCTGACCAGCAGGTGCTCGAAGCCATCGCCAGCGCCGACGCCAAGCTCAAGCCCAACTCGGTCGAGAAGATCATCATCTTCCGGGCCGATGACGAGGACGGCACCGTGCCCCCGGCCTGCTTCACCGGCAGCAGTTCCTCGTTCCACTGCAACACCTATGGTCCCGAGGCCATGACGACGTTCGTGGCCGAGACCGCGTGGCCGCCGGCCGACCGCAACGCCGGTGCCTTCGGTGAGGCCGATTACCTCGGTGTGCACGTCGTCACCACCCACGAGTACACGATCGGGATCTTCGGCGGCAGTCGCCCCGTCTCGGACACGGTCGTGATGCAGATCGACCCGACCGGTGTCGCCGGCGCCAGTGCCGAGATCCCGCCTCCGCCGAACACGACCACGACGACGACGACCACGACGACCACGACGACCACGACGACGAGTACGACCACGATCCCGGTGCCAACGAGCTCGACCACTTCCACGACCTCTACCACGACGACCACGATCTGCTGCGCACCGACGACGACGACCACCACGACGACCACGACCACGACGATCCCGGTCGTGACGACCTCCACGTCGACGACGTCGACGACGTGGCCGATACCCCCCACGACCGGTACGAACTCGTGAGATCGCTCCGGCGGCGTGGTGACCGATCCGACCGGACCGGGAACGACCGGGGTGCTGCCCTCATCGAAGCGATGATCATCACGCCGGTCCTGTTGATGTTCATCTTCGGCCTCATCGACTACGGCCTCTACTTCCGCGACAACCTGACGGCCGGGAATGCTGCCCGCGCCGCCGCTCGCACCGGCGTGTCGGCCGACGCGGACGGCTTCGTCGACTATGACGTCCTCACGATCCTCGAGGATCGGCTGACCGGTCTGGGCGTCGAACCGGACCGCATCGTCGTCTTCCACGCCAGCTCGTACGACGACGAGCCTTCGGCGGCCTGTCTCGTCGACAGCGTCTACCCCGACTGCAACTCGTATCCGGGGTCGGCGTTGAACTGGACCGAGACCCAGTGGGTCGACAGCGATGAACGCGACGGCTGGCCCGAGGACGACCGGTCCATCAGCAACTCGGCCGGCACCGACCTGCTCGGGATCCACGTCGCGGCCACCCACACCTTCGCGATCGGCGCATTCCAGGACCAGGCATCCATCGCCCAGACCGTCGTCTACCGCATCGAACCCCAGGACGAGTAGCGATCATGACCACTCCCCCCACGGACCAGACCATCGCCCCGACCGCGACGGAAGGCGAGCTCGACGCCGAAGGCGGCTACGTGCTGATCTGGGCGGTGATCTCGTTGATCGCGCTGCTCCTCGTCGGCGCGCTCGCCATCGACGTGGGCGCGTTCTACGTGCGGAGCAACGAGCTCGAGCGAGCGGCCGACGCCGCAGCGCTGGCCGGCGTGGTCCACATGCCGGGCAACCTGGCCGAGGCCACCCTGGCGGCCGAGGAGGTCCTCAGCCGCAACGGCATCGTGGACGGCGGAGACATCAACGTGACCATCGAGGAAGGCGCGACCTCACGTCGACTCCGGGTGACGATCGAGGACTCGGGAGTCGAGACCTTCCTGGCCCGGCTCCTGACCGACTCGATCAGCATCGAACGGGTCAGCGAGGCCGAATTCGCCAAACCCCTCCAGATGGGTAGCCCGGACAACCATCTCGGCTCGGGGACCCTGCGCCCCGACTTCCCGAGCACGACGCCTCCCGACTACGTCCTCGAGCAGGGTTTCTGGCTGGCGGCCAACGGCTACTGCACCGCGGCCGAGGACGGTGACACGCACCTGTCGGCCTTCGACGGCAACGGACCGACCTTCGACTGCTCGGCGCCGCCGGCCGAACAGAACCCGCGTTATCAGGGCGAGTACGAGTACACGGTCTCGGTGCCGGATCTCCGCACCGCGGATGTGCTCATCGACGCCTTCGACCCGAGCTACTGGCCGCACGACCGTCCGTGTCAGAACCCGACGAGTGGTCCCTCCGACATGCGCTGCGACCTCGGCAAGTACGCGACCGGCGCCCCGCACTACCCGTCGTGGCCGAGCGGTCCGACCGAGGCCGGGTGGTACCAAACTCGTCGCCGGTCATGGGAACAGAACCGATGGGTGAACCGGCCGATCGACCGTCTCTCGTACAACACGAACACCAAGACCGGTATCATCACGACCCACTTCCAGCTTCTGTATCCCGATACGGCCGGGACGCCGTGGGACACCTCTGACGACGTGCCCTTCGGCAACACCGCCTACACCGGGGGCAGCGATGCCAACTACACGTGGCCCTACCAACAGGACTACCTGGACGACTTCGCCGCCCAGGCGGCCATCTTCAACGACTGGGACACCCTCTTCACCCTGCCGACGAACGCGCCGGCCGGCGACTACACGCTGAAGGTCTGGACCGAAGCCAGCCAGGCTGACAGCTTCGGCGTGAACGCGTTTGCGCTCCGGGCCACCTACGGGCCGTGGTGGAGCTCCACCGCCGACGACCGCTGCGACTCCCGCATGCCGGGACAGGAGCTCTGTCCCCAGGTGTCGGGTTCGTCGGCGCTTTCGATCCTCGCCGCGTCAGCGGGCTCGGCGGCCAACTTCAAGTTCGCGCAGATCCCGGTCGACTATGCAGGACGCTCGGTCCGCATCACCCTGTGGGACTCCGACGAGGGCGGCCAGGAGATCTCGTTCCACAGTCCCGACCGGGGAGCCGATCAGGAGTGGCCGTTCGCGTGGCGTGAGGCCCCGGGGCCGGACACGATCTTCCCCGACTGGACCGGTGCGTACAACCTCGACGTGTCGGGCTGCGGCCCGAGCTCCCCCCAGCCCCAGCCCGGCCCGTCCAGCACCCGTGACGGCACGTGCAAATTCAACGACCGCATGGTCGAGGTCAACATCGACATCCCGGTCGACTACGCCGCGAACGACGCGGGCTGGTGGTCGATCCGCTACGACTTCGGTACCGGAACGGTGACCGACCGGACCACCTGGACCATCGACGTGATCGGTGATCCGGTGCATCTCGTCGAACCCGAGATCCCGTAACCGGAAGTGCGTTCGGGGGACAGTGCGTTCGGGGGGACAGACCCCCGTCCTACTCGAGGTCGGGAATCCCCAGGTCCAGGTTGGACGCCTCCAACCCGCCGTCCAGCTCCAGCACCTTGCCGGTCATGAACGCGCTCGCCGGCGATGCGAGGTAGAGCACACCGAGCGCGATGTCCTCGGGGTCGCCCAAGCGGCGCAGGGGCGTCTTGGATTCCATCTCGGTGCGGAGCGCCTCGTTCTGGACCACGATCTCGAGAGCGGACGTCGCGGTCGAACCGACGGCGATGGCATTGACCCGCACTCGGGGGGCCAGATCGGCGGCCACGAGCCGGGTCATGTGCAGCATTGCGGCTTTGGCCGTTCCGTAGGCGGCGTATCCACGGTCGCGCACCCGACCCAAGGTCGAGGCGATGTTGATCACACTGCCCTCGGAGGCGACCAGCGCCGGCGCGGCGCGGCGGGTGAGGGAGAACGCGGTGGTGACATTGAAGTGGAAGGCCTCCTCGAACGCGGCATCGGACGTGTCGAGCAGTGGCTGGGGCATGGAACCGCCGACGTTGTTGACCACGATGTCGAGACCGCCGAGCTGTTCGGTCGCCGCGGCGAGAAGCGCGTCGAAGCTGTCGAGGTCGGAGAGATCGGCCGGGACGACGACGGCGCGGCGGCCGGCGTCGCGCACCCGCTCGGCGATCACTTCGAGTTGGTCGGCCGACCGGGCCGAGAGCACGACGTCGGCGCCGCCCTCGGCCAGGGCCACGGCCGATGCAGCACCGATCCCCCGGCCCGCACCGGTGACGATGGCGATCTTGTCGGTGACCCTGAAGCGGTCGATGATGGTCATGTGCCTTCTGCTTTCTGGGAGCGGCCTCTGGCCATGATGGCATCCAACCGGCGGGCGATCTCGGTGTGGTCGAACCCTTTCGACTGCCAGGCCATTCCCTTGGCTCGTTCCACTGTTCGCCATTCGTCGGCGCTGGACCACTCGATCGCCTGATACAGATCGAGCATCGCGCCGACGCCGTCGAGGTCGTTGGAGAGCATGTCCCGGGCCAACGAGCGCGCCCGTGACTCGAGTTGGTCGTGCTCGACGACCTCGCACACGAGACCGGCCTGCAATGCCCCCGCCGCATCGAGGAAGTTGCCGGTCATGCTCATCATGCGAGCGGTGCGGACACCGACGGCTCGGGGCAGGAGATGGGACAGACCCCACCAGGGGAGAATGCCCACCCGGGTGTGCGTATCGCCGAACGTTGCCCGCTCGCTTGCGACGAGGAAGTCGCACTGGAGTGCGAGCTCGAGGCCGCCGGTGATAGCGGCACCGTTGATGGCCCCGATCATCGGTGTGCGCCGGGCGGGCCAAGGGTTGCCGATGTCGGTGTTGGCCGCGATGTCGATCGCCCCGCTTGCCAGTGCGTGGAGATCGAGGCCCGCACAGAACACGGGGTCGACCGCGGTGACGATGATGACGCCGACGTCGGGTGACGCGTCGAGCGTGGGGATCGCGTCGAGAAGGGCGTCGATCATGTCCGGGGTGAGTGAGTTGCGGGCATCGGGTCGATCGATCGTGATGGTCGCGATGCGGTCGTCGATCGTGATCGGTAGGTTCGGGTGGTCGGGAAGGTCGGTCACGTGAGTGCTCACCTACGGCTCGTCGTCGGTCAATACACGTGCAGGGTCTCGCACAGGCGTCTGGCCCGGGCGACGTCACCGCTCAACTCGACGGCGCAAGCGTCCCACTGCGCTCGCCCGGTCGACCACCGGACCAGGTCACCGACGGATGATCGGACGGTCGCCACCGCCTCGCTCTCGGGCAGACGGTCGTCGACGGTGACCGTGCCCTCGGATCGAACCACCGACGTGGCGGTCGCCCCGGGCCCGGTCAGCTCGAGCCGGATCGGGTCATCGATCCAGGCCAGGTTCTCCTGATTGAGCGGCTCGATCAGCGCGATGACCCACGCCACGGTGGGGCCGAGCCGCAGCTGATCGCTGGGAAGCTCCGGACGGTCGAGGGGTCCGGCTGGCGCCAAGAGGTCGTAGCGGAGGTGGGTGAAGTGATCGAACACCGCGGCGTTGACGAGCAGATGCATCGGGTGCTTTCCGAGCTCGCCCATGTTGAAGGGTACGTTGCGCAGTGGTGGCCGCTGGGTGAGCTGCATCATCCTGATGGCCCGACGGCTCCAGGTCTCGTACTCGTGCAGTTGTCGCTGGGACGTCCAGCCACGACGACGTTCGACGAGTACGTCGTTGATGCGTTCGCCGTCGTCGAATTCCCTGGCCGCCTTCGCCATCACGATCGGACTGGGATGGAAGATCGATGCCATGTGGGCGATGACGTCCTGAACCGACCATCCGTCGCACACGCTCGGGCTCGACCACTCGGCGGCCGTCAGGCTGCGGCAGAGGTCGAGGACCGCTCGGCGCTCGGCCTCGAGGGCCTCGATCGGGCTTCCGGACACGGACCGACCCTACCGGCGATCAATCCAGCGAGCCGATCCGGGCCTCGGCCTCTATGCTCGGCCGCGGCTGCGTCGGGGATGCCCCCCACCCCGGCGCCGCTCGCCTGTGGCGGGGCGATTCGTTGATGCGGACGCGGATCCCTACTCTCGTCTCCGCTCATGGACTTCGACGAACATCCCGACGATCGGGCCTTCCGTCTCGAGGCGCGCAACTGGCTGGCCGAGTTCGCACCCCCGCGGATTCCGGGCGCGCCGTCCTGGACCCGGCATCGGCCCCGCACCGTCGAGGCGGATGCCGCGCTCGTCGAGCAATCGCGGCGATGGCAGCGCCGAAAGCACGATGCCGGCTGGGCCGGGATCAGCTGGCCCGAGCAGGCCGGCGGTCGGGGTCGATCGGCAAACCAGGCCCGGATCTTCTCCGAGGAGGAAGCGAAGTTCGAGACCCCGACGGGCCTCTTCATGGTCGCGATCGACATGGCGGGCCCGACGCTCATGGACCACGGTTCGGTCGAGCAGCGCGAGCGCCATCTCGAGCCGACGTTGCGCGGCGACCAGATCTGGTGCCAGCTCTTCTCCGAGCCCAGTGCGGGGTCGGACCTGGCGGCGCTGCGAACACGGGCGGAACGCGACGGCGACGAGTGGGTGGTGAACGGTCAGAAGGTCTGGACGACCTCGGCCCACCACGCCGACTTCGGTCTGCTGTTGGCCCGAACCGATGTCGATGTCCCGAAGCATCAGGGCATCACCTTCTTCATCATCCCGATGGATGCCGAGGGTGTCGAGGTCCGACCACTTCGCCAGATCGACGGCGCGGCCCATTTCAACGAGGTGTTTCTCACCGATGTGAGACTGCCGCACTCGCAGGTGGTCGGTGAGCCCGATCGGGGTTGGACGGTGGCCATGACGACACTCCTGGCCGAGCGCACCGCGATCGGGGGTGCCGGGATGGTCCGATTCGACGACATCGTCGCGCTGGCCCGCCACTTCGACGCGAGCCGCGACCGGACCATCCGCCAGAGTCTCGCCACCGTCTACACCCGCTTCCGGATCCAGAAGTGGCTGGGGTGGCGGGCCCAGACCGCGGTGGAACGGGGACGTATGCCCGGCCCCGAGGCGTCGGTCATCAAGCTGCTCCAGTCCGAGCAGGTCTCGGCCAGCGCCGATCTCTCACTGGGCGCGGCAGGTGCTCACGGCATGCTCTGGCAGGACGACGGGTATGAGCAAGGGAGGTGGGCCGGAGCGTTCCTCTACCAGTGGGCCGCGCGCCTCGGCGGTGGCACCGATCAAGTGCAGCGCAACGTGATCGGCGAACGGGTGCTCGGCCTCCCGCGAGAGCCACGCCCCGATCGCGACGTCCCCTTCTGCGACCTCCCCACGTGATTCTGGGGTCGCTCAGCTACACGTCGTGTGGCTGGGGGTCCCCAAAACCCGTCAGCGCATGCTCTCGGGGCCCCAGTGGGCGCGGAGCGAACGGATCAGGCCGTCGGCGCCCACCCGATAGGTGAACACGCCGTCGACGAGGACCCGGGCCCCGTCCGGAAACGTCGTCGTGATGGTCCCCACATTCGCCACCTCGTCACCCGCGGCATAGGACTCGCGGATCTCGAAGCGAACCTCGCCGGCCGAGATCGTCGTGTCCCAGAAGGCGGCGATGGCGTCGGATCCCCGATGACCTTCACCGGTCGGATCCAACACGGACACACCGATGGGATCCTCGATGACGGCGTCCGGGGAGAAGAGGGCGAGCCAGCCGGCGCGGTCACCCGCCTCGACGGCGGCCATCGACTGCTGCGCCGCAGCGCGAGCCTCGTTTTCGGTCATGATTCGGTCTCCGCTCGGAATTGGCTGGTTGGTCTCGGGGTACTCCCCTCTACCATCTCAGCAGATCCCATGTCTGCGACCCACACCAGCCCGACGATCCCATCCGATACTGCCCGCGCCGAGCTGGACCGTGTCCTCCGTGCCGACGATCCCACCGACGGTCTCTGGGACCTGGTCGATTCGGGTAGAGCCGAGGCCATCGTGCCCGAGCTACCGGCCCTGGCGCTCGAACAGGATCCGATCCACCGCCACAAGGACGTGCTGTCCCACACTGTCGCGGTCACGGCCAAGTCACCGGCCCGCCTCCGGGTGCGGCTGGCCGCGCTCTTCCACGACGTGGGCAAGCCCGCGACGCGGCGGTTCGGACCCGAAGGTGTGACGTTCCGTCATCACGAGGTCGTCGGCTCGAAGCTGACGCGCAAACGACTCGAGGCCCTGGCGTATGAGCAGGAGATGGTCGACGACGTGACCGAGCTCGTCCGACTCTCCGGTCGGTTCAAGGGGTACACCGATGGCTGGTCCGACAGCGCGGTACGACGCTACGCACGCGACGCCGGTCATCTCCTGGGCGATCTCAACGCGCTGGTGCGCAGTGACTGCACCACCCGCAATCGGACCAAGGTCGCGGCGCTGCACCGTGCCATCGACGAGATGGAGGAGCGCATCAAGGCTCTGGCCGAAGCCGATCGTCGAGCAGCCGAGCGGCCCCTGCTCGACGGGGACGAGATCATGGACCACCTCGATCTCCAGCCGGGCCGAGCCGTCGGTGAGGCCGTTGCGTTCCTTCTCGCCGAGAAGCGGGCCGGCCGGACACCCGACCGTGAGGCTGCTCTCCGACAGCTCGACCGCTGGTGGGCCGAGCGCGCTTAGGTTCGGATCACCACCGTGGTGCGGGTCGTAAGCGTCTCGTCGGTCCATCGACGCTTGTAGGCCATCTCCATTCCGAGGTCGTAGACCCTGATCCCCTCGGCAGCCAGCTGTTCGATCTGGAACGCCTGGAGGAGGGTGCCGACCGACAGCGAACTGTAGGCGTTGTCATAGCTGATCTGCAGGCCTCGATAGGTGCCGCGGCGAACGTGTCCGAGTATGTAGCCGACGTCGCGCCCGTCGGCTCGTGCGAACAGCAGTCGGACCCGACCCTCGGGTCCCAGGCGCTGGCACAGTTTCCAGTAGAAGCGGCGGAGATCGGGTTCGATCAGCCCCGATCCCGACCTGCCCTTCCAGCTCTTCCGCTCGATGTCCATCAGTCGGCCGAAGCCGTCGGACAGGTCTCCGCTGGCCGTGGTGACCTCGAATCCCTGCTCGGCAGCCCGCCGATGGGCACGCCTGAGGTCCCGCTGCCACTTGGTCGGCTTTCGTTCCAACAGCGCCTTGGCCCCACCCTCGAGCCGGGCCCGGCATCGCGTGATCGTCGGCCCGTCGCGCAGTCTGTGCCGCTGGCCGATGGCCAGGCGCAATCCCTCCTCCAGGGGGCTGTCGGGCACGATCCCGGTGAGCAACGCCACTCTCCAGCCCGGAACCTGGTCGAGGGCTCGGACCAGATCGTGGCCGAAGGTGGTGGGATCTGTGGTGACGATGGGCGACGCGAATCCCCATGCCGCCTCGGGTGGGCAGAGGTATCGGATGCCGTCGACGTCACGGCGCTCGCACAGCGTCGCCCACCCGTCGTCGGACCGGAACACCATGGCAAACGCATCGCGGCCCCACGAGCGGTAGGAGGGGAGAACCCAGTCGCTCGAGGAGCAGACCTGGTCGATGCCGCGAGTGGCATCGACGAACGTGTCGAATGCAACCGTCGAGGAATCGAGCTCGGCCACGCTCAGCGTCTCCATCCTGCTCATCTCTCCTCTCACACCCGCGCTCGGGCTGCCGTGACCTCGCCGCGCAGCGTAACGTCGCGGGCCGGACAACTGGCTGTTCTCCGCAGCAGCCCGAGGAGAACGAGAACGCCATGACCACCGTGATCGATAGTCCGGCCGCGCTGCCCGAGTGGATCGGCCGTCGGATCGGACCCACCGAGTGGATGGAGATCGACCAGGATCGGATCGACCTCTTCGCCGACGCCACCGGCGACCATCAGTGGATCCACGTCGACCCGGAACGGGCGGCGACGGGACCGTTCGGTGCACCGATCGCCCATGGCTATCTGACACTCTCCCTGGTCAACGCGTTCCTCCCGCGGCTGATGCGCGTCGACAACAGCTCGATGGGGGTGAACTACGGGGTCGACAAGGTGCGGTTTCCCGCCCCGGTGAGAGTCGGTTCTCGGCTGCGTGCGGTGGCCGAGGTCGTGGCCGCCGAGCCGGTGGCCGGCGAC
The DNA here is from genome assembly GCA_963695075.1 of uncultured Acidimicrobiales bacterium. Taxonomy (GTDB): domain Bacteria; phylum Actinomycetota; class Acidimicrobiia; order Acidimicrobiales; family CAWCAL01; genus CAWCAL01. Next base: position 1,094,188 of record CAVOFR010000007.1, read on the forward strand.
GGGATCCAGGCGACCGTACGCGTCACCGTCGAGGTCGAGGGTTCGGATCGTCCGGGGTGTGTCGTCGACACGGTCTCCCGGTTCTATCCCTGAGGCCCTCGTCGAGATCACCCCTGCTTCGCCGGGGTCACTCCTCTTCGCCGGTGTCGCCCGACTCGGTCGGGACGTCGGCCTGGGCCTGGTCATCTGCGGGGTCCGCGAGCGTGGGGATGCGACCGGTGCAGTCGAGGAGCCCGTCACAGGCCGCCACGATGTTCGGAGCGAACGTGACCGCTCCCGGATCGAAGTTCAACGGCGCATAGTCGGTGCTGACCATGGCGAGGACCTCACCGTTCCCGGTGAGTACGGGGCCACCCCGGTAGGCGGTGCCCACCGCAGCGGTGTGCTGGATGCCGACAGCTGACACGTCGATGACCAGCCCGGGGCTGACCGATGCGCCCTGCGACCCGAGGCCACCGGCGGCATAGATCCGCGTGCCGATCGGATTGCGGGCCAGCTCCTGGGAGGCCCAGGGCAGCACCGGAAGATCGCCCTCCTCGACGGTGAGCACGGCCAGGTCGGTCGCTTCGTCCCACTGCCAGAGCTCGGCCTCGATCTCACGGTCGGCGGCCGTGAGCGTGATGGCCGGTCGAGGCTCCTGCACGCCGGCCTTGATCACCGCATAGGACGTCACGAGGTAGCTCCGGTTGGCGTCCGAGCCGACCACGAAGGCCGAGCCCGCGGCGGCCCGACCGTCCTCGTCGAGGGTGTTCACGAAGAACACCGATGGAGCGACCATGGTGGCCAGTTCGGTCGTCGAGGAGGACTCCTCGGTCAGCTCGCGAAGCGGCACGAGCCGCTCCTCGATCTCTGCCGCCGCCGTCTCGCTCTGCTCGGTGATCTGGTCGCTCGCTTCCTTGAAGCGACTCTCGAACTCGGTGGTGAACTGGGCGACCGATTCCTCGGTCTCCTTCAGTCGGAAGTCGTACCAGGTGTAGAGGACGGTGCCGGCGAAGGCCGCGCCGATGGCCACGGCCACGAGGAGCAGGACCGTGCCGATGATCGTGCGGGGGAGGATCCGGTGGCGCCGCTTGCGATAGCGTCGCGACCACTTCTCGTCGCGGATCCGCTGTCGTTCCTGTCGCTTGAGGTAGCCGTCGACGCGGTGGGCCCGCCATCGATCGGCCACACCGACCGGCTCGTCGGCGTCGGCGTCGAAGGCGGGTTCGGGGTCGATGGCGGGTTCGGCGTCGGTGTCGGCCGGACCCGACGTTGCCCCAGCGGGTGGGGGTCCATCGTGGGTCGGCGGGGTGGCGTCGGTCGCTTCACGATCGGATGGCGGCGCGTCGGATCTGGGCCCGAGGGGAGTCCGAACGCGGGGAGCTTCACCTTCGTCGTCGACCTCCTCACCTTCGTCGTCGAAGGTGAGGAGGTCGACGCCGTCGGGGGGTGGCTCGTTGTGGGTGTCAGGGGGTGTCTCGGTCATGAGGCTCTCTCGCGCTCGGGATCAGGGTGGCGTCGTGGTGGTCGTGGTCGGTGCGGAAGTGCTCGTCGTGTTCTCGGGTTCCGAGGTCGTGGTCGTCGGTGGTTCGGTCGTCGGAGTGGGCTCGGTGGTGGTGGTCACGGCCAAGGGGTCGAAGACCCGCGGAGGAAGGATGGTGGTGGTGTTGCGGCTTCCGGGGGGGAGGGCATCGACGCACTGACCACCGCAGCCGTTGCCGATGCCGGCCGGGAGGCGACGTCCACCGACACCGATTCCTCGGGTGGCGACACCGCCGGATCCGCTGACCGCCTTGTCGGTGAACTCGGTGATCGGTGGGGGGAGCTCACCTGGCTCGGGGAACTCGAGCTCGGGCTCACCCTCGAGCGCGGCGGACATGAATCGGCCCCACGTGCGAGCGGGCAGCTCACCCCCCTCCATGGTTCCCCATGCCGGCAGGCGCACCGTCCTGGCGCCGTCGGAGTGGCCGATCCACACGGCTGTGGCCAGCTGTGGTGTGTACCCGACGAACCAGGCCGCTCGATTGAGCTGGGCCGTGCCGGTCTTGCCGGCCGCCGGACGGCCGATCTCCGCTCGTCTGCCCGTCCCGCCGGCGATCACCCCGGTGAGGATGTCGCTCACAGTGTCGGCGATGGCGGCGTCGAGGACCCGTTCGCCCGCCGGTGCCGCGTTGTCCTCGATCAGGTTGCCGGCTTCGTCCTCGACCCGCAGGACCGGTGTCGGATCCCGGTGCCGGCCCGATGCCGCGAAGGTGGCGAAGCCCGAGGCCATGTCGAGTGGACTCGCTTCGTATGCGCCCAGCGTGATGCTGACGCCGTAATAGTTGTCGTCGCGGGGCTTGATCCGGGTGACGCCGAGTCGATTCGCCATCTCGGCGACGTTGTCCGGGCCGACGTCGTACGCGACCTGGGCGAAGACGGTGTTCGTGGAGCGGGCGGTGGCCTCCCGGAGCGTGAGACGACCGGCCGAGTTGCCGCCACGGACGTCGCAGTCCCGTCCCGTGCAGTTGGGGATGACCCACGTTCCGGGAGAGGAGTAGACGGTGTCGGGGGTAGCGCCTCGTTCCAACGCGGTGGCGAGGGTGAACGGCTTGAACGACGATCCCGGCTGGAACCCGGTGGTGCCGCCGGTAGCGAGGTTGACCTGGCTGGCATTGAAGTCCCGCCCGCCGACGAGCGCCCGGACGTGGCCGGTTCGAGGGTCGATCGACACGAGCGACATCTCGAGCGGCGATTCGGTTCCTTCCATCGCCTCGCCGACGGTGTCGAGGGCCAACTGTTGCACGGCCGGATCGAGGGTGGTCGTGACCTGGAGTCCTCCGCGGTAGAGAGCATCGTGTCCGTACCGGTCCTCGAGGTACTGGCGGGCGAAGTCCACGAAGTAGGGATAGGCCGAGGCTCCCTGGACGGGCGGGGGATGGACCCAGGTGGCCGGCTCCCACTCGAATCCTTCGCTCACCAGGCGGACCTCGAGCTCGATCGCCTCTTCGTACTGGGCCTGGGTGATGAAATCCTCGGTGAGCATCTGCTGGAGGACCCGTTTGCGCTCGGCTTCGGCCTTCATCGCGTTGGTTCTCGGCGCGTTGCGCGAGGGCGAACGGATCACGCCGGCGATGAGGGCGGCCTCACTGAGGTGCAGGTCGCTCACGTTCTTGCCGAACCAGGACTCTGCGGCGGCTCCGATGCCGTAGAGACCGTCGCCGAAGTAGGCGGTGTCTAGGTAGAGGAAGAGGATCTCGTCCTTGTAGACCGTCGAGCCGAGCTCGTCCTCGAGCCTGGCCTCGAGCTGCATCGACATCAGTGCTTCGTTGAGCTTGCGCTCGTAGGTCCGCTCGCCCGTCGTGAAGGCGTTCTTGACGTACTGCTGGGTGATCGTCGAACCACCCTGGACGACATCGCCCTCCTGGTAGTTCTCCAGGGCGGCACGAGCCACGCCCAGAAGGTCCACTCCCCGATGATCGAAGAAGCGGCGGTCCTCGGCCGCGACCACGGCTTCCTTCATGACCTGGGGGACGTCGTCGCGTCCGACCGGCCGGGTCAGGTCGAACTCGCGGAAGATCGCGATCTGGTTGCCGTTGACGTCGAAGAGCTTGGACGGTCGGGCCGAGACCGTGGGGTTGGCCGTCTCGGGAAGATCACCCGGGAGATACTTGGTGTCGATGTTGAGCACGGTCCAGACCGCAACGGCCGAGGCCGCCACCGCGCCCGCGAGCAGACCGACCACGATGGCGATGCCCCACTTCCCGAAGGACTGGACGACGAGCCAGAGCCGGTCATACCACCGTTCGACACCGCGGGAGCGGGGGAGGGACCCCAGCTGGCGGCCCTTGCGGATCCGCCGCTCGCGCCAGTTTGGCTGGGCGTCGGTCGGCATCAGCCCACCAGCTCATAGGTGCATTTGGCCGGGCTACCGGCGGCACGCCGCAGGTCGCGGGCGGGCCACGGGAGCTGGAGCTCACCTCGGCCGGTGTGGGTCCCCCGGTTGGGGAGCCAGCCGACGATGTACCAGGCGTCGTAGGTGAAGCCACACGTAGCCGGCCCGTCGACCACCTGATAGCGACCGGCCGGAATCGCTCCGGGATGGGGCACCTTGAAGGTGTCGCCGGTCTTCAGGCTCGTGGAGGGAAGCGCGTCAGCACACGCAGGGAGGTCGATGGTGAAACGGACCAGCGTCGGAGCGGTGGGCTCGGTCGTCGGCGGGGCGGTCGTCGATGGTGAGCCCGGAGCGGGCCGGGGGTCGAGGGACTCCGGTCGCTCGGCTCGGAGGGTCACCGACTCGGCCCCCTTGGAGGTGCACTCGGCGGTCCATCGGGCCTGGCCGTCGTCGTCGGTGGTCCCGGTCTTCGACCCCTCGTTCACCCAACGGTCGGTCGACGGGAATTCGACGGTGACCCCCGGGAGTGGGACGTTCGTGATGCGACCGTTCCCGTCCACCGACCCGGAGGTGACCCTGACGGTGAAGGTGGCCTTCTCCCCCAGCCGGGGCAGATCGGGGGCGAGATGCAGAGTCATGTCGAACCGGGACGGTTGTACCAGGGCCAGATCGACCGAGGCCGTGCTCCCGTTCTCGACGAAGACCGCCCCCGGTTCCGCAACAGCCAGATCCGGCTCGCGCCACGCCCGTACCCGGTAGCGACCGCCCGAGAGACTCCTTACCTGCCAGTAACCGTCCTCGTTGGTCGAGGTTTCGAGGCGTTGCTCGGCGATGGTCGTGACCCGTTCGAGCCGCACGGTGGCCTCGGGCACGGGGCGGCCGGCGGGGTCGGTGATGCGGCCCTCCAGGACGGTGCTGCCGTCGTCGATGTTGCGGAGGAACTGGGGGAGCGCCTTTCCTTCGAGGGGGGCGACGGCTCTGACGCGCAGGTCCTCGGCCGTGAGGCCGGGCACCGATGTGGTGCTGGTGGTCGTCTCGCCGGTGGCCGGCTCCGGTGGCGGAGGTTGGGTCGTGATCACCGGCAGGATCGGGCCTTGGCGGGGCCGGGCCGGTGGAAGGCTGTCTTCCTGGCCCGGAGGCTCGGGCAGGAGGTCGCACGCGGCGACGAGGGCCAGGAGTCCGATCAGGGCGAGAAGTCGCCGAGAGGGGGGATGGTGGTCACGCAGAGTGAAGAACATGGGGGCGATGGTCCAGGTGCGACACACGCCAGGGCCCGCCGAAGAGGGGGGATGTCGCGAGCCGCCCGACACCGTCAGAGCCTACCGGTGCCACCCATACGGTTGGCGGCACCCGGGCCGGTCTGGTTCCCGGTCTCAGGCCCGGCGGTCTAGATGGTGAAGCGCACGATGCGCTGCTCCGGGTCGGCCTCGGTGAGCACAACCGAAACCTCGTGGCCGGGTTCGGTGTCGCCCGGGTCGTCGAGATCGGCCACGACGGCTGGCTCCCGAAGCAGGATGGTGCCCCGGCCGTCGTCGTCGACCGCCGTGAGCACTGCGCCGAATCGGCGCCCGACCTGGTCTTCGAGCACCAGCGCTTCGGTGAGATCGAGCACGTTGCGCTCGAGTGTCGATTCGCGGCTCCGGGCCCGGCCCATGATCGAGGGGAGTGCGGGCATGCCGGCGATCACCCAGTCGGGCGGACGCCTCGAACCGCAGATGGAGAGGGCGATCTCGCCCGCGTATCGATCGACGATCCGGCGGAGGGGCGCCGTGACATGCGCATAGGGAGCGGCGATCGCGGAGTGTTCGTGCTGACCGGGTGTCTCACCGTCGAACGTGATGTAGCCGGCGCCCCGCAGCGCCCGCACGGCCAAGGTCAGGAACGCGGCGTGTGACGGATCGTCGGGATGGAGGTGCCGGACCGCGTCGGCGTAGCACTCGTCGTCGTCCCAGCTGATGCGGAGCGAACGAGCTGATGCCCGCAGGCCGGTCAGGACCTCGGTTCGGGGTGGAGGGAGCGTACGGAGTATGCCGACTCCGGCGTCGACCATGAGCTCGGCGGCAGCCATGCCGGCCAGCAGGGAGACCTGGGCGTTCCATCGCTCGACCGGTATGGGCTCGTCGTAGCGGAGCTCGAACCCGTCGCCGACGGCGATGATCTCCTGGGTCGGCAGGTTCAGCGAGACGCCACCCCGGTCGGCCTCGATCTCCAGGCGCATGCGCCCGATGTCGCGGAGAAGGGAGAGGCTCGCTCCCGACGTCCGGCTGTCGATCTGGTGTTGGACTTCCCCGTAGGCCATCTTGGCTCGGACCTGGACAGTCGCCCGCACGACCTCTGCTTCTTCGAGGATCCCGTCGGCGTCGAGATCGAGCCGCCAGAGCAGCGCCGGCCGCTCGCCTTCGGGGAGCAGGCTGGCCGAGCCCTCCGACAACACCTCCGGGTGCAGGGAGGCTCGACGATCGGGAGCGTAGAGCGTGACCCCTCGCTCCGCGCTCTCGAGGTCGACGGTCCCGCCCGGGGTGACGAACGCCGCGACATCGGCGATGGCGTACCAGATCCGGACCCCGGCGCCGCGGCGTTCGGCGGCATAGGCCTGGTCGAGGTCGAGGCTGTCCGGTGGGTCGATGGTGACCAGGTCGAGACCGGTGTGGTCCTCGCGTGGTCCCAACGCTCGGGGACCGGCCGCTGCCGCCCGTTCGGCTTCGGCCTGGACCGCGGCGGGAAACCCGTCGGGGATGCGCATCTCATTCCGGAGCTCGCCGAGGCAGGTGGCCACACGGTCGGATTCGACACGGTACCGGACCCGGGAGACGGGCATGTCAGTGTTGGTCGACGGTGGTCACGGCGAACCGAGGATCGGACTTGGTGGCTTCGGCGATCGGGCTCATGCAAAGTGGCTGGGGTGTGAACCCGGTGTGTTCGACCGTGATGGTCCAGTTCCGGTCGCCCGTCGCGATCTCGAACCGGCCCGTCTGGTCCACCGTTGGTTCGGCCACGGCGAAGACCTGCCGAGGAGCATCGAAGAGACTCCAGCCGACTCGGGCCGCGACGGCAGCTTCGGCCACCTGTGCAGCCGGGCCCGGCATGGCGATCGAGCCCCTGAAGTACGGCAACAGTTCGACGAAGGGCACCCGGCGGGTGATGATCGCGTCGAGCGTCTCGTCGTCGAGGTGACCCCAGCAGGTGCCGGTGGGCAGCAGGATGGCCGTCGGCGCGAAGCGGTGACCGCCGGTGTGGCTCGCCCGGTGGACGTCGAGATGGGACCACCGCGCCGACACCGCTCGGTGCAACGTCGTTCCGAGATTCCCGCAACAACGGTCGCGCGATCCGTGGGTACAGATGAGCAGGTCGTCCCGGTCCAGGCCGTCGGCTTGGGTCGGATGGGTCGGGTCGGCACCCTTCGCCAGGGTCTCGGCCAAGCCGCCGGCCTGCTCGGAGGAGACGCGGTAAACGGTCTTGGAGAACGGCGTGGCCAGCGTGCCGCGGCGCTGATAGGAGATCACGGTTGTCAAGTCGTTGCCCGGCGCGGAGTCACGCCCTTCCGGGGGAACGATCGCGAACGGGCGGATCGCTCGGGCATCGACTGCGCTTCCCGCCAGGGCGGCCGGGCCGAGGACGGGGTCCTCACTCACGTCGCGCGGCCACGGCAGCGCGCGCTCGACCAGAACGAGACCGGCCAGGGACAGGGCGGTGCCGACGGGTTCGAGTTGTTGGTCGCGGGCCTGTTGCGCGCAATGCAGGTCGATCGGGTCGACGTCGTTTCTCCTGTTGCCCATCGCGGCCTACGGTATCCATGGTGATCACGTCCTTCGATGACTACCCCGTCCACCAGGTCGCCGAACCGATTCGGCATGCGCAGACCAGCGACCGGAACTTCTACGACCGCTACTACTTCAATGCCCATGCCCGCGATGCCGAGCAGTTCATCGTGGTCGGGTTCGGGCAGTACCCGAATCTCGGCGTGCAGGATGGGTTCGCGGTGGTGAGCCGAGGCGACCTGCACCGCGTCGTTCGGGCATCGGCCGAGCTCAACGACCGGAGCGACAGCAGGATCGGCCCCCTGAGCATCGAGGTCGTCGAGCCTCTCGAACGACTGAGGGTGCGTTGCGATGCACCCGAGCACGGCCTCCAGCTCGACCTCCGGTGGAACGCTACGTCGATCGCCCACGAGGAGCCGAGGCACTACATCCGCAAGAACGGCCGAGTCCTGTTCGACACCTGCCGTTTCGCTCAGTTGGGTTCGTGGTCGGGCGAGGTTCGGTTGGGCGACGAATCGATCGACGTCACGGCCGAAAAGTGGATGGGCTCGCGGGACAGATCGTGGGGCATACGTCCGGTGGGCGAACCGGAGCCCCCGGGAATCCGCGGTGGCGAGGGGCAGATGAGCGGGATGTGGAACTACTGCCCAGCGCGCTTCGACGAGTACTCGCTGGTCTACATGCTCAACGAGACCGACGTCGGCGAGCGGACAATCGAAGAGGCCGTCCGGATCTGGGACGATCCCGCCCGAGGGGTCGAGTGGTTGGGGCGCCCGGAACACGATCATGTCGTCACCGGAGGTACTCGCATCATCGAGAAGGCGGTGGTCCGCTTCCCCGATGCGACCGACGGTCCGCTCGAGCTCGTCGGCACACCGATGGCTCGGTGTTTCCTCGGGGTCGGGACCGGATACGGACTGGATGACGACTGGCGGCACGGCATGTATCAGGGGCCTCTGGTGGTGCAGGGTCTGGACTTCTCCAACGAGGAGATGGGTCCCCTCGGTCAGTATGTGATCGTCGAGAACTCAGCTCGGTTCGAGCTCGGAGGAGATGTCGGCTACGGCATGATCGAGCACGGATTCTGGGGCGGCTACCGTCGCTATGGGATGGAGGGGGCGGCCGGACTCGCTCCCTGACCGCCGAACACCACGAGCCACCATCCGTCATCGAGCTCGACCGATTCGGTCGGGATCAGGCCGGCCGGTGGCTTCCGGTGCGCTCGGATCAGGCGGTCCACCTGCGTAGCGGTCACTCCTGTGGCCCAGATCTGACCCCCTGGAGCCAACACCCGACCCAGGCGGCCGGCGGTCTCCTCGTGTGCGCCGATCGGCACGTTGGCGAGGATCAGGTCGAACGGCGCTCTCCCGGCCGCGTCGGCCACGGTTGCTCCCGCCACCATGGCGCGGCAAGCGACTCCGTTCACATCGATATTGGACCGGGTGGCGCTGCGCGCCTCGGGCGCGACGTCGACCGCGGTCACCGTTCCGGCCCCCGATCGGACGGCCAGCACTGCGAGCAGGCCACTGCCCGATCCGAGGTCGAGCACCGACGCGCCGTGGGGTGGCTGCCGTCTGAGTCGTGTTGCCAATGCCGCGGTGGTGGGATGGTTCCCGTACCCGAACGCCTCTCCCGGATCGAGGTGCACGACGAGGTCGGTGCTCTCCTGTGCGGCGTCGGCGTCGTGCTCGTCGTCTGCCGGCTCACGCCAGGCCGGCACCACCACGACGTCGGGTGCGATGCGCTGCGGGCGCGCGAGCGCTCGCCATCGATCGAGGTCGGTCCCGGGCTCGCGGATCCTCTCGGTCTTCCGATCGCGCAGAGTCGCGACAGCCGTAGCAAGGTCGTCGGCTCCGGCGAAGGTGGCGACGAAGAGCGCGGGCGCTCCTCGATGCCGACCGCGCCGGCGAGCCACAACCGGCCGGCGAGGAGATCCCCGTCGTCGCCGGGTCCGAGGTGCACCAAGAGCTGCATGGACACAGAAGGCCTCTGATCCGAAGCTCGGGCTTGGGAGCGAGAAATGACCTACCCGGCAGCGACAGGGTGGGTGGGTGGGGTTGCCACCGCCGGGTAGATCGGCGTCCATGATAGGCACTCCTCCGCCGTTCGACCATGGCAAGGGAACCGAAATGTGCTCACTCGGACCAGGATTCAGTGGTTTTTTTCCAGAAATGGGACAGAAGTGTGTCGGCCGACACAGACAGAACGCTTTCCGGGGTGCAGCATCCCCGCACCGGATCTGGTCACCCACGTGACCAGGGCAACCCGGTACCCCCGCACCGGGTTGCCGTCCGGTCGATCGGTGGGTGGAGGGACCCCGGGGTCGGGTGGGCGGGGTCCCAAGTAAACCCGCAGCTCTCGTGTCCCCTCGTCGAGCGAGCCGGGTTTGACGTCGCGCCTTTCTGCCGCGAGACTGCACAAGCTGAATCGAACCGCGGGGAGGTTCTCATGGCAGAAACCGCGACGCCCAAGATCGACGGTCGGCGGGCTCGGAGCGAACGAAGTCAAGCTGCACTGATCGACGCGCTTCTGCAACTGCTGCGCGAGAGCGGCGAGGTGCCGAGTAGTCGCCAGATCGCCGAGACCGCCGGTGTGACCCAGCGGACGCTGTTCAATCACTTCGAACACCTGGGCCAGCTGTTCGCTGCTGCTCAGGAGGACCAGCTGCGGCGAGTGATGGACACTCTGCCATCGGTCGGTCCGGAGGGCCCGTTCGAGCATCGGCTCGACCGGTACGTCGCCGGCATGAGCGACGTGCTCGAGGAGAACGCACCCATCTACTGGATCGCGTACACGCGCGCCAACGACGTACCCGACGTGGCCGAGATGATCGAGGTCGGCCGCGAGCTGGGTCGGGCGATGCTCGAGCGTACGTTCGCGCCCGAGCTCGATCAGATGACGACTTCTGACCGGACCGCGGTCTTCGACGCGCTCGAGCTGTCGATGTCAGCAGTGGCATGGCACCTTCGTCGTGAGATGCAGGAGCTCTCGGTCGAGGCGGCCACCGCTGCGGTCCGGCTCGAATGCGCTCGCCTGCTCGGTCATTGACCTCATCTCCGGTCGCTGCCCTTCAGCGGGTCTGACACGTCGGGCACCACGTGGTCGATCTCGCGTCGATGACCTTGCGACGCAGGGCCGTCCCGCACCGCTCACAGGGTCGGCCGGCTCTGCCGTAGCACCGGAGCGCGTGTTGGTTGCGACCCGTGTCACCCGCAGGTGTCCGGTAGTCGCGCAGCGTGGTGCCGCCGTTGTCGATGCCCCGCTGCAGCACGAGTCGGATCGCGCCGTGCAGCCTGGTTGAGCGCGGCGCAGAAAGACGTCGTGCCGCGGGGTTGATCCCGGCCTCCCACAAGGCTTCATCGCCGTAGATGTTGCCCACACCGGCCACTACTCGCTGCCCGAGGAGCTGCGTCTTGATCGCCCGGCGCGACCGCCGGAGCGCTTCGGCGAAGGCGACGGGCTCGAACGCGTCGGTGAGCGGTTCCGGGCCGAGGTTGGCGAGGGTGGGCATCGATTCGTACCGGCCGGTGGGAACGACGGCGATTCGACCGAACCGACGCACGTCCCGGAATTCGAGGCTGCTGCCATCGTCCAGAGCCCAACGCGCCCTGACGTGCGGGTCGCTGCCGGTGGCGGGCCGGCCCGGCCGGAGCTGGCCGGTCATTCCGAGATGGATGACCAGCTCGCGCTGGTCGTCGAGGCTGAACAACAGGTACTTCCCCCGTCGCCCCGCCGCCGTGATCCGAGCGCCGGTCGCCTCCCTCGCTGCGGCGAACTTCGCCGAGGGGTGGTGTCCGGCCCGTTGGACGGTCCGTCCGACGAGCCACGGCGCGAGCTGGCGGAGCACCGTCTCGACCTCCGGCAGCTCAGGCACCGGCCCGCACCGAACCTTCCGCATCGTGGGTCAGGGCCATGAGACCGGCACCCTAACGGTGGGTGGGTAGATCGGCGCCGCCTGTGCCGGGTACCCGCTGAACTCCTTACTACCATCCTGCCGTGGAACCATCGGCACGAGCATCCAGGAACCCGCTGTGGTTGTTCCGGCCGAAGGGCCGGCTGATCGGGGCGCAGGCCGATCCCTGGGCCCGGTTCGGCTTCGGTCTCGGCCTCCTGACCATGGTGTTGGTGGTCGGGACCGTGGGCTACGTCATCTTGGGGCTCACCGTGCTGGATGCGGTCTACCAGACCGTCATCACGGTCAGTACGGTCGGTTTCCGGGAAGTCGGGATCGAGATCGAGCCGACCGCCGCGTACAAGATCTTCACGATTTTCCTCATACTCTTCGGCGCCGGCACGGTGCTGTACACCCTCGGCCTCCTGCTCGAAACGCTGCTCGAGGGCCGACTCAACGACCAGCTAAGGGGGCGATTGATGCAACGCCGAATCGATGAACTCGAGGGCCATGTGATCGTGTGCGGTTGGGGTCAGGTGGGTCAGGCCATTGGCGCCTACGTCACCCGGACCGGCGCGGACGTCGTGATCGTGGACCAGTCCGAACAGGCGATGGCCATCGCCGATAGCCAGCTCGTCGTCGTCGGCGACGCCACCCGGGACGATGTCCTGCTAGCGGCGGGGATCATGCGGGCCCGCACGCTCATCTCGGCACTGGACCACGACGCCGACAACCTGTTCGTGACGGTCAGCGCCCGGACGTTCCGTCCCGATCTGCAGATCGTCTCGCGGGCGGTCGACCGCTCGACCGAGGAGAAGCTCCGTCGCGGCGGGGCCTCGCGGGTGGTGAATCCCCACGAGATCGGTGGTTCTCGCATGGCCGCACTGGCGCTGCACGAGTACGTGGCCGAGTTCCTGGAGCTGATGGTCCATGACCAGGACTGGTCGACCCGCCTGGAGCAGGTCCCCGTCCGGGAGCGATCGCCCTTCGCCGATCGGACCCTGGCCGAATGCAACATCCGGTCCAAGACCGGAGCGATGGTGGTGTCGGTGCGCGACCGCAGCGGCGTGTTCCACACCAATCCAGCTGCCGAGCGACGGGTCGAGGTGGGGGAGGTCATAATCGCGATGGGCACCGGTGAGCAGTTGAGCGCTCTGGCCCGCGCCGCCAAATGACCCCCTTCCTCTTCGCCTACGGCACGCTCATGGTCGGTCACTGTCGGTGGCCGATTCTGGAACCGTTCGTGGTCGGCGGTCCCCGGCCAGCCACCGCTGGTGGTCGGCTGTTCGACACCGGATTCGACTATCCGGCCGCACGATTCGATCTCCCCGGCGTGATTCACGGCCAGCTCCTCGGCCTCGTACCGGGCCGGGCCTCCACCGCGCTGGCGGTGTTGGACGAGGTGGAGGGTGGCGTCGAAGGCGACTACCGGCGGGTGGAGATCGGTACCGATCTGGAGCGGGCGGCGTGGTCCTATCAGTACGGGGGAGCGATCGAAGGGCTGGTGGATCTGGACGGCCGCTGGTCCGGCGTCTGACGCCGGGAGTCATGCGGGGAGGGGAATCCGGCCCGAGGAACGGGCCCACTTGAACGATCGCCAGGCTTCACGCAATGTCGCCTCGGGGTGGTCCTCGAAATACCGGCGGGCGTAGAGGAGATAGGTCTGCTCCGCACTCGGGGGCGACTCCGCCGCCACCTCGGAGCCCACTGGTGAGGACACGGACTCGACTTCGACGACGGGCGATTCAGCGTCGTCTTCTAGATGGCGGGCGATCCGGTCGATCAGCATGCTCTTGGTGCCCGACACCGGAAGGTGCTGGTCGCGGCAGTAGTCGGTCAGCTCGTCCTTCCACCAGTGCCACCGCCCGAACTCCGAAGCGGTCAGCGGTCGGCCCAGCGAAGGTCGAGAGCGGCTGCCCGACGGGTGAGCTGGATTGCGGTGTTCGGCGTCTGAACTCATGCGTCCAGTATCCGCGGGGGGTGTGACAGTCACCTCGGCGCAGCGCTAATCCGCTGCGCCGGCTTCGCCATCGGGTTCTTCTGTGCTCGCTGCTTCGCTCCGTCTCCGCAGCCTGGCGTGGCCGGGCTTCTGGGCGCAGCGGTGATCCGCTGCGCCGGCTTCGCCATCGGGTTCTTCTGTGCTCGCTGCTTCGCTCCGTCTCCGCAGCCTGGCGTGGCCGGGCTTCTGGGCGCAGCGGTGATCCGCTGCGCCGGCTTCGCCATCGGGCTGTCGTGGGCGAACTCCCGGGATCACGGTGCCCGACCCCTCGGGGTACGTTCCAGGTGTGAGCGCACCCTCCCTCCACCCTCTCACGGCCGACTTCGCGGCGACGATCGTTCGAGTCGAGGTCGGGCCGGACGATGCCGTCTCTCCTGGATCACCCTTGCTCGTGTTGGAGGCGATGAAGATGGAGCACGCCGTGGCCGCGCCGGTGGCCGGAATGGTTGACGAGCTCGCCGTCGCGGCCGGTGACGTCGTCGTTGCCGGCCAACTCCTGCTGACGATCGCCGTCTCGGCCGGTGCGGACCGCGATGCCGAGCACGGGGACGATGCGGTGGGCTTCGACCCGGCCGCGGCGCGTCCCGATCTCGATGCGCTCCGCGAACGGAAGGCCGTCCTGGCCGACGCGGCACGACCCGAGGCCGTCGCCCGACGGCATGCCCTGGGGCGACGGACCGCCCGCGAGAACCTCGCCGATCTCTGCGATCCGGACAGCTTCGAGGAGTACGGCGGCTTCGTGATCGCGGCCCAGAGGGCCCGACGGCCGCACGATGAACTCGTCCAGCGCACTCCCGCAGACGGGATCATCGCCGGCCTCGCCCGGATCGACGGTCACCGCTGCGCCGTGTTGTCCTATGACTACATGGTCATGGCTGGGACCCAGGGTATGGCGGGCCATCACAAGCAGGATCGCTTCTTCGCCCTCATCGACCGGCTCCGGCTCCCGGTCGTGCTGTTCGCCGAGGGTGGGGGTGGTCGTCCCGGCGACACCGACCATCCGGTCGTGTCCGGGAACACGGTCAAGTCCTTCGCGTTGTTCGCAGGCCTGAGTGGGCTCGTGCCCACGATCGGGATCGCTTCCGGTAGGTGCTTCGCCGGCAATGCCGCCCTGCTCGGCTGCTGCGACGTGGTCATCGCCACCCCCGATGCCAACATCGGGATGGGCGGGCCCGCCATGATCGAGGGCGGCGGGCTGGGTAGTTTCAGCCCGGAGGACATCGGCCCCGTGTCCGTCCAGTCGCCCAACGGCGTGATCGACGTCCTCGCGGCCGGTGACGCCGATGCGGTGGTGGCGGCGAAGGCGTACCTCGGCTTCTTCCGGGGCAGGACCGAAGCCTGGGAGTGTGCCGACCAGACCACCCTTCGCCACCTGGTGCCGGTCGACCGCAAGCGCGTCTATGACAGCGCCCGCGTGGTCGCGACGCTGGCCGACACGGGGTCGACCCTCGAGCTCCGCGGGCCGTTCGGTACCGGGGTCAAGACGGTACTGGCCCGCATCGAGGGCCGGCCGGTCGGTATCGTCGCCAGCAATCCCGAGCATCTCGGTGGTGCCATCGACGCGGATGCGGCCGACAAGGCCGCTCGTTTCATGCAGCTGTGTGACGCCCACGACCTGCCCATCCTGTTCCTCTGCGACACACCGGGATTCATGGTGGGACCCGACGCCGAGGAGTCGGCCCAGGTGCGGAGGTTCAGCAGGCTGTTCGTCACCGGTGCCAGTGTGACCGTCCCGGTCATCACGATCATCCTGCGCAAGGCATACGGGCTCGGCGCCCTCGCCATGGCCGCCGGGGGCTTCCACAGCCCGGTGCTCACGGCGGCGTGGCCCACCGGCGAACTCGGGGGAATGAACATCGAAGGGGCCGTACAGCTCGGCGCCCGGCGTGAACTCGATGCCATCGACGACCCCACCGAACGCGAGCGGGTCTTCGAGGAGAGGGTGGCGCAAGTCTACGAGCGCAGTCGGGCGATGGACGGCGCCGAGATCTTCGAGCTCGATGACGTGATCGACCCGGCCGACACGCGTCGCCGGATCGTCAACACGCTACGAAGTTGTCCCGATCCGCCGCAGCGGTCGGGGAAGAAGCGACCGATGGTCGACACCTGGTGACCGTTCGGCGTCGAAGCGCCTGTGCGGGGGCCCCTCAGTCGTTGTCGGCGCCTGCTCCGTCGTCGGTGCCAAGGGTGACGGCATATGCCCCGCCGGAGCCCCAGACCTCGACCTGGATCTTCCCGGCGGCTTCTATCTCGGCCGAGCCCTTCTCGGTCCCGCCTGCGGCCGCCGACACGCGGTCGAGCTCCTCGCCGTCGACCAGGATTCGCACGCTCACCGTGCTGCCCGCCTCGGGATCGACGGTGACCGAGTAGGGCAGTGGTCCGGCCTTGGCGGTCGCGGCGTACCAGTCGTTGCGGTCCAGGAGGCTGAGGATCCCCTCGAAGGTGCTGTTCATCTTGACGTCGACCGCGGTGCCGGCGTCGGGGCCGGCGTCGCCGGGCTTCCCGCCGTCTTCCTGCCGGCCGAGCGACAGCTCGACCTCGTAGGAGCCACCCGATCCCCAGACCTCGAGGTGGGCGGTGCCGGAGACGTCGTCGGGGAAGGTGACCAGGAACGACTCGGATCCGCCCGCGGCGGCGGATGCCCGGTCCTTCTCCTCGCCGTTCACGACGAGCCGTATCGTCAGAGTGGATCGCGAAGTCGCATCGTTGCTGAGCCCGACCTCGACCACGCCACCGGGCTCGAGCTCGATGGCGTAGAAGTCATTGCGGTCCTCATTGCCCAGGATGCCGGTGAAGGTACCGGCCTCCACGGGGACCGCTCCGGTGGTGCTGTCGGGAGCGTCACCCTCGCCGCCGCCGTCGGTCTGCCCGGTCGTGCCGACCGTGAGATCGTAGGTTCCGGTGCCCCACACCTTGACGAACCACTCGCCGCCCTGGTCGCCCGAGAGGATCAGCTGGGTCTCCTCCTCGCCGCCGGGGCTGGCGTTGGCCCGAGCCTGCTCGGTGCCGTTGAACTCGAGCGCAGCCGTGACGTTGCCTTCCGCATCGCCCGCCATCGCCACGCCGATGGTGACGATGTCGCCGGCTGCCGCCTCGAAGGTGTAGTAGTCGGTTTGGTCCGGTCCGCCCAGGAGGCCGGTCGTCGATCCGTCGATGGCGACGGCGTCGGTGATGATCTCGGGAGCGTCACCGCCCTCGGGATCGTCGGGCTGGGGCTCGTTCTCGATGGTGAACGTGAAGCGATCCCCCGGGACGCCCTGGGCCGTGATCGTCAGCTCCAGGCCTTCCTCTTTGGCGGTGATGATCGGAGCGTCGGTTCCGCCGGTGCCGCCGGGGTCGACGAGAGCGAAGAGTGATCCGTCGGCCGACGCGAGACCGGCGCCCCCGGTGTTGGCGGCTGCGGCCTCGATGGCGATCGTGGTGACGCTCCCCGGCGGGATGCTGAGCGTGTTGGGCGCGGCATCGGGGTCGACCGTCATCGTGTATTCGGTCCCGAACTCGAGCGCACCGAGCGGCGTCTTACCGTCGCCGCCGCTTCCGGTCTCGGCGCTGGAGTCGGAAGTGCCGGCCTGGAGACTGTCGAGGGCATCGCCGTCCCCCGAGTCGTCGTCGCCACACGATGCGGCGAGCAATGCCGCAGTGAGCACCACGGCGAGGAGTCGGGGGCGAGTACGTGCCTGCGTCATGGGAGCGTCCTTGGAGTGGCGGCCGTCGGGGGGAACTTACTCCCCACCTGTCTCATCGGTCGGCTTCGTCAGATATCGAGGGTGTCGGGGTTGACCAGCTCGCTGTTGCGCAGCAGGAAGTCCTTCCGACGGCTGACGTCGTTGCCCATGAGGGTCTCGAACAACTCGGCCGCCGCCGTCGCTTCCTTCGCATCGTCGATGGTCATGCGCCGCAGGACGCGGGTCGATCGATCGAGCGTCGTCTCGGCGAGCTCGTTGACGTCCATCTCGCCCAGGCCCTTGAACCGAACCCACGCCAGCTTGCGGTCGGGCTTGTCCTCGAGGAAGTGCGCCTCGAGGGCATCGCGTTCGGTATCGGTGTACGCGTAGTGGACGGTGCCACCGACCTTGGTGGAAAAGAGCGGGGGCTGAGCGGCGAAGACCCGGCCCGCTTCCAGTAGCGGCCGCATGTAGTGGTAGATCAGGGTGAGGAGAAGGCACCGGATGTGACTGCCGTCGACGTCGGCGTCGCACAGGATGATCACCCGGCCGTAACGGCAGTCGTCGAGGGCGAAGTCCTTGCCCGAGCCGGAGCCGAGAGCGGTGATGATGGCCTGCGCCTCGGCATTGTCGAGCACCTGCTTCATCGACGCCTTGCCGGCGTTCACCATCTTGCCCCGGATGGGGAGCACGGCCATCGATTCGCTGTCCCGGCCGGCTTTGGCCGGACCTGCGGCCGAGTCGCCCTCGACGATGAGCAGCTCGGCATCGGGTCCGTGGAAGCGGCAGTCGGCCAGTTTGTCCGGCATCCCGGTCGACCCGAGGCTCTGGGCTTTGCGTCGGTTCTCGAGCGCCTGCTTGTTGGCGACCCGATTGACGATGGCGTTGGCCATCTTGTCCCGCACGGCGATGACGTGGCTCTTCTTGCCTCCGCCGGTCATCCAGTCGACCAGGCCGTCCTTGACGACCTCGTAGCTGATGCTCTGCACACCAGGGGTACCGAGCTCCTGCTTGGTCTGGCCCCGGAACTGCGGCTCGGGGAAGACGACCTTGACCGCGGCGACGAGACCCTCCTGCACGTCGGCCTTCTCGGCCCGGTGTTTGTCCTCCTTGGCCAGCTTCGCCAGTTTCTTGGCATCGCGCAGGAGGACGTCGTTCACCGCCCGCGTCATGGCCCGCTCGAAGCCGGCCACGTGGGTTCCACCGTTCTTGGTGGGGATCGTGTTGACGAACGACACGATCGAGCTCTCGTAGCCCTTAACCCACCGCAGGGCGACGTCGACCTGGCAGTCACGCTCGACCATGGTCATCTTCCCGTCGACGGGGACCTTCTCCTCGAAGGTGCCGGTGCCCCGGATCGTGACGATCTCCGACACGCTCTCGCCGATCGACAGATAGTCGACGTAGTCGGCCAGCCCGCCCTTGGCGACGAATTCCTCGGGCTCGTGGCTGGTGCCCGGGCGCTTGTCGGCGAGGCGGACCTTCAGGCCGGGTACGAGGAAGCACACCTGGGCCACGTGGTCGCGGACCCTGTCGTATTCGATGGCCGCGTCGGGATCGAACAGTTCGTTGTCGGGCCAGAACCGCACCCGGGTTCCGGTCTTCTTGGCCGAGATCTTCCGGATCTTCTCGAGAACGTGGGTCTCCTTGAACCGACCCTTCGCGTCGAATCGGCCCGCCCGCCGGTCGAGGAAGGTGAGCCGGTGCGTCGACCCGCCCCGGTCCACCTCGGCCACGAGCTTCGAGGAGAGGGCGTTGACCACCGAGGCACCGACCCCGTGGAGCCCACCCGAGGCGGCGTACGCCCCGCCCCCGAACTTGCCGCCGGCGTGCAGCTCGGTGAAGACCACCTCGAGCGCGGTCCGGTCGGCGTCCTTCTTGTCGATCGGGATGCCGCGGCCGTTGTCGATCACCTCGATCGACCGGTCCCGGTGCAGGATGACCTCGATCCTGGTCGCGTGCCCGGCCGCGGCCTCGTCGACGCCGTTGTCGATCAGTTCCCAGACCAGGTGGTGGAGTCCGTCGCTGCCGGTGCCGCCGATGTACATCCCGGGCCGCTTGCGGACGGCTTCGAGCCCTTCGAGTTGTTCGATGGCGGAGGCGTCGTAGGTATCGGTCTTCTTGCGGGTGGCCACCGTCACCACCGCCCTTCGCCGGCGGTGAGGATCCGCCGAGGGGTCTTCTTGCTGGTGAGGTCCCGCTTCGTCGGCTCGATCGACAGCGGCTCGGGCCGGTTGTCGGGCTTGGACGGAGCGTCCTCCTGTCCGACGACGAGGGTGACGGTCTCGGCCGGAGCCACCGCCGCCAGGTCGAGGCGGCGCTCCTTGGCGAACTTCGTGAGGCGGACGCCCCCTCCGCCGCGGCCCTTGGTCGGAAGCTCCTCGACGTCGGTGACCTTGGCCGTCGACGTGTCGGACACGGTGAGTACGACGGCGCCGCCCCGGGTCAGGCCGGCGCCGATCACCTTGGCGTCGCCCTTGAGTCGCATCCCGGCCACCCCTCCGGCGCCTGGACCCTGGATGCTGATGTCGTCGACGGGTGTGCGTAGGGCCTGAGCGTCGCTGGCCACCAGTACGACCTCGTCGTCGTCGCGGGTCAGGGTCGCGGCGACCACGCGATCGCCAGCCTTCAGCTTGATGACCGGCCGGCCATCGCCGATCCCGGCCAGGTCGGCCAGGGCGACCCGCTTGACCACACCGTCGCGGGTCACCAGCAGGACCGTACGGTCGTCGAGTCCGGGGGCGGCCGGATCGATCAAATCGACGACGCTCTCGCCCTTCTCGAGCGAGAAGATCTCGCTGACCGCGGCACCCCTGCTGCGGCCGGCCACTTCGGGGACCTCCATCGCCTGGACCGTGCAGGCCCGTCCGCCGGTCGTGACCGCGATCACCGTGGCGTGATTGGAGCTCTCGAGTCGTGAGGTGAGCACGTCGTGCCGTCCGAACGTGCCCCGCTTTGCGCCCTCGGTGGGCTCACGGCCGACGAGGCCGCTGGTCGAGAGGGTGAGGACGCATGGATCGTCGCCGATCTCGAGGGCGACCGGATCGTCGGTGAAGACGAACTCCTCGACCTCGTCCGCGCCGAGGATGATCGTGCGGCGCTCGTGGCCGTAGAGGCCGACCATCTCCTCGAGCTCCTTCAGGACCAGGGTGCGCTGCCGCGTCTCCGACCCCAGGAGCTGCTCGTATCCGCCGATGCGGGCCTGGAGCTCGGCCTGTTCGTCGATGAGTTTCTGGGTCTCGAGCGCCGTCAACCGGCGCAGGGGCATCTCGAGGATGGTCCCCGCCTGGATCTCGCTGAGATCGAACGATTCGATGAGTCGTTCGCGGGCCTCGGCGGTGTCCTGGCTGCTACGGATGATGGCCACGACCTCGTCGATGTTGGCCAGAGCGATGAGGAGACCCTCGACGATGTGGAGCCGTTCCCGGGCCCGGCGCAGGCGGTAACGGGTGCGCCGCACGACGACGTCGAGCCGGTGGGCGATGTAGTGGTTGCACATGTCGACCAGACCGAGCGTGGTCGGAACGCCGTCGACGAGGGCCACGTTGTTGATGCCGAAGCTGACCTCGAGCGGGGTGAGCCGATAGAGCTCGGCCAGGATGGCGTTGGGATTGACGCCGGTCTTGCATTCGACGACGAGATGGACCGGATTGCGACGGTCGCCGAGGTTCTTGACGTCGGTGATGCCGGAGATCCGTCCGCTGTTCACCGCTTCCTGGATCTTGCGCACCACGGCTTCGGGTCCGACCATGAAAGGAAGCTCGGTGACGGTGATGCCCTGCTTGCGGGGGGTCACCGCCCCGATCTCGCAGAGCGCGCGGATTCGAAACGAGCCTCGCCCGGTCTCGTAGGCCTCGCGGAGTCCGTCGTCGATGACGATGCCACCCGAGGCGAAGTCGGGCCCGGGAACGACCGCCATGAGATCGTCGACGGTGGGCTTGGGCCGACGCTTCTTCATGCAGATCTTGATGGCGTCGAAGATCTCGGCCAGATTGTGCGACGGCATGTTGGTGGCCATGCCGACGGCGATGCCGGAGGTGCCGTTGACCAGCAGGTTGGGCAGCTTGGCCGGGAGGTATCCCGGTTCTTCTCCGTCGCCGTCGTAGGTCGGGCGGAACTCGACGGTGTCCTCGACGATCTCGCTGATCATCTCCATGGCGGCCTCGGTGAGGCGGCACTCGGTGTAGCGGCTGGCGGCCGGCGGATCGTCGAGGGTGCCGAAGTTGCCGTGCGGATCGACGAGCGTGATGGCCCGGGCGAAGTCCCAGCCCATTCGCACGAGGGCGTCGTAGATGGCCTGATCACCGTGGGGGTGATACCGGCCCATGGTCTCGCCGACGACGCGTGCGCTCTTGCGGTGAGGGCTGTCGGGCCGGATACCCATCGAGTGCATCGCGTAGAGGATGCGCCGTTGCACCGGCTTGAGCCCGTCGCGGACGTCGGGGATGGCCCGTGCCGTGATGACCGAGAGCGAATAGGCCAGGAAGGAGTCGCTCATCTCCTCTGACACCGGGACGTCGATGACCTCGCGGGCGTAGGGCATCAGCTCCTGCTGACGGGGCATGGGCGACGGGCTCCTCTCGGGCGTGGGGCGGTTGCGCACGGCTGGGACGACCGGGTCCGGTCCGCCGAACCGCTGGCCCGACCCTACCTTGGGGGGTGGGACACTTCGGGTAGCGAACGGTGGGTCCGGTCGATCGTGGAGCCGGGAACCCCGTCGGGTCCTAGGGTTGGCCCGTGACCGACCGACCGACGTTCGTTCCCAGTCCCCGCCTGGCCGAGGCGGCCGCCTGGGCGGCCGAGATGCACGGCTCGCAGACCCGAAAGGCAACCGGGATTCCGTATGTCGCCCATCTCTACGCCGTCGCCGCGATAGCGATGGAGCACGGCGCCGACGAGGATCAGACCGTCGCCGCCCTCCTGCACGACGTGATCGAGGATACGGACGCGACGTTCGACCAGGTCCGCGAACGGTTCGGTGAGAAGGTCGCCCGGATCGTCCTGGCATGCTCGGATACCGATGAGGACCCCAAGCCGCCCTGGCGGGACCGCAAGGAGCGGTACATCGCTCACCTGGCCGAGATGGACGCGGACGGCCTCATCGTGACGATGGCGGACAAGCTCCACAACGCCCGGTCCATCGAATGGGACCTCCGGGTCCACGGTCTCGGCATGTTCGAGCGATTCACCACGACCGACCCTGAACAGCAGCTCTGGTACTACGGGGAGCTCGTCAAGGCGTATCGGGAGCGACAAGGCGACCGCCCCGGGCTGGAGAGACTGGTCGACGACCTCGCCGCCACGGTGGCGGCGATGAACCGTGAGGTGGAGGCGCGGTCGTGAGCCCACCGGGCTACTGGGACTCCCCCTGGCCGGCCGAGGACGGCGGCCCGGCTCGGGAACAGGCGCCGCACGGTGTCGCGGGGCTCGCGGTGCGGGAACGGGAATCGATCACGGTGACGCGCCGCGACGTCTTCATGGGGACGATGGTGGTCCTGCGTGACCCGGGTGAGGTGTACGTGCTCCAGCACACCTTCGGACCCGAGACCGTTTCGTGGGTCGAGCGGGTGCATCCCGAGTCGCTCGAACCTCTCGAGCGGTCGCCCGACCTCGATGCCGGTCCGTTCTGGCCGGGTGGGGTCGCCTGCCACGCGAACGGGTCGCTCTACGTGGCCTATGGATCCTGGTGTCACCGGCTGGCGCCCGATCTCACGGTGCTGGCGTCTCGACGGCTGCCCGAGGACCGGCCGTACAACTCGCTGGTCATCCTCCCCGACGGTTCCCTCGTGATGAAGGACTTCGTCAAGGACGGATCGACGACCTCCACCCTCAGCGTCCTCGACCCTGAGACCCTCGAGGACCGGTGCGCCCCTACGGCCATGCCCGAGGGATCGATTTCGCGGCTTTCGGCCGACGGCGACGTTCTCTATGCCCTGGGTGAGCGGACCGCCCTGCGCTACCGGTGGGACGGTGCCGGATCGTCGCTCGCCCTGGACGCGGACTGGTCGGTTCCCTACCTGACCAGCTCCGACCAGAGCTACGCGTGGGATCCGGTCATCGCCGGTGGCCAGGTCTGGTTCATGGACAACGGCGACCACACCTACCAGGGCACCCTGATCGGCCAGGGGGTGGCGGCGGGGCCGGTCCACCTCGTCCGGATTCCCGTCGATGGCGGCGATCCTCGCATGGTCGAGGTCAGCGGACTTCCCCACGGCACCCAGACCAACCTGCCGCTGTTCGATCCCGATCGGCGGATCGCGCTCGCCTACGACAGCGGCAACGGGGTACTGGCCGCCTGGCGTTTCGACGGGCTGGACCTGGAGCCCCTCTGGCGTCGCGAGCTCAACGCGTCCATGCACATGATCCGTTACGCCGACACCGGCGAACTGGTCGTCAACGACCACCATCCCGAGCTCGGCGACGCGGTTGTGGTCTTCGACCTCGAGACCGGCCGCGACCGGGCCCGGGCCTCGACCGGTTCCGCCGAGCAGTGCGTGGTTTTCCCGTCCGCCGGATTCGGTCGGGATTTCTACTACTGCTCCTTCTCGACGCTGGCCCGGGCGGCGGTGACGCCTTAGCTTCGGAACGGGTCATACCGCCCGCGGCGTCGCCCGATCCACCCATTCCGAACTTTGTGCTCTGGCTCGCATATGGGTACCGGGAGAGCACAAAGTTCGGCGGGGGATGGCGACTCGCTACCGTGGCGGCATGATCCGACCGAAGTGGTTCGAACGGGCCCTCGCCGTTCCCGTCGAGTCCCGAGAGGTGACGGTCAACGGGGCGTCGATCGCCTACCTGGCATGGGGAGAACCGGGACGACCCGGCCTCGTCTTCGTGCACGGCGGGGCGGCCAACGCGTACTGGTGGAGCCACATCGCACCGCTCTTCGCCGACGAGTACAGGGTCGTCGCGCTGGATCTCTCGGGCCACGGCGATTCCGAGCACCGACCCGAGTACACGCTCGACGGCTGGACCGACGAGGTGGTGGGTGTCGCCGACCATGCCGGTTTCGATGGATCGCCTGTCCTCGTCGGACACAGCATGGGCGGTTTCGTGACGATCGCGACGGCGGCTCGTCACGCCGACCGCATCGCCGGGGCCGTCATCCTCGACTCGCCGGTGTCCGAACCCGATCCCGAGGTGCAGCAAGCTCGACGAGGAGCGGACTTCAAGGATCCGAAGGTCTATCCGGACCTGGAGCTGGCCGTGTCGAAGTTCCGGACGGTTCCGGCCCAACGCCACTACGAGCCTTTTGTGATGGACCACATCGCTCGGCGGTCGCTGAAGGAGGTGGAGAGCGGGTGGACGTGGAAGTTCGACCCCCGGCTCTTCCTGCCCGAGCGGTCCGAGCCGAAGGACCTGCTCCCCAGGATCACCTGTCGTGTCGCGCTCTTTCGCAGCGAATACGGTTTGGTCACACCCGATATCGGCGCCTACATGTACGAGCTGCTCGGCCGGGTCGCGCCGGTCATAGAGCTCCCCCTGTCGGGGCACCACATGATGCTGGATCAGCCTCTCCTGTTGCTCACCGGCCTGCGGACACTGATCGCCGACTGGGAGCACTCGATCCCGGTTCGCAGGAGGTGAGTACCGACCGGCCGGATCTCCGGCTCGATCGGGTCGACGGGGTCGAGCCGGTCGCGACGATCGCGGAGGGATTCGCGGCCCAGAGTCGGAGACTCGTCGATCTGTTCACCTCGTTCGACGTCGACCGGTGGGACCGGCCCACCCGCTGTTCGGACTGGACCGCGCACGAGACCTTCCGGCACATGGCCGATGTTCTGCAGCTCCACTGCGCCTTCGCCCATGGCGAGGATCCGCCCCTGCCCATCTCGGACGGATTCGACCCGAATCGCACGCCGGATCTCTGGCTCCGACTGTCGGTCGACGAGGCGCCGGGCGAGACGATCCAGAGATACGGGACGGCGGCCGGGCGACTCGTCGAGCTCGAGCGACGACGGTCGGAGGAGGGCTCGGCCGAACTCGGGCTGGCCCCGTACGGCCCGGTCCATTGGTCGCTCGCCACGTCCCACATCCTGTGGGACGCGTGGCTGCACGAGCGGGACATCCTCCTCCCTCTCGGAGTCACTCCCGAGGTGGGCGCCGCCGAGGCGACGCTGGCCCGCTGCTACGGGTTCTTCCTCGCACTCGTCGCCGTGGGCGGATCCGAGGGACCGTTTGCTGCGACGGTGACCGGGAGCCAATGGGCCGAACCGGCCGTCCGGCTACAGCGGACCGACGAGGTCATCCGCGTCGTGACCGGATCATCGGTGCGAGGTGACGCACCACACCTGCGCGCCTCGGGGGGAGCGACGGTGGACGACGTCGTCGATGCCCTCGGGGGCCGTGGCCGGGCCGTATCCGGTGTCCTGGCCGGTGAATCGGCCGCCATCGCACGGCTCTCGTCGATGGCAGAGCTCCTGGCCTCGGATGGAACGGATCGGGCCGACCCACCGGGGGACGAGACGACGCGCGACTGATGCCGCCACCGGCATGACGCGGCGTCAGGCTCGACGGCCCACGAAGGCCAGCATGGCATCGAGCCCCTCGCCATCGGCGCCGTCGAGGATCTCCCCGAAACCGCCGCCGGCCCGAACGTCGTCGCCCACGATCTTGCGGTTCCAGTCGTCGATCAACGCGACGAGCTCCGGGCTCAGGCCGTGGTCCTGGCCGGTCGCCTCGGCCAGGTCCCAGCAGTGTGTGCCGATGTCGATGATGTTGACCCCGAGGGCCGCGACCGCGGGCATCTCGGCGGGGACGGTGGTCATCCCCTCCAGTGCACCGTCGATGTTCCAGGCCGCCTGCGTGGCGGCGGCGGCAGCGGCGAACGCAGCGGCCGGGTGCTCGCCCAGGTGGTCGGAGTCGGGGGCGACGGTCGGCGCGATGCGACTCGCCGATGATGCGAGGACGATCGTCGTTCCCGTCATGTGGTTGACGAGATCGCGGACGGTCCATTCGGTGCAGGGCGTCGGGATGTCCCACTGGTCGGCGGCCACCCCGCCGATGAGGCGATTGGCGTTCGTGTTCAACTGGTCGATGGCGTCGAGCATCTCGGTCGACATGGCTTCCCCCGGGTCGTTGAGTATCGGAACTCCCTCACGCTATCGAGCCGGTCTTCGCCTTCCTGGTCGAGCCCGAGAAGCTGCTGCGTTGGATGGGCCAGGTCGTGGACATCGAGCCGATCGGCTCAGGTGCCGTTCATCCGGGAGGATGGCGACTTGATGCCCTCGCTCGCCTGACGCCGACGCGTCAGCCCATCGGCCTCTTGGCGGCCTCTTTCTGGAGCTCGGCCAGCGCTTGGGGGATGTGGTCGGCGAACACCTGGGGGTCCGGCGCGTTGTCCCGGTCGGCCATGAAGCCGAAGTCGAGGCGACCGGTGAAACTGATGACCGTGACCTCGAGCCGGTTGCCCATGAGCAGCGGACCGAGCGGGAAGATGCCCTTGAGCTTCGCTCCGGCCAGGTACAGCTCGAACGGTGGGCCGGGGACGTTGGAGATGACGACGTTCATCGGCGGGGGAGCTGCTCGGTCGAGCTGGGCCAGCGAGTACATCCGCGACGCGAGGCTGATCAGCCGGGGTGGTGCCGCGTCGCTGATGCCCATGATCTTGTGGACGGCCAGCGCTTCGCGCATCTCCTTGGCCGACTGGGTGCTCTCGTTGATGGCGAGCAGACGCTCGCCGGCGTCGTCGATGTCGGTGGCCAACGAGGTGAACATCGCGCCGACCTTGTTGCCGACGTCGGCATCGCCGTCGACCCGCAGAGACACCGGGCACTGAGCGATCAGCGGATCCTCGGGGAGCTCGTCCTCGTCGATGAGCCACTCCCGGATGGCCGAACCGGACAGGGCCAGAACCACGTCGTTGAGCTTCACACCGAAGGCGTCCTTCACCGCCTTGACCTCGTCCAACGGCACCGACGCGGAGGCGAAGGAGCGATGGGGTCCGATCTCGCCGTTCAGCGACGTACGCGGAGCACCCAGGCCCATCGGGGGCACGCTGCGGTCCGGATTGGTGAAGGCTCGGGCGATCTCGGTGCCCTGCCGGACGAACTGCCCGGCCAATCGCCCGAAGCGCACGGGCGTGATCGCGTAGTTGAGCAGTCCCTTGGCGACCAGCTCGATCGGATGGGGGGCATCGGTGCCGAGGTTCTCGCGTTCGGTGATCTCGCGCGGCGGTGGGTCGGTCTCGAGGTCGAGAAGTATCTCCGACAGCCCGGCGCCGGACGCGCCGTCGATGATCGCGTGGTGGATCTTGGCCAGGATCGCGATCTGGTCGTTCTCGACGCCCTCGATCACCCACAGCTCCCAGAGCGGGCGGGATCGATCCAGCTGGTAGCTGGCCAGGTCGCCGACCAGGCGGTTGAGCTCGACCGGTCCTCCGGGGGAGGGCACGGCGATCCGTCGGATGTGGTAGTCGATGTCGAAGTTGGCGTCCTCGATCCAGCCTGGCCGGTCCAGGTGGAACGGCACCTCGACCAGCTTCCAGCGGAACTGGGGCAGTTCGGGCAACCGATCCAGGAGCTGGTTCTTCAGCCGGTCGACATCGAATCGGCCCTCCATCTCGCTCGGGTCGGCGATCATGAGAGAGCACACGTGCATGTGCCAGGTCGCCGTCTCGCCATAGATGAACGCGGAATCCATACCGCTCAGTCGCCGCATGATGCGCCCCCCGGGCTTTGCCAGTCGATCCAAGTCTCGCAGAAAGCCCCGGGTCAGTCGATGGGAGATCCGCTCGGGTCGGGGCGGTGCGTCGCCGGTGTGGGTTCGGTGACCGGGCCGAGCGAGAATCCGATGACCGCGCCGCCACCATCGGCGTCGTCGACCCAGGTGGACCCACCGTGACGGTCGGCCACCGTCGCCACGATTGACAGACCGAGGCCCGAGCCCGGCCTCGAGCGGGCCGCGACGGACCGGTAGAAACGATCGAAGATCCGGCCCTTGTCCTCGTCCGCGACGCCCGGTCCGTGATCCCGAACCTCCACCGAGTTCGATCCGATCCGGATTTCGAGGGGAGACTCGGGCGGGGAGAACTTGGCCGCGTTGTCGAGCAGGTTGAGAATGGAACGTTCGGCCCCGCCACGACTGGCGGTCACCGGCGCACAGTCGGGTCCGTCGACGCTGATGGTCCGCCCGGTACGCCGTCGCGATCGTTCGGCCAGCTCGCGACAGAGCTCGGCCAGGTCGAACGACTCGCTCGCCCCGGTCGCGGCGTCGGCGTCGGTGGCCAGATCGACCAGCTCGCCGACCAGGCCGGACAACTCCTGCACCTCGAAGTCGAGGTCGGCCATGAGTTCCTGCCGGTCTTCGTGGGCCATCTCCGGGGTGCGGTGGAGCACTTCGAGGTTGGTTCGCAGACTGGTCAACGGTGTCCGCAGCTCGTGGCTGGCATCCATCACCAGGCGCTGTTGCTGTGCTTTGGAGATCGCCAGCGACTGAAGCATCTTCCGGAAGGCCGAAGCCAGCCGGCCTACTTCGTCGGTGCCTTCGACCTCGATGTCGGGGTCCAGCTCCTCGGTCGCGGCCACGTGCTCGGCCGCGGCCGTGAGGCGCCGGACGGGCGCTGTCGTGCGATCCGCGATCAGCCAGGCGATCAGCGCGGCCAGCGCCGTACCGATCAGGCCGAAGAACACCAGGAGTCGACGGACGTCGCGCACGGAGTCGTCGATCTCGGTCAGATCTCGGGCCACCTGGACCGCGCCACCCCGATCGATGGGCGCGGTGATCACCCTGTAGTGCACACCGTCGAGACCGTCCGCATCGTGGATGACGGCTCCACGATCGCCGGCCGCGACCGCGAGATCGGCCTCCGAGACCGACAGCACGACCTCGCCGAAGGGGTTGTACACGGCTCCGTTCGGCCCGATGATCTGGGTGACGGAGTCGAGCCGGACCGGGAAGGCGGCCGGGCCGCGGCGCCGCGGATCATCCCGATCGGTGAAGGGTGTACCTCCGAAACCGCCCGCGTTGATCTCCCGGACCCGCTGCTGGAGGAAGTGGTCGACCTCCTGGCGGAGCTCGTGTCGCGTAGCCGCCCCGGCCGCGACGGTCGCGGCGATCATCGACGCGGCGACGGCCAGACCCACCAGGAGGGCCAGCCGGGACCGGAGGCTCACGATTCGCGCACCGTGTAGCCCACTCCTCGCACCGTGTGGATGAGTCGCGGTTCGCCGTCGGCCTCGGTCTTGCGCCGCAGGTAGCCGATGTACACATCGAGCGACTTGGAGGACGTCTCGAAGTCGAAGCCCCAGATGCGTTCGTAGATGACATCGCGCGACAGCACGATGCCCTGGTTGTGCATGAGCAGCTCGAGCAGATCGAACTCGGTCTTCGTGAGATCGAGATCGCGGTCGGCGCGGTGGGCGCCGCGCGCTGCGGGATCGAGAACGAGATCGGCGACCTCCAGCGTCTCGTCATCGGCGGCGTCGGTCCGCCGTAGCAGCGCAC
The DNA here is from genome assembly GCA_963695075.1 of uncultured Acidimicrobiales bacterium. GTDB lineage: Bacteria > Actinomycetota > Acidimicrobiia > Acidimicrobiales > CAWCAL01 > CAWCAL01. The sequence goes on from CAVOFR010000007.1 coordinate 1,123,799, forward strand.
GTACGCGGGCCAGGAGCTCGTCGAGGGCGAAGGGCTTCAGCAGGTAGTCGTCGGCGCCCGCATCCAACCCGGCGACCCGGTCGCTCACCTCGTGGCGGGCGGTGAGCATGAGGACCGGTGTCTTGATGCCCCGCTCCCGCATGCGGCGACAGACGCTGAGCCCGTCGACGTGAGGCATCATGACGTCCAGGATGACCAGGTCGGGGTCGTTGTTGGCGACCTGGTCGAGCGCGTCCGCGCCATCGACGGCCGTGAGCAGCTCGTAGCCCTCGAACCGCAGGGCACGGTCGAGTGCTTCGCGGACGCCGCGGTCGTCCTCGGCGACGAGGAGCCGACCCGTCGGGCGGGTGTGGTCGGTGGTCACGATCATCACCGTACCGGCGTCGATCCAAGGCACCGGTGAGGGCCGGGTAAGAGCGTGGTGAGAAACGGTCGCCCTTTCTCACCGGGTTCTTGGACCGGTCTGGGGGTCGGCTCACCTGCGATTCGGATGATGGTCGCTGACAACCCAAACCCATCCCAGGAGGAACAACCCATGAAGAAATCCATCGCAGGAGTCGCCGTGACCGCATCGGTCCTGACCGGCGGCGTCGCCGGATTGGCGCTCACTTCGCCGAGTCTGGCCGGCGCCCAGGAAGACGATCCCGCCGCGGCCGAGCAAGCCCCGGACGAGGTCGTCGGTGTCTTCGACCAGTTGGTCGAGGAGGGCGTCCTCACCCAGGAACAGGCCGACACCGTCAAGGAGCGGTTGCGGGATGCGAATGCCCGATTCGGACCCCGGATGCACGGGCCGCGCGCTGCGCACCAGGAGATCCTCACCGAGGTCCTCGGCGTGTCGGAGGACGAGTTGCTCCAGGCTCGTGAGGACGGCCGGTCCCTGGCCGACGTCGCCGACGCCAACGGTGTCGATCCCCAGGCCGTGGTCGACGCCCTCGTCGCCGACCTCGAAGAGCACCTCGACCAGGGTCTCGAGTCGGGTCGCCTGACCGACGAGCAGGCCGATGAGCGCCTGGCGGAGGCCACCGAGCGAATCGAGGACATGGTGAACGGCGAGTTGGAGCCCGGTGATCGACCTGGTCCCCGCGGACCCGGCGGTCCCGGTGAGCCCGAAGCTCCTAGCGAAGAGAGCTGATCCAGGTCGCCACCTGATCCGGCGTCATCAGATCCGGTTCGCCCAGGCGAGCCGGATCGACGCCGTCGAGCTCGGGCGGCACGTTGGCCACCACCAGATCCAACGTGTCCGCCCGGGCGTACTCGTCGATGACCTCGGCGGCGCGGCGGTCGTGTTCGGCGCGCCGGGCCCGGACCGCGGTGACCAGGCCGACCAGGAGCGACTCCCACGTGGTCATCGGACCCTGGGTGATGCTGGCCGATTCGGCGAAGGAGTCGATGAAGGCGAACGGCACCTGTTGGATGTCCAATCCGGCGCCGATGGCACCGAGGATCCAGTCGGTGTCCACGGAGAAGTCGTAGACCGACGTGCCGTCCAGGATGACCTGGGCGGCCTCGCTGCTGTAGAGCTTGAACGCCGCCTGTGTGTCGCGGATGCCACGGGAGAAGATCGCTCGGCCGACCATGCGCTGGAGATGCCGGAGTACGACGATCCCCGGTCCCCAGCGGTCCTCCTGCTTGACCAGGACGGCCCCGCCGGACTTGCGGTCGCCGAGGATCACCGGCGTACCGACCATCCAGGGCTCGATCAACAGCCCGAGCTGACCGAGGTCGACCGAGTTGTCAGCATCGGTGAACACGATCGCGTCGGCCCCGTGGGCGAGCGCGCGAACGGCACCGAGGACGAGGGCGCCACCCTTGCGACTGTCGTCGGCCGAAGCGAGACCGGCCAGCGGTCCTCCCGACGCCGGAAGCGCGTCGGCGAGCGAGAATACGGTGACCCGATCACCCAGAGGATGGTCCTCGGCCATCGCTCGGGCGATCGCCATGCTGTCATGCGGGCAGCCGTCGTCGACCGGGAACAGCCGCCAGGAGAGATCGGTGTCGTGCAGCAGCCAGTCGATCTGGTCGAGCTTGGTGCGCAAGGAGTCCTCGCCGGTGGGGTTGTCGTCCGATCGGGGGAGAAGCCGATGGTGTTCACCCCACATGGCGAAGATCACCGCGAGCGACCCTTGTGGTCGACACCGGGCGATCGCCGACTTCGACAACGCGAGCATCGCCGCCAGCCGCGCATCTAGCGGTGCCTCGAGGTCGGCGGTGATGGCCCGCACCTCGCCGTCGGACCGTTGGGAGGCGAGCAGCTGGTCGGCGATCGACCGGACGCGGTGATGGTCCTCTGCGCTGGTCAGCTCGACGTTGCCGGAGACGTCCCGGAGGTCCGTCAGGCCGTCGGGGTCGGGACGGATGGTCGGTCGCCTCCGGCGCCGGCGATCAGAGGACGGCCAGGGCGGCGTCGTAGTCGGGCTCCTCGCCGATCTCCGGGACCAGTTGGCTGTGGAGGACGGTCCCGTCGGTGTCGATCACGATGACCGAACGGGCACAGAGACCGGCCAGTGGCCCGTCGATCATACGGACGCCATAGGTATCCGGGAAGTCGCTCCGGAACGTGGAGGCCCCGATCACGTGATCGAGTCCTTCGGCTCCACAGAACCGGGCGTACGCGAAGGGCAGGTCGGCCGAGACCGCGATCACGTCGGTGTTGTCCAATGAGGAGGCTCGCTCGTTGAAGGCCCGAACCGTCGTCGCGCAGACCTTGGTGTCGATACTGGGATTGATGTTGAGCACGACCCGCGTGCCTGCGAGGTCGTTCAGGGAGATGTCATCGAGGTTGGCCCTGGTCAGCGTGAAGGGCGGCGCGGCCGCACCCACCACCGGTATGTCGCCGCTCGTACTGAGGGGGTTGCCGCGCAACGTGACCTGGGCCATCGTGTCCTGCCTCCGGAATCGGGATCGACCGAGACCGAACCCTACCGCTGCTGGGCCACTTCCAGCGCTGAGATCACATCGTCGACGGGCGGGTAGTCGCCGAGTCCCGTGCCCTCGTGGCTCCACACGACCTCGAGTCCGCCATCGAGGATGACCACGCCGGGTGAGCGTTTGGTATCGCGAGTCACCCGCCCCTGGTGGGCGCCGCGACGGAAGGCCGCGGCGTACCGTTTCGCCCCCGACCACTTGAGTAGTTGCCACGGTCTGAGGTTGCCGAAGTCGACGGCGGCACGAAGTTGCTGGTCCGGGTCGACGAGCAGGGGAAACGGGAACTCGGACTGCATCATCTCGGCCTGGTACCGAGCCGATCCGCCGACGGCCACCACCGCGGCGTCGAGTTGCACCACCCGTCCATGCGCCTCACGCAACTGCGCGAGGTAGTCCTGGCACGGCATTCATCCGTAGTACCTGAGCATCTGGACGACGAGGAACCGGCCGGCAAAGGTCTCGAGCGGCACCGGTGAACCGTCCGCGGCGAGCACCGTGATCCTGGCTATGGCGGAGGTCTCTGGCACGGCGCGTCCTCGGTTCGGCCGCGATGGGAGAGCATCGCGGGGAGCTGGACTCGTACGATAGGGCCATGAGCGCGCTCTACGGCCCGAACAGTCTGACCTGGCAATTCTCGACCCGATGGACATCGCTCCTCGGGGGGCAGCGTGCGCTGTTGATGCAGGTGGCCCATCCTTCGGTGGCGGCCGGAGTGGCCGATCACTCGGATTTCACGTCGGATCCCTTCGGACGGCTCGAGCGCACCCTCGACGCCATGATGGCCATCGGGTTCGGATCGGCCGATGAGCGGGAGGCGACGCTCGCCGGGCTGGAGAAGGCCCACCAGCGGGTGGCCGGCACCACCGAATCGGGCGAGTCGTACAGTGCCCTCGATCCGGAGTTGCAGTTCTGGGTCCACGCCACGCTCGTCGACACCGTGTTCTGCGTCGAGCGCCGGTACCTGCACGTCCTCACCCGGACCGAACGACGGAACCTCTACCGCGAGTCGGTCCAGATGGCGGAGGCATTCGGCATCCCCGAGCGCCACATCCCGGCTGATCTTCGGGCTTTTCGGGACTACATGGGAGAGATGAACAGCTCGCTGCGGCCGAGCGAGCAGAGCCGGGCCATCGCCGAGTCGGTGTTCAAGCCGGGAATCCGGTACATACCCGATGTGGCCCTCGCCCCGTTGAACTGGATCACGCTCGAGATGTTGCCGAGGCCGCTCCGGGAGCGGTACGGCTTCGGCAGGCTCGCACCGCCCCAGTTGGCGGTGGTGCGAGCCGGTCAGCTCACGGCCCGGACGACCCTGCCCCGGATGCCCGAGGCGCTGCTTCGGCTCCCCGGTTCGCGCCAGCTCATCGCCGCCTGAGCAGAACTTCCTGTGTCACCGTGGCCGCGAGGGTCCCGTCTTCGGTCCTGAGCCGACCGATGGCCAGACCGCGTCCGCCCCCGACCGTGTCGGATCCGAAGTCGTGGAGCATCCACCGATCGGCGCGTGCAGGGGTATGGAACCAGATGGCGTGATCGAGGGAGGCCGACATGAAACCTTCCCAGGACCCCTCCAGGTCGGTGTCGGCGGTGTCCGGGTGGAGCGCCCACACCGCCCCGGTCGGGATGTCGTCGGAGAGGTAGGCCACCGCACAGGCGTTCATGAGACGGTCCTCCCCGACGTTCCCGTTGATCCGCATCCAGGAGGCGTACCGGCCGACCCCTTCGAGACCCACCGGGGTGCGACGATCGAACATCCGGGTCCACGCGTCGGACTCGAGGCCGTCGGGTCGGCCCACCTCGGGGCCGTGGGGTATCACCGAGGGAAGAGAGGCCTGGTCGGGCTCGTCGCGGTGGAACGAAGCCGACAGGTTCAGGATGGCTCCACCCGACTGGCGCGCCACGACCCGACGGGTGCTGAAGGACCGTCCGTTGCGGATGCGGTCGACCTCGTACCGGATCGGCTCCTCGGCGGTGCCACCCCGGATGAAGTAGGCATGCAGGGAATGGACGGGGAACGGAGCGTCCACCGTCAGTCCCGCAGCCAGGAGGCCCTGCGCCACGACCTGGCCCCCGTACACACGCGATCCCCACGGGTACTCGGGACCGTCACCGACGAACACATCGGGCCCGTGGGGCTCGAGGGTCATGAGCTCGGCGAAGGTCTGGGGGTCGGTTGCCATGGGGCGATCGTGGGCGCCTCGACGCCGATCGTGCAACTCTGGCGGGAATCGAGCGCAAGGGGGCTGCGATGAGTGACGAGGCCGACTTCGAAGGAGTGATCGGGTCGACCCGAGCCGACAGCGAACCGTCCTGGCCGACCGAACTGCGAGCTCGACCCGACGCACCGAACGTCCTGATCGTCCTGTTGGACGATGTGGGATTCGCCCAGCTCGGCTGCTTCGGATCGGATCTGCGCACACCCCATCTGGACGGGCTGGCCGCCGACGGGCTGCGCTACAGCAATTTCCACACGACGGCGCTCTGCTCGCCGACGAGGTCGTGCGTCCTGACCGGCCGCAACCACCACGCCAACGGCATGGGACGTATCGTCGAACTGGCCACCGGCTTCCCCGGGTACGACGCCCACATCCCCCGGGCCAACGGGTTCCTCTCGGAGATGCTCGTGCCCCAGGGCTACGCCGCATGGGCGGTCGGGAAGTGGCACCTGACCCCCGAACACGAGATGCACCTCGGGGCGACGAGGCAGCGGTGGCCGCTGGGCCGGGGCTTCGAGCGCTCCTACGGGTTCTTCGGCGGTGAGACCCACCAGTTCGCGCCGGCTCTCGTGCACGACAACCACTTCATCGATCCGCCGCGGACCATCGAGGAGGGCTATCACCTCACCGAGGACCTGGCCGATCAGGCGATCACCTTCATCCACGATCTGCGGGCCGCCGACGGCGACAAGCCGTTCTTCCTCTACTTCTGTCCGGGGGCCTGCCATTCGCCTCATCAGGCACCGGCGGACTGGCTGGCGGCCGAGAAGGGTCGGTTCGACCAGGGTTGGGACGTTTGGCGCGAGCAGACCTTCGCTAGGCAACGCGAGATGGGCCTGCTTCCCCCGACCACCGAACTGTCCGAGCGCCCCGACTGGGTGCCGTCCTGGGATTCGCTGTCAGGCGACGAGCGGCGGCTCTACGCCCGGTACATGGAGTGCTTCGCCGCCATGCTCGCGCACACCGATCACCAGATCGGGCGGATCATCGGAGCCCTCGAGGAGCTGGGCGAACTGGAGAACACGATCATCCTGGCTATGTCCGACAACGGGGCGAGCAGCGAAGGCGGGCCGACGGGCTCGGTGAACGATCTGCGCCCCTGGAACCTCGCTCCCCGAGATCTGGAGGAGGCGGTGGAACGGATCGACGAGATCGGCGGGCCGTGGGTGCACAACAACTACCCGTGGGGATGGACCGTCGCCGGCAACACTCCCTTCCGCCGCTGGAAACGGGAGACGCACGAGGGGGGCGTGGCCGATCCGTTGATCGTGCACTGGCCGGCCGGGATCAGGGCCCGGGGTGAGCTCCGCTCGCAGTACCTCCACGCCGTCGATCTCGTGCCCACAGTGCTGGATGTCCTGGGCCTGCAGCCACCCGAGTCGATCGATGGTGTCCTCCAGCGCCCGCTCGACGGGGTCAGTCTGGCGGGGTCGTTCGTCGACGGCGACGCACCCAGCCCCCGCTCGACCCAGTACTACGAGATGTTCGGCTGCCGCGCGATCTACGACGACGGGTGGAAGGCGGTCACGTACGTGCCTATCGCCGACTTCGATCATGACTTCGAAACCGACCGGTGGGAGCTGTTCCACGTGGCGGTGGACCCTTCGGAATGTCACGACCTCGCCGGCGCTGAACCCGACCGGCTCCACTCCCTCGTCGAGCGCTGGTGGACCGAGGCCCGGCGCAATCAGGTGCTGCCGCTGGACGCCGCACCCCTCGAACATCTCTTCGGGCCCCGCCCGCCGCTGGGACCGACCGAGCGCAGCCGGTACGTGTACCACCCGGGAACGGGCCCCGTCGACGAGGCGGTCGCAGCCGACCTGCGCACGCGACCGCACCTCATCACCGCCGAGATCGACGTCCCGTCGGGCGGCGTCGAGGGGATGCTCCTGGCACAGGGTTCCGGTCTGTCCGGCTGGGCCCTGTACGTCAAGGACGATCACCTGGTGTACTCGCACAACTTCGTCGGTCTGGAGCTGAGCCGGGTCGTGTCGACCGTGCCGATTCCCGTTGGCGTCAACGCGGTCGGCTACCGCTTCGAGCCGGAGGGTGAGCAGGGAGGTCGCGGCACGCTGCTGTTCGGTGACGAACCGGTGGGCGAGGTGGAGATTCGGCGTGTCACACCCACCCGATACTCGCTGACCGGCGACGGGCTCTGGTGTGGCCGCCACGCCGGCCTCCCGATCGATCGCGGCTATCGCGCTCCGTTCGGCTTCACCGGCACTCTGCATCGGGTGATCGTCGAGGTCGATGGTGAGGCCGCGACGGATCCGGTCGCCGAGGCCGAGGTGGCCGTCCAGCGGCAGTAGGGACCGCTGCTGGCCGTGTCAGCCGGTCGTATCGGTCGGAACGAGCTCGGCCTGGCAGGACTGAAGTGTCTCGAACACGTCGCCCACCGGGCCGGTCGGTACCGCGGTCGGATCGTTCTGTTCGAGCGTGTAGAGCAGGATCGCTCTGGCCACTTCCTCGTCGGGGATCGCCTCTTCGACGCATTCGTCGAAGGGCGGGTCGAGACCGAACGAGGCGATGACCAGATCCCGCAGCGAGGTGCACTGCGCCACCGCGTCGAGGTAGGCGCGCTTCTCGGCGTCGCTCATGCCGCTGAGGGGCTGGGCATCGGAGACGTTGCCGGGGCGTACGCCCAATTCGATCAGACGGTCGTAGCCGATGCTGTCGATGATGGCGTCGACGAGGCACTCGGTCGTCGCGTCGTCGAAGGGGGTGGTTCCGGTGGGAGAGGAGATCGATTCGGTCATCGCGGCCCGGAGGTCCTCTTCGGTGCCGATCGGCAGATCGTCGGGCGAGGTCACACCCGGGACGGCCGGGTCGGAGACGGGCGGTTCGGAGGTCTCGGAGGATTCAGATCCGGAATCATCGCTGCAAGCCGTGGCGCCGAGCAGGGCGAAGGCCATGAAGACCGTGATGAACGAGCGGGACATGAGGGGCCGGAGTGTAGTACCGAAGATGGGCCGAATGGCCCACACGGCGACGACGGATCGGCTCGTCCGGGTTCCTACACTTGGATCCATGACTCCCCTCAGGCAGATCCTCCGGGTCCTCGCGATCCTCGCGGTCGCCGCGCTGGTGGCCGCCGGCTGCGGCGACGGCGACGGTGACGGTGCGCAGGGTACGGACAAGAACGACAAGCAAGCGGACACCAGCACCGACGCGGCCACGGGCGGTGACGAGGGCGGTTCCGGCGGTGGCGGAGACGAGGCTCTCCCGGAGGTCCTAGGGGCGGCCGGGGAGCGCACGGCCGACATCACCAGCGGTCGGTACACGCTCACGATCGAGCTGAGCGGCGACGTGCCGGCGGACGTGGCCCAGGAGGTCAGCCCGCTGACGGCCGAGATCGAGTTCTCGGGTGACGACATGTCCTTCGTGATGGATCTGTCGGCCATCGCCGGCTTCGATGACGAGGTGACCGAACTGTTCGGCGATGACCTCTCGATGGAGATGGTCGCGAGCGGGGACGCCCTGTACATGAAGGGGTTCTTCGCTGCGCTGTTCGGCGGGGACGCCGACGGTTGGATCTCCTTTCCGGCCGATAGCGCGGACGTCACGCCGGCCGACACCGACGCGATGACCGCCGACACCTGGTTCGCCATGCTCGAAGGCGTCGGCGACGGCGTCGAGGTCGTCGGGGACGAGGAGCTCGACGGTGTCACGACGACCCACTACACGGCATCCGTCACGCTGGAGGAACTGGTCGCGGCCGACCCGTCGAGTGCCAGCCAGTTCGACCTCGAAGGACTCGAGGGCGGCGACATCATGATGGACGTCTGGGTCGACGGCGACGGTTTCGTCCGGCGGGCCGCCTTCCGGGTCGACTATCTCGGACCCGAGACCGACGGCATGAGCATGACGGTCACCATCGACATGCGGGATCTCAACGAGGACATCGAGATCGACGTGCCCTCGGAGGACGAGGTGACCGTGTTGACCGAGGAGGACCTGTTGGCGGCCCTCTTCGGCGGCCTCGCCGGTGGCGCGGCGGGCGGAGACACCGGAGGGCTCGGCGAGATCGGGTCGCAGCTCGAGGACGCGTTCGGTGGGCTCGGCGGGGACGACTCGGCTCAGTCCTACGGCGACGATCCCGAACTCGATGCGCTCCACGACCGCTGCGCCGACGGCGACGGCCAGGCGTGTGACGATCTGTTCTACCAGTCGCCGCTCGGCTCCGAGTACGAGGAGTTCGGCAACACCTGCGGTGGACGAGGCTTCGAGGCTTCCTGCGCCGATGCCGGCTAGCTGTCCCGAACCACTCCCATTCCCACGGACCCCACCCTGGCGGTCGGGTCGCGGGCGGACCTCGCCGCCGACGGGGCGGACCCGGACGCCGGGCTCGCTGCCGCTGGTGGGACGACGAGGACGAGCAGTGGGTCGTCCTCGCTCGGATCGAGCGCCTCGTCGCATGTTGCGGAAGCTCGAGGAGGACGGCGTCGTGACCTCGACCTGGCGCGACGACCTCCCGGGTCGGTCGAAGCGCGACTACCAGCTCACCGAGCGGGGAGCGGCGCTGCTCGACACCTGGATGGACGCCTTGGACGACGCGCTCGATCGCATCGGCGATCTGCGTGCGCACTATCTGACGCCGCCTCCGCCCCCATCACCTCCGCCCTCATCAAAGGAGAAACCGATCTCATGAACCCCCACACCTATCACCACAGATCATCCCGATACGACAGCATCGAAGGCGACGAGCCATCGGGCGGTCCCTCGAGCCGCGGCAAGCGGCGAGGACGCGGCCGGCGTCGCCGGGGCGGCCCGCCCGGGCTTCGCCATCGCGGTCACCCGCGAGGTCGCGGTCACGGCGGGCCGCCCGACCCGGCCAAACGGCGCAGGTGGCTCGAGGCATACCAACGTGACCTCGAACAGGAGCTGGCCGACGTCGCCGAGACGCTCCGCCGCCTCGATGAGCGCTACACGGACGAGCGCGACGCCGCCGGCGAGAAAGCCTGAACTTTGGGCATCCACCCCTCATATACCCGGCTCGGTACCCAGAGTTCGTCGTGAGGCTGTTGACGATGCTCGGTTCGGCCGAAGGCGCCGTGCTCCAAGCGGCCCGGCTGCGTTCGCTGGGCGTCGAGGGCGTCTACACCTTCGAGGGGCCCAACGATCCGTTCGTGCCGCTCATCCGGGTAGCGGGAGAGGTCGACGTCGACCTCATGACCAACGTGGCCGTCGCCTTGCCCCGCAATCCGATGCAGCTCGCTCACCTCGCATTCGACCTGCAACGACTGGCCGGCGGGCGGTTCACGCTCGGTCTCGGGTCGCAGATCCGGCCTCACATCGAGCGGAGGTACGGCGTCGAGTTCGACCGCCCCGTGGCGCGGATGCGCGAGTGGGTCGAGGCGCTGCGGGCCATCTTCGATCGTTGGCAGCACGGGACGCCGTTGTCCTACACGGGCGAATTCACCCGTCATACCCTCATGACGCCCATGTTCGATCCGGGGCCGTTGCAGCACGGACCACCGCCGATCCACCTCGGGGCGGTCGGACCCCGGATGACGGCCATGGCGGCGACCGTCGCCGACGGCATCCTGACCCATCCGTTCGGATCGCGTCGGTTTTTCCAGGGGGCGACCCTTCCGGCGATCGACAGGGCACTGGGCCGGGCCGGCCGCGATCCCGAGGAGCTCGAGATCGTCGGTCAGGCACTGGTCGCCGTCGGTGCCGACGAGGCCGAGCAGGCCGACGCCGACGAGGCCGTCAGAGGCATGCTCGCGTTCTACGGGTCCACTCCCGCGTATCGGCCCGTTCTCGACGTCGAGGGGTGGGGTGGCGCCCAGCCCGAGCTCCGGCGCCTCACGAAGGAAGGCCGCTGGGACGAGCTCGCGCGCGTCATCGACGACACGATGCTCGAGACCCTCGCGGTCCGGGGGACCCCCGACCAGGTCGCCCGCGGTTTGGGGGACCGATTCGGCGATCGCGTCGGTCGTGTCGCCGTGACCATGCCGTACGCCGTGCGGGACGACACGATCGGTGCTCTCGCCGTCGCCCTGGCCGACCAGCCCGGCTAGAAGCCGGACCATGCCCCCATTCAGGGTGGGAGTCGGCCCACAATGGTCGGATGAGCCGCCTCGACGCCGTCGTCTTCGATCACGGCGGGGTGCTGACCTCTCCGATCGATCCCGCTCTGGCCGCCAGCGCCCGGGAGGCGGGGCTGTCGCTCGAGGCGGTCCTCGACGCGTTTCGGGAGCCGACGATCTCCGACGCCATGCGCCAGCTCGAGACGGGCACCATCAGCGTCGACGAGTTCCGCCGGGCCGCGCACAGCCACGCACCCCAGGTGATCGATCTGTTCGACCCCCGACGCAAGCTGTTCTTCGGCCATCGGATGCAGGCCCTGCCCGCCGCCGACGAGCTCCTGCGTCGCCTCTACGCCCGACGGATCAAGACCGCCGTCTGCAGCAATTCACCCCGCGAGTGGATGGCCGTCCTCGAGCATTCCATCCCGGCTCGCTCGCTGTTCGAGGTCGAGATCTGGTCGTGGCGCATCGGGCGGCGCAAGCCCGACGACGTCGTGTTCCAGCGATTGCTCACCGACCTCGGCACCGCGGCGGGCGACACCCTGTTCCTCGACGATTCGAAGTCGACCGTCGACGCCGCGGCGGCCTACGGGTTCCAGACCCTCCACGTGGTTGATCCGCTCACCGCACTGAACCAGGTGAACGACCGCCTCCAGTGACCTGAACCGTCGAGTCCCGGGTTCACCCCGCAGTTACGGCGTGCATCCGGTGGCGGCCGGGGAGACCCTTCAACCGGACCGCCCGACGACGCCGGAACTCGAATTCCTCGCAGTCGGCGACCTGCTCCCGCACCGCGTCGCTGACCAAGACCTCGTCGCCGCGCGCTGCGGCGGCGATGCGCGCCGTCATGGCGACACTGGTGCCGAAGAGGTCACCCTTCTCGCTCACGACCTCTCCCGTGTGGACGCCTACCCTCACGGCGAGTGGGACGCCGACGGCCTCGCTGTCCCGCAGGTCGGGCCCGAGGGACACCGCCGCGCCGACCGCTCCCTCGGGCGTTCGAAACGCCGCCATGAACCCGTCCCCCTGGGTCTTCACGATCTGGCCACCGTGGTGTCCCACCGTGCGGCCGGCGACCTCGTCGTGGGCCCGGATCACCCTCACGAACTCGTCGTCGCCGAGGCGATGGTTCAGCGCGGTCGAGTCGGCGATGTCGCTGAACATCAGGGAGACGGTGCCGTCCGGACCCACCAGAGAGTCGATCGACCTGCGGTTCCTCCCGATGTGCTTCACCAGCGCGGCGATCGGCAGAAGCAGCAGGGGGGCGAGCTCGACCGCGGTCTCGGCCAGATTCGGACCGATCTCGCGCTGGCGACGCCGCCGAACCGCACCGACGATCTCGCGGATCGTCCACATCACCACCACGACCGCCAGAGCGCTGACGACGACTCGGAGCAGCACTCCTTGATCCATCGGACGAGAGCCTAGGCCCCCGCCCATGCGATCAGGTCGGCCGATCCCGTCGTGGCTTCAGGACGGGGTCAGAACCGGTCGAACGCGTCCTCGACGACGGCGTCGGCGCCGCAGTAGAGGCAACGGGCGAACTCGCGGCTGATCGCGGCGCCACACGAGCCGCATTCGATCTTCGGGCGCTGCCGTTTGCCTTCGATCTGACCGTCCGCGCCGTCCAGCTCGGTCATCTTGTGGAGGAGATGGGCGTCGGTGAGCCCGTAGTGCTCGACGAGCAGCTGCCACATGGCCTCGGTCAGGAGCAGCAAACGCTCGAAGCGATCCTCGAGCGAGTCGGCCCGCCGTTGGTCCTTCTTCCGCTGGACGTGGTGTTCGGCGTCCATCGCCGCGACCTGATGGCGGTTGTTTCGGATGCTCATCTGCTGGTGAATGTCGAAGAGATCCATGACTTGTCAATCGGCCCGCCGTCCCGCGTCCTGAGCGATCCGGCTACCGTGCGGCCATGCGGGCGTTGGTGACCGGATCGTCGGGTGGGATCGGGGCGGCCTTCGTCGAGGTCCTGTCAGAGGAGGGCTACGAGGTCGTGGCCACCGCACGACGCGTGGAAGCGATCGAGTACCTTCCGGCCGCGATGCACCTGCCGCTCGACGTGACCGACGCCGACGCGGTGCGGACCGCGGTGCTGGCCGCCGGTCCGGTCGACCTCCTGGTCAACAACGCGGGCGTCACGGCTCACGGGCCCGTCGAACGCACGCCGATCGAGACCTACCAGGCGATCATGGACACCAATCTGTGGGGTGCGGTCCGTCTCGTCCAGGGCGTGGCGCCGGGGATGCGGGCCCACGGTTCGGGCACGATCGTCAACATCAGTTCGGCCGAGGGCCAGGTGGCGACGCCGCTCGGAAGCGCGTACGCGGCGTCGAAGTGGGCGCTCGAGGCGCTCTCGGAATCGCTCCACTTCGAGCTCGGTCACTTCGGGATCAGGGTCATGATCGTCCAGCCGGGCTACATAGCCCCGGGCATGAAGAACATCCCGACGTTCGGTGAGGAGGAACCGTACGACGAGCTCCGGCGGCAGTACTCGGGCGTCGAGGGGTCGTTGCTGGACGGACCACGGCCCGAGCCGGACATCGTGGCCCGATCCGTGCTGGCTGCGTTGGCGACCGACGAGCCCCCGTTGCGCCTGCCCGTCGGTGCCGACGCCGAGATGGTGCTGGCCGTCCGGGCGGCCTCGACCGATGCCGAGTTCGAGGCCGCCATGCGAGCCACGCTGGGACTCACCTGGTAGCCGGAGGAGGCCGGGGTCGCCTCGAGGCGGTCGACCTCAGGTCCTGGGATCGAAGCCCAGTTCGAAACTGCGGACCGACGTGGCGAAGATGTTCGGTTCGTCGACCGTGTCGGTCACGACGGCCAGATCGCGGATGCGGCCGACGAGCTCCTCGAGCACGATCGCCAGTTCGAAGCGAGCCAGCGAAGCGCCCAGGCAGAAGTGGGTCCCGAAGCCGAACCCGAGATGAGGGTTGGGGTTGCGGGCGATGTCGAACAGGAAGGGATCGGCGAAGACCGCCTCGTCGCGGTTGGCCGACGGGTAGAGCAGGATGACCCGGTCGCCGGCCACCACGGCCTGGTCTCCGATCCGGTCGTCACGGACGGCGGTACGGAAGAAGTTGTTGAGTGGCGTGACCCACCGGATCATCTCCTCGACCGCTCCGGGGATCAAGCCCGGGTTCTGGTGCAGGCGCTCCCATTGGTCGTTGTGGTCGCAGAATGTACGCAGGCCCCTGGCGATGACCGTGCGGGTCGTCTCCGCTCCGCCCGAGATCACCAGACCGGTCTCGTGGATCATCGTCTCGAACGAGAGTTCCTCGCCGCCGATGTCGGCATTGGCCCACACCGACATCAGATCGTCTACCGGGCACCCTTTCCGCTCTTCGATCATCGGACCGAGATCGGACGAGAACTCGGCGATGGCCATGGCCATACCGGTCGCCGCATCCATGTCGCGTTCGATCTCGTCGTAGCGCATCAGCCGTTCGGACCAGCTCTTGATGTCGGGCCACCGGTCCTCGGGCCATCCCAGCAGACGGGCGGTGAGCCGGCATGGCAGCTGGGCGGCGAGCCCGTCGATCACCTCGACGGGTGCGCCCGATCGGCCCCTGTCCACCATCTCGTCGACCATGGCCCGAATCGTCGATCGAAACCAGGCCTCGTGACCGTGCACCGCCTTCGGTGTGAACCGGCGCGACACGAGGCTGCGCTGCTCGTGGTGACGAGGATCGTCCTGGGCGATCATGTTGGTCTCGCCGGCGGCGAACAGGGACCGGTAGCCCCGGCCGCTGACGAACACCTCCGATCGCCGCTCGACGTCGTGGAGATCGGCGTGGCGACTGACCGCCCACAGATCGTTCCCGCCATCGCGGTAGACGGGCTCGTTCGCACGCATCCACGTGAAAGCCGCGTGGGGATCGTCGAGGTAGAACCTAGGATCGAGCAGGTCGTGGTCGGGTCGCACGAGCGGTCACCGTAGGCGGCGACACCGCAGAGGGGGAGTCATGACAGCCCAGAGAGCCACGCCGGTCGTCACCGTGCTCGGCGAATCCGACGTGGAGATCGCCGGAACTGTCGAGGGAGAACGCGCCCTGGTCGAAGCGGAAGGGTTCGGACGGGCGACGGGTTGGACGATCGAGGACCGCGGGCTCTGCCGGGGTGACGTGTGTATCCCCAGCGGATCGGCCGAGATCGCCACCGAGGACGGGCGTATCGATCTCGTCACGGCCGCCGAGCTGATGGATCGGCCGATCGTGGTCGATGGTCCCACGGCGACGGTGGCGCTCGGTGCCCCGCGAGCGGATCGCACCCTGGCACTCACCGACCTGATGGCACCATCGTTCACACTGCCCGATCTGCAGGGCACGCCTCAGCCCTTCGAGCAGTGGCACGGTGAGAAGCGCCTGCTCTTCGCGTTCGCCAGCTGGTGAGGATGCCGCTACGACCTGCCCGGGTGGCAGGCACTGTCAGACGAGCTCGGCGCCCGGAACCTCCGGATCATCGCCGTCGCGCTCGACGACGAGCCGGCCGCGGTCGAACCGTTCATCGAGGGCATCGGTCTGCCCGTGCTCCTCGACCGCGATCACCTGTTGTCGGAGCTGTACGCCATCAGCAACGTGCCCACCGTGGTGTGGATCGACGAGGCCGGACGAATCGTCCGGCCCAACGGTGTGGCCTTCGGGACGGACCTGTTCAAGGACTTCAGCGGAATCGAGGCCCGACCCCACATGGACGAGATCAGGGCGTGGGTCCGGGATGGGGTGCTGCCGATCGGGCTCGATCAGGCCCGGCACGCCGTCGAACCGCTGACCGACGACGAGGTACGGGCCCGACTGGTATTCCGTCTGGCGACCCACGCCCGCCGCATCGGTCGGGTCGACGAGGCCGGACGCCTCTTCGACGAAGCGGGCCGACTCGCCCCACTCGACTTCACCATCACGAGGGCCGCGATGCCGCTGCAGGACGTGGATCCGTTCGGTCAGGTCTTCTTCGACCTGTACGGCAGGTGGGAGGCGGCCGGAGCGCCGTACCACGGTCTGCCACCGACGGTCAGTGCCACTGCTGACGAGGCCTGAAACCGACCAGGGGAGCTGACGTCATGACCGATGAACTGACCGATCTCGACGCTACGGGGCTCGCTGCTGCCATCGCCGCCGGCGACCTCGCGCCGATCGAGGCCGTCGACGCCACGATCGACCGGATCGAGCGATTGGACGGGCAGCTCAACGCGGTGATCCACCGGACCTTCGACAAGGCCAGGGCCGAGGCTCGGGCTCCGGACCTACCCGACGGGCCGTTCCGCGGTGTGCCGCTGCTCCTGAAGGACCTGTGGCCCTCGAGCGCCGGGGATCCCTTCCACCTCGGGGTGAAGGGTCTCGCCGCCGCCGGCTATCGCCACCCCACGGACTCCAATCTCACCACGGCCTACCGGCGGGCGGGATTCGTCATCACCGGCCGGACGAACACGCCGGAGCTCGGACTCGTCGCCACCACCGAACCCGAGGCCTACGGTCCCACCCACAATCCGTGGAACACCGTCCACGGCCCCGGTGGGTCCTCCGGGGGAGCGGCCGCGGCGGTGGCCTCGGGCATGGTTCCGGCCGCCAACGCATCGGATGGCGGCGGGTCGATCCGGATCCCGGCGGCCATGTGCGGTCTGGTCGGATTGAAGCCCTCGCGTGGTCGCGTGTCGATGGGACCCCTCCAGGACGAGTGGGGTCTCTCGGTGCAACACGTCGTGTGCCACACGATCCGGGACTGTGCGGGGATCCTCGATGCGACCGCCCACCCGTTTCCCGGTGACGGTGTGGTGGCCCCGCGGCAGAAGCGACCGTACGCCGACGAGGTCGGCGCCCCGGTGCACCCGTTGCGGATCGGATTGCTCGATCATGCACTCGGCATCGAGACCGATCCGGACTGCACCACCGCGGCCCGCGATGTCGCTCGAGAGCTCGAGGGAGCGGGCCACCATGTCGAGGTCGCGCACCCCGGGGCCTTGGATCGCTCCGCTGAGCTCACCAGTTCGTTCGTCGGTCTGTGGGCCGCCGGTGCCGGCCACAGTCTCAAGGCGATCGCCAAGTTCCTCGGCCGAGAGGTCACCGCCGACGACGTCGAGGCCGGAACCTGGGAGCTGGCCCGAATGGGCGCGGAGTTCAGTGGCATCGATGTGCTGGGAGCACAGGCCCAGGCAGCGGAGTTTCGTCGGGTGATGGCGGCGTGGTGGGCGGACGACGGATTCGACCTGCTGCTCAGTCCGGCCACCGCTCGACCGGCTCCCCTGCTGGGTGAGCTGACTCCGACCGAGGACGATCCCATGCGGGGGCTCTACGGATCGATTCCCTATGCCACGTTCACGTCGGTGTTCAACACCACCGGCCAGCCGGCCATCTCCCTGCCCACCCACGAGTCGTCGGCGGGTCTCCCCGTCGGGGTCCAGCTCGCCGCTGCCTACGGTCGTGAGGATCTTCTCCTGCGGGTTGCCGGCCAGATCGAAGAGGCGCTGCCGTGGGTCGGGCGTCGTCCCGCGGTCCACGCGGCCAACCCATGACGTCGCGACCCGGGGGCCGCGACCGGCCGGTGGTGCAGCCGCTGCCCGTGCGGTTCACCGTCTGGTCTGATTTCCTCTGACCGTGGTGCTACGTCGCGGCCGTGCACCTCGAACAGCTCTCGGAACGAGTCGGTGACCAGGTCGAGATCGAATGGCGGTCCTACCTGCTGCGTCCCGAACCCCGAGAACCCTCCATGGAGAAGTTCCGCGCCTACACCCAGGGTTGGCTTCGCCCGGCGTCGATGGCTCCCGAGGTCGAGTTCGTTCCGTGGGCCACCGACAACCCCCAACCCAGTCACAGCTTGCCCTCATCGGTTGCCGGGAAGGTCGCGGCCAGCTTCGGTCCCGAGGCTTGGGATCGGTTCCACCTCGCGCTCATGCGCGCCTACTTCACCGAGAACCGCACGATCAGTGAGGTCGAGGTGCAGACCGACGTCGCCGGTGAGTGCGACATCGATCCCCATGAGTTCAGCCGGAGGCTCCGAACCGACGGCGAGGCCCACGAATCCCGGGTGCGCCACGAGCACGCGACGGCCATCGATCACATGGTCACGGCGGTACCGACGGTCCTGGTCAACGACGCGTTACCGATTCCGGGGGCCCAGGATCTCGATGTGTACCTCAACGTGGTCGAACGGCTTGTCGCGAAGGCCACCGAACCGTGATCGGCGGGCCTCGGGCGGTCAAGAAGGGCAACTATCTCGGGACCGAGGTCGACGGCTCGTGGTGGAAGCGCCATCGGGGCAAGGCGTTCTTCGCTCGCGGCAACGGTGAGCTCTGGATGGACGACTCCGGAATCCACTTCCGGAAGTTGTTGACCAGCCAGCCGCTGTCGATCCGGTGGGACGAGATGACAGGAGCACGTCTGGGGACCTGGCACGCCGGGAGGTGGATCGGCGGGCGTCCGATCCTGAAGGTCGACTTCGTGCGGGATGCCCAGCCTCTCAGCGCGGGCTTCTACCTGTCGGCGGACCAAGTCGAGATGGAGCAGCTCTCACAGGATCTCGCTTCGAGGATCGCCAAGACCTGATGGGGCTGCCGGCCCGGATCTTGCAGTGGCGGGCCGGCCGGGTCAGGCGGCCTGCCCCAGGGCCTGCTTCCGCTTCTCCCGCCTCTGGCCGAGCCGCCAGATCGCGAGTACCAGCAGCCCGGTGGGGATGACGAGAATCCACGTGAGCATCCGGTAGAGCAGGACACCCGCTGCCACCTCGTTGACGTAGGCCGATCCTGCGATGGGGGTGAGCATGCCGACCAGCGCCACCTCGGCCACACCGGCCGCCCCCGGCGTGATCGGGACCATCGTCAGGCCGGCGACGAGCGCGAAGACGGCAAAGATCGCTGCCCAGCCGAGAGCGTCCTCGGGGATTCCTACGAAACGCAGCGACATCACCAGCAACGAGCACTTGCTGAAGATCGTCAGGAGGGTCGCACCGGTCGCCTCGAGCCACTTGTCGGAGATGTGATCGACCGACGTGGCTCGCTGGGTGACCAGCATCCCGGCCAGGTCCTGGTCCTCGGGCAGCGGTCGGCGGATCAGGCGGTGACCTGCTCTCCACACCGGTTCGAGGATCTCGCCGGCGCGGCCGGTGCGCTTCGCCGATCCGAGGACGAATGCGACGATGACGATGATCGCGGCCAGGACGAGCGTGGTGGCCACGATGATCGACATGAAGCCGTCGAGAGGGATGTTGCCGACGAAGATCGCCACGCCGGCGATCGCGGGCAGGGCGAGCTGGGAGCCCACCGAGAAGATGCCGCTCGCCGCCACCGCGGTACCCGCCTCGTTCGCCGAGACGCCCCAGGACTGGTACATCGCGTAGCGGACCGGGAGGTCGCTCGGCCCGGGGATCACCGAGGACACGGCACTCGGCCCGAGGTAGGCGGCAACGCCGCGCCGAGCCGGCAGGGCGTGGACCAGCGAGGCGGTCACCAGGCCCTGCGTGCCGACCCAGATCAGCCAGCCGAAGCCCAGGGCGAGCCACTCCGCGTCGGACAGCGTGCGCAACGCTGCCCGGATCTCCGCGAGGTCGAGATCGTCGAAGATGTTGAACAGAACGACCGTGCCGATGACGATGGCGGCTACCGCGATGGCAACGCGGATGCCGACGCGCAGGACCGTGCGGGCGGACAAGCTCGGCGCTTCCTCGGGGTCGAACGACAGGTCCTCGGGCGCCGCTTCGGTCTCGTCGGCGCCCCTTGGCTCGCTCTCCTGCTCATCCATCACGGGCGAGGCTACCGAACGTGATCGTACGCCCACTGTGGGGTCGAGCGACCGACCGCGTGCGGGACACCGACCGCCTGTCCCCGATCTGGTTCCGGCAGGCTCGTCAGGGGTCCGGGTCGGTGTCGGTTTCGGTGGGGGTGGGTCGGTGGGTGAGGAGGTGTTCGAGGATGACGTCTCTGGCGTAGTTGGTGAGTTGGTCGCCGATGAAGGCGCGCCGGTGGGTGGCCACGTCGGGGTCGGGTGGGTCGGGGTCGGTCGGTGGGGGCCGTTTCCCGGTCCAGACGGTGCCGTCGGCCCGGTACACCAGATAGGTGCGGTCCGGTTGCCGCTCCAATCGCTCGTCGTGGTCGTGTAACCACCGATGGTGATGCCAACAGACCAGGGCCAAGCCTTCCAGGCAGGTCTCGGGCCGCTCGGCGTGAGCGATCAGGTGATGGGCATCGAGATAGCCGACATTGCCACACCCCGGATAGACACAGGAACGGTCCCGGGCCCGTAGCGCCCGGCGCATGGCCCGATTCGCGGTCCGGATCTTGTGCGTGGTCCACAACGGCGAACCCCGCAACGTCAAAATCCACGAGAACGACGACTGGCCCAGGATGGTCTTGAACGTCTCCACATCCAACGCCACTCCATCACCCAGGCGGATGTGACCGTCGAGCTCGACATGGATCAACGTCAGAAACTTCTCGGCCCGCTCAACGGTGGTCGCGTCCTGGGCCAACGCCCGCTCGGCCATCGCCGACAGGGCATCAACCCTGGTCGGCCTCGCCGCCTCACTCGACCGGTTGCCATCGCCCGCCTCGTCGAACAACCGATCCAGTTCGGCCTGGAGGCCGTTGCGGACCCGGTCACCATCCAAGGCCGGCAGCCAGCCACCCACCCGGTAGCCGCCCCGATCCTCGTTGAACGACAGGAACGGCTCCGGAGCCGGCACCGACTCATCATCGTTCGTCGCGGTGCGGTAATCCCGACAGATCGTCGACAACTGCGAACCCGTGCAATCCCTCGCCAGGTCCACGATCTTCGCCTCGGTCTCCGGAGTCACCACATCGGCCACCATCGCGGCGGCCGCCAACGGAACCGACCCGCCAGCACACGCCTCGGCCAACACCGGCAACTCCGGCAATGCCGCGGCAACCCGGCCCAACTTGCGGGCCTCGCCCGCCGGCAAACCCAGATGCCAACCCGCCCACGCCCCCGCCGACCGGAACCCCTCACACCCACCCGCCGCGTCCAACTCCGCCAACTTCACCGCCAACCGGCCCTGCAACGCCGCGATCCGGGTACCCAGAGCCAACACCTCCCCGGTCAACTCCCGGGCCCGGACCTCACCCGACCTGACCCGCTCCAACACCTGAGCCATCCCCGAGTCGTCCAGCACCTCGACCCTGCTCTCATCCATCAACGTCACCCCACCAGTATCCCCACGGGGTATGACAGTCACCGGAGACCGCTACGGTCAGCCGACGATGACGCAGATCGCCAGCCTCCTCACCGTCGGGCTCGTAGCGGCGCGGATCGGCGAGTCGGACTGTGAGGAGCTGGGCACCGGCCTGCTCGTCCAACCGATCAACGCGCTGACGAGCTTCGCCTACGTCGGGGTCGGTCTGGCGATCGCGATCGTCGCGCTGCGCCGGCGCGGGAACCGCGTCTCCGACCTGGTCTACGCGGCATGTCTCGTCGCCGTCGGCCTGGGCAGTGTGGCCTTCCACGGACCCCAGCCCCTCGGTTCGCGGCTGATGCACGACCTTCCCATCCTCGTCACCGCGCTGTTCATCGCCACCGAGGACCTGGCGCTACTCCTCCCCCGATTCCGCCGTCCTCTGGCGGCGTTCGTCGGGCTCGCCGCCGTTGCGACCGTGCTCACCATCGTCAGCGTCGGGGCGGCTGCGACGGCCACGGGCGTGGTCCTCGTCGCGGTCGCCGGGGCTGAGCTCCTCATCTACCGCCGCGGTCTACGCCCCGCCGCCGACCGCCGACAGCGCAACGCCTACCTGCTGATCATGGGGGTTGCCGCCCTCGCCGGTGCGTCGTGGCTGCTCGGCCGCACCGGCGGCCCGGCCTGCGACCCGGACGGCGTATTCCAGTTCCACGGCGTGTGGCATGTTCTGTCCTCGCTGGTCTTCGGGCTCTGGTGGTGGCTTGCGACTCGAGCGTCCGGTGAGCAGCAGTCGGACTCGGAGCCCCGCCGCTCAGAAGCCGGCTTGTAGGTTGTGGCCGTGACCGACGAGCCCGTCGTGCCCGCGTCCCGCAAGGACCGGTTCATCGCGAAGCTCGCCGACTTCCTCGTCCGGGCGGTGTATCGGGACGTAGAGGTGCACTGGGCCGTGCCGCCGCCGGTGGCTGGCCCGCAGCTGACCGTCTCGAACCACTTCGGGGGTCTCTCCGACGCGCTCGTACTGCTCCACGCCCTTCCCCGCCGACCGGGCATCGTCGCCCGCGACGTGATCTGGAAGACCCCCGTAGTCGGGCGACTGATGGACTGGATCGGGGGCATCCCGGTGCACAAGCCGGACGACGGTGCCGTGGCGAGCGCCAACGACCAGATGTTCGCCTCGTGCTATCGCGCCCTACGCGATGGTGGTCACCTGCTGATCTTCCCCGAGGGGGTCACCCGCAACGAGCCTTCGATCGCCGAGGTCAAGACCGGAGCAGCGCGGATCGCCCTCGGGGCGCGGAGCTCCGGGGCCGAGGGCATTCGGGTGATGCCCGTCGGTATCCACTACGAGGACAAGGCCGCGTTGCGCAGCCGGCTGGTCGTCATAGGCGAGGTTCCGCTCGACCTCGACGAGATGGTGGGCGAAGGCGCCGGCGTGGGACGGCCGGTCACCGCTGAGGACCGGGATGCCGTCAGAACGCTGACCGATGAGATCGAGGTTCGTCTGCGCCGAGCCGCGCCGGACTTCGAGGACTGGGAGGAGACGCGTGCGCTCACCACCGGAGCCGAGGTCGCATTGCGGTCCCGGATGGACGACCCCCGGGACCCTGTGCCCATCGGGTTGCGGGATCGCCTTGCCAACGTCCTGGCCGACCGATCGCTCGAGCAACGGCGGGTGATCGGCGACGCGGTCGCTTCCTACCGCGGCGCGCTCGACGGAGCGGGGTTGACCGACGGCGAGGTGTGCCAGCGGGTCACGACGGGTCGGCTGGCCTTCTCGCTCGTGTGGCAGGCGCTGGTCGGGCTGCTCCTGCTGCCCTTTGCCGCCGCTGGAGCCGTGATCAACTTCGTGCCGTATCTCATCGTCAAGGCGGTCGGGCTGCTCCGCGTCTCGCCGTCGATGTTCGCCACCGTCAAGCCGGCGGCCGCCATCGTGTCCTTCGGGCTCACCTGGGCGGTCTGGATCTGGTGGGCGTTCTCGGTGTTCGATCTGGGCGGTGCTGCCGCTGCGGTCGTGCTCCTGCCGTTCTATCTGGGTGCGGTGATCGTCGTGGTCGAACACGGTGTGCTCGCGTGGCGGTTGGTACGACGATGGCGGGCCGGTGGCGAGCTCCGGCGGCTCGATGACCAGCTCGCGGCCGAGCGAGAGGCCGTGGTTCGGGCGGTGTTGGCGCTGTGAACGAATGGGTGCTCCTCGTCGTCGCCGCGGTGCCGTTGTTCGTGGTGTGGGTCGCCGCGCTCGTGGAGATGAGCCGGCGCGGTGATCTCGGGAAGGGCCGTCGAGCGCTGTGGTGGGTCTTCCTGCTCCTCATCCCCGTCATCTCCCTGGCGGCCTACGTCGTCGTCCGCCCACCCCGCGATCGCCGCTTCGCACCGAACCGCAGCGATGGGGCGGGGTCGGCAGAGGCCATCGTGCTGCTGGCCGAGAGGCATCGCCGGGGCGAGGTCACCGACGACGAGTACCGCTCCGAGATGACCCGACTCGCGGATCGGTCGGGCTAGAAACCCAGCCGATCGAGCGCGGCTGCGACGGCCGCGGGCTCGTCGTCGGCTCGCCCGAGCGTCCCCAGAACGGTCGAGGAGACGAATCCCCGGAGCACGGCGCCGCCGTCGGTGTCCTCGGGGAGCTCGCGGGCGTCGCTCCATTCGGCGTCGACCCAGAAGCTGTGTTCGTGGCCGGGTCGCTCCACCAGCCGGGCGCCGGCGACCGATCGCGGTGGCGGTCCTCCCGGCTCGGTGCTGCGCCATCCCTCGAGATCGGCGAACGGACGGTTCGGGACGTTCAGATTGAGGGCGATGGCCTCGGTGGGGAGGTCGGTCAGGAGCGCTTCGACGGCCAACGCGGCCACCCGTCCGGCGGTCTCCCACCGTTGGCCGTCGAGTGCGCTTTCCGGGGCCTGCCCCTCGACGGCGAATCCGGTCACCGCCTGGCTGACGGCCACGCCGGTGATGCCGCCGAGTCGAGCCGTCAGCGCAGCTCCCACCGTCCCGCTGTGGTAGATCGCCCGACCGACGTTGCTGCCGGGATTGATCCCCGAGACGACGAGATCCGGGATCGCGCCGAAGGCGCCGAGTCGGGCGTAGAGCACACAGAGAGCAGGAGGACCCGAGACCGACCAGGCCTCGGAAGCGCCGTCGACGGCGCAGCGTTGCACCACCGGACGATTCTCGTGGATCGCGCCCACCGCAGCGCCGGATCCGGAGTACTCGCCGTCGGGCGCGACCACGACGAGGTCGCCGAGAGCGCTGACGTGTTCGGTGAGTACGTGGAGGCCGACGGCGTCGATGCCGTCGTCGTTGGTCACGAGAAGCCGCATCGGCCGACCGTAGCGGTCCGGGGGCGCCCGTCGACCCCGGGTTCCGGGAGACGGTCGGCGGTGGGGGTACATTCGGCGGATGGCCGAGGCCACCATGTTCGGGGGCAGGACACGGCGCGAGACGGTGATCGCCTGGGGCCTGGTCCTGGCCCAGGCGGCCCTGATGGTCGGCGCCATCGTGGGGGGCACCGGATCGGCATGGTCGACGCCGGCCTGGGTTCGAACGGGAAGCCGGATAGTGCAGTACGTCGGCCTGGGGCTGTTGGTGATCGGCGCCGTGAACCTCGGTCGATCATTGACCGCGCTGCCGACGCCGGTGCCCCACGGCGAGCTCCGCACCGGCGGGCTGTATCGGTGGGTGCGACACCCGATCTACACCGGCGTCATGGCGCTCACGCTGGGCGGGGCGATCCCATCGGGTAATCCGGTGCGCCTGAGCTGCGCCCTCTGCCTCGTCATGCTCTTCACGGTGAAGGCACGGTGGGAGGAGGCGCGCCTCGCCGAGCGGTATCCGGGGTATGCGGCCTACGCGGAGCGGGTGCCCCGCTTCGTTCCGGGCCTTCGCACCTTGTCGAACATGCGTTCGACAACACGGTGATCAGCGAGCAGGATGGGGAGGTGGTTCCCGCTCCCGTAGAACGTCAGGCGACGATCCTCCACGCCGACCTCGATGCGTTCTACGCGTCGGTCGAGCAGCGCGACGACCCGGCCCTGAGGGGCAGACCGGTCGTCGTGGGCACCGGAGTGGTGCTCGCCGCGAGCTACGAGGCCCGGGTGGTGGGGGTGCGTTCGGCGATGAACAGTGCCGAGCGGCGTCGTCGCTGTCCCAACGCCGTGGTCATCCCACCGCGCATGAAGGCCTACACCGAGGCGTCGAAGAAGGTGATGGCGTGCTTCGATGACATCACCCCCCTGGTCGAGCCGATCTCGGTCGACGAGGCCTTTCTGGACGTGACCGGCGCCGGGCGATTGCTGGGCACGCCGCTCGAGATCGCCCGGGATCTCCGGCAGCGGGTAGCGGCCGAGGTCGGCCTGCCCCTCTCGGTCGGTATCGCCACCACCAAGTTCCTGGCCAAGGTGGCCAGCGCAGCGGCCAAACCCGACGGGCTCATCGAGGTCCCGGCCGGCTCCGAGTTCGACTTTCTCCACCCTCGCCCGGTCGAGTGCCTGTGGGGCGTGGGCCCGGTGACGTCCCGGCGACTCCGCGACGCGGGATTCTCGACGGTCGGCCAGATCGCCGCGCTGGATCGAGAGACGCTTTCGGGCCTCGTCGGATCGGGGGTCGGCCACCATCTGTACTCGCTGGCCCACAACCGCGATCCCCGCGTCGTCCAGACCGAGCGGGGCCGGCGGTCGATCAGTGCGCAACGAGCGCTCGGCAACAGCAACGGCCGGTCTCTCGGCGAGATCCAGGCCATCGTTCTGGGCCTGGTCGACCGGATCTCGCAACGGCTCCGGGCCAAGGACTGGGTCACCCGGACGGTCACGGTGCGCTTTCGATTCGCCGACATGGCCAGGGCCACCCGGTCCCACACGATGGCGAGCCCGACCAGCACGACGGCGGCCCTGTACGAGATCGCCGACCAGCTGACCGTCGGCATGCTCGCCGAGGAGAGCCGGGGTCGGAGCGTCCTGGCCGAGCGGGGACTGACCCTGATCGGCGTCGCGTTCTCCGGGCTCGGTCCGGCGAATGCCGTGCAGCTCGCCCTTCCGGGCACCGCCGACGAACCCCTCGCCACCAAGCAGGACCGCCGGGACCTGGACGGGGCGGTCGACGCGGTCCGGAACCGGTTCGGACACGACCTGGTCAAGCCGGCCGCCCTGCTGGGGCAGGGTGAGCCGGTCGAGATGCCCCGGCTGCCCGACTGACCGGAACAACTCCCGCTTCCGCGTTGAGAATCACGGGGGCCCCACCGGTACGGTCATGCCTCGATGTCCAACGCGATCCTCACTTCCTACGACCCCGAGCCGGTGCGGGTCCTGGCCGGTGAGGACCGGCGGTTGCTCCTGGTCTGTGATCACGCCAGCAACCGGATCCCGCGATCACTGGACGATCTGGGTCTGTCCGAGGAGACGCTCAGCCACCACGTCGCTTCTGACCGTGGTGCGGGCCCGGTCGCGGCCGGTCTGTCCGAGCGCCTCGGAGCCCCCGCCGTCCTCGGCGGTTTCTCCCGCCTGGTGATCGATCTCAATCGGAATCCGGGGAGCCACAGCTCCATTCCGGCCGAATCCGACGGCATCGTGGTGCCGGGAAACCACGGACTCGCCGACGCCGATCGGATCCAGCGTCGGATCGAGTTCTTCGATCCCTACCACGAGGCGGTCGCGGCGGCGGTTGCCCTGGCCCGGGCGGAAGGCCTGGAGCCGGCGATCGTGAACGTCCACTCCTTCACCCCGGCCCTGTCGGACGGAATCCACCGCCCCTGGCACATCGGGTTGTTGTGGCGCCACGATCACCGCCTGGTGCTCTCGCTGCTCGAGATCCTGAGTGCCGAGCCCGGCCTGGCCGTGGGCGACAACGAGCCGTACTCGGGCCACATCCACGAGGGCTACACCCTTCCGCACCACGCGGAGGCACCGGGACTGCCCCACGTGCTGCTCGAGATCCGTGATGATCAACTGGCGACCGACGAGGGGATATCGGCGTGGATCGACCGTCTTGCCGGGGCACTGGACGTGGCGCGAGGCAGACTGGGGTCCGACAGCCGACACCAGGGCCCGTAGTGGTCCGAGGATGAGGAGACCATGGTCGACGATCCAAGCCTGACCGTCGGGGTCGAGGAGGAGTACCTGCTCGTCGACGAAGAGTCCGGCGAGCTGCTCCAGGAGGCTCCGTCGGCCCTGCTCGACGCTTTTCAGGAGCTGATCGGCCCCCAGGTGACCACCGAGTTCCTCCAGTGTCAGATCGAGGTCGGCACGAAGGTCTGCTCATCGATGGACGAGCTGACCATCGAGTTGATCAGGCTCCGCTCGGCGGTGGCGTCGGTCGCCCACGACCACGGTCTCGCGGTGGTCGCCGCGTCGACTCATCCCACGGCCGGTCGTGACGCCGCCCGCCGGACCGAGAACGAGCGGTACCGGATGATCGCAGAGGATCTCCAGGAGGTCGTGCGGCGCCTGGTGATCTGCGGCATGCACATACACGTCGGCATCGAAGACGAGGACCTGCGGCTCGACCTCATGAGCCAGACCACGTACATCCTGCCCCACCTGTTGGCGCTCAGTACCTCTTCGCCGTTCTGGCGGGGCCACGACACCGGGCTCAAGTCCTACCGGATCTCGGTGTGGGACGAGATGCCGCGCACTGGCCTACCGCCCAACTTCGAGAGCTATGGAGAGTACGAGCGGCACGTCGAGGCTCTGGTGAAGGCGGGCGTCATCCCGGACGGAACGATGATCTGGTGGGATCTGCGACCGAGCTGGCGTTTTCCGACCATCGAGACGCGGATCTGCGACGTGTGCACCACGGTCGAGGACGCCGTGGCGATCGCCGCGATCCTGCGCTGCTGGGTACACATGCTGTGGCGCCTTCGACGCAAGAACCAGCGCTGGCGTACGTACGAGCCCATGTTGATCAACGAGAACCGCTGGCGCGCCCAGCGCTACGGCACCGACCAGGGCATGATCGACTTCGGGCGCGGCGCGGTGGTGCCGTTCCCCGAGCTGGTCGACGAGCTCCTGGAGTTGCTGGTCGAGGATGCCGAGACGCTCGACTGCGTCCCTCAGCTGACCCACCTGCACACGATTCTCGAGCGTGGCTCCAGCGCGCACCGACAGCGGGACATCTACCGCGCCGCCCTCGACGCCGGCGTAGACGAGGACGGAGCCGGGCGCGCCGTCATCGATTGGCTGCGGGCCGAGACGATCGCCTCGTGCTCGTGAGCGGGGTGGAGCCATCGTCCCGCACGATCTGTGGCAGAATGTTGCGGTTGTGTTACGGAGACCTCCCATGACCCCCCGCATGCTGCGCCGTCCGACCGGCGCGCTCGGCGTCGCGCTGCTCGCCGTTGTGCTGCTGGCCCCACCGCTGGCGGCGCAGGATCTCGACGAGCTCAAAGAGGAGCAGCGGCGGGTCGAGCAGGAAAAGGCGCAGGCCGCTGCCGCGGTGAACGCCCTGGAGGCAGATGTCGACGAGCTGGGCGACGCCCTCGACGTGCTGCAGGCGAACGTCGCCAGCCAGCAGGACGCCCTGGTGGTCGCCACCCAGGCGCTGGCCGATGCCGAGGCCGAGGTCGTCGCCGCGGACGCCCGGCACACCGAGATCCTGGCCGAGCGGGACCGCACGATCACCGCCATGCAGAGCCTGATGGTCGAGGCCTACGTCGGCGGAGATGTGTCGGGACGGTCGCTGTTGTCCTTCGACGATCTGGCCACCGTCGAGACCGAGCTCGCCTACGTCGACGCCCGCTTCGGGAATCTCGACGACCTCCGCGACACCCTCCGCTCCATCGAAGAGGACGCGGCCGACGCATTGGACCAGAAGGAACAGGCCGAGGCCGAAGCGAGCCACCAGCGTGAGGTCGAGTCCAATGTGCTCACCGAGCTCGACAACGCCCGCGCCGCCCAGGCCGTCGTCGTGGAGGATGCCGAATCCCGGTTGAACTCGCGCCTGGCCGAGGCCGCGGTACTCGCCGACCTCGATGCCGAGCTGTCCCGGAAGATCAGCGACGAAGAGTCCGCCATCGCCGCTCGCCTGGCGGCCGATGCCGAGCGCCGCCGCCGAGCGCAGGCGGCCGCACCGGCAGCCTCGTCCAGCAGCAGCGCCGGCTCGAGCAGCGGTGGCGGTTCGAGTGGCGGGGGCGGCAGCGTGACCGTGGTCGGTTCGGGCGAGATCGTCAGCGTCGGAGGCATCCAGGTCCACCGATCCATCGCCGGCAACGTCTCCGCGCTGCTCTCGGCCGCTTCCGCCGACGGTGTCTCGCTGTCGGGTGGGGGCTACCGCTCGTCGGACAACCAGGTGGCGTTGCGGCGACAGAACTGTGGGTCGTCCAACTACGCGATCTATCAGGCTCCGAGCTCGGCCTGCTCACCACCCACCGCCCGCCCGGGATCGTCCAACCACGAGCGGGGCCTGGCCATCGACTTCACGTACGGCGGCGGCACGATCGGTAGTCGGTCCAGCCCCGGCTACCAGTGGTTGGCCGCCAACGCGTCGCGCTTCGGGCTCTACAACCTGCCCAGCGAGCCCTGGCACTGGAGCACGAACGGCAACTGATCGGGTCCTCGCCGGTCAAGTCGGTCGTCGGGCTCGTACCAGGGTGTCCTTGGCCACGCGGGGCCCCTCCGTGGTGTCCACGATGCGGTCCACCACCTCGGATCGTTCGATGGTGAACCCCTCGAGGGTCGCTTCGATCTCACCCGGGACCGTGAGCACCGCCGGATCCCGGGGACCGCCGTACCCGCCGTCGAGATTCGACCGGTCGTGGGCGATCATGAGGAAGGTCCCACCGGGGGCCACCGCGTCGCGGGCCCGCTCCAATGCTGCGGTCCGGTCCGGTTCGGGCAGCTGGAGATAGCACAACAGGACGAGGTCGAACGGCGCGGCGGCCTCGTAGGCGGTGGCGTCGGCGACCCGGAAGTCGACCTCGACGTCGTGTTCACGAGCAAGTGCTCGGCCCTTCTCGATGGCCCGATCGGCGAAGTCGATGGCGGTCATGGTCCAACCGAGGCCGGCCAACCATACGGCGTTGCGACCCTCCCCGCAGGCCATGTCCAACCCGGTGCCCGGCCGTGATGAGGCGAGCTCGGCTCGAACGAACTCGTTCGGCTCGGAGTGCCAGACGAGGTCGGCGGTGTCGTAGCGTTCGTTCCAGGCTGCGGCGTCCATCGGACGAGTCTGTCAGAATCGCCGGGACCTGATCCGGGAGCAACCGATGACCACGTTCAATCTGGCCGAACTCTGGGAGGCGCTGACCGACGCGGGGCCCGACGCAGAGTGCCTCGTCGGTGGTGACCAACGTCGGACCCGACGCGAACTGGACGACCGGGCGTCGCAGTTGGCTCACCACCTGCAGACGCAGGGCATCGTCAAGAACGACCACGTGGGCGTATACAGCCTCAACCGGGTGGAGTTCGTCGAGGCCATGCTCGCGTGCTGGAAGATCGCCGCCGTCCCCATCAACATCAACTGGCGCTACGTGGCCAAAGAGCTGCGCTACGTCGTCGACAACGCCGATCTGAAGGGCATGATCGTCGAGCGGAAGTACGTTCCCGTCCTCGACGAGATCGCGGTCGATCTGCCCGATCTCATCAGTGTCGTGGTGCTCGACGACGGTACCGATCACGAGCCGGCCAACTTCGGAGCGGTCGAGTACGAAGCCGCGTTGGCCGCGCAGCCCACCACCCGGGACTTCGGGATCGATCGGTCCGACGACGACCGCTATCTCCTGTACACCGGTGGTACCACCGGTATGCCCAAGGGCGTCGAGTGGCGCCACGAGGACGTCTTCTACGCCTGCATGGGCGGAGGCAACTACTACGACCCCATCGCCGAGGCGGACGACATCGTCGTCAACGCCACCGATCCGGGCCTGCCGATGAACCCCTTGGCGATCGCCCCGCTCATGCACGGCGGCGGCCAGTGGCCCACCTTCATAGGGCTGTACAGCGGCGGCAAGTCGGTCATTTACACCGAACGCTCCTACGACGCCGACAAGGTCCTTCAGCTGTGTCGGGACGAGGACGTCATGACGCTGTCGCTCGTCGGCGACGCGATGGGGAGGCCGCTGGCCGAAGCCATGCTGGCCGGCTCCTACGAGCTGCCCCACCTGGTGAACGTCGGCACCGGTGGCGCCATGCTCACCAAGCCGGTCAAGGACCAGCTGCGCGAGGCCTTCCCTGACGTGATCATCACCGACGCGTACGGCGCGTCGGAGACCGGCTCCGCCGCGGTCGGGATCGACAACGACAACGACATGGAGGCGGTGAAGTTCACCGTCGACGAGAACACGGCCGTTCTCGACGATCACCTGGAGAGGATCCCGGCGGGGTCAGGGCGCAAGGGCATGCTCGCCAGGACCGGACATATCCCGCTCGGTTACTTCAAGGACCCGGTGAAGACCGCCGAGACCTTCGTGACCGATCCCCACGGGACCCGATGGGTCGTGCCGGGCGACCTGGCCGAGATCGATGCCGAGGGCATGCTCGTTCTGTACGGGCGGGGGTCGCAGTGCATCAATTCCGGCGGGGAGAAGATCTTTCCCGAGGAGGTCGAGGCGGTCTGTCGGGCCCATCCCGACGTATACGACGCCATCGTCACCGGCGTGCCCGACGACCGCTTCGGCACCATGGTCGTGGCCCTGATCGAGATGCGCGAGGGTGCCGAGGATCTCACGCTGGAGGCGCTCCGGGATCACTGCCGCACCGAGATAGCCGGCTACAAGCTGCCCCGGGAGGTCGTGGTCGGACCGGTCAAGCGGACCAACGTCGGCAAACAGGACTACGTGTGGGCGAAGGGGCGGGCACTCGAGGCGGTCACTCCTGGAGTGGTTCGTCCGTAGGGCGGCGGGTCCACCAGAGTGCCGCAAGGAGCCCGGCCGCCAGCACGCCGACGGCCAGGAGCATCGGACGGTCGAGGGCCCACGTCAGGACGCTCCCACCGACGACCACGGCCATGAAGATGCCGGGAAGGATGCCGATCGCCGTGCCGATGAAGAACGTGCCGAACGACAGTCGACTCACCCCGAGGAACCAGTCGGCGGGAGGCAGCTGACCGGTCGCGACGCGCAGCATGATCACCGGTCCGAGTCCGCCGGACGCGAGTCGGTGGTCGTAGTGGGCGATGCGGGTCGGGATCCGGTGGGTCACCCAGTCCCGACCGAACCAGCGGGCGAAGAGGAACGCGATCGTACTGGCGCCCATGTTCCCCACCCATGACAGGACCAGTGCGGCCGGCCAGGGCCACACCACGGCGGCGGGCAGCATGAAGAACACTCCCGGCAGGCCGAACGGCTGGATGAGCCACATCGAGACGACGAAGATGACCGGACCGATCCATCCCGAGTCGCGGAGGAGGTCGATGACCTGGTCGGGGTCGCTCAGGAAGTCCCACCCGCCGAGGGCGAGGAACAGGGCGGCCAGCGCGATGGCCACCACGGCGGCGAGAACGCGCGAGCGCGTGCTCAGAGCCGTTCCTTCATCAGGTGACGATGCCGCGGACACCCAAGGCGACGAGGTAGAAGACCGGTCCCGCCAACAAGCCGAGCCCCAGGGAGATCATCGTGCCGGCGGCGCGTTTCTTGGCCGCGGTGGGAGATGGCGCGGCGCCGATCGCACCCCCGCTGGCCAGGGCGATCAGCCCGACGATCGCCTCGAAGAAGACCAGGATCGGACTGAGGACGACCGACCCGACGGCCGTTCCGGCGATGATACCGATCCGCAACGGGACGACGGCTTGTTCCTGTTCCACGTTTGGTGACGATACCCACCGTCGCTCGCGCCGGTGACGATGGACCATGATGGCGGGACGCAACTTGCCTCGGGAGGACCATGACCGCCGTCTGGGACACGCAACTCACGCCACTCTCGTTCCTCGAGCGCTCGGCGATGGTCTTCCCGGACCGTGCAGCCGTCCGCTACCGCGACTGGACTCTGACATACGAGGAGATGGGTCGCCATGCAACCCGGCTGGCCCGAGCCCTGCAGGCCAGCGGCCTCACGCCGGGCGATCGCGTAGCGTACCTCTGCCCCAATCTCCCGGAGATGCTGGTCGCCCACTTCGGCGTCCCGCTCGCCGGCATGGTGCTGGTGGCCATCAACACCAGGTTGGCCCCCGATGAGATCCGCTACATCTGTGAGCACTCCGGTGCCCGGTTGCTGGTGGCCGACACGGAGCTGCTGCGACCGCTCGGCGACGTGATCGGTGATCTCGGCGCGGTGGAACAGATCGTTGCCATCGCCGACGATCGGGCCGACGGAGGTCCGCCGGCCGGTCTGCCGTTCGCCACCACCACCTACGACGAGCTGCTCGCTCGGGGAACCGACGAGCCGCTGCCGTGGGTGGTCGATGACGAGCAGCAGCTGATCTCGATCAACTACACATCGGGAACGACCGGTCGTCCAAAGGGGGTCATGTACTCCCACCGGGGCGCATACATGAATGCCATCGCCGAGATGACGCACAGTCGGCACAGCCCGGCGAGCGTGTACCTGTGGACGCTCCCGATGTTCCACTGCAACGGCTGGTGCACGACCTGGGCGGTCACCGCCACCGGAGGCACGCACGTGGCCCTTCGCGCTGTTGATCCCGAGGAGATCTGGAGGCTGATCCGCACCGAGGGCGTGACCCATCTCAACGGCGCCCCCACGGTGCTCACGTCGATGGCCAACTCACCGGCTGCGGCGCCGCTCGAGCGTCCGTTGGTCGTGACGACGGCCGGTGCGCCACCCAGCCCGACGGTGATCAGGGACATGACTGACCTGGGGGCCGAGCTGGTGCATGTCTACGGGTTGACCGAGACCTACGGTCCGCACACGGTGTGCGAGGTGCAGCCGGCCTGGACGGGTGAGTCACCCGAGCGCCAGGCCGAGCTGCGCGCTCGGCAGGGAGTCTCGTTCGTGATCGCCGATCCGACCCGGGTGGTCGACGACGACATGAACGACGTTCCCAAGGACGGTGAGACCATGGGTGAGGTGGTCATGCGGGGCAACAACGTCATGAAGGGGTACTACGAGAACCCCGAGGCGACGGCCGAGGCGTTCAGGGGTGGATGGTTCCACTCGGGCGACCTGGCCGTGTGGCATCCCGACGGCTACATCGAGCTGCGGGATCGGGCCAAGGACATCATCATCTCGGGCGGGGAGAACATCTCGACCATCGAGGTCGAGCAGGCCGTCGACAGCCATGATGCGGTTCTGGAGTCGGCGGTCGTGGCCGTGCCCGACGAGAAGTGGGGAGAGCGCCCGAAGGCGTTCGCCGTCCTGAAGGACGGAGCATCGGTGACTCCCGACGAGCTCCGCTCGTACGTACGCGAACGGCTGGCCGGCTTCAAGGTGCCCGACGAGATCGAGATCATGGAGGCCCTGCCCAAGACCTCGACCGGCAAGGTCCAGAAGTTCGTGCTCCGCGAAAGCGAGTGGCAGGGCCGCACCCGCCGCATCAACTGACCGGTTTTGGAGTCACTCAGCTACACGACATGTAGCTGAGTGACTCCAAATTCCGTCGGGTTCAGGAGAAGTAGGAGGGGTGGACCGGGCTGGGGGCGGCGATGCGCTCGTCGACGGTTACCTCCACCGAGCGCGCCAGCGCCTCGGCGAGGAGGCCCTTGCGCTGCTCGGCGCTGTAGAGCTCGAGCTCGGCGTCGCCTGTCACGTCCAGGCCCACCTCGCAGGTGTTCTCGTCGATCCGACACCGCAGGTCGTGCACGGTCGAGGCGTGGCCCCGGTCGAGTGCGATGCCGAGCCGGAGCAGCCCGGCGAGAAGGCCCACCGCGTTCTGGTCCTTGCGGCGCAGCTCGGCGAACTCGGGATGCGTCTTCTTCGGGGCACTGCGCCGGTGATAGCGCGCGATCTGGGCGACCAGCTCGATCTCTCGATCGGTGAATCCGACGAGCTGATCGCTGTTGCGGATGACGTAGTACGAGTGCTTGTGATGGGCCGAGTGGCTGATGAACAGGCCGACGTTGTGCAACAGCCCGGCCGCTTCCAGGAGATCGCGCCATTTGTGGCCCCGCCCGTGAACGTCGCACGTCTCGTCGAACAGTCGCAGAGCCAGGTCGGTCGTGTGCGCGACGTGGTCGCGGTCCTCGCGGAACAGTTCGGCCATGCGGAGCACGCTGTCCAGCCGGATGTCGGAGAGATGGTGGAACGCGGCCCTGCCCAGCCGCTGCCGGAAGCGATCGAGGAACACGCCTTCGCGGAGCGCGTAGGCCGAGACGGTCATCGACTCGAGGTCCAGCTGGTCGAAGATCTGCTGCAGCAGGAGCACACCGGCCGGCATCACGTCGGCCCGCCGCGGGTCGAGACCGCCCAGACCCTGCCGCTGGTCGGTCGTCGTGGCCAGGAGCACCTGATTGGTGACGTCGTCGAGGTCGGCCCGACTGAAGGTGACGTTGTTGATCGAGCGCGGCGTCCGTCCTCGGCAGTGTTCGACCATCGCCGCGATCGCCTCGATCGTTCCGGAACAGCCCACCGCGATGTCACGCGGCAGATGGGCGAGCTCGTGGACGGCGGCGCTGAGGAACGACCGGATGTACTTCCGGCAGTCGTCGACCGCTTCGGGGGTGACCTCGCCGGTGGGGAAGAAGCGGTCGGTCAACCGGATGTGGCCGACCTTGAGGCTGCGCGCTTCGCGTACCGATCCCTCGTGGCCAACCAGGATCTCGGTGCTGCCGCCGCCGATGTCGACGAGCAGGACGTCCTCGTCGATCACCTGGAGGGCCTGGAGTACGCCCAGGTAGATGAGTCGGGCCTCCTCGACGCCGGTTATCACGTCTACGTCGATCTCGGCTTCGTCCCGTGCCCGCTGGACGAACTCTCGCCGGTTCTTGGCCTCGCGGACAGCGCTCGTGGCCACCGCGGTGACGTCCGCGTCGGAGATGTGAGCCATCCGGACGAACCGAGCCAGGGCCGCGATGCCGCGCTCCATGGCCTCGTCGGTGAGGAGATCGAGGTCTCCGGACCCGGAGCCGAGCCGGACCGGCTCCTTCTCCTGGGTGATCACGTCGAACCCGCCGTCGGCATCGACGTGGGCCACGAGGAGATGGATCGAGTTGGTGCCGATGTCGATGACCGCGTGCGTCTCGACGCCGCGTTCCCGTTCGTCGGTCATTCGGGCGTGACGTAGGCCGCCGTGATCCCGCCGTCGACCGTGAAGGCGGTTCCGGTGACGAACGAGGACTCATCGGCTGCCAGGTAGACGACCGCGTCGGCCATCTCGGCTGCCTCGCCGAACCGACCCATCGGGATGTGGACCAGGCGACGGTTCCGCTTCTCCTCGGTGTCCAGGTACTTCATGAGCAGCTCGGTCCTCAGGGGTCCCGGGCACAGCGCGTTGACCCTGATGCCCTCACGAGCGTGGATCACCGCCAGCTCGCGGGTCATCGAGAGCACGGCTCCCTTGCTGGCCGTATAGGCGAGCTGGGGCGTGGCGGCGCCCATGAGGGCGACGAAGCTGGCTGTGTTGATGATGCTGCCGCCGCCGGCCCGCTGCATCGCGGGGATGCCGTACTTGCAGCCGAGCCAGACGCCCTTGACGTTGACCGCCATCGTCAGGTCCCACACGTCTTCAGTCGTGTTGACGGCGTCGTCGTCGGCGGAGTGGCTGATGCCGGCGTTGTTGAACATGACGTCGAGTCGGCCGAACGCCGATTCGGCCGCCTCGACCATCGCCGCGCAGTCCGCCGCGATCGACACGTCGGCGCGGACGGTGATCGCTTCGGCTCCGATCTCGCGGGCGTGCTCAGCCGTGGCCGCGTTCGCGTCTTCTGCCAGGTCGGTGCAGACCAATCGGGCGCCTTCCTCGGCCATGCGCACGGCCGTCGCTCGTCCGATACCACCCCCGGCGCCCGTCACCAGTGCCACTTTTCCGTCCAGTCGCATGGCCGAGACGGTAGTTGGCCCCGGTCGGGGCCGATGACTCGGGACGGGTTCAGGCCGTCGCGGTCTCGCCGCGACGGTGGGTCAGCTC
Organism: uncultured Acidimicrobiales bacterium; assembly: GCA_963695075.1. GTDB lineage: Bacteria > Actinomycetota > Acidimicrobiia > Acidimicrobiales > CAWCAL01 > CAWCAL01. The sequence continues at coordinate 1,161,018 of CAVOFR010000007.1, forward strand.
CACCCACGGCCGGAGCGACTGGAGGTAGGGCATCACCGATCGGTTCGACAACTCGAGGGTCCACGCCGAGCCGTCGCCGAAGTGGAGCGTCAGGCGCTTGGGTTGCTCGGTCTCCAGCGAGCGCATCGAGGCGATCGGGAGGTGGGCGATCTCGTGCCCGACGTGATCGAACTGACCACGGCGGATCAGCCAGAGCGACCGGTCGGTGATGACGAGGTAGGCCCGGCCGAGTGGGAGGCGGCCGGCTGCGGCGAGTCGACCCGGGGCCGTCGTGAGGCGCCGAACCTTCTCGGCCACGAGCACCTTCTCGGCCGTCGGAACGCGGTGGTCGATCGCGTCGAGGGTGCGCTGGCGCGACGGCTTCGGGGCGAACATGCTCTGGCAACGGCATCCTGGCCATTCGGCTTGAGCACGGTGGGCTGTTCGAACCAGCCGCAGGGGGCCGGTACCGTCGGTCCATGATCACGCGGGCAGGGCATCCCCGGGCGCCGACGACCGATCGTTCGAAGCGTCGATCGGCGTTGCTCCGCGCGGCGATGACGGTGATCAGATCCGAGGGGCCGGGAGTATCGATGGAGGAGCTCGCCACCGCCGTCGGTGTCACCAAGCCGGTGCTGTACAACCACTTCGCGGACAGGGCGGGCCTGCTGTCGGCCGTTGCCGGCGCGGCAGCCGGCGAGCTTTACGATGAGCTCCGGGGTGCGCTGGCCGGAACCGGGACACGGCCGGAACTGATTCGAGCGGCGGTCGAGGCGTTCGTGAGGTTCGTCGAGAACGAACCGCAGCTCTCCGAGCTCCTGGGACCGGGGGCCGAGGTCAGCGGTCGGGTCGATCGCGACGTTCGATTCGCCGAGCTCCTCGGCAGCGGCCTCGGGCTCGGAGGCGCCGGCGACGAGCCCCAGGCCTTCGCTCCCGCCTTCATCGGTGCGGTGTTCGCAGCCACCGACTGGTGGCGGCGAACGGCCGCCATCGAACGCGACGTGCTCGTCGATCAGTTGGTGACGCTGCTGTGGGGTGGCATCGCCGCCGCCTGACCCCTCGCCAGGTCGCGGGTCCGGTGGGCCCAGTCGACGAGGAGGCCCAGCCCGCCGAGGCGGTCGGCGTATCGACGGGCGGGGTCGACCTCGACGCCACCGCCGTAGGCGACCGCAGGCCGATCCAGCAGGGCCAGCTGGGCCGGCATGAGCCACTGGTACTTGACCGCCGCGGACCACACGCCCAGCCGCACGAGCTGCTCGTCGCCGTTCCATCCCGCCTCGGCCAACCCGTCCAGGTAGGCCGGTATCGCCCGGGCGTCCAGCTGTTCGAGGTCGTTCGCGCTCAGGAAGTGGTCGAACACCGAGTCCACGACGAGGTTGCTGACGTCCTCGCCGAGCGCCCCGTCGCCGACGAAGGACCAGTCGACCAGCGCGAGGTCGCCGCCGGTCCGGCGCTCGAGGTTGTTCGGCCACAGGTCGAGGTGGCACAGAGTGCGGGGCAGGCGCTCGGACAGATCGAAGAACCACTCGGCGTCGTCGTGGAGCATCTTCGTGCCCGGCCGGAGGCCGTCCGGCGCGTGTCCTGCGATCAGTGGATGATCCCAGCAGCTGTCGGAGTCGAGAAGGGCGTAGTCGACGGGCTTGGAGGTGGCGTAGGTCCGGAGGAATCGGCGGGACAACCAAAGATGGTCCGGCCCGGTCTCGACCGCGATGTGCCCCTGCGCGACACCGAGCCGGCGGGCCACCTCGATCACGTCGTCGACGGTCCAGGGGCCTGGATCACCGTCGACGTCCTCGAGCCACAGCGCGACCGAGCCGTCGGCCCGTTCGTGCCGAGCCAGCAGCTCCGGTGCGTCCAGACCGCTCCCGGCGTAAGCGCCGGCCAGGTCGGAGGTGTAGGCCAGAGCCTCGCGGCGCCAGTAGTTGAAGTGCCGGGGATCGTCCGAGGGCAGCCATTGGGGCGGGACCCCTTCGGTGCGTCGGCCCACGACCTTCACGACCGCTCGGTGGTCGCCCCGGGTGACCCGATCGATGGACTGGGTCACCCCGTTGGCCAGGTTGTGGGTGAGCGACGTGATCTCGAGGCCACCGTCGGCGCCCCAGAGAGCCCGAGCCTCGGCTGCGAGGACAACCTCCGGGGGGTCGATCACGCCGGAATCCTACCGATCCCGCTCGCCGGCCCCTACCGGTACGGGCGGCCTTCGCGGGCGTAGCTGGCGGCCGAGTTGAAGATGTTGATCGCCATCAGACCGGTCTCGGCCTCGGCCCGCTGGTCGTACAGGGTGGCCACCCTCGCCTGGACCTCCGGGTCGACCGGTGTGGCCTCGAGTGCGAAATCGGCCAGGTGACAGGCCTGTCGCAGGTCGCCGTCGGCGGCCAGGGCCTCCGCTCGGTCGAGGAGCGCGGCGGCGCCACCGGCCAGGTCGGCCACGGTCGCGGCCAGGTCGTCACGCGACGCGGGCTTGAGCTCGCTGGGGCGGCCCGAGAACCAGCCGCCGTAGAAGCGGATGACGTTGCGCACGATGAACTCGGCCTCGTCGTAGACCGGGGTGAGCCAGGGGCTGTCGCTGGAGGGCAGGTCGATGTCGGTGACGATGTCGACATGCGGCGGCGATCCGTCGTTGAGCAGGGCGAGGGTCCGTTCGACGATGGCCTCCAGCAGGGCGGCCGTGTCGGTCAGGATTGCCTCGACCTTGGCAGGATCGTCCACCACCGGGCCGCCGTGGCCCGGTGCCAGCGAGCGTGGCTTCTTCGCTGCCATGGCCCGCAGCGCGGACGCCCAGTCCCAGGGATACCGCTGCACCTTCTGCGGATTCCCCGCGTTCGGTACGCCCCAGATGATCAGGTCGCCGGGACACAGGACCCCACGATCGGGGCAGTACACCCAGGTGTGGTCATCGGTCTCGCCCCGAGCGTGGAAGAGCTCGAAGGTCACGCCGCCGACCTCGATCGTCAGCTCGTCGTCGTAGAGCGTGTCCGGAGCGATGTCGGGGTAGGAGAATCTCACGCCCTGGGTGCGGTCGACCGAACCTCCGAACTGGCGCGCGTTGATGGCCGCGTTGTGCTCCGATGTCGCGTGGTAGCGAGCGAATCGGGCCGGCATCGCCGAGTGCGCGATCACCCGGGGCGGATTCTGGCCATCGGCGAGGAACGACGGCAGGCCGTAGGCATGGTCCACGTGGCCATGGGTGAAAATGGCGGTGTGGATTGGCGCAGCCGTCTTCTGGCGGATCTCACCGGCGATGTGGGGAGCCAGCAGCTCGGTCCCGGCGTCGACGAGCACGATGCCGTCATCGGTCTCGAAGGCCGTGGCTCCGCTGAGCATCGACGAGAACCAGGTGCGTTCGGCCATCTCGATCGGTCCGCCGTTCCAGAAGAACGTCGCCTCCTCGGGCGGGTTGCCCCGCATCTCGGCGAAGTTTCGGGTCGGGTTGTGCGCCACCGGTTCTCCTGGGGTCGTGTCGCCGGGTCGATCGCGCCGCGGACGGCGCTAGCTCCCGGTGGTCATCGGGTCGTCTTCATCAACGCCTTGAAGCTCTTCTGGATGCACCTTGCGTAGTAATCCGCATCGGGGAGTTGCCTGCGACAGGCGGTGAAGGTGATCGAGATGCCGCCGTCGTAGGACATCACGGCGTGCATCAGCCCGAGGTAGTCCATGATCGGTGCGGTGCCGTACAGCCGCGTTGCCCTGGCCCCGGCCATGTACAGCGGGAACTGGGGACCGGGTACGTTCGTGACGACACAGTTGGCGGGAAGCACCCGTCCGGTGAGCCCGGTGCGGGCCGAGACCCGCGCGGCGAGGCCCGCCAGGCGCATGGGCCCGAACTCGGTGTAGTCGGTCAGGGTCGTGGCCCCGATGGTTTCGTGCAGCGACTTGGCGTCGTCGCACGAGGCGCTGACGGCGGCGAGCCGCTCGAGCGGGTCGGCGATCTCGGTGTGCAACCGGGTGAACATCCCGGAAACCTTGTTGCCGGCTTCGCCCGAGTCGGTCCCGGTCCTCACCGAGATGGGAGCGAAGGCGATGAGCGACTCGTGGGGCAGCTCGTCGTGATGGTGCAGGTACCGGCGAAGGGCGCCGCCCACCAGCGTCAGGATGGTGTCGTTCACCGTGGCACCGTCGACCTGCTTGCGGATGCGTTTGATGTCGTCCAGAGCGAAGTGACGGCCGTCGATCACCTTGTTGGGGCTGACCGCTTCGTTGAACTGTGTGTGGGGCGGCCGGGCAACCGGTCCTTCGATCTCGTGGCGGCGGGTGCGGTTGACGGCGCGGGCCAACATAGGGACCGAACGACCGACGGTGCGCACGAACCGCAGGGGGCGGGTCACGTTGTTGATGGTCGCCCGGGTGAGCAGCTCGGCCGTCTCGGGCGGCCGCTCCGGCTCCCAGTCGTCCTCGGAGGTCGGTCGCTGCGCCGGCTCGAGGTCGTGGATCGCGGCGAAGATCTCGGCGCCGCTCATGCCGTCGATGGCCGCGTGGTGGACCTTGGTGGCGACCGCGACCGAACCCTTCGCTACTCCCTTCACCTTGTCGACCCCGTCGATGACGGTGCACTCCCAGAGCGGTCGGGTCATGTCGAGCGGCCGGCTGAACAGCCGCGCGGTCTGGGCCATGAGCTGGTCCCAGTCCCCCGGACGGGGCAGAGCTATGTGGCGGATGTGGAACTCCAGATCGAAGTCCGGGTCCTCGATCCAATACGGATGATCGAGCCCCAGGGGCACGGTGACCAGGCGCTGGCGGAAACAGCGCGCTTCCTGCAGCCGGTCGGCGAAGAGCTCGACCACCTCGTTGTAGTCCATCCGGCCGGTCGGCGAGGTGGACGGGTCGTAGATGACCAGGCTGCCCACGTGCATCGGGGCGGCGGGGGTCTCCATGTAGAGGAAGCCGGCGTCGAGCCCGCTGAGTTGTTGCATCGAATCCCCCGGAAGCGAGTGCGCGTCACCGACTGTAGCGATTGGTGCGACCGGTCGGCTCAGTGGAGGTCGCGCTCGCCATGGATCGAGCGCCGGCGTCATCGGCTGCCGGGGGGTCACGCCCCGGCTTCGGCGAATCTCTCCCGGATCCACCCGAAGAGGAGCGAAGCCGCCCGGTCTGCCCCGGGCTCGAGCATGAGGTCGTGTCCGGCGCCGGGGATCACCACCGGCTCGACGCCGTGGGCAGTAGCGAGTGAGCGTTGCTCCCGGATCGAGAAGATCCCGTCGAGTTCGCCGGCCATCACCATCACCGGCGTCCGGATCCGGTCCGGGCGAACCCACCGGAGGAGCATGGTGGGAAACGCCAGGTACGACTCGTTCTGGATTTGTCCGAGTGTCCGGTCGACCACGTCATCGGGTGTGCTGTCGGAGAAGAAGGCCTGACGGCAGAGCTCGGGAGTGCCGACCGCTCGATACAGGTCCGCCCCGAGCAGGGCGGCCAAGGTGGAGGCGGGGGAGCGCCGGATCAGCCGGGCGGTCGTGGCCCCGACGCCCCGGCGCGGGACCGATGCGATGAGTGCGGCCCCTGCGATGTTGGACGGTCGCGATCGCTCGAGGACTCGCTGGACGACGTAGCCGCCCATGGAATGGCCGATCAGGACAGCCGGCCCGGCCTCGTTGGCCACCGTACGTTCGACCTCGGCGAGGTACTCGCTCATGCGGTCCCAGATCCGCCCCCGGTGTCCCGGCCTGTCGTGACCGGGCAGTGTCACGGCGACCGCGTCGTAGCCGTGGTCCTCGGCGATCTCGCACCACCTGCGCCAGCACCACGGTCCGTGCCACGCACCATGGACGAAGACGACCGAGGCCCGCTGCGGAGGTCGTTGAGTCGGTACGGTCCGCGCGTCGCCGGTGACTGGCTCGGATGGCGTCATCGGTTGAGTTTCGCGTACGTCCGTTTCGTGCGTTTGTAGAGCGAGACGAACCCGCCGTAGCCGTGGTCGTACACCTGACGATTGGCCGGAGCGGGGTGGTGGCGTCCCGCGATCTCGATCAACCCGGGTATCTCGGCCCAGTCGAGCAGGCCCAGCGCGACGAACCCGGCGAACGCGGCTCCCCGCACGTTGGCCAGGCGGGGCTCTGCCGTCCGCTCGATCGTTCGGTCGAGGACGTCGGACAGGATCTGGGCCCAGAGCTCGGACTGGGCGCCACCGCCGACGAACCGAAGCGTGTCGAATCGGGTCCCGGCGAATCGTTCCACGTAGTGGTGCATCCAGCGGGTGTTGAAGGCGACCCCCTCGAAGACGGCGCGGACCAGGTCGGCGCGTGTCGTGCCCAGGTTCAGGTTGTGGAAACCGGCTCGCACGTAGTGGTCGTCGACGGGGGTGCGCTCGCCGTTGAGCCAGGGGGTGTAGATGACGCCGTTGGCGCCGGCCGGCACCCCTCCGGCCACCTGGTTGAGCCGGTCGTAGACGTCGGCCGGGGGCGCGCCGCCGAGGCCGTCGTCCGGGTAGAGCAGGTTGTCGACGAGATGGGTCAGACAGGCGCCGGCGGAGTCCTGCTCGCAGGCCGCCAGGTAGCGGCCCGGGATCCCCGACGGCAGCGATGCGATCGTGTGGATGATGTCGGTCTTCTTGAAGGGCACGTGGCACGAGACCCATGAGGAGGTGCCGATGTAGACGTGGGCGGCGAAGTCGGCCACCGCTCCCGAACCGATGGCCGCCGATTCGGTGTCGGGGGTGGCGGTGATCACGGCCACCCCGGGCGGCAGGCCGAGCTGGTCGGCCACCTCGGGAAGGACCTCACCGATGATCGACCCGGTGGGTACCAGCTCGGGCAGCTTCGCCCGATCGATGCCGACCATGTCGATGAGCTCGGGGACGTAGTGCACGTTGCCGAGGTCGCGGGTGTCGGCGACCCACGTGCCGGAGATGGTGTCGTACGACGCGACCTGGCGCCCGGTGAACCGAGCGTTGAGGTAGTCCATCGGCTCGAGAAAGGCCCGCGCCCGGGAATAGAGATCGGGGCGGGCCCGCTCGAGCCACAGGATGTGTCCGACCGAGTCCTTGCCGGTGGGTGATGGGGCCCCGCCGGTGTAGCGGAGCCAGGTGCGGAGCTTGCGGGGTTCGTAGCCTGCGATGGCGAGCTTGCCCCCCACCCTGGCGCTGACGTCGGGTGCGCCCCGAGCGTCCATCCAGATGACGGCGTTGCCCAGGTGGTGACCGTGCTCGTCCACCGGCACGGTCCCCATCCACTGCGCGGTGACGCTCACCGCCCGTACGTCGGCTGCCGCGCCGCTGGCGCCGAGGACCGCGCGGCATGCGTCGGCGATGGTGGACCACCACTCCCCGGGATCCTGTTCGACTCCGCCGTCGTCGGTGAGGAGGAGCGACGTCGATCGAACCGCGTGGGCGACGACCGTGCCGTCGCGACCCACGAGGGCCACCTTGGGTCCGCCCGTGCCCAGATCGATGGCGAGGATGAGCGGTCCGGACGGCGCGATTTCGGTCATCGACCGATGCTACCCAGCCGGTGACGACGGCTTCCGGGAGAGGAATTCACGGTGACATCGGTCACGAAGCCCCTCGCCGATGCCGCTCACTGCCATGTTCTTTCTGCTTACTTTCGTTAACGGTGACATCGGTCATACACGTTTTCGACACATGTCCGTAATAATTGACATCCAACCACCAAGAAGCCGAGAGCGTAGCGCGTCGCATTTTGGTGGCGGCGGAGTTCATTGCGGGACTTTCCCGCACCGCGTGACGAACCCGGATGTCGAATCCGACGACGTCGCCGACCCGCAGGCCACAGCGCGCGCTCCCGACGAAAGGATCCTCAAGTGAAGACCATCAAACTGCTCCTCAGCGCGTTGGGACTCAGCCTCGTGCTGGCTGCCTGCTCGCCAGCCGAGGTTCAGACATGGTTCGCAGTCGCCAGCGATGGCGAAACGCAACTCACCCACGCCGAGGCCAAGAAGGTCTCCGCCTGGGTCAAAGCTTATGTCGCCGAGCAGGCCAGGCTCACGCCGACGATCCCGCGGTCGCTCGTCGCGATCTCGTCCTGCGAGAGCGGCAACGGCCGCTACGGAGCCTTCAGCTACACCGTCAAGAACCCCCGCTCGACCGCATCGGGTCGTTACCAGTTCCTGAACTCGACCTGGCGCTATGTGTCACGGTCCTATGCCGGTACCTGGCAGGCCCACGGCTGGGAGTCCCTCCGCCAGGAGGCGATGAGCGTGAGCTCGATGAGCTCGGCGCGGCCCGAGGTGCAGGACGCCGCCGGTATCGTGCTGCTGGAGCGTGAAGGAACCCGCCCGTGGTCGCCCTCACGGGGCTGCTGGAGCCGCTGGATCTGATCAGCCGGAACCAAGTCGAGGAAGTGGCGCGGTCAGGGTGGCGACCGCGCCACTTCCGCGTTCACCCGGAGCCAGGCCGATCGAACCACCGAGGTCATCGCGAACCAGGGTCTGCACGATGGTGAGCCCCAATCCGGCGTCCCGGCCGAGCTCGAACCCGGTGGGAAGTCCGACCCCGTGGTCGATGATCCTGAACCTGACCTCCCGACCGTCGTTCTCCTGGTGGAGATCGACTCGATACGGACCCGATTCCGCTCCTCGGCCGTGCCGGATCGCGTTCTGAAGCAACTCGGCGAGAGCGAGGGCCAGCGAGGTAGCCATGTGGGAGGGGAGTGCGCCGGGGTCCCCGTGCACCGTGATTTCGGTCTGGTGGTGCGGATCGGTCAGCACGTCCTCGAGCGAACGCGCCAGCGAGACGACGATTTCGTCGAACGCGGCATGATCCGCTGCTTCGCGGGACAGGATCTCGTGGACCATGGCGATGGAGCGGATTCGCTGTTCCGATTCGAGAATCGCGGCCTTGGCTTCCGGGGAGGCCACCCGGCGACTCTGGAGGCGCAGCAGGGACGACACGGTCTGGAGATTGTTCTTGACCCGGTGGTGGATCTCGGCGATCGTCGCGTCCTTCGTCAGGAGCAGCCGGTCGCGTCGCCGCAGCTCGCTGACATCGCGGATGAGGACGAGACCACCGGCGGGCTTGCCGTGTTCCAGTAGTGGCAGTGACTGCACGACGATGCTGCGGTCGGCCTGCTCCAACTCCTCCAGGTACGGGATGCGCTCCTCGTACGACGAGTGCACCGCCCGCTGTTCCAGGCCGATCGTGTTCAGGCGACGACCCCGCACCGGCGCGGTGATGCCCAAACGGTGCAGGGTGGACAGCGCATTCGGGGACGCGTAGTCGATGATTCCTTCGGGATCGAGCAGGATCAGGCCGTCTCCCACCCGCGGGGACACGTCGGTCTGCCGAGGTTCGGCGGGGAAGGGGTAGGTGCCGTCGGCGACCATTGCCGCAAGCCTCCGGAACACCGAGAAGTACGTGTTCTCGAGCACGCCAGCGGCCCGCTGCATGTGCGGGTCGAACTCGCGGGCGAGCACCGCGATCGTCTGATCGCGGAAACGGACGGGTACGCACAGCGTGCGGACCCAGCGGTCGGTCTCGGGGAGGTGGATACCACCGTCCATGAGCTCGCCCCGCTGCCAGGCGAGCGCGATGAGAGGCCGATCGCCGGGTGCGGCCACCCGCCCGACGAGATCGGCCGGATGCACGGTGGGGGCGTTGATCGGTCGGCACTGTGCACTGACCACGAACCGGGAGCCGTGAGCATCGGCCGGCACGCAGACGAGGATGTCGGCGAAGGAGATGTCGGCCAGCAGCGCGGTGGTGCGCGTGAGGCGTCTCAGGTGCGCACGGGCCGACCCGTCCAGTCCGGCCATGGCTCGGTCGAGGTCGGCGTGTCCGGTCACACCGACCCACCCACGACGCTGATGCCGGTGCCCATGACGCGACGGTAGCGCTCCGATCAGGATCGGCCGGGCCGGGAGAACTAGGCTCGCTGACCAATCTCGGTCGAGCATCGCAACGAGGAACGAGGGGGAACACCAGTGGACAAGTTCTGGCGAGGCGCCGGTGTCTTTTTGGGCAAGCGTTGGATCGCGGTCTTCGTTGCGGTCGCGCTGATCACCGCCGTGTTGCTCGCGGGACTGTCGGGCCTCGAGTTCGCGACGGGGCAGGACAGCTATCTCAACAGCGACAGCCAGGTGCTGGCCGACAACGTCGAGTATCAGGACCTCTTCGGCGGCGAGATCGCGGTGGTGCTCTTCAAGGCCGAGGACGGCTACGACATCGGTGATCTCTTCACGCCCGAGAACGGCGCCGAGCTCTATCGGGTCGAACAGGAACTCCGGGAGGTCGACGAGTCGTTCGCGGTCATCCTGCCCCTCACCGCCGTGCACTACAGCCACAACCTCCTCGCCAACGGCGTCGGCACCAGTGCGCTGAGCAGCGCTCTGGCGCGCGACGAGGACCCGGCTTCGGTCGAGCTGCGCAACGAGGACCTCGGACTCAGCCTGGGTCGGCTCACCGCGGCCGGTGAAGGGCCGACGGTCGAGTTCGGCACCGAAGGGACGTTCGACAACCCCGACTGGTTCGAGCTCCTCCTCTTCGACAACACGGGATTCACCGAGGGCGACGACGGCCCGGTGGCGCCGGCCGACGAAGACCGCGGCATCCGCCAGTCGCTGGAGGGCACCTTCCCCGACCAGCAGACCGCGGTCGGCGGGATCATCATCAAGGGCAACGCCTCGCTCGACGAGCTCAGTGCCGGCACCGAGTCCGTGCTGGACATCATGGATACCGTCGAGCTCGAGGGATTCGAGGTCATCACCACCGGATCCCCGGTCTTCCTGAAGGAGATCAACGACTACCTGCAGGGCGGCATGCTGACGCTGGGGGCCATCGCCATGGTCGTCATGGCCATCGTGCTCTGGTTCGCCTTCCGGGTTCGTTGGCGCATGGTGGCCCTGGCCACGGTCCTGGTCGGCGTGCTGTGGAGCTTCGCGATCCTCGGCATAATCGGGATCGACCTGTCGCTGGTCACCATCTCGGGTCTGCCGATTCTCATCGGGATGGGCGTCGACTTCGCCATCCAGATCCACAACCGGGTGGAGGAGGAGGTGGTGCAGGACAAAGAGGCGCATCCGATGGCCGAGACCCTGGCCAGTCTCGGCCCGGCGTTGGTCACCGCCACGATCGGCGCGGTCTTCGCCTTCATCGCCCTCCAGGTCTCGCGGGTCCCGATGATCCGCGACTTCGGTGTGATGCTCGCCATCGGTATCGTCGTCCTCTGCATCGTCGGCATCGTTCTCACGACGTCGCTGCTGGGCATCCGGGAATGGCGCAAGCCCACCACCACCCGGGCCGAGGCTCCCCTCATCGAGAAGTCCGTGATCTGGCTGGGTTCCCTGCCGTTGAAGGTCGTGCCCGTCCTGCTCGTTCTGGCCATCGTCATCTTCGTGGCCGGCATCCTGCTCGAGGATCGATTCAAGATCGAGTCCGATCCGGTCAAGTGGATCGACCAGAGCTCCGCCGCCGTGACCGACCTGGACATCCTCCAGGAGGAGGCCGGGTTCACCAGCACCCTCGGGATCTACATTCAGTCGAACAACGTGCTGGACCAGGAGCTCAGCGACGTCGTCCACGAGTTCACGTACGAGTCGGAGGATCGCGACGACGTGTCGACGACGTCCAGCATCGTCAACACGTTCACCAAGATCATCAACATCGAAGGCGCCAACCGGGTCCCGCCCACCTCGGCCACGCTGGCGGCGGGTGTCGAGCAGATGCCACCCGACGTGCGTCGCGCGCTGGCCAACGACGATCTCACCGCGACCCAGGTGAACCTCCGGCTCAACGAGCCGACCCTCGAGGGCCGCGCGGTGATCGTCGACGAACTGCAGGCCGACCTCGAAGCCCGGCTGTCCGAAGCCGAGCTCCCGGAGGACTCCATCCTGCTGGTCGAGCTCCCGCCTGGACAGGACCCGGTCAAGGCGATCCCGTCGGGCCTGGCGGTCGTGGGCGTCGGCCTGCTCGAGAACCTGAAGCAGAACCGGGCCCAGCTCACCTACCTGGGCCTGGCTCTGGTCGCCCTGTGGTTCCTGATCCGGTTCCGCAGCCTGGCCAAGGCCATGCTGGCCCTGGTGCCGGTCGTGTTCGCGGTGGGCACGTCGTCGCTGATCGTGGCGGTGCTGGGTCTCACCCTGTCGCCGCTCACGACCGTGAGCGGACCGTTGGTCATAGCCACCTGTGGTGAGTTCTCGGTCCTGATCCTGCTGCGTTATCTCGAGGACCGGAGGGGTGGGCTCTCGGCGCGCGAAGCAACGGATCACGCGTCGGCCCGGACGGGTCGGGCGTTCGTGGCCTCTGCGCTGACCACGGTCGGCGGCTTCGCCGTGCTGATGACCTCGCCGATGCCGCTGTTGCGTGACTTCGGCGTCATCGTGACCCTCAACGTCGTCGTGGCGTTGCTCAGCGCTCTGGTCGTGGTGCCGCCACTGGTGGTCTGGTCCGACGAGCGGGGTTGGATCGATGCCGACGAGCGCATGCCGGGTGGTGGAGCCATGGCGGCGTGGATCGGTGCCATGGTCATCGCAGCCGCGGCGCTAGTCGGGTTGTGGGCGAGCGCCCAAGTGGACGAGGACAAGGCGTCGCCGGTCGCCTACGCGTCGCAACCCCTCCCCACCACGACGAGCACGACGGTGGTCGCCCTCGAGGGTGATATCGACGTGTCGAGCTATGGAACCGAGCCACCGGCCGGAGCAGTCGGGCCCGTCATCTTCGATCTGGTCACGGCCAACGGCGGCGGAGAACAGAACGCGGTCTGCGCCGCCGAGGTCCTGCTGAGCCGCGTCCCGGAGAGCGAGGTCCTGGCGGGCGTCCAAGGCGCCGACCCCGCAGTCCTCGACGAGGTGCGCCAGGCCGCCACCGACTGCGAGATCTCAGCGGAGATCGTCGACGCCGCTCTGGCCGCAGTCGGCGGCTGAGGGTACGCACCCCCACCCCCACCCCCTCACCCCCTCACCCCCTCACCCCCTCACCCCCTCACCCCGAAATCTGGTCCGCTGCCGTCGTTTCCCGACGCTAGGGGACGGGGATTTCGGGTGGGCGGCTACCGTCGGACCGTGGAGCGGATCCTCGATGTCGACCTGATCACCTTCGAGCAGGGCGACCGTCGCCAGCGCGCCGCGGCCGTCGACGGCGTCATGCGCAGCCTCGAGACCGGATTCGTCTACACCCGTCACGACATCCCCGAGGAAGTCATCGACGCTGCATACGCCGGACTGGCCGACTTCTTCACCCGACCCGACGACGTCAAGCAGCGATGGACCGTGCCGGGCTCGCACGGACAGACCGGCTACACCGGCCTGCTGGTCGAGACGGCGGCGACCGCCGAGGTGGCCGACTGGAAGGAGATGCTCAACTGGGGTGAAGCCGTCCCCGAGCACCACCCTTTGCGGCACCGCTATCCCCACCGCTATCACCCGCCGGTCCTGCCCGAGGGCGACGTGCCCGGCATCACCGACGTGCTCATGACCTTCCATCGCCGCTTGGTCGACGTTCAGCGCCGCTTCCTGCGGATCATCGCGGTCGGCCTGGGTTGCCACGAGGAGTACTTCGATCTCCTCCTGCGCGACGGTCCCACGCTCACCCGTGCCATCCACTATCCACCGATGGAGGCCGCCCCCGACGGTCAGCACGTCTGGGCCGCGGCCCACGCCGACATCAACCTCATCACCGCGCTGCCGCGGGCCACGGCGCCGGGTCTGCAGGTCCAGACCGACCAGGGTTGGGCGGACGCCGTCGCTCCGCCCGGTCTGGCCATCGTCAACACCGGGATGATGCTCGAGCACATCACCAACGGGGCGATCCCGTCGGGCGTCCACCGCGTGGTCTCCGATCCCGGGCAGGCGGGCGAGCGGTACTCGGTGGTCCAGTTCGCGCACCCGACGCCGTGGACGGTGCTGGCCCCGCTCGCTTCGTGCGTGGGCGAGGACCGCCCCCAGCGCTTCGCTCCGATCGAGGCCGGCGCCAAGCTCGACCAGGTGCTCTACGAGATCAACGTCTACGAAGGCTGAGGGACAACGACCCGCCGAGAGGCCGAACAGCCGTGGCCGAGGCGTCGCCTCCCGACGCTGGCGGACCAGATTTCGGCGGTGGTCAGTTCCACCGGCCGAGGGCGATCGCGGCCCGGCCCGTGAAGCCCCGCCGATGCGGCGTGTCCCGGAAGGACCGGGCCTTACGGAGCAGGTCGGTGCCGTGGAGGGGGAGCCCGTGGCCGGGGAAGAGGTGCTCGACCTCGAGTTCGCGGAGTCGTTCCTCGGTGAGCGAGCTGGCCTGGCGGTCCGTGAGCTCGGGGTTGAACCAACCGACACCGCCCTGGGTGAGAACGGCATCGCCGGAGATCAACGTCGCGCTGTCCGCGTGGAAGAAGCAGGTCGAGTCCTCGGTGTGTCCCGGCGTGTGGAGTACCTCCCAGCCTTCGGAGTCCGGCAGCGTCTGGCCGTCGGTCAGGTACCCGTCGGGCGGCGAGGGCATCACCATGTTCTGCTGGCCGAAGCCGGCGGCCCGGGCCGCGCCGGCAAGCTCGCGCAGTGAGGCGAAGTCGAAGGGCTGATCCCGCATCACCGGCAGGATCTTGACGAGCTCCCGGGGACCGGGCGTGGGCGCCGGCTCGCCGGCCAGATAGTCGCGGCACCGTCGGGGGAGCAGCACCGTGCCTCCGTTCGGTGCGGTGGCGGCGGAGATCCCGGCCACGTGGTCGGAGTGGCCGTGGGTGCTCACGACGCATGCCGGTGCCGCCGTCGGCCCGTGGAGCCGCTCGACCTGCTTGGCGGCATCGCGACCGTTGGACGGGAGTCCGGCGTCGATCACCACCGCGGCGTCCCGGCCCGCGTCGTGGATCACGTAGCAGTTGAAGATCCAACGCGAGATCTGCGTGACGCCGGGCGTCTCATGGGCGATGATGACGGCATCGGACATGGGGGCGAAGCTACCGGCTCGTCGAGCTACGGCTCGCCTCCGGTCGAGCAATCAGCGAAATGGAGCCAGCACCATGCCTGAAGTCACCGCCCATCCCGAGGGAACTCCGAGTTGGATCGACCTGTCCACCACCGACTGCGAGGCGGCTGAGACGTTCTATGCCGACCTGTTCGGATGGGACTTCGAGTCCAGTCCGACCCCTGACGGCGGTGCGTACGTCATGGCCAGTATCGGAGGGAGATCCGTCGCCGGGATGATGACCCTGTCGGACGAGATGAGCGGGATGGGTGTGCCCCCGATGTGGAACTCGTACATCACCGTCGGAGATGCCGATGCCGCGGCGAAGCGGGTGGAAGAGGCGGGTGGCTCGGTGATGGAACCGGCCTTCGACATCGAGCCTGCGGGCCGTATGGCGGTGCTGGCCGATCCGACGGGAGCGGTCTTCTGCCTCTGGGAGCCGAAGGAGCACATCGGAGTGGAGCTGGTCGGCGAGCACGGCACGTTCACCTGGAACGAGCTCATGACCTCTGACACGACCACCGCCGGCGCCTTCTACCGGGCGGTGTTCGGTTGGGAGCCGCAGGTCATGGACATGGGCGAGATGGCGTACACGTTGTTCGCCATGGACGGACAGCCGGTCGGTGGGGCGATGAACCCGCCGATGGAGGGCATTCCGCCCCACTGGGGGATCTACTTCCACGTGACCGACACCGACGCCGTCGTCGAGAAGGCCCGGGCCGGCGGGGGGCAGATCATGGCCGAGCCGATGGACTCGCCGCCGGGCCGGATGGCGGCGATCGCGGATCCCCAGGGAGCCATGTTCTCGGTCATCGAATCCGACCCCGACTTCGACCCCACCGCATAAGCAGGATCTGGGGACGCTCAGCTACATCCGATGTAGCTGAGCGTCCCCAAATCCAGCGGGGGCTGTGCTGTCGCTCGTAGGATCGCGGCATGACGACGACACCGCCCGGTTGGTACCACGCCGAAGGTGACCCGCAGGGGTCACAGCGCCACTGGGACGGAATGGCCTGGGGCAGCGACGTGAGAACGCTCCCCGAACCACCGGCGGCTCCAACGGCCCCGCCACCGCCGGTGGCCACCGGTCAGTTCGGACACAAAGCCGCCGTCGAGGTCACCTCGCACGAGGTCGACTTCGAGATCTTCGGCGACGACCTCCAGTTCGTCGAGGTCGAGCTCGACCCCGGCGAGACGGTGGTCGGCGAGGCCGGCACGATGATGCACCTCGACGACGGCATCACGTTCGAGGCCATGATGGGAGACGGGAGCCAGCCCGACCAGGGGTTCTTCGGCAAGATGAAGGACGCCGGCAAGCGGGTGATCACCGGCGAGTCGCTCTTCCTCACCCACTTCACCAATCACGGCGAGGGCAAGCGGCGCGCCGCGTTCGCCGCGCCGTACCCGGGCAAGATCGTCCCGATCCAGCTCTCCGAGGTGGGTCACCGATTGATCTGTCAGAAGGACGCCTTCCTGGTCGCCGCCAAGGGGACCCGCTTCGGGATCGCGTTCAACCGCAAGCTGGGCGCCGGCTTCTTCGGCGGTGAGGGGTTCATCCTCCAGGACATCCAGGGCGACGGCCTGGTGTTCCTCCAGGCCGGCGGCACCGTCGTCGAACGACGACTCGAGAACGAGACGCTGCGCGTCGACACCGGTTGTCTGGTCGCCCTGGAGACGAGCATCAGCTACGACATCGAGAAGGCGGGCAACCTCAAGTCGATGATGTTCGGTGGCGAGGGAATCTTCCTCGCCACGCTGACGGGCACCGGCCGGGTCTGGTTGCAGTCGCTGCCGTTCTCCCGGCTGGCCGACCGGATCGTGCGGACCGCCGCCTACTCGGGCGGCAAGGCCGGCGAGGGATCCGCGCTGGGCGGACTCTCGACGATGTTCGAGCGCTGACCCACCGCCTCACCGGTCTGCACCTTCCAGAGGCCGGCGTACGAGCCGTCGAGCGCGACCAGCTCCTCGTGCGTGCCGCTCTCGACGATCCGCCCGGCCTCGAGGACGTGGATCCGATCGGCATGACGCACCGTCGACAGTCGGTGGGCGATCACGATCGTCGTACGGTTGGTGGAGAGCCGGTCGAGCGAGCGCTGGATGGCGGCCTCGGTCTCGTTGTCGACCGCGCTGGTCGCCTCGTCCAGGAGCAGGATGGGCGGATCCTTCAACACGGCGCGCGCGATGCTGACCCGCTGGCGCTGACCGCCCGAGAGCTTCTGGCCCCGCTCGCCGACGATGGTGTCGTAGCCCTGCGGTAGGGCACGGATGAACTCGTCGGCCTCGGCCACCTGGGCGGCGGCGATGATCTCGTCGATGCCCGCCCCGGGCAGACCGTAGGCGATGTTGTCCCGGACCGTTCCGTGGAACAGGTACACGTCCTGGCTCACCAGGCCGGTGGTGCGCCGGAGGTCTCGCAGGTCGAGCTCGGGAAGGGGTGTCCCATCCAGCAGGACGCGACCCGTATCGGGATCGTGGAAGCGGAGCAGCAGCTTCACCAGCGTGCTCTTGCCGGACCCGGTCGGTCCGACGATCGCGGTGGTCCGCGCCGCCGGGATCTCCAGCGAGATGTCGTCGATGGCCCGGACGTGGTCGTCGTAGGAGAACGCGAGGTGGTCGAAGGTGATCGCGCCCTCGCCTCGCTCGATGGACAGCCGGGTCT
The DNA here is from genome assembly GCA_963695075.1 of uncultured Acidimicrobiales bacterium. Classification (GTDB taxonomy): domain Bacteria; phylum Actinomycetota; class Acidimicrobiia; order Acidimicrobiales; family CAWCAL01; genus CAWCAL01. The sequence goes on from CAVOFR010000007.1 coordinate 1,178,477, forward strand.
CACCCCCGACGATGGTGGGCTCGGTGTCGAGAACGTCGAGGATTCGGTTCGTCGAGGCCATGCCGCGTTGGTACAGGTCGAATGTCTCCCCCAGGGCGGTCAGGGGCCACAGCAGCCGCTGGGTCAGGAAGACCATCACGCTGTACTCGCCGATGCTGAGCACGTCGCCCTCGAGGGCGAGGAATCCCCCGTAGAGCAGGGTGCCGGTGAAGCCGATCAGGATCGCCATGCGGATGAGGGGGATGAACGCCGAGGAGAGCCGGATGGCCTCGGCGTTGCGGTTCCGGTACCGCGCTGATTCGTCGGCCACCCGGGCCGATTCGCGGTCCTCGGCGACGAAGCTCTTGATGGTCGAGATCCCGAGCAGGTTGTTGGCCAGCTGGGCGTTGAGGAATCCGGCCTGGTTGCGGACCTCGGTGTACTTGGGCTCGAGTCGCTTCTGGAACCAGAGCGATCCCCAGATCACGAGGGGTATCGGGAGGAACGACCACCACGCCACCTGTGGGGCGATGGCGAAGAAGACACCGCCGATGGCGATCACGGTGGTGGCGGTCTGGATCATGTCGTTGGCGCCGACGTCGAGGAACCGCTCGAGCTGGTTGACGTCGTCGTTGAGCACCGCGAGCAGGTCACCGGTGCTCTTGTCCTCGAACCAGGCGTTCTCGAGGCCCTGGAGGTGGTCGTAGGTCTCGGTCCGGAGCTGGTGCTGGATGTCCTGCGCGAGGGTGCGCCAGGCCAGGGCGTAGAGGTACTCGAACAGGGACTCGAGTGCCCAGACGATGAACGTCAGGACCGACAGCACCACCAGCTGTGCCTTGCCGGTCTCGGCTCCGAAACCGGCGAGGAAAGAGGAGCTGTCGTTGGCGACGACGTCGACGGCCAGCCCGATCAACAACGGCGGCGCCAGATCGAACAGCTTGTTCAGCACCGACGCGGTCGTGGCCCACACCACCGTTCGGCGGTGCCCCTCGGCCTGGGCCCACAGCCGGCCGATAGCGGACTGGTGTGGGGTGTCGGCGTCTCGATCCACCGGCGCACCCTACCGAGGCCCACCGCGGGGACTACCTTCGATCCCGTGGTCCTGTCACGCCGAGACGTACTCCGCCTCGCTGCGATCGGCGGCCTCGCGGCCTGCTCGGGATCCGACCCCGAGCCGTCGGCGACGCAATCCTCGACGCGGATCGACCGCACGACATCGCCGAGCACGTCGACGAGTACCTCGATCCCCACGCCGGCTCTCGACGGTTCGCCGTTCCGGCTGGGGGTGGCGTCGGGTGACCCCTTGCCCGACGGCATCGTCCTGTGGACCCGGCTGGTCACCGACGTCGGTGCCGCCGACGGTGGCATCCCGTCCGTCACCGTTCCGGTCTCCTGGGAGGTCGCGACCGACGACGGATTCGGTACCGTCGTGGCCGATGGCCGGACCGTGGCGGTGCCGGAGGAGGCCCACTCGGTCCACCTGGACGTCCGCGACCTCGAGCCCGGCCGGGCGTACAGCTACCGGTTCGCGGTGGGTGACCACGAGAGCCCGGTCGGGACGACCAGGACCGCACCGGCGAGCGGCTCGTCGCCGGACATGATCCGGCTGGCGGTGGCGAGCTGCAACGCCTACCAGTCCGGCTTCTACTCGGCGTATGCACGGGTCGCCGCCGAGGAGCTGGACGCTGTGCTGTTCACGGGCGACTACATCTACGAGCTGGAGTCCTCCACCGACGCCCGGACCCATGACATCGGTACGCCGACCACCCTCGAGCAGTACCGGCGTCTCTACGCCATTACCCACGCCGACGCCGATCTCCGCGCTGCGCATGCGGCTCACCCGTGGATCGTCACCTGGGACGACCACGAGGTCGAGGACAACTACGCGGCCGATCAGCCCGGAGGTGTCGGTGTGGCCCTGGGTCATTCGTCGCCCGAGACCTTTCTCGCCCGGCGTACCGCGGCGTACCGGGCGTGGTGGGAGCACATGCCGGTCCGAACCGGTCCGCCCGACGGCGACGGATCCCTCGTCATCCATCGCTCGCTCGACTTCGGCGATCTGGCTCGGCTGGTGGTGGTCGACAACCGGCAGTACCGCTCGCCGATCCCTTCTGCGGGTCCGGGAGCGCTACCCCGCGGGTTCGGCGGAGGTCCCCAGGTGGCGGCCGCCTTCGCCGAGGAGGCCACGATGTTCGGACCGGAGCAGGAGAGGTGGGTCGGCGACCTCCTCACGGCCGATGACGTCGCGTGGACGGTGCTGGTCCAGCAGTCCCTGATGTCGGAGATCGACCGCGCCCCCGATGACGAGGACCGTGGATTCTCCATGGACGGTTGGGACGGCTACGTCTCGGCCCGCCGTCGACTGCTCGCACCGGTCGGTGCGGCCGGACGGGGGAACCTCATCTCACTGGCCGGCGACCTCCACACCAGCGTCGTGTCCGACGTGCGAGCCGACTACGACGACCCGGCCGGCCCGGTGGTCGCTACCGAGTTCGTCGGGCCCTCGATCTCGGCGCTCGAGATCATCGAGCCCGAGGCGGTGGCCGGCGCCCTGGCCGCCGAGCACGTGAAGATGTACGACCCGGAACACCGGGGCTATGTGGTGGCGGAGATCGAACCGGACCGGGTCACGGCTCACTTCCGGTTCGTCGATGCTCTCGATCCGGGCGACCCGCCGGTCGTCGACGGAGGAAGCTGGCGGGTCGAGTTGGGTCGCCCCGGGGCCGAGTCGATCTGAGCGAGGAAACAAGCGAGGCGCAGCCGTCGCTATCCGACGGTGAGGGACCAGATTTCGGCAGGGGGGGCGGGGCGCTTACCACCAGGATCGGAGCTTCTTCCGGCTGGCCTCCCGCCACCAGGAGGGCCATGCGGCCAGACCGTCGGCCACGAAAGTCAGCGTGACCCCCCTCAGCACCTCGGCGGTGGCGGTCGTGCTCGGTCCACCGTGACGGCCGAAGCGGCCGAGGAACTCGGCGGCGTGGGCCGCGTCCTCGAGATCGCCGATGCGGTCCTGGAGCCGGGCCATCACCCTCGCGTATCTGCGGGCCGGTTTGCCGATGACGGGGGCCAGGTCGAGAGCGCTGTATCGACAGCGCTTGGCCGCGATGCGAACCCGGTGGAGCGGCGTCGGGAGAACCGGCTCGGGGAGCGCGCGGACCCGGCGGGCGAGAGAGCGCCATTGCGCCTTTGCCAGTGGGGGGAGGACCCGGTCGGCCCGTCGGTCGGCCGGTGGCGTGTAGATGATCGAACCGACCAACGTGCCCACCCGGTCCAGGAGGAACGGGACGTCGATATCGGAGCGGGCACGATCGACGGCGACCTCCCGGCGGCGTAGCAGGTCGCGGTCCACCGGTGAGGTCGTGAGATCGGCGAACGACACACGCTCGGCGGCGCGGCCGATCACGAGGTGGATGACATCGGTGTCGCGTACCCGGCCGAGAGCCGTCGATGCGGCCTCCAGGTGTGGGTCCAGCGCTCCGATGCGGTCGTCGTCCACGAGAGGGCCCCAGGCGCGGATCCAGGTGCGGAGCCGACGGCTCTCGACCCGTGCCTGGTGGATGGCGTGCGGATCGTCCTCGCCGACCGCCACGGGCAGGTGCCGTTCCAGGCCGGCCGCGGCCCGGGCGAACCGGTCGGACAACAGTTCGTGCGCCCGGATGTTCTCGTTCCTGGTCATGCGTGCGGGGTCGACCTCTCGTCCGGTTCCGGCGGGTCAAGCGCGCTGGGCGAGCTCCCCGATCTCTGTCATAGCGGCGCGCAGGTCGTCGATCGCGAGCTCGTGCGCACCATCGGTCTCAAGAAAGCACAACACACAGCGCACCACGGGGATACCCGTGGTGGATTCGATCGCCAGAGCGTAGGTGGCCAGCTGGTGGCGATACACCGCGGCCCGATCCCTACGGTCGTCGGCCGTGGGCGCGGCGTCGGTCTTGTAGTCGACGATGACGAATCCCTCGGCGGTCCGGTAGAGCAGGTCGATGTAGCCCTCGACCAGCTTCGATCCCGCAGGAGCCGCAACGTAGATCTCACGCCAGTGGGGACCGGCGACCGCCTCCCGCACGCAAGGTGCGCCCAGGGCGGCTCGGGCCAGCGCCGCGATCTGGCGCTCCAGGTCGGGAATGCCCTCGGCCGCGGCGTGACGTCCGGCGAGCAGGAAGAGGTCCTTCCCCTCGGTGAGGTCGATGTCCTGAAGGCACGCGTGCACGGCACGTCCGATGGCGGCCCCGTCGCGGCCGCGGCGCCACGGGGGCAGGTCGAGATCGACGGCGTCCTTGAGCAGACCGGGATTGGCACCGGGCACGGCGGTCGAGCGCTCGAAACGCCGGGCCACCGCAGTCGCGGACAAGGACGACGGATCGGCCGCCCGGTCGATCATCGCGGCCCGGTGGGTTTCGAACTCGGCGCGGGTCTCGGTGAGCGCCATGCCGTCATCGGCGGGGGTCACCCCCGGGCGGAGTGGAGCGGTGAGATCCTCCTCCTCGGCGGAACCGGGACCGGGACCGACGTCCCGGATCTGCTCGACCACGCTCGACTCGACGTCAGCGCCGTGTGCCCAGAGCATCTCCGCCGCACTCCGCGTCGCGCGGTCGGTTCGATGGCACGAGACGACGAGGTGGTCGCGGGCCCGGGTGCATCCGACGTAGAGGAGGCGGATGCGCTCGTGTTCGTCCATCTGCTCGTCGATCGGCTGGAAGACCTCGAAGTCGCGGGCGGCCACGCCGGAGGTGAGCTTCACGGTGGCGGGCTGGTCGGGAGGGAACAGGACGCCCGGACCCGCCCGTCGGCCCGGGCCGCGGGTGGTGAGCCCGGACAGCACGGTGATGGGGAACTCGAGTCCCTTCGAGGCGTGGATCGTCATCACCCGCACAGCGGTGGTGTCCGACTCGTCGAGGACCGGCTCGGCGACGCGGGCCGTGTCGCTCGACTGGAGACGGGCCCACGCCAGGTAGTCCCGGAGGTCGCCGCCGTGGGCGTCGGCCCAGGCTCGAGCCTGATCGATGACGAACCGGAGGTGGCGCCAGCGGTCCGACGCGTGCGCGGCGAACGCGGCCGACTCGAGCAGGCGCCGGTCGTGGACGACACGATCGATGACTTGAGGCGGTGTCAGCCATCGGGCTTCTTCGGCCAGGCCCCGCAGGTAGGTCATCGCGGCGGCGACCGGGTGATCCGGTGGCGCGGCGGCCGGGACCGGCGCCCGGTAGTCCCAGCGGCCACCATGGTCGACCGACCAGGTGTAGAGATCGTCGTCTCCGCAGCCGAAGGCGGCTGAACGCAGCGCTGTCGCGAGCGACAACGAATCGCTCGCATCGGCCAGGGTCCGGAGACATGCCATCAGCGTTCGGACGTCCTCGGCGGCGTAGAGCAGCGTGCTCGTCTCGACCCGATGAGGCACGTCGGCCCGGGTGAGCGCTGCCTCGAGCTGCGGGAGGGACGTCCGGGCCGGGACGAGAATGCAGATGTCACGCGGTTCGGCTGCCCGCCAGCCCACGTCCTCGTCGTGGACGGCCCACCCCTCGTCGAGGCAGCGGTGTACCGCCGCGGCGACCGAGATCGCCTCTTCGGTTCGCAGTTCGGCCGCCTTGAGCCCCACGTGCTCGCCGTCGAGCAGCAGCACGCCTGGACCCGAGGGCGGAGCCGGGCGGTCCGCGTCGAGCGGGCGGTACTCGGGCTGGCTGCCGGGCGCCTTCTTGATCAGGCCTCCGAAGGTGTGGTTGACCCAGTCGAGGATCGGTGCGGTGGAACGGAAGTTCCGGCTGAGCTCGGTGGGAGCGCCCGAACGGTGTTGCTCCTGGGCGGCCAGGTAGAGCGCGATGTCGGCCCGGCGGAAGCGATAGATGGACTGTTTGGGGTCGCCCACGAAGAACAGGCGGCCGGCACGGGTGTCCATCGAGTCCCACGGTCCCGCCGGGGCATCGGGGTCGGCGGCCAGCAGCGTGGCCACCTCGATCTGCAGCGGATCGGTGTCCTGGAATTCGTCGAGTAGGAGACGCCGGTACCGGATGGACAGAGCCCGTCGGACGGACGGGCCGTGGAGCGGGTCGGCCAGCAGTCGACGGGAGTGGACGAGCAGGTCGTGGAACTGCAGTCGCCCCTCGACGCGGCGCCGCTCGGCGTCGTCGACCACGAACGCACCGATGTGGTGGACCAGTCGTTGCAGGCAGGCTTCGCTCACCGGTTCGAGGACGCGCTCGATCACCTGCTCCAGCTCGGCCAACCGGCCCCGGAGCTCGGCGACGACCCCGTCGGGCCAGTTGGCCGCCCGGCCCAGGTTCCCGGCCTTGAACGACGGTCGCCGTTTGCCGTCGAGGAGCTCGACCATGGAGACGTCATCGGTGACGGCTCCGAGCCGCGCCGACCATGCGATGATCTCGTCCAGCCGGGTGGCCATCGTGTCCTCGTCGGCCAGGCAGTGGGGACGAAACGCGGTCAGGACGCCGAGCTCGTCGACGATCGTCCGCGCGTCGACGGCCGGTGGGTCGGCGTCGGATCCCGGCGGTCGCGACGCGACGAGGTCCCAGTTGCGAGCGAATTCGAGGGCGACCGCACGGAGGTGCTCGGTCTTGATCCGGAGAGCGGACGCCAGCTCCAGGGTGGACGTGAGGTCGGGGTCGGCGTAGAGGCGGTCGAGCGTGGCGCTCCACCGTTCGTCGAACTCGACCTGCGAGCTGATCTCGTCGAGGATCTCCACGTTGGGTGGCAGGCCGGCCTCGATCGGGTGCTCACCCAGCAGGCGTTGGGCGAACGCGTGCAGCGTGCCCACCGCTGCGCCGTCCAGTTCGTCGAGGGCGGCGGCCCAGACCTCGTCGGAATCCGGGGACTCGACGTCGCGCGCGCGCAGGCTCTTGCGCAGTCGGTGGCGCAGGTCGGCCGCGGCCCGCTCGGTGAAGGTGATCGCCACGATCCGTCCCATCGGGATGCCCGCTTCGACCAGCGCCAGGATGCGGCCGATCAGCGCGGTGGTCTTGCCGGAACCGGCTCCCGCCTCGACGAACAGGGTCGTGTCCAAGCGGTTCCGGATGGCTTCGCGGGCTCGTCCGTCGGCGGTCTCCTCGCCCGTATCGAACAGGCTCGGCTGGGCGGGGGCGCGGTCAGACATCGAGGGATCTCTCCGACGGTTCCACGAGCTCGACGTAGGAGGCCAGCTCGGGGGCCCGGCGGATGCGAAGCCAGCGCTGATAGCTGTCCTTCGTGCCCAGCCCGTCGGGATCGCAGAACGGACAGGGCACGAAGTGCTGATACGACTGGGGTGCCTCGGGTCGGGCGGGGAAATGGCCCCGCTCGATACCGGTGACGATCTCGCCGATGGCATCGAGGGAGCTCGACAGCGCATCGTCGGAGAGCGGGTAGCGAATCGGCTTGAACGCACCTTTCTCGCTCACGAACCAGTACCCCACGTCGACGGGGACCGCGGGGTCGTGAGCCCACTGTCGTGCCGCCATGCCGTAGAGGGGGAGTTGGAGACGGGTGCCGTAGCCGTGGGGGTTGGTCTCGCTCAGGCCGTGGAAGTTCTTCGACCCGCCCGTCTTGTAGTCGGTGATCACCAGGCGGCCGCCGGGAGCGCGGTCGACCCGGTCGATCGCCCCCCGCACCTGCATCGTGCGACCCGGCCCCAACGGCACCGCGATGGCCGGTTCCTCGGAGTCGTCGAATCCGAACCGGAGCTCGGCGGCGGCCGGCAGGAGCCGGTCGTCGACCAGACGCACGCTGTCCAGGGTCAGGAACTCGTCGAGCTCCCTTCTGATCCTGGCCTGGGATCGACGCCAGTTCACGGCCCGCCCCGTACCCCCGCTGGACTCGGCCTCGGCGAACACCTCGTCGGCCAACGCCTGGATCTCGGCGGCGGCTTCGGCGGGCCAGGGCTGACCCATGGGGTGATCCAGACGGCCGTGGACGAACCGATCGAGGACCTCGTGGATCAGGGAGCCGGCCCGCATCGGCGACAGGTCTTCGACCGCCTCGGGGTCTTCGACCTCGGCGATGCGGAGCACATACCGCATCAGGTAGGCGTGGGGGCAGGACGCCCAGGTCTCGAGCTGTGTCGCCGATTGGAGCCGGTCCATCGGGCTGGGCATCCGGAGGTGGGAGAGGTTGCCCTCGAACCGGCCGAAGCGACCGAGCCGACGGGCCAGGACGAGCCGGGAACCGCGTCGCAGCGGTGTGTCGGCCAGCAGAGGACCGAGAGACCCTGCGTCCTCGTGCAACCTGGCCGCGGGAGGTGGATCCAGCGCCATCAACTGCTGCAACACGCGGTCCTGCGCGGTCGCGCAGATGTCGGCCTCGGCGATCCCGGCGACGAACGACCCGATGTCGGCCGTCACGGCCTCCGAGGGGATCCAACGGGAAGGTGGCAAGACGAGGGTCCGGCGCAGATCGCTCCGGGGTCGGACGAGGACGGTCTCGTCGCCCTCGGCCAGGGCGGCGAGGAACTGGCGTCGCTGATCATGTGCGGTCGCGGCCCGTAGGACGAGCGCGTCGGAGACGGCAGCGCGCTCCCGGTCGGGGATCACCGAGTCGTCGGCCGGCGTGGTGGGAACCACCCCCTCGGCCAACCCGACGATGACGACCAGATCGAGCTCGACGCCCATGGCGCTTCCGAGGGGTCCGAAGAGGAGTCCCTCGCCCACCCTCCCTTCGCGCTGTCGGCCCTCGGCCAGCTCGAGCTCGAGGATGCGGCGGAAGCCTGTGAAGGTCGGAGCCTCGTCGACCAGGTCGAGCGTCGCGAGTCGGTGGATGATCCCCGAGATCTGACGGTCCGCGTCGAGCTCGACCTCGGGCCACGCCGAGCGCTCGGTTTCCGGTGCCAGGCGCGCGGCGAGCACGCCGGTGCACCACGTGGCGAGGCTCGACCAGCGCGACAGTTTCATCCCGTGCTCGAGGTCGGCGATGGCACCCAGAGCCGCAGCACGGAGGTCCGACGCGTCCTCGGCAGCCCTCTGCGACCACCGGGCTCGGGATTCGGTGGCCGTCCGGGCTTCGGTTCGCAGGGTGTCGATGTGGGTGGCCAGCCGGAGGTCCCAGTCGGCGCGTCCGCTCACGATTCCGGCCCGACGGCTCTCGGCCTCCCATTCGGCCCCCCGACCCGACGGGTCCGCGCCGAGCAGGGCGAGCACGGAGGGACGGGAGTAGTCGTGGTCGTGAAGTGCGAGGAAACCGAGGAGGCGTCGGGCCGGCATCGATTCGGCCAGTGGGCGCCCTCGGGCCGCGTGGAAGGGCACTCCGGCCGCGACGAGCTGATCGTGGATGATGCGCTCGTAGGGGATCTCGCGCGGGTGGAGGATGGCCATCCTCTCGAAGGACTTCCCGGCATGGGCCCGGGTCATGACGTGACGGACCGCGGCGCGCACCTCGTCATCGGGATCGCTCACCGAGGCGACGGTGATCAGGGCGGGCGGAGGTGGAGGCTCCTGCGGCACGGGGGGCGCCGGTAGACCGATGCGGGCCAGGCTGGTCCGCACGGTGCGGTCGGCGTCGTCCTCACCGGTGACACCGGCGATGACGGTGCTCGGTGTGACCGCGGCGATGACCCGAGCGAGCCGGCCGTGACCGGCCGAGAGTCTCTGGGGCAGATACCAGACGACGGTGCCCAACGCCGCGGCGCTGTCGGGATCCGCCGCGGCGGCCTCGATGGCCGACGCCACCAGATCGTGCTCGTCGTGCCAGTCGGCTCGGAGCTGGTCGCGGACGGCCCGGTGTATGGCGACGACGGCTTCGGCGCGGGGGCTCTTCCCGGCCAACGTGATCAGCTCGGCCTCGTCGAGCTCGCTGAGCTCCCGGTGGATCCGCACCATGTTGCGTTCGGTGGCCGGGTGGCCGGCCACCCCGGCGAAGATCCCGGGTTCGGTGCGCAGCGCGGAGCGAACCGCTGCGGTGAGTACGGGAGTGGAGAGCGGGCGGAGGCCTGACCGTGCCAGCCCGACGGCGCCGAGCCGTTCGGCCACGCGGAAGACCGTGGCGATCTCGACGGCGGCGATCCCGCCCAGGTGGCGGGCCAGGAATCGGCGCGATGCGACCCCGACCGCGTTGGTGGTGACGATCACGGTGACCGGGGCGAGCGGATCGTCCCGCTTGGCGGCCTCGACCGCGTCGGCCAGGGCGCGGCGGGCCGGCGCTCCGTATCGGCACCCGACCAGCTCGATCACCACGGCCGACGATGCTAGGACGGGGGGTGTGACATGCGTCGAGACGGTGCTGGGGTTGGCCGGCGGAACCTGCTCGGGGAAGACCCGTCTCGCCCGCGGACTGTGTAACGGCCACGACGATGGTCACGTGGCCGTGCTCTCGTTCGATGCCTACTACCACGACCTGTCCCACCTGGCGCCGGCCGTGCGAGGCCGGCTGAACTACGACCATCCGGATTCGCTCGACGTCGATACGTTCGTCGCGGATCTGCAGACACTCGTCGGCGGCGACGCCGTCGGAACCCCGGTCTACGACTTCGTCTCCCACACGCGGGACGGCGAGGTCCACGTGGTCGAGCCGAGATCGGTGGTCGTGGTGGAGGGAATCCTCGTCCTGGCGTTTCCGGCGATCAGGGCGCTGCTCGATCATGCGGTGTTCATCGACGTCGCGGCCGAGGTCCGCCTGTCGCGACGGCTCGTCCGGGACCGACGCGACCGCGGTCGGGATCCCGACGACGTGCGGCGGCAGTTCGCCGAGTCGGTCCAGCCCATGTACGAGCAATTCGTCCTTCCCTCGGCGGAGCACGCCGATCTCGTCCTCGACTCCGCCGGACCGGACTCCATCGATGCCGTCCGACGCCTCTGCGGTCTGCCCGAGGCCCGATCACGGGGAGGGGGCGAGCGGTGACCGATCTGCCGACGTTCCTCCATCCGTTCTCGCCGCCCGGCCAGACCGATTTCGTGCGGCTCGTGTCGGGCCGGGGATCGACCGTCGTGGACGACGAGGGAAACCGCTACCTGGATGCGATCGCCTCGCTCTGCTACGTCAACGTCGGTCACGGACGGACCGAGGTCATCGACGCCGTCACCGCGCAGATGCGAGCGCTCGCCACCTACAACACGTTCTCACCGTGGACCAACGAGCCGGCCGACCGCCTGGCCGCGCTGATCGCCGAGCGGGCGCCGATGGCCGGCGTCCGGGTGTTCTACGCCAACTCGGGCTCGGAGTCGGTCGACACGGCGATGAAGCTCGCCCGTCTCACCCATGTCATCGGCGGCGAGCCCGATCGCTCGATCATCGTCAGCCGCGAGGGCGGCTACCACGGCGCAGCGTACGGCGGCACCTCGGCCCAGGGGATCGCCCTGAACCGTGAGCGATTCGGTCCACTCTCGCCCCAGGTCGTCCAGGTCGGTCGCCACGACCTCGACGAGGCGGCTCGGCTGTTCACCGAACGGGGCGCGGAGATAGCGGCCGTCATGACCGAACCGATCCAGGGCGCGAGTGGTGTGCACACGCCCGAACCCGGCTACCTCGAGGGGCTGCGTCGCCTCTGTGACCACCACGGCGCGCTGCTGATCTTCGACGAGGTCATCACCGGGTTCGGTCGGCTCGGGAGCTGGTTCGGAGCGAAGCACTACGGCGTCGAGCCGGATCTGATCGTCTTCGCGAAGGCCGTCACATCGGGGTACATCCCGCTCGGCGGGGTGATCGTCGGGCCACGGGTGCGCGCCGCACTCGAATCCGAGCCCGACACCGTGCTGCGGACGGGGTTCACCCATTCGGGCCATCCGACCGCGGCAGCGGCCGGCATCGCCTGCATCGAGGTCACCGAACGGGACGGCCTGCTCGAACGGGCCATGGCCCTCGGCGGACGTATCGGTGCCGGCCTTCGGTCCCTGCGCGACGAGGGGCTCGTCGCCGAGGTACGAGGCGAAGGGGCGATCTGGGCCGTCGACGTGCCGGCCGGTTCGAGCCGGCCGGACGCGGTGGCGGTGCGCGACCGGATGCTCCGAGCCGGGGTGATCGTCAGACCGATCGGGGCGGTCACCCTGGTGATCTGTCCGCCGTTGGTCATGACCGACGACGAAGCGGATCGTCTGCTGGATCAGATGGCGCGGTCCTTGTCGGCCCAGTAGGGGTCGCGCAGGACGGCCTTCTTGATCTTGCCGGTTCCCGTGCGGGGAAGCTCGTCGACGAAGTCGATCGATCGGGGGATCTTGTAGCGGGCCAGGTGCTCACCGCAGAAGGCCATCAGCTCCCGGGCACTCACCTCGTCGCCGCGGTCGCTTCGGACGGCGACCGCCTTCACCTGCTCGCCGAACTCGTCGTCGGGAATGCCGATGACCGCGACGTCGGCGAGGGCCGGATGCCCGCCCAGCACGCCTTCGATCTCGGCCGGGTAGATGTTGACGCCACCCGAGATGATCATGTCGATCCGGCGGTCGCTCAGCCACAGGTATCCGTCGGTGTCGAGATGGCCCACGTCACCGGTGGTGAACACACCGGGCTCGAGATGGGCCTCGGCGGTCTTGTCGGGGGCCTTGTGGTACTCGAAGTCGGCGCCCATCGTGTTCCGGAAGTAGAGCGTGCCGTCCTCGTCCGGCCCCAGCGGCTGGCCGTTCTCGTCGATGACGAGGATCTCCATGTTGGGGAGCGGTGGCCCGACGCTGCCGCCCTTGGCCATCCACTGCTCGGCGCTGACCGTTGTGATCAGCGAGCCCTCGGTCGAGCCGTAGTACTCGGTGATGACCGGTCCCCACCAGTCGATCATCTCCTGCTTGACCGCGGGTGGGCACGGCGCCGCGCCGTGCAGCACCGACTCGAGTGACGACCCGTCGAACCTCTCTCGCGTCTCGGCCGGCAGATCGATCAGCCGTTTCATCTGGGTCGGGACGAGGTGGACGTTGGTGACCTCCCACCGATCGATCAGATCGAGGAGAGCGGCGCTGTCGTAGCGGTGCTGCATGATCACCGAGGAGCCGGCGATCATCGGCAACCACGAGAACGCCCACTGGGCGGAGTGGTACACGGGGCCGCAGAGGGCGCTGACGCCGGGCACGGGCACGAACTGGTCGAAGCTGCCGCCCACCAGCTGGAAGACCTCGACCGGCACGCCGGTGCCGCCGGTGAGCGATGAGCGGACTCCCTTGGGGTGGCCGGTCGTGCCGGAGGTGTAGAACATCGGCCCGCCGAGACTGGTGTCACCGGGTTCGTCGGCCGACGCGGCATCGATCACCGCTTCGAGGCTCTCGAGCCGACCCCTCGACTCGGACCCGGTGATCAGCGCGAGAGCGAGGCCGGCGGAGCGTTCGTCGTCGAGTGCATCGGCCACGGATGCGGCGAAGCGGTCGTCGGTCACGACGGCCTTGGCCTCGGAGTCGCCGAGGACATATGCGATCTCCTCGGCGACCCAGTGCCAGTTGACCGGAACGAAGGTGACGCCGATGTGAGCGCAGGCCAGGGTCACCTCGAACCATTCGCAGCAGTTGCCGACGACCACGGCCAGGGTGTCACCGGCGGCCAGACCGGCGGCTCGCAGCCCATTGGCCAGCCGGTTGACCCGCCCGTCGACCTCGACCCAGGTCCGACTGCTGTCGTCGTCGACGAGCGCGATCGTGTCACCCCTCGTGCGGGCGAATTCGGCGGTCAGTGTTGCCAAGGTGCTCCCCCTGGTCGCATCCGAGCCGAGTGTTGCACGCCCCGTTGGTAGCTTGCACCCATGACAGGACCGCGCACCGGACGGATCGATCGGTCGGAGGGCACATGATGGTCGGCGGCTGGTTCTCCCGATCGTTCCATCGTCTGGCCGAGCTGGCCGACGAGATCGACGGCGAACGGACGCCACCCGGACCGGTGGCCGGAGCATGGGCCGCTCTCAAGCTCGTCGGCCTGAGTGGCACCCTGCCCGTGACCGCCCTGCTCTACGGGGCGATCGCCGCGCACAACACCCGGCAGGTCGATCGCCAGCTGCCGTACTACGCCGAGGTGCTCGCCCGGATCCTCGCCAACGACCCACCCGAGGGGATCAACGTCGCCCGTCGCGACGGCGCCGGTCGGTTCGTCATCACCAGCGATCTCCATCGGGCCCATCCCGGTAACTCCGACTGGCCTGCCCGCCAGGGCAACAGGAGGGTCTACGAGACCATGCTGGATCACTACGGTGACGACGGCTGGACGTTGGTCGAGAACGGGGATGTCGAGGATCTGTGGCTGGGAGGCGGATCCACCTACGGCGTGGTCTACGAGCTCGCTCGGATGGTGGCCCTGGGCCTGCCTCGCGGTGCCCGGGCCGCAGCCCTGACCGAGGTGTACGACGAGCACCTGCGTCGCATCATCGTCAACAACCGCAGCGTCTACGACCGCATCGACCGGTTCGTCCGGCGCGAGGCCTATGTGCGGATCGCCGGCAACCACGACGACGTCTGGCTCCGTCCCTACGGGCGGCGGGCGCTGGCTCACCAGCTCGGCCAGGACGTCGTCGATCATCTCGTGCTGACCAACGGGACCTCGCCGGCCGGCCTGGTCACGCATGGACACCAGACCGACGCCTGGAACGCTCCGGGCCGGGACCGCATCGGCAAGCTCTTCACGTCGTGGGGTTCGGCCCTCCACGACGCGCCGTTTCTCAAGTCCCAACCCGGCATGCCGCAGCCGTCGGCGACGGTGACGATGCTCCGGGGTGCGGCCCCGAATCGGCTCCTGACCATGCTGCCGCTGATCGGTGTGGACCTCGACGCCCAGAGCCTCGACGAGGCCAAGCTCTGCCGTACCCTCCGTGACACTCCGGCGGGACGGGTCTGGTTGGTCCTCGGGCACACCCATGTACCGCTGAAGCTGCCGGTCGACGCCACCGAAGGGCCGGATCCGTCACCGATGAAATACGTCAATTCGGGTGCGGGGATCCTCCACCGGGCGGTCACCGCGGTGGAGTGGGACGGGACCGACTCCGAGGCCGGGGGAGAGCCCCGCCTGCGCTTGGTGGCCTGGCATGACGATGGCGATGCTGTGACCCGCACCGAGCTCGAACCCGACGGTGACGACCCGTCGGTGCTCGAGGCCGGACCCTCCGTCTCGGTCGGCTGACACGGCCCACATCACCGAATTCTCGCCGATCTCACGCGTATCGGTGGGTTCAGCGCCAAGAATACGGCGGGGGTACGATCCGGCGATGACCGACGCTGCCGTGGACACCGACGCCGAAACCGCCCTCGTCGAGGAGGCACTCGACCGGTTCCTCTCCGGGAACGACGTGACCGCGATGGAGTCGGTCGAATTCCGGGGCAAGCGCTATGACGCCGGCCTCGCCTGGGTCCACTTTCCCGAAGGTCGGGGTGGACTCGGCGTCCGACCGTCGCTGCAGAAGGATGTCGAGGTGCGACTTCACCGCGCTGGCGGACCGCCACCACCGCCAACGGTGTTCTTCGGTGTCGCGCTGGCCGGTCCCACCGTCGTCACCCACGGATCCGACGACATGGTCGAGCGGTTGCTGCGACCGATGTTCACCGGTGAGCACGTGTGGTGCCAGCTCTTCTCCGAGCCCGGCGCCGGGTCCGACCTCGCCAGCCTCGCCTGCAAGGCCGAGCTCGATGGCGACGAGTGGATCGTCAACGGCCAGAAGGTGTGGAACACCGTGGCCCACCTCGCCGACTACGGGCTGCTGGTCACGCGAACCGATCCGGACGTGCCCAAGCACCGCGGTATGACCTACTTCGCGATTGACATGCGAGTCGACGGGGTCGACGTGCGCCCCCTGCGGCAGATCACCGGTGAGGCCGAGTTCAACGAGGTCTATCTGACCGACGTCCGCATCCACGATTCGGACCGGCTCGGTGATGTCGGTGACGGTTGGCGGGTGTCGATGACGACTCTAATGAACGAGCGCACCACCATCGGAGCCGGTTCGGGCGCGCCCGCTCGTGGCACCGGTCCCATCGCCGAGGCGCTGCGGCTGTGGGAGGAGTATCCGAGCCAGAGCCCGTCCGCCAAGGACCGGCTGATGAAACTGTGGATCGAGGCCGAGGTCCTGCGGCTCACCAACATCCGTGCCGGCAGCAACCGGCGGGAGGGCAATCCGGGGCCGGAAGGGTCCATCGCCAAGCTGGGATTCGCCGAGATCAACCAGGACATCTACGAGTTCTGTGTCGACCTCCAGGGAGCACACGGCCAGATCGAGCTGGACTACGAGAACAGGCGGGCTGACGTAATCGGGCTGGTCGGCCCGCCCGGGACCTCCCGGAAGATGTTCCTGCGGTCGCGTGCCAACTCGATCGAGGGCGGAACCTCGGAGATCCAGCGGAACATCCTGGGTGAGCGGGTACTCGGCCTGCCCGGAGAGCCCCGCGCCGACAAGACGTTGCCATGGAAGGAAGTGCCACGTTCCTGACCCGGGTTGGGAGAAGGAAGCGATGCCGCCTGGAAGACGCGAATCAAGAATCTGTGCAAGGTTGGGATGACTCAGCCCTCCCGACCTTGCACAGATTCCCGGATTGAGGTCAGGGGCGGGGGAGGGCCCGGCGCTCGGCCTCGACGACGTGGCGCCGCGGGCAACCCTCGATGTGATCGTTGACCAGACCCATGGCCTGCATGAAGGCGTAGACCGTCGTCGGACCCACGAAGCGCCAGCCCCGTCGTTTCAGGTCGCGGCTCAGGGCCCGCGACCCGTCGGTCTGCGTGAGCTCCGTCAGAGCGGCGTGGTCGAGCAGGGCCGGGCGTTCGTCGGGGCTCGGTTCGAATTGCCACACATAGTGCGCCAGTGAGCCGTGCTCGGAAGTGAGCTCCAGACACCGCGCCGCGTTGCTGATCGTCGCCTCGATCTTGCCCCGGTGGCGGATGATGCCCTCGTCGTCGAGGAGGCGTCGGACGTCGCCGTCGTCGTAGCGGGCCACGATGGCGGGATCGAAGTCGGCGAACGCAGCGCGGAAGTTCTCCCGCTTCCGGAGCACGGTGATCCAGGACAGCCCGGCCTGGAACCCCTCGAGGCACACCTTCTCGAACAGGCGCACGTCGTCGGTGACCGGACGCCCCCACTCGGCGTCGTGGTACTCCACGTAGAGCGGGTCATCGCCGGACCACCAGCAGCCCACCGAACCGTCGGCTCGCCGGAGCAGACCATCGGCCAGCGCAGCGTCGGGGGAGGGATCGGCCATCGGGGTCCTGGGGGAGCGAAGGGGCAGCGTACCGGCCCAGCACCGAGCACCGATTCCGCGGCCTGAGAACCCGGAAAAGGCATCTGTGGCGGCGAGTTCGCCGGGGGTAGGCTGAGCAGCGCCGTTTCTGACACAGTGTCAGAAACGGCGGTCGCGATCGACCGCCTCCACCATCATCAGGAGTTCTCTTGCGCGGCATCATCTCCTACGGGGTGCACATCCCATACAACCGGCTCGCCCGCAGTGCCATCGGCGAATCGCTCGGGTCCGGGGCCGGCCGCGGAGCACGCTCGGTCGCCGGCTATGACGAGGACACCACGACGATGGGCGTCGAGGCTGCACGCCTGGCTCGTCGAGCCGGTGGCGATGCCGCCATCGACCGGGTCTGGTTCGCGACCTCGTCGCCGGCCTACCTCGACAAGACCAACGCCTGTGCCATCCACGCTGCACTGCGGCTCGATCCGTCGGCCGGTGCCGCCGACATGGGTGGGGCCGTCCGGTCCGGGCTCGCCACCCTGGCGGCCGGACTCGACGGGACGGGATCCACGCTGGTCGTGACCTCCGACATCCGCACCGGCCTCCCCGGCAGCGCCGACGAGCGCGACGGCGGCGACGGGGCGGCCGCGTTCGTGGTCGGCGAGACCGACGGGCCCGTGCTCGCCGAGCTGATCGGCCGCGGATCGGCCACCGAGGAGTTCCTCGATCGCTGGCGACTCCCCGGTGAGCCGCGCTCGCAGCAGTGGGAGGAACGCTTCGGCGAAGGCAAGTACGCGCCACTGGTGAAGCAGGCCTGGGCCTCGGCGCTCGACGCCGCCTCGCTGAGCCCCGACCAGATCGACCATGCGGTCGTGACCGGAAGTCACGGTCGGGCCGTCAAGGCCGCCGGCCGCAGGCTCGGGCTCGCCGAGGGCGCGCTGGTCGACGATCTGTCCGCCACGGTCGGCAACACCGGTGCGGCCCATGCCGGCCTGCTCCTGGCCGCCGCGCTCGACACGGCCGAACCGGGACAGATCGTCGCGGTCGTCGTGCTCTCCGACGGCGCCGACGTGCTGCTGTTCCGCACCGCCGCCGCCATCGCCGATTGGCAGGCCCCGCGTCCGGTCGCCGATCAGGTCGCCGCGGGGTCCGACGCGTTGCCGTACACCAAGTTCCTCTCGTGGCGCGAGATGCTGACGGTCGAGCCGCCCCGGCGGCCGATGCCGGAACGCCCCTCGGCCTCGGCGGCCGCCCGGTCCGAAGACTGGAAGTACGGCTTCGTCGGTGGCAAGGACCGCAGTAGCGGGATGGTGCATCTGCCACCCCAGCGCAAGAGCGAGAAGGGCTCGACGCTCGACGACATGGATCCGGCACCGATGGCCGACACGCCGGCCACCGTCGTGACCAGCACGGTCGATCGCGTGTCCTACTCGCCGAGTCCGCCGATCGTCGCTGCGATCATCGACTTCGACGGCGGCGGGCGAATGCCGGTCGAGCTCACCGACGTGGCGGCCGACGATGTGGCGATCGGAGACCGGGTCGAGATGACCTTCCGCCGGCTCTACACGACCTACGGGATCCACAACTACTTCTGGAAGGCCCGCCCGATCCGGGCCGGGGCCTGACGAGACGAGGGAGACGGAGAACGCCATGGGATCGCACGGCATTCGAGACCAGGTGGCCATCGTGGGGATGGGTTGCACCAAGTTCGGCGAACACTGGGACAAGGGAACCGACGACCTCGCGGTCGAGGTGGCCGAACTGACCTACCGGTCCGCCGGGGTGGCCCAGGACGACATCGACGCGTTCTGGTTGGGTACCCAGGGGTCGGGCCGCAGCGGCATGGACCTCGCTCGACCCCTCAAGGTGCACGGCAAGCCGGTCACGCTCGTGCAGAACTTCTGTGCGACGGGGTCCGAGGCGATGCGCAACGCGGCCTATGCGGTCGCGTCGGGCGCCTACGACGTGGCGATGGCGGTCGGCGTCGAGAAGGTGAAGGACGGCGGCTGGCAGGGATTGCCCGCTCGCACCCCACCCAACGACGGCACCGAGCGGTCGCTGACCGCCGCGGCCATGTTCAGCCTCGTCGCGCCGGCGTACGGCGACAAGTACGGCGTCAGCAAGGAGCAGATGCGCGAGGTGCTGGCCAAGATCGCGGTGAAGAACCACTACAACGGTGCCCGGAACCCGCTGGCCCAGTATCAGCGAGAGGTCACCGAGGAGACGGTCTGCAATGCCATGGCCATCGCGGGAGACCTGGGCGTGTTCGATTGCGCGGGGGTGGCCGACGGCGCGGCAGCGGCGATCCTGGTCCGGGCCGAGGACGCCCTTCGGTACACCGACAAGCCGCTCTACATCAAGGCGTTGTCCATGGTGGCCGGCACCGGCGGTGGCAACCTCGATCCCGACTACGACTACACGACGTTCCCCGAGTGCGAGGCGGCGGCCGACGACGCCTACCAGCAGGCCGGCATCACCGACCCGCGGGGCCAGATCGCCATGGCCGAGGTGCACGACTGCTTCACGCCCACCGAGATGGTGCTGATGGAGGACCTGGGCTTCGCCGACCGCGGTACCGCCTGGAAGGAGGTGCTCGACGGCACCTTCGCCCTTGACGGCGAGCTTCCGGTCAACCCCGACGGCGGTCTGAAGAGTTTCGGCCACCCGATCGGGGCGTCGGGCCTTCGCATGATGTACGAGGCCTGGCTCCAGCTCCGGGGCGAGGCCCCCGAGGACCGACGCATCCCCGACCACGGCAAGAGGTACGCCCTGACCCACAACCTCGGCGGCTACCCGGGTGAGATGGTGTCGTTCGTCGGTCTGGTGTCCGCCGAACTGGGTTGAGGAGGTCCACCATGGCAGCGAGACGATTCGACATCGACCCGGGCCGGTCGTCGGTGACGATCCTGGCCACGTCATCGGTCCATGACATCCACGCCGACGCGCCCGACCCGGCCGGCTGGGTCGAGCTGTCGGGCACCCCGGGCCGGTTCGGCCCCAAGACCGCGTTGGCGGGCGAGATCGAGGTGGCCTCCGGTGGCTTGGCTGCCGACAACAAGCTCGTCGAGCGCGAGATGCGCCGCCGGGTCGATGCGCGGCGCCACCCGGCGATCACCGGTGAGATCACGGGGGTGGATGGCGCCAGTGGTGACGAGGTGCAGCTGGTCGGAACGATCACCTTCCTCGGCATCACCCAGGAGGTCCGGGGAACCGTGTCCGTCGCCACCGACGGCGACGGCCTACGGGTGACGGGGAGCCAGGAGCTCGACGTGCGGGCGTGGGGGCTCAGTCCGCCGAAGATCATGATGCTGAAGGTGCACCCCGAGGTCACCGTCACCATCGACCTCGCCCTCACTCCCCCCTGACCCGCTCCGCGGGAATCTGTGCAAGGTTCGGTTGCCCCAGACCGCCCAAACCTGCACAGATTCCTGCCCGGTGGCCCGTCGGCCCATCGCGAACGATTCTCACCTCACCCCGCACTTGAACAACACCCGCTACACAGGGAGCCCAAACCGTGAAGATCGTCGTCGTCCTCTTCAACCGCATGACGGCGCTGGACGCCATCGGCCCTTACGAGGTGCTCCAGCGCCTGCCCGGCGGTGACCTCGTGTTCGCGGCCGACGAGCCGGGCGAGGTCCGTACCGAGACGGGTCGCCTGGGGTTGATGGCAGACGTGGCCCTCGCCGACGTACCGGAGCCCGACATCATCGTCATGCCGGGCGGCGTGGGGACCCGCGCTCTGGCCGAGCACGAACCGACCCTCGACTGGCTGCGTCACGCACACCGGCACTCGACCTTCACGACCTCGGTGTGCACCGGATCACTGGTGTTGGGAGCCGCCGGTCTGCTCGAAGGGATCGAGGCCACGACGCACTGGTCGGAGCTGGAGGCGCTCGCCGCATACGGAGCGACGCCGACTCAGCAGCGGGTGGTCGAACAGGGCAGGGTCATCACCGCGGCGGGCGTGTCCGCCGGTATCGACATGGGACTCACCCTGTTGGCCAGGCTGGCCGGGGACGACATCGCGAAGGCGATCCAGCTGGGGATCGAGTACGACCCGCAGCCGCCCTTCGACGCTGGCTCGGTGGCCAAGGCGGGTCCGGAGCTGGTCGAGCTCGTCCGGGCCGGCCTCGCCGCCGAGAACGAGCAGGCCACCGCGGTCGATCGCTGATTCGGGCTATGCCGGGGGCGGAGGTGGTGGAGGCGTGTTCGGCGGCGTCGGAGGGGTGTTGGTGCCCGGCCGCCTCGTCACGGCACGGACGACCAGGATGACCGCCACGACGATGGCGACGACGACGATGAACCAGAAGAAGGCGAGCATCGAACCGGTGGCAGGGTCGAGGTAACAGAGCATGGGGACAGACTATAGCAACGCTGCATTCACCGCCGAGGTACGTTTCCTCCATGGCTCGTGAGACGTGCGGCATCTGCCGCTTCGACAGCGACGACTACACGACCGATGACGTGATCGGCACGCTCCTCATGCTCGAGCCGTGGTGGCGCGAGGCGATCCGCGACATCGACCCCGACGTGCTCAACACCCGTCCTGGCCCCGAGGTGTGGGCACCGTCGGAGTACGCGAGGCACACCAGCGGTGTGACGTGGGCCCTCGCCGAGGGTCTCGAGGAGATGCGGGCCGGTACGATGCAACGCGATCCGGTACCGGTTCCGGACGCCTCGGTCGACGATCCGCCGCCGGAGATCGACACCGCTGGATGCATCGCCGAGATCGGTCGCCAGGCCAAACGCCTCGCCGCTCTCATACGGGAGCTGGGTGACGACGGGCTCGACGCCGTCACGGGACAGCTCGGCGACAACGAGATCAGCGGCGCTTGGGTGGTGCGTCACGCGGTGCACGACGCGACGCATCACGTCTCGGACGTCGGTCGTGATCTCTATGCCCTGGTCGGAGCGTCCGCGCCCCCGGCCTTCGGGACCGTCCACGCCGTCAACGTGTCCGATGGCGGGGTACCGAAGCTCCCCGTCGATCGAGTCCGGATCGGCCGTCGCGGCATCGAAGGAGATCGCCAGCGCGACCGGAAACACCACGGTCGGCCCTCCCAGGCGCTCTGCCTGTACTCGATGGATGTGATCGAAGCGCTCCAGGAGGAGGGCCATCCGATCCGGGCGGGAAGCGCGGGGGAGAACCTCACCCTCCGAGGGCTCGACTGGGTGACGATGCGGCCCGGGGTCCGCCTTCAGCTCGGGAGCGCGGTCGCTGAACTGACCGTGCCCACCACACCCTGTGCGCACAACGCCCGGTGGTTCGTCGACGGTGACTTCGGTCGCATGGCCCACGACGGCTACCCGGGCTGGTCGCGGTGGTACGCCAGGGTGGTCTCCGACGGAGAGGTCAGCACCGGAGACCGGGTGATCGTCGACCCCTGAGTTCGCTCGGCCTCAGCTGGCGGCGAGACCCCCGTCGACCGACAGGATCGACCCGTGACAGCGGCTCGCTTCGTCGGAGGCGAGCCAGCAGATCGCATTCGCTGCGGTCTCGGGTTCGGCCATGCTCCTCCAGCCCACATAGTTGACCATGAGCTCGCCGTCGAGATCGTCGGGCATCTGGAAGTCCCGGGTCATCGCGGTCACCATGCCGCCCGGGGCCACCGCGTTGACGCGTAGGTCGGTCTTCGCGTACTCCATCGCGAGGGACCGGGTCATGTTGATGACTCCCGCCTTCGCCGAGCAGTAGGCCACGGTGTAGGCCTGACCCATGAGCCCGGCGTTGGACGACACGTTGACAATGTTGCCGGCGGACTCGAGCAGGTGGGGGACGGCGGCCTGGCACATCCAGAACATGCCGCCCAGGTTGACGTCGATGATGAGGTCGAACTCCTCCTGGGTCACGTCGGTGAAGTGGTGGGAACGGGCCACGCCGGCCACGTTCGCCAGGACGTCGAGCTTCCCCGACCGCTCCACCGCGGTGGCGACGGCGGCATGACACTCGTCGCGCTTGGTCACGTCATGGACCGCCGTCGTCACCGAGCCTCCACCGGCCTCGGCCCCGAGGGTCTCGGTCTCGGCCAGCCCCTCGGCGTTGATGTCGACGGCCAGGACGTCGGCACCCCCGGCCGCGAACTGCAGCGCGGTGACGCGGCCCAATCCGCCCGCGCCGCCGCTGACGACCACTGATCTTCCCTCGAAGCGACTCATCCCAATCCTCTCGTTTAGGTATGCCTGGCGTAGCAGGCCAAGGGTCCGATCCGCGAGTCGACATCCGGGATCTGTGCAAGATTGGGCGGCCCCCAGCACCCCGAGCTTTCACAGATTCCGGTCAGCGGGCTTTCCGCACCGTCACCGGTATCCGGCGCGCACCCGCCGAACGGCGGAGGGACGGGCACTAGACTGAGCGCTGCTCGACGACGAGGGGGCGCATGCGGCGAGCGGCTGCGATCGCGGTGCTGATGGTGCTGGTCGCTGCGGCCTGTTCCGACGACGGGGGCGGGCCGGACACCACCTCGGCCGAGGACACGGCGACGACCGACGGGACCGCCGCCGAGTCGACCGAACCGACCTGTGACTGGCCCATGTGGGGCCACGGCGTGGAGCGCACGTTCAACTATCCGTGCGAATCGGGGATCTCGGGCGACACGGTGGACGAGCTTCGACGGGTGTGGTTCTTCAACACGAGCGACGTCGTCACCGCGGCTCCGACCGTCGTCGACGGCCGCCTGTACGTGGGCGACTGGGCCGGCCGCTTCTACGCGCTCGATGCTCAGTCGGGGGAGGAGGAGTGGCACTTCGACACCGAGGTCTCCCCGCTGGTCTACGCGGGACAGATCACCTCCAGCGCCACCTACGCGACGATCGACGAGGCCGCTGTGGTCGTGTTCGCCGGCGGCCGGAC
Organism: uncultured Acidimicrobiales bacterium; assembly: GCA_963695075.1. Lineage (GTDB taxonomy): Bacteria > Actinomycetota > Acidimicrobiia > Acidimicrobiales > CAWCAL01 > CAWCAL01. The sequence continues at coordinate 1,202,327 of CAVOFR010000007.1, forward strand.
CGTGTACGCCCTCGACGCCGAGCGGGGCGAGGTGGTGTGGACTCGTGAGTTGGGGGAGCCATCAGCCCACCCGACCGAGATCGAAGCCCCACCCCTGGTGGTCGAGGACAAGGTCCTGGTCGGATACGACGTGCACAACGGCCCGTTCCAGGCGGGAGTCGTCGCTCTCGACCTGGCCACCGGCGACGAGTTGTGGTCGTTCGATCCCGAGGACGGGGACAACCGGGGATGCGGCGACGTCTGGGGCGGCATCTCGGTCGATCTCGACCACCAGCTGGCCTACGTCGGCACCGGAAGCTGCCCTTCGTCTCCCGAGGGATGGGGGCCGTACACCGAGGCGGCGATCGCGCTGGACCTGGGCACCGGCGAGGTCGAGTGGAGCTTCCAGCCCCACGAACCGAACAACGACGACCTCGACTTCGCCGGCACGCCGCCGCTCTTCACCGCCGACGGCCGGGACCTGGTCGGGTTCGGCAACAAGGACGCGGTGTACTACGCCCTCGAACGCGCGACCGGTGAGGTGGTCTGGTCCACACAGGTGACCGAGCCCGGGCTCCTCCGCGAGGGTGGCAACTACTCCTCGGGCGGGTTCATCGGTCCAGCCGCGTACAGCGACGGCGTTATCGTCGGCGGCACCGGTGTCGGCGACTGCCCGTGCATGCACGCTCTCGATGCGGCAACCGGCGAGATTCTCTGGCAGCAGCCAGTGGTGGGGCCGACCTATGCGCCCACCACGGTGGTGAACGACGTGGCCTTCGTCGGGTCGCTCGATTTCACTCTTCGAGCGTTGGACGTGCGGGACGGATCGGTACTGTGGTCCGACGAGCTGAGCGGGCTCGTGTCCGGCGGTGTGGCGGTGGTCGGCGACGACCTGTGGGCCGTGGCCGGCTTCCGGGAACCGGGTCTGGATGGCCCGGCCGAGACCGCGGGGGTGACGCGATACACCGTCGACCCGTCGGTCGAGGCGACCGAGGCCACCGTGCCGCCGTCGACGATCCCGGTCGGGGCAGCCGGGCTGCGGCTCGTCGATCCCCTGCCCACAGAGTGTCTCGGTGAGCCCTGCTCGATCCCCTTCGTCCTGAAGGATCCGCCGCCGGGGACATCGCCCGAGGGAACGCTGCTGATCGAGCCGGATCCGTTCCGGATCACCATCGAGACCACCGGACTCGGAGACCCGGCTGCCTGGATCCAGCCCGGGACGCCGGCGGCCGAGGCGGGGGCGAGCGCGTACGGGCTCTTCATCAGCGAGCGGGACGACGACCCCAATGGCGGGTACCTGTGCGTACTCGACGACGGCGGCCGCTGTACCGGTGAGTCGGTGCCCCGGCCCGGTGCCTCGTACAGCCGGATCAGCGTTCTGGCGGTGGCGGACACCGACGAGGTTCCCTCGCCGGCCGATGGCTTCTCCCGACTGGTCACCACCATCTCCTTCGAGCCGCCATTGACCACCGACGCGGCCGGATCCAGCTTCGTCCTCAGCGGCCAGGGCAACGACCTCGTCGCCTACGACGTCGAGACCTTCGCGTCGCAGCGGGTCATCACCAATGCCTCCGACGACGAGGACGGGCGTGACATCAACGGTCAGCTCTGCCGGCTGGACGGCGGTCGGCTGCTGACCGGTGAGGACACCGGCCAGCCCGATCCGCCGGCCGGCTACGGGATCTTCGAGCTCACCGGCAACCGGGTAGGGATGCTCGGGTGGAAGCAGGTGGCCAAGCTGACGCCCACCTACCAGGAGGCCGCGAGCCAGCCCGAGAACTACGGCTGCGGTCAGCTGCCCGACGGCCGGATCCTCACCACCGACATCGGAAACCAGGAGCTGGGTGACGGCACCGGCCAACTCATCGTCTGGTTCCCGCCGTTCGAGGGGGACGATGTGGCCTACTGCAAGATCGACGTCGAGGTGGCCACCGCGCAGTCGTTGTTGGTGAACGGCGGCGACGTGTTGCTGGCATCGGCCCGACCGCCCACGGGCGGGGTGTGGCGCTACACCGGCGATTTCCCGACCGGCCCCGACGCGGCCGGAGGATGTGGGCGCACCGACCCGACCGGTGCCCCGTTGGTGGACGAGGGTCGCGTCACCAAGGCGCTGATGATCCCCGCCGGCGAGCACGGCCTGGCGTCCATCGTCGGCCTGGCGCCGGCGCCGGAAGACGGCGTGTACGCATCATCGGTCATCTCGGGGGTGATCACCGAGCACGACGGCGACGGGACCTACCGCAGGACGATCCTCGAACCCCCGCCGGGAGCGGCCCTGGCCGACGGCCCCTATCCCGGTGGTACACCGCTGGGGATGGCGGTGGCCGACGACGGAACCCTCTTCTTTGCCGATCTCGGTGTCGTCATCGACGACGGCGGCATCGGCCCCGGTGAGCGCACCGGGTCGGTGCGCCGGATACGCTTCGTCGACGGCAAGCCCCAGGAGCCCGAGGTGGTCGAGGGTGATCTGGCGTTCCCCGACGGCGTCCTGGTCGTCGAAGCGCAGCGCTGACCCCCATCCCCGCCCGAACTTTGGGCATCGGCCCCTCACATATCCGGTTCAGTGCCCAAAGTTCGGCCTGAGGGAGGGGTAAGGGGGGCGGAATCGCTCAAGGCCCGGGACCGGCTGCCGATCGAATGGGCAGGCGGAGCCGACGCTCCGAGGGGGACATCATGCGACGAATGGCCGCATTCGATGCCACATTCCTGTACGCCGAGACGGCGACCGTTCACAGCCATGTGATCGGCGTGCTCATCCTGGACCCGTCCGCGATCAAGGACCGATCGGCGACGATGTTCCGTCGCGTCCACGAGCGGCTGAGAGCCCGAATGCACGAGCTGCCCGAGCTGCGCGAGCGGGTCGTCCCTGTGCCCTTCGGCATGGCCCACCCCGAGCTGGTTCGCGATCGCGACTTCGATCTGGACGCCCATCTCACCCACCAGCTCCTGCTGGGTCCCGGTTCGGACGAGCAGCTCGAGGCGTTCGTCGGTCGCTTCGCGGGGAGGCAGCTCGACCGAACCCGGCCCCTCTGGGAGATGGTGGTGGTCGAGGGCCTGCGTGGCGGCCGCGTCGCCCTGGTGGCGAAGCTGCACCACTCGATCATCGACGGGATCGGAGCGGCCGACCTGCTCGCCCGCCTGCTCGACCTCTCACCCGACGCCGACGATCCCGTGCCCCGGGAGGAGCTGCAGGCCGAAGCCGTCGCGCCGGCCCTCCACCGGATGGCCACCGGCGTGGCCCAGCGGCTGGCCGATCCTCTGGCCACGACGCGGGCAGCGCGACGTTCTGTCGGGTCCATCGTGAGGACCGTCCGGGCGCACACGACGGCGCGGGCCGAGAACAAACCGACGGCGCGCCCGTTCGCCACGCCACGTACGTCGGTCAACCAGCGACTGTCCCCCCGCCGGGCGGTCGCCATGGGTTCAGTGCCCATCGACGAGGCCAGAGAGACCGCGGCAGGGTTCGGTGTCACGATGAACGACCTCCTGATGGCTGCGGTGGGTGGAGCGCTGCGCCGGCATCTCCTCGAGGCGGAGGAGCAAGTCGACGAGCCCGTGGTGGCGAGTGTCCCGGTGTCGGTGCACGACCGCAGCGAGGTCCGATGCGCTAACCAGCTGACCACGATGTTCGTACACATCCCGGTGCACATCGAGGGGTCGCGCGCCCGGGTGCGAGCGGTCCACGGCAGTGCCGCTGCCGGCAAGGCCTTCCGTAACGCGGCCGGCAACGACCTGCTCCTCGACCTGGCCGAGCTGAGTCCACCGCCTCTGGTCGCCCTGGGGGCGAGGGTGCTCCATCGGGTCAGTGTCACCAGCGTCCTGTCTCCCATGCACGGCTTGGTCGTGTCCAACATCCCCGGGCCACCGGTGCCGCTCTATCTCGCCGGGGCCCGGCTCGAGCGGTGCCATCCCTTCGGCCCTCTCACCGAGGGTGCCGGGCTGAACGTGACGGCGATGTCGAGTGTGGAGCGGCTCGACCTCGGCATCATGGTGTGTCCCCGGATGGTGCCGGACCCGCGTCGACTGATGGACGCGCTGGTCGATGAGTTCCGCGTGCTGCACGACCTGGCCGTCGTCGACGTTCGGAGTCGGCCTCGAGCCGTTGGCGCCGATGCCTGAACCGAAGCTCAGGCCAGCCGTGCCGAGGCTGAGCCGGACACCTTGACCTCCCCGTCGCCGTTGGCGAGCTCACACTCCATGTCGATCTCGCCCCCATCGCCGGAGTCGTCGGGCCGAACGGCCGTGACACGGATGGCGGTCGTGAGCTCCTCATCGGGCCAGGTCTGCTTCGTGAAACGCACGCCGAACCGGGTCAGGTTGCCGACGCCGACGAAATCGGTGAGCGCACGTCCGACCAGGCCCATCGAGAACATGCCGTGGCCGAACACGCTGGGAAGGCCGACGGCCTGGGCCGCGATCTCGTCATGGTGCATGGGGTTGAAGTCCTGGGAGGCGCCCGCATAGCGAACGAGGTCGGTGCGGCTGAGCTCGTGGGTGAGCACCGGGGCACTATCGCCGACGGCGACGTCGGCGAAGCGCAGCTTCTGTTCGGTCATCACGGTCCCCCTTCTCGCCTGATCGTACCCGGCGGGATGAGGCATGCTTGGGGTCATGCGTCTTCCCCGTGGCTTCCGGACGATCGCTCTCCTTGCCGTGCTGGCTCTGGCCGGCGCCGCGTGCGGTGACGACGACGGCGGGTCCGAGGCGGTCGCACCCGCCACCACGGCCGCAGTGGTGTCGACCACGTCCAGCACCGTGGCGCCGGCGACGACGACCGCCCCGGTCGACCTGTCCTCGGTCGAGGTCGTGACCTTCGTGGACGACAGCCGGGAGACCCGGGCCGAGGGCGGACACGACGGGGCGCCGGACCGGTCCATCGAGACAACCGTGTACATCCCGGCAGCGGATGAACCTCGTCCGTTGATCGTCTTGAGCCACGGGCTCTCGGGCCACCCCGAGAAGTTCCGGGAGCTCGCGTTCCACTGGGCCGACGCCGGGTTCGTCGTCGCCGTGCCGAAGTTCCCGTTGTCGAACCAGGAGCTGCTCGACCCGTGGTTCGGCGACGTTCCGGAGCAGGCGGGCGACGTGGCGTTCGTGGTCGAGTCGTTGGACGAGATCGACGAGTCGAGTCCGATCGCGGGACGGATAGATTTCGACCGCCTCGGCCTGGCCGGCGTGTCCCTCGGCGGACTCACCAACTGGACCGCACTGCTCGACGGTTGCTGCGGTGACGTCGAGGTGGACGGGCTGGTCTCCTCGGACACGGCCTTTCCGTTCGACGTCGATCGGGCGGGCGAGGTGACCGTTCCGGTCCTGACCATCCACAGCGACGCCGACTTCGGATTCCTCTACGACGACATCCGAGCCGTCTGGGAGCAGATGCCGACGCCGCGGTTCCTGCTGACCATCCACGGCGGCATGCACGCCCAGGCTTCGGAGAACGACGACAATGCCCACAGCGAGGCCTACCAGCTGGCCTCCACCGAGTTCTGGGGGAGGGTCTTCGGCGAGACCCCCTGGGATCAGGATTTCCCCGCCGAGCTCACCGAACCCGACGTGACGACCTTCGAGGCCGCCTGAGCCGGTTTTGGGGACGCTCAGCTACATCTCGCGTAGCTGAGCGTCCCCAGAACCGTCGGGGCTCACGGGTCTCGGGGCAGGTCGAGCAGTCGTTCGGCGATGATGTTGCGCTGGATCTCGCTGGTGCCCCCGGCGATGGTCAGGCACCGGTTCCAGAGGAACCCGTTGACCCATTGCGCCGCGTCGCCCTCGTCGGCCAGGCCGGCGGCGCCCTGGAGGAGGAGGCCGACCTCCTGCACCCGCTGGTCGTGCTCGACGCCGGCCAGCTTTCGGATGGAGGCCTCGGGGCCGGGCAGTGCGCCGGACAGCGCCCGCATCGTGGCCCGTGTCCCCATGGCGGTCAGCGCCAGCGATTCGGCTACCAGGCCTCCGACGGTGGCCAGCGCGTCGGCGGTCGGCTGCTCTCCGAGGCTCGCGAGGACCGAGGCGACTCCCGGGCCGATGGACGCGCCGCTTCCCATCGACACCCGTTCGTTCGCCAGCGTGGTGCGCCCGGCGCGCCATCCGTCGTCGACCTCGCCCACGACGCAGTCGTCGGGCACGAACACCTCGTCGAGGAAGACCTCGTTGAACATGGCCATTCCTGTCAGCTCGCGCAGTGGGCGGATGTCGATGCCGTCGGTGCTCATGTCGAGGCAGAAGCAGGTGATGCCATCGTGCTTGGGTCGGTCGGGGTCGGTCCGGGCCAGCAGGATTCCCCAGTCGGCATCGGCGGCCATCGAGGTCCAGACCTTCTGGCCGGTCACCAGCCAGCCACCGTCGGCTCGGATGGCACGCGTCGTGAGCGAGGCCAGATCAGACCCTGCGCCGGGCTCGCTGAACAGCTGGCACCAGCTGATCTCGAAGCGGAGGGTCGGGCCGATCCAGCGCTCCTGCTGGGTGTGGGTCCCGTGCTCGATCAGGGTGGGCAGTACCCAGGCGCCGACCTGGAGGTGGGGTCGGCGGATCCCGGCTCCGCGGAACTCCTCGTCGACCACGAGCTGCTCGAGCGGTTCGGCGTCGCGGCCATGGGGCTCGGGCCAGTGGGGGACCAGGTAGCCGGATCCGGCGATGCGGCGGTTCCACTCGTGGGACGGGTGGTCCCGCAGCTCGTCGAGGAAGGCTCGGACCTCGAGCCGGTGGTCCTCGGCCTCGGGCGGCAGGTCGAGTCTCTGGGTGCGGGTGGAGCCGGCGAGGGCGCACTCGGCGACGGAGCGACGCCACCCGGCGCTCGAGCCGACCTGGAGACAGCGCGCCACGGCTCGGCGGAGGTACAGGTGGGCGTCGTGTTCCCAGGTGAAACCGATCCCGCCCAGGATCTGGATGGTGTCCTTGGCGATCCCGAGTGCGGCTTCAGGGGCCAGAGCACCGGCGGCTCCGGCAGCCAGATGGGCCTCCTCGGGGGTTAGCGCTCCGCGGGTTGCGTCCCACACCGCGGCACGGGCCAGCTCGAGAGCGACGGCCATGTCGGCGCACCGGTGTTTGATGGCCTGGAACTGGCCGATCGGCCGGCCGAACTGCTCGCGGGTGCGGGCGTGCTCGGCCGCGGTGTCGAGGCACCACCGGGCCAGCCCCAGCGCCTCGGCCCCGAGCACGATGGCCAGCAGGTCGCGCGGCTGCTCGGCCCCACTCCAGATCGAGGACGACGGAATCTCGGGATGGCTGAGCGGCCTCAGGCGCGCCCAACCATGCCCGAGATTCCCGGCGGCCAGGTGAGGCGGGCGGCGGGGATGGTGGGGTCGAGGCTCTTGGTCGGCTCGACGGCATCGGCTGGCACGGGGACGATCTGCCATGCCTCGTCCGGCGGTCGGGTGGAGGAGGTGGGTCGCGACCGCCAGGTTGGCGATGGGCGAGAAAGGCTGATCACCGGTGATCGGTTCGAGGGTCACCGCCACGCTCGCGTCGCCCGCGACGATCGCTCGGGCCAACCCCTGGCCCGGATCGCCGCCGTAGCGGTCGGCCAGGTGGGCGACGAGCGCGGTCTCGGCCACCGGTCCGGGAGCGAGTCGGTACGCCAGCTCTTCGATCACCACGACCAGCTCGGCGAGTCCAGCGCCCTGACCCCCGGCTTCGGTGCCGACAGCGGTGGCGAGCCAGCCCTGGTCGGCGAGCGCCGACCAGTAGCCGTCGGGTAGCGCTGCGGGCGGGTTCGGTCCGTCGATCAGCAATCGGGCGACGTCGATGCCGGCGTGACGATCGGCCCATCCTCGCACCGCGGCATGCAGCGCGGTGTGCTCGTCGGATACGCCGATCATGTCCCGATGTCTACCGCATGACCGCCGACCGCACGCAGTGGGTCGAACCGGCCAGGGGCGGACCGACGAGCCGGGTCACTGCTCGAGCGTGCCCCGGGATTCGTCGACCTGGTACTCGCGCGTGCCCTCGGTGATGAAGGTGACCGTGTCGCCGCCGACGGCGAAGAGATCGAGCCCAGCTCGCGCAGTAGTAGCCGAACATGGGGATGCCGAGGACGAAGTAGAGGCCGGGTCCCGACAGCTTGCATCCGACGGCAACCTGGCGCCAGTAGACGCGGTGCTCGATCGTGTGGACACCCTTCTCCTCGTAGGTGTGGGAGATGACCGCTGGCCACCAACCGATCGCCTGGCCGGTCTCGCCGGCTTCGTCTGGCGAGCCGAAGTCGATCTCCTGGCCGGCCGGAAACTGCCAGCCGTTGTAGCTGGCGACCTGGCCCCCAAGGCAGGGGTCCGGCAGGAAGAAGCAGATGAAGACGCTCGACGGGTGAGTCGTACACGACGCCGGGTTGTACGGTCCCGGGGTGACCAACGGGGGCGAACCGTAGAGGCAGCCCGGCCCGGTGCCGGCGGGGTAGAAGGTCGGGCCGCTGGTGGCCCCGATGGTCGGCTCGTCGAGGCCCCAGATAGAGCCACTCGGTGGACAGACCGGTCAGGCCCGTAACCCGGGGGCTCGTCGCCGGTTGCCCGGACAGCTGAAGCGTCGACTCGTCGACCAACGGCGGGCTGCTGCAGGCGATCCCGCTGTCGAACACGATCTCGGCGCAGGGGGGCGGAAGTACCGACTGCGCCGCAGCGGGCTGAGGCGGACTGGGCACGGGCGACGCGATCACGGCAGCGAGTACGCAGAGCATCACCGGGACGGCCAACACCAGTCGCCGGGATCTCTGATCGTCGCTCGATTCGATCCGCCGTTGTGTCCCATGATCCTCACGCCTCCGGGAACTTCACGACTTCACCCGGGTAGACCAGGTTGGGGTCGCCGGATCGCAGATTGGCCCGGTTGATCTCGATCACCCGTTCCCAGTACCTGACCACCTCGGGTTCGGGTACCTCGGTGACGTCTCGGTCGGTGAGGGCGGCCAGCTGGTTGGCCGCGATGAGCCACAGGTTCTCGCCGCCGATGATGGTGTGCTCGCTGTGGTACAGCGGGAACTCCAGGCCCACCGGAATGCCGAACTCGTCGATCTCACCGGTCAGCTCCGGTGGGGCCGGGGGCTCTGTCGTGGTCGTCGAACTGGCGGTCGTCGTGCTCGGCGCGGTGCTCGTGGTGGTGCTCGGCTCCGGCGGCTCGATCCCGCCTTCCTGCTCCGGCGTGGTGGTCGTGCTCCCCTCGGCCCGCTGGATCCCCGTGACGAACGCATCCGATTCGTCGCCGGGCTCGGTGGTGGCCACCGTGGCGGTCCCGGCTTCGACCGGGGTCTCCTCGCCGCCCCTACCGTTGAGGATGACCGCGGCGACGATGCCGACGAAGAGCAGTACGTTGATGCCGATGGCGACCGCCTTGCGGCGCTGAGCCGGATCCCTGGCCGGCTGCGGCTCGGGCGGTGGCGGTGGCGGTGTGGGACTCGTCATGGCACAGTCGTCGGTGTCGTGCAGACGGGATCACCGCAGGGTGGGGAGCGGAATGGAATCCCTGTCGCCTTGGATGTGAGCTCGATTGTGTCGGTTCCGGTGAAGAGACGCATGAGCGTGAGATCGACCTCGGTCTCCACTGTGACGAAGATCCGCCGCGGCGGGTTGAGCAGTCCGAGTGTGATCGTACGTCCGGTCAGCGTGGGGAGGTCACCCTGGGCGTCGATGCTGGCATTGGCGTAGTCCCGCGCCAGGTCGCGATCGAGGCCGACCTCGTTCCAATCCCGGAACCACTCCTCGTCGACGGCGCCGGCCCCGGCGTTGGCCGCCGCGTCAGCGACCGCGTCGAGGTCGCGTTTGGCCTCCCAGATGTGCCAGACGTCGACGGCGAGGCCCGTGAATCCGAGGAGGAGGACCATGAACGCGACACCCCACACGGTGACCATCCCGCTCTCCTCGTTCGACCTACCGGATCCGCGGCTCATGGTGATGTCGGCGGCCGGGTGATGCTTCGGTGCTGATCGATGCGCTCGGTGTGCTCACCGGTGATCGTCAGCTCGGGAGCATCGTCGACGAAGGGGATGGGAACTGCCGGTGCGGTCACGATCACTCTGGCGGTGAGCGTGACGCCCCGCCTGTAGTCGTCGAGGAGCGTGGGGAGGTCGGCGTACGGGACGCCGCCGAGGTCCCATTCGACCGTGACGTCGGCGGGATCGAGGCCGTAGTCGGCGATCAGGTCGGGGAGCTCGAGGCCGACCCGGCCGTCGCGAACGTCAAGCGGCATGTCGAACTCTCCCTCCGGCGGGCGGGCCGGATCCGCGGCGGTGATGACCACCCGGGTGAGGTCTTCGGCCAGGTCCTGCGCCGCGGTGTATCGGTGGAACCACATGGCCCCGACGCCGTGATGAGGATGATGGGCACGAGAAGGAGCACGAGGATGCCCATCAGCTCGATGCTCGGGCCGAACCCGTCGTCGCCTCGGGCGCGCTTCGGGGGGCTCAATGCCCGTGGTCCTTCAGGGCCCGGGCGCTGGCGCTCACATCGAATTCGGGCATCGGAAACGGGCTCCAGAACCTGAACGTGCCCTGGGCACTTGCCTCCAGGAACTCTGGGCGGTCGGGATCGGATTTCGCAGACATGGCCGTATTCCGTGAGGTCGTGGATCAGCCCCAAGGAGCCGCGCAGCTCGCCGAATCGATCTTCGCACTCGGCTTCTCCCATGCCCCAGGGCTCACCGGCTCGAACCGCCTCGTTGACCGCGGCCCGCATCTGGGCGAGCTCGAAGAAGTACATCGCCACCGACATGGCCAGGAAGACGAACATGATCAAGACGAGCATCGTCAGGAGAAGGCCGGTGGCGGTAGCCATTCCGGCCTCGGAGGATTCGCGCCGAAAGAGGCGCGTGACCCCGGTGTCGACCACATTCTCGTCGACACCGGGGTCACTCTACCCTTACGGGGTGTTCGCGGTGACGAAGTTCGCAACCGCGGTGACCACGCCCTCGAACATGGCCTGTACCGGGGTGAACAGGGCGAGGATGAGGGCCACGCCGACCGCGCCGACGAGCAGCGCTTCCAGGGTGTACCCGCCATCTTCCTTGTTCTCCCGCAACGCCTCGATGATTTCCTTCATTATGTGCCACTCCCTATGTGTGTTGGCTTTGTTTTCATTGTTACCCCCGCCCCAATCGGCTGATCTACCATGCCACGGCCCTCAGAACTGCTTGACTAATGAGGGCCACGGCCGGCGCCCCGATGAGGAGCAGCAGCACAGGTGCAGAGAACAGGAGCAACGGGAAGATCATCCCGGAGCGCCGCTTGACGGCACTCCGTTCGAGCTCGTCCCGTCGCTGATTACGTAGATCGCGGGCGAGCGCGATCAGCGAGTCGGTGATGTCCATTCCGCTGACCGTCGCACTGCCCAGCAGGCGGTACAGCCGGGCCGCGGCGGGCTCCGGAGTGAAGCGTGAGAGGTCCTCGAAGCTGGCGTCGGCTTCACGCCCGCGCTCGATCCAGGTCAGCGCCTGGGCCATCTGGTCCGAGACGATGCCGTTGGTTCGACCGGCGACCCGGCGCACCGAGTCGACCGGACCGTGACCGGTTCGGACGTACATGGCCAGCAGGTGGACGATCGTGTACAGCTCGCTCTGGATCTGTACCTTCCGTTCGGTGAGACGCCGGTCCAACGCCGTACGCTGGAAGATGGCGCCGGCGAAGCCGAGAAGTCCCATGAAGAGGAGACCGAAGACCAGGTTTCCCATTCGGCCCCAGCCGATGATGAGCCCGAGTGCCGCTCCGACCACGGTGAAGGTGAGCTGGCGCAGTCGATACTCCTCAGGTGTGGCGAGTGTTCCCGAGCGTCGGAGCCGGAGGCGAAGATCCTCCTGCTCGCCCGCGTCGAGCAGACGGCCGAGTCCGTCGGCGGCCAGCTGGATCATGGGCTTGAAGATCTCCTGGAACGTGCTCCCCAGGTTGATCGAATCACTCTGGATCGTGCTGGCGGCCTCACCGGGTGCCATGGTGCCGAGTCGCACGCGACTCGGGGCGGTATAGAGGTCGAGTCGCGGGGAGAGGCGACGCATCGGACGGAAGATCTGGGCCAGCAGGAGCATGACGAAGAGCGATCCGACCACGGCGGTGAGGAGCATGAGGATGTTCATGTCGTCGCCCCCGCTTCCTCGAGGATCCGTGGCTCGGGTCGGACCCGGATGAAGTAGAGAATGGTGGACACCCCGATGGCGGTCCACGTCATGCACAGCAAGAGGACGATCTGGCCGATCGTGGAGCTGTAGAAGACGCGCCACTCATTGAGGGTCACGAGCGTCGCCAGCAGCAGGGCGAAGGGGATGATCCCGATGGCGGCAGCATCGATCTTGACGTCCATCATCATGGTCCTGATGGTCTCGTTGAGCCGCAGGTCCTCGGTGACGCTGTTCGAGAGCTCGTCGAGCACGTTGAGCGTGACGGCCGCTCCCTGCTCGAGGGAGAGGATCAGCACCTCGATGACGCGGTCACTCACGGGGTCGGCCAGATCGCGCCGCACCATCTCCAGCGCCTGCTGGGAGTCGAGACGCCGCGACAGCACCGTATAGGTCGCGAACGCCGGCCGAAGCGGAATTGGACCGGTCCTGGCCAGGTCGAGCAATGAGGCGTGCACGGACATGGGCGCCCGCAGGTTGCTGATGAGCTGGCGGATTCCGTCCGGCCAGGCGTTGACGCGTTCGGTGAGCTCCTGGGAGCGTCGACGAGACTCGATCACGAGCGGCACCGACCCCGCGAGCAGACCTATTGCCAGTCCGATGAACGCCGAGCCGGTGGCGATTCCGGCGGCGATCACGACGACGAAGAACACCGCGACTGCCGCGGCGACCGTTGCTGCGGTGAAACGGCCCGGTGCCGGCGCCTTCTCGATACGACGGAAGGCGAGCTCGATCTCGTCATCGGGTTCATTGACCAGCTTCCGACTGAAGAAGTCGAGGCCGAGCAGCCAGGCGACGATCATCACCATCAGCGCAGCGCCGGCCGCGGCAGCGAGCGCGCTCATCGGAACTCCATCCGTCCTTCGAGAACCTGACGGAGCGGTGCTCCTCGACCGCGGCAGACCTTCTCCAGCCGTCGCTCCAGTTCGGGTGGCGGAGGCGTGCCCGTCCACTTCAGTGGGGCACCGAAGTCCTCGCGTAGGAACATGGGTTCGACCGTCACGTCGGTATCGCTGCCCTGCATGGGCGGCACGGCCAGCACCTCCATGACCTGCCGACGCGTACTCGTGCCGTCCTCGCGGAGCTGCGTCGGTTCTCGGTCGAGGAAGACGACCAGGTCGACGATCGAGCTGAAGATCGCTCGGACTTCCTGGGAGGGAACGTTGTTCCCCGCCATGACGGCCGTGGAGATCAGGGCCTGCATCGCGGCCCGTCCGCTGTTGGCGTGGATGGTCGACATCCAGCCGCAGCCGGCATTCCCCGCCCGGGTCAGTTCGTAGGCTTCGCCACCCCGGGTCTCACCGACGGCGATGATGTCGGGCCGCATCCCCAGAGCCATCTTGACCAGATCGCGCAGGAGCACCTCGCCCGACCCGTCGGGGCCGGGGGGTCGGGTGCGCCAGGAGACCCCGTTGAGGTGGGCCACCCGAAGCTCAGGTGTGTCCTCGCAGGCGATGACACGGGTCGTGGCCGGCGCGCTGTCCAGAAGGGCGTTGGCCAGGGTGGTCTTGCCGGCGCCTGGCTGGCCGCAGATGATGACTCCGGTCGGGATGTAGGTGCATGCCGTCAGGAATCCGGCCACCGCCGGCGTGATGGACCCCCAGTCGATCAGGTCCTGGAAGGTGTCGCGGCGGACCACGTAGCGGCGGAGGGTGACGTTGATCTTGTCCGAGATGGGCGGGATGACCACGCCGATCCGGGCGGTACCGCCCAGGATCTGGGCCTGGATGATCGGCCTCGCATCGTCCACCGTCGCCCCGACCGTGGCGAGCAGTCTGGCCACGATGGACCGGATCTCGCCCTCGGTGGTGAGCTCGTCGTAGCTCTGGAGGTTGCCGGCCCGGTCGATGTAGGTCACATCGGCGCCGTGGATCATCAGCTCCTCGTAGTCGATCGACCCGTCGAGGAACGGTGTCAGGGGACCGTACTCGAGCAGGCTGCGCTCGAGTCGCCCGACCATCTGCGCCGGGGCAGCGAGGGCCCGAACCCCCAGACCCTGTCTGGCTCGGGCCTGGTAGCCATCGACGACCTGGCGGGCGACGGCGCGGATCGTGTCCGACTCGGAGGTGTCGACGGCCAGGTCTCGGACCTGCTCCAGCACCTCGAGACGAAGCAGTTCGTACACATCGGTGCTTCCCGAGGACGGGGAGCTCCGAGCCGGACCGGTTCCGGGCCCGGGAGGCGCGGCCGCTTCGGCGTAGGGATCGGTCAGAGCCATCAGCCCGCCTCCACCGTCAGATCAGCGACCGGCGCCACCTCGGGCACCCGATCGACATCCGGGCGACGCTTCGGCAAGGCGCCCTCGGCCGCCTCGGGCTCGGGGGCCGACACGGGCGGGGGGGGCAACTCGGGCTCGGTGGTCGACACGGGTGGCGGGGGGAGCTCGGGCTGGGGGGCCGACTCGGGCTGGGGGGCCGACTCGGGGCTGCGACGTGTGGTGGCAACGACGGTCTTGGCAATGGCGGCGATGTCCTTGTACGCCGTCCCCTTCTGGGGGAGATCACCGAACCAGCTGCGTTCCGGCACCGTCTTGTCGTACCGCACGCTGTGCACCGACGCCACGCTGGTTCCCACGGCCTCCTCCAGGACCTCGGCCATCTCGGCCCGCCGGTAGCGGCCGGGCGGCACGCGATTGATGACGAGATCGACCGGTGTGTCGGTGACCTCACGCAGCTCGGCGATCCAGTCGACGCTCTCGGCGACTCCGCTGGGCGACCCGTCAGCCACCGCGACGATACGGTCGGCTTCGGCCGCGCCCAGGCGGGAGACGCCGAATCGGTCGATCCAGCGGCTGAGATCCTCGAGGCTGGGTCCGAGCCTGAGAATGACGGTGGCGTACATGCGGCGGAGCACGGTGAGCAGGTCGGAGACCCTCTCCACCTGGAGCGATGGCCACTCGGCGCTGCTGGGCAGGCCCGCGATCACGTCGAAGGGCGTACCTTTGGGGTTGGCGACCGCCGGGCGGGCGATGACCCCGGCGAGTCGGGCGCCGATGGCATCGGTGTCGGCGCTACGGGCCAGATAGCCGATCTCATCGGCGGCATTGATGATGTGGGGCGTCAGCGTCAGCCCCAGTCGCCGGGCCACCGTGGGACGCATCTCGTCGATGTCCACCAGAATGGTCCGACCCTTCGCCGACGCGGCGGTAGCCAGACCCACGGCCACCTCGGTGGCCCCGGAGCCGCCGGGCCCGCCGATGGCGATGACCTGTCCACGCCAGTTCTGCACGATCGGAGCGGGAGCGAGGCCGACGGGCTGAGGGGTGTCACGCTGGACCGGACCTCGCCGACTGAAGGTGATCAGGAGGTCATCCAGCGTGGACGGATCGACCATGGCCACGCCTAGGGCCTCGACCCGCGCTCGTTCACTACCGTCGACGTCGTCACTCGGGCTGTAGACCGCGGCGACCGGGATCTGATGCTCGGCGCAGTGGGCCATCAGCGATTCGTCGAGCAGCGACGACGACCCGTCCAGGAGGAGTGCATCGAAGTGGGCCGCCTGCAGAGCCCTCAGGTCACGGTAGACCTGGATCTGCACACCGGTGACGAAGTCACGCGCGTAGCGTTGCAGCTCGCTGCGCCACGGGCGGACCGTGTGGCCGACCGCGACCTGGACTTCATCCATCGGCGGGAGCCAGTTCGTCGAGCACGCCGCCGAGGGCGTCATTGATCGTCTCGTTGACGTCGGCTGGTACGAACGATCCGTCGCCGGTCGGTCCGCCGACCCCTACCTCACCCGACCCGTCGACACCGCTCAGCTCGGGCAGGCGCTCGGCGCCGGTCGATCGGAGCACGAAGATGTCGGCGGTGGACGAAGCGAACGCGACGGCCACGGCCTCGTCGGCCGTGACGGCGACGGTCAGGTAGTCATTCCCTGAACTGCCGCCCAGGATGGAGCTCGACCCGTCGCCCGATCCGTCGTCGAGAACCTCGAGCCCGGCGGCTGGTATCCACACCTGACCCTTCTCGACCGCGATGATGTCGACGAGATCGGTTTCGCGGATCTTGCCGCCGACCGCCTTGTCCACCTCGATCGGAATGGACAGCGATCGGAGCCCACCACCCGGGGTCTCGGCCACCACATCCCGGAAGTCGGACTGGGTCAGCACCCCTCGGGCCGGGATGTCGCGCTGTGCCGTGCGGGAACCGTCGAGCCGGTCCATCTTCTGCACAGCTCCTTCGACGAGGGGGCTGTCCTCGGGAAGGTTGATCTCCTCGAAGAGGTCGGCGGTGAGCGGTACACCCTCGTCGACGCGCTCGGCCGCGACGACGACCGTGACCTCGGGGTTGTCGCGTTCGGCCAGCACAACGAGGAGGAAGATGAAGGTGAGGACGCCGGCGATCGCCGTGAGGACGTGGCCGAATGACAACCGCGACGCCAGGCCGCGGCGGCCGCCACCCTGTCCGTTCGGGGACAGGGGCGAGCCCGCTCCCATCTCCTCGACTTCGGGTGGTGTGAGTGTGACGTTCGACATCAATCGACTTCCCGGCTACTGATGGCCCTGGCACCGACCCGTGGCGATCGGGGCTCCAGACCTCGTTGCGAGGACCCATGAGTGATGTCCCCCGCGTTGGTTCTGACTCCCCGCCACGAGATCCCTCCCTCGCTGGATCTGCGCCTTGCGGCAAACGATACACAGAGGCACCCGTAGAGTGGTAGTCGACTTCCCGGCCCCCGTGTACGCGGCTCTGGAATACTCGGGCGAGAATACTCAGCCGAGAGCTACGAGGAGCACTGCCTGATTCAAGGCGACATGGGCGACGATCGCCGAACCCAGACGGCCGCCCGTTCCCAAGGTCAGAGCGCCGAACACCATTCCGCTGATCCAGGTCCACACGAGGATCGCGGCCTGAGTCGATCCCAGTTCGGTGGCGCCGGAAACGTGGAGGAGCGCGAACAGCGCCGAGCTGGCGACGAGACTGAGGATCGGACCGTTGCGCCGTTGCAGGCTGCGGAGGAGCATTCCCCGGAAGAACAGCTCTTCGGCCATGGGCACCATGAGGCCGACGACGACGTGGATCGCGACCACCTGCCCGGCGCCGGTCACGCCGACATACCTCGTGCCGGTGTCCACCTCTGCGCCGAGAACGGCTGTGAGCAGATTCACTGCGGCGGCCGAGAACGCGATGGCCACGAACGCGCCGGCGAGACCACGCGCGACATCACCCGGCCAGATCGCGAGCCCGAAGTCGCGGCGAAGGCTCGCCGTCCCCTTGCGGCGGGAAGTCAGCAGCGGGACCCCCACGAAGACGACGACGTTGATGAGGAGGAGCGTGCCGAGTGTCCAGCCATCGGGGGCCACGCGGGAGAACTCCTCGTCGCGTCGGTCGATGAGCACGGCGGCGACGACGGCGACAGCGGCGCCGGCGGACATCAGGAGCCCGATGGCGACGTCGCCGAGACCCCAGCGTGGGGCGGAGAACGAAGCGGCGACGGGGGAAGGGGCGACAGGTGCTCTCACAGCCAAACCGTCGGCAGGATCGCGACCAGTCGTGAGTGGTTCGAACATGGATGCCGTAACGTGACGCCCGCGGACCGGACCCGGGGGGTGTCGTGGTCGTCATCGATGCGGACGCACATGTCAACGAGGACGTCGCCGCGTGGACCGGCCTAGAGTCCGCCCGTCCCGGATGGGTGGGAGCCGTGCGATCAGGCGGGAAGTGGGTGGCGGAGATCGAGGGCCGCCCGTATCCCCGCCAGGTCGGACGCGGCCGCGGGGTGCCGATCGACGCGTCCACGTCGCCCGCCTGCGCAGAGGGTGCGTCCGATCCGGTGGTGCGACTGGTCGACATGGATCGGGAGGGGATCGATCAGCAGGTGTTGTTCGGGGGGCTGGTCATCGGTGCGTCCGGCTTCGAGGACGCCGGGCTCGCCGTCGACTTCTGCGACGCCTACAACGACTGGCTCATCGGGACCGTCTGTGCCGTGGCGCCCGGCCGTCTCCACGGCGTGGCCGCCGTGCCGTTGCAGGACACCGAGACCGCGGATCGCGGCGGCCGAACGGGCCGCCCGCCGGGGCATGGTCGGGTTGGCGATCCCCCCGGCGCTTCACGATCGCACGCTCCAGGACGCCAGCCTCTGGCCGTTCTACGAGGCAGCCGACGCGCTCGGACTGGCCGTCGCCGTCCACGGTGCTCCGGGCATGGGGGTTCCCCTACCGGCGGCCGGCCGCTTCGACAACTACGCGCTGGTACACGCCCTGTCGTTCCCGGTCGACGCCATGGTGGCGTTCACGGCACTGGCGATGGGCGGCGTGCTCGACCGGTTCCCGACCCTGCGGGTGGGATTCCTGGAATCGGGGGTGGGTTGGGTGCCCTACTTCGTCGACCGCGTGGCGGAGCATCGCGAGAAGCTCCCGGCGATGGTGCCGGAGATGACCTCGGATCCTCGTGAGTACCTCGAGCGAGGCCAGTGTTTCTTCTCATTCGAGAGCGAGGAGACCCTGCTCCCGACCTGTGTCGAGCACCTGGGCTCGGACTGGCTGATGTACGCCAGCGACTATCCGCACTGGGACAGCGAGTTCCCCGGCTCCGTCGACGAGGTTCGCCGTCTGGCCGCGCCCCTCGACGAGGCGGTCACATCGAAACTTCTGGGCGGCAACGCCGCTCGCCTCTACGGGCTCTAGTCCAACTCTGGTCCTGACCTTTCCGTAGCGGGCCGGTCGGGGTGGTCGACCGCGAATCGCCGGCGCGCTCGGGCCAGGGGGCACCCGTCTCGTAGACTTGATCGGATGACCAGGTCGAGGCGGAGGCGGGGGGCGGCGGTTCTCGTCGTGGTGATGCTGGCTCTGGCGGCGTGCGGCGACGACGATGCCGGCCAGGACGGCAGCGACACCGCTCGCTCCGGCGAGGAGGCCGCGGGCGCGACGACGGTGGCTCCTACGACCTCGGTGCCCACGACGACGTCGGTTGCCCCTACGACCGACGTGCCCACCGAGTCGGCGGAGGAGTTCTGCTCAGCGATCGAAGAGGTCAGGGTGTCGCTCGATGGACTGGCCGGCGCCAGCGAGGCCAGCGGGTTGGCCTCGATCCAGGTCGAATCACTGAAGAACGCTGACGGTGAGATCGATGCCGAGCTGGCCGTGGCGTTCGTCGACTCGTTCGCCACGGGATTGCGGGGGATCGGCTCGGCACTGAAGGCCGTCGCCGATGACATGGACGTTGCGGCTGCCGCGGCGCCCGATCAGATCACCGACGAGGCCGGTGACATGGCCGCCGGATTCCGCGACTCCGACCAGGTGATGGACGAGGCACTGGCCGGCTACGAAGCGGTCACCGATTGGGTGGCCTATCTGGCGACCAACGACTCGTCCGCCGAGCTGCTCGCCCCCTTGGCGGGCCTGAGGATCACCGCACCGTCCGACCCCACCGCCCGCGTCGTCGCGGCGTATGCGCTCGAGACCTGCGATGTGAATCTCTTCGCTCGGACCGACGGAAGCGCGGGAGGGGGCGAACCGCTCACCGCTGAACAGACGGGTGATCTCGTCGAACAGCTCGGGTTGGAGGGCGCCGACGCCGAATGCTTTCTCGAAGCCATCGATCTGGACGGCCTGGTCGACCCGGGCGGAGTGATCCCCGACGAGTCGCTCCAACGCATCGCCAATGCCATGTTCAACTGCACCGTCGACCTGGGCCCGCCCGACGGTCAGTAACCACCTAGGCGTCGAGGCTGCCCTCCCCCTTTTCGAACTTTGTGCTCTGGCTTGCATATGGGTACCGGCAGAGCACAAAGTTGCGGTTCGCTCGGTCAGTAGACCACATCGGCCTCGAGCCGACCGTCGGGTCGCTCGACGACGATCATCCGGGACATGCAGGGCATGCAGTAGACCCGGTCGCCCGGCCGGAACTCGCGATGGGAACGGATGACGACCTTGCAGACCGGGCACACGACCTCGTTGGGGGCCAGCTCGTCCTCGGGACCACCCCAGTGGCGGTAGAACTTCCGCCACCGCTTGGGGACCTCGTTGAAGCCGGTCTCCTCGAGCTCGAAGTGCCGGCGAGGGGTCTCGTCCACCTCGCCGGAGTCTTCGATCCGGTTCGTCCCTTCGGTCATTCAACCAGGCCCAGCCGCTCGATGGCCTCGAGATAGTCGCGGCCCAGAACGTCCCGATCGGATCGTTCGACTCCGAGGTCGGTGAGTACGCCGTCGAACGAGCCCAGCACGAGGGCGTCCAGCTCTCGCTTCAGCGGGGCCAGCCGGTCACGGGTCTCGGGGTGGCCGACCAGTCGTCGACCCAGGTCGTTCTCACCGAATCCCAGGTGGCGGCGTTCATCGGAGATCACGCCTCGGAGCACTTCTCCGGTGATCGGGTCGGCCCCGGGCTCGTGGAAACGGAAGACCGTGTACTCCATGGTCTCCAGGACCACGTTCTGCGCGAAGACGGCTGCGTCCCAGTCACCCGCGTCGACCAGCTGCAACAGCCGCTTCTTGAACGCCACGATGTTGGGGTTGGCCCGTTGCTCTATCCGGGCGTCGGGATCGTCGACGCCCAGATCGGTCAGACGGTGCAGGAAGACCTCGAGGTGGCGGGCCTCGTCCGCGACCTGTGTCGCCATGAATATCTGGGCGTTGTGGTTGGGGGCGAGCTGCACCATCCCGCTGGACGCCTCGAGCGCGGCGGCCTCGGCCACGCAGTAGTTGCACAGAATCGTGATCAGGTTGTCGCGGCGGGCCGCGTCGAGCTCCTCGGGGATGACATCCGGGTCGTACCCGTACGGTCGCCCGGTGAGATAGCCCTCGACCGCCTCGAACCAGAACGAGAACGACTGGACCTCGCCGATGAAGGCATCTTCTCCGAGGTTGTGGGGCTCGACCTCGTCGAGGTCGGCCTCTTCCATCAGGCCGGGACCGACGGCGACTGGTACTCGAGGCCGATCCGTCCGAGGCGGGTCTTGAACTCGCCGAGCACCGTGTCGGCCAGGACACCCTCCATCTCCTCGGTGGTGGCGTTGACGAGGTCGACGCCGTGCCACTCGAGGTCGGGGATGTCGTCGCCGCGAGCTGCCGCCTCTTCGGCCGCGATCCGTCGACTCTCCTCGATGGATCCGTCGGTGTCGGAGAAGGCGTCAGCGAACGTGGCGAGCATGTGATACGACATCTCCTTCTGCATCTGCTCGATCTCGGGCTTCTTCTCGGGATGCTCCTGGATCAATGAACCGATCCGGTTCTCACCGAAGCCGACGTGCCGCCGCTCGTCGGCGATCGTCCCCCTCAGCACCTGCGCGAACTTCGGAT
This sequence comes from uncultured Acidimicrobiales bacterium, assembly GCA_963695075.1. GTDB lineage: Bacteria > Actinomycetota > Acidimicrobiia > Acidimicrobiales > CAWCAL01 > CAWCAL01. The sequence goes on from CAVOFR010000007.1 coordinate 1,223,624, forward strand.
TCATGTCGTGCGAGGTGGCCTCGAGGAGCTCGAACACGGTGAAGGCCATGCCTTCGAGCACGATGTTCTGCCCGACGACACCGGCGATGAAGTCACCCGCATCGACCTTCTCCAGCAGGACCTCGGCGAACTTGATGAGGTTGGGATTGGCGTAGGTGTCGATCGTCGAGTCGAGGTCCTCCTTCTTCACACCGAGGTCGTAGAGTCGCTGGGTGAAGATCTCGACATGGCGGGCCTCGTCGAGGGTCTGGGTGGCCAGGAACTGCTTGCTCGGGTAGTCCGGGGCGGCGTTGACGAGCCCCGACGACGCGGCCAGGGCGCATCGCTCGCCGACCACGAGCTGGACCGTCATGCCGATCGAGTTCTCGAGCAGCGTCTCGTTGTCGAGCAGCTCCGCCGGCTCGGTCTCGTCGGCACCGTGGCCGTACACGGTGTCCTCGAGATACCCCTGGGGGCATGTCTCCAGCCACCGCTGGATCGAGTACTGAGTCAGAAAGTCGGCCATGATCATTTCCCCTTGCCATTGTCGGACGAATCGCGTCTGGTGTCCGGCGACAGCGCAGCGTCGTCGAACGACAGAACGGACATTAGGGCCCGAGGCCCGTTGCCGCCGGATGACATCGGTCACATCGGTGCCCGTCACATCGACTGGAGGCCGGGTCGACGTCGTTCCGGACGGCGCCACCGGTCACCGCTCCCGGAACTCACCCAGTCGGCGTCGCATGTCGGCTTCGAGCCCGGCGATGGCCGGCCCGGCGTGTTCTTCCCGGAGGCGGGCGAGCGCCGGATGGCCGGCGTCGCGCTCGGCGTCCCACTCGTCGGCGAATCGGCCCGACGCGATGTCGTCGAGCGAGCGACGCATGACCGCGGCCACGTCGAGGTGGTCGTATCCACCGCGGCGCGAGAGCTGTCCGTACTGGCTGGTGGGGGAGTGATGATCGAGCTGGCCGACGAACCCCTCTTCCCGGAGCCGCCGATAGTTGCGCTCGATCTCACCCGACAGCACCAGCTCGGTCATGATCGCTTCGAGCGGGATGCCGCGCTCGAGCAGGGTGGTCACGAAGACCGTGTTCACATGCGTCAGGGCGGGCGAGAGGAGCTGCTCGACGGCCAGATCGAGGATCGCCTCCTGCCGGGCGGTCAGCTCGATGGCTCCCTGGGTGAGCCCTCCGATGGCGTCGGCCACGGCCAGCATCCGGGCCTGCGCCGTACCGGTCCGGTCCCGATGGACCCCGACGGCGGTGATGAAACCGACGCCCTCGGTGTAGCAGGAGCGCACCTCGGGTCCCAGCATGCGGGGGGCGATCATGACCACGTCGCCCAGTGCCGGCGTGAATCGATCGAAGGCGAGGGTGTAGCCGCTGGCGACCACCCAGAGGACCCCGTCGCCCGGCTCGATGTCGAGCGTCGGGATCACATCGTCGGGGACGAGCAGGCAGATGACGTCGGCTCCACCGGCCGCGGCGACATCGGCGACAGCGAACCCGTCCTCGCTCGCCGCGTCGCGGCTGGCGTCGGCGCGGACGCACACCTGCACGTCGAACCCGCCGTCGCGGAGATTGAGCGCCCAGGAGCGACCCTGGTTGCCGTAGCCCACCACGGCCACCTTCGACTGTCTCAACCCGTCCGGCACCGGTGCCGGCGGGTAGTGGATCCGGGGGCCGTCGGGGTCGCTCATGGTCCGGATCCTATGAGAGCCCGCTGCAGTGCGTTCGGGGTCTGTCCCCGAACGCACTGCAGCTACGGTCTCGCGGATGGAGGAGGCTGCTGGCGCGTTCGGGACGGCCCTGGTCACGGGGGCCTCGAGTGGGATCGGCGCGGCCCTGGCCGAAGCTCTCGCATCCCGGGGCACCGACCTCGCCCTGGCGGCTCGGCGGACCGATCGCCTGGGCGAGGTAGCGAGTCGGTGTCGTGCGGCCGGTGGTGAGGCAACCGCATACACCGTCGATCTCGCCGATCGGCGGGCCGCGCTCGGCTTGCTGGACGACGCGTGGAAGCAGCTCGACGGGATCGACCTGCTCGTCAACAACGCCGGCATCCCCAAGCGCCGACCGGTGTTCGAGCTCGACGAGGCCGAGATCGACCGTGTCATGGCCGTGAACTTCGTCGCCCCGGCGTTGATCAGCCAGGCCGCGGCGCGTCGGATGGCGGATCGGGGCGGGGGCACCATCGTCAACGTCGCCAGCCTGGGGGGACGGCTCGGCATACCCGACGAAGCCGCCTACTGCGCCAGCAAGTTCGCCCTCTGCGGCTGGACCGAATCGATGGCGCTCGACCTGTGGCACACCCCGGTCGACGTGCGGCTCTTCGTGCCGGGGCCGGTCGAGACCGAGATCTGGGACCGGCCCGACAACGACGCGCCCCGCTACGACGGCCCGAGGGAGTCACCGGAGGTGGTCGCCGAAGCGCTGTTGGCCTTCCTCGCCACCGACCGCTTCGAGGCCTACGAACCCGACCTGAAAGCGGTGGTCGAGTTCAAGACCGCGGACATCGACGGGTACCTCCAGGGGGCCATCGACGGACTGGGTGATGCGCCATGAGGGCCCTCGTTTTCGGCGTCGATCCCGAACCCTGGCCGGACGCACCGCCGGGAGAGGAGCGGCTGCTCGGGAACCTGCGCGCCACGCCCATGGCTCGACTCCAGTGGCCCGATCCCGATCTGCGGGGGCCCGACTGGCTCGTCCTGCGCACCCGGCTCTGCGGCATCTGTGGGAGCGATGCCAAACAGGTCCTGATGGACTTCTCCGACGCCGAGGACAATCCGATGACGGCGCTGATCTCGTTTCCCCAGGTGCTCGGACACGAGGTGGTCGCCACCGTCGACGCGGCCGGGCCCGACGTCGGTGACGTACGGATCGGCGACCGGGTCGTGCTCAACGCGTGGTTGGGCTGCGGACCGCGGGGAATCGATCCGCCCTGCCCCGCCTGCCGTGCCGGACACTTTCCCCTCTGTCACAACTTCACCGCCGGTGACCTCGCCCCGGGCATCCACACGGGCAACTCGGCGGATGCCACGGGTGGATTCGCCGAGCTCCTCCCGGCCCATCGGTCGATGGTCACCCCCGTACCCGAGGCGCTGACCGACGAGGTGGCCGTCCTCGCCGACCCGTTCGCCGTTTCGCTCCACGCGGTTCTGCGATCGCCTCCACCCGATGGTGGGCGCGTCCTGGTGTACGGCGCCGGTGCGCTCGGCCTCTGTGCCGTGGCCGTCCTCCGGTCGTTGTACCCGACGGTCGAAGTGTGGTCGGTCGCCCGTTGGCCGGCTCAGACCGACCTGGCCGAACGCCTCGGGGCCACCGTCCTCGATCCGGATCCCGAGGGCATCATCGGTCGCCTCGGCCGGACCGCCGGCGCGGCACGCCTCGATCCGTGGGGTGGGCTCGCCGTTCTGCATCCGGGGGCGGTCGACGTGGTCTACGACACGGTCGGCTCCCCGCAGACGGTGGAGGTGGGTGTTCGCGTCCTTCGCGAGCGGGGCACGCTGTCGCTGACCGGTGTCTCCTCGCCCGGCCGGTTCGAGTGGACCCCCTGGTACTTCAAGGAGCTCGAGCTGGTCGGCTCCAACGCGTTCGGGATCGAGGAGGTCGACGGCGTCCGCAAGGGCGGGATCGACCACTACCTGGATCTGGCTGTATCGGGCCGGGTCGACGTGTCGGCCCTGCTGACCCATCGCTTCGGCCTCGACCAGTGGCGTGACGCATTCGTCGCTCTGTCCGACCAGGGGGCCAGCGGCGCGGTCAAGACCGCCTTCGACTTCCGGTGACGCCGATTGCGCCGATCACCATGTGACCTGAGCGGTCAGATGCCGGAGGCGCTCAGCACGTCGGACGCCTTCCGGATGACGGCTGCGAGATCGGGATGGGCGTCCTCGAACGCCACCGCCTGCTGCTCGAGCGTGTCCATCAGCCCGGTGTGATCGTCGGTTTCCAGTGCCTCGGTGACCTGGCCGTGCAGCTCATCGGCGCGCTCGCGCTCGGGCCCCTCGTGGAGGTGGAGCCGTTCGGCCAGGGACTCGAGGTGTTCGCGAATGTGAAGGTCGATCACCCCATCGTAGGCGACTCGTCGGACGGTATTCGCCGCCGGCCGCCACTCCGGCCGAACTTTGGGCAACGGCCCCTCACATATCCGGATCGTTGCCCAAAGTTCGCTCGGGGCGGGGGGTCAGATGCGGGCGAGGGCCAGGTCGGCCACCCGCTGGCGGTGCAGGCCCGAGTAGCCGAGCATCAGATCGTTCTGCTTCGCCCGCCGGTAGTGGAGGTGGGCGTCGCACTCCCAGGTGAACCCCACCGCTCCGTGGATCTGGATGGCCTCGGCCGCGACGAAGTTGGCCGCTTCGGGGACGTACGACGCGGCCATGGCGGCCGCCTCGGCCCGGATCGGGTCGTCGGTGTCGCTGGCCCATGCGGCGTAGTGGGTTCCGACCCGGGCGAGCTCGACCCGGTGGAGCATGTCGACGGTCTTGTGCTTGATGACCTGGAAACGGGCGATCGGTCGGCCGAACTGCTCGCGGACCTTCGCGTACTCGACGGCGAGCTCGAGGGTCCGCTCGGCCGAGCCGATGAGCTCCGAGCACAGCGCCACGCGGGCATCGTCGGCGATACGGCGCCAGAGCTCGGTCTGGTCGCCGTCGGGTCCCACCGGCACCGCTGGGGTGCCGTCGAGCGCGAGCCGGGCGAGCCGGCGTGTCTTGTCCCAGGCCGGCACGGTCTCGGCGTCGTGTTCGGTGAGCTCGAACGTGCCCAATCCCTGCGGGGTGCGCGCCACCACGAGGATCCAGTCGGCGGTCTCGCCGTCGATCACCGTGGGTTTGAGTCCGGTCAGGAGCCACCGGCCGTGACGGCGCACGGCGCGGGTGGTGATCCGATCGACGGGGTCACCGTGGCCGAGCTCGTCGAGGGCGACGGTCCCACGTGTCTCGCCCGACGCGAGCTGGCGAAGCCGATCGTCCGATCCGAGGAGGGTCGCGGCCCGCGTGGCCAGCACGCTCGAGGAGAAGAACGGGCCCGGGAAGGGCAGTCGGCCCATCTCCTCGAGCACCACGGAGAGATCGACCATGCCAAGGCCCAGACCGCCGTGCGTCTCGGGGATCAGCAGGCCGGGCCAGCCGAGGTCGACCATCCGGGTCCAGACCGTCTCGGAGAACCCGGCCCGGTCCTCGAGCATGGCTCGGACGTGGCCTTCGGCGGCGCGGTCGTCGAGGAACGAACGCACGCTCTGCCTCAAGGCGTCCTGTTCCTCGGAAAACGTGAACTGCATGATTCCTCGTCGCGACCCTACACAAGCGGCCCTTCCGGCCGGTGCGTCGGGGCCTGCTCCTCAGACCTCGAGGTCGGCGAGCACCCGCCCGAGGTCGTCGCGGCGGTTGATGCCGAGCTTCGCGTAGGCCATGGCCAGATGGTTCTCGGCGGTGCGGACCGACACGACGAGTCGTTCGGCGATCTCCTTGTTGGCGAGACCCTCGCTCGCCAGCTCGGCGACCTCCCGCTCGCGACGGGTGAGCGTCCGTCGCTGTTGGAGCAACGGCACCGTGCGTGCCTCGGGGCAGCGAGCGGTGAGGTGGGCGGCGCGGGCCGCGGCACTCCGGGCCCGGCCGTCCCGCCGAGCCCGTAGCAACCGGGTCGCCTGCGACGCCGCCTCGGCGGCATACAGCACGTATCCGAGCTCGTCGAAGGCGTCGGCCACCGTCCGGAGGCCATCCGGATCCTCGTCGGCCACGGCCTCCGCGTGGCGATGGAACAGCGGGATGAGCGCACCGCCCAGCTCGGCCGAGAGCTCGGCGAGCGGGGCCACGGAGTGGTCGGCCGCGCCGATGCGGACGAGGTCGTGGAAGAGCACGGACGACCAGACGAACGCTTCGTCCTCCACGCCCCTGCGGGCGCCGGCGAGGAAGGCATCGGATGCGTCGTCGAGTCGACCCGACTGGGCGAGCAGCCACCCGTGAGCATGGGCGATCGAAGGGGACGGCAGTCTCGGTGACGGGGTGAGCCTGGGTTCGTATCGATCCCAGACCTGCTGGGCCTCCTCGAGCCTTCCCGTGTAGGCGGAATTGACGATGTGGATCAGCACGCCGAGCGGAATCAGCTCGAGGGGGTCGGCGGCCTCGCCGAGGTCGAGGGCCTGGGCCCCCAGGGCGTATGCCTCGTCGAGTCGGCCCCGCTTCTCCAGCGTCGTCGCGAGGGCGATCTGGAAGGCCGGGAGGAACTCGGCTCGGTTCCGGCGGTCGACGCACAGCTGGAGGGACCGGGTCAGGAGCTCTTCGGCGTCGCGGATTCTTCCGCTGTAGGCGTAGATGCTGAAGCTGGCCAGTTCGAGGAGCGCCTCGAGATGGGGTGTCGGGTCGTCGATGCTGTCGCGGACCCGCCAGGCCTCTTCCAGCTCGGCGATGCCCTGGTCGAGCGGCCCGCTGACGCCGCGAGCCCAGGCGACCATCGCATGGGCCCGCAGCCGTACGTCGGCCGGCGACTCCAGGCTGTCCAGAAGGTCCGAACCCTGGCTCACGGCCGCTCGGAACCGCTGGCCGAGGCCGGAGAACTCCAGATCCATCAGGTCGAGCTGCGCCCGGAGGTCCGGGTCGGAAAGTCGCCGTCGCGTCTCGACCAGCACCTGCTCGGCGGCGTCGGTGTCGCCCTGGTCGTAGAACAGAGTGGTCGAGAGGGCGGCGGCGATCTGCACGAGGTCCTGCTCCCGGTGGGCGATCCGGAGCGCATCCGACAGGATGAGCTGGGTCTCCTCGGCATGGCCCGTACGGCGCAGCGCCTTGCCGAGCAACAGCAGGCCTTCGTTGTCGCCCTCGTCGACGGCGGAGCGGGCCAGCTCGACGGTGGCCTCGGCGTCGCCCGACCGCCACGCTCGACCGGCCGCTCGCCCATACGCTCCGAGCGGCGGAGCGGCGCCGAGCAGTCGGTGGAGCCGTACCAAGGCGATCGGGTCGAGCTTCTCGAGGTCGCCCGGCGTGAGCATCGGGATCAGCGCCTCGGCGATGGCCCGTACCTTTGCCTCTCCGCACAGCTGGGCGACCGACGGTGTGTTGAGCACCGGACCCAGTCTGACGAGATCCTCTTCGACGACGATCTCGCCGGTGAGCTCGAGGCGTGAGATCGCGTCGACTCCCGAGATGGTGGCGGCGACGCCGAGCGGGAGTGTTCCCGCGGCGGCGATCCACTCGATCGCCCGGCGTTCGTCGGCGCTGTGGGCGAGCAGGGCACTCCGGGTGACTTCGCACAGGCGAGGCGAAGGGGTCACGGGGCCGCTGAGGCCCCAGGCGGTCATGTGCCGCACGAAGAGGCCGTCGGAGTCCGCCGTTCGGAGCGCTTCGGCGAGGGCGAACGGATTGCCGGCGCAGAAGTCGGAGAAGGCATCGACGGTGTCCTGGCTGACCGGGGCGCGCAGGTGCCCTTCGATGATGGTGCGGATGTGGTCGGCGTCGAGCGATGCGAGCTCGAACGCCTCGACCGTGCCGTCGGTGAGGAGGTCGTCGAGGGGAGCGGGGAGGAGCGTGCCCGTGCGCAGGGAGATGACGTGCAGGGTCCGGCCGGCCCGGACGGAATGGGCGATGCCCGCCGCGGTGGCGTCGTCGAACCGGTCGGCATCGTCGGCGAGCACGACCGCGCGCGGCCCATCGGCCGGGGAGGCCAGGGCTTCGGCCGCGGCCCGGTGGGCCGAGAGCGGGGCGATCGGACCGTCGCCGAGGTGCGGTTCGGGCAGGAGGTCGATCATGGCTCCGAAGGGCGTGTCGGACATGCCCGAGGCGCCGTCGACCCGGTGAACGGTGTGGCGACGGTGGGTTGCGACGGCAGCGAAGTGGTCGAGGACGGTGGTCTTGCCCGAGCCGCGGTGGCCGCGGAGGATGATCAGGCCGGGCCCGTCGGGCCCGAGGGCGTCGGTGAGCTCGGCCAGGATCGCGGCACGACCGGGAGGCGCGGGGCGTCGCCCGGATCCGTTCGCCTCGTCGTCCTTCCGAAGAACTCCCACCCGGACACGGTACTGCGTAGGAGCGCCTGAGATATAGGTGGAAATGGTCATGGGGTGAGTAGGCCGTCGGGCCGCGACTCACCCCCGTGTGGTCTCGTCGGACCAGCGACCGGACCGCGCACTACGATCCCAGGGAATGGATTTCGCCTACAGCCCGGAGGACGTCGCGTTTCGCGAGCAGCTCCGCTCGTGGCTCGAGAAGAACCTGCCTCCCTTCCTGGAGCGGTGGGCCGAATCCGAGTCGCTCGAGGGCAGCGGCGGGATCATGGCGTCGATGGAGCGACGTCGGGCCTGGCAGCGTGCGCTCAACGACGGGGGATGGGCCGCCATCACCTGGCCCGAGGAATGGGGCGGGCGCGATGCCACGGTGACCCAGTCGGTGATCTACAGCGAGGAGATGGCCCGGGCCCGCACGCCGGGTATCTACAACGCCAACGGCCTGTGGCAGATCGGTCCCATGATCATCCAGTGGGGGACCGACGAGCAGAAGAACCAGTGGGTGCCCAACATCCTCAACGCCGACGACCACTGGTGTCAGGGGTTCACCGAGCCCGAGGCGGGGTCCGACCTGGCGAACCTCCGCACCATGGCCATCGCCGACGGGGACGACTACGTCCTGAACGGACAGAAGACCTGGATCTCGAGTGCCCAGCTCGCCAGGTGGGGACTGTTCCTGGTCAGGACCGATCCCACCTCGATCGAACGCGGGGCAAAGCACGAGGGCATCACGGCGCTGATCATCGACATGGAGACTCCCGGCATCACGGTCCGGCCGATCAAGGACCTGGCCGGCGAGGAGATGATCTGCGACGTCTTCTTCGACGATGCCCGTCTGCCGCGGTCCCACCGACTCGGCGACGAGGGTGAGGGCTGGTTGGTGGCCATGGGCACCCTCGGCCACGAGCGGGTCGGCACCGCCGGCCTGGCCATCGCCATGCGCGAGGATCTGGACAACCTCGTCAATCTGGCGCGTGCCGAGAACCCGCAGGCGCTCGAGGATCCCGGGATCCGTGAGCGGATCGCCCGGACCCACATCGACATCGAGTACACGCGGTTGCTCAACTACCGCGCCCTGTCGAAGATCCTCAAGGGCGAGAAGACCTGGCCCGAGGTCCCGCTGGCCAAACTCCAGTGGAGCCACCTGGCCCAGACGATCGCCGAGCTCGCCGTCGACATGCTCGGCCCCGCCGGGATGCTGTCGAAGGGTGGCCCCGACGCGATCGACGGCGGCCAGTGGAACCGCCTGTACCTGTTCCAGCGCTATACGTCCATCGGCGCCGGCACCACCGAGGTGCAGAAGAACATCCTGGCCGACCGTGCCATCAAACTCCCCCGCAAGTAGCCACCCCGACCGGTTCGCACCTGACCCATCGCTCAGCTCGCCAGCCGTTCGATGATGGTGACGTTGGCCTGGCCTCCGCCCTCGCACATGGTCTGGAGGCCGAAGCGGCCCCCGGTCGCCTCGAGGTGGTTGAGCAGCGTCGACATGATGCGGACGCCGCTGGCACCCAGGGGGTGGCCCAGCGCGATCGCTCCCCCGCGAGGGTTGAAGCGGTCGGGGTCGATGGCGAACTCCTTCTGCCAGCGCAGTGCGACCGCGGCGAACGCCTCGTTGCACTCGACCGCGTCGAACTGGTCGATCGACATGCCCGATCGGTCCAGGGCCCGGCGAGTGGCCGGATTGGGGGCCGAGAGCACCAGGACGGCGTCGTCGGCGGCGACGGTCAAGTGGACGAACCGGGCCCGGATGGGCAGCCCCAACGTCTCGGCCGTTTCCCGGTCGGCCACCAGCATGGCTGCCGCGCCGTCGGACATCTGCGATGAGTTGCCGGCGGTGATGGCCGGGGCGATGGACGGGTCCCACCTGGCTGCGCTCTCGAGCCCGGCCAGCCCCTCGACGGTGGTGTCGGGCCGGATGCCCTCGTCGGTGTCGATGATCTCCCCGGTTTCGCGGCCGTCGTCGTCGCGACGGGGAACCGGGAGGATCTCGGCGGCGAAGTGCCCGTTGCGGGTGTTCTCCGCGGCCCGCCGCTGGCTCTCGGCCGCGTAGGTGTCCATGTCCAGCCGGGAGATACCCTCGCGGTCGGCGAGAACCTGGGCCACCTCGAACTGGGTCAGGAGCTGACCGTCGCAGGCGGCCAGGAAGTCGGGGCTGAACGGCCCCAGCCCGCCGCTGGCGTTGGCGGCCATCGGGGCGCGGGTCATCGACTCGACCCCGCAGGCGATCGCCAGATCGTACGACCCGGCGAGGACCCCCTGGGCCGCGAAGTGGGCGGCCTGTTGCGAGGAGCCGCACTGGCGGTCGACCGAAGTTGCGGGAACGCCCTGCGGGAGGCCGGCGGCCACCCAGGCGTTGCGGGTGACGTTGCAGCCCTGCTCGCCGACCTGGGTGACGTTGCCTCCGACCACGTCGTCGATACGTTCGGGATCCACCCCGGTCCGCTCGAGCAGGCCGCTCAGGGTGAATCCGAGCAGGTCGGTCGGATGCCACCCACCGAGCACACCCTTGCGCTTGCCGATCGGGGTGCGGACCGTGTCGACGATGACCGCTTCTCGCTGCTCCACGATTGCCTCCTCGGGCCCGTGCCGGGGCCGACGCGGCCTCCTGTAGCCTGACGCCGCGTGAGTCTAGGAGGGGGTCGAGCCGCGTGACGTCCGACGTTGACCGCTTCGTCGCGGCGGGGCTCTACGACCCCGGACAGCCCCATGCCGAACAGCGGCTGACGCTGCTCCGACGGTTGATCGTGGCCGGGCACGATCTCGACGAGATGGTCGACGTCGACAGGAGCGGGTGGCTGCCCGGCCTGGTGTTGGAGGATCTGCGAGACAGCTTCGCGACGATGACCGGCCGAGAGGTCGGCGAGGCCGTCGACCAGCCGCTCGATGACCTCGAGGCCTACTGGACCGCCAACGGTCTACCGACCCCCGATCCGGACGAGCTGGCGTACACCCCCGAGGACGTGACGATGTTCGCCGCCCTTCGGGAGCTGCGTGACAGCATCGGACCCGACGGTGCCTATCCGCTCCTACGGGTGGTTGGATCGTCGTTCGCCCGCATCTCCGACGCGGTGATCTCGATGTTCGACATCGCCCTGTCGGCTTCGGTGGGAGACGATGCCGGGGATCTCGAGGTGGCGGCGGCTCTGCTGACCGTGGCCGAGCAGCTCGACGAGACCGAGCCGGCGCTGACTCGGATTCTCGAACACCATCTCAACGCAGCCGTTCGGCGGTGGCGGATGGCGAAGTCGGCGGGCGAGGGGAGCGAACTGGTTCGGTACGCGGTCGGATTCGTCGACCTCGTCGGATACACGCGGCTCACCAGAGCGCTGGGTGCCGCCGACCTGGCCGGTCTGCTCGCCGAATTCGAGGCGGCCGCGTTCGCATCGGTAGCCGCACACGATGGACGCGTCGTCAAGCTGATCGGTGATGAAGTCATGTTCGTGACCCACGATCCCGTGGCCGCGTGCGACGTGGCCATCCGGCTGATCGAGTGGTTCGGGCTCCGGGGCGCCGAGCCCAGAGGCGGCGTGGCGGTCGGGACCGTGGTCAGTCGCGGCGGCGACTTCTTCGGCGAGCCGGTGAACCTCGCGGCCCGGCTCTGCGACGTCGCGGTTCCCGGTGAGGTGCTGGTCACCGAAGAGGTGGCCGCCGGAGGCGCACCGTGCGAACCGGCGGGACGTCGGCTTCTCAAGGGGTTCGACGAACCGGTCCGGACCTTCTCGGTGAGTCGGGTCGAGGAACGCGGCCCGTGAGCCGGCTGACGGACCGGACCGCGTCAGGCCGTGACGCGGAGCTCTTCGAGACCGCGCAGGATGAAGTGCTCGCGGTAGTGGGGCTCGGCCTCGACCTGGATGTCCGGGGCCCGCGCCGCCAGCGCCGACAGCGCGACCTGGCCCTCGAGTCGAGCCAGTGACGCTCCCAGGCAGTGATGGGCGCCGTGGGAGAACGTCAAGTGATGGTTGTCCTCGCGGCTGATGTCGAACCGGTCGGGATCGTCGAATCGCTCGGGATCGCGGTTGGCCGCCGCCAGGAGGGTGACCACGGACTGTCCGGGCTCGACCAGGTGGCCGCCCACCTCGGTCGGCTCGGTCGCGATACGACCGGTGAGATGCACCGGTCCGTCGAAGCGCAGGATCTCCTCGACGGCAGAGCCGATCAGGTCGGGCCGGTCGATGAGCCGTTGCCATTGGTCGCGGTGGTCGAGCAACGCCCACACACCATTGCCGATCAGGTTGGTCGTGGTCTCGTGTCCGGCCACGAACAGCAGTATCAGGTTGGCCCGCAGCTCCTCGTCCGACAGGACGGCTCCCTCGTCCCGCAGGTTCAGGAGATGACTCAGCAGGTCGTCACCTCGGTTCGCGGTGCGCTCCTCGATGAGTCCGTTGAAGTAGTTGAGGAGCTGCATGAAGGCGACGAGGCACACGTCGAGCTCCTCGGGCGTGAGCAGGTCACCGTCGAGGGACCGCGACGCGTCGGCGGACCAGGGCCCGAGCATCTCCCGGTCGGCCTCCGGGACACCGACCAGGTCGCCGATGATGGTCACGGGCAGATGGAAGCCCAGGTCGTGGACGACGTCGAACGACCCCGCGCCGAGCAGCTCGTCGAGCCGCCCGTTCACGATGGACTCGGCGCTCGTCCGAAGGCGTTCGACCGCGCGCGGTGTGAAGAGGCGGTGGAAGATCCGGCGGATCCGCGTGTGGTCGGGAGGATCGAGAAACAGCAGCGTGTTGACATCGCCGGTCTGCGCGAGCTGATCACGGAGCGACGTGGAGTCCTCGGCCACCGGCGCTCGGGCGTTGGCCGGATTCGCGCTGAACGTGCTGTTGCCCAGAATGTCGTAGCAGTCCGACCACCGCGTACAGAGCCAGTTGTCGCCGTCGGCGTTGTACCGGACCGGGCTCTCGGCTCGGAGCCGGTGGTATACGGGATGAGGGTCGGCGCGGTACTCGGGGGCGAACGGATCGATTTCAGCCATCAGACGCCCCCTCGGTCAGGTCCTTCGGCCACCGTATCCCACCCCGGTGGGTGATCAGGCCCGGTGGATGAGGTTGAACCGCGTCGTCAACACCGGTTCGCCATCCGGATCGCACCAGGAGTCCTCGGTGACGATGAACGTCATGACCCTGCCGCTGGAGGACTCGCGCGAATAGTGGTCGATCAGTCGACCCTCACCGTGCAGAACGTCGCCGGCGACGATCGGCCGGTGATAGAAGAACTCCTGCTCGCCGTGCAGCACGAGCCCTCCCGACGCCATCAAGGGGCCGACGATCTCGGCCACCGGGCTCACCGGATCGTCGCCCGGCTGGTCTTCCTCGTACGCGCCCCACGGCTGCATGGCGAATCCGTATGTGGGTGGCGCCGGGATGGTGTCGAAGCCCGCCTCGGTGGCCGCGGGCTCGCGGCGGTAGATCGGGTTGCGGTCGGTCACCGCCATGGCGAAGTTGGACACCACTTGGCGTTCGACGTGGACCACCCCCCGCATGGTGGGCTTGCCGATCCACTCGCTGTCACCGATGACCTCGTAGGTCGGAGCGCCTGACATCCGAGATCCCCCTGGCTTTTCGAGAGCTACGCTGACGGCCCCGAGCCTTACACACGAGCCGGGACACCGCGGTGAGCACGGTGCCTGACCCCGTGCTCACTCCTACAGGATGCCGGTGCTCACCGTTGTGGTCGCCGACGCCTGACCCCCCGGCCCGAATGCGGTGAGCGTGAGGATCTCGCCGGCGTCGGCGCAGAGATTCCGCTCTCCGATGGCCGGCCCGCTGAACATGTCGGTGACCGTCGCCAGCGTGACCGTGTCGGCCTCTCGGGTCACCCACACCGCTCGCACCCCGACCAGGCCCGACTGGCAGAACACCGTTTCGGTCGGATTGGCGGCGATGAACCGTACGATCTCGGGAGGTGGGATCGGGACGGTCGTGGTCGTCGCCGGAGCCGCGGTCGTCGGGACCGGAGCTATCGTCGGCGGCGGCGGAACCGGCACGGCCGGGGCCACTGTCGTGGTCGTCGACGACGTGCTGGTCGAGGTCGTCGTCGACGTCGATGTGGTCGTCGAGGGGACCGTCGTGGTCACCACGGTGGTGGTCGTCGTGGGAGCGGTGGCGACGACGTCCACATCGCCGGCTGATCGACTGAACAGCACCATGACCAGCCCGATGGCAGCGAGCGCCGCGGCGGCCCGAGCGGCCCGGCGCGGCCACGGCGAGGGGGTGACCATCCCGGCTGCGGTCCCGGCTCCGGGTCCTCCCGTTGGCGTTGTGCCGCCGGGTGGGGTGACCGGCACACCCTGGGCCTCGAGCGCAGCAGCCGCTCTGGACCTGAGGGCGAGCGGTGCGATGACGAGCGGCACCGAGGCGAAGAGCTTCTGCGGGTCGACCACGCTGCTCCGTTGTTCACCGCACGTATCGCACTTCGCGGCGTGGCGCTGGACGGCCCGGTTGGTGACGGCGTCGAAGTCTCCTCCCTCGTTCATCAGGCGCCCGAGCTCATCGCAGCGCGGCCGGCCGTTGCGCCACACGAGGTAGTTGGCCACGGCGTCACCCAGCTTGGTGCGCAGGCGAAACAGCAACTGGTGGGCGTTGTTGGGCTCGACTCCCATCTCCTCGGCGATCTCGGCCGGGCTCAGTTCATGACGAAGCAGCAGATCGGCGAGGCTCGCATCGCGCTCGCCGAGCGCCGCCGTGGCGGCCCACACCAGCTCCTGGCGGTCGCGCACCTCGCTGATCGCCGCCGTCTCGATGAGTCGGGTGGAGCGGGTCGGGTCTTCGAGTCCGCCGTCGTGGAGGCCGGTCATGATCTCGCTGTCCATCGGGCGGCTGCGCTGCTCCTTCTCCAGGCGATTGAGTGCCCGGTTCCGGCCGATGCGGAGCGCCCAGCCGCCGAACTTCTCCGGGTCCTCGAGCCGATCGAGTCCCTTCCAGATCGTGAGGAAGCTGTCCTGGGCGACCTCGGCTGCGGTCTCGTCATCGCGGACGATGGGTCGGGCGACGGCGTAGACCCGATCGAACCACCGCTCGAACAGCTCGCCGAACGCGCCGGGGTCCTCGCCGCGCGCGGCGAGGACCAGCTCGGCATCGGAGCGGTGCATGGCGGGAAGCTTTGCACGGTTCACGTGATGACGACCGGCGTTCCCAGGGGAAGGTCGGTGGCCAGTTGGGTGATCACGTCGTTCGGGAGCCGCACGCATCCGTGGGACACGGCGTTTCCGATCGAGCTCGGGTCGTTCGTGCCGTGGAGGCCGATCTGACCGTCACCGCCGCCGAACTCCGAGAGCGTGTCGGAGTGAGCGGAGAGCCCGAGGGCGAAGGGGCCGTATGCGCTCCCATCGCTGGAGGTGTCGATCTTGTCGATGATGTAGAAGCTGCCCGTCGGCGTCGGATTCTCGGGGGAACCGATGGCGACGGTCGAGGTGCTCAGCGCCTGTCCGTCCATCCACACGGTGAGGGATCGGGCCTCGAGGTCGACGGTGACCGTGTGCTGCAACGTCTCGAGTCGGACGCTGTCGGCCGGAACCCATCCCGTCGTTCCGTTGGGGCGCACCGGGAGGTGAACCCGGACCCATCCGTCGACGACCTTCTCGACGAGCAGGACGCGGGTGGAACCGAAGTCCGTGCTGGCGCTGAGCTCGGCGACCACGTTGGCCGATCCGGGCTCGTCGACGACGGTGAGGGCTCCGACCTGGCTGATCGCCCGGGTCGGGGAGGACGGGACCGCCGGTTCGGTGATCGCGTCGGTGGTAGGGACCGAGGACGGGGCCGCCGGTGCGACGGTCGTGGGGGCAGCGACCGCGGAGGTGGGGCCGGCGTCACCATCCGTGCTGAACGGGGCGCAGGCGCTGAGAAGTCCGACGAGGATGCCGGCCGATGCCGTCGCCACTCGGCGCGTGATGCGGGTCGAACGGGGGGTGTCGCCGTCGATGGTGGTGGTGAGCTGGTCCATTGGTGTCTCCGTCTCGGGGTTGGCGGTGGTGCCGGTTCAGGGGTCCTGACCGCCCGGGCCGGGGGTTCTTACGCGCTTTCGGGGGTTTTCTTTTCGGGGCGGGACGCGACCGAGCGGCGGACCGAAGCCCGCCGCTCGGGGTAGAGCCGGGGTCGGGGATTCAGCCGGTGTAGTTCGGTCGGCCCGGGATCGGGTCGTCGATGTCGTGGACCTCGACCTCGGGGTAGGGGTAGGGCTCGGGGTCGGGCTCGGGCTCCGGCTCGGGCTGAGGATCCTCGCACGGGTCTTCCCAACCCTCGGGCTCCCACTCGCTCGGCCCACACTCGCCGGGCTCGTCGCCTGGTTCGTCTCCGGGCTCGTCTCCCGGGACGACGACCTCACAGGGGTCGTAGCCCGTGAGCGGATTGGCGCCACACTCGACGATCCCGGCGTCGGCGGGCGGTTCGGCCTGCTCGACGTCGGCTGCAGCCGCGGCACCGGCCACAGCGCCGAAACTGAAGAGCACGGCCAGCAGGGCGGCGACGCCTCGGGCCAGGAATCGGATGTTCGTGGGTCGGATGGTGTTCATGTCAGTCCCTCCCGGGGCTCGGCCACCCGGTCGATCCAGGCGGTTCAGGAGTACTGACCGGCCAGCATGCGATGCCTTACACTTTGGGCCGGCGATAATCCGCCGGCCCGGGCTTCGCCCACCCGCGTGTCGCCGTTGCCGCTGCTCCGCTCCGTCTCCGCAGCCTTGCACTTTGGGCCGGCGATAATCCGCCGGCCCGGGCTTCGCCCACCCGCGTGTCACGGGTTGCCGCTGCTCCGCTCCGTCTCCGCAGCCTTGCACTTTGGGCCGGCGATAATCCGCCGGCCCGGGCTTCGCCCACCCGCGTGTCGCCGTTGCCGCTGCTCCGCTCCGTCTCCGCAGCCTTGCACCTTGGGCCGGCGATAATCCGCCGGCCCGGGCTTCGCCCACCCGCGTGTCGCCGTTGCCGCTGCTCCGCTCCGTCTCCGCAGCCTTGCACTTTGGGCCGGCGATAATCCGCCGGCCCGGGCTTCGCCCACCCGCGTGTCGCCGTTGCCGCTGCTCCGCTCCGTCTCCGCAGCCTTCGGTCGGGCGTTCTCCTGGTTCGCTTCCGTCGCTGGGCGACGGTGGGGGACCAGATTTCGGCTCGGTGCTCGGTGCTGGGCGCCTGGCCGCGCGAACCTACCCATGTGTTCGGCTCTCGCCACCAGCGTCCGCCAAGGCTCTCCCTCGACGAGGAATCATGATCACCGAAGATCTGACGCTCCTGGTGACCGCTCCGGTCCGAGGCGAGGGTCTGGCCCTACTCGAGTCGCTCGGCACCGTCGTGGTGGACCCCTGGATCGACCACACTCCGGTGCGCGTCCTCGACGGAGAGAAGCTCCGGGACTGGATGATCGAACTGGACGCCAACGTCCTCATCTGCGAGGCCGACTTCGCGTGGGATCCCCTCTTCGAGCTTCCGCTCGTGGCGATCGGCTCCACCCGGGGTGACCCCACCAACGTCGATGTCGCTGCAGCGACGCGGGCAGGTGTCCCGGTTCTGCATGCGCCCGGTCGCAACGCCGCCGCCGTGGCCGAGATGACGGTGGCCCTGCTGTACGCCGTCACCCGTCACGTGGTCCCGGGCGACGCCGACGTGCGGGCTGGGCGCGTGTTCGGCGAGACACTGCCGTACCAGCGTTACCGAGCCCACGAGCTCGCGGGACGCACCATCGGTCTGGTCGGTCTCGGAGCGGTGGGCCGCGAGGTGAAGTGGAGGATGGAGGGTCTGGGCCTTCACGTGATCTCCACCGACCCGTTCGCTCCCGATGCAACGCACCAGCTGGAGGAGTTGCTGGCCGAGTCCGACATCGTCAGCATCCACGCTCCGGCC
This sequence comes from uncultured Acidimicrobiales bacterium, assembly GCA_963695075.1. GTDB lineage: Bacteria > Actinomycetota > Acidimicrobiia > Acidimicrobiales > CAWCAL01 > CAWCAL01. The sequence goes on from CAVOFR010000007.1 coordinate 1,241,419, forward strand.
AACGCCGACACCGCCGGCATGATCGGTGGAGACGCATTCGACCTGATGCGGCCCGGCGTCGTCTTCGTGAACACCGCCCGGGCTGCGATCCACGATGACGACGCGCTCGTCTCCGCTCTGCGCTCGGGTCGCGTGGCCGCGGCAGCGCTCGACCACTTCGACGGTGAACAGCTCCCGGCTGGTCACCCTCTCCTCGGGATGCCCAACGTCGTGCTAACGCCACACATCGGCGGCGCGACGTACGAGACCGAAGCCCGCCACTCGATGATGATCGCCGAGGACCTCGCCCGCTTGCTGCGCGGCGAACGACCCCATCGGTTGGCCAACCCCGAGGTGCTGGTCGCCCCGGATCCGCCAGGAGGAACACGATGACCGATGACGAGGTACGCGAGGCCGTTCTGAGGGCGGCGAAGGAGTTGGATCGCCGTCGGCTCGTGTCGGGAACGGCGGGGAACGTATCGGGTCGATTGGCTGACGGCGACATCTGCGTCACACCGTCGTCGCTGCCCTACGACACGATGACTCTCGATGATCTCGTGACGGTCGACCTCGATGGTGAACAGACGGGGGGCGAACACAGTCCCACCGCCGAAACGCCGCTGCACACCGCGTGCTACCGCGCTCACTCCGAGGTGCGCGGTGTGGTGCACAGCCATCCTCTGTACGCCTCGATGTTCGCTGTCGCCCACCGGCCGATTCCGGCCGTGGTCGAAGAGTCGGTCGTCTACATCGGCGGCGATGTTCCCGTCTGCGACTACCACCCGAGCGGGTCCGACGAGCTGGCGGTCGCCGTGGCCGAGGCCTTGACCGAGCGCAGCGCCGCTCTCATGGCCAACCACGGCCTGGTCTGCGTGGGCAAGAACACCGACGACGCCCTGCACAACACCGTGGTCGTCGAGCACAACGCACTGATCGTGTGGGGAGCTCACGCCCTCGGGGGTCCTGAGCCGGTTCCGGCGAAGGTGGTCGAGGACATGGGCGGCGTGTACCGGTTCGTTCGTTCCGACATGTGGGCCTCGGGGTAGGGCCCTCCGTGGAGCGGCCGGTAGCGTCTGTCGGATGACCGAGATCGAGAGTCCGAGGCTGCCGCGAGCCGACGGTGGTCTCGTCCAGAAGTGGCTGTGGGTCCTGGCCACCACCAACCCGCCCGAGGGCCACATGGACCCGGTGTCGAAGTGGCTCTTCCTGACCCGCGCCGGCGTGATCCCCATGACGCTCGTGTCGGCCATCTCGGCCGGGCTGCTCGCGGTCTTTCGGGGAGACAGCGTGCAGTGGGGATGGTTCGCCCTCTCGGCGTTCGGTCTGGTGCTGGCCCACATGGCCAACAACCTCATGAACGACCTGTTCGACCTCCAGGTCGGGACCGACCACGAGGACTACCCCCGAAACCTCTACTCGCCCCATCCGGTGCTGTCAGGCGTGATCTCGAAGAAGGGCCTGATGATCACCGCGCTGGTGGTGAACGTCATGGGACTGACCGTGATGCTGATCCTCACGGCGGCCCAAGGGTGGCCGATCGCAGCGTTCGCGCTGGCCGGTTTCGTGCTGAGCGTCGGCTACACGGCCCCGCCCCTCCGGCTCAAGAAGCACGGCCTGGGCGAGGCCACCGTCATCGTCGTCTGGGGCCCCCTGATGATGGGCGGCACCTACTACGCGGCCACCGGTTCGATCCCGTGGGAGATCTACGTCGCGTCGTTGCCGTACGCGATCCTCTCCACCACCGTGCTCATGGGAAAGCACATCGACAAGCTGGCCTGGGACGAGCGCGACGGCACCCGGACATTCCCGGTCGTCCTGGGCGAGGAGCGGGCCCGGGCCTTCACCAAGGGCATGTTCGTCGCCTTCTACGCCTTGACCGCGGTGCTGGTCGCGGTCCGCATCCTTCCGGTGGCCGCCCTGCTGGTGGCAGCGTCGTTCCAGCAGTTCCCCAGGGTGTGGGAGGCCTACAGTCAGCCCAAGCCGGATGAATCACCGATCCCCAACCCGGTGTGGCCGCTCTGGTTCGCGCCCATCTCGTTCCTTTTGACGCGGCGGGCTGGCGGCCTCCTCATCCTCGGGTTGATCATCGGCGCCATCCTCGGCTGGTAGGGCGGCTGGTTTCGGCGTTGTCACGGCCGGTATGAACCAGTATGTTCGTCGATGTGACGGTGGAGCGAATGACCGTGTCGATCGAGGCTGAGCTCGCGTCCGCCGTAAGGGAGGCGGCCGAGGCCGACTCCCAGACCTTGTCGGCGTGGTTGGCCGACGCAGCCCGGCAGCGGCTCGCCGTCCGCGGCCTCGCTGGGATCATCGCCGAATGGGAGACGATCCACGGCGATTTCACCGAGGATGAGCTCGGAGCCGCTCGAACCCACCTCGCCCCGTGACCGCCCTCGTGCTCGACGCTGGTGCGCTCATCGCCCTCGAATGCAATGCCCGAGACGCCTGGGCGATGCTCCGGGTCGCGACCGATCGACGCGACATCGTCGTGGTCCCCACCGGAGCGATCGCTCAGGCTTGGCGTGGCGGAGCGAGGCAGGCGTTGCTCGCGAGGGCCCTGAGTCATTGCCACGAGGTCGCACTGGACGGGACCGTCGCGCGCGCAGCGGGACTGCTGTGCGCCGAGTCGGGGACCGTCGACGTCGTCGATGCATCCGTCGCCATCGTCGCCGACGCCGCGACCCGAAACGGTCCTGTCGTCGTCCTCACGTCGGACGCTCGTGACCTCGACCGCCTGTTCGAGGCGCTCCGATCCGAAGCGTCCACCGTCCGCGTCTGACCGGGCGCAGGGCTCGGAGCGGCTGACGCCTCAGCCCGGCGAGCCGGTGATGATCCGGCGGAACGACTCGACCATCGCACCGTCGGTGAACCCGTGGCGCTTCGCATTGTCCCGGCCCCAGTTGCCGAGGAAGGCCTCGATGTCCTCGATCCAACCCACCTGGCTCCGGTGGCTCCCGAGTGCCGCCGCCTTGAGAGCGATCACCGGCGCGATGTCGATGAACAGGTCGGAGGGATGGAGGCCGGTCACCCAGAGCTCCTGGACGGTGTGGGGGTCGGGTCCGCCCTCGAGGAGGTCGGGGTGAGCGTGGGGGTTGCGACTGTCGGGATAGACGGCCGACACCGTTGCCTCGGCGAAAGCCAGGTGGTCGGGGTGGCTGGCGTAGACCGAGTCCCAACGCCGTTCGGGCGACTGGGTGATCACCACCTCGGGCCGGACATCGCGAATCAGGCGGCTCACCACCCTGCGGGTGGCCAGGTCGGCGATGAGGTGGCCGTCGGGCAGGCCGAGAAACCGGACGTCGGTGACGCCGACGGCGGTCGCCGCGGCGCGTTGCTCCCGCTCCCGGATCTCGATCAGCTCCCGGCGGGGGAGATCCTCGGGTGGGCCGGCTTCACCCGAGGTCGCCAGCCCGTAGACCACCTCGGTCCCGGCCCGTGTGAGTCGGGCGACCGTGCCGGCCACACCGAAATCGATGTCATCGGGGTGAGCTACGCAGACCAGGACACGAGACGGGGGGTCGGACAGGTCGAAGAGGTCAGGGGAGGGCGTCGCTGCCATCCCGTCGACGGTATCGGCCCGGGGCCCCTTCCCCATCCGACGAACTTTGTGCTCTCCCGGTACCCATGTGCGAGCCAGAGCACAAAGTTCGGTGGGGGGGGCGGCGGAGCGGCGGCCACTGTCACACCCGACCGGCCATCCTTCAAAGATGAGCGACACCGAACGCATCCTCGGGACCTTCGCCCGCCAGGGCCACGGGGTCGTGCGGTTGACCCAGCTCGTGGAGGCCGGCGTCGACGAGGTGGAGATCCGCCGGCGGATCCGGCGTGGATCGCTCATCAGGGTGGCCGGCGGGGTATTCGTCGTCAACGGTTCGGTGCCGACCCTGCGTCAGCGCCTGACAATGGCAACCAGCACCGCGGGTGAGGCCGTCGCGTCTCACGAGAGCGCAGCTGAGCTGCATCGGTTCAGGTACGCACCACGGGGTCTCGTCGTGGTGACCATCGCCGCAACCCAGCAGGTCCGCTCGATTCCGGCGGACCGGGTTCATCGATACAAGGACCTGCGACCTGAGTTCTGCACGTCGGCGGACGGCATTCCGGTGACGACACCCGAGAGGACGATGATCGATCTGGCCGCGAAGCTGCGCCCGGAGCGGCTCGCGCGCGTGCTGGATGATCGGCTGGCTTCGGGGGCGCTCGACATCCGGCGACTGATCGCCGTCTTCAATGCGCTCGCTCGCAGGGGCCGACACGGAATCGGCCGGATTCGACCATTGCTCGAGGTGCGCGGCGAAGGGCACGTCTTCTCCACCACCGAGCTCGAGGCTCGCTTCGATCGCCTGATCGCGAGGTTCGGGCTGCCCAGACCGGACTGCCAGGTCCTGCCGCCGTGGGCCGTTCAAGACGGCATAGGCCGCGTCGACTTCGCCTATCGCTCCCAGCATCTGATCGTCGAGCTGGACGGCCGCAGATGGCACAGCTACGACCAGGCGAGGGAGACCGACACCCATCGGGACCAGGTGGCGGCGGCGCACGGTTGGAGGGTCATGCGCTGTACCTGGCGACAGATCGTGAAGACCCCCGGGGAGGTGGCGGGCCTGCTCCGCGCCGCGCTCGCGGCCGCCGCCTGAGCCTCCTACAGTGAACTTTGTGCTCTGGCGGTACCCATATGCGAGCCAGGGCACAAAGTTCGGTTGCGGCGTCAGCTCTGGGCGAGGAGGTGGTGGAAGGGCTGGAGGCCGCCGGAGATCGGTTCGGTCGTGTCGATGAAGTCTCGGACCACTCGGACGAAGCGTTCGGGTTCCTCGACGTGCGGGAAGTGCCCGACCCCTTCGAAGACCTCGAGTCTGCTGCCGGGCACGAGCTCGTGGGTGGCGTAGGCATGATCGATGGGGATGATCGGATCGGCGTCGCCCCAGACGAGCATGGTGGGCATGGCGGCAGCCAGGTAGAGCCGGTCGGCCGCGCACACCGACTGCCCACCCGGATCGATCACCGCCCGCAGGGTTCGGACGAACGCCTTCCGGTTCTCGGCCTGGGTGAGCGAGGCGTAGGCCCGCCACATCTCGGCGACGTGCGGTGCGCTCCAACCCCGGTGGTGCAGCCCTCGGCTGACCGCGTCGCCCTGATCGCGCAGGAACGACGGAAAGAGGATGGGCATCACGTACTCGGCGCCGGGCAGAGTGAGGAGGCGTAGCAGCCAGCTCACTTCGCGGCCAAGACCACCACTACCCACGAGGATCATCCGGTCGACCAGCTCGGGATGCTGGTAGGCGAGCTGCATGGCCACACCACCGCCGAGGGACTGGCCGATCACCGTGACCGGACCGAGGCCGAGTACGGCGAGCAGGTCGCGCTGGCCACTGGCGAACGCGCCGAGCGAATAGTCGCCCATCGGCTTGGCCGACTCGCCGTGGCCGATCAGGTCGGGAGCGACCACGGTGTAGTGACGGGCCAGATCGGGCATCACCTGACGCCAGGTCTTCGAGCTCCCGGCCATGCCGTGGAGGAGGAGGATGGTCGGCCGATCGGGCTCGCTCTCCGCCAAGCGGTACGTCACATCGTGACCGTGAACCGTGACGTGACGAATCGGAATACCCATGGCATCAAGTTACCAGCGGGTAACATCGTGTCAAGGGTCCTAGGTCACACGTGGCACGGCCGATCCGGTCGACGCGGCGCCGCTACGCTGCGTCGAGTTCGTTCTTCTCGGGATGAGCGGCGGAGACAGGGGGGACCTGGTGCGACGTCGCTGGTTGTGGTTTCTCGCTGTCATCGTCACGGTGGGAGTGTCGTGTGGTAACAGCTCGTCGGGTGACCCGTCGGGGGATGCGGGTGGGGAGACCACCGACGGCGCGGAGACCGCCGGGGCGGGCGACACGGGTGGTTCGACCGGGACCACCGTCGGCGATGGGGCCGATGCCTATCCGCGGCGTGACGAGTTCGTCGCCCGACCGGGGGTGCCCGGTGTGTCCGACACCGAGATCCGGGTGGGTGGGCTGGCTTCGGTGACGAACCCGCTCCAGGCTCCGTTCGGGGAGGCGGCCGACGGGGCGGAGGTCTATTTCGACGTGGTGAACGAGGCGGGTGGCATCTACGGCCGCGACCTGGTTCTGGCGGTGGAGCGTGATGACGAGACGGTGAACAACCAGGTCGAGGTGACCAAGCTCCTGAGCCAGGACGACGTGTTCGCGGTCGCTCCGGTCTCGGTCCTGCTGTTCACCGGTGCGGGGCAGTTGGTCGACGCGGGGGTTCCGACGTTCGGATGGAACATCCAGGAGGAGTTCCAGGACGCGCCGAACATGTACGGCATGCGCGGCTACATCTGCATCACGTGCACCAATCCCATCGTTCCCTGGATCGCGCGGGACATCGGTGCGACGAAGATCGGCATGCTGGCCTTCGGCTCGCTGCCGCAGACGCAGGACTGTGCTGCGGGGTTTCTCGACTCCTTCGAGAAGTTCCCGGTGGCCGAGATCGGGTACGAGGACCTGACCGTCCCCTACGGCAACGCCGACTACTCGGTCCAGGTCGGCAAGATGAAGGACGCGGGCGTCGACCTGGTCGTCGCGTGCATGGACTCCAACGCGGTGGTGATCCTGGCCGAGGAGATGGCCAAGCAGGAGATGGACGCGGTCCAGTACATCGCCAACGGTTATGACGCCGAGCTCGTCGCCGAGTTCGCCGGGTCGCTGGAGGGTTCCGTCGTGATGACCCAGTTCGCCACTTTCGAGGTGGAGGATCCGCCGGCGGGTCTGGAGGCCTACCTGGCCGCCATGGCCGACGCTGGCATCATCCCCGATGAGCAGACCCTCTCGGGGTGGGTGGCGGCCGACATGTTGCACACCGCGCTGCTGGAGGCCGGACCCGAGTTCGACCAACCGACGGTGATCGCCGCGATGAACCGGGTCACCGACTACGACGCCGACGGCATACTGCCCGACCTGGACTGGACGAGAGACCACGACCGTCCGCCGGATGCCGCCTGCGTCGTGCACTCGGTGATCGTCGATGGCGGGTTCGTCCCGCGCTGGTCCGAACCGGGCAAGCCGTTCATGTGCTTCGACAATCGCGCCGCCGGACTCCCCGAACCTGTCCTCAGCGACTGACACCGAGCTCCGGTGCGCTGGATGCCGTCGGTCTGGTACCGCGGTGCCAGGCTGGCGGTCGGCACACGGCACGGTCCGCCCATCCGACGCGGCGGCGCTACGCTGCGTCGAGTTCGTTCTTCTCGGGATGAGCGTCGGAAACAGGGGGGACCTGGTGCGACGTCGCTGGTTGTGCATTCTCGCTGTCATCGTCACGGTGGGAGTGTCGTGTGGTAACAGCTCGTCGGGTGACCCGTCGGGTGACCCGTCGGGGGATGCGGGTGGGGAGACCACCGACGGCGCGGAGACCGCCGGGGCGGGCGACACGGGTGGTTCGACCGGGACCACCGTCGGCGATGGGGCCGATGCCTATCCGCGGCGTGACGAGTTCGTCGCCCGACCGGGGGTGCCCGGTGTGTCCGACACCGAGATCCGGGTGGGTGGGCTGGCTTCGGTGACGAACCCGCTCCAGGCTCCGTTCGGGGAGGCGGCCGACGGGGCGGAGGTCTATTTCGACGTGGTGAACGAGGCGGGTGGCATCTACGGCCGCGACCTGGTTCTGGCGGTGGAGCGTGATGACGAGACGGTGAACAACCAGGTCGAGGTGACCAAGCTCCTGAGCCAGGACGACGTGTTCGCGGTCGCTCCGGTCTCGGTCCTGCTGTTCACCGGCGCGGGGCAGTTGGTCGACGCGGGGGTTCCGACGTTCGGATGGAACATCCAGGAGGAGTTCCAGGACGCGCCGAACATGTACGGGATGCGCGGCTACCTGTGCTTCACCTGCCCCGGTCCACTGGTGCCGTGGATGGCGCAGGATCTGGGCTTCACCGGGATCGGGGTCCTGGCCTTCGGCTCCGTATCGCAGCAGTCCAAGGACTGTGCCACCGGGCTCGAGAACGCGTTCGAGAAGTTCCCGGTGGCCGAGGTGGCCTACGAGGACCTGGCCGTCCCCTACGGCAACGCCGACTACTCGGTCCAGGTCGGCAAGATGAAGGACGCGGGTGTCGACCTGGTCGTGACCTGCATGGACTCGAACGCGGTGGCACTCCTGGCCGAGGAGATGGCCAAGCAGGAGATGGACGCGGTCCAGTACATCGCCAACGGGTATGACGCCGAGCTCGTCGCGAAGTTCGCCGACGCCTTCGAGGGTTCCCTGGTGATGACCCAGTTCGCCACCTTCGAGGTGGAGGACCCGCCGGCGGGTCTCGAGGCCTACCTCGCCGCCATGGCCGACGCTGGCATCACCCCGGATGAGCAGACCCTCTCGGGGTGGGTGGCGGCCGACATGTTGCACACCGCGCTGCTGGAGGCCGGACCCGAGTTCGACCAACCGACGGTGATCGCCGCGATGAACCGGGTCACCGACTACGACGCCGACGGCATACTGCCCGACCTGGACTGGACCACGGGCCACGACCAAACCCCCGAGGTCGCCTGCTATGTGGTGTCGGAGATCGTCGACGGCGGGTTCGTCCCCCGCTGGTCCGAACCGGGCAAGCCGTTCATGTGCTTCGACCAGGACGCCGACGAGCTCCCAGAACCAGTCCTCAGCGACTAGAGACGACCGGGATGGGCGAGCTCCTCCGATTCATGGCTCAGGGTGTGCCGATCGGGTGTGTGTTCGGCCTCATGGCGATGGGCCTCGTGCTCACGTACAAGACGTCGGCGGTGTTCAACCTGGCGTTCGCCGCGCAGGCATTCCTGGCCGGGGCGCTCTTCTACAACCTGCGCGAGCGTCACGGGTGGCACCTGATCCTCGCCCTGTTCGTCGTGGTCGGCCTGGTCGGACCGCTCGTCGGCCTGGGCCTCGACCGCTTTCTCTTCCGGCACCTGCGCACGGCGTCGCAGACCGCGCGTCTGGTGACGTCACTCGGTCTGTTGGTCGCCGGACCGAAACTCGTAGAGCTCTGGCTGCTCCCGGGGCCGGCGTTCAATCCGAGCGGCGTGGTCGGCGATCTGGACTGGGTGGGGCGATGGGGTGACGTGGCGATCGACGCCGACCAGGCCGCCACGATCGGGGTGAGCCTCGCCGTCGCCGTCGTGCTGACCGCCGTCTTCCGGTACTCGTCGATCGGGCTCCAGATGCGGGCCGTGGCCGAGAGCGCCCGCATGAGCCAGCTGCACGGCATCGATGCCGACCGGGTCTCGGCGATCTCGTGGATGCTCTCCAGCATGCTGGCGAGCCTGGCCGGAGTACTGCTCGCCCCGCTCTTCGCTCAGCTCGTCATCGACGGCTACATCATCCTGCTCATCGCCGCCATCGCCGCCGCCGTGTTCGCCCGGCTGGACAGCGTGGCGATGGCCTTCGTCGGTGGTCTGATCCTCGGGATAGCGCAGGCGGTGCTGGCGGGATGGCTCCCCACCAACAGCGTGCTGGCCCAGGGGCTCCGACCCTCGCTCCCGTTCGTGGTGCTCTTCGTCCTGCTCCTCGTCCGACCGGGCCTGCGCCGGCCCGCGTTCTCCGACCCGCTGGCCGGGGTCGATCCACCCCCGGCCGCGCCGGTCGCCATGTCGCGGGGGCGCAGGCTCGCTTGGATCAACCGGATACTGGGGACGCTGTTCTGTACCGGTCTCGTCGCCTGGACGGTGTGGGTCGCCGACGACTTCTGGCTACTGGTGCTCACCCTGGCGGCGGTTTCGGCGGTCGTCATGCTGAGCATGACCGTTCTGACGGGGATGGGCGGGATGATCTCGTTGTGTCAGGCGACCTTCGCCGGCATCGGAGCGTTCACGACCGCCCAGCTCACCGATCGACTGGGCCTGGACATGCTCACCGCCCTGGTGATCGGAGCCCTCATCGCAGCCGCGGTCGGCGCGATGGTCGCCGTCCCTGCCCTGCGCCTAGGGGGGCTCTATCTCTCGCTCGCGACGCTCGCGTTCGCTCTCATGTTCGAGAACATCCTCGTGCCACAGAGCTGGGTGGGCGGCGACACGAGCGCGACACAGGTTCCTCGGCCGGCGATCGGTCCCGTCGACTTCGGGTCCGATCGGGCCTGGTTTCTCCTCGTGATCGTCATCCTCGTCCTGGTGGCGCTGGGGGTGCGTCAGGTCCAGAGGGGGTCGACCGGCCTCTTCCTCGCCGCGTTGCGAGGCTCGACCGCGGCGACACGCTCGGTGGGCATCAGCCCGACCCGGATGAAGATCACCGCGTTCGCTCTCTCGGCCGGCATCGCCGGGATCGGCGGCGGTCTGCTGGCGGCGACGTTCGAGCGGGCCGACCGTGAGGAGTTCGTGTGGTTCTGGGGGCTGGTGTGGGTGGTCCTGGTCGTGACCCTGGGCGCCAACAGCATTCAGGCCGCCATCACGGCGGGTCTGGCCCTCCGGGTCTTTCCCGAACTACTGGAGAAGGCCGGGGTCGATCCGGTGTGGGCCTTCGTACTCTTCGGGCTCGGGGCGCTCACCTTCGCCCGGCACCCCGAAGGCATCATCGAGTACAACACGAGACGTTCGGTGGCTTTCGTTCGGCGCCACGTGCCGTGGCTGGCCGATGGCGACCCCGACGCCTCCGGACGCGAGGCGGATGACGAACGGGATCGGACGCTCAGCGGAGTGCGCTCATGACCCTCCTCGCGGTCGATCGCCTCACCAAGCGCTATGGCGGTTTTCTGGCGGTGAACGAGGTGTCGCTCGAGGTCCAGCCGGCTGGCATCGTCGGCGTCATCGGTCCCAACGGCGCAGGGAAGACGACGGTGTTCGACTGCGTCTCGGGACTGCACGGCTGTGATGCGGGCACCATCACGCTGGACGGGATCGACATCACCGCCCGGTCGGTACCGGAGCGGGCGAAACGCGGGTTGGGTCGTACCTTCCAGCGCATCGAGCTGTTCGCCGGACTGACGGTGGCTGAACACGTGCTGGTATCGGTCATGGGGTTGCGTTCCACCGGCGGGCTGTGGCGGGACCTCATCGGCCGGAGCAAGCCGACCGCAGCCGAACGAACGACCATCGACGAGACACTCGCACTACTCGACCTGGAGCAGGACGCTGATCGTCCCATCGAAGCACTCAGCCTGGGGCGCGGTCGTCTGGTCGAGGTGGCCCGGGCGCTGGCCGCCGAGCCGCGGATCCTGCTGCTCGACGAGCCGTCGTCGGGCCTGGACCACGACGAGTCGCTCGCTCTGGCCGCGACCCTGTCGGAGGTCCGGGACCAACGGGGGATCGCCATGCTGATCGTCGAGCATGACGTCGACCTCGTGCGACAGTTCACCGAGCACCTCTACGTGATGGACGCCGGTGAGGTCATCGCGTTCGGGCCGACCGAGGAGGTCGTCACCGACGCCACCGTGCAACGGGCCTATCTGGGTGAGCGGGGTTCGCCATGAGCACGACGGTCGCCGCCCTTGAGCTGCGGGGCGTCAGCACCGCCTATGGACCCTTCCGGGCTCTGTTCGACGTCCGGCTCTCGGTTGCGCCGGGTCGGGTCGTCGCCATCGTCGGACCCAACGGCGCCGGGAAGACGACCCTGGCCCGGGTGGCCACCGGGCTCCTCAGCCCGACCGGGGGGGAGGTGCGGGTGGCCGGGGAGGACGTGACGGGTCGCCGAGCTCACGAGTTCGTGGCGCGCGGTGTCACCCACGTTCCCGAGGGTCGCCCGGTCTTCGCCGGGCTCACCGTGGAGGAGAATCTCCAGCTCGGCCTGGCGCGGGGCCGTGGTCAATCGAGCCTGGTGGACCGGGTCTGGGACATCTTCCCCGTGCTGGCCGAGAGACGGCGTCAGCTGGCCGATCACCTTTCCGGCGGCGAGCAGCGCATGCTCGCCCTCGCTCGCGTTCTCGTGGCACCACCATCGGTCCTGATCGTCGACGAGTTGTCGTTCGGGCTGGCCCCGCTGATCGTCGAGGCGGTGTACGAGCGTCTGGCCGAGGTGCGGGAAACCGGTGCCAGCCTCGTCGTCATCGAACAGCACGTCGAGCACGCGCTGGCTCTGGCCGACGAGGTCGTCGTCATCGGCCACGGCACCGTGCGGTGGCAGGGATCGCGCCCGGACTTCGACGGGCTCTCCGACGAGTTCCTGGTGCAGGGCCGATGAGCGGACCGGCGACGATGCGCGCTGCGGTCCTCCGCGGGCCACGGAAGATGGATGTGGAGACCAGGCCGGTGCCTGAGGCCCGAGCGGGCGAGGTCGTCGTCGAGGTGGATCACTGCGGCATCTGCGGCACCGACCTGCACCTCGTGGTGGACGGCTGGGGCACACCCGGTGTCGTGCCCGGCCACGAGTTCTCCGGGGTGATTCGTACGGTCGGGGCCGACGTCGACCGGTGGGTGGCCGGTGATCGGGTCGTCGGCATTCCCCAGGCCGCCTGCGGCCGGTGCCCACCCTGCCGAGCCGGACGCACCTCACTCTGTCGCGGACGCGTGGCGCCCGGCCTCGTCGATCGCGATGGAGCCTTCGCCGAACGGGTCGTCGTACCGGAGGTCCAGCTCGCTGCGGTGCCGGGCGGGCTCGATCTCCGAGTGGCCGCCCTGGCCGAGCCACTGGCCGTCGCGCGTCACGCGCTCACGCGAGGCGACGTCCAGCCCGACGACCGGGTCCTGGTCACCGGCGTGGGACCCATCGGAGCGATGGCGTTGGCCCTGCTCGCAGCTGACGGAGTGCCGGACATCCACGCGGTCGAGCCCAACGGAGACCGCGCCGCGTTGGCCCGGTCCCTCGGTGCCGTGTCCGTGCGGGATCCGGGAGACCTCGACGTGCCCTCGATCGCCGAGCCGTTCCGTGTTGTCGACGGGGCGTTCGACGTCGTGCTCGAGTGCTCGGGCCGCGCCGACGCCACGGTTGCAGGGCTGGCGCAGCTCGCCCCGGCCGGTCGCATGGTGCTGGTCGGCACCGGGATCACCCCGCCCGCCTACGACAACAACCGGATCATCCTGAACGAGCTGACCGTGACGGGCGCCTACAACTACGACGCCGATGGAATCTCCTGCGCACTCGACGAGCTGCATGCGAACCGGCTCCCGCTCGAGTATCTCGTCGAGCCGCGGGACGTCTCGCTGGATGGCTTGATGGAGGCCATGAACCGGCAGTCCGATGGCCAGGTCCCGCGCAAGATCCTGATGGACCCCCGCGCGTGAGCGAGCCGAGGGGAGCGGGCCCGCACGGCCGACCCGGCCCCGTCGCCCGTTTCAACCACGTCGCACTCTCGGTCCCGGCCGATCTGCTCGGCCAGACCGGCCGGGACGAGCTCTGCGCCTTCTACGGCGACGTCTTCGGCTGGTACGAGCTGCCGACGCAGACCACCGACCGGCAGCAGCTCGTGCTCCAGGTGCTGCCCTTCGACCAGTTCGTCTTCCTGGTCGCAGACGACACACCGATGGTGGCGCCGCCCGGCGATCACTTCGGTGTGCAGGTCGACGATCGGCGCGACCTCGAAGCCATGCACGAGCGGGCCGTCGCGTGGTCCGACCGTGACGATCGCGTCGAGATCTGGGCACCGCAGGTCGATGACTTCGACGTGGTGAAACTGCACGCCTTCTACCTGCGCTTCCTCCTGCCGATGCGGGTCGAGGTCCAGTTCTTCGAGCTCGTGGGTACCTGACCCCACTCAAGTCGTCCTGGTGGGGGTCGAAGGGAAGGGGTGGTCTCGATCGCGCAGCGCGCCCCGGAAGCCCCGGCCCCTCGGGCGTCGGCGATCCACGGTCCCGTGGCGGGCATCCGCGGGGTGGTTCTGGTAGCGATCGCGATCGTGGTCGTGATGTGGCTGGTCGCAATGAGTTGGGGATGGCGCCTGGACGAGACGCTGTCCGCCTGGGTCACCGGCGACAGGCTCACCGATGCGGTGACCCGGGCCCAGGAGTATCAAGGGCAGAGCCCGCTGTACTTCGCGTTCCTGTGGTCGTGGCGTCAGGTGGTGGGCGGCAGCGAGTTCTGGCTGCGCGTCCCGTCCGCTCTCGCGGTGGGGGCGGCGGCATGGCACCTGTTCCATCTCGGCCGGGAGATGGACCGTGATGTGACGGGCTGGGTCGCGGCCGGAACCTTTCTCACGACGGCGAACGTCGCCTTCCGGGCCACGACCGCCCGACCCTACGCCTTCGCAGTGCTGCTGGCGGTGTGGTCGATGCGTCTCCTGTGGAGCTGGGTGCAGAAGGGCGACCGCCGGTCGGCCTACGGCTGGGCGGTCGCCTCTGCGGGCATGCTGTATCTCACGCCGTTCGCCGTGCTCGTCCTGCTGGTCCACGGCGGGGTGCTCGTCGCCTACCGGCGGCGCGTGCTCCCGTTGGCGCTCCCGGTCGTGTCGCTGGCGGTGATTCTCGTCATCCCATTGGCCCCACAGGTGATGTCGCTAGCGGGACGGGCGTCCTCGCTGGTGACCAGCGCCCAGCCGTCGCCGGCCCAGGCCATGATCGACGTGGTTCCGCTCGGCGCGCTCGTCGTCGTCGCCGTCGCCGTCCTCCTCCGGCGGCCGGATGACCCCTGGTCGCGCGGGCCGACGGCGATCGCGGCGGGATGGGCCCTGACCCCGCCGGCGATCCTCCTGCTGGCCGGCACCGTCACCGGTGATCCGCTCTGGGTGAGCCGCTACTGGGTCGCCGCGGCACCCGGGCTCGCCCTCATCGCCGGAATGGCCGTCGCCCGCGTCGGCGGGCCGGCCGATCACCTCCCCCGGGCGGTGATCCTCACCGCGTTGCTCATGGCCCAGGGGATCCTCGCGATGCATGCCCATGCCGGCGACCATCGGCAGACTTGGAGCGAAGCTATCGAGTGGGCTCGGACCGAGACGGAAGGGGAGGCCCCTCTCACCCTGATCAACAGCGGGTTGGTCGAGGCCCTGGACCCCGACGAGGTCTCGGACCCTGATTCGTTCGCGTACCTGTCGGCCCCAGCACGCGTCTACGGGATGGATGAGCCCATCCTGCCCCTGCCGCTCGGTAGGTCCTCGACGGCCGAGGAGTTTCTCGCCGGGATGGACATCGATGCCGACACCGTCGTCCTGATCGCGCCGCCGGAGTTGGGGATCTGGCCCGACTACGAGACGCTCGTCACCGAGCGCCTCCTGCCGGACGGCTACGAACTGACCGGGCCGGTCCGGCCCCTCGACGACGTGCGGGCCCTCGTGTTCAGGAGGCGAGCCGGGTGATCGTCGCGAGTCGAGGGTCGTCTGGTGTGGTCCGCCGCTTCCAGCCGAGGATCGCTCCGTCGCTCTGGTAGGACAGGATGGATCCGGCCGAGCCGACCGACAGGATCGATCCGGCCGAGCCGACCGACAGGATGGATCCGGCCGAGCCGACCGACAGTATGGATCCGGCGCTGGCGACCGACAGGGCCGATGCGATGGAGAGGAGCGACCGGGCCGACAGGAGAGAACCCCGCGATCGCCATGACCAGCCGTCGGCGGCCTCGGCTGCGCCACGGAACCGGACCAGCAGGGTCGACGAAGGTGGAACCATCACGTCAGGATGCCATCGATCGGAACCGTTGGTACCGCGCTTCGCACGCCTCCTGCCACCGGGGATCGGGTTCGACCCGACGATTCGTGCGGGCCCAGCGAGTCGCCGAGGCCGTGTCGGTCTCGAGCCCGGCGGTGAGACGAGCCTGGAATGCGGCACCCAGAGCGCCGCCGTCGGGAATGGCGACCGCGTCGACCGGAAGGCCTGTGGTATCGGCGATCGCCTCGAGCCAGACGTCGATCCGGCTGCCGCCGCCCGAGACGACGATCCGTTTCGGATCGGTCCTGGCCAGCTCGAGGTGGTGCCGCACGACGAACCCGGCCGCCTCGTAGGCGGCGCGGAGCGCCGCGACCGGGCTGGTGGTCAGATCGACCCCGACGAGGGCCGCTCTGCGCGTAGCGTCGTGCAGCGGCGTGCGTTCGCCCCGAATGTAGGGCGACCAGACCGGGACGGCCGCTGGATCCAATCGGCCCCGTCGGGCGAGCTCGATCGGTGGATCACCGAGCAGCAGTCGGACGCGGTCGATGAACAGCCCTCCGGCGTTGGATGCCCCACCGATCAGGGTGCACCCGGGCGCAGTGTGCGGCACGGTCCAGAGTCCGTCGACCTCTCGCCACGCATCGGTCACGGCCCAGCAGATGAGCGTGGCTCCGCAGATCACGTGAACGTCGCCGGGGCGGTCGGCTCCCGCGACCAACTGGTCGGCGAAAGCATCGATGGTGCCACCCGAGACCGGTATGCCTTCGGACGTCTCGCCGGCGGGTGCCGCACCGATGACTATGGAGGGGAGCTGGGTCGCACCTATCCCGAGATCCTCGCACCTGGTCGGGTCCCAGCCGGTGCCGTCGAAGAGCGGCAGGGTGGTCATCGCCGTGGTGGTGTCGATGGCTCCGTTGCCGCACAGGGCACGATTGGCAACGGCCTGGGCGGGCCAGTAGGCCGCGGCCTCCGGGAAGCGGTCGGCGCTCCAGCGGACGAATCCCTCGAACTCGCCGTTGGCCCCGGGCGGCGCTCCGGTGATGGCTTCGCCCCGCTCGTCGCCATAGAGGAGCCCGGGTCCCACCGGGACGCCGGATCGGTCGACAGCGGCGAGCGAGGGGACCATGGCGGCGACGGTGATGGCCGCTACGTCTCCGGCCTGCCGGACGTCGTCCCAGGCCGTGAGCACGCCGACTCGCCAGGCCTGGTCGGCGTCGTGTTCGAGCCGGGTGGGCGACGGCACCCGGAGCGGGTGGGGGACGCGGCTCTGCGCCAGCACGTCGCCCGATGCGTCGACCGCGAGGGCCTTGACCGAGGTGGTGCCGATGTCGATGCCGACGGTGACGGGTGGGCCCATGTTCCTCACGCTAGGTGCTTTCGGCCATCATGTCGGGATGCAGGAAGTGACGATCCGTGCCCTTGACCCTCGTCGATTCTCCGAGATCGTGGACCCGCAGAGGGTCGAGGCGTTCGCGGTGGGCACGGCCAACCACGCGCTGGAGCGGCTCGCGGGGCGGAGCGTGATCAACGTGAACTCCACCGCGGCGGGGGGTGGCGTCGCCGAGATGCTGAACGTCCTGCTCGGCTATGTGCGCGGCGTCGGCCTCGACGCCCGGTGGCTCGTGATCGATGGTTCGCCGCCGTTCTTCGAGGTGACGAAACGGATCCACAACCATCTCTACGGCGGGGCCGGGGACGGCGGTCCGCTGGGTTCCCGCGAGCACGAGATCTACACCGCGGCGCTCCACCCGGACCTGGCCGAACTGGCGGGTGTCGCGCGTGGAGGCGACATCGTGGTGCTGCACGACCCGCAGACCGCAGGGCTGGCGGAACACGCCAAGACGCTCGGGTGCCATGTGGTGTGGCGCTGTCACGTCGGGATCGACGAACAGAACGACAGGAGCATGGCTGGATGGGAGTTTCTTCGCCCGTATCTCGAGCCCTTCGTCGACCACTACGTCTTCACCGATGACCGATTCCCCCCGTCCTGGGTGCCGACCGAGCGATGTTCGATCATCTGGCCGTCGATCGATCCCTTCGCACCGAAGAACCAGGACATGGATCCCGAGACCGTCGAGGCCATCCTCACCCACGTCGGAATCCTGGCCGGCCGGCCCGGTGACACGAGGTTCGAACGGGTCGACGGGTCGCCGGGCCGGGTCCAGCGATTCTGCGATGTCTTCCGGACCGGACCTCCATCGGCGCCCGAGGTGCCGATGCTCATCCAGGTATCGCGCTGGGACGTCATGAAGGACATGAACGGCGTCATGGAGTCCTTCGCCGAGTACGTCAACTCGGGGCGCGAGGCCGAGCTCGTGTTGGCCGGCCCCGTCGTGTCGGCGGTGGCCGACGACCCCGAGGGCGGACAGGTGCTCCAGGACTGCTGGAACTCCTGGCGCCATCTGCCCCATGCCATCCGCAGTCGGGTGCAGCTGGTCTGCATACCCATGCACGATCTCGGCGAGAACGCCGCCATCGTCAACGCGTTGCAGCGCCACGCTGCCATCGTCGCCCAGAAGAGCCTGGCCGAGGGGTTCGGCCTCACGGTCGCCGAGGCCATGATGAAGGGCACGCCGGTCGTGGCGAGTGCCGTGGGGGGCATCGTCGACCAGGTGGTCGATGGAGAGACCGGCCGGCTCGTCCGGGACCCCACCGATCTCGAAGAGTTCGGCCTCGCGGTCTGCGAGATCCTGGACGACGACGACCTGCGGGCGCGGCTCGGGCGGGGAGCCAGGGAGCGAGCGGTCGAGGCCCACTTGGGCGACACACACCTCGAAGGTTGGCTCGGCGTCATCAACGCCATCCTGTGAGGCGTCGAGCCCTGGTCGCCGTATGGGGGGTCGCTCTGCTCGGCGGACTCGTGGTTGCGTGTTCGGGCAACGGTGGTTCGTCAGGTGCACCGACGACCCGTGCTCCGTCGTCGACCGGGCCCGCTACGCCGACGTCGATGCCGGGCGTGGCCTGTGACGTTCCAGAGGAGTGTCCACTGCGGGTCGCCGCCGACCGGGCCGGCATCCTCTTCGGCGCCGCGGCCCAGCCGGGGCTCATCCGCGACGAACCGCCCTATGCCCGGACCCTGGCCTCGGAGTTCTCGAGTGTGACGCCGGAGAACCATCTGAAGTGGGCTGCGATCCACCCCGCCGCCGGCCGCTACGACTTCGAGCCAGTCGACGAGCTGGTCGCCTTCGCCGAGGAGCACGACCTCGAGGTGAAGGGTCACAACCTGATCTGGGAACAGGAGACGATCGACTCGACGCCGGACTGGGTGCTGGCCATCACCGACCCCGACGAGCTCCGGGCCGCGATCACCAAGCACATCACGACGGTGATGGGCCGATACGACGGGACGATCGATCGGTGGGATGTGGTGAACGAGCCACTCGAGACCGGTGGTGGTGCCCTGTACGAGAACCACTTCTACCGGGTGCTCGGCCCCGACTACGTCGCCGAGATGCTGATGATCGCCCGTTCTGCCGATGACGATGCCCGGTTGTATCTCAACGAGGTGCTGACCGAATTCGTCGCGGCCAAGCGCGACGGCTTCGTCGCGCTCGTGACCGACCTGGTCGACCGGGGGGTCCCTCTCGACGGCGTCGGCCTCCAGGCTCACTGGCTGACGGGCGCGCCACCCCCGGGCGAACTGCAGGAACAGATCGAGACGTTCCGTGCGCTCGGCCTCGAGGTGGCTCTCACCGAGCTGGACGTTCCCGTCGCCACCGCCGACGATGTCGGCCGTGCTCGGCAGTCCGATGCCTACGTGCAGGCCGTGCGAGAGTGCGTCGCCGGTGGCTGTGGGGAGATCACCGTGTGGGGAGTAGACGACGCTCACACGTGGTTGGACGGCTTCCTCGGCCGGGTGACCGAGCCGCTGCTGTTCGATTCCGAGTCCGAAGCCAAGCCCGTCCGGGACGCGGTCGTGGCCGCGCTACTGGACCAGACCGGCTGAGCCTCGGGCCGGCGGCGGAGCGGGAGTTCACGACGAGGAGCAGACCGGAGCTACCGTGCTGGCGATCGGAGGGGATGCGTGAGCGAATCGGAGGGGGCTGACAGCGCACGGACCGATGTCGCCATGTCCGACGAACTGGCCGATGAGCTGGTCGCCACCGTTCGCCGGTGGGTCGACCGGGAGGTCATGCCCAACGCCTCACGCTACGAGCTGGCCGACGAGTTCCCCCAGCCGCTGTACGAGCAGCTCTGCGACTTCGGTCTGTTCGGCGCGACGATCGACCCCCGGTATGGCGGCCTCGGCCTCGATGCGCTCACCTACGCCAGGGTGATCGAGGAGCTGGCCCGCGGATGGATGAGCCTCGCCGGCCTCATGAACACCCACATGATCGTGGCCACCATGATCGGACGATTCGGGACCGACGAGCAGCGCGCCGACTTGCTGCCCCGCATGGTCGCGGGGACTTTCCGGGCTGCGTTCTCGTTGTCGGAGCACGACGCGGGCAGCGACGCCCGCAGCATGCGTTGCAGGGCAACGCCAGATGGCGACGGTTACGTCATCGAGGGCACCAAGATGTGGGTGACCAACGGTGTGCGGGCGTCCATCGTCGCCGTGATGGCGGTGGTGCCCGACCACGGTATCTCCTGCTTCCTAGTCGAGAAGGAGCCGGGCGAGAGGTTCGGGAACATCACGGTGTCGGGAACGGTCGACAAGCTGGGCTACAGGGGCCTGGAGACCGTCGAGATGCACTACGACGGCCACGAGGTGCCGGCCTCGGCCCTGCTCGGCGGTAGGGCAGGCCTCGGTCACGGCCTGGCCTACGCGCTGTCGGCCCTGGAACTGGGTCGGATCAACATCGCCGCCCGGGGCGTCGGCGTCGCTCAGGCGGCGCTCGAAGCCGCCATGAGCTACGCCCAGCAACGGCAGACGTTCGGAAAGCCCATCTTCGAGCACCAGGCAATCGGGTTCCGTCTCGCCGAGATGGCAACCAAGGTGTACGCCGCCCGATTGATGACCCACGACGCGGCTCGCCGGTACGACGCGGGTGAGCGCGTCGACCTGGAGGCCGGGATGGCCAAGCTGTTCGCCTCCGAGACGGCGTTCGAAGTCGCCACGGCGGCGCTTCGCATCCATGGGGGCAACGGATACACCACCGAGTACCCGGTCGAGCGGTACTACCGGGACGCCCCCCTCATGATCATCGGTGAAGGCACCAGCGAGATCCAGAAGCTGGTCATCTCTCGTCAACTCCGAGCCCGCTACCCCGTGGAATGACCGACCTGATCGTCTCCTCCGGCTCCTCCCGACGATTCGCTCCGAACTTTGGGCATCCAACCCTCACATGTCCGGATCGTTGCCCAAAGTTCGTGGGGAGGGGGGGTCAGCGTTTTCGCATGGCGTCGCCGTACTTGGCCAGGAACTCGTCCACGCTCGTCCGGCCGATCACCTCGCCGATCAGCTCGACCGGCAGTTGCTCCAGCTCCCTGAACCGTACGCACGACTTGCCCATGTCGAGCTTCTTGCCGGTCGCCCGGTAGCGCTTGCGGAACCACCCCTCGACCTCTCCGTCGGCATAGACGGTGGTCAGATACACCGCCATGTGGTTCTTCTGCGCTGCCAGCGCGGCGTACATCAGCGGTTGGCCGTTGTACGTGTCCGGAAAGGTCTCCAGCGGGACCTCGTAGGCGATCATGCCCCAGTTCATGGCCTCGACGAACCCGTCGGCGAGGTTGTCGAGAATGGTCTCCCGGACCGCTTCGATCGCGTGACGCCGGTCGTCCGAGAGCTCGGTCAGGTAGTCCTCGACGGTGGCGGCATCGGAGCGAACCATCGTCGCATCCTTGCACAGCGGCGAGCGGTCCGGTCGGGCGATGCGGGCTAGGACCGCCGCTCGACCAGGTCCTCACGGAGCGTCCGTTTCACGATCTTGCCGTTCGCGTTGCGGGGGAGTGGTGAGCCGTAGAACTCGACGATCGTCGGGACCTTGAACGAAGCCAGATGCTCGCCCACGTGGGCCTGGAGCTCATCGACGGTGAGCATCGCCCCTTCGCGTACCATGACCGCAGCGACCAATTCCTCGCCGAGACGTCGGTGCGGTACGCCGAAGACCGCCGCTTCGTACACCGCAGGGTGCTGGTAGATCACCGCTTCGACCTCGGCGCAGCCGATGTTCTCGCCCCCGCGCAGGACCATGTCCTTGGCCCGGTCCTCGACGTAGACGAACCCCTCCTCGTCGATCCGTCCGATGTCGCCGCTGCGCAGCCAGCCGTCGACGATGGTCTCAGCCGTGGCATCGGGCCGATTCCAGTAGCCGCGGATGACCATCGGCCCGCGAAACCGGATCTCCCCCTGCTCGCCGGGGGGCAGCATCCGATGGTCCTCGTCGAATACGGCGACTTGGATGGCCGGGATGGCCCGACCCGTACTGGTCGGTCGAGCCACGTAGTCGTCGCCGGTGTTCTGCGGTCCGTACGCATTCGTCTCGGTCATGCCGTAGCCGATGGACGGGCGACCTCGCGAGAAGTTCTCCTCGACCCGTTTCACCAGCTCCGGTGGTGCGGGAGCGCCGCCGCCCCCCACCGACACGAGACTGGATGTGTCGTGATCGTCGAACGCCGGGCTCTCGAGGAGGTCCCAGGACATCGTCGGGACGCCGACCAGCGCCGTGACCCGCTCGCGCTCGATCAGGTCCAGCGCCTGCTCCGGGTCCCACTTGACCATCATCACCAGTTTGAACCCGGCGGTGAACGACCCGAGCATGACGGGCACCAGGCCCGTCACGTGGAAGAGCGGAACGCACAGGATGTAGCAGTTGCGGTGGGGCGACGGTTCCCTCGGCGAAGATTGGAGGTTGGCCACCGCGCCCCGGGCCCCGAAGGCCAGCAGCGACGAGAGCACGGCCCGATGGCTCGACACGGCACCCTTCGGGTGGTCGGTCGTGCCCGACGTGTAGAGGATGTGGGCGTCGTCGTCGGGGTCGATCTCCACGTCGGGCATGGTCGCCTCGGCCGACAGGACCTCGTCGAATCGGTCGACACCCTCCGGAAGCTCACCGTCGGCGCGGACGGCGCACACGGTGAACGGCGCGTCGGTCAACAGCGGTTCGATCCTGGGCACCCGCGCCGCGTCGGCGAACACCACGGTCGGTTCGGAGTCACCGAAGGCGTACGAGAGCTCCTCGGTGGTCCACCACGCGTTGAGGGCCACAGCGATGGCGCCGACCGACACGGTCGCCAGGTACACGGCGATCCACTCCGGGTAGTTGCGCATCGCGATGCCGACCCGGTCACCGGGCTCGACGCCGTAGCGGTCCACGAGCAGGGAGGCGACCCGATCGATCTGTTCGGCGACGGCCCCGAAAGTCCAGCGCTCATCCTCGAAGATGAGGTACTCGGTGTCGGCCCGCATGCGAGCGAGGTCGATCAGCGAGCGAAGCGACGGTGGCGCGGCGGCGAAGACCGGCATCGTCCGGCCCGACACCGTTCCCTCCGTCACCTCGAAGGAGCCACCGGGACCGGTCACGGTCGCAACGGCTTCTTCGAACGTCATGGAGTCGGTCACGTCGCCTCCCGGGGAGCGGTGTGTACGGCGGTCGGATCCTCATGATGGCGGATCAGCCAGCCCAGGCCCATCACGACGATCACCATGCCGGCGATCTGCCAACCGACGATGGGTTCGTCCAGGACGACGGCGGCGCCGAGGGTTGACATGACGGGCACGGACAAGGTGAGGATGGATGCCAGGGTCAAGCTGATGTGGGCGTGGGCCCAGTTCATCAGGAGATGGCCCGTGCCGGGGACGAGCACCATGGCGAGGATGCCCAGGTACTGGGCGGCGGTCGGTCTACCGATGGATCCGGTGAGCGCCAGGGCGAATCCGACGGCGATGGGCGAAGCGACCACGAGGACGACCGTCTGGTAGGTGACGGCGTCGAGGTGCTGGCGGGCCCGCTTCGAGGCGGGGAAGTACCACACCCATGCGAACAGCGCACCGAACGCGAGGGTGTCCCCGCGGGGGCTCCACGCTGGCGTCGTGCTCGAGCCGAAGATCACGAGCGCGACACCCGACAGTGTCGCTATGGTGACCGCGAGCATCGCGGGACGGAACCGTTCTCCGAACATCCGGTCGGCCAGCGCCATGATCAGCAAGGGCTGCAGCGCGGTGATGACCGTGGCGTTGGCGACGGTCGTCTCCTGGAGGGCGGTGAACATGAGGCTGGCGGTCAGCCCGAATGCGGCACCGCCCTGCCAGCCGAGTCGGAGCGCGCCGACCGTGAGCCGTCGACGTCGTGCGGCCAGATAGGCGAGGTAGAGCATCGCGCCCACGATCGTCCGCCACGACGCGAGCTGCACACCCTGGAGCCCGATCGACGCCGCCAGCAGGTTCCCGACCGTCCACAGCAGCTGGGCCGAGCTCGCCGCGGCGAATCCCCGCCCGGCGACCGGGCTAGTCAGGGTCGGTGAAGTCGGGGGCCCGCTGTTCGAAGTAGGCAGCCACCGCCTCGACCTGGTTGGGTGAGCCGATCAGCGCGCCGATCTCGTTCCGTTCGGCCTCGTAGCCCTGGGCGAGTGAGCGTCGGGCCGCTTCGTTGAGTAGCCGTTTTGCGGCCCGAATGGCCTGGGGCGACTTCGAGGCGAGCTCGGAGGCCAGGTCCAGTGCCGCCGAGTGCGGATCCTGCGCAACGCGGGTCGCCAGGCCCAACGTCTCGGCCTCGGTGCCGTCGACCATCCGTCCGGTGAAGACCAGTTCCTTGGCCCGGTCGAGTCCGACGAGCTCGATCAGCCGCTGCGTGCCGGTCATGTCCGGCGACAGTCCCCACCGGATCTCCAGAATCGAGAACCGCGCGTCGGGCGCGGCGATCCGGATGTCCGCGCCGAGTGCGATCTGGCAGCCCCCGCCCAAAGCGACTCCGTGGACCGCGGCGATGACCGGTGCCGGCATGGTGTGCCACACGTGCGAGACCCACTGGGCGCCGTGGGTGATCTTGCCGTCCGGAACCCGTCCGATGAATGCCGGGTCATCAGCCGGCTCGGTGTCGTCGTCGATCTCGAAGCCGGTGGAGCCGGCCATGGCCTGGAACGACGAGAAGTCGAGGCCGGCGCAGAAGCCGCGGCCTTCGCCCGACAGGACCACCGCCCGGACCGACGGATCGGCCGCCACTTGTGTCCCGGCGTCGGCCAGGGCACCGAACATCGCGGCGTCGAGGGCGTTGATCTTGTCGGGTCGATTGAGTCGCACATCGGCGACACCGCCGGAGATGTCCACCAGCACGCGGTCGGTCATGCCCAGATCCTCCTAGAAGGCATACTCGACGCTCTCGACCTCGCACACGACGTCCGAGGGTTGAACGTCGTCGGGGAGAACGTCGAAGAACGTCGCCCGCCAGGCGGCGCTGTTGCCCTGGCCGAGGCCCTCGACGTAGGTGTTGGCCGTACCGAGTCGGACGCCGTCGGCGGTGAACGCGGTGTTGACCCAGAAGGCACGATCGCGGTCCGAGGTGTTGGTGAGCTCGCCCTCGGCGGTGACCAGGCCCGTCTCGGGTAGGCAGTCGGTGAGCTCCACGTCGTAGTCGGAGGGATCGGCCAAGCCGGTGTTCTCATCCAGCTCCTCGCCGAACTCCTCGAACTCGGTGACCACGTCATCGGCGGCACGGCCGAGCACGAAGACGACCGAGACGACCGCCAGAGCTGCGAGTACGGCGACGACGGCGAAGGCGATGAGGCAACCCTTCGCCGTTGAGCTCATGCCCTCCGCCGGTGGAGCGACGGCACCCTGAGCCATGATCGGCGGGCCCGGAACCGTCGCGGCGGGTGGGCCCACCGCTGGTGACGGGGGACCCGGGGGTGGGGGTGACGGGATCGCCGACGGGGGTGCGGGCGGAGGAGGTGACGGCGGTCCCGGTGCCGGCGGTTTCGCGGGCGGAGGTGGTGGTGGAGGACCGTCGCTGCCAGGGAGCGGTGGGGTGCTGCCAGGAGGCGGTGAGGCGCTGTCAGGAGGCGGTGGGGTGCTGTCAGGGGGCGGCGACAGCGGCGCCGGGGGCGCCACCTCGGGAATGTCCGGTGCGGTGTCGCCGCCGGGTGCTTCGTCACCCGGCGATGGTGGCGTGTTGTCTTCGGTCATGGACACCCCTGTGGGCCATAGGGAAGGTGGCCCCGGTGGGAGAGGTTAGAAGACGACGGTCGCCTCGGCTCGCGTGTCACCCGGGTCCCTCCCCCGGGTGACCCTGATCCTAGAAGTACGAGCCGTCCAGGATCGCTTCGAGTTGGACGCGGTGCAGGATCCGGTCGTTGGGATCGGCGGGCGGTTCGGCCCGGCCCTCGGCCTCCTCGACCAGGGACGTGCGGGTCATGATGATCCCGTGGCGCAGGGCGCAGTAGGCCTCGAACCACTCGATCTCTCTCGGCACGTGGCCCGACGCCTCGGCGTAGATGGCGCAGACCCGGTCGCGGTCGAAGTACCCCGGCAGCCCGGGCAGCTCGAGCACCTCGGCGAGGTTCTGGAAGAACGAGTGCAGGAATATCATCCAGCCGAGGTCCATCTCGGGCGGGGTGACGGTGGCCATCTCCCAGTCCAGCACGCCGACCGGTGTGAAGCCGTCGAAGAGGATGTTCCCGGGCCGGGCGTCACCCCAGCACAGGACCGCGTCACTCTCGCCGGCCGGCCAGTGAGCTTCGAGCCACGCCAACATGTCCTCGATCAGCGAGTAACGCACACCGACGCGGGCCCACTCGTAGTAGTCGTACTGGTCATCGACGTGACGTCGCAGGGGTGACGCCCCGGAGCCCACGGACCGTCCGCCGTCCGCGAAGGACAGGTCGAAGCGGTCGGGCGTGACGGTGTGGATGCCGGCGAGGAGCTCGACCGACGAGCGTTCGAGCACGGCTCGTTCGGCGTCGGAGGCTTCGGTCACCCAGCTTCCGAACGTGTACGGCATCCGGTCCGGAGGGACCCGACCTTCGATGCGGTCCATGACGAGGAACTGCGACCCGAGGTGGGTCTCGTCGAGCTCGAGCCAACGGCAGGTCGGGACTGGCACGTCGGTCTGCTCGCGGACGAGGCGCATGCAACTCGCCTGCGCAGCGAGATCGTAGTTGGGGAAGACGGGAAGGACCTCGCCCGGAGGGAAACGGGTCACGAGCGCGTGGGCGGTGCGTTCGCCCTTCTCGGTCCAGGTGGCATCGAACAGCAGCGTCTCGGATGAGAACCCCGATGCTTCGGGGATGTCGATCGGACCCAGCTCGGGTCGGGACTCGTCCCCGAGCTGCCGGCACAGCCAGCCCTCCAGGCGAGCTCTCACTTCATCTGGATCGCGGATCTGGAGCGCCATGGCACCAAGTCTGTCAGGTTCCGGAACCCCGGGTTCGCGGCCGCCCGGTGGCGTGTCGAGAGGCACGTCGTCGATGTGTCCGACAGCACGGACGTGATCGATCGGTCGTCGTACCTTCCATCTCGAGGCACCGGCGTCCAGGTCGGTCCCAAGAACTGGGTGGTGGTTGTGATGGGTCCATGTATGGGCGCGGTCGGGCGGTCGCGCGTGCGGATTCGGGTGGGTCGGTTCCTGGGGGTGGTGTTGGCGGGGGTGTTGTCGGCGGCGGGTTGTGCGGTTCCGCCGCCGGATGTCGACTGTGAGGTGCCGGCGACCGATTCGGGGATCGCGATCGTGGGCGATTCGGTGTTCTCGCTCGCCAAGCGTGACTGCACCCACGTCGGTCGTCGGCTCGAGGAGATGACCGGGACCTCGTTTCTCGACGAGAGCGTGTCGGGTGCCACGTTGGGTGTGATCCCGCAGGCTCCCGGGGGATCGATCGTGACCCAGTACACCCAGGGTGTGGCCCCGGCCAACCCCCGGGCGGTGGTGTTCGACGGTGGGACCAACGATCTGTTCTGGCGCTGTCCGGTACCGGCCCGGCCGGACTGTGTGGTCGCGATCGACGTGATGGAGGGGCAGCTGCGGTCGCTCATCGGTCAGATGCGGGCCGACGGCGTCGAGGACATCGTGTATCTCGGGATGTACCACTTGTCGCCGACCGGTTTGTTCGCTTCGCTCGGTACGGCGCTGGACCCGTGGAACGCCCGGGCCTCGGCGGTGGCGGAGGAACTGGGCGTGATCTTCGTGGATCCCCGGGATGTGTTCGACGAGAACCCGGCCTATCTGGCCGGCGATGGCATGCACCCGTCGGCCAGCGGTTCGATGATGCTCGCCGAGCTCGTCCACGACGCCCTCGTCGACAACGGCATCGTGCCCTAGAAACGGACCGTCGTGGGCTTAGCTCGGCTCGCCCCGGCGGCGGACCAGCTTCTCGAGCTCGACGGCCCAGAAGGCGCCGGTCGAAGCGATGAGCACGATCCCGAGCTCGGTAGCGGTCAGGGCCTCGGTGTCGAGCCAGTCCTGGGCCGGCGGCCAGTAGACGACGATCAACTGGAGCGCGAAGGTGACCGCCACCGCCCACAGCAGCTTCGGGTTACTGAACAGGCCGAGCCGCCACAGGGAGTCCCGTTCGGAGCGGACGGCCAGGGCGTGTCCGAGTTGCAGGAGCGCCAGGGAGAGGAACACCATCGTCTGCCAGGGGCGATCTCCGGCGTCGCCCCACAGTCCCAGGCCCAGGGGGATGAGTCCCATGAGCAGGCCGACGGCGAGCACGTGCTGCCACAGGCCTCGTGCGAAGATGCTCTCGGAGGGTGACCGCGGTGGGCGGCTCATGACCCCCCGCTCGGCCGGTTCGATGCCGAGGGCCAGGCCGGGCAGGCCGTCGGTCACCAGGTTGATCCAGAGGATCTGCACCGGGAGCAGCGGCAGCGGTAGCCCGAGGAACGGGCCGAGGAACATCACCCAGATCTCGCCCGAGTTGGAGGTGAGCGTGTACCGGACGAAGCGACGGATGTTGTCGTAGATTCGCCTGCCCTCGCCGACCGCGGTGACGATCGTGGCGAAGTTGTCGTCCTGAAGCACCATGTCGGCCGCCTCCTTCGCAACCTCGGTGCCGGCGACGCCCATGGCGACGCCGATGTCGGCCGAGCGCAGAGCCGGAGCGTCGTTCACACCGTCGCCCGTCATGGCCACCACGTCGCCGCGGGCCTTCCACGCCTGCACGATGTCGAGCTTCTGCTCGGGGGTCGTCCGGGCGTACACCGCCACGCGGTGCACGTGTGCCTCGAGACCCGTCTCGTGCTCCTCGGCCAGGCGGACGCCGGTCATGACCTCCTGGTCGTCGAGGATTCCCAGCCGTTTCCCGATGGCGGCGGCCGTTGCGGGATGGTCGCCGGTGATCATCACCGGGGTGATGCCGGCGCTTCGGCAAGCGGCCACGGCGTCAGCCGACTCGAGTCGAGGCGGATCGGCCATGGCCACGAGGCCCAGGACGGTCAGATCCGACTCGATGGTCGCCGGCAGACCGGGCTGGTCGGTCGGCAGGGGTCCGCCGGCAATCGCCAGCACCCGATAGCCCTCGTCCGCCATCGCGGCAGCGGTGGCGAGCAGATCCTCCCGGTCGGCGTCGGTCAAGGGTCGCTCGGCCCCGTCGTCGGCGATGTCGGTCGCGACCTCGAGGATCGTCTCGACCGCTCCCTTCGAGGCGACGCGACCGCCGCCGTCGCCGCTGCGATGCACGGTCGTCATCCGCTTGCGATTCGAATCGAAGGGGATCTCCTCGATGCGCGGCCACCGAGCCTCGAGATCGGATCGACTCACGCCGACCTTCTCGGCCAGCGCGAGGAGGGCTCCCTCGGTGGGGTCGCCGACGACGTCCCAGGATCCACCGGCGGTCGCGGGGGGTACGAGCTCGGCGTCGTTGCAGAGCATTGCGGACTCGGCGAGCCGTAGGACCGGGCCGCGAGTGTCGGGAGCCGGCTCGCCGTCGAGCCCGACGAGCTCACCATCGGGCTCGAAGCCCGATCCCGTCACCCGGAGCTCGGCGCTCGGGGTCCATACCCGTTCCACCAGCATCCGACTCTGGGTCAGAGTGCCGGTCTTGTCGGTGCAGATGACCGTCACCGAGCCGAGAGTCTCGACCGCCGGCAGCTTTCGAACGAGGGCCTCCTGCTTGACCATCCGCTGGGCACCGAGCGCCAATGCGATGGTGACCACGGCGGGGAGGGCCTCGGGGATGGCCGCGACCGCCAGGCTGACGGCCGTGAGGAACATCAGCGACACGTCTTCACCCCGGGCGACTCCGGCACCGAAGACGATCAGGCAGATGACCACCGACGCTGCGGCGAGGCGCCGTCCGAGGGCGGCGAGCCGGTTCTGGAGCGGGGTCCGGGGAGCCTGGTGAGCCTTGAGCAGTCCTGCCACCTGGCCGAGCTCGGTGGCCATCCCCGTGGACACCGCCAGTCCCCGGGCTCGACCGTGCACGACGGCGGTCCCCTTGAACACCATGTTGTGTCGGTCGGCGATCAGCTCGCCGGAGGCGTGGTCGATGGCCTCGGTCCGCTTGTCGACTGGCATCGATTCGCCGGTGAGCGCGGCCTCGTTCACTCTGAGGTTCGGGCATTCCATGAGCCGCAAGTCGGCGGGGACGATGTCGCCCGGCTCCAGGAGGACCACGTCACCCGGGACGATCTCGCCGGCCATCAGGGTCTGTTGTCGTCCGCCCCGCACCACGCGCGCCGACGGGGCCGACATGCGGCGGAGGGCGGCCATGGCCTGTTCGGCCCGGTACTCCTGGACGAATCCGATGATCGCATTGAGGATGACGATGACCCCGATGACGATGGCGTCGGTGACCTCGTCGATCAGCACCGTCACGACCATGGCGATCAGGAGCACGACGATCATCGTGTCGGCGAACTGGGCGAGGAGGATCCGCCAACGGGCGCGGGTCGGCTCCTCCTCCAGGTCGTTCGAGCCGTACTCGTCGCGTCGCGTCGCGACCTCCTCCTCGGGCAGTCCGACAGCGGGCTCGACCCCGAGTGCCGCGGCGGCGGCTTCGGGGGCGTCAGCCCACCAGGGCATGTCGGGGCGGTTGGCGACGGTGCCGTTCATCGAGATGGGTCCAGTCATCGAGACGGGTCCAGCATGTCGATCGGATCGCCGCCGAAGAGCTCGCGGGCCATCACTCCGTAGTCGGCGCCGCGTCGCAGATTCTGTCCGCCGTCGACCGCGATGCACTGACCCGTGATCCAGGCCGACTCGGGGCCGGCCAGGAACCTGACGAGCTCGGCCACTTCGTCGGCCCGCCCCACCCGGCCGAGGGGGATCTGCGGCAGATAGTCGTCGAGGAGCGTGCTTCCATCGGTGATGGGGGCCATCAGCTCGGTGGCCACGATGCCGGGTTGCACGGAATTGACTCGGACTCCCCGCGAGCCCAGTTCGTCGGCGGCCACCCGGCACAGCATGTCCAGCCCGGCCTTGGCCGAGCCGTAGACGCCGAGTGATCGGAACGGGTCGACCCCGGCATGGGACGACATGCCGATGATCGAACCGCCGCCCCCCGCCAGCATGGGCCTGGCGCCGTGCTTGATCGAGAGGAAGGTCCCGACGTAGTTGAGCTCGATCGTGGCCCGAACGGCCTCCAGGTCCGCTGCGACCAGGGGGCCGAGGTGCAGGGATCCGCCGGCACACGCGAAGAGGATGTCGAGGCCGCCACCGTGGTCGACCGCGGCGGCCACCGCAGCGGCCACGTCGTCCTCGACGGTGACGTCGGCGACGATCGATCCGACTTCGGTCCCGGCGACGGCCGTCGCCTTGATCTCCTCGACGCCGGCTTCCAGCGTGGAGCGGGTTCGCCCGCAGATGGTGACGTGGCATCCGTCGGCCGCGAGACGCGCCACGCTGGCCAGTCCGATCCCGCTTCCGCCGCCGGTGATGAGTGCGGATTTGCCGTGAAGGGTGCTCATGCCGTCCCCTGGTGTGATGACGAATACCTGGGCCGAGCGTAGGTTGCGGGGAGACCCCGAACGGACCGGGGAGGGACCGGGAGTGTGAGCGAGGACGAGGACTGGGAGCGACGTACCGCCCGGCTGGCGCGAATGGTGCACGCGTTGGTCGGATGGATCTTCTGGGATCCCGAGGCGATCGGGCGTTACACGACGCTGGGAGTCCCCGGCGGTCTCGGATACCTGGCCACGCGCGCCGCGCCGATCGCCGCCGCCGGCGACGATGCGGTCGTGGCCGCGATGTACGCCTGGGCGCCCGAACCGGTCCGGACCAGCATGCGCATCGCCCGCCAGGAGACCACCTTCGGGGCACTGTGGTCCGCCCGGGATCGGGCCGTGCTCAGCGGTCTCACCGGATACGCCCTCTCGGCAGCCGGGCATCTGGCCGACTTCCGCGATGATCTCTGGTCAGCGGTAACCCATTGCGAGCCCGCCGGTCGTCCGCTGTTCGCGGCCTGCCTCAACATGCCGATGCCGGAAGATCCGACCCTGTCCGCCTGGCATGCCCTCAACTGCCTGCGCGAATGGCGAGGCGACACCCACAACGCGATCCTGGTCGCGGCGGGCCTCGATCCGGTCGATGCCGTGATCCTCGACTCGGCGTGGGCGGGTTACCCGCCCGACTGGATGGCGCGGAGCCGCATGTGGGGAGAGGACGCCATCGCGTCCGCGATGTCCGGCCTCGAAAGCCGCGGGCTCGCCGAGAACGGGCGCGTCTCGTCGGTGGGCATGCAGTACCGATCCGACATCGAGTTCCGCACCGACGAGCTCACCGCTCGCCCCTGGAAGGGAATCGGCGTCGACAGGACCGCGGAGATCGAACGGATCCTGGCTCCGGCTGCGCCGCTGTTGCTCGAGCGCGTCGACCGCACCGCTGGCGTCCGCTACCTCGCCGCGGCGCGTCTCCACGACCGGGCGCGGGGCTGAGGGACCGGCGGAGGGGTCCCACTCCGGTCAGGTCCCGGTGAGACGATCGAACCCCTCGGCCAGGAAGGAGCGGGCTCGTTCGGCCGGATTCGGCTCGCCGGTCAGTTGCCTGATCCCCAGTGACGCCCCCGGGAAGTGGGGGTCGTTCCAGAAGGGATCGGAGTGGTCGATCTCGGACCACGCCGCGAGGTAGAGGTACGGTTCGTCGTGGTGCTCGTCACCGGGCGAGGCACCATAGGAGGCCCGGGACCCGGCATCGGCGGCTCCCATCTCCATGGCGGCGTCCAAGTGCTCCGGCCACAGCTGGACCTCGGTGACATCGTCGCCGGGCCCGCTCGCCGGACGCAGGTCGTCGAGAACGGCCGTGCCGAAGCCCCACCAGTCGGCCAGGAGAGTGGCGGAAGTCGGATCGATGGTCAGGGAGGCGTCGGCTGCACCCAGCGCCGGGACGTCGAAGTCGGCCCCGCGCCCGCCGTCGAGCTCGACCCCGGCAGCCTCGGCCACCGCAGCGAGGGTCTCGAGTGGACTGCGGTGCAGGACACCGTTCTCGGCCACGACGAGGTCCGTGCCATCCACGCTGAGTATCCGCTCGCCGGAGCCGTCGACGGCGTCGAACGGTGGGGTGCTGAAGCCGCCGGGTGTGGAGCGGAGGCCGATACGTCCCGAGGCCGCCTCCCGGGCCGGCGACAGAACGTAGAACGCCACTCGGTGGAGGGCGAGACGGGTCTCGACGAGGGAGGCTCGCGTCTCGTCGATGCGGGCCGACGAGAAGGGCGTGGTCACGATCATGTACAGGAGAACCGATCGCGGGCTGCGCTCATTCCATGCGGGGCCGTGCGTCAGGCCGCTCGCTCCCGGACGACCTGTGCGATGTCGAGTCGCTCAACGGTTCGAATGGCCGGGATCAGCGACAGCATGGCCACCGCCACCATGGCCAGGGCGATGAGCACCATGCTCAACGGCCTCATCTGGAACTTCATGGTGAAGGCGTCCACCGAGAACTGCGACATGAAGAAGCCTCCGACCACGTAGCCGACGATGAGACCCGGTGCGATACCCAGCACGGTGAGGAGGATGTTCTCGGTCCCGATGAGCCGGGCGATGCGGGCGTGAGACAGGCCGTTGGCGCGCATCGTGGCGAACTCTCCGGACCGCTCGGCCACGTTGACCGAGATCGTGTTGTACATCAGGGCGAACGCCATCGCTCCACCGAAGATCACCATCATCCCGATGAAGGCGTAGAAGAACCCGAGGAAGTCCTGAACGAGCTCGTAGAGCGCGCGTGAATCGATGACGATGCCGACCGGCTCGAGATCCTCGATCTCGTCGACGACGGCGTCGCGGTCGGACACGCCATCGGCGAAGCGGATCTTCAGGGAGGACAGGCTCGGAGACGCAAGCGTCTCCGCCCCTACGACCTCCTCCAGACGGTCGCGATCCGCGTAGAGGAACGTTCCCACGGGCTCGTCGAGGAATCCGACGAGCGTCGTGGTGAATTCCCGGTCCAGGCCGGGCAGCTGGACGCGGAGCTCGTCGCCCACCGAGGCTCCCACGTGGTCGGCTAGCCCGCTGCCGGCGAGGACACCCGCGGCGGGGAGCCCGTCGGGGAACTCGTGCACCTCGCTGTCGGGGGTGAAGCCGAGGAGTGAGGTCGAGAAGGACCGGCCGTCCCGTTCGACCGTGGCCTCGAGGGTGGAGACGACCTCGACGTGTTCGACAGCCCCGATCTGCTCGACCGCTGTGACGGCGTCGTCGGACAGGGGGGTGAGGAGGACGACGTCGGCGTCCTCGGTCGCCACTTCGTTGAACTGGCGGTCGATCATGCCGATCATCGTGTCCAGCATTCCCCAGGAGACCATTACCAACGTCACCGCGAGCACGACTCCGAGCACGGTCGACAGGCTCCGTCGCTTGCTGCGACCGATCCCGCGCATGACCATCAGCCAGCGCACGGGCAAGCGGCGCAGGGGCGGCAACATCCGCTCCACGAGGCTCCGCCGCCCCTGCTCGGCCGGCACCTCGCCCCGCATCGCCTCCGCGGGACTCAATCGGAAGGCGATGCGAGCCGGAGCCCATGCGCCCAGTCCTCCGGCGGCCAGCCCGAACAGGAGGCCGATGATCGGCGTGACGAAGTGAAACGTGCGGACCGTGTCGGGAATGCCGAGCGCGTCGGTGTACACGCCGGTGATGAGGAAGCCGGCCAGCATGCCCACTGCCAACCCGACCAACCCGGCGACCAAGCCGAGTCGGACCCCGTAGGAGAGGTAGTGGCGGAGGATGATCTTCCGGTGCATGCCCGACGCCCGCAGGGTCCCGATCTGTGACCGCTGCGCGTAGACGACCCGGGTGAGCAGGACGAATGCGGCCATCCCGGCGGCGAGCATGAACATGCTCGGGAACATGACCGCCATGGACCGGAAACCGTCGACGTCGAGGAGCAGGGTGGAGTGGGACGGGTGTTCGGCGCGGGGAACGACGTGGCCGGCTCCGGCGGCGAACGCGGCTTGTGTGACCCGATCGTCGACGGTTTCGATGTCGACCCCTTCTTCGTAGGTGATCAACACATCCGGGCTGGCCGCCTCGGGCGGGACGGTGGCGAAGAGGTCGTCGGACACGAAGACGATGCCGAAGGTGCCCGGGGGAGGGAAGATGTTCTGGCTGTCGCGGGCCGGCCAGATGTACTCGGCGGAGTCGGCGACACCGGCGACGTGCGCCTCGCCCCAGGATCCCGCGACGAGGATGTCGACGCTGTCGTCCACGCCGATGTCGAAGGTCCGGGCCGTGGCGGACTCGAGGACGACCGCGGCGGGATCGTCCGGATCGAGCCCGTCACCGTCGACGATCGAGATCTTGTTGACCTCCGGTTGACGGTCAGGCGGATAGGCGACGATCCGGCCGAGGAACATGTCGCCGTCGATCCGCATGGGGATGTCAGCCTGGAAGCGGCGCTCCACGGAGGCGACGCCGTCGATGGTGGCGGCCCGCTCGTCGAAGTCGGCGACGGCACCGACGACGGTGATGTCAGCGAAGTCCAGGCGGTCGTAGGTGGCGTTGTATGACGCGTCGAGATTCCGGTAGGCGTCGTACGTGGCGGCGAACAGCATCACTCCCAGCCCGATGGTGACGGCGACTGCGATGAACTGACCTCGTTGCCGGCGGACGTCACGCTTGCGTTTGACGTCTAGGAGACTCACCAGTCGACGTCTTCGGGGTCGGCCGGATCCGGGTTGGTCGTCACGTCCACCACTGCACCATCGCGGAGCTCGATGACCCGATGTGCGATGCGTGCGATCTCGGTGTTGTGCGTGACGGTGAGGATCGATCGGTCACCGGAGTCGACCGTGCCCCGGAGGAGGCTGAGAATCTGTGTTCCCGTCGCCACGTCTAGCGCTCCGGTCGGCTCGTCGGCGAGCAGCAGTCGCGGGTTCTTCACCAGACCGCGAGCGATCGACACCCGTTGCTGCTGACCGCCGGACAGCTGGCCCGGGAAGTGGTCGAGGCGATCGCCGAGACCGACCTGTTCGAGGACCTGCACGCTGCGCTCACCGGCTCCACCGCCGGTCAGCTCCGCGATGAGCTCGACGTTCTCGAGGGCGGTGAGGGTGGGGACGAGATTGTAGAACTGGAAGATGAATCCGACCGAGTCGAGTCGGTACTCGGTCCGCTCGTCACCGTCGAGCTCGGCGAGGTCCTGTCCGTCGGCCTCGATGGTTCCCGAGGTGGGTGACTCGAGTGCGCCCACCTGATTGAGGAACGTGGTCTTCCCGGATCCCGAGGGGCCCAGGAGCACGACGAACTCGCCTCGGGGTATCTCGACGGTCACGTCCCGCAACGCATGAACGGCCGTATCCCCCTCGCCGTAGATCTTGCTCAGGTGTCGGCTGCTGACTGCTGGTGTCACGGGTCCGGTCTCCTCCGGCCGGGAGGCTACCGGCAAGCTCGGGACGAATTCCCTTGCAGCGGCGATGTTGACAGATGTCCCGACCGCGTCCTAGACCATGGACGGCGGGAAGCTCAGCCGAAGTCCGTAGGGGTCGAGGGGGACCACATCGTGAAAGGTCGAAACACCGGAGCCGGCGGCGCTCGGACCGACAACCGTCGGTCGGGAGCCGCCGTCCTCTCAACCTTGCTGATCACCGGGGTGGTCCTGCTCGCGGCGTGCACCCCGCCGGCACCGCAGGTCCAACCCGAGGTCCGGTCTGCGTCAGCTGCGCCCCACGCGTCGTGTCGCACCTTCGCCGTCGATACCTGTGTGCTGCCTTTTCCGAGCGACCAGTACACCGTGCCGGATTCGACCTCGGCCACGGGTCTTCGGCCGGCGATCGACCGGTCGCTCCTGTCCGAGGGGGTCTTCGAGGCGTTGCCGGCCTCGTTCCAGCCGGAGACGTTCTTCGGCAGCGCCGACGGGTTCTCGCCGGTGGGCTCCGTTTCGTTCGAGCTGTCGGCGGCGGTGGATGCCGGCTCCCTGCTGGCCGGACCGGACCGCTACGTGAGCGCGGTCGATCACGACACCGGCGCCGTCGTTCCGATCCTGGTAGACGTCTCACCCGACGGCGAGGGTCGGCTCATCCACGTCTGGCCCCGGAGCCGGTGGGCGTTCGGGCATCGGATCACCGTGTCGATCTCCGCCGCGCTCCCCGCGGCGACCGGCGCGCCTCTCGCCCGTCCGGCGGGCTGGGACGCATCGCTGATACCGCCCACGGCCTTCGCTCCCGATGACACGCTGACCTCGACCACCTTCACGGTGCGGTCCGAGGGCGACGTGAAGAACCGCGTGACGGCCATGGCCCAGACCGCCTGGGATTCGGAGCATCCCGTTCGCGACATCGAAGTCCTCCCGATGCCGCTACCCAACGTGAGCGCATTCATTCGCGGTCAGGTCCGTGTGAGCGACTTCCGTACCCACGACAGCGAGATCGACCTCACCGACCCGGGGCCGCCCGTGGACAGCTGGATCGACTTCGAGATCGCCTATCCGGAGCACCCGAAGTTCGATACCGGCGCGCCGTTGGCCGTGTACGGGCACGGCCTGGCCGTGGTCAAGGAGACCGCGCTCGTCGTCTCGTTCGACAACGCGGCAAGGGGTTGGGCCACCGTCTCCATCGACCACCCGAATCACGGTTCTCGCGGCGAGGCGGAGGGTGCCCTGGTGGATCTCGTCGAGCCTCGGCACCTCGGTCGGGTCGCGTCGCTCGTCACGCAGAGCTCGATGGACTTCATCTCCCTCCAGAAGGCCCTGCACACGTCGATCGCCGAGCTCGACGTGGTCACCCGCGATGTGATGTTCGCCGAATCGGCGGCCCCGGATGGTCTGGCCGACTTCGATCCGTCGGCGATGATCTACCAGGGAACCTCGATGGGTGGCGTGCTGGGTGCGGCCTACCTGTCGTTGACCCCTCAGCCGATCGCCGCCGCGATGCTGCAGGTTCCGGGGGTCGGCATCACCCACATCCTCACCAACTCACTCCTGTGGGACGGGGTCCTGGCCTTCCGCGGCGTGGTCCCCGAGGCCGCGACCCCCGGCGAAACGGCGGCCTTGATCTCGACGGCACAGATGGCGCTCGACGGCGGTGATGCCGCGAACTGGATCGACGTGGCTATGGCCAAGGGGACCCAGATCCTCGTCGACTACGGGATAGGCGACGGTATCGTTCCCAACCGTTCCACCGAGCGACTGCTGGAGATAGCGGGGATCCCGCTGGGCGGCACGATCGTCGCGCCCGTCGACCATCTCACGGTCGCGCCGGGACTCGGTGCGGAGCAGGTCGGGGCTGGGGCGTCGTCATCGCTGACCTGGGCGACACAGGTCCCCAACGACGTCCCGATCGACGTGTTGGAGCCGTTCCTCGGGCACCTGGCCTTCCTCCAGCCCGCGGCCACCGAGTCGCAGAGGCGGTGGATGGACGCCGTCGACCGGATGTTCGAAGCCCCCGGAGAGGCCGACCGCTGAACCCGCCGCAGGCGAGCCCGTGGCGGGGGACACTCGCCTCGGTATGCTGCCGATGATGAGCGCCGACACCACCGATGTCTCGACCGGGCTGGAGCCCGTCATGTCCGTCACCGACCCGGCGTTGGCCAAGGTTCTGGAGATAAGGAGCGGTGAGGACGACGGCGACGAGCTCGGGCTCCGGATAGAGATCACCGGATCGGGCGGGCCTGACTTCGATTACGACCTGGCGTTCGTGCCACTCGAGGAAGCGACCGAGACCGATCGCATCGACCGGTTCGGCGAGCTCTCGATCATCGTCCCGGCCGACACGGTCGTCGACCTCCAGGGCGCCACGCTCGATCTGCCCGCCAACCCGATGCAGGGTGGCCTCGTCGTGCGGAACCCCAACCGGCCCGACCCGCTCGCCGGCGCCGACCTCGAGCTCACCGGGGATCTCCCCGACAAGGTGCAGCAGCTGCTCGACAAGAACATCAATCCGTCGCTGGGGTCCCACGGTGGTTTCGCCACGTTGGTCGGCGTCGAGGGCACCGAGGTGTTCCTCACGATGGGTGGCGGCTGTCAAGGATGTTCGATGAGTGCAGCGACGCTCCGCGAAGGGATCCAGCGGGTGATTCTGGAAGCGATTCCCGAGGTCACCGACGTGGTGGACGCCACCGACCACGAATCGGGCGAGAACCCCTTCTACACCTGAGCGTCAGGAGCTCAGGAGCTGTCGGGCCGAAGCCTCGAGTCCGGCGCCGTCGAGACCCAGCTCGGCGAGGATCGTGTCGGCCTTGCCGTGCGCGATGTACCGCTTCGGCACGCCGAGCACCTTGGCCCGTTGCGCCAGGTGCGGGTCGCGTTCCAGCAGCCGCCGGACGATCGCCTCACCGACCCCACCGTCGCGGAGGCCGTCCTCTGCGGTGAGCACGGCCGGGTGGTGTGCTGCGTCGGCGAGCATGTCGTCGTCGAGGGGGGCGACGCAGCGAGCGTCCCAGACCGATACCGAGATGCCGTCGGCTTCGAGCGCGTCGGCGGCTTCGAGGGCCGCGCCCACCATCTTGCCGACCGCGATCATGCAGAGGTCGGTGCCGCTGCGGAGCGCCCGGGCTCGCCGTCCGACGCCGACTTCGTGTTCGGCCACATTTCGGGCCTCGGTCTTCGGCCAGCGGATGGCAACCGGGCCGTCGATCTCGATCGCATCGGCCAACATGATCTGGAGGTCCTGGTAGGACGAGGGGGCGAAGACGGTCATGCCGGGGATCTTGGTCAGCAGGACCATGTCGAGCAGGCCGTGATGGGACGGGCCGTCGTCGCCGGTGACACCGGCCCGGTCGAGACAGAATACGACCGGTGCACCGTGGAGCCCGACGTCGAGGTTGACCTGGTCGAGCGCCCGTGTGAGGAACGTGGAGTAGAGGGCGACCACCGGCTTGAGGCCGCCCATCGCCATGCCGGCCGCGGCCGTGACGGCATGTTGTTCGGCGATCCCGACATCGAAGAACCGGTCGGGGAAACGGTCGTGGAAGGGGAGGAGGCCGGTGGAGTCGGGCATCGCGGCGGTGATGGCCACGACCTCGGGTCGCTCCTCGCCGAGCTTCAGGAGGGCCTCGGTGAAGGCCGCCGTGTAGCTGCCGGGCTTGGCGCCGCCCAGGTCGTGCATACGCTTGATGGGATCGTTCTCGGCGGGTGCATAGCCCCGCCCCTTCTCGGTGAGGACGTGGACGACGACCGGACCACCCATGGCAGCGGCGTTTCGGAAGGCGGCTTCCATGCCGGCGATGTCGTGGCCATCGAAGGGGCCGAGGTAGTGCACACCGAGCATCTCGAAGAACGCCGGCGGTTCGAGCATCTGGCGAATGGCGGCCTTGGTCGCTCCGATGCCGGCCTCGATCGGGGCTCTGAGCACCGGGACCCTCGACACGGCCTGGGCGGCGCGGGCCTTGCTCCGGCGGAAGGTGGGGTTGCCCCGCAGTCGAGCCAGCGACTCGCCGAGTTTCGAGATGGTGGGTGCGTACGAGCGCCCGTTGTCGTTGAGCACGATGACACAGTCGCGCCCGGAGTGGCCGATGTTGTTGAGCCCCTCGAACGCCATGCCTCCGGTCAGCGAGCCGTCGCCGATGACGGCGACGATCTGGCGGTTCGGTGTGGTGGCGTCGAGCTCCTGCGCCGTGGCCAGACCGTGGGCGTAGCCCAGCGCCGTCGAGGCGTGGCTGTTCTCGATCCAGTCGTGGGGGGACTCGGCCCGGCTGGGATAGCCCGATATCCCGCCGGCTTGTCGGAGCGAGCCGAACTGATCGCGACGTCCGGTCAGGAGCTTGTGAACATAGGTCTGGTGCCCGGTGTCCCAGAGGAGGATGTCGTCGGGGGAGTCGAAGACGCGGTGCAGCGCGATCGTGAGCTCGACGACTCCGAGATTCGACCCCAGATGGCCTCGGACCCGGGTCGTGGTCTCGACGATGACGTCACGAAGCTCGCTCGCGAGCTGCGTGAGCTCCTCGGGGGTCAGCCCATCGAGGTCGGAAGGTTCGTCGATGCTGTCGAGGATCAACTCCTGCACCTCCTCATGTCGAACGGCTGACTCATGGCGAGACAAGTGAGGCCGGAAGGATCCGGCCGTCGTGCCTTGTCACCGTACCCGCCTGACGGGGTGACGACCACGACCGCCTAGCCAGAGGTGAAGCGGGGGGCGCGCAGCCGCGCCAGACGCTTCCCGATGAAGTACCCCAGGATCGCCACCAGAGCCCCGCCCACCGCGTCCAGTCCGTAGTGGTTCCCGGTCACGACGATGCTGAAAAGCGTCGCCAGCGGGTACAGCGCGATCAGGACTCGCTGCCAGCGCCGGCCGAAGACGGGGTACAGAACCATGAAGCACCACAGTGACCAGCCGAAGTGCAGGCTCGGCATGGCGGCGTACTGGTTGGAGACCTTCTGCATGGCGCCCGAATCGAACGACCAGAGCCCGCCGACCTCGACCAGGGTGTCCATGAACCCGTAGGACTCGGGAAGCAGGCGTGGAGGGAGGAGTGGATACAGGGCGAAGCCCACCAGAGCCAGCCCTGTCATCGTGAGGAAGCTGTTGCGGACCAGGCGCCAGCGGTGGGGCATCCAGTGGAAGGTCCAGATCAGGGCGAATCCGGTGACGATGAAGTGGAACGTGCCGTAGAAGACGTTCCAGAACCAGAGGAACGCGTCGGAGGAACCGAAGAGGTCCTGCATGGTCTCTTCGTGGAAGAGCCCTAGGGCGCGCTCGAGCGAGATGATCTCCTTGGCGTTGTCGAAGGCGACCTGGTAGCCGACCAGCTCCGAGCCGAAGAGATTCCGAATCGAGGTGTAGACGACATAGAAGACGACGACGTAGAGGGCCTCGCGCCACCAGACGAAGGAGTAGTCGCTCCCATCGCTCGCGCCGGCCGCGTCGTCGCCGGTCGTCGCCGTTTCGGTCATCTCCCCTCCGTTCACTCGTTCGATTCCTCCGCAGGGGCCCCTGTGACGAACGTGATGGCGCCGGGCAGGCTCGCCACCAGCGTGAGCAAGTACAGCAGGATTCCGAGCGAGACGGCCTTTGGCTCCGGGTTCGTCGTCCCCAATGCCTGGAGAAAGACTACAAACAGCGACTCCCTGACGCCGATGCCCCCGATCGAGATTGGCAGAACCTGGACGATGGCGATCGTCGGGAAGAACGCGAACATCTCCCGTAGGCCCAGCTCGGGGATGTCGACGACCCGCGCCGCCATCCAGGCGGCGATGACCAGGACCGTCTGGTACAGGAAGGCCACGGCCAGGACCCGTCCCGCCTGTCGGGGATTGCGGCGCAGTTGCACCACCCCCTGGTGCACTCCGTCGATGAAGCGGTGCCATCCCTCCCGTTCGGCGAATCGCCCGCCGACCCGAGGGTGGGCCGCCAGGTAGAGCACTCCGACGAGCCCCGCCATCGTCACCACGCCGATACCGAGGGCCAGCAGTGCGCCGCTGCCCTTCGCCGTCAACGAGGGAGCGAGCACGAAACCCAGGCAGGTCATCGCGGGCAGCACGACCCACCCGGTGAGCCGTTCGATCACCACGGACGCTGCCGCCGCCTCCGGACGACCGGTGGACCTCGCCAACCGATTGATGCGAAGGACATCGCCCCCGATGGTGGTGGGAAGGACGTTCGAGACGAGCTGTCCCGCGAAGTAGTCGCGGGTGAGCTCACCGAGTCCGGGGTCGAGCTCGACGGCCACGGCGGCTTGTCGCCATCGCCAGGCCGAGACCACCACGGCCAGGATGGAGAGCACGACCGCTCCGGCCAGCCAGAGCCCGGTGGCGACGGACCATTCGGGGATGAGGTCGTCGACGTCGAACTCGGGCGCTCGCCACCACAGGATGGCGAGCATGCCGACCGACAACGACACGCGAACGCCCGTAACGAGGATCTTCTTGGACACTCGCCCTCCGGGTCGGGTTCGAGGTCACGCCGGCCAGCGTGGTCGAGGCTCAATCGACCCGCAACCGTACCCACCGGGAGGCGGATGCCGCGGCGCGCGTGCCACTCTCAACGGGAAGGGGGAGCTCATGGAGCGACGCACATCCGGCACCGTCGACGTCCGCGGCATCGAAATGGCCTATGCGGAGGCGGGAACCGGCCCCGATGTCATGGTGTTGGTGCACGGATTCACGGGGGCCAAAGAGGACTTCTCCGATCACCTCGATCACCTCGCCGAGCACGGTTGGCGGGTCATCGCTCCCGATCTGCGCGGCCACGGCGAATCGGACTCACCTTCGGGTGTCGAGCGATACTCGTTCCACGAGATGGCGGCCGATGTCGAGGCGCTGGCCGATGTGCTCGACGTCGGGAGATACGTCCTGCTGGGCCATTCGATGGGCGGTGTGGTCGCTCAGATCGTCGCGCTCTCCGACGTCGATCGACTGCGCGGACTCGTCCTGATGGACACCACCGATGCGTCCACCGGTATGGATTCCGACCTGGTGGAGGCCGCCATCGCGCTGGTGCAGGAGGACGGGATCGGCGCCCTGGCGGACCTGTTGGCTCAGGAACCCGGTGCGATGAGCACCGCAGCCCATCAACGCCTGCTCCGCGAACGCGAGGGGTTCGCAGAGTTCGGCGATCGGAAGCTGCGGGCGGTCGCAGACGACATGTTCTGCGCGATGGCCCGCCAGCTGCTCGACCGGTCGTCGGTGCTCGAGTCGCTGCGCGCCATAGCGGTTCCGACCCTGGTCGTGGTAGGTGCCCTCGACGAGCCATTCGTCGAGCCGTCCCGTCGTATGG
Organism: uncultured Acidimicrobiales bacterium; assembly: GCA_963695075.1. Lineage (GTDB taxonomy): Bacteria > Actinomycetota > Acidimicrobiia > Acidimicrobiales > CAWCAL01 > CAWCAL01. Next base: position 1,284,792 of record CAVOFR010000007.1, read on the forward strand.
CGGCGGCCATCGGCGACGCGCGCCTGGTCGAGATCGACGACGCTGGTCACAACCCGCAGTTCGAGGTACCCGAGCGCTGGCTCGGTGCCATCATGAGGTTCCTGGAGGAGCTGACATGACCGAAGTGCACGGAGGAGTCCTGGCGCTCGACACGCTGATGGCGTTCGGAGTGGAGGAGTTGTTCACGCTCTCGGGCGCCCACGTCTTCCCGCTATACGACGCGGCCGTGCAGCGGGACCTCAGGCTGATCGACGTACGGCACGAGTCGACCGCGACCTTCGGGGCCGAGGGGGTGGCCAAGCTCACCCGGCGGCCCGGGGTGGCTGCACTGACGGCCGGGCCGGGTGTGACCAACGGCGTCAGCGCGGTGACCACCGCGATGTTCAACGGCTCACCACTCGTCGTCCTCGGTGGCCGAGCGGCCGAGGACGGTTGGGGGCGAGGTGCGCTCCAGGAGTTCGACCACGTGCCGGTGATGGCGCCGGTGACGAAGGTCTCCAGGACGCTCCGCTCGACCGAACGCATCCCCGAGGAGCTCCACGCCGTGGTGCGCGCCGCGGTCACCCCCCATCGCGGCCCGGTGTTCGCCGACCTTCCCCTCGATGTCATCTTCGGACAGGCGGAAGCGCCTCCTCCCGGAGAGGTGGGAGCCTCGCCCATCCCGGCCGGGGTCGTGCCCAGGGGCCCGGATCCTGATCCCGACGAGCTCCGCCGAGCGGTCGAGCTCATCGCCGGCGCCGAGCGACCAGCCGTGATCGCCGGAACCGACGTCTGGTGGGAGGGCGCCGACGGCACGCTCCGCGCCGCGGTCGAGGCCCTCAGGGTGCCGACGTTCGCCAATGGGCTGGGCCGAGGCTGCCTGCCGGCCGACCACGAGCTGTCGTTCTCCCGTACCCGCGGCCTGCTCAAGTCAGAGGCCGACGTCGTGGTGACAATCGGGACGCCGCTCGACTTCAGGCTCTCGTTCGGTGTCTTCGGCGATGCAGAGGTGATCCACGTCGTCGACGTCCCCGAGAGCCGGGCCGGGCACGTCACTCCGACCTGCTCACCGGCGGGTGACCTGACGACGATCCTCACGGCGCTGGCCGACTGGTCCGGCGACCGTGCCGACCACGAGCCGTGGATCGGACGACTGCGCGACGCGGAGTCTTCGGCCTCGGCCGATGACGAGGAGCGACTGGGGATGGAAACCGACCCGATCGCTCCTACTCGGATCTACGGTGAGCTCAGGACCAGGTTGGATCGCGATGCCATCGTGGTGTGCGACGGGGGAGACTTCGTGTCCTATGCCGGGAAGTATCTGCCGTCCTACGCGCCGGGATGCTGGCTCGACCCCGGTCCGTTCGGCTGTCTCGGTACCGGGCTGGGGTACGCCATGGCCGCTCGACTCGTGCACCCCGATCGCCAGGTGGTCCTGCTGCTCGGTGACGGTGCCGCCGGTTTCAGTCTCATGGACGCGGACACGTTGGTTCGTCAGAACCTGCCGGTCGTCATCGTGGTCGGCAACAACGGGATCTGGGGCCTCGAGAAGCATCCCATGCAACTCCTCTACGGCTATGACGTGGCCGCCGACCTTCAGGCCGGTACCCGCTATGACGAGATCGTGCGGGTGTTCGGCGGCGCCGGCGAGGTCGTGGAGCACTCCCGCGACATCGGTCCGGCACTCGATCGGGCCTTCGCGTCGGGCGTGCCGTACGTGGTCAACGTGTTGACCGACCCGGCCGACGCCTACCCGCGCACCTCGAATCTCGCCTGAGAACCGCGTCAGACCTGATCGTGGATGCTGACAGCGTTGTCCATGAATCGGTCGACGTCGACGATCACCCGGGTGACGCGGCCTGCCGCGACGAGGCCTCGTGGATCGCAGACCGACACGGCGAACGACAGCCGGCGTCCCTTCACCGTCTCGAGCACGGCCTCGGCTTCGATGGGTGTGCCTATGACCGATGGCTGGAGATGGTCGATCTGGACCCGCATGCCCACCGATGAGGTGCCGGGCTCTAGGTGCTCGGCGAGCGCATTGACGATCGCCTCCTCGGAGAGGGCCACCACACGCGGAGTGCCCAGGACGGGGACGGTGCCGCTACCCAGTGCTTCGGCCGTGTCAGCCGCCGTGACCGTGAGCTCTGCGGTTCCGCGCAGTCCGGGTTCGATGGGCACCAGGGTACGATACGACTCCCGGCCGATGGCGAGGCAACTCAGCCCGACGCCGGGGTTCCCCTGACGGGGGTCATGACTCGGAGCGATAGCCGTCAGGATTCAGAGTGATGACCGTCGAGCCTCGAGCAGAAGGATTGTGTCCGTGATCGAAGAGCATGTGATCCAGCGCGCGCTCGCCACGGCGCTCGACACCGGCGGTGAGTTCGCCGAGATCTTCGCCGAGGATCGACTCTCCTCGTCGGCCTACTTCGACGACGGTCGGATCGAGGAGCTGGCGTCGGGAAGGACCCGAGGTGTGGGGATCCGGGTGGTGATCGGGGAGAGCACCGGCTTCGCTCACACGGCCGACCTGGGCGAGTCCGGCTTGATCGAGGCAGCCGAGGCAGCGGCAGCTGCGGCCCGCGGGGGCAACGCCGGGGTCAGCGCCGTCGCGCTGGAGCGCCAGGTCGTGACGGCCCCCAACCCCGTGGCGATCGCGCCCGAGGACGTGCCCAAGGGCACCAAGGTCGGCCTGCTGTCCCGGGCCGACGAGGCGGCTCGGGCGGTCGGTGGCGCGATCACCCAGGTCAGTGCCCGATACGCCGACAGTCGCAGGCGGATCCTGGTGGCCAACAGCGACGGTCTCCTGACCGGCGACGACCAGGTGAAGACCCTGTTCTCGGTGGGGTGTGTGGCGTCGGGAGACACGGGCATGCAGACCGGACGCGAAAGCATCGGTCGCACGATCGGGTTCGAGCTCTTCGACGAGGTGACGGTCGAGGACCTGGCCCGCCGCGCCGCTGACCGGGCCCTCGTCAAGCTCAGCGCCCGACCGGCTCCGAGCGGGACCATGCCCGTGGTCATCGGCCGGGGCGGCGGTGGCGTGCTCTTCCACGAGGCCTGCGGTCACGGCTTGGAGGCCGACCTGGTGGCCAAGGGTGCGTCGGTGTTCGCCGGCCGTATCGGAGAACAGGTGGCCAGCCCGTTGGTCACCCTCATCGACGATGGCACGATGCCCACCGAATGGGGGTGCTTCGGGGTCGACGACGAGGGTCGCCCGGCCGGGCGCAATGTCCTGATCGAAGACGGTGTTCTGGTCGACTACATGTGGGACGCCCTCCGGGCCCGCAAGGAAGGCCGCCCCAGCTCGGGCAACGGCCGGCGGCAGAGCTACCAGCACCTCCCGATGGTGCGGATGACCAACACCTACCTGGCCAACGGTGTCGACGACCCCGAGGACATCCTGGCCGACACCCCCAGCGGGGTCTATGTCAAGGAGCTCGGTGGTGGGCAGGTCAACACCGCGACCGGCGACTTCGTCTTCGGGATGACCGAGGCGTACCTCATCGAAAACGGTGAGCTCGGCGACCCGATCCGTGAGGGCAACCTGATCGGCAATGGGCCGGAGGTGCTCGGCATCATCGATGCTCTGGGCAACGACTTCGCCATGGGATCACCCGGGACCTGCGGCAAGGACGGCCAGGGTGTACCCGTCGGTGACGGCACGCCCACCCTGCGCGTCCCGAGCCTCACGGTCGGGGGAACCGCGGCGTGAGCCGCGATGTGGATCGCAGTTCCGACCTGCTCGAGTTGGCCGATCGCGTGGTCGACCGCGCTCACCCGGACGAGCAGCTCGAGGTGGTGGTCAGCCGCGACGCCACCACCGAGGTTCGAGCGTACGAGGGAGCCGTCGAGTCGCTGACCAGCGCCGTCTCGCTCGGAGTGGGCGTGCGGGTCATCAAGGACGGCCGGGTCGGCTTCGCCTCGGCGGGCTCGCACGATCCGGACCTCATCGACGACGCGCTGGCCCAGGCCCGCGACAATGCCGCGTTCGCCACCCCTGACCGCCACGTCGGAGTCGCCGAGCCCGACGGCGTCCCGCCTCCCGATCTGGAGCTCGTCGATCCGGCTCTGCTCGATCTGGCGACCGAACGCAAGATCGAGCTGGCGCTCGAGCTCGAGGAGGCGGCTCGCGGGGCCGACTCCCGCATCATCGGAATCGAGTCCGCCGACTACGGAGACGGCATCTCCGAGGCGGCGATCGTCACGACGAGCGGGATACGTTCGGCCGGCCAGGAGACCGGAGCATCCCTGGTCGCGTACGCCCTGGCGAGCGACGGTTCGGAGACCACCACCGGATTCGGCTGGTCGGTCGGTCGGGGAGCCGACACCCTCGACCCTCGGGAGGCCGGAGAGAGCGCGGCCGAGCGGGCGGTGCGAATGATCGGCTCGACCAAACCGGGGTCGGAACGGACGACGGTGGTGTTCACCCCGTACGTGACCGCCCAGTTCCTCGAGATCCTCGCGTCGACCTTCTCGGGTGAGGCCGTGCTCAAGGGTCGGTCGCTCTTCGCCGATCGCGTCGGAGAGCAGATCGGTCCGCCCGAGGTCACGCTCGTCGACGATCCCACCGACCCCGAGGCGTTCACGGCCACGCGGATCGATGGTGAGGGTCTCGCCTGCCGGCGAAACGTCCTGATCGAGCAGGGCGCGGTCGGGGGTTTCGTCCACAACTCATGGTCTGCTCGTCACATGGGCGTGCGATCCACCGGCAATGCGGTGCGGGCCGGCTACGCATCGACGCCGATGGTCGGGTGTCATGCCGTACGACTCCTTCCCGGTTCGCTCGATCATTCCGCAGTGCTGGCCGAGGCCGGAGACGGGCTCGTCGTACACGAGGTCATCGGGCTGCACAGCGGCGTGAACCCGGTGAGCGGCGACTTCTCCACGGGGGCCGAAGGGCGACGACTGGCGGCCGGGGAGCTCGGCGAGCCACTGCGCGAGTTCACCATCGCCTCCACCCTCCAGAAGATGCTGCAACACGTCGTGCTGGTCGGCGGTGATGTCGAGGCGCTGCCCATGAGCGCTACCGGTGTCTCGCTCGTGGTCGAGAACGTGAGCGTGTCGGGTGCCTGAGCTTCCTCCGGGTGAGCTGATGGCACTGGCCGACACGGTCGTGTCCGACGCGGGTCAGGGCGAGGAGCTCGAGGTCTTCGTCGCCTGGGGCAGGAGCACCTCGGTGCGGGCCTACGAGGGACAGGTCGAGGCCTTCACATCGGCCGAATCGTTCGGGATCGGCGTCCGGATCATCAGCGACCATCGGCAGGGTTTCGCCCACACGACGGCCAGAGAACCTGAAGCCCTCGGCGATGTCGTGGCCGAAGCGCGTGACAACGCCTGCTACGGCGAACCCGACGAGCACCATGTGCTGGCCCGGCCCGACGGGGTCGATCCGGTCCCCCTCGACCTCTGGCACGAAGAGATCGCGGCAATCGACGACGGTACGAGGATCGACCTGGCGCTCGATCTCGAGCGACAGGTGCTCAGCGCCGACAAGCGGGTCGTCTCGGTGCGACAGGCGTCGTACGGGGACTCGATGGGTGAGGCCGCCGTCTGTTCCACCACGGGGATTCGGAGCTGGTCGCGCGGAACCCACTGCTACATCTCCGCCTCGGCTCTGGCCGCCGACGGCGACGAGACGCAGATCGGCGTAGCGGCCGACACCGGTCGTGTCCCGACGGCGCTCGGCGTCCGCAGGGTCGCGACCGATGCGGCCTCGCGTGCCACCCGGCTGCTCGGCGCGACGAAGCCCGCTTCCGGCCGACTGAGCATCGTGCTGGAGCCTCGGCTGGCAGCCGCTCTCCTCGGTGTTCTCGGTGGGACGCTGACCGGACAGGCCGTCCAGCGAGGACGGTCGCCTTTCGCGGACCGCATGGGCGACACGATCGCCTCGCCGCTGCTCAGCATCGTCGATGATCCGACCGACCAGCGTTCGATCGGGGCCGATCTGTTCGACGGCGAGGGCCTTGCCTGCCGGCGCAACGTGCTGATCGAGAACGGTGTGCTCTCCGGTTTCCTCTACGACGCGTCGAGCGCGAGTCGGGGAGCGACCGCATCCACCGCGAGCGCGGTCCGGGGCTATCGCTCGACTCCGGTAGCCGGCGCTCAAGCGCTGGTGGTTCAGCCTGGAGCGGGTGACACCAGCGGTCTGGTGTCCCACCTCACCGACGGGCTCCTGGTCACCTCGATGGCCGGACTCCATTCGGGAGTCAACCCGGTGAGCGGTGACTTCTCGGTCGGCGCCGACGGGATCCGGATCCGCGGCGGCGAGTTGGCCGAGCCGGTTCGGGAGATCACACTGGCTTCCACGATCCAACGGATGTTGCTCGACATCGACTCGGTCGGAGACGATACCGAGTGGCTCCCCAGTGGAACCGGGGGTGTCACGTTGGTCATTCGTGACACCGCGATGTCGGGCCACTGAACCGAGCTGAGGAGCTGATTCGTGTCGATCTTGCATGCCATCGTGCTCGGCATCGTGCAGGGGCTCACCGAGTTCTTCCCGGTGTCGTCGAGCGGTCATCTGGGCATCGTCCCGTGGCTGTTCGGGTGGGACGACTTCGGGGACAACGAGAGCCTGGCGAAGGCGTTCGACGTCGCGCTGCACATGGGGACGCTGGTGGGGGCGATCGCCTACTTCCGCACCGACCTCGTTCGGCTCTTCCGGGCCGGGGTCGCGGCCCCGTTCGGTGAGGGAGGCGACGACGGACGGATCGCCTGGCTGTTGCTCATCTCGGCGGTGCCCGCTGCGATCACGGGAGTGGTCTTCTCGGGGGCGATCGAGCAGCTAGACGACGAGATCTGGCTGACCGGGGTCATGCTGATCGTGTTCGGTCTGGTGCTCCTCTGGGCTGATCGTCTGCACGGCGAGCGGCCGATGGAGGACTTCCGGCTCAGGGATGCCCTGTTGATGGGGCTCGGTCAGGCGCTGGCGCTGCAGCCTGGCGTCTCCAGGTCCGGCGTCACGATCACCGTGAGTCGCTGGCTTCGTTTCGACCGGTCGAGCGCGGCCCGGCTCGGCTTCCTCATGAGCCTCCCGATCATCGGGGGTGCTGGGCTCTACAGCTTCCTCGACGTGATGGGTGAGGGCGGGGTCCCCTCGGATTTCTACGTGCCCTTCGTCGTCGGCATGGTCTCGGCGGCCCTGACCGGGTACCTGGCCGTCTGGGCCACGATCAAGATAGTCTCGACCCGAACATTCACGCCGTTCGTCGTCTACCGGGTGGTCGTCGGCCTCGGCGTGCTGGCCCTCTGGTTCGCCCGCTGATCGAGCCCCTGGGGCGGTTATCTCCATGACGGATGGCGGACATACGTACTATTCATCGATTTGATATTCCGCTGGGGGCCTCCGAGAACGTACGGTCAATGCAAGGAGTCATAACTCACCCCCTGGAAGGACCCGCGACATGGCCGCACTCGAAACCTCCTTCGACGGTGCCGAAGTCGACGCTCGCGAACGCCCCTGGTGGATGGAGCACGCGGTCTGCAAAGGCCAGACCGAGGTCTTCTTCGCTCCCCACGCCGAGCGGCCGTCCGCGCGAGAGCGACGTGAGCAGTTGGCCCGGCAGATCTGTACCGAATGCGCGGCTCGGGTCCCCTGTCGCGACTATGCCCGCCTCTACCGGGAGCTGGGCTTCTGGGGAGGCGAGAGCGAAGTGGAACGCGCCCTGGCCGGCTTTCCCCCGACCACCCCGGTGATCGGGATGCCGCGTCGCCGGGCGACCCGCTGACAGCGACCACCCACCTCACCCGCTGAACTCCTGAGCCGGACCGCTGATCGCCACGGTCAAGGCGCCGTTGACCAAGGCGTCCACGACGGTCAGCGACTGCTCGACGGTGAGACCCACGATGAGCCCGTCGGCTTCGAACGACACGATCGGAGCACGTTCGGCGAGGACCTCGCTGGTGCCGGATCCCAGCACCGGGTCGCCCGTACCGATCAGGTCGACGTGGGTGACCTCGGCGAATGAAGTCGGTGCCGCCGGAAGGTGGATGCCGAGCGTGGCCGGGTCCAGCCGGGCGGCCACCCCTTCCATCGATCCGATCCGGCGGGCGAGGACGGGCTCACCCGCCGCGATGTCCGACGAAGCCGTGGCCTCGGGATCGGGGATCGATGACAGGGCGTCGTCAGGGATCGGTCCGCGCCACGCGACGGGCGAGACGGAACCGGCAATCGGGGACCCGGCAGGGATGTCCCGTTGGGCGACGACGACCGGGACACCGCCGGACGGGTCCGGTGGGGAGCCGGTGACGGCGAGACCCGTGGCGACGGCCAGGACCAGCGCCACGGACCAGAACAGGACGGTTGAATCGAACAGGCGCCGTACGCGGGCCCACGGGAACGACACGACGATGACTCCTCGGTCGGTGGATCGCGGGGAAGCGATGGGGCGGGCGAGTCGCCCGGCCTAGCTGGAGCTGTTGGAGGTCGAGCCGTCCTTCGACCCGGAGGAAACCGAGCTCGATGAGCCGGAAGAGTCGGACGTGCTCGAGCTGGAGGAGTCCGAGCTCTTCGAACCGGAGGAGTCGGAGCTCTTCGAACCGGAGGAGTCGGAGCTCTTCGAACCGGGGGAGTCGGAGCTCGACGAAGAGGACCGGCTGTCGTTGCGGTAGAAGCCGCTGCCCTTGAAGCTGATGCCGACTGCGCTGAACACCTTCTTGACCTCACCCCGGCCCGGCGCGGTGCAGGCGTCGGGACCACCCGCGGAGGGACAGGAGGTCAGTGGCTCGTCGCTGAAGGACTGGCTCTGCTCGAACGTCGCTGAGCAGGTGGTGCAACGGTACTCGTAGATGGGCATGGGAAGGCGTGGGGTTGGAAGGCGGGGAGAAGGGTGAGGCGATCAGAACTAGCACTCACCGATACTGACTGCCAGCATAGCTCTGCACCGGGGGACCTCCTCCAAGCGTGGCGCTGCATCGGTCATGCTCCTCATGACGCCCTCGGCGGTGAACCGATGGTCTGGTACCTCTTCCTCATCCTCGTTTCCTACGCCGTCGGTCGGCTGCCATCGGCGCGCATCGTGGCGACCCGCCATGGCCGGGATCCCCTCACCGAGGGCTCGGGCAATCCCGGGGCGACCAACGTGGCCCGCATGGCCGGCCGACGGGCGGGGATGGTCGTACTGGTCCTCGACATCGGCAAGGGTGGCCTGTGCGCGGCGGTCGGAGCAGCCGCCGGCGGTCCCGGATTCGGTCTGGCATGCGGTATCGCTGCGGTGGTCGGGCATGTGTTCCCGGTGACGCGCAAGGGTGGGAAGGGGGTGGCCACCGCGGCGGGCGTGGCGTTGATACTGCAGCCGTGGGCGGCGCTGGTCGGCGCGGCGGTCTTCGCCGCCACGATCGCTGCGACGCGGGTCGCCGCGCTGGCCTCGATCGCGGCGGCCGTCGCGATCGAGGTGACCGTCGTGGTGTCGGGCGGGTCGGCCGGGCAGGTGGTCGGCTTCGGCGTGCTTGCCGGCCTCGTCATCGGCCGTCACTCGGACAACCTGCGCCGGCTCCGGGCCGGAACCGAACACCGAGCCAACTGGATCTCTCGGGGGCGGGGACCCCGCGGATGATCCGGTCGACGGTTCAGCTCTAGATCGGGACCTGCGGTTGCGGGACCTCGTCGTGATGGACCTGCTTGGACGCGTACATGGCGTCGTCCGCGGCGGCGAGCAGGCGGGCCGCGGTCCAGTGCGAAGCCTCGCTACCGACGACGGTCGCGACGCCGATCGACACCGTCACGTCGAAGCTGTCGTCGTCGACCTGGACCGGTTCGGCGATCGTCTCCGAGGCGCGGTGTCCCACCTCGACCGCGTCGTCGACACCCCCGAGACCGTCGCAGACGATGACGAACTCGTCGCCACCGATGCGGGCCAGGGTGTCGGTGGGCCGCAGGATGTGGCGGAGCCGACCGGCGATCGTGGTCAGTGCTCGATCTCCGGTGTGGTGGCCGGCCAGGTCGTTGATCCGCTTGAACTGGTTCAGGTCCAGGTAGAGCACGGCCATCGTCGAACCGTCGCGGGAGGTTCGGCTCAGGGACTCGGCCAGCCGTTCGGCCAGCAGGCGACGATTGGCCAGGCCGGTCAGCGGATCGTGGAGGGCCTTCTCGGTGAGCTCGGCCTCGAGCCGTTTCCGCTCGCTGATGTCGGTCACGTTGAGCAGGAAGGTCTCGACTCCCCGGCTGCGGAAGCGCGTGCCGAGCATGCGAACCCAGCGGGTCTCGCCCGCCCCGGTCAGGAACCGGAGATCGCCGGCCACGCTCGTGGCGCCGGCGTCCAGCTCGGCCGCGAGCTGGGCGGCGACCTCACGGTCGTCGGGGTGGAGGAGTTGACCCAGGGTCCTTGTCCCCAGCGCCTCCTCGTCGATGTCGAGCAGGTGCAACAGCGCCGGGTTGGCCGAGACGGTGACATCGGTATCGGTCTGCTGGATCAGAACGACCCCGCAGGGCGCGTGCAGGAAGGCCGCTTTGTATCGGTTCCCGTCATCTGGCGCGCCGCCATAGCGCAGAGCGTCGACGTCGCGGTCGAGGACGTCGACCAGTCGCAACTCTGTGGCTGGTTCGATCACGATGACTCCGCCCGGGATCGCTCTCTGCGCATGAGATCTCACGGAGAACGTTGGAGCGTTCCAAGTCTGACGGGTGGACCCGGGCCAGAGCAAGCCGCCGGCCCCCTCGGCTTCCTAGACTCGGCGTCGTGATTCCCCTCGACGAGGCTCAATCGTTCGTTCTGGACCGCATCGGTCCGTCCGCGACGGTGAGCGTGCCGGTGTCGGCGGCCGATGGTCTGGCCCTCCGTGCACCCGTCGTCGCGGCTGAGCCCGTGCCGCTGTTCGACAACACGGCCATGGACGGGTTCGCCGTCCGTGCCGCGGACACCGTCGGCCCGCCGATCGAACTGACCATCGTCGGTACGCTGCCGGCCGGCGTCGCCCCCACGCGTGCGGTCGAGGCCGGCGAGGCCATCCGGATCATGACCGGAGCGCCGATGCCGTCGGGCGCCGACGCGGTCGTGATGGTGGAGCGCACCGAGGCGGTCGGCGCCGACCGGGTACGGGTGGACGTCGCGGTCGAGGTCGGCAACCACATCCGGCGGGCCGGCGAGGATCTGGAGGTCGGCGATCAGGTGTTCAGTTCCGGCACCGTGCTCACGCCGGCTCATCTCGGCGTCCTGGCCGGCCTGGGCCATGTCGAGATCGAAGTGGCCAAGCGGCCGCGTGTCGGCGTGTTGTCGACCGGTGACGAGCTCGTCCCGGCGGGTCAGCCCCTGGGTCCCGGACAGATCCGCGACTCGAATCGCATCGCACTTCTCGCCGCTCTGGCCGAGCTCGGCGTCGAGCCGATCGACCTCGGGCTGGTCGCCGACGACGAGGGACTCATCCGAGACGCACTCGCCGACGGCATCGCCTCGTGTGACGCTCTGTGCACCAGCGGGGGAGTCAGCATGGGAGACTACGACTTCGTGAAGTCGGTCCTCGGGGATCTCGCCGAGATGCGTTGGATGCAGGTGGCCATCAAACCGGCCAAACCATTCGCGTTCGGCACGGCGGGTGACGTGCCCGTGTTCGGGCTTCCGGGAAATCCGGTTTCGTCACTCGTCTCGTTCGAGCTCTTCGCCCGGCCGGCCCTGAAGAAGATGATGGGTCATCGACACCTCTTCCGGCCGACGGTGTCGGCGGTGGCGACCGAGGAACTGGCTCGCAGGGCCGACGGCAAGACCCACTTCATGCGGGTCAGCCTGGGACAGGACGAGGACGGGTTCGTCGTCAGCACGGCCGGAGGGCAGGGATCCCACCAGATGCGCGCCATGGCCGACGCGAACGGTCTGGCCATCCTTCCCGACGGGCCCGCGATCGAGATCGGCTCGCCCGTTTCGGTCATGGTCATGTCCCGGCCCTGACGCGGGACGGCCGGCTCGATACGCATCCGGCGTGATCGGCTGGATACCCTGACGGCGTGACGTCAGAACTGGTGGACGGATTCGGCCGAGTGCACCGGGATCTCCGGATCTCGGTCACCGACCGCTGCAACCATCGGTGCCTCTACTGCATGCCCCAGGAGGGCATGGAGTGGCTGCCGCGATCCGAAGTCCTCACGTTCGAGGAGATCCACCGGCTGGCGGCGGTGATGGTCGAGCGGTTCGGCATCCACTCCATCCGACTCACCGGCGGTGAGCCCACGGTCCGGGCCAACATCACCGTGCTGGTCCAGATGCTCTCACGCCTGCCGGTCGACCTGTCGCTCACCACCAACGGCACCACCCTTCCCGCCCTGGCCGACGACCTCGCTGCCGCCGGGCTGACCCGGGTCAACGTGTCGTGTGACTCGCTCGACCGGGCTCGCTTCGCCGAGATCACCAGGCGGGACGATCTCCCCCGGGTGCTCGACGGGATCGAAGCAGCCGCGCAGGCCGGACTCGGTCCGGTCAAGGTCAACGTGGTGCTGATGCGAGGTCGCAACGACGACGAGATCCTCGACTGGGTGGAGTTCGCCCGCAACCGTGGTGTCGTCGTCCGGTTCATCGAGTTCATGCCACTCGATGCCGGCAACGGGTGGGACGACGGTCAGGTCGTCACCTACGACGAGATCCTCGCCACCATCCGTACCCGCCACTCGATCGAACCGCTCGTTCGGGGCTCGGCCCCCGCTGAGCGATTCCGGCTCGGTGACGGGACCGAGGTCGGGGTGATCCCATCGGTGACCAGGAAGTTCTGCGACAGCTGTGACCGCGTGCGGCTCACGGCCGAGGGGGCGTTCAAGACGTGCCTGTTCGGACTCGAGGAGCACGATCTCCGAGGTCCGATGCGCGCCGGGGCCACCGACCTCGAACTGTCCGAGCTCGTCGCGGCGGCGGTGTCGCAGAAGTGGGCCGGACACGGGATCGGAAAGGTCAACTTCATCCGCCCGTCCCGCAGCATGAGTCAGATCGGCGGCTGAAGGTCGAGCGGCCCCCGCCTCGCCGTGGCCGTCGGCCAACTATTGTCTCCGGGCATGACCGACCCCGGCCTCACTCACCTGGACCCCCTCGGTCGTGCTCGCATGGTCGACGTCACACCGAAGGAGGCGAGCCATCGCCGGGCCATCGCTCGAGCCAGCGTACACATGCACGCCGAGACGGCGTCGCTGGTCACCCGGGGTGCCATAGCGAAAGGCGACGTGCTGTCCGTAGCCCGAGTGGCCGGGATCCAGGCTGCCAAACGGACCCCCGACCTGATCCCGCTGTGCCACCCGCTCCTGGTCGGCTCGGTGCTGATCAACTTCCGCATCGAGGACGAGTTCATCGAGGTCGAGGCCGAGGTCGAGACCGTCGACCGCACCGGTGTCGAGATGGAAGCGCTCACGGCCTGTTCGGTCGCGGCGCTCACCATCTACGACATGTGCAAGTCGGCCGACCGGTCCATGGTGATCGGCGACATCACCTTGTGGGAGAAGACCGGCGGCCGGTCGGGGACCTATCGCCGCGAGGGTGGCGATCTCTGAGTCGCAACGCTCGACCGAGACGACCACCGAACGGTGTGACAGCGGTCACCGGATCCGGCCCTTCCGAGTAGCGACCGTCGCAGGTTCGTAGTAGAACCGTAATACTCATGGCCCGAGGTTTCGGGCCTCCAGATTCTTCCATGGATCCTCGGCCCGGCTCCGCCTCGGTGCCGGCCCCGAGTATCCACCGCACTCGTCCGCCTGATGATTAGCGTCATCCCACAGTAAAGGCCCCTCTCCCCGTGCTGCCATCATCTGTGCTTCTCTTCGCTCTCGCCATCGCCTGGGCAGCGGTTCTGCTGCCGCCCTACATCCGGAAGCGGCGTCACGCGCGTCTGGGCGACTCGATCTCGTTGTTCAACCGTCATCTGTCCGTGCTCGAGCGCACCGCTCCGACCGGGTCGTCCTCGGCGTCGCTGAGCCCGATGGCCGGAGGCTCGGCTCGACCGCTGCCCATCCCGCGGTCGGCCGTCGAAGGACGACAGCGACGTCGCGAGGTGCTCGCGGTACTGGGTGCCGTCGTCCTGGTCACGTTGGCCGGAGCGGCCCTGATCGGTGGCCTGTTCGTCTATCTCCACATCCTGGTCGATGTGGTGGCGCTCACCTATGTGGTGATGCTGGCCCGGCTGAAGCGGCTCGACGACGAGCGGGCCCGGAAGGTGCGGACCCTCCCGGTGGCCTCACAGACCGGTCGCAGTGCCGAGCCGGTGCTGCTCCGGAGCTCCGCCAACTGAGCTGACGCACTCGGCCGGGGCGGCGTCGGGTCTTCCCGGTGCGCTACCTCTGCATGAAGACATGGACCGTGTAGGTCCGGCTGCCCTTCTTGGCGTGACCCACCCCGATGTAGTTGAACCGGGAGTTGAGGATGTTGGCCCGATGGCCGGAGCTGTTCATGTAGCCGCCGTGCACGGCCGCGATCGAGGGTCCGTAGCCCACGTTCTCACCGAGCATCCTCCAACCGGCCGGCGCGCCACTGGCGAGATTCGAGTGGGAGAGCGACCCCTTGGCGGCCAGGTGCTCGGCCCAGGCCTGAGCCTTCTCGCCCAGGTCGTCGTCCCACTTGAGCAGTGGTATTCCCCTGTCGTGCCGCTCGGTGTTGACGTGCCACATCACCTCGAGCTGCTCGTCGGTGCAACCGGCGGCCAGTAAAAGAACGGCGGCCACGACGGCAGCCAGGCGAGTGAGTCGGCGAGTGTTCAGGGTTCGTCGAGTCGCGAGCATGTATGGGTCATCGGCCGCTTACTGCCCGCTCCTTTAGCGGTGAGTCAGGAAAAGCGGTCCGCTATCATGGCCGGCTCAACCCGATGACTCGGGGGTGTAGCTCAGTTGGTAGAGCGCTTCGGTCGCATCGAAGAGGCCAGGGGTTCGATTCCCCTCACCTCCACTGGCACATTGGCTCGCCTCCGCCGGGCGTCGTCTCGCACGCTTCGCCGTCCGGCTGACGCCCGTCCCGCGGCTCCGCCGCCTCGCTCTCCACTGAAGGGACTTGCACCATGGAGCTCGTCTCCCACGTCATCGGCGGGACCAGCACGGTATCGACTTCGGATCGCCGCGGACCCATCTTCAATCCGGCCACCGGTGAACAGCGGGCCGAGGTCGGCTTCGCATCCACCGAAGACGTCGATGCGGCAGTGGCTGCTGCCACGGCGGCGTTTCCGTCCTGGCGCGCCACGTCGCTGTCCCGGCGAGCGGAGGTGCTCTTCTCGATGCGGCATCTCGTGCACGAGCACCGTGACGAGATAGCGCGGCTCATCACGCTCGAACACGGCAAGGTCCTCTCCGACGCCCGGGGTGAGGTCAACCGGGGCCTCGAGAACATCGAGTACGCCTGCGGTATCCCGAGCCTCCTCAAGGGCGGGTTCACCGAGCAGGCGGCCACCGGCGTCGACGTGTACTCGATCCACCAGCCGCTCGGCGTGGTGGCCGGCATCACGCCGTTCAACTTCCCGGCCATGGTCCCCATGTGGATGTTCGCCAACGCCATCGCCTGCGGGAACGCGTTCATCCTCAAACCGTCGGAGAAGGATCCCTCGACCGCGAACTACCTCGCCTCGCTGTTGCAGGAAGCCGGCGTGCCCGCCGGGATCTTCAGTGTCGTCCACGGAGACCGGCTCGCCGTCGATCGCTTGCTCGAACACCCCGACGTCGCCGCGATCTCCTTCGTCGGATCGACCCCGGTCGCCCGCCACATCTACGAGACGGGTACGCGCATGGGAAAGCGGGTCCAGGCCCTCGGCGGGGCGAAGAACCACATGGTGGTCCTCCCCGACGCCGACATCGAGACCGCCGCCGACGCGGCGGTCTCGGCCGCCTTCGGATCCGCCGGAGAACGGTGCATGGCAATCTCGGTGTGTGTGGCGGTCGGAGGGGTGGGCGACGCCCTGGTCGACGCCGTGAAGGCGCGCATGCCGGACGTGACCATCGGCGACGGCATGGACGAGACCAGCGAGATGGGCCCGCTCATCTCCCGTGAACACCGTGACCGGGTCGCCGGCTACATCGAGGACGGCGAAGTCGCCGGGGCCGAAGTGCTGGTGGATGGACGGGCCGAGATGGGCCGGGAGGGGTTCTTTCTCGGGTGCTCGCTCATGGATCACGTGACCCCGGAGATGTCGGTGTGGACCGATGAGATCTTCGGGCCGGTTCTGTCGATCGTTCGGGTCGACACCTACGCCGAGGCGCTGGAGGTCATCCACCGCCACGAGTACGGCAACGGCACTGCCATCTTCACCCGCGACGGCGGAGCCGCCCGGCAGTTCCAGTTCGACGTGCAGGTCGGGATGGTCGGCATCAACGTCCCCGTCCCGGTCCCGGTGAGCTACTACAGCTTCGGTGGATGGCGGTCGTCGCTGTTCGGCGACTGCCACATGTACGGCCCGGACGGCGTACGGTTCTACACCCGTAGCAAGGTCGTCACGTCCCGCTGGCCCGACCCTTCGGGTGGTTCGGTCGACCTCGGCTTCCCACAGAACCGGTAGGGGGTTCGATGTGAGCAACTTGTCCTCGGTGTGGTTCCAACTCACCGACCTGCAGCTGGCATCGGGGCACGGCTGTTGGGTCACCACCACCGACGGCATCGACTATCTGGACTTCACCAGCGGCATCGCCGTCACCAGCACCGGCCACTGCCACCCTCAGGTGGTCGCCGCCATCGCCGAGCAGGCCGGGCGCTTCATTCACGCCCAGGTCAACTGCTACCGCCACGATCAGCTCGAGCCGCTGGCCGAGCGCCTGACCGAGGTCACTCCGGCCGGCATCGACCGGTTCTTCTTCGCCAACTCCGGGGCCGAGGCCACCGAAGCCGCGGTGAAGCTGGCCCGTCAGGCCACCGGTCGACCACACATCGTGGTGTTCGACGGGAGCTTCCACGGGCGTACGGCTCAGACCATGGCGATGACGACCTCCAAGTCGGTGTACCGAGCCGGCCATGCGCCGCTGCCCGCGGGGGTGTTCGTCGCCCCGTTTCCCTACGCCACCCGAACCGGCGAGGACCCTCAGGTCGCCGTGGATCGCTGCCTCGCCGCCTTCGACCATCTTCTCACCACCCAGACCGCACCGTCGGAGACAGCGGCGGTGTTCATCGAGCCGGTGCTCGGAGAGGGTGGGTACGTGCCGGCGCCGGCTGTGTTTCTCGAGGGTCTGGCCCAGCGCTGTGCAGCCCACGGGATTCTGTTCGTGGCCGACGAGGTCCAATCGGGATTCGCCCGAACCGGCTCGATGTTCGCCATCGACCGGGCCGATGTCTCCCCCGACATCCTGGTCATGGCCAAGGGCATCGCATCGGGCTTTCCCATCTCTGCGGTCGGCACCACCGCCGCGATCGAGCACCGCTGGCCGCAGGGCTCCCACGGCGGGACGTACGGTGGCAATCCGCTGGGGTGTGCGGCGGCGCTGGCCACCATCGACGTGCTCACAGCCGACGGGTTCATCGACACCGTCAACCGACGGGGCGACCACCTCAGAGACCGCCTGAGGGCGCTGGCCCAGGACGAGACGACGCTGGTCGATGTCCGCGGCCCGGGGCTGATGGTGGCCACCGAGTTCCGCCACCCCGACCGTTCCCCCGATGCCGAGCGGGTCGCGGCCATCGTCGCCCATTGCCGGGACCACGCGAAGGTGTTGCTCATGTCGACCGGGGCCGAAGGGGCCGTCATCCGTTGGATGCCGCCGTTGATCGTCTCCGAAGCCGAGCTCGATCTGGCGGTCGATGCCTTCGAAGAGGCGCTGGTGGCGACCCGATGACCGGACCTGCCGACCGGGTCGAGCTGGACCTCGACGACGAACGGCTGCAGCGCGACGACGCCTTCGTCGGTGGCGAATGGACGGCAACAGGATCACGGTTCGCCGTGGACGACCCGGCCACCGGGTCGATCATCGCCGAGGTGGCGCGGTGTGGCGAAACGGAGACCGTGGCGGCCGTCGAAGCGGCGGCCGAGGCCCAGCCTGCCTGGGCCGCCCGCACCGCCAGGGAGCGAGCCGCGGTCCTGCGGGGCTGGGCCGGTCTCATGCTCGAGCATCAGGTCGACCTGGGTACGATCCTCGGTGCCGAGAACGGCAAACCCCAGGCCGAAGCCGAGGGCGAGATCGCGTATGCGGCATCGTTCCTCGAGTGGTTCGCCGAAGAAGCGCGCCGGGTCGACGGATCGGTCCTGCCGGCACCGTGGGTCGGCACGCGCCTCGTCGTACTTCGCCAGCCCATCGGTGTCGCCGCCGCCATCACCCCTTGGAACTTCCCGGCGGCGATGCTGGCCCGAAAGGTCGCGCCGGCCCTGGCCGTCGGCTGCGCCATGGTGGCCAAGCCGGCCGAACAGACGCCGCTGTCCATGTTGGCCATGGCCGAGCTCGGTAGCCGGGCCGGCGTGCCCGCCGGCGTGCTGAGCGTGGTGACCGGCGATCGCGACGATGCCCGGACCATCGGTGCCGTGCTCAGCAGCGATCCCCGGGTCGGTGCCCTGTCCTTCACGGGGTCCACCGCGGTCGGCAGGCTGCTGGCCGAGCAGAGTGCCTCCACGGTCAAGAAGGTGTCGCTGGAGCTGGGCGGCAACGCACCGGTCATCGTGTTCGATGATGCCGACCTCGACACCGCGGTGGCCGGGGCGATGGTGGCCAAGTTCCGCAACGCCGGTCAGACCTGTATCGCCGCCAACCGCATCTATGTCCAGCACGGCATCCAAGAGGCCTTCGTCGCCCGCCTGAGTGCCGCGGTAGCCGGGCTGGCGGTCGGGCGATTCGACGAGCAGGTCGACGTCGGTCCGTTGATCGACGACGCGGGTATGGCCAAGGTGCGCCGTCTGGTCGACGATGCCACCGCGGCCGGCGCAGAAGCCGTGCTCGGGGGGCAACCCCACGAACGGGGCGGACGGTTCTTCCAGCCGACCGTGCTCAAAGGTGTGCGGCCCGACATGGCGATGGGCCGCGAGGAGATCTTCGGGCCGGTCGCCGCGGTGTCGGCCTTCGACACCGAGGACGAGGCGATCCACCTGGCCAACGACACGCCGTACGGCCTCGCGGCCTACCTGTTCACCAGGGACAACGCACGGGTGTGGCGGGTCGGTGAAGCGCTGCAATACGGCATGGTCGGCGTCAACACCGGCGTGATCTCCGCACCCGAGGTCCCGTTCGGCGGGTGGAAGCAGTCGGGCCTGGGCCGGGAGGGCTCCCATGCCGGTATCGACGAATACGTGGAGGTCAAGCTGTTGGCCATGGGTGGCATCGACCGGAGCTGAGGTCGCCCGGCCGGGATGCGACGCCCGGCGAGAGTCAGCCGACGAAGCGACCGAGGAGCGAGCTGTGCCACGTCTCCCGATCGCGCCGTGCCTCGGCGCGATCGGCAGCCGATGACAGGGCGAGTCCGGCGTTGATCCCCACCCAGCGAAGGGGCTCCGGCTCCCATCGCGGCGAACGGTGTCCGACCCAGGGGAGGTCGACGAGATCGGTGGATCGCTCGGTGATCAGGTCGGCCAGAGTGCGGCCGGCGAGGTTGGCGGCCGCCACGCCTTCGCCGACGTAGCCGCCGGCGGTGGCGAGCCCGGAGGAGCGGTCGAGACACACCGACGGAAACCAGTCGCGGGGAACACCCAGCACGCCTCCCCACCGGTGGGTGATCTCGACCACTCCCAGCTGGGGGAACAGATTGCGCAGCGCCCCGGCGATCTTCACGTGGATCGGAGAGCGTGACTCGACCGAGGGACGGACCCCGGAACCGAAGTGGTACGGAGCGCCGCGCCCGCCGAAAGCGATGCGGCCATCGGCGGTGCGCTGGCCATAGATCACGAGATGGCGGTCGTCGGCGAACGTTTCCCGCTCAGCGAGACCGATGGACGCCCATCGATCCGGGTCGAGCCGTTGGGTGGCGACCATGAGCGAGTAGAGCGGGACCAGCGAACGATGGTGACCGGGGATCGAGCTCGAATAGCCCTCGGTGGCCCGAACGACGATGTCGGCGCGAATGAGTCCGGCGGCGGTGCGGACCCGGCCCGGCCCGATTCCTTCGGCCGCCGTCGACTCCACGATGCGACCGCCGCGTCGCTCCACCGCGCCGGCCAGCCCACGGACCAGATCGAGCGGTTGCACCGCCGCGGTCGGGGTGAACAGCAGTCCACCGACCACATCGGCGGCGGCCGCCCGTTCGATGGCCTCGTCCCGGTCGAGCAGGCGGGCGATCCCGTCGCCGAACCCCAAGCCCCGCATGTGGTCGATCTCGGTCCGCTGCCGTCGGGCCTGAGCTCCGTTGCGGGCCAACCGGACCGTTCCGCCCTTGGTGAACCCGCAGGCGATCCGCTCCTCGGCCACGACTCGGCCCACCTCGTCGACCGTGGCGTGCCCGTGAGCCATGAGGCGGATCGCCCCGGCACGCCCGCCGGCTACGGCAAGCCGGTCGAAGCCGACCGCGAACTCGCCGATACACCAGCCGCCGTTGCGTCCCGAGGCACCGAACCCGACCTCGTCGCGTTCGACGACGACGATCCTGAGCGACGGGTCGATCCCGAGCAGGTAGTAGGCGGTCCAGAGGCCGGTGAATCCGGCGCCGACGATCGCGATGTCCACCTCGGCATCGCCGTCCAACGCAGGGCGCGGTGGCGCAGGCCCCGACAGGTCGCGCCACAGGGACCGCCCGTCGCTCGCCGCGCGGTCGGAGCCGTTCAGAAGTCGAACCCGACGCCGAAGCGATCCAGCGTGCGCAGCCACCGGCCGGTCCGACCGTCGTTCTCGTCGGCATGGCGCACGGCGCGCTTGGTCATGGCGATACCCAGCGACCGCAGTGGCTCGGGTGGGAACCGGACCGGACGGGTGCGCACCATGCGGAGTGCGGTGCGCTCGGTCTCGCGCCCGTCGAGGAGGTCGAGCGCCGTGGCGGCGGCGAAGCGGGTGGCGGCCACCCCGAGGCCGGTGTATCCCCCCACCCAGACGAGGAGGCCGTCGTGCTCGGTACCCCACATGGCGCTGAATCGCGAGGTGGTGCCGATCGGCCCGCCCCACCGATGAGAGAACGACAGGCCTTCGAGCTGGGGAAAGGTGTCGAAGAAGGTGCGCGCCAGCAGACCGTGCACATCGTCGCTCTGATCGTACGCCGAATCGATACCGTTGCCGCGGTGGTAGGTCGGTTCGAACCCGCCCCACAGGATCCGGTCATCGGCGGTGAGGCGGAAGTAGTGGAAACGGTTGGCGGCATCCGATGCGCCCTGGCGATTCCTCCAGCCGATCGACGCCAACTGGGTGACGGAGAGGGGCTCGGTCATGAGCGCGTGGTCGTACACCGGGACGATCCATCGGCGGGTCTTGCGCACCGGGCCCCGGTAGGCGTTGGTGGCGACCATGACGCGCTCGGCATCGATCGAGGCCCCCTCGGTTCGTACCGACAGCCGGTGACCGATTCGCTCGACCCCGGTCACGGGGCTCGACTCGTGGATCGTCACCCCGGCCGCTTCGACCGCGTCCCGAAGCCCGATGACCAACCGGGCCGGATCGACCAGCACCACGTCGTCGGGTCGCCACATGGCGGCCAGGAACCGGGGTGAGCGGAGATGCTGTCGGGTTTCGTCGGCGTCGAGGAGATGGGCGGGTATCGCGTGGGCGCGATGGGCCGCCACGTCCTCGGCCAGTTCCTCCGCCTGCCATTGGGCGTCCGCCAGGGTGAGCTCCCCGCTGCGGACGAGATCGCAGCCGATCCCGAGGCGTTCGACATCGGCGACCAGGCCGGACAGGTTGTCGCGGCCGATGCGGACGAGCTCACCGATCTCCTCACCCCAGTGGGAGATCCCGTTGCCCAAGCCGTGCGTCAACGATGCATCGGCGAAGCCACCGTTGCGGCTGCTGGCCCCGAACCCGACGTTCGTCGCCTCCGCCATCACGACGGTCCGGCCGGGATCGCGGTGGGCGGCGTGCAGAGCGGCCCAGAGGCCGGTGAATCCGCCACCGACGATCGCCAGGTCCGCTCGGACGTTCCCCTCGAGCGGTGGGCGGGTGACCGGCGTCGGCACCGCGTCGGACCAGTAGACGGCGCGTCGGGCCGGTGCCAGTGCTTCGGCGGGCCACGACGAGGGATTGCTCATCGCAGCGGCGGCGATCGGATCTGTCCCGGATGGGCGCTCGGACAACCGATTCGATCGTTCGACGGACGTTCCACAGTGGATGAAGACTATCGTCGTCCCGTCTCTCTGATCGCCCGGACCATTCCAGCGGAGCCGCTCATGCCCAGCACCAATGCCGACCTTCAGCGCCGATACCGCGCCTCGCTCGCACCGTTCATCCGGGCCATGTACGACGAGCCGATCTCCATCGACCGCGGCGAGGGCAGCTGGGTGTGGGACGTCGAGGGTACTCGGTACCTCGACTTCTTCGGCGGAGTCCTGACCACCATGATCGGCCACGCCCACCCTGAGGTCATCGCCGCCATCCAGGCCCAGTCCGAGAAGGTGTTGCACACGTCGACCCTGTACCTGTCGGAGCCGATGATCGAACTGGCCGAGTTGATCGCCGCCCGGTCGGGTATCCCGGACGCCCGGGTGTTCTTCACGGCGTCGGGCAGCGAGGCCAACGACACCGCCCTCCTGCTGGCGACGTCGTACCGGAAGTCGAATCAGGTCCTGGCCATGCGCAACAGCTACCACGGCCGGAGCTTCTCGACGCAGGCCGTCACGTCGCACGCCTCCTGGTCGGCGACGAGCCTGTCCGGTCTCGACGTGCACTTCGTGCAGGGACCGTACCGCCTGCGATCACCGTATCGTGACCTCGACGACCACGCCTTCACCGAAGCCTGCGTGGCCGATCTGAGCCAACTGTTGGACATGGTGAGCGCCGGCGAGGTCGCGTGCCTGATCGCCGAACCCATCCAGGGGGTCGGGGGCTTCGCCACGCCTCCGGACGGCTTCTTCGGCGCCATGCACAAGGAACTGGCCAACCGCGGCATCCTCTTCATCACCGATGAGGTCCAGACCGGGTGGGGTCGGACAGGCGACAACTTCTGGGGCTACCAGGCCCATGGGATCACCCCGGACATCCTGACGTTCGCCAAGGGGGCCGGGAACGGGACGACGTTGGCGGGCGTCGTCGCCCGGGCCGAGATCATGGAGACCCTGCGGGTGACGTCGTTCTCGACATTCGGTGGCAACCCGCTCTCGGCCGCAGCCGGCCTGGCCACGGTCCGCCATGTCCTCGCGAACGACCTCCAGGCCAACGCCGCGGCCATGGGACACCGGTTCGAGGCCGGGTTCGCTCCGCTGGTCGAGGCCACGGCATGGATCGCGGAGCTGCGGGGTCGCGGCCTGATGCAGGCGTTCGAGGTGGTCGCCCCAGGCTCCGACGAGCCCGATCCCCAGCGGGCCACCGCCGTGCTGGAGGCCACGCGTCGGCACGGCCTACTGGTCGGCAAGGGCGGCCTCTACGGCAATGTGATCCGCATGGCACCCATGCTCAACGTGTCGGCCGGAGAGATCGACGCAGGGCTGGCGGCACTCCTCGCGGCGGCGGCCGACATCGGCTGACCGGTCAGCCCGTACCCCACGCGTACGTCTGCATCGTGAGGTCGAGGTAGGTCAGTACCTGCACGTCGGTGACACCGTCGATCGGGCGGATCGATTCGTTGAGCGTCTCCAACAAGTGATCGTGGTCGGCGCACACCACCT
This sequence comes from uncultured Acidimicrobiales bacterium, assembly GCA_963695075.1. GTDB lineage: Bacteria > Actinomycetota > Acidimicrobiia > Acidimicrobiales > CAWCAL01 > CAWCAL01. The sequence goes on from CAVOFR010000007.1 coordinate 1,308,357, forward strand.
CGGCCAGCAGGTCATAGACCCCCGCGGTTATGACCACATACTCGACCGGTTCCAGGCGGCCGAGGCTCTCGGCGACCAGCCGGAGGTCGCCCGTCGCCCGGAGGCAGATCATGGCCTGGACGTCGAGACCGACCTTGTGGGGGTCGGTGACCGCCACGATCTGCATGACCCCCGTCTCGATGAGGCGATTCACCCGTTGCCGGGTGGCCGATTGCGACAACCCCACCCGCGGTCCGAGCTTGGTGTACGGGATGCGGCCATCGGCCTGCAGTTCGCGAATGATCGCCTTGTCGGTCTCGTCGAGGTCGGTGGGCGCCATGGCCCGAGCATGCCACGCCCGTCCCGTCCGAGCCGCGGACACCGCCATGCCGGCCTGGGTCAGTCGTCCATCTCGGCCATGGCCTCGGTGAGGCCCTGGCGCAGGATGTTGGAGATCTCCTCGAATTGCTCCGGACCGGCGATGAGCGGCGGCGCGAGCTGGATCACCGGTTCGCCCCGGTCGTCGGCCCGGCAGATGAGGCCGAGATCGAGCAGTCGGTTCGACAGGAAGTTCCGGAGCAGGTGGTTGCTCTCCTCCGACGAGAAACTCGATCGCGTCTGCTGGTCCTTCACCAGCTCGATGCCGTAGAAGTAGCCCGCGCCGCGGATCTCGCCGACGATCGGCAGATCGCCCAAGGTCTCGAGAGACCGGCGGAAGGCGTCCTCGTTGTCTCGGACGTGCCCGGGGAGGTCTTCGCGCTCCATGATGTCGAGGTTGGCAAGAGCGGCGGCACAACTCACCGGGTGACCGGCGAAGGTGAAGCCGTGCAGGAAGGCTTCACCCGACCCGACGAACGGCTCGGCCACCCGGTCGCTCACCAGCATGCCCCCCAGTGGCGCGTAGCCCGACGTGAGCCCCTTGGCCATCGTGATGATGTCGGGCTGGTAGCCGTAGCGCTCGGATCCGAACCAGGCACCGAGGCGCCCGAAAGCACAGATGACCTCGTCGGAGACCATCAGGATGCCGTACTCGTCGCAGATGGCACGGACCTCGTCGAAGTAGCCGGGCGGCGGGGTGAAACATCCGCCGGCGTTCTGCACCGGTTCGATGAACACGGCGGCCACCGTCTCGGGACCTTCCCGCAGGATCACCTGCTCGATGTCGCCGGCACAGGCCAGCGTGCAGGCCTCGGCGTGGCCACACAGGTGGCAGTGGTACCGGTTGGTGTTGGCGGCTTTCGCCGTGCCGGGAACGAGAGGCTCGAAGGGGGCCTTGATCGCGGCCAGTCCGGTGATCGACAGCGCTCCCATGCTGGTGCCGTGGTATGACAGATAGCGGCTGATGACCTTGTGACGCATCGGTTCGCCGCGGAGCTTGAAGTACTGGCGTGCCAGTTTCCACGCGGATTCGACCGCCTCGGATCCGCCGGTCGTGAAGAAGACACGGTTCAGACCGTCGGGAGCCCGGGCGGCGATCCGGGCCGCCAGTTCGATGGCCGTCGGATGGGTGTACGTCCACAGCGGGAAGTAGGCGAGCTGCTCGGCCTGGCGGGCCATTGCCGCGGCGATCTCGGTCCTGCCGTGGCCGACCTGGCTGACGAACAAACCCGCCAACCCGTCGAGGTAACGGTTGCCCCTGGCGTCCCAGACGTAGCATCCATCGCCGCGCTCGATGATCCGGGACGAATCGTCGTCGGTGCCCATCGTGGTGAAATGGCCCCAGACATGGCGTTCGGCCAACACCTTCAGGGCGTCTGCGTCGGGACGCTCAACACGGGTCATGGTCGGGCCCCTTCTCCCTGACTCGGCCGCACGTACCGGCGGTCGCGCCGAACGTAGCAGTCGTGGACCACCACGACAACCGGATCGGTTGCACGGAGGCCATGCGACAACAATACTGCTGGCAGTAGGGCACTATCACGACCACACGAGCGGCTCGGCGCGGTGCCGACGGGTCCGTTCCATGCGCATCGGGGGAACTCAGTTGAACGACTTGGCCAACTACATCGGCGGCGAGTGGAAGCCGGCGAGAGACGGTGCCACCGACACGGTCCTCGATCCGGCGACCGGCGAGGTCATCGCCACCGCCCCCGCCAGCGGTGCGGCCGACGTCGACGAAGCCGTGACCGCGGCGCGGACCGCGTTCGAGGGGTGGGCGGCCAAGACGCCTCGACAGCGCTCCGAGGTCCTGCATCGGGTGGCCGACGCCATCGAGGCGAACATGGACGAGCTCCGGTCCCTCGAGTGCCGGAACGTCGGCAAGCCGGTGTCGATCATCGAATTCGAGATGGACCTGACGCTCGACAACTGGCGGTTCTTCGCCTCGGCCGGCCGGTTCATGGAGGGCAAGGCCGCCGGCGAGTACGAGGCCGGCTACACCTCGATGGTGCGCCGCGACCCGCTCGGTGTCGTCGCGTCGATCGCACCGTGGAACTACCCGCTCAACATGGCGACATGGAAGCTGGGACCGGCGCTGGTCACCGGCAACACCGTCGTGCTCAAGCCCAGCGAGCTCACCCCCGTGACGGCGCTGAAACTGGCCGAGATCACGGCGGACATCCTCCCACCGGGGGTGCTCAACGTCGTGTGCGGCCAGGGCGGTACCACCGGTGCTTCACTGGTCGGTCACCCCGGCGTCGCCATGGCCTCGCTGACCGGGTCGGTCGGCGCCGGCCGGGCCGTCGCCACCGCCGCCGCCACGACGCTCAAGCGCGTGCACCTGGAGCTCGGAGGCAAGGCGCCCGTGATCGTGTTCGACGATGCCGATGTCGACGCCGTGGTCGCCAACCTGGCCGAGACCGCCTTCTACAACTCCGGTCAGGACTGCACCGCTCCGTGCCGTGTCATCGCCGGCGCCGGGGTCCACGACGAGCTCGTCGACGGCATGACCGACGCCATCGGCGACGTCAGCTACGGAGACCCCACCGACCCCGACACCGCGATGGGGCCCGTCATCTCGGACGCCCATCGGACCCGCGTGGCCGGATACGTGGACCGAGCCCGCGCCGCAGGCGCCGAGGTCACCATCGGTGGGGAGATCGGCGATGGTCCGGGGTTCTTCTATCAACCCTCACTGGTCGTCGGGGTCGGGCAAGCCAGCGAAATCGTCCAGCGCGAGGTGTTCGGGCCGGTCATCACCGTGCAGTCCGTTCCCGATGAGGACACGGCGCTCGGGTGGGCCAACGATGTGGACTACGGGCTGGCCGCCAGCGTGTGGACCAACGACGTGGGCCGGGCGATGCGCATGGCAAAGGGCCTGCAGTTCGGCACCGTCTGGATCAACGACCACATCCCCATCGTGTCCGAGATGCCCCATGGCGGCTTCAAGCAGAGCGGCTACGGGAAGGACATGTCCATGTATGCCGTCGAGCACTACACCGAGGTCAAGCACGTCATGGTCAAGCACTGACGCACGCCGTCCCACCGAGGTCAGGCCGGGCCCTCCCGGAGGCCGTGCGGACTGCCGTGCTCGGCCAGCAGATCGAGGAACGGTCGGGCCGGGAAGGCTTCGGGGCCCAACACGCCGACACCCTCCCACACCCCGGTCGCCAGCAGCTCGAGTGCCACCACCGGATTGATCGCGGTCTGCCAGACCACGGCCTGCGAGTGGTCGCGCCCCATCGTCTCCTCGTTGTCGACCACGTGATACAGATACACCTCCCGCGGCGCTCCGTCCCGGGAGGTCCCGGTCACCCAGGTGCCCGCACAGGTCCGGCCGGTCATGCGATCACCCAGTGTCGCCGGGTCGGGCAGGCAGGCTGCGACAACGTCGCGCGGCGATACCGGTCGACCACGGACGTCGACGGGCTCGGTTCCATCCAGTCCCAGTTTGTGCAGGACCTCGAGCACCTGGATGAACTCCGCGCCCAGGCCGTACTTGAAGGTCACGCGCTTGCAGTCCACCCAGCGGGGGATCAGCACGACCTCCTCGTGTTCCACGTTCACGCACTCCACCGGGCCGATGCCATCGGGGAAGACGAAGACCTCGGGTTCCGAGAACGGAGCGGTGGTGTACCAGCCACGTTCACGCTCCCAGATCAACGGCGGGTTCAAGCACTCCTCGATCGTCGTCCAGATGGAGAAGGTGGGGGCGAAGTCGTACCCCCGCACCACGAGGTCGGCACCGTCGCGCACGCCGATCTCGTCGATCTCGGAGAAGAGCTCGTCGGCGGCATGGCGCGCGAACACATCGGACAGGCCAGGCTCCACCCCACAACCGACCAGCGCCAGCTGACCACGCTCGACCCAGCGCTCGTGGGCATCGAACTGGTCGTCGCCCAGCATCACTCCCGGTCGGGTGTGCGGCTCGTCGGGATGGGGCGCCGAGAGCGACATCGCCATGTCGACATAGGTCACGCCGCTTCGGGCGCAGGCCTCGAACACCGGCATGACGAATCGAGGGTCGGCCGCGTTGAGAACCGCGTCGCACCCGGACTCCTCTATGGCCCCGAGGACGGAGTCGACGTCGGAGGCATCGAGCCCACAGCTCGAGAAGCGGGGGTCGCCGGTCCCTTCGGCTGCACCCCGCGCCCTGGTGGCGTCGAGGTCTCCCATCACGATCCGACCGAAGACGTCGCGACGGCGGGCGATCATGGCGAAGGCCGAACCGACGCCCCCGGCTCCGACCACGAGGATGTCCATCTGTGTCCGCTCCCTCCGGAGTTCGCACCATCCGGCGCCAACCGTGGTATAGCCGCGGCTCGACGACCCATTCCACTATCGTCTCGCTCCAAGACAGGCGATCGGATTGCGGCTGGGGGGAACGGCTGACCTTGACCGACCAGGCTGAATCACCGGAAGACGTCATCGTCATCGACGCCGTGACCAAACGGTTCGACCGCTTCGTCGCGGTCGAGCGGGCCGACTTCGCCATCGCCCGGGGTGAGTTCTTCTCCATGCTCGGTCCGTCCGGATGCGGCAAGACGACCACCCTTCGCATGCTGGCCGGGTTCGAGTCGCCGACCGAAGGACGGATCCTGCTCGATGGAGCCGACGTTTCGAAGACTCCGCCGTTCAAACGCAACGTGAACACGGTGTTCCAGCAGTATGCGCTGTTCCCTCACATGAACGTCTTCGACAACATCGCGTTCGGTCTTCGCAGCCGCAAGGTACCCAAGGCGGAGATCGGTCCTGCGGTGGACGAAATTCTAGCCACCGTCCGCATGGAGAAGTTCGCCGACCGTCGGCCCAACCAGCTCTCGGGGGGCCAGCAGCAGCGGGTGGCGTTGGCCCGGGCGCTGGTCAACCGTCCATCGGCGCTCCTTCTCGACGAACCCCTCGCCGCCCTGGACCTGAAGCTGCGCCAGGCCATGCAGCTCGAGTTGAAGCGGATCCAGCGCGAGACGAAGGTGACCTTCGTGTTCGTGACGCACGACCAGCAGGAAGCGTTGACGATGTCCGATCGCATCTGCGTCATGAGCGACGGGCGCACCGAGCAGATCGGGACACCCGACGAGATCTACCACCGCCCGGCCTCCGCGTTCGTGGCGGGCTTCATCGGCGAGGCGAATCTGCTCGCCGGGACCGTCGTCGATCATCAGGGCCGGACGGCGACGGTCCGGGTGGATGAACAGGACCTCTCGGTACCGGCACCGAGCTCCTCGTTCGGTACGGGTGACGAGGTGAGCGTCATGATCAGACCTGAGCGCATCCGGGTGCGCGTCGATGCCGGTGAACCCGGGACCTCGGTTCGGGTGACCGTGACTGAACTGATCTTCCGCGGGCCGAGCACCCGTGTGCATCTGGCCACTGCCGCCGGCAGCGGGATGGTGGCCCACCTCGTCGACGGCGACGACGGCCGCACCGAGCTCCGTCCCGGCGATTCCGCCTTCGCCTCCTGGGATCACGACGCCGCCTACGTCGTTCCCCGAGCCGACGCCACGATCGAAGACGACGAGACTCTCGAAACCCAAGGAGCCGAACCATGAACAAGAAGTCCATGCCACACACGCCGCGCCGGGCGATGGACCGGCGACAGTTCCTGATCCGGTCCGGCGCGCTGGGCGGCGCGGTGGTCCTCGGTCCGACCGTCCTCGCCGCCTGCGGCGATGACGACGATGACGGTGGCGGCAGCGGCAACGGCAGCGGTGGCGGTGGTGGTGGCGGCGCCAAGGCGCTCACCGTCGCCAACTGGCCGGCTTACATCGACGAGGAGACGGTCGACCTCTTCATCGCCGAGACCGGGATCGACTTGACCTACACCGAGGACTTCAACGACAACAACGAGTACTTCGCCAAGATCCAACCCGACCTGTCAGCCGGGCGGAAGATCGACGCCGACATCATCGTGCCCACCAACTGGTTGGCTGTCCGTCTCATCGACCTCGGATGGGTCGACGAGCTCCCCCTGGACCAGATCCCCAACAAGGCGAACCTGGTCCCCGAACTGGCCAACCCGACCTGGGATCCCGAGGGCAGCTATTCGCTGCCGTGGCAGTCGGGCATGACCGGCATCGCCTACAACGCCTCGGCCGCCGGTCGTGACCTCTCCAGTATGGAAGACCTCTTCGACCCGGAGTTCAAGGGCAAGATCGGCATGCTCACCGAGATGCGGGATACCGTCGGCCTGGTGATGCTGTCCACCGGGGCTGACCCCGCCGAAGCCACCATGGACACCGCCAGTGCCGCCTTCGACCGGATCGAGCAGGCCAAGAACGACGGACAGATCCGACAGTTCACCGGTAACGACTACATGGACGATCTGGCCGCCGGCAACTTCGTGGCCTGCATCGGTTGGTCGGGCGACATCGGTCAGTTGGCCCTGGACAACCCGGACCTGAAGTTCGCGATCCCGGAGGAGGGCGGCATGCAGTGGTCCGACACCATGGTGATGCCGGCCGGCACCGAGAACGTGGACGCGGTGGCAGCGTGGATGAACTACGTGTACGACCCGGTCAACGCGGCCCGGATCGCCGCATGGGTCGGGTACAACTCGCCAGTTGTCGGGGTCGCCGACGAACTGCGCAAGGACCCTGAGACCGCACCCCTGGCCGACAGCCCGCTGCTGTTCCCCGACGAGGAGACCCTCAGCGCGCTCAACGTCTTCGCCAAACTCGACGAGGAAGCCGAAGCCGAGTTCGACGAGCGGTTCTCGGAGATCATCGGGGCCTGACCCGACGGTCCGGACCAGGCAACGAGGGCGCCGTATGGCCGGGGGAGACGACGGAGACCGCAGCAAGCGGAGGGCGCGCTTCGTGCCCTACGGGTTGCTGACCCCCGGCATGCTGTGGCTGATCCTGTTCTTCCTGGTCCCGTTGGCCACCTTGGCCCGCATGTCGCTGTCGACCAAGCAGAGCCGGTTCGACTTCGATCCCGCTTTCGACTGGAACTTCGCCAACTTCAGCGATTCGATCAGCCAGTATTCGGACCAGTTCGTGCGCAGCTTCGTGTATGCCGGAGTGGCGACCGTGTTGTGCATCCTCATCGGGTACCCGGTGGCCTACGTCATAGCCTTCCGCGGCGGGAAGTACCGCAACGCTCTGCTCGGCTTGGTCGTCGTGCCGTTCTTCACATCGTTCCTGATCCGCACGCTGGCCTGGACGACGATCCTCTCCGATGGTGGGCCCGTGCTCTCGATCGCCGAGACGCTACGGCTGACCGGACCGCTCGATGATCTCGGCATCCTGGAGAACGGCGGGCTGCTCTCCACGGCCGTCGCGGTGGTCGGCGGGCTCACCTACAACTTCCTCCCGTTCATGATCCTGCCGATCTACGTCAGTCTGGAGAAGATCGACCTCCGGCTCGCCGAGGCGGCCAAGGACCTCTACGCCAACGGGTTCCAGGCCTTCCGCCGAGTCATCCTCCCGCTGTCGCTCCCCGGCGTGTTCGCGGGAAGTCTCCTGACGTTCATCCCGGCCTCGGGCGATTTCATCAACGCCAAGTTCCTGGGTGGGCCGAACAACTCGATGATCGGGACCGTCGTGCAGGATCGCTTCCTGGTCCAACTCGACTATCCGACCGCCGCCGCCCTCAGCTTCGTGTTGATGGTGATAATCACGATCGCGGTACTGGTCTACGCCCGGCTGCTCGGCACGGACGACCTGGTATGAGCGATCGTCCCCCCGAGACCGGTCGGGGTCGCCTCGGCCGATGGGCTTTGAGCGGCGTGGCCACCCTCGGGTTCATCTACCTGTTCGTGCCCATCGCCGTCATCGTGGCCTACAGCTTCAACAAACCCAAGGGCAAGTTCAACATCATCTGGCAGGAGTTCACGTTCGACAACTGGGCCCACCCGCTGTCGAACGAGGCGCTCACCGACGCCATGGTGCTCAGCTTGAAGGTCGCCCTGGTCAGCGCCGGCGTTGCCACCGTCCTGGGTGGGCTCGTCGCCATCGCACTCGTGCGCTATCGCTTCAAGGGCGGGGCACTGGTCAACCTCTTCCTCGTGCTCCCCCTGACCACCCCGGAGATCGTGCTCGGAGCGTCCCTGGCGGCCCTCTTCATCGACCGTGGTGTCGAGCGAGGCTTCGTCACGATCCTCATCGCCCACATCATGTTCTGCACCAGCTTCGTCGCCCTCACGGTGAAGGCCCGCATCCGCGGGTTCGACTGGACGCTCGAGGACGCAGCGATGGATCTGGGCGCCAACCCGCGTCGGGTGTTCACCAAGGTCACGTTGCCGCTCATCACGCCGGGACTGATCGCGGCAGCCCTGTTGTCGTTCGCTCTCTCGATCGATGATTTCATCATCACCTTCTTCAATGCCGGTTCCGAGGAGACGTTCCCGTTGCGGATCTTCGGGGCGTCGCGAGTCGAGATCTCGCCGCAGATCAATGTCCTCGCCACCGCCGTCCTCCTCGTCAGCGTGATGATCATGGTGGCGGGAGTCACGGTGAGCAGACGCCGCGGTTGACCTGCCCGGCCTCAGTCCCTCGGGTCGGGGTCGGGGTGGCGGAAAGACCCGCGCAGGATGTCGGCGATCTCGGGGTAGGTGATCCACTCCGGGATCTCGTCGCCCTCTCGCAGGCGCCGGCGCAGCTCGGTACCCGAGATGCTCAGCGTGGTGGCACCCTCGGGGACCTCGTCGACCGGTTCGTAGCGGCCGTGCTCCTCGACGTAGACGATGACGCGTGAGGGCCAGATCTCGATGTCGAGCTCATCGGCGTAGCGGGCCACGAGCTCCTGGGCCTCGTAGGTGCCGTAGAACGGCTCGCCCGACAGGCTCTGGCCGGGGCCGGCGTGGTCGCGGCCGATGATGAAATGGGTGAGGCCGAAGTTACGCCTGATCAGCGCGTGCCACAACGCTTCGCGGGGTCCGCCCATGCGCATGGCGAGGGGCAGTATCGCCAGCATGACCCGATCGGCCGGGTACCGCTGGAGCAGCGCCCGATAGCAGGCGATCCGGGTGTGGTAGTCGACATCGCCGGGTCGCGTGATACCGACGATGGGGTGGATGAGCAGGTGGGCGTCGAGCTCCTCGGTCGCCCGGAGCGTGAGCTCCTGGTGCGCCCGATGCATCGGATTGCGGGTGTTGAACGCCACCACCCGGTCCCAGCCGAGGCGTTCGAATTCGGCTCGGAGTGCGGCCGGCGTGTAGCGGAGCTCGCCGAACTCGGCATGGGGCGGCATCCGCACACCCCGTACCGCTCCGCCGATGTAGACCGGGTGTGACCGCTGGAGGTGGGCCACGCCGGCATGACCGTCCTCGTTGGTTCCGAAGACGGAATGGGCCTCGTGCTCCTGGTCGGGTTCGTGCAGTTCACCGACGGTGATCACGGCGAGCAGTTCGTCGGATCGGCCCCGGAGAGCGACCTCGTTGCCCACCTCGAGTCCGTCGGCGAAGGACGCGTCGACGTCGAGGGTGATCGGCATCGGCCAGAGGGTGCCGTCGGCCAGTCGACAATGATCCCGTACGCCCACGTAGTCGGCGTGGTCCAGAAAGCCCCGCAAGGGCGAGAAGCCGCCACACAGCAGCAGCTCGAGGTCGCATCGCTGCCGGCGGGTCAGCTGGAGCGACGGCCAGCCGGGCGCTGCCGCCTCGATCTCGGCCGTCGTGTCGGCGTCCGCCATGAGATCGACGAGAGGGCCGCCGTGCGCTTCGTTCGCGGTCATCAGGAGACCTTCACGTCGAATCGTTCGATATAGGTGGCGAACCGCTCTCGAAGGGCGTCGGGATCGATCCCGAACCACTCGGGTTCGTAAGTGTGCCGCCGGCCCTTTCTCCCCGCCTCGACCCGTTGCCGCACGACTTCGGGGTCGGGACGGGTGGCGTCCGGTGCCACCTCGTCGAGGATCCGGTTGACCACGTCGTCCGGGCCGGCGATCAGATGCTCGTAGTTCACGTCGATGATGGTCGCCGTCCCGGGCATGGAGTCACGTGCCGCCATCGCACGGTCGCATCCGTCGGCCCAGTGCTCGGACCACCGGGGCCCGATCTCGGTCGCGTCCACGTGGGTCGAGTTCCCACGCCGGACCGTCGCCGCCAGGCTGCAGAACGAAGAGATCGTCGCCACCGGATCCCGATGAACCTGGACGACGCAGACGTCGGGGAAGATCTCGAAGATGACATCCAGAGCGAACAGATGGGCCGGGGTGCGAAGGACCCAAGGCCGCGGAACCCGGTCACCCTGCATGAGCTGGATCTGGGCCTTGACGTCGCGGTACGCCGGTCGGAGGTCGCTCCGGACCCACCGGTCCACGTAGGACGGGATTCTGAAGATGGCGGCGGTGTCGAGCGCAGCGGACTGACGCGAGAGCAGCGAGTTGCATTCGTCGGGCTCCTCGGCCTCCATCGGATGGAGCTCCTTGTAGGCCGGCAGGAGCCGCTCGAGAAACCGATATCGGCGCTTGGCCTGGGCCCGCTGGGGTTCCTCCTCCCCGTTGGCGATGCGCTCGGCGCGCACCGGATCGAGGAGCTGATGCGGATAGAGCGAATTGAGCTCGGGTACGCGGGCCAGGAGGAATTGCAGCAGGGTGGCGCCCGACCGGGGAAGATTGATGACCATCAGGGGCCGGGCGAGGGGTCGCTCGAGAATCTCGGGACGAGACCGGTACTGCTCGACGAGCCGGAGCCGCAGCGCCATGTTCTGGACCACGTACTGGCGGGCGAACTGCCGGCCGATCGTGGTCAGCGCCGCCTCTTCCTCCAGAGCGGTCAACAGGCTCCGCGCCGCGTCGATGTCCCAGTCGCCACCCCAGTCGGAGAGCCCGGTGCGGGCCTCGGCCCGGTTCTTGAGGTGGCCCAGGTCGAGGCGGGGCAGGGGACCGACGACCCGACCGGCGAGGCCACCCACCGTGTTGGCGAGGCGGGCCGGCAACCACAGAGGGTCTTCGTCGAACGCGACGGATCCGCCCGACGGGCTGGCATTGTCTGTCATGCAAGGGATGGTACGTGACGCCTCTGGCCGGGCCACCGTCGATCAGGAGGGTCGGTCGGCCGGAATCACGCGGGGGAGGTCGCATACCGCCGCCCAGGCTGGACTTCGGGCTCGGCTGGGGGTGACAATGGAGATCTCCATAAACGTATGGCGTCAGCGGGGGAAGTACACGTGACTGCGGACAGCGGCCGGAAGGCCACCGGAAACGGTGAATCGAAGACGACGAACGCCGCCACGCGGCTGTACCTCGTGCGACACGGCACCACGATGCTGAATCGCCAGAACCGTTATCGCGGCCGTCGCGACGTCCCCCTGGACGAGGGCGGTTGGAGCGACGCATGGAGTGCCGCCAACGAGCTCGAGGGCAAGGGGATCTCGGCGGTCTACGCCAGTCCGTTGCGACGGGCCCGCGACACTGCTCGCGTCGTCGCCGACGGCGTCGGGGTCGATCACGTGCAGGACCATCCGGGCCTGGTCAACCTCGACTACGGCGAATGGGATGCGTTCACCGCCGATGAGGCGAAGGCGCACGATCCCGTCGCCTTCGAGGGCTACCAGAACTTCTCTCCGGGCGCGGCGTGCCCCGGCGCCGAGACGCTCGACGACGCGGCGCAGCGCATCCTGCTCACCCTCCGGGTCATGGCACTCATGCATCCGGGCGAGTCCATCGCCGCGGTGTCCCACGCCGCCATGGTGCGCCTCGTCATCACCGTCGGTGGCAACCGTCCCCGCAACGAGTGGCGCTACGCGCTGCCCAACGGCTCGGTGACGGTGCTCGATCTCATGCCGGACCGCCTCGAGATCCTGCGTATCCCGGTCGCCACCGCCGGCTGATAGCAGCCGGTCTCGGGAGGACGACACGTACACGTGCAGTCACTCGCAACCGACGACGTCACACTGCTCGCGGCCCAGGTCGCGCTGCTCCTGGCGGCAGCGATCGTGTTCGGCGCGATCGCCCGTCGGCTCGGGCAACCGTCCGTACTCGGCCACATCGCGGCCGGCGTGCTCATCGGGCCCTCGGGCCTGAGCCAGCTCGACTGGGTCGCCGAGAACATCTTCCCGCCGGAACGGTCGGCACCGCTCGCAGGGCTCGCCGCGATCGCGGCGCTGATGGTTCTGGCGGTCACCGGATTCCACACCGATCCGAAGTTGGTGCGTCGATGGAGCCGTCGCGTACCTGCGCTGTCGGTTGCGAGCCTTCTCATCCCGCTCGCGGCCGGGGCCGGGCTCGGCGTCGTTCTGCCGGCGGAATACCGCGGACCCGAGGCGACGGCGGGTGTGTTCGTTCTCTTCATGGCGATCGCCCTGGCGATCTCGTCGCCTCCGGTGATCTCGCGGGTCCTGGCCGATGCCGGACTGATCCGGCGCGACTTCGCCCAGATCGTCCTCGCGGTCGCCATGAGCAACGACGTGGCAGGCTGGGTCCTCCTCGGGGTGGTCATATCCCTGACCGGTACCGGTGCGTTCCCCGTCGGCGATCTCGTCCTGGCAGTCGCTTCGCTCGTAGCGCTCGGCGTGGTGGCGGTGAAATGGGGCCCGAGGGTCGTGAGCGCCATGCTCGAGCGATCCCGCCGAATCGGCATGACGCACGGGCCGGTCGCGGTTGCGCTCGTGATCATCTTCGCCGTGTCGGCGTTCACGAACCTGACCGGTATCGAGGCGGTGCTCGGGGCGTTCGTCGCGGCCCTCGTGATACGGAGCAGCAAGGGGGCGACCCGCGACGTCGAGCCGGCGGTGAGCGCCATGACCGAGAGCTTCTTCGCCCCGATCTTCTTCACGGTGGCCGGACTCCGGGTCGATCTCGGAGCGCTCTTCGAGCCCGACGTGGCCTTTTGGTGCCTGGTCGCCGTCGCGATCGCGAGCGTGACCAAGCTCATCGGGGCGGGCGGGGTGGCGCGGTTGACCGGGTCGAGCCGTCGGGAGGCCGCCGCGATCGGAGTCGGGCTCAACATCCGGGGGTCGCTCGAGGTCGTCCTCGCCAGCGTCGGTCTTGCCATCGGTGTGCTCAACTCCACCTCGTACACGATCGTCGTCGTCGTCGCCGTGGCCACCTCGGCGATCGCACCGCCGTTGCTCCGTCGCATCACCGACGGCTGGTATGGCGACGACAACGAGAAGCAGCGGCTCCTGCGTGAACGTCTCCAGGCCGCGACCGAGAGCCTGCCGGACGACGCACCGTTCGTGCTGGGCTCGACCGGCGCGTCGGTCATCGCCGACGCGGTCTGGGTCGGGCTCGAGCCGGTCGCCCGCCATACCGACGGAGCGGCCGTGGTCATCGAGGTCGAAACCGACCTGGAACCTGCTTCTGCATGGCTCGAGCCCGGTGATGGCCCGGTCCTGCTGGTCTCCGGGGTGCGTCGGCTCCCGCCGTCGGAGGGGTCCGTGCTGGTTCCGGTCGTCTCGTCGGAGACTTCGGCCACGGCCATCGAGGTGGCGGCGCGAATAGCCCTGGCGTCGCGGGCCGACCTCACGCTCGTCCATCTCCGCCGTCCGGGCGGATCGGTCGCTTCGGTCGAACGAGCGGCCGGGTGGGCGTCGACGATGGGGCTCACCGCCCAGATCGCGATCCACGACGTGCCGTCGGTCAGCGACGATGCCCTGGCCGGCGTTCTCCAGGAGATGATCCGACCCGGCGATGTGGTCGTGGCCGGTACCACGGCGCACCTCGGCGACGGCGGTATCGAACTGGGCGGCTGCGCCGATCGGCTCTTTCGCGCTGCGGCGCCGCTGATCGCGGTCGTGCCGGCCGCGTCGGGACCGTTCTCCCCGCCGGACTGGGCCTGACCGGACCACACGCCCTCGGGTCGGGAGGACGCCCGCTATCGTCGCCGGCATGGATCATTTCGGACCCCTTGCACAGCTCGCCGGCGAATGGGAAGGCTCCAGAGGCCTCGACGTCTCCTATCACCATGCCGATGACCAGGTGGGCGACACGCCCTACCGGGAGGCCGTCAGCTTCAAGCCGTTCGGTCCCGTCGACAACGGCAGCCAGAAGCTCTACGGGCTCGACTACCGCATGGCTGCCTGGCGGGAGGGTGAAGAGGATCCGTTCCACACCGAGGTGGGGTACTGGACCTGGTGCGCCGGCCTCGGCCATGTCATGCGGGGCTTCGTGATCCCGCGCGCGTCGGTCATCCTGGCCGGGGGAGAGGCGGCCCCCGACGCCACCGAGTTCACCCTCAGAGCCACCGCCGGCGACGAGGTCTACGGGATCTCCAGCAATCCCTATCTTGCTGATAAGGCCCGTTGCATCAGCTACGAGGTGACGATCACCGTCGAGGGTGACGAGTTCACCTACGAGGAGGACTCGGTCCTCGAGATGGCCGAACTGGACGAGGTGCTGCACCACACGGATCGCAACACGCTGAAGCGGGTCCAGACCTACGATCTCCCCCCGCCCGAATAGGAACTTTGGGCATCGACCTCTCACATGTCCGGAAGGATGCCCAAAGTTCGGCTCGGGGAGACGGGTCGGACGGTTACTCGTACTTGACGCCCATCTCCCGGAGGACGTCGATCAGCTCGGTCGGCGCATCGGGAGCGAAGGCTCCGGGCTCGTAGCTCACCTCCCGGAGGGTGCCTGTCCAGGGGAACGGTCCGTGCCGACGGTAGATGGCCCAGTCGACGGGTGAGCGACGATCGATGCCCACGTCGATCCCCTCGAACGGCGCCATGGTCAGGAAGAGCGGAAAGCCGGCGCCCGAGGCTCGTTCCTCGTCATCGACCGACAGGGCGAAGTCCCACAGGTTCGAGCCCGGAGCGGTGGCGACCAGCGTGATGGTCGCGGCCCCCGCGGCGAGCGTTCCACCGTCGAGTCGTCTCAGGCGGTGGCCGTCGTTGTGCGTGAAGGTCAGGACGTCGTCCTCGACCGACAGGAGGTAGCCGCCGCCCTGATCTCCGTGGGCGACCAGGACGCCCCGGTCGCCCGAAGCGAAGTCCAACCGGACGGTGCAGGTGAACCCGCGCCCCCAGATCAGCCGCTGGCTGCGCCACCGTTCGAGCGTCGGCGTGCCGGGGGCGATCGTCACCGGCTGCTCGTACTGTTCGACCCACCCCGGGCGGTAGATGTGCTTGAGGTTCGTCCCCTCCTCGAGGGGGTAGACCTGGTTCTCCCACGCCGCCCGTTCCCAGGCCGCGGCGAGCTCGGTCACCTTGTCGGGGTGCTCCCGGGCCAGGTCGTGGCACTCGGTCGGATCGTTGACCAGGTCGTACAGCTCCCACTCGTGGTCACCGAACTCGGTGAGGGGCTGGTGCACCGTGACGATCACCCAACCGTCGCGGTAATAGCCGCGGTGTCCCCACATCTCGTAGTACTGCTCGGGGTGGACCGACGCAGCGTCGGGGTCGCCGATGGTCGGAGTGAAGCTCGATCCGGCCAGTGGCTGGAGCGGCAGTCCCTGGCGTTCGGTGGGGGCATCGATCCCGCAGAGCTCCAGCAGGGTGGGGTAGAGGTCGGTGACGTAGGTGTATTGCGAGCGCAACGCGCCCGCATCGGTGATCCGGTCGGGCCAGGAGACGATCAGCGGCACCTGGTGGCCGCCGGCGTGGGTGTTGATCTTGTAGAGCCGGAACGGCGTGTTGCATGCCATGGCCCAGCCGCGGGGGAAGTGCGGGATGGTCTGCGGTCCGCCGATCTGGTCGAGCCGATCGTGATCGGCCTCCCACTCGGGTTCGCCCAGGAGGTGGGTGTAGTAGCTGGAGGTGCCCCACTCCTCGCCTTCGCGTGACGCGCCGTTGTCGGAGGTGAAGACGATGATCGTGTTGTCCAGCTCACCGAGCTGGTCC
Organism: uncultured Acidimicrobiales bacterium; assembly: GCA_963695075.1. Classification (GTDB taxonomy): domain Bacteria; phylum Actinomycetota; class Acidimicrobiia; order Acidimicrobiales; family CAWCAL01; genus CAWCAL01. The sequence continues at coordinate 1,324,436 of CAVOFR010000007.1, forward strand.
AGCGCATCGACCAGGCGGCCGAAGTTCCAGTCGACGTTGTCGACCATCGCGGCGTAGACCGCCATGTAGCGGGCGAACAGCTCCTGCTGCCGGGGTGCGAGATCCTCCCAGGGGCTCACGTCGTGGGCCTGCTCGCTGTTGCGCGGGGGGAGTTCGGTGCCATCGGCGATGATCCCGTTCGCCACCATGCGTCGATAGCGCTCGAGCCTCAGCTGGTCCCAGCCCTCTCGGTAGCGGTCGGCGTGGCGTTCGATGTCGCCCGACTTGGCCTGGAGCGGGGCGTGCACGGCGCCGTGGGCGAAGTAGCAGAAGAAGGGTTTGGTCGGATTGGACGCCTTCAGCGCTCGGATCCGTGTGATCGCTTCGTCCGTGATGTCGTCGGTGAAGTAGTAGTCGTCCGGGTAGCGGTCGGTCTCGACCTGGGTGTTGTCACGAACGAGCCGGTGCGGTTGATGGAAGTTCGTGAAGCCGTCGAGAATGCCGTAGAACGAGTCGAACCCGCGCTGGATCGGCCACGAGCTCCGGTCGCCGGCATGGGCCAGCTCGCTGTCCTTGGACAGGTGCCACTTGCCGACCATGAACGTGGCGTAGCCGTTGGAGCGGAAGGTCTCGGCCAGCGTCGAGGTGTGCTCGGACAACTCCATGGCATAGCCGGGGAAACCGGGGTCGGAGTGGGCGACGTGGCCCACCCCCGCCGCATGGGCGTTGATGCCGGTGAGGAGTGCGGCCCTCGTGGGTGAGCACATCGGCGTGACGTGGAAGTCGGTGTAGCGGAGTCCGCGCTCGGCGAGTCGGTCGAGGTGCGGGGTGGGGATCTCTCCCCCGTAGCAGCCGAGGTCGGAGTAGCCGAGGTCGTCGGCCAGCATCACGATGACGTTGGGTGCGCCCTCCGGAGCGTCGGAGCGGTCGGGCCACCAGGACTCCGAACCAGCGAAAGTGCGACCCACCCGTCCACCGAAGTCGGCGTAGGCGGCCAGATCGTCCGCAGCTTCGGGCATTGAGCACTCCAATGACAGGGTCGGGGGCCGATGGGTGATGGCCATACTCGCGCGCAGTCGACCCCCGGAGCGGTCCTTGTCAACCGAGCGCCGCCGCGACGTCCTGATCGTCTACGGGACGCGGCCCGAACTCATCAAGCTGGCCGAGATCACCCGCCTTCTGGGCGATCGCGCCCGCACGGTGCACACCGGTCAGCACTACGACGCCGGACTGCACGACGACATCGTCGCTTCCCTGGGAATGCGTGACCCCGATGCCGTCCTCGACGTCGGCGGTCGGTCGCGGGCCGGCCAGATCGCAGGTGTGCTCGAAGGCCTCGATGCCCTGCTCGAGGAGGCCCGGCCGGCAGCCATCGTCGTCCAGGGCGATACGAATTCGGCCCTGGCCGGTGGACTCGCCGGCAACGCCCGTGAAGTACCGGTCGTGCACGTCGAGGCCGGTTTGCGATCCCACGACCGCCGAATGCCCGAGGAGCACAACCGGGTCCTGCTCGATCATCTGGCCGACCTCTGCCTGGCCCCGACCGAGGTGAGCAGAGCCAACCTCCTGGCCGAGGGGATCGAGCACCATCGCATCGTCGTCAGCGGCAACACGGTCGTGGAGGCGGTCCAGTCGCGTCTCCCCTGTCCCGATACCCGGCGAGACCTCCTGGATCGCCTGGGGCTGAAGGCCGACGGGTACGTGCTGGTGACCCTGCACCGGCCGGAGAACGTCGATGACCCCGCGGTGTACCGGCGCATTCTCGACGAGCTGGTCGCCCTGGATCTGCCCGTCGTGTTGCCCCTCCATCCACGGTCGCGTGAGCGCTTCGATCGATTCGGGCTCTGCGAGTCGGCCGGTTCGATCCGCCTGATCGAGCCACTGGACTACGCCGACTTCCTGGCGGCGGCGAAGGAAGCCGCTCTCCTGGTCTCCGATTCGGGCGGCGTGCAGGAAGAGGCGAGCGTGCTGAAACGACCGGTGGTGGTGGTGCGCCGTTCGACCGAGCGACCCGAGGTGCTCGGGTCCTTCGCCGACCTCGTCGCCCCTGGCCCTGGGATCGGTGAGGCGGCGCGGTACCGGCTCGCCGGCGACCGTGCCGCCCTGGCGGAGGTGCCCTCGCCCTACGGGGACGGTACCGCGTCGGCGCTGTCGGTGTCGGCCATCGAGCGGCTGATCGACCGACCGGCGGATTCCTCATTACCGCGGTAGGCGCGGTCGATGGTGAGGGATCGAGATGCGACTTCACACCGACGACCTCACTGCTTCGCGGGCGACCCCTTCGTCGGCCGCCCGCTCGATCGAGGAGGGCACAGTGACAAGATCCGAGACTCCCGTTCCGGTCTTTCCGAGCGATCAGGACGCAAGCGGTCGCTGGTTGGGCGATGAGGAGCTCGATCGTCTGGGTCAGGTCATCGCTTCCGGCACGCTGACCGCGACGAAGGGCAGACAGACCAGGGCCCTCGAAGCCGAATTCGCCGACCGGATCGGTGTGAGCCACGCCATCGCCTGTTCGTCGGGAACCGCGGCGCTGCACACGGCGGTAGCCGCTCTCGATCCCGAGCCGGGCGACGAGATAGTCACGACACCGATCACCGACATGGGAGCGATCACTCCGATTCTCTATCAGGGTGCCATCCCGGTGTTCGCCGACGTCGACTCCGACACCGGCAACGTGACGGCGGCCACGATCGAGGATCGGCTCACCGAGCGCACTCGGGCGGTGATGGTGACCCACCTGTTCGGGAACCCCTGCGAGATGGACGCCATCGTCGACCTGTTGGCCGAGCGGGACATCCCGGTGATCGAGGACTGCGCCCAGGCCTATGGGGCCCACGTCGGAAAGCGTCCGGTCGGAGCGATCGGCAACATCGGGTGTTTCAGTCTCCAACAGGGCAAGCACATCACGACCGGCGAGGGGGGCCTCGTCGTGACCGATGACGAGGCGCTCGGTCGCCGAGCTCGCGTCTTCGTCAACAAGGGGTGGCCCTATGGTGAGGCCGGGCCCGACCACGAGTTCCTCGCCCTCAACTATCGGCTCACCGAGCTCCAGGCCTGCGTGGCCCGAGCCCAGCTCGTGAAGCTCGACGACATGCTCGGTGCCCGAACCCGGTCCACGGCGCGTTTCGCCGAGCTGATCTCGGGGATCCCCGGGATGGCGGCCCCGATCGTGGCCGACGACAGCACCCACTCGTACTGGCGCTACTGCCTTCTGATCGACGATGCCGTGATCCCCGGAGGTCCGGAAGCTCTCGCCGAGCAGCTTTCCGCCCACGGGGTTGCCTCGGCCCCGAGGTACATCAAGAAGCCCGCCTTCGAATGCCGGGTCCTGGCCGAACAACGCACCTTCGGCGATTCGCGCTGGCCCTTCACGCTGGCCAAGCCCGAAGCGGTCGACTACGACCCCCACCGCTTCCCGGGTGTCTATGCCGCCCTGGACCAGATGCTGGTCCTCGGTTGGAACGAGGGCATGACCGAACAGCATGCCGAAGCTCTCGCCACCGCGCTCCGCGCCGCGGCGACGGAGGTGTCTCCCCGATGAGTCCCATCGAGATCGGGCTCGTCGGCGTCGGCCGCATCGCCCAGACCTATCTGGAGGTGCTGGACACGCTCGACGACTTCCAGCTGGTCGGTGTCTCCGACGTGAGCCCCGACGCGGTCCACGCGGTCTCGCAGGCCCACGACGTTCCGGGATTCGACGCCGTCGAGCGCATGATGAAAGAGGCCCGTCCCGAGGCGGTGCTCCTCTGCACGCCCCCGTCGACCCACGCCCACCTCGCGTGCTCTGCGCTCCGGATGGGGGCGGCGGTGCTGTGCGAGAAGCCGTTGGCCATCGACCTCCCCGCGGCCCGGAGCATGATCGAGACGGCGGTCGAAGCCGGTGGGCTGCTGTCGATGGCGTCGAAGTTCAGGTTCGTCGAGGATGTCCAGGTCGCTCGTCAGATGGTGGAGCGCGGCGATCTCGGCGAGATCCTGCTGTTCAACAACTCCTTCACCGGATTCGTCGACATGGCCGGCCGGTGGAACAGCGACCCCAGTCGCAGCGGTGGAGGCGTCATCATCGACAACGGCACCCACTCGGTGGACATCGTCCGCTGGCTCTTCGGGCCGATCACCGAGGTGCTCGCGGTCGAAGGACGCCGGGCCCAACCGATTCCCGTGGAGGACACGGCTCAACTGTTCGTACGGACCGGGACCGGGGTGCTGGGCAGCATCGACCTGTCGTGGTCGCTCGACAAGTCCGCCCCGCACTACATCGAGATCTTCGGAACACGAGGAACCGTGACCCTGGGTTTCGAGCAGTCCCGCTACACGCTCGGAGGCGGCGAGTGGATCGACTTCGGATCCGGGTACAGGAAGGCGGCGGCCTTCACCGGCCAGCTCGAGAACTTCGCGGCCGCTATCCGCGGTGAGGCCGCGACCTTGGTGACGGCAGAAGACGCGGTCGCCAGCGTCCGCGTCGTCGAGTCGGCCTATTCGTCGCTCCGCGAGTCGCGCTGGGTTCCGGTCGCCGGCCAGCGGTTCGCCCTGGCCGGAGTCTGATCCGAGAACGTGGTGGCACCCCGTATCCACCCGACGGCTCTCGTCGAGGACGGGGTCGAGCTCGGCGATGGAACGAGCGTGTGGGATCACGCGCATCTGCGAGGTCCGAGTCGCATCGGACGCAACTGCATCATCGGAGGCAAGACATACGTGGCCTATGACGTCGAGCTCGGCGACATGGTCAAGCTCAACGCCTTCGTATACGTGTGCGCGGCGGTGACGATCGAGGAGGGCGTGATGGTGGGCGCGCACACGGCCTTCACGAACGACAGGTTTCCGCGCGCAAGCGACGCCGAACTGACCGAGCTCCGGAGCTCGGAGCCCGACGGGCACACGAGACCCACTTTCGTACGTCGAGGTGCGACGCTCGGGGCGCGGGTGGTCGTGGGTTCCGAGCTCGAGATCGGCGCCTGGTCGATGGTGGGAATGGGATCGGTCGTGACCGCTTCGGTGCCGGCTCATCACCTCGTGGTGGGGAATCCGGCGCGCACGATCGCGTACGTGTGTCGTTGCGGAGAGCCGTTCCGCCGCCGAAGCGATCCCGACGTCGAGTCCGCGGTCTGCCGGTCGTGCGGACGCGGCTACCGGGTCGAGCGGGGCCGCGTCGACGAACTGGGGGTCCCGGCATGAGCAGCTGGGCCGTGGTGGGCGGTGGCCTGTTGGGGATGGAGATGGCTCGACAAGCGGCAACCGACGGCCATGAGATCACGCTGTTCGAAGCATCCGACGAGCTGGGCGGGCTGGCCTCGTCCTGGGAGCTCGGCGGGGTGCGGTGGGATCGGCACTACCACGTCGTGACACCCACCGATGATCGGACCGAGGACCTCCTCGCCGAGCTGGATCTGACGTTGCGGTGGGCCACCACTCGCACCGGGTGCTACGGCAACGGCCGCCACCACTCGGTTTCGAACGTCGGCGAGTTCCTGAGATTCCCGCTGTTGAACCCGCTCGACAAGGTGCGTCTCGCCGCGACGATGGTGTACGCCTCGCGCCTCACCGACGGCACGAAGCTCAGCTCCATCCCGGTCGAGGACTGGGTGGTGCGACTGAGTGGACGGCGCGTGACCGATCGGTTCTGGCTCCCGTTGCTCCGAGCCAAGCTCGGGGACCGGTACCGGGACACGTCGGCCACCTTCCTGTGGACCATCATCCGGCGGCTCTATGCCGCTCGGACCTCGGGCCGGCGGACCGAGCAGCTCGGTTACGTACCGGGCGGCTACGCCACGATCATCGACGCGATGGCCGCCGACCTCGCCGGTGAGGACATCGATGTGAGACTCGGTGCTCCCGTTCTGACCGTGCGCTCGACCGCCGGGCCGGTGATCGTCGAAACGCCGTCCTCCTCGGAGCGATTCGATCAGGTCGTGGTGACGGCCGCCGCCCCGCAGGCGGCTCGGATGATAGACGGGCTGAGCGACGCCGAGACCGGAGCGCTCGAGCAGGTGCCGTACATGGGTGTCGTCTGCGCGTCGGTCGTGCTGACCCGCCCGCTCACGGACTTCTACGTGACGAACCTCATCGACGAGACCCCCTTCACCGGCGTGATCGAGATGACCGCCCTGATCGACCCGGCGGAAGTCGGCGGGTACCACCTGGTGTATCTACCTCGCTACGTGGCCTCGGATGATCCGCTCCTGGACGCGACCGACGAAGAGATCGAGCGGTCCTTCCTCGCCGGCCTGAAGCGACTGCACCCTGATCTGGAGGCCGAGCACGTCGTCGCGTTCGCGGTGTCGCGACCGAGGTACGTGCTGCCGGTGCCCGTCATCGGGTACGCCGATCGCGTTCCGCCCATGGACACGTCGGTCCCGGGTGTCTGGACCGTCAATTCGTCGCAGATCATCGACGGCACGCTCAACGTCGACGAAACCCTGCTGCTGGCCGATCGGGCCATGGACCGGATCCGGGCGGTCGTATCGAGAACGAACCCACAGGAGGCTGTGTCGTGAACGGATCGGTGGCCAGTCTCTCTCTGGATCTCGACAACGAATGGGCCTATCTGAAGGTGCACGGCGACCGCGGGTGGGAATCGTTGCCGTCGTACCTCGACGTCGTCGTTCCCCGAGCCCTGGGCGTGCTCGACGATCTCGGCTTGAGCGCGACGTGGTTCGTCGTCGGGCTCGACGCAGCGCAGGATCGCAACCGGGAGGCTCTCGCATCGATCAGTACTGCAGGCCACGAGATCGGCAACCACAGCCACCGACACGAGCCCTGGCTGCACCTCTACGGTCCGGCCGAGCTCCGGTCCGAGCTGGATCAGGCCGAGGAGGCCATCGAGTCGGCCACCGGTGAACGGCCCGTCGGCTTCCGGGGCCCCGGCTACAGCCTCTCGCCCACCACGCTCCGGGAGCTCCAGCGGCGCGGCTACCGCTACGACGCTTCGACCCTCCCCACCGTGATCGGGCCGCTCGCCCGGGCCTACTACCTGCGTTCAGCAGGGATGGACGACGACGAACGACAGCAACGCTCGGCGCTGTTCGGTTCGGTCTCCGACGGCTTCCGCTCCCTTCGGCCCTATCGGTGGGCTCTCCCGGACGGAACACTGTTGGAGATACCGGTCAGCACGGTACCGATGGCGAGGGTCCCGTTCCATCTCAGCTACGTGTTGTACCTCGCCGAACGGTCGACCCGACTGGCGCTGCGGTACTTCCGCACCGCGCTGCGGCTCTGCCGCGCTCGGAACGTGGAGCCGTCGTTGCTGCTCCACCCGCTCGACTTCCTCGGCCCGAAGGACGTGGACTCGCTGGCCTTCTTCCCCGGCATGGCCATGCCGGCCCGGCTCAAGGTCGAGGTGGTCACCGCTGCACTGCAGCAATTCGCCGCCTGGTACGAGGTCGGCACGATGAGTCAGCACGCCGACGCCCAGGAGGGGCGCCCGGTACCCCTGCGCGCCCCCCGGTTCGACTGCGCTCGGCGTGAGATCCGACGGGTTGTCGCGACATGACGACGGCCGCAGCCGTCGACCTGCCGGACCTGACCGAGGTTCGGGACCGGCCGATGGTGTCCGTCGTCATTCCGGCGTTCAACGAGGAACTCATCATCGAGGAGACCCTCGCCGCGATCTCCGACGAGCTGGGTCGGCTGGAGGCGGGCTTCCGCTGGGAGATACTGATCGTCGACGACGGTTCGACCGACCAGACCCCGGCCCTGGTCGCCGCTGCCGCGGTGGAGGAGCCACGTATCCGGCTTCTACGGCACAAGGTCAACTTCAACATCGGACAGGCGCTGCAGTACGCGTTCCGCAACTGCCGGGGCGACTTCATCGTCACGATGGACGCCGACCTCAGCTACGACACCGGGCACATCCCGAGGCTGCTCCACGCGCTGCTCGTCGAGCGGGCGAAGGTCGTGGTCGCGTCGCCCTACGCGAAGGGTGGCGACGTCACCGGCGTGCCCTGGCGCCGGCGGGTGTTGAGCCGGGCGGCCAATCGGTTCCTCTCCCGTGTCGCACCGGTCGACGTCACGACGATGACCGGTCTGGTCCGCGCCTACGACCGACGGTTCCTCGACAACCTGGATCTCCGGCTGATGGACGGATCGATCAACACCGAGATCGTCTACAAAGCGAATCTCCTGGGAGCCCGAATCGTCGAGATCCCCGCCCACCTCGACTGGACGGGCCAGGAAGAGCGCAACGCGTCGAGAGAAAGGCCCAGCGTGACCGGGCTCTCGAGGGCACTCCTGTTGGCGGGGATCCAGTTCCGGCCGGTGCCATGGTTCCTCGGATTCGGCCTCTTCCTACTCCTCGTTTCGGCCGCGCTCGGAACCGTCGCCGCGGTAGCCGCGTTCGATGAGCTCGGCGGCGCAGGATTCAGCTTCTCCAACATCAACCACGCGATCTCACACGCCTATGAGCGGCTCCCGCACGTGTTCCTCTTCGGAGTGATCACCATGTTGTTCGGGGCCGTCGTGCTGTCGCTCGGCGTGATCGCCGCGGTGACCCGCCGCTACTTCCACGAGCTGTTCCATGCCTCGACCACCCTGCTCCGTCGGATGGAAGCTCTGGAGCAGCAGCTGCGCGCCAGGTCGTGAGCCCGACCCGCGACCCGAGCGAGCCGGCAACGGTCGGCCCGCTGGATCGGACCGAACGTCGGGTCCTCGTCGGCCTCGGCACCGTCGCACTTCTGACCGCCGCGGTCGGAATCGGGGCCAAGAGCTTCTGGTTCGACGAGGGCTACAGCGCGGAGTTGGCCCGCCGACCGGGCGGGGAATGGTGGGGACTGGTCTGGTCCCAGGAAGGCGGGGCGGTCCTCCACGCGCTCGTTCTGAAGCCCTGGTCGATGGTGTCCGACAGCGATGCGTGGCTCCGGTTCCTTTCGGTCCCCTTCTCGGTGGGGCTGGTGGTGTTGACCTACTTCGTCGGGCGGAGGGTGATCGGCCGGTCCGCCTGGGCCGCAGCCCTGGCGTTGGCCGTCAACGGCGCGTTCGTGCAGTACGCGCAGGAGGCACGGTCGTACGCTCTCGCGTCGTGTCTGGTGCTCGGTTCGACACTCGCGTTCCTGAGAGCGGTCGAGGAACCGAGCCGACGACGTCTCGTCGCCTATGCGCTGCTCGCCGCCGCCTGCCCACTCGGGCACCTGTACACGGCTCCGTTCGTGGTGGCGCAGGGCCTCACGCTCCTCGTGTTCGGCGGTCGATCACGACCCTGGGGCCGCTGGATCGCGACCGGAGTCTCGATCGGCCTGGCATGGATGAGCCTCCTCGTGGCGGTGTTGCTCGCCGGCTCGGGCGATGCCCAGCCGGTCGACGAACCGGGAGACGGTGTGAGCACTCTGGCCTTCGTGCCGCGTCAGTTCCTGGCCCCGTCCCGGATACTCGGATGGATCCTCCTCGTCCTGGTCGGGCTGTGGGTGGCCCGGGTCGTGGGAATGCTCGTTCGTAGGGGTGGATCGGACTCGGGGATCGTCCAGGTCCTCCCGCCGGCCATGGTGGCCGTGCCACTCCTGACAGGGCTGGTGATGCCGCAGATCGACCTGGACACGAGCCGGTACTTCCTTCCGGTTCTGCCGTTCCTCCTGATCATGGCGGTGGGCACCGTGGCGTCGGTCTCGGATCGACGCCTGGCAATCGCCGGAATGGTGGCGGTCGTGGCGATCTCGATGACCGGCTTGGTGCACTGGCACGCCCGGGTCGAGAAGATGGACGCGCGCACGTGGACAGACCTGCTGGCGGATGGAGTCGAGACCGGTGATCGGGTCCTGTTCGACGACACGTACGGCCGGATAGTCACCGAGCACTACCTCCACCAGGGTGACACGGACCTGAGCCGGGCCGAGCCCCTTCGTCCCTCCGAACCGTTCGGGAGCTACTTCTGGGATCCATCCCGCGACGGGATCGGCGACTGCATCCTCGACGAGCTGGATCTGGACCGGGCCGTCTCGGTTCCGGGGAGGACCTGGATCGTCCTCGCCGTTCCCGAAGACTGCTGGTCGACGGAACGGGTGTTGGACACGATAGACAGCACGGGAAGGGCAGTCCTGGGCCGGACCGATCTCGACGGACCGGCCACTCTGCTCCTCGTTGGATGACCCGAGCGCACAGGGGACGAGCGCCGTGCAGTACACCAGGTTGGGCTCGACCGGTATGGAGGTCTCGCGGCTGTGCCTCGGGTGCATGAGCTACGGCTCGCCCGAGTGGCGGCCCTGGGTGCTCGACCGCGATGGGGCCGAGCCCTTCTTCCGCCGTGCCGTAGAGGCCGGCATCAACTTCTTCGACACCGCCGACATGTACTCGAACGGCATCAGCGAGGAGGTGACCGGACACTGGCTGCGCGAGCTCACCGCCCGGGACGAGATCGTCGTCGCCACCAAGGTGTTCTTCCCGATGTCGGATCGCCCCAATTCGGGCGGCCTGTCCCGCAAGCACATCCAGCAGGCGTGCGAGGCCAGCCTGCGCAGGCTCGACGTGGACGTGATCGACCTCTATCAGTTGCACCGGCTCGATCCGAACACGCCCCTCGAGGAGACCCTGGCGGCGCTGGACCAACTGGTTCAGTCCGGGAAGGTGCGCCACATCGGCGTGAGCTCCTCGTTCGCATGGGAGGTGATGCGGGCGCTGGCGATCTCGGATCGCAACGGGTGGGCCCGCTTCGTCTCGATGCAGAACCACTACAACCTGATCTATCGCGAGGAGGAGCGCGAGATGATCCCGCTGTGCGAGACCGAAGGCCTGTCCTGCATCCCGTGGTCACCGTTGGCGCGCGGCATGCTGGCCGCCACCAGGTCCGAGCTCGGTGACGAATCCACGACCCGATCGGCGACCGACGGACTCGACCAGATCCTCTATGACGAGCCGTCCGACTGGGACGTCGTCGAGGCGGTGAAGGCCGTGGCCGCCGAGCGGGGCGACAAGCCGGCCCAGGTCGCGCTGGCGTGGCTGATGAACCGCCCGACGGTGGCTGCGCCGATCGTCGGCGCCACGAAGCCGACCCACCTCGACGACGCCATCGCCGCGGTCGACATCGACCTGTCCGCCGAGGAGATCGTGCTCCTCGAGGCGCCCTATAGGCCCCACGGGGTCAAGGGAATCTGGGGGTCGGCCGTGCACGAGCAGGTCACGGGGCACACGCCGTCGTGAGGGTGTGGATCGACCAGGATCTGTGCACCGGTGACGGGATATGCACCGACCACAGCCCCGAGGTGTTCGTGATGCTCGAGGACGGGATCGCCTATGTCCAGCAGGACGGTCGGGTTCTCAACGACCCGGGCGGCGCTCGCGGGATGGCCGAGGTCTCCCCGGAACACCAGCGCGAGGTCGTCCGCTCCTCCTCGGACTGCCCCGGCGAGTGCATCTTCGTCGAGGAGTGAGCAGACGAGCGGACGGGGTGACTGCCGTCGCACCGTGTTCCCCGGCACGGACGGACCACACCTGGTGGGTCATGGTCACGGCGTTGGGCTCGGTGCACTGTGCGCCGGGACGGGATGGAGGAGTGACCATCATGGGTGGAAAGACCAGAATGTTGAGCTTGGCGGCGATCGTGCTGTTCGCCGGGGCGTTGGTGGCGTGTACACCTTCGCCCCCGGTCGGGTGCTACGACTCCGACACGTGGGTGGACCTGAGGTTCGACGGGCCTCCCAACACGGCAGGCAATGCGACCGTGTTCAGCAGCCAGGACGGCAGCTGTACCGGGGCTTCGGTGGCGCAGACGGTCGTGACCGGCAACCTCAACGCCGCCTATGCGACGTGCCAGGGGTTGGGCGGCGTGCTCTCGCCGGTGGAGATGTCGACGTTCTGGCCGACCATGCCGGCCGGGAACTACCCCTGCGACGCACCGATCGGCGTGACCTTCCCGGCGGTGGGATGCCACCAGGGCACGGGTGGAGTGTATGACGCGAGCTATGAGGGTCCGCCCAACGCCGTGGACAACGTGACGGCGTACTTCTCCGCGGATGGGACCTGCCAGGGCGTAGTGGTCCAAGGCACGCTCGTGACCGGGTCGGATGCGTTCGACGCCGATACTCGCTGCCAGAACCTTGGTGGGACGCTCGGCCTCGAGGTGAATACGGCATACCCCACGATCCCACTCGGCACCTACGCCTGCTACATGTAGCGGGGCGGGGGTCGCGCCTGACCCTCAAGTGATCCTGCGGCCTCAGAGCCCACATCCGGGTTCTGAGGCCGCAGGTCCGCCGCTACAGGACGTCGGTGGCCTTGTGGCGGAGCCAGTGGTCGGCCAGGACGAGTAGCACCATGGCCTCGACCATCGGGACGGCGCGGGGCAGGACGCACGGGTCGTGGCGGCCCTTGGCGGCGAGCTCCACCGGATTGCCGTCCCGGTCGACGGTCTTCTGGGCCTGCGCCAGCGTGGCGGTCGGTTTGAAGGCGACGCGTACCACGACGTCGCTGCCGTTGCTGATCCCGCCCTGCACGCCGCCCGAGTGGTTCGTGGTGGTCGTGGGGTTCGGGTCACCAGGGACGAACGGGTCGTTGTGTTCCATGCCGGTCATGCGGGTGCCGGCGAACCCACTGCCCACCTCGACGCCCTTCGCGGCGGGAAGGGACACCAGAGCACCGGCCAGCGACGCGTCGAGCTTGTCGAAGACCGGTTCGCCCAGCCCCGCCGGCACGCCGCGAGCGACACAGGTGACCACGCCGCCGAGCGAGTCCCCGTCCCGGCGAGCCTGATCGATCGCCGCCTCGATCCGCCCCGCCGCCTCGCGGTCGGGGCAGCGGGTCGGGCCGGCTTCGACGTCGGCCAGGGTGACCGAGGCGGCGTCGACCGCGGCGTCGATGTCGTGGACCGACGACACCCAGCCCAGGACCTCGATTCCTTCGGTGGCCGCGAGCAGCTTGCGAGCGACCGCGGCAGCGGCGACCCGACCGACGGTCTCGCGGGCACTGGCCCGTCCGCCGCCCTGCCAGTTGCGGATGCCGTACTTGGCCTCGGTGGTGAAGTCGGCATGGCTGGGTCGGTAGACGTCGCGCAGGTCGTCGTAGGCCCCGGACCGGGCGTCCTGGTTGCGCACCAGCATGGCGATGGGGGTGCCGAGCGTGCGTCCCTCGAACACGCCGGAGAGGATCTCGACCCGGTCGTCCTCGTCCCGCTGGGTGACCAGCCGCGACTGGCCGGGCCGGCGCCGGTCGAGGTCGGCCTGGATCTCGTCGGTCGAGATCTCGAGCCGGGGTGGACACCCGTCGAGCACGACGCCGATACCCCCGCCGTGCGATTCGCCGAACGTGGCGATGCGGAATCGCTCTCCGAAGCTGCTGGTCACGTCAGCCACGGTAGCGAGCATGGTGGCCTCGACCCGCGTTCTTCGCGCCGGTTCAGGTCCGGTCCGGGTCGCGGCCAGACTGGGACCATGCGAGTCGGCGAGACCATCCCCCCTTCCGAACCCGACGCCGGCCGGCCACTGGAGGGCATACGGGTGCTCGCCGCCGAGCAGATGGCGGCGCTGCCGTTCGCCACCCAGCTGCTGGCCCGCCTGGGTGCCGAGGTCGTCAAGATCGAGCACCCGACCCACGGCGAGAGCGGTCGAGGCGCCACACCCGGCGTGATCGACCCAGAGGGCCGTCACGTCGGAGCGACGTTCCTCCGGAACAATCTGAACAAGCGCAGCGTCGGGCTGGACCTGAAGTCGCCTCGGGGCCGTGATCTCTTCCTGCAGCTCGCCGCCCGGTTCGACGTCGTGTGCGAGAACTTCCGGGCCGGTACCGCCGATCGGCTCGGCATCGGCTACCAGCATGTGAAGGCGGTGCATCCGGAGGTGGTGTACCTCTCGGTGTCGGGCTTCGGGAACGACCCCGCATCGCCGTACATGGACTGGGCGGCCTACGCCGCCATCGTCGAGGCCATGTCGGGCATCTACGAGTACAAGCGGGCGCCGGGTCGCCCCCCGGCCGCCAATCCCGTCGGTGCGCTGGGTGACATCAGCTCGGCCCTGTTCGGCGTGATCGGTGTGCTGTCGGCGCTGCGTCAGCGCGATCGCACCGGCCGAGGCCAGTACGTGGACGTCGCGATGCTCGACGCCACGGTGGCCATGACCGACATCGTCACCAACTTCTACTCGATGGGCATTCCGAGCGAGGTCCAGGCCGGCGTGGGCATCGTCGAGACCTTCGCGGCCAAGGACGGTCACTTCGTGCTGCAAGTCGTGCGCGAGCACCACTTCGCAGCCATGGCCGAGGTGGTCGGTCACGCCGAGTGGCTCGAGGACGAGCGGCTGGCGAGCCGAGCGGGGTGGCTCGCACATCTGGAGGACGTTCTCCGTCCCGGCATCGAGGGGTGGGCGAGGGACCGCACACCCCTCCAGGCGGTCGAGGCATTCGCGGCGCGGGGTGTGGCTGCGGGCCCCTCCCAGACGAGTGAGCAGATCGTCGAGGACGAACACCTCGCCGTCCGCCACATGCTGGTGGAGCTCCCGCGACCCGACGGTGTGGACGAACCCGTGCTGATCCCCGGCAACCCCATCAAGCTGTCGGCGACGGCCGAAGGACCCGAGACCCGTCCACCGTGGCTGGGGGAGCACACCGAGGCCGTGCTCTCCGACGAACTGGCTCTCGATTCCGATGCTCTCGCGCAGCTCCGCGGCGACGGGGTGATCGGCTGAGACGGCCGACGCCTTGCGTCGGTTCGGGCCACGAATGGGGCGACCTGGCGAGACCGTCCTAGGATCTGACGACCCGTCAGATTCAGCGCCACCCGGAGCAGGTCCATGGATTTCGAGTTCTCACCAGAGCAGAAGGCGTTCGAGGCGGAGGTCATCGAGTTCCTCGACGCGAACGACGATCCGGACGTCTTCGACGTCACCAGGGAGAACATGGCCCAGATCGTCGACACGCCCAAACGGCGCGCGTTCATGAAGAGCCTCGGCCACAAGGGTTGGCTCGGGATGACATGGCCGAAGGAGTACGGCGGGAGCGAGGGCGAGGGCGTCTACGAGTACATCCTCAACGAGAACCTCGCCGGCCGGGGCGGACCCCAGATCGGCAAGGGCGTGGGCATCATCGGCAAGACGCTGATCGCGCACGGTCCCGAGAACCTGCGGCAGGAGTTCCTGCCCAAGATCCTGGAGAACGACGTCGAGTTCGCCGTGGGCTACAGCGAGCCCGACGCCGGGTCCGACGCCGCCGCCATGCGGCTGAAGGCGGTCCGCCACACCGACGACGACGGCACGGAGGGCTGGATGCTCAACGGGCAGAAGACCTGGACCACCTCGGCCCACTTCGCCGAGTGGTACTGGGTGGGAGCCAGGACCGACCCCGACAACAAGCACGTGGGGATCACCCTGATGCTCGTGCCCCTCGATCACCCCGGCATCACCATCAACGGCATCTGGACGATGGGCGACGAGCGCACCAACGACGTGTTCTTCGACGACGTGTTCGTCCCCGACGCCTACGTGGTGGGCGAGGTCAACCACGGGTTCCGCTACATCAGCCAGGCGCTCGACCTCGAGCGGTTCACCATGTTCACCTATGCGCCCATCAAGCAGCGCCTGGATCTGTTGACCGAGTACGTCCGGACCACCGAACGGGACGGCAAGCCGCTGGCCGACGACCCGGTGATCCGCCGGCGGATGGCCCACCTCCACACCGATGCCGAGGTGGCCCGCGTGATGGGGCTGAAGTTCGTGGCCGAAGCGGTCAAGGTCGAGGCGGCCGTTCGGGAGGGCAGGGAGGGATTCCAGCCACCGACCGTACCGGCCTCGGAGTACAAGCTCTTCGCCACCGAGCTGTCGAAGCGCCTGGCCGATGCGGCCATGGACATCGGCGGTCCGGGCAGCCAGCTGCGGGTCAAGACCCCCGATGCTCCGATGGAGGGCCGTTCCGAATCCACCTACCGCTACACGGTGATCGACACGATCGGCGGCGGCGCGTCGGAGATCCAGAAGAACATCATCGCCCGTCGCGGCCTGGGTCTACCGAAGAACTTCTAGTCCCATGGCTCCCGGACCGGTTCCGACATCCGTACCTGCTCTCGACGGTGTTCGCGTCCTCGACTTCGCGTCGGTGGGACCCGCCGCCCGGGCCTCGCGCATGCTGGCCGACTACGGCGCGACGGTGGTCAAGATCGGTCCCACCCCCAAGGACGGTGGTGTCCAGATCGTCCCGCCGTTCTATGCGTACTCGGGTCACCGGGGAATGCAGCGAGCGTTGATAGATCTCAAAGCCACCGAGGGCAGGGAGGCGTTCCTGCGCATGGCGACGTCGGCGGACGTGATCATCGAGAGCTTCCGGCCCGGGGTCGTCGACCGGCTGGGCGTCGGTTTCGGGAATGTGAAGGCGGTCAACCCTCGCATCGTCTACTGCAGCACGAGCGGCTACGGGCAGACCGGCCCCTACCGGGACTGGGCGGCCCACGACGTCAACTACCTCGCCCTCGGCGGGTTCCTCGACTGCACCGGGCGGCGACCGGACGGCAGCCCACCGCTTCCGGGTGCGACCGTGGCGGACATCGCGGCGGGTGGCATGCAGGCCACGCTCGCCATCATGGCCGCGCTCCTCCGCCGCGGAAAGACCGGGGAGGGCGAACATCTCGACGTGTCGATCGCCGACGGTGTCATGGCGATGATGTCGCTCTTCGTGGACGAGTACCTGGCGACGGGCACCGAACCCGGTCCTGGCCACTACATCCTCACCGGGCGGTACGCGTGCTACGACGTGTATCGCTGTCGCGACGATCGCTACCTGTCGGTCGGTGCCATCGAGCCGCAGTTCTGGCGAAACCTCTGCCTCGCCCTCGACCTCGAGCAGTACGCCGGTCACCAGATGGACGACGATCGCCAGGACGAGATCCGCAGTGCGTTCGCCGACCGTTTCTCCACCCGCGATCGCGATGCGTGGGCGGCGGAGCTCGGTCCGGCCGACTGTTGTGTGGCGCCTGTTCTCACCGTCGCCGAGGCGGTCGTCGACCCGCACTACGCGGCGCGAGGGGTGATCGCCGACGCCGTCCACGAGACCGAGGGAGCGTTTCGTCAGGCCGCGCCCATCTGGGCCGGGACCACGCGGCCGCACGGGCCGTACGCGGTCCGTGACGCCACCGTCACCGACACCGACGAGTTGCTCCGCGACGCCGGGTACGAACCCGCCGCGATCGCGGGGCTGAGGAAGGCAGGAGTGATCGCATGACCGACGTCATCATCGGCGACGGAGTCCCCGACGACATCGCCGCGCTGATCGACCAACCGCAGTACGAGGTCACGGCGACCTTCCCGGTCGAGCTGGGCTACGGCTTCAACACGCTGGCCGCCACCCGGAACGGGAATCCGTTGTTCTGGGACGAGGCGGTCGCCAGCGACCTCACCGACGGGCTCACCCTTCCGCCTTCGACCCTTTCCCTGTGGATGCGACCGCACTACTGGGAACCCGGTGCCGAGGGCGAGCAGGTCGCCCTGAAGGTCCACTTCGATCTGAAGGAACGGTTCGACCTGCCCGAGGCGGTGATGACCGACAACACGCTGATCTTCCACGAACCGGTCCGCCCCGGCGACGTCATCAGCCATCACCAGGTCCTGCGTTCGGTGAGCGGCCCGAAGACCACCAAGCTGGGCGCCGGGCGCTTCTGGGTGATCGACATCGAGTACCAGAACCAGGACGGTGCGCTGGTGGGTGTCGAGTCGTACACCGGATTCGGCTATCGCCGCACCGAGGCCGAAGCGGCGGAGGCCGACCAGGACGGGACCGAGGCCGAAGCGGCGGAGGCCGACCAGGAGAGGACCGAGGCATGAGCGGACCGCTCACCATCGACCAGGTCGAAGCGGGCGACGAGCTTCCCGAGCTGGCGGTCGACGTGACCGCCACCACGGTTGTGCTCGGCGCGTTGGCCAGCCGGGACTGGCGTCCGATGCACCACGACTACGAGTTCGCCACCGATCGCAACGGGCTGCAGGACATCTTCCTCAACACGCCGAACCAGGCGGCCTGGATCGAGCGGTACCTCACCGACTGGTCCGGACCGACCGGCCGGATCGGGCGCTTGACCTTCCGCATGCGCACCTCGGTGTATCCCGGCGATCGGATGGTGTTCCGGGCCACCGTGACCGAAGTCTCGACCGATGCCGCTGGGTGTGGCTGGGCCGATCTTGACGTGACCCTGTCGGTGGGCGAGACGGTGGCTACCGGTTGTTCCGCCCGGATCGCCCTGCCGACCTCTGCCGAAGACCAGCCATGGGCCCGCAAGGGCGACCGATGGACACCCTGACCAACGCACCAACCGGGAATCTGGGCAGGCCTGACCACCTCAGCGGTGGAGAATCCTTCACAGATCCCGAGACGAGAGAGAGATAGCAATGCTCGACCTGGATTTCAGTGAAGAACAGGACATGCTCCGCGAGATGGTGCGGGGGGTGTGCTCGCAGTACGCACCGCTCGAGAAGGTGCGCGAGATGGAGGACGACGCCGCCGGCTATCCGACCGACCTCTGGGCCCAGCTCGGCGAGCTCGGGATCTGCGGCCTGTTGCTCCCCGAGGAGTACGGCGGATCGGGTATGACCATGGTCGAGGGGGTCATCGTGTACGAGGAGCTCGGCCGCGCCCTCGCGCCGGTCCCGCACTTCGTGAGCTGTGTGTTGTCGGCCACCGCCCTTCTCTCCGGCGGCACCGACGAGCAGAAGACGCAGTGGCTGCCCCGACTGGCCTCGGGCGAGTCGGTCATCACCCCGGCCTGGATCGAGCCGGGTGGCGGATTCGCTGCGGCAAGTGTGCAAGCCCGGGCGACCGCGGCCGGGGACGGCTTTTCCATCACCGGCTCGAAGGAGCACGTGTACTTCGCATCGTCGGCCGACCGGCTCCTGGTCGTGGCCCGCACCGGTGACGGTGCCATCGACCTGTTCCTCGTCGACCCCGAGGCCGGCGGCGTGACCCTCACCCAGAAGATGTCGATCTCCTCCGACACGCAGTACCACGTCGACTTCGACGGAGCCCCCGCCGAACGCGTCGGCTCGACGGAGGGTGCGGGATGGAGCACCTGGGACGCGGTCATGACCGACGCCATCATCCTGGCCGCAGCCCAGGCGATCGGTGGTGCCGACTACGCGCTCGAGATCACCGTTCAGTACTCGAAGGACCGCGAGCAGTTCGGCAAGCCGCTCGGCGCGTTCCAGGCGCTGGGCCACGACATGGCCGATGCGGTCACCGTGGTCGACGGGGGCAAGATCCTCGTCTACGAGGCGGCGTGGGCCCATTCGGTCGGTCAACCCGTCGACCGGTTGGCCCCCATGGCCAAGCTCCATGCGGCCAAGACGTACCGGGACGTCACCGCGATGGCCCAGCAGATCTTCGGCGGCGTCGGATTCACGCTGGAGTACGACGTCCAGCTGTACTTCCGGCGGGCCAAGCAGCTCCAGCTGTCGTGGTGGGACGATCGGGTTCTCGAAGAGCGGGTGGCCGCCGCCGTGCTCTGACAGGATCTGGAGTCACGCAGCTACATCAGATGTAGTCAGGTGACTCCAGATTCGGTCTCGACGGCCTTCGAGGTCGCATCGGTGAGCGTGATCGCACCCCGATCGGATCGTCGCCCCTGGGCGAGCGGCGAGTACTTCGCGATGCAGTACACGGCTCGGACGCCATCCTTCCAGCCGATCTTCTTTCCCTCTTCGTAGGTGCGGCCGCTGTACGAGACACCGACCTCATAGACCCGCCAGCGGCCCGCGGCGATCTTGCCGGTGATTTCGGGCTCGATGCCGAACCTGGTCTCCTCGAGATCGAACGAGTCGAGGACCTCTCGACGGAACGCCTTGAAACACGTCTCCATGTCGGTGAGGTTCAGGTTGGTGAACATGTTGGACAACAGGGTCAGGAATTTGTTTCCGATCATGTGCCAGAAATAGAGGACGCGATGCGGTCGACCGCCGAGGAATCGTGACCCGTAGACGACGTCTGCCCGCCCGTCGAGGAGCGGGGTCATCATCTCGCCGTAGTCGGCGGGGTCGTACTCCAGATCGGCGTCCTGCACGATCACGAATGGCGCAACCGCTTGCTCGAAGCCAAGGCGTAACGCCGCACCCTTCCCCCGGTTGCGGGGCTGGCGGAACGAGCGAACCCGGTGGTCGTCCAGCCCGGCGATGATCTCGTCGCTGCCGTCGGTCGAGGCGTCGTCGATGATGAGCACCTCCTGGCAGAACGGCGAGTCGAGCACGCGGTCGACGACCTCGGACAGGGTGGCCCGTTCGTTGTACACGGGCATGATCACCGACAGGCAGGGTGCAGGTTGGGTGGGGGAAGCCATGGGACCTTCTTCTGTCCGGCGAAACGCTAGCCGTGCTGATCGATTCTCGGGTGGTCGAGGCGTCGGTTCCCGCCGGTGGCGGACCAGATTACGGCCACGGGGATCAGGCCACGGACACCCGGATGGTGTGCCAGCCGGTCGCGCCGTCGGGATCCGGTCTCGCCTGCGACTCGGTCTGGGTCTCGCCGTCGCCGTCGGTGGCCCGGCACCGGATGACGTGCGTGCCCGGTGGAGCATCCCAGGTGTGGACCCACTGGCGCCAGGAGTTGTCGCTCATGTTCTCGCCCAGCTCGGCGGGGGTCCATTCGCCGTCGTCGATCTGGACCTCGACGGTGTCGATGCCCCGGTCGGGAGCCCACGCGACACCGGCCACCGCTGTCGACCCCGCCGTGACGGAGCCACCGTGGGAGGGAACGTCGATACGCGACTGGGTCTTGACCGGGCCTTTCTTCGACCAGCCTCGGGGAATCCAGTAGCCGTCGAAGTCCTCCCAGGTCGTGAGGGTGATCGATTCGAGCCACTTCGTGGCCGACACGTAGCCGTAGAGACCGGCGACCACCAGCCGGGCCGGGAAGCCGTGGTCTATGGGCAGCGGTTCGCCGTTCATGGTGAGCGCCACCATCGCGTCTCGGCCGTCATAGGCGACCTCGGTCGGGAACCCGCAGTCCCAACCATCCACCGATCGCCCGACGATCTGGGTGGCGCCGTCTTTCACCCCGGCCTCGTCGAGCAGCACGGTGAGCGGAATGCCCTGCCAGACCGCGTTGCCGACGAGGTCACCGCCGACCTCGTTGGAAACGCACGACAGGGTCACCGGCCGGTCGACCAGGTCCCGGTCGTACAGCTGGTCGAGGGTGAACTCGAGCGGTCGCTCGACCATGCCCTCGACGTGCAGGGTCCATCCGTCCGGATCGACCCTGGGAGAGATGAGAGTGGTGTCGATCTTGTAGAACTCGTTGTTTGGTTGGATGAGGGGCGTGAGGCCGTCGATCTCGGATTCGAGTCCGACCGCGTCGGTCGAGCCACCCTCGGTTGCACCGAGCCGGGCGGCGAGCTCCTCCCGGGCCTCGGAGGCTCGTGAACGGCCCCGGATGGACTGCGATCCCGAAGCCACGATGGCTGCCGCGGCGGCCATGCCGCCCGACCAGCCGAGAAAGGCTCGCCGATCGGGGGCGGGGCGGCGAGGGTCCCGGTCGCTGGTGGGCCGCTCGTTCCTCGCCCGCCGGCTCGACCGGTCCCACTCGGTCAGGAGGACGTGAAGCGAGACGGAGCCGGCCACCGCGGCCAGCCCGGCGGCGGTGAACCCCTGGGCCGCGCTGCCTCCTTCCGCCCCCGCCTGGGCCCAGACCCCGACACCGGCGAACACGGCGAAGCCGATGGGACCAGCGACGCGCCGCCGGTGGGCGACGACGCCCAGGGCGGCGCCGAGCAGGAGGCACGCGACGACGATCGAGAAGACGAGGGTGGGCTTGTTCCTCCCTCCGAGGGTGTCGATCGCCTCGCGGGCCACCGAGCCGGGTGCCAGCTGGATTATCGAGTCACCGACGGCAACGACGAGCGACTTCGTGCCGACCAGCGCCGCTACCACTTCACCGACAGCGAGAGCCACCGCCGCGGCGATCGCTCCGGCAAGAGCGGGGCCCCAACGCGAGTCTCGTTCGGTGGTTTCCGCGGGTCGGGACGCGATCGTCGTCATCGTGATGTAAGCGTCGCGCGCGGCCCATCGAGTTCCCGGGACCGACGGGTTGGACCGGGCCGACCCCGAATCTGACGGTCCGTCAGATCTCCGGTACTGTCGCTCCTCGTGGATCTGCGCTACACGCCCGAAGAGCAGGCCTTTCGCCAGGAGCTTCGCACCTGGCTCGGCGAGGTCCTGCCCGACATCGCCCCGCCTCCGGATCGGCGGGAAATCGAAGCCCGCCGGGTCTACGACACCGCTTGGCAGCGGATGCTGTACGACGCCGGCTATGCCGGAATCAACTGGCCCGCCGAGTTCGGCGGCCGGGGCTCCACGCCGGCTGAACACCTCATCTTCCTCGAGGAGACCGAGCGAGCTCACGCCCCCTACGTGGGCAGCAACTTCGTCGGTCTGCTGCACGCGGGCCCCACCCTGATCGCCGAGGCTTCGCCCGACCAGCAGGCGGCGCACCTGCCGGCCATCCTCAAGGGCGAGCACATCTGGTGCCAGGGATTCTCCGAACCGGCGGCCGGTTCCGACCTGGCCTCGCTGCAGTGCCGGGCGGTGCGCGACGGCGACGAGTACGTGATCACCGGTCAGAAGATCTGGACGTCCTTCGCTCAGATCGGCGACTTCTGCGAGATGCTCGTGCGTACCGATCCCGACGCTTCGAAGCACACCGGGATCACCTGGCTGATCATGCCGATGGACGCACCCGGGATCGACGTTCGTCCGCTCGACACCGCGTTGGGGACCAGCGAGTTCAGCGAGATGTTCCTGGACGAGGTCCGGGTCCCGGTCGCCAATCGGGTCGGTGAGGAGAACGACGGCTGGCGGGTGGCGATGGTCACCTTCAGCTTCGAACGGGGTACCGCTTTCGTCAGTGAGCTCCTGGCCAGTATGGAGCTCGTCGCCGACCTGGCGGCCACCGCGAAGACCGTGACCCGCGGCGCGGCGACGGCCTGGGACGACATCGGCATCAGGCGGGAGATCGGCAGCATCTCGGCCGAGCTCGAAGCTCTGTGGTCGCTAACCAAGCGCAACGTGTCGCAGGCTGCCCGCACCGGGGTTCCCGGCCCGGGCGGCAACGTGTTCAAGCTCCACTACGCCGGTGTCCGGGAGCGACTGGGTGACGTGGCGTTCCGCGTGCTCGAGCGCGCCTCGCTCAGCCTGGACCCGCTCGAGGGGCTCGGATCGGCCAACCAGGTGGAGGAACGGATCTACGCGCTGACGCTGCGCATCGCGGCCGGCACCTCCCAGATCAACAAGAACATCGTGGGCGAGCGAGTCCTCGGTCTTCCGAAGGAGCGCTGAACCGTGGACTTCGAGCTCTCGGCCGATCAGGCGGCGCTGCAGGAGGGCATCCGCAATCTCTGTGAGGGGCGGTTCCCCATGGAGTCGGTGCGCGGCCTCACCGAGACCGGTGGTGTCGACCGTGGTCTATGGACCGAACTGGCCGAAACCGGCGTGTTCTCGCTGGTTCTGCCCGAGCCCGCCGGTGTGGGCCTCGGCTGGGCCGACGCCGTGTTGGTGTTCGAGGAACTGGGCCGGGCCGCGGTGCCGGGGCCGCTCGTCGCGAGTCTTCTGGCCGCGGGGACGATCGACGGAGTGGCGACGGGCGAGGCCCTGGCCGGAGTCGTCGAGCGCACCGAGGGTGCCGTGCTGGTCGAGTACAACGATGCTCTCGATCACCTGTGCGTTCTGGACGACGCGGGCATCTGGCGACTCGAACCGGCCGAGCTCGAGGCGTCCTCGACCGGCGAACCCCTCGACCCCCTCACGCCGGTCCACGTTCTCCCCGTCCTCCCGCAGGGCGAGCGGATCGGAGGTGCCGACGAGGCCGCTGACTGGCGAACCCGCGGTGCGGCGCTGACCGCCGCCCTCCAGCTCGGCCTGGCCGAGGCATCCCTCGATCTGGCCGTCGCCTACGCGAAGGAGCGGGAGCAGTTCGGCAAGCCCATCGGATCGTTCCAGGCCGTCAAGCACATCTGCGCCGAGATGCTCACCCTGGTCGAGGTGGCGCGCGCAGCGGTCTACGCCGCGGGAGTCGTGGCCGACGCCCCCGACATCGACGATCCGGCCAAGTTGGCCTCGGTGGCCAAGATCACGGGTGACCACGCTGCGACACAGTGCGGCAAACACTGCATCCAGGTCCACGGCGGGATGGGGTACACGTGGGAGGTCGACGCCCACCTCTACCTGAAGCGGGCGTGGGTGCTCGAGCAGGCCTTCGGTGACTCCGATCACCATGCCCTGGCCCTGGCCGACCGCATCTGAGTGCGTTCTCCGGGGACAGACCCCGAGGAACGCACTCACTTCACGGCTTCGATCAGTGCTCGGCGGTCGATCTTGCCCATGGCGGTGAGCGGGAGGACGTCCACGATGCGGATCGCCTCGGGGATCTTGTAGGACGCGAGCCGATCCCGGGCGAAGGTCTGGAGCGCCTCCAGCGTGGGCGCCCGTCCGGGGTCGCGCGGGACCACGACGGCGACGCCGATCTCGCCCATCACGTCGTCGGCCCGCGGCACGACGGCGACCGAGGCGACGTCGGGGTGGGTGCCGATCAGCGCCTCGACCTGAAGCGGGTACACGTTGTATCCGCCGCGGATGAACATCTCCTTCTTGCGGCCGGCGAGGCGGACAAGGCCTCGCTCGTCGATCAGCGCGAGGTCGCCGGTGCGGAGCCAACCACCGATCAGGGTTTCCGCCGTCGCCTGCGGGGCCTGCCAGTAGCCCTCCATCATCGTCGGTGACCGGAGGACCAGCTCACCGATCTCTCCGTCGGACACCGACCGGCGGTCGTCATCCCAGACCTGCACCTCGACCCCGGCTCGTGGTCGGCCCACGGTGAACAGCGCCTCTTCGTCGTCGGCGTCGAAGGCGGTGGCCAGACCGACACCGCCGCTCTCGGTAGAGGAGTAGCGGA
Organism: uncultured Acidimicrobiales bacterium; assembly: GCA_963695075.1. Taxonomy (GTDB): domain Bacteria; phylum Actinomycetota; class Acidimicrobiia; order Acidimicrobiales; family CAWCAL01; genus CAWCAL01. Next base: position 1,349,228 of record CAVOFR010000007.1, read on the forward strand.
TGGAATAGTCCGCCCCGAACCGGTCCTTGGCTTCGGCCACGAGCGCCGGCGAGGACGGTCCGGCCCCGACGATCAGCCGGTCGACACAGCGGAGGTCGAGTGCATCCATCTCGGGGGACCGCAGCATCAGCGCCACCTGGGGTGCGACGGCGCCGAGGGTGGAGATGCGCTCGCGGGCTACGAGGCGCAGCACGTCGCCGGCCCGCCACCGATCCAGGAGGAACGTCGTGGTACCGGTGCGGAGATACCAGGGCAGCTTCGTCATGAACCCGATGTGCGCGAACTGCGTCGATGCGATGATCGGGCCGCCCCCATCGGTCGCAGCGCCGACGTCGGCATCGGCGATGGCGGCGAGCTGACGTTCGGCGAACAATGCCCCCTTGGGTTCTCCCGTGGTCCCCGACGTGAAGACGATCACCGCCGGGCGATCGGGGTCGGCCTCGAGCAGGTCTGGCGGCGAGCCGCCGTGCCGCAGCCCCGACAGCAACGCCTCGGCGTCGGGAGCGGGTTGGATCCGGACCGCTCGCCGATCGGGGTCCAGCCCGTCGGCCAGATCTTCGGTGCTGATCACCAGATCGGGACCAGCCTGCTCGACGACGGCGGCCCGCTCGCTCGGCGCGAGTCGGGGGTTGATCCCGGTGGTGATCGCCCCGAGCTTGGACGCGGCGACGTAGCAGACGGCGTAGTCGATGCAGGAAGGCAACACGAGGGCCACCACCGACCCCTCGATGATGCCGAGGTCGGCGAGCCCGCCCGCGACGCGGTCCGACACGGTGTGGAGCTGCCGGTACGAGAGCTGCCACCCATCTCCCGAGGCCACGAACGCGGCCTTGTCGCCGTACCGCTCGGCCGCCTCGGTGACGATGGAACCCAGCATGGCGCGTCGCGGTCCCGTGTGTCAGCGGCCGGCGGCCACGTCGCAGAGCAGTGTTTCCGAGCTGGACACGAACCGAGTCTGGCGGATGTCGACCCTCGGGGGCGAGATCGGGGTGTGGGGCCGCCCGGGATCGGGATCCAGTGGGTATGGCGGTGTTGTCCGGTGCGGTACGGTGCGCGCCATGGCCATGGACCTGACCGCGTTGGTGGAGCCCGCCCACACGGTTGTGGTCACCCAGGAATGCCAGAAGGGTGTGATCGGCCCGGATGCGGCGCTACCCCAGCTGGCCGATGCGGCCCGGCCCACTGTCATCGCCAACGGAGCGAGGCTCCTCTCGGCCGCTCGATCCCGCGCCGTCCCCGTGGTGCACTGCGTGGCCGAGCGACGGGCCGACGGGCTCGGCTCGAACCACAACGCCAGGCTCTTCATGGGCATGCTGAATACCGGAGTCCGACTGACCCCCGGCACCGATGCGGTCGAGGTGATCGACGAGTTCGGCCCGGAGCCTTCCGATCTGGTGCGCTCGCGGCTTCACGGCCTCGGCCCGATGGGTGGAACCGATCTCGACGCGGTCCTGCGCAACCTGGGGGTGAGGACGATCGTGGGAATCGGCGTGAGTGTCAACGTCGGCATGCTCGACCTGGCGATGGGCGCGGTCAACGCCGGCTACCAGATGGTCATGCCCCGCGACGCGGTAGCGGGCGTTCCGGCCCCCTACGCCGAGGCCGTCCTGGACAACACGCTCGCCCTGCTCTGCACGCTTCCGTCCACCTCCGAGGTCCTCGCCGCCTGGTGAGGGGATCCCTCGATCGGGGGATCCGGTGGGCTAGAAAGACCCTCGGTACACGAGGTCACGGTCGAGGAGGGAGTCATCTCATGAGCGTCATCAGCTCGGAGGCGGAGACCCGGAGCAACCGGGTGTTCTCCAGAGGTCCGGACGGCAGTGCGCAGAGCGAGCCGCGTGCCGAAGCGGCGGCGGCCGAGACCGACCGCCGGCTGCGAGGGTTGATCAACCGGGCGATCCGGGTGATCGAGCTGCAGAATGCCCGGCTCCGCGATCACGGGCTCGAACCCGTGTCACCCGACGATCTCGATGACCTCGACGAGGGTGTCACCATCGACCTGACCCACGCTGCTTCGGGCTAGCCGGCTGCTCCGGACCGGTCGGAGTCCGGCCCCCGACCGATGGGCCGCGCCGATGATCGGAGCGTCTACCGTATGTGACGACCCGTCAGATCCCGCATCGGGTCGGGAGGACCGTGAAGTTCACGAATGCACTCATCGGCGCGCGGCCGGAGCACTATCTCGAGCTCGCTCGGGCGTCGGAGGCTGCAGGCTTCGACTCGGTGACGCTCTCGGACCACGTCTTTTCGCCCGGGACGGTCGAGTCGGCCTACCCGTACACGCCGGACGGCAAGCCGAGGTTGCTGGCTGAGGAGGACTGGCTCGATCCGTGGGTCACCATCGGAGCGATGGCCGCGGTCACGACGACCCTGCGGTTCATGACCAACGTGTACATCCTGCCGTTGCGCAACCCCTTCGTGGTGGCCAAGGCCGTCTCGACCGCGGCGGTGCTGTCGAACGACCGGTTGTCGCTCGGTGTCGGGGCCGGATGGATGCGCGAGGAGTTCGATCAGCTCGAGCAGCCGTTCTCGGGCCGCGGCAAGCGCATGAACGAGATGATCGATGTGCTCAGGACGCTGTGGTCCGGTGGCATGGTCGAGTACCACGGTGAGATCTACGACTTCGATCCCCTCGAGATGCGACCAGTCCCATCGCGGCCCGTTCCCATCATCATCGGCGGCCATTCGGACGCTGCGCTGGCACGGGCGGCACGGAGGGGCGACGGTTGGATCGGCGTCGAGTACTCGGTCGATGATCTCCTCGCTCACTGCGGGCGGCTGGGCGAGATGAGAGCCGACGCCGGTCGAGCCGATGAGCCCTTCGAGATCTACGCTTCGCCGCTGGCCGCTCCGACGTCGGATCTTCTCGGAACCCTGGCCGACGCCGGCGTCACGTCGGTCCTCACATCGCCCACCATGGCGATGGCGCCCGATCTGGACCCCGCCGACCTGGACGGGACGAAGGAGGTCATCGCCAAGTACGGCGAGCTCGTGATCCAGCCGGGTGGCTTCGGGTGACCGACGCGGTCGAGGCCGAGGCGGGGCCCCGGGCAGCCGACGGTCGGGTGCCCGGTCGTCGGGGCCGGGCCACGCGCACCAAGCTGCTCGAACAGACCAGAGCGATGCTCCGGACGACCTCGTACCGCGACCTCAAGGTTGTGGACATCGCACGAGAGGCGGGGACCTCACCCGCCACCTTCTACCAGTACTTCCCCGATATCGAGGCCGCCATTCTCGTCCTGGCCGAGGACATGGCCACCGACGGCGTCCGGCGCTTCAGTGATCTCGTCCTCGAGCAGCCCTGGCGGGGTCGGAACGGATACGAGACCGCACAGAACCTGGTCACCGGCTTCGTCGAGTTCTGGTCCGATCACGCCGATGTACTGCGGGTCGTCGAGCTGGTCACCGAGGAAGGCGACGGCCGTTTCCGTCAGATCAGGACGCGCATGCTCAACGGTCTCACGGTCGCTCTGGCCGACGTGATCGAGATCGAGCAGCGAGCCGGTCGTCACCCCGAGCGCCTCGACCCCGCGGCGACGGCCGGAGTACTCGTGGCCATGCTGGCCAACGTCTCGGCCCGTCGCTACGGCTTCGAGTTCTGGGGCATCCGGACCGAGGACATGGAGTTCTCCATGGCCCGGGTGGTGTTCTCGGCGGTGACCGGTCAGCGCCCGCCCAAGGACTGACGGCTACGGTCCGCTCGTGCCCGACGAGCCCGATCCGCAGCTCTGGATGCCATATGGGCCGCCCCTCCCGGCCGCCAACACCAAGGCCACCGCCGCGCTGGTGTGCGGGATCATCGGGATGCCGCTCGGTACCCTCTGCATGCTCGGCGTGGGTCTACCCATCGCCGCCATCGTCCTCGGCCATCAGGCCCGAGCCCAGATCAGCGTCACCGGGCAGCAGGGATGGTCCACAGCGACCGCGGGGATGGTCATGGGATACGTCGGTACGTCACTCATGATCCTGGCGCAGCTCCTGTCCATCGGCGTTGGCCTGTGGGGAGCCTGAACGGTCACCCTCGACGGACCGTCGGCGACCTACGGTGGACGGGGCCGAGCAGACGAGGACGGAGACGACACGATGAGCGACTACCCCGAGGGACCCGATTGGTGGCAGGCCAGCGACCACAAGTGGTACCCGCCCGAGTCGGCACCCGGCCGGGTGACGCAACCCGCGATGCCGGCCCCGGGGCAGGTGCCGCCGACGCCCGGCGTGCCGCCGGCGCCGCAGATGCCGGGCTACCCGACGATGCAGGCCGGTCCCAAGAACAACGGTCTGGCCATAGCGTCGATGGTGACGAGCATCGTTTCCGTGTTCTGCCTGGGAGTGTTCGGCATCGTCGGCGCGATCATGGGCCATGTGGCGCTCGGCCAGGTCAACAAGTCGGGCGGCACGCAGACCGGCAAGGGCATGGCCATCGCGGGCATCGTGATCGGTTGGCTCACCTTTGCGCTGTTCCTGGTCTACATAGTGCTCGTCGTTGCGGTCGCCGACGACAGCTCGTGGACCTTCGAGACCTACTGACCCCGGACCCGTGAGCCTCGACCGATTCACCGGCCGGGTCGCGCTGGTCACCGGAGCCGCGTCCGGGATCGGCCGGGCCACCGCCGAGCGCCTGTCGGCCGAAGGGGCCGCGGTGTGGTGCACCGACGTGGCGCCGGCGGTCGAGGTGGTAGCGGGGTCGCTCGACGACGGGGCCTGGTCGTGCTGCGACGTCGCCGATCCCGATCAGGTCCGGGACACCATCGCCGCGGTCGTGGAACGTCACGGGCGTTTGGACGTCCTCGTCAACAGCGCCGGGATCCTCCTGTTCGAAAACGCTCACGACACGACCTTCGAACAGTGGAATCGGGTCCTCGCCGTCAATCTCACCGGCACGTTCCTCTGCTCGATGGCGGCGCTGCCCCATCTCCTCGCCGGGGGCGGGGCGATCGTCAACATCTCGTCGTCAGCTGCACTCACCGGCCATCCGTGGGCGGCCGCCTACGGGGCATCGAAGGGTGGTGTCCTGGCGCTCACCCGATCACTGGCGATCGAATACGGCCGACAGGGGCTCCGCGTGAATGCACTGTGCCCGAGCAACATCGCCACCCCGATCCGCGAAGAGTTCCGGTTTCCGGACGGCGCCGACCGCTCGCTGCTCGACCGGATCCTGCCGTACCACCTCGAAGGCAAGCCGGCCGACGTCGCCGCCGCCGTGGCGTTCCTGGCGTCGGACGAAGCGCGGCACGTCAACGGCGCCGAGCTGCGAGTCGACGGGGGCGACCTCTCGTGAAGTTCGGCATCCTGCCGCCCTATCGCACCGGGGTGACCGCGGATGCCCGCTGGATGACCGCGTTCGTGCAACACGCCGAGGAGCTGGGATTCGAGTCGGTGTACGTGGTCGAGCACGTCGTCGTGGTCTCGGGCTACGCCGAGCGGTACCCCTACTCCACGACGGGACGCATGCCTCTGCCCGACGACTGCGACATCCCCGATCCCCTCGAGCTGTTGGCCTATCTCGCCGCGGTGACCGAGCGGATCGTGTTGGCTACCGGCATCCTGGTGATGCCGCATCACCATCCACTCGTCCTCGCCAAGCGTCTCGCCACGCTCGACGTCCTCTCGGGAGGTCGAGTTCGTCTGGGCATCGGCGTCGGGTGGATGGAGGAGGAGCTCCAGGCCACGGGAATCGACTTCGCCACCCGCGGTCGACGGACCGACGAGATCATCGACGCGATGCGGGTCACCTGGCGCGAGGAGGAGTCCACATTCATCGGGCGATTCTTCGAGTTCTCCCGAGCCCGCTCGTACCCCAAACCGCTGCAGGTCGGTGGCGTGCCCATACACATCGGCGGCCACAGCGAGACCGCTGCCCGTAGGGCAGGACGGCTCGGAGACGGCTTCCACCCCCTCGGACTCGACCCCGAGACGCTGTCGGAGCGCATGGCGATCCTCCGCCACACCGCTGACGAATACGGTCGGGATCCCGATGTGATCGAGCTGTCCCTGGGCGGTCATCTCACGACGGTCGACCGAGCTGCGGTCGATGCGATGGCCGAGCTGGGAGCCCACCGCATGGTGATCAGCACGGCGACGGCCGACCTCGACACACTCCGTCGCGAGATGGACGAGTTCGCCCGCCGCGTGATCGGATAGCCGCCATGGAAGACTCGGAGTTCACGGCGCGGGTCGCTCTGGTGACCGGTGGCGGCTCGGGCATCGGAGCGGCCACGGCACGTCGATTCGCCTCGGCCGGGGCCGCCGTGGTGGTGGCGGACATCGACGAGGCGGGCGCCGCCGCCGTGGCCGGCCAGATCGTGACGGCCGGCGGGTCAGCCCGATCCGTCGGAGTCGACGTCACCGACGGTGGGCAGGTCGACGAAATGATCGCGGTCGCGGTCGACACCTTCGGCGGATTGGACCTCGCTTTCAACAACGCCGGGATCTCGGGCACGTTCGGTCCATTGGCCGATCTCTCGGTCGACGACTGGCAGCACACGATCGACGTCAACCTGACGGGGGTGTTCCGGTGCCTGAAGGCCGAGGTCCCGCTGATGCTCGAGCGCGGAGGTGGATCGATCGTCAACACCAGCTCTGCTGCCGGCCAGATGGGATTCGCCATGCTCCCGGCCTACGTCGCGGCCAAGCATGGAGTGATCGGGCTCACCCGCAGCGCCGCCCTCGAGTATGCCCGGATCGGTATCAGGGTCAACGCCGTGTTGCCGGGGACCGTGCACACACCGATGCTCGAGGCCTTCGCCGGTGGGGCCGATCGGGTCGCTGCCATGGCGGCACCTTCGCCGGCCGGCCGTGCGGGTACCCCCGAAGAGGTCGCCGAGGCGGCGGTCTGGCTGTGTTCCGATGCCGCCCGGTTCGTCAACGGACACTGCCTCGCAGTGGACGGGGGAGTGCTGGCCAGCTGAGGCGGGCACCGGCGGGAGGGGGACTGTTCTGGCACGGATTCGGCTCGCTCGGTACCTTCGATGGTTGGCGATGAACACTCGAGGGATCCAGTTCCCGGGGGAGCACCTCGGGACCAAAGGCACGGACGAGCTCACCTCGGCTGACGCGCGTCGACGTTGGCATTTCGTCGTCGCTCTCGTCGTGCTGAACGGAGCCGATCTCCTCACCACGCACTTCGTCCTGGCGAACGGCGGCCAGGAGACCAACCCGCTCATGGCTCCGATCATCGACGGATGGTTGGTCCCGGTGGTGGCGAAGTGCCTGGCCTTGATGGCCGTGGCGCTCTGCGTGGCCGCGAGACCGGCCAAGTCTCGGTTGGTCGACTGGGCTCTGGTGATCACCACCGGGTGGTATGGCGGAGTCGTCGCCTGGAACACCGTCGTCATCGTCCTGCTCCGCTGACATGGCATTCACCATGCGTCGGCACGCGGCCCGCGTGATACTGCTGGATCGCTCCCTCGAACACGTATTCATGATCCACGCGTCCGATCCTGCCGATCGGACCAAGCGCGACTGGTGGGAGACCCCCGGGGGAGGCATCCACCACGGTGAGGGTTCGGCCGAGACCGCCATGCGGGAGCTCTACGAGGAAGCGGGGATCACCGAAGGCGAGGTGGGTCCCTGCGTCGCGGTCCAACAGGTCGAATTCGATTTCGGCGGCCTGCACTTCGATCAGGACGAACGGGTGCACGTGGCGTGGATCGACGAGATACCGAGCGATGCGCGGCCCCGGGGACTCGAGGCGCTGGAGGTCGCGGCGTTCATGGGGAGCCGGTGGTGGCCGGTCGGCGAATTGATGACGGCAGAGGTGGCCGTCCTCCCGGTGCGCCTGCGCGAGCTTCTACCGATCCTGGTGAACGGTGATCTGCCGGCCGAGCCCATCGACATCACGCCACCCGAGGATCTCGTCTGGCCCTGAGCCGGATTGCCGGCGATGATCCGCCGGAGCCCCAAACCGCCGGTCTCCGCCGGTCGGCGGAGCCCCTAGGCTGACGGTCCGTCAGGAATCGTGGACCGAGGGGATTCGTCATGCCGACCAGCCGATCACTCTGGGGGCTCGTCACCGAGCGCGCGACCGAGACGCCCGACGCGCTGATGATGGTCGACGAGCACGACCGTACGATGACCTTCGCCGAATACCTCCTTGCAGCCGAGCGGGCCGCCGCCGGGCTGGCCGACCTGGGCCTCGGACCCGGAGACGTCGTGGCCTGGCAGCTGCCGACGTGGATCGAGTCGGCCGTCCTGGTCGCCGCCCTGTCCCGTCTCGGTGTGACCCAGAACCCCATCCTCCCGATCTATCGCGAGCGAGAGGTCGGCTTCTGCACCAAGCAGGCCGGTGCCAAGATGCTGATCGTTCCCTCCGTCTGGAACAACGTGGATTTCCGGGCCATCGGTGAGACGGTCGCCGCCGAGAACGGCATGGGCATGTCGGTCCTGGTCGCCGACAACGTCCTGCCCGAGGGCGACGCGTCGACCCTGCCACCGGCGCCGACCGAAGAGGACGCCGACGCGGTTCGCTGGCTTTTCTACACCTCCGGCACGACCGCTGATCCGAAGGGCGCCCAACACACCGACGCGTCCATCGCTGCGATCGGCTCGGCCATGGGCGAGCGCCTCCGCTGCGGCCCCGACAGCCGCAACGGGATGGTCTTCCCCTTCACGCACATCGGTGGGATCACGTGGCTGTTCACGAGTCTCCAGACCCGGTGCGCCAACATCTTCATCGAAGCGTTCGTGCCCGATCTGATCGTGAGAACGCTCGGCAGGAACCGGGTCACGCACGCCGGCGCCGGAACGGTCTTCCACCAGGCGTATCTCGCGGCGCAGAAGGAATCCGAGGAGCCGATCTTCCCCGACGTCACCTGCTTTCCGGGCGGTGGTGCCCCCAAGCCACCACAGCTCCACGCCGCCCTGCTCGAGGCCTTCCCCATGTCGGCGGGCGTTCTGTCCGGCTACGGGCTCACCGAAGCGCCGATCCTCACGATGTGCGACTTCGAGATGGATGACGAGGCACTGGCGACGACCGAGGGGTACGCGATGCCCGGAGTCGATCTGAAGCTGGTGACCGTCGACGGCGAGGTGGCCGGCACCGGTGAGGAGGGGGAAGTGCGGGCGAAAGCTCCGCAGCTCATGAAGGGATACCTGGACTCGACGCTCGATGCCGCCGGCTTCGACGACGAGGGCTACTTCCGGACCGGCGACCTCGGCCGACTCGACGAGAAGGGGAATCTGGTGATCACCGGCCGGTTGAAGGACGTGATCATCCGCAAGGGCGAGAACGTCTCGGCCAAGGAGGTCGAGGACGTGCTCCACGCCAACGAAAAGGTGGGCGACGTCGCCGTGATCGGTCTGCCGGACGAGCGCAGCGGCGAGCGGGTGTGCGCGGTTGTCCAGACCGCCGGCGGGCAGGATGACCTGACGATGGAAGAGATGGTCGAGTTCTGCAAGGGCAGCGGGCTGATGATCCAGCGCGTGCCCGAGCAGCTCGAGATCATCGACACCATTCCCCGCAACCCGGCCGGCAAGGTCATGAAACACGTCCTCAAGGACCAATACACCGCCTGACCAAGCCGGATATGGAGTCGCTGGCCTACCGTCATTGTGGGTAGGTGGCTCCATATTCCGTTGGTGACTTCGCGTTCGGACGGACGCCACGGTTAGCATCTGACGGTCCGTCAGAAGTGGTTCGTCGCACGCACGGATCGCCACATCGGTAGGGAGTTGTGCATGGGAATGCTCGATGGCAAGGTCGCGATCGTGACGGGAGCGGGCCACGGCATCGGCCGGGGCCACGCCATGGAGTTGGCCGAACACGGCGCGAAGGTCATCGTCAACGACCTCGGTGGGTCGGTCCAGGGCGAGGGGGAGGGTCGCGACGCCGATCTGACCGTCGACATCATCGCCGGGCGCGGCGGAGAGGCATCGGCCAACTACGGCAACGTGGCCAGTTTCTCCGATGCCGGTGAGATGGTCCAGCAGGCGGTCGACATCTACGGGCGCCTCGACATCCTGGTCAACAACGCCGGCATCGTGCGCGACTCGGCCATCTGGAACATGTCGGAGCAGGACTTCGACGCCGTGATCGCCGTGCACCTCAAGGGGACCTGGGCCCCTTCGCATCACGCCGCGGTTCACTGGCGCGGCGAGGCGAAGGCGGGCAACCCCGTGGCCGGCCGGATCATCAACACCACGTCGGGTGCCGGGCTGGTCGGGAACTTCGGCCAGACCAACTACGCCAGCGCCAAAGCCGCCATCGCCAGCATGACCCAGACCCTCAGCCTCGAGTTGGCCCGGAGCGGTGTCACCGTCAACTGCGTCGGGCCCGCTGCGGCCACCCGCATCACCGGGACGATGCCGGGCGCTCCCGAGGTGATAGAGGCCGACGAGGTCCCCGACGACGAGTTCAATCCCATGGACCCCGCCGGCGCGTCGCCGCTGGTCGCGTGGCTTGCCAGTGACGAAGCCGACCACGTGACGGGTCAGATCATCCGCTGCGTCGGTGGCACGATCGTCCTCATGGAGGGCTGGACCGACGGCCCGAGCATCGACTGCGGCGGTAAGCGATGGGATGCCACCAAGCTCGGCACGCAACTGGCAACCGACGTCTTCAAGACCCGAGCGCCCGGCCTGCGGTTCTAGTTGACCGAGCTCAGAGAGCGTTCGGTCGCTGCGCTCCTGAGCGAGTGCCTGATCGACCTCGGCGTCATCGGTGTCTGGGGTGGGACCCTTCCCGGCCTGGTGCACCGGGGCCGTCACGCCGACGACCTCGATCGGCTCTTCGCGGATGCCGAGGGTCGGCTCGGCCCCGGTCCCGGAGCGGCGCTGGTGGCCGACGGCCGCACGCTGCACATCTCGACCAAACCCGGCGGTGACCGGTATCGCTTCACCGTGCTCGAGGTCGGCGAGCTACCCGAGGCCGTCGCCCTCTGGCACATGCACGGGTTTCCGGCCACCTACGAGATCGAGCTGGGTCTGGATCTGGAGGCGCCGGCACCCGCTGAACTGGGCCCGGTGCCCATGGGGGCGGACCGCACGGTCCCCGTGTTGGATACCAGCCTGGCCGACGAGGACGTCGTGATCGTGGCCGGGCCCGGCGTGGTCCGTTCGAACGCGATCGCGTCCCTCGAGACCACAGCGGCTCGCGCCGCGGCCGGCGTGCTCAACACCTGGGGAGCAAAGGGGGTGTTCCGCTGGGACGATCCCCGCCACCACGGCACGTTCGGACTCCAGGCTCGCGACCTCGAGCTCAGCGGAGTGACCGAGGCCGGCATGGTCATCGCCACCGGCATCGACCCACTGGAGCTGCCACCCGGGGGACTCGGTGACGCTCTGGTGCTCGAGGTTCCGCCCCGACAGCTCACCGCCCTGGTGCACCATTGGCCGGATCCCACCCGGGCCATCCCCTCGCCGCCGCCGCTCCATCAGAACCTGTCGTTGGCCTTGGCACCGCTCTACGGCTCCGAAGCGGTGCCGCTGACTCCGCCGAGGGCAGCGGCCGACCTGGCCGAGACCTGTCCTGTCGGTGGCGTCGTCGTTGCCGATCCGGGAGAAGCGGGTCTCTGGGTGGCCCGCACCTTCCCGACCCGTGCACCCGAGTCCGTCCTGGTACCGGCCACCGTCGCGCACGGCTTCGCCGCCGCAGCGTCCTACGTCGGCCACCGGCTGGGGCGCAAGGCCCTGGGTGTGACGAGTGCGCCGGTCGACGACGTCACGCCCCGGGTGCTCGAGCTGGCCCGAGCCGAGCGAGCGGACCTGGCCCTCGTCGTCTGGGACGAGGCGGCGGAGCCACTCGCGACCGCCGGCGATCATCCGGTCGCACTCGACGAGCTCTGGCGGACAACCGGGGTCCGGGTGCTTTCGGTTCCGGTCGATCTGGATCAGCTCACCGTGCTGATCGACGTCGCCGGACCTATCACGGCCTTTGCCGGCTAGAAACTAGAACCTGTTATAGTTTTCTGGTCGGCGCCACCTGACGCCGACTCGTCCACCAGAACTTCACCCCCGACCTCACCCAGGGAGTCCGATGGAATTCGGCATCTTCGCCCAGCTGTTCGTCCCCGACCGCGAACGTGAGGCCGATCCACTGGCCGAGCACAAGCGGATAATGGCCAATGTCGAGATCTCGAGGGTGGCCGACCGGGCCGGTTTCAAGTACGTCTGGATCCCCGAGCACCACTTCCTCGATCAGTACAGCCACATGCCGGGGCCCGAGGTCTTCGGTAGCTACGTGGCGGCTCAGACCGAGCAGATCCACGTCGGTGCTGCGATCCTCAACGTGAACCCCAAGGTCAACCATCCCGCTCGAATCGCGGAGAAGGTGGCCCTGATGGACCATCTCTTCGAAGGCCGATTCGAGTTCGGGACCGGACGCGGCTCGTCGACCACGGAGGTCTTCGGGTTCGGCATCGAGAACCTCGAGATCACCAAGGAGATGTACGACGAGGCCATCGCTGAGATCCCCAAGATGTGGGAGCCCGGCGAGTACCCCGGGTTCGAGGGTCGGTTCTTCACGATGCCGCCCCGCATCGTGTTGCCGAAGCCCTACAGCGATCCCCACCCGCCCATCTGGGTGGCAGCCGGCTCGCCTCCGACGTTCACCAAGGCGGCGAAGCTGGGCATGGGGACGTTCTGCTTCACCCACGGCAAGCCCGGATCGATCGAGCCGCTGGTCAAGGCCTACAAGGACAGCATCGGCGACGCCCAGCCGGTCGGCAAGTACATCAACGACAACATCGCCTGCGTGACGAACATGGTCTGCTGCGAAGACCGCAACGAGGCATTCGAGCTCGCGTCAGGCTCGGGGATGAACTACTACAGCGGCCTGCAGATGCACTGGCTCGACAACATCCCGAAGCCCGATGGCGTTCCCGAGTGGCCCGATCACTGGCCCGAGCCCGATCCCGAGGCGGTCGAGAAGGCCTCCGAGCTCGGCCTCATCGCGGTCGGTGATCCCGACGACTGCGCCAACGCCATCCGAAAGTGGGAATCGATCGGTGCGGATCAGCTGATCTTCTCGCCCACCACCAACTTCCTGCCGGTCGACGTCATCGCCCGGTCGATGGAGCTCTTCGGCAGAGAGGTCATCCCGCGGTTCGACACCGATCCGGTGCATCGAACCACGCGCCAGCGCGAGGCGGCGGCCACGGCCGCCGGGTGATCTCCGGCGTGGAGTCGGTATGACCGTCACCGCACTGACCGAGAGCCAGGAGGACCGTCGTCAACGCATTCTGCGCGCCGCCCGGAGACTCGCGGCGGAGGGAGGGTACGAGGCGGTCCAGATGCGCCGGGTGGCGGCCGATGCCGACGTGGCCCTGGGCACGCTCTACCGGTACTTCCCGTCGAAGGAGCAGCTCCTGGTCTCGGTCAATCTACGTACGATGCGGGCCATGGCCGATCGTGTGGCCGAGGATCGCCCGGCCGGGGACTCATCGGCCGCTCGCGTGCTGGCCGTGTTGAGCGACGCCACGCAGAGGCTCCAGGAGGAACCGCTGCTCGCGGCAGCGACCGTGAGCGCTCTGGTCTCGGGCCATCCCGAGGTTGCTCCCGTCGTGGCCGACGTCCGTGAGTTCAGCGGCGACGTGCTGCGCACAGCCATCGACGACGATGACGTCGGCGACGAGATCGTGGCCCTCCTCGAGCACATCTGGCTTTCCGCTCAGGTCGGCTGGATCGGTGGTATCACTGGACCGGAGGGCGTGATGCAGACCATGGAGCAGGCCGTGCTCCACTTGCTTCCATCAAAGGGCGGGAAACCATGACGACGACATTGAGGGGCGTTCCCACGCCCGATACCGAGGTCACCCCCGAGTTGCCCATGGGTCGCAGGATCGAGTTGCTCGGACGAGGCGAGTCCTTCGTGCGCGAGATACCCGGCCCCGAGGGGGCCCCGACCGTGATCCTCCTCCACGGCTGGATAGCCAGCGGCGGCCTCAACTGGTTCCGGGTGTTCGAACCCCTGTCGAAGCACTTCCACGTCGTCGCCCCCGACATGAGGGGCCACGGCCGCGGACTCCGTGACCGGCATCGGTTCACCCTCAACGACTGCGCCGACGACGTGGCAGCCCTCTGTGATCAACTGGGCATCGAGTCCGCCATCCTGTGCGGCTATTCGATGGGTGGCCCGGTCGCGCTGCTGACCTGGAAGCGGCACCGCCACCTCGTCGACGGAATGATGCTGATGGCGACGTCGTACAACGTCGTTCCCGGCATCCGGGATCAGCTCATCTTCGTCGGTCTCATGGCCGCGTTGGCCGGATCGACAAGGGTCGGTCAGAAGCTCACCCATCTCCCGTTCCGGACTCTGCAACGGCTCCAGGCCCCGTCCGAGGGTCCGATCCGGCCCGACTCGTTTCGGCGCTGGGCTGCCGCCGAAGCCGCTCGTCATGACATCAGGCTCCTGATCGAGGCCGGCCAGGCCCTCGGCACGTTCAACGCCAAGAAGTGGGTGGGCCAGGTCGACGTGCCCACGACGGTGTTGATCACCACCAGGGACCGGGGCATCCACCCCACGGCCCAGTTCCATCTCGCCGTCGAGATCCCCGACGCCCAGATCGAGATGATCGACGAGGGCCATTCGGCGCCGGCTCTGAGCACGTTCGCCCAGCCGGTCGTCGACGCGTGCCTCGGGGTGGCTGCCCGCATCGACACCTGACGGCTTGCCCGCTCCGGCGCGAAGCGCCCCTCGCCGGTTGCCTCAGTCGCCGAGTCCGAGGACGGTGCGGGCGTTGTCCCGGAGGAACTTGGGCCAGACCTCGTCCTTCAGCGGAACCTCGGGCAGCTCGGTCATGATGCGCTCGTAGGTCAGCCCGGCCGGGAAGTACCCCGCGTAGAGGACCTTGTCGGCACCGCGACTGTTGGCGTAGTCGAGGATGTGCCGGTCGTAGTGCCTCGGGGCGAACGCGCTGGTCGAATAGAACAGGTTGGGCCACTTGATCATGAGCTTGACGGCGAGCTCGGTTTCGGGCTGCGCGCCATGGCGCATTACGAAACGCAGTTCGGGGAAGAACCAGCACACGTCGTCGATGTAGGCGACGGTCTGCGGCTCCATCGGCACTCGCGGCCCCGGGACACCGGCGCACACGAAGATCGGGATGTCGAGCTCGACGCACTTCGCGTAGATGGGGTAGTACGCCGCGTCGTTGATCGCCGTGCGGTAGCCGGCCGGGAACGTGGTGACGGCCTTGAGATCGTGGGCGTCGTGCATCCGGGAGATCTTGCGGACCGACTCCATGCCGTCGCGGGGGTCGACCTCGGTGGCCGGGATGAAGCGGTCGGCATGGTCGGTCACCGCCCGGACGGTGTGGGCCCGCTCGGGTGCTTCGGACACGCTGATCATCGCCTGGGAGACGTTGTAGGTGTCCATGTTGTGCAGTGTGACGGCGACGGGATCGATCTCGGGGTCGATGTCGGCCGGCACTTCCTTGAACATGTACTCGGCCGGCATGCGGAACTGCTCGAGACTCTCGGCGTCGCGCAGCTCGGGGGCCAGGAACTCGTAGATCTGCTTGCGATCAGCGGTGGGAAACCCGACCATCGTGTCGATGATGGGAACGTCGGTGGGCATCGGCATGCCAGCAGCGTAGGCGCGGTCTCTGCGTTCCCCGGCCACGCAGGCCGCCCGACTCACGAGGGTGGTTCGCTCCCGTCGGTGGGTTGTCTCTGCGTTCCCCGGCCACGCAGGCCGCCCGACTCACGAGGGTGGTTCGCTCCCGTCGGTGGGTTGTCTCTGCGTTCCCCGGCCACGCAGGCCGCCCGACTCACGAGGGTGGTTCGCTCTCGTCGGTGGGTTGTCTCTGCGTTCCCCGGCCACGCAGGCCGCCCGACTCACGAGGGTGGTTCGCTCCCGCCGGATGCCATGTCCTGGACGTGTCGGGGCACGGTGATGTCGGACGCCAGGTCCGGGGCGGGGATCGGTTCGCCGTAGCGGGTCGTCCACGGGATGACCCCGGCCCAGGTGGGGGAGTCGAGATCGTTCTCGTCGTCGATGGGCGGGCCGGTGCGGATCTTGGCCGACGCCTCGGCCAGCGGCACCCTGACCACGCGGGTGGCCCGCATCTCCTTTTCGTTCGGGAGGCGGGAAGCTACCCAGCGGCCGGGGGCGATGCGTTCGGTGATGGCTTCCAGGCCGGCCAGGCGCTCGTTCGGGTCATCCACGGCGCTGCCCTGGCCCACCACTACGACGGAGCGGTAGTTCATCGAATGGTGGAAGACCGATCGGGCCAGGACCAGACCGTCCACGATCGTCGCTGTGACACAGACCGGAGCGTCGGTGATGGCTCGCAGCATGGCGTTGCCCGCTGCCCCGTGCAGGTAGAGCATGTCGTCGATGCGGCCGTGGATCGTCGGGATCACGACCGGATGGCCTGCGTCGGTCACGAACCCGACATGGCAGATCGCGGCAGCATCGAGGATCGCGAGAACGGTGGCCGCGTCATAGCGGGCCCGGGCCGGGTCGCGTTTCACGCGCGTGCGCTCGGACGGTGCGGAGCCCAGGGGGTCTGTCATCCCGCCATTCTCATCTTCCTCCCGGGCCGGTGCGAACGGAATCCCTGGGCAAGGTCACCCACTAAGGGCGGCCCGACTCCTGCCGATGGTCGAGGGACCCTCCATACCCGGACGAGTTGGAGCCGACCATGACCCTGACCCTCCCCGCCGCAACCGAGGTCCGACACCGCTGGGTCGGGGTCGGGAGCTCGATCCATGCCGATGCCCGCTCCGCCGGCGCAGCCGCGGCCATCGAGGCTCGACAGGGTACCGAGGCGAGGCTCGCCGTCGTCTTCGCCACCCGGCACTACGACCTCGAGGCCTTGCTCGCCGGTATCACCACCGAGCTTCCCGATGTGCCGCTCGTCGGATGCTCCACCGCCGGCGAGATCGCGACGGATGGCCCCGGTGATGCGAGCGTGGTCGTCCTCGCCCTCGGTGGCGACGGATTCTCGATCGCGACGGGACGTGCGCTGACGGGCGAACACGGGCTGCGTGGGGCGGGAGCAATCGCGGCGCGCTGCGTCGACGATGTCGAGCAGCGCGCCCACACGGTGCTACTCCTCCTCACCGACGGCCTTGCCGGTGACCAGCAGGAGATCGTGCGGGGTGCGTACGGCGAAGTCGGCGCCGCGGTGCCACTCGTCGGCGGCTGCGCCGGCGATGACCAGCAGATGGTCCGGACGTTCCAGTTCCACGACGGCGAGGTGTTCACCGAGGCAGTCGTGGCTGCGGCGATCTCGTCGGACGCCCCGATCGGGATCGGCATGCGCCACGGGTGGTGCCCCGTGGGTGATGCCATGCTCGTGACGAGCAGCGACGGCACCGTCGTCCATACGATCGGCGACCGTCCGGCTCTCGACGCGTATCTCGACCACCTCGATGCTCCCGAAGAGGTGCGAATTGATCCAGTGGCCTTCACCCACTTCGCCGCGACCCGTCCGCTCGGCCTGAAGCGCCGCGACCGCGAGGAGGTGCGCTACATCGCCGGTGCCGATTTCGAGGCACGCAGCCTCAGCTGTATCGCCGAGGTCCCACAGGGTGGGCTCGTGTGGATCATGGAGGGTGACGATGCTTCGGTGCTCGCGGCGACCGACGGCGCGTGCGCCGACGCGGTGGAGCCGCTCGCCGGGGAGGCACCACTCGCGCTGCTCGCCTTCGATTGCATCGCCCGCAAGGGCGTACTGGGCCCCGGCGTCGAGGATGAGGTGCGCCGTATCGCGGCGGTCGCCGACGGTGCGCCGGTAGCGGGCTTCTACACCTATGGCGAGATCGCCCGGACCCGCGGCTCGGGTGGCTTCCACAATCAGACCCTCGTGGTGCTTGCGCTCGGCTGATGACCGCGCCGTGGACTGTCCACCAGCTGGCCGAGTTCCTCACCCTCTTCGACTCGGGGGACGGTGCATCCTTCGCGGAGGCTTCCGTCGATCGCGTCGCAGAGGCGCTCGACGCGGAGTTCGCGGCGTTCGTGCTCGACGGCTCGGTCGAGCACTGCATCGGGGTCCGGCGTGCCGACGTTGCGGGGGCCGTCCGAGGTGCTCTGGCTCCGGGCCGCATCGAGGTCGATCTGCCGGGGATCGGACGCTGCGAGACGCTCACCGTCCCGGTCGACGAGTCCGACCGGCTCATCGTCGCAAGGGCGCAGGACCCGATTTCCCCCGAGGAGGAATCGTACGTGCGAGCGTGCGGCCGGGCGCTCACGCTGACGCTGCGTATGACGCGTGCGCTCGACTCCGAACGCGCCGCGCGCAACGCGGCGGAGGCCCATGCCGCCGAGAACACGGCACTGCTCACTTCGCTTCGCGAGCGACAATCGCTGAACGACCGCCTCTTCAAGATCCAGCAGTCGATCTCCCACCGGGCGAAGACGGGAGACGTGCTGGATGCCATCACCGCCGGCGCCGGCGAGCTGCTGGACGCCTCGATATCAGCGCTGCGCCTCGTCGGCGACGGTCCGACGAGCACCCTGCTCGTCTCCTCGGTCGGCATCGAGGCTCTTGTGGTCGAGGGTGAGGACGGAGAGGACCCCACGAGGGAGATCGGTGAGGCGGCACTCATCCAGGGAACGCTCGTGATCCGGTCCGTCGTCGTCGATGACCGCAGCGGCGAGACGGCCGCGATGGCGGCACCGGTCCACCGGGGCGGTGAGATCGTCGGCAGTCTCGTGGTGGCGGCAGGAAACCCGGACCGCTCGTTCAGTGCCGTCGAGGAGGAGGTCCTGCTCACCTTCGCCGAGCACGCATCTCTGGCGCTCAACGACGCGAGCGCGGTGGATGCCATCCGTTCCGAGCTCGTCTCCGCGAAGCACGACGCGACGCACGACGACCTCACCGGGCTCCCGAACCGGCCCGCGGCGATCCGGCTCCTCGGACGACTGCTCGATCCGTCGCGGGACTCCCCCGACTCGGTCACCGTGTTCTTCCTCGATCTCGACCGCTTCAAGGCGGTGAATGACGTGCTCGGTCATGCATTCGGAGATGAGGTGCTTCGTGAGGTCGCGGCTCGACTGCGGCGGGTCGTTCGCGATGACGACCTCGTGGCTCGTCTGGCGGGTGACGAGTTCGTCGTCATCTCGGAGGGCATCGACGGCGATCAGGCCGAGATCCTCGCCGATCGGCTCAGCGTCGCGGTGGCGGAACCGCTCTCGCACGCCACACGGGAGACGGTGCTCACCGCGAGCATCGGCCTTGCCAGCGCTCGTTCGGGGGACGACCCGGAGACAGTGCTCTCGAACGCGGATGTCGCCATGTACCGTGCCAAGCAGCAGGGTCGGGACCGGGTGGAGACGTTCGACCAGGAGATGCGGCGCCAGATCCTGGACCGCATCAACGGCGAGCGCGAGCTGCGCGCGGCGCTCGAGCAGGGGCAGTTGTGCGTCTACTACCAGCCCTCGGTGAGGGTGCGCGGAGGGCGCACCGATGGTCTGGAGGCGCTCGTCCGCTGGCAGCATCCTGGGCGTGGCCTGCTCGGGCCGGACGCCTTCATCGCTCTCGCCGAGGACTCCGGCCACATCCGGGCCGTGGACACCTTCGTGCTCACCGAAGCATGCCGTCAGGTGGCCGAATGGCGGGACGCTCACCCGACACTGCGGGACCTCTACGTGACGGTCAACGTGTCGGCTCGCCAGTTCACCGACCCGAACCTGGTCGACACCGTGAGGCGTGTGCTCGAGGCGACGGGCCTTCCGGCGCGCTGCCTGTGGCTCGAGATCACCGAGACGGTCGTGATGGGGGAGACCGAGACCACCCTCGAGATACTGCGGGACCTGCGGGACCTCGGTGTGCATCTCATGGTCGATGACTTCGGGACGGGCTACTCGTCGCTCTCCTACCTCAAGCGGTTTCCGGTGGATGCCCTCAAGATCGATCGGTCGTTCGTCGACGGCCTCGGAGTCGACCCCGACGACGAGGCGATCGTGACGGCAATCGTCGGCCTCGCCCAGGCACTCGATCTCGGACTGGTCGGAGAGGGGGTCGAGACGGAGCTTCAGCAGGCGGAGCTGCTGCGGCTCGGAGTCGACCATGCCCAGGGCTATCTCTACGCCCGTCCCATGTCGGCGCCCGATGTGCTCGCCCACATGCTCGCCGGCGATGGGTCCCTCGTCTCCCGTTCGTCCTAGATTCCACCGGACGCCGGCGCTGCTGCCGTCCGGCCGGCTCTGGCCGTTCTGCTATTTTCGACTACAGTGCAGCGACTTAATTCTCCGGGGGGACATCGAATGACCAAGCGGCTCATCACGCTTAGCGCGGCGCTGGCTCTGCTCGCGGCGGCATGCGGCAGCCAGATAGACACGGTGGCCGACGTTGGAACCGACGCCGGCGCCACGGATACGGCTGGCCCCACCTCCGCCGGGACCGGTACATCCGATACCGCTGGCACCGGAACGGGTGCCGAGACCGATGGCGACGGACCCCCGGCCGAAGTCGACCTGATGGACGGCTGGTTCGGCGACATGGAGGTCCCCTGCGGACCCACCCCGGAGGGGATGACCCTGACCGGCGGCCAAGATCTCGGCGTCACCGCCGACGCGGTCGAACTCGCCATCATCGCCGACGTCGAGGGTCCCCGACCCGGCGTCAACAAGGAGGCCCTCGACGGTACCAACGCGTTCACGGATTGGTGCAACAGCCTGGGTGGCGTCAACGGCCGCCAGCTCAAGCTGACCCACCTCGACTCGAAGATCCTGGAGTTCGCTCCCCGCGCCGAGGAGGCCTGCTCGTTCGCCTTCGCCACCGTCGGTACCGCGGTGGTAATCGACGACGTCGGCGCCCAGACCCTGGTCGACTGCGACATGGTCAGCGTTCCGGCCTACACGGTCAGCGACAAGTTCGCGCTGTCGGACCGGATGGTGCAGTCCAACCCCAATCCACCCGACACGTACCTGGTGCTGTCGCTGCGCAGGGTGGCCGAGGAGAACCCCGAGGCGGTCAAGCACGCGGCGATCCTCACGGCGGGTCTCCCCTCGCTCCAAATGCAGCGGGACCGGCAGCAGGCGGGCGCCGAGGCCCTGGGTTGGGAGTTCGTCTACACGGCCGAGCATGCGATCACCGAGCAGAACTGGGGCGCGTTCGTGGCCGACATGAAGGCGAAAGGGGTCGAGGCCGTCATACACGTGGCCGAGCCGTCCGAGACCAACAACATGCTCCGCGAGATGGTGAAGCAGGGGATCGACCTCCAGGAGATGATCTTCGTCTTCAACCCGAACTATTACGACGCCGAATACCTCGAGCTGGCCGGCGATCTGGCGGCCGGCCAGATCCTCGACATGAGCTACGTGCCCTTCGAGGAGGCCGAGGAGAATCCGGCCGCGGACGAGTTCGTCGAGATCCTCCAGGAATTCGGCGGGTTCGAGCCCTCGCTCATCGCCGTCCAGGCGTTCTCGTCTGCGCTCCTCTTCGCCGATGCCCTCCAGGCCATCGGTGACGACGTCACCCGGGAGGCCCTGCTCACGCAGCTCGAGACGGAGGACGACTGGACCGCGGGTGGCATCACCGGTTCGCAGGACCCCGGCGCCAACACCCGGTCGCCATGTGCAATCAGCCTCCGGATCAACGACACTGGTACCGGCTACGAGCGGGCGTTCCCCGACGAGGGGTTCGACTGCGATCCGGCCAACGTCGTCGCCGTCCCGGGCGACTTCAGCGGGGCATCAGCAGGGGGCTGACCCGCACGACGAGGGGGAACGACAGAGCGAATGGACACCGTGGCCCAGTTCCTGGTCTCGGGCATCGTGCTCGGCGCCATCTATGCCGTTGCCGCCTCGGGCCTGGTCGTGACATACACGACCTCGGGCATCTTCAACTTCGCCCACGGCGCGTTCGGCATGCTGGGCGCCTACCTCTACTGGCAGATGGTGAAGGGCTGGGGCTGGCCGGTTCCGGTGGCCCTCGTCGTGCTGCTCGGCGTCCTGGCTCCGCTGTTCGGAGCGGTCGTCGAGCGGACGATCATGCGCGGCCTCCAGGGTGTGTCGGAGGTCACGCGACTGGTGGTCTCCATCAGCTTGCTCGTCGGTCTGCTCTCGCTGGCCCAGGTGATCTGGACCAACGCGGTGGGTCGTACCGGAGCGCAGTTCTTCCAGGGCGAACGGTTCACGGTGGTCGGCTATGGCGTCAGCTACCACGAGGCCGTCACGATCGTCGTCGCCCTGCTGATCGCCCTCGGGCTCCGGTTGCTGCTCTATCGCGTCAGGCTGGGCATCGCCATGCGCTCGGTGGTCGATGATCGCGGGCTGGCCAGCCTCAACGGCGTCCGGCCCGACCGCACGGCCATGGCCAGCTGGGCCCTGGGCACGATGCTGGCCGCCGTGGCCGGCATCCTCGTCGCCGGGGGATCGACGCTCGACCACCTCCCGCTCACCCTTCTCGTCATCAACGCGTACGCCGCCGCGATCTTCGGGCGGCTGAAGAGCCTGCCACTCACGTTCGTCGGCGCTCTGGTTCTGGGCCTCCTCGACTCGTTCATCCTCGTGTACTCCGACGACATCCTCGACGCGTTCGGTTGGGATGCACCCTGGCTCGCCACGACGTTCCGATCGGTCGTGCCGGTCCTCGTGCTGTTCGCCGTGCTGATGGTGATCCGCCCCTCCCCGGTCAAGACCCTCGGTGTGACGCAGCTGCGGGAGATGATCCCCAAGCCCAGCATCCAGAAGGTCCTCCAGTGGGGGGCGGTCATGATCCTCACGGCGACCGCCGTCGGGCTGTGGCTCGACGGGCTCGACTCGCGCTGGGCACCTCAGGACCTCGACGACCTGATCAAGGGCGTCGGGTTCGCCATCATCATGCTGTCGTTGGTCCCGCTCACCGGCTACGGGGGACAGATCTCTCTCGCCCAGTGGACCTTCGCGGGGATCGGCGGTGTGAGCATGGCCTACTGGGGCGGTGACAACCAGATCCTCGCCGTCCTCGCCGGCGTCGGTATCAGCACGTTGGTTGGGGCACTGGTGGCCCTGCCCGCCATCCGCCTCCGCGGGATCTACCTCGCACTGGCCACGATGGCCTTCGCCACGTTCATGGAGCTGTTCGTGTTCCAGGAGCTGGAGCTGCTCGCCTCGGGCAGCGCCCGGGTCGAAGGCCTGGCCATACCGCTCGTTTCATTGGAGAGCAGGTCGGCCACGCTGGTCTTCCTCTCGATCGTGTTCGTCCTGATGGCTCTGTTCGTGGTCCGTCCTGCGCCGTAGCCGTTTCGGACGCCGTCTCCAGGCCATGAAGGACAGCGAAGCGGCATCGGCCACGATCGGCATGAGCCTGGTGAAGACCAAGCTCGTGGTGTTCTCGCTCTCGGCCGGCATGGCCGGGCTGGGCGGCGCACTCTACTTCTCGAGCATCAAGACCGTCAGTCTCGGCGACGTATCCATGGTCAACAGCCTGGTGCTGACCCTCATGGCGGTGGTCGGCGGCATCGCGTCGGTCGCGGGTGTCCTGTTCGGCGGGATGATGCTCGGCGTGTTCGACATCATCAGCACCCATGTCCCGGCGCTCACCAACCTGCTCCTGGTCGCCCCGGGTCTGGTCGGTATCAGTATCGGCCGCAACCCCAACGGGGCCGTGGCCGAGATCGCCCGCAGCATCGGTGAGGTCGGGGACGATCCGGACTCGGCCGGCGACAGGGTCGAGGATCTGGATCTCACGATGGTGGGAGTCGACCGCCCGATCACCACCGAGGACGTCGAGACCCTGGATCGGACCCTCGACCTGGCCGCCGAGGCCGATCGCGCGGTCTCGGGAGCGGGAGTGGGCCCATGACCGTCGCCGACGCCGGTCTCGAGCCGCTGCTGCCCGACGTGGTCGAGGGCCTCGAACTGCGGGGGATCACCGTGCGCTTCGGAGGTCACACCGCGGTCGACTCGGTCGATCTCGAAGCCCCGACCGGTCGGCTGACCGGGCTGATCGGTCCCAACGGGGCGGGTAAGACGACCATCTTCAACGCCATCTGCGGGATGCAGCCGGTGGTGGCCGGGTCCGTGTACTTCAACGGTGCGGAGATCACCGGACTGCCGACGCACCGGCGGGCCCGGACGGGGATCTCGAGGACCTTCCAGCGGCTCGAGGTGTTCGGTTCGCTCACGGCGGCCGAGAACGTCCAGGTCGCGGTCGAGATGCGGATGGCATGGCACCGGGACAAGGCCGATCCCCAGCAGGAGGTGGCGAAACTGCTCGAGCGGGTCGGAGCCGCGGATCTGGCCGATGACCGCGCCGACGCGCTCCCCACCGGTCAGGCCCGGCTGATCGAGCTGGCGCGCGCGCTCGCCGGTCGACCGCAGCTGCTCCTTCTCGACGAACCGGCGTCGGGCCTCACCGAGGCCGAGACCGAGACCTTCGGCCGCCTCCTGGTCGACCTGGTCGACGAGGGCATCGGCGTCCTGCTCGTCGAGCATGATGTGTCCCTGGTGATGGAGGTGTGCCAGTACCTGTACGTCCTCGACTTCGGTGCGGTGCTCGCACAGGGATCGGTCGACGAGATCCAGCGCAACGCGGCCGTGCAGCAGGCCTACCTCGGGGCGAGCACATGACCGCCGTCCCGGAACCTCCGCTCCTCGAGCTCCGCCATGTGACGGCCGCTTATGGGCGGATCCAGGTGCTGCACGGGGTCGACATAACCCTCGAACGCGGCACGGTGTTCGCCCTGCTCGGTCCGAACGGGGCGGGGAAGAGCACCACGCTCAAGGTGGTCGGGATGCAGATGCAGCCGACCGGTGGTCAGGTGAGGATGGCGGGTCATCTGGTCAACGGACAGAGCCCCGATCAACTGGCCCGACTCGGGGTGTGCACCATCCCCGAGGGGCGTGGGGTCTTCCCGAGCCTGACCGTGCGGGAGAACCTCCGCATGGCGACCTACGCCGGTACGTCGCTGTCGGAGATCGAGGCGAAAGCCTACGAGCAGTTCCCCCGCTTGGGGGAGCGCCGCTCCCAGGAGGCCGGTTCGATGTCGGGCGGCGAGCAGCAGATGCTGGCCATGGCCAGAGGTCTCGCCACCGATCCTGCTCTGCTCCTGCTCGACGAGCTCTCGATGGGCCTCGCTCCCATCATCGTCGAGGACCTCTACGGCATCGTCGCCGAGATAGCGAAGCAGGGAACGCCGATCATGGTCGTGGAACAATTCGCCCGCACCGTCTTGGGTTGTGCCGACGTGGCGGCCATCATGTTGCACGGACGCGTCGTCAAGACCGGTCGACCGGAAGACATCGAGTCGGAACTGTCCGACGCCTACCTCGGCGGGTCGGGCGCCGTGGCCACGAAAGGGTAGACCCATGTATGACAACCAGCAGCGGATCGACGAGTTCAAGACCGAGCTCGCCGCCCTGAGGACCAAGAGCACGTCCAGCGCCACCGGCGACCGTCGCCTGCTCGCTCTCGGGGTCCTCTTCATGATCGGCGGCGTCGTAGCGATCGTGGCCGGATACTGGGGGGCGGCGAACACGTTGTCGACGCCCGAGGCGATCTCCTATCTCCTCTCCGGCGGCATGGTGGGGATGGCGCTCGTCATCATCGGCATCGCCCTGTTCCTCCGGTACTCGATGGCGGCCTTCCTCAAGTTCTGGCTCGTCCGTTGGGTCTACGAGCAGCAGGCGCAGACCGATCGCGTGATCGAAGCGATGGGCGGAGAGCCGGTCACGCCCCTGGGGATGGACACCACCGAGTCGTCGTACCACACCGTGGTCGACGGACCGGGCACCCCTGCGCCCCCCGAGGTCGGACACCCGGGCGTGGAGAGCGTCGTCGACCCCGGGACCAGCCATGCTCCGCCGGCCACATCCGTGTCAAGTCCCTGGGGTGACACGGCTCCGGGTGGTATGCGCCCGCCCCGGCCTCCCGTGGAGCCCGCTTGACGACCGACCGCGTCATCGCGGTCACCGGGTCGGCCTCCGGACTCGGTGCCGCCCTTCGCTCCCGGCTCGAGGCTACCGGAGCCCGTGTGATCGGTGTGGATCTGCACGATCAGGAGGTGATCGCCGATCTGTCCACCGTGGACGGTAGGGCCGACGCGGTCGCCGCCGTGCTCCAGGCGAGCGGAGGTTCGCTGGGCGGTGCGGTTGCCTGTGCCGGGCTCGGACCGCAGGTCAGTCCCACCCGGTTGATCGCCGCCGTCAACTACTTCGGAGCAGTGGCCTTCCTCGACGGCGTGGCTGCCGCGATCGAACGAGGCGGTGCCGCGGTCGCGGTGGCGTCCAACTCGGCGACCATCACGCCGCCGGACGACCAGGGCCTGGTCGATCTTCTCCTGGCCGGCGACGAGCCGGCGGCGCTCGACACCGCCGACCAGGTGCACGGCGCCATCGTGTACGGCATGACGAAGCTCGCGCTGGCACGTGCGGTGCGGTCCCGCGCCGTCGGGTGGGGAGCGCGAGGCGTGAGGCTCAACGCGGTCGCGCCCGGCCCGATCGACACGCCACTCCTCCAGGGAGGCCTCGACGATCCCGAGATCGGCCCCCTGATCGATGTACTGCCAGTCCCGCTCGATCGGCGGGCGTCGGCCGACGAGATCGCAGCGGTGATCCAGTTCCTGCTGTCCGCCGAGGCCGCCTACGTGCATGGGAGCGTCCTCTTCTGCGACGGTGGCACCGACGCGCAACTCCGGCCCACCGACTTCTAGGGCCGGAGGTGGTGGACGCTCTCGACACCGCCATCGCCGAGGCCCGTCGGCGCTACGTCGCGACGCGTCCCGAGAGCGCCAGGCTCGACGGACTGGCCCGAACGGTCATGCCCGGAGGCAACACGCGGTCGGTGCTCGACTTCGCCCCGTTCCCATTCCGGGTCGCGTCGGCTTCCGGTGCCGAACTGACCGACGTCGATGGCCATCGCTACGTCGACTTCTGCGGCAACTACACCGCCGGTCTCCTGGGCTTCCACCCGGATCTCGTCCGCGACGCGGTGGTCGCCGCACTCGACGAGGGATTCGCCATCGGAGCCACCCATCCGCGGGAGATCGAGCTGGCCCGACTCGTGGTCGATCGATTCGCCTCGATCGAGCAGGTGCGCTTCACCAATTCGGGGACCGAGGCGAACCTCATGGCGATCGGCACCGCCCTCCATCACACGGGTCGGACCGGCGTCGGCGTGTTCGAGGGCGCCTATCACGGCGGAGTCCTCTCGTTCGGCGGCGATGGGCGCCTCAACGTCCCCCATCGCTTTCGGATCGCACCCTTCGACGACGTCGGCGCTCTCGATGGCCTGTTCGACGCTCGTGATCTGGGCTGTGTAATCGTCGAGGCCGTTCAAGGTGCAGGCGGATGCCGCCCGGCCGGCGCAGACTTCATCGGCGAACTGCGGCGGCGCTGCACCGACGCCGGCTCTCTCCTGATCCTCGACGAGGTGATGACCTCGCGACTGGCACCCGGCGGAGCCCAGGAGCTCTACGGGATCACGCCCGACCTGACCACGCTCGGGAAGTACCTGGGCGGAGGTATGTCGTTCGGAGCGTTCGGCGGTAGGACCGATGTGATGGCGGCGTTCGACCCTGCGCGGGGAGGTGAGCTCACGCAGGCCGGGACGTTCAACAACAACGTCGTGTCCATGGCCGCCGCCATCGCCACGCTGCACCACGGCCTCGACCCCGATCGCCTGGCTGCCACCAACTCACGCGGTGAGGAGCTCCGCGCCCGGCTGGCCGCGATCTTCGCAGACGCCGGCCTCGACATGTGGGCGACGGGCCGAGGATCGATGCTCAACGTCCATGCCCGTGACGACCGATGGCTGGAGCTGTACTTCCACGACATGCTGGAGTGCGGCCACTACCTGGCCCGCCGTGGTTTCATCGCCCTCTCGATGGAGATCACCGACGCCCACGTCACCCGACTCCTCGCCGACACCGTCGAGTGGGCGAAGGTCCGGCGCTGAGAAGCCGCTCCCGCCGCCGTCACACGCCCTCGACGAGCTCCAGCAGGTCGGGCGGTGGGTAACCTGGGCCCGTGACCGAGGACGTCGTCTACGACGACTGGATGAGCGACAGCGACGCGATCATCTGGCACATCGAGCGCGACCCCGTCCTGCGGTCGACCATCACGACGGTGTGGATCCTCGACTGCGCTCCGGATCCCGCCCGATTCGACGACATGCTCGAGCGGGCATTGGCCGCGATTCCGCGGCTCCGGCAGCGGGTCGTCGCCGACTCGGTGGGCGTCAGCACTCCCCGATGGGAGGAAGACCCCGACTTCGATCCGGATCGGCACATCCACGAACTCCGGCTGGACGATGACGACGACCTGTTCGAACGTGCCGCGGCGCTGGCCGCGGTCGACTTCGATCGAGACCACCCCCTGTGGGAGCTCTACCTGATCGGGGGCCTCGACGACGACAAGGCCGCCGTGATCATGAAGATCCATCACGCGGTGGCCGACGGCGTGGGCATGCTGCACATGACCGAGGAGCTCATCGAATACTCGAGGGACCCCGAGCTTCCGACGGTGGGATCGACCCAGCATGCGCCGAGCGAGCGCCCACACGGGCTCCGTCCCTTCGGCGGGATGGGCGAGGCGTTGGGCCATCGCGTCCAGTCCGATGTCGAGATGGCCGGTCGACTGGGTCGAGCGGCCTTCGGACAGGCGTTCCACATCGCCCGGCACCCGTTGTCGGGTGCTCGGGAGATGGTGGACACGGCGACGTCGGTCGGACGCCTGGTCGAACCGGCGTCTTCGCCGCTCAGCCCGCTGTTCGCGCCCCGATCCCGCGAGACGGGGTTCACCGCGATGAGCGTCCCGTTGGAGGCTCTGAAGGCCGCAGGCAGAACCACCGACGCGACGGTGAACGACCTGTTCGTCGCCGCGGTGCTGGGCGGCATGGGGCGATATCACCGGCACCACGACGTCCCGGTCAGCGAACTGCGGATGAACATGCCCATCAACGTTCGCTCCGAGGAGAACGAGACCGACGCGGGCAACCGGTTCGTCCCTGCCCGCTTCCGGGTGCCGATCGACATCGACGACCCGGCCGAGCGCGTGGCCGCTCTCCACGAACTCCTCGCCAACACCCGAGCCGAGCCGGCGCTCCCCCTTCTGGACGAGATCAGCGCGAGCATCAACCGGATGGGTATAGCGGCGGCAACCCGGATTCTCGGGGGAATGCTCAAGGCCGTCGATCTCACCACGTCGAACGTGCCGGGTCCGTGGTTCCCCGTGTTCTCGTCCGGTGCCAAGATCGAGCGGATGTACCCCTTCGGCCCCTTGGCGGGCTCCGCGGTCAACATCACATTGCTCAGCTACGACGGCTCGCTCGAGGTCGGTATCAATGCCGATCGCGCCGCGGTCGGGGACCTCGATGTACTCACCCATTGCGTGACCGAGGGGTTCGCCGAGGTCGTGGCCCTCGGATGGACCGGCTCGTCCGGAAGCTGATCTGGAGCGGACCCGCAGGACGAGTCGACCAGGCGGGTCCTGCCCGCGTTTCGTGAGCGGCGGTGCTCCGGAAACGCGGGCAGGATCCCTTCGGCTGAACTCCGCCGGGGGGCGGGGGGGCACCCCGGTCGGATGCAGCCGACCTGCGGTCAACTTGCGGATCGCAGCCGTTGCCCCGGTCGAGCCGGGAGCAGCCACCACCCCTTGACCTGAATACCGGACAATAGGTCGGCGATCGGAAATGTGCGAGCGGTCGCGCGGGGGGTGGCCGGGCGATGACGCCTCGTGGTCGGACCGCCCGGGTCAGCTGCCGGTGTCGGCCCCCGGCTCCGGTGTCACGGTCGTGGTCGTGGTCGGGTCATCCAGGGTCGCCGGGTTGATCTCGGTCGCCGAGGACGTCGCCACGTTGATGCCCTGCCGTACCATCGAGTCGACGAGATCCGGGTCGACCGGACGGAGCATGGAGGTCGCCTCGTCCACCGACACCGTGCCGCCGGTGACGAGCTCGGCGAGGTCGCAGGATGGGTCGGTGTCCTGGTCGCTCAGCACCGGGAGTACCGCGACCGCGTCGGGTGGCGCCGGGTGGTGGACCTCGACCGAGGAGTCCGCGTCCGCCCACGACATCGAGAGCCGGCCGTCGGCACCGGTCGTTATCTCGGGCGGGCCGTAGCGGATATCGAGCTCTTTCGACTGGAACGGTGCGACCACCCCGCACACCGGTGTCGGCTCGGTGACGATGATGGGCTCGGGTTCGGCCGAAGCCGGCCAGACCAGCTGCGCCTCGAAGGCCATGAGAACCTCCTGACCGTTTTCGGAGAAGCCGGCATCGGTTCGAGCGACGACCGTGCATCCCCGGGGCAGGTGGTTGCCCGCGAAGCCGACCTCGCTGTCGGTTCGGCCGATGTAGAACTGGCGGGTCACCTCGCGCTCGAGGTCGCCGAAGGGGTACCAGATGAGTCGGAACTCGGTGCGCACCGACACGGCCCCGTTTAGGACATGGCGGTCGGTCATCTCGATGGTGTGGCCGTCGAGGGCGAACGTCCTCTCATCGACGACCTCCACGCCGGAGCCGGCGGCCACCGTCGGGTAGGCGCCGTCGCACGCCGTCGTGCGCACCTGGGTTTCGTCAGCCACTACGGTTGCGGACGGCTGGTCCTGGGCAAGCGAGAGTGCGCCCACAAGGAGGGCGGAGGCTGTGAACACACTCCCGCCTGCGACCAGGACCCGCCGCTTCCGCACCCCTTTTCGGCCGCGCACTTTCGCGGCGTCGAGGGCAGCGGTCTCATTCAACGGGAGAAGGTCGGCCGCATCGCCGAGCCCCTTCCGCAGATCGTCATCCCATGACATCGGAAGACTCCTCTCCGAGGATCGTGGCCAGACGGGCCCTTCCCCGGTGCAAGTGGACCTTGGCGGTGGCCTCGCTGCACCGCATGGTGGCAGCCACGTCACGGACCGGCTGGTCCTCGTAGTAGTGGAGGACCACGGCGGCGCGCTGTTGGGGGCTCAGCTCCCGCAGCGCGACGAGCAGGTCGAGGTCGCGTCGGTGGTCGGACTGGTGCGTCCGGGTCAGATCGATGATGTCGTTCTGGGCCTGTGATGCCCGTCGCCGCTGCTCGCGGTGCTTGACCGCTCGACGGATGGCGACCCGCCGAACCCAGGCGCCGGGCCGGTCGTAGTCCTTGACCTTGCGCCAGTGGACGAACAGCTGACCGAAGGCGTCCTGGGCCACTTCCTGGGCCGCGTCGCGGTCGCCGGTCACGAGGAACGCCACTCGGACGATCTGGCCGTACTCGGCGGCAAAGATCTGGTCGTAGGCCTTCTCATCACTCTCCCTCATCGCTCCTCCACCTCCTACACAGCCCGGGGGAGGGTGAGAGGTTTACGGTCGGCTCGAAAAGATCCGGGAGTCACGACGGGGGGAGTGAGTCGAGGAACTCGGCCAGCCGCACGGGTTGGTCGCCCTGGATGCTGTGACCGGCCTCGGCGAACACCTCGACGTGGGCGTCGGGGCGAAGCCGCTTCAGCTCGGCGACGTCGTCGTCGTCGACGATCGGTGAGGTCTCGCCACGGGCCAGGACGAGCGAGCCGGGGTACTCCCTGATCGCGTCCCACAAATGGGACGGGTCGAAGTTCTCAAGGTCCGACGGGACCTGTTCGGGCAGGTCGTAACGCCACTCCCACCGTCCGTCGGACCGCTCCCGGGCGTTGTGGAGGATGCCGCGGCGCAGGGATGACTCGGACCGGGTGGGGTTGAAGAACATGGTTCGTTCGAGGATCTCGTCGAAGCTCTCGAAGGTCTCCGGTCCACGCAGGAACGCCTCGATCTCCGAGGACTTCTCCCGGTTGACCCCCGGAGTGACGTCGATGAGGACGAGCCGCTCGGGGAGCCGGTGGCCATACAACTGGAGCGCCAGGGCGGTCAGCCCTCCCATTGACATGGCGACGACGGTGTGGGCCCGCGGGGCATGCGCTTCCAGCGTGTGGGCCACGTCGGGGGCAGCGGCCTGCGGTCGGTAGTCGTGATCGTCTCGCCAATCCGAATGGCCGTGACCGGGGAGATCCAGAGCGACGAGTGGGCGGTTCAGCGCGAGGGCGACGGTGTCCCAGGTGTGGGCGTTCTGGCCGCCTCCGTGCAGCATGGCGAACTCGGCTGCCCCCGTACCCCATCGCAGGGCGCTGATCCGGCGCCCCGACGGCGCGACATGGTGCAGGCGCTCGACGGTCGGCGGTCCGTCCCAGGGGAGATCGGCCTCGGCCGCGTTGTCCCGGAAGTAGGCGAATTCGTCGTAGCCGCTCACAAGAGCATGGTACGGGATGTGTCCTGGTGCTCCCGGCCCAGCTACTTGATCTCGTATGAGTCGTACAGCCCGCCGTAGAGCGAGTCGATCGTGGCCGGCTGGAGGTTGGTGTCATCCGCGTCCAGTCCGAACACCGACCGGAGATGCGCCACCGTCACGTGATTCACGAGGGCCTGGAGATCGCGGGGGTCGTTGTCCCCGGGCTGACAGCCGTCGTCGGCCGCTTCGAGCAGGCGACCGGCGTCGGGTGCCGCGGCGATGAAGAGATCGCGCAGCTCACCCAGACCGCCGTTGTCGTAGAACCGGGGACAGATGTCGATGTACGAGGCGTGACCCGCCTCGTCCAGGACCATGTAGCGATTGGGCGAGGCGAGTGCGTCGACCTTCGGCTGCACTTCGTCAGGCGGGATGAGAATGTCGCCGTCCGAGGCGAAGATGACGGTGGGCTTCCCGACAGGGGGATCGGGTGGAGTACCGCCGGGGGCCTGAGCCAGGATCGTGTCGATCGCCGGAGCGGGCAGCAGGGCGAGGACGGCGCCGCCCCCCGCGCTCGAGGCCGTCTGCGCCGACGTTGTCCGCGTCGACCAGGTCTTCGAGCGGATGGCCGGCCGTCTCGGAGGCCTCGGTGACGAGAGCCAACTCGTCGAGCATGACGGTGGCGTCGTCGGGGACGTCATGGTCGGGCTCGTCACCGAACATGGCGCCGCGGTCGCGTCCCAGATGATCGGTGGCGACGGTGACGAACCCCCACGACGCCACGTGGGCCAGATGCTGCGCCGGGTCGCGACGCCAACTGCCGGCGCCGTGGCTGTGGAGCAGAACCGGGAAGGGGCCATCGGGGCTGGCGTCGGCATCGAGGTAGGCGTCGACCGGAAACGGTGCCTTGATGACATCGGGGATCAGATCGGCGAAGGCATCGAATGAAGCGGGGAACGGTTCGAGCGGGTCCACCTCGAGGGGTTCGAGCCCCTCGGTGGCGCCCTCGGCCAGGGGATACCAGACGTCGACTGTGCGGTCGGGCAACTCCAGCGTGCGCAGACCGACCTCGTAGGGACCCCGCTCACCGAAATCGGTCGGTTCGACCTCGGCGAGGGTCGTGGTCGATGCGCTGGTCGTGCTCGTCGTCGTGGCCGAGGTCGTGGTGTCGGCATCGTCGCCGCACGCGGCGGTGAGGAGAAAGAACGCCACGAGAGCGGCGATCGGGCCGTGGGACCTGATCATGAAGCACCCTCCTGTTCGCTGGGGCCGAGCCAGTAGCTGCTCGTATCTCTGTCGTCGGGGAGCTCGGCGCCGTGGCCGGACACGGCGGCCCGAATCGTCACGGCGAGGAGCCTCAGATCCTCGGCTGCCGACTGAGAGTCCAGGTAGGCGAGATCGGCCTCGAGCCTCTCGGTCCAGTCGAGATGGTTTCGTCCGCTCACCTGGGCTCGGCCGGTGACACCGGGACGCACCGACACCCGTCGCCACTGATCGGCGCAGTACCTGCTCACCGTCTCGTCACACGTGGGACGTGGACCCACCAGGCTCATCTCGCCGCGGGCCACGTTCAGCAGTTGGGGCAGCTCGTCCAGGGAGAGCCGCCGCAACCAGCGACCGACCGGTGTCGTGCGTGGGTCATCCAGGGGTGGGTGGTCATCGGTGGCGTCGATCGTCGTGCGGAACTTTCGCAGCTCGAACGGCGAACCTCCTCGACCGACCCGGGGGATCCGGAGGAGTGCCGGGCCCGGTGAGGTCAGCCGGATGGCGAAGGCAATCGCCAGGCCGAGCAGTCCGGCCGGCACGGCGGCGAGGACCAGCAGGGTCAGATCGAAGATGCGCTTGCCCCGGTAGCTGGCCCGGCCCCCCGGTTCCACCTCAGCTCGTCTCGCCGGTGGTGGCCTCTCCGCGGTCTCCGGGTTCTGCCGTACCCTCCGCCACGGCCAGGGCCCAGCGATAGTCGGGCTTGCCGGCCGGAGACCGGCGGATCTCCTCGACAGCGTGGAGCTCGCGGGGGACCTTGTACCCGGCGATCAGCGTTCGGGCGTGGCCCTGGAGCTCCTCCAATGGGACGTCGGCGCCAGGGCGGAACTGCACGACGGCGCTGACCCGCTGGCCCCACTGTTGGTCGCTCTGGCCCACGACGACGCAGTCGTACACGGCGTCATGGGCCTTCAGCGCGTGTTCGACCTCTTCGGGGAAGATCTTCTCGCCGCCGGAGTTGATCGAGATCGAGCCCCGGCCCATCAACGTGATCTTGCCGGGGTCGGCCCACCGGGCGAAGTCGCCCGGCATCGAGTAGCGCTGCCCGTCGTCGGCCGTTATGAAGGTCGCCGCCGTCTTCTCCGGATCCCGGTAGTAGCCGAGTGGGATGTTCCCTCCCCGGCCGATGTGTCCGACTGCGTCGGAGTCGGGCGGGATCAACTCGAGGTTCTCGTCGAGGAGCACGACGTCGGGTCCGGCGTCGACCGTCGGTCCCCCGGCACTCATGGCGGTGTCACCCTTGGTGACCATCTTGATGCCGTTGAATCCGGACTCGCTGGAGCCGATCGAGTCGGTCAGGATCAGGTCGGGGAGGCGATCGAGGAATCGGTCCTTGACAGCAGGGGAGAAGACCGCGGCCGTGCTGGACAGGCTGACCACCGAGGAGACGTCGAGCTCGGGGTGCTGTTCGAGGTACTCGATCATGGGACGGCCCATGGCATCGCCGGTGATCAGCACCGAGTTGACCCGTTCGCTCTCCACGAGGTTCCAGAGGGCCGCGGCCGAGAACCTGGCCATGAGCACGGTGGCGTTGCCGACGAAGCCCTGGCCCATCACGGCCCACTGCGAGGCTCCGTGCATCAGCGGCGCCGGGGCGAGGAAGACCAACTGGCCCTCGGCGGCCGCAGCCCGCTCGGCCAGTTCGTGGTCGTGGGTGGCCCGGTGGCCGGTCAGAGCGTCGATCCCACCGCCGAGCGCGAAGATCACGTCCTCCTGACGCCACATGACGCCCTTGGGCATGCCGGTCGTGCCGCCGGTGTAGAGAATGTAGGTGTCGTCACCGCTCCGGGGCTCGAAGTCACGCTCGGCCGATTCGTCGGCCATGGCCTCCTCGTAGGGAACCGCATCGAGTCCGGAGATGTCGGCGCCCGAATCGTCCTCGATCATCACCAGGTGGCGGAGGGTCTCGATCTCGTCCCGTATCGCCGCGATCCGGGGGGCGAAGTCCCGGTCGTGGACCACGGCCACCAGGTCGGCGTTGTCGTAGAGGTACCGAAGCTCATCCTCGACGTAGCGGAAGTTGACGTTGATCGGGACGGCCCGAGCCTTGTAGCAGCCGAGCATCGACTCGACCCACTCGACCGAGTTGAGCGCGTGAATGCCGACATGGTCGCCCGCGGTGACGCCGGAGCTCAGGAGGTGGTGGGCGAACTGGCTCGCCCGGGAATCCAGCTGGGCGAAGGTCCGGCGCTCGTCGTCGACGACCACTGCCAGCCGGTCCGGCACCGCATCGGTCGCGTACTCGAAGAGATCGGCGATGTTGAAAGCCATCGATGAAGTAGAACAGGTCGCCCGGCGATCGGGCAACCACGCCGATCGCCGGTCTCGGAGCCCGGTTCGTTTGCAGGTGAGGGCCGGTCGGTCTTGAATGAGGCGATGGATTCCGCCTTCTTCCGACGCTCGCTGTTTCGCGCCCTGACGGTCGCCAACACCTTCCGACCCCGGCGGGCTCCGATGGCGGTGTCCCTACCGAGCTTCGTCACGTCGTGGATGGCCAACGAGATGCCCCTGCAGATGATGGCGTGGGACGTGGCCACCACGGCCCGGCAGATTCGCAGAGGAGCGCTCGACACCCGGAAGGGCCAGATCGCAGTGGGTCTGAATGCCCTGGCCGTCGGTGGCCTCGCCGCGTTGTACGTCCGCAACCGTAGGTCCGCTCCTGCCATCGAGGCCGCCGTTCGGGAGCTGGGAATCGACGCGGAACCCGCCGCCGCCCCGATCTCGGTCGGGAGTCGGGCCGTGGCGCCGGTGGCGTTTCGCCGCAAGGGCGTCGCGACCACCCGCCACATCAGGTACGGCGAGGCTCGGGGCACGGCGCTGCACCTCGATGTGATCGCCCCTGGCGTGCCGCCCCTGCCCGGCCAGGCCCGGCCGGCGCTGGTGCAGGTCCACGGCGGGGGCTGGGTCATCGGCGACAAGCGTGAGCAGGGCCAGCCGTTGGTCAATCACATGGCAGCCAACGGTTGGGTCTGCTTCAACGTGAACTACCGCCTCGGGCCGAAGCACATGTTCCCCGATCACCTCGTGGACGTGAAGACCGCCATTGCCTGGATTCGGGAGCGGGCCGACGAATACGGCATCGATCCGGACCGCATCGCAGTGACCGGTGGATCGGCGGGTGGTCACCTGGCCGCCATGGTGGGCCTCACGCCCGGCGATCCCCGGTTCCAGCCGGGATTCGAGTCGGCGGACACCTCGGTGATGGCAGCGGTGCCGTTCTATGCGCCGTTCGACCTGACCGATTCGGCCGGCCACCACGGTCCCGAGTTCGTCCGCTATCTCGAGCGTTACGTACTCGGTGCCGCATTCGACAGTGACCCCGAGCGGTTCTCGGCCTACTCACCGCTCGATCGAATTCACGCCGACGCACCGCCGTTCTTCGTATTGCACGGAGACCTCGACACACTGATCCCCGTGGCTGACGCCCGTCGGTTCGTGGCCCGCCTCCGAGAGGTGTCGAACGCGCCGGTCGCGTACGCGGAGGTGCCGGGGGCCCAACACGCCTTCGAGGTCGTCCACAGTCCCCGCACCAACCAGGCGATCGAGAGCGTCCGGGTCTTCCTCCATCACGTGGCCAGCGGCCGCATCGGAGCGTCAGTCGGCCGCGAGCTGGCCAGCGTCGGCTGATCGGGACACCTCGGCTCGGCCGGCGAACCAGAACGACAACGCCACCGCGGTCAGCGCGACGGCCTGGGCACACTCGCGGATCTCGGCGATGCGTTCGAGGGCGTCGTCCTCCACTCCGAGGAACCGGTAGCTCTTCGACAGCACCAGGTTCACGATCATGACCAGGCCGAAGACGAGGGGGGCGACCGGGAGGCGGAGTCGATCGCACAGCCGGGCGATCGATCGGCTCAGCTGGGTGAGAGCGGGAAGTACCACCAGCCATCCGAGCCAGAACAGCAGGAACAGACGGTTGAACTTGAGCCAGCCGCCCTCGACGGTGTCGAACGTCTCGAGATTGTGCAGGGTGGTCTCACCCTGCACGTTCGTGGCGCGATCGACGTCACCCCAGCCGAGGAGTCGCTGACCCCAGCTGACCTCCTCACCGGCCGCGAAGATCAGGAGAACGGCGAGGGCAAGGAACCACCAGGATCGCTTCGTGTGCCAGGTCCTGACGAAGACGACAGCGAAGAGCACGCCCGCGGCCAGGAATGCGAACGCCCCCAGGGTCTCGTAGATGCCGTCCTCCCGGGTGAGGTCGACGGTCGTCTCCGAGGGCACGATCAGGGGGATGGCCCAGGCGACCACGCCGAACCCCAGTGCAGCACCGGCGAGGCGGCGATCGAAGCTCGTGCCGCCTACCGCTTCGATCGATTCGGGCATGGAACCTCAGGGGGACGGGGGGATAGCGTCGCCGGAACGACCGGATGCGGCCGTCTCGCGCAATCCGACCCCCAGGGTAACCAGTGCGATGCCGATGGCCTCCGGGCCGGACGGCACCTGGCCGAGGGAGATCACACCGACGATCGCGGCCGTGGCCGGAAGGATCGCCAGGAGCACAGCGAACCGGTCGGCGGTGATGCGGCGCAGCACCCACTGATCGAGGGCATAGGGGATGACGCTCGAGAGGACTCCCACCGCGGCACCCCGGGCCAGCCATTCTGCGTTCTCGGTCGCCGCCGCGGCCGCCGGAGCGAGCGCGGGGGCGGTGATGACGGTGCCAGCGGTGATGGCGACGGCGAGCCCGGTCAGGCCGGTCGTGCGATTGGCCACGCGCCCTCCGAGCCAGATGTAGCCCGCCCACAGGACGGCCGCCGCTAGTGCGAACGCCACGCCGACCGCACTGCCGCCGACCTGCACTCCGGCGAGGAGGAGTACGCCCGCACCGGCCAGGGCCACGGCCGCACCGTTTCGGGCAGTGCGGGCGGCGGCGGCGGCGAAGGCGACCGGCCCGATGAACTCGATGGCGACCGCTGTGCCCAACGGCAGGGTGTCGGCGGCGACGTAGAAACAGGCGTTCATGGCGACGAGCACGGTCCCGAAGAGCGCCGACCAGCCGAGGTCGGCCCGATCCCAGGCCTGCCGCCACGGTCGGGCCAGCGCGAGCAGGATCAGGCCGGCCGAGGCGGATCGCAACCATGCCACGCCGGGCGGGCGAATGTGGTCGAACATCCCGACGGCGATGGCGGCGCCGAGGTAGAGCGAGACCGCCGCCGTGGTGAAGGCCGCGACCGGTGCGGCCGAATGGGGGAGCGGCTGTGTTGTCGGAGAGGCCGGATCGGACTGGGGTGCCATGGTTGTAGGGCACGTTCTACAGTGCGCAGCCGTGGACTTCGAAGACTCCCCCGAGGCAGCGGTGGCCCGAGCCGAGGCCCGGGCCTG
The DNA here is from genome assembly GCA_963695075.1 of uncultured Acidimicrobiales bacterium. Taxonomy (GTDB): domain Bacteria; phylum Actinomycetota; class Acidimicrobiia; order Acidimicrobiales; family CAWCAL01; genus CAWCAL01. The sequence goes on from CAVOFR010000007.1 coordinate 1,387,847, forward strand.
GCTGGAGGCGAACGCGTCGCTGAAGACGCCGAGCGGGAACTGGTCCGAACAGCACCTGTCGATCGAGCCCGGAGTACGCGAGGACTACGAAGCCCGCACGGCCGAGTGGCAGCGGACGCTGTTCGACGGGGGTTGGGCGGGGATCACCTGGCCGACCGAGCACGGTGGCCGGGGTGGCACGATCGAACAGCAGATGATCTTCAACCAGGAGCAAGCGGCGTTCGACGTCGCTCAGGGCTTCTTCCTGGCCACGATCCAGCTCGTGGGTCCGCCGATCCGCCAGCACGGTACCGACGCCCAGAAGCGGCGCTATCTCCGGCCGCTCCTGCGGGGCGATGAGCGCTGGTGCCAGCTCTTCAGTGAGCCCGGGGCCGGCAGCGACCTGGCCGCCCTGTCGACGAAGGCCGAGCGGGACGGTGATGAGTTCGTCGTGACCGGCCAGAAGGTGTGGAACTCGGGTGCGCACATGGCCGACTTCGGCATCCTGTTGGCTCGCACCGACCCGGCCGTCCCGAAACACAAGGGCATCACGTTCTTCATCGTCGACATGAAGAGCCCGGGCATCGACGTGCGACCCCTGGTGCAGCCGACGGGAACCGCCGAGTTCAACGAGGTCTTTCTCGACGAGGTTCGCATCCCGGCCGAGAACGTGGTCGGCGACGTCGACGGCGGGTGGGCGGTGGCCCGGACCACACTCGCCAGTGAGGCCGTGCTGATCTCGGGTGGATCGGGCCGCGGCGGGTTCGACCCGCTGATCGCCATGGTGCGTGATCGGGGACCGGTGGTGGACCGCGTGGCGCGACAGCGCCTGGCGGACGTCTACGCCCGTGAGCGGATCCTCAAGTACCTCGGGTTCCGATTCCAGACCGCGGTCGCCTCGGGCGACTTCGCCTCGGCCCCGCACGGATCGGTCATGAAGCTGTTGAAGACCGAGCTCGTGACCCGCATCGGCAATCTTGCCACCGAGGCGTTGGGCCCGGCCGGCGCCCTGACCGACGACGACGCCTACGAGGGCGGCTACTGGCAGCGGCAGTTCCTCAACCAGTTCGCGACACGAATCGGCGGCGGCACGAGTGAGGTGCACCGGAACAACCTGGCCGAACGGGCCCTCGGACTCCCGCGGGAACCGTCGAACGACCGCGAGATCCCCTTCAAGGATCTCCCCAGATAACGGTCAGTGCGTTACCGGGGACAGACCCCGAACGCACTCGGCTCGGCGAGCATCATCCTCGCTCGATCGACGAGGGCCGTGAAGGTCGGGTCGGCGTTCAGCTTCGCTCGACCCCGGTGGACCGCGGATCTGACACTCGTGGCGCGGGCATAGCCGAAGCGATCGGCGAGATCGTTGGCGGGCACCCGCGCATCGTCGAGACCGAGGAGAAGCACCAGGTTGCGGGCGACGCTGCGGTCGCCCTTGCCTCGGGTCGCCAACTCGGATCGCGGTACACCGGTGATGACGGCGACCACGGTCTCCACGTCGTCGATGCTCGGCGGTCGTGAGGTGGGGTTGAGCGTCGTTGTGCCGGCCGCCCGGTCGACCCGGTGGTCGCGGACACCCGGGCGGGCGGATTCGACATAGGCCGCATACCGCTCGGGGAGGCCGTCGAACATTTCGAGGATCATCGAGCGTCGAAGCCACCATGCCGGGGTACGGCGGCCGACGTATGCCCCGTAGCTCGACCACCGGAAGCGGGCGAGGTCGATCGATTGATCGAGGTCGAGCGGATTCCGGTGGATGTACCGGGATACCTCCATGAGGTACCCGTCGTCGTGGATTGGCACCGAGTGGAAGCGCCCTCGGTAGAGCGGCCCGTCCAGACCGTGCCGGCGGTTGAACCGCTGCGTGTAGACCGAGGCGAGATGATGCATGCCGGCAGACAGGGAGCCGGCCGGACATGACAGCAACAGGTGATGGTGGTTGCCCATCAGGCAGTAGGCGTGCGTGTTGACACCGTGCCGTTGGTGGATGTCACCGAGGAGCTCGAGGAATGAACGCCGGTCGGTGTCGTCCAGGAACGTCGGCTGGCGCCGAGCCCCACGGTTCATGACGTGGTGCCAGGCCCAGTTCGGGTCAGTTCTGGGAGAGCGAGCCATGCTTGCCCAAGTTACGGACAGGCTGTGACACTCGGCGGCCGGCAGTGCGTTATCGGGGTCTGTCCCCGATAACGCACTGCGCCCCGGGAAGTGGGTCGTTTGGCTCATGTTCTGTGGGAACGGGCCGATTCCTGGAGCATGGTTTCGGTACGAAATGCCCCACATGACCAAGGGATCGACGCCGGCGGCCTGCTGCTGGATCTCGGAGCGACCGCGGACTCGTCGGCGGTCGGGCCCGACGCCCTTCGAGCCTATGACGAAGTGGTCGACCTGCTGGCCACCACCAATCCGGTGGCCCACGATCGCACGCTCCGTGTCCATCGGCTCGTGGTCGCCTACCGGCGGATGCATCTGCGGGCCGGGACATGGGAGACCGAGCTGGCGGCCGCCGTCTCGGGGGTCGGGCTGGCCAGCGTGCCGGCCACGGTCCTGGCCCGTCACCTGCAGGGCAAGCCCCTGCACATCGAAGAGCACACCCTGATAGCGGACACTCCGCGGCAACGGGATCGCGTCGTCGGCAGGCTTCCCGACGGCGAGAGGCTCGTCCCGATCCTGCGAGCCTCCGACCGGCGGTTCGAGGAGCTGGACGAGCCGTCCTTCTCCGGCAGCCTGATTCGCGTCGCCGGCGCCATCGACACCGGCGAGCGTCGCGGCCTCGAGTGGGCAGATCTGTTCGACTGGTTGGAGGCTGATACCGGATCGTTCGATCCGGAGTTGGTTGAACACGTCATGTTGACCAGCTACCAAGCCCGGGCGGGCCACGAGATCCTGCAGCTCTGATCGGATCGGGCCGGTCATCGGCCAGAATGGGTGAGTGAACGAAGCCCATCGACCAACGGATCCGATCGACGAGGACGTCGAGTACGCGCAGCGGCGTTTCGAACCCCCCGCAGGGAGCACCCAGCTCCTCCTCGTACGTCACGGCGCATCAGCGGCCGCCCGACCCGGAGAACGTTTCCCGATGGTCGATGGCCAGGGCGACCCGCCACTGGCGCCCGACGGCCATGAGCAGGCCCGGTTGGTGGGAGCTCGTCTGGCCGCCGAACCCATCGACGCCCTCTACGTGACGACCCTGCGGCGCACCCACCAGACCGCCGCTCCACTGATCGAACGGACCGGTCTCGAGCCGCGGGTCGAACCCGATCTACGCGAGGTGTTCCTGGGTGAGTGGGAGGGCGGAGCCTTCCGCGAGCACGTCGCCAACGGGCATCCGATCGCGATCGAGATGATCGAGAAGCAGCGATGGGACGTCATTCCGGGTGCCGAGCCCGACGACGAGTTCCACGGGCGCGTCGTGGCGGGCATCGACCGCATCCGGCGGAATCACCCGGGCGAGCGAGTCGTCGCTGTCGTACACGGCGGGGTGATCTCCGCCGCCGTGAACCATGCGACCGGGACCGGCGGGTGGACATTTGCCGGTGCCGAGAACTGTTCGATTCACCACCTGGTGCTGACCGACGAAGTCTGGATGCTGCGCGCGTTCAACGACATCGCCCACCTGGGGCCACTCCTGCGGTGATCGCCGGTGATACGTCCTGTGCTCCACCGTCGGTTACCGCCGGTGCCGGACCAGATTTCGGCAAGCGGGGGGGGCGTGAGCGGGATCAGATCTGGCGGTCGCGCCCTTCCCAGTACGGGTCACGCAGCTTGCGTTTGTAGAGCTTGCCATTGGGATCGCGGGGCATCTCGTCGACGAAGTCGATACTGCGGGGCCGCTTGAACCTGGCCAGCTGGGATTCGCAGAACGCCTCGATCTGTTCCAGGGCGATCGCGGGCTCGGGCGCGCCGGCGGTCAGCTGGATGACGGCCTTGACCTCCTCGCCCCAGTCCTCGTGGGGGATCCCGAAAACGGCCACATCGTCCACTCCGGGGGCGCCGTGGAGGACGGCCTCGATCTCGGCCGGGTATATGTTGACGCCGCCCGAGATGATCATGTCCGACTTCCGGTCCTTCAGGAACAGGTAGCCGTCGGCGTCGATGAGGCCCCAATCGCCGACCGTGAAGTAGCCGTCGGCGGTCCGGTTGTCCCGGGTCTTCTCGTCGTCACCCTTGTACTCGAAATCGGCGGCGCCCAGCGTCATGTACACCGTGCCCTCGGTGTCGGCGGGGACCTCGTTGCCGTCGTCGTCCAGGATCTTCACGTCGAAGCCGGGCCAGGCTCGGCCGACGCTGCCTGGTTTGTCGAGCCACTCGGCCGCCGTGATGATCGTGCCGCCGCCCTCGGTGGCGCCGTAGTACTCCCAGATCGCGTCGCCCCACCAGTCGATCATCCGGCGCTTGATGTCGGGCGGGCACGGTGCGGCGGCGTGGACCATCGCCCTGAGCGACGACACGTCGTACCTGCCACGATCCTCGGCCGGCACGGCTTGGAGGATCCGGTGGAACTGGGTCGGCACCATGTGAGACCAGGTCACCCGGTGCTCGTCGATGAGCTCCATCATGCGGACCGGGTCCCACTTGTCCATCAGGACGACCTTGTGGCCCATGTGGAGCGCCGATCCCGACCACATCAGCACGGCGGTGTGGTACAGCGGCGAGCCGCACAGGTGGACGCCGTCGCCGTGAGGCTCGATGCCGAACATGGCTTGGAAGCCTGTGTAGAGGGCGAACATGTCATCGGGGTCGATTTCGACCAGGCCCCGTTTGACGCCCTTGGGGCGCCCGGTGGTACCCGACGTGTAGTGCATCGTCATGCCCGCGGTGCGATCGGCCGGCGCGTCGGTCGGCTGACCGGCCTTCAGTTCGTCGTAGCTCCGGAATCCGTCGATCGGTCCGACCGAGAACAACCTGTCGTCGTCGAGCTCGATCTCGCTGCGGGCGGCGGCGGCATCGGTGGCGAAGCGTCCGTCGGTGATGAAGATCGTCGCGTCGCTGTCGTTGACGATGTAGGCGATCTCGGGGCCGACGAGATGCCAGTTGATCGGCGTGCAATAGAGGCCGATCTGGATGCATCCCAGCACGACCTCGAAGTACTCGACCGTGTTGGGAAGGCTGACGGCCACGGTGTCGCCGGTGGTCAGCCCCATGGCTCGCAACCCGTGGGCAACCTGGTTGGCTCTGGCGTGCAGTTCGCCATAGCTGTACGTCTGACCGTCGGCGTCCGCGTACAGGGCGGGGCGCTCCGGGCTGGTCGTGGCGATACGCCAGAAACCGAGGGGTTCGTCAGTCATCGTTGGCCTCCGGGGCGGGAGGCTAGATCGCGTCGCGGTCCGCGGCAACCGGCGGCACGGCGCGATTCGTTCTCGCCGACCCGTGGCGACCAGAATCAGCCGCAGGCCAATCGATCACCGCACCCGAGGGGGGCCAATGAAGGCAGCTGTCCTGCACAACACCGGCGACACCGAGCTCGATGTCAGGGACGACGTCGAGGTCGACGATCCCGGCCCGGGTGAGGTCAAGATCGATGTCAAGGCGACCGGTATCTGCCACTCGGACCTGTCCGGCATGGACGGCACGTTGCCACAGCCTGCCCCCGCGGTGATGGGTCACGAAGGAGCCGGTGTCATCAGCGCCGTCGGCGACGGCGTCGAGCACCTGGCCGAAGGTGATCACGTCATCGTCGCCTGGTCGCCGCCCTGCGGCACCTGCGTGTACTGCGTCGACCACCACTCGCCCAACCTCTGTTCCGACGTGCAGATCACGATGGCGGTCAGCCCGCACTTCAGCCTCGACGGGAACCCGGTCTTCGGCTTCGCCGGCGCGGGTACCTTCGCCGAGTCGCTGGTCGTCCCCCATCAGGCCGCCATCAAGGTCCCCGAGGACGTACCGTTCGAGGTCGGTTCCCTCATCGGCTGCGGTGTCATGACCGGCGTGGGTGCTGCCATCAACACCTCGAAGATCGAACCGGGCTCCTCGGTCGTCGTGTTCGGTTGTGGCGGTGTGGGGGTCAGCTGCCTTCAGGGGGCCCGGGCCGCCGGAGCGGCGACGATCGTCGCGGTCGATCTGGTCGACGAGAAGCTCGAGATGGCCAAGAAGTTCGGTGCCACCCACGCGGTCAAGCCCGACGGGCTGGGCGCCCTGAAGGAAGAGCTCACCGCCAACCAGGGATTCGACTACTCGATGGAGGCGATCGGTAGCTCGGTCACCATGCGCGCCGCTTTCGACGCGGTGCGCCGGGGCGGCACCGCCTGCATCGTCGGCGTCGGTCGAGCCGAGGACATGGTCGAGCTCAGTGCAGTCGAGCTCTTCTACAGTGAGAAGACCCTGATCGGTTCCTACTACGGCTCGGCCGACGTACGAAGCGACTTCCAGCGCATGATCAACATGTGGCGGGCCGGCCGCCTCGACCTCGAGTCCATGATCTCCAAGCGGATCACGATCGACGACATCAACGACGGTCTCCGCGCCCTGGAGCGCGGCGAGGTCATCCGTCAGGTCATCACCTTCTGACATGGCCGCGTCGAATGCTGACGAGCACACCGAGGTGCTGAGCGCACCGCTGGTGATCGAGTTCCCGTTCAAGCGCACGCTCGGTCCCGTCTTGAGCGCATTCTTCACCGGGTTGCGCGAACAGATCGTCCTCGGCGTGCGCATGGTCGATGGCAACGTCATGTGCCCGCCTGTCGAGTACGACCCCGTCACCAGCGAAGCTCTGACCGAGCTGGTGCCGGTCGGTCAGGCCGGCCGTGTGACCACGTGGTCGTGGGTCGCGACCCCCCAGGACGACCAGCCCCTGGATCACCCGTTCGCCTGGGCGCTGATCGAGCTCGACGGGGCCGACACCGGCATGCTGCACGCGGTCGACGCCGGATCCCCCGACGCTATGGCGACCGGGATGCGGGTGCGCATCCAGTGGGCCGAGGAGCGGTCGGGACTGATCACCGACATCGCCTGCTTCGTCCCCGAGGAGGCCGCATGAACGACCAGAGGAAGCGGGGCCACCCGGCCCGGCCGCAGGCCAGGAGGGGAGAGCAATGAGCGACGAACGAGTTAGCGAGCTGCCCGACGATCTCTGGTTCGCACCCCCGGTCGACACCGGCGCAGTTCCCGAGTTGTCCGATGTCGAACCCGTGCTCCGGGTGCGGATCCCGGCTCGGCTCGACTACCGCTACACAGCCGGCGAAGCGACGTCACGGTCGTTGTACGGCATGCGCGACAAGAGGATCATCGGTGAGAAGTGCCCGAAGTTCGGCTACGTCTTCGTCCCGCCCCGCGGCGCGTCACCCAACTCGGGGCTTCCGACGACCGAGCAGGTCGAGCTGCCCCACGTCGGCACCGTCACGACCTTCTGCGTGGTCAACGTCGAGTTCACCGGCCAGGGCCTCGAGGTTCCCTACGTGAGCGCCAACATCCTGATCGACGGGGCGGATGTGACCACGTTCGGTCTCGTCCAGGAGATGCCGGCCGCCGACGTCAGGCTCGGACTCAGGGTCGAGGCGGTCTGGAAGGACGACGATGACCTCGAGGCATCGTTCGAGAACATCAAGTGGTGGCGGCCGACCGGTGAGCCCGACGCCCCCTACGAGTCCTACCGGGAGCACGCATGAACCGCGACGTCGCCATCGTGAGCGTGGCCCAATCGGACCACGTCGCCGCCGAAGAGCGTCGCAACGAGGTCGAGATGCTTCTGCCGGTCCTGTCCGAGGTCAAGGGCAACCTCGACTTCACCCAGGCTGACATCGACTTCACCTGCTCGGGTAGCACCGACTACCTCGCCGGCCAGGCGTTCAGCTTCGTCATGACCCTCGACGGCGTGGGCCCGCTGCCGCCCATCACCGAGTCGCACGTCGAGATGGACGGCGCCTGGGCGTTGTACGAGGCCTGGGTCAAGATCCAGACCGGCGCGGCCGACACCGCCCTCGTCTACGGCTATGGCAAGAGCTCGCCGGGCGATCTTCCCCGCGTCCTGTCCCGCCAGCTCGACCCCTACCACTACGGGCCGCTCTGGCCCACCAGCATCGACGTGGCCGCGCTCCAGGCGCGCGCCGTGCTCGACGCCGGGCTGGCCACCCGAGCCGAGCTCGACGCGATCGCCGCTGCCCGCCACGAAGCGGGCAGGGCCAACCCTCACGCGACCCCTCGTGACCTCGATCTCGACGACCAGGGCTATCTGGCCGAGCCGCTGCGGGCGGCGGACTGTTGCCCGATCAGCGACGGCGCGGTCGCGATCATCATCGCCGCCGACGATCGAGCCCGCGAGCTCAGCGACAAGCCGGCGTGGATCACGGGGATCGATCATCGGATCGACAGCCATCAGCTCGGCACCCGCGATCTGACCCTGTCACCGTCCACCGCGCTGGCGGCTGCCGCGGCCGGAGTCGGCCAGGGTCCCGTCGACGTGGCCGAGCTCCACGCCTGCTTCTCACACCAGGAGGTCATCCTCGCCCGGGCGCTGGGCCTGGACGACGACTGTGACGTCAACCCGTCTGGAGGGGCCCTCGCGGCCAACCCGATGATGGCGGCGGGCCTCGTCCGCATCGTCGAGGCGGCGCAACGCATCTCCGACGGCACGGCCGGTCGGGCGGTGGCGCACGCCACGTCCGGCCCGTGTCTGCAACAGAATCTGGTCTGCGTGCTCGAGGGGGGCGACGAATGAGCGGCAAGGAACGGGTCGCGGTCATCGGCTGCGGCCAGACGCGACACGAGACAGCGCGAGGCGACGTCTCGATCGCCGGGCTCGTGCGCGAGGCTGCCATGCGGGCGCTCGTGGACGCCGAGCTCACGTGGGCCGACATCGATGCGGTCGTGATCGGAAAGGCCCCCGACTTCTTCGAAGGCCTGATGATGCCCGAGCTCTACCTGGCCGAGGCGCTCGGGGCCGTCGGCAAGCCGATGCTCAGGGTCCACACCGCCGGTTCGGTCGGCGGGTCCACCGCGGTGGTCGCCTCGAGCCTGATCGAGTCCCGGGTGCACCGCCGGGTCCTCACCGTCGCGTTCGAGAAGCAGTCCGAGTCCGAGGCGATGTGGGCCCTCTCGATGCCCATCCCGTTCCAGCAGCCGCTTCTCGCCGGCGCCGGCGGTTACTTCGCCCCGTACATCCGGGCGTACATGCGGCGCAGCGATGCGCCCGACGACATCGGCATCATGGTGGCGCTCAAGGACCGGCTCAACGCCTGCAAGAACCCGTATGCCCATCTTCACCAGCCCGACATCACGTACGACTCCATCAAGGAGTCGATCATGTTGTGGGACCCGATCCGGTTCGACGAGACCTGCCCGTCGTCGGACGGAGCGTTCGCCATGGTGATGACCGACGAAGCCGGCGGCGACGCCCATGCCAATCCGGCCTGGATCCACGGCAGCGCACTACGGGGAGAACCCACCATCGCGGCGGGCCGCGACCAGGTGAATCCGCAGGGTGGCCGCGACTGCGCCGCCGACGTCTACCGACAGGCCGGGATCACCAACCCCCGTCGGGAGCTCGACATGGCCGAGGTCTACGTACCCTTCTCGTGGTACGAGCCGATGTGGCTGGAGAACCTGGGGTTCGCCGACGAGGGTGAAGGTTGGATGCTCACCGAGCAGGGTGCCACGGCGCTCGACGGGGACATCCCCTGGAACTGCTCGGGCGGCGTGCTGTCGACGAACCCGATCGGGGCGTCGGGCATGATCCGATTCGGCGAAGCGGCCATGCAGGTCCGCGGCCAGTGTGGAGATCACCAGGTGGACGGGGCGCGCAGAGCCCTGGGCCACGCTTATGGGGGCGGAGCCCAGTTCTTCGCCATGTGGGTCGTGGGAAGCGACAAGCCCTAGATGGTTGGTTCCAAGGGGTCGTTGGCGCGCTCGTGGCGACCAGTGCAGTATCGAACTGGGTGGCCGTAGCCGTCGGCTACCGACGCTGAGGGACCAGATTTCGGCGAGAGGGGAGCGCGGCGCGCTCGGTTCCTCTGATCAGGCCCCGCCCAACCCCTTGGAACCACCCGTCTAGGTCCGGTCGGACCCGGTTTCTGAGTAGTCAGAGCCACGGAATTGAGTAGCCGCTACTCAGGGCAAGACCACGCTCAGCGGTCATCGTGACGACTGCGTGGTGCTGGTGTTGTCCCCGCCGCATCAGCACCACGCGAACGAGCGGCTTCCGGCGGGGTAACCCGATCTGGTCGGGCACGCCGGCGCCGGGCCGGTGAGGGGAGGTGCTCAGTCCCGGTCGCCGTGGCGGGCCGAGGCCGTGCCCTTGGCCCGCTGTTCGAAGTCGGCCAGGTCGTCCCAGCGGGCTTTGTCCGGCACCCAGACGGTTCGCTCATCGTCGGTCCGCTCATCGTCCAGACCATCGGTGTAGAACTGGCCGGCCCACTTCCGGAACTTCATGAACGGGCCGTCGGTGGCGGCCAGTGCCGGCCGCACCAGGTGGGCCTTGTTCTCCCAGACCGGCCGGTCTTCCTCGACCTGTCGGTCGATCTCGGCCACGAACGCGTCGCCGACCGTGCTGGTTCCCTCACCGATGTCGCGCACGACGAAGGTGAATCGCATCATGCAGCGATCATTGGCCAGCGGGGTGTTGCAACCCAAGAGGAACGTGTCGACGATGCCGCTGAACCGCACGAAGGAGAGGCCCGGGCCGTAAGAGTCGACGTCGATACGGCCATCGGTCGTGCCCTGCGGGGTGACGAACTTCTGAACGGACCGCATCTTCGAGTGATAGCCGTCGGCCTGGTAGGTCTCGAGCACCGGGACCTCGGCCGTGTTGTGCACGTACCGGAAGTGGGCCGAGTCGACACCGTTCTCGGCCAGCTCCTGCCAATGGGCCCCGATCTCGTAGGACTTGTGGGTGACCCCGCTGTATCCCTCGTCGGCCGTGAACGGCTCGAGCGTGGGGATCTCCCACATGGGCGGCTTCTCATCGGGGTGGTACCAGGCCATGATCAGGCCGTTGACCTCGACGACCGGGTAGGTGCGCAGCCGGGCCTTCTTGTTGATCCGGTCGGCGTACGGAATGCAGGCGTTGGCCCCCTCGGCATCGAACGTCCAGCCGTGGAACGGGCATTCGAGCTCATCCCCGCGGACCTTGCCACCGTGGCCGAGGTGCGCTCCCAGGTGCGGACAGAACGCCTCCTGGATGTGGACGTCGCCCCCCTCGTCCCGCCAGATGACCAGGTGCTCGTCGAAGTAGAACAGCGGTCGCACGTCGCCCCGGTCCAGCTCGTCGGACCAGAGCACCTGGAACCAGCCGTAGGGGATGGGGAACGGATACTGCATGACGAATCACCGGTGGACACATCGAGGACGGGTACGAGAACGCGTTTCAGTCTAGGGGGGTCCGATCTGGGCCCGTGCCGAATGACGCCCGAACGGTCAGAATGGACCGGACTGCTGCCGCGAGGGAGATCGACGTGGAACGAGGCACCATCGTTCGAGCCGCCATGGTCGCGCTCGGCCTGCCCAACGTGGTGATCGGGCTCTGGGCTGTCACCGCACCGCGGCGGTGGTACGACAACTTCCCGTCGAGCGCCTCGCCGTGGATCTCACCCGACGGACCGTTCAACGAGCACCTCGTCGTGGACGCAGGGGCCGGTCTGCTCCTGCTCGGCGTGCTTCTCTGCGGCGCGGCGTTCCTCGGTCGCACCGCGCGCCGTCTGGCCCTCGTCGCGGGGCTGTTCCAGACGATCCCGCACGTGCGCTATCACCTGGCCAACCCGCTCCCGGAATCGTCCACCGTCGATCAGCTGGCGGCGACCGGCTCGCTCGTCCTCGTCGTGGCCGCGATGGTCGCCCTTCTGATCATCGATCGCCCGACCAGAGCCCAGCCGTCTCCCGAAGGAGCCGTCCCGTGAGTCTGCGCGCCTATCTGCGCTTCGCCCGCACCGCCCCCCGCCGGGTGCCGAAGCCCTATCACCAAGCGGCGAAGAGCCTGCCGACGCTGGCCACGAAGCTGGCGGGCGAGTCGTTCCTCCCGCTGGCTCGCCAGGCGCCCTTCGACATCAAGCAGCTCGCGTCTCTGCGTACGGCGTCGCTAATCGGGTGCACCTGGTGAATCGACATCGGTTCGGCCGTGAGCCGAGCAGCCGGTCATGACGAGGACAAGGTCCTGGCGCTGAACGACTGGGCGAGCAGCGAGCTCTTCACGGACGCCGAGCGGGCCGTGCTCGCATACACCGACGCCGTCAGCGCCACGCCGGCGGTGGTCACCGATCGGATCCGCGCCGACCTGGCTGCGCACTTCGCGGAGAAGCAGATCGTGGAGATCACCCACGTGATCGCGTGGGAGCACATGCGGGCCCGATTCAACCGGGGCTTCGGCATCGAGCCCGATGGCTACAGCGACGGCCGGGCCTGCATCCTGCCCGCTCACCTTCAGTCCTGAGCAACCGCCTCGGCCTCGACCTCGACCTTCCACCGCTCGTCCAACAGGCCGGCGACGACAACCATCGTCGCCACCGGCATGGCCTCGCCGAAGATCTGGCCGTGGGCTCGGCCGACCTGATCGGCGTCGGCCGGGTCGACGATGTACATCCGGGTCCGCACGACGTCGTCGACGGATGAGCCGGCCTGCTCCAGTGCCTCGCTGATGATGCGACCGCAGAGGAGCACCTGGTCGTAGGCTGTTTCGGGAACGTCGTCGCCGTCGATCGGCGCCGTGCCGGCGACGAGCGTGCGGTCGCCGACCCGGACGGCGCGGGAGAACCCGTACGCCGCTTCATAGGGTGAGGCAGAACTGACGCGCATGACGGGACCGGATTCCTCGATGGTCCGAAATCTTGGCGCGGTACCCAAGTGGGCGCGGGGGAGCGCCAAGAATTCGAGGTTGGTGGTGGACGTGTCAGAGTAGGGCGTGATGCAAGTCGTCGTGGCCGCCATTCTGGCCGTCACCCCACCGTCGGGCGGGCGGCGGGTCGTGGGTCTGGGCGGTCCGATCGCGGCGGGGAAGACGACGTTGGCCCACCGGCTCGCCGACCGGCTCGGGGGCGCGGCGGTCGTCTCCACGGATGTCTTCCTGTACCCCAACCGCTACCTCGAGGATCGGGACCTCGTGCTGCGCAAGGGCTATCCCGAGAGCTACGACTGGGACCGTCTCGCCTCGACCGTCGACGCGCTTCGGCGGGGGGACGATCCCGTCACGGTTCCCTCGTACTCACACGTGCGCTACGACATCGAGCCGGGGGTGGAAAACGAGGTCCCGCGGGCTCCGACCGTCATCTTCGAAGGGATCAACACGTTGCAGATCCCGCCCGGCGAGACGGCTCCGCTCCCGTTCGATCTGGCGCTGTATCTGCACACGGAGGAGGAGAACCAGCGGCGCTGGCACACGGCTCGGCTGATCGAGAGCATGCGCGTGGCCGCCGACCGGCCCGAGTCCTTCTACCACTCGATGGCTCACTGGACCGACGAGCAGATCATCGACTTCGCGGCGCAGGTCTGGGACGCCATCAACAGTCCCAACCTCCACGATCACATCATGCCGAGTAGAGCCGCCGCGGATCTGGTGGTGACCAAGGACGGTGACCACCGGATCACGTCGGTTCGGTGAACGAGGTGCCCGTCGAGTGCGATCCGATGCCTCGGACCGGCAGCTCCTCCCAGTGCTCCATCTCCTCCATCGGTTCCTCTTCCGCTTCTCGCAGCCGGCGCCCATAGAGGGTCGAGAGCGGCTGGGCGGAGAACCCGTGTGCGACGATGCTCAGGACGACGGTGATGCATGCGGCGGCCACCAGCTCGTCGTCGGCCGTCAGGTCGGTCTCGTCGATGGCGGTGAGGATGAACACGATCGAAGCCAGTCCTCGCGGTCCGAACCACCCGAGGAACGCGATCGTGTCGGGCCGGAGTCCGGCGCCGATCAGCGAAAGGGCGACGGGCACCATGCGGAGCACGGTCAGGCTGAGGAGCGCATAGACGACGGCGGCCAGGGTGAGGGACTGGAGGGCGATGCCGACCAGAGCGGCTCCGAATATGAGGAACGTCAGCTGGGCGAACAGCTCGCCCTCCCGGTCGAGGAACTGGTAGAGACGGTTACACGACGCCGGCGCCACCCTGCGTAGAGCCGCACCGGCGACGAAGGCGGCGATGAACGGGTTTCCTCCGACGGCGGTCGAGCCCGCCGCCGCGGTGACGGCCAACGCGAGGGCGGCGAGGCGCCTCGATCCTCCCTCGCCGGTCTGATGCCGGGATGTCCAGTCCACGAGATACCCGCCGATCACCCCGACGGCCAGGCCGATGATGACGCCGAAGCCGATCTGCTCGCCTGCGAAGCGGATCCACTCCGTGCTGCCGTCGATCTCGCTCTCGGCCGCGACCAGCGCGATGAACAGGGTCACGACCGGTGCGGCCAGGCCGTCGTTGAGCCCACTCTCCACGTTGAGGGTGGTCCGAATGCGCACCGGCACGGCGGGGTTGGCCACGACCGCCTTGCCGAGGGCGGCATCGGTGGGGGCGAGCAGGGCGGCGATCAGGGCTATCTCCCAGATGTCGGCTTCGCCCCACAGCAGGACACCGACGCCTACCCCGGCGGCGATGGTGAGCGGAAGGGCGATGAGCAGCAGTCGGGCGGGCAGGCTCGCCTCGTGCCGCAGCAGCGCTATGTCGATGCGCGAGGCGTCGGAGAACAGGACGAGCACGAGCGTGGCTTCGGCCAAGACCTCGATGACGCTCGCGTCGGGTGGCGCCTCGAGCAGGTCGATCACCTCGGGTCCGAGGATCAGACCGGCCGCGGTGAACACCAGCGGCAACGTGATGTAGCGCCGGCCGAGGCTGCCCGAGACGAGGTTCAGCCCGAACGTGACGAGCGCGATCAGCGTCAGGTCTCCGGCGGCCATGGTCAGCGCTCGACGATCACATCAGAGCCGTGAGACGAAGTCGATGATCGTCGCGGCGAGCTGGGGGCCGCAGTCCTCCTGGAGGAAGTGGCCACCTCCTGTGGTCACGACGTGGGGCTGACCCGCTGCTCCCGGCACCCGCTCCTGGAAGACCTTGTCGCTCCCGGCGGTGATCGGGTCGCCGTCGGAATGGGCCGTCAGGAACGGTTTCTCCCATGCGCTGAGGACTTCCCATGCCGCGAGGTTGGCCGGGACCGCCGGGTCGTCGGGGCTGATCGGAACGAGCGCCGGGAAGCGCCGGGCTCCCTCCTTGAAGGTCTCGTCGACGAAGGGCGCGTCATAGGCGGCGATGACCTCCGGAGCCAGATCGCCGGCCGATCCCATGTTGACGATGCCGCCGATCGGGAGCTCCGGAGCGTTCTGTGAGAAGTCGAGCCACTGGTCGAATGCCGCGGTCGACCCGGTCGATCCGTCGGGGAGAAAGGTGTTGGCGGCCACGACACCGGCGAATCGGTGCGGGTTCTCGGCCACGATGCGCAGTCCGATGAGACCACCCCAGTCCTGCCCGAAGAGCACCGCGTCGGAGAGGTCGAGCACATCGACGAAGGACTGCATCCACGCGACGTGGCGGGCATAGGTGTAGTCGGCTCGGTCGGCGGGCTTGTCGGACCGGCCGAACCCGATCAGGTCGGGGACGAGGCAGCGCAGGCCGGCCTCGGTCAGCGGCGGGATCATGTGCCGGTAGAGGAAGCTCCACGACGGCTCGCCGTGGAGGAGCAGTACGGTGCGGCCGTTGGCGGGTCCCTCGTCCAGGTAGTGCATCCGCAGGATGGTGCCGTCCGCATCGGTGATGTCGAGATAACGCGGTTCGAACGGGTAGTCCGGCAGGTCGTCGAACCGCTCGTCGGGCGTTCGCAGAACGTCCATGGGCCCCCTTTGATCGGTCTGGCGCACCCTACCGGGTCGCCGGTAGGGCATGATGTGAGGAGATCCGATCCGGGAGGAATCAATGCGAGTAGTGGTCGACTACGACCTGTGCGAGAGCAATGCCATATGCATGGCGGTGCTGCCGGAAGTGTTCGAGGTCAGGGACGACGACTTCCTCTACGTGCTGAACGAGACACCGTCCGAGGACCAGCGTCCCAAGCTGGAAGAGGCCGTTCGCCGGTGCCCCAAGCAGGCCATCTCCATCGCCGACGACTGAGCCGACAGGAGGATCCGCACCGATGGAGACGGTCGTCATCGTCGGTGCGTCGCTGTCCGGTCTGCGGGCGGCCGAGGCCCTGCGGGTCGAGGGGTTCGACGGCACGATCCGGCTGATCGGAGGCGAGACCCATCTGCCGTACGATCGGCCCCCGCTTTCCAAACAGATCCTGGCGGGGGAGTGGGAGCCCGATCGGATCGTGCTGCAGCCGGCCGATCCCGTCGGGTCGCTCGACGTCGATCTCCAGCTGGGAACGTGGGCCACCGGGCTCGATGCAGACCGGAAGTTCGTGCGCACGACAGCGGGTGACATCGATTTCGACGGTTGCGTCCTCGCCACAGGCGCCGTGGTGCGGACCCTGCCGGGCCAGCCCGATCTGGCCGGCGTGCACACGCTTCGGACGCTCGATGACGCACTTGCTCTTCGCGCCGACCTCGACGCCGGCCCGCGCGTCGTGGTGATCGGGGCCGGCTTCATCGGGGCCGAGGTGGCGGCGACGGCGCGCGGCGCCGGCCTCGACGTCACCATTCTCGAGGGCCTCCCCGTGCCGCTTCGCCGTGGCCTGGGCGACGAGATGGGGATGCGCATGGCCGATGTGCACCGGGCCAACGGCGTCGATCTGAAGCTCGGCGTGAACGTCGCCGCCATCGAGGGCGGAGACCGCGTCGAGCGGGTCCGATTGGCCGACGGCTCGATCATCGACGCCGATGTGGTAGTGGTCGGCGTCGGGGTGCGCCCGGCCACCGACTGGCTCGAAGGGTCGGGTCTGGCCCTGGACGACGGCGTTCAGTGCGACGAGCGCCTGATCGCCGCGCCCGGCATCGTGGCGGCAGGCGATCTGGCCCGCTGGCCCAACCACCGGTTCGGGGTTCGGATGCGGGTGGAGCACTGGGAGAACGCAGTCGAACAGGGCCCGGCTGCGGCTCTGGCCCTGCTGCACGGTGAGTCGGCCCAGCCGTTCGCCCCGGTTCCGTGGTTCTGGAGCGACCAGTACGACACCAAGATCCAGCTGGCCGGCTGGCCCGGGGCCGACGCGACCGTCGAGGTGGTCGAGGAGGACGAATCGGCCGGCCGTCTCGTGGCCCTGTACGGTCGGGGCGACCGACTCGTCGGGGTCCTCGGGTTGAACCGTCCTCGGCAGGTCATGAGGTACCGCGGCCAGATCGAGGCCGGGCTGGGCTGGGACGATGCGCTGGAGGCGGCTCGGCAATGAACGAGATGGTCTTCCTCTGGCTGGCTGTGGCGATCGGCGTGGTCGACTGGATCGCGGTCGGATTCGGCCGGCGTTCGATCGAGTATGTGGCCAAACCCCTGACCATGGTCGCCCTTCTGGGCTACGCCCTCGCGCTGGATCCCACCGACGGGGCCACCCGCTGGTGGTTCGTGGCGGCACTGATCTTCTCGCTGGCCGGGGACGTGTTCCTGATGTTGCCCGGCAATCGGTTCATCGAAGGCTTGGCTTCGTTCCTCGTCGGCCATCTGGCCTACATCGGCGGCATGCTGGTCTGGGGTCTCGACCTCGTCCCACTGTGGTTCGTGCTCGTGATCGTGATGGCGGCCTTCATCATCACGATCGGCGGCGCCATCGTGCAGGCGGCGGGCGAACAGGATCACGGGCTCAGATCGCCCGTGGCGGCATACATCACCGTGATCACCGTGATGGTGTTGACCGCGGGGGCGACCGGGAACCCCTGGTTCCTCGTCGGAGCACTGTCGTTCTACGTCTCCGACGCCGTGATCGGGCTCACCCGCTTCGTCCGGGACTTCCGGTTCTCCCACGTCCTGGTGATGGTGACCTACCACGCAGCCCAGTTCCTGCTCGTCTACGGCGTCACCCGGTAGCGAACTCTGATCCGAAACCTTGGCGGGGTGGCCACGCCGGTGCGGGTGGGCGCCAAGACTCCGCTCACGGGGCGACCCAGTGGTGGGCGAAGCGGCGGTCGGCCAGCCTCCCGGGGGTCCAGCGGCCCCACGCTCCTCCGGTGCAGCGCCGGGTGTACTCGAGCCATTCGACGCAGTCCCGGGCCTCGATGCGCCGGTTCACCTGGACGATCCCCCCTTCGTACACCTCGTAGCTGGCCCACACACCGGGGTAGTCCTTGGTCGATCCGACCTCGCTGTAGAGGAGCCCCGACCGGCGGCGGACGCGGTTGCGGTGGGTGTGTCCGGCCGTGATGACGGTCCGCGGATTGGCTCTCGCCAGGTCGGCGGCGAACGGCGTGGCGGAGAAAGACGGGATTCCATACGGCCAGAAGTACGGGAGCGGGAGCGGCTGCAGGTTGTGGTGGAGCACCACGAGGCAGGGACCATCGGCCTCGGCCGCCAACTGGCAGATCGCCTCCCGCACGGGGGCGATGCGCCCGTAGCCCCAGGTCATCACGGTGCTGTGCGCAAGGATGACTCGGAGCCCGGGGAGATCCAGGTGCTCGACGTCGGACACGGTCTCGAGCGCGCTCGGCTCGACTCCCTGCTCCCAGGGAACGACGCGCCGTCGGTTGGTGTCGTGGTTGCCCACGACACCGATGCACGGGAGGTCGGTGCCGGCGAAGAGCCGCTGGACCGCGGCCCAGTTGTCGGCTGTGGAGCGTTCGGTGATGTCGCCCTTGACGAACATCCTGGTCGCGCCCCAACGGGCGGCTTCGTCGAGTGCGGCGCGGGCGCACCGCATCGGATGGCCTACCTCGGGGTCGCGCTCGCGCATCCGGTGGAAGAACCCGAAATGGTCCAGGCCGATGTGCAGGTCGGAGATCGTCGCGAAGCGACTGAGCAGTTCACCGGCGGGGCGTTCGAGCAGTCCCACCTCGGTCGAGAGAACGACATCGTCACCGCGACTGAGTCGGACGGGCACGGGTTCGGAAGCAGCCGGAACCCTCACCGTGACCGCACCGGGACCACCCGGATGTTCGACCGTTCGGGAGGCTCCGCCCGCCTCGACCTCGTACGAGTCGGCCGGGAGCATGCCCCACCAGAGCTGCAGGTCCTCGGTCCCAGCCGTGAACACCGCGGGCGGTGTGGGCGACCGGAAGCTCACCTCGGCAGCAAGGCGGCGTGCAGCCTCGGGCGCTCTCGCCGGGTGAGCTCGACGGTGACCGACATCCGCTCCAGGTGCTGGGCCAGCATCTGGGCTGCCTGGGGAAGCGGGTGCCGGTCGAAGAAGGCGCTGATGTCGTCGGCCGTATCGGGGTCGCTGATCGACCGCATTCCGTCGAGCATGCGACCGAGGCTGTTCGAAGGGAAGCGTTCGGTGATGTCGATCCATCGGTCCTCGATGAACCGCCAGGTGGCGGGCCCGGCCGCGCGATGAGCGAACGCCTGGCCGAGCACATAGGGGGCGTTCTGGGTGCGGACGCTGTCGGTCAGGGTCAAGTCACGGGTGCGGGCGATCAGAGCGGGGTCGTCCGGGACGGTCAGTGCATAGAGGTAGCGGAGCAATTCCTGCGGTCCCTCGGCGGTGCGGAACCGCTGGGTCAGTCGGTCGTACGTGCTCTCGTCGGCATGGGTGGCCACCACGTTGAGCGCACCGGCGAGGAGGGCCGGGTCCACGCTGGCCCGATCGACCAGGTAGCGCGCGTGGAGATCTGTCGCCCGGTCGAGAATGGCGGGATCCGCGCCGACCGTGCCCAGGGCAGCGAGGAGCAGGCCTCGGCGCTCGAGGGTCAGATCGTCGTCATCTATCCGGGGGTCCGGTCCGACCCGATCGAATACGGGCCGCAGCAGGGATCGGAAGCGGCCGGCGAGGATCGGTCGCGTCTCGTCGTCCACCAGCCTGTCGAGTGAACCCAGCGCGCCGACGATCCGGTGCCACACCACCGTCTCGTCCTCGTCGGCGAAGCACTCGAGCAGGTCCAGGTACGTGACGGCGTCGAGGTCGCCTCGGACGACCTGCGTCCATGTGTCGTCCAGGAATGCGTGGCGCTCGGCGACGCTCCGTCGAGATCCGGCGGTGGCCGCGATCCGTCTCGCCTGGTCGGACCCGTATCCCACCCGGAAGAACCCGGTGGCCGATTCGTTGACGACCAGTGAATCGGGTTCGATGGCCGATTCCAGCGTGATCTCGGTCGACTCGCCCTCGAGCAGGGCATGGTCGTGAATGGTGCCGCCATCGACGGCCGTGGCCCGCAGCGTGACCGGGACCATCCAGATCGCCGTCCCGTCGGGGGAGGCGGATCGCTCCGGGTCCTCGGGGGTGGTGTAGCAGCTCGGCGCCTGGCTCAGCCGCACCCGGGTTCGGTCCTCGGAGACGGTGGCGGTCACCACGGGATGGCCGCCCTGGTAGATCCAACTGTCCATGATGCGACGGGCCGGCTGATCGGTCGCGGTCTCGATCGAGTCCCAGAGGTCGGTCGTCTCGGTGTTGGCGTACCGGTACGTGTCGAGGTAGCGCCGAATCCCGTCCCGGAACGGGATCTCACCGAGGTACTGCTCGAGCATGCGGACGACCGCAGCCCCTTTCTCGTAGGTGAGCACGTCGAACATCCCCTCGGCGTCGTCCGGGCTGACGACGGGGAATTCGATGGGACGCGTGGTGCGCAACGAGTCGACGTCGAAGGCACCCGATCGCTCGCGCGCGAAGCTGTCCCAGCGGGACCACTCGGGCCTGAATGCATCGGTGGCCGCCACCTCCATGAACGTGGCGAAGGCTTCGTTGAGCCAGATGCCGTTCCACCACTTCATCGTGACGAGATCGCCGAACCACATGTGGGCGATCTCGTGATTGATGACGTCGGTGATCCGCTGGAGCTCGCCCTTCGTGGCCGATTCGGGATCGACCAGGAGGAGGGCCTCCCGGAATGTGACGCAACCGAGATTCTCCATGGCACCGAACGCGAAGTCCGGGACGGCGACCAGATCGAGCTTGTCTCCCGGATAGGGGATGCCGTAGTAGTCGCTGAACCAACGAAGGGCGGCAGTGGCCACTTCGACGGCATGGTGGGTGAGGTGGATCTGACCCGGCCGGTGGACGACGCGGACATCGACACCGTCGACGTCGACCGGAGCGGTCGCTTCGAGGGTCCCGACGACCAGGGCAACGAGGTAGGTGGACATCTTCATCGTGTCGGCGAACGTGACCTGACGGCGGCCGTCACCGACCGCCTCCTCGGCGACGACGGCGGCGTTGGAGAGCGCAAGGTGGTCGGCGTCGACCACGAGCGTTACGCCGAACGTGGCCTTGGAGGCCGGTTCGTCCCAGCAGGGGAAGGCCTGGCGGGCGTGGGTCGCCTCGAATTGGGTCGTGGCGAGGGTGTGCTCGGAGCCGGTGTCGTCGGTGAACGTGCTCCGGTAGAACCCGGTGAGCTTGTCGTTGAGGACGCCCGAGAACTCGACGGAGAGGACGAGGTCGCCGGGTTGGATGGCCGAGCCGTCTCCGAACGAGACCCGTTCGAGCTCGGGATCCAGGGTGGCGGCGAGCTCACGGGCCACGCCGTCGGGGTCGGTGAGCGTCGCGGCCGAGATCTCGAGGTCGACCGCGTTGCAGACGAGCTCGGTGCAGGGAGCGGCGACCGTGACGTCGATGTCGACCGTGCCCCGGAAGACGGCTCGTTCCAGATCGGGCTCGAGCCGGAGGGCGTAGTGGGAGGGTCGAGCGGTGTCGGGGAGCCGATGGGGGTTGCCGGCGTCGGTCAAGGGGAGTCTCCGATCGAATCCGGACGAGCGTACCGGCGGGCCGGCCGGCCGTGGTTCGACGCCCGGCTCCGGATGGATCGGATCGAGACCCACCGGGGGGCGGTGGGGGTCCTCGTCGACGTCGGCTGCGCCTACGGCAACACCCTGGACGAGGCGGTTGCGGCGCTGGCTCCCGGCGGCCTGATAGCCATCGAGACCTGGGATCTCGACAGTCGGATCGCTCGGATCGCCGGCTCGGGCTGGCAGCAGGTGACCCCTCCGTCGGTGGTGCATCTCTTCACCCGACGGGACCGCCGTGGTCGCGGGCAAGTACCCTCGTCTGGCGCGGCCGCTGGTCCGGCTCGCCGAGCGAACGTTCATCGGCCGGGCGGCGCTTCCCTACCGACTCGGAGACCTGCTCGTCCTCGTGGCCCGCCGGGCCTGACCGACCGCTCGATTCCCCTCGGGAGCGGCCTCTTCGGTACCTTCGCCTGGCACCTGAGCAGGAGTAGGCATGGCAGTACCGTCCGTTGATGTTGTGTGTATAGGCAATGCGATCGTCGATGTGATCAGTCAGATCCCCGAATCCTTCATCGAGGAGTACGGGCTGGCCAAGGGCTCGATGACGCTCATCGAGACCGACCGAGCCCATGAGCTGTACGAGGCCATGCCGGACCGATCCGAGTCATCGGGCGGTTCAGCCGCGAACACGGCCGTGGGGATCGCTTCCCTCGGCGGGTCGGTCAACTACATCGGCCGGGTGGCCGACGATCCGCTGGGTGACTTTTTCCGAACCGACCTGCGGGCCAGTGGCGTCGGCTACGACGTGCCGGGCTCGAACGACGGTGTCCCGACGGCGCGGTCGATGATCTTCGTCACGCCCGACGCCGAGCGGACGATGAACACCTACCTGGGTGCCTCCGGCCTGATAGCCCCGTCCGACATCGACCCCGCGGTGGCGGGGAGCGGCAAGGTGACGTTCTGCGAGGGCTATCTGTGGGACCGCCCCGACGCCAAGGCAGCGATCCGCAAGGGGATGGAGGCGGCCACGGCTGCGGGATCCAAGGTGTCGTTCACCTTGAGCGACCCGTTCTGCGTCGACCGGCACCGCCAGGACTTCCGGTCACTGTTGAGCGACAGGGTCGACCTCGCCTTCGCCAACGAAGAGGAGCTGCTCTCGCTCTACGAGGTCGACGACATCGAGGCGGGGATCGAAGCCATCCGGGGCGTGCTCGAGGTGGCCGTGGTGACCCGATCCGAGTTGGGGTCGATCGTGGTCACGGCCGATGACGTCATCGAGGTCGCCGCCGAACCCGTCGACGAGGTGGTCGACACGACCGGTGCCGGTGACCTCTACGCGGCCGGCTTCCTCCACGCGTGGGCGGCCGGCGAGGAGCTGGGAGCTTGCGCCCGGTTGGGTCACATCGCCGCTGCCGAGGTCGTCAGCCACGTCGGGGCGCGACCACTGCAGAAACTCACCGATCTGATCTGAGTTCGTCTGGACGAGTGGTTCCAAGGGGTTGGGCGCCTGATCACAGGAACCGAGCGCGCCGCGCTCCCCTCCCCTCTCGCCGAAATCTGGTCCCTCAGCGTCGGTAGCCGACGGCTACGGCCACCCGGTTTGACACTGCACTGGTCGCCTCGGCCCCGGACAGACGAACTGGCGGCCCAGGAGCCCAGAACTGGGTTCTGAGGCCGCGAGTTCGTGTTGACGAGACCTCGCGGGTCGGCTCGTCGCGCCCATCGGCGAACCGCCCGCCACGAGCGCGCCAACGACCCCTTGGAACCAACCCTCTAGTCCAGGGCCCCAACGAGGAGCTCCCGCATGACGACGAGGTCGGCATCGGTCGGAGCGGGCCGGGTGCCCGCCCAGTGGTTCGTGCCGTCGATCCAGCTGGCAATGGTCTCGGCCAGGTCGCCGGCCGGGCTGGCGTAGTCGTTCTCGCCGCTCTCGGGCCACCAGGTTTCGTCGGCGTCGAAGCCTCGTCGGGTCATCCAGCGGTCACGGTCGACCTGGTCGAGGTAGGTCACGTCGAATGCGTGTCCGAGCTCGTGGGCGATCACGTAGCGCACCTGGCCGATCGTCTGGTCCGGTCGGATCCAGATGGTGATCTGTCGGTCCTGCCAGGATGTCCCGCCGAGCAGGTCCTCGTCGTAGCCGGCGAAGCTGATCGTCCAGCCCGGGAGCAGCTGCTCCCAGTCGATCGGAATGGTCTCGAGTGCGGTGGCGCCGGTGATCTCAGGAGTCGCTCCGGGGATCTGCTCGCCGGTCAGCGGCGTTCCCAGCCTCGCCGCCGGCAACACGACGACCGGGTCGGCAACGGACCCTTCGTCGGTTGCTGCGGCAGTGGCTTCCACGGTGGCGGCGGATTGGATGTCGACCGGGGGAGGGCCCGCGGTGTCCGCTCGAGCGAGGAGGGTCGATCCGACCAGGGCGGCGGCCGCGGTCGCGAGCACGACGATGGCCAGCAGCAGTCGTTGGGTCCCGCGTGAGATCCACGACACCTCGATGATCTCGGTGGGGCGGAGGTCGAAATCACTCACAGGTCCATCGTTACCAGGTCAGGAGCGATCGGCTCGTGGGCCGATCGCTCCAGGCCGCCTGGGTATCTTGGCTCGCCGACGAGACGCGATCGAATTACACTGTTGTCATGCGGAGATCATGTGCTCGACCAACGTGCAGCCACCCGGCCATGGCATCGGTATTGATCGATCTGGGTACCCAGTCGGCCCAGTTGGTCGATCTGGCCGAACCGGCCCTCGGTCACCATCACCTCTGTGGCCGCCACGCCGCGTCCACCTCGGTGCCGATGGGATGGACGCTCACCGACAACCGTTCGTCCGAGATCACGCTGTGGACCGAACTGCCCGACCGACCCGCCTCGTCCGACCTGCGGGTCCTGCGTCCCACGACCGCGTTCGCGCGGCCTCCGGTCGAGGAGCCACTCGGCGAGTCACCTCTCGAATCGCTTCCGTTCGGAACGACCGTCGAGCCCGATCCGGTCGAGGTGTTCGCCCGCCAGGCCGACAGCGAGGGATCCGAGTCGTTGGCGGCGGCGCTGGGGGCCGGGACACCCCTTCTGGCCCGCGCCTTCTCGGAGATCCGCGCCAGCTGATCCTCCGGGCCCGCTCCCCTGCGGCGGCCTCAGCTCGACTGCTGCCGGCCTCGTTCCATGACGGTGAGGCGCCGTTGCTCATCGAAGGCCGCAGGCATCCGGCCGGCCGTCCGGCCCTCGATCGACCACCGTGGCTCGGCGTCGAGTGCTTCCCCCTGGGCGTAGATGCCCCGGAGGGTGTCGACTGCTTCCGGGTCGTTTCCGGCGATCTCGGCTGCCAGTCCGAGCACCGTCGGGAGCAGATCGTCGTGAGCCACCACGTGATTGACCAAGCCCCACTGGAGGGCGGTCGTGGCGTCGATGAAGTTGCCGGTCCAGCTCATCTCGCGGGCCCGCGCCACACCGATTACGGCCGGCAGCCGGACGGTGAGACCCCAGCCGGGCATGATGCCCACCCGGGCGTGGGTGTCGGCGAACCGGGCTCGTTCGCTCGCCAGCCGGAGATCGCAGGCCAGCGCCAACTCGAAGCCGCCGGTGACCGCGGCCCCGTTGATCGCGCCGATCAGCGGTGTGGTCATGGCGCCGATCGGTCCCCGGCCCGCTGCCGCCGACGATCCGGCCGGGCTTCGATCTCCCCCGGCGAGGTCGCGCAGGTCCAAGCCGGCGCAGAAGGCCGGGTCGGCTCCGGTGAGCACGATGGCTCGCGTCGCCGGGTCGGCGTCGAGCTCGGTCATGGCCTCACGAAGGGCGCCGATCAGTTCAATGTCGAGTGCGTTGCGTCGCTCGGGCCGATTCAGGGTCACGAGGGCGACGGCGTCGAGGTGGCGGATCTCGATCACGCTCACAGGGAGGGTCCTTCCGGCTCGAACGGTGGCTTGAAGTCGAAGGTGAGGTCACCGAGGAGGACGAGTGTCGAGCTGATCCAGCCGCCCAAGGTACCGAAGTCGCGGTCGAGCCGGTTACCGTCCTCGAGGACATCGTCGCCCAGTTCGTAGCTGCCCTCGTAGGACACCTCGAGCGCGAACTCGTCCTGGTCCAGGTCGACGGTGAAGACCTGCTCGATCGTGGGGCCGGACCGTTCGAGTGTGTCGCCACCGATGGACGGCGACTCGATCGGCAGCGTGGCGAGGACGATGGACGGATCGGGCCGGCTGGCCAGCCGCTGGACCCGGAGCGCGAGCTTGATGTCGGTGCGGGGCGGCTCGTCGGTGGGTTCGCCGATGTACCACGAGCGATACGAGGTCTGGGCCCAGGTCGGCCAGTCCATGGTGACGTCGACCTGCACCCGGGGCGGCTCGCCTTCCCCGGGGAGGGCGTAGCTCGTCTCCCAGGTGAGGTCGCCCAGCAGGACGTCGGCCTGGAATCGCTCCTCGAATGCCTGCCGTTCGAGAAGCGCGCCGTGGAGTGCTTCGCGGAGTGCGCCGATGGCGTCGGTGAAGACGTGGTCGAGCATCAGGGCCCGGCCGGAGGGGACATGAAGAGCACCGGTAGCGAGAGACCGAGCTTCTCATGGCGGAGACCACGGCGATCCCGGCCCTCCTGCACGGCGGGCTTTCGATCGCCGAGCCCGTCGCCGAGGAGCTCGACCGGGGCGTCCAGGTCGTCGAGGGTGAACGCGAGGCCGAAGAACGAGGCCGGTTCGTCGCCCGCCGCCCTCGGAGGGCCGACGATCTCGACGATCACCTCACCCGCCCGGTGGAACACCTGGGTCATCGGTGACCCGTACGACTCCGTGTGGCGCCGGCGCCGTTCCGGC
Source organism: uncultured Acidimicrobiales bacterium (assembly GCA_963695075.1). GTDB lineage: Bacteria > Actinomycetota > Acidimicrobiia > Acidimicrobiales > CAWCAL01 > CAWCAL01. The sequence goes on from CAVOFR010000007.1 coordinate 1,414,244, forward strand.
AGGCCGACGGCCTCCAGAGCGCGAACCGTCCGGTCGACATCCGGCGTCAGCACGACGAGATGATCGATCTGGCTGGCGGTGTTGGGGTGCGTCGCCGGCGGACCGGGCTCGGTGGCGCGTACGAGGGGCAATCCGTCGATGTCCGCGACGGCCTCTTCGCCCATTCCATCGAGAGACCAGGTGCGGATGCCCCCACCGTGGTCGCCTCCGGTGAAGCGCAGGGTCACCGCTCCCACCGCGCAGCACCCCTCGGCGTCGACGGCAAACCCCGCCGCCCGCCAGGACGACGGAGAGGCGTCGATCTCGAGTTGGGTGAGAGTTGGTGCCGACGTCGTCATGGTGCTGGTCGCGCGACCTTAGTGGTCGCTGCCGGCAGCCCGGACCGATGTCAGGAAGCCTACGTACGCATCGGGTCAGGTGAGCAGGGGGATCACGGCCAGATAGCAGGCCATGAGCACCAGGCCTTCGCGCCTCGTCACGACATGGCCGGTGCGCATCAGCACGGTCGCCACCACACCGGCGGCGACCGCGGCCGATGACGCGACGACCGTGAGTGCCGGGTCGTCCAGCCCGCCGTCGGCGATGAGGCCCATCATTCCGCCGACGACCAGCGTGTTGAACAGGTTCGAGCCCAGCAGGTTGCCGACTATGAGATCGGTCTCCTTGCGTCGAGCGGATTGGATCACGGTCACGAGCTCGGGTAGCGACGTGCCGACGGCAACCATCGTCACACCGACCAAGCCGGCGCTGAGCTCGGCCCGATCTGCCAGATCGAGTGCACCCCACAGGAGAAGCTGGGCGCCGCCGAGGGTTCCGACCAGACCAGCCACGGTGCGGGCCACCTCGACGCCGAGGCGGTGGGTGGCGACATCGGTGAACTCGACCGTCTCGTCTGACAACGGGTCTGCATCGTCGGACAACGGGTCTGCGGTCGGTTGACGCACCAGCAGCAGCATCGCGCCCATCATCGCGACGAGGAGGATCGCTCCCTCGACCCGCGACACCCCTCCCCCCTGGACGGCGACGAGCAGGAGCACCATGGCCCCCACCACGAGCGGTGCCTCGCGCCGTACGACCCGTGAGTCGACCGACAGCGGCAACAACACGGCAGCGATGCCCAGCAGGAGCGTGATGTTGGCGAGGTTCGACCCGACGATGTTCCCGAATGCGACCTCCGGTTCCCCGCCAGCGGCGGCGAGCATGGAGACCAGAAGCTCCGGAGCACTCGTGCCGAAACCGATGATCAGCAGCCCGACCAGCAGCGGCGGCACGTCCTTCAACATCGCGACGCGGGCGGCCCCGATGACGAACTGATCGGCCGCCACCGCCAACAGCGCGATCCCACCGACGACGGCCACCAGCGACAGGATCATTCGGCCGTATCGTATATGCCTCTTTCGAGGCTCGTGCTTTGATACCCCTTTCCTGATATGCGTTTATTCTGGTGAAATGTCGGAACGGCCCCGCCTCACCGCATGGGTGTGACCCTCACTCCGCCCACCGGACACCATCTCCTGGTGTTCTGGGTCGGCCTGCTGGTCATCCTCGTGACCGCTCGGGTCATGGGGGCGCTCATGCGTCGCATCGGGCAACCGGCGGTGGTCGGTGAGCTGGCCGCGGGGCTCGTCCTCGGCCCGTCGCTGCTGGGCCGCTTCGCCCCGGACGTGACCGACTGGCTCTTCCCGGCCGACGATGTGCAGACCGCCATGCTCTTCACCGTCGGCTGGATCGGCGTGCTGCTCCTGCTCGTGGCCACCGGGTTCGAGACCGATCTGGGGCTCATACGCCGCCTCGGTCGCGCCGCGACGCTCGTGTCGACCGGTTCGTTGGTCGTGCCGGCAGCCGCGGGCCTGGCGGTGGGTTGGTTCATCCCCGCCGCGTTCGTCGGTGGCGAAACCGACCGCTACGTATTCGCTCTCTTCATCGCCGCCGCTCTGTCGATCTCGTCGCTTCCCGTCATCGCCAAGATCCTCTCCGAGATGGGCCTCATGCGCCGCGACTTCGGCCAGCTCACCCTCGCCGCCGGCATGGCCAACGATGTCATCGGCTGGATCGGTCTCGGCTTGATCGCGGGCCTCGCCCAGGCCGGTGGCGTGAAGCTCGACAAGCTCGCGTTCACCGTCGTCGGCCTCATCATCTTCTTCGTTCTCGCTTTCACCGTCGGTCAGAGGCTCGTCGATGCCTCGCTCCGCCGTGTCCGCGCCGACGGCGACCACGCTCTCTCCGGTCTCACGGTCGTCCTCGTCACCGCGCTCTGCTTCGGTGTCATCACCCAATGGCTCCACGTTGAGGCCGTCCTGGGCGCCTTCGTCGCCGGTGTCGTCCTCGCCCGCTCGCGCTTCGCCGACCACGCGCTCCTCCGGCCCATGGAGACCATGACCGCAGCCCTCTTCGCTCCGGTCTTCTTCGCCACGGCAGGCCTCCGCGTCGATCTCGGGTTGCTGGCCGAACGGGAGACGCTCATCTGGGCGGGGATCGTCCTGCTGGCCGCCTCCGCCTCCAAGTTCGTCGGGTCGATCCTCGGCGCGGGGCTGTCGCGCCTGCCAGTGCGAGAAGGGGCGGCGCTCGGTGTCGGACTCAACGCCCGGGGCGCCCTGGAGATCGTCATCGCCACCGTCGGATTGAGCCTCGGCGTGCTCAACGACCGGTCCTACACCGCGATCGTCCTCATGGCGATGGCCACCTCCATGCTCGCCCCGCCCCTGTTGCGCCGGGTGCTGCGCAATTGGGACGGCACCCCGGAGGAGCGACGGCGGCTCGACCTGGAGCGCCAGCTCGCCGCCAACAGCGTCGTGACCGGAGGTCGGGTCCTCATCCCCACCCGCGGCGGTCTGCCGTCGCTTCTGGCCGCCCAGGTCACCGGTCTCGCCTGGCCTCCCGGCGCGGCCGTCACCCTCCTGTCCGCCGGCCGGGACGACTCCCTCGACCTCCGCCCGTTCGTCAACGTGCTCGAGGGACGGGCCACCGATCACCGCCACGCCGACGGTGCCGACATCGCTCAGGCCATCCTCGACGAAGCTCGCCTCGGCTACGAGACCATCGTCATCGGCGCCGGGTGGGCCGACGGCGCGGTCGTCACCCCGCTCGTCGACGAGGTCCTTCGCCGGAGCCCGATCCCGGTGGTGGTGGTGCGCCTACCCCGCGCGGCGGCCGGACACCTGCCGTGGGCGTTCAGTCGGGCCCTGATACCGGTCAACGGCGCTCGGTCGTCACGAGCGGCCCAGGAGATCGGCGCCGCGATCAGCTGCCAGATCGGCACGCACGTCCACCAGCTCCACGTGTCGACCGACTCCACCGGCCCGTTGGAGAACATCCTGGGGGTCCACGCGCCCCAGACCGACCGGGCCCGTCACATCCTCGACGACGCCGCCAGCCTGGCCACCAGGGTCGGCGCCCACTCGACCACCATCCACGCGCACGCCTCGAACCCCGCAGCGCAGATCATGGCGTCGGCCGACGAGCTCGACACCGACCTGATCGTCATCTCGGGCACGAGCCGGGTCGTCGGGGGTGAGCTCTACCTCGGTCACACGATCCAGACGATCCTCGACAGCGCCACCGGCTCCGTGGTGGTCGCGCTCACCCCCGAGCCGCGCTCCGCCGCCGAGGTCGGTCCGGCCACAGAGGTGGTCACCCCCTGAGCCCGGATCCACGGCCGATCCGTAACACATCTACACGGATAGGTATGATGCAGTGATGGCGTTGTCCTACCCTGAACCCGAGCTGCCGTCGTGGACGTTCCTCACCAACCACGCCCACGTGCTCATCGCGATCGACCGCCGTCCCGACATCCGGCAGCGCGACATCAGCCACGCGGTCGGTATCACGACCGGTGCGGTCCAGAAGATCATCCAGGAGCTCGAGCAGGCCGGCTACATCAAGCGTGAGCGAGTCGGCCGCCGGAACCGATACGAGGTCAATACCGATCGACCGCTGCGTCACCCCCTCGAGGAGAACCACACCGTCGGCAACCTGCTCGAGACGCTCGATTCGTAGCGGTCCCACCGACGGGTGGGTTCCGGACCCGACCAGCCGGTAATCTGACGGCTCGTCAGATCTGTCGGAGTGGATGTCATGCTCGATCTCGTTATTCGCGGTGGCACGATCGTCGACGGCACCGGTGCTCCCGGTCGGGTCGCCGACGTGGCAGTGCGGGACGGCCGGATCGTCACGATCGGAGAGGTGACCGAACCGGCAGACGAGACGGTTGATGCGACGGGCATGATCGTTTCCCCCGGGTTCATCGACCCGCACACGCACTATGACGCTCAGCTGTTCTGGGACCCACAGGCGACACCGTCGAATCTCCACGGTGTCACGACCATCATCGCCGGCAACTGCGGTTTCACCCTGGCCCCGGCCCACCCCGAGGACGTCGACTATCTCGCTCGCATGATGCAGAAGGTCGAGGGGATGCCGCTGGCCGCGCTCGAGCAGGGCGTGCCCTGGAACTGGACCAGCTATGCGGAGTATCTCGACCGACTCGACGGCAACCTCGCTGTCAATGCGGCATTCCTGGTCGGTCACTGCGCCATCCGGCGCCACGTGATGGGGGCCGACGCGACCAAGGGTGAGGCGGACGAGGAGCAGCTCGCCCGGATGGAGGCGCTGCTCCACGAGGCCATCGAGGCCGGTGGCCTCGGGTTCAGTACCACCCTTGCCAGGACCCACTCGGACGGTGACGGCGACCCGGTGGCTTCGCGGTGGGCCACCACCGAAGAGGTTCTTCGCCTGTGTGAGGCGGTGGCCGAACACGAGGGGACCACCCTCGAGTTCGCCAGCGACGGCTGCCTCGACGGGTTCGACGACGACGACATCGAACTCATGATCCAGATGTCGCTCCGGGGACGCCGGCCGCTCAACTGGAACGTGTTGACCCCCAATTCGGCCGAACGAGACCGGTTCGACAACCAGCTGGAGGCCATGGACCGGGTCGCCGCCGCGGGAGCCAGGGTGGTCGGTCTCACGATGCCGATCATCGTGGGGATGAACATGAGTTTCCTCAACTACTGCGCGCTCAACATGCTCCCCGACTGGGGCGACGTACTCGGCCTGCCCGTACCCGAACGGATCGAGAAGCTGAGCGACCCGGCCGTGCGGGCGATGCTCCGGGAGCGGGCCGCGTCCCCCGACGCCGGTGTGTTCAGCCGTCTCACCGGTTGGGACACGTACATCGTCGGGGACACCTTCAGCGAGGCCAACGAAGGGCTCAAGTGGCGACGGATCAACGAGATCGCGGCCGAACGGGGCGACGACGACCCTTTCGACACCCTGCTCGACGTCGTCATCGCCGACGACCTGCGCACGGTGCTGTGGCCCTCTCCCACCGACAGCGATGACGAGAGCTGGGCCATGCGGGCCGAATCCTGGGAGCATCCTGGGATCATGATCGGTGGTTCCGACGCCGGTGCTCACCTCGATCGGATGTGCGGCGCGCCCTACACCACCAAGTGGCTCGGAGACACGATCCGCGGTCGCAAGCTGACCACGCTCGAGCGGGCCGTCCAGCAGCTCACCGACGTGCCGGCCCAGCTCTTCGGGCTGCGCGATCGAGGCCGCCTGGCCGAGGGCTATCACGCCGACATCGTCATCTTCGACCCCGAGACCGTGGACGCCGGTGAGGTTCACCTGCGCACCGATCTTCCGGGCGGCGAGAAGCGGCTCTACGCCGATCCCGTCGGGATCGAACGGGTGATCGTGAACGGTGAGACCACCGTCGTCGATGGCGAAGCGGGCGACGGGCTCCCCGGCATCGTGTTGCGGTCCGGTCGGGACACCCGCACCGTGGTTCCCTCCGGAGCGTGACCTCGTATCGCCTCTGACGACACCCTCGTCGGTCCGGTGATCGCCGAGGTCGTCACGGCCGTCGAGGTGCTGACCGGCCGGCGGGTGGTGGCCCACCACGACCCTCCGGGATCGGGATGCACGCCGGCGATCCGGGTGGTGGCCGAGCTCGACTCGGGCGATCGCGTCTTCGCCAAGGCCGGAGCCGACGACCACATCGCCGGGTGGATCGACGCCGAGATCGCCGCCTACCGGTCCATACGGGGAACGTTCATGCCGACCTTCGTCGGCGCGGCCGCGACCCGGAGCGGCCGGTCGGTCCTCGTGCTCGAGGATCTGTCGTCGGCCCACTGGCCACCGCCGTGGCCGGCGGACGGGGTCGGCTCCGTCCGGAGCGCCCTCGACGAGCTCCACGCCATGGTGGCGCCCGCCTCGACACCGACGGTCGGGACGGCCCATCCCGATCTCGGGTCGGGCTGGGATGCGGTGGCCGACGATCCTTCGGCTCTCTTGTCCACCGGCCTCTGCTCGGCCGCGTGGCTCGACGACGTGCTACCCGGCCTCCAGCGGGTCGCCCGCGATGCCCTGCTGGCCGGGACGTCGCTGTGCCACCTCGACGTCCGGAGCGACAATCTCTGTCTGGTCGCGGGAGGGGAGGCGCGGCTGATCGACTGGAATCACGCCTGTCGGGCCAATCCCGAGCTGGACCTCGCCTTCTGGGTCCCGAGTCTCGCCCGGGAAACCGGGATACGGCCCGATGATCTGGGCATTCCGGTCGACCCCCGTCTGGCCGTCGTCGTGGCCGGCTTCTTCGCGGCCCGCGCCGGTCTGCCAGGGATTCCCAAGGCACCGAAGGTCCGTCAGGTCCAGCGGGATCAGCTCGTCGCGGCGCTGCCGTGGGCGGCGCGGTGCAGTGGTTTCGCGGAGCCGTGAGGCGGCTCGACGAGGCATGATTGCCCCATGACCGAACTGGACGTGACGGCCGATCCGTACGGCGCGGCGGGCCTGGCCGCGGCGGCGCTCACCGAGGCGATGGGAGCCGGCCACGATGCTGCCGTCGTGCTCGGCTCCGGGTGGGGTGACGCCCTGCCCTCACTCGGGGTGGTAGGTCAGGAGATGGCGGTGTCGGATCTGCCGGGGTTCGCCGGGAGCACCGTCGCGGGACACAAGGGCACGATCACGTCGGTCACGACCGATGGCGGCCGTAAGGTGCTCGTCTTCGCAGGCCGAGTGCACCTCTACGAGGGGCACGGGCCGAGCCTGGTCGTGCACGGCGTGCGCACCGCGGTCCGCTCGGGATGCCGAACGGTCGTGTTGACCAACGCGGCGGGAGGCCTCGACCCCGAACACACGGTGGGCGAGACGGTGCTGATCTCCGACCACATGAACCTCCAGGGCCAGTCGCCCATGTCCGGTCCCGAGCCGCCCCCACCACTGGGGGCCCGCTTCGTCGATCTGACCGATGCGTACTCGGATCGCCTGCGGGCCATCGCCCGCGACATCGATCCGTCGTTGCGACAGGGTGTGTACTGCGGACTGGCAGGCCCCCACTACGAGACGCCGGCCGAGGTGTTGATGGTGCGGCGGCTGGGGGCCGACCTGGTGGGTATGTCGACCGTGCTCGAGGCGATCGCCGCGCGCCACCTCGGAGCCGAGATCCTCGGATTGTCGATCGTGACCAACGCCGCCGCGGGACTCGGCGACGACGAGCTGGACCATCGTGATGTTCTCGCCGTCGCCGAGGTGTCGGCGGTTCGCGCCCTGTCACTGGTCGGCGCCGTCCTGGACCGGGCGTGAGCACTGACGATGACACCCTCTGAGCTGCGTACCCATGCCGAACGCTGGATCCGGATCGATCCCGACGCCGACACCCGAGCCGAGATCGAGGCCATGTTGGCCGCCGATGATGACGAGGCCCTGAACCTGCACTTCGGGAAGCGTCTCGAGTTCGGTACGGCGGGGTTGCGCGCCCGGCGCGGCCCGGGTCCGAACCGCATGAATCGCGTGATCGTGCGCCAGACGGCCGCCGCGCTGGCCCGGCACATGGGGGAGGGCTCGGCCTTCGTGGTGGGCCGCGACGCCCGTCACGGGTCGGTCGAGTACACCGATGACACGGCCAGGGTGCTGGCAGCGGCCGGCTGCCGTGTGATCATGTTCGACGAGCCGGTGATAACGCCGGCGCTCGCCTTCGCCGTCCACCGGCTCCGCGCCGATGCCGGGGTCATGGTCACGGCCAGTCACAACCCGGCTGCGGACAACGGCTACAAGATGTACGACGCCGAGGGTATTCAGATCGTGCCCCCCACCGACCTCGCGGTGCAGGGGGCCATCAACGACGTACTGCGAGAAGGCGGCGATCCCGAGCTGGCGGCAGCGGATCATCCCGCCATCGACGTCGTACCCGTGGATCTCTCGGGCGGAGTCGTCGGGGCCTACGTCGATGCGGCGCTGCGTTGTCTGCGAGGCGAGCAGCGGGCCGTCCGGGTCGTGCAGACGTCGCTCCACGGGGTTGCGGACCGGTTCTTCCGGACGGCATTCGAGCGGGCCGGGTTCCCGGTGCTCGACGTCGTCGAGTCACAAGCCGAGCCCGACCCGGACTTCCCGACGGTGAGCTCTCCCAATCCGGAGGAGCCCGGTGCTCTCGACGCCGCTTTCGCTCTGGCGGTCGACCGGGGGGCGGACATCGTGCTGGCGAACGACCCCGACGGCGACCGACTGGCGGTTGGCATTCCCGCCGCGAACGGATGGCGTCGCCTGGCCGGCGACGAGACCGGGTCACTCCTGGCCGATCACCTTCTCCGGGCCACGTCGGGCTCTTCGCGCCTGGTCGTGCGAACGGTCGTGTCCTCCCGCATCCTGGAGCGCATGGCCGACGACCACGGCGTCGAGTCGGCCGTCACGCTCACGGGGACCAAGTGGATCCCCCGGCCGGCTCTCGAGCGGCCCGACCTGAGGTTCCTCTTCGGCTACGAGGAGGCGTTGGGCTACGTCGTGTCGAGCGAGATCCGGGAGAAGGACGGTGTGGCAGCGGCGCTGCTGATCGCCGAGATCGCGGCCGGACTGGCCGCCGAGGGCCGGACGATCCAGGACGGGCTGGACGATCTGGCCCTCGCGTACGGGCTGCACTTCACCGGCCACCTCTCCATCCGACTCGAGGGGGCCGATCCCGTCCGGGCCCGGGACGAGCTGATGCAGCGCATGCGTGCGTCGGCCGCGACCGAGTTGGCGGGCAGCGCCGTCGTCCGTTTCAGGGATCTGCTCGACGATCCGGACCTGCCGCCCAGCGACGTGCTCGTCTTCGACCTGGCCGATGGAGGCTGGGTGGCCGTGCGCCCGTCCGGTACCGAGCCGAAGGTGAAGGTGTACGCCGAAACGGTGATGCCGGTGGCCGACCGTTCCCGCCTCGATGCCGTGCGGAGGGTGGCCGACGCGAGGGTGAACGCACTCCTCGCGTCGATCCAGCACCTCCTCTGACCGGATATGGGGACGCTCAGCTACATCTCGTGTAGCTGAGCGTCCCCATATCAAGCTCGGGCGGCGGTGAAGGCGGGGAGGAGGACGTCGTGGATCAGGGTCAGGCGTTCGGGGTGGGGAGCGAACGCGCTCTTCGCCGCGTTCAGCGTGAACCGTTCCAGCTCCGGCCAGCCGTACCCGAACGTCTCGACCAGCCGGACGAGCTCCAGTGACACCGAGGTGTCCGACATCAGTCGGTTGTCGGTATTGACGGTGACCCGGAAGCCCAGCCGATCGAGCAGATCGATGGGGTGGTCGGCCAGGGAGCGGGCGGCTCCTGAGTGGACGTTCGACGTGGGGCAGATCTCGAGGGGTATCCGGCGGTCGCGAACATAGGCGGCGAGGTCCCCGAGCCCCGGCTCGGAGCCGCTGCGGTCGATGTCGTCGACTATCCGGATGCCGTGGCCCAGCCGTTCGGCGCCGCACCACTGGATCGCCTTCCAGATGGACGGCAGCCCGTAACCCTCACCGGCGTGGATCGTGATGTGGTGGTTGGCCCGATGCATCAGCTGGAACGCGTCCAGGTGGTCGTCGGGTGGGTAGCCGTGCTCGGGGCCCGCCAGATCGAAGCCGACGACACCCTGGTCCCGGTGGCGGACGGTCAGCTCGGCGACCGACACCGAGTCGGGGGTCTCCCGCATGGCGCAGCAGATGGCGTTGACGGTGATGGCCCTGTCGGACGAGCCTCGCTCGAAACCGGCCAGGATCGCTTCGAGCACCTGGTCCATCGACAGGCCGTTCCGGGTGTAGAGCTCGGGCGCGAATCGGACCTCGGCGTACACGACACCGTCGCTCGCCAGATCCTCGGCGCACTCGGTCGCCACCCGTTCGAGCCCATCCCGCGTCTGCATCACACCGACCGTGTGGGCGAAGGTTTCGAGGTACAGCTCGAGGTTCCTACGGGCTGCACCACCGGTGAACCACTCCTGGAGGTCGTCGACGTCGGTCGTGGGCAAGGCGTGGCCCAGATCGGCCGCCAGGTCGATGACGGTGGCCGGTCGCAGCCCGCCGTCGAGGTGGTCGTGCAGCAGCACCTTGGGGATGGCGCGGATGTCGTCGAGGTTCGGTTCGTTCATCTCACGACCACCCGTACTGGCGGTCTCCCGCATCACCGAGCCCCGGGAGGATGAACCCCTGCTCGTCGAGCCGCTCGTCGATCGAAGCGACCACCAGGCGTTCCGCGCCACCGTGGGCTTCGACCGCGGCGACGCCCTCGGGCGCGGCCAGGACGCCGACGACGGTCGTGGGGCCACCGTTGCGCTCGGTCACGACGTCGAGTGCCCGCCCCACGGTGCCTCCGGTGGCCACCATGGGGTCGAGGACGAATACCGGCCGCTGATCGAGGTCGAGCGGGATGGCGGCCAGATAGCGCTCGGCCTCGAGCGAGTGTTCGTCGCGCCGAAAACCCAGCATGGCCACGTGCGCCTGGGGAAGTAGACGTTGGGCCGCGTCGAGCATGCCCAGCCCGGCCCGAAGGACCGGTGCGACGAGCGGCTCGACCCGGAGCTCGCGCCCGCTGGTCGGTCCGAGGGGGGTCACGACCTCGACCGTCTCGGCGGGCAGGGTCCGCGTGCCCTCGACCAGCAGGAGGAGGCTGAGGTCGTGGAGCGCGCGTCGGAATGCGGCGGACCGCGTCGTGGCATCGCGGAGGATGCGAAGCCGGTCGGCGGCGATCGGATGGTCGACGACGTCGATGATCATGCGCTCTCCTCTGTCCTGGGGCCGATCCGGCCGCGGATGAGCGGCTGGGCTCGGGGAAGCGTCGCGCCCACGGTCACCGCCGACTCGACGAGGTCCCGGGCTCGCGACATCGTCGTCTCGTCGTCGGTGTGCAGGGTCATCAGCGGCTGGCCCGGTCCGACCGGGTCACCGACTCGCACGTGGAGGAGGACTCCCGCGGTGGCGGAGACCGGGTCGTTCTGGATCGTCCGTCCGGCCCCGAGGATCCAGGCGGCCCGGCCCACTGCGAGCGCGTCGAGGTCCTGGATGGACCCGGAGTCCTGAGCGGTGAGCGTCTCGGTGTGGCGGGCCGTGGGGAGTGCACCATCGGGGTCGCCGCCCTGCGCCACGATCATCGCACGCCACCGGTCCATGGCGGCGCCATCGTCGAGGGCGGCGGCCGGGTCGGCATCGATGCCGACGAGATCGAGCATTTCGCCGGCGAGGGCCAGGGTGACCTCCCGGAGGTCGGCCGGACCGCCACCGGCGAGGCATTCGACCGCCTCGCGGACCTCGAGGGCGTTGCCGACCGCCGCGCCGAGCGGGGTATCCATTCCCGTGAGCAGGGCGCGGGTCCGCACGCCGTTCGCTTCGCCCAACCCCACCATGGTTCGGGCCAACCGCTCGGCGTCGTCGGGCTCGCGCAGGAAGGCGGCCCGTCCCACCTTGACGTCGAGCACCAGGGCATCGGTGCCGCTGGCGATCTTCTTCGACATGATCGACGAGGCGATGAGCGGGATGGACGGGACGGTTCCCGTGACGTCGCGGAGCGCGTACATGCGTTGGTCGGCGGGGGCGAGGTCGGCGCTGGCCGCGATTATGAAACACCCGATCTCACTCAGCTGGCGGCGGGCCGAAGCGAGGTCGAGGGTCGGGGACCAACCGGGGATGGACTCGAGCTTGTCGAGCGTGCCGCCGGTGTGGCCCAACCCCCGGCCGGACACCTGCGGAACGGCGGCGCCACACGCGGCGACGAGAGGGCACAACACTAGGGAGACCTTGTCGCCGACGCCTCCGGTGGAGTGCTTGTCGACCGTCGGTAGCTCGATCCCGCCGAGGTCGATCCGATGACCGCTGTCCACCATGGCCGCGGTCCAGGTGGTCAGTTCCCGGGAATCGAGCCCCTGGAACACGATCGCCATCAGCAGGGCGGTGGCCTGGCGATCGGGCACGCGATGGGCGGTGAACTCCTCGATGAACCAGCTGATCTGCTCGTCGTCGAGCGGCTCACCGTCGCGTTTCTGCTCGATGAGGTGGACGATGTTCACGGGCGCGACCCGGGAAGATCGTCGGGACCGAATGCATGAGGGAGGAGGTCCGAGAGCGCGGAGTCCGAGTCGCCGACGGCGACGCGGAGACCGGCCCCACCAGCCTCGAACAACACTTGGCGGCAGGAACCGCACGGCATGAGCGGTTCACCCGGTTGGTCGGGGGAGTGGGTGGCGATCGCGATCGGTCGCTCGAAGCCGGCGGCATGGAGGGCTGCGACCAGGCCGGCCTCGGCACAGGTCCCGACGGGGTAGGCCGAGTTCTCGACGTTGCAGCCGGTGACGATTCGCCCCGTCTCGGTCATCGCGGCAGCGCCGACCCTCAGGCCGGAGTACGGGGCATAAGCCCGCTCGGCCACGGCGAGTGCGGCATCCCGCAGCCGGGCCCAGTCGATGTCGGTGGGATCGCCGGCGCTCATGTCACTGCTTGATGTAGGGCTGGCCGTCGGCGGCGGGGGGTCGGGCTCGGCCGACGACCCCGGCGACCACGATCACCGTGACGATGTAGGGGGTCATGGCCAGGAACTCGGACGGGATCGGTGTGCCCAGGATGCCGAGCTTGCCCTGGAGGGCGCGGGCGAACCCGAACACCAGACCGGCGGTGAGTACACCGAACGGTTTCCAGCGTCCGAAGATCATGGCGGCCAGCCCGATGAAGCCGACGCCGGACGTGATGTTCTCGTCGAAGCGGGAGACCTGGGACAGCGTGATGAATGCGCCACCGAAGCCCGCGATCATGCCTCCCAGGACGACGTTGTGGTACCGGGTTCTGTAGACATCGATGCCGAGGGTGTCGGCCGCCTCGGGATGCTCGCCCACCGAGCGGGCCCGTAGGCCCCAACGGGTGTAGAAGAGGCCGAGGTGCAGCAGGATCACCATTGCGAACATGCCGTATACGAAGAAGCTGTGGTCGAAGAACATCGGGCCGATCACCGGGATGTCGGAGAGGAGCGGCACCGCGTGGTTGTCGAATCGCCCAGGGGCGTTGAGGTGGGGGGCGTCGGTGAGCAACCGCGATGACAGGAACGAGGTGAGCCCGATGGCGAAGATGTTGATGACGACGCCTGCGATGATCTGATCGACCAGGAACTTGATGGCGAGCACCGCCAGGACGAACCCGAGGAGAGCGCCGACCGCTACGGCGGCGAAGAGCCCGGCCCATACGTTGAGCGCGGAAGCGACGACCGCGGCCACGAAGGCGGCGGTCAGCAGTTGGCCCTCGATGGCGATGTTGATGACCGCCACACGTTCACAGGTGAGCCCGGAGAGACCCCCGAGGGTGACCGGCACCGCCAGGATGACGGTGCTGCGGAGCATGCCGACCAGGCTGAACGACGCGCCGGCCGCGGCCCAGCCGAGAAACGCCATCACGAAGAGGACGAGTCCGATCGCCAGTGCGGTGTTGGTGCGGCCGACGTTCCCCCGGGCGAACTGGAGTCCCGCGAGAAAGGCGAGCGCGCCGGCCACGATGAAGCCGAGTAGCCGGGTGTTGATGGTCCATTCGAGATTCTCGAAGCGTTCGTTCGCCAGGGACAGGTTGAACGTGGCGTCGAGGCCTCCGTCGACGTTGAGCCCGAACGCCCACAGGACGAAGGCGGCGAGCGCCAGTAGGACGAACCCGACGATCGTCGCCCGCCGGTCCTCGGTGGCGATGCGGGGTCCCGCCTCGGCGGGGAGGGTGATGTCGGTCATGCGCCCCAACCGCTCGTGGCCATGGCGGTGTCCTCGTCGTCTTTCGGCTCGGGCAGGTGGTAGATGGCTCGGATCACGGCCGGAGCGGCGATGAACACGATGATGAGCGCCTGGATCACGATGACGAGGTCGATCGGGATACCCGCGACGGCCTGCATCTGGCGCCCGCCGGCGCTGAGCGCTCCGAACAGGAGACCCGCCCACAGCACCCCGACGGGGTGGGAGCGACCCAGGAGGGCGATGGCGATGGCGTCGAATCCCGTGTTGCCGGCGAAGTTCGCCTGGGCGCGGAACGGTTCGAGGCCGAGGATCTGGTTGGCGCCGGCGAGACCGGCCATCGCGCCGGCGATCCCCATGACGAGAACGTAGGCGAGCAGCACCTTCATGCCTGCGTATCGAGCGGCGTCGGGGTTGGCTCCGACCGCTCTGAACTCGAAGCCGAGCTTGGCCCGGTACAGCAGCCAGTAGCTGAACGCGACGGCGGCCAGGGCGACCAGGAACCCGATGTGGACGCGGTAGTCGGAACCGAAGAGACGGGGCAGCTCCGCGGCGTCGTTGACCGGTTCGGAGATCGGGTCGTTGCGCCCTTCCGCCTGGAACACGCTGGTGGTCAGGAGGTAGCTGACGAAGAAGAGCGCGATGAAGTTGAACATGATGGTGGTGATCACTTCATGCGCGCCGGTCCTGGCCTTGAGCAGGCCGGGAATCGCACCCCAGATTCCTCCGCCCACGATGGCGGCGACGAGACAGAGCGGGATGAGTACGACCGCCGGGGCGTCGACCGAGAATCCGACGTAGAGCGCGGCCATGCCGCCCATGTGCATCTGGCCGTTGGCGCCGATGTTGAACAGTCCGGCCTGGAAGCCGATCGCGACGGCGAGCCCGGCGAGGATCAGCGGCGTGGCGGAGAAGAGCGTCTCGGAGAGCGCGCGTGCTGACCCGATCGAACCCTCGAACAGGGCGCGGTAAGCGTCGGCGACCTGGGAGGCGGTCTCGCCCAGCGCCTCGCCGGGATCCGATCCCCAGAGTCGCAGGTTGTCGATGTCGGTGATCGCGATGATGATCGCTCCCACGACGAGTGCGGTGAAGATGGCGAGGGTCGGGATGAGGAGGGCCCGTCCGAGTTTGGTGCCCACCCCGGTGGTGCGGTTGATGATCCCGTCGGAGCAAGGCTCCTCGTCGATGGTCTCCTCGCTCACGGCACCGTCTCGGAACTGAGCATGGCCATGCCGAGCTCGGTCGTCGTCGCCGTGGCGGCTTCGAACTCGCCGGCGATGCGCCCACCCTGGATGACGATGATCCGGTCGGCGAGCGCCATGACCTCTTCGAGCTCTGACGACACGATCAGGACGGCCGACCCCGCATCGCGCTCCTCGACGATCCGCTCGTGGATGTACTCGATCGACCCGACGTCGACGCCGCGCGTGGGCTGGGACGCGATGACCAGCCGCGTGTCGCGTGCGAACTCGCGTGCCACGATCACCTTCTGCTGATTGCCGCCCGAGAGACTCCCGGCCGGGGTCTCGACGCTCGGGGTCCTGACGTCGTACTGATCGACCAGCTCGGTGGCGGCACGGCGCGCCTCGTTCCATCGCATCTGGACACGGCCCGAGTACGGCTCGCGGTGGTATGAGTCGAGGACGATGTTCTCGTAGACCGGGAACGGCATGACCAGTCCCATGCGCTGACGATCCTCTGGCACGTGCGCCACGCCCCGGTCGTGAATGTGGCGGGGCGACTGGTCGGTGATGTCCTCGCCGGCGAGTCGGATCGAGCCGGCGACGGTCGAGCGGAGCCCGGTGAGCGACTCGACGAGCTCGGACTGCCCGTTGCCCTGCACCCCGGCGATCCCGACGATCTCGCCACTACGGACCTGGAACGAGACGCCGTTCACCGCCATCTGGCCGCGATCGCCGACGACGTGGAGATCCTCGACGTCGAGGACGCGCTCGGAGGGATGGGCCGGGGCCTTGTCGATGGTCAGGGAGACCGGACGACCGACCATCAGCTCGGCGAGCTGTTTCTCGTCGACTTCGGACGGCAGCACCTCGGCGACCGTCTTTCCGTTGCGCATCACGACGATGCGGTCGGCGAGCTCGATCGCCTCGTGCAGCTTGTGGCTGATGAAGACGATCCCTCGACCGTCGTCCCGGAGTCCGTTCAGGATCGCGAAGAACTCGCTGACTTCGGGAGGCGTGAGGACTGCGGTCGGCTCGTCGAAGACGAGGTACCTGGCCCGGCGGTGGAGGACCTTGATGATCTCGGCTCGCTGCTGGACGCCGACCGGGAGGTCTTCGACCAGCGCCTCCGGATCGATCTCCAGGTTGAACTGATCGGAGATTTCGCGAACGGCGGCCTCGGCCTTGCGTTGGTTCAACCAGCCGGTGGGGCCGGCGGGTTCGTTCCCGAGAATGACGTTCTCGGCCACGGTGAACACCGGCACGAGCATGAAGTGCTGGTGCACCATGCCGATCCCCGAGGCGATGGCGTCGGCGGGCGAGGACAAGGGGAGCGGCTCCCCATCGATGATGATCTCGCCCTCGTCGGGCGTGTAGAGCCCGTAGAGGATGTTCATCAGCGTGGTCTTGCCGGCTCCGTTCTCGCCGAGCAGCGCCACGATCTCACCGCTCTTCACCGTGAGGTTGACGTCGTCGTTGGCGATCACACCGGGGAAGCGTTTGGTGATCCCTCGAAGCTCGAGTTGCACGCCACCTCCGAGGACGGTGATTCGGGTCGACGGGGCCCGGGCGTCGACCCGGGCCCCGTCAACTCACGGTTGGTTGATCAACCCTGACCGGTCGGGTCGTAGAGGGCGGCGGGGATCACGCCGTCGATGATGTCCTGTTGGAGAGCCTCGATCTCGGCGGCGAGCTCCTCGGGCACGCGATCCTCCCAGCTGTGGAACGGGGCCAGGCCGACGCCCTCGTTGGAGAGACTTCCGACGATGAAGCCAGGCTCGAATGTTCCCATGGCGTCGGCGGCGATCGAGTCGGTCGTGTACCCGGCGAGGTTCTTCTCGACGGTCGTCAACCACAGGTCCTGGTACTTGGCGTCCATCGCGTTGAAGGCATCGACGTCGACGCCGACCAGGGCCGCGTCGAGGTCACGCTCGGTGATGGCGTCGCCGGCGGGCAGGTTGATCTCGCCGCCGACCGGCAGGATGATGTCGACGCCCTCGTCGAAGAGGCTCTCGGCGGTGGTCTTGGCCAGCGCCATGTCGGTGAACGACTCGGTGAAGACGCCCTCGCCGGTGTCGGTGCTCCAACCCTTGACCTCCACCTCGGTGCCGTTCTGCTCGTTGTAGTAGGCGGCGCCTCGCGTGAACCCGTCCATGAAGATCGAGACGGTGGGGAAGTTGCCTCCACCGTAGGTTCCGAGGACACCGGTCGTGGTCATGCCGGCGGCGAGGTAACCGGCGAGGAACGCCGCCTCGTCGGTCTGGTACACCAGCTGGCTCACGTTGTCGTGCTGGTTCTCGAGCACGTTGTCGATCATGGTCCATTTGATGTCGGGGTTGGCTGCCGCGTTGATGTCGGTGACCTCGCCCAGCGCGAACCCGACCGTCACGATGTGCTCGCAGTCCTGTGCGAGGAACTGATCGATCGCCGGCTGCCAGTCCTCGGCCGAGTCGGACTCGAGGAAGGTGGAGTCTTCGGTGGCATACCCGGCGTCCATCGCGTCCTGCACGCCCTGCCAGGCGCTGGCGTTGAAGCTCTTGTCGTCGATGCCGGCCAGGTCGGTGACCAGGCAGGTCTTCACCGGCGTGACGTCGTCCATCGCCTCGGTGTCGGCGGTGTCGGCGGTGTCGGCGGTGTCGGCGGTGTCCGTGGTGTCGGCGGTGGCGGTGTCGACGGTGTCCCCGGTGTCAGCGGAGTCGTCGTCGTCGCCGCAGGCGGCGGCGACGAGGGAGAATGCGAACAGGAGAGTGAGCAGCCGGAACCAGCGCGATCGCAACATGGGTGAGTCCTCCAGGGAGTCGGGGGCGACGCGGCGAGCGCCGAGCCGGTCAGGATCGGCAACCTATCGTGCCCCAACGGGACCGGACCAGCCCGGTCACGCTGCGTGGTGGCCGAGCCCACGTCGGGAATGCAGATCAGTAGAAAGCGCAGCGGCATCGATGGCGGGGTCGGGCTTTGTAGCCCGCTCCGCCGCCCCGGTTCCACAGCACGTAGTCCAGGCGCCCCGCCGTGGCCCGGTCGTGTCCCGCTTCGCGAAGGGTCTGCCCGAGCAGTTCGACCGCGTGGAGCGCCACGGCCCGTATCTCGACCTCGTCGGGCTCGCTGGGCCGGAGGAGCTCGCCCCGATCGATACGGCCCACGAGAACGTCGTCGAAACGGAGCACGCCGTCGAGTCGCAGTACGTGGGGGACCAGATTGTCGGCATAGATGGTCAGCCGGTCGAGATCGTCGAACCGGCCCGGTCCTTCGCCCCCGAACGCGCGCTCGAGGTCGCCGGCCACGATCTGGGCCCGTTTGTAGAGCGGCACCTCCAGCTCGGTTCCGTCGGGCAACGGGTAGTCGGCCACGTCGTGGAAGAACGTGAGTCGGTCGAGGATCGCCACGAGCCGGGCCGCCGATCGTTCGGCGGCTTCGATCATCCCGGTGAACGAGCCGGCGAACTCATCGTGGACGAGGCCTGCCAGGTCGTTCCAGGCCGTGGCGAAGAGGGCCATGAGCTCGGCGGCCTCTCCGTCGGGATCCTGACCGAAGATCCCGCAGGCGTCGCGAGCGGTGATCGATCCGAGCCTGGTCGCTGTCAGCGGCCCCGTGTCGGCGACGAAGTCCTCGAGGGACGCGGCGACGGTGTGGTACCCGCTCATTCCGGGTCTCTTGTCGAGGACCGGGAACCAGCCGCTGCCGAAGTTGACCGCATCGAGGGCCACTACGAATGCCGTCGTCTGCTCGGTCCCGCCGTGGGCTTCGTGGGCCGGATCCGCGAACGGGGCGTCGAGGAGGTCGACCGGGAACGTCTCGGCGTAGCGGGTGAGGCTCTCGGGGTCGATGTGCACGTGTCGGGCGTGGGCCGCCACGCGGGCGCACGAGGTCCTGATGTCGTCGAGGACCGTGGTGCTCAAGCCGATTCGGTGGACTCGGTCGATGTCGACTCGGGAATGGCACAAGCGGGTGTGCCGCCCGGCATGCGATCGCGGTTCTTTGCGATGACCGAGTAGACCGCGGCGGCCAGCCAGGACACCGGCGGGATCAGTAGGAGCCGGCCGATGGCCCGCCACGGCGCGCTGGTTGCGGCCATGAGGGCGTGGGCGATGCTGCGGTGACCCCGATGGCGCGTACCGTCGGGGTCGATCCAGTACGCGGCCGTCGTGACGTCGGCTCTGCTCAGGTGGTACCGGTCGAGATCGAGGCGCTGCCAGGGGACCACGGGAACCGAGTCGGGCAGCCGAGCCTGGATCCAGGTGGCCGACGAGGTGCAGAACGCGCAGTCGCCGTCGAAGATCAGCATCGGGGCCTCGGTCACCATCGGGTTGGTCACCGCGAACGGGTCAGCGGCCGGCGTTGGGCTTGCGCCGGTGGTTGGCCTTGGACCGACGGGCCTTGGCCCGCCGCTTGCTGGTGCGCTTCGACATGGTCGCAAGGCTATTGGCCGGCGGCCCACGTCACCAGTTGGTCGGCGGGCCAGGTGTTCACCACGGACTCGATCGGCACGGTCGCGGCGGCGGCCTTCTCGCAGCCATATGCCTGCCACTCGAGCTGACCGGGGGCGTGGGCGTCGGTGTCGATCGCGATCCTGCATTCCCACTCCACGGCCAGCGCGAGCAGCTCGTCCGGTGGGTCCATCCGCTCGGGCCGGCAATTGATCTCGACCGCCGTGTCGAATCTGGCGCAGGCGGCGAAGACGATCTCGGGGTCGAACTGCGACGGTGGCCGTCCTCGACGGGTCACCTTGCGATTGGTGCAGTGGCCGAGGATGTCCACGTGCGGGTTGGCGACGGCCATCACCAGCCGACGGGTCATCGCTTCCCGGTCCAGGCGGAGCTTCGAGTGGGCGCTGGCCACGACCACGTCGAGCTGCCCGAGCAGTTCGCCTGACATGTCGAGCGAGCCGTCCTCGAAGATGTCGACCTCGAGTCCGGTCAGGATGCGGAAAGGGGTGAGACGTTCGTTGACCCGGGCGACCTCGGCCAGTTGCTCGGCCAGGCGTTCGGCGGACAGCCCGTGCGCGATCGTGAGCCGGGCCGAGTGGTCGGTCAGCACCATGTACTCGTGGCCGAGGTCCCGAGCGGTCTCGGCCATCTCGGTGATGCTCGCCCCGCCGTCGGACCAGGTCGTGTGCAGGTGGCAGTCGCCCCGGAGGGCGTCGCGGTAGGGCCTGGCCCGGTCCGAGAGCTCGATGGCACTGCGGGCCTCGAGGTCGGCGACGTAGGGGGAGGCTTCGCTTCTGACCGCGGCCTCGATGACGCCGCCGGTGCTCTTCCCGATGCCGTCGAGCGAGCGCAGGGTGCCGGCCGTCACGTGATCGGCGACGGCGGCAGGCCCGAGATCGGTGACGATGTCGACGGCCCGGAGGAACGCCTTCACCTTGGGCTGGGGGGCGAGCTCGCGGTCGAGGAGGTAGACGCAGCGCCGCAGCGCGGCCACGGGATCGCCCGCGAAGGGGGTTCCGGCCGCACGCTCGTTCACGCCGCCGACGCTACCTCCGAACTTTGGGCACTCACCCCTCACCGGTCCGGATCATTGCCCAAAGTTCGGGCTTGGGCGGCAGCGGGGGCCGGTCAGCGACCGCCGCGGCCGGATCTTCGGCGAGGGGGGCGTCGCCCTTCACCCTGGGCCTGGCGCTGCTCCTCGCGTTGGCGATCGACCGCGTCGGCTTCGGTCACCAGCTTGTGGAAGCTCTCCAGTCGGCGGGCCTCGAGCTCGCCGGCGGCCACCGCCGCTCGTACCGCGCAGCCTGGTTCGGCGTCGTGCAGGCAGTCGCGAAACCGACACTCCTCGGCCAGAGCCTCGATGTCGGAGAAGGCCAGCTCGATCCCGGACGACGCTTCCCACAGGCCCAGCGAGCGCAGGCCCGGGGTGTCGAGGATCACCCCCCCACCGGGTAGCGGGAGCAGGTGTCGGGTCGTGGTGGTGTGCCGACCCCTCGCGTCACCGGTTCGCACGTCGGCGGTCGCCTGTTGCTCGTCGCCGCGGAGGGCATTGACCAACGTGGACTTCCCCGCCCCCGACGCGCCGAACATCGCCACGGTGGCGTTGCCGTCGAAGTAGTGGCGGAGGTCTTCGACCCCATCGCCGGTGAGAGCGCTCACGAGGTGCACCGGATCGGTGCCGGTGACCGGGCGCACCAGCTCCTCGGTCGCCGGACCGGCCGCACTCAGGTCGGCCTTGGACAGTACGACGACCGGACCGGCCCCGCTTTCGTGGACGAGGACGAGCGACCGCTCGATCCAGGCCAGCGAGGTCTCCCGGTCGAGTGGGACGAGGATGAAGACGTGGTCGAGGTTGGAGGCCAGGATCTGCTCACTGGCCCGGTCGGCCGGGTCGCGGCGGGCCAGGACGCCATGGCGGGGGAGCACCGAGACGACCGCCGGCCGCTTTCCGTCCGGCACGAAGAGGACCCAGTCGCCGACGGCCGGCTGCTCGAGGACGCCGGCCGCCCTCGAGGTCCGCCCGTCGGTACTGACCCGCTGCAGACCGTGAGCGGCCATCACCTGCGTGCCTCGCCGATCGACGCGGGTCACCCGACCCGACTCGCCCTCTGCCACGTCGGCATCCGCGACGGCTCCTGCCACGGCTTCGGTCCAGCCGAATGGGGTCAACGGATGCTCGGCGTCGATGAGCGCCTCCGGTAGGGGATCGGGTGCGGGTCGAGCGTAGGCGCGCCGATAGCCTGCCGCCGATGGAACGCTTCGGATTCGTCGGTCTCCCCAATGCGGGGAAGTCCTCTCTCTTCAACGCACTGGCCGGTGGCGGCGCGCTCGCCGCGCCCTATGCGTTCGCCACGACGGACCCCAACGTCGGAGTCGCGTCGGTGCCGGACCACCGGTTGGATCTGCTGGCCGAGATGAGCAGGAGCAGGAACGTCGTCCACGCCACGGTGCAGTTCAACGACATCGGCGGTCTCGTCGCCGGCGCCAGCCAGGGCGAAGGCTTGGGAAACAAGTTCCTCGGCGGTATTCGTGAGAGCGATGCCATCGTCTATGTCCTCCGCGCCTTTCCCGATGGTGACGTCGCCGGCCCCACCGATCCGATGGAGCACCTCGCGGTGGTCGAGATCGAGCTCACGCTGGCCGACCTCGAATCGGTCGAGGACAAGGTGAAGAAGCGGCAGAAGGCCGCTGAACAGGACCCGCGGATCCGGCCCGAGGTAGCGGCTCTCGAGGCGGCGGTCGAGCTCCTCGCCGAGGGCACACCCCTGTACCGAAGCGATCTCGACGAGGAACAGCGCGAGCTGCTCAAGCCGTGGTTTCTGCTCACCAACAAGCCCGTCCTGGCCCTGGTGAACCTGGGCGAGGACCAGCTCGACGAGGTCGATGCCGTCACCGCGCCGGTGCGCGAGTCGTTGGGTGACACGGCCGATGTGTTCGGTGTCTGCGTGCAGCTCGAGGCCGAGGCGGCTCAGCTGGATCCCGACGAGCGCACCGAGATGCTCGAGGGTCTCGGCCTGGGCGAGGGGGCGTTGCCTCGATTCATCAAAGCGGCATACCACCGGCTGGGTCTGCGCACGTTTCTCACCACCGGCGAGAAGGAGAGTCGGGCCTGGACCTTCCGCGCCGGTTCCACGGCGCCCCAGGCCGCGGGGCGGATTCACACGGACTTCGAGCGTGGCTTCATCCGCGCCGAGGTCATCCAGTGGGATGTCCTGCTGGACGCCGGTTCCTGGTCGGCGGCCCGTGACGCGGGGACTCTGCGCCTCGAGGGCAAGGACTACGTGGTGGTCGACGGCGACGTGGTCGAGTTCCGCTTCAACGTCTGACCACCGCCGCCCCGAGGAGGGTCCCGTGGAGCAACCGACGATCGAGACGGATCGGCTGATCCTGCGGCCCTTCGCCGACGACGACACAGAGCGGTACCGGGAGATCCTGACCGCGCCGGAGGTGCGGTCTGCCCTGTACCTCCCGAGCGATTTCACGCGGGAGCAGGCGTGGCTGCAGATGGCTGCATGGCGGGGGCAGTTCTCGCTGCGGGGGACGGGTCAGTGGGCGATCGAGGAGAAGGCCACCGGTCGCATGATCGGCCGGGCGGGCACCCATCGTCCCGAGCGATCGGACTGGCCCGGGATCGAGATCGGCTGGGTGCTCGATCCGGCTCGCTGGGGAAACGGGTTCGCGACCGAGGCGGGACGGGCGGCGGTCGATCAGGCATTCGAATGTCACGACGTCGACGAGGTATTCAGCGTGATCCTGCCCGAGAACGAGGCGTCAGCCGCCGTCGCCCGACGCCTCGGGTTCACGATCGCCGACCGGCGGGTTCTCTCGCACTTCCCCCGGGCTCCACACGACATCTGGCGGCTCGCGCGGTCGTAGAGTGGAGACATGGCATGGCTGGTTCACGAGGGTGAGGTGCTCGCCTCTCTGGAAGTGGCCGGGTCGAGGGCCGCCCGCCGCCGCGGTCTGCTCGGACGTGACGACCTCGACGGGGTTCTCATGTTGAAGCCGGCCCGGATGGTCCACACCGTCCGGATGCGCTTCCCGATCGACGTGATCTTCTGCGATGACGGATTGAGCGTTCTCGACGTCGTGACGATGGCCCCCAATCGCATCGGCGCTCCCCGGTGGCGGGCTCGCGTCGTCGTCGAAGCGCCGGCGGGCGCGGCGCAACGCTGGAAGCTGTGCCCCGGCGCCGTTCTCGAAGTGAAGGAATGAGCGGCCGGCTGGCCGTGGTGGCCACGCCCATCGGCAATCTGGGGGACCTCGGCGGGCGGGCCCGCCACAATCTGGCCGAGGCCGACGTGATCGCCTGTGAGGACACGCGGCGGACCCGCTCCCTTCTCGGCCATCTCGATCTGGCCGTTCCGACGCTGCTACGGGTGGACGAGCACACCGAGGGGGCGAGTGCGGACCGAGTCGTCGCCGCCGTCCGGGACGGAGCTCATGTCGTCCTCGTCACCGACGCCGGCACGCCGGCGGTGTCCGACCCCGGCCAGCGGGTCGTCGACGCGGTACTCGAGGCCGGCCTCGCGGTCGAGGTCATTCCGGGTCCGTCGGCGATCCTGGCCGCTCTGGTCGCCAGTGGCATCCGAGCCGATCGGTTCTGTTTCGAGGGATTCCTGCCCCGGAAGGGGCGAGCGCGTGCCGAGCGGCTGGCCGAGCTGGCCACCGAGCGGCGAGCGGTCGTCCTGTACGAGGCACCCCACCGGGTGAGGGGTCTGCTCGTGGATCTGGCCGACCGGTGCGACCCCGATCGGCCGGTGGCGGTGTGTCGCGAGCTCACCAAGCTTCACGAGGAGACCTGGCGCGGTTCGCTGACCGGTGCGGTCGAGTGGCTGGCCGCCACCGAACCGCGGGGCGAGTACGTCGTGGTGCTGGCCGGGGCGGCAGCACCCGAGCCGACCGGCGACGATCAGCTCGTCATCGCACTGCGGACCGAACTGGCCGAGGGAGCGACCCGACGGGATGCGGTGGCCTCGGTCAGCCGGGGCCTGGGGGTCTCGAAGCGACGGGTGTACGAGCTGGCGTTGGGCCTGGGTCAGCCCGAGACCAGCTCGTAGTTGTTGTCGGGCACGACGCAGGTGTCGTTCTCGTCGAAGGCTGCCCCTTCGATCTCGCAGGGGGAGGTCCAGCGGAGCGTCTGCGTCGCATCCGACGCCGAGTACTTGTCCGGTCCGAACGACATGGGAACGCTGCTGTTGGCATCGACGGGTCCCAGATCGGCGATCGCCCGGCGGATGTCGTCACGGGTCGGGTTGTCGCCGGCGTCGTAGATGGCACGGGCCATCACGCGCACCTCCGAGCAGACGACGCCGACCATGCCGAGGATCGTGTTCTCGCCCGGATCGTAGAAGTCGTACGACTCGCCTCCGTTGTCGGCATAGGTGTCGGCGCACAGCTGGTTGAACCGCGGATACGGCCAGCCATCGAGGTACTGGTTTCCCGTAGCGGCCGAGTCGACGATCACCGTCCCGTGGTAGAGCGCACCGGCGGCCTCACCGCCGAATGCTCTCACTTTCGACGACACGAGGTCGCCGGCCTGGCCGCTGAAGTTGGAGGTGTAGAACTGGACGTCGCCGGGCTCGAATCCCTGGGTGACCATCTCGGCGACGTAACCGGGAAGCGAGAGGACGTTCAGGGTCGGGAAGACCACGTCGACCCCGGCGGTCTTCATGTTCCCGACCGACTCCTGGACCCCGAGGGTGCAGGAGGTGCCCCCGCCACAGCTGATCGTGTCGTGGACGGCGACGTCGTAGCCAGCGGCTTCGAGGGTCGCGATCAGCCCGACCTCGACCGGCTCGGGCTCGCCGGGGGTGTCGCCGCCGACCACTCCGATCACCTTGCCCTCCAGCGCCCCGCTCGCCGCGACCCGGTCGACCATGTGGCGCAGACTGTCGTCGAGGGAGAAGTCGAAGGTGATGAGGTTGCCTCGACCCCGCTGGAGGAAGTCGTCCTGCGCTCCGAGGGTCGTGACGACGGCCGTGTCGTGGTCTTCGGCGATACAGAGGTTGGCCGTGCCCTGGAGGCCGGTGCTGCTCATGACGAAGGCGGCGTCGTGGTCCTCGGTGGCGCTCAGGCACGCCGCGGTGCGCGCCTGTTCGATGTCCGGGCTCAGCGGGTCGTAGCCCGTGTGGGTGAGCTCGAGCTTCCGACCCCGGATCCCGCCGCAGTCCTCGTTGATGACGTCGACGAATGTGTCGAACATGTCGGCCGGATCGCCGACTTCGACCCCGAACCCGATGCCGATGAGCTTCTCGAGCTCTTGACGGATGTGGTGGATCTGGATCGTGTCGGCCTCGATGCCAGGTTCGGTGGCGATCCGTCCGGCGGCTTCGTCGTGCGGGAGGCAGAAGGAGTCGACCGACTGGAACGGGTGGGTGCGATCGAACCCGGCCTCGAATTCGGTGAAGATATCGCCGCGGGGGTCGACGTAGACGTCGGTCGAGTCCGTCGCGGCCGCGGCGGTCGTGTCATCGGCGAGCGTGGTGGCCGATCGGACTTCCACCGCCGGGTCGACCGACGTGTCGTCGCCTGTCCCGGCATCGCCGTTGGACTCACCCGAGCACGCCGACGCGATCAGCGCGGCGGCGAGCAGTAGCGGCGTGAGCCGGCTCGCGACGAACCGTTCCATGGACCTTCCCCCCGTTGACACTCGGCCGTGACAAGTCGTCACAGCCGATGTATCAACCATACCCGCTCGCGGGGTCCCTCAGATGTGGTTGCGGATCTCGGCGATGACGAGCCCGGCACAGTCGGCGATGGAGCCCGTCGTGGTGTCGATGCGCAGGTCGGGTTCCTCCGGGGCCTCGTAGGGGGCCGACACACCGGAGAACTCGGGAATCTCGCCTGCCCTGGCCTTGGCATAGAGACCCTTGACGTCACGTTGCTCGCACACCTCGAGCGGCGTGTCGACGAAGACCTCGAGGAACGTCCCCTCTTCGTGAAGCTTCCGGACCTCGTCACGGTCGCGGCGGTAGGGGGAGATGAACGAGGACAGCACGACCATGCCGGCGTCGTTCATCAGCCGACACACCTCGCCGACCCGCCGGATGTTCTCCTCCCGGTCCTCCGGGGAGAAGCCCAGATCACGGTTGAGCCCGAATCGGACGTTGTCGCCGTCGAGTACGTAGGCCATGGTCCCTTCAGCGACCAGTTGGTGCTCGATGGCGTACGCGAGGGTTGACTTGCCCGACCCCGAAAGGCCGGTGAACCAGACGGTGATCGAACCGTGACCGAGCAGCCGGACCCGCTCGCCGGGGTCCAGGTGGCCTTCCGCCTTGACGATGTTCTTGCTGACCGGATCGTTCATCGGTCGATGCCGGCCGCGAGGTACCCGCGCGTGTCGAGGAGGGCGATGATGCGCTCGACGCACGCATCGACGTCCAGGACGCTGGTGTCGAGGACCAGGTCGGCGTCGGCGGGCCGGTCGTAGGTCGCCGACACGCCGGGGAACTGCGGTATCTCGCCTCGATCAGCCGCTTCGTACAGGCCGTTGACGTCACGTTCCCGGCAGACCTCGACCGGCGGATCGAGGAACACCTCGACGAAGCGGTCGGAGCCGATCAGCTCCTTGGCCCGGGCCCGCACCTCACCACCCGGAGCGATGAGCGCGGCCACGACGATGATGCCCTGGTTGTTGACGAGGTTGGCCATCTCGGCGACGCGGCGGAGGTTCTCGGAGCGCTCCGGCATGCTGAATCCCAGGTCGCGGGACAGGCCGAGCCGCATGTTCTCACCGTCGAGTCGGAGCGAGGCGCGGCCCCGGTTGAACATCGCCCGCTCGAGGGCTTTGGCCACCGTGGACTTGCCCGCTCCGGTGAGTCCCGTGACGAGGATCGTGACCGGCTCCTGGCCGTAGCGGATCGAGCGCTCGCGGGGTGTGACCTCGCTGATCTGGCGGATGATGCGGGCATCGGTCTGCTTGTCCCACGAGCCTGCACTGCCGCGGATCATCCCGGCGCCGACGGTGGCGTTGGTCATCCGGTCGATGAGGATGAACGATCCGGTGCCGTGGTTGACCTCGTAGGGGTCGAAGAGCAGCTCGGCGTCGGCCGAGAGCGTGACCCGCGCGATGTCGTTGAGCTCGAGAACGTCGCTGGCGCCCGACTCGAGCGTGTTGATGTCGATCCGTTCGCTGATCTTGGTGATCCGGGCGTTGAGGCGACGGTTGCCCTGCTGGACGATGTACTCCCGTCCGATCTCGAGCGGGACCTCGGCCATCCACACCAGCATGGTGTCGACGTCGTGGGAGCGCAGGAGCGGATGCTCGGGGCTGATGAGGACGTCACCCCGGCTGATGTCCACCTCTTCGGTGGTCGTGATGGTGATCGCCCGCCCGGGACCGGCCTGTTCGAGGTCGCCGTCGAAGGTGACGACCCGTTCGACCGTGGCCGCCGTACCGGAGGGCTGGACCCTGATGACGTCGCCGGGCCGGACGATGCCCGACTCGACCGTGCCGGCGTACCCCCGGAAGTCGAGGTCGGGCCGGAGCACGAGCTGGACCGGGAAGCGGAAGCGCTCGAGGTCCATGTCGGCCTCGATGTCCACCGTCTCCAGGTGCTCCATCATGGTGGGCCCGTCGTACCAGTCGAGGTGCTCACCGCGGTCGACGACGCCATCGCCGATGAGGGCCGACATGGGGAGGAACAGCGGGCGGTCGATGTCGAGAACGCCGGCGAAGGCGTTGTAGTCGTCGACGATCTCGTCGTAGCGGTCCTCGGACCAATCGACGAGATCCATCTTGTTGATGGCCACGGCCACGTGGCGGATGCCGAGGAGCGATGCGATGTAGCTGTGCCGTTTGGTCTGGGCGAGGACGCCGTGGCGGGCATCGATGAGGATCACCGCCAGCTGGCAGGTGGAGGCGCCGGTGACCATGTTGCGCGTGTACTGCTCGTGGCCCGGGGTGTCGGCGATGATGAACTTGCGCCTGGCGGTGGAGAAGTAGCGATAGGCCACGTCGATGGTTATGCCCTGCTCGCGCTCGGCCTTGAGGCCGTCGGTCAGCAGGGCGAGGTCGAGGTGCTCGCCGGCGTGGCCCACCGCAGCGGAGTCCTTGTGGAGTGCGGCGAGCTGGTCTTCGTAGACCATCTTCGAGTCGTGCAGCAGTCGACCGATGAGCGTGGACTTGCCGTCGTCGACCGAACCGCAGGTGAGGAACCGGAGCAGGTCCTTTCGCTCGTGCTCGGCCAGATAGGCGTCGATGTCGGTCGCGATGAGGTCCGACTTATGACTCATGAGAGCGAACCACCTTCGAGGGTCGGGCGGCCTGCGTGGCCGCGGAACGCAGCGACGGACTCATGAGAGCGAACCACCTTCGAGGGTCGGGCGGCCTGCGTGGCCGGGGAACGCAGCGACGGACTCATGAGAGCGAACCACCTTCTACGGTCGGCATCAGAAATACCCCTCGCGCTTCTTCTCCTCCATCGAGCCCGACTGGTCGTAGTCGATCACCCTGCCCTCACGCTCGGAGCGCGTGGCCAGCAGCATCTCCTGGATGATCTCGGGAAGGGTGGCGGCCATGGATTCGACCGCGCCCGACAACGGGTAGCAACCCAGGGTGCGGAACCGCACCGAGCGCATCTCCGATGTCTCGTCGTCCTCGAAGCGGAACCGCTCGTCGTCGACCATGATCGTCACGCCGTCGCGGACCACCACCGGTCGTTCCTTCGCGTAGTAGAGCGGGACGATCTCGATGTCCTCGAGCAGGATGTACTGCCAGATGTCGAGCTCGGTCCAGTTGCTGAGCGGAAAGACCCGGATGGACTCGCCGGCGTGGACCCGCCCGTTGTACTGGTTCCACAGCTCGGGTCGCTGGTTCTTCGGGTCCCATCGGTGGAACTTGTCGCGGAAGCTGAAGACCCGTTCCTTGGCCCGAGACTTCTCCTCGTCGCGGCGGGCTCCGCCGAAGGCGGCGTCGTAGCCCCCCGCGTCGAGGGCCTGCTTCAGCGCTTGGGTCTTCATCACGTCCGTGTAGTTCTTGGATCCGTGATCGAAGGGGTTGATGTTCTGCTCGAGCCCCTCGGGATTGGTGTGGCTGATGAGCTCGAACCCGAGCTCATCAGCCATGCGGTCGCGGAACTCGATCATCTCCCGGAACTTCCACGTGGTGTTCACGTGGAGGAGGGGGAAGGGCAAAGGAGCCGGGTGGAAGGCCTTGCGGGCCAGATGCAGCATGACCGACGAGTCCTTGCCGATCGAGTACATCATCACGGGATTGTCGAACTGCGCAACGACCTCGCGCATGATGTGGATGCTCTCGGCTTCGAGCTGCTTGAGGTGGGTGAGCCGGAAGTCGGCGCTGGTCGGCGCTTCGGTGGAGGTCACGGCATGGAGGATACGGCCCCGATGGCCGCCTCAGCGGCTCACGAGCTCGAAGTTGTCGTCCATCACGATGCAGGTGTCGTTCTCGTCGAAAGCTGCACCCTCGATCGCGCAAGGGGACGTCCAGGTCATGGTCTGGTCGGAGTCGGCGATCGCATACTTCCCGTCGGAGATGGAAGCGGGGGTCATGTTGAGCAGGTCGACGGCGTTCAGCCCGGCGAGCGCGTCGGCGATGTCGTCGCGGGTGGGGTTGTCGCCGGCGTGGTAGACGCCCCGGGCGGCCATTCGCATCAGGGCGCAGACGTTGCTCACCATTCCCGACGGCGTGTTCTCGGCCTCGGAGTACCAGTCGTACTCGATGCCCGTCCTCTCGGCGTAGACCTCGTTGCACATCTGGTTGAACGCCGGGATCTCCATCCCCTCGATCCGGAAGTTCCCCGTTGCGGCTGCATCAACGATGATCGTGCCGTCATAGAGGCCGGCAGCAGCTTCGCCACCGAACGCCGCGACCTTGGACGAGACCAGGTCGCCGGCCTGCGACGCGAAGTTCGAGTTGTAGAACTGCACGGAACCGGGCTCGAATCCCTGGGTCACCATCTCCTGTACGTAGCCGGGGAGCGAGGTGACGCTCAGCGTCGGGAACACCGCGTCGACCCCGGCGTCGACCAGATTGGCGACCGACTCGGCTACGCCCTCGGCGCAGGTCGTTCCTCCTCCGCACCCGATGACGTCGTTCACCGCCACGTCGTAGCCCAGCTCCTCGAGCGTGCCGACCAGGCCGTCCTCGACGGCCTCGGGCTGACCGGGTACGTCGGCGCCTATGACGGCGATGGTCTTGCCCTCGAGCTCCCCCTCGGTGTCGAGTCTCTCGACCATGAAGCGCAGACTCTCGTTGAGGGTGAAGTCCAGGGTGAGCAGTCGCCCGTTGCCACGGGTCATGAAGTCGTCGGACAGGCCCTGGGTGGTGATCAGCGGAGTGTTGTGGTCCTCGGCTACGCACAGGGTCGCGGTTCCCTGGACACCGGTGCTGTTGAGGACGACCGCGGCGTTGTTGTCCTCGGTGGCCTCGATGCAGTTGGCGATCCGGGCCTGCTCCAGGTCGGAGCTGAGGGGGTCGTGGCTGCTCTCCGACATCACGATCTGGCGGCCGCGGATGCCGTTGCAGTCCTCGTTGATCACCTCGGTGAACGTGTCGAACATGAGCGAGACGTCCCCCACGTCGATGCCGAAGCCGATGTTCACGAGGTTCTCGAGCTCCTGGCGGATCTGGTGAATCGCGATGGTGTCGGCCTCGATGCCGGGTTCGGTGGCCTGGCGGCCAGGGGCTTCGTCGTGAGGTGAACAGAAGCTGTCGAGGCCGCTGAACGGATCGGAGCGATCGAAGCCGGCCTGGAACTCGGTGAAGACGCCGCCCCGCGGGTCGTCGTAGATCTCGCCCGAGCCGCCGGTCCCGGTGGTGTCGCCCGTGGCTGAGGTGTCCGCCGGCTCTGTGGTGTCGCCGGTATCGGAGGTGTCCGCCGTGTCGACGGTGTCTCCCGTCGCATCATCGGTCGACTCACCGGAGCAGGCGGCTGCGACGAGGGTCATGGCGACGAGGACGGACAGGAGACGAGCGATGTTCCAGCGCAAGAGGTGGTCCCTTCTGGTGATCGGCGCGCCGCGCCGACCACCGTGACGCTAGCGCAGGCGAATCCCTTGCTCTGTGTACCGGTCGCGGCCAAGATGCACCACCACTTCGTTCAGGGGGGACATGGGAACGTGACCGATCAACGGTCCGGGCCGGAGGCCGGGACGGCCGAGCTAGCCGCCGCCGTCCTCGCCGGGGACTCGAAGCGGCGCGCCACCCAGGCCGAGCGCGACGCCCGGACCGCACTGCCCGACGACCTGCTCCCGGGTGTGGGCGACGAGGAGATGACGCTGAAGGGCGCCCTGGCCAAGGGTGGGGTCGCGATGGTCGTGTTCATGTTCCTTCTGAACGTGATCGACGACCTGCCGCGAGCGGTGCGGGTGGTCGCCCCGGACATCCAGGAGACCTTCGGTCTGTCCGACACGGCGCTCGCCGGAGTCCTGAGCTTCGGCGGGGTGGCGCTGGTCCTGGGCGCGGTGCCCATGGCCACGCTGGCCGATCGGATCAAGCGGGTGACCATCATTCCGATCGCGTCGCTGTTCTGGGCTGCGACGATGGCCCTGAGCGGGTTCGTGGCCAATCCGTTCCAGCTGTTCATGACCAGCGCCGCCACCGGCCTGGGCCAGTCCTACCGGATCCCGGTGTCCAACTCACTCCTGTCCGACTCCTACCCGGTGCAGTCGCGGAACCGGATCTTCGCGTTCGAGGGTATGGGTCGACCGATCGGCCAGCTGCTCGGGCCGCTGCTGGTCGGCGGCGTGGCGGCATGGGCCGGTGGCGTCGAGGGCTGGCGATGGGCATTCGTGGCCCTGGCCATCCCGCCGGTCGTCGTCGGGCTCGCGTCGATCGGTCTGAAGGAGCCGAAACGCGGGCAGTTCGACCAGCAGTCGGTCCTGGGCCGCACGATCGACGATGCCCGTGAGGAACTGCCGGTCTCGATCGGTCAAGCCTTCGAGCGGCTCAAGAAGGTCAGGACCTTCTACTACCTGTCGGTCGGCGTGGGCGTGGTCGGATTCGCGCTGATCGCCGTGCCCCTCCAGTTCAACCTGCTGCTCGAGGACAAGTACGCGTACGGGCCGCTCAAGCGCGGCATCGTGGAGTCGTTCATCTGGGTGGTCGCGATCCCGCTGCTCCCGTTCGTGGGCCGGTTGTTCGATCGGGTCTTCCGTCAGGATCCGCAGCGGATGATGCGCGTGGCCGGGATGTTCGTCATCGCGGCCGGAGCCCTGTACGCGATCGGTCTCCCGCTCAAGCCGATCGGTGGGCTCGTGATCCTCGTGGCCCTGGCGCAGGCCGCGATCACCGCCGCGTTCGTGGCGGCGGGTCCCATCATCGCTGCGGTGTCGCCGTTCCGGATCCGCGCCCTCGCCTTCGCCTTCCTGCCGGTGTTCATCTTCCTGATGGGCGGGTTCGTCGGTGGGCTGTTCGTCGGACAGCTGTCCGACTCGTTCGGCAACCGCACGGCCATGCTGGCGGTCGCCCCCCTGGCCTGCGTCATCGGGGGCTCGCTGATCATGTACGGCGGGAGGTTCATCCGCTACGACATCTCGCTGGCGGTCGAGGAGATCCTCGAGGAGCGGGACGAGATGGATCGCATGGCCGAGTCGGCCGACGACATCCCCGTGGTCCAGGTCAACAACCTCGACTTCAGCTACGGCCAGGTCCAGGTGTTGTTCGACGTCGGCCTCGAGGTGGGCCGGGGTGAGGTGCTGGCGCTCCTGGGTACCAACGGTGCAGGCAAGTCGACCCTCCTCCGCGCGATCAGCGGGCTCGGGGTGCCCGAGCGGGGGGTCATCCGCCTGAACGGCCGCACGATCACCTACACCGACGCCGAGCGCCGGTTCGCCGAAGGAATCGTGCAGTTGCGGGGCGGCGCGGGCATCTTCCCCGATCTCACGATCGGTGAGAACCTGCGCACCTCGGTGCTGGCTCGCAAGCTCGACCGGGACGAGATCGATCGGCGCATCGCCACCGCGGTCGACCGGTTCCCCGCTCTCGACGGGCGTCTGGGCGAGAAGGCCGGTGATCTCTCCGGCGGCCAGCAGCAGATGATGGCGTTGGCCATGGCGCTGATGCACGAGCCCGAGGTGCTGATCATCGACGAGCTCAGCCTCGGCCTGGCCCCGCTGGTGGTTCAGGAGCTGCTGGCGGTGATCGAGGCCCTCAAGGCGGACGGCCAGACGATGATCGTGGTCGAGCAGTCGGTCAACATCGCCCTTTCGCTGGCCGATCGGGCGGTCTTCCTGGAGAAGGGAGAGGTCCGCTTCAGCGGATCGGCACAGGAGCTGAGCGAACGCGACGACCTCGCCCAGGCCGTCTTCCTCGGCGGTGACACCGGAGCCGACCGATGATCGAGATCTTCGGCATCGTCATCACCCAGCAGGACATCGTCATCGGTCTCGTGACCGGGCTCACGTACGCCGCGCTGGCGGCCGGATTCGTGCTCGTCTATCGCGCCACCGGTGTTCTCAACTTCGCCCACGCCGAGATGGGAGCGTTGGGTGTCGCGGTGTTCGTCCTGTTCCTCGTGCGCTACGAGCTGAACTGGTGGCTGTCCTACGGCTTGGCCGTGCTGGCGATGGCAATCGTCGGAGCGATCATCGAGCTCACGGTGGTGCGCCGGTTGTTCACCGCGCCCCGCCTGGTCCTGCTCATCGCCACCATCGGGGTGGCGCAGCTCCTGACCGCGGTGAAGATCAATCTTCCCGCGGTGACGACCCCGGGCCCCATCCCGCTCCCGTTCGACTGGACCCTGGAGATCGGCGACGTGACGTTGCTCGACCGCGATCTCCTCGTCCTCTTCCTGGTACCGGCATTGATCCTGGGCCTCGGTGTGTTCCTCAATCGGACCCGGTTCGGTCTGGCGGTGCGCGCCACCGCGTCCAACGCCGACACGGCTCGGATCTACGGCACGAGCCCCAAGCTGACGTCCACGATCGTGTGGGTCATCGCCGGCGCGCTGGCGGCGGCGACGGCGATCGTCTTCGCCCCGTTCCAGATCAGCAACGCCGCGGCTGCCGGTTCGGCCGCGCTGGCCGCCCCGCTGCTGCTGCGAGCCATCACCGTCGGCCTCCTCGCCCAGATGCGCTCCCTGCCCATGGTGTTGGCCGGCGGACTGGCCGTCGGTGTCGTCGAACAGATCGTGCGGGCGAACGTCGAATCGACCAACCGGACCATCGTCGACCTCTACCTGTTCCTGGCCGTCCTGGTCGTGGTGCTGTTCGTCAAGAGGGGCGGGACCGAAGACTCCTCCTGGTCGCTGTCGCCCCAACTGAAGCCGGTGCCCGAACGGCTGAAGCAGGTCTTCTGGGTGCGCCACCTCAATCTCATCGGTTTCGTGCTCCTGTTCTCGTCGTTCGTCGGACTCGGTCTCGTCCTCGAGAGCGCCACCAGCCTGTTCCTGTGGAGCAGCATCATGATCACCGCCATGGTGGGCGTCTCGCTCTCCCTGCTGACCGGCTGGGCCGGACAGCTGTCGCTCGGGCAGTTCGCCTTCGTCGGCCTGGGCGGGCTCACGATGGGCACGCTCACCAACGGATACGAGATCCCCCTTCTCGGCTCGTTCACCCTGGAATGGGGTCTGGCGTTGGTCATCTCGGTCCTGGTCGGGGTCGTGGCGGCTTTCATCATCGGGATCCCCGCCCTACGCGTCCGCGGGTTGTACCTGGCCGTGGCCACGCTGGCGTTCGCTGTCGCGGCGGCGAATTGGTTGTTCATCCAGGACGTCTTCACCGGCGGCAGCTCGGCCACTCGGCCGGTGGCGAAACCGGTGATCGGTCCGATCGATTTCGGTGATCCCGACACGGGTCGCCAGTCCTTCTACTGGCTGTGCCTGCTGGCCCTGATCGGGGTGTGTGCGCTGGTCGCTCAGCTCCGTCGCACCGGTATCGGCCGCAGTGTGATAGCGGTGCGGGAGAACGAGGAGATGGCCTCGGCATCGACGGTGTCCCCCCGCCGTATGCAGCTCACCGCCTTCGCCATCTCGGGCGGGATCGCCGCGTTCGCCGGCTGTCTCTTCGTCACGCTCCAGTCGTCGATCCAGCCGGCCACGACGTTCGCCCCCGAGGTCTCGATACGCATGGTGGCAATCGCCATCATCGGTGGTCTCGGGTCGGTGGCCGGTCCGGTGCTCGGAGCACTCTGGGTCCAAGGCGTGCCGGCACTGTTCGACGCCTCGTCGCCGCCCGAGCTCGTCGTTCTGCTCACCAGCAGCATCGGTCTGTTGCTGTTGCTGATGTACTTCCCGGGCGGACTCCAGCAGATCGTCTACCGCGTGCGGGACGCGCTGTTGGGAGCGGCCGAGAGCCGGCTCGACGAGACCGACGACGTCGCGGTCGAGCGACCCCCCGTGCACGTGTTGAGCCGCCACCGGGGACCGGTCGAGCTGGCCGAGGGCCAGCCCGCGCTGTCCACGTCGAAGGTCTCGGTCCAGTTCGGTGGCAATCGCGCCGTCAGCGAGGTGGACTTCCACGTGATGTCCGACGAGCTCGTCGGTCTGATCGGCACCAACGGCGCCGGAAAGTCCACGCTGCTCGATGCGATCAGTGGGTTCGTCCCGTCGACGGGGACGATCGAGGTGCTCGGCCGGGAGGTCAACCACATGCGCGCCCACCTCCGGCACGGCCTGGGTCTGGGTCGGGGATTCCAGGCCGCGAAGCTGTACCCGGAACTGACGGTGGAGGAGACGTTGATGGTGTCGCTCGAGGCCCGGGAGCGGTCGTTGCTGGCCCCGTCGATGCTGCACCTGCCACCGTCGCCGGCATCCGAGCGACGCAAGCGGTCCGAATCCGACGACATCATCAGCTTCCTCGGCCTCGGTTCTCATGCCGACAGCTACGTCTCCGGACTCTCGACCGGAACCCGACGGGTCGTCGAGCTCGGCAGCCTCCTGGCAGTCGATGCTCGCGTGCTCCTGCTCGACGAGCCGACCGGGGGGGTGGCCCAGAAGGAGACCGAGGCGTTCGGGCCGCTGATCCGCCGGATCCAGCGCGAGCTCCGGGCCGCGGTGGTCGTCATCGAACACGACATGCCGCTGGTCATGAGCATCAGCGACCGGGTCTACTGCCTCGAGGCCGGGGCGGTGATCGCCGAGGGTTCACCCCGGGAGGTGCGCGAGGACCCGCAGGTGATCGCGTCCTACCTGGGCACCGACGATCGTGCGATCCATCGTTCCGATCAAGGCCCGGCCGCCTGACCCCCCCTCTGCCGAAATCTGGTCCGTCAGCGTCGGTAGCCGACGGTTGGGAACGACCTGTTGGCGGTCACACCGGAAAGCGGCGCCGGATCCAGTCGGCGAGGAGGGGATCGACCACCGCCAGCCGTTCGTCGCGGCGCACGAGGTGGCCGTTGCCCACCAGCGCGTCGGCCGCGGCCAGGGCCTCTTGCCAGGTGGCGGCGTCGGCGGTGTCGCCTGGTTGAGTGAGACGCCGTACGGCGTCGGCCAGCTGCATGGCGCGTTGGGGATGGCCCTCGGAGGACGAGACGATGCGGCGGCCCGCCGGGCCGGCCGCGCGCCCGGTGGAAGCGAACCCACCGTCGACGATGTCGAGCACGGCGCGGTCGGAAGGGGACCCATCTCGATCAGGTCGGCCTGAGCGAAGAACGGCTGGGTCTGGTCGCCGAACAGCGTTCGCATGGTCGAGGGTTGGGACCCGGCGAAGACGATCCCCAAGTCCTGGTAGTGATGCTGGAGCTGCGTGCGGAGGACTCCCGCCGCACCGCCGACACCGGCGATGCCCGAGAACTCGTCGAGCACGAGAGTTGGAGGCCCACTACGCCGAGGCGGAGGGAAACCGTACCGGCGATGGAGTCGAGGACCTTCCGCACGGGACCCGTGACCGCGGCCAGATCGGCGCACACCGCTTCAGGAGGCTCGTCTTCCCGTGACGCCGCGGTCCGAGCAGCGCGGTCACTCCATCAGATAGAGGTTCACGGGCTCGACTCGATGGAGTTCGGTTGGAGGCCGTGGGATGAGGCAGGATTGGACATGGCAACGCTCGCAGAAACCGCGCCTGCCTTCGTCGACATGGCCCACCGCATCGTCTGGTGTTCCGCCGCCACCGCCGGAGACGACGGTAGACCCCGGTCGCGGATCCTCCATCCCGTCTGGGAGTGGGACGGCGCACAGTTGACCGGCTGGATCGCCACCGGCCCGACGCCGGTCAAGGCCGACCATCTCTCGGCCAATCCGTATCTGTCGTGCAGCTACTGGGACGCCACCCACGACACCTGCTCGGCCGATTGTGCGACGGAGTGGTTCACCGACGACGGCACGTGCGAATGGCTGTGGAAACGATTCCTCGGGGCCCCCGCTCCAGTGGGCTACGACCCGGCGATCATTCCGCAGTGGTCGGAGGGCCCCACCTCGGTGGCCTTCGCCGCCCTGAAGCTCGCCCCGTACCGGCTGCGCGTGTTCCCGGGGTCGGCGCTCATCGGCGGGAGCGGCACCGTCCACCACTGGGAGGCCTAGGGTCCCCGTCGATGTCACACCCCCTGCGTACGGTTTTGGTATGACATCGCTCGCCGCTCTCCTGGCCCTGCTCGCCATCGCCGCCATCTCCGTGGCCGTCGTCCTCGCCGTTCGCCTCACCGCGGCGCGCACCGCGCCGGCCCGGGCCGACGAGGTCGATCGGGCCACGGTCGACGCGGTCAACGAGGTGGTCACCTCGGCGGTGGGCGACGCCGCCCGACGCATCGACGACCAGCTCGGCCACAGTCGCCGCGAGATGGACCTGAGGGCCGAGGCGATGGACCGCCAGATGCTCCAGGCCCAGCAACGGCTCACCGAGACCCAGCAGGCGGTCCACGACCGGCTCGGCACCGTCGAGTCGTCGTTCGAGAAGAAGATCGAGTCGGTCGACAAGATCGTCGCCGAGCGCGTCGGCGGCGTACGCGAGGTCGTCGACGCCGGGATGACCGGTGTCGGCGAGCAGCTCGGCACCCAGATGACGGCCATGGGATCCGAGCTCAAGCGGCTGCAGGGCGAGCTCACCCAGATGCAGGAGAAGGGGGCGGCTCAACACAGCCAGTTCGTCGAGGGGCTCCAGGCGGCGGTCGAGGGTCAGCGTCAGCTGGCCGACACCACCGCCCAGCTCCGTGAGGCGTTGGCCAACCCGAAGGCCCGCGGTCAGTGGGGTGAGCGCATGGCCGACGACGTACTCCGCAGCGCCGGGTTCCGCGAGCACGTCAACTACCGCAAACAGATCCAGCTCCCGAGCGGTACCACGCCCGACTTCACCTTTCTGCTGCCCGACGATCAGCGTCTCCACATGGACGTGAAGTTCCCCGTCGACAACTACCTGCGCTACCTCGACAGCGAGCGCGACGACGAACGGGACCGGCTCGCCGGTCAGTTCAAACGCGACGTGCGGGGCCGGGTCAAGGAGCTCACCACCCGGGGCTACGCCGACCCGGTCACCACCCTCGGCTTCGTGCTCCTCTTCATTCCCAACGAGGCCGTCTACACCTTCATCCACGAGCAGGACCCCGAGTTCATCGACTTCGCCATGGGCCAGGGCGTGGCGGTCTGTTCCCCCAACACGCTGTTCGCCGTGCTCGCTGTGGTGCGCCGGCAGGTCGACGCGGTCGCGGTGCAGCGGGCCTCGAGCGAGATCCTCGAACGATTGGGCTCGTTCTCGGACCAATGGCAGAAGATGTCCGACGCGATCGACAAGGTCGAGCGGCAGGTGGCCACGGTCGCCAAGTCGGTGGGCGAGCTCTCGGGCACCCGGCGGCGCCAGCTCGAACGGGAGCTCGACAAGATCGAGGACGTGCGCAGTCGGGCCGGACTCGATCAGGTCGAGCTCCTGGCCGACGAGCGTCGACCGATCCTACGCGAGGTGTCCGGGGGCTGAGCCGGCGCCGTTGGTCCGTCACGCGTACGGGTCGGCACCTCGGCGCCGGAGCCGGCGTCGATGTCATGATGGCCGTTCCGCACCCGGTGACCCGGAGCGGATCGACGAGATCGTGTCCACCGCGGCATCCGACCTCGATGCGCTGGTCGTCGACGGGATCGGGTCGGCCGAGTTCGAGAGCGCGGTCGCCGTCCTGGCCGATCGCTACCGGTTCGTCGACGACGCCGATGGCCTGGCCGCCCTCACGGCCGAGCGGCTCCACGGAGCGGCGGCGCCACCCGACCATGACGCCCGCGCCCCGGCCGTCAGCTCGGCCACCGTTCCCGAACTGAACGAGTTCGCTGCTGCGGTCCTCGATCCGGGCCGCCGTATTGTCGTTCGCCGCACTCCGCGCCGTCGGTAGGGTTGAGCCGTGCCCCCCTTCTACGTCACGACGCCGATCTACTACGTCAACGACATCCCGCACATCGGTCACGCCTACACCACGACGATCGCCGACGGCGTGGCCCGCTGGCATCGTCTGCTGGGCGACGACGTGCGGTTCACCACCGGGACCGACGAGCACGGCCTGAAGGTCCAGCGTGCGGCTGAAGAGCAGGGCCGGTCGGCGCAGGAGCACGCCGATCTGACCAGTGCCCGGTTCCGCGAGACCTGGGATCTGCTCGGCATCACCTACGACGACTTCATCCGGACCACCGAGCCCCGCCATCACCGGGCGGTCCAGGAGCTGCTCCAGAAGGTCTACGACAACGGCTGGA
The DNA here is from genome assembly GCA_963695075.1 of uncultured Acidimicrobiales bacterium. Classification (GTDB taxonomy): domain Bacteria; phylum Actinomycetota; class Acidimicrobiia; order Acidimicrobiales; family CAWCAL01; genus CAWCAL01. The sequence goes on from CAVOFR010000007.1 coordinate 1,454,383, forward strand.
TCTACCGGGACACCTATTCGGGTCTGTACTGCGTGGCCTGCGAGGCCTACTACAACGACGACGATCTCATCGACGGCAATTGCCCCATCCACGACCGGCCGGTCGAGCACCTCGACGAGGACAACTGGTTCTTCGAACTGTCCGCCTTCGAGGGACCGTTGACCGAGTGGTACGAGGCCAACCCGACAGCCGTGCAACCCGACGGCAAACGCAACGAGGCGCTCGGATTGATCCGCCAGGGCCTCGACGACGTTTCGATCACCCGCACGTCGATCGACTGGGGTGTGCCGGTGCCCTGGGACGAGGACCACGTGTTCTACGTCTGGTACGACGCGCTCATCAACTACGCCACGTCGGCCGGGTACGGTGTCGACGAAGAGGCGTTCGACCGGTGGTGGCCGCACGTCCATCACCTCCTGGCCAAGGACATCCTCCGGTTCCACTGCGTCTACTGGCCGGCCATGCTCCTGGCGGCGGGGCTCGAACCGCCGCATCGCCTGAAGGTCCACGGCTATCTGCTCGTCGGCGGCGAGAAGATGTCCAAGACCCGACTCAACCAGATCTTCCCGGCCGACCTGGTCGAGACCTTCGGTGTCGACGGGTTTCGGTACCACTTCCTGCGGGACACGCCGTTCGGTCCCGACGGCGACTTCAGCTACGAGGGCATGGTCAGCCGCTACAACTCGGATCTGGCCAATCAGTACGGGAATCTCGTCTCGCGGGTGAGCACCGTCGTGACCAAGAAGTGCGACGGCATCGGACCGGCTCCGAGATCCGACAGTTCGCTCGCGGCGGTGGCGGCCACGGCGGTCGACGAGACCACATCGGCCTGGGCTGACATCGCGCCCAGCCGGGCCCTCGACGCCACCTGGTCCCTGATACGTGAGACCAACGCCTTCCTGGAGGAACACGAGCCGTGGAAGATGGATCCGGGGCCCGAGGTCGACGTCGTGCTCGGTGACGCCCTCGAAGCGCTTCGAATCGTCACCATCCTGGCCACGCCGGCCATCCCCGAGGCGAGCGCCGAGGTCTGGCGCCGGATCGGACTACCGGGTTCTCCCACCGATCGGCCTCTGGCCGAGGTGATCGCCTGGGGTGGTTATCCGGGCGGGCTCACCGTCGAGAAGGGTGATCCCCTCTTCCCGCGCCTGAAGGCGTAGGAATGGGGGAATCGACCGAGAGCGTGCCGGCCTCGGCGCCGTTGCGGTGGTTCGACAACCACTGTCATCTCGAGCCGGGTGAGGCCGGTGTCGCGACCATCGATCGGGCCCGACTGGCGGGAGTCGATCGGCTCATCGACGTCGGTACCGATCTCGAACGGTCCCGGCAGGCCATCGGCACCGCCCGGTCCGCAGATGGCGTCGCGGCCACAGCCGGGGTCCATCCCCACGATGCGAACGACGGCATCGAGGGTATCGAGGCTCTGCTGGCCGAGCCCGAGGTCGTCGCCGTGGGGGAGTGCGGGCTCGACTACCACTACGACCATTCACCGCGGCCGGTGCAGCAGGACATCTTCGCGGCGCAGATCGCCCTGGCCCATCGCCACGGGCTACCCCTGGTCATCCACACCAGAGAGGCGTGGGACGACACCTTCGCCATCCTCGACCGTGAGGGCACGCCCGAGAGGACGGTCTTCCACTGCTTCACCGGTGGGCCCGGCGAGCAGGCCGAGGCGCTGGACCGTGGGGCGGTCATCTCGTTCAGCGGCATCGTCACGTTCAACTCGGCCGCCGACGTGCAAGAGGCCGCCCGTCAGTGCCCGCTCGATCGGCTCCACGTCGAGACCGACGCGCCCTACCTGGCTCCGGTTCCGCACCGGGGCAGACCGAACGAACCGGCCTGGGTGAGCCACGTGGGGGCCAAGGTGGCCGAGCTGAAACAGATCGACGTCGCCCGGGTGGCCCGGGCCACCTGGGCGAACGCCGATCGGTTCTTCGCCCGGGAGTAGCGAAGAGGCGCGGTGGCGAGGAGGCGCTACGCGGGGGTGACGGTGATGGTGAAGAAGGAGAAGTGGTCCGTCGATCCGTAGTCGTAGAAGACGTAGTGGTCGATGACTCCGAAGCCCGCGATGGTGAGGGTCTCCGTTGCTCCGTTCCAGGTGGCTCGGCTGATCGTGTTGTCGAAGCGGATCAGCCGACGGCTGTCGTTGAGGTACACCTCGTTGATGGCCGGTCCGAGTTCAGAGCGAAACAGGCCGAAGGCCCCGGTCGTGAGGTCGTGGATCGAAAAGGACGGATCGAAGGTCGACGGGTAGTCGAAGTCGCGGACACCGCCGGACAGGTACAGGGCTCCCCACGGGAGTTGTCCCTGCACGATCTGGGTCCCGGTGCCGGTGAAGCCGATGGTCGGGTCGTCCAGTCCACTGAACGTCGCTTTGACGCTCCACGCGGTCGTTTCCTGGGCGTCGGCCGGCGGTGCGGCGCCGGCCAGGAGAGCGGCGACGAGGGCCAGGGTGATGATGAGGCGCGCGATGCCACCTCGGGTGGTCAAAGGGATGGTGGGCACGGTGGTGCTCCGGTTCCCCCCGCCTGCTGTTTGACAGCATTATACAATCGCCAATGGTCCCTGGGTTGCGATTGTGTTACGAACGTCATACGATCGTCAGTCCGATTGGAACGTCGAGGAGTAGCGCCGTCCACCGTTCGCACCCCCTGGAGACCCGCGGCACCGTCGTCGCGGTCACGGCACTGCTGGCGATCGGGTTCTTCGTGATCGATTTCGTCACCGACTTCGGTGACCCGGGTCGGGGCCGGCAGGTCCAGACCGCCGCCGCCGCCCAGTCGGCCGACGACGGTCCCGATCTCTCACAGGTCGAGCTCGGTCGACCGACCACCACCGCAGTCGAGGTCGTCGTCGAAGCCCTGCCGGTGGACAACGAGCCGTTCACCCGCTGGGCCGCGGTCATCGATCCGGAGCGACTCGATGCCCCGGCACCGACCGACGTGACGGCAGAAGCAGAGGTGCCCGACACGACGGCGGCTCCCGCTTCCGAGACGACGGTCCCGCCCGCGACGGATCCTCCCGCCCCACCGCCGACCGAGGCCCCTCCACCGCCGTCGACGACCCAGGCGCCGCCACCTCCTCCGCCCACCGAACCGCCGGCCCCGCCATCGGTCGACGGGCTCAGCGCGTCCGACCTCGCCACCCTGCGCAACTGCGAGTCGGGCGGCAACTACAGCGCCTACAACCCGAGCGGCCCCTACATGGGCGCCTACCAGTTCGGGCAGTCGGCGTGGAACGGCACCGCCAACTGGCTCGGGCGCGGTGACCTGGTGGGGATGGCTCCGTCAAACGCCAGCCCGGCCGTGCAGGACGCGATGGCCGTGGGCTTGTGGCGCATGTCCGGACCGGGGCAGTGGCCGCATTGCGGCGCGCACCTTCCGCCCAAGCCGTGACCCTCGGGCTCTCTTGACACACAGCCCCCGTCAGATCCGGGCACTGCTCGAGTCCGGCGATCTGGCCCCGCGCCGCTCGCTGGGTCAGAACTTCGTCGCCGACGCCAATACGGTCCGGCGCATCGCCCGTCTGGCCGAGGTGGGACCAGGCGATCGCGTCGTCGAGATCGGCGCCGGGCTCGGTTCGCTGACCCTGGCACTGGCCGAGACCGGGGCCCAGGTCACCGCGATCGAAACCGATCCCGGTCTGGCCCGGGTCCTGCGCGAAGTCCTCCTCGGGACGGACGCTGCGATCCGATTGATCGAGGCCGACGCCCTGTCTCTCGACTGGAACGAGGTGCTCGATCCCGCCCAGGCGTGGACGGTCGTTGCGAACCTGCCGTACAACATCGCCACGCCGTTGCTGCTCGACCTGCTGGACCACGTGCCGCAGATCCGGCGGTACCTGGTGATGGTCCAGCGGGAAGCCGGTGAGCGGCTCATCGCCGAGCCCGGCTCGAAGATCTATGGCGTGCCCTCGCTGAAGATCGCCTACCGGGCGACCGGCCGGCTGGTCGGGAAGGTCCCGCCCGAGGTGTTCGTGCCTCGGCCCAAGGTCGAGTCCGTACTCGTGGCGCTCGAGCGGCGCGCCGAGCCCGCCGTCGACGTGGACGCCGAGGTGCTCTTCGACCTGATCCGGACGGGCTTCCAGCAGCGCAGGAAGATGCTCCGTAGTGCCCTGAAGGGACATGCGACGGTGGAGCAGATCGAAGCGGCCGGTCTGCGACCCGAGGCGCGCGCCGGCGAAATCGACCTGGCAGCGTGGGCCGCCCTCACCCGTACGCTGTCGGCATGATCGAGGTGCCGGCACCGGCCAAGCTCACCCTGTCGCTCCGGATCACGGGGATCCGCCCGGACGGCTACCACCTGATCGACGCCGAGATGGCAAGCCTGGATCTGGCCGATCGCCTGATGATCGATCCCGACGGGACCGGCGTCGAGTTCACCGGTCCGGCGAGCATCCTCGATGGGGACGCCCCGATGCCGAACGACGGGGCCGATCTGGTGAGTCGAGCGCTCGTGCTCTGCGGTCGGTCGGCCTCTGTGACGGTCGGCAAGCACATTCCGGCGGGCGCCGGTCTCGGAGGAGGGTCGGCGGATGCCGCCGCCATTCTGCGTTGGGCAGGCTTCGATGACCTCGAGGCCGCCGCAGCGATCGGAGCCGACGTGGCTTTCTGCATCCTCGGCGGCCGGGCCCGGGTCCGGGGAATCGGTGAGCAGGTCGAGCCGCTGCCGCATCGACACGAAACCTTCACGTTGCTGACCCCGCCGGTGCACTGCTCGACGCCGCGGGTCTACGCGAAGTGGGACGAGCTCGGCGGCCCCACCGGCGATCATCACAACGACCTCGAGCCGGCCGCCCTGGCCGCCTATCCGGACCTGGCCCGCCATCGGGACGAGTTGGGCGATCGGGCGGGGGAGCGGCCGCGTCTGGCGGGCAGTGGGAGCACGTGGTTCGTCGAAGGTGTGGTCGAGGGGCCCGGGCTTCGCGTCGTCCACACGATCGAAGCCGCCAGCTGACGGCACGGTCGGCCAACCTGAGACGTCAGCGCCGAGAATGCCTGTACGGTCATGGGATGCCGCGCGCGGCGCGCGATGGCCGGTAGTTCAATTGGTAGAACGCCTGGTTTTGGTCCAGGAGGTCGCAGGTTCGATCCCTGCCCGGCCAGCATCCTTGCAATTGCAGGCGAATCGGGAAACGGTCTGTTAGCATGACGCTCGTGGACCACCTAACTTCTGAGCAGAGCAGTACGCTCCGGACGGCCTTCAACTCGTTCGAGCTGCACCTCCGCGCCGAGGCCAACTCACCCCGCACGATCCGCACCTACCGCGAGGCGCTGAACGGGTTCGTCGCATGGTCCGAGGAGAACGGCCACCCGCTCGACTTCGAGGACGTGACCGTTGACCAGGTCCGGGCGTGGCTCATCTACCTCCGCGAAGAACGCGGCAACGCACCGGCCACGGTCCGCAACCGGGCCATCTCGCTGAAGGCCTTCTTCAAGTTCCTCGTGACCGAGGGCGACCTCGATCGGTCACCGATGGCGAACGTCAAGCTCCCGAAGGTCGGGGAGCAGCCCGTGAACGTCTTCTCGGACGACGAGGTGGCCGCGCTCTTGAAGGTGACCGAGGGCACCGACTTCGAGCACCGCCGAGACCACGCCATCATCCGGCTGCTCTTCGATACCGGGATGCGCCGCTCCGAACTGACCGGCATCACATTCGCCGATGTCGACCTGGTCGAGAACCAGGCCATCCTCGTCCGTGGGAAGGGCTCGAAGGTGCGGGTCTGCCCGCTCGGATCTAAGACCGCTCGAGCCATCGACCGATACCTCCGAGTGCGAGCCAAGCACCCGATGGCGCACTCCGAGCAGCTCTGGCTCGGCACCCGCGGCCCGCTCCGCTCCGACGCCGTCCGCCTCATGCTCAACCGCCGCGGCCGCGAGGCCGGCGTCGACAACGTCCACGCTCACCGGTTTCGGCACACGTTCGCTCACCGCTGGCTTTCGGAGGGCGGGAACGAGGGCGACCTCATGCGCCTCACCGGGTGGAAGACACGCTCGATGCTCGACCGCTACGGCGCGTCCGCCGCCGACGAACGGGCCCGCGCCGCGCACCGCAACTTCGGACCGGGCGACAAGCTGTGATGAAGCGGGCCTACGTCGAGTCCGACCTCTGGTTGCACTGCGTCGAGTGCGACCGGTTCCTCGCTCACGTCCAGCGCGGCAACGGCGGTCGCGAGCTCTACGACTATCCCGACCAGCAACATGCTGAGCACCTTCGGGATCTCATCGACGGCGGCGACACCGGCCCGTACGATCGGCTGGACAAGGGTCTGTTCGGTTGGGGCAACCAACGACGTCAGCGACTCGACCTCGGCACCGGCCCGTACGGTTTCGCCTGCCCCCGCCACGGCGAGCGCACGTTCACGCGCGATGAACTGCTCGCTCACCTCGAGGATGGCATCCCCCACATTCGGCGCTGACCTCCGGTAGCATCGCGCTAACAACCGAGCCGGCCACGTTGTGGTAGCGGGATTGGCGCCCCGCCCAGATCGAAAGGTCCGGGCGCGCCCCATGGCACTGGCTCTGTTTCTTCTACTCGGCATCCTCGCCGTCCTCACACCGTCGGAGCGGACCCTCCGAGCGCGCATTGCCGCTCATGTGATGCACTCGAAGCACGACGCACGAGAAACGTCGGCCGCTGGTCGCGCCTCGTTCCTCGCCCGCTTCGAGGAGGAGGTCGACCCTGACCGCATCCTCCCAGAAGCTGAACGGCAACGCCGGGCCGAGCACGCCCGCAGCGCGTACTTCACCCGGCTGGCGCTGAAGTCAGCGCAGGCCCGACGGAAGTCGGAGGCGGCGTGATGGTTGCCCGCGGCTACCTCGACGAGTGGAACCACCGAACCCAACTGAAGAACCACCGCGTCGGCGACCTCGAGACAGAACTCGACCGGCTCATCGACGCGTACACGCTGCGCCGCGTGATCAACGCGCTCCGAGTGCTTCAGGCCGGACGGACGGTGCGCGATGAAGAGTGACCCGAGGACGATCGCAGAGATGGCCGCTGGCGTCGACCCGCCGCCGATGCCAGCCCGACCCGTGGCACCGGAACAACGGCCACCACGGGAACCACCGCCCGACGACCTCACCCACCTCTTGGACGATCCACCGCCGGAGTTCTACGACGACGAGCCGGGTTTCACCGAGCCGGCCATCCGTCGTCTCTCCGATGTGCAACGTGAGCGCGTCTCGTGGGTATGGGACGGCCGTCTCCCTGCGGGCAAGTTCTCGATCGCAGACGGTCAGCCCGGCGTCGGTAAGTCCACCGTGACGCTCGACATCTCGGCCCGACTGACGCTGGGCGAACCGCTCCCCGGCTGCACGGAGCCGTCGTTCGATGGTCCGGTGGACGTCGTCATCATCAATGTTGAAGACGGGGCGGGCGACACCATCCGGCCGAGGGCCGAAGCCGCGGGCGCGGATCTCGAACGCATCCACCTGTTCGATGGCGTCCGTCGTGTGATCTCCGACCAGGTGATCCCGCCCATGTTCCCGGAGCAAGTCGAGGAGTTGGAAAGCGTCATCGTCGGGACCGGTTCCGTGCTCGCCATCGCCGACCCGCTCGTTGCCGTCCTCGGCACCGACGCGATGAAAGATCAGACAGCCCGCCAGGGCATCGCGCCGATCGCGGCCATGGCCGATCGGACCGGAGCCGCGATCGTCGGTATCCGCCACCTGACGAAGGCAGCAGGAGCGTCGGCTCTCTATCGCGGTGGAGGTTCGGTTGGGCTCATCGGAGCCGCCCGGTCGGGGCTCCTCGTGGCTCCTCATCCCGACGACGACGGCTCGATGGTGCTCGCGCAGACCAAGTCCAACCTCGGACCGCTGGCCCCGTCGCTCAGCTACCGGATCGAGTCGTCGACCCTCGGATGCGGAGTGATCCAGTGGACCGGGGAGACGAACCTGACCGCCGACGAACTGGTCGCTCAACCCACCGGGCCGGAAGAACAAGGTCGTCTTGACGAGGCCATGGCGTTCCTCGTCGCCGAACTGGCCGAAGGACCTGTGAAGCAGACGCGGATCATGAGTCAGGCGAGGAGTCACGGGATCTTCGAGTCCACCATTCGGCGAGCAAAGAAGGCGCTCAACGCACGCTCATACCGTCTCGGAGGCAACCACCCTGCGTGGTGGTGGACCCTCGAAACCGACCAAGGTGACCAACATGACCATCCCTAGAGCATGGTCACCTTGGTCATCTTGGTCATCTTGCACACGGAGCGTGACCGATGCGTGACGCACCGAACGCCGCTGCGGAGGCCGCCCACCTGTGGCTGAAGGACCGTCTCAACCTCTACGCCGCCGAGTTCATCCCACCGCCCGAACCACGCGGCAGCAAGGCCAACGTCGTGTGGACTCGACTCTGGCTTGAGTGGTGCCTCCACCATTGGCCGGTGGAGTTCATGTTCCACGCACCCGCGATGGTCGAGCTCGGCGAGCACTGGATGATCGGCGAACTGATCGATGAGACCGAGCAGTTCCTCGGAGCAGACCGGTGACGAACCGTCCCTGCCTGACGTGTGGCACGCCTGCCGACGGCACCTACTGCCAAGCCTGTCAGCCACCCTCGACGAAACCCTCAGCGACCCGACGCGGCTACGACAGCCGGTGGCAGCGCCTGTCCAAGATGGCCCGACGCCGCCAGCCCTGGTGCTCGTGGTGTGGCTCTGTCGAGGACTTGACGTGCGACCACCTCCAATGGCCAGCCACCCGACTCGAGCACGTCCAAGTGCTGTGCCGCGTGTGCAACTCCCGACGCGGACCGATCCGTGATGGGGGAGGGAGGGTGTCGCGACCACCAACGGACCCGTCGGCTAGTGAAAGTTTCGGTAACTCTTTCGGTGACGCTGCATGAAGGCTGGTCCGAAGGCCGCGGTGACGGCCGATCCGCTGGATCTGAGCTGGTTGCCGGAGCGCGGGCCCGACCGTGTCGTGCAGTTCATCGAGGAGTATGTGAGGGTGACCAAGGGTGAGGGTGCCCGGGGGCCGTTCGTGCTGCGTCCGTGGCAGCGTGACATCGTGGCCGGGTTGTGGCCGGCCGAGGGGCGCCGTCCTCGCACCGGGCTGGTCAGTCTCCCTCGGGCGAACGGGAAGACGACGTTGGCCGCGGCGCTCGCGGTGTACGGGCTCCTCGGTGAAGGTGTCGAGGGCGCCCAGATCGTCACCGTCGCATCGGACGAACGGCAGGCGCGGATCGTGCTCGGCATTGCCCGTCGGATGATCGAGCTGTGCGACGACCTGGCCGACCGGGTGCAGGTCTACTCGGATCGGATCGTCGCACCGCACACGGACTCGATGATGACCTCGCTGCCGGCCGAGCCCGACGCGCTCCAGGGGTGGGACCCGACGCTCGCGATCGTCGACGAACTCCACGTCGTGAAACGAGAAGTCTGGGACGCGATCGTGCTCGCCGCGGGGAAACGGGCCGAGTCGCTCACCCTCGCCATCTCGACACCGGCCGAGGACCGGGACAGCGTGATGTTCGACCTCGTCCAGCACGGCCGCACGGGTGAGGACGACGCGTTCTTCTTCGTCGAGTACGCCGCGCCCGACGGGTGCGATCTCGACGACCCGACAGCATGGACCACCGCGAATCCGGCGCTGCATGACTTCATGCACGTCGACGCGCTCGAGGCCGTCCTCCGCACCACACGCGAGGACGTGTTCCGCCGCTACCGGCTGGGCCAGTGGGTGGGCCGGTCGGACTCGTGGCTCCCTTGGGGCGCCTGGGACGCCTGCTCGTGTGACCGGACCCTCGACCCGGGTGAGCGCATCGTCGTCGGGTTCGACGGTTCGGCGTCGGGTGACTCGACCGCCCTGGTCGGCTGCACCCTCGACGGGCACCTGACCGTGCTCGGTCATTGGGAGAAGCCTCGGGACTCGGCGAAGGCGAAAGGTTGGCGTGTCCCGCGGGCCGAGGTGATCGATCAGGTCGAGGCCTTGTTCGCCACCCATGACGTGATCGAGCTGGCGTGCGACCCGTATGCGTGGAGAACCGAGATCGAGCAGTGGGCGACCCGTTGGCCCGGTCGGGTGATCGAGTGGACCACCTCGTCCGCGGCGCGGATGGCGCCGGCCACCGATCGGTTGGCTGCCGCGGTGCTCGAGCAGACCGTGACCCATGACGGGCACCCGACCATGGCCGCCCATGTGCAGAACTGTGTCGCCACCCGCACCGCCGCCGGTGACGTGGTGCGCAAGGACGCTCGCAACTCGCTGCGACTGATCGACCTGGCCGTTGCCGGGATTCTCGCCCATGACCGTGCCAGTTGGCATGCATCGAATCCGAAGGAGCCGGCCCGGTTCCGGGCCCTCAACATCGTCTGAAAGGACGCTCGCAATGACCGCAGTAGACATCCTCGACCGGCTCGGTGGCCGCCTCGACGTAGAACGCCCGACCCTCGACCGGTACAACCGGTATTACGCCGGCACGCAGTCGGTGTCGTTCATCCCTGACGAGGTACGCGAACAGGTCGGGTCGAGGCTCACCGAACTCGTCTTGAACTGGTGCCGGCTTGTCGTGACCGCCACCGAGGAGCGCCTCGAGGTGGTCGGGTTCGCTGGCGACGATGATGAGGGCGCCGACGCGGATCTCTGGTCGATCTGGACGGCGAATCAGATGGACGAACAGTCCGAACTCGTCCACGTCGACGGGCTCATCTTCGGCCGCGGCTACGTAAGCGTCTGGGCCGGCCCGGACGGTGCGCCGTCGATTCGGGGCGAGAGTGCCCGCCAGGTCATCCACGAAGTGAACCCGGCGACCGGTGCGACGACGGCCGCGATCAAACGCTGGGTCGAGGGTGGTCGCACTCGTGCCGTCGTGTACGAACCGGACCGCGTGACCCGGTTCGTGTCACGCACGAAGGTCGACAACGACGCCGACGCGACCCACCTGCCGGCCGGCTCATGGACGACAGTCGAGGAGATCGACAACCCGCTCGGTGTCGTCCCGATCGTGGCTCTCGTGAACCGTCCACGCCTCGGTGACACTCTGGGCGAGTCCGAGCTTGCCGACCTGACCGGTCCGGTTGACGCGGTCGCCAAGCTCTCGACCGATCTCATGGTCGCCTCAGAGTTCGCGGCCGCGCCTCGCCGGTGGATCACCGGCATGACGCTCCCCGAGACCGACGGCGAGATCAACGAGTCCCCGTTCAGCCAGACCGCCGGCCGTGCATGGTGGTCCGAGAAACCGGAAACCAAGTTCGGCCAGTTTCCCGAGGCCACCCTCGACGGGTTCACGTCCGCCATTGACCAGCTCACGAAGGCCGTGGCGTCGATCTCGAGCACCCCGTCGCACTATCTGGTCGGCGACCAAGGACAAGCATCGTCCGCTGAGGCGATGAGAGCCTCTGAGGCTGCGCTCATCGCGAAGGTCCGACGGCGCATGCGCCAGTTCGGCGCCGGCTGGGAATCCGTCATGAACCTCGCCGTCCAGGTCCGCGACGGGCTCCCGGGCGATGCCCGGCTGCGCTGCATGTGGGCCGACCCCGAAACCCAGACCGCCGCCTCGGCCGCCGACGCCGCACTCAAGCTCCGACAGCTCGGCGTCCCGCTCGAGCTCGTCCTCGAGCGCCTCGAGTTCACACCCTCCGACATCGAACGGGCCCGACGCCTCATCCGTGAGAACAGTCTCACCGGGCTCGCGCTGGAGGACTTCATCCCGGCCCGGAGTCTCCCGCCTTCGGAGGTGGCGTGATGCCGACGATCGAATCGCTCGAGCTGGCCGACCGGTTCCAAACCCGCACCGGCGAGCTGTCACGCCACGTCGCCGCGCTCGCCGCCGAAGGGTGGGCCACCGAAACCAACCCCGACGACGCCACCGTGCTCGCCACCGGGCTCACCATGGCCGGCCAGACCGCCGCGGTCGCGCTCGCCACCGCGTATGTGCGTGGCGTGGCTGCGACCGATGGCATCCCGGTGGAGATCGACACCCCGGCCGGGATCGTGGGTACGCCCGCAATGGTTGACCGGGACGTTGGCCGGGCTGCTCGACACCGCCCACCGGCTCGGCGACGCCGGCGACGTGAACCCCGAGCTGCGCCCGGCCCGATGGTTGCGCACCACCGTACGCACCGAGATCTCCCAGGCCGCCCGCCGGTCGGTCGCCGAACACGTCGACCAGTTGCCGTTCATCTTCGAGGGATGGACCCGCTCGGTGTCCGGAGCACGAACCTGCCCGGCATGCCTCGGACTCGCCAACGGTGTCGTGCTGCCAGCGTCGACACCGATGGCGATACACCCGGGCTGCGACTGCATGCCCGTGCCCGTCACCCGGATCGCTCGAGACGGACCCATGCCGGTCACCGGCACCGAGATCGTCGACAACCTCGACGACGAGCAGCGAGACGCCTACGGGCCGTACGCCGAGCACCTCGGCGACCTCGACAGTCTTCGAGGCTGGATCGGCCCGTGGATCACCACCCGCAAACCAGGAGCAGCAGCATGACCGAACCCACCGACACCGACGAGAGTGAATCGATCGAGGAACCGGACCTCGAGCCCGAGGTGGAGACCGACGACGAGGAGCCCGACACGTTTCCACGTGCCTATGTTGAGGACCTCCGGGCCGAGGCCGCCGAGCATCGCACCCGAGCCCGCGACAACGGTGCCCGGGCCGACCTGCTCGCCGAACGTCTCCTCGCCCAGACCGTCGCCTCGGTCACGTCCGAGGTGCTCGCCGACCCGTCCGATCTCCTCGACCTGACCGACCACCACGACCTGGTCGACGAGAACGGGCTACCCGACCCCGACCTGATCGAGACGGCCGCGGCGCAGCTCGTCGAACGCAAACCTCACCTCGCCCGACGGCGACCGTCCGGCACGGTCGACCAGGGCGCACGGGAACCCGAGACACCGTCGGTGGACCTGGCCGGCATCCTCCGAAGCGTGGCTCGCTAGCGACCGCGCTGGACACCCTCGACCGACTCATCCAAGGCGTTAGGCCGCCGGGCAGGCCGTCCGAAACCGATAACAATGTAAACAGTTTCCCCGATCGACCCCTGGGCAACTCTGCCGAGCAGGCGCTTCGTGCTCTCCGCAAGCACGCCCCCGACATCCATCAGCGTCACACCGGGCAGGGTAGGATGTTCGGAGTGCCCCCGGTGGGCCGACAGTGACGGGCCAGGCGCCCTGACGCAGAACCACAAGCGTTAGGAGCCCACCATGGCCGCAACCACCGCACTCACCGAGCTCACCACCGAGCAAGTCTCGAGCATGCTCGTCCAACCGCTCGAGGCCGCCTCGGTCGTCCTCCGAGCCGGACCGAGAATCTTCGACACCTCCGAACCTCTGCGCATCCCGAAGCTCACCGGGTCCGACGCTCCGGATTGGATCGGAGAAGGTGTGCAGATCACCGAAGCCGATCTCACCTTCGACGAGATCACCCTCCTGCCGACCACGCTCAAGTCGGTCAAGGTCATCAGCCGGTACACGAACGAACTCGCACGGCAGTCGGTGGTCGGGATCGACTCGACCATCCGTGCCCGCCTCGTCCGTGATGTGGCCGACAAGCTCGACACCGCGTTCCTGACCGGCGACGGAGCGAGCGACACCGTCACCGGGCTGGCCGAACAGTCCGGCATCTCGACCGGTGATCTCGACGTGACCGACATCGACAGCCTGCATGACGCGGTCGCGACGTTCTTCGCGGATGAGATCGACCCGCTCGGAGGGACCTGGTTCTTCTCGCCGGCCGACTTCGTCGCCATCCGCAAAATCAAGGACCTGTCCGACCGGTACATCCTCGAGCCCGACGTGACCCGACAGTCCGGCTACCGGCTCCTCGGCATGCCCGTCGTCGTCACCAACAAGCTCACCGCCGACACCGCCCTGCTCGTCGCCATGGATTACGTCGCGGTCGCCCGGGACCTCGCACCGAGCGTGAAGATCCTCGACCAGCTCTACGCCGACTACGACATGGTCGGCATCAGGGTCGTCACCCGCTACGACCTCGGACTTCTGCACCCTGAGGCCGTGGTTCTGCTCACCACTCCGGCACCGTGACCGCTGCCGCGGAGCTTGCCATCCGGTTCGGCAACGCCGGCGCCGACAACAGCTACGACCCCGGCGCGCTCGAGCTGGCCACCGTGTTGGTTCGCTCGTACACGCGTGGCGAGGGCTGCCCGGACGTGGGTGCCGCCGAGGATCAGTGGCCCGACGACCTGGCCGCCGTTCGGCATCTCGTCGCACACCGGATCTGTGGCGGCGACCTCACCCGCACGAGGGAATCGGCTGCCGTCGAGGCTGACTACTCCGAGAGCTTCTTCCGGCCCTTCCGCGGGTTCGACCTGCTCGAGCGCCTGGTCCTCGACCGGTACCGGAGGCGCGTCATGTGATCGTGGTTGGCTGCTCGACCTCATAAGAGCCCGGTTGCCCCGGTGCCAGGTTGGACCTACCCAAATCGGGAATTGTCGGTCGGGCCGTCGAGCAGTCAACCACCTCAATCAGTCGGGTCGCCCGTTGCTCCGTTCGGATGGTGGGTCGGGCGACCCGGCTACCTCGGTACCAGCGCCAAGGCGTCCTGCACCTTGAGCAGCACGTCCCGAGGGATCGTGCACTCCTCCGGCCGGTCATGCGCGGCGCGCAGCACCGCCTCGATCGCGTCGAGCAGTTCCATCGTGTGATCGTCCATCGTGTGATCGTCCATCGCCCGGTCCTACCAGACCTGCTACCGGTCGCGTCGCCGATAACCGCCTGCCGGAACCCGGATGGCGAGAGCACTGTCACACGTCGTCGCGATAATGGCGACAAGTCCGCAACCACCCATCCCGAAGGTGTCGCCATGGCCCGCAAGAAGTGGCCAGAGGTCCTCGCGCACTCAGCCGAGATCGTGCGTAGCTACGACACGCCCGTCACGCTGCGTCAGCTGTTCTACCGGCTCGTGTCTGACGGCACCCTCCGGAACACGACCAACGACTACAAGGGATTGTCGAGGGCATCTGCTCAGGCCCGCCGAGCCGGCGAGTTTCCCGCGCTTCGCGATACGACGAGGCGCATCGCTCAACTGCCGAGGTGGGAGAGCCCACTTGCGGCGGTCCGGCAGCTTTCCGACGAGTTCACGCTGGACCGCACCCGCGGCCAGGACGTTCAAACCTGGCTCGTGCTCGAGAAGGAGACGCTGTTCGCTCTCTGCGAACAGGTCGCCGATCAATACGGAATCCCTGTCACCGCGCTCAAGGGCTACGGCTCCCAGACGATCTACGACCAGATGTACGCCCGCATGCTGGGCGACGGGCGCGGTTGTTACATCGTCTACGTCGGCGACTTTGACCCGTCCGGTGTCGACATCGCACGCGATCTCCAGGAGCGTCTCGGGTACTGGAATCTCGAGGTGAACCGGGTCGCGGTCAACTACGACCAGATCGAGGAGTACGACCTCCCGCCTCAATACGGGAAGGCGACCGACAGCCGAGCCGCCGCGTTCATCGAGCGGGAGGGGACGCTCATCCAGGTCGAAGCGGAGGCCATCGACCCAGCGGTCATTCAAGGGCTCGTCGAAGACGGCGTTCGCCGCTACATCGACCTTGACCTGCTCGCCGACGTACTCGCCGACGAGGAAGATGCACGTAGCGTCCTCTCCGACGTCGCTGACGGGCTAGCGTCCTGAACCGCCACCGCCTAGCAGAATTAGGGCGGTCCGGGCGCATGCCGTCGACCGCCTAACCCGCGCTTCGACGCTCTTTTTCGTTGGGAGTATTGGGCCGATCGCGACGGCGTGCATGGCGCTATTCGGGTGATGCTTTTGGTCCAGGAGGTCGCAGGTTCGATCCCTGCCCGGCCAGCAAGGTCGATGTGGTGGGCGGCCGGGTGCCGACGGGTTCGGACATGGCTGCGCCGGTCCCGTCAGGCGAGGGTCATGATCAGGGCAGGGGGTCGGACCCGCTTGCCTATGCTCCGGCGATGAACGCGATCACCACTCGAAGTCGGGGCGATGCGAATCATCGCGGTCGTGGCTGGTGCGATCGGTGTCGTGCTGATCCTCGGCGTGACGCTGGGTCTGGCTCGGTACTCGGTGATCCGGCTCACCCCGGCCGCGACCGGCAAGGGATCGCGGCGGCCGGCTCGTCCGGTCCTTCTCTGCAACCCCTGGGCGGGGGCGGGAAGGTCGAGCGTTTCGGCCTGGTGGATCTGGCGGAGGATCTCGGTGTCGAGGTGGTCCTCCTCGAGCGCGGCCTCGATCTCGAAACGCTCACGCGCGATGCCGTCGCCCGTGGGGCGGACTGTCTCGGCATGGCAGGCGGTGACGGATCACAAGCCCTGGTCGCCTCGATCGCCACCGAACACGATCTGCCGTTCGTTTGCATCCCCGCCGGCACCCGGAACCACTTCGCCCTCGACCTCGGTCTCGATCGCGACGACCCGATCTCGGCGATGGACGCGTTCCGGGAAGCTGGGCGTCTTCGCCATTTCCACCAAGACCGGAAGCCAGTCGGCTCGACTGGTGACGCTGGCCGCGCTGGGACTGCCGGACATCAGCCGGTACTGGTGGTAGTTCACTCCCGAGGAGTTCGAGGTGCGATCACGCCCGGGATCTGAGCATCGCGAGCGTGCTGGCCGTCGCCATGGGTCGAGAGCCGGGAGCGAAGGCGTCGGCATCCCGCTGAGCCTCTGCCCGCACGCCTCTCGGAGGCGTCAGAGGGTCTCCAGGTGTCGGAGGACTCGGCGAACGACTCCGGCCACGGTCCTGCCGAGGACCCAGCCGACGGCGACGTCACCCGGGTAGTGGACCCCCGTGTAGACCCGGGAGAAGCCAACCGCGACGGCGAGCGCATCGAGAGGCGTTCGGAGTGTGGGGATCTCGGCGCCGACCACCCCCGAGAATGCCGCCGCCGACGCGGTGTGGCCGGACGGGAACGAGGTAGATCCCGGGTGCTCGAGACGGCGGCGTTCCGGAACGGCGAGGTGTGGCCGGGGGCGCTTCGCGAGCCCTTTCATCGTGATGTTCGCCAGCGCGGAGGTCGCCCCGATCGCCACCAGGCCTGCGGCGGCAGTGCGCCGTCCACGCCGTCCGCCGAAGACGGCGAGCAAGGCTGCGACGGCCATCCACAGCCGTGAGTAGGACGCGGCTTCGGACAGCGTCGGGAGCGCCCGATCCAGAACGGGAGCGTGCCACTCGGCGACGCGGCGGAAGGCCCACTCGTCGAGGGCCTGGACGCGTTCCAGCGGAGGCGCTCCCTCCGTCACTCCTGCCCCGGTGTCATCGCGAGCGCCGCGGGGTGCGCCAGAGCCGGCCGGAGCCGCCCCGGTCATGAACCGTGAGGTGGGACGCTGCCGCCGGTGGCGGCCGGCGGCACCGAGGTCGTCGCCAGGGGCTGGCTCTGGCGATAGAGGGCCTCTTCGGTCAAAGCTCGTTCGTGGTCGCGCTCGAGCTTGGCCTCTTCGACGTCGAGCCGGTGCAGTCGGTAGGTGAGCCACCGGATGAACGCACCGACCAGCATCGCCAGCAGTGCGTAGATGATCATGGCGAACAGAACGGAGGTGTCGAACACCGATGCCACCTCGCTGTTCCCGGCCGTTCCCAGCTCGATCGGCTCGAAGATCCCGCGGAACGGCTCCATGGCGCGGTTGAGACTCCGGTAGACCCACCGCACGAAGTCGGATGTCGGGTTGGCGCCGAACAACAGCAGGAAGAAGCCCAGGCCGAGGATTACCTGGACGACGACCACGTACGCGTAGACGAGGTAGCTGACGGCTCGGGCGACCCAGGCGATCGTCCGTCGGGTTCCGAGCAGGTTGGAGCTGGGTTGGTTCACGGTCGGCTCTCCCGGAGACGGTGAGGTGTCGATGGGGAGACGGTACTCCGGCAAGGAGCGGGGGCCGTGGAAGGTAGGCTCGGGCCGACCGTCGGGAGACGACATGAGGACCCTCGGCAATCTGATCTGGCTGATCCTCGCCGGCTGGTGGCTCGCCATCGGCTACGCCCTGGCCGGGTTGCTCATGATGATCCTGATCATCACGATCCCGTTCGGCATCCAGGCCTTCAAACTGGCCGGCTATGTCATCTGGCCATTCGGGCGTGCCGTCGTGCCGATTCCAAAGTCGGCCGCCGCGAAGGCGCCGAGCGTGGTCGCCAACATCCTCTGGTTCGTGCTCGCCGGCATCTGGTTGGCGATCGGTCACATCGTCTCGGCCATTCTGCTCGCGATCACCATCATCGGGATCCCGTTTGCGGTCGTGAGCTTCAAGATGGCCGGGCTGGCCCTGTTTCCGTTCGGCAAGACCGTGGTCCCGGCCCGGGTTGCCGAGGACTACGGCGAACCCGGGCAGGTGATCGTCGTCGGCGGTCCACCGCGCTGACGACTCACCGGCCTCCCCCTGCCACGGTGGCAGGCGAGGTGATAGTGAATGGGGCGTGAACCCCGCGTCGCGCCTTCCCGGCAAGCTCGCACCGGCCTTGCGGACGAGCGGGCCGTATCGGGCGACCGACCTCCGCAAGGACGTCATCGCCGGAGTCCTGCTCACGGCATTGCTCGTGCCGGCCGGCATGGCCTATGCGGAGGTCGCCGGACTCCCCGCCGTATCGGGTCTGCACGCCACGATCGCCGGTCTCGTCGTCTACGCCTTCGTCGGGCCGTCGCGCATCCTGGTGCTCGGGCCGGATTCGTCGCTCGCCCCGATCATCGGAGCGGCCATCCTCCCGCTCGCGACCGGTGATCCCGATCGGGCGCTCGCCTTGGCGGGCCTGCTGGCCATCCTCGTCGGTCTGTTGCTCATCGTCGGTGGCATCCTGCGGATCGGAGTGGTCACCGACCTCCTGTCGAAACCGATCCGTCTCGGCTACCTGAACGGAATCGCTCTCGTCGTGATCGTGAGCCAGCTCCCGAAGCTCTTCGGGTTCGCGGCATCGGGAGACGGTGTCCTGAGCGTGTTCGGGAACTTCATTCGAGGGCTGGGTGACGGCGAAGCCGATTCGGCGGCGGCGGTTCTGGGCATGGCTGCTCTCGTCGTGATCCTTGTTCTGCGGTGGAGCGTCCCGAAGGTCCCTGGTCTGTTGATCGCGGTCGTGGGCTCGGCGCTCGTCGTCTGGCTGGCGGGCATCGACGACATCGCTGTGGTCGGCGCCCTGCCAACCGGCCTGCCGGGGCCGGCCCTCGACGGCCTGGACCGGGGTGACGTCGTGTCGCTGTTGCCCGCGGCCGCAGGCATCGCAGTCGTGGCCTTTGCCGATACGAGCGTGCTCTCCCGCGTCTACGCGACCCGTGAGGATCGAGCGGTGAACGAGAACTGGGAGATGGCTGCGACCGGTGCGGCCAACGTGGGGTGCGGTCTCTTCGGCGGATTCCCCGTATCGGGAAGTTCCTCGCGTACGCCGGTGGCCCACCAGAGCGGTGCCCGGACCCAGGTGGCCGGCCTGGTCGGTGCAGCCTGCGTGGCGATCCTCGTCCTCGTGGCTCCGGGGGCGACCGACTACGTGCCGTCGTCGGTCCTGGCTGCCGTGGTGATCGCCGCGGTGCTCTCCCTTGCCGATGTGCCGACGACGCTCGCCTTGTGGTCGATGCGACGATCTGAGTTCGCATCGAGCCTGGCCGCGTTCGTCGGGGTTGCGCTGTTCGGCGTTCTCGAGGGGATCGGGATCGCCGTCGTCCTGGCGTTGGGCGCCTTTCTCGTCAAGGCGTGGCGCCCTCACACGGCAAGACTCGTACGGGTCGACGGGAGGAAGGGCTACCACGACGGGTCCCGCAACCCCGACGGACATCACATCCCGGGCCTGGTGATCGTTCGATTCGACGCTCCACTGTTCTTCGCCAACTCGGCGGAGTTCGCTCGGGTGATTCGCGACGAGGTCCGCAACGCGGCCGAACCCGTTCGATGGGTCCTGGTCGCGGCGGAACCCATCACCGATGTCGACACGACCGGGGCAGACGTGCTGTTGCGGCTGGATGCCGATCTCCGAGCGCACGACATCCACCTGGCCTTCGCCGAGCTCAAGGGACCGGTGCGAGACCAGCTCGAGCGTTACGGGATCTTCGACGATCTGAGCGGCGACCGGCTGTTCCCGACCATCGGAACCGCCGTCTCCGCGTATCTCCGCGCCACCGGCGTGCGTTTCGTCGATTGGACCGACCGCACCTGAGCGGAAGTGCGTTCGGGGTCTGTCCCCGAACAACGCACTCAGGCGCCGCCGGTGGCCTCGGTGAGAGCGGCGATGCCCTCGGTCGCTGCGGCCAAGTCGAAGTA
The DNA here is from genome assembly GCA_963695075.1 of uncultured Acidimicrobiales bacterium. Taxonomy (GTDB): domain Bacteria; phylum Actinomycetota; class Acidimicrobiia; order Acidimicrobiales; family CAWCAL01; genus CAWCAL01. Next base: position 1,474,550 of record CAVOFR010000007.1, read on the forward strand.
GTCGCGCCAGAGCGAGACCTTCCCCTCCGGGGTCACCTCGAACACACCGCAGACCGGCAGCGCCATTTCGGCACCGGCCGCCCGGAACGCGTCGGTGCGCTCGTTCATGACGACCTGCCCGGACGCGGTCTGGCGGTGGACGGTCCACTCGACCTCGTCGAGCTCGGTGACCATCGGGCCGAGGAAGGCCTTCATCTCGTCGGGACCGCGGTTCTTGCCCATCGGTACGTTGTCGTACTCGACGTCGTCGGTGACCAGCTCACAAGCGCCGTCCATGTCGCCGGAGGTGACGCGGCGGAGGAATTCGTTCACGGTTTCTTCTGGTGTCATCAGGCCAGTCTGGCCGGTACCGTCCGGTGATGCGGCACGCCCTCCACCTTCCCCCGTTCGGAGCGCTCGCCGACCCGGCCGCGCTGATCGCTCTCGCCATCGAGGCCGAGCAGGCCGGGTGGGACGGCATCTTCCTGTGGGACCACATACTCCGGCGCGAGGACGCAGCAGGCGATATCGCTGACGTCTGGGTCGCTCTCGCCGCGATGGCGGCTCGAACCGAACGCATCACCCTCGGCCCCATGGTGACCCCGCCGGTTCGACGTCGACCTCAGAAACTGGCTCGGGAAGCGGTCTCGCTCGATCACCTCAGCCGGGGGCGGCTCGTGCTCGGGCTGGGCCTCGGCGTCGACACCAGCCGAGAGCTCTCGGCCTTCGGCGAACTCACCGACGCCCGTGCCCGCGGGGACCTGCTCGACGAGGCGGCCGAACTGCTGTGCCAGTTGTGGTCGGGCCGGCCGGTCGATCACCACGGCGAGCACTTCACCGTGGACGGTGGTGTCGTCTTCGAGCCCACGCCCTACAGAGGCGAACGGATCCCCCTCTGGTTCGCCGCCCGCGGCGACGCGCTGCGGCCGCTGCGCCGGGCCGCGAAGTACGACGGCCTGTTCCCGATCGAGGTCGACGTCGACGGGCTCCGGTCGATGCTGGACGTCATCCGGGCCGAGAGAGGGTCCCTGGACGGATTCGACGTCGCCGTGGTCCAACCGGGCATCGACCTGATCGGCCTGGAGGACGTGGGCGTCACCTGGGCCATGCACTCCCACCAGCCGGGCGAACCGCTGGCCGACGTGCTGGCCGCTACTCGGGCTGGTCCTCCGGAGCGTTCGTAGCCGGAATGAGGTCGACTCGTCCCATGTCGGTGGTGGACGCCGTACCCATGCCTTCGGCCCCCTCGGTTCCATCGGGCCCCCCGATGACCGTCGTCGAGGTTGATTCGAAGGTGTCCGGTCGTGAGCCGGTGGCGGAAAGACTGATGGCCCCGACGATGATCCCGGTCGCAGCCGCGGCGGCCGCCCCGAGGGCCAGAGACCGGAGCATGCCCCGCATGGGAGAAGACCCCGAGTCTTCGTCGACCTCCTCGTCGACCTCCTCGTCGACGGAGCCGGGCTCGTCGCGAGTCGACTGCCCGGGGCCGGGCTGCGCCGAAGACTTCGACGCCGCGGCGGCCGCAGCTACTGCCTCGTACAGCTTGGTGGCGCGATCGGTGCTCTCGGCGGGCTGATCACCCTCTCCGTCGGGCCGGGCGTCGTCGGGGGTCTCGGGCCGGAGCGGCGAGGGCGCGGCCGGCTCGGGCTCCGGGGAGAAGGCTGGTGGGGTGACGGCGCTCGGCGCCGCAGCGGTCTCGTCGAACTCGTGGCGAGTACCGTCAGCCTCGTACCAGACGAGGTTGTGTTCGTCCGTCATGACCGCTCGATTCTACCCGGCGGCCTCGACCGGAACTCGAGGTTGGTCGGCCAGAGCCTTGACCGATGCGGCGGCGGCCATACCCAGCCTGACGAGTCGGATATCGCCGACCGGCGTCCCGGTGCCCCGGTTGCAGACCATGGCGACCGAGAGATCGAGGTCGGGGTCGGCCCAGCCGCCGCTGCCGCCGAATCCGAAGTGTCCGAAGGCCGTGGGGGCCGCCGGGATCCGGTGGTAGCCGAGCCGCCAGAGCATCGGGATGACCAGGACGAGGTCGCGGTGACGGTGCTGGACCTGACGGGCCTGGTCGACGGTCTCCGGTGACATCAACGTCGTCGACCCGATGGTGCCGAGTCCGGCGAGCATGGCGTATATCTTGGCCAGTGAGCGGGCCGTGAAGCACCCGTTCAGGGCCGGGAGCTCCGCGCCGAGGAGCTCGTCGTCGACGAAGATGTCCTCGACCCCGCGGGGCACGAGCGCATTCATGATGCGGCGGGGATTCACCGGTGAGCCGATCGCGCTCACCAGCTTCCCGGCCTGGACGTTGAGGCACTTCGCCGGCCGCTCGAGGGGGCCGAGGTTGACGTTGGGCACGCTCATGAAGGGAGCGAGCGGGGCGAGCCGGTGGCGATGGTCATGAGGCAGACCGACCCACGCTCCGTCGAGATCGAGCGGTGCCACGATCTCCTTCTGGATGAAGGCGTCGACCGGTTGGCCGCTGACACGGCGGATGAGCTCGCCCACCAACCAGCCGAACGTCAGCGCGTGGTATCCGGCATGGGTGCCAGGCTCGTACGCCGGTGCCGCGGCGGCGAGGTGTTCGACCATGTACTCCCAGTCGAGCATGCGGTCGGCCCGGTCGATCACCGAACGGAGACGATGGAGGCCGGCGGAATGGCTCAGGAGCTGGCGGACCGTGATCGCCTCCTTGCCGTTCTGGGCGAACTCGGGCCAGTAGTCGGCCACCGGGTCGTCGACATCGATCTCCCCCCGGTCGACCAGGAGGTGCAGGGCGGTGGCCGTGACACCCTTGGTGGTGGAGAAGCACATCGCCACGGTGTCGGATTCCCACGGATCGTGCTCGTCGTCGCGGGTTCCGCCCCAGAGGTCGACGACGAGCTCGCCGCGGTGGTAGACGGCGACCGCGGCGCCGCCGCGGGTGCGGTGCAATTGGCGGGCGAACGCCCTGCGAACGTTCCGGAAGTCTGGATGACTGAATCCGTCGATGAGAGCCCCCTCGTCGCGTGGCTACATGATCGCATCCGGGCCCCCTCGAGAGCACACTCGGGCCGCCCGGAGACCGGAAGCGGAGCTCAGTCGGTTGCGGTCGGTTCGATGTTGAAATATGTGGCGGGAGCGTCGCGATCGCCCCGCGCGTAGAGAGTGAGCGCGTCGGCGTCGGTCGGATCGATGTCGAAACACACCTGACCGGAGAGGAGGCCTCCGTCGGCCACCGCCGTCGACCACGGGAAGGGGTCGGGTTCCACCGCCGAGCACCCCGCCGAGGAATAGCCGACGTTGTTCGGACCGACGGCGTTGAGCCGGACGTCGAGCGCGTCCGTTTCGCCCCGACCGCGGTATGTCGCCGAGATCTCGACCAGGACGAAGTGTCCGTTCACCGCTGGTTCGTTGAACGGGTTCGTGCCGACGAGATCCTCTGCGTCCCGCTCGACGGCTTCGATCCGCAGGCTCCAGCCGGCGCCGATGTCCGCCTGCTCCCCCATCTCGACGGGGACGTCGCGTGAGCCCGGTTCGGTCTCCTCGATCCGGCGCGGTGCGTCGGGCGGTTGCTGCGAGCTCGTCCCGGCCGCGCCCAGCGAGACGTAGACCGGGTCGGTGGAGGAGGTACTGGACACGGCCAGGGTGAGTCCGGTCCTGTCGGTGGGGGCGATGTCGAAGCACTCGTCGCCGGAGATGACGGCCCCGGGGAAGATGTCCATGCGCCGATCGAGTGGATGCGGTTCGGTCGCCCGACAGTTGAAGGCCGAGTAGAACCGACCCGACGGGGCGACGACGAACAGGTCGAGATCGAACAGGGTCGTCGGTTCGGCGCCGACATACCGGATGTCAAGGGTGGCGAGGGCGAAGGCGCCGTTGTCGGGCTGGGGGTTGAATTCGGCGGCACCGGACAGTGCGGCACCGGCATCGAGGTCGGCATCCGCTACCGAGACCCACCAGCCGCCCGGGATCTCGGCCCAGTCGTCGCGGCCGAAGGGGGCTCCCTCGGTCCCGTCGGAGTCGGTGGCCAGCAGGAGCTCGTCGCCGTCCTCACTCGTGTCGTCGGTCGAGCCGAGGCCTCGGCTGAGCAGTCCGGCGCCGATGATCAGGATGGGCAGTACGATCGCCGCGCCGACGGCGATCCGGCCGCGGCGGCCCGGTCCGGAGTCGGCCTGGGCCGCTGCCACCCAGTCGGCGGCCTCGGCGTCGTCCCGGGTGGCGTCGACGGGACGGGCCACCGGAGCCATGGGCCTCGGTGGGATGACAGGGGAAGGGGCCGGCGGTGCCAGCGGGGCCACCGCTGGGGGTGGGACGACCGGGGAAGCGGAGACGGCCGGTGGGACGACCGCGGGGGGCGGGGCAGGTGGTGGCGGTGGCGGCGGTGGTCCCGTCCGGATCTTCGGTGGCGGTGGGGGAGGCCCGGGATCGACCGGTTCGACGCCTGTCGGCTGGTAGGCCGGTGCCGAGGGAAGCGAGCTCAGGGGTGGGGGCGGCCGGTGGTATTCACCGGGCTTCAGGGCTCGGGCCGAGGGGAGACCAGCCCGATCGTCCGGTGGGTTCGGCGGCTCATCCGGTTCGGCGAGTGGTTCGGGCGTGGCTCGGCGCGGCACCTCCGGCGGCACGCCGACGTCGGTGATCCGGTCGATCTGGGTCGGTCGGTACGCCGGGATGGAGGGAAGGGACTCGAGAGCCGGGGGAGGCCGGTGGAATTCTCCCGGCTTGAGATCGCGAGCCGAGGAGATGCCCACGCGGACATCGGAACGGGCTTCCTCGCTCTCGGTCGCGGGCAGATCGGCGAGCTCGGGGATCTCGGGCTCGTCGTCATCCAGGAATATCGGTTCCGCGTCGGGGAACAGGCGATCGGGCTGACTCGTGTCGCCGGTTTCGTCGCTCACCTGACCTCCTCGATTCACCACGGATCTCGGTCGGGATCCACGGTCGCGATCCGCGACCGACGCCTCTCTGGCGCATGCGGCTCGATTCGGTGATTTCGTCGGCTGGTGGCGGTCAATCATGAGCGAGCGAGCGGGATTCGGGGTAGAACAGGGGTATGACACCGAGCGGGCCCACTTCGGCGATCGTGCTGGCCACCGGAAGCGATCCACGGATGCGGTCGTCGCGCCCCAAGGCGCTCCACCGGCTGTGCGGGCGGCCCATGGTCATGTACGGGCTCGACGTGCTAGTCGACTTCGGAGTCGACCGAGCCGTCGTCGTCGGGAACGCCTCGGAGCTCCTCAGCAAGAAGCTGAGCGAGACCGGCCCCGACCTGTTCGTCGAGTTCGTCGAACAGGACCTCCAGAGCGGCTCGGCCGGAGCCGCACTGATGGGACTCACCCCGTTCCCATCCGACCTCGAGGACTCGCGCGAACTGATCGTCATGCCGGCCGACATGCCGCTTCTCCAGGACGACACGCTGGCCGAGCTGGTGATCCGTCACCGGGAGGCCGACGCGGTCTGTACCGTGCTCACCGCCGATGCGTCCGTCGGTAATGGCCCAGCGGTCATACGGTCCGCGGACGGCAGGGTCACCAGACTCGAGTCGGCTCACTCGCTGACCGAGGGTGAGGTCGGCGCCGGGATCTACTGTTTCCGCCAGAGTGTGCTCGGTCCGGCGCTCCGGAGGATCCGGCCGGGTTATGAGCATTCCGACTCGCTGTACGCAGTCGTCGAGGTGCTGGCCGGCGCCGGGTATACCGTCGAAGCGGTGCCCTGTACCGAGCCGCAGCAGGTCAGGCGGGTGACCGACCGGCTCGACCTGGCCGACATCGAGGCCGCCATGCGGCGGCGGACCAACCGCCGCTGGTTGCGAGCCGGTGTGAACATGGTCGACCCCGATCGGACCTACATCGACACCACGGTACGACTGGCTCGCGACGTCACCCTGTTCCCGGGGACGCTCCTCCAGGGTGACACCGTCGTGGGCGAACGAGCCGAAATCGGTCCCGACACCCGATTGGTCGATTGCGCGGTCGGCGCCGACGCCGTGGTCGAGAAGACGATGGCGCGCGACGCCGAGATCGGGTTGGGCGCGCACGTCGGGCCCTTCGCCGTTCTCGAGTCGGGCACCCACGTCGAGCCGGGCGAATCGACCGGCGCGTTCTACACTGCCTGACACCGTTCGGGCGCGAGAGGCACACATGGAACTGGTGACGAAGAAGCGGCTGCTCATGCTGGCGGGGCGGGTGCACCTGCCCCTCGCCGAAGAGATCGCATCCGGGCTCGGCGTCGAGCTCGGCAACGCGAACATCGCCGAGTTCGCCAACGGCGAGATCCACTGCCGCTTCGGCGATTCGGTGCGCGGCGCCGACGTGTTCATCGTCCAGACCCACGCCGACACCGATGAGATGTCGGTCAACGACGCGATCATGGAGCAACTCATCATGGTCGACGCGGCGCGCCGGGCCTCGGCCAAGCGGATCACCGCTGTGTGTCCGCATTACGGCTACGGCCGCCAGGACCGCAAGGCCGAGGGTCGCGAGCCCATCACCGCCAAGCTCGTGGCCAACCTGTTCAAGGCAGCCGGATGCAGCAGACTCGTCAGCGTCGACCTGCACAGCGGACAGATCCAGGGGTTCTTCGACGGGCCGGTGGATCACCTCACCGCCATGCCGGTGCTCATCGAGTACCTCCGTGGCATGGGCGAGGACATCGTGGTCGTGTCCCCCGACGCGGGCCGGGTGAAGGTCGCCGAGAAGTACTCCGTAGCGCTCAACGCCGATCTGGCCTTCGTGCACAAACGTCGGGTCAAAGGGGCCAAGAACCAGGTCGAGGCCAAGGGTGTCATCGGCGACGTCGAGGGCCGCACGTGCGTGATCATCGACGACATGATCGACACGGCCGGCACGATCGTGGCGGCGGCCGACGTCCTCAAGGAGAAGGGGGCCGAGTCGGTGGTGGCGGCGGCGACCCACGGAGTGTTGTCGGGACCGGCAGTCGACCGGCTCAAGAACTCGGTCATCGAAAAGGTCGTCGTCACCGACACCTTGCCGCTCCCGAGCGAGAAGCGGTTCGACAAGCTCGAGATCCTTTCGGTGGCCCCGATCATCGCCCACGCCATCGATGCCGTATTCGAGGACACGTCGGTGTCCGAGATCTTCGACGGTCACAACCAGAGCTGAGGGAATCAGAGCTGACCGGCCGGGTTCGGCGGTCGGAGTCGCCGCCATCGGTCTCGGAAGGTAGAATCATCCGCTCGCTCCGGGACCGGATGGGCACGGGTGACCCGTGCGACCGACGTCTCCGACAACAATCTCCGACGAAGATCACGTAGCGCCGAGGAGCGCATCCCCCGATGGACCAGGTAACTCTCACCGCCGACACCAACCGAGCTCTGGGTTCCAGGGCCAGCCGCCGCCTCCGTCGCACCGGCCGCGTCCCCGGCGTGCTCTACGGATTGGGTCTCGATCCGGTCTCGCTCAGCTTCGACTACCGCGAGCTGCGGGGTGCGCTCACCACCGATGCCGGACTGAACGCCCTGGTGTCGCTCCAGCTCGACGGTGACACGCAGTTGGCCATCCTCAAGGACGTTCAGCGCGACCCGGTCCGAGAGGAAGTCACCCATGTTGACTTCATCCGGATCGATGCCACCGCCCGCGTCTCGGTCGAAGTACCGGTGATCATGGTTGGCGAGGCGCTTGAGGTGACCCGGGGCGAGGGCATCGTCGATCAGCTCCTGCACCGGCTGCCGCTCAGCGCGCCGGCCACCTCGATTCCGCCCCACATCGAGGTTGACATCTCCGAGATGGAGATCGGCACGACCCTAACGGTGGGCGACATCGAGCTGCCCACGGGATCCGAGGCGGAGATCGATGCGGACGAGCCGATCGCCATCGGTCAGATCACCCGCGCTGCGCTGGTCGAAGAGGAGCCCGTCGAGGGCGAAGAGGGTGAAGAAGGCGAAGAGGGTGAAGAAGGAGCAGCCGGCGAGGAAGGCGAAGGGGACGGCGCCGAAGGCGGCGGCGACTCCTCCGAAGACTGAGTCCCGCCGTGACCCGGCGACGCTTCGGCGGGTCCAAGCGCCCCGAACGACGGGGTACACCCGCCGATCTCCTGGCCATCGGGCTGGGCAACCCGGGTCCGGAGTTCGAGGGGACGCGCCACAACGTGGGTGCAGAGGTGATCCGGCAACTCGCTCGGCGACACGAGGGGCGCCTGCGCGTCGCCGGTCGCGAGCAGTCCGAGATGGGCGAGGTCCGAATTGACCATTCCCTACTGGCCCTCGCCATCCCCACCACGTACATGAACGAGTCCGGCCGGGCCGCGGCCGCACTGACCCGCCGCTTCGGGATCGACGAGGGGGAGAAGCTCGTCGTCATCCACGATGAGCTCGATCTGCCTCCCGGACGGCTGAAGGTGAAGCTCGGGGGAGGCTTGGCCGGGCACAACGGGCTGCGTTCGCTGGAGGCCCACCTCCACACGACCGATTTCGGCCGGATCAGGATCGGTGTCGGCAAGCCGCCGAGCACCCAGGACGGTCGTGACCACGTTCTCCGCCGGGCCGGGAAAGCCGAACAGGCCGCCATCGACGCGGCGGTCGACACGGCGGTCGACGCGGTCGAGGTCATCCTGGCCGCCGGGTTCGCCGCTGCCATGGACCAGTTCAACGTCCGATCGTGACATCGTCAGCTCCGGGCGGCCCCTTGCGGGCGCTCCTTCCGCTCATCTCCGAGGATCCCGGAATCGTCTCGGTGGCCGGACGGACCGACGCGGTGCTGGCCGTCCCCGAGGTCGCACGGTCTCTCGTGGTCGCGGCGCTCGCCGAGGCCGGCGACCGTCGTCCCCTGCTGGTGGTCGTGCCGACCACACCCGAGTCCGAGCGCCTCCAGGGCGACCTCTCGGCCCTACTGGGCAACGAGAGGGTCGTCGGCTTCCCGGCATGGGAGACGCTGCCGTTCGAGCGGGTCAGCCCCAGCACCGAGACGTCGGGCCAGCGGCTCGAGACGCTGTGGCGACTCGGAGACCCGGCCACCTGCCCCTGGGTCATCGTCGCTCCGATCCGGTCGCTGCTCCAACGGCTCTCACCAACCGCGATCGAAGCCGAGACGCTGGTCGTGGGGGTCGGTGACGAGATCGACCCGCTGGACCTGGTGGAGCGACTGGTCCGAATGGGCTATCGGCGCGAGTACCAGGTCGAGCATCGCGGTGAGGTGGCCGTGCGGGGCTCGATCGTGGACGTGTATCCGTCCACCGCCGATGCGCCGGTGCGGATCGACCTCTGGGGTGACGAGGTCGATCGCCTCACGGAATTCGCCGTCGCCGACCAGCGCACCACCGGAACCCGCAGCGAGGTCGCCATCTTCGGTTGTCGCGAAGTGCGGCCGTCCGAGGAGATCACGGCCCGGGCCGAAGCCCTGATCGCCGAGGCTCCGTGGGGGCGCGAGCAATGGGAGCGCCTGGTCGAGGGTCAGCTCTTCGACGGGATGGAGTCCTGGCTGCCGTTCCTGGTCGATCAAGCGACGCTGTTGCCCGATCTCCTGCCGCCGGAAGGCCGGGTGATCCTGGTGGATCCCCGACGGTGTCGGGACCGCACCGACGACATCCTGGCCGAGGAACGAGACCTCTCGATCACGCTGGCCCGCACCTGGAACGCCGGCGACGACCTGGACGCCACACTGCACGTGCCGTTCGACCGGTTGCTCAGCGAATGCGGCACGCCGGTGTGGCATCTCCCCGCCGTCCCCGATGCACCCGACGTGGCCCGGGTGGGAGCGACCGGATGGGGCCAGCTGGGCTCCGATGGTGGACTCCTGGCCCAGCTCGGTGCAGAGATCCGGCGCGATGCCACCGTGGTCATCGCGGCCGACGGTGAGGGTTCGGCCGTTCGTCTCATCGACCAGCTCGCCACCGAGGGCATCGATGCCCGCCTCGCCGACGCCGGGACCGACGTGACGCGACCCGGCGTGTGGGTGGTGGTCTCACCGCTCGAACGCGGGGCGATCCTCAGCGAGGTCGGCGTGGCCGTACTGGCCGAGTCGGATCTGACCGGTCGACGCCGGAGTCGTCGTCGGCCCCGTCGTCGGGTCGCGACCGGCTACTTCGACGACCTCACGGCCGGCGACTACGTCGTGCACGAACAGCACGGCGTGGCGCGCTATGAGGGCATGGTCACCCGATCGATCGGCGGCATGGAGCGCGACTACCTGCTCCTCCAGTATCGGGGCGACGACCGGCTCTACGTCCCCAGCGATCAGATCGACACGGTGCGCCACTACACCGGCGGCGACACTCCTTCGGTCAGCAAGCTGGGCGGGGGCGACTGGCAGAAGACCAAAGCTCGCGTGCGGTCGGCCATCAGCGAGATCGCCCAGGAGCTCGTGGTGCTGTACCAGCGCCGCGTGACCACGCCGGGCCATGCCCACGGACCGGACACCCCGTGGCAGCACGAGCTCGAGGATTCGTTTCCCTGGCAGGAGACACCCGATCAGCTCGACGCCATCGACGCGGTCAAGGCCGACATGGAGGGCGACGCTCCGATGGATCGGCTCGTCTGCGGCGACGTCGGGTTCGGCAAGACCGAGGTCGCGGTGCGGGCTGCGTTCAAGGCGATCCAGGACGGCAAGCAGGTTGCCGTCCTCGTGCCCACGACGCTCCTCGCCCAGCAGCATCTACAGACGTTCCGGGACCGATTCGCCGGCTTTCCCGTCCGGGTCGAGGCACTCAGCCGATTCCTGACACCGGCCGAGGCCCGATCGGTGGTCGGGGCACTCGAGAACGGCGAAGTCGATCTGGTCATCGGCACGCACCGGCTTTTGTCCGAAGACGTGCGTTTCAAGGATCTGGGCCTGCTCGTCGTGGACGAGGAACAGCGATTCGGGGTGAAGCACAAGGAGATGATCAAACAGCTCCGGACGGGCGTCGACGTACTCACCCTGACGGCGACGCCGATTCCGCGCACGCTCGAGATGAGCCTGACCGGCATCCGCGATCTCACGCTGCTCAACACGCCCCCTGCGGACCGTCAGCCCATTCTCACCTACGTGGGGGAGCGTGAGGAGCGGGCCATCGCCGAAGCGATCCGTCGCGAGCTGCTTCGCGAGGGTCAGGTCTTCTACGTCCACAACCGCGTGATGGACATCGAACACGTCGCCGCCGAGGTTCGAACCCTCGTACCCGAGGCTCGGGTGGCGGTCGCCCACGGGCAGATGGACGAGGGCACCCTCGAGCAGGTCGTCTACGACTTCTGGGAGGGCCGGTACGACGTGCTCGTCTGTACGACCATCATCGAGTCGGGGATCGACATGCCCACCGTGAACACCATGGTCGTGGATCGCGCCGATCTCCTCGGTCTGGGCCAGCTCCACCAGCTCCGGGGTCGGGTGGGACGGGCCGGCATGCGGGCGTACGCCTACCTCTTCTGGCCCGCCGACCGGTCGCTCACCGAAGAGGCCTACGAGCGGCTCCGGACGATCGGCGAGACGACCGAGCTGGGCTCGGGTTTCAAGATCGCGATGCGGGATCTCGAGATCCGCGGAGCCGGCAACCTCCTCGGGACCGGCCAGTCGGGGCACATCGCCGCGGTCGGCTACGACCTGTACTGCCAGATGGTGACCGAGGCGGTGGCCGAGCTCAAGGGTGAGATGCCGGCGGAGCAGGTCGACATCACCGTCGACCTGCCGATCGACGCCCACATCCCGGACACATACGTGGCCAAGGAGTCGCTCCGCCTCGAGGCCTATCGCCGGTTGGCGGCCGCCATCACCGATGACCAGGTCGACGACATCCGAAGGGAGTGGATCGATCGGTACGGCCCCGTTCCCGACGAGGCCGAGGCGCTGCTCGCCGTCGCCGAGCTGCGGGTCCAGGCCCGTCGTCTGGGCGTGACCGAGATCTCGGTCACCAAGGGGGACGGATTCGGGGGACCGAAGTTCCTCGCCGTCCTGACCCCGGTCGACCTGCGCCAGTCGGCCCAGATCAGGCTGGAGCGGACCGAGCGTCACGGCAGGTATCAGGAATCGGCCCGGCGGCTGGTCCTCCCCGTGCGATCCGCGGCCTCCTCGGCCGTCGAGCTCCGCGATGGCCTCCTGGCGCTCGTACCGGTCGGCAAGGAGGCCGTTCCGGGGTGAGCAGGGCTACCATCCTCGCCGTCATGCACGATCGATCCTCCCCCCGCCTCGTCGTCCGATTGCTGGCTCCGACCGTCCTTCTGGTCCTGATCGCCGCGGCGTGCGGCGGCGCCGGGCGCGCTCCAGCGGCCACCGTCGACGGCCGGGACATCTCAGCCGGCGAGCTGAACGACGTCCTGCTCTCCTCGGAGCGAGCCCGACAGGGGGACGTCGCGGCGCAGAGCGGTGGGACTCTCGTCGGCCAGACCGCGATCGGAGCCGTTCCGAGTACCACCACCGCGGTCGCCCTGACCGCGCTCATCTATGACGAAACCGTGGGTGACGAGGTCGATCCCACCGGCGAGCTCGCAGCCGCAATCGGTGAGGATCCGATCGAGTACCTGAACAACCTGGTCCTCACGATGGCAGGGGTCGGCTCCATCGATGATCTCGAGGTGTCCTGTGGCCTGGCGGCGTTCGTCGAGACGCCCGAGCAGATGGACGAGCTCACGGCCAACCTGCCCGAGTTCTCGGCCGCCGGGCTCCAGGCGGTCGGCGCCTCGCCGTTGTGTGTCGTTCGCGACGACCCCCGGGCGCCGACGCAGGTGATCGACCTGTTCTGGGGTGCGGAGATCGGAGGGCTCGAGGAGCCACTCCCGTTCGAGGCGTTCGAGGCGACCGGCTTCGACGGTGCTCCTGCACCGTGGCCGTCGGGTGTCGCTCTCATCGCCGTCGTCGCCCGGGGGCAGGTCCGCGACCCCGAGGTCCAGGCGATGGGGCAGGCGCTCGGCGATCTGATCCAGGCCTGGGGCCAGCCGGTTGCCAGCACCGGGCAGGTCGAGCTGGCGTCGCGGCTCTCCGAGATCGAGGTCACCGTCGATCCGAAGTACGGATCCTGGAACGGAGCGCAGGTGGTCGATCCGTCAGCGACCCGGTTGCAGGAAGAGGATCAACCGAGTCCCACCGGGCCGTGACCGGTCTGATCACCGTGGTGGGGTTGGGTCCGGCCGGACCCGAGCTGATCACCGATCAGACCCGCCGAGCGATCGAGGCCGGAGATCGATGCTGGCTCCGGACCACCCGTCATCCGGCGGCCGACGTCCTCGGCGGTGCGCCGAGCTTCGACGCCGTCTACGAACGTGGCTCGACCTTCGAGGCGGTCTATGCCGAGATCGTCGGGCTGCTCATCGCCGAAGCCCGCCGCGGGGGCGATCTGCTCTATGCCGTACCCGGTTCGCCTGCGGTGCTAGAGAGGACCGTCGAGCTCCTCGTGGCCGACGAGCGGGTCGAGATCGAGGTTCTGCCCGCCATGTCGTTTCTCGACCTGGTGTGGACCCGGCTGGGCGTCGACCCGGTCGACTCGGGGGTGCGGCTGGTCGACGGACATCGGTTCGCGGTGGAGGCAGCCGGCCAGCGGGGCCCCCTTCTCGTGGCGCACTGCCACAACCAGCGCGTGCTCTCCGACGTGAAGCTGGCCACGGACGAACCGGCCGACACCGAGGTCGTGCTGCTGCAGCGCCTGGGGCTTCCCGACGAGGTCGTCACGACGGTCGCGTGGAGCGATCTCGATCGCTCGGTCGAGGCCGATCACCTCACCTCGGTCTTCATCCCCGAGATGAGGGCACCGGTGGCGGGCGAGCTCGTGCGTTTCGCCGAGCTGGTGGCCACCCTCCGCCGGGAGTGCCCCTGGGATCGACAGCAGACGCACCAGAGCCTGGCACCCCACCTGTTGGAGGAGAGCTACGAGGTGCTGGAGGCACTCGAGGCCCTCGACGGCGAATCGCCCGGATTCGAGCATCTCGAGGAGGAGCTCGGAGATCTGCTCTTCCAGGTGGTGTTCCACGCCACCCTCGGGGCCGAGGAGGGTCGGTTCACCCTGGCCGATGTGGCCCGCGGGATCCACGACAAGCTGCGGGCCCGCCATCCGCACGTCTTCGCCGACGTCGAAGTGGCCGACGCCGACGACGTGAGAGCCAACTGGGAGGCCATCAAGCGGGTCGAGAAAGGCCGCGAGAGCGTGATGGACGGTGTGCCGTCCACGCTGCCGGCGGCGGCCTTCGCGGCCAAGATCCTCAAGCGGGCGGCGTCGGTGCGCGACGGGACCGAGGGGTCGATCGAGGCCGACGCGGCATGGTCGCGGCTCTCGGAACGAGCCGCCGCCGGTCCGGTCTCCGACGCCGATGTCGGAGCTCTGCTCCTCGCCGCGGTCGACGCGGCTCGGCTGGTCGGGGTCGACGCCGAGACGGCGTTGCGGCGGGCGGCGACGAGGGTGGCGTCCGAGGTTCGCGAAACAGGGCATTGAGCTCGGGCTGGGTTCGGTTGCCCCCCGTTCGTCTACGCTCCGCCGCGCTGAATGTCACCCCCGGCGCGCGCCCGAGGAGTAGCGTGCCAACCACTGTGCGGGAGATCACGTGAGCATCATCGAGTACATCGTCGGACGACAGGTCATCGACTCCCGGGGCAACCCGACCGTCGAAGTCGAGGCAACCCTCGAGAGCGGCGCTCGCGGCCGCGCCATCGTCCCATCGGGAGCCTCGACCGGAGCGTTCGAGGCCGTCGAGCTGCGTGACGGTGGAGACCAGTGGATGGGCAAGGGGGTCGCCACCGCGGTCGGCCACGTGAACGACACGATCGCCGACGCGCTCGAGGGCCTCGACGCCCTGGACCAGCGCGGGATCGACTCGGTCCTGCTCACCATCGACGGCACCGACAACAAGGCCAACCTGGGCGCGAACGCCATCCTCGGTGTGTCGCTGGCCGTGGCCAAGGCAGCGTCGAGCCATGTCGAGCTTCCGCTGTACCGCTACGTCGGCGGAGCGGACGCCCATGTCCTGCCCGTCCCGATGATGAACGTCCTCAACGGGGGCGAACACGCCGACAACAACGTGGATCTCCAGGAGTTCATGTTCATGCCCGTAGGGGCCGCCTCGTTCGGCGAGGGACTCCGCTGGGGTGTCGAGGCATACCACCATCTGAAGAACGTGTTGCACGAGCGCGGCCTGTCGACCTCGATCGGTGACGAGGGTGGGTTCGCTCCCAACCTCGCGTCGAACGAGGAGGCGGTGCAGCTCTTGCTGGAGGCCATCGAGAAGGCCGGTCTCACGCCGGGTGACGACATGGCCCTGGCGCTGGACGTGGCGTCCAGCGAGTTCTTCCGCGACGGTCTGTACCACCTCGACGGAGAAGACCGCTCCCTCGAACCCGGAGCGTTCGCCGAATACCTCGCCGAGCTGGTCGACCGCTATCCGATCATCTCGGTCGAGGACGGGATGGCCGAGGACGACTGGGACGGGTGGGCGGCTCACACCGCATCGCTGGGGGACCGGGTCCAGCTGGTCGGCGACGATCTGTTCGTCACCAACACCGAGCGGTTGCAGCGCGGGATCACCGAGGGAGTCGCCAACTCGATTCTCGTCAAGGTAAACCAGATCGGCTCGCTCACCGAGACGCTCGAAGCGGTCGACCTGGCCAACCGCAACGGCTACACCGCGGTCATGTCCCATCGCTCGGGTGAGACCGAGGACACGACCATCGCCGACCTGGCGGTCGCCACCAACTGCGGCCAGATCAAGACCGGCGCCCCGGCCCGAAGCGACCGGGTGGCCAAGTACAATCAGCTTCTCCGTATCGAGGAGGACCTCGGTGACAACGCCCTCTACCGGGGTGCTGCTGCTCTCGCAGGAGGCGGCGCGGGGTGACCGCCGAGGCCGGCGCGTCCCGGCTGCCCCGGTCGCTCTCGCTGCTGGCCATCACCCTGGCCCTGGCCGCCGTCGGTGTGCTCTTCGTCGCGGTGTACCCGACCCAGGCGCTCCTCGATCAGCAGGCCGAGACCAGGGACGCCGCGGCCGAGCTGCGGGAGCTCGAGGCCGAATCGCGCGAAATCGAGGAGCGGGTGGCCGACCTGCAGACCGACGCGGCCATCGAGCGGCTCGCCCGGGACGAGTACGGACTGGTGTATCCGGGCGAAGAGGCGTATGCGATCCTGCCCGGTGACGGCCCGACCTATCCCGCCATCTGGCCCTTCACCCAGCTCCCCGAGCCCCCCGACTGAGCGACCCGAGCCGGATATGGAGTCACTCACCCACACGACATGTGGGTGAGTGACTCCATATCCCGTGTCCGGGGTCAGCCGGTAGGGTACGAGGCCGGACGCGAGAGGGGAACACCGTGAGCATCCTGGGTACGCGCGTTGTGAGGCGCGAGGATCCGGCGTTTCTCACCCGGGGCGGCACCTATCTCGCCGATCTCGACGACCCCCGGCTGGCCGGCGCGGCCACGGTGCTGTTCGTGCGGTCTCAGATCGCCCACGGTCGCATCGCGTCCATCGACAAGGGTGGGGCCGAGGAGATGCCCGGAGTCATCGCGGTGCTCACCGCCAACGACCTCGGTCTCGACCTCCTTCCGGCCAATCCCCCTGCCCCGCCCACGATGCGCCAGGCGCCGCTGGCCACCGACACGGTCCGCTTCGTCGGTGAACCGGTGGTCGCCGTTCTGGCCGAGTCCGAGGCTCAGGCCATGGACGCGGCCGAGCAGGTCTGGGTCGACATCGACCCCCTCCCGCCGCTCGTCGACGTGCACGAGGCGGCCACCGACGAGTTGCTCCTGTTTCCCGAGGCCGGTACGAACACGGCGTCGGAGTTCTCCGGGCAGGAGGACGACCACCTGTTCGATGGCTGCGACGTCGTCGTGCGCCACGCGATGGTCAATCAGCGGCTGGCCGCTTGCTCACTCGAGGGTCGGTCCGCCGCTGCCGCCTGGATCGACGGACGGCTGATCACCTTCCTGTCCACCCAGGCGGCGCACGGAGCCCGGGATCGCATCGCCGAGTGGTACGGGCTCGAGACCTCCCGGGTCCAGGTCATCGCCCCCGACGTCGGCGGCGGATTCGGGCCCAAGATCGGAATGTACGCCGAGTACTTCATCATGGGTGCACTGGCGCGAGCGGTGGGTCGTCCGGTCCGCTGGGTCGAGCAGCGGACCGAGAACATGCTCGCCATGGGACACGGGCGCGCCCAACACCAGGCGTTCGAAATCGGCGGTACCAGCGACGGCCGAGTCATCGCCTATCGACTGCGCGGCGTCCAGGATGCCGGCGCCTATCCCATGATCGGAGCGTTCCTGCCGTACTTCACCGGGCTGATGGCGTCGGGCGTGTACGACATCGAGCGCATCGAGTCCCACATGCGGGCGGTGGTGACGAACACGGCGCCGGTCGTGGCCTACCGCGGGGCGGGGCGACCGGAGGCGTCCGAGGCCATCGAACGGGCGATGGACCTGTTCGCGGCCGAGATCGGAATGGATCCGGTCGAGGTCCGGCGCCGCAACCTGATCCCGCCGTTCACCGAACCCCACGAAACCGCCTCCGGTGCCACCTATGACGTGGGTGACTACGTCGGTGCCCTGGATCGAGCCCTGGCCGCGGCCGGCTACGGCGCGCTCCGAGCCGAGCAGTCCGAACGACGGGCCCGGGCCGACACCGTGCAGATGGGTATCGGGGTCTCGGTCTACGTGGAGATCACCGCCGGACCTCGGCCGGGCGAGCGCGAATTCGCCGAGATCGAGTTGGCGCCCGACGGCGGCGTCACGCTCCGCACCGGCAGCTCGGCCCACGGACAGGGCCACGCCACGTCGTTCTCGATGCTGATCAGCGACGCCCTGGGCATCGCCATGGACCGGATCACCGTCGTCCACGGTGACACCGACGCGGTCCGCGGTGGCGTCGGCACCTTCGGGTCCCGCTCGCTCCAGCTCGGGGGAACGGCGGTGAGGCGGACCGCCGATGCGGTCGTCGAGCGAGCCCGGGAGCTGGCCGCCGGCCTGCTGGAGGCTGATGGGGCCGACGTCGTGCTCGACACCGCCGAGGCGGCCTTCCACGTCGCCGGAGCTCCGGCGGTCGCGATCGGCTGGAGTGAAGTGGTCGCGGCGGCGGGAGGCACGCTGCGAGAGTCGATCACCCACAAGAGTGTCGCTCCCACCTTTCCCTTCGGCGCCCACATCGCCGTGGTCGACGTGGACACCGAGACCGGCAAGGTCGAGCTCCGCCGGTTGATCAGCTGCGACGACGCCGGCCGCATGCTCAACCCGCTGCTGGTCGAGGGCCAGCGGCACGGCGGCATCGCCCAGGGTGCGGCTCAGGTCCTGTGCGAAGAGGTTCGCTACGACGACGACGGGAATCCCCAGACCACCAACCTGGCCGACTACACGATGATCTCGGCGGCCGAGCTGCCGTCGTTCGAGCTCGTGTCCATGGAGACCCCCACGCCGGTCAACCCGCTCGGGGCGAAGGGCGTCGGCGAGTCGGGCACCATCGGCGCAACCCCGGCTGTGCACGGCGCGGTCATCGATGCCGTCGCCCACCTGGGGGTCCGGCACATCGAGATGCCCACGACGCCCGAGCGGGTCTGGCGGGCCATCACCGACGCCCGACCGACCGATCGATCGCCCGAAGGTGGCACATGACCGCATCACCCATCGTCGTCGAAGGCCTGCGCAGGAGCTTCGGCGATCTCGAAGCCGTCGCCGGCGTCGACCTCGAGGTTGCCGACGGTGAGATATTCGGGTTTCTCGGACCCAACGGCGCCGGCAAGTCCACCATCGTCCGGATGTTGACGACCCTGCTTCGTCCCACCAGCGGTAGCGCCACCGTGGCGGGCCATGACGTGGTGACCGATGCCCACCAGGTCCGTCGCTCGATCGGTGTGGCCCTTCAGGATGCGGCCATCGATCCCCTGATGACCGGTCGGGAGCTCCTGGATCTGCAAGCGGTGCTGCACGGCATTCCGCGACGTTCGGCGGCCGAACGCGGCGAGGAGCTCCTCGGCCGGGTCGGCCTCACCGACGCTGGTGACCGGCGGGTCGGTGAGTACTCCGGCGGGATGCGGCGCCGGCTCGATCTGGCCATGTCCTTGATCCACGAACCGGTGGTGCTGTTCCTCGACGAGCCCACAACGGGGCTCGATCCGATCAGTCGACGGAGTCTCTGGGAGGAAGTGCGGCGACTCAACAGCGAGTTCGGCACCACGGTGTTCCTCACCACGCAGTATCTGGAGGAGGCCGACGAGCTGGCCGAACGCATCGCCATCATCGACGATGGTGTCATCGTGCGGCAGGGCGACTCCACCGCGCTCAAGGAAGCCGTCGGAGCGCCGACCCTCCGTACCGAGTTCCACGCCGACCAACTCGAGGCCGCCGGCGAAGTGCTGGCCCGCTTCGGGGAGTTCCGGCCCGCCCGGACGGGGCGTCTTGCGATCGGCCTTCCGGGAGGAGCGGCCGAGATGGCCGACGTCGTACGGGCGCTCGACGGCGCCGGACTCTCGGCCTCGATGATGGAGCTGCACTCGCCGTCGCTCGATGACGTGTTCGCCGACGCGACCGGCCGTCGGCTCGAAGGCGAGGACGAATGACGGCCGCCGCCCACGCCGCGCCCAACAAGCTCTCACCGCTGGCTCAGATCACCGCACTGTCCTGGCGGGCGATCAAGGGCTTCGTCCGGCAACCGGCGGTGTGGGTGCCCGGCATGGTCTTCCCCCTGCTCATCGCCGCCGTCAACGGCTCGGCGCTAAGCGGGGCGACCGCCAACCCGCTCTTCCCACCGGTCGATTCGTTCTACGACTTCCTGCTGCCCGCGACGATGATCCAGGGCGTCATGTTCGGGTCGATCGC
This sequence comes from uncultured Acidimicrobiales bacterium, assembly GCA_963695075.1. Lineage (GTDB taxonomy): Bacteria > Actinomycetota > Acidimicrobiia > Acidimicrobiales > CAWCAL01 > CAWCAL01. Next base: position 1,494,208 of record CAVOFR010000007.1, read on the forward strand.
GTCCGCGTCGGACCTCGCGCTCGATGTCGAGAACGGCTTCTTCGACCGCCTGATCGCGTCGCCGGTGTTCCGACCGTCCATCCTGGTCGGCCGCCTGGCCGGTGGCGCCGTCCTGGCCGGATTCCAGGCCATCGTGTTCACGGGGGTCTTCTACCTTTGGGGTGCGTCGGTCAAGGGCGGCTTGCCCGGCATGCTGGTCCTGATGGTCGCCTCGATGCTCGTGGCCGTGGGCATCGGTGGGCTGGCCGGCTCGATCGGCGTCCGCACCGGCCAGGTCGAGGCGGTTCAGGGGATCTTCCCCCTGATCTTCATCCTTCTCTTCATCAGCTCGGCGTTCTTCCCGACCAGCCTGATGAGCGGGCTCTATGGCCAGATCGCTCGCAACAACCCGGTCAGCTACCTCGTCGACGGGCTGCGGCATCAGGTCATCGTCGGCTTCGACGTCGGCGAGGCGTTCGTCGCCCTCGGCGTCTCCCTGGGGCTCGCAGTGCTCGGCGTGGCCGTCGCCACGCGCTCGATCCGGGTCCGGTTGTCCCGATGAGCCGGTTGTCACGATGAGCGCGGAGCCGTCGTTCGCGGATCGGGCCGGGCTGGCCGACGGCCACCCTGCACTGACCGCCGACGTCAGTGGGTGGAGCGTCACGACGGCCATCATCCGGCGCGGGTTCACGATTCTGCCCCGTGTACCGTCGGCGATCATCCCGGCGCTGGTCATGCCACTGTTCATCACGGTGGCCTTCTCCGGAACGTTCGGTGACCTGGCGAACCTCCCGATCTATCCCACCGACGACTTCGTCAACTGGATCGCCCCGTGGGCCATACTCCAGGGCTCGGCGTTCGCGGCGATCGGGGCTTCGTTCGGTGTGGCCCGGGACATCGAGACCGGGTTCTACGATCGTCTCCTGGTGGCACCGGCCCCGCGCCGCAGCCTCGCGTTCAGCCCGGCCGTCTACGCCGGGACCCGGGGCCTGATTCCCATCGTCGTGGTCCTGGCCGTCGTCTACCTGGCAGGCGGCCGGATCCAGAGTGCGCTGGGCCTGTTGACTCTTACGATCGCGGCGGTCGGCGTGGCGACCGTCGCCGGGTTGTGGGGACTCGGCATCTTCTATCGATTCAAGACCCAACGAGCGGGTGCGCTGGTCCAGATCGGCATCTTCACGGGTATGTTCCTCACGACCGGTCAGGCCCCGATCGAGTTCATGCAGGGCTGGCTGCCCTATGCGGCGCGGGTCAATCCGATCACCAACGTGTTGCGTATGGCTCGACAGGGGTTCCTCGACACCGGGGCGACCTGGGAGGACACCTGGCCCGGCCTGCTGGCCCTCGCGGTGATGCTCTCGCTCCTCTCCTGGTTCTGCTGGCGTGGGTTCAAGAAGCTCGTCCCCTGAGCCCGGTGGCGCCGCGACGGTCGCCGTCGTGCTGGCCGCCGGCGCGGGAAGTCGTTTCCGGGGTCCGGTCCACAAGTTGCTGGCTCCGATCGAGGGTCGACCGCTCATCTGGCATTCGGTCAGCGCGGCGGTCGAGGCGGCGATCGGGCCGGTGGTGGTCGTCACCGGGGCCGCCGATCTGGCCGATGCTCTGGCGGGGCTCTCCGGCGTCGAGCTGGCGCACAATCCCCACTACGCGGAGGGTCAGGCGTCGTCGCTGTGGGCCGGGCTCGACGTGGCTGCTCGCCACGGAGCCCGCGCCGTGGTGGCCGCGCCGGGGGATCAGCTCGGGGTGCCGTCCGACGCATGGCGAGCGGTGGCCGAGTGCACCGACTCGCCGGTCGTCATCGCGACGTTTCGGGGGCGTCGGCTGCCCCCGGCCCGCCTGGATCGGAGCATCTGGGACGAGATCCCCACCGATGGCGACGAGGGGGCGAAAGCCCTCTTCCGAGGTCGCCCCGAACTCGTGGCGGAGCTACCGTGCGACGGCAGTCCCCGCGACATCGACACCGTCGAGGAGTACCAACGATGGAACTGAACCACCGCTTCGAGGTAGACGCCTCGATCGACGAGACCTGGAAGTCGCTGACCGACCTGGAGCGCATCGCTCCGTGTCTGCCCGGAGCCGAGTTGCAGGAGATCGAGGGGGACGAGTACCGGGGGGTGGTCAAGGTCAAGGTCGGCCCGATGACGGCGCAGTACAAGGGTACGGCCACCTTCGTCGACCTGGATGACGACGGTCATCGGGCCGTGCTCAAGGCGTCAGGTCGCGAGACCCGGGGCCAGGGCAACGCGAATGCGGTGATCACCGCGACGCTCGAGCCGGCGGGCGGGGGCACCGAGGTGACGATCCACACCGACCTGACCATCACGGGCAAGGTGGCCCAGTTCGGCCGAGGGGTGCTCGACGAGGTCAGCAACACGATCCTCGGTCAGTTCGTGGAGAACCTCGAGACCGACGTGCTCTCCGGATCCGATGCCGAAGCGACCGCCCCGTCGGCCGTACCCGAGGTACCCGGTGTGGAGAGCGACCTGGTGCAGGCCGCGGTCAGCTCGGACCCGGCTGATTCTGGTCCCCGCCGCGTGATCCAGACCAAGCAGGCTTCCCCGATCGACCTGATCGAAGTCGGCGGGGCTCCGATGGCCAAACGGGTGGCCCCGATCGCGGCGCTGGTGCTGCTGCTGTTGATCATCCGCTGGCTTCGCGGCCGCGGCTGACCGTCGCTGCAATCGACTCCGTTCCGCCCCAGTACGTCCGGACCGATGCGAGTCCCGACCGGCGCGACGAGCGGGCCGTGGCAGAGCTCTTGGGTCGCGCCCCCATGGGCGGCTACGCCGTCGTCGTGCGAAGGGTGAGTGACCGGACGCCGGTGGTGATCCGCAACGCCTCTCGGCTCGAGGATGGCACTCCCATGCCGACGCGGTACTGGTTGGTGGGCGACCGTGAACGGGTGATGGTCGGTCGCGTCGAGGCGGCCGGTGGCGTGCGTCGGGCCGAGGCCGCCGTCGATCCCGCCGAGCTCGCCGCGGCCCATGACCGATACGCGGCCGACCGGAACCGAGCTGCGGCCCGGACCGAGGCCGCCGACGCCGCGAACGGTCCGGGGCGCCCCACCGCTTCCGGGGGAGTGGGAGGCACCCGTCGGGGGGTCAAGTGCCTGCATGCCCACTACGCCTGGTGGTTGGCCGGCGGCGACGACCCTGTCGGGCGATGGACCCACCAGCAGCTGTCGGCGATGGGATCGGCCGAATGACCGGGGCCACCGCGGCCGTCGACTGCGGCACCAACTCGACTCGATTGCTCATCGTCGACGAACAGGGCGCGGCGCTGGAGCGTCGGATGACCATCACCCGACTGGGCCAGGGGGTCGACGCCACCCGGGAGCTGGACGCCGAGGCCGTCGGGCGCACCCTCGACCAGCTCGGTGAGCATCGCCGGTCGATGGATCGGCACGGGGTCCGCTCCTTCCGGGCCATCGCCACTTCGGCGGTCCGCGACGCGACGAACCGAGCTGCGCTGTTCGAGCCGGCCGAGGCGATCCTGGGCCAGCCGCTCGAGATGATCCCCGGTGACGAAGAGGCTCGGCTCTCCTTCCGGGGAGCCGTGGCCGGACTCGACCGAGCGGGTGGGCCGTTCCTGGTCATCGACATCGGTGGCGGCTCGACCGAGTTCGCATTCGGCCTCGCCGAGTGTGACGAGTCGATGTCGCTCGATCTCGGATGTGTCCGGCTGACCGAGCGCTACCTGCTGCACGATCCGCCCTGGGCCGAGGAGCTTTCGGCCGCGATCTCGCTGGCCGAAGCCCACGTGGATGACATGTTCCTGTCGATGCCCGACGTTGCCACCGCCGGCACGGTGATCGGGGTGGCGGGCACCATCTCGACGGTGGCCGCGGTGGAGATCGGCCTCTCCGAGTACGACCGTGACGTGATCCACCACTTCCGGTTGGGCCGTGAGGCGGTCGAGGACGTCTTCCGCACGCTCGCCACCGAGGCGCTGGCGGACCGCATCCACAATCCGGGCCTCGAGCCCGAGCGGGGTGAGGTCATCGTCGGCGGCCTCTGCGTCCTGGTGGCGGTGATGCGCCGACTCGGGCTGGACGAGCTGCTGGTGTCGGAGAGCGACATCCTCGACGGCATCGTGGCCGACCTCCGTTCCGACCCTGGGTGAGATTCCCCATACCGCGGTCACGCTGGGTGGTTCTATCGTTACCCAAAGAGACATGGCCACGAATGGCGGCGATGTCACTGGGTGCAAGCAAAGATCCGGCTGGCGACATCTGGTCGCAGGGCCAACCGGGGAGCCACAGCGAAACCGGCCCCAGTGGGGCGAGCCCGCGCGAGCGGGTTGGAGACGGCTCGGGACGAGTCCCGGGCCATTTCCGCGTCTCGGACCTACTTCTGGTCCGTCACCGTCGGATTCCGGTGGTGACGGACCAGATTCGGGGAGGGCGGGGGAGGGTCAGCCGCCGGTGGCGATGCAGAACCGGTTTCCCTCGGGGTCGGCCATGATCTTCCATCGGAAACCCATGATCTCGTGGTCCTCGACGTGGGACCCACCGAGGCCGATCACCGCCTCCTGAGCCACCTCGAGGTCCTCGACCCCGGTGTCGATGTGGAGCCGTCCGTCGGGCGATCCGGCATCGGGCGACAACTGGAGGGCGACCGACACCCCGCCCTCGTGTTGCGGTTCCAGCCAACAGAATCCCGGGAACTCCCGGGCCACGCCGACGCCCAGGAACGCCGACCAGAACGCCTTCTGGCCCTCGTAGTCCGTCACGTTGATCACCACGGATCCGACCGTGCCGATGGCGCTGCTCATGGGTTTCTCCCCTCGTCGGGCCGACAATGGCTCCTGCGCCGACCATAGCTAGCATGCTCGCCGTGCCGACGACTGATCGCGTGCTGATGGGCCCGGGCCCCTGCAATCCCTATCCCGAGGCCGTCGCCGCCCTGGGTCGCCCCATGCTCGGCCACCTCGATCCAGAGTTCCTCGAGCTCCTCGACGAGCTGAACGACCGGCTCCGGGTCGTGCTGGCCACGGCGAACGACCTCACGTTCCCGCTCAGCGGAACCGGTTCGGCCGGAATGGAGGCCGCCATCGTCAACACCGTCGGCCCGGGTGACGCCATCGTGGTGGGAGTCAACGGTGTCTTCGGGCAGCGCATGGTCGAGGTGGCACGGCGGTGCGGGGCCGACGTGGCCCCGGTCGAGTTCGACTGGGGTCGACCGGTCGATCCCGAGCGGCTGGCGGCAGCCCATCCGGCCCCGAAGGTGATCGCGGTCGTCCACGCCGAGACGTCGACCGGGACCCGATCGGATCTCGCGGCCATCGGGTCGGTCAAGGGCGACGCTCTCCTCCTGGCCGACGTGGTCACGTCGGCGGGCGGAATCGAGCTCGCCGTCGACGGTTGGGGAGTCGATGTTGCCTACAGCGGCACCCAGAAGTGCCTCGGCGTGGCTCCGGGTCTCGCGCCCATGACGTTCTCGGCCGCCGCCCACGACCGTTTCGTCGACCGATCACCGTCCTGGTATCTCGACGTGAGCATGATCGCCGACTACGTCCGAGGTGAGGGCGGGCGCTCCTATCACCACACGCCCCCGATCAGCATGCTCTTCTCACTCCACGCCGGTCTGGGTGCGATCCTCGACGAGGGCCTCGACGCCGCGGTCGAGAGGCACGCCCGGTGCGGTCGGGTCCTGCAGGACGGACTCGTCGAGCTCGGCTTCGAACTGTTCGCAGCCGAGGGCCACCGGCTCCCCGAGCTGACCACGGTCCGAGTGCCCGAGGGGATCGACGAGGCTGCGGTCAGGCGCGCCCTGCTCGAGCGCTACGGCATCGAGATCGGGGGTGGACTCGGGGCCTACGCCGGTCGTATGTGGAGGATCGGTTGCATGGGCCACACTGCCCGCATGAGGAACGTCCGACTTCTGCTCGCCGCCCTGGCCGAGCTCCTCGACCGATGAGCAGCCTCTTCGGCCGCCGCGTCATGCTGCGTCCGTTGACCGTCAAGGACTTCCCGGCGTGGAGGGAGGTCCGCCGGGCGAACGGCGAGTGGCTCACCAGGTGGGAACCGATGCGCAATCCCACCCATCCGGATGTGGTCGAGAGTCGCGAGGCGTTCTCGGTGCGATGCTCAGCTCGGCAGCGGGAACGCCAGCTCGGGACAGGCTTCGGGCTCGGCATCTTCGTCGACGGGCGGTTCCGGGGCGAGATCAACATCAACGCCGTCCACCGCGGGCCGTTCCAGTCCGCCTATGTCGGCTATTGGATCGATCAGCGGGTGGCCGGACGGGGCTACACGCCCGAGTCGTTGGTCGTCATCCTCCGCTACGCCTTCGAGGACCTGTCCCTGCACCGGCTCCAGATCTCGATCGTTCCTCGCAACCAGTCCAGTCTGCGGGTCGTCGACAAGCTCGGCCTACGGGTGGAGGGTCTGGCCGAGCGTTATCTCGAGATCAACGGCGTGTGGGAGGACCATCTCCGCTATGCCGTCACCGCCGAGGAATGGGCCGAACACGGGCCGAGCTGGGTCGCCGACTGGATCCACTGACCGCCAGTGCGCCCGAAGGGCACCCGTTAGCTGTAGAGCAGGTCGCGGGCGCCGGTGTCGGCGGTGGGATGGCGCAACTTCGACATCGCCCGGTTCTCGATCTGGCGGATGCGCTCACGGGTGAGACCGAAGCTCTCGCCCACTTCGTCGAGGGTGCGGGGCTCGCCGCGGTCCAAGCCGTAGCGCAGGTACAGGATCTTCTTCTCACGATCGTCGAGAGGGGCGAAGAGCCGCTCGATCTCGGCGGGGAGCATGGCCTCGGCTGCGGCCTCGAGCGGTGAGGTGGCGTTGGGATCGGCGACGACATCGCCCAGCTCGGCGTCGCCGTCTTCTCGCAACGGGTTGGACAACGACAGGGTCTCGCCGGCGTAGCGGTAGATCTCGCTGACCTTGTCGATGGGCATGTCGAGCTCGGTGGAGAGCTCGGAGAGCGTGGCCGGTCGACCGAGCTTGATCTCGAGCGAGGACTGCGCCTTGCGCAACCGGGTGAGCTGATCGCCGGCATGAACCGGAAGCCGGATGGTGCGCCCGGTGTTGGCGATACCTCTGGTTATGGCCTGTCGGATCCACCAAGTGGCGTAGGTGGAGAACTTGAAACCCTTCCGCCAATCGAACTTCTCGACGGCATGGATCAGCCCGAGGTTGCCCTCTTGGACCAGATCGAGCAGGGGGAGCTCGGAGGCCTGGTACTTCTTGGCGATGGAGACCACCAGCCGGAGGTTGGACTTGATGAAGGTGTCGGTGGCGTCGCCGCCCTGGCGCACGGACCGGCGCAGCTCGCGCTTTCGGGCCGGCGTGAGATTGTCGCCCCGTTCCCGGGCCGCCTCGATCTCCTGGCGGGCCTCGGTGCCCTTCTCGATGAGCTGGGCGAGGCGGGCCTCGTCGTCCTTGGTCAGCAGGGGATGCTTGCCGATGTCGATCAGATAGAGCCTGACCAGGTCTTCATCGCTGCTCTCGGGCCGCTTCTGCGCCACGTAATCTCACCTTCACAGGTCTGAGGAGGTCGGGGTCGGATGACCGATCAAGCTTACGGTCGCCGCCCGCGAGTCCCACCGGCATCGCCTGGGCAGCATCGGGAATTGTCGCATGCTTGTCAAGCTCGCCCGGGAACCGGAGCGGCCGTGAGCGTCGGTTTTCGCCGGTACGGGACCAGTTTTCGGCACGGGGACCGGGATTTGTCAGCGGGAGCCGCCGATTCTGGCCTTTAGCCCGGCCAACAGCTCGGCGAACGCCGGCTGCTCGACCGACCAGAGCTGATCGACCAGCTCCCGGTCGACCGCATCGCCGTGGTCGTCGATGCCGGCCATGTCGTACAGGGTCGCCTTGACCCGTCGGGCCAGCTCGGGCGGTGCCGCGGCCGCCCGAGCCGCCAGAGTCCGGGCCTCGTCGAGCAGTCGGTCGTCGTCGACGCAGCGCCAGACCAGTCCGGCCCGCTCGGCCTCGTCGCCGTCGAGTACCTCACCGAAGAGCACGGCCGCCATGGCCGCCTCGATCCCCGCGATGCGGCGGAACATCCAGGTGTGGCCTCCGCCCGGGTGGATCCCGAGCTGTAGGAAGCGGGTGTCGAAACGGGCGCTGCGGGCCGCGAGCCGCAGGTCGCAGACGAGCGCCAGGTTCATTCCCGCCCCGACGGCCGGGCCGTTGACGGCCGCGATCGTGGGCAGCGGTGAACGCCCGACCCGGAGGAACCCCTCGTAGACCGCCCGCAGGCCCTCCTCGGCCGCCTCGCCCAGGTGGGAGAGGTCGGCACCGGCGCAGAACGCGGGCGGTGCTCCGGTGACGACCACGGCACCGACGTCGTCGGAGGACTCGAGTCGTTCGAACACCGCGGTGATCTCGCCGCACAGCTCGAGGTCGAGGGCGTTGCGTCGACCGGGATCGTTCAGCGTCACGGTTGCCACGCGGTCGACCGTCTCGACCAGGACGCGGGGGGGATCAGCCATGGTCTCTGACCACGGCGGGGGAGTGACGGAAGAATTGCTCGACGTCGCGCTGGTAGTGGTACTCGGGCTCGTTCTCGCCGACGGTCTGCCGCAGCCTCAGCGCTTCGACGAAGGCCTGGACCGCCCCGGCCGACGTGAAGCGGTACTCGAAGCCCTGGTCCTTCAGACGTCGGTTGTCGACGCCGCGGCCGTAGCGCAGCAGGCTGAGCAGCTCGGGGGGAAGCACCACTCCGAGCCGCCGGAGCGGCGCGGTGATGAGCGTCGCCCCCAGAGGTGGAAGGGCGAAGGTGCGCTTGCCGCAGATCTTGGCCACCTCGGACCAGGGGAGCAGTCCGTCGCCGGCAACGTTGTAGATCCCGGGCAGTTCGTGGTCGAGGGCGTAGAGGGTGGCGCGCATGACGTCGTCCTCGTGGACGAACTGGAAGCGCGGATCGAAGCCGAACACGCTCGGGACCAGCGGGAGGGACAGGGCTCGGGTGAGCGGCGTGCTGATCTCGGGACCGAGCACGTTGGAGAACCGCAGCAGGCTGACGGTGACGTGGGGACTGTCCTCGGCGAAGTCGCGCACATAGCTCTCGACCTGTTCGAGGGTCTGTTCGACGCGGGATCGCGGCGTTCGACTGCGGGGTGTGGATTCCTTGAACCAGACCGGATCTTCGGGGGCGGTGCCGTAGACGTACGCGGAGCTCTTGACGATGACGTTGCGGACGGTGCTGCCCGGAGCCGAGGCCGCGGCGAACATGTTCATGGTGCCGATGACGTTGATCTCGTTCATCTGGCGGGGGGTGACACTGGTCGAGTCGACCACCAGGAACGTGTGGACGATCGTGTCGATCTCTGCCGCCTCGACGATCCGAGCCAGGATCGAGTAGCTCTCGTCCACCCGTACGTACTCGGTGCGTTCGAACTCGAAATTGGGTTCGTCCTTGTCGAGGCCGACGATCACGTCGACGGTCGGGTCACGCTCGAGAGCTTGAGCCAGCCGGCCACCCCAGAACGACGCCAGTCCGGTCACGAGGATGCGACGGCCCATCAGCCGAACCAGGGGGAGTTGCGCTTGCGGAGCATCTCGAAGAGTGCCTCCTGGATGCGCTCGCGGATGTTCTCGGAGGTGTCCATGATCCGGCTCTTGGAGTAGCGGGGCTGATCGGGGGCGACGTCGAAGTGGATCGGGTCGAGCACCTTGATGTTGAACTTGGCCGGCAGGGGCAGCAGCCCGAGCGGTCCACCGATGGCCATGTTGAGCGTGAAGGGCACGTACGGGACGCCGAGCGCCTTGGCGGCATTGGGGAACTTCATGAGGATCGGCATGGCCTCCTCCGATCCGACGACGGCCACCGGCACGATGGGTACGCCGGCCCGCATGGCGATCTCGACGTAGCCGCCCCGCCCGAACCGCCGAAGCCGGTAGCGGTCCTTCATCAGCTTGCCGGTGCCCTTGGTTCCCTCGGGGAAGACGAGGGTGAGCTCGTTCTGTTCGCGCAGGAGCCGGTAGGCGTTGTCGGGGTGGGCGGTGACGCCGCCGACCCGGGACCAGAGCGTGCCGACGACGGGCATCTCCCGGAACATGTTGTCGGCCAAGCCGTAGACCGATCGGTTCAGTTCGGTCTCTATGCCGTGCATGATCACCGGAGCGTCGGTGGGGATGGCGCCGGCGTGGTTGGCCACGAGGAGGGCGCCACCCTCGGTGGGGATCTTCTCGAGCCCATCCCATTCCGCCCGGAACCAGTGATCGTAGAAGGGCTGGAAGGCGCGGCGGGCCAGCGCTCGCATGTGCTCGGAGCGGCCCCACTCGTCGACATCGGATCGGCGCGGATCGGGAAGCGGTTCGGCCGGTGCCGCGTCGGGCAGGTGGACGAGTGCCCCGGTCTTGTCCTCGGCGTCGGTCGTCGGCTTGGCGGTCGATGCCTTCTCGGTGGCCATCGGCGCAAGGATAGGTCGCCCCGCTCCGATCGGCTCAGCCGGATCGGACCGGGCGGCCGATCAGCCGCATTCGGCCTCCATGCGGAGCGCGACATGGTTGGTGTCCGCCTCGATCAGGTGCTCCTGCTGCCCGACCCAGGTGCAGAGAGGATCGTCGTAGGGGTGCGACGAGAAGTCGGCGGTCAGCCGCCAGAGCCCTTCATCGAGCGTGAGGATCGCGAATCCGTCGTCGCGGCCTCTTGTGGCGACGTCGCTTCCGGCCACATCGGTGCCACCGTCGACCCGGACGGCGGTCACGACGGCATCGGTCGGGTCGAAATCCTCCAGGAACTGGAGCTCGACCGCGACCTGGCCCGGGTCGAGTGGGGGCGTCTCCAGGGTGGGCACCACGCCGGTGCAGGGAGCGTGCTCGGCCGGGACGATCTCGACGGGGACCTTGTAGCGGACCCCGACGACGTCGATCACAGCCTCGTAGGGCCCGACGGGGAGTGGCGTGCGATCCTGCCGGCAGGCGAGCGGGCCGGGCCCGGAGATGCCTCGGGACGCACCCGGTGCGATATCGTCGTCGGGATCCGGCGGGAGACACATCGGCGTCATCAGGATCCGGTAGTTGAACGGTTGTTCGTCGAAGGCGAGTGTGTCGACGTCGACGCCGATGGGGTCGAACCAGGCGCCTCCTCCTTCGCAGAACCCGAACCGGCTCGGCTCGTCGCCGGTGTTGGTGATCACGACCCGGTACGGGAGGGGAACCCCCTGGCTGACGTGGTCATCGATCAGGAGCTCGACGCGGACACCGTCGCGTTCGATCACCGTGGGCGGCTGGGCCGGGGCGCTGGTCGTGGTCGGAAGCGTCGTCGCGGGAGCCGATGTCGCGGGCACCGTCGTCGTCGTGTCCGCGTCGCCGACGGTGACGGTCCGGTTCCCGCCACCGGCGGACAGCAGGACCGCACCGAGGGCGGCAACGCCGGCGACGGCACCGGCGGCCAGGGCAGCGAAACGGCGCCTCCTGCGCTGTTCGAGGCGCGGAATCCCCGAGACGAGGTCGTCGCGGATCGGGTCGAGCGGATCGGTCACGATGGCTCCATGGCGAGGGAGAGGCTGGAGAGGGCGCGGGTGACGCGGACTCGAGCGGCACCTTCGGAGCAACCGAGGCGGGAGGCCACGTCTGCGTAGGGGAGCTCGTCGACGACACGAAGCCTCACGGCATCGGCCTGGCCGGCCGGCAGCCCGGCCAGCGCGGTCCGCAGCTCTTCGCGGATCGACTGGAGATCGATCAGTGCCTCGAGCCGCTCGATCGCGTCGGTGCCGAGGTCGGGCCGCTCGAGTCCCATTCGCCGGCGATACCGCATCGAGACCGCCTGCTTGCGCAGGTAGGTCCCGAGCTCGTTGCGGGCGAAGCCGTAGAGCCAGCTCCGCGCCGGAGCGCCCTGATCGCGGTACGTGCCGCGCTTCGCATAGGCGGCGGCGAACACCTCCGCCGTGAGATCGGCCGCTGTCTCGGCGCACCCGGTGCGTCGACCGCAGTACGCGAGGATCGCCCGGGCATGACGATCGTAGAACTCGCCGAATGCCTCCGGTTCGTGCCGCGAGCGTCGGAGGAGCTCGGCATCGCTCCGATCGGCGGTCATCCCCTCCATGCTCGTCTACTCAGCGATCGGTCAGGAAGTGTTACGCCGTCGACGAGTCGGGGCCGCTCAGGCCGGGGTGGCGATCGGGTCGGACTCCATCTCCTCGTGGTCTTTCCCGGCGAAGCGCAGATAGAGCGATGGCACGACGAGCAGATTGAGGAAGGTGGATGTCAGCAGTCCTCCCAGAATCACGATGGCCATCGGATGCTCGATCTCGTGTCCGGCGATGTTCCCCGCGATGACGAGGGGCAGCAACGCCAGGCCGGTCGTGAGGGCTGTCATGAGGATGGGCGCCAGCCGTTCCTCGGCACCGCGCAGGACGAGCGCGGGCCCGAACGGCATTCCTTCCTCGTTCTCGAGGTGCTGGAAGTGGTTGATCATCATGATGCCGTTGCGGGCCGCGATCCCGAGCACCGTCAGGAAGCCGACCAGCGAGCCCAGCGAGATGATGCCGCCGGTCAGCCAGGCCGCCAGCACGCCGCCGACCAGAGCCGACGGCAGGGTCACGGCGCCGAGGATGGTCAGCCGCCAGCTCTTGAACGACGCGAACAGGAGCATGACGATGGCCAGGATGGCGATGATCGAGTAGCGCAGCAGCGAGGACTGGGTCTTCTGGCGTTCCTCGTACTCGCCGATGAGCTGGGTACTGAAACCGAGCGGCATCTCGACCGCGTCGACGACGTCCTCGACCTCGTCCACGAGGGAGCCGAGGTCTCGGCCCCCGACGTTGCCGCTCACGTCCAGTCGGCGGGACTGGTTCTCACGCTCGATCGAGTTGTCGGTGGCCGCCAGGCGGACATCGGCCAGTTCGGACAACGGGACCTTCTCGCCCGAGGGGGTGTCGATGAGGATCCGCCCGACGTCGTCGGCGCTGTTTCGGGCCTCGGGTGTGCTCCACACCTGGACATCGAAGGCCCGCCCGTCGCGGAAGATGTCGCCGACTTCTTCGCCGGCCACCATCGTCGCGACGGCGCGGCGGACATCACCGGGCTTGACTCCCCACCGCTCGGCCGCGGCGAGGTCGACCTCGACCTGGAGCTGCGGGACCTTGACGTGGAGCTCGACGTGGAGGTCGGTGAGTCCGTCCACGCTCTGCAACCGCTCCTCGATCTCGTGCGCCTTCTCGTCGAGCACCTCGAGGTCGGGCCCGGACACGCGGATGACGATGGCGTCGCTCGATCCGGTGAGAACCTCGCGGATACGTTCCTTCAGGTAGGTCTGCACGTCGGTGTACAGGCCGGGATACCCGTCGACGGTCGCCTGGATCTCGTCCACGGTGTCGTCGTAGTCGACCGATGGATCGACGCTGATCCAGTTCTCACCGAAGTCGATGCCGACGACTTCGTCGGCGATGAGCGCTTGGCCGATGTGGGCTCCGAAGTTGCGGACCCCCTCGATCTCGCGCAGCTCGGGGCTGACCGCCTGGGTGATGCGATGCATCTCCGGCTGGGACGTGCCGGGTCGGGCCAGCCAGTGCATGAGGAAGTCGCGCTCCTTGAAGGACGGGAGGAGCTCCTGGCCGAGGAGCGGCACCACCAGGACACCCAGCAACGCGAGAAGCGCCACGGCGGCATAGCCCGGTCGCGGCGAACGGACCATGCGCGTGATCACCCGGTTGTAGCCGCGCTTGAGGAACGGAACGACGGGAGACTGACGACGCTCGAGCGGAGCGTTGCGCAGCAGGATCAGGCTGAGGGCCGGCGTGACGGTCATGGCGACCACCATCGACGCCAGGATGGCCAGCGCGTACGAAGTGGCCAGCGGGCGGAAGAAGGAGCCCGACAGGCCTTCGAGGAAGAAGACCGGGATGAGAGCGGCGACCTCGATCAGGGTCGCGTAGACGATCGCGCTGCGTATCTCGAGCGACGACTCGAGCAGGCTCCGCGGCGTCGATATGTCCGCGCCCTCTCGTCTCTGCTGGCGCAATCGTCGGACGCTGTTCTCGACGTCGATGATCGCATCGTCGACCACGGCCCCCAGGGCTATGACGAACCCGGCCAGGATCATGACGTTGATCGTCGTGCCGCGGATGTAGAGCACCCAGGCGGCCGCGACGAGCGAGAGCGGGATGGCGACGAGGCTGATGAGCGCGACGCGCCATTCCCACAGGAACAGTGCGAGAACGATGACGACGAGGACCGAGCCGATCAGCAGCGCGTTGGTGAGGTTCTCGAGCGAGAGCTCGATGAACGTGGCCGGTCGGAAGATCTCACTGTCGATCTCGACGCCCTGGAGGCCCGGTTTCAGCTCTTCGAGCGCCTCCTCGACACCCTCGGTGAGCTCTAGGGTGTTGCCCCAGGGGAACTTCTCGACGATGAGCATGAGACCGGGGCCGTCGTTGATCACCGCGTCGCCGACCAGGGGCTGGTGGTCGACCACGACCTCGGCCAGGTCGCCCAACCGTAAGATCTCGCCGTCCCGCTCGGCGACCGTCACCTGGGCCAGGTCGTCCGGTTCGACGATCGGCAGGACGTTGCGGACCCCGAGTCGTTGGTTCGGCGTCTCCACGAATCCGCCGGTGCCGACCATGGCGCCGTCTGAGAACTGCAACAGTCCCGAGTCGAGGGCGTCGGCGGTCACCAGCATGAGCTCGTCGAGCGAGACCTCCTTTTCGGTCAAGCGTTCCGGGTCGACCTGCACCTGGAGCATCTCGAGTCGGTCGCCCCAGATGGCGACGTTCGCTACACCCGGCACGCGCATGAGCCGCTGCCGGATGCGCCAGTACGAGGTCATCGACAGCTCGATCAGCGAGTGCTCGTCGGATGTCAGGCCGATCTTCATCGCCCGACTCGTGGCCGAGAGGGGTTGCAGCATGATCGGCGGACTGGCCCAGCGGGGCAGCGAGGGCGTTACCACGGCCAGGCGTTCCTGCACCAGCTGGCGAGCCTCGATCAGGTCGGTGCCCTCCTCGAAGATCATCTGGATCGACGAGAGGTCGGGGACCGACTTCGACCGGATCACGTCCAGCCCGCTCACCCCGTTCAGGGCATCCTCGAGAGGAACCGTGACCAGCTCCTCGACCTCGGTCGAGGACAGACCGAGCGCCGACGTCTGGACCTCGACCTTCGGCGGGGAGAACTCGGGGAAGACGTCGACCGGCGCGTTTCGGAGTTGGAGGCCGCCGAACGCCAGGAGCACGATCGGCAGGAAGACGACGAGGTACTTGAATCGCAGGCTCGTGCTGATGATCGCTCGGATCATGTGCTGCTGTGCCCTCCCTTCGCCTCGTCCGGTCCGATTCCTACTTGCCCACGCCGAACTCGACTCCGTACAGCTCGGCCGCTCCGACGGTCACCACCGTCGTCCCCACCGCGGGGCCGTCGCTCAACACGGCGACATCGCCTTCGATGTGGTCGAGCTCGACCATCTCGCGTACGTAGACGAGCGGTTCGGGGTTGGTGTAGACCCAGGTCGATCCGTCGAAGTGGTACATGATCGACGAGTAGGGGACCACCAGCTCCTCGGCACCGTCGACCTGCTCGGCTGCGACCTCGGTGGTCGCGACGCCGGTTCGTTCGGCGGCCTGGTCGGTCAGCGTTACCTGCCACAGATCCGGGCCGAGCTCCTCGACCGAGGCGGGTTCGACGACCTCGGCTTCGGCGTCACCGTTGCATGCCGGCGCGAGGAGAACGGCGACGACCGCCATGGCTCGGATGACTCGATGTCCACTCATACTTCCTCCACTCCGTCCGGTGAGAACAGCTCGTCTATCGGTGCGGGCCGTCTGGCGATCTGCCGATACAGGGCGGGCACGACGAACAGCGTCGTGATCGCCGAGGTCACGATTCCGCCCAGGACCACGATGGCCATGGGGCGGATGATCTCGTAGCCGGCGACGTCACCACCGATCAGCACCGCCAGCATGGTCACGGCCACCGCCAGCAGCGTCACGACCGATGGCACGAACTGGTCGCGCGCCCGCGGGTCACCACGTCGGCCAGCCCGGTGTCGGGCTCGTCACGCTGGAGCGTCTCGAACCGGTCGACCACCGTGAGAGCGGCCCGCAGGGTGAGACCGGCGACGGCGATGAACCCGATCGCTGACCCGAGCGAATACGGATCACCGCTGATGGCCATGGCGACGAGGCCACCGGCCAGTGCCAGAGGAGTCGTCGCCAGGAGCAGCAGGGCCAGTCGCCAGCTGTCGAATGCCGCCTGGAGGAGCAGCAGGGCCGCGACCAGCACGGTGAGCGCGACCGCGAGGACCTGACGTTGATTGGCGGTCGCATCGTTGCGGTCTTCGAGTATGCGGATGTGGTACTCGAACGGGAGGCCGTCTGCGGCCACCGCCTCCTCGATGTCGGACTCGACGCTGCCGAGCCCGCGGCCCGACACGTCCGCTACGACGTCGATGTAGCGCGACACGGCATCGCGTTGGATCACGGTCTCGACCGGAGCAACTCGAACGTCGGCCACCTCCGAGAGCTCGACGACATCACCGCTCGGCGTGTCGATCATGAGGCGCTCGACGTCGGTCACGCTGTTGCGGACGTCCGGTTCGCTCCAAACGACGACCTCGAACACCTTCTGGTCGTCGAACAGGCTGCCGACCTCGATGCCGGACAGCAGAGTCGCCGCCGCCCGTCGCACGTCGCCCGGCTTCACGTGGTAGTCGGCGGCTCGGTCCAGGTCGACCTCGATCTCGATGGAGGGCTCGGCGACGGGCTGGATGAGCCGGACGTCGGTCGTACCGTCGACGCCGGCCACGAGCTCGGCCATGTCCGCCGCTGTTTCGCCGAGCTGCACCGGTTCCTCTCCGTACACCCGCACGACGAGGTCCTCGATGGGCTGCTGGAGGACGTCGTCGACGCGCTGGTTGGTGTATGTCAATGTCCCCGACTGCTCGAAGCCCGGGTAGCCCTGGACGACCTCGTCGATGGCGTCGATCGTCGCGTCGTAGTCGGCGTCGGGATCGGTCCTGACCCACAACTGGCTGGAGTTGACGTTGCTCACCTCGTCGGAGAGCACCGCCCGACCGAGGAGAGCTCCGACATCGTCGACGCCCGGAAGCTCGCGCAGCTCGTTCACGGCCAGCGAGACGATCCGTTCACTCTCACCCAGCGACGTGCCCGCGGCCGCCTCCATGTTGACCAGGAGGTCCGTCTGTTGGAACTGGGGAACGAAGTCGCGGTCCACCGTCGGGACCGAGGCGATGCCGGCGATGGCCACCACGGCCACCACCGCCAGGGCGACGGGCAGTGAGCCCACGGCCTTGGAGACGAGCCGCTGGTACGGGCCGCGGAGCCAGACGAGTGCCGGCGCCTCGCGGTGCGGTGCGTTGCCGACATCGTCGAGCATCGCTCCCAGCGCCGGGGCCACGGTCAGCCCGACGATCATCGACACGATCAGCACCAGGGCCAGGTTGAGGACGATCGTCGGGAGGAACTCCCCCGCTGCTCCGTCCGCGACGAACGCCGGTATCAGGAGGACGACCAGGACGATGCCGGCGTACACGAGCGGGCGGCGGGCTCGGGTGACGGCCCGGCTGACGCGGTCCCCGGTCGGCTCGTCGTCGTCCGATTCGGCGAGACCTCGTCGCATCGCGTCGGCGTCGCCGATGCCGTCACCGATGATGACGACCGTGGCGAGCACCAGACCGGCGAAGGCCATCGTGTCCATCGTCGTGCCCATCGCGTAGAGCACGAGCCCGACACCGACGAGTGAGACGATCAGGCCGGCCAGGCTCACCAGGGCGGCCCGCCAGCCGGCGAACAGGAGGAACAGCACGGCGGCGACCAGGAGCAGGGCCACCGCGGCCGTGACCTGGATGTTGTCGATGGTGCGTTGCAGGTAGCTGGCGGGGCGGAACAGGTCGGTGTCGACGGTGAGCCCGCTGAGACCGGGTGCCAGATCATCGAGTGCCTCCTCGACCGCTTCGGTGGTCTCGGCGGTGTTGCCCCACGGGAACTTCTCGACGATCAGCAGGAGGCCCGGGCCACCGTCGACGACGGCATCACCGATCAACGGCTGGTGATCCTCGACGACGGACGACACGTCGCCGATCGTGAGCGTCTCGGACCCTTCGACCGGTACGGCGGCGAGGTCATCGGGCGAATCGATGGCGAATACGTGCTGCACGCCGATCCGTTGGTTGGGCCCGTCGATGAATCCGCCGGTTCCGGGCGTCGACGCCTCGAGGTAGCTCAGCGGTGACACCCACAGGGCGTTGCCCGTGGTCTTCACGACGTCGAGGAGCGTGAGATCCTCCTCCGCCAGGTCGGCCGGGTCGACCCGCACCTGGAGCTGCTGGGCCCGCTGGCCCCACACCGACACGTTGGCCACCCCCGGGATACCCATCAGGAAGGGCCGCACCGTCCACCGGGTCAGCACGGACATGTCGATGAGCGACAGCTCGTCGGAGGTCAGTCCGATCATCATGACCCGGCCCTCCGACGACAGCGGCTGGACCATGGCCGGGGCCCGTGAGACGTTGGGCAGACCCGCCGCCTGCGTCAGGCGTTCCTGCACCATCTGGCGGGCCCGGAGCAGATCGGTACCGGGCTCGAAGGTCATGACGATCGAGGAGAGGCCGGGCATCGATTCGGAGCGGATGCTCTCGAGCCAGGCCACCCCGTTCAGGAGGTCCGCTTCGAGCGGCACGGTGATCAACTGCTCGACCTCGGCCGCCGACAGCCCGAGAGCTTCGGTCTGGACCTCGACGAACGGTGGCGTGAACTCGGGGAGGCTGTCGACCTCGGTGTGGCCGAGCTGCAGGACCCCGAAGACCGTCACGAGACCAGCGATCACCACCACGAGTGCCCGACGGTGCACGCTGGCGCGCGCGATTCGACCCATCATGTCGCTCGCCTTCCCCCTCGGACCGGCACGGGCTTCCCGTCGGGACGCTCGGTGCCAGGCCCCTTCCCTTGGAGACCGGAGCCGGGCCGCACCGGATCCTCCACCGGGATCACGTTCAGCTGCGGTTCAGCTTCGGTCGGGTAGTATTCAATCACATCGCGCCGCAGCCCATGTTGCGGTTCTGTTTCGGTTCGACCGGAGGCCTGGTCCCGGAGGCCTGGTCGGCCCGGCCGTTGCCGGGCTGCCACGGTGTCTCGATCGCTATCCTCGCCCGATGTCCGTCCCCGGTGCCTCGCCGACCGGCGCACCGAAGCGCCCGACCCTGCGCGAGTCGTTCGAGGCGTTCCGCTACCCGAACTTCCGCCGTTTCTTCGTGGGCGCCGTCATCTCCAGCTCGGGTACGTGGGCCCAGAACGCGACCGTGTTCTTCATCCTCGAGGAGCTGACCGATTCGACGGTGTGGGCGGGCTTCGGCAGCCTCATGGCCTTCGGTCCGGCCACACTCATGGCGCCGCTCGGCGGCTACATCGCGGATCGGTTCCACCGGCGGTCGGTGCTGCTCGTCACGCAGTCGGCGGCGATGGTCGCCGCTCTGGCCCTGTGGCTGCTCTGGGTCAGCGGGCGTCTCGAACCCTGGTCGGTGGTGGCGATCTCGTGCTTGTCGGGTCTCATCGCCGGACTCAACATCGCCTCCTGGCAGGCGTTCATCACCGAGCTCGTGCCCCGGCCGATGATGCTCAACGCGGTCACGCTCAACTCGACGCAGTTCAACATCGCCCGAGGGCTCGGACCGCTCCTGGCCGGGATCCTCATCGGCATCGACCGGCTCGGCATCTCGTGGGCACTCGCGGTGAACCCCATCTCGTACGTCGCGGTCCTTATCGCGCTGAGCCGGATCCGGGTCGACCGCATCGATCGCCCGGCCCGCGTGGGCCGGCCACGCGTGCTGCGCGACTTCGGCGTGGCCATCACCTACGTACGCGGGGCGCCCGGCATTCTGATCTGCGTCGTCGCGATCATCTTCGTCGGATTCCTCGGCAGCCCGGTGTTCTCGTTCCTGCCGAAATTCAACGACGACATCTTCGGAGCCGGGACCAGGGCGTACGCCCTGCTCACCGCGGCGCAGGGCCTGGGCGGCATCGCGGCGTCACCCTTCGTGCCGGCGCTGGGCAAACGCCTGGCTCGCAGCCGCCTGGTGGCGAGCGCCCTGATGCTCTACGGCGGGTCCATAGCCGTGGTCGGATTCGCTCCCGTGTACGGGGTGGCCGTCGCGGCCCTGTTCGTGGCCGGGGCCGCGTATCTCACGCTCGCCTCGGTGCTCAACACCACGATCCAGCTCCAGGTGGACGAGACGATGCGGGGCACGGTCCTGGCCTTCTACGTGATGTGCCTGACCGCGTCGCTACCGATCGGTGCCCAGGTGCTCGGGTTCATCGCTGAGTCGGCGGTCGGGCTCCAGGTCACCGTCGGCGTCTCCGGGCTGGTCCTGGCCGGAGTCGCCGTCGGGTTGCGGGTCGCCGGTCGCTTCGGCCCGATGGACGACGAGGCGGTCGTCGCGGCCTGAGTCCGGTGCCGCCGGGGCGGGGGAGGGCTCGTCGGGTACTTCACTGATGCCGAACCGATCGTGGATCCGGTGCATCCAGGCGGGAGCCCACCAGTTGGCCGAGCCGGCGATCTTCATGAGGGCGGGGACGAGAGTCGCGCGCACGATCGTGGCGTCGACGAGCACCGCGGTGGCCAGCCCGAGGCCGAAGAGCTTGATGAAGGTGATGCGACTCGACGCGAAGGCGATGAACGTGACAGCGAGGACCAGGGCGGCCGCGGTGACGATCCGACCGGTGCGCTCCAGACCCGACGCCACCGAAGCGTCGTTGTCGCCGGTGCGGTCGTACTCCTCCTTGATGCGGCTGAGGAGGAACACCTCGTAGTCCATCGAGAGACCGAAGGCGATGCAGAACATCAGGATCGGTGTCGTCACGTCGGTAAGGCCGGTCGGGGTGAAGTCCATCGCTCCGGCGCCGTTGCCGTCCTGGAAGACCCAGACCATGGCGCCGAAGGTGGCGGTGAGCGACAGCAGGTTGAGGACGATGGCCTTGATCGGGACCAACAAGGATCCGAACATGAGGAACAGGAGGACGAACGTCGACAGGGCGATGATCGCGGCGGCGATCGGGATCCGATCGAAGATGGCCGCCTTCGTGTCGATGAGGCTGGCCGATTCTCCCCCGACGAAGACCTGCTCGAACCCGCCGTCGAGACCGCGGATTTCCCGGACGAGATCCTCGCCGGCGATGGAGATGGGTTCGGTGTTCGGGACTACGTTGAACCAGGCGATCCGGCCGTCGGTCTGGGTGGTGAGCCCCTCGTCGGGCGGGACCAGCAGCTCCCCCTCGAAGTACCGGCCGGTCGACGCGTCCACCCGGTCGACCTCCGGCAGTGCCGACACGTCGGCGGCGAAGGAGTCGAGCCGGTCGTCGGTGAGCTCTCCGGTCACGACGACGGGGAAGGCGATCGCCTCGTTCGAGTCGAACTCGGCCATGATGATCTCGACCGCGTCGCGGCTCGGACTGCCTTCCGGGAGGACCCGATGGTCGGGGACCCCCCAGACGACGCGGAGGAACGGCAGGCCCAGGACGAGGAGCAGCGTGATGGCCACGACGGCAACCGTGACGGGGCGGCCCATCACGGCGGTGGCGGTGCGATGCCAGAACCCCCGGCCTTCCTCGACGGGCTTGCGGGTCCAGAGCGTCCAGGCATCGACCCGGTGGCCGAGCACGGCCAGGAGGGCGGGGAGCGTGACGGTCGACGCGACCATCGCTATCACCAGAACTCCGATGCCCGCATAGGCGAAGGAGCGCAGGAAGTACAGCGGGAAGATCAGGAGGGCGGAGATCGAGATCGCCACGGTGACCGCGCTGAACGCGATGGTACGCCCCGCGGTTTCCACCGTGCGGACGACGGCGGCGTCGACGTCGTGTCCGGCGGCCAGCTCCTCTCGGAATCTCGAGACGATGAAGAGGCTGTAGTCGATCCCGAGGGCCAGGCCCATACCGGTCACGAGGTTGATCGAGAACACCGAGACATCGGTGAAGCCGGTGAGGACGAACAGCACGAGAAACGCACCGACCACGGCCATGATCCCCACCGTCAGGGGGAGGAGCGCGGCGACGACACCTCCGAAGATGGCGATGAGGAGGGCCAGGGTGATCGGCACGGCGATGGCCTCGGCCCGGGCGAGGTCGCCCTCGATCGTGCTGTTGACCTCATCGAAGATCTGGGATCGGCCGGTCAGCTCGACCGTGAGCGGTCCGCGTCGTCCGGCGAGGTCCTGCATGTCGGCGAGCGTCTCGTCCCACTCGGGACCGGTATCGGGGTCGCCGGGGATGCGAGCGATGACCAGCGCCCGGTCCCCGGCGACGCTGCGCAACGGTGACACCGAGCCGAGGGACCAGTAGCTGGCGACGTCGTCGAGGTCGGCCCGTCCGGCCAGTTCGCTGGTGAAGGCCGTACCCGCCGCGGCGACCGCCGGATCGTCGACATCGGTGGCGGTGACGAGGAACACGACGTCGGCGGTCCCGGTGCCGAACTCGGACTCGAGCAGCTCGCGGGCCCGGGTCGATTCCGATGTCGGGTCCTCGAAGCCGGCATCGAGGAGGCGGTCGAAGACCCCACCGGCAAAGACGGCCGCCAGGACGAGTCCGACGACGCTTCCCACCAGGATGCTGCGGCGGGCGGACAGGATGAAGTGGGCGAGACGGGTGAACACCAGAACTCCGGGCGGGGGGAAGAAGTCTACAGTTCCATGAAGATATACGGTCTATGTGCACAGCTGTCAACCCATGGGTATACTCCGGTCGCATGCCGACGATCCAGCCGGTCCCTCACCGTTCCCGCAATCGACGCGGGCAGGGTGAGAGGCTCCGGATCGAGCTGCTCGACGCTGCGGCTCGGCTCATGGCCGAGCAGGGCACGATCGAGTCCGTCACGCTGCGGGCGGTCGCATCCCGCGCCGGCGTTTCGCCGACCGCGGTGTACCGGCACTTCCGGGACCACGACGAGCTGGTCCACCACGCCATGTTGTGGTGCTGGACCTGGTTCGACATCGAGCTGGCCGAGTCACTCGACTCCGGGGCGAGCCCCGTGGACCGCTTCCGGGCGATGGCCCTGGTCTACTGCCGGTTCGCCACCGAGGAAGCGGGGATCTACGGCGTGCTCTTCGGGCGCGGGATCGAGCCGACCGACGAGATCCGGGCTTTCCGGGCCGACATCTACGGCAAGCTGGTCGATGTCGTGGCCGCCATCCTGGCCGAGGCCGGCGACGAGCGCGATGCCTACTTCGTCGCCGGACTGGCCCACAGCTGGGTGCACGGCATCGTAGGGCTGTGGACCGACGAGCCCGGGTCGCTCTGGCCCCCACTGGAGCTCCTCATCGACGAGGTGGTGTTCAATCTCGGGCTGTGCGAACGGCCGGGATGACCGGCCGGGCACCAGCATCCCGGCCCGCGCCCGACTCGAGTGTGGGTCAGGCCTCCAGGCCGAGTCGGTCGGCCTCGTCATCGAGGTGTCGGGCGCCCGTCTCGCAGTCGGCGAGCAGCGGACACCACCGGCACGCGGGTGACGGCGACAGATCCGGTTCGCGGGCGCCGGTGAGGAGTTCGATCATGTGCCCGACACCGTCGACGACCCGGCGGAGCTCCGATTCGAGCACGTCGGTGGTGACGTTCTGCACCACCGGTCGGGCCTGGTCGAGGTACAGGCTCACCAGCAGCCGGGGTGGCGTTCCGATCTTCATCGTGTCGACCAGAGCGTAGAACCGCAGGTCGGCCGCGTGGTCGGGTCGCGGCGCACCGGTCTTGAGATCGATGATGACCTTGCCCGCCGTCGCACCGGCGGCGCGGCCGAGGGTCAGGTCGGGTTTCCCACTCAGCTTCACCCGGTCCTGCGCCACCATGCAGACGGAGGGGGACTCGGTCACGGGCGTCCACGAGGGCTCGATGGGCGGGAAGCACTCCTGGAACGCGCTGACCCTCTCGACGGCACCGGCTCGGAGCTCGGCCCGCACGACGGGGTCGACCCCCTGGAGCCAGTAGCCGAGACCGAAGTCCGCCTCGTGTTCGAACGAGGCCATCGCTTCGTCGACCAGTTCCATCGGCGACGCCTCACCCGGCCAGTGGATGCCCAACTCGATCGCCTTGTGTGAGACGCTGCCTCGAGCGATCGCCGGATTCCACTCGAATCGGTCGTTCTGCATCTCGTCGAGCCAGTTCCGCCGGCACCCGTGTACGCCGGCCAGCTTGCGCTTGTTGACGAACAACGGTTGAGGCTCGAGGTCTTCGGGGACCAGGGCGGTCAGCGCCGCGTTCAGCTCACCGCGGATGTCGCGCCCGAGGTTGGGGTCGAATCGGGGTCGCTCTCCGGGAGTGGCTCGGAGGGTGTCGAACACCTCCTTTTGTGCGGCGGTCAGGCTCGGCTGCTCATCTGCGACAACCGCTCGCTCGTCGTCCATGGCCACTGTCATACCCCATGGGGATGATGGACGTGGCGATGGAGTAGTCGCCCGAGAGATCCAGAGATGTGACGAGACAGATGCGGTCCACGACACCACACGAGATGCGGCCCCGGTTGCGAGCTGTGAGCGACGACGGAGAGCCGGGCTCCGCGGTCCAGTTCGCCGACGCGGCGCGCACCCTGGTCCAGGCTGCCGTACTGCTCGGGCTGGATCCGCCGTCGTTTCGCTTCCCCCCGCGCATCGCCGCCGCGGCTCGTACCCTTCGCCGGCTGCGAGGCAAACCCATCGTCAGCGTGGTCGTTCGGGGCCGGCCCTGGGTGGCGGTCCAGGCCGACATGATCGAAGGGGTCGTCGCGGCAAACCGGTTGGCCGGCACCGACGCCGACCGGGTCCGTACCGCGTTGTGGAACGCGCTGGTCGATCAGGGCCGGGCGGCGGCGTGAGGGCGCGGCGGCGCTCTCGGATGGTTGCCCGGTACCGACGGAGCTTCCCGTTGGTACGAACGGGTCTTTCCATTGGTACGAACGTATCAACGGCCTTCAGGTTGCTGGAAGTTCCGACGTTGCGCCCGAGTGGATCAGGTGAGACAACATCGAGGAGAACACGAGGGCGCGGCGCGACAGGTCGTCCGGCGCAGGCTGTTGGTACTCCTCCTCGCCTTCGGTCTGCTGTTCCGACTCTGGATGGCCTCGACCACCGACAACGCCGACGCCCGGACGCTCACCTGGGGGTCGGCCTACGCGGCCTCGGGCGATGTCGATCCCTACCGCTCGATCATCGAGAACCCGCTCGGCGATCCCATCCCGCTCGGTGGTATCCGTTCCCTGTCGCTGGCCCAGGGATACGTCGGTGTCGCGGTCGGGGCGGTCCCGCTGTGGATCGGTGAGCACGCCGGGCTGATCGACCTCGGCGATCCACCCGACGGTCGGTCCTACGGCCTGGGCGAGATCTTCAGCTACAAGCTGAGCTACCTCCTGCCCGAGGTCCTGCTGCTGCTCTGCCTCTGGGCGCTCTACCCCGAGCCGCGGAAGCGACTGCTCGCGATCACCATCTGGGCCACCACGCCACTGGTCTTCTTCACCTGGGGACAGGGCATGCCCGACACGTGGACCGTGGTCGCCATCCTGGCCGGCTATCTCCTCCTCCGCCGGACCGAGGTCGCGGTCGACGGCAGCAGCGCCCTGCGGCGGTACGTCGGCGTCGCGGCCGTCATCAGTCTCGGAGCGCTCGGCACCAAGCTGCTCCCACTCATCCTGTTCCTCCCCTACCTCGTGCTCGTCTCGCGCGATCGCCGCCTCGACCGGCTGGGTCGCATCGCGGCATGGGCGGCGGTTCCCGCCAGCTTGCTGGTCTTCGCCGCGCCCTATCTGGTGTCGCCGTACATGCGTGCCAACATCTTCACCAGGTTCGAGTTCGACATGCTCAACAGCGGACCGGGTGTGCAGGTCGGAAGCGCGCTCATGCCGGCCCAGCTCTCCCTGCTGATCCTCATCGGGGCCACCCTGTGGCTGATCTCGACGCGTGACACGTGGCGGTACCTGGACGCGTGGATCATCACGGCCGTTCTGACGATCGGTGCCATGTCGGGCGTCATCACGCACCTGCTCATCTGGCTGCTCGTCCCGATCTTCCTCCTGGTGCGCCGTGACGAGACCGCGGCGGTCGGCGTGGCGGTCGCCTCCGGGCTCGCCGTGGCCTGGCACGTGCTGACCTACGACTGGCTCAGCGGTGTCGTCGCCTTTGCCATCGACGGTGTGAGCACGCCGATCGGGGGCACCTGGGAATGGATCCACGCCCACGTCCCGATGGACCGGACCGTCGGTGGCGCGGTGTCGTCGCTCATGCTCCTCGCGGTGGGATACGGCCTGTACGTGCTCTTCCGGCCCGGGCAGATCGTCGTGGCGCGACGCCACCTGGCGACCGCCTGCGCGGCATCGACCGTCGTCATGGTCGTCATGCTGTTGGCAGTTCCGGTGATCGCGGCCGAGACCGGTCGATCCCCCTGGGCGTTCCACCACGGAGCGTTCCCGACCGACGACGTGCTCGAGATCCCCCGCGGTGGGGGATGGATCTCACCGGAGATCCGGACCGACGAGGTGGTCAGCGCAGCCACGATCACCATCGATCGCTCCAGCCAGCCGAGCCTGGACGAACTGCAGCTCAGCCTGGTCGACGAGAACGACGAGACCGTGACGAGCGGCCAGGCACCTGTGTGGGATCTGGAACCGCGCTCGGATCTGGGGCCGGTCCGCATCGACTTCGACCGAGCGGTCGACCCCGAAGGAACGAGGCTGGTCATCCGTCGAATCGTGCAGGGAACCCCGGTGGCGGCCGCCGAGGTGGCCGGACCGGTACTGAACTCGCCGCTCACCAATCTCGAAGCGATGCGTACCGCCGGCGGGGACCTCGTACCGATCGTCGAGCTTCGCCACCCCTGGGGGGCCGAGATGGCGAAGCGGGAGCTCGCTCACCTCGTGGAACCGCAGCGACTGCTCGGCCTGCCCCTCCTCGCCGTGGTGCTCGCAGCAGGCCTGGCCCGCCTGCTCACCCGGGTGAGGATCGAGGGCCCTCTTGCTCTCGAATCGGACGTGGTCGAGCCGATCGCTTCGGTCGGAGACCGTCCCCTGACCGGGAGTCGGTCATGAGGCGGACCCTGCTCCTGATCGCCACGATCGTGCTCGCCGTCGCGGGGACGGCGACCGCGGTGGGCGCCGGGCCGACCGTGACGGTGAGTCCGAACGCCGATCTCGCGGCCGGATCTCAGGTGATGGTGTCGTGGACCGCCTCATCGGCGCTCCAAACGGTGACCGTGCGGCAGTGCGTCATCGTGGGTGGCTCCGTCGCCTGCGGGACCGACGATGCACTCTGGGTGACGAGGCGTGCATCGGCGAAGGGAAGCACCCCGCTGACCCTGGCGGGGTCGGTCACCGTCGGCGGCGCCGCCCACGACTGCGTCACGTCGGGGACCTGCGTAGTCGAGGTGGTCGGGGATCTCATCCGCAGCGGCTCGTCCGAGTACGCCGATCCGGGCCAGATAGGCGTCGCCGGCTTGAACTTCGCGGGAGCCTCCTATGGCGACGCACCGACCGATGTCGGTCCATCCGGGCCGCTTCCCGCGACCGATACCGGCTCGTCCGACTCCGGCTTCAGTACCGCCGACAACCTCAATCAGGGGGTGTCAGGGGAGTGGAGAGGCGGCGGGGACGCGGATCTCCCCGGTGTCCCGGCCGGAGCGCTGGCGTCGACCGGCTACTCCCACCTGCCGCTCGTTCTGAGCGCCATGGCCTTGCTCTTCCTGGGGATCGTGTTCACCCACAGCTCGAGACTTTGTCGCCCCGACGACTACGGCGAGATCCAGCCGCGCTGATGTCCCGGTCGGGGCGCGGCGGGCCGGGTACGCTCGGCCCGTGGCTCTCCGTGGCGCAGACGAGTACGTCGCAGGACTCCGCGACGCGCGCACCGTCCACTACCAGGGACGGATCATCCCCGATGTGACGGTCGAGCCCGAGCTGAGGACGGCGATCGATCACGCCGCGCTCGACTTCCGCATGCCCGAGGATCCGGACCTGGCCGACCTGTGCATCGCGGAGATCGACGGCGAGCCGATCTCGGCCTACTACGCGCTGCCCCGCGATGCCCGCGATCTGCTCCGTCGGTCCGAGCTGATCGAGACCGCGACCGCTCACGGCGGCACGATGGTCACCCTGATCAAGGAGATCGGCTCCGACGCGATCTTCGCCCTGTCGCGCATGCTGGACGCCGAACCCCTCGAGCGGGTGCAGGAGTTCCACCGCCGGTGCTACCGGGGAGACCTCGCGGTGGCCGTCGCCCAGACCGACACGAAGGGCGATCGGTCGTTGCGGCCGACCGACCAGCCCGATCAGTACGTGCGGGTGGTCGACCGCAGCTCGAGCGGCATCGTGGTGCGCGGCGCGAAGGCCCACACCTCGGTGAGTGTCAACGCCGACGAACTGGTCGTCCTGCCGACGCGGGCGATGGGCGCCGACGCCGGCGACTTCGCCGTGGCGTTCGCCATCCCCATGGCGACGGACGGATTGCATCTGTACGTGTCCGACTACGGCGCCGGGGAGAAGGACCCGTTCACGTTCCCCCTGTCGTCGCGCCACAAGATGCTCGAGACGCTCACGGTGTTCGACGACGTCTTCGTTCCCTGGGAGCGGGTCTTCCTGGACGACCGTCCCGAACTGGCCGGGCCGATGGCGGCTGCCTTCGTCGAGTACCACCGCTTCACCGCGGTGTCCTACAAGCTGCCCCTGCTCGACGCTTTCGTCGGCGCGGCAGCGACCATCGCCGAGATGAACGGCGTGGCCGGCGCGGCCCACATCCGGGAGAAGGTCACCGAGCTCATGCGGTTCACCGAGACGGTCCGGTCGCTGACCGAGCTGGCCGCGCACCGGTGCGATGTCGAGCGGGACATCGCCCGGCCCGATCCGCTCACGACCAACCTGGCCAAGTACACCTTCGCCACCGGATACCACCAGGCGATCCAGCTGCTGCAGGACTGCGCCGGCGGCCTCCTGGTGACCGGACCGGGTGGAGCCGACTGGGACGATCCCGACACCCGCAAGGTTCTGGAGCACTATCTCTCCGCCGCGGCGCCGGCCGAGGAACGTCTCCGGATGATCAATCTGATAGCCGATCTGACCGCCCGAGACTTCGGCGGCTATCACGCGGTGCTAGCGGTCCACGCCGAGGGATCGATCGAGGCCGAGAAGCGCCACCTGCATCAGCACTTCCCGCTGGACCGGGCCAAGCGCCTGGCCAAGCGCCTCGCCGGTCTCGGCGAATAGGGGACCCGCGTACCGGCGCTTCGCGTCGGTACTCCTACCGGGCGGCGGCTTCGAGGATCTTCGTCACCGACTCCTCGAGCAGCTCTCGCAGTCGGGTCAGGTCGGGAACGAGCTCGGGATCACAGGTGAATCCCCAGCAGACCTGGTCGCCGTAGCTCATGGCGCCGATGCAGAGGCCCATCTCTCCCATCAGGGGCGCGATGGGAAAGCAGCTCACCATTTCGGATCCCACCTGGTACAGCGGGAACTCCGGACCCCGGATGTTCGTGAGATAGCAGTTGCCGGGCCCCGCGAAGCTCTTTGCGATCAGCTGCATGGCCGCCGGCACGTACTCGACGACCGACATGACGGCGTTCACGACGAAGGTCTGGTTCCCCTTGTCGAGGTTCCCCGTCTGAGCGCTGATCATCTCGAGCTGCTCGTCGAGTCGGGATTCGCCGAGCGGGAGCTCCACCAGGACGAGCGTGATCTGGTTCCCTTCCGAATCATCGCCCTCGGCCCTGATGTCGACGGGCATCCCGATCCGGAACGGGGTCTCCTCCAGATTCACCTCGTGCAGTTGCAGGTACTCGCGGATCGCATCGGTGACGACGAGCAGGAGCGCATCGTTGATGGTGCAGCCCATCGCGTTCTTGATGGCCTTCACGTCGACCAGCGGCGTGTAGCACCATTCGACCTGGCGGTGCGGCCCGATCTCTCCGTTGAGCGGCGTCTCCGACATCGCTCCGGTGTTGGTCGAGAGCACGTCCTTGAACGAGCGAAGCGTCCGCTCGGCGTTTCCCCTCCAGCTTCCCGGGCGGAGGAGGCTGTCGCCCAGGCTGCCCACGGCGCCCATGGCCGACCTCAGCTTCTGGGCGAGGTCCTCCTTGCGCAGATCGGCCAGCGTCGGCGCCGGGCGCGGCCGGAATGGCTCGGGCTTCTCGGGCCCCTGCTCGGGATCCGGCGAGAGCAGGTACTCGGCCAGCCCCACGCCCGACATGCCGTCGACCATGCAGTGGTGGACCTTGATGACCACGGCGAAGTCGCCATCCTCGAGACCCTCGATCACCCACGCCTCCCACAAGGGCTTCGTGCGGTCGAGCGGAGATTCGATCAGGCGCGAGACGACGTCCTTGAGCTGGTCTTCGGTGCCGGGCCGTGGAACCGACAGATGACGCAGGTGATAGCCGATGTCGAAATCCGGGTCGTCCACCCACACGGGTGGTTGCTCCGAGAGGCGTTCCAACCAGGCGGGGGTCTTCAGGTTGAAGATGGCCAGCTGGGGGTCCTGCCAAAGGAGCTTCTGGCGATAGCGCGGAACATGGTGCAGCACGCCCTCGAAAGCAGCGCGCATCGCGTCGAAGTCGATGCCGCCGCCCTCGGTCTTCAACTTGCCGCTCTCGAAGATCGTTAGAGCGCCCGTGTGCATCGGGTGGGACGGATCCTCGACCACGAGCATGGCGTAATCCATCATGCTCAAGGTCTCGTAGAAGTACTCCGAGTCGTGTTCGCTCATCTGTCCCTGGCTCCGGCAGCGAGCTGGCGAGGCTATCAGGGTGCGGTTTCCGGGCTCTCGCCCGGATGGCGAGGTGAGGCCAGCTCGGACGGTGCTGAGCTCTGGAGCAGCGACTTCAGGAGGGCGCGGGTCCGGGTCGCTTCTTCGTCGTTGGTCGGGAACTCGAGCGCCGAGAAGTCGGTCGTGCCGGCGACGGCGAAGCGGTCGAGGTGCGCCTTCACCTCGTCCTCGGTTCCGACCACGGCGACGTCGGCCGGCCCGGCGGCCCCTTCGATGTCCATCATCGCCCGGTACGAGGGGAGGTCGTTGTAGCTGGCCAGGACCGCGCCGATCCCGGCCCGTACCTCCGGGGCGCGATCGGTGACGCAGACGGGAACGCTGGCCACGATGCGGGGAGCTGAGCGACCGGCCCGTTCTGCGGCCTCGGCGAGGGCCGGGCGCAGCACGGTGTCGATGGTGGTGGGTCCGCTCAGCCACAGGATCGTGCCGTCGGCGCGGTTGCCGGCCAGGTCGAGCATCCGGGGCCCCATCGCGGCGAGCATGACCGGCGGGGTGGGGACGTCGGCCGGAGCGATGATGGACTCGACCTCGGCCGACCAGTAGTCGCCTTCGAAGGAGACCCGGCGATCGGACAGCGCCGGCAGGAGCACCGAGAGGTACTCCTCCATGTTGTGGGCGGGTCGCTCGAAGGGGATCTTCAGGGTCGGCTCGATCGTGGCCTTGTGCGCCAGGCCGATGCCCAGGACCAGGCGGCCGCCCGAGATCTCCTGGACGGTCAGTGCCTGAGCCGCCAGCATCAGGGGATGGCGGAGCCACGTCGGGATCACCGCCGTGCCGAGCTCGATGGACGAGGTCGCACCGGCCACGGTGGCCAGCGCGGTCAGGGCGTCGGGGACGAACAGCTGGGCCATCCAGTAGGCGGCGAAGCCGTCGGCCTCGGCCTCGGCGGCGTGATCGACCAGTGCCGTCGTGGGTGAGCCGAGGGCGATGAGTGAGGATCCGTTGATTCCGATGCGCATGGCAGGATGCTGACGCGTCCGGTGTCGCACCACAAGGGGTTGCCGGTTCGCCCCGCTATCCGGTGACGGTCTGGAGGGGCTCCAGGGTGCGGACGGGGATGGCCGGGGCGAACCGGTCGACGTCGCCGGCGAAGCCCCCGAGATTCACGTTGAACGAGAACCCCATCGCGTCCTCGACCGGTCGGAAGAAGTCGTCGTGGTGGTGGGCCACGATCACCTTGGGATCGAGGGCGCCGATGGCACGCTCGGTGAACCGACGGGTCCACATCCGTCCGGCGATCCCGCACAGGAAGACGTCGACGCCGCGATCTCTGATCTCGTCTTCGATCAGGTCGGCGCTTCCCTGGTGGTAGAGCGTCGTGCCGGCCACCTCGATCGCGATGCCCCAGACCTGGCCGCAGCGGTACTGGCCCGATCCGAGGTGGTCGAGAGCGTCGCACGTGAGCTCGCCGTCGGCCGGTACGGCCAGACCGGCGAGGAGCTTGGAGTGGCGGCTGGGACGGAAACGAACGGTGAAGGGGCCGATCTCGTAGGTGGCGTGGGGAGTCACCTCACGGGCGAGGTCGTCGTGGCCATGGAGATCTAGGAGGTGGACCATCGAGCTCGACCCGTAGACGGGGGCGCCGTGGGTCGACGCGATGAGCGGCACGTCGAGGGCGTGGTCGAAATGGGTGTGACCTACCAGGATGGCGTCGGCGGCCGGTACCAACCGTTCGACGATCTCGGACCGAACACCGAGGGGGCGGGACCGAGCCACGGCCGGTAGCGACGATCGGGACAGGTAGGGATCGATCACGAGCGTGGTGTGCTCGTAGGACAGCCGGAATCCGGCGGTGCCGAGCCACTGGATCTCGAGTCCGGCCGGGAGATCGACGCCGTGCCGGGCCCAGTTGAGATCCTGCTGGACGCTCGGGTCGTCGCGGTGGCGCAGGGGGATCCTCATCGCCACCACTCTGGCAGGATGATCGAGTGGCTCGCTGGACCTGTCCCGAGTGCAAGCGCCAGTTCGGCCGCACGCGCCAACAGCACGAGTGCGCACCGGCCATGACGATCGACGAGTACTTCGCGACGGGACCACCGCACGAGCGTCCGGTCTACGAGGAGGTAGAGCGCCACCTGAGCTCCCTCGGTGACGTCCACATCGAGCCGGTGTCGGTCGGGATCTTCTTCAAGGCCGATCGCACCGTGGCGCAGCTACGACCGATGACGAAGTGGGTGGCATGCGGGTTCCTCGTTCCCCGGCACATCGACCACGGACGGATCGCTCGGAAGGTCGTGGCGTCGGGTGACCGGTGGTACCACGTCGTGAACCTGCACACCGCGGCCGAGGTCGACGCGCAGATGACCGACTGGTTGACCGAGGCCTATCAGAGCTCGATTCACCTCCGGTGACCGCCGAGCCGTACCGCTACCGTGAGGGGACCCGCCCGGGTGGCGAAACGGCAGACGCAGGGGGCTTAAACCCCCCGGCTCCCACGGGAGCGTGTGGGTTCAAATCCCACCCCGGGCACCGCTAGATCGTTGCATTTGGTGGGTTGAACTGCCTCCACGGGCCAATCCCGGAGTTGCGTCGGAACCGAATGGTCGCGAGAATGGTCGCGTACCTCACGGACGGGAGGGCCTGCGGATGCGTGGGACGGTCGAGCGGCACGGGAGCGGCTGGCGCTATCGAGTCGAGCTGCCGCGTTCGGCTGATGGTCGTCGCCGGTTCGCGACGAAGGCGGGCTTCGCCACAGAGGGTGAGGCGCGACGCACGTTGAACAGAGTGCTCGTGGAGATCGACGATGGGGCTCACGTCGACCGCAACGACGTGACGGTGGGGGAGTACTTGGCCGGTTGGCTCGATCGCGTCGAGCTCGATCTGCGACCGACGACGATGGTTGGCTACCGACGGTCGGTTCGTCTGCTCGAGCCCGAGATCGGTGGAGTCAAGGTCCAGCGTCTGACCCCGTTGATGATCGAGAACGCCTATGGGCATCTGATGGACCGAGGACTCGCTCGCAAGACCGTGCGCAATGCGCATGCAGTTCTCCGTCGAGCGTTGTCCGACGCGGACCGTCTTGGTCTTGTCACGCGCAATGCCGCGGCATCGGCGAAGGCTCCGGCCGACATCAAGGCCGAGCGGCCCACCTGGTCGCCCGAGGAGTTGTCGTCCTTCCTGCGTTCGACAGCCGGCGACTCGCTGTATGCCGCCATGGTCTTGTTCGCAACGACGGGACTGCGGCGTGGAGAGGTGTGCGGGTTGCGGTGGCAGAACGTCGATCTCGAGACGGGAGACCTGTTCGTCGTCGAGACCCGTACGACGGCCGGCAACGGCGTGATCGAAGGCGCGACGAAGACGCCCAAGAGCCGCCGTCGGATGTCGCTCGACGCGACGACCGTCGGGGTGCTGCGACAACACAAGGCCAGGCAGGCGGAGTTGCATCTGGAGGCCGGTCCAGCATGGGTTGGGCAGGGTCATGTGTTCACGCTCGATGACGGTCGACCCCTCCACCCCGATCAGCTGAGCAAGACGTTCCGCCGGCTGGCGGATCGATGTGAGCTTCCCCGTATTCGGCTGCACGATCTCCGCCACACCTATGCGACGCTCGGCCTGCGAGCGGGAGTTCATCCCAAGGTGATGTCCGAACGATTGGGACATGCAACCGTCGGTGTGACACTCGATCTGTACTCACACGTCACGCCATCGCTTGATCGTGACGCGGCCGACGCGGTGGCATCGTTGCTCGACTACCAATCCGATTCACGGGCAGAGACCGGATCGGTCGGCGGGGTCGACAGCATCTGATCGATCACCGCCGCGGCAACGACAATTCGACGCCGGAACCGCAGACACGGGATCTCGCCGGTGCGGACACATTCGTAGGCTGTCGATCGCGAGATGCCGAGCTCCCGGGCGACCTCCTCGACGGTGTAGGTGCGCTTTCCTGGGTTGTTCATGCCTATCCCAGGGACACCCGACGGACAGGATCACATCGGCTGAATCGCGCTCAGCTCGAACTTCTCAAGATCGGTAGGTGGAACGGTAGGTGAGGCAACCGGCCTCCTTGTGCATCATCGGCAGCCATGCGACATGGTCGTAGCGCGAACCCAGATGTGCCCGGTCAGCTACCTCGATGGCGCAGCCCGAGAGGGCTTGGTCGGGGTGACCAGCAGCGTCGAGCACCGCCGCACCCGGGGTCGATACCACCTACCGAAACTGCAGGTCCGCCAGGACCTGCAGTTGTGTCTCGGCGATTTCCTTGCGAGAAGTAGGTGGCGAATCGCACAGATCGGCGTGCGGGCTGAGGGCTCGCCGGACGCCGCCGGAGGCGGCGAGCGTGTTGGCCGGATCGGGGCTCGGATCGTCGGACGTGCTGGCCGGGATCGACACGGCGAGTCTCGTCGGTATTGGTAGGCGTCGTCATTGGGGAGTCGACGCCGTCGGACGATGACCTCAGCGTGAGGCGGGAGCGTCGCCATCTGGATCGCTTCCCCCGATCGAGCAGCAGTGGCGAGCCGCGGCCGCCGCGATTGCACGCCCCCGACCGACCTCGAGATCTTCTGGCTGAATCGCCTCGGAGTAGTTGCAGGATGCCGCACGGAACGGCGGATCTCCATCTATTGCGTCGAACGCGCGAAGAAACGAGTCCGTTCATGGGCTCGCTCCTCCGTCAGATGTACCTCAGAGTCAGCGGGGCGTTCCGGGCTCCCTCCGGAACGTCTCCTGTCCCTGCTCGTTGGCATCGATGTGCCCGTGCAACGGATCGTGCTTCGTGTCGGGCACCGGGATATCGCCTCTCGTGGCGATGAGGTTGGTGGTGATTCCCGTTTCCGGGTTGAAGTAGGCCTTGACCGGATTTCCCTTGGGTTCCATGAGCCGCTCCTTGGTGTTGAGAGTTGCCTCCCGATAAGGCAACTCCTGTCTGGATGACAGTAGCAATCTGCGACCTAGATGTCGATTGCCCATGCCGACAAGCCTAGATATAGTGGGTGTGCCTGTTTCGCCCGACTACCCGTAGCGACGCACGTGGCGCCCGATGGGCCCGTCTGCTAGCCGTGGCTTCCGGGGTTAGTCGAAATGATCCGACTCGAACCGAGGAGCTGCCGCGATGCTCTGTCCGAACTGTGGTTCATCCGAGAAGGCCGACGTCAAGGAAACACGGCCAGGTCGTGATGGTGGAATCCGCCGCCGGCGTCGCTGCAAGGAGTGTTTCCACGACTTCCATACGACCGAACACGTCAGCGGGGAGAGCCTGCGAGTTAGGAAGACCGAGGGCCGGGAAGAATTGTTCGAGCGATCCAAGCTCCGCAAGGGAATCGTGAAGGCTGCGGTGAGACCGCACCATGTCGATCGGCTCACCGAGTTGGTCGAGAGCATCGCCCAGGTGGCGCACCAACGTGCGACGGATGGCGTGGTGTCGAGTGACGTTCTCGCACAGCTCGTTCTTGATCACCTTCGCGAGTTCGACGAGGTCACGCACGTCCGCTTCGCACTGACGCAGGTAGGTCGCCGTGACCGAACGGATCGGGGCTCGCGTGGATGGAGGCGCTCGTCAGAGTTCCGACGTTGGCTCACCGCCCAATACCCGCGACTCGAGCATTCGAAACCGCCAGCCAAGCTCAGCATCGTCGTGAAGCGCGACGACAGGCGGGAGCCCTACGACCGGCTCAAGATGGAGCGTTCTGTCGGGCTGGCCTCGAAGGGCCGCGGAGGCTCAGACGCCGAGGTACGCGAGTTCGCCCTCAGAGTTGCTGATGCCGTCGAGCAAGAGCTGTCCGATCAGGCTCTGGTGACGTCAGGCCAGATCTCAGCACAGATCCTGCGAGTACTACGGAATGCCGACCACATCGCAGCCATCCGCTATGCCAGTACAGCCAAGCGGTTCTCCTCAGTCGAGGACTACGAGATCGAGGCTCTGGGACTGAGGGGCACAAAGACGTTGTGATTCTGGTGCCGCGCGAACGCAGCATTCGTGAGACCTTGGAGGTACTGAACGGGAGAACACGAGTGGAGCCAGATCAGGCAGAAGGGCTCGGAGCCTTCCTGCACCGAGCCGGTTGACGAACTCGAGCGACGTGTCTTGGCTTGGCTGCCGTGGTCCGTGTGGTACACGAGCCCGTTGTCGGGATCACGGAGGGCCAACGCCGGTCGTCACAACTAGCGGCATTGGTCGCAGAGGCCGCCTTCGAGCAGATGTGGCATCACGCTTGTGAAGCAGTTCGTGCACGCCACGAGTTGTCGTGTCCGTCGATCGCAGTCGCACTCACTGCACTTCGGGCACTGGGACTTCCCGCACTCGTTGCACGGCCACCAGCGGGTCTTGCCGCTGTAGCCGCACGGGCAGGTGATCTCGCCGTCGTAGCCGCGGTCCTCTTCGACCGTATGCGGGATGTGGAAGCCGGGGACCTTGAAGAGGTTCCTCTCGGCGAGGACCGCGACGGTCCAGCCGCTGGCCGTCGAGCAGGACATGTAGTACTCGCGACGTTCCGAGCCTGATGGGTAAGGCCACCACGCGAGCGTCTGTGCCGGCGGAGTGGCTCGGCGCAGCGGGTGAGCGGCAGGAAGGGCGTCGCCTTTCCACGCGTAGGGGCGGGTGTCGCCACTACGGGCTGCGTAGAACACCGTGTCAGCTCCCTCCTCGACGAGCACGACGAGACCGTCGCAAGGCAGGCGCCGGACGATGGCGTTGGCGCAGACCGACCGGGACGCTTCGGTCTTCTCGTAGAGCGCCAGGACCGCTCCGGCGTCGGGTGGCGTGCTCCCCAGGATCCTGTCGGCTTCCCCGGGAGAGATGAGAAGGTCTGAGGCGATCTGGTCGCAGAGCTGCTCCAGCAGGCGTGGCGACTGAGGCTGATCAGCGAGCCAGCTGAGGCATTCGATGTTGGAATCGACAAGGTGGTGTGCGAGCTCGTGCATGAGGGTGAAGTTCTGCCGCCGGCTAGGTGTCGGGCGGTAGAGGATCACGCCGCTGTCGATGATCGACACGCCATCGCACCAGCCGCCGGCGCCCCGCTCGCCGAACGATTCGGCCGGTCGCACGACGAGGCCAAAGTGGCCCGTGATGGCTGGGGCGAGTCCACTCGCTAGGTCGTTGCGTACGTCGTCGGGGAATTGCGCGAGGACTCGACGGGACCACGTGGTGAGCGTCATGGCTCGAGGGTGTCGAGGATGGCGCGCACGATCTCGAGTAGCTGGTCGACGGTGACGCCGGCGGCCCTGTACTGGGCAGCGAGGACGCGCTCGGTGACGGTGCGCTGCGCTCGCTCGGAGTTCACGCCGTGCTCAGCGGCCCAGGCGTCGATCATCTGGTGGAAGGCAGGACTGTCTAGGAAGGCCCGCACGACGCCCATGTCGACCTGCCCGACGGCTTCGATGTCTGCGAGAGGGGTGCCGAGCGCGGCGGCTAGAGCGCTTGCTGTCGGCTGGTCGACGTTCGAAGAGGAGTTCTGCTCCAGTCGGAACAAGTCCCCAGCGTTGATGGTGCCGCCCGCCGTCGTGATGAGCGTCAGGAGCTCGGCGAGGTTGAGCCCGGCGCTCTTGCGGAGCGTCGCAATACGCCGCCCGTCGATGGCGATGGACTCGCTGGCACGGTCGAAGCCGAAGCGGCGTGCCACCGGATCGTCGACCGGAGGTTCGACTTGGGCACCCCACACGGCCTCGAGCAGCGCTAGCCGGGCCTGGGCCTCTTCGCGAATGTCGTCAGGGAGGGTGGTGAGGTCTGGTGCCGCGCCGTCACCCTCGAGGTGTCGGAGGTGGGCGTCGATGATGACGTCGAGCTGGTCGTCGATGCTGCTCATGATGTCGTTCCTTTCGCGTGAGGACCTGTCGCCGTTGACGGGTCTGGCGATGAACGGTCGACTGGACCGAGGTCCGTGAAGGCAGGAAGTTGCCGGAGCCGGTGGAGTGCCTGGTTCTTGAGCTGGCAGACGCGCTGCGGCGTCACGTTGAGTTCGGGTCCGACCTCCTTCGCTTCGCGGCACTTCATCACGTTCTCGACCAGGACGTACCTCTCACGTTCCGGGAGCCGGTCGAGGGCAGTCGCGGCCGCGTGGGCGAGCATATGGCGGTCGACCTCGGCCTCGATGTCGTTGTCGCCCACGAAGTCGTTGAACTCCACGTCGTCGGGCCCTTCGAACCGGGAGCGCTTCTTCAGGGTTCGGATCTGGTTGCGGACGGCGACCTTGAGGTAGGCGCCGGGGTTGTCCATCTGCGATGGGTCCCTACCGGTCCTCATGAGGCTGGCTACGACGTCGCCGACGATGTCGTCAGCTGAGCGGCCGAAGATCTCCTTGTTCCGCCCACCGATCTCCGCGATGGCGACGGCACGCATGGCCCGCCCGTGCTCGGCATAGATCGCTGCCCAGTCAATGGGTGGGATGGGGGAAGGCACCGCTGCAACTGTCGCGCGATTGGCGAAGCGGGTCACGGCTCAGGTGACTTTGCGTCGGTCTGCGGTTCCTCCAGCGTCGGCGTAGCCGGCATCTGTCTGCTGCTGCGGAGGATGAGCGCTGCCCGGCAAGTAACCCAACGGAGGCCGGTGCGGACCCACCAGGGGGTGATGGCGAGGTGGTCGGCGACCGCGGTCAAGTAGCAGTCCTCGCGGGGCCTCATTTCGGACAGGTCGACGTTGCCCACGTGCGCCGAACTGCCGGTCGCGGCTGGGCGGTCCCAGCCGTCACGAATCGCGCTGCCCGCGATTTGGCGGGTGGCGTCGATGAGGTCGCTGTAGGCGCGGGCGACGCGGGGTGATTCGACTCGCAGGACCGCTCGGTGGTGGTTGAGCTTGCGCTGCACGTCGCTGAGTTCGGTGGAGATCCGGATTCGTTCCTCGTCGGGCCGGTCGTGGCGTCGCCTGCGGACGACGTAGGGGAACTCGCAGTAGCTGGCGATGTCGCCGAAGGCGGCGCCGAACAGCTGACGCTGGCGGTCGGCACGGGCGCGGCGACCGTTCACGAGCAGGGTGATCAGGGCGATAGCGGCGGCGATCACGGCGGCGACGATCGCTGGGGCGATCCACCAGGGGTCGGTCGGGCTCACGTGGGCTCCTCGAGGTCGGGACGGTCGATGCTGGGGAGGTGGCTGACCTCGGGGCCGAGCCATTCGCCGTGCTCCCGCCACCAGGCCTCGCGGAACAGGTGATTGCGGACGGCGTCGAGCAGGTCGAGCAGGCCGTGGTCGAAGCACCAGCGCATGGATGCCGGGTCACCTGGGTGCCACATGCACAGCGCGCCGTCGTCGTAACGGTGCAGCGAGTCGGTTGGGCCGTCTGCGAGGACGACAGGGTTGCTGCTAGCGGGCGGGAAGACGATAGTGATCTCCCGGGGTTGGTAGTAGGGCACGTCGATGGTGGCGACGTAGCGGAAGCCGCCGCGGTTGGTGCCCCTTGTGGGCCCGGCCCGGAGGCCCGGGTGGAGGCGGCGGGCACCGCGCTCGAACCGGACGCGGTCCGCGAGCCGGCCCGGCCATTCGCGGGCTTCGCCCCTACCAGCGCGGGCCACCGAAGGACCGCTTCGGGGTGACGGCACCGGCGACAGCGAGGCCACTCGCCGTGGTGCGGAATCGCGGGCTGCTCTGGCGCAGCAGGTCGGCGATCCCCGCCTTGGACGCGGTGCCTGGGGGCTCGGGCAGGTAGTTCCAGAAGACCTTGCAGAGTGCAGCGGCGACGGCGTCGATGTCATCTCCGGCGCCGGCGGCCGCGGCGAGGTTGTCACGGGCCGCACCGAGCCGGGCCACTGCGGTGTCCTTGTTGCCCTCGAGCTTGATGGGGTCTGACACGCCGGCGGGGTCCTCGGTCCGTCGGATTGAGAGGGAGGCGGCGGCGTGCTCGAAGAACAAGAGGAGCGCCTCGTCGACGGGCATCGAGGTAGTGATTGATTCGAGGCCGAGGGCGACGATGTTGAAAGAGCTGAGTGCTGGGTTCGTGTATTGCTTGTTCCAGGACTTGGCGAGGCGCACGACTCGAGCGCGGGTGCGGCGAAGCGCCCGGCTGCCGGTGTTCATGAGCTCGACGTGGCGCTGGGGGTGGCTGGCGTCCCAACGCTTCACCTTGAGGTTGGGGATCCACAGACCCGACCTGTCCTTGCGGTTCATGGCCACGACGATGTCGACGTAGGGGTCGGCACCTGTCCACAGCGGGGCGTGCATCTTCACCGTGATGCCACGCTTCATGTCGTGGACCGTGGCCTTCGGCCAGGTCTCGCGGACAGCCGGACCCACGAGCGCATGTAGGTCGGCGACGATCTCGACGGGCGTGTGACTACCGCCGTCCGGCCCGAGGTTCGGGTACTGGCGACGGTCGAGGATCATCCCGGCGTCGGCGTCCTCGACAGGGTCGTTGACGACGCCCATCGCAACCGAGCCTGAGGAGTACGTGCCAAGTACTCCTCCGAAGGTGCCGCAGATGCGCAACACGTCGCGTCGTCGCTGCCGCGCCTCGCTGAGCGCCGTGTCGTCAGCGCTGATCTGCTTCTCCACGTCCTCGAGCCGGTTCGCCGTCTCGCTCATCGCAACTACCTGTCCTTCCCGAAGATCGACCTGCTCTCTCACAGCCAGAACGATCGAGGTGGCGTCCGTGAAAGGGTCAATTCCGAGAATTCCGGCCGCCACTTCGCTGGTGCCGGTCTCGCCAACCCACTTCGGGGTGGTCATCCGTTGGGACGGCCACCCCGAGGGCGGCGGAGCCGTGGAAGAAGCGCTGGCCCATCGGGTTGACCCTGTCGGACAGCTCGCGATCGAGTTCGAGTTCGCCTTCAGCAACCCCGACGCTCACGCGGCATGATCACACACAACCACCGTCAACTGAACCGAGAGCAGACCCGTAGTGATGGGGCGGGCGAGAGGGTGCTGGCCAACGTTGACGATCACCGATCAATGACCGGACGTCCGCCGCGGCCCCATCCTCCGCAACTCCTGCGTCATCCATGCGCCGCGCCTGGCACGATGGTCGTTGTGCGTTCTGCGGTCACGTCATACCTCGAGCGGCTCCGCTCCGAGCTCGGGGAGATCCGAGCTGACACTGATGCGCTGCTCGACGCTTCGACGATCCGCGGCGTCAACCCGAACAGGCCCGACGCTGGTGTCGTCTTCCTCGGCGCCGCAGACTGGGGGTGGGGTCCTAGCGATCCCACGCTGTCAGCCGCGCAGATGCATCTCACTGCGCGCTACCAGGCCTGGTTCGATCGGTTCCAGCTGCTGTTCCCTCATCCGACGCCTGAGGTGGCTTCCGAGATCACGAGCGTTGACGAGTTCGTCCGGCGGTGGGCCGAGCGCCCCGGCACCTGGGACCACTCGATCCCTCGCACCATCGACGATGCCAAGCAGGTAGTGGCTGAGCAGTTCGACGTCTTCGACCGACTTCTCGAAATCGCCGCGCACGCCGGGTCGGAAACGCTTCGGCTGGTTCCCGACACAAACGCTCTCATCCGAAACCCCGACCTCGCCTCGTACGCCCGATCAGCACCTTCGCCCACATTCACAATCCACCTCGTACCAACGGTGCTCGCCGAGCTCGACAACTTGAAGGACCGCGGTCGGACCCAGGACCTGCGGGACCAGGCCCAGGGCGTCGTGCGTCGACTCAAGGGACTCCGTGACAAGGGTAACCTTGCCTCTGGGGTCAAGCTCACCAAGACGATCACTGTCCAGACCGAAGCCCGCGAGGTCGACGTCCGAGCCGTCCTCGACTGGCTCGACCCCACAGTGCCCGACGATCGCCTCCTCGCCGCCGCCCTTCGACTCCAGAGCGATCACCCGTCCGGCGCAGTGCTCCTCGTGACGTCCGATCTCAACCTGCAGAACAAGGCAGACGCGGTCGGCCTGCCATACATCGAGACACCGCCGACCACCGCCAGCCTGCGCGCAAACCTCGCAGCCGCGCTGCGCTGGCCCGAAGAAGGCCCGCCTATGGTGATGCTGACCAACGAGGGCCCAGC
This sequence comes from uncultured Acidimicrobiales bacterium, assembly GCA_963695075.1. Classification (GTDB taxonomy): domain Bacteria; phylum Actinomycetota; class Acidimicrobiia; order Acidimicrobiales; family CAWCAL01; genus CAWCAL01. Next base: position 1,536,728 of record CAVOFR010000007.1, read on the forward strand.
CGCGGCGCGCGCGATCGAGTACGCGATCTCTACATTGCCGGAGGCGGGCCCACCACATTTCCGGGCCGGCCCCTGGACACTCGAGCGGCTCGATCGTAAGGCGACCGATGAACGGCCGGTCTGCGGCTTCTACGCCGCCACTGTGCTCGTTACCGCGACCTGGATCGACGTCGACGGCGATCACGAGCTGTCCTGGACCATCGACTTCCCCGAAGAGCCCGCGCAGCGCCGCGCTAAACGCCGACACCGCTGACAGCTGACGATGCCCGCACCCGATCCGACGAAGGCTTTGGAGCTCCCGGTCGATGAGCTCGCGCTCGAGGTCTTGGCGGACCTCGTCGCCAGCAACGAGTGCAACTACTTGAACTCGGCCTTGCAGGACGCCGGCTATCGCGGTGCCGGAGCCGCCCTGCGCGCACTCGCATACGCCACGCTTCGCAATCCGTCGGGCCATCGCGAGGTGGACTACGACGATGTTGCTGAGGCCGCCGAGGCCGTCGTCGTCGCGAGTCTCCTCATGCGAGTCCTCGACCGGGTCGAACGACGGCCACGCGAACAGGCCTGAGGCCAGATGCGCATCGGCTCAACGCCAGGCAACCATGACGAGCACTGGAGCCGCACGACGTGCCCGGCCGGGCTCAGCGTCGAGCTGACCACCCGATCAGGGTGCGACGACTGGCCGGCTCACCATTGAACGCATTGCGCGGGTCGAGCGCCATCGACGGCACCGACATCAGGGACGACCTCGATGACCATCCCGCGATCGGTACCGACACTCAGCGGTCGTCGATCGCTCGCAAGCCCGCACCGATCTAGTCCGGGATCTAGTCCACTTCCTCCTCTTCGCACGCTCGCACCGCTCGGCGACCTTCTACCGCTTCTTCCACTGTGCAGGTTGGTACAGGACGATGAGGCCTTGTCCCTCGCGCTGCACCGGTCGAGCCACCGCACTATCCGAGACAGTGCCATGGCGCGGTGACACGTCGGACCTCTACAAGGGCCTCGGCTAGGTCGTGCAACGCATCCTCGAGACGTTGGTCGCGCTCGACCGAGATGGTGAGGGTGGTGCGGGCGATGTTGAAGAATCCGCGGCACGCAGCTTCGATGCTGATGGCGTAGATGGGTGCCGTGACCGAGTGGAACTCGTCCCGTCGGAGGTGCAGGACCGCCAGTGGCGTCGCGTGAACGAACTGAGAGAGCATGCTGTACATCACGCGTGCGGAGTCGACGTCGGACGCGTTCGGATAGGCCAACGGGAGCAGCTGGTCGATCGACGGAAGAGTGAGGTCGCCGGGGTCCGCTTCGCGAAGAGTCCCAGCTGCGGCGAGCAGCGCGTCGACTGCTTCGGGTCGACTTCCAGCAGAGATCATGGACTCTCGCACCCTGGCGATGTAGCGCTTGCTGTCGGCGACGATCGCTCGCATCGAATCCCCCGTTGGAGCGTTGGAGGCGTTGATTCGCAACCACTCCCAACGTGCACCGTCCTCAAGAAGCGCCCGAGCGGCCATCGGAACAAGAGCTCGGCCAAGGGTCCCTTGGATCGCACCAAGGACCACCAGGAGCTGGCCCCACGACATCTGGAAGGCAGCGAAGGCAGCTGCGGCTCCTCCGTTGCTGAGGGCTAGTCGATCCGATGCGACGTTTGCGAGGTTCCGGGCTGACCGCATGAAGTTGTCGGCGGCGGCGGTGATGACAGTGGGCGCAGCGGGCAACCGCTCGATCTCGGACCTGACCGAGAGCGGCGGCACAGTGATCGGCTTCGGAGGCGACTTGGTCACAATCAGGGTCTGGGGTCGGAGGCCGTGGAGCCGACCAGCTTCAGCTGCAACACGAGACGCGAGCTCCACCAGGCCTGCGGCCGTGATTCCATGTGTTCTGAGCTCGGCGGTCACGATCGCCGCTGCGCTCGCGGCCGCCACGTGGATGACGGCTGCAGCCAGCGGTTCGGGAAGCCTGTCGCCGCCACCGGGCGCCATCACGAGTGCGGCGGCCAGGTTGCCGTGCGTCAGTACGTCGAGGATGCGGTTTGCTTCGAGCAGCCCTCCGTATCGAAGGGGATCCAGCACCATGCCGGTGAAACCACTCCCGATCCGTTGCACCGCATCGGTGGCACTGCGAGGGATCAAGGCTCCGGGTGATTCGAGGACCTCGCCGGGCGGTAGGAGCCAGCCAAGCCAGGTTTCATCGTCGACCTCTTTCGCCAGACGTCGCAGGCGTTCGTACTCTGCGGTCGCCCACGCTGCGATTGTCGCCTCGCCGTCGCCGTTCGCTAGCCCGAAGTCCCAGTAGGCGGCCTGCTCCAGCAGCCCTCGAGCAAGTGCTGCCGCGACTGGCCCGGCCCCTTGCTCGCGCACCAGTACGTTCGTGGTTGCGAAGCGGTACCAGACCCAGTCGGCACGGGCTTGGTGGCGCGGGTCGTTCGCAGCGCCTTCCACGACTGCGTCAAGCGCGCTCTCAAGCGAGGTGGCTTCCCGGAGCACATCTTCGAGTGTCACTCAACGAGTCTGTCGAACTCGGCCTATCGTCTCGACTCGATTTCGCCGATGCAGGTGCACGGTACGACCAGCACCGGGTTCGGAGATAGCGCCTTCATGCAGCGCTGATGAGCACCGAAGGCAGATCACGGAGGTCAGAGATCAGCGTCGTGTCGAAGCGACGGTCCAGACCAGCCTGTCGCAGATGGTGGACCCACTGCCTCTCCGTGACGGCGACATCGCAGTAGGCGATAGCGACGCTGAGGGCGTTCACATCGTTGAGGTCAGTCCGACTCCAGCCCCGCTGAGGGTTGGTGGGCCGGGCTAGCCGCATTTCGTGGGCGACCCATCGACTCGGCGTGTCGCGAAGCAGTGATGTCAGCCACTTGGCGCCGCGATCGAACAGAGCGTCGACGTCAAGCCCGCGAGCGTTCGCTGCGAGGACAAGCGGGCTTCAGAATGTCAGCAATCTCCGTCAGTCATCGCGTCGCTGAGCTCCGACGACCGAGCGATTCTGTGCGGCTGTCCCTAGTTCTGTCCCTAGAAACCGGCGGCCGGCCTGCGATTCGGTGTCACTCGCTGGACTGCCAATCGAAGAAACCCCTTGTCAGGGCTACTGCGGGTGACCAGCTGGACGGGTGGGGAGGATCATGGGCATCCTGGGGTTGCCCCCACGCTTCGGCGAATTGGCACCGCCATTCGGCTACGCCACGTAGCACGCGCCCACAATCTCGCTGGTCAATGAGAGCTGCCCGGCGATGAGCAGCACCGTGCGTCGGCGTAGGCCACAGCCCAACAGCCAGGGCCCACTCTTCTGCGGAACATCCCGCGGGTGAGGCGCGATGGGGGCGACGACAGCGAGAGGTCGGCCGTGTCTTGATCGAGTCGGTCGATGAGGGTGAAGCGGCCGACACCGGGCGGTTTGGTTCAGGGTGATCGTGTTCTTGTTGTTGGGTGTGACCCGGGCGCCCAGGCTGGACCATTGCTTGTAGGTGGCGTAGAGGCTGGTCGGATAGCCGCGGTCGAGAGTGGTTGATGCGAGAGCGATCACGTTCGCACCGCGGTAGAGGTTGCCCGTGGCGGCGTTGCGGACATCGAACAGGCCGGGGACCCGATGCCAGGGCATCGACCAACCGCCGTCGGGTCGGAGTGGATCTGGGCGACGAGTTGGGCGGTGACGCGTTCGGCGAGGTCGCGGTAGTGCATGGGTAAGACTCCCTGTGGTGGGTTCGCCTCTCGGAGGGGAAGCGCAGCGCTGCGCTTCGATGGCCGCCCGCCCACCGGTGCCGGGCCCCGGCGTCCACGCCCCACCCAGGGACCACGAACCCGACCCGGTCACTCACCCGGGTGTGACGGCCCCCTCGGGTTCGAGGACCGATCACGCCCCGCAATGCTCGTGTGGCGTCGCGAAGCCCGAACAGGGGAGCGGTCGGTGGGGCTTGACGACGATCAGCGGCCCGTCACCGGTACCAACCGCGTGCGCTCACCGGTGACGCGGCGGGTCTTGTCGGCTGTGGTGGTTGGTGGTGGATGGTTCGTTCGGATCGTCCGGTGTGGGCAATTGTGCTCAAGGTGACGGCGGGGGGTGTCGATGGGGTAGGTGGCCTTGCAGGGGGCGGGGCCGAGATCAGGGGGTTTTGTTGTGCTGGTGTCCGACGCGGTTCGGGGTTCGAGGGTGTGGGTGGTGTTGGTGGTGGCCGGTTTGTTGGGGTTGCCGTGGGTGGTGTCTCCGGCGGTGGGGGCGGATCCGGTGACGTTCGAGTTTGATCGGGTGTCGTTGGGGTTGACGGGTGAGGAGTTGCCGTCGGGGTTGGGGACTTCGTCGTTTTCGGTGTCGGACGATGGGCGGTATGTGGCGTTTCGGTCGGCGTCCTCGGAGTTGGGGATTACCGATGGGAAGGCTCAGGCGTTTCGGCATGACCGTGGGGACTGCCGCGCGGCGAGGTGACAGGTTGGTTCAGGCGGCGGTTGCCGTCTGTGGGGTCATGATCGTCTCGTATTCGATGGGGGTCAATCGGCCGAGTCGGGCTTGGCGTCGACGGTGGTGGTAGGTGCGTTCGATCCAGGTGACGATCTCGATTCGGAGGTCGTTGCGGGTGGTCCAGTGGTGCCGTCGGTTGAGGACGTTCTTCTGGAGTAGAGCGAAGAACGATTCCATGGCGGCGTTGTCGCCGGCGGAGCCGACTTGGCCCATCGAGCCGACCATGCCGTGGCGGGCCAACGCCCGGTGAACCTTCCGAGCGCGAAACTGGCTGCCCCGGTCCGAGTGCAGAATGCATCCGGCGACGTCACCGCGGCGGGCGACGGCCATCTCGAGCGCGGCGACCACGAGCCGGGCCTTCATGCGTTCGTCGATGGCCCAGCCGACGATCCGGTTCGACCACACGTCCTTGATCGCCGCGAGGTAGAGCTTGCCCTCAGCGGTGCGATGCTCCGTGAGGTCCGACAGCCACAACTGGTTCGGAGCGGTCGACGGTGAAGTCCCGCCGCACGAGATCATCATGCGACGGCGTGCCCGGCTTCGATGCCCTGTATCGCTTGGGTTTGCCGAACACTGACCACCACTGGTGGTCGCGACAGATCCTCCACACGACCCGATCCGACACGTCGTGATCGGCGAGACGGACCTCGTCGGCGAGGAACCGATACCCGAACTCGGGGTCATCGCAGTGGGCGTCGTGGATCGCGTTGGCCAGATAGGCCTCGTCGATCTGGCCGTCGGTGATCGGCTGGTTGAGCCATCGGTAGTAGGGGGAGCGAGCAAGACCGAGTACCCGACACGACACCACGACGGGGATCCCGTCGACGGCGAGCTCGCGCACGAGCGGGTACATCAGCCTTTTGGGAGCGTTGGCCTGGCCGAGATACGCGGCCGCTCGACGGAGCACCTCGTTCTCCTGCTCGAGCAGACGGATCCGCTTCTTCGCCTCACGCAACTCGGCCATCTCACTCAGCGCCTCGGGGCCCTGACCATCGCGGCGGGCATCGGTCGAACCAGTTCCCGAGACACGATTCGGTGATCCCGAAATCGGCGGCGATGTCCTTGATCCGGACACCGTCCTCACGGTTCAGGGCGACCCGGAGCGACCTCGGGTCACGGAACTCCTTCGGATTACGGCTTCGGCATGGTGAGAAATCCTGGCTCTCAGCAGCACCTCTCGGCAGCCACAGCTCAGATGTCACGCTCCGCCGTTCGGCAGTGCCCGTGTGTCTGACACGACGGTGAATGTGTCGAATGCGTCGCTTGGTGTTGGTGAGGTCGTGATCTCGGGTGACGGTCTGCATGTGGGGTTCACAGCGGTGATGGGAGAGAACGAGGACCTCGATCCGGCGAACGAGGCGCAGTGGACCGAGGGGTTCCATCATTCGGTGTTTGTGTGGGACTCCGGTGGCGGGATCACGCGGATGAACGCCGAGCTGGTTGAGATTGGGGGTGGCGCCCCACCGGTGGAGCCTGCTTGCTACCTCGCGAAGATTGCCCTGTCGTTCGATGGGTCAGTGGTGGCAATGAACTGCAACTGGTGGGTGCTTGTGTCGGCGTTGGGTCAGTCGGGCTATGACATCGCGGCGTCGAGCACGATCGATCGGTTGGGGTCGATTTCTCCGAATGGGCGGTTCGTCACGTTCAGCTCCAGCAACGAGTTGACCGGTGAGGAGATCCCAGGTGTTGCGTGGGGCACGTATCGATATGACCGGAATTCGGGCCAGCTGATCATGGTCTCGAAGGACAGTAGCGGTGAGGTCCTCACGGTGTACCCGAACCATCAGAACGGCAGTGTCACCAATGCCGGCGAGGTGGCCATGCAGGCCCGCTATGAAACTGGCCCGTCGGGCTGGAAGCCGTTCCTGTGGACCGGTGGCGGCGCCGTGCAAGTCTCGGACTGTGGGACCACGACCGCGCCGTTGCTGTCACCTTCGGGCAACGCGATGCTGTTCCGGTCAACGTGTGAGCCCGGAGCGTACGGCTCCGCGGTGGTGATGGACCGGTGGGCCGACACCACGACGGTGATCGTTGACTACGCATTCCCGTCGCAGCACGCGACCCATCATGGGGTGACCGACGAGGGTCACGCACTTATCCGCACCGACGCAGCGTTGGTCGCGGGGGACACGAACGGTGAGGACGACCTGTACGTCGCGGTCAACCAGGCGCCGTTCGATCCCACACCCCCGCCGGTCGGTATGACGGCTGACGCGGCCGAGCATTGGTACGGGACCAACATCGGCTTCGGGGTCGTGTCGGATCCGGTGTACGCCCCGACCGGGAACCTGGTGGAGCGCCACACCGACCTCGGGTTCGGCCCGCAGATATTCGGCCTCGGGTGGGAGCGCACGCACAACAGCCTCGACTCCGCCTATGTGTCGGTGCTGGGGGCGGGATGGGGCCATTCCTATGGTCAAGAGCTCCAGTCCGACGGTGCGGGGGGCTGGGTGATGACCGGCCCCGATCGCCAGCACATCTCACTCACACCCGACGGGTCCGGAGGCTGGGTCTCGTTCCCGCCGATCGCCGGCGAGCTGATCGACACCGGCGGGGTGATGTCCGTCGAGTGGCACGACGGTTCCTCATGGACATTCGACAGCAACGGCCGAATCTCGTCGCTGGTCAACTGGGACGGCCAGACCGTCACCGTGTCCCGGGACGCGAACGGTGATCTGGACCAGGTCGTGTCGTCGGTTGGCTATTCGTTGACGTTCACGATTGACGCGCAGCGCCGGTTGACTCAGGTGGTCTCGTCGGATGGGCGGACCGTGTCGTATGGGTACTCGTCGACGACGGCCAGTGATGCGGCGTTGGCGTCGGTGACCGACACCGAGGGTGACACGACGACCTTCGAGACCGACGGGCCGGGCCGGGTCACCAAGATCACCGACCCCGAGGGCCGGATAGTGATCTCGACCACCTACGACACCGAGGGTCGGGCGCTGTCCCAGCAGCTGGCCGGTGGGGGGTCGATGACGTTCGTGTACGACGAGAACGCAGGGACCACCACGGTGACCGACACGGTGTCGGGTGATGTGAACGTCTTCTACTGGGATGCCGAGGCCCGTCCGGTTGGCGCGATCGACCCGATCGGCGCCGCCACGTTGCGAGCCTATGACTCCGAGGGTCGGTTGAATCATGTGATGGACCGCCGGGCCGGTCATCACCGTCGGACGTTCCATCCCGATGGTCGCCTCGCGACCGAGACCAGCCCAGCCGGAGTGCTCACCTCCTACGCATACGACTCCGAGGGCCGCCTCGCGTCGGTTGATGTCGAAGGTGACACCACCGTCTACGGGTACACGGGTAGTTCCCGGATTCCGTCGACGATCACCGATCCGACGACCGAGGTCACCACCATCGGTTCCGCGAACGGCCTGGTGACGTCGGTGACCGACCCCGACGGTGTCACCCTGACCATGGGCTACGACTCGGCCCGGAACCTGACCACGGTGACCGACGAGAACAACAAGACGACGACCTACGGCTACGACTCGGCCGGCAGACGAACCTCGGCGACCACCCCGGATGGGCATGTGACCCAGTGGGGTTATGACGACGAGGGTCGGGTGACGTCGATCGTCGACCCGAACAACAAGACCACCAGCTACGGGTACAACGACGCGGGCCAGCCGACATCGGTGACCGACCCGACATCGAAGACCGTCACCTACGGGTACGACACAGCCGGCGAGCTCGTCTCTGTCACCGACCAGAACGGGCACACGACCACGCTCGGGTATGACCCGAACGGTGAACTGATCTCGGCCACGAACGCAGAGGGCGCGACGACGACTTGGGCGTTCGAAGCCCTGCAACGGCTCGATGAGGCGACGAGCCCGACCGGTGTGTCGGCGTCGCCGGGCTATGACCTGGGCGGCAACCAAACATCGGTGACCAACAACTCTGGTGACACCTGGAGCTCGGCGTACAATCTCGACGGGCAACCCACCACCGCGGTGCGTCCGTCCGGGACGTCGACGGCGGTCACCTACGACGCCAAGGGTCGGGTCGCGACGGTCACCGACCCCGAAGACGCGACCACGACCTACGCCTACGACGACGCCGACCGCATCTTGTCGGTCACCGCAGACGACACCACGTCGACCTCCTACACGTACACGCCGGCCGGCCGGCTGGCGACGTTGACCGACCCGGCCGGGATCGTCACCACCTACGCATACGACACCCTCGGGCGGCTCTCCACGGTCACCGACCCGGCCGCGAACGCCACCACGATCGCCTACAACGATGACGGTGAGCGAGTGTCGGTCACCTCGCCGGAGGGTCTGGTGACCGGGTTCGCCTATGACCCGGCCGGCCGGGTCACCAAGGTCACCGATCCCACTGGCGAGGACACGACGGTGACCTACACTGACCGGGGTGAGATCGCCACCGTCGTCGACCCAACCGGCGGCACCACCTCGTATACCTATGACGGTGTCGGCCGCATCGCTACGGTCACCAACCCCAACGGTGACACGGTTACGGACGGATACGACAAGGTCGGAAACCGCACCACCCGCACCGACGACCAAGGCAAGGTCGAGGAATGGATCTACGACGACGACAACCGGCTCGTCGCGTCGATCGACCAACTCGACCTGCAGACCTCCTACAGCTACGACGCTGACGGTCGCCTCGAGACCGTCACCGCACCGTCGGGTGTCACCGTGACGATGACCTACACGGCCGACGGCCAAGTCGCGACCCAGACCGCGACCGATGGGGTCGACACCTCGGTGCGCACCTTCGCCTACAACGACCGCGGTCAGCCAGCCAGCATCGACGAAGACGGCAACGAGACCACGTTCACCTACGACGACGTCGGCCGGCTCACCCGACGCCGTGACCCCGACGGCGACAAGCACTACTACACCTACGACAGTGCCGGCCGGCTCGAAACCATCAAAGACCCCACCGGTGGGATCACGACCTACGGGTACGACAACCGAGGACTCCTGTCGACGGTCGCCGGCGAGATCGGCACCACGACACTGCTGTATGACGACGACGGGCGGCTCATCAAAGAAGACCTCCCGTGGTGGCACGAAGACCGCACCTGGACCTACACCGACGGCCTCCAGACCAGCTACACCCAGGGATCCAAGTCCTGGCAGTTCGGCCACGACGAGGCTGGCCGCCAGATCAGCCAGACCGGCTACACCACGCGCACCGACACCTACGACGACGCCGGCCAGCTCACCGCCGCCACCATCGGCACCGACAGCTGGTCCTTCGCCTACGACCACAACGGCAACCTGGTCACCGAGAACGCCCCCGGCACCGCCAACGACTGGACCTCCACCCACAACGACGCCAACCAACTCACGTCCCGCACCGCCGGCACGGTCACCGAGACGTTCGACTACGACGCCGACGGCCAACTCGTCGAACACGACACCCCCGCCGGGACCCGGACCCTGGACTACGACCTCTGGGGTCGACTCACCGCCGACACCGCTCCCACCGGTGGGACCGACACCCGGTCGTATCTGCCGACCGGGCAGATCGACCGGATCGACATGGCCTCCGGTCACGAGTGGCAACTCGAATGGGACGACCAACCCGTCACCCAACTCACCGTCCTCGAAGACGACGACGCCAACACCTGGGCCCGCTACACCAACAGCCCCACCACCCGCATCGCGGCGCGAACCAACAACGGGTCCAACGCCATCTTTTCCTACAACCCCGACGGCACCCCCATCCTGACCTGGCCCACCCTCTTCATGGTCCGCTCCATCAAATACGACCCCTACGGTCAAGCCGCCAGCCCCGAAACCAACCGACCCACCTTCGGCTACCGCGGCGAACTCCACCTCGACACCCTCGTCCACCTCCGCAACCGCGACCACAACCCCAACACCCGCCGCTTCAACACCCCAGACCCACTCGACGGGATCGCAGGCACACCAGTCGAAACCAATCCCTACCACTACACCAACAACAACCCCACCAACCTCGAAGACCCACTCGGACTTAGACCCGAGGACGAGAGCCTTCAGTTTGACGACAGTAGCTATCGTATCCTGCACGAGTTCTTCGAGCTCAGCCAGCTGCCGACTGATGATTCACTTGACTACCTAAGCCTCATCCTGCAGAACTGCACTTACGATACGCCACCCCTGGGAGCACATCCGGGCTGTTTCGATGGCCCTAGGAACTACGTCGGCTTGACTCCGGCACAAGAGTTCTCCTATGCCATCGCCTCCGACTTCCTAGCAAAGCTTGAGTCCGCTGACCTGCTCCACATCGATCGCGAACGCCGCCAAGCGACACTGAGCGACAGTCTTAGAGCCATTAGCAACCGGTACCGCTTCTCCGTCTATGGTACTTCGGATACTGAGTTCGTTGTGGAGTTCACATCACGGCACGAGGGGTTCCGTGAGACGGTCTCACCGATCTTCATCGCAGGCGGGGCGATCGCGGACTTCACCGCTCTAGTATCGACTGGCCTGTGTCCTTTCACGGCGGTTACATGTCCCGTTGCTGCTGCTGCTACCGGCGTGTCAAATGTCTCCGACCTAGCGTTGGCCGTGATTGACTGCACTCCGGGGGGCAACAAGGCGCTATGCGCGGCCGACGTCGCCGCTATGGGCGTCGCCGTTGGAGCGTGGCAAGTAAGGGGCGCTATACATGCGGGCAAGCTAACTGAGGATGCCATCCGCGCCGCCGACGCGTTGCTGCAGGTCGGCGAGTCAACGTACGGCATTTCCAATGCACTGGTCGGATACTACGCTACTGGAGATGGCGACGAAGTAGGTGCCTATTTCGCCGTCAAGTACCACATAGTTGTAGACACATGACGTTCCTCCTATTGGGGGCTGGCATCGTCCTCTTCTCGCTCGCGAATCGACGGTACAGTCGCCGGGTTGGACAGGGAGCGACCCTGAGACGGATCGAAACGGAGGTACGGCTAGCCAGATACACCTGGCCTGTCTACATGTCAGTCGGAGTCCTGCTCATTGTGGTGGGACTAGTATCGTTGGTGACATGAGCCTGTGAGTTGGTTCCTTGTGGAGTTCTGTCCCGTGTCAAGTCTCTTGCTCAGTTTCGGGGTCTGAGGGTTCGGGGGTTGGTGGGGTTGACGGGTACCCGATAGTTGGTCCAGTCCACCTGGACCACTACCGGGGTCTCAGGTCACACAACCGCCGAATGGTCGCGAAATGGTCGCGAACGGCCCGGATCTGAAGATACGCGGCAACATGAGCGGGACGTCGCACCGCTCTCGGCGGGGCTTGCGTCACTGCAGCAGACCACGCGGACGGATCCCGGCAGGCTTAAACCCCCCGGCTCCCACGGGAGCGTGTGGGTTCAAATCCCACCCCGGGCACCAGACGTGAATAGCAACGAAGTTGCTGGACCGATGGTTGCAGCGTTGCCAGAAGCAGTGCGAGCTTGCTAACGGATTGCTAACGTAGAATTCGTGAAGGGCCACGTGCATCGGCGGGGGAGCAGCTGGGCCTATGTCGTCGACGTGGCGCCCGATCCGGCGACCGGCAAGCGGCGCCAGAAGACGCGGGGCGGGTTCTCGACGAAGGCGGCGGCGTCGAAGGCGATGCGGACGTTCCTGGTCGAGCACGAGTCGGGCCGGGCGGTCGGGCGGAATCGGATCACGGTGGGCGACTACCTCGAGGCAGTGGCTCGAGACGGTGAAGCCCGATCTCCGACCGTCCACCTGGGACGCCTACGCCAACGACGCCGCCAAGCTGACCGAGAAGATCGGCGCCGTGCAGATCCAGGAGCTGACTCCTCTGCAGATCGAGAAGGTCTACGCCGAGCTCATGGTCGACGGCGGTCGCTACGGTCGGCCGCTGTCGGCGAAGACGATCCGCAACGTGCACGCGGTGCTGCGTCGGGCGCTGTCCGACGCCGAGCGGCTGGGTCTCATCGTCTCGAATCCGGCGCGGGCCGCTCATCCGCCTCGGGCTGATCGCAAGGAGCTCGCGACGTGGTCGGCCGACGAGCTGGGTCGGTTCCTCGAGGCGGTCGAGGAGCGATCGCATGCACGCCGCGTACGTGCTGTTGGCGACGACGGGGATGAGGAGGGGAGAGGTGCTCGGCCTGCGGTGGAGCGACGTCGACCTGGACGCCGGGAACCTGTCGGTCGAGCAGACCCTGACCGCACCCAACCGACGGTTGATCCTCGGGCCGCCGAAGACGGCCAAGAGCCGGCGACGGATCGCGCTCGACCCTCGGTCGATCGACGCGCTGCGTCGTCACAAGCGGCGCCAGAACGAGGAGCGGCTGCAGATGGGCGAGTTGTGGAGCAACGAGGCCGACCTGGTGTTCTGCCGCGAGGACGGCTCGTTGGTGCATCCGGATCGGTTCACCCGCGAGTTCAAGCGCCAGGTGGAAGCAGCCGGTCTGCCCGACACACCGCCGAAATCTGGTCCCACACCGTCGGCTTCCGACGGTTGGGTGGGGGGAGTTCGACACTGGCCAGCCGGATCGGTCATCAGGCCGCATCGGGCGGCGAGGTGTCGGAGCGACCAGACTCAGTCGGTGCGGAAGCAATACCATTTCTGGCCGGGAGCCGACGGGCTCGACGCCTGGGACGTGGACCGTCTCATCGAGCTGAGCTACGACCTGCCTGTCGTCGATGTCGAGCTCTCCTCGATCGCGGAGATCGACAGCGTCTACTGGTTCGACGGTGATGCCGAGCGTCCGACCGTGCGACGGGTGGTCGATCACTTCCGTCTCATCCAAGAGGTCGACGCGTCCTACCCCATCATCCTCGGCCACGACGGCCGAGTGATGGACGGAATGCACCGCATCGCCCGAGCGCTCCTCGAGAACCGAACGACCATCCGGGCCGTTCAGTTCGAGCAGCATCCTCCGCCGGACTTCCGTGACTGTCGACCCGAGGATCTTCCCTACGACTGACGCCCCCCGGGCGTCCAGGCCGCTGGGTGATGGGAGCGATCCGTCAAGGATCCGGACCCCGTGTGTGGATCGCACGGCCTGGCCGAACAGCGGGACCCCCCGGCTCTGTAGCTCGGATGGCGCCTCCAAGGCCATCACTCAACCGTCAACATGTGTTGACGGCTGAGTCATGGGTGCGTAGCGTTGCTGGTGGACATCGAGGCGAGCGCCCGCAAAGCACGGTGTTTCCGACGACGACATGCTGCACGCACTCCGACACCACTGGCGAGCCTTCGAGACCGACGACCCGGACGTCACGATGTTCATCGGTCCATCGGCGACCGCCCGCCCGCTCGAAGTCGGGGTGGGTGAGCGATAGCGACGGCGTCGCGATCATCCACGCCATGTCTGCCCGAGCCAAGTTCCTGAAAGCGTGATGAACCCATGACCGCAACACGAGCAGAACGAGCAGTCGCTCTCGAGCAGTGGGCAAACGATATCGACGCCGACGACCTCGTCGAGGCCGACACCCGAGCGCTTCGAGTCATCGCCGAGTTGGTCGAGCAGCGGGATGAGGTCGACACCGCATTGCTCGACGCGATCCGCGACGCGCGAGAAGCCGATCGTTCGTGGTCGGAGATCGGCGCGATGTTGGGCGTGTCGAAGCAGGCCGCACAGCGCAAGTACGCCGCGAAGATCTCGGTCTAGCTCTCGGCCCGCCGACACCGCCCGCTTTGTGCGACCCCGAGTCGGGATCGTGGTCCGAGGTTGGCGACACGACGGTCACATTCCAGGCGTCCGACACCACCGGCAACACGACGCCTGGGACCTGAAACGAGAACCTGCGGATTGAGAGCGGCATCAGGCCGATTTCGTGTGATCACCGATCTGTTGTGACCGCCTCGTGACCACGAGGGGTCGCTCACCCCTCGGCCGTCCAGAGCCTCCTGTCGGGCACGGGGTTCATCGCAGTAGCCGCTTCCCTTCGGGCTCAGGGTCAGCCGGCTTTGCGGACGACAGCGCGTCCCTCGCGTACGAGTTTGGCGATCGACCGGTTGTCGCTGAGGTGCTCGCCTACTCCGACCACGAGCTCTTGGCCGACCGCACCGGCGATCTTCTCGAGTGTCTCCAGCGTTGGCCGCGTGCCGCCCGCCTCCATGCGAGCGATTGCGGACTGTGTCGTGCCCATCCGGCCCGCCAATTCAGCCTGCGTCAGCTCTGCTTCGGTACGCAGCCGGTGGACGAGCTCCCGAAACTGGCTGATGCGAGCTTCATCCTCATAGGAGCGTTGAGCCGCTTCAGACCTCGGCTTCCTGATCTCTTTCCAGCTTTGTCGTTCAGTCATCGTCGTCCTCTGCGGTGTGTTCCTCGGCGATGCAACGTTCCATGGCCGTTCTCGCTCTTTCGACCTGACGTCGCTCCCGGCGTTTCGTCTTCTCGAAGACGGTCAGCAAGATGATGCGACGGCGGGGTGCGATCCAGTAGGTGATGCGGGTTGCTCGGCTTCCGAGGAAGAACCGGAGCTCCCGGAGTTTGCCATCGAGTTGTTTCGTGTGAGGTTCGCCGAGCAGTGGTCCTTCCCGTGAGAGCCGGTCGATGTGGAACTCGACGCGGCCTTGCTGGTCGTCATCCAAGGTGAGGTACCAATCTCGAACCTCTGGCTCGAGTTCGACGTCTCCCCAAGACATAGCGCTCACGCTATGTTACCTCCCATCGGCCGCCAGGCCGCCGGATCAACCTCTGCTGTGTGGTCGCCTCGGTCGTTGGCATCGTCTGCGTGTGCCCAGCTCTGCGGGTCGTCAGCATCCACCAGCAACGCAGGCTCACCGCAAATGGTGCAGCGGGGACGTTCGTCCTCATGGCCATCGAAGTGCTGGTGGCCCTCGATCGAGAACGGCGCGAGCAGAACATGCTCGGCCACGCCGGGCAGCTGGTTGTAGGGCTCGATCGCGTCCTGCGCATCGGCTGGCAGCCCATCGGCAACAGGCGACGCCTGCTCGATGTACCGCCGAGCGGCAGCCGTTGCGGCCCGTTCTCGCCAGTAGAGGTTCAGCTCTGCGCCCTCGCCAATTCCACGCTCGACGAGCAGCACCCAAACCGAGTGTCGATCTCCAGCATCGCCGTCCATGTCGTGCATTGTGCTCAGCCGGTATGACAGCTTCAGTCAGGTCCTGCGACGAGGCAACCGGCCTCAGCAGAAACGATCTCAGCGGGAGTCGGCCAATCGTAACGCTGGCGTATCCGCCGGCGCCGCCGTCGCCCCCACCGCTCGGCCTCAGGCGGCCTCGTCGCTCGCTTCCAGGACGTGGGCGTAGGCGTCGTGGGTCGCCGCGGTCGCCCGCTGGGTGCAGTCGGTGGTGCAGTCACAGGTGCAGTTCGAGTCGCTGCACCAAGACCTGCACCACCGTCTGCACCATCCACTGCACCGTGTGCTGGACGCCTTCTCGCGTGTGTGGGGATGATCGGGCTCTGAGGTTGCCCGGTCGCGTTCGGGGGTGAATCGTCGCCTTCCGTGGGTGTGCATACCACTGCGACAGGAGCGATCGAACATCATGGCCGAGGAGCACTTTCTGACGATTCCGGAGGCGGCGGTGCGGTTGCGAGTGTCCCGCAACGCCGCTTATCAGGCTGCGCGCCGGTACCGGCACACCGGCGGCCTCGAGGGCCTGCCGAACTTCGCGATCGGTGGCTCGTACCGAGTCCCGATCGCTGCCCTGGATCGCATGGCCGATCTCGCCCTCCCGCCCGTCACCGCCTCCCCGTAGCGACCTCAGTCTGGTCCGCGGATCGACTGCACCGGACTCTCGGTTGTGATCGTTCACACCAATGCACCAAGGGTGCGTTGCGTCGTCGGGCTGTGGGTCGATGATCTCGATCGGCAAGGTCCGCAGCGCGGACTACTACCTGGCCGAGGTCGGCCGCGACGACGCGTCGGGCTACTACCTCGACACCGAACGGGCCGGACGCTGGCACGGCCGATTGGCCGACGACCTCGGCCTGTCGGGCCGGGTCGATCCTGAGGACTTCCGAGCGGTACTCGAGGGGCTCCGCCCGGATCGTGGTGGGCGGCTCACGGAGCATCCGACCCGGGTGAAGGCGTTGGATGTGACGTTGAGTGTGCCGAAGTCGGTCTCGATCACCTGGGCCCTCGGCGACCACGACACCAGCCGGCAGGTCGAGCGGGCGCTCGACGAAGCCCAAGCGGCGGTCATCGAGCTGTTGGAGGCCGAGGCGAGCTTCGTGCGACGGGGCCATGGCGGAGTGGATGTGCAGCGGGGGAGTGGGCTGCTGGTGGCGAGCTTCGATCATCGGACGAGCCGGTTGGGTGACCCGAACCTGCACCGCCACCTGGTCGTGGCCAACGCCAGTCGCGGCCCCGATGGTCGGTTCACCGGGCTCGACACGCGGCAGCTCTACCGGATCCGGTACACGGCCGAGGCCGTCTTTCAGGCTGCGCTTCGTCACGAGCTTGCCTGCGATCCGGGGTTCGGGTTCGGGCCGATCGACCGGCACGGGGTCGGTGAGATCGACGGCGTGGCACACACGGTGCGGCGGGCGTTCAGCCAGCGGCGACGCGAGATCGAAGCCGCGATGATCTGGCAAGGGGCCACCACCGGCCACGGCGCCCGCATCGCAGCCCTCGCCACTCGCCGCCCGAAAGACAACACCCTCTCTGACGACGAGCTCCGGCACCGGTGGCAGGACCGGGCCCGAGAACTCCGTTTCGACCTGGCCAGGGTCCGGACCGAGTCGCGGATGCCGGTGCTGTCGGTGGCCGACGAGGAACTGGCCCGGCTGGTCACCGAGCACGACGCCACCTACCGACGCAACGACGTCATCCGGGCCGTCTGCCGCTCCGCCACCGACGGCGCTCGGCTCGACGAGATCCTGGATCGCACCGACCGGTACCTTTCGTCTGGGCAGGCGGTCGAGCGGCTGCCGGGGTTGTGCACGACACCGGAGATCCTCGCCCTCGAAGCCCACGCCGTCGACATCGCCACCCAAGGCCTGAA
The DNA here is from genome assembly GCA_963695075.1 of uncultured Acidimicrobiales bacterium. Lineage (GTDB taxonomy): Bacteria > Actinomycetota > Acidimicrobiia > Acidimicrobiales > CAWCAL01 > CAWCAL01. The sequence goes on from CAVOFR010000007.1 coordinate 1,554,067, forward strand.
CGCTGGCATCGGCGTCGCCGGCCACACGGCGATCGCCACGGCGATGCAGGCGCGGCCGCGACTGGCCGACGAGCAGCGCCAACTGATCGAACGGGTGGCCGGGTCGGGTGACGCGATCTCGTTGGTGGTCGGCCAAGCCGGCGCGGGTAAGACCACCGCTCTCGACGGTCTGCGCGACGCCTACGAACACGATGGCTTCACGGTCCTCGGCGCAGCTCTCTCGGCTCGCGCCGCGGCCGAACTCCAATCCGGCGCCGGCATCCCGCTCCCAGACCATCCACCGCATCATCAGCATCCTCGACGCCCGGCGGCCCCTCCTCGACGAACGCACCGTGCTCGTCGTCGACGAAGCCGCCATGGTCGGCACCCGCCACCTCGCCCGCCTCATCGACACCGCCCACCACGCCCGGGCCAAGCTCGTCCTGGTCGGCGACCCCCGCCAGCTCCCCGAGATCGACGCCGGCGGCACCTTCGCCGCCATCGCCCACCGCATCCCACCGGTCACGCTGACCGAGAACCGACGCCAGACCGACCCGCACCAGCGGGCCGCGCTCGACCGCGCTCCGGCACGTCGACATCGACCAGGCCCTCTCGAAGCTCGAACGAGCCCACAACCTCACCACCGGACCCGACACCGACACCGTCCGCACCGCCCTCGTCGCCGACTGGCACGCCGCCATCACCGCCGGACAGCACGCCATCATGCTCGCCTCCCGACGCAGCGAAGTCACCGACCTCAACCACCGAGCCCGACAGCAGCTCCACCTCGCCGGAACCCTCGGCCCGCCGGTCTGGCACAACGACACCACCAGCTTCTCGATCGGCGAACGGGTCATCGCCCATCGCAACCGCCACGACCTGGGCCTGCTCAACGGCCAACACGTCACCGTCACCGGCGCCACCGACACGGTGCTCACCGTCCGCACCGACACCGGCGCCAGCATCGACGTGCCGAACGGATACATCGACGCCGGCCAGCTCACCCACGGCTACGCCCTCACCGTGCACAAAGCACAGGGCATGACCTGCGACGCCGCATACTTCCTCGGCGACGACAGCCTGTTCAACGAACTCGCCTACACCGGCCTCTCCCGAGGCCGCCACACCAACCACCTCTACACCGTCGCCGCCCGAGACGAACACCACCGACTCCTCGCCGATCCCCACACTCACCTCCGCCGCACCCTCTCCGCCAGCCGAGCCAAGACCGCCGCCATCGACACCGGCATCGAGATGTGAACACCCGAGGACTCGGAGCAGTGGTCCGAGATTGCTGCCTATCCGAGGGGGATCGTCGGGCACGGGGCGTCGACGCCGTTCCCAGGTAGCCGTAGACCTAGCCTCCGACCGTCCGCTCCGGTACAGGTGAGTCGCGTCCGCATCCACCAGGTCCTGCCGTGAGCGTCATCGGCCCGCGGTAGCCTCATGAGATGGGAGAAGATCGGATCTGGACTGCGGAGGAACTCGAGCAGCTGAGTCCGAATGAGCGGCGCGACATCGTACGTGCCGGTTTCGTGAAGGATCTGAGCCAGGTCTCTCCCGATCTTGTCGAGCGCTCCCGGGCGAAAGCACGGGGGCGCATGGCGGAAGCGGACGAGACAGCACCTACCGAGGGGTGAGCGGTCGGCGGCGCGTGCGCGTCGACTCGGCGTTCTTCGCTGACCTTGATGCTCAGCTCGGCGAGAGTCGTGGGCCGCGGGGCGAGCCGTCGAGTACGGACTTTCTTCTGATCGATCTCCCGACGATCGTGGACGAGTTCGCCGAGGACTTCGAGTCGATCCCAGCCCTGTTCCCAGAGCGGGAGGACTACCGCATCCTGGTGACCGGTGGCCGCCTGGTCGCCGCCTCCTCGGTGATCGGCCAACTCGTCGACGCGGAAACCGTCGTCCTCCTCGGCATCGACATCGACCTGCATCACCTACCCGAGTAGCGGCCGATCCTGCTAACGGATTAAGGGCGTGTGGGGGTGTGGGGGCGGCAGCCCCCGCTCGGGGCGGAGCCCCGAAGGTTGTGGTGGTGGGTCAGGCGGCGGCTGGTTCGAGGGTGACTTTGTGCCCGGTCGAGCGCGGGGCCATGCGCAGGGATGGTCGGGACCAAGGGCCCTGGTTGGTTCAGCTCCCTCGCACGACGATCGTGGCATGTCAGTTGAGCATGACGTGGACGCTGTGGGGTCGGAAGCACCTGGTGCGGCGGGGGGTCCGCTGATCGAGTTCTCCGGCGTGGAGAAGTCGTATCGGACCGGCTCGCTCGAGTACCCGGCGTTGCGTGGGGTCGATCTGGAGATCGGGTTTGGCGAGATGGTCTCGATCGTGGGGCCGTCGGGGAGCGGCAAGTCCACGATCTTGAATCTGGTGACCGGCATCGACCGACCAACCGCCGGCACCGTCGTGGTCGACGGCAAGCGGATCGACGAGATGGGCGAGGAGGCGCTGGCGGCGTGGCGGGGGGTGCGGGTCGGGATCGTGTTCCAGTTCTTTCAGCTGCTCCCGACGTTGACGGCGCTCGAAAACGTCATGTTGCCGATGGAGTTCGCCCGAGTCGGGACCGGGCAGCACCGCGCCGATACCGCGGCGCGCAACCTCGAGTTGGTGGGACTGGGTGACAAGTTGCGGAGTGTTCCTTCTGAGTTGTCCGGTGGCGAGCAGCAGCGAGTCGCGATTGCGCGAGCGAAGGCTTGTGATCCGGTGTTGCTGGTCGGCGATGAGCCCACGGGGAACTTGGACACTGAGACCGCACGGCGCATGTTCGAGCTGTTGGCCGAGTTGAACGAGGGGGGAACGACGGTCCTCTACGTCACCCATGACGCTGATCTCGCGGCTCGGGCCGATCGCACCATCGTCATTCGTGACGGACGGGTCGACAGCTCGGGCGACCGGTGAGCGTCCTATCCCGCAAGTCCTGGCAGGACATCCGCCGCCGCCGGGCCCGCTCCTTGTTCACCATCGCCACGATCGCGATGGCCGTCGCCGGCGTGTCGCTGTTCGCGATGCCGCCGCTGATGGACCGGGCGATGGCCGAGCGCATCGATCAGGATCGATTGCACGACATTCAGTTCCTCACCAGTGATGTGCAGATCGGCTCTGCCGATCTCGCAGCGCTCGAAGACGTCGACGGCGTTTCTGCCGTCGACACCCGAACGGGTTATCCGACCCGGATGCTCTTCGGCGATCGCCGCGAGGACGTTCTCTTGGTGGGGGTGCGATCGTTCGACGCGCAGCGAGTCAACATCGTGACGATCGACAGTGGTGCAGCGCCAGGCCCCGGCGACGCCATCACCGACACGCAGAATCGGCGGAGCGGTCGCTTCGACGGCTCGGTGGGGGCGACGGTCTCGATCGAGGACACGAGTGGCCGGCTCCACGATGTGACCATTTCGGGTGAGGGTGACACCTTGGTCTTCAGCCAGGGAGCAGCGGAACGGGCCGTGCTCTACCTGCCCCAGGAGACCGTGAATGGCCTCGCCGGTTCACGGGGAGTGAACTCGATCGAGCTCACCGTCGATGATTCCGCCGACGTCGCTGCCACCGCCGGGGTGGTCCGGTCACGGTTGCTCGAGCTCGAACCCGAGATCGTATTCAAGGAGCTCCCCGACGTTCGCGAGGCCGGCACCTGGCCCGGCCAGGAGAGCTTCGACAACTTCAGCATGCTGTTCTACGTCGGGGCCGCGCTCGCGCTGGTGTCGGCCATCGTGCTGATCTCGAACACGATGACGACGATGGTGGCCGAGCAGGTGCGCGAGGTCGCGATCATGAAGGCGATCGGCGGCCGACGACGGCAGGTGATCCGTTCGTTCCTATCGACGGTTCTGTTGCTCGGCTTGTTGGGCTCGCTGGCGGGAATCGCGCTCGGCGTGCCGTTCGCCAACCTGCTGGTCGGCTTCATCGGCGGTCAGTTCTTCGGTGTCGACCCCGACTGGGGCTTCTCGCTGCCGATCGTGCTCGTCAGCCTCGTTGTGGGCGGGGTGGGAAGCGTCCTTGCCGCGGTCCCGGCCCTGCGTCGCGCGGCTCGAGTGTCGGTGCGCGAGGGCCTCGATGCCTCGCGTGGGCTTTCCAAGAGCGGCGTCCTGGATCGTGCGCTCCGGCGTGCCCCGCTTCCCTACAACGCCCGCGTCGGCCTACGGAACATGACCCGGCGGCGGGCCCGCTCATTGGGCACCCTGGTCCAGATCGGCCTCGCCGTCGGCGTTGCACTCGGGTTCTTGAGCCTCGGCACCACGGTCGCCACGGTGACCGGCGATACGTGGGATTCGATGAGTTGGGACATCATCGTGGTCCAGCGCGCCACCGTCGACCTCGACGACCGGGCGGGTGATCTTCTCGAGCGCATCGAGGGAGTCGAAACGGTGCACCCGACGCTCTACAACGCGCTGGAGGTGGACGGTGACCAACTCGAGTCCTGGGGATTGCCGCCGGATACGCCCCTCTTCGACCCGGACATCCAGTCCGGTCGCTGGCTCGAGGGAACCGACGCCGGCCAGCCGGTGGCAGTGATCGGCCGAGCGCTGGCCGCGACATCCGGGCTCGAGGTCGGAGACGCGCTCGTCGTCGGCACCGCTCGCGGTACCGCCGATCTCGACGTGATCGGCATCGACGGCCGGCTCATGAACAACGGAACCACCGTCTACCTGCCTCTGACCACCTTCCAGCGCCTGCTCGCCCGGTCCGATACGAACACGTTCTGGGTGCGGTCCCGGAGTCAGGCCGAACCCGACATCGATCGGCTGGCAGCAGCGGCCGAGGACGATCTGGCAGCGGCCGGCTACCCGGTCGGCACGGAGATCCACTACGTGGAGCGGGAAGCGAACCTCGCCGGAAACCGTGTGTTGGTCAATGTCCTCGCCGTCATGGGGGTGCCGATCGTCGCCATCGGCATGATCGGTCTGGTGAATCTGATGACGATGAACGTCATCGAACGCACCCGCGAGATCGGGATCCTGAGATGCATCGGCGCCCGAGCCAAGGACATCCGCCGGATCTTCCGAACCGAAGCGTTCGCCATCGCCCTCGCCGGCTGGCTGCTGGCCATCCCGCTCGGATGGCTGATCGGCCGCACGCTCGTGTGGGTCGTCGCCGACGTCTTCAACTTCGGCTCGCTCGACTACCGCTTCCCTCTCTGGTACCTCCCCGTCGCCCTCATCGCAACGGTCGCCCTCGCCGCGGTCGTCGTCATCGCACCCGTCCACCGGGCGGCACGCCTCAAGCCAGGCGATGCCCTCCGCTACGAGTAGACCGACGCTTGGTGACGTTTGGCTCTGGTCGTCGGCTCGGTTTGCCGTGCACCACGCGACGACCGGGGAACGCACCGTGTTCGTGTTGGAGCCTGTCGATCAGGAGGTCAGTCCGGGGATCGGGTGAGCCGATCGGGTCCGGGACGTTGGTCCCTACCGCCGTCGCGGCCTTCCTGTGTCAACTAGAGGCATGGTTGTCGAATCGTCGGGTCAGCGTGCGGCTCACGGGCGGGTGGGTGCGCCGTCGGTGATCGAGGTGCGGGGTCTGGTGAAGCGGTACGGGGAGTATGCGGCGGTGGCGGGGATCGATCTTGAGGTCCGGGAGGGTGAGATCTTCGCGCTTCTGGGGCCGAACGGGGCGGGGAAGACGACGACGTTGGAGATGTTGGAGGGATACCGGCGCCGTGACGGTGGTTCGGTGTCGGTGCTCGGGATCGATCCCGAGCATGCGACGTTGGAGTGGCGGTCGCGGATCGGGCTCGTCCTCCAGTCATCGAGGATGCCGCCCGAGCTCACGGTGGCCGAGCTGGTCGGCCGCTATGCCGGCTACTACCCGCATCCCCGCGAGGTGGATGAAACGATCGAGCTGGTCGGGCTCACCGACAAGCGCACAGCACGGGCCGGTCGGCTCTCGGGTGGCCAGCAGCGCCGCTTGGATGTCGCGCTCGCGTTGGTGGGTGACCCGGAGCTGGTGTTCCTGGACGAGCCGACCACTGGGTTCGATCCGGCGGCGCGCCGGTCGGCGTGGTCGATGATCGAGGATCTGCGTCAGTTGGGAAAGACCGTCATTCTGACCACGCACTACATGGAAGAGGCCGAATTCCTGGCCGATCACATCGCCATTTTGGTGAAGGGTGATGTCGTGGCCGAGGGTTCGCCGACGACGATCGGGGGTCGCGAGCACGCTCCGGTCGAGATCCGGTTCCGGCCGCCGCCGGACTTCGATCCTGCGGTCGTGTCGGGGGGCGAGGCTCGGCGAGACGGCGAGTTCATGGTCATCACTGCGGCCGACGCCGTGCGTGCGGTGGGGGAGCTGGTGGACTGGGCCCGACAGCAGGGCTGTGACCTGGCCGGTCTCGAGGTGCTGCGTCCCACTCTCGAAGACATCTACCTCGTTCTCGCGGAGCGACCGTCATGAGTACCTTCACTCTCGTACGCAAGGAGACCGGGTTCGCCCGTAAGACGCTGTTGCGGGACCCGCAGAGCCTGTTCTTCACGGTGGGCCTGCCTCTGCTGTACCTGTTCATCTTCGCGTCGGTCTTCGGTGACGAGGTGGCCCGCATCCCGGGGCAGCCCGGTGAGATGAATGTGGCCACGGTGATGACGGCGTCGGTCATCGTGATCGGTGTCGTGTCGGCCGCGTTCCAGAATCTTGCCACCACCCTGATCCAGGATCGCGAGTATGGGGTCCTCAAACGGCTGCGGAGCGCACCGGTCCCGACGTCGGTGTTTCTCTCCGGCCATCTGCTGAACGCCCTGTTGATGTCGGTGTTCCTCGCGGTGGGAGTCGCCGCGCTGGGCATGGTCCTCTACGGGGTGCCCTTCACCGGCGAACGGACCTTTGCCGCCGTCGTCACCGTGCTCGTCGGCGCGATTGCGTGCGCGTGCGCCGCGTTCCCGTTCACCCGCGTCGTCAAGAAGGCCACGGCGGCCGGGCCGATGACCGTGGCGGTCACCCTCTCGTTGTTCTTCTTGTCGGGGCTCTTCTTCCCCGGGTCCGAGACGCCTCGCGCCATGAGCCTCGTGGCCGACTTCTTCCCGGTTCGTCACTTCTTCGTGGCCATGACCACGGCGTTCAACCCCAACACCGTCGGTGCCGGCTTCGAATGGGCCAACCTCGGGGTGTTGGCGCTGTGGGCCGTCGGCGGAGCGGTCGTCGGCGCCCGGGTGTTCCGCTGGACTCCGACCGACGAACACTGAGTGACGGGCGCTGGTAGGTCAGTCCGGAAGTCCGTCGGCGTTCTCGGCTCGATGGTCGGTCGGGTCGCTCCGGGTGTGCCAGGCCTCGCGTGCATACCAGAGGCCGGCGGTGAGGAACATGACACGCTGAAGCGCTCCCCAGATGTCGGCGGACATGAAGAGCGGGACCGAGATGGTGATCGCCAGTGCCGCCAGGTCGGGCATGGCGGCTCTGAGGGTGGGGAGCTTGCGGGCGATCATGACGGCCACGACGCCGGCGATGAAGCCGAAGCCGATGGTGCCGGCGAAGACGGAGTGGAGGAGGTCATCATTGTCGACGTAGGCGACGGCGTGGTCCCAATGCCTGGTCGGGAACGCGGCGACTCCGAACATGGAGACCCCGAACATGAGATGCATCGCGGTGCCGAGCGGTCCCCACGCCCGGTGGCGGAGCTGGGCCAGCCAGATCACCGCCAGCCCGAAGAGGATGAAGCCGATGCGTGCGATCCACGCATTGTCGATTCCTTGCGCCGCGGACTCGCTGATGCCGTGCTCGACCCAGTCGAAGGACGCGGGCATCGCCAACGGAGCCAGAGCGAACACGACGAACGCACCGGCCAGCAGAACCAGCACCCCGAGACCCGCCGGAGATCTGGCTTTGCGACGGGCATGTCCGGAATCGAAGGTGATGCCCGCCGCTCCCGAGACTGCGGCCGCTCCCTTCCTGGCCGACGGTTCATTCCGGCCGGTCATGAGCTCTTCGGAGGCCGCACTTCCACGCCACCGAACAGTGCGAAAGCTCGGACCTGGATGGTCGGGCCGTCGCCGGCGACGACCGTCACTTCCCGGCTGCCGAAGAGGCTGAAGCCGGTCATGGTGACCTGGGTGCCCTCGTCGACGATGACGTCGATCCCACCGAAGATCGCGACTGCGGTGAGATGTGCATTCTCGCCCGGAGCGATGTCGGTGAGATCGAACTCCCCACCTCCGGCGACAGCGACCGCCGTTTCTCTGGTCCACCCCGGCGACAGCATGCGCTTCCCGAATCCGCCGAACACGGCAATGTTCACGACAAGACCTCCTGCGTCTCAGCTCTGCCCATAGCATCTCCCACGTGGAAGGCTGAACGACAGGGGCGAAAGTTGGTTTCGACCGATGAGGGCGAGGGTCCTGATGACCACTCAAGCTCGCAACCTGGCTTCGCCACCGTCTCGCGTGAGATCCGGGCGACCCGATCCTGCTAACGGATTGCTAACGGATTCAGTGGTTCCGTCCGGGATGCGACGACACAGCTCGTGACGCCTACGCTCGAGATCGTTGAAACGAAGGGAGAGTTCGTCACGATCCGCCACAACTTGTTACAGCAATAGCGAACTTAAACCCCCCGGCTCCCACGGGAGCGTGTGGGTTCAAATCCCACCCCGGGCACCACACCGCCGAAATCTGGTCCCACACCGTCGGTTAGCGACGGCCAGGTCACGCAAGAATGGGATTCGGCCCCCCTTCCGGCGACTAGTGCCGTCCCGGATCGTGGCAGCACGTCGCGCAGCGCCCTGGACGGATGGGATCGCGGCGACGGCGGTCTCATCCGTCGAGTTCTGGCATGGGCTCATGACTTGAATCCGCCCCGGCTGGTGGCCAGGGGTCCGGGCTTCTCGCCGCGCGAGACTTGTCGACATGGCCCAGTTGCCGTCGGGAATGGTGACGTTCATGTTCACCGACATCGAGGGTTCGACGAAGGTGTTCCGTCGCCTCGGTGATGGCTACCCGGCGCTAGTGGAACGTCACAACGAGCTCCTTCGTGCCGCCTTCCGATCGCACTCCGGGGTCGAGATCAAGACGGAGGGCGATGCGTTTTTCGTCGCGTTCTGCTCGGCTCGGGATGCAATCCGGGCGAGTGTGGAAGCGCAGCACGTCCTCGAGACCGAGCCGTGGCCCGACGACGGGCGGATCCGGGTCCGGATGGGTCTCCACACCGGTGTCGCCGCTCCGCGCGACAACGACTACATCGCGTACGCGGTCCACCAGGCTGCCCGAGTGGTCGGGGCTGCCCACGGAGGCCAGGTGATCGTGTCACCGGCCACCCGCGAGGCTGCCGGCGAACCCGACGGGATCGGCTTCCTGGGCCTCGGCCGGTTCCGAGTTCGTGACTTCGACGAGCCAATCGAGCTGTTCCAGGTGACCGCCAGGGGGCTCGCCACTGAGTTCCCGGCGAGCCGAGCCGTCCCGGCCGAGGGGCACAACGTCGTCCGGCGCCAGAACGCCTTCGTCGGTCGTGCGGTCGACCTCGAGGGAGTGGGCGAACTCGTCGGCCCCGGCCGACTGGTGACCGTTGTCGGTCCTGGTGGGATCGGCAAGACCCGGTTGGTCGAGGAGATTGCGCTGCGCCACGCCCGGGACTGGGGCGCCGGTGTGTGGTTCGTCGCCTTGGCGGCCATCCGGGACGGGTCACTCGTCGAGGACTCGATCGCTCGTTCGCTCGGAGTTTCGGTGGCTGATCACATCAGCGTCGACACCATCGCGGGCCACGTCGGCCGCGATCCGTTGCTGCTGCTCCTCGACAACTGCGAGCAGATTCTCGCTGATGTTGGGAAGGTCATGGCACAGCTCCTCGAGCGCTGCCCCAACCTCGGGGCCATCGCGACGAGTCGGTCGCCGCTCGGGATCGGTGCCGAGATGGTCTGGCGGCTGGGCGCCCTCGACGATCCGACGGAGCTCTTCGTCGAACGGGCCCGGTCGGCCGACGCCCGCTTCGATCCGACGGCGGACGAACGGTCGACGATCGTGGAGATCTGCCGCCGAATCGACGGTCTGCCGCTGGCAATCGAGCTTGCCGCCGCGCGCGTCGGGAAGATGACGCTCCGCGAGATACTGGCCGGTCTCGACGACCAGAATCGACTCCTCCGCAGCCGGAGTCCCGATCTCGACGAGCGGCAGCGGAGCATGAGGGCGCTGCTCGACTGGAGCCTGTGCCTTCTCGACGACGTCGAGCGGGTCGTCTTTCGGCGGCTCGCAGTGTTCTCCGACAGCTTCTCCCTCGAGGCCGCGGAGTCGGCCTGCGGATGGGGAGAGATCGACACTTACGACGTCGCCGAGACCGTCTGGTCGCTCGTGGACAGGTCGTTGCTCCAACCCAACAGCGTCGAACACGAGACGCGTTATGCGATGCTGGAAACGGTGCGGGTGTACGCCCGTGATCTTCTGATCGACGAGGGCGAGCAGGTCGAGACCGCGGGGCGCGTCGCCGGCTGGCTCCTCGAGACGTGCGGGCCACGCGACTGGCGCAACCGCCGGTGGATCCGAGACGCCCAGGTCGAGGTCAACAACATCCGCGGTGTCATCTCGATCATCTCCGGTGATGCGCAGGCCGAGGCCCAACAACTCGCCTGCACGATCGCCCTGCTCCACGACGCCAACCAGACGACACTGCAGGGGATCGCGGAGGCGCGCCAGCACGTCGAGCTGCTCACCGAGCCGACGCCGCACCGGCTCGGCCTTCTCAGCTACCTGTCCTACATGTTCCGGGCGCTCGTGCAGGACGTGCCGCCCGACATCCTCGACGCGGCGCATCGAATGGTCGCTCTCGGGTTCTCCGAACCCGATTGGTGTCAAGGTCGTTTGGGTACGACCGAGGCGTTCGCGCTCATGCGCTCCGGCGCGACCGCGGAGGCGCTGGCTCTGGCCGAGTCGGCGATCGCGAGCGATCTCCGCCCAGTCGAACGGAGCCGTTGGCACAACCTGCTCGCCATCCACCTCGCCGGCCACAACGGTTTGGACCGAGCCGTCGAGCTCCTCGAGGAGAACCTCGAGATCGCCACGAGGGCCGACGATCCGCTCTCCCTCTCGGTGGCCTTGGGCAATCTCGCCGAGACCCGACTCCGGCTCGGTGATGTCCAGAGCGCAGCGCGACACCAGCTCGACGCCCTCGAGGTCGCCAGCCAGTTCGGGCAGAAGACGCTCATCGCGCACACGCTGATCGTGGCCGCCCGACTCAGCGGCGACCAGCGTGTGTGGGACACGGCGTTCCTGCTCCAGACGATCGCCGACGGGTTCCTCACCGAGCAGGGCACGTCGCTCTACGAGGACGACAGGGCGTTGTGCGACGCTCTTCTCGCCGGCGCTCGCCTCGAGCTCGACGCCGACGAACTCTCCGAGCTCACAAGACGGGCCACGTCGTACGACACCGTCGCCGCCGCCGACCTCGCTCGCCGGACCCTCGAAGGAGTCGTTCAGGGTACGCGGCCGTCCGCTCCCCCGAACCCCGAAGCCAATCCGGACGTCGGCTGATCGACGAACGCGGCACGGATGTCCGACGCCTGCGCCGGTGGCGGGAGGGTTATCGGGTTCTCGGCCGTGCTGATCGCCTCGCTGCCCATGGCCAGATCCAGCTCTGCACGAAGCAGCGCCATGGCCGCGATGAACATCGCTGCAACGAGATGGAGGGACAAGACGGCGACCAAGGTGGAGCTCGTCTCGCGCAGCGATTGCGCGGTTGCGTAGATCCACGGCATGGCGTCGGACGACGACGGACGGGGTCGACGTCCTCACTCTCTCGCCCGTCGCCGCCACAGCGCCGCGGTAGCCTCGTGGATATGGGCGACGATCGGATCTGGACTGCGGAGGAGCTCGAGCAGTTGAGTCCGAATGAGCGGCGCGACGTCGTGCGGGCCGGCTTCGTAAAGGACCTGAGCAAGGTCTCGCCCGACCTCGTTGCACGGGCACGAGCGAAGGCACGTGCGCGTATCGCCGAGAGCGACGAGCGGACGACGACCTGCTAACGGATTGCCAACGGATGCGCTGGTTCGGGCCGGTATACGACGACACCGCCCGAGTAACTCCCACCCCGGGCACCACACCGCCGGAATCTGGTCCCACACCGTCGGTTAGCGACGGTTGGGTGTGGGGAGTTCCGGGCGTGGACTACTCGAGGGTGACAGCGCGGTCAGGACGAAGAAGCCGGGCACTCAGGTTGTCGGCGTGCTTGGCGGCGAGGGGTCCGGCGACCGCGGTCAGCAGCACGTACGCGGCAGCCAGGGTCCCGAGCTCCGGTCCATCGACCAGCGTCACGCCGAGGGAGGCGATGACGATCGAGAACTCGCCGCGGGCGATGAGGGCGGCTCCAGCGCGGACGCGGCCGCGTTCGCTCGCTCCGATGCGCTTGGCCCCAACCCATCCGGCGACGAGCTTGCCGGCGGCGGTGATCAGCAGCAGGATCACGGCCGGGACCAGCGACCCGGGGAGCTCCTCGGGGTTGATCTGGAACGCGAAGAACAGGAAGAAGATCGCGGCGAACAGGTCGCGGAGGGGTTCGATCAGGGCGCTGGCCCGCTCCTGCACCGGACCCGACAGGGCCAGGCCGACCAGGAACGCCCCGATCGCGGCCGAGATCTGGAGCTTCTGGGCCAGCCCTCCCACGAGCAGCGTCAAACCGAACACCGCGAGGAGCAGTGTCTCGTTGTTGACGCGATCGAGGGGTGCGCTCATCACGTGCCCCCACGACATGGCTCCCCACAACACGATCAAGACCGTGACCAGAGCTATGGCGACCGTGGTCGCGGTCCGGGCTGTCTCGTCGCCCGCGACCACGGCGGCCACGACCGGGAGATAGATGGCCATCGCGAGGTCTTCGATGACGAGAAGATTGAGGACCGCGGGCGTTTCCCGGTTGCCGAGCCGGTCTAGGTCGGTGAGCACCTTGGAGATCACACCCGACGAGCTGACCCACGTGACCCCTCCCAGCAGGACGGAGGCGGCCGGCTCCCAACCGAGCACCAATCCGACCAGGAATCCCGGGAAGAAGTTCAAGGCAGCGTCCACGAGCCCCGGCACGGCGCCGGTTCGGAGCCCGTTGCGTAGCTCATCGCCGGTGTAGGTGAGACCGAGGGTCAACAACAGGAGGAGCACACCGATCTCGGCGCCGAGGGCGACGAAGTCCTCGGAGACCCCGATGTCGGCGATGCCGCCGTCGCCGAGGCCGAGACCAGCGATGAGGAAGAACGGGACCGCGGTGATGCCGAGCCGTGATGCGAGTCGGGCGAGCGCGGCCAGCACGAGGGCGATCAGACCGATCTCGACGAAGGCCGTCGCGGTGTCGGATCCGATGGCCGCGATGATCGGGATCACGGGTGCAGCATGGTCCGGACGTCATCGAGGCCCGGCGGAGTTCCGACCGCGACGGCCACGTCGCCGGCGGCCAACACGAACCCCGGTTCCGGCGCCGGATGGGTCTCGGCGCCGCGTATGACGGCGACGATCGAGACACCGGTCCTCGTTCGGATCATCTCGGCGCCGATGCTCCTGCCGACGAGGGGTGAGTCCTCCCGCAGGGTGAGCCAGTCGATCGAGAGCCCCTCGATCTCCTGTTCGACGCCGGTCGTCAGCTCGCTGATTCGGGATGCTCCCAACAGCTCACTCAACGCGCGGGTTTCGTCGATGTCGAGGTGCATGACCGTGGTGCAGCTGTCCGGATCTTCGGCGTCGTAGACGATGAGCTCGCGACGTCCACCACGGTGGACCACGACACCGACGTGTTCGCCGTTGTCGGTGGTGAACTCGAACCGGACGCCCACGCCCGGCAGCTTCGTCTCGCTGATCTCGGGCACACCGCTCTCCTTTCCGGTGGGGTGACGGACTCCCACGCAGGAGTCGCTCACCGCTCGATCTGACCTGCCAGGGTATCCAGCCCGGCAGCTCCCGCCCCCGGCCGATGGGGCCTGAACCTGCCCATCCGAGCCGACGTGCCGAAATCTGGTCCCGAACCGTCGGTAGCCGACGGTTCGGCGGGGGGAGAAGGTGCGGTCGCGCTGGCGAGGGCGGAGCCGACCTGGTACCAACGCGGCCATGGTGCCGATGCGCGACCTGATGCGTCACGCGGTTGTCGCGGTACCGATCGTGGGCCTGGTCGCGGTCGGCCTGTGGCAGGCTTCGGGGACCGACGAGGTAGCCGTCGGTGTCGACGTCCCGATCCCGTCCGACCCGGACCAGACTCTGCTCAGTTCGACGACCACCGGCCCGACCACCACGGTGGTGTCCACCTCCACCACGGTGCCCTCGGGATCGACGACCACCACCACGACGGAGACGACAGCCCTTCCGATCAGCACGACAACCGCGCCGTCGCCGACCAGCGTCGCGCCGGCCGACGCCGGGACGGTGATCCACTACCTCGACGACGACGGTGAAGTGCACCCGGATGCGCCGCCGCTCGAACGGGTCGCAGCGCCGATAGCGCCGTTGGCCGTGATGGAGCTCCTGGACCGGCGGGTGACGACCTTCTCCGGCATGGCGACGAGACTGTACGACGGTGGCGGGTATCTCGTCGTCCGGGCCGAGTCGTGCGAGCCGCGGTGTGAGGAGATGATCCCGGCCGACATGCCGGCGGTCGACGCCTTCTCGCCCAGCATCGACACCATCCAGTGGGGATACGAGATGGCGCAGGACGCATACGAGCTCGGTGACTTGACCCGGTGGGAGATCCTGATCGACCCGGCCCGCGGCGTCCTGGTGAGGCTCGAGGCCATGATCGACGGCGACGAGCGGCGCGCGTTCCGCGTCTACACGATGACGATCTTCGCCGATCCGGGCGGCGGCGACGTGCCCGAACCCGGTCCCTCGCAACCGGTCGGAGTGGTCTAGCCGCACACACTGATCGTCGTGCCGCCGACCCACCGCTCGTACGCCGAACCCGATTTGCCTTGCGCGGAAGGTAGTTGGTGTATGGTGAACCGAAACGTGTTCCAGTTCCGGCTGGCCGCGAGTCCGGCCGGCGGGAGTGGTGGAGCACCTTGCCGTCGAGTATCCGGAAGGACATCTGCGATGAGACTCAAATCACGAGGACTGGGTCGCAAGGAGCTCGTCATGGACTTCCGTGAGTACACGGTCGAACGTGACGGCAAAGAGATCATCATCAAGGGAACGATCACCGAACCGGTCCGTTGGGACTTCTCGATCCGCATGTGCGAGGACGACCTGCCCGGCATCTCGCGGGTCGCCCTGAAGAAGGCCACCCTCGGGTTCCTCCTGCGCTCCATGTTCAAGAGGAAGAAGGACAACCACTGGTCCGTGCCCAAAGAGGACAAGGCAGAGGACGAGAAGGCGGAAGCGGCGAAAGCGACCCGCCAGGAGAAGCTCGCGGCAGCCAAGGCGGCCCGAGCCGAGGCCAAGAAGAAGGCTGATGCGGCGACCGCCCCCGAATCCTCGGACAAGGGTGATCGAGGAGCTTCGAAGCCGGCGGCCGATGTCAGGCCGCCCGCCGCCTCCTCCAACGGCACGGCCGGCGCGGCCAAGTCCTCGAGCGGCCCGGCCACCGGTGCTGGTACCACCGGCAAGAGCGTGAGCTTCGCCAAGCCGGGCACTCGGGCACCGGCCAGGACCAGCGAAGATGCCGATCAGACCGAGAACACCGTTGCAGCCAATTCCATGGAAGGGAACGCTTCATGACATCTTCGAGCACGGGCAGACGGATGGTCGATCCGGCCACCGGGGAGCAGATGCCCCGCAAGAGCTCCTACGACTGGATCATCGTCGGTGGTGGACCGAACGGCCTCGGTATCGCCTCCTACCTGGCGAAGTGGGGGTACTCGGTGTGCCTCCTGGAGGCCCGGCCGGAGCTCGGCGGTGGTGCCGAGACAGTCGAGCCGATCCCCGGCTATTCGATCGATCCCCATGCCGTGTACTTCTACGGCGCGGCGGGCCCGGCCCTCGAACAACTCGATCTGGCCAGCCACGGGTTCCGGATGTCGTTCATCCCCAACTACGGCGGCTGCATCACCCACGATCACAAGGCGTTCTTCGGCGGCAACACCTTCCACGACGCGGGCTCGCGCAATCCCGAGACCTACGTCGAGTTGCTCGGCGTCGACCGCGACACGGCGAAGATGTACCTGGAGTTCATGGAGGCGATCCGGCCCAAGATGCTGGAGTTCTTCCGCAGCATCTACTGGACACCGCCCTACGACGAGAGCTGGGGCATCCCCAAGTCGGAGACACCGGTCGCCAAGGTTCTGCGCGACTGCCTCCCCATGTATGACGACGCCATGCTCGACATGTCGTTCATGGACATGATGGATGCCCTCGCCCTGCCCGACCCGATCCGGGCCGGCCTGCTCGTCGGCTCCTGGGGCAACGGCCCCCATCCGTACTGGAAGGGGATGGCGCTGCCAGGCTTCGCCTGCACCCAGCTCCAGTTCTTCTCCGGGTGCGCACCGGTCGGAGGCATGCACTCCCTCGCCCACGCACTGGCCCGTTGCGCGCTGTCCCACGGGGCGAAGATGTACGTGAACAGCCCCGTGTCGGAGATCATCGTCCAGGACGGTGTCGCCAAGGGTGTGCAGGTCGGCGACGATTCGCTGCTCGAGGAGAAGACCATCTGGGCGAACATGGGCGTGATCAACAACACGCACATCAAGCAGCTCCCGGGGTTGGTCCCCGGCTCCCACCTCACCACCAGCTTCCGCCAGCGGATCGAGGATCTCAGCCTCAAGGGAGGCAGCCTCTTCGTCGCCAACCTGATCGTGAAGGAGCTCCCCGAGTACGTCGACGCCCCCGAGAAGTACGAGGGGATCAACTACCCGACGGGCATGGCGCTGCACTGCACGACCGAGGCGTTGCTGGCCCAGATGAAGGACGTGCACACCGATCGTGTGCACTCGACCGACATCGACAACTACATCGCGTGGTACATCGTGCACGGGAACCACGACAACACCCGTATCCGCTCGACCGAGGGCGGCCACGTCGTCACCGTCAACATGCAGGTTCCGGCACCCGAGGACCATCGCGACGGGCCGGAGGCGGTGAACGACGCCAAGTACGAGATCGCCGAGAACATCAGGAAGGTGCTGCACCACTACGCACCCAACATGACCGAGGACAAGTACATCGCCACGGTGATCAACACCCCGCACGACTCCGAGCAGCGCAACATGGGCTTCGTGGGCGGCAACTGGATGGGTATGCGCCAGTCCGAGGACGAGTGGTGGTCACGCAAGCCTCTGCCCGAGCTCGCCCGCTATCGCACACCGGTCGCGAACCTCTACCTGTGCCATCAGACCTCGTACCCCGGCGGGCTCTGCCTCAACGCCGTGCCCTACAACCTGATGCACATCCTCAAGGAGGACTACCCCGAGATCGAGGAGTCGACCCCCGAATGGTGGTACCCGTCGCCTTGGCACCTGACCGACAAGGACGGTTCCGAGAACGCTGCGCTGGGGTCGGCCGGCATCGGTTCGGGAGACGGAGCATGAACCTGTCCAGTACGGATCAACCGAGGAAGGCACGACTTTGAGCGAGAACACCTACGCACGCCACCGCCCGAGCGCGGCCGTCACCGAAGAGCTCGGGTTGCCGCCGGAGTTCGCGGAAGAGACCGAGACCGACGTCGTCGTGATCGGCGCCGGTCCCAACGGACTGATCGCAGCCGCCTACCTGACCGCAGCCGGCTTCGATGTGACGCTCCTGGAGCGGCGCTTCGAGATCGGCGGGGGTCTCGCCACCGAGGAGATCCTCTTTCCCGGGCACTATGCCAACACCCACGCGTCGTACCACTACATGACCGACTACCTGCCGCCGATCGCGGACTTCGACCTGGCCGACCAGGGCCTGCTCTACCACAAGCCCTACGGACAGGTCGGCGGCGTGTTCGGTGATGACTACGTCTACCTCTGCAAGTCCTTCGAGGACAGCCGTGACGCACTGGTGACATTCGGGATCGACCAGGCCGACACCTATGGCGAGCTGGCGATGCGGTTCCGCAACATCGTCGACGGGATCCTCGCCCCGGCCACCTACCTGCCGCCCGACGCGCCGCTGGATCTCACCGAGGCCCTGCAGCGAACCCCCCTGGGCCAGGACATGCTCGAGGTCTCCGAGATGAGCGCTCTCGAGCTCATCTCCAGCTACCCGTTGCGCGATTCGATCCAGGCGACGCTGTTGTACTCCGCCTGCCAATGGGGAATATCGCCGCGCGAGAGCGGTATGGGCTTCATGGTGCCGCTGTTGGTCGACCGAGGGACCCAGAAGGCCTTCATCCACGGCGGGTCGCACCGGTTGGCGAGCAGTCTGTCGAGGGTGATCCTGCGAAATGGTGGGCTGATCATCGACAACTGCGAGGTCGTGGAGATCACCACCGAGAACGGTGAGACCACCGGTGTGCTGATGGAGGACGGCCGTACCATCCGCGCCCGCAAGGCGGTGCTGTCGAGTCTCGATCCGCAGAGCACGTTCCTGCGTCTCCTGCCGGCGGAGGCCGTCCCCGACGACGTCCGCAATACCGCCGAGAACTGGCAGTGGGACAAGTGGTCGCTGCTCAGCGTGTTCTTCGTCACCCGCGGCAAGCCCGAGTGGCGGCCCAATCCCAACAACGGGATGATCGGCCTACCCGATCCCTTCAGCACGATCCTCGGCTTCGACGGCACCGACGACATCGTGTCGTTCCTCGACGGGGTCGAGAACGGCCAGATCACGAAGTTCGCCGGTCACTTCACCGTCGAGACCGCCTTCGACCCGACGCTGAGCCAGAAGGAGGGCGAGCACGTCTGCTTCTTCCAGATGCCGGCGCCGTACGACTGGCCCTGGGAGGATCGCAAGGACGAGGTGATCCGCGAGGTCACGTCGCTGCTCGACGCCCACTACGAGGGGTTCGCCAGCAGTGTCATCGACTGTGTCGTGGAGACGCCCAAGACGATCGAGCAGCGGATCCCGTGCATGCGCCGCGGTTCGATCAAACACGGCGACTACAACCCGTTGCAGGTGGGGTCCAACCGCCCGAGCATGGACCTCTCGACCGGTCGCACACCGATCAAGGGCCTCTATCTCGGTGGCGCTTCGGTGTTCCCCGGAGGGATGGTCATCGGCGGCTCGGGCTACAACGCCGCCTATGCGATCTGCGACGACAACGACGTGAAGTTCCCCTTCGAGCGGCCGGACAAGGTCAAGCAGTATCTGGCCACGTTCTTCCCCGACGGGAAGGACTGATCCCCGAACGGGATCGTCGCAGGGCAACGACCGGAGATGAACATGGACACCGACGAATCGAGAGGGCATTAACGTGGATGACTACGACGTGATCGTCGTCGGAGCGGGCTACGGCGGGGTGACCGCCGGAGCGTTGCTGGCCAAGGCCGGCAAGAAGGTGCTCCTGGTCGACAAGGCCAACCAGGCCGGTGGCAAGGCGCAGACGATCAAACGCAAGGGCTACGCCTACGAGATGTGGCCGGTGCTCAGCCTGCCCGCGGACGGGTCGCGGTTCCACGAGCTGGTCGCCGAGCTGGGTATCGAAGAGGAGGCGCCGCTCATCGTGCCCGAGGGCGACAACGCCATCGAGCTCAAGTACTGCGACGTCGAGGGCGACTGGCGCAGCT
This sequence comes from uncultured Acidimicrobiales bacterium, assembly GCA_963695075.1. GTDB lineage: Bacteria > Actinomycetota > Acidimicrobiia > Acidimicrobiales > CAWCAL01 > CAWCAL01. The sequence goes on from CAVOFR010000007.1 coordinate 1,573,552, forward strand.
ACATCGGTCCCTCGAAACAGGTGGACGACCCGCTCGCCCTGGATCGCATGGAGGAGACCTTCGGGGTCGACGCGGCGGGCGTCGAGAAACTGATGGTGATGATGGGCGAGATCTTCGCACTGAGCGAGGAGGACCTCGACGCCCTCGACGAGATCGGAATGCTCCCCTGGATGCGCGGCTTCGACGTGCCCGAGGCGGTGATCGCCTACATGTCGGCCATCATGATGCTCGTCTTCGTGGCACCGGTCGATCGGATCCCGGTCTCCGAGGGCGTGCGCACCATGCGCCAGCTGTTCCTCGGCGGCGGTGGCCGCTACCACCTCGGCGGCTACGGCAGGGTGGCCGAGGAGGCCGCCCGCTACATCGAGACCCACGGCGGGACATACGTGCCCAACACCAGGGTCGAGGAGATCGTCGTGGAAGGCGACAGGGCCGTCGGCATCCGCACCGCCGATACCGAGTACCGCGCTCCGGTGGTGATCTCGAATGCCGGCATCCAGCCCACGATCCTCAAGCTCGTGCCCGAGGGGCATCTCGAGGAGGACTACACCAAGCGGATCGAGCAGCTCGAGCCCGGACTCGGCATGGTGGGCGTGCGGTACTTCCTCGACGAGCCGGTGCTGGACGTCGGCATGATCGTGGCCTTCTCCAACGACAGCTGGTGGGACACCGAGCGCTACGAGGGCGTCCAACTCGGCCGCTGGCCCGAGGTCCCACTCGTCTTCGCAGCGGTAACCACCGCGTACGACCCCTCGGTCGCCCCCGAGGCGCACCAGGTGATCCTCGTCGGCACCCTGGGCTCACCCGATCCCCGCTCGGAGATCAACGAGGAAGCCATCCGACGCGTCGAGCGCACGATCGCAGAGATCTGGCCCGAGGTCCCCGAGCACACGATCCGGCGGGAGCCCTACACCGCGGCTCACGTCTCGAACATGACCCGCGATTCGGTGGTACCCGGTCAGGGGGGCGAGTGCATCGGAATCGCCCAGGTGATCGGCCAGTGCGGCCTGACCAAGCCGGACGCCCGCACGCCCATGGACGGCCTCTACATCGTGGGTACCGACGCCGGCGGCTACGGCTGCGGCACCCACCAGGCGGTCGACTCGGGTTTCAACGTGGCCGCGATGGTGCTCGAGGACGAAGGTGACCTGAAGCTCGAGAACGACTGAGATCCGGCCGGTGCGAAGCCGACCAGCGCGATAGGAAGGAGGCTGTCGACAGATGAAGGACTACGACGTCGTCGTCATCGGTGGGGGGATCAACGGCCTGACCGTGTCGGCCTACCTCGCCAAGGCCGGGCTGTCGGTCGGCGTTTTCGAGGCTCGTGGACAGTGCGGCGCGTTCTGCGACACCGTCGAGCTGGGCATCCCCGGCTACCTGCACAACCTGCATGCCACCTGGCTGGCCACCGGATACAGCCCCGCCATGACGGATCTGGATCTGCCGGGTCTCGGTTTCGAGCTCCGGGGTACCGACGTCACCTACGCCAAGTGCTTCGAGTCGGGCAAGAACCTCCTGCACGCGATGGACTTCGATCTCACCTACCAGAACTGGGCGCGCATCTCCGAAGCCGACGCCGCCATGCAGCTGACCGCGCTGGAGTTCAACGCCGTGAATCTCGATGAGATGCTCGAGGTCAACCGGCGCTTCTGGTACGGCCCGCCGACGATGGACACGATGGAGCAGATGTACAGGCTGCTCGACGGCTTTCTCGCCGCTCAGGGCCACAACTCCATCAGCGGCGTCGACCTGTTGAACATGACCGGATTCGAGGCGCTCGATCTCCTCTTCGAGTCGGACGAGGTGAAGACCACGACCGCGTCGGCCGGCTGGATCAGCGGCCTGCCCCCCATCCACCGCAAGCTCGGCCCGTTGGCCGCGGTGTTCATGGCCGGCATCGGCGGACCGATGGGTGTGCACAACGCCAGAGGCGGTTCCCACTCCCTCACCCACGCGCTGGTGAAGGCCACCGTGGACGAAGGCGGCGAGATCTGGACGACCTGCCCCGTGGGCGAGATTCTCGTGGAGAACGGTCGGGCGGTGGGAATCAAGCTGCGCGAGGACGCGATGATGCCGGGCGAGGAGATCCGAGCCAAGACCATCGTGTCGAACGTCACCGCGGTGCCGACCTTCCTGGGCATGCTCGGCGAGGAGGTCATCGGCGCCGAGATGGCCAACCGGATCAAGAGCTTCCACTACGACGAGCAGGTTCTCTTCGGCACCTATTACAGCCTCAGCGACGACGTGGAGTTCGCCTCGGCGGCCTGGGACCCGGGGATCCAGCGCTGCATGATGGGCTACCTCGGCGGTGAGACGATCGATGACATGCGCCGCCACAACATGAACCTCGTCTCCGGTGTGATGGACGACGAGATCATGGGGAACTGGTTCATGCCGTCGCGGGCCGATCCGACCCAGGCCCCACCGGGCGGCCACACGGCGTTCATCTGGGTGGACGTGCCACCGCACCCGCGCCGCTGGAGGGGACGCTCCATCTCCGGAGGCATCGACGCATGGCCCGAGATCGCCCCGGCGCTCGCGGATGCCTGCACCGACCGCATCGAGGAGTTCGCGCCCGGGTTCAAGGACCTCATCCTCGAGCAGTTCCACCAGACGCCACTGGACCAGGTGCGGAACAACCCGTCGTCGATGACGGGCAGCATCGTCGGCGGCAGCGTGGTACCGGACCAGTTCTACGCCAACCGACCGGTACCCGGGGTGATCACCAGCGGGACCTCACGCACCTTCCTGCCCGGGTTGTATCTGTCGAACTCGATCCATCCGATGGGGGCGAGCTGGCTCGCCACCGGCTACCTGGCCGCCTGCGATGTGGCCGAGGACGCGGGATGTCGCGACCAGTCGTGGTGGAACGCCCGACCGTGGGACTGGTTCATGGACCACATGATGGACGTGCCGATGAACCTCGGCGTGGGTGAGAAGTGGAAGCTGAGCGATACCGAGGGGGAGGGTCGATGACCGCGACCGTGACCAGAAGCGACACCTATGACGCCGTCGTGATCGGCGGCGGCCCCAACGGGCTCATCTGCGGTGCCTACCTGGCCAAGGCCGGCGCCCGTGTCCTGCTCATCGAGCGCCGTCACGAGACCGGGGGAGGGCTCAACACCGACGAGTACTTCGGATTCCGTCTCAACCTGCACGCCGTCTACCACATGATGAGCGACCTCATGCCGGCTCACCACGACCTGGCCCTTCCCGATTTCGGCCTGCGATACGTGTACCCGCACGTGGCCTGTGCCTTCCCGTTCAGCGACGGGAAGTCGTTGCTGTTCACCAAGGACCTCGACGAGACGATCCAGTCGATCGCCACGGTCAGCGACCACGACGCGGAGTGCTTCCGCACGATGTGGAACTCCTTCGCCCCGATGCTCGATCAGTACATCATCCCGCTCACCTACCAGCTGCCGCTGCCGGTGGTGGACCAGGTCGTGGAGATCGGCGAGACGCAGATCGGCGAGGAGCTCAACGAGATCTCGGATCTGAGCCCGATCGAGGTCATCGACCACTACGGCTTCACGGATCCACGCGTGCGGATGGCCCTCCAGTCGTTCTCGGCGATGTGGGGCTTCCACCTGGAGGACCCGCTCGGCTACCTGTACCCGGTCTATCTGTGTCGGATGGTCAACGCGGCGCTCGTCAAGGGCGGCTCGCATCGACTCTCGTCCGCTCTGTACCGGGTGTTCGTGAGCAACGGCGGCGAGATCCTCGACACCTCCGAGGTCACCGGCATCGACCTGCGTGACGACGGCGGCGTGACGGTCGAGGTGGCCGACGGCCACCGTTTCGAGGCCCGCGCCGCGGCGTCCACCCTCAACCCCCAGCAGACCTTCCTGGATCTCGTCGGGGCCGAGAACCTGCCGAGCGACCTGCGTTACGCGGTGGAGGGCTGGGAGTGGGAGGAGCGCACGCTGTTCGGCCAGCACCTGGGGATCGAAGGTTCCTTCACTTACCGGCACCCCGAGCCGCGGGTGAACGACGCCATGATCGCTTTCCTCGGCATCGAGACCGAGGACGAGCTCCACGATCACCTGGAGCGGGTGGACGAGGGCACCGCTGGCGGCGGTGAATGGGTGCACGTGACGGTACCCAGCCACCACGACCGGTCGATGGCCCCCGAGGGTCACGAACTGGTCCGCGCCGAGCAGGTGGTCTGCTACGACGACGACTGGGAGAACGACACGGAAGCCTTCGGTGAGGAGTGCCTCGGGCTGCTCGAGCAACACGCGGAATTCGGTCGGATCGTGCTGCGCCGCGAGTACCCGCCCACCCACATCGAAGCGAAGCTCCACACGATGAAGCGCGGCTCGATCAAGCACGGGTCGTACACGAATCTCCAGATGGGCTACAACCGCCCGAACGACATGTGCTCACGAGTCGAGACACCGATTCCAGGGGTGTTCACCTGCGGAGCCTCGAACTACGCGGGCGGCATGATCATCGGCGGTCCGGGGTACCTCGGCGCCAAGGTCGTCGGAGAGCACCTCGGGTTCGACGTGACCGCCCCCGACGGCGGGGGTTGAGCCCGTTGCGCACGTTCCGGTCCCAGGGGGACGCCCGTCCCGCAGCCGACACAGGAGGTAGGTCGCATGCTCGTCGGTGGAGTTGACATCGGATCGGCCACAGGCAAGGCCGTGATCATGGGTGACGGGAAGATCGTGGGCAGCGCCGTGCTGGACTCGCAGGGTCACCCCGTCAAGACCGCCGAAGCGGTGATGGACAAGGCGTTGGCCGAGGCCGGCCTGGGTTCGGTCGAGGAGATCGACAACGTGGTGTCGACCGGTTACGGCCGGCTGAACATCGAGTATGCCAGCGAGAACCTCTCCGAGATCGCGTGCCACGGCAAGGGTGCGTACTGGCTGGAACCGTCGTTGCGCACGGTCATCGACATCGGCGGCCAGGACTGCAAGGTCATCTCCATCTCCGACGCCGGTGCCGTGGTGGAGTTCGCGATGAACGACCGCTGCGCCGCCGGCACGGGGCGGTTCTTCGAGAGCATCGCGCGGGCGCTCTGCTGCGGTCTCGAGGGCCTGTCGGACCTGGAGAACCAGGGCGACAGCCCGTCCAAGATCACCCACCAGTGCACCGTGTTCGCCGAGTCCGAGGTGATCACCCTGGTCAACGAGGGCGAGGAGATGAACAACATCATCGCCGGCATCAACCTGTCGGTGGCCAAGCGGGTCTCCAGCATGGTCCGCCGGGTCGGGCTGGTGGAGAACGTGGCGATGACGGGTGGTTGCTCGAAGAACCACGGCCTCGCCAAGGCCCTGGCCAAGACCCTGAAGTCCGATATCAAGGCGCTTCCGGGCGACCCACAGCTGGCCGGTGCCATCGGAGCCGCCGTCTTCGCCGGGGAGAAGCTGGAGGCGATGAACGAGTAACCGATGTGGGCCCGCGCCCGATGGGCGGGGGCCGATCACGATCTGCAGATCTCGTACTGCAGCAAACGAAGGGGAAACGAGTGGTGACACTGAGCGAGGCCCTGCAGGGATGTGAGGCCTATCAGACCATGGCCCGGGTCGCAGCCGGCCTGGAGACCCCCGAGGTCGAGAAGTGGAAGGCCGACGGCGGCAAGGTCGTGGGCTACTTCTGTTCCACCGTGCCCGAGGAGCTGTTCACCGCGGCGGGGATGATGGGGTTCCGCATGCGCGGCACCGGCTCCACGAGCACGGAGTGCGCGGACGCCTGCTTCACGCCGATCAACTGCAGCTTCCCCCGGCACTGCTTCAACCAGGCGCTCGAGGGCGAGTTCGAGTTCCTCGACGCCCTCATCGTGATCAACAGCTGCGACCACATCCGTCGCATCTACGACAACTGGATCGACCAACTAGACGAACCGGAGTTCGTCTACATCATCAGCCTGCCCCGCAAGACCGGCGAGCGGCAGGTGCAGTTCTACCGCGACGACATCGTGATCCTGAAGGAGAAGCTGGAGGGCCACTTCGACATCGAGATCAGCGACGACGACGTCCGTGGGGCCATCGAGCTCCACAACGAGGTGCGTCGCCTGCAACGCGAGCTGTTCGAGATGCGCAAGATCGACCGTCCGCCCATCACCGGCGCCGAGGCGCTGCGAGTGATGGTTGCGGGCACCGCGCTACCGAAGGCCGACTACAAGGTGCTGCTCGAAGAGGTGATCGAAGCCGTGAGGGGACGGGAGGGGCCGGGCGACCACAAGGCCCGGGTGCTCGTCACCGGCAGCGAGCTCGACGACCCGGAGTTCATGGAGATCATCGAGAGCCAGGGCGCTCTCGTCGTCACCGACGCCACCTGCTACGGCACCCGCATCATGTGGCGACAGGTTCCCGAGGACGACGATCCGTACCGGGCTCTGGCCCAGTACTACGTGTACGACCGCCCGTCGTGTCCCCGGATGCACGGGGACCAGGTGCGCCGACTCGACTTCGTGCGGGGACTGGCCGAGGAGTTCCGCGTCGACGGTGTGATCGGCGAGCGCATGAATTTCTGTGACATCTGGGGGGTCGAGCACCACATGACCGGTGGCGACCTGAAGGAAGAAGGAATTCCGTTCACCCAGCTCGACCGGGAGTACGTCCTGGCGGGCAAGGGCCAGCTGCAGACCCGCGTGCAGGCATTCGTGGAAACGTTGAAGGGAACCGACTGATGGCAGTGACACTGGATCGAGAGGCGAAGCTGCGCTCGGTGAAGCGCTACAAGGACGAGCGGGACTGGTTCCAGGTGCTCGCCGAGGCCGCCACGGTGATGCCGGGGCCCGAGGGTGAGCTGAACGTCAAGATGTTCGAGATCCTCCTCGACGCCAAGCAGAAGGTCGTCGATTGCGTCGAGAACGACGAGCCCTTCATCGGCGGCTACTTCTGCAACGCTCCGGAGATCTTCAACGCCATGGACCTGCCTTGGTTCATGATCATGGAGACACCGTTCATGGCGTCGTCCGCACCGCACCTGAGCGAGGACGTAGAGAACTCCATCGCCTCGGGCCTCGGCTCCGACCTCTGCACTGCCGTGCGCCTGCCGGCCTACTACGTGGAGCACGGGATGATGCCGGTGCCCAACGCGGTGCTCGGAATGCTGTCGCCGTGCGACGCCGCGCCGATGTTGAGCCAGATGATCGAGCACGACAAGGTGTGGAAGGACGTTCCGCTGTACTGCTGCGACCCGCCCTACACCGGCGACGAGCGCTCGGTGGCCTATTTCGCCGAGGAGCTCCGCCTCATGGCCGACTTCCTCGGGGAGCACACCGGGCGCACACTCGACATCGACCGGCTTCGCGAAGTGTGCGAGGAGTCGAACAACACGTACTCGCTGTGGCAGGACTACAACGAGCTGCGCCGGAACGTGCCGAGCCCCCACGGCTGGGAGATCGGCGGCCCCCAGGCCTTCGCCATCAGCCAGTGCTTCGTCGCCGGTGACCCGCGCTGCACCGAGTGGTTCGAGCAGCTCTACGCCTGCGGCGAGGCCCGGGTGAAGGCCGGCATCGGAGCCAACCCCAAGGAGGGTTGGAAGGAGAAGATCCGCCTCTTCTGGTACGACATCATGCCCTACGGCTGGATCTACGAGTTCATGCCGTGGCTCGAGGAGGAGTGGGGCGCCGTCATCGTCATGGACATGTTCGGCGACTACCCCTACACGCTCATCGACACCACGAGCGAGGAGACCATGTTCCACGATCTGGCCAAGCGCAACCTGCTCGATGCGCCGATGATCCGCCAGGCCCGCGGCACCGCCGAGAACTTCTCCGGAGACATCCGCCGGGTGGTCAAGGACTACTCGATCGACACCGTGATCTGGCCCGGTCACATGGGCCACAAGGACGGGGCGGCCGCGACGGGCATAATGCGCCAGACGTGCCGCGAGATCGGAGTGCCGTTCCTGAACATAGGCCTCGACCTCTTCGACAGCAGCTACACGAGCGTCGACGAGGTCAAGGACAAGGTCTCCGAGTTCTTCACCGGCATGGGCCTGGGCTGACCGGGCACGCCGGGCCATGGGCGGATTCGATCTCTTCATCGGGGAGCTGCGGGACAGCGTCGGCGCACTCCGGGCCGACCACCCTTCCCGCGAGTACTCCTGGCCCGGTCCGCCCGAGGCCGCCATCGACGGTCTGTGCGTATGCGTCGGCCCTGGCGCGAACCCGGGGATCATCCTGCGAAGCGACACCTTCGTGGAGATCGGCAACCCGACCAAGGGGTCGGTGGCCATGGTGTTGTGGAGCGATGACCCATCGGCGGTGAGCGACGGGAGCGTCACCCTCGTGGGCCCGGACATCCCCGAGTCGGAGTCCGAGAGCATGTCGTTCGCCCAGGTGTTGATCGTGGCGGGCCCCACGCTGTCGCCCGCCGACCAGGGTGTGTTGCAGCAGTGCCAGCACGTCGGCGACGAGGTCGAGGGCTACATGCTCAAGAGCACGGCCGACAACGTGTGGGGCCGGGTCAGCAGGGAGGCCGCCGCGGCCGGCTTCGACTTCGAGACCCTCGGCCGCGCCTACCTGTACCTGCTCAAGACGGCACTTCCCCGGGCGACGGCGGCCGAGGTGGTCTTCGTCACCGCAGGCAAGGCCGAGGTGCAGTCCCTGGCCGATCTCGCTCTGCGCTCGAGGGAGACGGGAACCGAGATGGTCACCGAGGTGTGGAGAGAGCAGGGCTTCGACGTGGACTGCAGCCTCGACTGCAACGCGTGCTCGTCCAAGCCCGTCTGCGACGACATCCGCGAGGTCCTAGCGGTGCGCAAGGCCGACACGCGGGTCCGCAGCCCGGTGTCCCGAAGCATGGGCGGCTGAAGCGACGAGAGAACTCCGACGACCCCAGATCACGACAAAGGACGGAAGCCATGTGTGACGACAACACGACAGATGACACCAAGCCCGAAACGGCCGCCGCCGCGACCCCGAAGGGGAAGCGGATGGTGGCCGTGGCCGGCAAGGGAGGCACCGGCAAGACCGCGTCGGTGGCGATGATGGCGCGCGCCCTCATGGACAACCCGCGCACCGGCTCCCTGTTGCTGATCGACGCGGATCCGGCCTGCGGCCTGCTCAGCGCTCTGGGTGTCGAGGTGCAGCGCTCGATGGGCGAGGTTCGGGAGGAGATCATCCGCACCGCCCGTCGCCGCGAGAACACCGAACCGGATGCCGACGCCGTCAAGAAGCTCATCAACGACAAGATCGACTACCTCTCCTTCGAGGCACTCACCGAGTTCGACGACTTCGCGGTTATCGCCATGGGCCGCACCGAGACGATGGGCTGCTACTGCCCGGTGAACTCGCTCCTGCGCGACGCGATCAAGACCCTCTCCAAGGGCTTCGACACGATCCTGATCGACGGTGAGGCAGGGCTCGAGCAGGTGAACCGGCAGGTGGTCAAGCGCCTCCAGACCTTGATGGTGATCAGCGACCCGACGTCGCGGGGGATCGAGACGGCCGCTGCCCTCAAGCAGCTCGTCGAGCAGGACCGTGCGATCGAGGTCGAGCGGCTCGGCATGGTGTTCAACCGCGTGCGCGGCGCCGAGGACGTGCTGGAGTCACGAGCGGCGGAGATCGGACTCGACCTGTTCGGCTTCATCCCCTTCGACGAGGCCATCGCCGAGTACGACCTGGTGGGCAAGGCCATCACCGACCTGCCCGACGACGCACCGAGCCTGATGGCCTACCGCAAGGTGGTCGACGAGCAGGTGCTCGTGTAGCACTCGCTCGCTGTCGCTACTCCGAGGCCTGCTCGCCGAGCGTCCGCTTGGGTCGCTGTTGGGCGAGGATCTGGTCGACGAGATGATTGCGGCGGGCGATGAGGGCGTCGATCGTGTAGGGATCGGACCCCATGAGGCGTTCCAGCAGTGCACCGTGGCAGAAGTACGACATGATCTGCACGTGCAGGTCGTGCACGAACTGGGCCGGGTCGATGTCGGCGACGCGGCCACCGAACGTGCTCTGGGCTTTCTCGAGGCGGTCCTTCGCCGGTTCGTACACGGGCCCGACGAAGCGGTCCAGGTAGGCGTCCTCGTACTCGCCACCTTCGAGCAGCTCGCGGATCATCAGCCGGGGAACGGACGGGTTGGCGGACAGGTGGCGTTGGAGTTGGTCGAGGTGCCAGCTGAGCCGTTCGCGGTTGAACTCGCCGGCGAGGAAGTTGTTCATCATGGTGATCACGGGTTCGAGCGCGAAGTCGAGGACGGCTTCGTGCAGGGCTTCCTTCGTGCCGAACTGGTACAGCACCGTCGTCTTGTGAACGCCGGCGGTGTCGGCGATCTCCTGGATCGCGATACCGCCGAAGCCGCGTCGGGCGAACAGCTCCGTGGCAGCTTCGAGGATCGCCCCACGACGATCCTGAACCTCTCCCTGTTCGGCCACCGAGCGCTCCGATCTTTCTGGGTGCTTCGCCTGTGCAGGCGATCTCACCAACTGGTAGCAAAGTATAACCGTGAGGCTGGCCCGAGTTTCCGATGTCGGGTCGGTTTCACGCCGACCGGGGCAGACGCCCCGGTGCGCGCGACGAGGGAGAAGCGATGCTGCTCGAGGGAAAAACGGCGATCGTGACGGGAGCCGGACGCGGCCTGGGTCGTTCACATGCCATGGCGCTTGCCGCTCACGGTGCTCGCGTGGTCGTGAACGACCCCGGCGTCGACGTCTCCGGGGACGGCACCTCCAATGTGGCCGATGCGGTTGTGGCGGAGATCGTCGACCTCGGCGGCGAAGCGGTCGCGAACATGGATTCGTGCTCCAACTTCAGCGACGCCGAAGCGCTCGTGAACCAAGCCGTCGACACCTACGGCGGACTCGACGTTCTCGTGAACAACGCGGGGATTCTGCGTGACCGCACGATCTTCAACATGACCGAGGAGGAGTGGGACGCGGTCATCGATGTGCACCTGAAAGGGCATTTCGCGCCGACCCGTCATGCTTGTGCGTACTGGCGTTCGGAAACCAAGGCGGGCCGCCCGCGCGGCGGTCGGATCATCTCGACGACGTCGCAGACCGGTCTGTTCGGCAACCCCGGACAGGCGAACTACGCGGCAGCGAAGGCCGGGATCGCCGGGTTCACGCAGGTCGTCGCGATGGAGATGGCCCGCTTCGGCGTGACCGTAAACGCGGTAGCGCCGGCTGCTCGTACCCGAATGAGCGAGGATCTCATCGGACCGGCACCCGAGGGGGTCGATCTGATGGCCGCGGAGAACGTGAGTCCGCTCGTCGTCTGGCTTGCGTCCGATGACGCCGGTTGGGTCAGCGGTCAGGTCTTCCACATGATGGGAGGGCGCTGTGACCGCCTCGAGGGCTGGCGGATCGTGGATACCCGTACGCGAACGGGTCGCCACTGGCAGGCCGAGGAACTGGCCGACACGGTCCGAGCGCTCTACGGCGCGTTCCCCGGCGGTATCGCCGGTGCACTCGGTGCCGAAGAGGCCGTGGCCGCCACCGGCATCGGTCAGACGCGGATGAAGCCGACCGGCTAGAGATCAGGCCGTGGTTCGCAACAAATGGTTGCCTTTTGCTACCAGATGGTGAAAGACCACGTAGTCAAGTAGCGTGTTTGCTACCAGTGGAAGGATGTGGTGGCGGCCCTGGTCGACCGGTCGACATCACACGAGGAGGAATCGATGGGGACGCTGTACGACGAGCAGTTGAGCTGCCACCTCGGTCGCGAGTCAGCCCGCATCGAGGCCGTCGACGCCGTCTGTCCGCAGATGATCCGGCACTGGGTCGAGATCATGGAAGACCGGAATCCGGCCTACAGCGACACGGAGTGGGCGGCTCGGTCCCGCCACGGGGGCATCGTGGCCCCGGGCTCGATGATGCAGGTCTGGAGCATGGCTCCGGTCTGGCCGCCGAAGGAGATTCCCGATCTGCCGATCGCTCCCGTCGACGAGATCCTCGACGGCGAGGGCTTCACCGAGGTCGTGGCGACCGGACAGTCCCAGAAGATCCTCTCACTCGCCGAGGCCGGAGACACCGTCTCGTTCAGCATGCGTCTGGCCGAGATCAGCGAGACCGAGAAGAAGACCCGGCTCGGGAGCGCGTACTTCGTCACCTTCGAGTACCGATTCCTGAACCAGGACGACGTCCTTCTCGGTACCCAGAGCTTCACATACATGCGCTACAAGCCTGAACCGGAGACGGCGGACGCGCCCGCGGTCTGAGGAGATCCTGATGCCGACGAACTGGATGACCCCCCACCTGAAGTACGACTCGCTGGCATGGGATGCCATCGGGGAGGGTGACGAGCTGCCACCGGTCGAGCGGGAGGTCGATGCCACGCTCGTCGTCGGCGGCGCGGTCTCCGCCTCGCGCGACTTCTACCCGGTCCACCACGACAAGTCATTCGCCGCGCAGGCCGGCAGCCCGGACATCTTCTTGAACATCCTGACGACCAACGGCCTCATGGCGAGCTACGTCACGAACTGGTGCGGGCCCGACTGGGACCTCGTCTCGATCACCCTCCGTCTGAAGATCCCGGCCTTCCCCGGTCAGACGCTGACGACCACGGGAACCGTCACCGGCAAGTCCGAGCAGGACGGCAACAGGACCGTCGATGTGGCGTTCAGCGCTGCCGCCGAGTACGGAGCGCACTGCGAAGGCACCGCCACCATCAGCTCGGCCAGCGGCACCTGAGCTCGACGAAGAAGACCTGAAAGGGGAGAGATGGATTTCGAGCTCACCGAGCAGCAGACCGAGCTCGTCGCTCGCGTTCGCGACTACCTGGCCACCCACATCACACCTGAGCTCATCGCCGAGGTCACCGAGACGCCCGAAGGCGGCGGTCCGGAGTGGAAGGCCTACATCCGCCGGCTCGGGGCCGATGGAATGCTCGGTGTCGGCTGGCCGACCGAGTACGGAGGCATGGGCTACGGCCCCGTCGAGCAGTACCTCTTCTTCGAGGAGATCTGTCGCACGGGCATCCCGATCCCGGTGGTCGCGGTGCAGACGGTGGCTCCCGCGATCATGCGGGTCGGCACCGACGCCCAGAAGGCCCGCTACCTACCCGGCATCCTCAAGGGTGAGATCGACGTCGCCATCGCATACAGCGAGCCCGACGCCGGGTCCGACCTGGCGTCGCTGCGCACGAGGGCCACGCGCGACGGCGACGAGTGGATCATCGACGGTCAGAAGGTGTTCACGTCGGGAGCGCACATGGCCGACTACATCTGGCTGGCGGCGCGCACCGACCCCGACGTGGCCAAGCACAAGGGGATCTCGGTCTTCATCATCGATGTCCGCTCGCCCGGCATCACGATCCAGCCGACGACGGTCATGGGTGGTCTCCGGACCAACACGACCTTCTACGACAACGTCCGTGTGCCGGCCGACGCGCTCGTGGGCGAGCTCAACGAGGGATGGTCGTACATCACCACCCAGCTCAACTACGAGCGACTCGCGCTGGCCACCGCTTCACCGGTGGAACAAGCACTGGAGGAGACCATCGCCTGGGCCAATGAGAACCGGCGCAACGGATGCCGGGTATCGGAAGAACCATGGGTGAGCGACGCGTTGGCCGGCATCTCGGTCGAATTGGAGGTGTTGCGGTTGTTGAACCTCCGAACCGCCTGGATGCTCGCCGAAGGGACCGTGCCGTACCACGACGCTTCGCTGAACAAGGTCTTCGCCACCGAGCTCCACCAGCGGGCCTTCGGGACCTGTCTGCAGATCATGGGCCGTACGGGCGGGCTCGTCGGCGGGACCGGCGTGCCCAATCGGGGTCGCCTGGCTCGCTGGTTCATGCAGGACGTCCTGCTCACGTTCGGCGGCGGCGCCAACGAAGTACATCGCAACATCGTGGCCATGGTCGGCCTCGGAATGCCCCGAGGGGGATGACCCAGTGGACTTCACCTTCAGTGACGATCAGGAGGACCTGCGCAAGGTGGCGCGGTCCTTTCTCGAAGCCAGGTGCCCTTCGGAGGTCGTGCGGCGGCTCGAGGGCGACAGCAGCGGGTTCCTGCCCGAGATGTGGTCGGAGATGGCCGAGATGGGCTGGGTGGGTCTCGCCCTTCCCGGCGGGGGCGGTGACATACTCGACCTCGCCGTCATCTTCGAGGAGCTCGGGCGGGCGGTGTGCCCGACGCCCCTGTTCTCCACGGTGGCACTGGCCGGCCTGACACTGGCCGAGGCCGGTCACCTCCCCACCGGTGTCGCCGAGGGCGAGATACTGGTCGGCACGGCGCTGGCCGACGTTCCCGGGGACGCACTCGACGTCGAGGTGAACGGCTCGAAGGCGAGAGTCAGTGGCACCGTTCCGTTCGCCTATGACGTGGACTCCGCCGACCTCGTGCTCGTCGCCGCAGGGCCGGTGCTCGTTCTGCTCGACCGCCACCAGCCCGGCATGGAGGCCTCCCGGCTGGGAGCGATGTCGAACGATCGCCTCTTCGAACTTCGTATCGACGGCGCGGAGGGAGAGGTCGTCGGTGCCACGGCCGACCTGCTGCCCGCCGCCCTCGCCCGGGCCACGGCCCTGAGAACCGTCGAGCTGGTCGGCGTGATGACCCGCGCTCTCGACATGGCCGCAGAACACGCCAGAACCCGCGTTCAGTTCGACAAACCGCTGGGTGCGAACCAGGCGGTCCAGCACCGACTCGCCGACATGCTGCTCGACGTCGAGGGGGCTCGCTGGACTGCCTACCGCGCCACCTGGGCCCTGTCTCGGGGTATGCCGGCCGATCGCGAGGTTTCGGTCGCCAAGGCATGGGCATCGGACGCGGGCCAACGAGTCGCGTTCGGGGCCCAGCAGATCCACGGTGGCCTGGGGGTCGACCTCGACTACGACCTGCAGCTCTACTTCCGCCGCGCCAAGGCGATCGAGGTCGAGCTGGGCTCGGCGCCCCAGCACCGGGCGCGACTCGCCGCCACCCTCGGACTGGGCTGAGCGAGCACCGGTTGGTCGCCGACGGCGATGTCAGGGTGGACGATGTCGAGATCGAGGGCCGCGCCGGAATGTCGGTGTCGGTGCGCGGCGGCGTCATTCGCGAGGTGGGGCCGAACGACACCGTCGGTGGTCGGGCCGATTCCACCGTGCAGGTCGAGGGGGGCGGGGCGGCCCTGATCCCCGGCCTCCACGATCATCACATCCACCTCTTCGCCTCGGGCGCTCGAGCCGGATCCGTCTGGTGCGGACCGCCCGCGGTCACCCGAGCAGCCGATCTCTCCGATCGGCTGCGAGAAGCAGCACACGCCGAAGGAGGTGCGGGCTGGCTCCGGGCGGTCGGCTGGGACGACACCGTGGCGGGCTGGCCGGACCGTCGTGACCTGGACGCCGCCGTCGCCGACCGCCCGGTCCGACTCCAGCACCGGAGCGGGGCCATGTGGGTCTTCAACAGCACCGCTCTGGACCGGCTCCGCCTCGACACCGGCCACGAGCTGCCGGCGGGGGTCGAGCTCGGTGACGACGGCATCCCGACAGGCCGGATCTCGAATCTCGACAGCTGGATCCGCGATCGGATCGGCGGTGACCCGCCGTCGCTGCGAGGGGTGAGCGGCGATCTCGCCTCGGTCGGCGTCACCGGTGTCACCGATGCCACCGCCCACAACGGCCCGGCCGAGCTGGCCGCGTTGGCTGCGGCGCGACGATCGGGCGAGCTCGTCCAGGAGCTTACGACGATGACCGCGGCAGCCGACGTCGTCGCTCCCGCAGGCGTTCACCTCGGACCTGTCAAGCTCGTCCTCTTCGAGCCGGCTCTCCCGTCGATCGCCGAGCTGGTCGAACGGATCGAAGCCGCCCACGCCCATGGACGGGCGGTGGCGGTACACGCGGCGAGCCGGGTCTCGGTGGTTCTCGCTTCTGCGGCCCTCGCCGACACCCGAGCGGGCCCCGAGGATCGACTCGAGCACGCGAGCGTCGTGCCGCCCGAGGTGCTCGGGTCTCTGGCTCGTCTCGGCGTGACCGTCGTGACGCAGCCGCACTTCATCGGTGAGAACGGCGACCGGTATCGGGCCACGGTCGAGCCTTCCGACCAGCCCTGGCTGTACCGCGGCCGGGCCTTCCTCGATCGCGGGATCCCCCTGGCGGCCGGGTCGGACGCACCGGTGGGGGGCCACGACCCCTGGGTGGCGATGGCCGCTGCCGTCGAACGTCGCACCGCCGGGGGTCATGTCATCGGTCCCGACGAAGCGCTCACTCCCGACCAGGCCCTGGGCCTCTTCACCGGCCACCCGGCCCGACCGGGCGGCCGGCCACGCCGGATCGAGCCCGGCGAGCCCGCCGATCTGTGTCTGCTCGACCGGACATGGGCGGCCGCCCGCGGCACCTTGGCCGATGTGAGGGTCCGAGCGACGATCATCGGCGGACGAGTCGTCCACCGAACGGTTTGACCCGGGGCCCCACCGGTCCGGTCCGCCGTCGCGCCCGACCCTTCAGGACAGCTCGTCGACGAGACCCCAGGCGAGGGCGGTGTCGGCGAGCACGCGTTCGCCGGTCAGGGACAGGTAGGCCGTTCGATGGCGGCCGATACGGCGGGGGAGGCTGACCGTCCCACCGGCCCCCGGGACGAGGCCCATGCCCACCTCGGGCAGGGCGACTACGAGGTCGGGGGCGGCGGTCACGCGGCCCGCGAAGGCCGGGAGCTCGATACCGGCACCGATGCAGGCTCCGTGGAGCTCCACGTGGACACGGTCGGCGACGCGATCGATCCAGTAGCCGGCGCTCCGGGTCCTGCGGATGAGATGAGCGGTCGCGGGGTCGGAATGGGTTCCGAACTCGCGCAGATCGCCGCCGCTGCAGAACGACGGACCGCGGCCGGCGATGATGATCGACTCGATCCCGTCGTCGGCGGCAGCCAACTGGAGGGCCTCGACGAGGGCATCGCGTACCTCGAAGCCGAACGCGTTGCGGATCTCGGGACGGTTGAACGAGAGTCGAAGCTCGGTGCCCGATCGCTCGACCGCCAGGGGAACGGGGTTGACCTCGACCTCGGTGAGCGCCGGTCGGCCGGTGATCCATCGCCGGAACTCGGACCCGGCCTGGAGAGTGGCGTAGGTCAACGACTCGGCGGTCAACCCACCGACGACGTCGAGGTCGGGCGTCAATCGCAGCAACTGCACCGCGGCCACCGATGCCTGGGGGTTGTGTCGGACCCGCTCGGAGATCTTCTCGAGCGCGTCGGCGACGCCGCCGTCCGGTGTCAGCCAGCGGCCGGCGCCGTCATCGGGTCGATTCCCGGCCGCCGGCCCCTCTGCCAGGAGGACATCGAACGCCCCCCGGCCCGCGCCCCTCGCCCGGCCGGCATCCTCGCTGAGCGCGATGGTCACCGCCGGTAGAGCCCGCAGGACATCGGCGGCCTCCCGGTCGACGGTCTCGCCGGTGATGTCGGTGACGAGCAGAGGCACCGCGGAATCCGGCACGAGATCGTCGCTCGCGTAGGGCGAGTGCAGTGTGTCGACTATCTCCGCGTACGGTCGCACGGCCTCGGGCATCGAAGCCAGAGTAATTGGCTCTCCGATCGATCCGGTTTCTCATGGATTTCGGGAGCCGGTCGATGGTTCAACCAGCGGGATGTCGTCGTGTCCACGCCGCGATCCATCCGGGCAGGGGAAGCGCCGCTCTCGCCATCTGGTTATAGTTTGCTACTAACTGGTTAGGAGTTACGGTAGGCGGTAGGATTTGGCCCTAGGCCAGGTTGCATCTCGTCACTCGATCTTCTCGGAAAGGTGAGGCCCGGAATGGCTGACTACTTCGTTGCGTGTGACGCAGGGGGCACGATGACCGACGTGATCATCGTCGACGAGGATGGCCACAGCGTCATCGGCAAGGCTCCGACGTCACCCCAGGACGAGAGCATCGGGTACATGGAGTCGCTCGAGGAGGCCCTCGAGTACATGGGCATCGATCCCCAGGGGAAAGAAGGGCGAAGCTTCGGCAAGCAGATCGAGACGGCCATCTACACCGGCACCTCGATGCTCAACACGGTGATCAACATGAACGGGCTGAAGACCGGTCTGCTGGTCACGAAGGGCTTCGAGGACATCATCGCCCAGGGTCGCGGGTCGCAGACCTTCATCGGGATGCAGTGGAGTGAGATCACCCACATGCAGTACCGCAAGCACCGGATCCCGCTGGTGCCACGCAACCAGGCGCGCGGGGTCACCGAGCGCGTCGACATGTTCGGCACTCCCGTGATCCCGATGTACGAACACGAGGTGGAACAGGGAGCACGTGAGCTCCTCGTCGACGAGGAGTGCGAGGCGATCGCCATCGTGTTCCTGCACTCCTACACCAACGCGATGCACGAGGAGCGAGCCGCCCAGATCGTCAAGCGGGTCATGGCCGAGGTCGGCCGTGAAGTGCCCCTCGAGATCTCGAGCGAGGTGGCGCCCACCTCCCGCGAGGTGTCCAGGGCCAACGCCACGGTGATCCAGGCCTACGCCTCCAGCCCCGCCCGCAAGCAGCTGGAGCGAATCGAGGAACGGCTCAAGGGCATCGAGTACACCCGCAACCTCAAGACGGTGTTGGGCTACGGCGGCATCGCCGACATCCGCTACCCGCGGCTGTTCGAGTCGGCCATGTCGGGTCCCGTCGGCGGGCTGATGGGGGCCAAGTACCTCTCCACCGTGATGGGTGAGGACAACATCGTCTGCTCCGACGTCGGGGGCACCTCCTTCGACGCGGGTGCGATCACCGCCGGTGTGCTGCCGATCGACCGTGAGCCCGGCTTCCAGGACATGTACGTCAACGTTCCGATGCTGGGCATCATCTCCATCGGGGCCGGCACGGGCACCTACATCCGCATCGATCCCCAGACGGGTCGCCTGAAGCTGGGGCCCGATTCCGCCGGCGGCACGCCCGGCCCCACGTTCATGGAGGCGGGCAACACCACCCCCACCGTCAACGACGTCAACCTGCTTCTCGGAATCCTGAACGAGGACAACTACCTCGGCGGCAAGGTGAAGGTGAACAAGCAGGTCTCCTATGACCTGTTCAAGGAGAAGATCGCCGATCCGCTCGGCCAGGACGTCTACGAGGCAGCCGAGACCTGCCTCGGGTTGCTCAACGTGATGATGCGGGAGCATCTCGCGCGCAGCATCATGGTCGGCCACGACATCCGCGACTACGTTCTGCTCGGCTACGGCGGTGGTGGACCGCTGCACCTGCTGGGCTACGCGAGCGACCTCCCGTGGAAGGGAGTGGCCACGGTGCCCTATGCCGGAGCCTTCTCCGCCTGGGGCGGCGCCTGCATGGACTACTCCTTCCGGCGCCACAAGAGCGTGGCCTCGATGATCGACCCGTCGGCCGACGATGCCGTCAAGATCGGATACCTCCAACCGGTCAAGATGGGTTGGGACGCCCTGGAGGAGGAGCTGATGACCGAGTTGGTGGAGGAGGGCTTCGACGCCGATCAGATCTCCACCAAGCGCGTGATCTACATGAAGTACCTCGGCCAGCTCGACGACATCGAGGTCGACTCCCCGGTCGACAGCGTAGAAGACATCGATGACGTGAAGAAGCTCATCACTGCCTTCGAGGACCGCTACACGAAGCTGTTCACCCTCGTGGCGAAGTCGGAGTTCGTGCCGATCCAGATAACCGAAGTGTGCGTGGTCGCCACGGTCAACACGGTGAAGCCACGGCTGCGGACCTTCGAGTTGGCCGGCAAGAAGCCCGCCAAGAAGGCCTTCAAGTTCAAGCGACCGGTATTCCGCGGCGGTGAGTGGAACGATGCCGATGTGTGGCGCATGGAAGACCTCGAGCCGGGCAACGAGATCGACGGCCTGGCGGTGATCGAGGCGTCGAACACTACGTTGTTCGTGCCCCCCGAATGGCACATGAGGATCGACGAACACGACATCTACTGGCTCGAGCGGAAGGACTGACCGTGGCTGAACCGAAACTCGCGGAACAACTGAAGGCCAACGACAAGGTCTTCAAGAAGAGCGGACATCTCTTCGATCTCGACCACCTGAAGCGCAAGGAGGAGGACCCCGGTACCTACGAGGCTCTCTGGCACATCCTGTCGAACATGTGCAATATCGCCTGGGAGGTGGGCTGCAAGGTGTCGTCCTCACCCATCGCGGTGGAGGGAGGCGATGCGCTGTGGGCGCTGCACCTTCCCACCGGTGAGGCGATCTGTGTGTCGCGTGGCATCACCGCGCACCCCGGCCTGCTCGCGGACATGATCCGCAACTTCATCGACCTGGGCTACGAGGACATGCCGGGCTTCGCCCAAGGGGACATCTTCGAGAACAACGACCCCCACTACGGTGGAATCCACGCCCCCGACTTCGATACGGCCATGCCGATCTTCTACGACGACAGGCTGATCGCCTGGGCGAGTTGCGTCACCCATGTGAGCGACAGTGGCTCGGTCACACCGGGTTCGGTCGGCTTCCTGAACCCCGACTGCTACTCCGACGGCGTTCCCATCTCGATGGAGAAGGTGGGTGAGAACGACGCCTACTACCCCTGGTACGACATGCGCATACGCTCGCGCGTCCGCACGCCCGACTTCGTCCTGGGCGATGCCAAGGGTCGCCTCGCCGGGTGTGTCACCATGCGCGAGCGGCTCATGGATGTGATCGACAAGTACGGCCTCGACTTCTACCTCGATGCCGCCCACGAGTTCGTCGAGGACAGCCGTCGCTACGCGGTGGGGCGGGTCAAGACCCAGACCGTGCCGGGCCGCATGCGCAAGTCGCAGTTCAAGGACCTGGCGATGAAGGGCAAGAACGTCATCCTGAACAAGCAGGACGTCGACTGCCTGATGGCGCTGCCGATGGAACTGGAGATCGACGGGGACGCCGATATCCGCTTCTCGTTGCGAGGCGTGAGCGGCTCGGTTCCGTTCGGTGAGAACATCCATCCCACCGCCCTCAAGTCAGGCCTGCTCAACGGCTACTCCCATGTCATCGGCTTCGACATGTTCAACTCGGGGCCGGCCGCTTCATGGGACGTCGAACTACCGCCGGCCGGTTCCTGGGCCAACCCCTTCGATGTCGACTGGTCGGCTTCCTCGGGCGTGGCGTGGGCGCCTGCGGTGTTGTGGATAAGCAACCTGTACGAGGCCTTCGGGCGCCTGTTCCACATGCGGGGCTTCATCGAGGAGATGGCGGCCGGTTCGGCCACCACGATGACCGCTGAGTTCGCCGGGGTCACCCAGCTCGGGTACTACCTCGCCGGGCTCACCCTCGAACAGGCGAGCAACGGCTCGCCTGCACGCGGCTACGACGACGGCGAGAACAGCGCCTGGTGCATCTACACGCCGAATGCAGATTTCGGCAACGCCGAGGTGACCGAGCTCTACTATCCACTCCTCTATCTGGGCCGGAACATCGAGCCCGACTCGGGAGGCTACGGCCGGTTCCGCGGTGGGCTCGGCCACACCGCGGTGTGGATGGTGCACAACACACCGTCCGGAATCGAATACCAGTGCGGCGATGCCGGTATGCGCAACAAGGTGCTGGCCAACCACGGCATGTACGGCGCCTATCCGAACGTGCCCGACTCGGCCAGCTACGCGCACGGTACCAACGTGAAGCAGTTGATCGAGGAAGAGAAGCCGCTCGTCCACGGGCGTGGACCGGCGGACGATCCCACACTCGACCGTGCGGTGCAGGCCGACCAGGTGGAAAGCCCGGCGATGCCGCCGTTCCTCACCGACGAGCCACTCCAGAACTACGACCTCATGATCCACACCGTGTCCGGCGCCCAGTCGATGGGTGACCCCATCGAGCGGGACCCGGTCGCCATCGAGGCCGACCTCAACAAGGGCTGGACCCTGCCCAGGGTGGCCGCCGAGATCAACGGAGCGGTGTTCAGCGAGAACGGCACCTTCACGGTCGACGCCTCGGCCACCGAGGCTCGTCGCGCCGCGATCCGCGAGGAGCGCAAGGCTCGCGCCGTGCCCTTCAGGCAATGGTGGGACGAGGAACGCACGAAGGTGGCCGCCAAGGAGAACATGGACCCGGCCGTGCTGGCCATGTGGCGCTCCTCCATGGAGCTCTCCCCGGACTACGGCGCCGAGCTGCGGGCGTTCTGGGGCCTCCCCGACGACTTCGAGTTCTAGGAGGAAGCGCTGTGAGTTTCGACAAGGCTGAGATCGAGATGCTCATGGATGGGGTGCTGGCGTGGCCGGCGGTCCAGGAGATGATGCGCGAGGCGAAGGATGTCGATCGTTTCGACAAGTACGTGGAGATCCTCCAGGAGCGGGTGCCGTGGGATGAGCGGATCCTGTTGCCGTTGACGCCGGTGTTGTCGATCGTGGCGAAGGATGGCCGGCGGTTGGTGAAGTGTCGTTGTGGTCATGAGTTCGGTGATTACCGGGTGAATTGGAAGATTTCGTCGTTGGTGTATGTGCGTGATGACGAGGAGTCGTTGGGCGAGGTGTTCAAGGGTCGGGAGATGCCGGATCCGAAGTGGACCCAGGTGCGGGAGTATGTGTGTCCGGGTTGTGGTACCCAGCTCGAGGTCGAGGCGGTGCCGCGGGGTTGTCCGCCTGATTTCGATTTCCTGCCGGATCTCGACACGTTCTACGAGGACTGGTTGGGTCGCCCGTTGCCGGACACCGCCGAGTACAAGGACCTCACCCTCGCTGCGATCTCCGAGTGGAACGGCTGACGACCCGAGGACCCTTGCCATGAAACCGGCGCCGCTCGATTACGAGGCCCCGACACAGATCGGCGAGGCGGTGGCGCTGCTGGCCGACCCCGACCGCGACGTCATCGTGCTGGCCGGCGGGCAGAGCCTCCTGCCCATGCTCAACCTCCGCCTGGCGCGTCCCGATCTGCTGGTCGATCTCCGGCGCATCGAGGGTCTCGACGGCATAGGTCTGCAGGGCGACCGCATCGTGATCGGCGCCATGACCACCAAGCGCGCCGTCGAGGAGTCGACGCTGATCCGCGACCGTCAGCCCCTGCTGCACGCGGCCACCAAGTTCGTCGGCCACCCCCAGATCCGCAACCGCGGCACGGTCGGCGGGTCGATGGCGCATGCCGATGCCGCGGCTGAGTACCCGGCGGTGGCTCTCGCCTGCGACATCGAGATGCGCGTGGTCGGGCCGGGCGGTGAGCGCACGATCGGTGCCGAGGAGTTCTTCCTGGGCTACCTCACCACCGCGTTGGAGCCGGGCGAGATCCTGGTCGAGGTGAGCGTGCCGGTGCTGGCCGAGGGCACCGGTTGGTCGTTCGACGAGCTGTCCCGTCGTCACGGCGACTTCGCCATGGTCGGTGTCGCCGTGACCGTCGCTCTGGACGGTCCGGGCCGGTGCGCCGACGCGCGAATCGTGGTCTTCGCCGTGGGCTCGACACCGGTGCGGGCTCGCGAGGCCGAGGAACTGGTGAACGGCGAGGAGCCGACCCCGGAGTTGTTCGCCCGGGCCGGCAGGACCGTGGCTGCCGCCCTGGAGGAGCCCATGTCCGATGTACACGCCTCGGCGGAGTACCGGCGGCATCTTGCCGAGGTGCTGGTCGAGCGCGGTCTACAGGAGGCGGTGGCTCGTGCCACCGCGACATCATGACCGGCGACCTGCGACGGGTGGCCCTGACGGTCAACGGCGAGACTCGCGAAGGGCTGGTGGAGCCGCGTCTGACCCTCGCCGACTTCCTTCGCGGTGAGTTGGGCCTGACCGGAACGCATGTCGGTTGTGAGCACGGAGTCTGCGGCGCCTGCACGGTGCTGGTCGACGGCAGCGCCACCCGTTCCTGCCTCCTGCTCGCCGTGCAGGTCGACGGTGCCGAGGTGATGACAGTGGAAGGGCTCGCAGGCCCCGACGGACAACTCCATCCGATCCAGCAGGCGTTCACCGAGGAGCACGGCCTCCAGTGCGGGTTCTGCACCCCCGGCTTCCTCATGTCCGTATACGAGATGCTGGAAGCAAACCCCGACCCGACCGAGGAGGAGATCCGCGACGTGCTCGGCGGTCAGCTCTGCCGGTGTACCGGCTACCAGGGGATCCTCCGCGCCGTCCACCTCGCCGCGGCCCGTCTGCGCGCTGCCCGATCAGCCGACGCCCACGCGTAGGGATGGCCTGACATGTCGATCGACATACCCCGGAGTCCCGAGGACATGCCCACCAGCGAGCTGCGCTGGGTGGGCCGTCGCGTCCTGCGCAAGGAGGACCCGAGCCTGCTCACCGGGCGCACCGAGTTCATCGGTGACGTGGAGCTGCCCGGCATGCTGCACGCCGCCATCCTCCGTAGCCCGTTCCCCCACGCCCGGATCCTGCGGGTCGATTCGAGCGAGGCCGAGACGATGCCCGGGGTCGTGGCCGTGCTCACCGGTGCTGATGCAGCGCGCTGGGCGAACCCGGCGCGTTCCGCACCCGAGGGTTGGTCCACTCCTTGCATGGCCACCGACACGGTGCGCTACGTGGGGGAGCCGGTCGCCGCCGTCGCCGCCACGAGCCGGTACATCGCCGAGGACGCGCTGGAGCGCATCGAGGTCGACTACGAGCCGCTCGAGGCCGTCGCCGATCCCTTCGCAGCCATGGATCCCGCCAGCCCGCTGGTGCACGAGGACCACGGCACCAACGTGATGATGCAGCGGGTCTTCACCTGGGGAGCGGTCGACGAGGCCTTCGCCGAGGCCGCGCATGTCTTCACCGAGCGTTTCCGGTGGAACCGGCTGGGGGCCAACCCGATCGAGACCTACGGCACGGTCTGTGAGTGGGACCCTGCGAGCCTGGAGGTGACCGTCCGCGGCAGCATCCAGTCGCCCGGTTCCAACGCCCTGGGGCGGGCGGGCGTGCTGGGCGTGCCGAGCAACAAGGTGAACGTGAAGAGCCATCCCCACGGCGGCAGCTTCGGCGGCAAGGGCGGAGCGCGCGGCACCGACATCACCTGCATGCTGTCGCGCCGGGCCGGGGGCCGTCCGGTGCGTTGGATAGAGGACCGGGTGGAGTACCTCACCTCCGGCGGCAGCCAGGCGTGGGACCGTCACTACGAGGCATCATTGGCGGTGGACGCCGAGGGCATGGTGACCGGGCTGAAGGTGACACTCGTCGACGACCTCGGCGCGAGTGGCGAGGGGTTCGGGGCCATCAGTGCCGCCAAACCCCTCGCTGCGTTCACCGGTCCCTACACGATCCCGGTCGCCCAGTACGACCTGACGCTGGTGGCCACCAACAAGTTGCCGGCGTCGCCCTACCGGGGGATGGGTCCGCCGCCGCACTTCTTCGTGCTCGAGCAGATGATGGACATCGCGGCGCGGGAGCTGGACCTCGACCCTGCCGAGTTCCGCCGGCGCAACTTCATCGCGTCCGACCAGTTCCCGTACACGATCCCGAGCGGAAACGAGTACGACAGCGGCAGCTACGAGGAGGTGCTCGATGCCGCCCTGGAGCTCGCCGACTACCCGGCGCTGCGCCGCTGGCAGGCCGAGGCCCGGGCCGAGGGCCGACTGGTGGGTATCGGGGTTGCCAGCGCGATCGAGCCCGGCGTCTTCGACTGGAACGCCTACGCCATCGTCGGCTTTCCCCAGACCGGAGTGCCCGAGGGCGCGGTTGTGAGCATCGACGTGCTCGGCAACATCACCGTCCGCGTCGGGTTCTCCCTCGAAGGCCAGGGCCAGTACACCCTGGTGAGCCAGATCGTGGCCGACTACTTCGGAGTCGAGATGGACGCCGTGCGCGTCGTCTACCTCGACACGCAGTCCGCTCCACCCTCGTTCGGCCCGGGAGGCAGCCGCCTGGGAGTCGCCATCACCGGAGCGGTGCTCGGTGCCTGCGAGAAGCTCACGGCCCGAATGGGCGCAGTCGTTGCCCACCTCACCGGCAGCCTCGCCGAGGATGTGACCCTTCGCGACGGGCGCTTCGCGGTGAAGGGCAAGCCCCAGGTGGAGATGAGCGTGACACAGGTCGCCGGCACGATGCTCGCCCGCAGCGATCTGCTGCCGCCGGATGTCGCCGCGAACCCCGAGGCCACGCATGTGTGGACCGCGGAGGGCCGCACCCCCGCGGATGAAGAGGGTCGGGCCAAGAGCTACCTCACCGCGGCCCAGGCCGTGCACGTCGTGGCCGTCGAGATCGACCCCCGCACGGGTGTGGTGGAGATCGTCAAGTACTGCCTGGCGGATGACTGCGGTACCCGGCTCAACCCGGTGGTCGTCGAGGGCCAGACCGACGGCAGCGTCGCCCAGGGGGTCGGTGCGGCGCTCTACGAGGAGTACGTCTACGACGACGGAGCCCAGCCGCTCACAGCCAGCTTCATGGACTACCTCATCCCCAGTATCCACGAGGTACCCGCGATCGAGAAGACCGCCGTGGTCACACCGTCGCCGTTCACGCCCCTGGGGGCGAAAGGGTGCGGTGAGGGCGCGATCCACACCACTCCCGCCGTGGTGATGTGCGCGGTCAACGACGCGCTCGTGCCGCTCGGGACCATGGCGCGGGAGGTTCCGGCCTCGCCCGAACGGGTGTGGAGGCTGATCCGCGCCGGTGAGACCGGCGCCACCGATCGGAGTACCGAACCATGACCGACGACGACTTCGTGGCGCTCTCGGAGTGCCACTTCATGAACCCGGCAACGATGGCCGAGCTCGCCAACTACTACCCGAACATGAAGCGCTGGTGGTACAGCGTGCAGGGGGTGTTGCGAGCCTGGTCGGGAGTCGACCCGGCCGTGAAGCGCCGTCCCCCGATCGCCGAAACCCTCATCGACTACATGGACGAGGCCGACGTAGACGTGGTGTTCTGCTTGCGCGAGGGGATGATGGACATCAGCGGGGGCACGATCTCGATGTCCACCAACCAGTTCATGATCGAACAGATCCGGCCCTATCCCGGACGGATGTACCTCGAGGCGATGGTCGGCCCGATCCTTCGTCGAGGGGTGAAGCACGCGATCTGGGAGCTGGAGCACCTCGTGGACGAGCACGAGGCCAAGCTGTGCAAGGTCTACCAGCCGGAGGACTCGGGCCCGCTCGATGATCCCGGCATGTGGCCGTTCTACGAGAGGGCCTGCGAGCTCGGTATCCCCCTCACCGTTCACACGGGCATGGCCTACACCTACCCCCAGCCGAGCTCCCACACCCATCCGGACACCTTGGACAAGGTACTGATCGACTTCCCCGACCTGAAGATCATCGCCTACCACATGGCGTGGCCTCACACCGAGGAGCTGATCGGGCTGGCCGCCAAACACGAGAACCTCTACCTCAGCCTGTCGGGCATCGTCGGGTGGTACGAACGTTCCCCCTACCGGGGCTACCACGCCATAGGAACGGCCTTGCAGTGGGTGGAGCCCAGCAAGATCGTGATGGGGTTGGATCTACCGTTCGTCGACACCAAGCGGGTGGTCGATTGGGTTCGCGACCTGCAGATCCCCGAGGAGCTGCAACAGAACTACGGATACCCGGAGATCACCTCCGAGATCCGTTCCGGCATCCTGGGAACGAACCTGGCCCGCGTTGCCGGGATCGAACCCACCCGACGGGTGGGTTCACGGGCGACGGAGTCCGAAGGGACATCGAGATCATGAGTGGACGAGCCTGCATCGTCGGAGTGGGTGAGACGAAGTACTGCCGGAGGCCCGGCTCGGGCAAGACCCAGCTCGCCCTGCAGCTGGAGGCCTGCGTGAAGGCCGTGAAGGACGCCGGGATCCGGCCTTCCGAAGTCGACGGGATCATGCCGTTCCCCAACCTGGGCAAGGCCGAGGAGTTCGCGGCCAACCTCGGTTGTTCGAACCTGCGGTTCGCGGCCACGGTCAACATGGGCGGAGCCTCACCGGTTGCGTCGCTGCAGGATGCGGCTGCGGCGGTCACCTCCGGCAACGCCAACTACGTGCTGTTGCCGGCGGGTTGGAACGGCTACTCGGGATCGCGGGCCGCACAGACCGTGATCGACGACGTGGACTCGATACCCGGTGGCGCCATAGCCCGCGACTACTACCTCCCTTTCGGCTTCACCGCTCCGCCCCAGTGGTACGCGGTGATCGCTCGACGGCACATGCACGAGTTCGGTACGCGGCCGGAGGATCTCGGAACGATCGCAGTGGCCATGCGCGACCACGCGCAGCTCAACCCGCACGCGGTGACCTACGGCAAGCGCATCACGTTGGACGACTACATGAACTCGCGCATGCTCGCTGACCCGTACCGGGTGCTCGACTGCTGTCTGGAGACCGATGGCGCGGCGGCCGTCGTGGTGACGACCGAGGAACGGGCACGTGATCTGCGGGCCAAGCCGGTGGGCATCGCCGGAGCCGCACGAGGCCAGCCCTACCCGGCCGACGAGATCCTCAACCGCGAGGACCTCTTCAAGACCGGGCTCACCATCGCTGCCCCCGAGGCGTTCGGCGCCGCTGGAGTGAAGCCGGGTGAGGTCGACTTCGCCATGATCTACGACTGCTTCACCTTCGAGCTGCTCCAGCAATTGGAGGAGGCCGGGTTCTGTGAGCGCGGAGAGGGCGGCGCGTTCGTCCAGGACGTTCGCATCGGTCCGGGTGGTGATCTCCCGGTCAACACCCATGGTGGCCTGCTGTCCGAAGCCCATGTACTCGGCATGAGCCACATCGTCGAGGCCGTCCGCCAGCTGCGAGGCGAGGCCGCCGAGCGTCAGGTGGAGGGCGCGGAGGTGGGCGTGGTCACCGGCTGGGGCGACTTCGGTGACGGCAGCATCGCCGTTCTGACCAACTGAGCAAACGGGCGACGATCCGACGACAACGACGACAGAGACGGCAACGACGACGAGACGGTTCCAGGAGGAAGCGCTGTGAGTTTCGACAAGGCTGAGATCGAGATGCTCATGGATGGGGTGCTGGCGTGGCCGGCGGTCCAGGAGATGATGCGCGAGGCGAAGGATGTCGATCGTTTCGACAAGTACGTGGAGATCCTCCAGGAGCGGGTGCCGTGGGATGAGCGGATCCTGTTGCCGTTGACGCCGGTGTTGTCGATCGTGGCGAAGGATGGCCGGCGGTTGGTGAAGTGTCGTTGTGGTCATGAGTTCGGTGATTACCGGGTGAATTGGAAGATTTCGTCGTTGGTGTATGTGCGTGATGACGAGGAGTCGTTGGGCGAGGTGTTCAAGGGTCGGGAGATGCCGGATCCGAAGTGGACCCAGGTGCGGGAGTATGTGTGTCCGGGTTGTGGTACCCAGCTCGAGGTCGAGGCGGTGCCGCGGGGTTGTCCGCCTGATTTCGATTTCCTGCCGGATCTCGACACGTTCTACGAGGACTGGTTGGGTCGCCCGTTGCCGGACACCGCCGAGTACAAGGACCTCACCCTCGAGACGATCGCCCAGTGGGTACCGCCCGAATACACCAAGCCCGTGCCGGTACTCGAGGGCCACGCGGGGGACTTCTACGGGTCCTGCAAGAACGGCGAGCTGCGCTTCCAGCGCTGCACCGACTGCAGGGCCTGGCGCCACGTGCCGCGCGAGATGTGCGCCGCGTGCGGCTCGTTCGACTGGGAGTGGGAGCGTTCCAGCGGTAAGGGAAAGGTGTTCAGCTGGACCATCGCCGATCGGGCCCTTCATCCCGAGTTCGTCTCCGACACGCCCTATGCCCCGACGATCGTGGAGACCGAGGAGGGCGTTCGCCTGCTGACCCAGGTGATCGACGTCGAGCCCGAGGACCTGGAGATCGGGCTGCCGGTGGAGGTCGTCTTCGACGACGTCACGAGCGACGTGACGCTGCCCAAGTTCCGGGCCTCGCCCACTCGCACCAGAACGGTGCACGCGGTGCCGATCGAATCGCTCGAGCTGCCGGCCACCATTCGCTACGAGAAGAGCGACCGGGTCGCCGTGATCACCATCGACCGCCCCGATGCCATGAACGCGCTGACCAAGGACATGCTGGAAGCGCTCGACCGCTCGTTCGCCGACTTCCAGGCCGACGACGACCTGTGGGTGGCGATCCTCACCGGGGCAGGGGAGCGGGCGTTCTGCACCGGAATGGACCTCAAGGAGGCCATCCCGCTTCTGACCTCCGGCGACGAGCTGGGTTACGAAGACCACACCAAGCGCCAGTTCTCGGACGTGTTCAAGCCCATCATCGCGGCGGTCAACGGTCCCTGCATCGCCGGCGGCATGGAGATGCTCGCCGGGACCGACCTGCGCGTTGCCGCGGAAGGGGCGACGTTCGGTCTGGGTGAGGTGCGGTGGGGCCTGGTCCCGGCCGGCGGCTCGCATATCCGCTTCCCGCGCCAGATCCCATGGGCGCTCGCCATGGAGCTGCTCCTGACCGGCGAGCCCATCGACGCTGAGCGCGCCTATGAGATCGGCATGGTGAACCGCGTCGTGCCCGCCGATGAGCTCATGGCCGCTGCCCACGAGCTCGCCGCCAAGATCTGCAGGAACGGTCCGCTGGCGGTTCACACATCCAAGGAGATCGCGGTGCGTTCACTGGGTCTCGAGGCCGGGTTCGTCCTCGAGAAGGCCCTCGCCGCCAAGGTCTTCAGTTCGGACGACGCCAAAGAGGGGCCGCGCGCTTTCGCCGAGAAGCGCAAACCCAAGTTCACGGGTCAGTAGATGACCTGCTCGTCGACGAGTCGGTCGAAGCGGTCCTTCGGCATGTCGAGCAGATCCATGAACACGTGCTCGTTGTCCTGGCCGATCACCGGGCCGGGTCGGATCTGCGCCTCGCTTCGGCTCGTCTTCACATAGGCGCCGTAGATGGTCTCGGGGAACCCGAGTCGGTGTTGCACCTCGATGAAGGTGCCGCGGGCGCGGTAGTGGGGATCGTCGAGTAGATCGCCCACGTTCAACACCGGCGTGGCCGCGACCCCGTGACCCTGCAAGCGCTCGGCGAGCTCACGGTCGTCGAAATCGGCGGTCCAGACGGCGAGCCGGTCATGGAGGCCGGCGATGTTCCGTACGCGGTCCTCGTGCCGGGCATACTCCGCCGCGTCCCCCAGAGCGGCGTCGGCCGCGACAGCGACGAGGCCCTGCCATTCCTGGTCGTTGGTGACCGCGATGCTGATCCAGCGGTCATCACCGGCGCACGGAAAGACGCCATGGGGCGCGGCGGCGGAGAGGGGGTGTCGATTGCCCATCGGGGTGGCGACCCGTCCGTTCATGACGTAGTCCATGTACGCCGGACCGACCATCTGCATCACCGACTCCTGTTGTGAATAGTCGATGTGCTGTCCCTGGCCGGTCCGGTCCCGGTGTCTCAGTGCGACGAGGATCGAGAACGCGCCCATGATGCCGTTGTAGGGATCGGAGAACGCGTTCTCCATCGGAATGGGCGGTCCGTCGTGGTATCCCGTGAGGCTGTCCAATCCCGTGATACTGGCCAGACTGAGTCCGTAGGTACGGAGGTCGCGAAGGGGGCCGTAGAGGCCGGCGGCGGGCATGGAGAACATGACGATGTCGGGTTTGACCTCGGCCAGTTCGGCGTATCCCAGCCCCAGGTTCTCCATCACACCGGGCCCGAAGTTCTCGGCGACCACGTCACATCGCGCGACGAGCTCGCGGGCCAGCTCCACGCCTTCGGGCTTCTTGAGGTTCAGGGTCACGCTGCCATTGCCCGCCCAGCCCGCTTGTTGGCTGAGGCTGCGGTTCGGGTC
Organism: uncultured Acidimicrobiales bacterium; assembly: GCA_963695075.1. Classification (GTDB taxonomy): domain Bacteria; phylum Actinomycetota; class Acidimicrobiia; order Acidimicrobiales; family CAWCAL01; genus CAWCAL01. The sequence goes on from CAVOFR010000007.1 coordinate 1,604,946, forward strand.
GCGCTCGCCCTCGCCGAAGGGGGGGATCGTGCGCGACATGTCGATCCGGGCCTGCGACTCGATCTTGTAGACCTCGGCGCCGAGGAAGGCGAGGGTCTGGCCGACCATCGGGCCGGCCCACACCCAGCCGAAGTTCGCCACCCGGATTCCGTCCAGAGGCGTCGTTTGAGTCATGGCCGTCCTCCTTCGATGGCTACGAGACCGCAGAGCGAGTGCATCAGAGGATCCCGTCGTCGGTGAGTTGCGCCCGCTGGTCGGCGCTCAGGCCCAGTCGTTCGCCGTAGATCAAGTCGTTGTGCTGGCCGAGCAGGGGAGCGTGCTCACGGGGACCGCCCGGACACTCCGGCAGCTTGAAGGGCGCGGCGAGGTGGCGCAACGCGCCCAGCTCGGGGTGCTCGAGCTCGACGAAGTACTCCCGCTCCCGGAGATGAGCGTGCTCGGCGGCTTCCTCCACGGTGAACACCGCCGTGACCGGGGCGCCGGCGGCCTGGCAGACCTCCATGATCTCCAGCTTGTCGTGCTGCATCGTCCACTCCTCGATGAGGGAGTAGATGAGATCGGCGTTCTCGCCGCGAACGAACATGTCGTCGAACATGTCCAGCTGGGCCCATTCGGGATTCCCCATGGCCTCGACGAGTGCTCGCCACTGGCCCGTCTCGAGGACCAGCATCCACACGTGGCCGTCCCGGCAGGGAACGATGGCCGCCGGGGCGGACAGCCCCATCCCGATCCCGGTGCGGCGGTCGAAGATGCCGTCCTGGGCGTACCCCCCGATGTTCTGACCGCCGACGAACGTGGCGGCGATGGCTTCGGCGCAGGAGACGTCGATCTGTTGGCCGCCGCCGACACGGTCCCGTCCCATCGTCGCCGCCAGACCCCAGGCCGCGGCGGTGGCCGCACCGTAGAAGTCGGCGGAGAAGGTGCCGTGCTGGAGCGGAGGCTCGCCCGGGCGGCCACAGTACCGATGGCCGGCGGCGGAGAGGTGAAAGGCGTTGAGGTCGTAGCCCTTCCAGTCGCTGTAGGGCCCCGTCTGCCCGAACGGTGTGATGGAGATCATCACCAGGTTCGGGTTGACCTCCGCGAGCGATCGATGGTCCAGCCCGCGCTCGCGCATCAGCCTCGGTGGGTTGTTCTCGATCAGGACGTCGGCCCGGGCGAGCAGCTGGAGCAGGAGGTCACGCCCGGCCTCGGTGTCCACATCGAGCGTGACACCGCGTTTGTTGGTGTTCAGGAACTGGTAGAGGCCGCTTCGTTCGGGGTGGGGCTCGTCGCCGGGGAACGGACCCCAGCGCCGGGCGATGTCGCCATCGCCGGGGTCTTCGACCTTGACGACCTCGGCCCCGTAGTCGGCGAACAGCTTGGCGCAGTAGGGAGCGGAGACCATCTGGCCCAACTCGACGACGTTGATGCCCTCGAGAGCACCGTCTGGCATGGGGGTCTCCTTGCATCGCCTTGCGAGGCATGGACCCTAACCGTTTGGTAGGAAAATGTCACCACATGGCCAGAACGACCTATGATGTTCGGGAACAAAGGCCGTCGCCGCGGGCGAGATGACGGATCGGACGCCGTCCGGCCGGTTCAATCCCGTCCCGCCGTCTCGAGGAGATGTCACCCATGAAGGAAGATCCGCTGCGGACGAAACTCTGCGACATGCTGGGCATCGAGTTTCCCGTCGTCGCGTTCACGCACTGCAAGGATGTCGCGGTCGGCGTCATCAACGCCGGTGGGTTCGCCGTGCTCGGTGAGGCGATGCACACGCCCGATGAGATCGCGGCGGACATCGGGTGGATCCGCGATCGCGTGGACGGCAAGCCTTTCGGTATCGATCTGGTCCTGCCGGCCTCGGTGCCGCCCTCGGGTTCGATCGACGACCTCATGTCCAACATCCCCGAGAGCCACCGGCAGTTCGCGTTGGGGATCAAGGAGAAGTACGACGTGCCCGATCCCAAGGGTTCGGTGGATCTGCATCAGTGGGGTGGCCTGAATCAGGAGTTGGCACGGGCCCAGCTCGACGTACTGCTCGACGAGCGGGTTCCGGTCATCGCGTCCGGCCTCGGCAGTCCCGCGTTCATTCTCGATGCAGCCCATGAGCGCGACATGCTTGTGTTCGGGCTGGTGGGCAAGGCGCGCCAAGCCAAGCGTCAGCTCGAGGCGGGGGTCGACGCGATCATCGCTCAGGGCTATGACGCGGCCGGGCACACCGGGGACGTGGGGACGTTCTCCATCGTGGCCGAGGTCGCGGCCATGGCCGGTGACACACCGATCATCGCGGCCGGCGGCGTGACCACCGGCCGTCACCTGGCGGCGGCTCTCTGCCTCGGCGCCTCCGGCGTGTGGACGGGCACCCTCTGGCTCGCCGCCCGCGAGTCCGACATCGACATGATCATCAAGGAACGGCTCCTCGCCGCCACCGTCGAGGACACGACGTTCAGCAAGTCGATCTCCGGCATGACGATGCGGGTGCTCGATTGCCCGTGGACCGAGGAGTGGTCCAAACCCGATGCCCCCGATGTGCTCCCCGCGCCCTATCAGATGCTGCTCAGCTCCGACTACCTCCAGGGCGCCAACGACGCCCGCAGAGAAGACCTCATGACCGAGGCCGCTGGTCAGGGTGTCGGTTTCGTGACCTCGATGAAGCCCGCGAAACAGATCCTGTTCGACATCGTCGAGGAAGCGCTGGACACCCTCGAGGAAGTGGTGGGCGAGTTCTCGTGACGGCGCCGCGACATTCCGGGGGAACGGTGCCGCGGTGAGCTCGGTGCGTTCGGGGTTCGACGCCGACCTCGTCGGCCGGGTGGCGGAGTGCGACGGCGGGCGGGCAATCGCCGGCACGCACTTCGCCGGCCGCGAAGAGTTCACCGGAAGACTCACAGGTGACTATGTGGACCATGGTGATCCACCCTGGCGTTGGTATCTTCTCGGCGACCTGACGGACAAGCCGGAGAGCTATGCGGACGACACGGTGTGGTGCGAGTCCGGCAACCTGTTCGTCGTCGACCCGGGTTGACCGAGCCGGCCTAGAAGAAGCCCAGAGAAGAAGAACAGGAAGAGGAGAGACATGAAGACCCTGCTCGAACGGATGGGCGGTGCGTCAGCGGTCTTCGAGTCGCTCGAAGGACTGCACGACCGCATGCTCGCCGACGACACGCTCACCCCGTTCCTCGAGGGCGTCGACCCCGAGGTCTGGACCGAGAAGCAGTTCGACTTCCTCACTCGCGTGTTGGATGCATCCGAATACGACGGCGAACGCCTCCGTAGGTCCCACCAGAAACTTGTCGATGACGGGCTCGGTGACGATCACTTCGATGTCACGCTCGAGTATCTCCGGGCCGCGATGAGAGACGCCGACGTGCCCGAGGACTGCATTCCGGAGGTGATGGAGCTCTTCGAGAGCACGCGTCGCGACATCCTGTGCAAGAGCTGATGAGCTCAGCGGGGTAGGCCACCGGAGTCGGCCCGGAGCGTCAAGCCTCCAGTTCGGCTCGCACCTTCCGGCGCAGGAGCTTGCCGGTCTCGCTGTAGGGGAGCTCGTCGACGAAGTCGATTCGCGACGGGGACCGCGAGGAGCGCAGCCGGTCCTTGACCCAGACCTGGAGCTCCTCCTCGGCGACCGATCGTCCCGCTCGCGTGACGACGGCGGCGGCGACGGCTTCGCCCCACTGTTGATCCGGGATGCCGACGACGGCACAGTCGGCGATGGCATCGTGATCGAGGAGGACGTCTTCGATCTCGCCCGGTGAGATGTTCTCACCGCCGCGCACGATTATGTCGTCGATGCGCCCGTCGAGAAAGAGGTAGCCGTCGGAGTCGAGCCAACCACCGTCGCGTGTGGGGAACCAGCCCTGAGCTTCGAGCTTGCTGCCCTGGTCCAGATACTCACCTGAGATCTGCTCGCCCCGTACGTAGATCTCACCCCTCTCGCCGGCTCCCAGTACTTCGCCGTCCTCGTCACGGATCTCGAGCTCCACGCTCGGCAACGGAGTCCCCAGTGACACGAGTCGCCGCCGGATCTCCGGGTCGTCGCTCCCGATGGCGACCCGGTGATCATCGGGGGTCAGGATCGTGATGGTCGAGCTCGTCTCCGTGAGTCCGTAGGCGTTCGTGAAATCGGTCCCGGGAAGCAGCTCCATCGCCTTTTCGATCACCGCGAGCGGCATCTTGCTCCCGCCGTAGGAAAGGGCCCGGAGGTGGGGGAGACGGACGTCGCCGGCGCGCTCGAGCGCATCGATGATCCGCACGAGCATGGTCGGGACGACCATCGCGTTCGTGACGCGCTCCGAGCGGGCCAGCTCGATCCAGGCCTCGGCCGAGAAGCTCTCGAGCTGGACGATCCGGCGGCCCGCGTACACCGAGCTCGCGATCGAAGCCATACCCGCGATGTGGTACGGGGGCACGCTGATCAACGCGGCATCGTCCTCGTCCGCCGAAGCGAACTCGACCGAGCCCAGGATGTAGGAGACGAGGTGCTTGTGACGAAGCAGAGCTGCCTTGGGCGCACCGGTGGTGCCGCTGGTGAAGAGGAGGATCGCGATGTCGTCGGGATCCATCGGCCAGCTCGCTTCGGCCGGCGCTCCGGCCCTGGCCCGATCGACGAAATCCTCGCGGCTGACGATGGTCGTGCCGGGTTGGGGCGAGAACCCCTCGACGCGTCGGGCTTCGCTGACCAGATAGGCGGGCGAGACGCGGGCCAGAAGAGCATCGAGCTCGTCTCCGGTGAGCCGGTAGTTGAGCGGAACGAACGGGACGCCCGCCCAGGCACTGGCGAACAGGCCGATCGGAACCGCGAGGCTGTTCACATCGATCACCGCGGTGTACCCGGAGCCCGAGGCGGTGACCTCGGACGCCGCGGCTCCGGCCGCATCGAAGAGCTCGGAGTAGCTGAGCTTCTCGGAGCCGTTCTGGATCGCGGTTCGATCGCCGAGGCCCGATGCGGCCATCTCGAGCAGCATCATCAGGTTCATGGTGTCAGTCCGAGGAAGGAAGCGGTTTCGCGTCTTTCAGGACCAGGAGCTCCCCGTCTGCCCCCAGTGATCCTTCGCCCGGCTTGATGCACAGGAGCTCGAGGTCCCCCGCGGCACTGGTGTACCGCTTCCCGAGGGCTGTTCCATCGGCTGCGTCAGCCGCGGGGGAGCCGCCTTCGGGAACCTCGTCGTCCGCTCCGATCATGGCCGTTCCACCACAGGTGATCTCGAGATCACCGTCTGGCGCCGCCACCACCATCACCTCGGTGGCACACACCGCGCTGCGGAGCCGGGAACCAACTGTCAATTGAGCCATTTCGTTCAACCTTCCCGTATATTCCCAACCCGTGCTCGTCGTGCCACGGGCATGATGCTTGCCTTCTATTCGGGTTGCCCGTCGATCCGACCCGGGATGGGCACGAACGAGCGCATGTTCACCTTGCGATAACGGAACTTCCACTCGCCATCGACCCGGACGTAGCGGTCGTCGTAGAAGCCCGCACCGAAGAGATCCTTGCCGTTGATGGTGGCCCGCAGGTCGAGATAGCACGTTCCTTCCGCGGTGTCACCGTCCAGTTCGATGATGTGGTTGTGCACGAACGGCTGGAACACGTCCTCGCTGAGCATCTGCCCGTAGTCCTCGGTGAGGGCCTTCCTGCCGCTGATCAATCCCATCGTCTCGGTGTCCATCTCGCCGTCCTCGGCGAAGAGCTCGATGATCGCGGGAATGTCCTTCCTCCACACCTGATGAGCGTACTGGTTCACCAGGTCGCGGATGGCTTCTCGATCCGCCAACTCGTGCAGCAGGCTGTCGCTGTCCGTTCTCGTCATGTCACTCATCGATCTCACTCACCGATCGTCTGGGGAATTCTACGTCGCGGCGGGAATACTAACCAACTGGTAGGATTCGACGCCCGACAACAACTTGGTGAACGCTCAGGACGGAACCTGGGCGTTCCGAGCGAGAGGAGGGGTGCAGAACGATGAGCAGCGCCCTCGAGGACGTTCTCGTACTCGACTTCACCACCGAGATGTGGTCAGCGCTCGGGGCCGCCCTGCTCGGCGACTTCGGCGCACGGGTGATCCGCATCGAAGACCTCTCCCGGCCGGCGCGGGACCCGAACCGCGATGGGCAGCATCCACGCGAGGCCTTCGATGCCGAGGCCGAGCTGATCCACCGCAACAAACGCAGTGTCGGCCTCGATCTCCACGATCCGGTGGGACGCGAGATCCTCGAGCGGTTGGTCGGGCAAGCCGACGTCTTCCTCACCGATCTTCCCTTCCGGACCCTCGACGACGAGGGCTGGAGCTACGAGGACCTGGCGACGTTCAGGGCGGACATCATCTATGCGCGCGGTTCGGGCTTCGGCCCGTCGGGCCCCGACCGCGATCTGCCGGCCCTGGACGAGTTGGCCGCTGCTCGTACGGGCGTCATGCCCACCCTGCCTCAACCGGGACAGCCACCCGTGTACACCGAGTCGGGACAGATGTACACGTCGGTGATGCTGGCCCTCGGCGTCGTCATGGCGCTCCACCATCGTGAAGAGACCGGTGAAGGCCAGGTCGTCGACGCCTCCCTGTTCGGCGGGAACATGTACGCGGCAGCCTTGAACCAGGACGCCTACCTGGCGATGCGAGACGACCGTCTCTCCGAACCGATCTCTCGTCTCGACGCCGGCAACCCCATGAGCGGTGCCGGTCTCGCCTATCCCACTTCCGACGGCCGGTGGGTGACCCTCACCATGCCGGACACCGACCGCTGGTGGCCGTCGTTCTCCGAGGTGATGGGTCTCGACCCCGATGACCCGCGGTTCGACACGCACGACAAGCGGTGTGGTGAAAGCCGGCACGAGATGATGGAGGTGCTCGAGGGCCTCTTCTCCCGTCGACCGGGGGCGTACTGGCGCGAGCAATTCAACGAGAAGCAGCTCTCGGCCGACGTGATGGAGAAGTACGATTTCCCCGCCGGCGATCGACAAGCGCTGATCAACCGATACATCCTGAACCTCGAGCACCCCAGCTACGGCAGGTACCAGAGCCTGGGTTTCCCCATCCACATGAGCGAGACTCCGGCGAGACTCCGGCGCATGGCGCCCGGAGTCGGCCAGCACACCGCCGAGATCCTCGATGAGTCGCTCGGATACTCCGATGCCGAGATCGAACGACTCGAGACGAAGGGCATCGTCGGCAATGCCCGGAAGATCACGGCCGGGATCGAGAGGGGATCTCGTCGTTCTCGCAGCCGCGCGGCGCCCGCCGGCGAGATCGAGAGGTCGAAGGCACTCGAGGGGATCCGGGTCCTCGACCTGACGGTCTGGTTCCAGGGGCCCGTCTGTTCCCAGTACCTCGCCGATTTCGGTGCCGAGGTCATCCACGTGGAGCGGCCCGAGGTCGGCGATCCGGCGAGGGGCGTGCGGAGCATCAACGCCGTACCCGTGGCCGAGTGGAATCAGTACTTCCAGGTGGTCAACCGCAACAAGAAGAGCGTGGCGATCGACCTGAAGAGCGGTGAAGGGCGCGAGCTCCTGTACGAGCTCGTGGCCAAGTCCGACGTCTTCCTCTGGAACCAGAGCATGGCGAACCTGGAGCCCCTCGGACTCGACTACGTGAAGCTCTCCTCCATCAATCCGCGTCTCGTCTACGCGACCAACAGCGGGTACGGCCATCGCGGCACGAACAAGCCGGCGTTCGACATGACGGTCCAGGCTCTCACCGGCATCATGACCCGGCTGGGCGAGCCGGGACAGCCACCGATCTACCTGGGCCTGGGAGCCGGCGACGCATACGGCGGCCTCATGTCCGCTCTGGGCATCATGCTGGCGCTCCACCGGCGCCGAGAGACCGGTGTCGGCCAGCACGTCGACGCATCCCTCCTGGGGGCACAGCTGTTCCTGGCCGCGCCGACGCTTCAGCCGTACCTGGCGACCCGGAAGGCCTTCTATTCCGACCAGCGCTCGCGTCGGGACGTCGGCAACCCGCTCTGGAACCGGTATCCGACGAAGGGCCGGTGGATCTTCCTCTGTCTCGAGAACGACGACGAGAACTGGTCGACGCTCTGCCGTGCCCTCGAGAGCGACGATCTGGAGACCGATCCCCGTTTCGTCGATGCGGAGGGGCGGGCCGCGCAGAGCGGTCCGCTGGTCGAGATCCTCGAGGGCATCCTGCAACAGCGAGAAGCGGGGGAGTGGATGGAGCGCTTCGGATCGCTCGGCATCGCCGCCGGCCCCATCAACGACTACAAGGACGTTGCCGACGACGAGCAGGCCTGGGCCAACGACTACTTCGTCAAGGCGTACTGCGACGAGGTCAACCGTGAGGTGGAGTTCCGCGGCCTGCCCCTGACCCTCAGCAGGACACCCGGAACCGTCGAGAAACTGGGGCCCGAGCTCGGCCAGGACACCGAGCTGCTCCTCGTCGACGCGCTCGGTTACTCATGGGACGAGATCGGCGAGCTCAAGGCGAAGGGAGCGATTCCGTGACGAGCGACGCGCCAGGGCGACAGCACCCGGGCGTCGGGCCCCTCCACGACCTGCGCGTTCTCGAGATCTCCACGATGATGGCGGGACCCTACGCCGGCACCCTGCTCGGCGATCTCGGCGCCGATGTCATCAAGATCGAATCCCATCGCGGCGACGACAGTCGCCACCTCGGGCCCGTTCGCGACGGGGAACATTCCGCCTTTCTGAGCTTGAACCGCTCCAAGCGGGGCATCGTGCTGGACCTCGGGCGCCCCGACGCGCAAGAGGTCTTCGCAACGCTCGTAGCGACAGCGGACGTGGTCATCACCAACATTCGGGAACCGGCGCTTTCGCGACTCGGAGTCGACTACGAAACGGTACGCGGACACTGCGACGACATCATCTGGATCGGTGTGACCGCCTTCGGGGCTGACGGGCCCTACGCCGGTCGACCCGGTATCGACTTCCTGATCCAAGGCTACGGGGGACTGCTCGCGCTCAACGGCGAGCCGGACGGCGCGCCGGTGCGGGTCACGATCCCGCTGATCGACACCCTCACGTCGGTGCTCGTCACCACCGCGGCGCTCGCCGCTGTTCACGCGCGGGTCGAGACCGGCAGAGGCCAGCGCATCGACGTGTCGCTCCTGGACGCCATGGTCCACGCCCAGGCCGCCGGCCTGGGCAGTTACCTGATCACCGGCGAGGAGACACCCAGGACGGGAAACCGCAGCCTGTACTTCGCGCCGTCGGGGATCTACGGCACCAAGGACGGAAAGAAGGTCGTGATCACCTGCCCGTCGGAGCGCTTCTTCGCCAAGCTGTGCAACGCCCTCGACGTGGACTGGGCCGACGATCCGCGGTTCGAGAACATCGATCGTCGGCTCGAGAACCAGGACGAGCTAGACGCCGTGATCGAACGGCGATGCCGGCGCTTCGACTCCGACGAGCTGGTGGAGCGGCTCGTGGCGGCCGACGTGTTGACCGCTCCGCTCCACGGGGTACGCGAGGTCACCGAAGACCCGCAGATCCTGCACAACGACATGATCGTCACGACCGAGCACGACAAGCTCGGACCGGTCGAGGTCACCGGCGTTCCGATCCACTTCCACGGTACGCCCGCCGGCGTGCAGCGTCCGCCGCCGCTCATGGGCCAGCACACGGCCGAGGTGTTGGACGAGCTCGGATACGGACCGGAGCGTCTGGCCGATCTGGTGAGCGACCGCTCGGTGGCGGTGACTGCTGAGCACGAGCAGGACGAAGGCGCATAGCCGTGCCTCCCACCCTCACGAAAATCTGGTCCGCCACCGTCGGTTGTCGACGCTTGGGAACGGGAGGTTCGGGCCCAGGGGTCGGCAAGGTCGGCCTGACGGGGCGGCGATGGCAGGTGGGTCGTCCGGATAGAACTCGGCCAAGCCGGCCTCGTAGTCTGTCGCGCACCGGCCTCGGTATCCCCACGGCCGAGACCACCCGGGTCGAGACGACTGGAGCATGCCGTGGCTGATGATCTCTTCGACTTCGACGCAGACGTACTCGTCGTGGGAACGGGTGGTGCCGGTTTCTCGGCTGCCATCACGGCTGCGGCGCAAGGCGCTTCGGTCGTCATGTTCGAACGCAACGACCACATCGGCGGTACGACCGGTGCTTCGGGCGGAACAGCGTGGATTCCCAACAACAGGTCGCTGCGGGACCAGGGCAAGCAGGACCCTCGCGACGATGCCCTCCGCTACATGTGCCGGCTGTCCTACCCGCAGTACTACTTCGCGGATCATCCGACCCTCGGTCTGCCGGCCGGCGCCTACGAGCTCATCGAGACCTTCTACGACAACGGGTCCGAGGCGATCGACTTCCTCACCGAGGCCGGCGTGTTCGACCTCGTTGCCGATACCAGAGACCCCGATCCCGACAATCCGATGGAGATGCCGTCGGGAAACCTGTTGGCCGGCTTCCCCGACTACGGCGCCGAGCTCGACGAGGAGAAGTTGGCGACCGGCCGGCATCTGTTCCCGACCCCGGGCAAGCCGGGCATGGTCGAACAGCTCGAGCTCGGCGCCGAACAGCACGGCGTCGAGATCGCGATGGAGCATCAGGCTGCGACGCTGCTGTGCAACGAAGAAGGCGAGGTGGCCGGCCTGGAGCTGCGATACAAACACCTCACGGTTCTGGCGCGGGCTCGCAAGGCGGTGATCTTCGCGTCGGGCGGATACGCGCACAACGCCGAGCTCGTGGAGCGATACCTGCCCGGTCGCGTCTACGGCACGTGTTCGACCCTCGGAGCGACGGGCGACTTCGTTCGGATCGGGCAGGCGGTGGGAGCACAGCTCGGCAACATGAAAAACGCATGGTGGAAGCAGGTCCCGCTCGAGGCCGCGCTCCGGTCGCCGACGCCGCCGAGTGTGTGGATGCCGTGGGGCGACAGCATGATCCACGTCAACAAGTACGGCCACCGGGTCGTCAACGAGAAGATGGCCTATCACGACCGGAGCCAGATCCACGCTGTCTACGACCCCTCCAAGCGCGAGTATCCCAACCAGGTTCTGTTCATGGTCTACGACGACGCGGTCGCCAGCTCCGAGGCCATGGAAGGGATGCGCCAGCCCCTGCCGTTCCCCGGCGAGGCCGAGCCGTCGTTCGTGATGAAGGGTGAGACCTGGGAAGATCTCGCGGCCAAGATCGACGCCCGACTCGCCGAGCTGGGCGAGGAGACCGGGGGCCTGCGGCTCGATGCCTCGTTCTCGGCGAACCTCGCTGAAACGATCGAGCGCTTCAACGGATTCGCCCGCACGGGCGAGGATCTCGACTTCAACCGGGGCGATGCGCCCATCGGGCGAGCGTGGAACGGCCCCAACCGCGAGGGGGCGCCGAACCCGACGATCGCCGAGTTCGCCGAGGACGGGCCGTACCGCTGCATCATCGTGTGTGCGGGCATGCTCGACACCAATGGCGGCCCCGTCACCAATCCACGCGGCCAGGTCATCGACGCCGCCGGTGCACCGATTCCGGGGCTCTATGGCGCCGGCAACTGTGTCGCGTCCCCGGCCGGACAGGGGTACTGGGGTCCGGGTGCGACGATCGGGCTCGGCATCACCTTCGGTCACCTGGCCGGTCGTCATGCCGCCGCCGAGCCGGAGAAACGCTTCGACTTCTGAAGTCCCGTGGCGCGACCGAGCCCGGCTTCCCGGCCGGGCGTCGCGCTGTCGCCTACTCGCCGTCCGGTCGGTCGTAGGCGTCCGCCAGATCGGAGCGCATCTCGCGCTCCCGTGCGCGTAGCGCCCAGAAACGGGGAGGGCGCTTCTCGGTGAAGGAGGCTCCGCCCTCCTTACCTTCGGGCATGTCGAACCAGTCCGGGTAGAACTGACTCGAGATGACACCCATTTCGGCGTAGCCGTCCATCTCCTGGTCGAACGCGGCCTTGAGGATCTCCAGGCACCCGGGACTCACGGCCAACAGCTCCTCGCACCATCGACCGACCTCGTCCTCGAGCTCGTCCAGCGGTACGACCTTGTTCACCAGGCCCATCTCCAGGGCATCGGCCGCCGAGTAGCGGCGACACAGCATCCACATCTCGCGCGCCCGCTTCGCACCGACCACCTTGGTCAGGTAGGGGACGAAGAAGCCATCGGCGGGACTCGACACCTTCGGCCCGGCCTGGCCGAACTTGGCATCGTCGGAGGCGATCGTGAAGTCGCAGCAGTAGGCCATGTGGTTGTGGCCTCCGAGGCAGTAGCCCTGAACGGCGGCGATCACCGGTTTGCGCGACAGCCGGATCAGGCGGTTGTGGGGATAGCGATTGTAGAAGGCCTCGCGTAGGCCCCACTTCTCCCAGTCCACGTTCCCGCCGGCACCGAAGTTGCGGCCACTGCCCGCGACGACGATCGCGCCGATCGACGTGTCGTGGTTGGCGTCGTAGAAGGCGCGGAACATCTCGTCGACGGTCGCGAGGGTCATCGTGTTGTACTCGTCGGGCTTGTCGATCGTGACCCGTGCCATGCCGCCTTCGAGGTCGGTGTGGAACCGTTTCTCGTAGCGGATCTCGTCGAAATCGAAACCCTCGCCGTCCACCTGTTCCCAAGCATCCCATGCCATTGCGTTCACGTGTCCTTTGCGATTCGGTCGGCCGGTGGTGGACTATCGTCGAGCGAGTCTAGACATCACTCAGAGGAGGGGACCGGGTCCGGTGGTGAGATACACGTTGATCCGGGCGGCGAGATGAGCAGACCGGGACGCGACGGCTTCGTCGCCTCCGAGGAGGCCTTCCACGCGAAGGCTCGAGAGGTCGCGGGGCTCGACGATTTCGGGGATTCGAGCTACAGAACGGGGCTCGGGATGCTTCTCGAGTCGCTCGACCGCGACGCCGATCTCAGCGCCACCGGCAAGGCGATCTTCGAGGCTCAGATCGTCGCCGTCCTGGCGACGCGGCTGCGCGTGGAGCAGCGGCTCGATGACCAGGCCGCGGCGTCGATGCACGAGATCTCGCGCCCGATCGTGATCACCGGTCTGGTCCGCACGGGGAGCACGGCGCTGCACTACCTGATGGGACAGGATCCCGACCTGCAGAAGCTGGAGTACTGGCTCGCCGCCCATCCCCAACCCCGCCCTCCGAGGCAGGACTGGGACAGCCACCCGGACTTCCGGAGCTCCGCGGCGGAGCTGGCTCTTCTCTACGAGAACGCTCCGTCGCTCATGGCGGTGCACGAGATGCGAGCGGATTGGCCGGAGGAGTGCCGCCACATCCTGGAGCAGAGCTTCACCGATGACCGTTTCGAGGCTGCCGCCACGCTCCCGACCTACGCCGAGTGGTATCGCAACACGTCGCATGACGAAACGTATCGACGCCACAGGAGGCTGATCCAGCTCATCGGCTCCACCGACCCCGACCGCCGCTGGCTGCTGAAGTATCCCGTGCACCTGCGCCAGCTGCCGGCCCTCCTCGCGACGTACCCGGATGCATGCGTCGTCCAGACCCACCGGGACCCGTGTGCGGTCATCGCCTCATACACGAGCTTCGTGTCGAAGATCCGCGCCCTCCACGAGAACAGGGTCGACACACGAGCACTCGCCCGAGAGCTGGTCGAGAGCTGGGCCCATGCCGCCGAGGAAGGAATGGCAGCTCGTGACGAGCACGACCGCGACCGGTTCTTCGACCTGCACTTCTCCGGCTTCAGGTCCGACCCGATCGGCTCGGTGAGGAAGATCTACGACCACTTCGGTCAGGAGATGAGCCCGGAGGGCGAACGCAGGCTGGAGGCCTGGCAGGCCGATCACCCCGAAGGCGAACACGGACGACACGAGTACGCCAAGCGCGACATCGGTATCGGCGAAGACGAGATCCGGGATCGATTCTCGGAGTACATCGACCGCTTCGGTCTCTAGTTGCCTCCGCCGGCCGAGATGCATCGTCTCCAGCGCAAGCGTCGGACCGACTACGAGCAGCGCCTGATCGACAGCGCGGCGACGCTCCTCCCGGCGTGCGCGCTCACGCCGACCATGTCGCTCGATTCCGCGATGGTCATCGAGCGCGCGCAGGGTTCGAGGATCGTCGACATGAGCGGCAACGAGTACATCGACTACCTGCTCGGGTCGGGACCGATGCTGCTCGGGCACGCCCATCCGGCCGTCGTCGCCGCCGTCCGGGACCAGGTCGGCCGGGGCAGCAGCTATCTACTGCCCAACGAGCCGTCCATCCTGTTGGCGGAGGAGCTCGTCGCGGCCGTGCCGTGTGCCGAACGGATCGCCTACTGCAGCACCGGCTCCGACAGCGTCTTCTTCGCCCTGCGCCTCGCCCGTGCCCATCGGAACAGGAGCATGATCCTGAAGTTCGAGGGCGGCTATCACGGCCAGGCCGACCATGTCTCGATGAGCAACCAGTGGACTCGGGCACCCCAGCCGTTCCCGACGCCGGTGCCCAACTCCGAGGGCATTCCCGGATCGGTCGAGAGCGAAGTGCTGATCGCCCCCTTCAACGACCTCGAGACCTCGTCGGCGATCATCGACCGATTCTCCGACCAGCTCGCGGCGGTCGTCGTCGAGCCGATGCAGAGGACGATCCCACCGGCGCCCGGCTTTCTCGAGGGCATCCGCCGGACGACGGCCGAGCACGGCATCCCCCTTGTCTTCGACGAAGTCGTGACCGGTTTCCGCCTGGGCTACGGCGGCGCTCAGCGCTACTACGGCGTGGTCCCCGATCTGTGTGCCCTGGGCAAGAGCCTGTCCGGTGGGCATCCCATCGGGGTGATCTGCGGCTCGAACGAGATCATGCAGCATGCCGAGGGAGTCCGACGGTTGACGGGTGGCTACGTGGCGATGACGGGGACCTTCAGCGGCAATCCGGTCTCGTGTGCGGCAGCGCTGGCCGTGCTGAAGGAGCTGCGGGCCGAGGGCACCTACGATCGGCTCTTCGCGAGGGGCCGCCGGCTCATGTCCGCGTTGGAGGCCGCCTGCGACGACGCCGGGGTTCCCGTCCGGGTCACCGGCGAGCCACCGGCGTTCGAACCCTGGTTCACCGATGAGGAGGTCACCGACTTCCGGTCATCGCAGACGGCGGACTCGAGGTCGCGTTTCCGCTTCTCCCAGTCGTTGCTCGACCTCGGTGTCGTCAAGGGGCATGAGAAGTTCTTCGTGTCGACTGCGCACACCGACGCGGACATCGACTTCACCATCGACGTCATCACCGAGGCGGTCGCCCGGCTCGAAGCGTGATCCGGATCGCGCTGCGACTTGAGTTCACCGCTGGTTTTGCGATAGACGAAGTAGTCTTCACCGTTTGGTAGCAAAACATAACCACAACGTTCAATCGGGTTCGGCCCGGGAGTCAGCGGGAAGGTGATGACATGCGAATCGTTGTCTGCATCAAAGAGGTCCTCGATCCCGACGCCGTGAACTCGTACGCCCTCGCCGGAGGTCTGGTGATCGGCGAGGACGGCAAGACGCTCACCCAGACCACGATCCCGAGGCTGATGAACGGCTACGACGAACAGGCGATCGAAGCGGCCCTTCGGCTGCGCGACACCGGAACCGAAGCCACGATCTGTGCCGTCTCGGTCGGCTCCGATCCAACGGTCCCGTTGCGCCACGCCATGTCACTGGGGGTCGACGAGATCGTCGCCATCGAGCCTCCGCCCGACACCGACGACCACCATGTCGTGGCCGCCCTCCTGGCCGGATATGTCCGTTCCAGCGGAGGGGCCGATCTGGTGCTGTGCGGCCGCCAGGCGTCTGATGACGACCAGGGGGTGATCCCGGCGTTGATCGGTGAGACGCTCGGGATGACCACGGTGACCGTCGCCCGCAGCGTCGAGGTGTCGGGTCCCCCCGAAGCACCTGTGGTCAGGGTCACGAGGGTCACGCCCGAGGGAGACGAGCTCACCGAAGCGACGTGTCCGGCCGTGGTGACGATCAGCAACGAATTGGGTGAACCTCGGTATCCGACGATGCCGATGAAGATGGCGGCACGGAAGGTGAAGCCCACCGTCGTCCGGTTCGGGGATCTCCCGGTCGATCCCGGGGACCTGGAGCCTCGGGTGGTGCTGGCCCGACAGTTCGTACCCGCGGTCCACGGCGATTGTGAGCTCATCTCCGGAGACGAGCCGGCCGAGCTCGCGGATGCGCTCGTCGCCAAGCTCGTCGGGGACAAGGTCCTTTGAGACCGGTGCGAGTGGCCATCGGTTCCTCGAACGGGACTACGGAGAGGCAGGCGAGGTCATGACGGCACCTGTGGTCGTGTGCAGTTGGCGCGGCGTTCGCGAGGAACCCGTCGAGGAGACCGAGGCGGCGCTCACGCTCGGGCGCGAGGTGAGCCGCGCTCTCGAGGTCGAGCTGCATTGGCTCGTGTTGGGACCGGCCCCGGATCATCTTCTCGAGACCGCAGCCGGATACGGCGTCGGAGCCGTCGACCGGATCGAGGACGCGAAGCTCGAGACCGGCCGGCCCGACGCCCTCGTCGAGGCGTTCGCGCAGTATTGCGCGGACCGTCCGGCCCGGCTGTTGTTGGTCAACCAGAACTTCGCGTCCCGTCTCGTCGCGCCTCGCGTCGCGGGGAGGTTGGGTTGCGCCGTCGTGATGAACGGTCTCGAGATCGCGGTCGAGGGCGATCGCCTCGATGTGACGGCCGCGGCGTACGGAGGCGATACCAGGGCTCTCTACGAGGTAGCGGGCGGGAGTCCCTGTGTCGTCGCGTTGTTGGCGAACGCGGTCGCGCCCGAGCCCCTCGAAGGGCCGGTCCCCACGGTGAGCGACGTCGAGGTAGATCTCTCCGGTGTCGAGGAGCGGATCCGAATACTCGAGCCGGCGCGTACCGAGGGCCCCCGACTCGAGGATGCCGAGGTCATCGTCGCCGGGGGTCGAGGGCTCGGTTCGGAGGAGAACTTCGCCCTGGTCGAGGAGCTCGCCTCGGCCTTGGGCGGGATGGCTGCCGCTTCGCGGCCGCTCGTCGACGACGGTTGGATCGATTCGTCCCGTCAGGTGGGGCTCACCGGCAAGATCACGCGACCCGGCCTCTACGTCGCGGCCGGGATATCCGGCGCGACGCAGCACATGGTCGGATGCTCCGCCGCCAAGACGATCGTGGCGATCAACACCGACCCCGATGCGGCGATCTTCCGCCACGCCCGCTACGGGATCGTCGGGGACTGCTCGGAGGTCCTCCCGGAATTGATCCGGGCCGTGAACCAGAGAGGTGACTCCTGATGCCGACCGAACGCACCCCTGTCGTCGAGGGGCTGTTCAGTGATACCGCCGAGGGACCGCGTCTGTTGGGATCGCGGTGTGGCGCCTGCGACGTGCCCTACTTCCCGAAGTCTGCTCTGTGCCACAACCCGGACTGCACGACCTCTGACATGAATGACGCCGGTTTCGGTCCCTTGGGAACGGTGTGGAGCTACTCGATCCAGAACTACCCGCCTCCGCCGCCGGCCCGCTTCGACGAGCCCTACCGACCGTACGCGCTGGCCGTGGTCGATCTGGCCGACGGGCTGAGGGTCGTGGGCCGGATGGCCGTCGAGGACCCCGAGAGCGTGTCGGTCGGCGACCGGGTGGAGCTCGTGTTGGCGCCCATCTGCCGTGAAGAGGACGGGACCGAGCCGATCAGTTGGATGTTCCAGCCGATTCCGAGCCCGCAGACCTAGGCCGAACAGGGAGTGACGACCATGAGAGACGTAGCGGTCCTGGGAGTGGGTATGCACCCCTGGGGGAAGTTCCCGGACATCTCGATCACCGAGCTGTGCCGCCACGCCGTCGTGGAGGCGTTGGACGACGCCGGGGTGTCGTGGAACGAGATCGAGGCCGTGGCCGCGGCCAGTTCCCGGTTCTCGGGGGGCAAGGGCTGGGGTCTCAACGGCAACGACGTCGTCGAGGACATGGGTTCGACCGGGATCCCGGTCTACAACATGTCGGCCGGCTGTGCGGCGGGGGGAAACGCCTTCAATGTCGGCTACTCCCTGGTGGCCGGCGGCATCCATGACACGGTTCTCGTCTTCGGCGGCGAGAAGATGCCCAAGGGCTTCATCCAGACGTCGGGTGTCGAGGACGAGACCGACCCGGAGTTCCTCCGCCAGCGTTGTGTCGGCATGCCGGGCCCGGCGTTCTGGGCCCTGTTGTGTCGGAGGCGCATGGCCGAGCTGGGGACCACCGAGGAGCAGCTGGCCAAGGTCGCCGTGAAGGCGCATGAGATCGGGAAGCACAACGAGAACGCGCGTTTTCGTCAGGAGTTCACCCTGGAACAGGTGCTCGAATCCAGCATGGTGAGCGACCCGCTCCGCCTCTACGAGATCTGCCCCGTGAGCGACGGAGCGGCGGCGACGATCATCTGCTCCGCGGAAAAGGCCCGTCAGATCACGACGAACCCGGTCTGGGTCGCGGGCAGCGCCGTGGCCACAGCCCGGTTCGACGACGGCCTCCCGCGGGGCCTCGCCGGGATGGTCCCTCCGGGCGCCAGCTATCACAGTGAGGCCGCGCTCGCCGTCGAGAAGGCCCTCGCTCAGGCCGGTGCGGTGCCGGGCGACCTCGATTTCGTCGAGCTCCAGGACAACACCGTCTACTACGAGCTCGCCTTCCCCGAGGACTGGGGCCTCTGCGAGCCCGGTGAGGCCGAGCACCTTCTGGAGAGCGGCGAGACGCTGCCGACCGGCAAGATGCCGATCAACCCGAGCGGCGGCTTCCTCTGCTTCGGCGAGGCGACGACCGCAATGGGGGTTTTCCAGATCTGCGAGCTGACGTGGCAGCTGCGCGGCGACGCGGGAGCCCGACAAGTGCCCGGGGCGAAGCTCGGTCTCGCTCAGACCCTGGGGTTGGGCGGCAACGGAACCGCGGTCGTGTTGAAACGTTAGATATCATATCGATGAGAGGGGGCGTGGCCTTCTCTCGACGCCAATAACCAAGGTGGGAGTAGTGCAGATGAGCGACCAGGAATACGAAGTCATCGTCATCGGGAGCGGCCCCGGCGGCCTGGCGTGTGCCGCACTCCTCCAGAAGCGCGGTACGCGAACCCTGCTCGTCGAGAAGAACAACGTGCTCGGCGGCAAGATGATGAGCATCGACGCCGACGGCTGGGCCTACGACCTCTTCCCCCACGGGCAGGTACCGATGCGGGGCTCGGCTTTCGAAACCGTCTTCGCCGAGCTCGGCGTTGCCGACGAGTTCGAGCCTGCGCTCGAGCCCGATGACGGGCGCGACGTCATCACGCTCGCCTACCGGCGGCACGACTGGGACGAGTACAAGACCGTCACCCAGAAACAGGCCATGGCCGATCCCCAACCGTTCTTCGAGCTGTGGGGAGCGACCGAGGACGAGCAGGCGAGGGCCCTCGAGATCATGACCGAGATGGCCACGATCACCGACGAAGGGCTCGCCGAGCTCGACGAGGTGACGATGGAGGAGTGGCTGCTCGAGCGCGACGCGCCGGCACCGCTGTACAACTACATGGGATTCCACGCGAACGCGTCGCTGGCCGAGCCCTTGGACCTCGTGGCCGCCTCCGAACAGATGCTGATCATGAGACAGATCATGCTCCAGGGCGGGGGCGGTCAGTACAAGGGCGGCTTCGGCAATCTCACCACGGTGATGGCACGCGAGTTCGAGAAGAACGGCGGGACCATCGTCAAGGGCGCCAGGGTCGAGAAGATCACGGTCGACAACGGTGCCGTGACGGGCGTGGAGACAGAGGCCGGCAGCTTCTCCGCACCTGTCGTCGTGAGCTCGGCCGGCATTCAGCCGACCGTTCTCAAGCTCGTCGGCGAGGAGTACTTCGACCGGAGCTATGTCGATTACGTCAAGGGCCTGGTGCCGGGGTGGGCGTTCACGAGCGTCCGCTACTTCCTCTCCCGGCCGGTCATGGACACGGCGATGTACGCGGTCTGGTCGGATGACAGCTGGCTCGACACCGAGCGCTTCCGCAAGCAGAAGGAGGGCGTCGAGCCCGACGAGGTGATCCTCTTCATGGTCAATCACTCGTTCTACGACGAGCACGCCGCCCCGTCGGGCAAGCAGGTGCTCGTCTCGGGGACCGTCTGCTCGGCGGATCCGGATGCCACCGAGATCAAGGGCCTCTGGAGCCGCATGGACAAGCAGATGCAGGAGCTGTTCCCCGACATCTGGGATGCCACCGAACGCAAGGAGTACAACGGCCCGAAGGAGATCTCGTCGCTCACCCGCGACGCGGTGCTGCCCGGGCAGGGCGGGGAGTGTGTCGGCCTCGCCCAGATCGTCGGCCAGTGCGGGTCGTTGAAGCCCAAGTCGGAGACGTCCATTCGTGGGCTGTACCTGGCGGGCGCCGACGCCGGTGCCGCCGGCATGGGTACACATCAGGCGTCCCTGTCCGGCATCGAAGTCGCCCGCCTCGCTCAACACTGTCTCAAGAAGATGTACAAGGCCCAGTAGGGGGCCGTTCATGGACCTCGCCGTCGACGTGGCGGTCATCGGTGGCGGCCTGGCCGGTCTGGCCGCGGCCGAGCGGCTGCAACGGGAAGGGCGGGAGCCCGTCGTGTTCGAGGCGACCGATCGCGTCGGGGGCCGCCAGCGCACCACGAAGCTGGCCGGCGAGGTGCTCGAAGAGGGCGCGGTCTTCTTCGGCAGCAATTACCCGGTGCTCCAGGATTGCCTGCGCCGGACGGGACTCAGCGACCAGCTGAAGACCTTCGACCCCCTCGAGCGGCCGCCGCTGCCCGTCGGGGAGGCGATCAACGAGCCTGGGAGGAGGGGGCGAGCGTCGCCGACCGCGCTGATGCGCTCGCGTCGGATCCCCTGGAACGAGGCACTGAAGCTCGCGCCGTTCGGCGCCACCCTGCGGCTGCAGGGCCGTGAGATCCGCGACTCGCTCGGAAACCCCGAAAGCACGGCCTTGGCCCGCCGACTCGACGGGGTCGACGCCGAGGACTACCTGCGCCGGCGGGTCGGGCCGGCCTTCGTCGAGTGGTTCGCCAGCCCGTTCCTCGAGGCACTGGGATTCGCGCCGGCGCGGGACTGGTCGGCGCTCGGCGCGCTCCAGATCCTGGTGTTCGCCGGCATGGCCCAGCTCTACGGAATCGAGGCCGGCAACGACGAGCTCGCCCGCCGGCTGGCCACCGACCTGGAGGTCAGGTTCGAGGCGCTCGCCACGGCGCTGGCCCCTGCGCCGGCCGGTGTCGAGCTCGAGATCGCCGACGCCGAGGGTTCGCAGACCATCGGATGCCGAGATGTGGTGTTGGCCATCCCCGCTCCCGCAACCCGCCGGCTGCTCTCGGGCGCGCTGCGCGAAGCCGTCGGGCGGTTCCGGTACAGCTCGTCGGTGGTGATCGCCGTCGGACTCGAGGATCTCGCCATCGAACTGCCAGCGTCGTCGGTATTCGGGGGGCCGGACGGCTACGGGCGCATCAGCGGGATGGTGGCCGAGCGATCCCGGCCCGGAGCGCCGGTGATCGCCTACGGCGCACTGCGCCATCCGTGGCAGTACGAGATGTTCGAAGCCACCGACGACGAGGTCGTCCCCCTCCTCACCGACGTTCTCGACGAGGCCAACGGGTCTCCCGTCCAGGTACTGGAGGAGCGGGTCGTGCGCTGGAAGCACTCGGTACCGGTCACCGCTCCCGGCTCGATCGGGTTGCGCCGCGCCGCCCTCGCCCTGGCCGCTGAGCAGCCTCACCTCTTCCTCGCCGGGGACTGGATCGTCTCACCCAGCCAGGAGGGTGCGCTCGTCTCGGGTCTGCTCGCCGCCGATTCCTTGCTGGACGGTTGAGGCGTGGAGACCACCGCCAGCAGATGGAGGAGTGCACATGGGTGTTGAATTCGATGACGGCGATGTCGACGTCGTCGTCGTCGGCGCCGGTCTCGGTGGTCTCACCGCAGCGGCCCACCTGTGCGCGATCGGTCGACGGGTCGTCGTGGTCGACCGCCACGACGTCGCCGGCGGGAACGCCACGGTCTTCTGCCACGAGGACTTCGAGTTCGACGTCGGCGTCCATTACCTCGGGGACTGCGGACCGCAAGGCCCGATACCGACCATCCTGGGTCGTCTGGGCATCGATGTGACCTTCCGCGAGCTCGATCCGGACGGCTTCGACACGGTCGTGCTCCACGACGGAACGACATTGCGCATACCGCGTGACGTCGAGTTGTTCCGGTCGCGTGTTCTCGAGGCCTTCGACCGCGAAGCCAGTGCGGTGAACAGCTATGTCGACACGATCATCGCCATGGACCGGGAGCTGACCGGCCGGGCCGTTCCCGAGGTCGTGATCCGCTGGATGGACGCCACCCTCGCGGACTTCTACGACGAGGTCGGTGCCTCACCGCGGTTGCGTTCGGTTCTGGGAGCCCAGCACATCGCCTATGCCCTCCCGCCGTCGAAGGCGTCGATGTTGGTGCATGCCGGTCTGGCGATGCACTACTTCAAGGGCGCCTTCTACCCCGAGGGCGGCGGGCAGATCATCGCGGACCGGTTGGTCGAGTTCATCTCGGCCCACGGCGGTGAGGTGATCCTGCGCTCGACGGTGGAGCGGATCCTCGTGGAGGACGGTAGGGCGTGTGGGATCCGGCTACGGCCACCCTCGCCGGAACGGGCCAGAGGCGTTCCCAGCGAGATCCGCGCGCCGGTCGTCGTGTCGAACGCCGATCTGAAGCACACCGTCGAGGATCTGGTCGGGCCGCAGTCGTTCCCCGATGAGTTCGTAGCCAAGGTGCGGGGCTACGAGATGGCACCGCCCATGTTCGTGCACTACCTCGTCATCGACCGGGACCTGACGGCCGAGGGGTTCGCCAACTCCAACATCTACGTAGTTCCCCACGACGACGTCGAAGGCGACTACGAGCGTCTCGAGGTCGGAGAGATGCCCGAGTGGCCGTCCGTGCTCATGACGTTCACCAGTATCAAGGACCCGGGCAACCAACGGCTGTGCCGACCCGGGCAGACCAACCTGCAGGTGATGACCCCCTGTCCGAGCGACTACGCGTTCTGGGGGCTCGAGAAAGGGCCGGCACGAGGCGAGCGATACCGGACGAACGAGACGTACCTGGCCCGCAAGAAGGAGATCCGGGACCGGCTGTTGGCGGTGGCCGAGATCGCCGTGCCCGGCATCGGCCGGTCGATCGTCTACGAGGACACGGCAACGGCGATCACTCACGAGCGCTTCACGCGCTCCACCGGCGGGACGTCCTATGGCATCGCCGCGACGCCGGGCCAGAGCGCCCTGAACCGACCTGCACTGGGATCGCCCATCGAGGGCCTGTTCTTCGTAGGTGCCAACGTCATGCCGGCCCACGGCATCATGCCGGTGATGACCGGTGGCGAGAACTGCGCCGGTCTCGTCGAAGGCCGGCCCATCGACGAGCTCGTGGCCGAGATCAGCACTCACTGAGCTGACGGGAGAGTGGCTGTCATACCCCCTGCGTAGTGTTGGAGCATGGAGTCGGGCCGAAAGAGGAGAGAAGCAACCGAAGCCGTCGACCGGCTCGGTGATCTGACCGTGCGGCTCGACGGGGTGCTGTCGGAGTTGGCCGGGTTGGATCTGGAAGCTGCGACCGATCCGGAGTTGTTGGACGCGGTTCCGGTGTTGGTGGCTGCGTCCCGTCGGTTGGGTTCGGTCGAGGCCAGGGTGTTGGATCGGGTCGATCGCACCGGCGCGTACAGGCCTGATGGGCACATGTCGGCCAAGGTCATGATCCGCCACCTGGGCCGTCTCTCGGGTGCCGAAGCGAACCGGCGCCACAAGCGGGTTCGGATGCTACGCGACCTGCCCGCGGTCTCGGCCGCGTTTTCGGCGGGCGAGGTCGGGTCCTGTCAGGTCGACGCCCTGGCCCGCACCCACGCCAACCCCAGGGTGGCCGAGTTCATGCCCGCGGCCGAAGAACTGCTGCTCGAAGACGCTCGGACCCATTCGTTCAGAGAGTTCACCGGGTTGCTGGGGTCCTGGGAGCGTCATGTCGACGCCGACGGCGCCGCCCAGAAAGCCAAGGCCGCCCACGACGGGCGCGACGTCCGGATCACGAAGGACTTCGATGGCGGTTGGCACCTGGAGGGCCGGTTCGGGTCGACTCAGGGGTCGATCATCAAACACATCCTGGGCGGCTTCACCCGAGCCGAAACCGCGGTCGACTGGGACAAAGCCAAGGCCGAACACGGCGACCGGGCCACCCAAGCCAACCTGGCCCGCACCGCAGCCCAACGCAGGGCTGACGGGTTCTGGGAGCTCTGCCGCCGCGCCGTGACCCAACCCGCCGACGGGACCACCCCCGAACCGTTGGTCAACATCGTCATCGACCACCAGACCGCCCTCGAACAAGCCGCAGGCACACGGCCTGACCCGGTGACCGACCCGGCCGGGTACCGCACCCGCCGGTGCTCCACGCTGGCCGGCGACCCCATCGAACCATCCGACGCCTTCGCGGCGATCCTGACCGGACAACTCCGAAGGGTCGTGTTCGACACCCGCAGCGTCGTCACCGACCTCGGACGCAAATCACGGTTCTTCACCGGATCAGCCCGACAAGCCGCAAGACTGGCCCGAGCGATCTGTGCCTGGACCGGCTGCGAGATCCCCTCCGAACACTGCGAAATCGACCACGCCACCGAATGGCAAGCAAACGGCGAATCCAACCAAGCCAACGGGCCCCCACTCTGCAAATACCACAACCTCTTCAAACACAACCACCACTTCACCATCACCCTCCAAGACGACGGCACCGCAGCGGATTATCGATGCGGCCAGGCACGCTGGCACATCTACCGCCCCGACGGCACCGAGCTGGCGTGAGCCAGGCTTGGTTGATGGCCATCGACGGTGATGGGAGGTTGGCCAGGCCGGTGTCTTTGGCGTCGCAGATCCGTCGTTCGACTCGGCCCCGTTCCCGGTAGAGCGCATCGAAGTAGGCCACGTCGTATGTCTTCGAGGTCGGTGACCAGATCTGGAAGCGGTGGGCGTCGTAGTCGGTGAAGGTGAGCTGGGCGCCGACATGGGTGTGCTCGCGGCGGGCGATCATTCGGGTCCCGTCGGGCCAGCCCGAAAGTCAACGTGCTCGGTGATCTCGACGACTTGGGCCCAGGTCCGCTCTTCGGTTCCATCCGCGGAGATCGCCGTCTGCCACGCCGCCTCGGATGTGTCGACGCCACCTCGTCGAACAGCTTCGGCTGGTCGAACGACACCGACGAGGGAACCAAGCCGGGCTAGTGGCCCTTGAACTCCGGCGGGCGCTTCTCCACGAAGGCACTGGTGCCCTCGCGGGCGTCGTCGGTGTGGGCGGACATGGTGGAGGCCACCGCTTCGTAGTCGAGCATCTCGTCGAGCGTCGACGTCAGCGACTTGTGGATGAAGCGGCGAGCCAGATCGACTGCGACGCTGGGCCCGGTCGCCAGTTCCTTCGCGTAGCGCAGCGCGGCGGGTAGGGCTTCGCCTTCCTCGACGAGCTCGTCGATCAGGCCCTCGCGGGCACATTCGTCGGCCTCGAGGATTCTCCCTGTCTCCACCATCATCAGGGCGGTCGAGAGGCTCGTGATGCGCGGCAGGAAGTAGGTGATACCGCAGTCGGGAGCGAAACCGAGGCGTACCATGGCTGCGCTCATCCTCGTCGTGGAGTCGGCGATGCGCCGGTCGCAGGCCAGCGCGAAAGCGAGACCTGCGCCCATCGCCGGGCCGTGGACGGCGGCGATCACCGGCTTGTCCACATCCACGATCATGCGAGCGAACTCGGCGACGGGTCCCGCCGGGGTCTTTCGTTGGTAGCGCTCGAGGGGGGCGTCGGAGAGCCCCGGCATGCCCCGCTCATCGGAGCCGCTGAGCCAGTCGGCGTCGCCGCCCGAGCAGAAACCGCGGCCGGCTCCGGTCAGTACGATCACGCGGACCTCGTCGCGCTGGCGAAGGTCGCGGAACAGTTCGATCAGATCGCGCGACAGGTCCCACGTGATCGCATTGAGGCGTTCGGGGCGGTTCAGCGTCACGACACCCACCCCCTCGTCGATCTCGAAGAGATACTCCTCCTCAGATGCCATGGTGTGTCCCTTCGTTCATCTCGGCTGCCCTTCCTGCTGAAGGGCAGACACCGTTTCCCCCACCCAGTCGTGGTCCTTGCGCAGCGCCGGCGGAATGTCGAGAAGAACCGTCGAATAGAGGTCGCCGCAGCGTTGCCCGAGCATCGCGGCGAGGTCGTCGCGGGTACCGCTGATCGCCCATTCGTCGAGCATCTCGTCGCCGATGAGCTCGGGCATCTCCTTCCATCTGCCCTCCTTGGACATCCGGTGGAGCTCCAGGCCGATGTCGATCCAGCCGTGGAACTCGAGCACCGCGTGGTAGGTCCTGGTGGAGCAGTAGAAGGCGATGTGCTGTTTCAGCATCTGCCTGACCTTCGCGACCCCCTCCTCGTCCTCGGCGATCGCGAGGAAGGGTGCGCCGATCACGTCGATGTCGTCGATGGAGCGCCCGGCGGCCGCGGCACCCGCCTCGACCGCGGGCCGAACGACTTCTCGGATGTAGCGGAATGTCGCGACCGGGTGGATGCGTAGACCGTCGCACAGCTCTCCCGACAAGCGCGCCATGTAGGGGTTGACAGCGGCGAGCTGGATCGGGACGTGCGGGTGTTCGATGGGCCCCGGGTTGAAGAAGGGGTTCATCAGGGTGAAGCGGTAGTGCTCCCCGTCGAAGGCGGGGGTGTCGCCCTCTTGGAAGGTCTCGAACATCGCTTTGAGACAGAGGACGTATTCGCGTAGGCGCGGCCCGGGCGGTCCATCCCAGGTGGATGCGTAGCGTCGCTCCACGTGCCCCCGGACCTGTGTGCCCAGACCCAACTGGAACCGGCCGCCGGAGAGCTGTTGCAGGTCCCACGCCAGCTGGGCGGTCACCATCGGGCTTCGGGGAAAGGCGATCGCGACGTTGGTGCCCAGCGCGATGTGCGTCGTGTGCTCCGCGGCGATGACGAGCTGGAGGAAGGGGTCGTGGCCGGCCTCGGGAGCCGTCACGCCGTCGAAGCCGAGCTCCTCGGCGCTGCGGGCTGCGGCCGCGATGGTGGCGAGGTCGGCCGTCGTCTGGCCCTCCCCGGCGTACTGGCTCGTGTCGGGAGCCATCATCACCGTCTGGACCTGAAACGCCATTCCATACCCCCTCCGGGAGCCCCTCTGAGCCCGAGTTTCCACCACCCTAGCCAAGTGGTTATACATTACTACCAGGTGGTGAAAGGGCCCCCCATGTCGATAGAGTCCCCGACGTGACCATGGGAGACCGCGAGCATGCCCCGGGGAGGGTGTCGTGACCGTTGAATCCGATCCTGAGCGTCCGACGCCGCATCCTGCGCTGTGGGGGGTGCTCTACCGGAGCAGCGCCCCTTTCTGGGATGCGATCAAGCGCCACGAGCTGGAGCTGCAGCGCTGCAGCGACTGCCACCGCTGGCTGGTACCGCCCCGACCGATGTGCCCGAACTGCCAGTCGGCCGACTCGGAGTGGGTGGCGGTGTCGGGCAACGGCACGATCTACAGCTGGGTCACCTACACGGAGTCGCCCCACGAGGGATTCGACTCACCCCACACCGTCGTCCTCGTCGAGCTCGACGAAGGTCCTCGCCTGATCAGCGTGCCGGTCGGCATCCCCACCGAGGAGCTCGAGATCGGGATGCGCGTCAGCGCGGTGTACGAGGACATCGACGACGACCTGACCCTGTTCAAGTTCGAAAGGGCGGCGTAGCCGGACCCGCGTCCCGCAACCGCAAGAAGGAGCCCCAGGTGCTACAGGACTACATCGAACGAAGCTTCCGGCGGGATCTGCGCCCGAGCGTCGAGTCGAACACCATCAAGGACAACGCCGCGATCGTGGGCGTCGGGCAGACCGAGTACACCCGGAACTCCGGGCGCGACGAGCTCGACATGGCTTGTGAAGCGATCAAGGCCGCCGTCGATGATGCCGGGTTGACCATGGCCGACATCGACGGCCTCGAGGCCTTCACCCTCGAGCGCACGTCGATGCCGACGCTGGTCGGTTCGCTCGGCATACCCAACCTGCGGTTCGCGAGCGCGATCAGCTACGGAGGCGGTGCCAGCTGCGCCAACATCATGCAGGCGGCCGCAGCGGTCACCACCGGTGCGGCCAACTACGTGGTCTGCTACCGCTCGCTCAACGAGGCATCCGGCCACCGCTACGGCCGGGGCGACGGGTACGCCACCTACCTCAGCGAGGCGCCCACCCTGCACTACGGCTACTACTTCCCCTTCGGCCTGCTCACGCCGCTGTCGTGGGCGAGCATGTACGGCCGGCGTTGGATGCACGAGTACGAGATCGATCCCGACCAGCTCGGCTGGTACTCGGTGGTGCTGCGCGAGAACGCGGTACGCAACCCGAAGGCGATATTCCACGACAAGCCGGTCACCCATCAGGACTACCTGGAGTCCCAGATGATCGTCGAACCTCTCCGCCTGCTCGACTGCTGCGTCGACACCGACGGCGCCGCGGCGGTCATCGTCACCACCGCGGAGCGGGCCAAGGACCTCAAACAGACCCCGGCCTACGTGCTCGCCGCCGCACAGGCAGCGACACCCGTGTCGGAGATCCAGACCTCCTACAACCGCACGCCGATGTCGGGCCTACCCGACACCTGGCACGTGGGCCAGGAGCTGTATCGGATCGCAGGGGTGGGTCCGGCGGACATCGACGTGGCCCAGTTCTACGACCCGTTCAGCATGGCCGCACTTCTGCAGCTCGAGGAGCTCGGCTTCTGCGGGCGCGGTGAGAGCGCTTCGTTCTGCGAGGGCGGCGATCGCATCCGCCCCGGCGGGGAGATACCGCTCAACACCTCGGGCGGCCTGCTGTCCGAGGCCTACATCCACGGCTACAACCTGATCATCGAGGCGGTGCGCCAGATCCGGGGCACCTCCACGAGCCAGGTCGACGACGTGGAGCTGTCGATGGTCACCGGCGGCCCAGGGCTGCCCACGAGCGGGATGATCCTGAGGAAGTGAGATGACCATGGAGTACGTCCCGGGGATCCCGATCCTCAAGGCCTCCCTCGATGACGACAACCGCCCCTTCTGGGATGCGGTGTCGCGCCACGAGCTCGTGCTGCAACGTTGCGGCGCGTGTGACCTCTACCTCCAACCCCCGCGACCGATGTGCCCGGAGTGCCGCTCGATGGACACCCTCGAATGGGTGGAGTCACCCGGCCGGGGGGAGATCTACTCCTATGTGAACTTCACCACCGACCGGATGGCGTATCCGGCCATGAAGGTGCCCTACTCGGTGGTCCTGGTGGAGCTCGAGGAGGGAGTGAGGCTCGTGTCCAACATGATCGACCTCGAACCCGACGAGGTCGAGATCGGCACACCGGTCGAGGTCGTCTTCGACGACATCTCCGACGACCTGACCCTGTTCAAGTTCAAGGTCCGGGAAGCCTGAGGGAGCGACGGCATGCAGAGCATCAAGGACACAACCGCCATCGTCGGTGTCGCCACGACCGGGTTCTCCACCGACTCCGGCCGCACCGAGTACTCCCTCGCATGTGAGGTGATCAAGGCTGCGGTCGACGACGCCGGACTCCGTCTCGAGGAGATCGACGGCATCGTGAAGGACGTCGTCGACGGCATCGACGCGATGTACGTGCAGAAGGCCCTGGGCATGGAGACGCTCAGCTACTCCAGCGACTCCTACTGGGGCACGAGCCCGATGATGAACGCCGTCACCGCGATCGCATCGGGGACCGCCAACCACGTCGTCTACTACCGCTCCGCCAACAACGGGTCGGGAAAGCGGGCCGGGTCCGACTTCCGGGCTGCCAAGGAGACCAAGGACAACTCCCTGGACATGATCGGCTACGACTTCTACGCCCCCTTCGGGCTGCTCACCCCTGCCGGCTCGATCGGCATGGCGGTTCGTCGCTACTACGACGACTACGGCACCACACCCGAACAGGTCGGATGGGTGCCGGTCGTGTGCAGCGAGCACGCCGCGGCGAACCCCCATGCCATCTTCTTCGACGCACCCGTCGAGATCGGTGACTACCTCGCGTCGGACATCGTGGTCGACCCGCTGCGTCGCCTCGATTGCGCGCCCGAGGTCGACGGCGCGATGGCCATCGTGATCACCTCGGCCGAGCGCGCCCCCGATCTGGCCAACGCCCCGGCATACGTGATGTC
Organism: uncultured Acidimicrobiales bacterium; assembly: GCA_963695075.1. Classification (GTDB taxonomy): domain Bacteria; phylum Actinomycetota; class Acidimicrobiia; order Acidimicrobiales; family CAWCAL01; genus CAWCAL01. The sequence goes on from CAVOFR010000007.1 coordinate 1,634,927, forward strand.
GGCGGCGGTGGGCACTTCCAGCGAGGGCGAGAACCTGTCCAGCTACAACCGCACGACGCTCTCGACGTTGCCCGAGATGGCGCTCATGGGCCGGGAACTGTTCCGTGTGGCGGGAATCGGCCCCGACGACATCGATGTGGCTCAGCTCGACGACCGTTTCGCCCCGCTGGTGCCGATGCAGCTGGAGGCACTCGGGTTCTGCGGCGAGGGCGATGGAGCCGCGTTCTGCGAGGGCGGTGACAACCTGCGAAACGGCGGTCGTCTCGCCATGAACACCAACGGTGGCTTCCTCGGCGAGGGGTTCGCCCACGGGGCAAATGTCATCGAGGCGGTCCGCCAGATCCGGGGGACATCCTCCAACCAGGTGAGCGGAGCCGAGCTCGTCCTCGTCGCCAGCGGAGCGGGCGGGCCGGCCGATGGTCTCGTTCTCAGAGCGTAGGGAGCCGAAGTGAGCAATGACGCCTACATAGCCGGTCACGGCGCATATGTTCCGCCCCGGCGGCTGCAGCGCTCCGAGATGGCCTCACTGTGGGGCGGGCCCGCCGTACCCGGCGTGCGGGCCGTGGCCGGTCGTGACGAGGACACCCTGACCATGGCGGTGGAGGCCGCACACGACTGCCTCGAGGCGGGCCCCGCCCCCGGTGACATCGACGCGGTCTTCTTCGCGAGCACCACGCCCCCGTACGCCGAGAAACATGCGGCGGCCACCCTGGCGGCGGTGCTGGGCCTGCGCCGTGACGTCTTCACCGCCGACATCACCGACACGCTGCGGGCGGGTACGTCGGCATTGCGACTCGCGATCGAGGCCGTGCGGGCCGGGTCGGCGGCGAACGCCCTCGTCGTAGCTTCGGAGGCGCGGCTGGGCGAACCTGATTCGATCACCGAGCAGATGTTGGGAGACGCCGCGGGCGCTGTCCTCGTGTCCAGCGCCGGCCCCGTGCGGGTCGCCGAGGCGATCGCGATCGCCGATGAGTTCACCGGCCCGTGGCGACGAACCGGGGACACGGCGATTCGCTCCTTCCAAGGCAAGTTCGAGACCGAGTACGGCTGCCGACGGATTCTCGTCGAAGCGGCCGAGGCCGTGTTGGCTCGCGCCGAGCTGGCGCCCGGGGACGTCTCGAAGATGATCCTGGCCGCCCCCGACCCGCGCACCGCCCGTGGTGCGGCCGCTCCCTTCGGTTTCGACGGTGGCGAACCTCACGACGATCTGTTCATGGAGATGGGCTATTCCGGAGCGGCCTATCCCTTGATCTGCCTCGGGGCCATCCTGGAAGGGACCGAGAGCGGAGAGCGGCTCCTTCTGGCGGCCCACGGCGAGGGAGCCGACGGGTTCTTGTTCGACGTCGAAGCCACGCCGTCACGACCGGAATCCTGGCGGGGTGTCGCAGGGGCTCTGGCCCACCGGCTCGGCGATGCCAGCTACGGCGACTACCTCGCGTCGCGAGAGCTCGTGGCGCGAGAGCGGGTCGAGATGCGTTCGTCGCCGGTGCTCTATCAGCGTGATCTGTCCCGGGAACTGGACCTGTCCGCCGGACGCTGCACCGAATGCGGCCTGGTGCAGTATCCGGGAGGCCGTGTCTGCGACGGTTGCGGCGGCTATCGGACCCTCGAGGACGTCCGGCTCTCCCGGACCGGCACGGTCTTCACCAACACGCTCGATCACATCGATCAGAACTGCTACCTGACCGAGCCGATCCCCCGGGCGGTGGTCGACCTGGATGGTGGCGGCCGCATCTTCCTCGACGTGACCGACTGCGAGTCCGGCGACGTCCATCCGGGGCTTTCGGTCGAGCTGACCTTCCGACGCATTCACGCTGGGGGCGGGTACAACAACTACTACTGGAAGTGCCGACCGGCCAGGAGCTCGGGGGACGACACGTCCGATGGTGGTGGACCCCGGACCGACAACGGGAGGGCCTGACCCATGACGCAGGGAATCCGTGACCGAGCAGCCATCGCCGGCGTGGGCTGCACACCCTTCGGTGAGCACTGGGAAGCCGGGACCTCCGACATGCTCGCCGACGCGTGCTTCCAGGCATTCGAGGACGCCGGTATCGAACCGGCGGACGTCGATGCCATCTGGGTGGGATCTCTCTACCCGTTCACCGGTCTGTCCGGGGCCATGGCGGCCGACGCGCTCAAGCTGTACGGCAAGCCGGTCACCCACGTCGAGAACTTCTGTGCCTCCGGCCTCGACGCGTTCCGCAACGCCTGCTACGCGGTCGCCGCCGGCATCTGTGACGTCGCCCTGGCCTGCGGGGTCGAGAAGATCCTCGACCAGTCGGCGTCGGGCCTGCCCCTCGACGTGCTCGGGGGTCACCCGGTCATGGGCTCGGTGTCGGCCCCCGCGGTCTTCGCGTTGGCCGCGACGCGGGCGATGAACGAATGGGGCTGGACCCGCGAAGACCTGGCCGCCGTGGCGGTCAAGAACCACGACAACGGCTCGGACCATCCCCTCGCCCACTTTCGCCGGCAGGTGACCGTCGACCAGGTTCTGGGCTCTCCCTGCCTGGCCGCGCCGCTGGGTCGGCTCGACGCCTGTGGTGTGTCCGACGGGGCGGCCGCCGTGGTCATCACCCGGCCCGAGATAGCCCGCGAGCTCGCCCACAAGGACGACTTCCCCTGGGTCAAGGCCGTTCAGTTGTCGGTCCACACCGGGTGGCCCGTGTACAAGTCCGACTTCGACTACCTCGGGTTCCCGGCCACGCGCCAGGCCGCGACCCAGGCATACGAGGAAGCCGGCATCACCAACCCCCGGGCCGATATCGGTCTCGCCGAGGTCCACGACTGCTTCACGATCACCGAACTGCTGAACATCGGGGATCTCGGACTCTGTGAGCAGTCCGAAGCAGCAGCGTTCGTCAACGCCGGGCACGCGGACCACGACGGTCGGATACCGATCAACCCTTCCGGCGGCCTGAAGAGCTTCGGGCATCCCATCGGAGCGACGGGATGTCGGATGATCTACGAGATCACACGCCAGATCCAAGGGCGTGCCGACGGTCGGCAGGTGAAGGACGCCTCCTTCGGACTAGCCCACAATCTCGGCGGTCAAGGCTCCGCTGTCGCCGTCGCGGTCCTCGGAGCGAACGACACCGGCCCCTGAGGTCGACCCGGCACCTTTCATCGGCGTTCGTTTCCCGTCGAGCGTCGGGGAGACAGGGCCGCAGGCGAGGGTCGCCGCCCTTCGGACCTTGGGACAGATGACCTTGCGGCCGTGGTCGCAGCGCACGCAGAGCCAGCCGTCGACGCCGGGTTCCTTCCACAGCGAGTTGCCGCACCCGGGGCACCGCCGTCGACCCTCGGCGCAGGTCCACCCCTCGAACCGATTCGACGAGAGGGGACAACCGCGGCCCCAGCACACCGCCCAGGCCGGGTCCGGGGCGATGGCGCCGGTGGGACAAACGACCACACACTTGCCGCAGTCGTTGCAGTCGAGGGCGGTGATCGCCACCGGGGCCGGGTCCCGCCGGGGGACCGCACGTATGGCCCCGATCGGGCAGGCTCGCAGGCAGATGCCACAGTCGATGCACCCGTCGCCGACCCCGTAGCTCATCCGGCCCCTTTCGGTGGTTCGCCCCACTCTACCGGCCGGACCGGGGCGGCCCGAAGGGGACCGTCCGGGGGGCCGCCCGGCGGTCGAATGTCACATGTTGACATTACTAGCTCGAATACCTAGAGTTCGGCCGCGTGCCCCCATCACGAGGCCCTGCTGGCGATGAAACCGACTGAGCATCGATGAGTGCCTCGACGGGTCAGGCCGGCACCGAGGCGTCCTACAGCCGTCGATGGACCTGGGACCGGGTCGCCTGGGGGACCCACTGCCTCAACTGCCTGGCCACCTGTCCCTACCGCGTCTTCGTACGCGACGGGTCGGTCGCCTTCGAAGAGGTGGGTGGCACGCTCCCCGTCGTCGAAGCGGGCGTGCCGGACATGAACCCCCTCGGGTGCCAGAAGGGGGCCGCCTGGAGCACCCAGCTCGACAGCGAAGACCGCATCCTGCACCCGATGCGCCGGGTGGGGGAGCGGGGTTCGGGTCGATGGGAGACGATCAGCTGGGACGAGGCCCTCGAAGAGGTCGCCGAGGCGCTCGTCGAGGCCATCGACCTCGAGGGACCGGAATCGATCATCTTCGAGGAGACGGTCGAGGGCGGGCTCATGACCCAGGCGCCCTTCCTGCGCTTCGCCGGCCTGCTGGGTGCCGTCACGCTCGACGCCAACGGCTTGGTCAACGACTTTCCCGTCGGCCAGCACATGACGTTCGGGAAGTTCTCCAGCGCGAGCAGCGTCGACGACAACTTCCACACCGAGTTGATGCTGTTGTGGCATTCGAACCCCGGCTACACATGGATCCCGTATCACCACTACCTGACCGAGGCCCGCTATCACGGGGCGCATCTCGTCACCATCGCGCCCGACTACAACGCGACCGCGGTCAGCTCCGACCAGTTCGTGCCCGTCGAGCCCGCCACCGACGCCGCTCTGGCCCTGGCGATGTGTGCAACGGTGATCGAGGAGGATCTGGCCGACCTGGCGTTCGTCCGGTCCCAGACGGATCTTCCCCTCCTCGTACTGACCGAGAACGGCCGGTTCCTCCGGGGTCCCGACGTCGAGGCCGGGCTGGTCGAGGATCAGTTCTACACATGGCATCCCGAGGACGGGCTGACCAGGGCCGACCGGGGCAGCCTGCTGTTGGATCACGAACCGGCGCTCGACGGCACCTGGTCGGTCACCCTCGACGACGGTACCGAGGTCGAGGTGACCACGGTGTGGGCGCTGATGCGGGAGCGTCTCGCGGACTACACGCCAGAACTGGCTTCGGAGATCTGCGGGGTGAACGCCGAGGTGATCCGGGATCTGGCACGCCGGGTGGCGCGGCAGCGCACCAAGATCCTCGAAGGCTTCAACGCTCCCAAGTACTACCACGGCGACCTCATGGAACGGTCCATGATCCTGTTGCTGGCGCTGACGGGGAACTGGGGTCGACCGGGCACCGGTATCCAGGGGCTGGCCCTCGCGGGCCTCGACGGTTACATGCTGTTCTCCATGAAGTCCGCCGCGGGTGTCGATGAGACGGCTCGGTTGCTCGACGGCATCGACGGGGCGGTCGAGGACCTGCGCGGACGCGATCCCGACCAGTCCGAGGAGATCATCGGCAACCAGCTCCTGCAGATGGCCGTGGTGTCGGGCACGTCGACACCACCGGTCTTCTTCAACTACCACCACTGCGGGTACGACGACGCGTGGAACCGGGCCGAGTGGTCCGATCCGCACATGGAGAAGACCTTCGGCGAGTACATGGCCGAGGCGGTCCAGCGCGGTTGGTGGGGAGGCCTGACGCGGCCCGGCCAGGCGACCGATCCCCAGGTGCTGGTCGTCGTCGGCACCAATCCCCTGCGGCGGGCGCGTGGCGGGCGTACCAAGATGCTGGAGAACCTGTGGCCGAAGCTCGAGAAGGTCGTCGTCGTCGACTTTCGGATGTCGACCACAGCGCTTCACGCCGACATCGTCCTGCCCGCCGCCATGCACTACGAACGGCCGAACCTCCAGTACGCCATCACCCACACCTTCCGGCTGACCTTCGCCGACGAGGTCGTCGAACCACCTGGCGAGGCGCGCACCGAGTGGCAGATCTTCCGGGCCCTGTCAGAGGCGGTGGAGGTGGCTGCAGAGCAAGCCGGCGTGACCGAGTATCTCGACGGGCGCCGCCAGACCCGCCGCCTCGATGCCGTCGTCGACGGCTTCACCTCCGGTGGCGTGTTCGAGACCGAGGAAGCCGTGATCGACGAGTGGGTTCGTGACTCCGTCGAGGCCGGAACCCTTCCCCCGGGGACCTCGATCGACAGCTTGCGGGAGGACGGGAGCGTCCGCTTCATCGGGCTCGGGAACTTCGCGCCCGGTCTCTCGGTCGCCGCTGATGTGGAACCGGACAAGGTCCTCACCTCCTACAAGTGGCACGCCGAGGACGGGATCCCGTTTCCGACCCTCACGCGGCGGGCGCAGTTCAACATCGATCACCCGTGGTTCCAGGCCGCCGACGAGGCGCTCCCGCGCCACAAGGCGCCGCCGAAGGTGGGCGGCGAGTACCCGTTCCTGGTCACCAGTGGCCACTCCCGCTGGACCGTGCACTCAATCGCGATGGGCAACCGTGCCGTCCTGGAGACCCACCGCGGGAGGCCGCTCGTGATCGTGAACACGGGCGAGGCCGCCGATCGCGACATCGCCGACGGAGATTGCGTGCGCGTGTGGAACGACCACGGGGACTACGAGGCGATGGCAAGGATCAGCGAGCGGGTCCGACCCGGCCAGATGATCGTGTACAACGGGTTCGAACCGCACATGTTCGCCGGGTGGCGAGGGGCCAACGAGGTGGAGCCGGGCATGGTCAAATGGCTGCACCTGGTCAGCCGGTACGGGCATCTCCGATACTTGCCGTTCGGGTGGCAACCAATTCCGGCTGATCGTGCCGTCTTCGTGGAAATCGAGAGGGTCCCGGAAGCCGGCCGGCAAGGAGGGGACTGATGCCCGATCTGGAGTTCACGTCTGCGTCGCGGCCCGAGCCGACGCCGCTCCCTCTCAGTGCGGACGAGCAGGCGGCGATCGCCCGGGCGTTCGAGGGCCCCTCGTCGCTCTTCTCCAACCTGAGCACCCTGCGGACGCGCCGGGTCGGCCTCGGTTACCAGATCGAGACCGGCGAGCCCGAGACGTTCGAGTGGTCGAGCGGCCAGACCGTCACCCAGGCGGTCGGTCCGTTGGCCTACGCGTCGCCCTCCGACCCGGTACCGCTGTCGGAGGTCGAAGAAGCGCTACTGGCCTGGGCGGCTCTGGGCCCCAACGGCGTCGCACTCGCCGACATCCCGGTCCAGGGCGGCCTGTCGGGAATGCTGTCGTGGGCGGGGCGCACGATCCCCGCTTCGTCGAATGACCTCTCCGTCGACCTTTTCGTCATCAACGACGAGGGCGTGTGGCGGTACCGGCCCGACCCCGAGCGGCTCGCACCCGTCGAGATAGCCGGGCCGGACGACTACTGGAAGATCCTCCACTGGTATCGCGAGAACCGCGTGAAGGTCGCCGATGCTCGTCCTGATGTCGGCTGGTTCAGCGCTCCCGAGGGCACGCACAGTGTCAACGCCATGGGACCGGGGCAGTACAACCTCAACCGTCCGGGTAGCACGTGGTTCCTCCCCGTCGGCGACCTCGGGCTCGAGTGGTACAACATGTTGCTCAGCTCCTATGAGTGGTCGGGCTTCTACCTGATGGATCCCGACACCCAGAAGGCGGCGGGCGTCGAGGAGTACATCCGGCCGGGCTTCCTGGAGGTCGGGTTCCCGATCCCGGTGTTCGACGACCTGGTCCGGCTTCTTCACGCCAGCCAGGTCGGGTGCGCGGTCCAGAATCTCCGGCTGGCGGCCGAGGCGCTCGGCCTGGGCGCCTGGCCGATGGGCTCGTACGCCGACGACCTGGTTCTCGGTGCCTACCCGGATGTGGCCACCGGGCTCGGTTTCGATTTCCTCGAGCGTGACCCGGACCGGAACCCCGCGTTCACCACCACCTGTCTCGGCAAGCCCGGTGTGAAGGAGCCGGTCGTCGTACCCTCGCCTCAGTTCCCGACCGCGGCGGATGCGGTCACCTACGTCAAGTCGCTGCGGTACGGGCCCGGCGGTCATCTGAGTCGGGAGGCGAACTGGGCCGAACGGAACGAGGGTCCCTACCGACCCGAGGTCATGCGGGACATCCTCGAGCACCCGAAGAGCCACATCTCCGAGTGGGTCGAAAAGGCGGCCGTCGCCACCGTCGAGCACATCGTCGAGAAGTACGGATGCTGCCCGGCCTGGATCGACCCGGTGCGGGCCAAGTTCTCGGTCCAGGTACACCACGTAGACGTGGAGTGGTACCGGCGGTTCACGGTGGGCGACGATCGACCGTACGCGGTCACCAAGGCCATTGCCGAGCACTTCGCGGACTGGCACCCCGACCGGCCCGATCCCACGGGAGGGGCGTGATGGAGACCGAGCTCGTGCGGGTGTTGGCCGCGTGGCTGCACGCCCTCGGCGTGGCGACCTACGTGGGAGGGGCGATCATCATGGAGTTCGTCGTCGGCCCGGCCCAGAAGGCCATCCCGCCCGCCCAGGCGCAGGTCATGGGCAAGAAGGCGGCGGACCGGTTTCTCTGGTTCGCATGGGGATCGTTGGGTCTGATCGCCGTCTCGGGTCTACTGCGCCTGTTCTCCACCAACGCCGAGAAGCTGTTGTTCGGCTCCGCGGCGTTTGACGTCTCGCTCGGACGGACCTATCTCGTGAAGTCCGTCCTGTGGTTGGTGCTGGTGGTGAACGGCCTGATCATCACATTCGTGCTCAGGCCGAAGCTGTCGGCGCGGTCCGGGTCGGGTACGTCGGCCACCCAGGCTCAGTCCCATCAGCAGGACCAGGTCCGCGCCGCGAACCGGATACTGTGGCTGACCCGAGTCGACCTGGCGGTCGCCGTCGTGTTGGTGCTGCTCGGTTCGTCACTCGGGTTCGGTGGATTCCTCTGAGCGGGGACGAGGTTCCTCTTGGACGCTTGGGCATCGGTACTGGCCGGATTCCACGGCCTCTGCTGGGCGACGTATGTCGGCGGCGCGCTCGTGATGGAGTTCGTCTGGCGTCCCGCACAACAGGACCTTCCCGGGGCGCAGACGGCCGTGGCCTGTCAGAGGATGGGCTTGCGCTATCGCTGGATCGCCCTGGCGTCGCTCCTCGGCGTCGCGGTGAGTGGGGTCGGGCTGCTGTTCGAGGCCGGCCACCTCGCTACCTCGGCACCCGTCGTGCGCGAATCGTTGTCGTTGTCGGCCGGCTACGGTCGCACGATGGCGGCGCTCGGTGTGGTCTGGGTCGCTCTGATGGCCAACCTGGCGTTGCTGACCTTCATCGCTCACCCCGGGCTCCACGTCCGCATGACGACCGATCTCACCGAGTCCGAGATGCGTCGGGCACGCGAAAAGGTCGGCCGGGCGATCCGCCGGATGGATCGGGTGCTGCGATTCGACCTGGGTCTCGCTCTGCTGGCCATGTTGTTGGGGGCATCGCTACCGTCGGGTGGCCTGCTGTGAGCGCGTGTCGCGCTCGTTCGACCGGGAGGACGTGAGCCGATGCCGAAGACCATCGCCATCACACCGTCGTGGTACTGGCCGACCGGCTGTCCGCGCGTGACCGGCGTGCCGCCGTTCCGACTCGACGAGATACTGGTCGAGAGGTGGGCGCGTCACCGGCCCGATGAGCCGGCGGTCGTCGACGAGCATCAGCGCCTGTCTTTCTCGGAGCTGCTCGCCGTTGTCGACGAGGCGGCGGGGGCGTTGAGGGACCGGGCCGGCGAAGGCCCGGTGGCCTTCTGCGCCGGTCCGAGCGTCGAAGGGGCGGTGCTCCTGTTGGCCCTGGCGCGCTCCGGTGTGCGCGCCCACTTCCTCGATCCTTCGCTTCCGGCGAGCGCGATACCGGGAGCGACGATGGCCTGCGCGGACGAGGTCGGGTCGGCGACAGCAGCGGCCGCCGGGCTAGCGGTGTCACGGCTGGCTGACCTGTCGGGATCCGCGTCGACCGGAGCGTCGTCCCAGCCGGGCACCGGCCTGAACGACCCGGTCGTCGCCGTGGCCGGCGGCGATGACCTCGTGTGGCACTCCAACCGGTCGCTGCTCGCGGGTGCGGTGTCGCTCGGAACCTTCCTCGGAACCGGGTCCGGCAGGCCATGGCTCAGCACGGCCGCTCCATCCACGTGGGAGGGGATCTACGGTCTGGCCGTGCCGCTGGCCTCCGGTGTGACAGCGGTCCTGGCGCCACCGGGGGAGGCAGCGCTGGATCTCATGTCGCGCGAAGGAGTCGGCGCTTCCTGTTGGACACTCGAGGACGCCTTCGCGGCGACTCGCGAGGCCAAGAGGCAGGTCAAGGCGCTCAGGGGGGTTCAGGACTTCATGGTGCTCACCACCGGACGCCTGTTCGACCCCGATCAGCGGCGACGGGTGGGGAAGCTGTTCGACACCGCGGCTCTGACCGTGTTCGGCCAGGCCGAGACGGGGCCGATCTTCGCTTCCCATGCCTCCTGGTATCTCGACGAATCGGTGGGTATCCCGCTCTCGAACGCGTGGGTCGTCCCGGTCGATCCGCGATCGGGCAACCCGATCCCGACGCTGTGGGAGCTCGTCGAGTCGGCCATGGTCACCGTGTGGTCCCCTTCCCTGTTCGTCGGCTACGGGGGTGAGGCTCATCCGGAGCGGTTCCGCGACGGCAGGTTCTCGACGGGGATCATCGCCAGCTCCGACGCCAACGGCATGATCTACCTGCTGCCCGACTGAGCCAGGTGGCGATTCAGCCCGCCTGCGGTCGAGCGGTCCCGCCGTGATACGAAAAGCGGGCCTCGAGCGCCTCCCACTGGGCCGTGGTGATGGGATGGCGCGGCGGGTAGTGGCGGCGGGTGAGCTCGTCGAGCAGTGGCCCGTCGGTGGGGACGAGCTCGCTGGACGACCACCTCACGAGAGCGAGCACGAAGGCGGCGAAACGCTGTTCGGGAGCCGGCTCCCGGGAGAGCAGCGGCTCGCAGAGATCCACCGCTCGCTCGAGGCTGGCCTGGTGGGCCACCCAGAGGGACCGCTGGGGGTCTTCGGACCCACCGGCGAACCGGGCCCAGGCCGCGACGATGCCCGACGATCGCTCGTCGACGTCGCAGACCGATGCCGCCTCGATGTCGGCCACCATGAGCCCGTTGACCGCGGACCACCATCGCGAGCCGGGCACCCGCCCCGAGTCGATCTCCCAGTCCTGGAACTCGATCAGGGCCCGGCCGAGGCCGGGGGCCCGGCGTCCCGTCCCGGGGAACCGGCCGAAGAACCTCGTCATGGCGTCGCGCCGACGCTCTGCGGGCAGCGCGGCGGCATCCTCGACCGCACGACAGGTGCCGCTCCGGCTGGTATCGTTCGGCTTCATATCGAGGGAAATCCTATCGTCGAGTTGCGGCGGGGGTTCGCCTCGGGCCGAGCAAGCACGAGATCGGGTTCGATTTGCGGCTGACCCTTACCAGACGGGGCGAGTACGGGGTCCGGCTCGTCCTGCACCTGGCGGCGCAGCCTCCCGGCACTCGTATGACAGCGGCCGCGATAGGGCGAGCATGTGAGATCCCCGCGGGAAACGTGCCCACGATCGTGAACGTTCTGTCGCGTGCGGGGATCCTGTCGTGCAACCCGGGGCGCAAGGGGGGCTGCACGCTGGCGCGTGAACCCGCCCAGATCACGATCCTGGACGTCGTCGAGGCGCTCGAGGGCTCGTTCGACGCCCCCAACTGCCTGCTCGATTCCCGGCGGTGCCACGACCACGACCCCGAGTGCGCCGTGCACGTGGCGTGGTCCGAGGGTCGCAGCGCTGCACTCGCCGCGTTGGCCGACACTTCGCTGGCCGACGCAGTCGAGCGCGAACGTGAGATCGCCGCCCGGGGCTGAGCCCCTCGTCGCCGGTGGGACGGTCCCCGGGTCGTGGCCCGTTCCCCGTGTGACAAATGCCCGTTGCCCTGGCATGCAACCATCGTTATGATCGCTACGATTTCTCATCTTGTCGATGGAAGGGGCCCGTCGTGAGTGTGGCACCAACGTCCGCGCAGGAGACGCGTAGCGGCGAGCAGACGTACCGGTCGCGTTGGACGTGGGATTCGGTTGCGTACGGAACCCATTGCGTGGACTGCTACCCCGGCAATTGCTCTTACAAGGTCTACGTGCGCGACGGCCGGGTCCTGCGCGAGGAGCCGGCGGCCCGTTTCGGAACTCTCGAGGAGGGTGTGCCCGACTTCAATCCGATGGGGTGCAACAAGGGTGCGGCGTGGAGCCAGCAGCTCTACGACGGGGATCGCCTGCTCCATCCGTTGCGCCGAGTGGGGGAGCGGGGCTCGGGCGAGTGGGAGCAGATCAGCTGGGACGAGGCCTGTACCGAGATCGCCGATGCAATGCTCGACGCCATCGAGGCCGGCGGCCCCGAGGACATCGCCCGGGAAGGTACGCCCGAGATCGCCACCGTGGTTCCGACGGACCGTTTCTTCAACGTCTTCGGCGGCCGGGCCATGGACCTGCACGCCTCCTTCAACGACTTCTCCATCGGGCTGCACGAGACCTTCGGCAAGTTCTGTCCCGTGTCGTCGGCCGACGACTGGTTCAAGTCCGAGCTCATCCTCATCTGGCACATGAATCCCGCGTACACGCGGATCCCGATCTACCACTTCATGAACGAAGCGCGGTACCACGGCGCCGAGGTCGTCTCGATCTCCCCGGACCTGAACGCGTCGCACATGCACGCCGACATCCACGTTCCGATGACGTCGGGCAACGACGTCCCGTTCGCGTTGGCCATGGTGCAGGTCATCCTCGAAGAGGGGATCGCGGACGAGACGTTCATGCGTGAGCAGACCGACCTGCCCCTGCTGGTACGCACCGACACGGCGCGCTATCTCCGCCAGACCGACGTCGAGGGCGAGGGAGGCGGCGCCCTCGAGGACCAGCTCTACCAGTGGGACCCCGATGCCGGCCTGATGAAGGCCGACCGGGGCGACCTCCACCTGCACGGCCGTGCGGTGGCCCTGGACGGCAAGTACGAAGTGACGCTGCACGACGGGACACAGGCCGAGGTGGAGCCGGTCCTGGCCCGCCTCCGTCGGATGATCGACGCCGACTACACGCCGGAGAAACAGCAGGCGATCACCTCGGTGCATCCGGACGTGGTTCGCCGCATAGCTCGGAAAGCGGCCACCAGTCGCACCAACATCATGTTGGGCTGGAACTCGTGCAAGTACTTCCACGGGGACCTGATCGAGCGATCGATGTGTCTGCTTCTGGCGGTGATCGGCAGCTGGGGCAAGCACGGCACGGGGATCCGGTCCTGGACCGCCGGGATGATGGACGGTCAGGGCATGATCATGATGAAGGAGGCGCCCGGGCTGGAGGGCACCGAGCAGATCGTCAGCGCGCGCGACACCGCCGTCGAGGCGATGCAGGCCATGGACCCGACCCTCACCGAGGAATTGGCGTCGCGAGCTATGGGCCGAGCTCTCATCCAGGCCACCGAGGGCGCCGCCGGAGGGTTCGGCGGCCCTGCCAGCGGTTCCGAGCCGTCGGTCGAGGCCTTCTGGTGGTACAACCACGCCGGTTTCGCCGAACGATGGAACACCCCGGGTTGGGGTGACGATTCGCTGCCCCGGAGCTTCGACGACTACTACAACGAAGCCATCGAGAGCGGGTGGTGGACCGGGCTCGACGGCCCCAAGCCCGAGCATCCGCCCAAGGTGCTGATCGAATGCGGCGGCAACATGATCCGTCGTACCCGCGGGGGCAGGACGATCCTGTTGGACAGCTTGTGGCCCAAGCTCGACCTGATCGTCTCGATCGATTTCCGGATCAGCGGCACCGGGCTGCACTCCGACATCCTCCTGCCCGCGGCGCAGCACTACGAGAAACTCGGCTACCACATCCCGACGCCGCACCAGATGGTGTTGACGTTCTCGGACAAGGCGGCCGAGCCGGCGGGCGAGGCTCTGTCCGAGTGGGAGATCTATCAGCGGATCCTGAAGAAGCTCTCCGAACGTGCCGCAGACCGCGGGATCGAGGAGTACAAGAGCCGCAACGGACAGAAGTTCAAGACGGCTGACCTGTGGGAGCGCTACACGCTCGACGGATACATGGCCGACGAGGAGGCGATGGCCGACGAGCTGGTTCGGGACGCGGCGTACATCGGTGTCGTCGACGAGACCACGTCGCTCGAGACCATGCGCGAAGAGGGTCAGGTGCGTCTCACCGGCTGGGGCATGTCGTCCTTCGCTCTGGCGCAGGCGTCACCGTTGGAGAAGGACCGTACCCACGTGCCGTTCCGCAACCACGTCGAGCTGGGGCACCCGTTCCCGACCTACTCGCGGCGGGCCCAGTTCTACATCGACCATCCGTGGTGGCTCGAAGCCGGGGAGGAACTGCCGGTTCACAAACCGAACCCGAAGGCCGGGGGAGATCACCCCCTGCGGATGACCTCGGGCCACAACCGGTGGAGCATCCACGCCATGAATCAGGCGAACCCGGTGATCCTCCAGACCCATCGGGGTGAGCCGTTGGTCGAGATCAGTCCGGGTGACGCCCAGGCCCGAGGGGTCGCTGACAACGACATGATCCGGATCTGGAACGACATCGCCGAGTTCCGGTGCCGAGCCAAGGTGATGCCGAGCGTCATGCCCGGCCAGATCATCTCCTACAACGGCTGGGACCCGCATCAGTACCAGAACTGGGATGGAGCCAACGAGATCGAGGCGGGGATGGTCAAGTGGATCGCCTTTGCCGGCGGCTACGGGCACATCAGCTACTCGCAGGCCGAGTGGCAGCCGATCCCCACAGATCGCGGGGTCCCGTGCGACTTCGAGAGAGTTGAGGGATGACATGGAGCTGAAGCAATCCGATGGCGATCTCACATCGCCCGACGGCGACGGATGGTCCGAGGTGGAGGCCAGCGAGGTGACGTTGGCGCCGATACCCCTCGACGCCCAGCCCACCGAGTACATAAGGAACGCGTGGGCCGACCGTGGTTACGGGACCGTCGGCCGGGCTTCGGTCGCGACAGCGCGCGCCGGCGATCAGGCTTTCGTGCGGATCGCCTGGGACGATCCGAGCGACGAGCACACCGAGTTCCATGACGCGGCCGGCGTGTATTTCGGGGAGTCCGATTCCCCGGCCGCGACCATCGGAAGCGAATCGGCTCCGGTCGATCTGTGGTACTGGCAGGCGAACCTCGATGACCCGAAGGGCCTGGTGGCCACCGGGCCGGGACGCTTCCGACCCAGCGAGTCCGAGGTCGGGGCGTCGGCGTCGCTGGAAGGCGGCCGCTGGACGGTCGTGTTGAGCGGCAGCCTCGATGGCCTCGGCTCCAACCTGGGTGTGGCCGTCTGGAACGGAACGAACGAGGAACGGGCGGGTATCGGCGCGGCGACCGCCGACTGGGTCTCGCTGGAAATCGACCGATGAGGGAGGGCTCGAAATGACCACGAGTGTGATGAAGCCGGAGTCGGGACCGATGCGACAGATCGCAATGGTGTTCGACCTGAACAAGTGCATGGGTTGCCAGGCGTGTTCGGTCGGTTGCAAGGTGCTGTGGACCCAGGAAGAGGGTGAAGAGCACCAGTGGTGGATGACCGTCAACACCAAGCCCGGTCTGGGCACACCGAAGGGCTGGGAGGAGATGGGTGGCGGTGTCCACGGAGGCGAGCCGGTGCCGGGCCACCAGCCGACCCGTGCGGAGTTCGGCGGCGGCTGGGACTTCAACTATCAAGAGGTGTTCTACGGGGGCAAGGGCAACTCGGTACATCTCAAGCCCGAGGACAAGGGTGACGGAACGACCGAGTGGGGCATGAACTGGGACGAGGATCAAGGCGGCGGTGAGTACCCCAACGCCTACTACTTCTATCTTCCCCGCCTCTGCAACCACTGCACCCGGCCCGTGTGCGCCGAGGCGTGCCCCACGGGGGCCATGTACAAGCGCAGGGAGGACGGCATCGTCCTGCGCAACGAGGACGTGTGCCAGGGATCCCGGTTCTGCATGGAGGCGTGCCCGTACAAGAAGATCTACTTCAACTACGCGCGGAACGTCGCCCAGCACTGCATCATGTGTTTCCCACGGCTCGAAGAGGGAGTCGCTCCGGTATGCGCCCGGCAGTGTCCGGGACGTCTCGCGTTCGTCGGGTACCTCGACGACGAGGAAGGGCCGATCCACAAGCTCGTGAACGAGTGGGGCGTGGCCCTGCCTCTCCACTCCGAGCACGGAACCGGTCCCAACATCTTCTACGTGCCACCGCTGGCGCCGCACCGGCTGAACGAGGACATGTCGATCGACTACGAGACCCCGCGGATTCCGCCGGAGTACCTCGAGTCGCTCTTCGGGCCGAAGGTCCACACCGCCCTCGAGACGATCCAGTCCGAGCTCGAGACGGTACGCGGCGGCGGCTCTTCGGAGATCCTCGATACGCTCATCGTCTACCAATGGCAGGACCTGTTCGGGCCCTTCACGAACGATCCGGCTGATCTGGACCGGCCGCCGTCGAGCGTCCCGGTCGAGTTGAGGAGCTGAGGTACCGACATGTTCGCCTATTCCCTGAGCGGCCTCGAGATCTCCGACGACGCCGGCGGCGTCACCGAGGTCGAGGAGAACGAGATCACAGCCCGCAGCGCCGTCTACCAGGTGCTGGGCCGGATCTTCACCGCGCCCGACACCGAGCACTACGAGATGGCCGGCAACGGGCAGTGGGTCAAGGAGCTCACCGAGGCGGCGGCTCTGCTCGACTTCGAGTGGGACATCGGTGAGTTCGCGCTGCCCGACGAGGCCGACAAGGCGGCCCACGTCGCCGAGTACGACCGGCTCTTCCTGGTGGCGAGTGGCGATGGAAAGCGCATCTGGGGCGGTGCGCGGGCCGATGACCGCGATCAGATGTTGACCGAGCTGGGCCGTTCCTATGAGTACTACGGCCTCGGTGGGGCCGGCGAGGACGTGCCGCTCGACCATCTCACCGCCGAGCTCGACTTCATGCAGTTCCTGACGTTCAAGGAGGCCGCTGCTTCGTCGCCCCGACTCGGCCGATCGTTCCGGCGGGCGCAGGTCGACTTCCTGGCCAAGCAGCTCGATTGGGTGACGGCGCTCGCCGCCGAGGCCAGGGACGACGACCCGTCGGTCTTCTGGGCGTGGGCCCTCGATCGGCTCGAGTCATTCCTCGAAGCGGACACCGAGGCCGCCGCCGGGTAGGTGAAACAGGGGTCGGCTCGACGTCTCGACGAGCTCGGAGAGCTCGCCGGTCAGGATCGACCGTGGCAGTGCTTGAGCTTGCGGCCGCTGCCGCAGGGGCACGGGTCGTTTCGGCCGGCTCGGGCGAAGGACCGCCGCTTCTCGTCTTCGAGCATTCCGGTCACCTCGGTCACCGGCGCTCCTCGGTGCAACAGGTCCGCCATCAGCTCCATCGGATGGCGCACATGGGAGAAGAACGCCTCATAGCTCGGGCAGAGGTAGTTCAGCGGACGACCTTCGTCGCCGGTGGCCACGAAACGGTTCTTGGGACAGCCGCCCGCGCACGCGATGCGGACCGAGCAGTCGAGACAGTCCTGGGGAAGCGTGTCGCGCTTGTCGAGCCCGAAGCGGGTCTGCGCAGGTGACCGAGCCAACTCCGCCATCGGTGTCACGGTGATGTTCCCCAGCAGATTCGAGGGACCGACGAAGTGGTCGCACGAGTAGAGATCGCCGTTGTGCTCGAGCGCCATCGCCGTTCCGCAGGTCTCGCTGAACGAACAGAGGGGTGAGGGTAGACCGGCGTAGGCGGCGAGCGCGACGTCGAAGATCTGCACGAAGACCTTCCCGACGTCTTCGCGGACCCACTCGTCGAACACCGCGATGAGGAAGTCGCCGTACTGGCGCGACCCCACGGAGCTCCCCGTCACGGTCGCCTCGGCGTCCTCGCCGCGCTCGACGATGGGGATGAACTGGATGTATTCGACACCCGCTTCGTCCCGGAGGAAGTGGTACACCTCGAGAGGGTGATCGCCCGTGACGTCGTTCACGGTCGCGAGGACGTTGAACTCGGTGCCGTGCTGCTGGAGCAGACCCAGAGCATTCATGACCCGGTCGAAGCTGGGCCGACCGCGCTTGTCGACCCGGTGGGCGTCATGGAGCTCGCGAGGTCCGTCCAGACTGAGCCCGACGAGGAAGTCGTGCTCGACCAGGAACCGACACCAGTCGTCGTCGAGGAGGACACCGTTGGTCTGGATCCCATTCGTGAATTCGGTGCCCGGCGGGCAGTGCTTCTCCTGCAACTCGACGACCCGTTCGAAGAACGGGAGTCCCATCAGGGTGGGTTCGCCGCCTTGCCATGCGAACTCGGCGAGGCCCCCGCGCGCCGACTCGAAGCGCTGCCGAACGTACACCTCCGACGTCTCATCGGACATGCGGAACCCGGTCCCCTCGTAGAGGGCGACCTTGTCCTGGTAGAAGCAGTACCGGCAGTCGAGGTTGCAGATCGCCCCGCGGGGCTTCGCCATCACGTGGAAACGTCTGGCCACTCTCCGCACACTCCCTCTGCACCCGGGTCCGAAGGCCCTGCCACCCCGAAGACCGATTCTACCGGTGTGTCGTCGGCTCGACCTCCACGCGGAACAGGCGGTCGGACTGCTGGGGCTGCCATTGGAGGTCGGAGTAGGCGAGGTGACCGTATCCCCCGGCGAAGTGCAGCGACTTCACCATGCCGGGTTCGACCCAGGTCACATCCTTCCACTCGGGGTACAGGTACTGCTCCCATGACCCGTAGAGGATCACCTGGCCGGGCCGGACCGACGACGTCAGCCGAGCGCGCACCGCCAGCTCGCCGACGTCGTTGAAGACCCGGACCGTGTCGCCATCGGCGACCTGGCGGGCGTCGGCATCGTCGGTGTTGAGGTGGATCGTCGGCCCGCCCCGGGTCGTTTCGAGCATCATCCGGCTCGAGGTGTTGGTGGCGTGGATGCTCCAGCGGGGATGACCGCCGGTGAGCTGGAGTGGGTAGTCGCCGCCGGCCGGCGGTGGGTCCTTGTGGACGGGCAGGTGCTCGTCGGCTTCGAAGAACCACGGGTGGTCGAGGTAGAACTGAGCGCGGCCGGTCAGCGTCGGGAAGGGCATGCCTTCCAGGTGGTGTCGATAGGCGACGAACGGTCCGTCGTCGTCGAGGTCACCGGCACAGACGCCGGCCATGATGCGGGGGAGCTCGGTGGGTCGCACCCAGCCGGTCTCGCGCAAGCTGCTCACCGATGTCCCCGGCGGCACGCTCCCGGCCAGAGCGCTGTCACGCAGCACCTCGTCGATGGCCGCCTCCTCGGTTCGGACGGCGCCGCCCATCGTGACGGTGTCGAACACCCCGGAGTAGCTGCGCTTGCCGCCCCGGGAGTCGTCGAAGGTGTCGAGCCCACGCTCTGCCGCGCGCCGGGTGATCGCCTCGGCCAGCCCCAGGAAGATCTGCCAGTCCGATCGCGATTCGCCCTCGGGCTCGACCGCCTTGTCGGCGAGCATCCGTTCCCACGAGTGCGAGTTGGCGGCGTGGAGGTCCAACCGCTCGTGCTCGCAGGCGACCGGCAGCACCAGGTCCGCGTACAGGCCGACCGTGCTCATCTTCCAGTCGAGTACGGCGATCATGTCGAGCTTGGGCCACAAGTGGCGGAGCAGTTGGCGCTGGCCGCCCCGGGTTCGGCGCAGTGTGTTCGTACCGGCCTGGAGCAGCACGCGAGGGGTCATCTGCGGCTTGGGGCGCACCAACCCGCTCCACCAGCCGCGGGACTGCGATTCGCGGATGTACTCGTCGTAGGGGCGGGGGCTGTCGCCCCAGCCTTCGTGGTCCCAGATCTCGTCGAAGCCGCAGTGGTACCAGAAGAAGAAGGCGGGTGGGGTCGAGGGCATGTTCGGCGCGTTGGCCTGCATCATCTGGAGCACGGCGCGACCGTCGGTCATGGCCGGGTCCGACGCCTTCATGGCATCGAGGTAGGCGTCGAGGCCGGCGACGGCGGCCTCGGCCGACTCGATTCCCGCGCCGCCCTTCAGCAGTCCCAGCACCTCCCCGTCGAGAAGGGCGATGATGTAGGTGTCGAGCCCACGGCCGGCCTGTCCCCAGTTGCCGGTGAGTGCGAGCACCAGGTCCATGGCGCGTTCCATCAGGTCACCGTGATGGTGCTTGCAGCTGCCCAGCCCGTTGTACAGCTTGGTTCGGCCCGAGGAGACCATCCGGGCCAGCTCGCGGATCGTGGCCGGCGCCACGTCGCAGATCTGCGACGCGTCCTCGGGCGAGTAGCCGGCCAGGCGCTCGCGCAGCAGTTCGAACACGGGTGTGACCTCGACCCGGGTGCCGTCCAGGAGCGACACCTCCCACCGGCCCTCCAACGCGACGTCGGACGGCGCCTTCGGATCATCGAGCCGGGTCTGATCGGAGGGAGTCAGGGACCCGCCCCGCCAAACGTAGAACCGGTCGGCGCGCCCGTCCGGCTCGACGTCCTCGGAGCGGAGGAACCGCCGGGTGTCGGTACGCACCAGGAGTGGAAGGTCGGTCTGGGATCGGACGAAGTCGAGGTCGGCCAGGCCCTCGTCGACGATCACCCGGCACATCGAGAGCGAGAGGGCGGCGTCGGAGCCCGGCCGGACCGGCACGTGCATGTCGGTGTGCATGGCCGACGGGCTGTAGTCGGGGGCGATCAACACGACCTTGGCGCCGTGGTAGCGGGCTTCGGGCAGGTAGTGGAAGTAGGGGATGCGCGTGAAGGCGGGGTTGCAGTTCCACACGAGGATCACATCGGCTCGGAACGTGTCGTCGGCGCTCGAACCGCCCAGCAGGCTGCCGAACGTCATCCAGTGCCCGAGGTGCACGTCGCTCACCGTCGAGTTGCTGTCGAACGTCACCGAGTCGAGTGCCGCGCCGAGACGGGCCCGGCCCAGGCCACCCGCCACGCCCGACTCGGGCCCGGGGTCCATGATGATCGAGTGCGCTCCCTCGCCCTCGAGTCCGTCGATGACCGCGTCCGCGAGGCTGTCGAGAGCATCTTCCCAGCCGATGCGTTCCCACTCACCCGAGCCCCGCTCACCCACCCGCCGCAACGGATGGAGTAGCCGCTCGTCGCCCTGGGCCTGTGTGTGCCATGCACCGCCCTTCTGACAACCGAGCGGGTTCATGTCGGGCACACCGTCGTAGGACGGCAGACCCCCCGACTGTTCCTGGTAGACGACCTTCCCGTCCGCCGCGAAGAGGCGGTACGAGCAGTTGGCGATGCAGTTGCCGCAATGCGACGCCCAGGTCACTTGATCCCAGGTCCAGCGGTCCGCTGGGGTGGTGGTCATCGCGCTTCTCCTCGGTCGGGTGACGGTTGGCAGGGCCATGTCAGGGACTGCAATATGATCGGTCCGTGAGAGCTGTGGTGACGGGTGCGTACGGCCATGTGGGTGCCAACCTCGTGCGCGCACTGTTGGCGGCCGACTGGGAGGTGCGGGCGGCCGACCGACGGAGGACCGACGCGCTCGTCGGGCTCGACGTCGAACATGTCGATGTCGATGTGCTCGATCCGGGGAGTCTTCGCGCCGCGTTCGCAGATGCCGACGTGGTGTTCCACCTGGCCGCGGTCATCTCGATCGTCGGCGATCCAACGGGCGTCGTCTGGCGGGTGAACGTCGAGGGTCCGGGTAATGCGGCCGAGGCCGCACTCGCCTGCGATGTCGGCCGCTTCGTGCACTGCAGCTCGGTCCACGCGTTCGACCTGGAGAAGTGCGGTCCGTCGATCGACGAAACCGCGGCGAGGGCGGTCGGGGATCACGCGCCGGCCTACGATCGTTCGAAGAACGCGGGGGAGAGCTCGGTACGCAGGGTCATCGAGAAGGGCCTCGACGCTGTCATCGTCAATCCGACCGGCGTGATCGGCCCTCACGACTACGGCCCGTCGCGTATGGGCGAAACGCTCGTTCGACTGGCCGAGCGCAAGATCCCGGTGAATGTGCCCGGTGGGTTCGACTTCGTCGATGTACGCGATCTCGTCACGGGAATGGTCTCCGCCGCCGAGCGGGGCAGAACCGGCGAGAACTACCTCCTGTCGGGCACACGGCTCTCGATCAAGGAGCTCGGTCGCCTCGTCGCCGACTCCACCGGCGTGCGGCCACCGCGAATCGATCTGCCGATGAGGCTGGTGGCGCCGCTCGCCCCCCTCGTGCTCAGGCTCACCCCCGACGATCGGACACCCCTGTTCACGCCCGACGCCATGCACGCCTTGCGCTATTCCCCCGACGCCAGTCACCACCTGGCGGCCAGGGAGCTCGGCTACGTCGCCCGCCCGATCCACGAGACCGTGGCCGACACGCTCTCCTGGTTCGATGAGAGGGCTCTGTCGGGCCGCGGTTGAATCCGGATCCGGATGGGCCGACGCCACCCGGCCGGTCGACGACCGGCGCCGAGCCGGTGGTCCACCGGTCAGGAGCTCGCCCTCGGCCTCGGCCCGCCCGGCGCGGGCGGAGCGCCCGTCCTGGTCCGGGGACGGGTGGTGTCGCACAGATACGACACCGACGGCCCGAGGAGCAGTGCGACGACCAGGGCCGGGATGATGTCGGAGCTGGCGGTGGAGTCGATGGTGAACGTCGCCACGACCACGAATACGCCGATGGACACCGATGGGGCGAGCGACCACCAGGTCAGCGGGTCGGTCGCGGAGCGGCTCGTCCGGTCGGGGTTCGCGGTGGATGAAGGTTCGTCGGGCACGGCGGTCCAAACTCCCGGTATCCCTCGCGATGATATCTGTCTTTGGGCATCCCCCCGAACCCGGGTAGCGTCCTCGATCACGAGGTACCGCTGATCGAGACACCGGAAGCCTGGTCAAACCCATGACGACCACTCGCACTCACGAGCGGCCAGAGGTCCGGGTGGGGCAGCGCACCTACCCGGTCCTGCTCCCCAAGCTTGCCGACCCTCGCTTCAAGATCGCCGCCACGGTCGTCTCGGTTCACATCCTGGGCCAGGTCGGCCTCGATTTCCGGGTCTCGATAGCGCAGATCCTCGTCGCGGTGATCACCTGCGCGGTGATCGAGGTCATCGTGCTCTTCTGGCGGAAACGGGCGTTCGAGTGGCCGGCGAGCGCACTGCTGACCGGTGCGGGGGTGGCGCTCATCCTGCGAGTCGTCGGGACCGAGCACGGCGACTGGTGGAGCATGAAGGGCTGGTACATCTTCGCCGGGGTCGGCGCGGTCTCACTCCTGTCGAAGTACGTCATCCGTCCCCACGACACCCAGATCTTCAATCCCAACAACCTCGGCCTCACGCTCGGCTTCCTCGTGTTGGGAAGCACTCTCGTCGAGCCTCTCGACTTCTGGTGGGGGCCGATGTCCCCGGCGCTGGCGGTCGCGGTCATCATCATCATGACCGGCGGGATCTCCGTCACCTCGCAGGTTCGCATGCTGGCCATGCCCGTGGCGTTCTGGATCACGTTCGCGACGTTTCTGGCGATACTCGCCGCGAGTGGCCACTGCTTCACCGCCCGGTGGTCGCTCGAACCGGTGTGTGACGAATCGTTCTGGTGGGTCGTCGTCACCTCACCCGAGCTCCTCATCTTCCTGTTCTTCATGATCACCGACCCCAAGGCGATTCCCCGGGGTGATGTCGCGAGAGTGGCGCTCGCGGTGGTGGTCGCCATGTTGGCCGTGCTCTTCATGGCTCCCCAGCAGACCGAGTTCGGCGCCAAGGTGGCCCTGCTCGGCTCTCTCACCGTCTTCTGCGCCGTCCACAAGTACATCGAGCGGTTCTTCCCGGCAGCGCGGTCCGAGGAGGACCACCTCGGCGTGTGGGTGAGGAAGGTGACTCCGATACGGGGCGTCCTCGTGGCGGGGAGCGTCGGGGTCTTCGTCGTCGCCGTCCTCGTCGTCGGGGGGGCGGCGCGATCTCCGGCGTCGGGACCGGTGCCGGACACCGCCGCCAGTGGGCGTCCGGACGAGCCGATCGACCCGGCTTCGCTGCCACCGTTGGCGATCAGCGAGCAGGCGCGCCTCCTCGACGACGAGATCGGCGACCGACAGGCCGAGGCCATCGCCAGAGACCTCGTGGCCGACCTCGAGATCGAGGCGGATGCCCTGCGAAGCCGCGATCCGGTACTCGCCGAGACCGCCACCCGGGATTTCAGGCTCTCGAACACCAAGGAGCTGATCGCCGACGCAGAGCGGAGCGGCGAGATCGTCGTCGCGTCCTACTCATTCGATTCGATGGAGCTCATCGTGACCTACCCTCTCGGACCCCAGGGCGGTCCGCGCCTGGGCATCGAAGCCCGCGGCAGGATCCATGAGGTGACCTACGGCGGGTCGGAGGGCACGACCGAGATGAGCGAGAACGAGTCTCGCTTCGAGTCGGTCTTCTCCATCGTCGAAACCCAGGATGGGCGCTACGTCATCGTCGACGAATTCCCGGTGTCCTGACGGCCGGGCGCAGGTCAGAGCTTGCGGACATCGACGCGATGGACGCGGTCGAACTGGACGGGCTGCCATTGCATCGGCATGAATCGCAGATGCCCCCAGCCGGTGGCCAGGTGAAGCCACTTGACCATCCCCGCCTCGATCTGCGTGCCGTCCCCCCAGCCGTCGAAACCGTAGGCCTCCCAGGCGGCGTACAGGATCACCTGGCCCGGCCGGGCGGCCGGCGAGAGGCGGACCCCGACGGTGAACCCGCCGATGTCGTTCTCCACCCGCACCAGCTCCTCCTCGGTGATGGCCCCGGCGGCGGCGTCAGCGGGGTTCATCACGAGCGTCGGGTGACCGCGGGTGGTCTGGAGAATGACGGGATTGGTGGCGTTGCAGGCGTGGATGCTCCAGCGGGGATGGCCGCCGGTGAGTACGAAGGGGTGGTTGCCGCCGATGGCCGGAGGCGACTTGTGCCGGGGGAGAGCTTCGTCGGCCTCGAGGAACCAGGGGTGATCGACGAAGAAGGTCGCCCGACCCGTCGTCGTCGAATAGGGCATGCCGTCCTCGACATGCCAGCGCAGGGCGCTGAAGGTCTCGTCGCCGCCGATCGGGCTGCCCATCCACCGTCCGATCGGCAGGCTCCCATTGCCCTCCACCCGCGCCCAACCGTGCTCGCGCATGCTCTCGAGCGACGTGCCGAGATCGAGCACGCCGGAAATGGCGGTGTCGCGAAGCAGCTCGTCGATCACGTCCTCGTCGTCGCGGAGGGCACCGTCGAAGTGGAACGCCGAGCCGACCTCGGCGAGGGGTCGCTCGCCTCCCCATCCGACCATCCGGTCGCCCATTCCACGCTCGAGGGCTCGAGCGCCGATGGCGTCGGCGATATCGGCATAGATCTGCCAATCGGAGCGGGCCTCGCCGGCTGGTTCGACGGCCTGGTCCGAGAAGACCACTTCGAAGGAGTGCGAGATCGGATACTGGACGTTGACCCGCTCACCTTCGTGGGCCGCCGGGAGGACGATGTCGGCGTGGAGACCGGCCGAGTTGAATCTCTGGTCGATCGAGACGACCAGGTTCAGCTTGGGCCACAGGTTCTCGAGGAGCATTCGACCTCCACCGCGGGTGCGGCGCAGTGCGTTCGTGGCCCCTTCGATGAGGACGCGGGGCTCGATGTCGGGGCCGGGACGCCTGAACGGAGCCCATTCCGGCATGGCCTCCTCGAGGTACTCGCGAAATGGCCGGGGCGAGTCACCCCAGCTGACCTCGTCCCAGACCTCGCCATAGCCGCAGTGGTCGAGCCACAGGAAGAACGGCGGACTCGTGCTGCCGCTCATGGCGGCCATGCTCAGGAAGTCCCAGATGCCGGGCCGGGCCAGCGGCGGGGGCACACCCCCTTCCTCGTCGGCCTCGCCGAACGCCGCCCGCATGGCCGCCACCGCTCCCACGGCGAGCTCGACGCCGGTGCCGCCTTTCAGGTTCTGGAGATAGGTGCCGTCGAAAGGGAATGTCGAGTAGGTGTCGTGGCCGGCACCCTTGCGCCCCCAGTTGCCCGTCAGGGCGAGGAGGAGATTCATCGACCGCTCCATGAGGTCGCCGTGGTAGTGCTTGGCGGTGTCGAACCCCTCGTGCAGTTTGGTGGCCCCGCCGGCCACCTTGCGAGCCAGCAGGCGGATGGTGTCGGGATGCACACCGCACACCTCGCCCGCCGCTTCGGGGCCGTAGTCGGCCAGCCGTTCGATGAGCAGATCGAAGACCGGTCGCACCTCGACCGAACTCCCGTCGGCCAGGGTCGCTTCGTATCGGCCGCGGAGCGCGGCGTCGCCCTCGAGGTGCAGGGTGTCCTCGGGTGCGACGGTGATGCCCCGGTCGGGGACCCACACGTGAAACCGCAGATCACCGCCACCCTCGACGACGTCGGCGCCGCGAAGCAGGCGTCCCGTGTCGGTTCTCACCAGCAACGCCATGTCGGTCTGCGTGCGGATGAAGGCTTCGTCGACCAGGCCCTCGTCCGCGATGACGTGACACATGCCGAGTGCGAGGGCGGCGTCGCTGCCCGGCACGACCGGCACGAAGTGGTCGGCGTGGACCGCGCTCGGGCTGTAGTCGGGGGCGATGAGGACGACCTCTGCACCGCGGTATCGGGCTTCGGTGAGGTAGTGGAAGTACGGGATGCGGGTGTAAGCCGGATTGGCGTGCCAGATCAGAACGACGTCAGCGTGGAAGGTGTCGTCCGCGGTCGACCCGCCGACGATGTTGCCGAACGTCACATAGTGCCCGTGGGGGATGTCGTTGACGCTGGCGATCGCGTCCAGAGAAGTGGCCCCCAGGGTGTTGGCCAGACGTGACTGCCCGCCGATCGACAGAAGCCCACCCTCGGAGCTCTCGTCCACCAGGACCGCCATGGGTCCCGATTCCTCGACGGCGTCGCAGACCGCGTCGGCGATGTCGGTGAGGGCCTCGTCCCACGTGATCTGTTCCCACTGGCCACCGCCCCGCTCGCCGACCCGCCGCATGGGGTGCAGCAGGCGGTCACCGCCGTCGAGCTGGTGATGCCACGCGCCGCCCTTCTGGCAGCCCATGGGATTGCGATCGGGCACGCCTTGCTCGGTCGCGGGGAAGACGCCTGACTGCTCCTGGAACTCGATGGAACCGTCCGCGGTGTACACGCGATATGAACACGTCGAGAGGCAGTTGACGCAGTGCGTGCCCCAGGTGACACGCTCCCAGGCGAACCGGCTGCGATAGGAATTCTCCGTGGCGGTCATGACGTGTCCCTTCCCGATCAGCTGCGATCGTAGGGCAGTTTCGAAGGTGCCACGGAAGGCTATGGTCGGCGCGATGAACTGGCTCGAAATCCCCGATCCCGACGATCGGCTGCTCGGTCGTTGTCTGCGTCGACAGGCCGATGAGAACGGCGACACCGACTTCCTGATCGAGGACACGACCCATTTCACGTTCGCCCGAGCCAACGAGGTCGTCAACGGCTTCGCACGGGGTTTCGCCGAGTTGGGCGTATCGAAGGGCGATCCGGTCGCGTTCCTCATGGGGAGCGGCGCCGACGTCGTGTTCTCCGCTCTGGCGCTCAACAAGCTCGGAGCGATCTGGACCCCGGCCAATACCGAGTACAAGGGGGTCTGGCTGGAGGAGAACCTCCGAGCCGGCGGGGCGAAGCTCCTCGTGGCCGACGCCGACCTGCTGGCGAACGTGGCGGCGCTCGATTCCCTGCCGTTCGAACGAGTCCTCGTGCGCGGCGAGCCGCGGGTCGATCTCCCCGTTCCCGTCGAGCCGTTGGAGGCGTTCGCGGATCTGATCGGTGACGAACCGGACGACAGCGACCTGCACAGCGGCGATCCCGCGTGCATCCAGTGGACCTCGGGAACGACTGGCCGCGCCAAGGGTGTGATCCAGAATCACAACGTGTGGATCCGAGCGGCGGACATCGGAGCGCGCACCGCCGGTCTACGCGAAGGTGACGTCATCCACAACTGCCTTCCGCTGTACCACTCCGGCGCCTGGGTGGCGAACATCTTCCGTGCGCTGGTCACCGGTGTCCCGTGTGGACTGGATCCGTCGTTCTCGGTGGGGGAGTTCTGGGATCGCACACGCCACTACGGGGCGACGATGGTGTTCACCCTCGGCGCGATGCACATGTTCCTGTGGAACCAGCCCGAACGCGACGACGACGCCGACAACCCCGTTCGTGTGGCCAGCTTCATCCCGCTGCCCGAAGACATGGTGCCCGGGTTCAAGGAGCGCTTCGGGATCGACGAGATCTTCCAGGGCTATGGCCAGAGCGAGTGCATGGCCTCGATCTCGCGGGTCCATGGCCGGACCTACAAGCCGAACTCGTTGGGCGAAGTGGTCGACGGTGTCGAGGTGGCATTGCTCGACGACCGTGATGTTCCCGTTGCCGTGGGCGAGACGGGCGAGCTGTGCATTCGCCCGACCGAGCCCGATGCCATCTTCAGCGGCTACTGGCAGAACCCTGCCGCCACCGTCGAAGCGTGGCGCAACCTGTGGTACCACAGCGGCGATCTGATGCGCTGCGACGCCGACGACGAGTACTTCTTCGTCGATCGCAAGCAGGACTTCATCCGCTACAAGGGTCGCAACATCTCCTCGTTCGCTGTCGAGGCGACGGTCAACGCGCACCCTGCTGTGGCCGAGTCGGCGGCGCACGGGGTGGTGTCCGCCGAGCTCGAAGCCGAAGCCGAGATGAAGGTCTGCGTGGTTCTCGTCGCCGGCGAGAGCCTGACCGCGGAGGAGCTGTGTCGGTTCGTCAATGACAACGCGCCCTACTTCTTCGTACCCCGCTATGTCGAGTTCATCGTCGAGCTGCCGCGAACCCCGACGGACCGGGTGCGCAAGTATCAGCTCAGGGAGCGCGGTGTCACCGCGGACACCTGGGACGGCATCGCGGCGGGATTCGAGATCAGGCGGTAGTCCCGGGTTGGTCGGCCGCTCCCACCCCGAGGTTGAGCGGTACGTTTCCGAGGTTCTCGAGGAACCAATCGAGCGGTTGGGCCCGCCACCACGGGACATCCCGACATCCGAGATCCTCGGCGACCTCGACGGCGGTCAGATAGCCCGAGGCGAGATGCGTGGCGCCATAGGGGTGGATCGAGTTGGACAGGTAGAGCCGTGGCAGGAAGCTGCGCGAAACCCCCCGGGTGATGATCCCGGGCAGCGGGCGGCTCTCGGCGTACTGCTCGGGGATCGCGCTGCCACCGATCATGTTGCCCCGGACCGCCGAGGGGTTGCCCATCTCCTGGTCGAGGGGGGTCATCACATGGCGTTCGACGATCTGGTTCGTGAACCCGGGTACGTACTCCTCGAAGCGCGCCGTCACCGCGTCGGCCAGCGGCCCGGCGATACCCGGCCAGGCATCCCAACCGTCGAGGGCGGCGCCGCGCCACCGACGGGGGCAGGGCGGCACGCTGACCCAGAGGTAGGCGGTGTGGCACCCCACGGGGGCCTGGGTGGGGTCGGCGCGGGTCGGGATGAACCATCCGCCCATGAGCTCGTCGGGGATCAGGCCCTGTCCCAGCTGGGCGAAGCAGTGGCCCATCCCCGACAGTGTCTCACCGCCGAAATAGCCGACCCAGGAGCGCTGGACGCTGGCGTCATGAGCGGCGGAGGCGAAGACGGGGTCGCTGTCGAGGGCGTACATGACCGCGAACAGCTGCGGGTCGTCGTAGTTGAAGCGCTTCACGAGCCGGGAACGTTCCGCCCCGATGGTCTCCTCGCCGACCAGGTGGAGGAAGGTCGGGGCGAGCGTGAGGTTGGAGATGACCACGCGAGCGGTCACTCGTTCGCCGGGCCGTAGTGCATCCGGCGCCAGTTCGACCCCGTAGGCCGAGTTGTCCTCCACGAGGATGCGCTCGACCGGGCAGGTACCCCAGATCTCACCGCCGTTGGCGACGACGCACTTCACCAGGGAATGGGTCAGGGCATGGGAGCCACCCACCGCGGTGTGCACCGCCATCGGTTGCAGACCCGACAGGCTGAGGGCGAGCGGGCCCAGGCGCCGGTTGGTCGGCCACTGACCGGTGAACTCCCCGAGGGCTGCGGGAGTGGTGCGGACCTCCTCGGACTCGAAGAGCATCCCGAGCAGTTCCAGACCGCTCATGCGCAGCACGTCGTCGCCGCTGAGGGGCAGCCCGAGACGATCCAACAGCCCGGCGTCGAAATCGGCCATGGCATCGAACACATCGGCGGTTGGCGGTCCGTAGAGCAGGCGGCGGTTCAGCGACAGGGTGTCGTCGAGGTGCTCGACCAGGTAGTCGGCGATCGTCGCCTGAACGCCGGCATCGTGGTCGGACGCCGCGGCGAGGCTCGCGGCGGTGATCTGGGGATCGAGGGCCTGCACCACGTTGCGTCCGGAGGAGAACGTCTTGGCGAACAGTACGTCGGTGCCCCGCAGGTGCAGTCCGGACGACTCGAGCTCGAGATCCGCCATGGCGGGGCTCATCGCGGGCACCAGCCACTGGGCATGGGTGTTGTGCAGGAAACCGGGCAGCCCCAGCTCGACGGTGTCGCAATGCGCCCCGCACTGCCCCCTCGCCTCGAACACGGCCACGGCGAGTCCGGCCTTGGCCAGATAGGCGGCCGTCGTCAGTCCGTTGATTCCACCGCCGATGACGATGGCGTCATAGTCAGGCAAGGTAGGTTCTCGTGTACTTGTCCATCTCGGGCGTGGGCTTCCACCAGCGCTCGACCCCGAGGTCGTCCGCGACCTTGTTGGCAGCCAGGTATCCCGGCCCGCCGATCACGAGCCCGCCGGGGTAGGTGGAGGCACCGCCGACGTACAGCCCCTCGATGGGCGTGTCGGTGCCCGAGCAGTCCTGGTTGGGTCGGTAGGCGCCCAGCTGCAGCGGGTTGTAGTCGCCGTGCTTGATCGATCCACGGCGCATGTTGGGCATGCGGATCTCGATGTCCTCCGGCGTCTCGGTCGCGGTCATCAAGATGTTGCCGGCTCCCATGTTCGGAGCCGCTCTGCGCCACTTCGCCAACATCGCCTCTTCGATCTCGGGCCGACGCGCCTCCCAGCCGCCGGCGATGTCGTAGGGCGCGTGCATCTGGAAGAACGACACGTGCTTGCCGGGCACGCGGCTGAGATGGGGATCGAACTGCGTCTGCCAGGTGGTGTGGCCGCCGAAGGCGTCCATGTCGATCGCGCCCGCCTGGACCGCCTGCCAGTGGGCGAGCAGCTGGTCGGTGCTCTCGATACCCACGATGGTCATGAAGCTGTCCCGAACCGAGGCGTCGCGGCAGTTGTACCCGGGGGGCTCGTCGGTGGCCACGTGCACCGTGGTGTAGCTCCACTTGTCGAGCTCCCAGCCCGATACGTCGTCCTCGAGATGCCCCGGCAGGTTCTCCGCGCCGACGAGATCGAGGAACGTCGTCTCTGGATCCAGGCTCGAGACGACCACGTTGCTCGTGAGCGTGCGCCCCTCCCACAGCTCGACCCCTGTGACAGCACCGTCGTGGGTGGTGATCCGGTTGACCTGGGAGGAGTCGAGGATGCAGCCCCCGGCGCGGATGATCTCCTTGGCCAGCGACGAGGCCAGCTTGTGGGAGCCGCCCTGGCAGTAGGCCTTGTTCATGCCGCGGTCCAACAGGAGCGGCACGAAGAACCCGACCCCGCTCTCGTCGGGGTCGAGACCCCACATGCACGTGGTGTACAGCAACAGGGCGCGTACCCTGTCGTCCTCGAAGTTCTCGGTGATGATCTCGAGCGGGCTCTGTTCGCTGAGCTCGAGCAGAACTTCGCCGACCTCGGTGCGCTGCATGGCCTCGATCAGGTCCAGCGGTGCCATCGGTGGGATGTAGGTGGCAGGGGCGACGATCTCACGAGCGACCTTGCGCCAGGTCCGCATGATCTCGCCGAAGGCGACAGCGTCGCGCGTGGAGAACTTGTGGATCGAGTCGACCGTGTCCTCCAGCATGCGGGTGAGCTGCAGCGAGCTGCCGTCCTCGAAGACCATCGATGTCTGCTGGTTGGGTTTGATCCAGACGAGGCCGTGCTCGCTCAGCTCGAAGTCGCGCAGCACCGGCATGAAGTCGGTCATC
Source organism: uncultured Acidimicrobiales bacterium (assembly GCA_963695075.1). Lineage (GTDB taxonomy): Bacteria > Actinomycetota > Acidimicrobiia > Acidimicrobiales > CAWCAL01 > CAWCAL01. Next base: position 1,666,447 of record CAVOFR010000007.1, read on the forward strand.
ATGTGGTAGACGGCGTGGATGTTGGAGTAGTACCCGGGAAAGAGGATCTCCTCGGTGGCCAGGCCACCACCTATCTCGTAGCGTCGTTCGACCAGCACCACCTTGAGGCCGGCTCGGGCCAGGTAGGCGGCGGTGATCAGGCCGTTGGGACCTGCACCGATGACGACCACGTCCCACTCGCTCTCGATGGGGAACTCCGAGAAGAAGCTCTGGGGATGGGGTCGGCCGACCAGTTCCTTCGGCATCAGCCCGCCACCGTCCATGCGTCGTTGGCGTTCGAACCGTGGGCGGAGCGCTTGCCCTCGGTCGGTATGTACCAGGGGGAGGCGTACCACCAGTCTCCCGGCTCGGCGACCTCGTCCTCGATGAGTATGTGCATCAGGTTGTAGGCGACCGCCATCAGGCAGAGGCCGCCGGGATGCGACGAGGACTGGTGGGCGAGGTACAACCCCTCGATGCCCGGAACGCGGTTGCGGGAGAGCTCCGGAAGGGGTCGCTCGTTCCACCACTGGTCGCGGTCGCAACGGATGCCGTACCACGATCCGCCGAGCATGCCGGTGTTGCGCATCTCCTGCTCGTAGGGCGAGTCGGTGAACATGCGGATCAGATTGTCGTCATCCAGGTTCTCCACGATGCAGGCCAGGCTCGCCCGCATGAACTCGGCCCAGCGCTTCTTCTCGTTCTCCTTGTCCATGGCATCCAGGCCGTCGACGTTGTACTCGGGCGTGGGGACCATCATCCACAGAGGTCCGTTGATGTGTTGGCCCGGGCGGGTGCTCTGGGGGTTTGTGGGGTCGTACAGGGAGGCGGCCACCATGCCCCACATGGCCTCGTCGGGGGAGAGGGTGAGGTTCTCCTGGCGGCCGAGCACGTTCTCGACGTTCTTGAAGTAGATCTCGCGGGACTCCATGTTGAAGAAGGCGCCGGTGAACTGGTCGTTGGGAGGGGGTAGGCGGTACTTCTCCCGGTAGCGGAACTCCTCATGGGTGAGGTAGTGCGACATGAAGAGGCTGCCGCCCTTGAGGCTGAGGTCGCGGATGCGCTGCAGGAATCCGGCGTCCAGGTGCCGGGGGCCGATCATGTCGAGGAACGTGTGCTTGATGTGGGCCGCGCTGATCACGGCCTTCCGGGCGTTGATGACCTTGGTTCCGAACGTGGAGTCGTCGCTGATGCGCACGCCGGTGGCACGGCCGTTGCTGATGATGATCTCCTCCACCGGGCAACAGGCGCGGAACACCGCGCCGTGGGCCGTCGCGCAGCGGAAGAGCGCATGGAAGTAGCCGTGCATGTTGCCCCGAGCGGCGACCGGCTTCGCGACCGCAGGGGGCATCACCGTGGCGGAACTGCACATGGCGGGGATGGCGACACCCTCCATGTGGCCGTGCGCTCCCGAGCTCAGAGCGATGTACGCCTGGGTCACCTTGAACGGCTCGGTGTCGAGGTACTCGTCCATGAGGTCGAACATGGTCATCTCGAGCAGTTCCGGAGTCCACACGTCGGGCTCGTACTGCTTGTAGACCTGCATGAACGGGATGTTGTACTCATCCAGTTCGACTTCGGCGGGGTGTGGGGGGCACCAGAAGGTGGCGCGCATGAGGTCGCGGAAGGCGTCGTCGCCCGCGAGCATGCAGGAGATCTTGGCCCAACCCATCATGTCCTTCTCGGTGACCTTGGAGAGCCCGTCACGGGTGAAGATGTAGCGGTCGGTGTTGAGCTCGACCTCGACGCGTGGGTCCCAGTCCATCCGGAAGCCGTACTTCCAGAGCTCGAGCTGTTCCCATCCGGGAGCCGAGCCGCCGTAGTTGGCGATGGCGTGGGGCTGGATGCGCACCCCCGCGATGGGCTCGGTCGTCTCCTGGCCTCCACCGCACTCCGGGCGCTCCTCCAGCACGCAGACGCTGAGACCGGACTTCGCCAGGTAGGCGGCCGTGCTGGTGCCGTTGTGCCCGGCACCGATGATCACCACATCGAAGGTCTCTTCCTTGGCCATCGTTGCCCCCTCGCCCGGAACCAGAGCTTGTATGGCTCCAGTATATGCGCCGAAAGCTTTCTGGGAAGGAACCTCGTCGGCCTCAGCGGCGGGTGCCGTCCTCGATGATGGTGAGCAGGCTCTGCACGGCATCGTTGATCGCCCCGAGGTCCGGGGCCGACTTGAGCAGTTCGTGGGTCCTGGTCAGGAAGGCCTGGAACGCCGCTTCCTCGACCTTCATACCTGCCGCCGTGAGACGAACGAGCTTGCTGCGCTTGTCGGAGGCGTTGGGTCCGCGCTCGACGAGCCCCACCGACTCCAGGCGCTTCAGCATCTTCGTCATGCCGCCCGAGGACCGCTCGAGGGCGGTGTAGAGCTCATTGGGAGCGAGTGTGTAGGGCGGTCCGACGCGGCGCAGCGCGGCGAGCACGGCATAGTCGCTCGGCATCAGGTCGAAGGGCTGGAGGGTGACCTGCTCGAACTCGTCCATCAACTGGCTCAACCGCTCGAGGCGAGCGATCAGGAGCACGCCGGAGGTGTCCGCGGCATCGGGGTATTCCCGCGCCCACGCTTCGGTGAAGGCGTCAACGCGCCGCGTCGTCGTCACGATCGTCTCACGCCGCGGACGATAGCCCTGAACCACGGGCATCGGCCATGTTCCGATGGTTGGATTCGCCGGGTCGGAATCATCGTTTCCCTGGCTAGCGGCGCCAGCATTCAGCGGGTAGCCTCGAAAACTGGAACGCGTTTCAGTTTTCGAGAACAAGCAGGAGGACGGCTATGGAGACACCGAACGACGTGATCGTCGGCGGCGGGAAGGGCTCGGTGGGTCTCGAGGACCGGGTCGCGCTGGTGACGGGTGCCGCGTCGGGGATCGGCCGGGCGGCGGCAATCCGGATCGCCGGGGACGGCCTGCGGGTCGGCTGCTTCGATATCGACCGAGCCGGTACCGAGGAGACCGCGGCTGCGATATGCGATGCGGGCGGCGAGGCGCTCGCGATCACAGGGAGTGTGACCGACGAGATCGCCGCTAAGGCTGCTGTCGCGAGCACGGTGGAATGCTTCGGATCACTGGACGTGTTGGCGAACGTGGCCGGGATCGGACATTACCGACACACGGCCGAGGAGTCACTCGAAGCCTGGAATCGTATTCTCGAGACGAACCTGACCGGCACCTTCCTCATGTGCCGAAGTGCGCTGCCCGAACTCCTCGACGGGGGTGGTGCCATCGTGAATGTGGGCTCGGTCGCCGGGGTGTCGGCTCACGCGTATGCCGCCGCCTACAGCGCGTCGAAGGGGGGCGTCATCGCACTGTCCAAGACGCTCGCGGCCGAGTACGCGATGCAGGGTGTTCGCGTGAACGTCGTGTGCCCGGGCGGGGTCCTCACGCCGCTGCTCAGCAACTTCACGCCGCCCGACGGCGCCGACTCCGAGCTGGTGGCTCGGGCGGTTCCGCTGACGCGAACTCTTCTCGACCCCGACGAGGTCGCCAGCGCCATTGCGTTCTTCGCCCTGGGCTCCATGCCGAACACGACCGGGGCCGTGCTCCTCGTCGACGGCGGAACGGCCGCCTGACGGCGGCGGAAACGAGACACGGATGGATCTTTCCGACTCACCCGAGGAAGCGGCTTTCCGGTGCGAAGCGCGGACGTTCCTCGAGCGCCATGTTCATGCGACGCCGGAAGAGCTCGTCGACAGCTCCGGCGACTGGGAGGAGGCGCTCGCCGAGTCCAAGCGGTGGCAGCGGCTGCTCTTCGAGAACGGCTGGGCGGCGATCACCTGGCCAAAGGAGCACGGCGGGAGGGGAGGCAGCCCGGTCGAGCAGATCATCTGGAACCAGGAATGCGACCGTGCCCGTACCCCGTCGTCGGTCAACATCGTCGGCATTGGCATGGCCGGGCCGGCGCTCATCGGGCATGGCACCGATGAGCAGCGGGACCGTTACCTGTCGCGCATTCTGAGTGGCGAGGAGATCTGGTGTCAGCTGTTCAGCGAGCCGGATGCCGGCTCCGATCTGGCCGGGTTGACTACGCGGGCCGAGCGTGACGGCGACGAGTGGGTGGTGCACGGCCAGAAGGTGTGGTCTTCGGCAGCCCACTTCTCCCGCCGCGCCATTCTTCTCGCCCGCACCGACGCGAGTGTCGCCAAGCACAAGGGCATCACGTTCTTCGTCGTGGACATGGAGAGCCCCGGAGTGACGGTCCGGCCGTTGCAGCAGATGAACGGAGAGGTGCACTTCAACGAAGTGTTCCTCGACGGTGTACGGATTCCCGACGCTGACCGCGTGGACGAGCCGGGCGAGGGCTGGCGGGTGGCCGTCACCACGATCATGCACGAGCGCATGGCGGTCGGGGGTTCACTCGGCCTGTTCCACATGGAGGAGCTGCTCGCGCTCGCCCGTGAGCAAGGGCACATGGGCCCGCACGATCGCGACATGATCGCCCGCGCCTACACCTACGACCGGTGTCTCGAGTTCCTGAACGCTCGGGTGATGTCGAAGCTCGCGGCCGGGGAAGTGCCCACCGCGGAAGGATCGATCGCCAAGCTCGCCGTGACCAGACTGCTTACCGCCGCGGCCGAGGCCGCGTTCGCCGTACTCGGTCCGCGAGCCGTGACCGAGCCCGGCCCGTGGCAGAACATATTCCTCATCGCCCCGGGTGTTCGCATCGGCGGCGGCACCGACGACATCCAGCGGAACATGATCGCCGAGCGAGTGCTGGGCCTTCCTCGGGAGCCCGATGAGACCCGCAGCCTCCCCTTCAGCGAGGTCCGCCGAGCCTGATCGTGGTGGCCGGGCTCGTCTCCGCGCTCAGGACACGTCTTCGGTGGTCTTCGCCCAGATTCCGACGCCCAGGAGGTCGTCGAGTGGCGGCCATGGGTAGTCGGGGTTGGAGATCATCAGCGATGTGAGACCGTGGATGCTCGCCCAGAGCGCGCACGAGATCGTGAAGGGATCACCCCCGGAGAACAGCCCGCTCGCGAGACATTCCTCGACCGCGGCCGTCAGGAGCCCGAAGGATTCGGCCGCCGACTGCGCCACGCCGCGGTTGGCTGTGGCGCCGGGCTGTTGCATGAACAGGATGCGATATAGCTCGGGGTTCTCGAGCCCGTACTCCACGTAGGCTCGACCCCGGATCTTGAGGAGCTCGACGGGGTCGTCCTCGTCGGACCCCACGTCCTCGAGCGCGGCGACGAAGGTCCCGAAGTGTCGGGCGCAGACCTCGTACAGCAGGGCATCCTTGTCCGCGAAGTGCATGTAGATGGCCGGCGGGGTGCAGCCGACTCCGTCGGCGATGGTCTGGATGGATACGGCGGCCTCGCTGGCGGCCTCGAGGAGCAGCCGGTCGGCCACCTCCAGGATCTCGGCCCTCAGTTTGTCGCCTTCGCCGCGTTTGGCCCTCTTTCGGCGTACTTCGGCCATCGGTCCTCCGTCGGTTCCGTCATTCGTGCACGCGTTCCACGAGTTTACTTATCGCGACTAACCCATGGCGAGGGCAGGGGTGATCAGGTGTCCGGCGCGCCCAGATAGCTGGTCAGCAGCAGGTCGCGGCGGTTGCGCAGATCGGCGGCCGACCCCTCGATCGACACTCGGCCCCGGCTCAACACGTAGGCGCGGTCGGCGACGCTGAGCGCGGCCGGAACGTGCTGTTCGACCAGCAGGACGCCGGCGCCCGTGTCGTCGGCTATGTCGCGCACGATCGGGAGCAGTTGCTGGACGATGACGGGTGCCAGCCCGAGGCTCATCTCGTCGATCATGAGCAGGCGTGGTCGGCGGGCGAGCGCTCGAGCCAGGGCCAGCATCTGCTGTTCGCCTCCCGACAGCAGTCCGGCTCGGCGGTGTCGGAGCGGCTCCAGTTGGGGAAACAGCCGCATGGCCGTTTCGACGGCCTCGTGGTCTGACCTGCGGGCCCCGAGCCGGAGGTTCTCGACGGTGGTCAGGTCGAAGAACAACGAGCGGTCCTCGGGCACGTGGCCCAGCCCCCGGTTGGCCAGCTTCGGGGTGGTTCTCCTGCCACCGCGCGAACGGCCTCGTTCCGACCGGCCCAGGACGGTGACGTCGCCGGCCAGGCGGGGGATGAGGCCCGAGATCGTGCGCAGGATGGTGGTCTTCCCGGCCCCGTTGGGGCCGAGGAGGGCCACGACCTCGCCCTCCTCGACCGTCAGGTCCAGGTCGCGAACGACAGGTGTGCCGTCGTAGCCGGCATCGACTCCCTTCAGCGCCAGCAACGCGGTCACAGCTGCTCCTCGGTACCGAGATAGGCCTCGACAACGGACGGTTCGGCCTTCACCTCGTCAGGCGTGCCCGATGCGATCACGTGACCGAAGTCGAGCACGTGGATCTCCTGGCAGGTGCTGTGCACGAGGCTCATGTCGTGGTCGATCAGCAGGACCGAGATGCCGAGGCCCGGCAGCGAGCTGAGTTGCCGGGCCAGCGCCTCGCTCTCGAACGTGTCGAGTCCGGCGGCCGGTTCGTCGAGGAGCACGAGGCGGGGGCGAGAAGCCAGAGCCCGAGCGAGACCTGCGAGGCGTCGGTGGCCGTGGGTCAGCTCGCTGGGATAGTCATCGCCGCAGCCGTCGAGGCCGACCGCCTCGAGCGCCCAGTCGACATCGGCGCTTCCGTGCCGGCCCGACCAGATCGCGTGGAGGAACGGTGACCACCATTTGGTATCGGTCGCGGCGACGAGAAGATTCTCGCGGATCGTCAGATCGTCGAACAGCTCCACGGACTGGAACGTACGGACCAGGCCGCTCTTCGCTCGCCGGTGGGGAGGCCAGTCTCCGATGTCTCTGCCTGCCAGCAGCACCCGGCCCGATGCCGCCGGAACGAACCCGCTGAGTGCATCGATGCAGGTCGTCTTACCGGCCCCGTTGGGTCCGATCAGACCGACGACGGCGCCCTCCGGTACCGAGAAGGAGGCCTCGGACACGGCGTGGAGGCCACCGAAGGAGACGGTGAGGCCGATCACCTCGAGAAGCGGTGTAGGGCTCATGTGACGGACCCGTGCTCTTCCGGTTTCAAGCCGGCTGCGGCGAGGTTCGTGTCGGCCGGTCTGCCGGGTTCAGGTGAGCGGTCGGTGAGGAGCGCGGCCAGTCCGGCCACCGCGCTGCGCAGGCCCCCGGAGATCCCCTCGCGGTACAGCACGGCGACGACGATGAGCGCGATGCCGCTGACCGCGAACGCGAAGTCGGACTGACTTCCGCTCTGGCCGCCCGCGAGGTGGGTGAAGACCCCTCCGCTGAAGAGGACGCCGGCGACGACCGCGCCGCTCAGGCTGGCGATGCCGCCCAGGTAGGTCAGAGCGAGGAAGGCCAGGGCGCCGAAGACCGTGAACGACTCGGGCGCCAGCGACCCTCGATAGGCCAGCAGCACTCCGCCGATGCCGGCGATCATGGAAGAGACGGCGAAGGCCGACAGCTTGGCCACCGTGACGTTGACTCCGGCCGCGGCGGCGGCCCGCTCGTTGGCGCGAACGGCGAGCCATCGGAGTCCGGTGGGGCTTCGGCGCAGGTTCGCCACCGCGACGAAGCTGAGGGTCGCGATGATGAGCACGAAGATCCCGAATTCGGGGCGGAAGTTGTCGTCGCCGGTGGCGAAGAACCCGAGGTCGATGTCGAACAGGCCAGGCCGGGGTACACGCTGCTGGTTGAGGCCACCGAGCGCCTCCGACTTGAAGATGAGCTCCTCGATCGCGAGCGCCGCTCCAGCGGTCACGACGGCCAGCGTCATGCCGCGGATGCGTACCGCGGGCAGGCCGACGAGGACGCCGACCCCCGTCGTGAGGGCGATCGCGAGGAGGGGTGCCCAGGGGAACGGGATCCCGGCGGCGACGGTGAGCTTCGCGGTCGCGAATCCGGCGAGCCCGGCGAACGCGAGCTGAGCCAGGGAGATCTGCCCCACGTAACCCGTCAACACGACGCTCGACAGAGCTATGAGTGCCGCGATCATCGAAACGACGATGGCGAGTCGCCACTGACTGTCCAGGGTGATGAGCCCGATCGAGACGATGGCGAACGAGCCGAGGGTGGTGGCCAGGACATACCTGGGCCGCGGTGAGGTCGGCATGTTCGACTGGAGCGTCACGCTGCGCCCGGGCAGCTTCTCGCCGCGCAGTGTCAGGGCGATGATGATGAGGATGAACGGGAGGGCGGAGTTGATTCCGCCCTGGGGGATCCACGAGGGGATCCAATCGGCTCGGGTGGTGAAGTTCAGGACCCCCGACTGGACCATGCCGATGGCGAGTCCCGCGAACGCCGTCAGGATGAACGATCGCAGACCGCCGAGGAGCATCGCGGCGAGGGCCGGCACGACCAGGAGGCTCGTGGTCAGGGGGTCCAGTTGCTTGGTCACCGAGGCGATCAGGATCACCGAGCCTCCGGCGAGCACCGCGGCGATGGCCCAGTTCGTGGCTGCGAGGCGGTCGGGCACCTGTCCGATCAGCAGGGCGCCCTTCTCGTTCTCGGCCGCGGCGCGGGTTGCCAGACCGAAACGGGTGAAGCGGAAGACCGCCGACAGCGCACCAGCGACGACGAGAGTGAACGCCGCGAGGACCACCCGGTTGTTCGGGACGATCACCCCGGAGATCTCGAAGCTGCCCTGGGGAAGTATGGAGCCTAGCGGCAGCTCGCCCGCGGTGAGCGGGAAGCGGAGCTTGGCGACGGCCAGGAGGTAGAGGAGCAGGCCGAGCGACGCGACGACCCTGGCCAGCGGCGGCGCCGTCACGAGCCAGCGGAACACGGCGAAGTAGATGAGAAGTCCGAGCAGCGCGGCGAGGACGAGGGCCGCGGTGAACGCCGTGGCCACGGTCGGCGTATCGACCAGATGAATGCGGTCGGGAAGGCCGAGCAGTGGCAGGACGAGGTCGCCGGTGCTGCGGAGCTCGAAATAGACGAACGCCACGTACATGCCGACCGCGGCATGGGCGAAGTTGACGACGCCCGAAGCTCGATGGGTGAGCACGAGCCCCAAGGCCAGGAGTGCGATGACCGCGCCGGTTCCGAGACCGGTGAGCGCGTACCCCACGTAGTCAGAGATCGGGGGCTCCTAGGTCGCCGGTTCGATGAGGTCGGCGACTTGGATCCAGTCGGTGATGGCGACCAGTTCGCCGTCGACCATCTGGGCGAGGATCTGCTGAGGTGAGCAGATGGCCGGCAACTCGCCACCCATCTGCTGGCCGTCACAGGTATAGGGGTGGCCCAGGAAGCTCGGACGATCGACCGCTCCGGCGAGTTGCTCGACGATCGCCTCGGCCGAGATGTCGTCGGCACCGATCTCCCGCAGCTCGGCATAGAGATTCATCAACGAGGCGAACGAGACCGTGGCCACGCTGCCGGCGTCGAAGGTGTCGTTGCCGTACCGTTCGACGACCTCGTTGTAGAGGAGATTGTCGGGGTCGTCGACGTCGAGCGGGCTCTCGATGCCGTAGATGTTGCCCTCCACGTTCTCGGCCCCGATCGTGTCGACGATGGTCGGCTCGAGGCACGTCCCCGACCAATAGGTCTGAGCGGTGATGCCGATTTCCTGAATCGCCTGGGCGGCGGCGGTGCAGGCCTGGCCTCCGACGAGAACGATGATGGCGTCCGGGTCGGGCTCGTTCGCGACGGTCAGGGGCGCGAGCACGTCCTCGGCGACGATCGGGATCGGAATCATGTGGATGTCGTCGTCCGAGAGGCCCTGTCCGATCAGAGACCGTCGGGCCCATTCCGCTCCGTCGGCCACGGACCCGAAATCGCCGTAGATCATGGAGACGCTCTCGGCCTCGAGCACCTCGGTGATGTGATGTACGAGACCGAGGTTCTGGCCCCACGACCCGCCGCTGAACTGGAACGAGATGGGGCTCTCGACCGAGGCAGCGCTGACCGGCACCCCGCCGACGAGCGGGATCCCGTTGTCCTCGAGGACCTGGATGCCGTCTCCGAAGACGTCGAGGCCTCCCAGCACCGCGACGACATCTTCTTCGACCATCTGCTGGCCACAGGACTGCGATCCCGTAGGGGAGAACGCGACGTCGCACGCGACCAGCTCGATGGGTCGACCGTCGACGCCGCCCATCTCTTCGTTGAGCCACCGCACTCCTGCCTCGGTTCCGAGCGTGAGCTCGGGAAACGCGGTGGCCGCTCCGGTGTCGGTGTTCATCATGCCGATCCTGATCGGCTCTCCCTCGGCGGTGACGGGCGCTTCGGGGATCAGGTCGTCGATCGCCGTTCCGTCGGGCGCGCACGCGACGATCGACTCGTCGACGCACTCGGGGATCGATGTCGAACCGGCCGGGCCGGTCTCCTCCGAGCCGGTCTCGCCACCGGCCGCGTCGTCACTGCTGCTCTGTTCGCTGCACGCCGCCGCGACGAGAACCAGGGCCGCCAGGAGGGCGATCCATGCATGGCGCGGCAACCAGGGCCTGGTCATCCCGGGTCGTGACATGGACTTGCTCCCTGGTCGGCTGGCTCCGTCCGGTGAGAATAGCCCCAACGGTCGCTTAGGACGAGTAACTTAGCTATATTAAGTGAGCCATGGATCTCTGGTCGAAGGGTCTCGGAAAGCGAGTGCTGAGCTTGGCGCTTCGCGAGCGTGACTCCACGAACATCATCGACGACGAGCTCGTGATCGAGGGCGTCATGCATTCCCCGACGTTCTGGGACTACGCGGTCACCCTCGACCGCCGTGACGTCACCGAGTTCCTCGGGTTGCTCCAGGAGCCCGAGGCCGTGCGCTTCGTCGGCGAGGACGAGCATCGCACCGAGATCCTGAGGACGGCGTTGTCCAGTGCAGTAGTGTTCGCGGCGCGTACCCTGCGGATGCTCGTCATCGGGCCGCCGGCGCCCGAACCGGCGAGTGTCAACCCGAGCGATGACAGGGCGACCCACGACAACCCGATCGACAGGGAGCTGACCGATGGCGGGACCTGATTCCGAGTACGACGTCATCGTCGTCGGGGGTGGCATCAACGGTCTGACCGCGGCCACCTACCTCCAGAAGTCGGGTCTGAGTGTCGCGTGCTTCGAGCGGAAGCTGGAAGCGGGCGCCGGGGCATGTACCGAGGAAGTGATGCACCCTGGCGTCAAGGTCAACCTCTGCGCCTGCAACATGGTCACGCTGTGGTCACCGGCCTACGGAGACCTCGAGCTCGAGAAGTTCGGCCTCGAGATGCTCACCTCCAGTGGATGGGGCATGTTCCACCCGTTCAAGGATCGCTCGGCGGTGATGTTCCACTCGTGGGACGCACAGAAGACCTACGAACAGTGGTCGACGATCAACAGCAACGACGCCGACATGTTCAAGACCGCCTACAACGCCCTGGCGCCGATGATGGACGTCACGCTCCACTCGACCCAGTACGAGCAGGCGCTGCAAGGACCCGAGGAGGTGGCCGCTCCGGGAGGGATGGTGCAGATGCTCCGGGCGCTGCTCCCCCAGATTCCCGAGAACGTCCACGAACTCAACGCCATCGACCTGGCCGAGGCTGTCTACGAGGACGAGAAGATCCGCACCGCGGTCCTCTCGGCCTGCGTCATGGCCGGCGCGCACCCCTGGGATCGCGGCATGACGACGCTCATGCCGATCATCTTCCCGATCCTCCAGTCCGTGCAGAGCGTGACGTGGACCTGTCGCGGTGGTAGCCACTCGTTGACCCACGCCCTCTGCTCCGCATTCGCGGCCCATGGCGGCCGACTGTTCACCGGCTGCCCGGTCGACCAGATCATCATGGACGGAGACGAGGCGAAGGGCATCGTCCTGTCGGAGCACGCTGCCTATCCCGAAGCCGAGGTGAGAGCCCGCCGAGCCGTAATCAGCAACCTCTCGTGCCACCCGACCTTCCTCGACCTCATCGGCGAGGAGAAGCTCCCCGACTGGGTCGCCGACGGGGTGCACGCCTACAAGAACGACGAGACGGTGCTGTTCGCCAACTACTGGGTGCTCGACAAGCCGCCCAGTTGGGACGGCTATCCCGAAGGGCTCGACACCGCCTTCGGTTTCAACTACGGGCTCGAGACCGTCGAGGACATCCGTCGGCTGGAGCACTGTCTCGAGAATGACGTCCTGCCCGACCCACCGATCGTCTCCGGCCTCTCGGTGCAGGGCTTCGCCCTGGCCGATCCCACCCAGGCACCCCCCGGGCAGTACACGATGATGTCGTGGGCCAACGTGCCGTACAAGCTCCCCGAGCACGGTGGTTCCGAGAACTGGGACGCGATCCGCGAGGGCTACGGCGACAAGGTCGACGCGCTCCTGGCCGAGTACAACCCGGGTCTGATGGACTCGGTGGTCGCCCGTTACTGCAACTCCCCGCTCGACTACTACCGCAAGAACCCCAGCCAGGTCATGGGGTCGACGACCAGCGGGGCCACGAGCCTCCAGTGGTTCGGCAACGCACGTCCCTTCCCGGGCTGCGGCGCGCCGCGCACCCCGTTCGGCAACCTCTACCTGTCGAATTCGATCTGGCCTTTCGGTACGACGACGTTGGGCGCCGGATACGTGGCCGCCACCATCGTCGCCGACGACCTCGGTGTCCGTGGGGGCCAGGAGTGGTGGCGCTATCGAGCCCTCGAGGCTGGAAAGGAGACCCTGGCCAGACGCGGCATCGAGACCGGTGCTCCGATCGTCTGATCCCTCCGCCAGGAACAAGCCATGGCCAATCTCGAGCGTGAGTACGACGTCATCATCGTCGGCGGTGGACCCAACGGGCTCGTCGCCGCCTCGTATCTCGGCCGGGCCGGGGCGAAGGTGCTGCTGTTGGAGCGGCACCACGAGCTCGGCGGGGGACTGATCACCGAGGAGTGGTCGGGCTTCCGTTTCAACACCCACGCCAAGCTCATGATGATGATGGACGTGGCCCCGGCCTACACCGATCTCGAGCTCGAGAGTTGGGGCTGCACGTACAAGAGGCCCGACGCGGCGGCTGCCATCTTCACGCGCGACGGGCGGGCGCTGACCCTGTACTCCGACATCGAGCGCACCGCGGCATCGATCGCCCGATTCTCGCCGACCGACGCGGACACTTACGTCGAGGTCATGAACGAGTGGGATCTCATCGTCGACGAGGCGCTCGTCCCCGCGACATTCACGCTGCCGATGCCGATGCTCGACATGGTGGTCTCGTACCAGCAGACCGACATCGGCGAGGCCGTCAACGAGATGGCCGAGGAGACGTTCCTCGAGACACTCGACGCCGCCGGTTTCGAGAGCGAACTGCTCAAGACGGCCATCCTCTACCTCGGCACGATGTACGGCATGGATCCCGACGGCGGCCTGGGCTTCCTCCTCCCGCTGTTCTACAACCGCATCCTGCGATCGAGCATCATCTCGAACGGCTCGCATCAGCTGGCAGGCTCGCTGGCGCGCTTCGCGAACAACAACGGAGTGACCCTCGAGAGGGCAGCACCGGTCGCCAGGATCCTCTGCGACGGGACCAAGGCCGTAGGCGTCCGGCTCGAGTCCGGCGACGAGGTCTTCGCCAAGAAGATCGTCACGACCACCGACCCGCAGATGACGTTCCTCGAGATGGTCGGCGAGGACGTGTGCAACCAGGCGTCTCCCACCCTGGTCGATCAGACCAAGGCGTGGGAGTGGGAGTCGACCAGCACGGTCAACGTGCACTACGCGCTCGATCGGCGGCCGGAGCACACCGCCGCCGCCTTCGATCCCGACGCCGACCGCGCCCTCGTCAAGATCATGGGCGTCGAGACGGTCGAGGAGCTCCTCGCTCACATCGACGGCGTCCGCGGCGGTCGGTTCGGCCTGGTGGGCGCCGGGATGACGCTGACCGACTTCGACCCCATGCAGGCGCCGATCGATGTGGAGCCGGGCTCGGCGGTCGCGTGCTGGGAGACGCTCGCCCCCTACGACAACGCGGACGGCGACTGGGACGATCTGGCCGAGGGCTACTCGAAGCAGATCCTCGACTCGTGGGCCGAATACGCGCCGAATCTGGCCGACGCGACGGTGGTCCGCAGTTACGTCAACCACCCTCGCTACATCGAGGCCAAACTGCCGAACATGAAGAGGGGCTCGATCAAGCACGGGGCGTACGTCACCACGCAGATGCTGTCCAACCGGCCCAACGTCGACTGCTCGAGTCATCGGACCCCGATCGAGAACCTCTACCTCGCCGGCGCGAGCGTCTGGCCGGGGGGAATGGTGCTGCTCGCGGGTGGGTACAACGCCGCTGGTGTCGTCGCCGACGACCTGGGAATCGACCGTTGGTGGGACGAGCCCGACTTCGTCATCGCGGCCCGCGAGCAAGGGCTGGTGGGCTGATGGACTTCTGGTCGAAGGGCCTCGGCAAGCGCACGGTCAGCCTGCGGTTGAGCGACGGTGAGGCCATCAAGAGCGGAGACCGGCTCTATGTCAGGGGGACGACCGAGGAGCCGGTCGTGTGGGACTACATCATGCCGTTGCAGGGCGACGACCTCGTCGAGGTCGTCGGTCTCCTGGGTGATCGGCGCGTCGTCGAGTACCTGTACCGGTCGCCGGATCGGTGGCGGCTCTACGGCTCCCTCGTGCTCGGGGGCGCTCGGTTCCTCGTCCTGCTCCTGAAGTACATGATCATAGGGAAGCGAAAGCCGGCCCCCGAAGAGCCGACGATCCAGGTTCCCCCGCCCAGCGATCGCCGGCGCCGCCGGCTCGGCGGGGCTCGCACCGGCGCGGCCCGGAGTCGCCTCGGGCAGAGCCGCGTCACCAAAGCCGCTTCGGAGCCGGCCGACGTCACGGAGTGACCCTCCTCGACGGCGCGGCGTTCCGTCTATCCTGAGCGAACGAGGGGAGCGACCATGCTGGAGAAGCTCAGGAAGCAGTACGGGATCAAGGCGTGGTGGGGTGCCTTCGTGATGCGCTCGGAGATGAAGCATCTCGGCGGCATCGTCGACCAGACGTACCTGCCGATCCTGCGCCTGGCCGTGAACGACCCGGACCGCATCGAGCGCGACTGGGAGGCGGTCAAGGCCCAACGCGGGGTGATCAGACGCTGGGACTCGCCCTACGCCCGGTGGAAGAAGACCTACGGCAACTTCGTGCGCGAGCTCGAATGGGCGTACGGCGAGCTGAAGCCGACCATGTCCGAGCGCGACTTCGAGGACCTGGTCGTCTTCACCATGTGCAGCCGCCTCGAGGAGTGGGTGGGTTGGATGAAGCCGCTGCTCAAACGCATGGACCAGGGCTCGTCCGGCGGTCCCGGTTCCGCTGCCAAGATCAGCTCTCGATCGATGGCGACGATGTGGCCGATCGTCGGGGACATCGAGGTCCGGGGCGTCGAGGACGGGGTGGCCGTCTGTTACATCCCCGACTGCGCCATGCACACGGTCGTCAGCGAGACCGAACCGCAGACCAATGCATGCCTCTACGGGTGCAAGGCCGCGTGTGAGGCCTTCATGGGGCCCGACGACCCCATGTCGATCCACTTCGAACCGAACCTGCCGGGGTTCGACTGCGTGATGAGGGTGTCCCTGGACGGCCGGCCGGCCGCGCCGCTCAGTCCCGCGCCGGACGAAGCGGACCTCACCTCGGTCTGATCCCGCCCAGGCGCGGAGCTCCTGACGGGGTCCTCAGTCGAGCTCGAGCTCGCTGGGGTCCACGCCCTGTTCGGCCGCGGCGGTCCAGCTCTCGATCGAGTCGGCCATCATCTTGCCGGCGTCGTAGGTGATCCATTTCTCGGGCACGACCTCGAAGATCAGGCGACGCTCGGAGTCGAGCATCTTCGCGAACATGTCGCTCAGCTCGCTCTGGCCTCCCATGATCGCGATGGCGAGAGCCGGATAGAACCATTCCTTGGTCTCGTCGTCGTCGTGGAGGATGCAATGCCCCTTGGCGGTGACCGTGCGAGCCGGCCCGATCTCGGTGCCGACCCCCGACACGATCACCGAGACGCGAGGGTCCCGGCGCACGGCCGCGATGCGCTTGCGCTGGCTGGTCGCGGTCAGCCAGAACCGGCCGTCGCGCCACAGGTAGCTCATCATCACGCCGACGGGCCAATGATCCTTTGTACCCCAGACGAAGGCGCACTCGTTCTGAGTCTCGAGCAGCTTCTCCTGCATGTCGGGGTCGAGCGGGTAGTGGCCGACTTCCTCGTAGTTGGTGATCTTCATGGGCGTCCCCTCCTGGTGTCGTCTATCGAACTGCGGTCATTCCACCGTCGACCGCGAGCCACTGACCGGTCACGAAGCTCGCGTCGTCACTGCACAGGAAGGACACCGCCCCGGCCACGTCCTCGGGGAGACCGGCGCGGCCCATCGGAGTGAGCGCCACGAAGTGGTCGGTCGCTCCGAGCGGGTCGGTCATCGGTGACTTGGTGTAGCCCGGACAGACGCAGTTGATCCTGATGCCGAACGGGCCGTACTCGTCGGCCAGCGAACGGCAGAACCCGAGCAGGCCGGTCTTGGCCGTGCTGTAGGCGCCGACCATGCTGCTGCCCACCAGACCCTCGACGCTCGAGGTGAGCACGAGCGCACCCGGTCCGTTCCGCTTGATCAGCGGCAGCGCGGCCTTGGCCGTGCGGAACACACCCATGAGGTTGATGTCGAGAACCCGCAGGAACTCCTCCTCGGGAGTGTGCTCGAGGTGGCCGATGCCCACGACGCCGGCGTTGGCGACCGCGTAGTCGAGGCGACCCCACTGCTCGTCGATCGCCGCGACCGCGGCGACGCACGCATCCATGTCCCTCACGTCGCAGGTCGTGGCGATCGCCTCGCCCCCGGCCTGCTCGATCATCTCGACCGTCTCGGCGGAGCCTTCCTCGGCGATGTCGCCCACGGCGATACGGGCCCCCTCCGAGGCCATGCGAACGGCGATCGCGCGGCCGATTCCGGAGCCACCTCCCGTGATCCACGCCACCTTGTCGTCGAAGCGGCCCATGTCAGGATCCCATCGAGAGGGTGTTGGTCATCCCGCCGTCGACGGTGAGCGTCGTGCCGGTCACGTATCGCGATGCGTCCGACGCCAGGTAGACGAGGGCGGCCGCCGTGTCCTCGTCGGTGCACGGACGGCCCATCGGCAGCCCGTTTGCCAGCATGTCGACGCCGAACTCGGTGAAGAATCCGACGAAGGTCTCGGTGGCCGCCACGCCCGGAGCCAGCGAGTTGACCGTGACACCCATCGGACCCAGCTCGGCCGCCAGGTTGCGGGTCATCGATGCCAGCGCCCCCTTGGAGGTGCCATACGCGCTCACCATCCCGAAACCGAGCGAGGCCGACGGGGACACGATGTTGATGATCCGACCCTCGCCCTTCTCGACCATGAGGCGGGCGCAGGTCTGCGAGAAGCGGAACGGGCCGTTGATGTTGGTGTCCATGACGTCGAGCCACTGGTCTTCCTCTACCGCGAGGAACGGGGACGGTGGATACACCCCGGCGTTGTTGACGAGGATGTCGACCCCTCCCTTCCAGTCGACCACCGCTTGCACGCACGCCTCCACCTGCTCGCGCGAGCGCTGGTCGCAACTGACCGCGAGAGCCTCCCGGCCCGCGTCGGCCAGCTCGGCGACGAGCTCGTCGAGCGGTTCGGTCCGGCGTCCGGTCACCGCCACCGCGGCTCCCGCTTCGCTCAGGGCCCGGGCGAAACCCCGCCCCAGTCCGCTACCGCCACCGGTGACGATCGCCACGCGGTCGTCGAGGGATAGTTCCATCAGGCTTTCTCCTTGCCTTGTCTCGATGTTGTCTTCGGGGCCCGGTTCACTGGAGCGAGTTGATCGCGGAAGCGCACATCCACCTCGAATCTTCCCCGGCGATCCGGCCTACCTCTTCGGTCATGAGCTGTCGCAGTCTCGCAACCCCCGGGTCGGCGCTCTGCATGGCGCCGGTGAGGGACTCACCCAGGACGCGATTGCGCTCCCGCGGGTCGTCGATCGGTCCGGCGTCCACGAGCGTGGCATCGAGCTGTCCGGCGAGCGCGGGCGAGTCGGCCCGGATCTCCGAAGCGAGGTCGGCCAGACGTGTCTCCAACCGGTCGTTCACCGCGATGTACGGGTCGCCGTGCTCCAGCCGGTCCGCGACCTCGTCGAGGGCGAGTAGAGCGGCGTCGACCTGTAGTCGGGCGAAGTCGTCGTCGATCGCGGGCAGTACGTGGGTCTCCAGCGAGCGATGGATCGCAGCGAGGATCTCCTGGGAGTCCAGAAGGATCATGAGTCCATCCCTTCGATGAGCTCCAGTTGGGACTCGAGCAGTGCGACGACCGCGTCGGCGGTGGCCGCCAGGCCCGCCACCGACAGGAGTCGCAGGTCCGTCCCGCCGGAGCGGAGGTCCTGGGCGCCGGCGAGACCGATGATCGAGCTCTTGGTCATCTCCAGCATCTGGTAGTACGCGACCCGTTGCTCGTCGATCCGGTGGCCGGTCAGCTCGCAGTAGTAGTCGGCGAGCTCACCCAGGACGGCGAATGGTCCGGCTCCGACGGTCTGGGTGAAGGCCAGGTCGCTCACCGGGTCACCGATCCGGGCGAGCTCCCAGTCGAGGATCCCGACGATCTCGCCGTCACGCCATTTGAGGTTGGGTAGCCGGTAGTCGCCGTGGAGAAGCACGAGCCGGTCGCAGTCGGGAGCCTTGCGATCGAGAACGTCGAGAGCATGGCGAAGGACTGGTCGCGGGAGCACCTCGGTCTCGGCCAGACGCTTCCGGCACACCGCGACGAGGGCTCGAGCCGAGCTCGGCCCGTCATCGTGGTACGCGAGGCCATGGTCCTGCGTCTGGTGGATCCGGGCGAGCATCTCGACGAACTTGGCCTGGAGGGCCTCGGTGAACTCACCACCCTCGAAGAAGCGGGGGTCGGTGGTCTGGTACGCCTCGCCGTCGATGAAGGAGGTGAGGGCGAATCGGCGGCCGAACCGAGCTTCGTCCGCCTCGACGTGAACCACGTCCGGCACGGGGAGCCCGGACTGCCCGATGCTGGTGAGCAGGTCGGTCTCCCACACGATGTCGTAGGGGGGGATCACGCCGTGATCGGGCTCGGCGCGCAAGGCCCAGGTGCGGGGGCCGAGCTCGGTCTCGACGTCGATCCGGCAGCTCAGCGAGGACAGCCCGCCGGAGAAGCGGTCGACGGCCAGGACCCGCTTCACCGCGAGGTCCGGCGCGGCCGCGACGAGGTAGGCCTCGAGCTGGTCGGGATCGAGCAGCGAGTCTGATTTCATACTCTCCCCCTTGGTACAGGTCGTCGACGGCGGACTCATCATGCCTCAACTTAATCGATTAAGTATGATCGCGCCCGCTCGACCGAAGGGAGGGGCCGGAACCAATGCCGCAATACGACGTCATCGTGATCGGTGCCGGGATCTCCGGGCTCGGCGTGAGCGCGTTGCTTGCCGACGCGGGCCGCAGGGTCCTGACCCTGGAGCGGGCGAAGGCGATCGGCGGGCGGGCCTACTCGTTCCGTCAGCGCGGCCATATCACCAACACCGGCGGGCCACGGGCCGGGATCGAGGGCCGGAGGGTCGACGAGCTCTTCGCCCGGGTGGGCAGGGAGCCGGGCGAGCGCGGCTTCTTCGACGGCATCATGCACTTCCGCGACGGGGAGTTCGTCAGCCTGCCCGACACGGCGATGCAGGCTCCCCCCGACCAGGCCATGGCCCTGTTCCAGGCCCTGGACGAGGTCGGCGACGACGACCTGCCGGCGCTCGACGACATCTCGGCCCATGACTGGATCACGGCCCGGGTGCAGGACCGCGACCTGATCGACGTGTGTCGGCTCAGCTCCGTCGTGATGAGCACCTTGCCGCGACTGCGGGACATCGCGGCCAGCACGATGGTCGAGTCGATGCGCCTCGTGATGGGATTCCCGCGGATCTTCCTCGCCGCGGGCGGATACGGGGACTTCATGCGCATCCTGGCCGAGGCCTCGGAGGAACGCGGCGGTGAGATCCGGACCCGGGCGCAGGCGACGGAGATCCTGATCGAGGACGGCGCTGCGCGCGGGGTCGTGGTCGAGGATCGCGACGGGAAGGCCGAGAGGATCGAAGCTCCGCTCGTCGTCACCGCCTTTCCGATCTGGGATCTCTTCGATCTCGCCGACGAGCGTGTCTTCGAACCGGAGTTCGTCGCGAAGGTGAGGCACCTCGGACGGAAGACCGCGCTGTTCGGGATCACCGCCTCGCTGCGAGAGCCGCTCTACCCGGGCAAGGAGTTCATCCTCACCGACGCGAAGAGAGCCGAGCATCCGTTCGCTGGCTTCATGGCCAGCAACGTCGCGCCGTCGCTGGCACCCGAGGGCGAGCACCTCTTCGAGGCCTGCTGCCAGTGCGACATCGAGCTCGGAGGCGATCGCGTCGAGCTCGAACGCCGGCTCGATCTGCTTCGCGAGGACATCGACGAGATGTTCCCGGGATGGGAGGGGAGCGCCAACTGGATCCGGACGATGTTCCACTGGGAGGAGCCGGCCCGAAACCCGGGGCGCGAGGGCGTCAATCGGCCGGGCCCGGTGGCCCCGGGTGCATCCGGCCTCTACTTCGCCGGAGACACCGTCTCATCCCGTTCACTCCCCGGACTGGAGTGCGCCGCCGACTCAGCCATGATATGCGCCGACCGGATCCTCGCGTCCTGACCGCGTCCTGGGAAACCACACCGTCCTACGAGACGACACCGTCCTCAGAAACCCCGCCCGAATCAACAAGGAGCACAAGCAATGACCAACCCGCACGAGAACGCAAAGGTCCACGTCACCCACGACTTCGCCACATCGGCGGACGAGCTCTGGGGGATCCTGGGCGACTTCAGCAATCTGAGCTGGGTGCCGCTCGTTCATCACCACGAGTTCGAGGGTGAGGGCCCCGGCATGCAGCGCCACATGTACATCGACGAGACCACGGCGATCGTCGAGAGGCTCGAGGCCCTCGATGAGGCGACCAGGACCATCTCGTATTCGATTCCGGTCAACAACCCGCTTCCGATCGCCGACTACTACGCGACGATGACCGTCCACGAGAAGGGTTCGGACACCTGCCAGCTCGAGTGGAGCTGCACCTGGTCCGAGCCGGTCGGCATCACCGAGGACGAGGCCGTCGTCGCCATCACCGCGTTCTACGGAACGGTCATCCCGGGAATCGAAGCGGTGGTCAACGGCTAGGCGAGTGGTTCCAAGGGGTTGGGTGGGGCCTGATCACAGGAACCGAGCGCGCCGCGCTCCCCTCTCGCCGAAATCTGGTCCCTCAGCGTCGGTAGCCGACGGCTACGGCCATCCGGTTCGACACTGCGCTGGTCGCCTCGGCCCCGGACAGACGAACTGGCGGCCCAGGAGCCCAGAACTGGGTTCTGAGGCCGCGAGTTCGTGTTGACGAGACCTCGCGGGTCGGCTCGTCGCGCCCATCGGCGAACCGCCCGCCACGAGCGCGCCAACGACCCCTTGGAACCAACCATCTAGCCGGCTGGGGTGTTCTGCGTCTGACTTCGCCGCGGAGAGTCCACGGGAAAATGACCCGAGTCTGATCGGCTTCTCGACAACGAGAGGAGCGTCAGATGACCACGATGAGCGAGGGTCGGCGACGACCGAAGATGTTGCCAGCGGAGACGAAGTGGGAGGTCTCCTTGCAGGTGACCGGCGGCGAGATCAGCCAGGCCGATGCGGCCCGCAAGCGGGGTGTGGATGTGTCGACGATCATCACTATCCGCCGGACGGTGAAGGATGCTGCGCTCGCGGCGTTGGGTCGCAAGCCGGGCCGGCCCGCGAAGGAAAGGAACTGGGAGCGCGAAGCCGTGTTCCGCGGCGGCCTCAGCCTGCAGGTGAGGCGGGTTCGTCCGTCGGTCGACCACCCTCGTCGTCGGCGGCCCGGTTGCGGGGGTGGTACTCGCAGGTCAGGCACCGGCGCGCCGCTGAGCGCATGCGCTCGATCCGGGTGGTGAGCTCGTCGTTCTGACGACGGAGCTCGTCGACCTCGCGACGCAGGCGTTGCAGCCGTCTTTCCTGGGCGATGATGTCCACGAGCTTCGACATGGGTGCTCCTCGCACGCGTCGTTCGGACCCGGGGGAAGGCCACCTTAACTGAAGACGACTAAGTTAGGAGTTGGAGACATTGACGAGCCGCTAACTGAATGGTCTAAAGTCATCACCGTGTCCACGACAACCACCGGCGGTCGGCACGACTTCCCTCGCTTCGACGACGAGTACCGCGACCGGTGGATCGCCGCCGGAATGTGGCACGACCGGACGCTCCACGACCTCTTCGACGAGACCGTCGCCGCTCGAGGTGAACAGGTGGCGGTGATCACCAGAGACCGGCAGATGACCTTCGCCGAGTTCAAGTCGGACGCGGACGCTCTCGCCGCCGGGCTCCTCGGGATCGGCGTCGAGCGAGGCGACATCGTCGCCGTGCAGCTCCCGAACTGGATCGAGTTCTGCCTACTGCAGATCGCGCTGTCCCGCATCGGGGCCGTGATCCAGCCGACCCATAGCGTCTTCCGGGAGCTCGAGCTCCGATCGCTGCTCGGATTCTGCGACACCGATCACATCGTCGTGCCCGACACGGTCGAAGGCCACGACTACGCCGGGGCGATCCGCAACATCAGGGCCGATCTCCCCGCACTCCGGACGATGATCGTGGCCCGGGGCGACCGTCCGGTCCGAGAAGCCGACGCCGAGGCCGGCCTGGACGCGTTGCTCGACGACGGCAAGCGCAACCTGGCGCGACTCGAGGATGTGACGACCGATCCCGACGACGTCTTCTACCTGAACTTCACGTCGGGCACCGAAGGGAACCCGAAGGGCTTCCTCCACACCCACAACACGCTGATCTCCACCTTCACGACGATGTCGCAGGCCCTGGCCAGCCTCGACCCCGGCATGGTCAACCTCACCTGTTCGCCGATGACTCACAGCTTCGGCCATTTCACCACCTACCAGTGCGTCCTCGGGGGTATCCCGATGGTCCTCGTCGATCGCTATCGGCCCGGCGACGTGCTGGAGCTGATCCAACGGGACCATGCGACGTCGATCTCCGGTACACCGGCCCACCTGATCGGAATCCTCCATCATCCCGACTTCGCCAGTTTCGACACGTCGAGTGTGAAGTCGGTGAGTCTGGGCGGCGCACGCAGCTCGCCGGAGCTCATCGAGGAGCTCGAGGCCGTCTGGGGCGTGAAGTCGGCCAACACCTACGGCATGGGCGAGAACATCATCCACACCCGCACCATGCCATGGGATCCCGAGGACAAGGCCGCCGAGTCGGTCGGCCAGCCCCTGTTCGGCTCCGAGCTGAAGATCGTCGATCCGGACGACCGCACCCGCGAGCTCGCCGCGGGGGAGGTGGGCGACATCATGTTCCGCGGCCCGACGCTGTTCCTCGCCTACCACAAGCAACCGGAGCTGACGGCGGAGACACGCGACGACGACGGGTGGTTCGTCACCGGCGACCGTGGCCACGTCGACGACGAGGGCTACCTGTACTTCGCGGCCCGAGCCAAGGAAGTCATCAATCGGGGCGGCACGAAGATCTACCCCAAGGTCGTCGAGGAGCGCCTGGCCGGCCACCCCGACATCGAGGATGCGGCCGTGGTCGGCATGCCCGACGAGCGGCTCGGCGAACGGGTCTGCGCCTATGTGATCACGCGGGGCGGCGCGACCGTCGGCGTCGAGCAGCTCAAGGCCTACTTCGCGGAGCAGCGGGCCTCGAAGTCCCTGGTACCCGAAGCGGTCGTCGTCGTCGACGACTTCCCCATGACCCCCACCGGCAAGGTGGCCAAAGCCGCGCTGGCCGAACGTGCCCGCCAGGAGCGAGAGGTGAAGCCATGAGAGTCGGCCTCAGTTGGGACTTCGGGGGCGATGACGCCGCGACCACATGGCGGCGCGCCGCCGACGAAGCCGTGGCGGCCGACGGATTCGGCTTCGACAGCATCTGGCTCGACGAATCGCGACAGGGCGCCACCGACTGCCCCTCGCCCGGGCTCTGGTTGACCCACCTCGCTCGATTGACGAAGACCGTGCAGCTACGGGCGATCCGCCTCGTCACGGGAATGAGCCCGGTGCGGGTGGCCGAGGAGATCGCGGTGCTCGACCTGTTCTCCCGGGGCCGGGCCGGGCTGGCGTTCGCCGCCGCATCCGGGCAGGGCGTGCCGGCGGGCCGGGTGCACGAGACCCTCGACTTCGTCACCCACGCCTGGTCCGTCGACGAGTTCCGGTATCGCGGCGACTTCGTGCGGTTCCCGTCCCACACCCCCGACGACGTCCCCGGCGGGGCGACCATCCCCGGGACCCGTGGCGCCTACCTGCCGCAGTGGGACTGGGGTCCGGATGCGCCCGACTTCCTGTCGATCACACCCAAGCCGTACAGCACGCGTCCGCCCGTCTACGCCGAGATCACCGACGACGACACCCTCGACTGGGCCGCAGCCGGCGGGATCTCGCCTCTGGTCCCGGCGCACACACCCACCGACGAGGCCATCGAGCGCCTGGCGCGCTACCGGAACCGGGCCGACGAGGCAGGGCGCCATCGGGGCGACGTCGAGCCGGTCGTCGAGCGACACATCGTGATGGACGGCGAGGACGACGAGGTCACCATCGGCGGCGATTCGGCCACGCTCGTCGATGCTCTCCGGAACCTGGCAGCGCAGACGTCGGTGACCCATCTCGTGTGGCGGAGAAAGGGCAAGGCCGACGGGGACATCTACCGGTTCGCCCGAGAGGTGCAGCCCATGCTGCAGGCATAGGGCGAGCAGAGAACGACAGGAGCAAGATGGAATTCTGGACCGGCGCATTCGGGATCACGAGGATGCGCATGATGCCGAGCGCATTGGCCGACGGCTACGACCTCTTCGTCCAGGACGCCGCCAATGCCGAGGCGATGGGGTTCGACGCATACGGCGCGCCGGAGCACCACTTCACCTACGACGGCTTCCTGCCCTTCCCGCTGCAGGCGCTGGCGGCGGCCGCGGCGAAGACGTCGAAGATCCGTCTCGTGACGGGAGCGATGCTCCAGACCCTCTACGACCCCCTAGAGGCCGCCGAGCATGCCGCGACGCTCGACGTCCTGTCCGGCGGTCGGGTCGTCCTCGGTCTCGGTATGGGCTATCGGCCGTTCGAGTTCGACGCGTTCGGCACCGAGAAGCGGACCCGAGGAGCTCGACTGCGCGAAGCGATGGAGGTGATCCGCCTCGCGACGACGGAGGACACCTTCTCCCACCAGGGCAAGCACTACGCCTACGACGAGGTGACCCTCCGACCCACACCGGTCCAGCGGCCCATCGACATGTGGTACTGCGGCGGGACCACCGAGTCCGCGGCGCGGCGGGCCGGGAAGGCGGGCCTGCCGTACTGGCTCGCGAACTCGCCGTACGAGCGGGTCGAGGTCATCGTCGCGGCATACCGCGAGGCGGGCCGCGAAGCGGGCTGGCCCGAGGAGCGCCTCAAGGTCGCCGCTTTCAAGGACATATTCGTCGGCGAGACGATGGCCGAGGCCGAGATGATGCGCGAAGCGATGATCGAGACCTTCTACCGGGAGCACATCCTCGGCTACGGCTACCTCGTCGACGACGACGGTCACCACGTCTACAACCCGACCGAAGACCATCCGATGTATCAGCGCTTCCTGGACAGCCTGTTCTGCGGCTCGGTGGACGAGGTCGTCACCGAGCTGAAGCGCTACGAGAGCCTCGGCGTCGAGGCTCTCTTCTTTCCTTCGATCCAGCGCGAGGTCATCTCGACGCGGATCATGCCCGAATTCAAGTGACCACGGACTGACCGGGAGCCAACCCATGGACATCATCGTCGGCCCGTACGGGATGCAGAGCCCCCACCCGCACCGTCGTCCGCACGTCGATCTGTACGAGGAGCTCATCGTTCACGCGCAGCGGGCCGAAGCGCTCGGCTTCGACGGCATCGCGCTCACCGAGCACTCGTTCTGGTACGACGGCTACTGCCCGTCGTTGCTGCCCACTCTCGCCGCGGTCGCTCAGCACACCGAGCGGATCAAGCTCGTCACGGGCGCCCTGTTGTTGCCCCAGCACGACCCGCTGAAGGTGGCCGAGGAGGCCGCGGTCGTCGACAGCCTGTCGGGCGGACGTCTCGTGCTCGGTATGGGAGCCGGCTATCGGCCGGAGGAGTTCCTCGGCCACGGAGTTCCCGAGGGCCGCTGGGGCGCCCGCCTCTTCGAGGCCATGGAGGTCGTGCGTCTCGCCCTCACCCACGAGACGTTCTCGTTCCACGGCGACTTCTACGACTACCAGGACGTGTCGCTCGCGACTCGCCCCGTTCAGTCACCGCCACCCCAGTGGGTCTGCGCTGGCTATGCCGACTGGTCGGCCAAGGGATCGGGGCGAAGAGGTTGGCCCTACTGCACGACCGGAGACGTCGAAGGTGGCGGCAAGATCTTCGACCTCTACGAGGAGGCCGCGGCGGCCGCGGGCCACGACCCCTCGACGACCAGTCGGGGCCTCTTCCGCGACATGCTCGTCATGCCGACCGAGCGCGAAGTCGAAGCCATCGCCGACGAGGACTTCTGGACCGCGTTCAACGACCAGTTCCTCGGCTTCGGTTTCCTGAAGCGGATGAATCCCGACGGCGAGCAGATCACGGAGCTCCCGGCCGAGCTCAAGGACATGTTCGTCTACAGCCCGCGCAACGCGGTGGGAACGCCGGACCAGGTGCGCGAGCAGATGAAGCCCGTCATCGACATGGATCTCGACCTGCTGATCGTGCGTACGATCTGGGCCAACTTCAACCACGAGAGGGCGTTGAAGACCATGGAGACGTTCGCCCGAGAGGTCATGCCGTACCTCCGAGAAGAGGCCGAACGAGTGCGGGAGGCCCGCTGATGCGTGTCGGACTTCTGTACGGCCTCGGTCCCCGGGACGCCGAAGGCGGCTACGAGACGGCCCTGAGTCAGATCGACGAAGCCGACCGCCTGGGTCTGGACTTCGTTCTGTTCGAGGAGCACCACGGCCAGCGGGGGTGTCCCGCCGTGGGATCGCTCGTGGCCGCGGCGGCTTCGCGAACCAGCGCGATCAGGGTGGGGTCGGCCAACCGCCAGCTCGCGCTCGAATACCCGACCAACGTGGCAGAGGACTTCGCGATCGCGGATCTGATCTCGAGGGGTCGGGTCGTGTTCGGCGTGTCGCCCGGCGAGCGCAAGGCCGACTTCGATGCGGCCGGCGTCGCCTGGGACGAGAGGGAGGAGCGCTTCCGCGAGGCGGTCGAGATCGTGCGGATGCTCTGGACCCAGGGTGGGGCCCAGTACATCGGTGAGCACTACCAGTTCCCGCTCGAAGCGCACGGGGAGCCCGGCTGGCGGCGCGAGCCGTTCGAGGCACCCTTCGTCGACCAGTGGCGCCGCGGCCAGTCCAAGCCCGACTTCCTGGCGATGCTTCCGAGGCCGGTCCAGTGGCCGCACCCACCGATCTGGGCTACCGGATGGCGACGGGGCACGATCGAGTGGGCCGCCAGCCGTGGACTCGGCCTGCTCTGCTCCCCGCTCGAGACCGATGACGAGGTGAAGACCAAGGTCGGCTGGTACGGCGACGCACTCGAGGCCTGCGGGCGCGACCGCACCGAGGTCGACGTCTGCGTGGCTCGCGAGCTCTACCTGGCCGCCGACGGCGAAGAGGCGCGCGAGCGAGCGTTGCCGGCCATGCGAGACCACCTCGCGGCGGTGCGGGCCGAAGCCAACGAGGATCAGGCCGGCCTGGCCGCGATCGACGGCCTCGACGACCGGGCGCTCCTCGATCGTTGCTTTCTCGTTGGCACGCCGACCGAGGTGGTCGAGAGGGTCAAGGCCCTACAGGCCGACGCCGGGGTCACCCACCTGGCATGCCGGGTCTGGCTCCCGGGGCGGGACCAATTCGAGGCCCTCGACTGCATCCGGCTCCTGGCATCGCAGGTCCACGCGAGGCTGGTGGCCTGAGTGGACCTGCACTTCTCACCAGAGGACGAGGAGTTCCGGGCGTCGCTGCGCTCCTGGCTCGAGGAGAACACCGGCCAGATGGAGGATGCCTCGGGGGTGATGCGCGGCGCCGGGGCCGCCAACATCATGGACGCGATCCAGATGGCCCGCGACTGGCAGCGGACCCTGTGGGAGGCCGGCTACGTCGGCCTGTCATGGCCGAAGGAGTACGGAGGCCAGGACGCGTCGTTCACCGAGCAGGTGATCGCCACCGAGGAGCTCGCCCGGGTGAACACGCCGCCCCTGATCAACACGATCGGCCTCTCCATCCTCGGACCGACCTTGATCCGCCATGGCACCGAAGAGCAGCGGCGACGGTTCCTGCCCAGGATCCTCACCGCCGAGGAGCTGTGGTGCCAGGGATTCAGCGAACCGGAGGCGGGGAGCGACCTGGCCGCGCTCAAGACGCGCGCCGAGATCGACGGCGACGAGTTCGTCGTCAGCGGCCAGAAGGTCTGGACGAGCCTGGCTCCGATCGCCGATTGGTGCTTCCTCCTGGTTCGGACCGATCCCGATGCCCCCAAGCGAGAGGGCATCAGCTACCTGCTGTGTGACATGAAGACGCCCGGCATCGAGGTCAATCCGCTGCGCAACGCGGCCGGCGGCATCCACTTCTCCGAGATGTTCCTCGACGACGTCCGTATCCCCAGCTCGCAGCTGGTCGGCGACCTCCACGGCGGATGGCAGATCGCACGCACGACGCTCGAGCACGAGCGGAGCGGCCTGTCCAGCGTCCTGGCGCTCGAGCAGAACCTCTCCCGGCTCCGCCGGACCGCCGGCGATCTGACGCGGGGCGACGAGCGGGTGATCGACGACCCTGCGGTCGGTCGCGAGCTGGCCCAGCTGTGGATCGAGATCGAGGGTCTTCGCCACCTCGGGTTCAGGACGCTCAGCAACCAGATCGCCGGTCGACCCCCCGGGGCGAGTGCCTCGGTCGGCAAGCTCTTCGCCGCGCACCTGCGGCAGCGCATCACCGAACTGGCCCTGAAGATCGAGGGTCCGCTCGCCCCGGTGGCCAAGAAATCCCCACACGTCGTCGATCGGGGCCGCTGGCACGCGGCGTACTTCGATGCCATCGGCCACAGCATCGGCGGCGGCACGAGCGAGATCCAGCGCAACACCATCGCCGAGCGCGTGCTCGGCCTTCCCCGTTCGGTACAGGACTGACATGGACTTCGAGCTGAGCGACGAGCAGGTGGCTCTGCAGGAGTCCGCCCGG
This sequence comes from uncultured Acidimicrobiales bacterium, assembly GCA_963695075.1. Lineage (GTDB taxonomy): Bacteria > Actinomycetota > Acidimicrobiia > Acidimicrobiales > CAWCAL01 > CAWCAL01. The sequence continues at coordinate 1,695,467 of CAVOFR010000007.1, forward strand.
GACTTCCTGGCGCAGCGCTGGAGCGCGGATCTGATGCGCAACGCGCTCGACGCCACGCCTGCGCTCATCCCCGACGAGCTCTGGAAGGAGATCGCCGCCCTCGGGTGGACCGGAATCGCGGCCGGCGAGGACGTCGGCGGAAGCGGTGGCGACATCATGACCGCGTGCCTCCTCGCCCAGGAATCGGGACGCGGCCTGCTGCCGGGATCGCTCGTCTCGGTCCTCGTGGCGGCCTTCGCGCTGGAGCGGGGCGGCGACGAGGAGGCCCGAACGGACCTGCTCCCCGCGATCCTGGCCGGTGAGCGCCACGTCGTTTGTGCGGTCGAGGAGCCGTCGGGCTCGTGGGGACCTGACGCGGTCAGCTCGGAGGCGACCGTGCAGGGCGAGGATTGGGAGCTGCGGGGAACGAAGATCCTGGTCGCCGACACCGACCGGGCCGAGGCCTTCCTCGTCGCGGCCCGGACCCCGGTCGGCCGGGGGTTCGTGATGGTCGCCGCCGACGCCCCCGGCGTCGAGGTCACACCGATGCGACGGCTCGACGGGCAGTCGATCGCCGAGATCGTCCTCGACGGGGTCGCGGTGGCGCCCTCTGCTCTCGTCGGTGGCCCGGAACGTGCCGAGTCGACACTTCGGGCCACCTACGACGTGTGGACCATCCTCTGCGTCGCGGACCTGCTCGGCGTTGCCGAGGCCGCCCTCGAGACGGCCACCGAGTACGCGAAGGAGCGAGTCCAGTTCGGCCGTCCGATCGGCTCGTTCCAGGCCGTGAGCCACCGCCTCGCCGATCTCCTGGTCGACGTCGAGATCGGTCGGAGCCTGCTGTACGGGGCGTGTCTCGCAATCGACGAGGGTCAGGCCGATGCGGAGGCGTTGGTCTCCGCCGCGAAAGCCTTCGTGAGCGATGCCGCGGTCGAGGCGACCGAGGGTGCGCTCCACGTCCACGGCGGAATCGGCTTCACTTGGGAGCTGGACGTTCATCTCTACCTCCGTCGGGCCCGGGCCGGGGCTGCGACCCTCGGCGATGCGGACTTCCACCGCGACCGTGTCGCTCGGCTGATGAGCCGGGCCGACGCCCTCGGAGGAGACCGACGATGACCGGGACCGACGAGCCGTTCGGGCTGCTCTTCTCCCCGCTCGATGTCGGACCCATGCGGGTGCCCAACCGGATCTGCGAGACGACCAACTCGATCGGCGCGGGTGCCATGCCCGGGATACCCGACGATGCCTTCATCGAGCACCACGTGGCCAAGGCACGAGGCGGGACCGGTTGGATCGCGAGCGAGACCATCGTCCTCAACTCCCCACTGCCGAACGAAGCCGCCGACGAGTTCTTCCCCGGGGCGGGAGCAACGCGCTTCCCGCTGTACCTACTGCCCGACTTCATCGAGGGGACGACCAGGTTCGTCTCCGCAGTGCACGATGCGGGCTCGGTGGCGGTGTTCCAGCTCACCCATCTCAACCACACGCTGGCGGCGTCTTCGGTACCGATCGTCGAGGCCTACGACTGGATTCCCCACGAGCTCGACGAGGGTCAGATCGAGTTCATCCTCAACACCTATGCGGATGCGGCCACGCAGCTCGCCACGACCGGTGCAGACGGTATCGAGATCCACTGTGCCCACGAGACCCTGCCCCAGACCTTTCTCTCGCCGGCGCTCAACCATCGGACCGACCGATGGGGCGGAGACGCTCGCGCCCGCACCCGATTCGTCACCGAGATCCTCAGCAGGGTCCGGGAGCGGATCGGGGATGCCATGGCGCTCGGCGTCCGCATCTGCGCTCAGGAGGCGCGCGAGGGCGGATACGACCTGTTCGGGATGCGGGAGATGATCACCTACATCGTCGAGAGCGGGATGGTCGACTTCGTCAGCGCCGACGTGGGTCACTCCTGGGGCGAACCCTATGTACAGCCGTCGTATTACGACCACGCCCAGTATCGCGAGGTCGGGCGTGCGATTCGGGCCGATGTCGCCCCCGTGCCGGTCCTGTTCTCCGGTCGCATCAACGATCCGGTGGTGGCCGAGGAACTGATCAGTTCCGGCGTGTGCGACCTCGTCGGGATGACGAGGGCCGGAATCGCCGATCCGGACTTCCCCACCAAGGCCCGCGAGGGCCGGCTCGGAGAGATCCGCCGCTGTATCGGGTGCAACCGGTGCATTGCGCAGTCGATCGACACCACGGCTCTCGAGATGTTCCGCCGGCCGGTCTGCTCGATCAACCCGGTCGTCGGCCAGGAGCTCATGTGGAAGATGTCCTATCGCCCCACAACCGAGCCGAAACGGCTCGTAGTGGTCGGTGGGGGAGCAGCCGGGCTCGAGGTGGCCCGGGTCGCCGCGGAGCGGGGAAACGACGTCGTCGTCCTCGAGCGCTCGGACGCCCTGGGGGGCCAGGTCAGGTTGGCATCGCTGGCCCCGGGCCGTGACGCGTTCACCGACTTCATCTACTACGAGGAGAACCAGCTGGCGCTCCACGGGGTGGAATTGCGTCTGGGCGCCGAGGCTTCGATGGCCGAGGTTCTGGCCCTGGACGCCGATGTCGTCGTCTGCGCGACCGGATCGGTGCCGCGGGTTCCTGATACCCCGGGCATCGACGCCCCGCATGTCGTTCAGGGCTGGCACGTGCTCGACGGTTCGTCCGAGGTCGGGGATCGGGTCGCGGTCGTGTCGCAGGAGGACCACTTCGAGACCCCGAACATCGTCGATTTCCTGGCGGCGAGCGGCCGGCAGGTGGATGTGTTCCACAAGTGGACCGCGATCGGCAACCAGGTCGACCGCTATTCGATCGGGCCGATCATGCGGAACCTCGACCGACACGGGGTCGCGATCCACACCGGGTTGCGTCTCGCCGGGGTCGACGACTCGGCGCTCACCTTCACGTCGTCGTACTCGGGTGAGTCGCACACGTTCGACGGTTTCGACACCGTGGTGCTCGTGTACGGTTCCGTGCCCGACGATCGTCTGTACCGGCAACTCAACGACGCCGGATCGGTGGATCGTCTCTTCCTGGTGGGCTCGGCCTGGGTGCCGCGTCGGCTCGCCGAGGCCACTCAACACGGCGCCCGCGTGGGGATGGAGATATGAGCGATCCAGACACGAGCGACCCGGACACGAGCGACCGGGATGCAGACGAGATCGACCTCACCGCCTATCCGACGATCGACGTCATGAACCACCTGCTCGAGGTGCGCAGCGGCATGGCCGGGAATCCCTTCGAGTTCCGCGAGTTCCAGATCATGCTCGAGACCACCTTCAAGCCGATGTTCAACCCCAGCCCGCCGGCCGGAGAAGGCGAGCCGACGAAGAAGAAGCGCAGGGGCGGTGGCATGCTGAGCGGCCACGCCACGACCGCCGAGTGCCTGGAGGACATGGATCGGTTCGGCTACAGCCACATCTCGGTATGCGCCACGAAGATGTGGTCGTACTACCACCACCGCGACTTCATCATGAACTACCCGATCGAGCCGGTCGGTGAGGCCGTGGCCGAGTCGGGCGGCCGCATCATCGGCACGGCCAGTTACGACCCGTTCCGCATCACCGACAGCTGCGCCGAGGTCGAGCACGCGGTGAAGGAGCTCGGCTTTCGCTACGTGTGGTTTCACCCCCTGTCCTACGGTCTCGCACCCAACGATCGCCGCTTCTACCCGCTCTACGCGAAGTGCGCCGAGCTCGACATCCCCGTCGGCTTCCAGGTCGGTCAGTCGGCCGAGGTGCTGCCGTCGGACTGCGGTCGGCCGATGCTCGCCGACGAGGTGGCCATCGAGTTCCCCGAGTTGCGCATCAACCTGTCGCACACAGGTTGGCCCTGGGTCGACGAATGGTGCTCGATGCTCTGGCGCCACCCGAACGTGTACGGCGACATCTCGGCGTACTACCCACACAGCCTCGACGAGCGGCTGGTGCGCTTCATGGACTCGTCGCGGGGTCGCGACAAGGTGCTGTTCGGAACGAACGGCCTCGGTCTGGAGCGCTGCAAGGCCGAGTTCCTCGAGCTCGAGATCGCCGAGGAGACCAAGCGGGCGGTACTGCACGACAACGCCGTGCGGTTCTTCGCACTGGAAGACCAATGATCGACTTCGACAAGAAAGGCGTAGACAATGCCGCTTCGTGAGGGAGAAGTTTGGGGGGAGATCACCCAGGCCAGCCTGGAGCGTCTCCTCGAACGCAAAGGGGTGTCGCGCGAGGAGCGCGGCACGATGTTCCGGCTCAACCTGAGCGAGGAGGAGAAGGCCAAGCATGAGGACTGGAAGCCGGAGTTCGCCAACTTCGCGGTCACCGAGGAGACCAACGGCCGTCTCGCGCGCGGGATCTCCGACCTGAACCCCCTCTACGTCGACCAGAACTACGCCAAGAAGTCGATCTGGGGAGGGATGATCGCCCCGCCGGCGTGTCTGTGCTGGACCGAGACCGTGAACGGCGCCACCGACGGGTTCCCCGGCTGCCACACGATCTGGCGGGGCGTCGAGTACACGTGGGAGCGGCCCCTGTTCGCGGGGGAGCCCGTGGGTTCGCGCACCTACCTGACCGACGCCGAGATCGTCGAGAGCGAGTTCGCCGGCGGTGATGCCGCGGTTCAGCGTTACGAGACCGAGGCGTATCTGCTCGACGGCACGTTCCTCGGTTCGTACAGCACCTCGTGGCACCGTTTCTCTCGCAAGAAGGCGAAGTCGGCGTCGAAGTACGCCGGTATCGAACGACACGAGTGGACCGATGAAGAGCTCGAGGAGGTGTGGGACGAGTACAAGACGCACAACCTCGCCAACCGGCGCGGTGACGATCCGCTGTACCACGAGGATGTCGAGGTCGGCTTCGAGGTGCCCCACATCATCAAGGGTCCGATCACCCTGACGAGCAAGATCGCCTTCGAGATGGCCTTCGGCGCCGGCGGTTGGTTCGTCGGTCACGAGCTGGCCATGCAGCTCTGGGAGGCCGCTCCACGGCTGCCGATCAAGAACGAGGAGGGGGTGCCCGAGCCGCCGGTCGCCATCCACTGGACCAACGAGCGCTGCCAGAACTACCTGGGTATGCCCGGCGCCTACGAGGCCGGCTTCGAGCGGCTGAACTGGTTCACGCAGCTCCTTATGTCGTGGTTCGGCGATCATGGCATGCTCCGCAACATGAAGCTCGCGTTCAAGGGCTTCCATTGGCAGGGCGACGCCGTTCGGTTGTTCGCCACCGTCACCGGAAAGCGCATCGAGGGGGAGCGACACCTCGTGGACCTCGAGATCTGGACGATGTCGCATCCCCGGGGCGACAGGACCTCGGAGGGATCGGCCGTCGTCGAACTGCCCTCGCGCGAGGCCGGCAACGTGATCTGGACCAGGAGCGACGGGTCCGAAGGGGAGGCATGATGCCGGGTGCACTCGACGGCCTCCGGGTGGTCGAGCTGGGCAGACAGGTCTCGGCTCCGTTCTGTGCCCGCCTGCTCGCCGATCTGGGCGCCGACGTGCTCAAGGTCGAGCCACCGGACGGCGAGCCGGCCCGACGGGCCGGACCCTTCGCGGGTGGGGTCGCCGACCCCGAGGAGAGCGGTCTCTTCCACTTCGTCAACGCGGGCAAGCGCGGGGCCACCTGTGATCTCGACACGGCCGAGGGTCGCGAGTGGCTGGATCGCATACTCGCCGGTTCGGACGTATTCGTCGAGAACCTCGATCCCGGTGAGCGGGATCGCTGGGGTGTCGATTTCGCCTCCCTCGAATCCGGGCACCCACATCTCGTCGTCGTGTCGCTGTCGCCCTTCGGCCGGAGTGGGGAACTGGCCGAGCGGCTCGGGACCGACCTGACCGCGCAGGCCGTGAGCTCGCTGGTGCTCGGGTTGGGTTCGGCCGATCAGCGCCCGCTGCGCATACCGTGGGATCACGCCGACTACCAGGCGGGCTTCCACGGTTCGGCCGCGGCGCTGTGCGCTCTGCGGGAGCGTCGCCGTTCGGGCCGCGGGCAGGGTATCGACATCTCGACGGCCCAGGTCATGGGTTACCTGGTCGGCGGCATGCACAACGTCACGGCCAAGAACGGCAACAAGTGGGAGCGGCAGGGGACGCTCATGGGTGGAGCGCCCTATCCGTCCGGATTCTTCAAGTGCGGCGACGGATTCGTCTGTATCGCATCGACCACGCCGGCGCAGTGGGAGGCGTTCCTCGGTCTGATGGACAACCCGAAATGGGCCAAGGGCGATGCCCGCAACTCGATCCATCTGGGACTCGTCGACTCCACGCCCGCTCACGGGCACTTCCAGGAATGGCTGATGACCTACTCGCGCGCCGAGCTCCTCGAGATGGCCGCCGCCGAGAGGATCGTGATGGGCGTCGCGCAGACCGTCGACGAGGTGCTGGCCAGCGAGCAGTTCGCCTACCGGGGGTTGTGGGCCGATCTCGTCGTCGGCGGCGAGGACGTGCGCATCCCCAAGCCGGGCTACTCGCTGTCGGAGTCACCGACCGAGATCGCCGGGCGCGGCCCCGCACTCGCCACCGAGGCGATGACCGGAGAGGTTCCCGAGCCGATCGAGCTCACCATGGCCGAGCGGCCCGACCGGGCGCTCGAGGGCATCCGCGTGCTCGACTTCGGCTGGAACTGGGCCGGACCGATGGCGGGCCAGCTGCTCGCCGACATGGGGGCCGAGGTCATCCGGGTCGAGACGTCGAAGCGCCAGGACCTCATGCGGTTCCTCGACTACACGTCGCACTTCTTCTGCCACAACAACCGCTCGAAGATGTCGACCACCATCAACGTGGCGGTCCCGGAGGGCGCCGCGCTGGTCCTCGAGCTCGCGAAGACGGCAGACATCGTCATGGACAACTTCGCGGCGGGCAAGATGGCCAAGAACGGGCTCGGCTACGACGCATTGCACGAGGCGAACCCGGAGCTGGTCGTGGTCTCGATGAGCATGGCCGGCCAGGAGGGTCCACTGCGCGGCATGCGCGGGTTCGCTTCGATCGCCACCGGCTACTCGGGCCTCGAGCTGATGGTCGGCTATCCCGAAGCCGAGGTCAGCACCGGCCTGCTGCCCTTCGGGCTCGGCGACACCTCGATGTCGGTCCAGGCCGTCGTGGGCGCGCTCGCCGCACTCGAGCACCGCGACCGCACGGGCGAGGGCCAGTTCGTGGACGTCAGCCAGATCGACTGCTCGGCCGCGACGATGGGTGAACCGTTGCTCGACTACCAGCTCACCGGCAAGATCGCCGGCCCGCAGGGCAACTCCCATCCGGCGTTCTGCCCGCACGGCCTGTACCCGACTGCGGGCGAGGACCGCTGGATCGCCGTCGCGGTCCGCGATGGCGGCGAGTGGGAGCGACTGGCCTCGGTCATCGGTCGTGACGACTTGGCAGCCGACGCCGCGCTGGCGACTCCCGGCGGACGCCGGGAACGTATCGCCGAGATCGATCAGGCGATCGCGGCGTGGACTGCGACCATCGAGCGTGACGACGCCACCGACCGCCTGGTCGCGGCCAGCGTGCCAGTGGCCGCGGCACTCGAGCTCGAGGAGCGCAACGAGCACCCACACTGGAAGTCCCGGGGCTTCACGGTGTCGCACGACTTCGAGGGCTTCGACCCCTGCACGATCTACGCCACGCCGTGGTGGTTGACCGCCACGCCGCCCGAGGTCACCCGTCCCACCCCCCGACTCGGCGAGCACAACGACTACGTGTACCGCGACCTCCTCGGCCTGCCCGAGGACGAGATCAGGCGACTCACCGACGAGGGCGTCCTTGTCTGAGCCGGACCGCGGCGGGCCCGGGGACGTGGACGATCAACCGTCGACGTTGTCGAGCCTGCTTCGGCGCAGCGTCGAGTCCCACGGTGATCGCCCCGCGCTCATCACCGAGGAGACGCGGCACACCTATCGGGAGCTGGCCGAGCTGGTCGAGCGCTACCAGCGGGCGCTGGTGTCCTGTGGTGTCGGAAAGGGCTCGCACGTCGGTCTGCTCATGGAGAACGATCCCCACTGGGTGGCCTTCGCTTTCGCCGCGACCGGCCTGGGTGCGTTGCTCGTTCCCATCAGCACCTTCGTGCGTCGTGACGATCTCGCCTACCAGTTGACCCACGCCGACGTCGAGTACCTCTTCATGACATCGCGGTTCCTCGACAACGACTACCTCGGGATGCTCACCGGGATCCTGCCCGCGCTCGAGGAGGCCGAATCCGGGGGGCTCTACCTTCCCGAGGTCCCGTCATTGCGCCACGTCGTCGTGCGCGGTGCCGAGGACCCACCCTCGGGATGTCGATCGTGGGACGACTTCCTCGCCCGGGCCGACGAGGTTCCGGCGGCGGTCGTTGCGGGCCTGGAATCCGCTGTCGATCCAGAGGACGCGTGCTACCTGTTGACGACCTCGGGCACCACAGCCCGACCGAAGGGCGTGTTGCTCTCACACCGTGCCGTCGCGGGCAATGGTGGCCGAATCGGCGACTACCAGGGGTTGGGCACCGATGACGTGGTGTGGTTCTACTTCCCGCTGTTCTTCTCGGCCGGCTGCGTCAACGTCATGCTGGGTGCCCTCTCGCACGGTGCTGCTCTCATCATCCAGCCGAACCTCGATCCGGCGGTGACGCTCGAGCTGATCGAGCGGGAGGAAGCGACCACCTGGCACCTGTGGCCCCATCAGCTGCAGCAGCTGCTCGACCATCCCGACTGGAGCACCCGCGACCACAGCGGGCTCCACAAGGGCACCGCGCCGTACGACGTGCTGTGCGAGACGCCCCCGGCCGACGGGCTCGGAGGCGTCAACATGTACGGGATGACCGAGACCGCCACCGCATTCTCCTGTACCCGAGCCGACGAATCTCTCGATATCCGCATGAGCACCCAGGGGCATCTGCTTCCCGGAAACGAGATCAAGGTCGTCGACCCCGAAACGGGCGAGCGTCTGCCCGACGGCCAGCAGGGGGAACTCTGCGTCAGGGGTCCCAGTGTCATGAGCCGCTACTACAAGGTCGACCCGGCCACGACCTTCGACTCCGAGGGGTTCTTCCCCACCGGCGACGCCGGCTTCGTCGACGGTGACGGCCGAGTGCACTTCGTCCAGCGGCTGAAGGACGTGATCAAGACCGGCGGGATCAACGTGAGCCCGGCCGACATCGAAGGGTCTTTGGCGCGCATCCCGGGTGTCCGCGCCGCCCATGTGTTCGCGCTTCCGGGCGACGACAAGGGCGAGCTGGTCGGTGTCGCACTCGTGCCCGATGTCGGGGCCACGATCGACGAGGTCGGGGTGAGCGAGTTCTGTCGATCCGAGCTTCCCGGATACAAGCGGCCGCGAGGTGTGCTCGTGCTCGGCGCGGACGACGTGCCGATGACCGGTACCGGAAAAGTGCAGAAACACGTCCTGCGGGATCGTCTCCGGGCGGCGATCGATCAGGGGCTGGGACCGTTCGTCGAGTGGGAAGTCGTCGAGTAGGAAGCAGGTGGTCGAGATGAGCGGATCCGAACAACGCCTCGGAGGCATGGTGGCCGTCGTGACCGGCGGGGCCAGTGGGATCGGCGAGGGAATCGCACGGAGATTCGTGGCCGAGGGGGCCAACGTCGTCATCGGAGACATCCAGGACGAGGCGGGCGAGGCGGTCGTCGACGCTCTCGGTGAGCGTGCCGCCTATCGCCGGTGCGACGTGACCGACGAAGGGGAGGTCGCGGCCCTCGTGCAGGCCGCCCCGGACGAGTTCGGCAGGCTCGACATCATGGTGAACAACGCCGGGGCCATCGGGGCCAGGGGTTCGATCCTCGAGGTGACCGCCGACGAGTGGGATGCGACGATCAACCTGTTGTTGCGCAGTGTGTTCCTCGGCATGCGCCACGCGGGGCGCCTTCTCGTCGACCAGGGCGACGGCGGCTCGATCATCAGCACGTCGAGCATCGCGGCTCACGCGCCGGGGAACGGGCCTCACGCCTACGGCACCGCCAAGGCGGGTGTCGTCCACCTCACCCAGCGGGTGGCGCTAGAGCTCGGGGAGCATCGGATCCGGGTGAACGCGATCTGCCCCGGTGGGATCGTGACGCCCCTGGTGCTCGGGGCGGTCGGTCTGGGTCCCGAGGCGACCGGCGTCATGGAGGATGCCGCCGCGGCCATGCGACCGTATCCCCGAGCAGGCAGGACCGAGGACGTCGCGGCGACCGCGGCCTGGCTGGCGAGCCGAGACGGCGAGTTCGTGACCGGTCAGGCGATCACGGTCGACGGCGGCGAGAGCGTCGGCCCCAAGTGGTCCGACCAGATGGTCCACTAGATGATTGGTTCCAAGGGGTCGTTGGCGCGCTCGTGGGGGGCGGTTCGTTGATAGGCGCGACAAGCCGACCCGCGGGGTCTCGTCAACACGAACTCGCGGCCTCAGAACCCAGTTCTGGGCTCCTGGGCCGCCAGTTCGTCTGTCCGGGGCCGAGGCGACCAGTGCGGTATCGAACTGGGTGGCCGTAGCCGTCGGATACCGACGCTGAGGGACCAGATTTCGGCGACAGGGGAGCGCAGCCTCTCTACTCGAACCAGAGGGCGTCGAGTACGTGGTGCGAGATCCGCCATCCGTCGGCGGTTCGTACGAGCTCTTCCCGGTAGACACCACCGACGACGAAGTTGCCGTCGGGGAGCAGGTGCGTGGCGATCAGATTCGCCCGGAGGTGAGCCGTGTCTCCCGACACCTCGACCTCGCAGTTGCTGATCGAGTGGTGGGTGCGGTCGTACACGGAGAGGGCGGCACGCACGGCCTCCTCGATGGCGGTGTAGCCCTCCAGCTGTGGTCCCCCGGCGAGGATGCCGGTGGCCCCAGGGGTGAAGCAGGTCTCGAGGCGAGCCCAGTCCTTCTCGTCGAGGCTGCTGCCATAGCGGAACAGCACATCGGCGACGTCGGCTCGGTCCCGCAGCGTCAGGTTCTCGTCCACGTCCGCCTCGTCAGGATCTGACGGCCATGATGCCGCCGTCGATGCTGATGCCGTCGCCGGTGACGAACCGCGCGTCGTCGCTGCAGAGGAACAGGACGACGCCGACCACGTCGTCGGGCGTGCCGACCCGACCCATTGGCGACTTGTTCGCCCAGTCGGTCTTGAAGTCGGGCATCATGGCGGCGATCGGCTCGGTCATCGGGGTCTCGATGTAGCCGGGGTGGATGCAGTTGACGCGGATGTCGGGAGCGCCTTCTTCGGCCAGTGATCGGCACAGCCCGACCAGGGCGGTCTTCGCCGTGCTGTAGGCGGGGAGCATCGCGTTGCCCACGAGTCCCTCGATGCTGGATGCGAGCACCATGGCTCCGCCCCCCGAGCGCCGCATGGCCGGAAGTGCCGCTTTGGCGGTGCGGAAGACCCCGTTGAGGTTCACGTCGACCACGCTGTAGAAGTCCTGCTCGCCGATCATCTCCACTCCACCGGCACCGACCATTCCGGCGCTGGCGAAGACGTTGTCGAGGCGGCCGTAGCTCTCCTCGATGGCGGCTACGGCGTCAATGCACGTCGCGAGGTCGGTCACGTCGCACGGAGCGCTGAGTGCGGTGCCGCCCGCCTGTTCGATCAACTCGACCGTCTCGTCGGAGCTCTCCTGGTTTAGATCGCTGATGACGACCTTGGATCCCTCGGCGGCGAACCGCAGCGCGGTGGCTCGGCCGAGCCCCGAGGCGCCTCCGGTCACCCAGGAGACCTGGCCCTCGAATCGGTTCATTGCCTGCTCCTTCGGTCGGTTCACACGAGCCACTGGGGGAGGGGAGGAAAGACGCTGTACTCGGCGACCCCGGTCCCGGTCTCGCCGGTCTCCTCGACCTCCCAGTCGACGAAGGCCTCGTAGCAGTCCATCCGGTTCTCGAGCTCATTCTCGCCCCGGAGCCACAGCTTGATCTGGCCGTGCTTCTTGGTCGAGCGAACGTGGATGACCTCGCCGTCGGGCGTCGTCAGCTCGTATCGGAATGCGTTCGCGTCGCGGACCCCGTCGGGTTCGGTGTCGAGAATCTCGGCGGCGGCATTGAGCATCGCTCCGCTGCCCTGCGCAGTCGACTCGAAGCCGCCGATGCTCGCCTCCTCGTTCGCCTCGCCCATCTCGGACTGGAAGTAGAACCCGAACACGTTGATGTGTCGGTCCGGGAGCTGGATCGAGGGCCAGAAGTGGCCGGGCATGTGCCCGCCGCCGAGCTGCCATTCCTGATCCTCGGCGAATCGGTCCGACCAGGTGTGATCACGGTGCGACCAGCAGTCGATCGAACGGGTCTCACCCTCGGCGGGCCCACCCCGGATCTCGAAGTTGCCGGTGCAGTCCATGCCCTGCTCGAAATGGCCGGCGTGGAAGGGAAAGGCGACGGCGAGCGGGTCACCGCGGACCGAATCGTGGTAGTCGAACGGGGCGAAGCGACCCTTGAAATCGAGCTCGAACCCGTAGCGGGGGCCGTCCATCTCGATGCGGATGTGCTCGAAGGGGTCCACGACCTCGTAGCTGAGTGTGCCGTCGGTCCAGGGCCCTGAGTCCGGCTCGGGATCGAGGGGGGCCCGGAGCCCGTAGGACTGCTGGACTCCGTCGATGACGAAGTAGCTCTCGTGGCGACCGAAACCATGGTTGGTCAGGTGCCAGTGGAGCACCCCGAAGACGTTGGCTTCGGGGTCGACCACGCTCACCCAGAGCGTGTCGCCGAAGAGCCCATCGGCCCCCTCGGGGGCGGCATGTCGTCCCTCGTCGGCGGCCGTGAGGCCCTTCGGTAGTTCGAATCGAGTTCCCATCGTGCTCCCAGTTCAGGCCGTGGACGGAGCCTAACTTAGGCTGACTAACAAAGCGAGCCCCTGGTCGCCGCGCGATCGCTCACGCGGTCTGGAGCTCGCCCTCTTCGCGCAGCCACTGCAGGGTGTCCCTCGCGATGTCCTCCAGGGAGGGCGGGTCGTACCCGAGCTCCTCGATCGCCTTGCCGGAGTTCGTGTACCAGCAGTGGCGGAACGCCTTGGTGAACGTGCGGGTGATGGCTGGGGGACGGTTGGTGACGGCCGCCACGAGCTCGAGCGCGGCCCCGACCGCGTAGAAGACCGAGCCCGGGATCTCGTACTTCGGCGCCTTCGCTCCCGCCACCTCGGCGATGACCCGGGCCATCTCGAGCTGGGTGGTGTTCGGACCGCCGAGGAGGTAGTTCTCTCCGGTCCGGCCCTTCTCGTAGGCCAGGATGTGGGCTCGGCCGACCTCGCGGATGTGACAGAACGAGGTCTTGGCCGGCATGACCGCAGGTAGCCGGCCCGCCGCGATCTGCTTGAACAGGATCGTGAAGTTCGGATCCCGCGGTCCGAGGACGGCGGCGGGGTTCAGGATGACCGCGTCGAGTCCCTCCTCGATGCCGGATCGCACCTCGTTTTCGGCGAGCCACTTGGTGCGGTCGTAGTTGACCGGCGAGATGAGCGCCTTGGAGGCCAACCCCTCATGGAGGGTCTCGTTCTGCTGGCCGTAGGCGGCGCCACTCGACGTGTAGACGAAGCGGTTTGCCCCGTTCTCGAGGGCCGCGGCGACGAGCGACCGGGTGCCGAGGACGTTGTCCCGGTACTGCGCGTCGAACTCGCGGGGCCAGAACGTGCTGTTGCCGGCGACGTGGAAGACGCAGTCGAGGCCGGTGGGCATGTCCGCGGCCACCCGATCGGCGTCGTGGATGTCGGTCTCCACCCATTCGATGTCGTAGTCGGCGAGGTCGTCGATGTTGGACGTGGCCCGGCGCGATGCGGTGACCTTCCAGCCGGCCTCGCAGAGCTGGATGGCGACCTCGGAGCCTACGAACCCCGATGCTCCGGTGACGAAAGCGTGCGACATGTCGTTGTCCCCCGAGCTCATTCCATGTGCCCGACGAGCTTGCGGTACACCTTGGAGGCTCGCGGGAATGCGTCGATCATGTCTCCCCACAGGTCGAAGTAGTCCCGGTGGTCGATGACGCGACCGTCCTCGTCGAGGAGGAGTCTCGTGCACCCATCGTCGGCGAGGGTCGGGATCCGGCTGTTGATGACCATCTCGGTGGTCCATTCCACGAAGATGACGTCTCCCTCCTGCATCACCCGGTGGACGGTGCAGCGCAATTCCTTGCAGCGCTGAGGGAAGCGGAGCAGCATCTCGATCACGGCGTCACGGCCGTGGACTTCCTGGATCGCGTCGCGGAAGCGCACGTCGGGGTGATAGTGCTTTCGCACGATCGACGTGTCGACGCCCTCGCCGGTCTCCGACTTGCCCCGGAAGGAGAACATCTTCCTCGCCGTGTCCGCGGTGAATCGCTCGTCGGTGTCATCGGCCGGGGCCGTTTCGGTTTCCATGCCTTGGCTCCTCGCTTGGTCCGGTCGCCGGGCGGCGGCCACGTCCATCGAGACTAGATTAGTGGGACTAAGTAACGCAGGCGTCGGGGACGGAGCGCGAGATGGATGTCGAGGACCTCAACGGCCGCTGGGTGGGCGTCACCGGCGCCGGGAGCGGAATCGGCGAGGCGACCGCCAGGTTCGCGGCCGAACGGGGCGCAAGCGTCGCCATCTGTGACATCGACGCCGGTCGATTGGACGCGGTGGAAGCGTCGCTCCGCGCCGGTGGCACCGACGTGGTGGCCGTCGAGGTCGACGTCGCCGACGTGGCGTCGATGGACCGGTTCGCCGAGGTAGTGCACGATCGTGTCGACGCGCTCGACATCCTGGTCAACAACGCAGGGGTGACGCTCGCCGCGAGTGCGCTCGAGACCTCGCCCGAGGACTGGGACTGGGTGCTCGGCATCGATCTGATGGGCGTGATCCACGGATGCAGCGCCTTCGGCCCGGCGATGCGCGACCGGGGGAGTGGGGGCCACGTCGTGAACATCGCATCGATGGACGGGTTCGCCGCGATGGAGGGCTTCGCCGCGTACTCCACCGCCAAGTTCGCCGTCGTCGGCTACTCCGAGAGCCTCCGGGCCGAGCTCGCCCGCGCCGGGATCGGCGTGAGCGTCATCTGTCCCGGCCCCATCCGCACCGCGCTCGTCGCCGAGATGCCCGAGCGGGGTCGGTTCGCCGGCGCCTACGGCGATCGCATCCGCTCCGAGAACAGGAACAAGGGAGTGCCGGCCGAGCGCGTCGCCAAGGCCGTGTTCCGCTCGGTCGAGAAGAACCGCGCCGTCTGTCCGGTCACCACGCTCTCGTGGATGACGTACTACTCGAAACGAATCATGCCCGGTATGACCGCGAGGGCGCTCGACCGGGTGGAGCGGGACTTCCTCCGGAACTGACGAGCCGGGGCCCCTCTACGACCCCGGGGTTGTCTAGAACGACAGGCGGATCGTGCACGACGTCTCGGGCAGGTGGGGGTCGAACTCCATCTTGATACCCGGATCGCCGTCGAAGATCTCTTCGAAGACGCCCTTGCAGATCAGCAGGCAGCCCTGCTCCGGCAGCGCATCGGGCTTGGGGAGCGAGGCGGGATCCGGGCAGGTGTGCCACGCGCAGTTGGGAACCTCCATCACGGCCGTGCCCGCGGCTTCGTCGATCTCGGTCATCTCGGACTCGCCGACCAGGAAGGCGGCGAATCGGCCCGGGTCGAAGACCTTCATCAGCACGGAGCGCAGGGCACCGGGCTCGGACTGCTGGCCGGGGTTGCGCTGCCGCTCGAGCTCGGCCTTCATCGCCTGCTTGTTGAGGAAGTCCATCTCCTTCTGGGAGTTCTGACGCGAGATGGCCGCACAGGTGCCGATCACGAGCTCCTCGTACTGGGCCTGGGTGAAGTACTTGCGCAGCTCGAGCAGGGCCCACTCGATCTCGCGCACGAAGTTGCCGTAGTTCTTGCGCCAGCGTTCGCGGGGCGAATCCCAGAAGCGGAGCTTCTCGCGCCGCGATCGGATCTCCAGATAGGCGCGGTCGACCTCGGCGGGGTCCTCTGCGGCCATCCGGATCATCGGGAAGAACGTGAGCTGGACCATTGGTCCACCCTGGTCGGCGATCATGCGCTGCGACATGGCCATGTCGATGAACGCCTGGAGGCCCCAGTTGTAGACGAAGCCGCCTTCCGGTCGTTGCACCACGGGCTTCTGTGGTCCGGTCGGTGCGGCCTTCGGTCGGATGTCGGTCTCGGTCTGCATTGTGCTCCCCCGTGCAATCGGCAACCAGACAGATACTCGCACACGGTCGACGGGCCTGCCGGGTTTCCGTCGCGGCGCGGGCCGGGTCCGCGGGAACGTCGGACTCGGCGCCGCCGCTGGACAGGTGATCGGCACCGTGTCATGGTGACAACCCGGTAACTTAGTCATACTAAGGAACGCTCATGACCAGCACAGAATTCGAGAACCCGTACCTCCAGGGTCTCCTCACCCCGGTCGGCGACGAGCGCGACGACCACGATCTCGACGTCGTGGGAGAGATCCCCGCGGGGCTCCAGGGGGTGTTCACCCGCAACGGGCCGAACCCCCAGTTCGCACCCCTCGGCGGATATCACCCCTTCGATGGAGACGGGATGGTGCACGCCGTCTACTTCGAGGACGGGGTCGCCCGCTATCGCAATCGGTTCGTCGAATCGAAGGGTCTGCTGGCCGAGCGCGAACGGGGGCGGGCCTGCTACGGAGGCCTCGGCGAGTTCCGCCTGCCCGAGGAGGGCGTCGGCGAAGAGGCGGGGATGGTCAAGAACGTCGCCAACACCCACTTCGTCCGTCACGCCGACCGCTACCTGGCCCTGCTGGAGGTGGCACCGCCGACCGAGATGACCCGTGATCTCGACACGATCGGCGAATACGACTTCGATGGACGACTGGCCGGCGGGATGACAGCTCACCCGAAGATGGACAGGAAGACCGGCGAGATGCTGTTCTTCGGGTACAGCCCGTTTCCTCCCTACCTGCGCTACCACGTGGTCGACGCCGAGGGCGTGCTGGTGCACAGTGTCGAGATCGATCTGCCCGGCCCGGTGATGATGCACGACTTCCTCATCACCGAGAACCACGCGATCTTCTTCGACTCGCCGGCCGTCTTCGACGCCGAGGCACTGCTCAGCGGTGGATCTGCGATGCGCTGGGAGCCCGAGGCGGGAACCCGCATCGGTGTCATACCGCGCATGGGCCGCGGAGACGAGATCCGCTGGTTCGAGATTCCGAACTGCTACCTCGTCCACTTCTTCAACGCGTGGGAGACCGGCGACACGATCGAGGTCTTCGGTCCGCGTATGGAGAGGATGCCGGGCGGCTTCGAGTTCCACGATCCGCAGGCATCCCCCGATTCCTTTCCCTGGCACTGGACGATCGATCTGGCGGGCGGTTCGGTCCGCGAGGAGCAGATCGACGATCGCGCCGGTGAGTTCCCGAGGATCAACGACGACCTGGCCGGCCGGAAACACCGCTACGGCTACCTCGACCTCCAACGCAGGCAGGACTTCGACTTCTCGTTCCACGGGGTCATCAAGCACGACCTGGAGACGGGCGACTCGCGATCGCACTTCTACAACGACACGTCGACCTGTGGTGAGCACGTCTTCGCTCCGGATCCGGCCGGTTCGGCCGAGGACGACGGTTGGCTGCTCAGCTTCGTCACCGACGAGGCCACCGACCGGTCCGAGCTGGTGGTCCTCGATGCTCGCGACCTCGAAGCCGACCCGGTGGCCAGGATCGAGATGAGACGGCGCGTCCCCATCGGGTTCCATGCGAATTGGCTCCCCGAGGCGTGAGCTATCAGCGGGTCGAGGAGGCGGGAGGGGCTGGTCTCGACGCCGAGGGGCTGCATCGCCTGCGAAATGCCATCGAACAGGACATCGCCCGGGGGACATACGACGGTGCGGTGTTCATCGTGGCCCGACACGGCACGGTCGCGATGCACGAGGCGATCGGACGCACCGACACCGCCAACGATCGCGCCGCCGACACGGGCGACGTATTCCATCTCATGTCGATCACCAAGCAGTTCACCACGCTCGCCGTGCTCGCGACGATCGACCGAGGCGACCTCTCGCTCACGACCCGAGTCAGCGAGATCATCCCCGAGTTCGGTACGAGAGGTAAGCAGAACATCACGGTCGCTCATCTGCTGACTCACATGAGCGGTCTGAACACCGAGCTGCCGATGATGACGATGCCGGACGAGTTCCTGAACATCGACAAGCTCGTGGCGAAGGTCTGCGACGAGCGGTTGTTCCGCCGTCCGGGGCGAGTGGTCTCGTACAACACCATGACGGCTCACGCGGTGCTGGCCGCGCTGGTGTGCCGGCTCGACGACGCGCGGCGGCCCTTCGGGCAGATTCTGACCGAAGATCTGTTCGCGCCGCTGGGAATGGTCGACACTTCGTTCTCGCTCCGTGCCGATCTCGCGGAGCGAAGGGTCCCGATCCGATGTCGATACGGGACCGAAGGTCTCTTCGATCCCGCGATGCTCGAGATGATGAACGACATGTACACGGTCGAGTCGGAGTTCCCGGCGGGTGGCGCCATCGGGACGGCGTCGGACCTGTTCCGCTTCACGGAGATGCTCCGACGGGGGGGAGCACTCGACGGGGCGCGGGTCGTGTCCCCCGGACTCCTCGAGCTGGCCCTCACGAATCAGACCGGCTCACTGCCCAACGACATCTTCGACTACGCCCGCGAGATGAGGGGTTGGCCCGACTGGCCCGCCTGGATCGGTCTCACCTTCTTCCTACGGGGCGAAGGAGTGTTCCCGACTCCGCTCGGCGTGGCGACCTCGCCGCGGACCTTCTCCGGTCAGGGTGCCGGGTCGACGCTGTTCTGGGTCGATCCCGAGCGGGACCTGACCTTCGTGTGTCTCACCGCCGGGCTCCTCGAGGACAGCGACAACCTCCTGCGCTTTCAGCGACTGTCCGACCTCGTCGTGGCGGCATCGGTGGACGAGCGGTGAAGCAGGTTCGGATCCATGGGCCCGACGATGCGCGACTCGATGAAGTGCCCGACCCGGATCCCGGTCCGCGTGACGTTCTGGTGGCCGTGGCCGCCTGCGGGGTGTGTGGGAGCGACCTGAAGTACATCGCCATGGGCGGTATCGCCGGTCCGACCGGCACGCCGATGCCTCTGGGCCACGAGCTCGCCGGCGTGGTCGAGGCTGTCGGGGAGGAGGTCACCGGCGTGGCCGTCGGAGACCGGGTCGTCGTGCACCCCGGCGACGATCGGAGCGGGAGGATCGGCAATGGTGGCGCCGAGGGAGCGTTCGCCCCCCGACTGCTCGTCCGGGACGCCGCCAGGGGCGGCCGCATCTTCCCCGTGCCCGACGACCTGCCACTCGAGGTCGCAGCGCTCGCCGAGCCTCTCGGCGTGGGCATGAACGCCGTGGACAAGGCGCAGGTGGGCGAAGGTGACAACGTCGTCGTGTTCGGTGCCGGTCCCATCGGATTGGCGGCGATCGCCGCATGCGTCGACCGTGGTGCGGCCGACGTGGTGGCCGTCGACCTTTCTCCCGAGCGCCTGGTGCTGGCTCGATCGCTCGGAGCCGGTGCGGCTCTTCACGCAGCCGAGGAGGATGTCTGGGCCACGATCAGGGATCGCCACGGTTCGGTGCCGTTCCTCCTGGCTCCGATGGCCGGTACCGACGCGTTCGTGGAGGCGTCGGGAGCGGCGCCGGTGATCGGCCAGGTGCTCGACAACGCGGGCCCCGGGGCGAGGCTGTCGGTTGCCGGGCTGCATTTCGATCCCGTTCCCACATCGTTCATGGCCATCATGATGAAGGAGCTGACCATCCGGGGAGCGATGGAGTATCCGAAGAGGTTCGAAGACGCCATCGACCTGCTCGGCCGGCGCGATCTGTCGGCGATGATCACTCACCGACACCCGCTCGGCGACTGGCCGGAGGTGATGCGGATGGTGCTCGGCCCGCCCACGTTCGGCAAGGTGCTCGTGACGATGTGAGGGCCGACGAGCTCGTCAGGGATGCACGCGGTCGAGCAGGGCGTCGATCCGACCGGCGAGCTCACGGGGACTGAACGGTTTCACGATGTAGTCGTCGGCTCCGGCCGCGTAACCGCGCTTCATGTCGGCTTCCTGGGCCTTGGCCGTCAGCATGACCACCGGAACGTGAGCGAGCGACGGCTCGGCCCGGATGGCGACGCACGCTTCGGGGCCGGTGAGCAGCGGCATCATCCAGTCGAGGAGGATCAGGTCGGGATGGTCGGCGACGGCGGCGGCCAGTCCGCCTCGGCCGTCGTGTTCGACGATCACCTCGTGACCCATCTGCTCGAGCTTGAACTCGACGAGGGTGCAGATGTCGCGGTCGTCGTCGACGACGAGGATCTTGCTCACGCTGGGACCTCCCGGGGATTCGATGTTCGATGGGGGATCGAGTCGGCGGGGAGTCGAACGGTCACCGTGGTGCCGATCCCTTCGCTGGACGTGACCTCGATCGTTCCTCCGTGGCGCTCGACGATGCGGGCCACGATGCTGAGACCCAGTCCCGTGCCGTCGATGGCCTGATCCTCGGCCGAGCGCGATCGGAAGAACCGGGTGAACAGCTGATCCTGTTCGTCGGCGGGGATGCCGATGCCGTGGTCCTGGATGGCCACGATGATCCCGTCGTCGTCCGCGATCGCCGTTACCTCGACGCGGCCCCCCTCGTGGGAGAACTTGACGGCGTTGCTGAGGAGGTTCAGGAAGACCCGCTCGAGTTGGGGTTCGTCGGCGCTCATCATCGGGAGATCCCCCATCGCCCGGTGGACGGCGACGGAGCGAGCATCGGCCAACGGCGCCACCGCATCGCAGGCTGCGTCGAGGATTCGCGCGCAGCTGGCCGGCTTCCGATTGAGGTGGAACGATCCCGACTCGATCCGGGACAGGGAGAGCAGGTCCTCGACGAGCAGGAGGAGGCGGCCGGCGTTCCGCTCGATCATCTCGACGATCTCCCCGGATCGTCCCGCCCCGGCCGAACCGAACTCGTCGGCCAACAGCTCGGAGTAGCCGATGATGCTCGTCAGCGGCGTGCGCAGCTCGTGGGACGTGGTCGAGATGAAGTCGCTCTTCGCCCGGTCGAGGTCGGTCAGCTTGGCCACCATCTGCCGCTGGCGCTCCATCGCGTCGCGTCCGGCCTGCTCAGCCGCCATCCGGTCGGTGACATCCCATGAGATCCCGATGAACCCGTTCGGCTCCCCGTCCCGACCGTGCATCGGTGAGATGGTCAGCTCGGCGGGAAAGCTGGTCCCGTTCTTCCGGACGTGGGTCCAGGTTCTCGTCTCGGGCATCCCCATGCGCGCCGCCTGGACGAACACCTCGAAGCCGGGCTCCATCCCCAGTTCCTCTGCTCTGGCCCGGACCTCCGCCGGATCGTGGAAGACCATCGGACCCTCCTGCCCGATTAGCTCGTCGGCGGTCCACCCGAGCATCCGTTCGGCCCCGGCATTGACCAACGCGATCTTGCCGGACGGGTGGTATCCGATGATCGCCAGCTCGGTTGCCGCGTCCAGTACAGCGGCCAGCAGGTCGCTGGTCTCCCTGATCTGGCGCCGGGCCTCGACCCGCTCGGTGACGTCGCGCATGAAGCCCGTCAGGAACGTTCGGCCCCGAGCGGTCCAACGGGACACGGACAGCTCTATGGGGAACTCGTGGTCGTCGGTGTGTCGCGCCAGCAACTCGCGCTGTTCGACGATGACGCTGTCGTCGGCGTCGGAGAACGCCTCCGCCATTCCGGCTCGGAATCGACCCCGGTATGCGTCGGGCACGAGGTCGACGATCGATTTTCCCATCCGCTCGTTCGCATCCCAGCCGAAGATCTCGGTCGCTCCCCGGTTCCAGGCCACGATCGTGCCGGTCTCGTCGACCGAGATGATCGCCTCGCTGGTCGATTCGGTGATCGCCTCGAGCTCGGCGGTCATCTCCATGGCGAGAGAGGCGGAGCGGGCGCGCCCCGTGATGAGCGAACCGATGAGGGTGGCCAGAAGGGCGGCCACGCCCAGACCGGAGAGCAGGACGGCCAGGGGAGCGGCGCGCTCCATCGTGGAGAGCAACGGCTCGCCGCCGTGGATGCGGACCACCCACTGCCGACCGCCGACCATGAGCTCACCACTCCGATCGTCGGGGGTGGCGGACAGGTCGGGATCGCTCGTCGGGTCGCCGTCGAAGAGCAGGCGTCCGCTGTACCGGTCGATCACCTCGATGTCGCCGACCACATCGTCGCTGAACACGGCTGCCAGGAGATCGCCCATCCGGAAGGCCGCGCTCACCACCCCGACGAACGCATCGCGGCGCTCCTCGTCGGTGTCGAGGGGAAGGCCGGGCCGATAGATCGGCATCATCACGGCCACGGCGAGCTGGGTCTCGGATTCCTGGGCGAGCCTGATCGGGCCGGTGGCGGCCGGAAGGCCGGAGTCCTGGGCCCGGACCGCCGCTTCCCGCCGGCTCGATTCACTCATGACGTCGAATCCGAAGGCGGGCGCGTTGCCGACCTGCGGCTCGATGTGGTCGATCGCCAGGACCAGGCCGTTGGCGGTGGCGGGGTGGACCTCGAACGGTGGGTAGTCGAGGCCAGACGCGGAAGCAGCCCGGTTTACCGTCTCCTCCCACGCGGGGAGGACGTCGCGGTCCACCAGGCGGGCGGTTCCGATCATCTGCACGCCCGGATAGCGGCCGTCGACGTCGAGCTCCTCGATGAGCTCGTGATACTCGGTGTGGGAGAGCTGCCCACCGCGGCTGAGCGCGCTCCGGACTCCGTACAGCACCTCGGTGTAGGCGATCATGCGGGCCTCGATCGCCACGACCGCATCCTCGGTGCGGGCCCGGGTGGCCTGACTCTCCTGGTGGTCGATCGACCGTCGGACGAGGATCGTCACCGCCACGACGAGGAGGAGGAGGAACGCGAAGGCCAGTACGGCGACGGCGCGACCGGTTCGAGACTCGGTCGAGAGTGACATCCGAAGTGGTGCAGATGCCTGTCGCTCGTTCACGTGACTCGTTTCTCCGCGGAGGACCGGCGAACCGCCGGTCCCGGATCCCTTCGGCCGGGAGGGAGGTATTGTGAGGTTGCTCGGTGGGTGATGTCGGCGCGATTCGCGTGCCGGACCCTCGGCTGTGACTTCTCGTAAGGTATTGTACGTGCGAGTACTGATCGTCGACGACCATGACCTCTTCGCCCGGAGTCTTCAACGACTGCTCGACGACCTCGACCACATCGACGTCGTCGGCATCGCGACCCGGGTTTCCGGGCTGGCCGAACAGTGCGCAGCAGACAGGCCCGATGTCGCTCTCGTCGACTGGAATCTTCCCGATGGAACGGGAGCGTCGGCCATCGGCGAGCTCCGACGAGCCGATCCCGAGATCCGGATCGTCGTCCTGACCGGAGAGCGCGACGCCGACGTCGTCGTGAGCGCGCTCGCGGCCGGCTGTGACGGGTTCGTGACCAAGGACCGGGCTCCCGAGGAGCTCATCGCCTCGCTCGAATCGGCCCATCGGGGCGAGGTACAGCTGACCGCCGCCGCGGTTCGCTCAGGGGTCGAGCAGGACCAGCGGAGGACCGACGACCTCGGTCTGTCCGAGCGGGAGATCGAGGTGGTCCGGCTCCTGGCCGATTCCCTGTCGAACAGCGCCATCGCCGAGCGGCTGTACCTCAGCCCGAACACCGTGCGGAATCACGTCCAGCGGATCTCGCGCAAGCTCGGCGTCAACTCCCGGCTCGAGATAGTCGTCACCGCGGCGCGGGCTGGACTGGTCGATCTGTCCCGATGAGCTCCCTGCCTGCCGGCTCCACGCCGAGCACTCTCAGGGCCTCGCTGATCGCCAGGGGTTTCGCCAGCACGGGCCGATCCTCCGGCAGCTCGTCCCGGTGGTCGGCCGCGTAGCCGGTCATGAAGGCGACGGTCAGATGGGGATGTCGTCTGGCGAGGATCTGTTCGAGCTCGAGTCCTGATCGGCCCGGCATGAGGATGTCGCAGAGCACGGCCCCGACGACGACATCCGATTCCAGGACCAGGAGAGCCTCGTCGACCGAGCCCGCGGTGACGACCGGCACGTCGTGAGCCTCCAGGAGAAGGGCGGTCGATCGGAGGACGTCCGGATCGTCGTCGACGACGAGGACGGGACGTGAGCCCACGTCGCTGACCGGTCGTCGGAGCATGGGGAGCAGGGCGGTGATCTCGGCGCCCCGGTCGGAGCCTCCGATGTCGAGCTTCCCGCCGGCTGCTTCGGTGACGCCGTGGACCACCGCCAGGCCCAGCCCCGTGCCGCGCCCGACCTCCTTGGTCGTGAAGAACGGCTCGATGACCTGGTCGCGGATGTCCTCGGGAATGCCGGGACCCTCGTCCTGAACCGTTACCCGGACGTGCGGGGTGTCGGCGAGCGAGGGATCGGCGGCCAGTTCGTCATCGGCGGCGCGTGCCACCGTCACGGTGACGAGGCCGTCGGCGGGCGAGGCATCCTGAGCGTTCATGATCAGGTTGACGACGAGCTGCTCCAGTTGGGATCGGTCGATCAGCACGTCGCAGGGTTCCGATGTGATCCGGGTCTCGATCGCCGGACCAGCGGTCCCGGTGAGCGACCGACAGCACTCGGCGACCACGCCGGTGACGTCGAGGGGTGACGGCGGTCTACCGTCGGCCCGACCGAAGAGCAGCAGCCGGCGGGTGAGCTCGGAACCACGGCGCACGGCCTTCTCGATCTCGGTCAGATCGTCGAGCACGGCGGTCTCGGGGATGGACCGCCGGATCACGGCGACATAGTTGCCGATCACTCCCAGGAGGTTGTTCACGTCGTGGGCGACCCCCCCGGCCAGTCGCCCGAGGGACTCCAGGCGGGCTGTCCGCTGGATCTGCTCCTCGAGTGCGGCCCGCTCCTCGGCCGCCACCCGACGCTGCACCTCGAGCTCCCACCCGATCCGCGCCTCCTCGGCCCGGCGCAGTTCGGTCACGTCACGGATGATCGCGACGATCGAATCGGGTCCGCTCGGGGCGAGCCGAGCACTCCACATCCTCGGGACCCTCTCACCCGGGCCGCCGCCGACCCGAGCCACCCACCCGTGGGTGAACGCCACGTCCTGAGTCTGACCCGAGCCCAGGGTCCGCTGGATCGCAGACTGGATCGCCGAAGCGGCATCGGAGGGCAGGAGGTCGTGGATCGTTCGACCGAGCAGCTCCTCCGGGGGTGCGGGGAGGTCGTCGATCGTCCGGGTGTGGAAGTCGAGGTAGGTCCCGCGTTCGTCCAGATGGAGCATGAGGTCGGGAAGCGCGTCGAGCAGTGCCCGCTGCCTGCTCCGCTCCCTCGCGACCCGCTCGTGTTCGAGATGCTGCTCGGTGATGTCCGAGACGACGGCGATCGCCCCGCGGTAGGGATCACCGGCGCCCAGGGGTGTCGTGTTCATCCGGGTCCAGATCGGGTGCCCGTCCCGGTGCACGAAACGGAACGGGTGGTTCTCGGCCGGCCCCGCGCCCCGCCGCTCGAACTGTTGTTCGGCGACCGCCACCCCGTCGTCGTCCATGAAATCGAAGATCTTCCGGCCGAGCATCTCCCCGGCGGTCCAGCCCAGCATGGCGGCCATGGGCGGGCTGGTAAATGTCGTTCGGCTCTCATCGTCGATGATCCAGACTCCCTCGGCGGCCAGCTCGACCACCTGGCGGTAGAGCTCGGAGCGATCGACGAGCATCTCCTCGTAGCCGAGCTGCCCGGTACGGTCGCGCAGGCTGAGTACCACGGTTCCCCGGGGATCGGCGAGCGAGTTGGCGACGAGCTCGAGCGGTCGCCAGGAACCGGACTTGTCCCGGAACCGGATCCGCAGCGGAGAGTGGCGGCCGACTTCGGCCACCGTGCCGGCCAGTGACGCCATGGCCGCCCCGGCATCGTCGGGGTGGGCCAGGTCCATGCCCCAGCGGCCGAGTAGTTCCTCGGCCCGATAGCCCGATCGGCGCAGCATCGAGTCGGAGACCGCGACGATGTGTCCGCCCGAATCCAACACGACGGTCGCGTCGACCGACTCGTCCAGGAAACGCGCGGCATCGCTCGTGAGCGCGGAGGTCATGCCCCAATGGGTCGGCGGATCCGACGGGACCATGAGCGGATGGCCCGGCTCGATCACACGACGCGTCCGTGCCGGGCGTCCGTGCCGGCGGGCTCACTATGCTCCCCCCATTCCTGAGACGAGCGAGGAGGTCTGGCTGCGGCACCCGTCCGATGCGGCGCGCCTGGTGTTCAACCTGCTCGTTCTCGCCCTGCTCTCCGGTTTCGTGGCGGTTGCACCGAGCTCGATCGAGGCGGCGTCCAGCGACCTCGTCGAGCTGGTGACCAACCTCCCCTCGGGGGTCAGAGCGTTCCTGGCCGGGACGGCGCAACTGCTCACCGTCGTCGTCCCCGTGGCGATCGTGGCCTACAGCCTGTGGCAACGGCGCTTCCGCGAGTTGCTCCTGGTCGCCTCCTCCGCGGTGACCGCCTGGATCGCCGTCGCGCTGATCGAGGGTTGGTTCGGGCGGGTGGAGCCCTCCGAGACGCTGAACACCTACGAGTTCGAATCCTGGCTCACCGACGCATCGTTCCCCTCGGTGGTCTACCTGGCCGCCCTCACGGCGGCGATCACCGCGGCGAGTCCCCTGTTCGGCCGAGCCTGGCGGCGGGCAGGCTGGGTTGCGATCGCCGCCGCCGTACTGGTCCGTATGCTCACCGGCACCCAGGCGCCCGTCAGCTTGTTGCTCACCGTGGTGGTCGGAACGGCCGCAGCCTCGCTCGTGCTCATCATCATGGGCGCCCCGGCTCGCAGGCCGGGCACCGATGAATTGAAGGACGCAGCACGCCGGACCGGGATACACCTCGACCGGCTCGAGCCTCTGCAGCGGGTCGGCGGCGAAGGCCGCTGGTTCCGCGGTGTCGCCACCGATGACACCGTCGTCGCGGTGAAGTACCTGGACGGCGACGAGCGCGATGCCGACCTGTTGTTCCGGTTGTGGCGGTCGATCCGGGTCAAGGGAATCGAGGACACCCGGACTGCGGTGTCACCCGACGCGGCCGTGAGCCACGAGGCCATGGTGACGATGCTGGCAGCCAGCGCGGGGGTCGACACCGTCGATGTGCTCGGCGTGGCCGAGACCGATCGGGGGGCCGTGCTCATCAGCACGCTCGCGCCGGGTGAGCTCCTCGCGGAACTGCCGGCGGAGGCGATCACCGACGAGGTGCTCAGCGCGGTGTGGGAGCAGATCCAGACGATGCACGATCAGCGCATAGCTCATCGACAGCTCGACGCCCATCACCTCGCGCTCCACGGAGCCGGTGCCTCCGTGCTGCGATTCCGCTGGTCGACTCCGGCCGCATCGGATGAGCTCCTGGCCATCGACGTCGCCGATCTCCTCACCGCCACCGGTGCACTGGTCGGCGCCGACCGCGCCGTCGCAGCGGCCGAGGCGGTGCTGGGCTCCGACCCGTTGGTCGAAGCACTGCCGTACCTGCAACCGCTGGCGCTGGCCTCGGCCAACAAGAAAGCCGCTCGCGCCGACAAGCAACTCCTCTCCGAACTGCACGAGCTCGTCATCGCAGACACCGGCGCGGACGACGTCGAGATGGCCGAGCTCGAACGCATCGGCGTAAAGCGCATCATCGGCGTCTTCGGCTTCGGGGTCCTGGCCCTCTTCCTGCTCGGACTCGTCAGCAACTGGGACCAGATCGTCGACGTATTCAGTCAGGCGAACCTGGCCGACGTGCCGGTGATGATCGTCCTGATCCTGCTCACCAACGTGGCCGGAGCGGCGTCGCTGATCGGTGCGGTCACCAAGCAGCTCCCCCTGGGCGACACCACCATCGTCATGTTCGGGCAGAGCTTCCTCAACCGGTTCACCCCGGCCAATGCCGGAGGCATGGCCATGCGGATCCGGTACCTTCAGAAGGGCGGTACCGATCTCACCCTCGGGACCGCGGCGGTGGGGCTCACGTCGGTTGCCAGCGGGATCGTGCAGACCGTGTTTCTCGTCGGTTTCACGGCCTGGGCGGGGAGCGTCGACACCGGCATCGAGCCCGAGTCACCTCCGTGGGACACGATCGCGGTCGTGGTCCTGCTGATCGTGGCCTGCGTGGTGTTCGTGTTCGCCATCCCGAAGCTCCGCAAGGCGGTGCTACAGGTCGTACGACGGTTCACCGACAAGATTCGGGACGAGTTCGGGGAGCTTCTGCGTCGCCCGGGCAAGCTGACGCTGCTGTTCGGCGGAGCCACGGTGTCGAAGCTCCTGACCATCTCGACGTTCATCATCGCCTGTCGGGCATTCGACATCGACATCGGAGGAGCCCAGCTCGCGTCCGCCTACATGGTCGCGACCACCATCGCGTCCGCCGTGCCGACACCCGGCGGTGTCGGCGCCGTCGAGGCAGCGTTGGTGCTGGTTCTCCAGGGCCTTGGTGTCGACGAGGCCGTCGCCTGGTCGGCGACGCTGCTCTTCCGGCTGATCAGCTACTGGATGCCGATCATCCCGGGTGCGATCGGCCTCAAGTGGTCGGAGCGTCGGGACCTGGTCTGAACCCGGGCCGGTTGATCTACACCAGCGTGTAGCGGATCGGCAGGTGCTTCACGCCGCCCACGAATGCGGCCTCGGACCACTCGGCCTCGCCGTCGATCTCGAGCGAGCTGACGCGGTCCAGGAGCTTGGGCAGGATGGTCCGGATCTCGCGGCGGGCGAACTGTGAGCCGAGGCAGTAGTGGGCGCCGAGCCCGAACGATATGAGATCGCCGGCGTCGGGCCGGCGAATGTCGAAGGTTTCGGGATCGTCGAACACGTTCGGGTCGCGGTTGGCAGCCGGATAGGACAGCAGAACACGATCGCCTTCGGGTATCCCGACTCCCGAGACGTCGAAGTCCTCGTGGGCGTACCGGAGGAAGTGGCGTACGGGCGTGGTCCATCGGATCATCTCCTCGGTGGCGCCGAACGCCAGCCCGGGATCGGCCCGCAGGGCGGCGACCTGATCGGGGTGGCGGAGGAGCGCTTCCATCCCGCCTGACAATCCGTAGGAGGTCGTGTCGTGGCCGGCGGTGGCGACGATGATGTAGTACCAGAGCGTTGCGTGGTCGTCCATGGGGCAGCCGTCGACCTCGCCGTTGGCGATCACCGTGGCGAGGTCGTCGGTGGGATTGGCCCGCCGGTCGGCCGAGATCGCCGCGAAGTACTCCTCGAAGCCGCGGATCGTGTCGGTGACCATGGTCAACGGATCGGTCGCGTCGCCGAGGTACTCGGGGTCGGCCGCTCCGAACAGTCCCTGGGTGAGCTGGAGCATCAGCTGCTCGTCGCTCTCGGGCACGCCGTAGATGCTCATTATCACCCTCAGCGTGTAGGGCACGGCGATGTCCTGGGCGAAGTCGCACGTACCACCGAGATCGGCGAGCTTCGCGACGAACTCGTCGGCGATGGCGTCGATCGCGGCCTGCCGCTTCTTCACCGCGGCCGGCTTGAACCAGTCGTTGGCGACGTTGCGGTGGTCCCGGTGCTCGATGCCGTCCATGTGGATCAGGGTCTTCGGTTCCACGCCGAGCGAATTGATGAAGTCCATCTGGAAGTCGGGGGCCAGCACGGATTGGCGGGTGTTGAACATGACGTCGCTGCGGCGGGAGATCTCGAAGACGTCGGCGTGGCGGGTGACGGCCCAGAAGGGGGTGAATCCCTCGGCCTCGACCCGAAGGGCCGGAGTGTCGCTTCGGATCGACGAGGCGGTGGCGTGCCACGCGTCCTGATCGGTGTAGGCCGCAGGGTCCATGAAGATGGCACCGCGGGGGTCGGTGGTGATGTCGATCATGGCCACGGCGATCTCCGATTCGTTGTCCGTGCAACCGCATCCTGTCAGAGATCCGGTCCGGAGCAGACCGTTGATGGCAACATGGCGGGGTCGGTGATGCCCGAGGGGGTCAGGTCCATGCGAATCGGCGTTCCGCGCGAAGTAAAGGATGCCGAGCGTCGCGTCGGCCTGACACCCGTGAGCGTGCTCGAGCTGGTCGCCCACGGCCACGAGGTCCTGGTCGAGAGCGGCGCCGGGAGCGGCATCTTGAAGTCGGATGACGACTACATCGCCGCGGGTGCCGAGGTCGGCCCGGCCGACGAGATCTGGGCCGAAGCGGAGCTGGTGGTGAAGGTCAAGGAGCCGCAGCCGGCGGAGCGGTCGCGGCTCCGACCCGACCAGGGGCTGTTCGCCTACCTGCATCTGGCACCCGACCCCGACCAGACCGCCGACCTCGTCGACAGTGGCGCCACGTGCATCGCCTACGAGACCGTCACCGACGTGAGAGGCGGCCTCCCGCTGCTGTCGCCGATGTCGCAGGTGGCCGGCCGTATGTCGATCCAGGCCGGGGCCCACTGCCTCGAAGCGGAGCAGGGCGGCTCCGGACTGCTCATAGGTGGGGTGCCGGGGGTGCGGTCGGCCGACGTCGTGGTGATCGGCGGTGGCGTGGTGGGTGAGAACGCGATCGAGATGGCCGTCGGCCTCGGCGCTGCGGTGACCGTGCTGGATCGCGACGTGGCGGTCCTCGACCGGCTGTCACGCCGGTTCGGGGCGACCCTCGAGACGGTCTACTCGACCAAGGCCACGCTGGAGAACCTCGTTCTCTCGGCCGACCTCGTCATCGGCGCCGTTCTGGTGGCGGGGAGCCGAGCGCCGCGGCTGGTGACCGCCGAAATGGTCCGGGCCATGCGGCCGGGCTCGGTGATCGTCGACGTCGCCATCGACCAGGGCGGCTGCGTCGAGACCGCCCACCCCACCACGCACGACGATCCTACCTACGTCGTGGACGACGTCGTCCACTACTGCGTGGCCAACATGCCCGGGGCGGTGCCGAAGACATCGACGTACGCCCTGAACAACGTCACGCTCCCGTTCGTGCTGGCCCTGGCCGACCGTGGCATCGAGGAGGCCCTCATGGCCGACGAGCACCTCCTCGACGGGCTGAACATCTGTCGCGGCGCCGTGACCGAATCCCACGTCGCCGACGCGCTGGGCTACGACTACGTCGAACCCGCCGCCGCCCTCTCCGCCCATTGAGTGCGTTACCGGGGACAGACCCCGATAACGCACTCGGGTAGCGTCGCCCGGGTGACTCCACCGATCGAGGCGAGATGCGACAGCTGATCATTCCCGAAGCCGGTGGACCCGAGGTCTTCGAGATGCGCGAGGCCCCTGATCCCACGCCCGGCCGGGACGAGGTGCGGGTGCGGATCCGAGCCGCCGGGGTCAACTTCGCCGATCTGGCTGCTCGGATGGGGACCTACCAGGACGCGCCGCCCTTCCCCTGTTGCATCGGTTATGAGATGGCAGGTGTCATCGACGAGGTCGGTCCGACCGGATCCTCCCGAGCGGGCGAGGCGCTCGCGGTCGGCGATGAGGTCTTCGGGATGACCATGTTCGGCGGCTACGCCGACACGGTCGTCGTTCCCGCCTATCAGGTCCGTCGCATCCCCGCCGGCCTGGATACGGTGACTGCCGCCGGTGTGCCCGTCGTTTCGCTCACCGCCCACATGATGGTGGTCCGGCTCGGCTCCATCCGGGCCGGGGAGACCGTTCTCGTCCACGGTGTCGGGGGTGGTGTCGGCCTCGCCGCACTGCAGTTGGCGCTCGACCGGGGTGCGACCGTCATCGGAACGGCCAGTGGTCCGAAGCACCAGCGGTTGGCCGCCATGGGCGTTCACCACCTCATCGACTACCGGAGCCAGGACCTCACGACCGAGGTCCGCCGCATCGTGGGGGACCGGGGCGTGGACGTCATCCTCGACCCGATCGGAGGTCCGGCCACCCGGACGAACTACAGGCTCCTGGCACCGCTGGGCCGGCTCTTCCTCTACGGGATGTCGTCTACCAGCGCCCGGGGGGCACGGACCCGCAACTACCGCCAGATCCTGGGCGCCGTCGCCCGCACGCCGCTGTTCCACCCGTTCCAGCTGATGAACGCCAACAAGGGCGTGTTCGGTATCAACATGAACCGGCTGGCCAGCGACGTTCCGTCGATGACCGCAGCGTTCGACGACGTCGTCGACGCCCTCCGCCGAGCTGTTCTCGTCCCGGTCATCGACTCGACGTACCCCTTGGAAGAGGCCGGTCGGGCCCACACGCACCTGGCTGACGGCAGGAACTTCGGAAAAGTCGTGCTCACCCTCTGAGCCGGTGGGTGAGACTTGGGCCATGGCTGCGTCGCCACTGCCCGAAGCGATCTCGTGTCCCAGGCTCGAGATCCGGACCTGGCAGCCCGACGATGCCGTGACCCTGGCCGAGTTGATCGAGGCGAATCTGGATCACCTTCGCCCTTGGATGCCGTGGATCGCCGCCGAGCCGCGGACGCTCGCCGAGCGTCGAGCCCTCTTCGCCGGGTGGGAGGCGAGTCGCTCGAGGGGCGATGACGTCACCTATGGCGTATTCCTCGACGGTGAGCCCGTCGGTGGCACCGGGCTCCACGGGCGGATCGGGCCCGGGGGATTCGAGATCGGGTACTGGATCGGTCGAGCCCACACCCGTCGAGGCTTCGCCACCGAAGTCGCCCGTACGCTGACCGAGGCGGCACTGGCGCGGCCCGACATCGACAGGGTCGAGATCCACCACGACGAGGAGAATCGTGCCAGCGGCGGGATCCCGAAAACGCTCGGATTCGAGCTCGTCGACCGTCGGGCCTACGAGGTGGGCGCTCCGGGCGAGAGCGGTGTCCGGCTGATCTGGCGTCTGAAACGCCACTCGGGTTCGGGGTGGCGCCGCGGCCGACGGGGTTCGTACCCTTCAGGGGGCGCCCTTCCGTGGCGCGACGAGAAAGGCGGTTCGACCGATGAGTGAGATCCCACCCGGTGGTCCACCGCCCGGACCACCGCCCGGTGGCCCCCCGCCGGCGAGTGGCCCTCCTGGCTCGGGGTCTTCCGCGGCAGCCCCGACCTCGGGTGGAGGCGACAACACCAA
Source organism: uncultured Acidimicrobiales bacterium (assembly GCA_963695075.1). GTDB lineage: Bacteria > Actinomycetota > Acidimicrobiia > Acidimicrobiales > CAWCAL01 > CAWCAL01. Next base: position 1,728,160 of record CAVOFR010000007.1, read on the forward strand.
CCGGAACCTGCTCATCATCGCCGGCGTCCTGGTGGTGCTCGCACTCGCGGCCGGGGCGTTCGTCCTCCTGTCCGGTGACGACGACGCTGACGAGCTCACCCTCGCTCAGGGTGAGGTCTTCCTCGAGCCGGCCGCCGAATCCGGGCCCGATCCGTTCACCGAGAAGATCGACGTCGCACCTGCGGAGACCCTCGCCTCTCGACCCCCACCCGGCGAGACGACGACCACCAGCAGTCCCGCGGGTCCCTCCACCACGGCGACCACCGCCGCCATTCCGTCGGCGGTCGGGTCGACTCCCGGCCTCTACGGGGGTACGCAGGACACCGCTCGGTGCGATCCGGGCCAGCTCAGGACGTTCCTCGAGGCGAATCCGGACAAAGCGGCGGCGTGGGTCGCAGCGCAGAACGCCGATCCGACCTTCGAGTGGTCCGACGGGCCGCTCACGACGGCCAACGTCGGCGCGTACATCGCCACGCTCACTCCGATCACGCTCGTCACCGACACCCGGGTGACCAACCACGGTTTCGTCAGCGGGCAACCAACACCTCGGGCGGCCGTGCTCCAGGCGGGGACCGCCGTTCTGGTCGACAAGTTCGGCACACCGCGGGTGAAGTGCAATTGCGGTAACCCGCTGATTCCGCCGGTCGCCGTCCAGGGTGCCACGACCTACACGGGGTCCAGGTGGCCGGGCTTCAGCCCGACGACGATCGTCGTGGTGCAGCCGGCGCCCGTGATCATCGACATCTTCATCCTCATCGACATCGACACCGGCGGCCGGTTCAGCCGCCCGGCCGCCACCACGGGTGCCGATGACACACCGACCGACACGCCGCCCCAGACGGTCCCGACGACGGTGCCTCCCACCGAGCCTCCGGGGACCACCATCCTCTCCGCGACGGACTTCTGCGGGGCGATCGCCGAGTACGACAACCTCGGGAACGAGCTGTCACTCGACGACGAGGATGCGTGGTTGGAGTTCGCCATCAGCGCGTTCACCGAGCTCGAACGGCTGGCGCCGGATGACATCCAGCCCGAGGTCGAGCTCTTGCTGAACGCCGTCCAGGCCGGCGACTACTTCGCGGGCGACAACGCGGCCTACGAGGCCGCCGACGAGCGCTGGTACCAGTGGACGCTCGACAACTGCGGCTACGACTGGTACGCCAACGACTGACGGCGCACCGCATCACGTGAGTGCGATGGATGCGGCGATGCCCATGTTGTGAATCGATCGCTCGAGCCGGTCGGCCAGATCGGGGTCGATCAGCTGAATGGCGCGTTCGACGGTGATGTCGGTTCTCACGACGCCCGGCTCGTCGACGGTCCAGTCGGCCCCCGCCTTGTCGAACACCTTGCGCATGGCGACGTTGTCGCTCAGCACCTCACCGCCGAGCCGGGTCAAACCGCTGGCTCGGGCCGCCACCCCCAGTGCTCCGACGAGCATCGTGCCCAGCCCCTGCCCTTGGAACTCGTCGGCCACGCCCAGGGCCAGGTCGGCGTGGTCGGCCGGCGAGTCGCTGGTGCATATGTATCGAGCGACCGCGACGCCGGGATGTTCGGCGTTGGCGGGATCGACGACCACCCAGGCGAAGTGGCGGGCGTAGTCGAGGTCGAGGAGATAGTCGATCACCGATGCCGGCGGCTGACCCGCCGTGAAGAAGCGCCTTCGCAGCGTCTCCTGCGAAACGCGCCCGAGTGCCTCGATGTAGGCGTTGCGATCCTGGGGCAGGAGCGGCCGGATCTGGACCGGCAGCCCGTTCCGTAGCGTCGTCTCGACCGGGTCCGCCATCTCGGCCAGGCGTTCGGCCGCGGTGAGAGCGAAATGGTGGCGCACGGGCTCGAGCTCGAGGAGCCGGGCGAATGCCGGCTCCTCGCCGGCGAAGGCCATCACGTCGTCCAGAGCGGTGACGGTGTTGGACCGTGGCGAGCCGGTGAGGAGGGACAGCTCGCCGAGCAGCGCCCCCGGTCCGACCCGGGCGATCTCGCGGAGGTCGCCGCCCGTTCCCCGCTGCACGACGGCGTGGCCGTCGGCCATGATCAGGAACCGATGGCCGGCCGAACCCTCGTCGAACAGTCTCGCTCCGGGAGCGAAGCTGACGATGTGGAGATCGTCGGCCACCGACGAGGTCCGGACGGCTTCGAGCCAGTCGGCTTCCGATTCAGCCACGCAGGCGATCGTAACCCGGGGGCATGTAGGACTCGACCGTCCGCCGGTCCGACGGTGCTGACATCGGTCGCGTCCGTCAGACGGCTGTGAACCGGATCGGCAGACTCGCCACGCTGCGCAGGACCATCCGTTCGGACCAGGTCGGTTCGCCGGCGAGCTCGAGGTCGGTACAACGACGGAGCAGCTCACCGAGTGCGACCTCGGCCTGGACGCGGGCGAGATGGCCGCCCAGGCAGGCGTGGATGCCCGCCCCGAGCTGGAGGTGCTGGCCGGCGTCGGGGCGGTCGACGCGGATCGAGTCGGCGTCGGGGCCCCACCTTTCGGGGTCGTGGTTGGCGGCGGCGAGGCTGACATAGAGCACATCGCCGGGCTGCACCACTGCGCCGTCGAACCTCGTCTCCCGCATAGCGACGCGCCGGACGAACTGGTTCGGCCCGTCGAATCGAAGCAGCTCGAGCACGGCGTTGACGAGCAGCCCATCGAGATCAGCCTGGAGCATGGCCAGCTGGTCGGGCTGGCGGAGGAGGCCGAGCAGGCCGTTGGCGATCAGGGCCGTCGTGGGCTCGTGACCGGCCACGTAGAGCGTGACGAGCTGGGCCAGCAGATCACCGTGGGAGAGGCGCCGGCCGTCCTCGTCCTCGGCGAACACGAGGTTGGTCATCAGGTCGTCTCTCGGATCGGCCTCGACGACGGCGATCTGCTCCTCCAGGTAGCCGTACATGTCCTCGACCGCCGCCATGCACTCCGCCCGATCCTCGGGAGTGAGCACGGGGTCGAGGTTCTTGGCAACGCATTGCGTCCAGTACCGGAACCTGGGATGGTCCTCCTCCGGGAATCCGAGCATCTTGCAGAAGACGGTCACCGGAAGGGGGTAGGCGAAGTCGACGAGCACGTCCATCCGGCCGGTCTCGCCCCCGGCCGGCAGCTGCCTGGCGAGCAGGGTGTCGACCTCGGCCTGGATCATCTCGCGCCACGCCTCGATCGCCCGTGCCCGGAACGGCGGTGCCATCAGTCGGCGGATCCGGGCGTGTTCGGGGTCGTCGAGCAGCACGAGGGTCATCCCGTCGCGGTCACCGATCTCCCGCTGTTCGATCTCGGCTTCGGTGATCGGTGTCGGATTCGCCCTGTCGATCTCGACGCTTACGGTCGGGTCCTTGAGGAGCGACGCGATGTCCTCGAACCGGGTGAGCACCCATCCACCGAGGAGCTCGGAGCGATGCACCGGTTCGGCGGAACGGAGTCGGGCGTACTGGTCGTATGGCCACTCGACGAAGCCTTCCTCGAAGGGGTCGAAGGCCACCGAGGTGTCGGTCACGACTGATCCGCCAGCATCTTGGCCTGGGCGAACGCCGGGCAGCGAAGCCCCTCGGGCGGGATGTCGGACGGGGCCAAGCCGGCGGAGACTTCGGCCACGGTCGGTCCGTACCGGGCGGCCAAGGGGGCGAGCTTCCCCAGATCGAGTCTGTAGACCTCGGCGGCGTTGCCGCCGACCATGGCGGCCACCTCGTCCGGATCGACTCCCCCGAAGGCCATGGCGATGTGCTCTTTCGAGAACGGCCAGCAGCCCTCGAGGTGGGGGAAGTCGCTTCCCCACATGATGCGGTCCGTGCCGATGGTGTGGCGCATGGCGACTTCGTGTTGACGGATGAAGCTCGAGCCGAGGTGGCATTGGCGAGCGAAGTACTCGGAGGGCTTGAGCGACAGCCGCGACATGACGTCGCCGCCGAAGGCCTGCTCCTGTGATCCCACCGCCTTGCTCATGCGGTCGTGGTAATAGTCGAGTCGGGTCAGCTCCTCGGGTATCCAGGCCGAGCCCTGCTCGGTGAACACGAACTGGAGATCGGGATGCCGCTCCATCACGCCGGCCATGATGAGATGCCACAGCGTCCGGTGGGCCCACCACGTGACCTCCAACAGGAAGATCACGTTGGCCTCGGGGTAGGGCCCCATGTCGGGAGCGGCACTGCCCCCGTGGTGGGTGATGGGCAGGCCCCGTTCGGCGCACGCCGCCCAGATCGGTTCGTAGTCGGGGGCGTAGAGCGGGGGGACACCCGATCCGGGAGGCGCTCCCGGGAGGAGGACGCCGCCGGTGAGGCCGTTGTCGGCCACCCAGTTGATCTCGTCGACGGCTGCTTCGACGTCGTGCAGCATGATCTGCGCGATGCCGGCCCGCTGGCCGGGTGCGGCCGAACAGAAGTCGGCCAGCCACCGGTTGTGGGCCCGGATGCCGGCCATGCGACTGTCGAGATCACCGGAGCCGGCACCGGGCGGTTGGCTCACGAGCGACACCTTCGGGAAGAAGGGCGGGATCGTGTTGGGAAACACCACCTCGGCGACGATGCCGTCTGCGTGCATCTCTCCAAGGCGTCGATCCGAATCCCAGTTGCGATCGGCATCGGCCCCCTTCACGTCGTCGTAGGGGTTCTCGTAGCCGGCCACCCACGTGTCGAAGGCCTCGTGGTACCCGGACTCCAGGTAGGGCCGGTAGTCGGCGACGTTGGCACCGGCGTGGCAGTCGGCGGAGATGACGGTGTAGCGATGGTCGTCGGCCAGCGGCATGTGTGGTTCCCCTCGGAGGCGAGCGTGGTCGGGGGGTCGCCACGTCACCAGCGGGGCGCACCGGTCCCGTCGCGGGTATAACACGGCCCTGCGACCGGAGCCAGACGAATTCGAGATCTGTCTCGAGCGTTCAGATCAGAGCGCTCGGGCGACGCCGGAGACCCACCGTCATGCACCGCCCGAACGTTCGAACCTGAGCTTGAACTCGATGATGGCATCCTCGTGGGCCGAACGGCCGAAGATGTCGGGCCGGGGCACCTCGAACTCGGCGAGCGTGACGTCGACCGACCCGACCACTTCGATGACGTCGCCCGCCCACTGGGCATCGACCGGGACCGTCTTGGGAAGCGTCAGCCCCCGGATGGTGAAATCGCCGCCCACCTCGTAGCCGGCGGTCGTGGCCTCGTCGGGGAGAGGAGTCAGGTCGAGGGGTGCGGACTGGGCGAAGACGGCGGTGGGATGATCCTCGGTCTGGAAGTAGCCGCCGACGAGAAGGCCGTCCCTGAGCTCGTTGCCCGAGCTGAGGCTGGCCATGTCGATGGTGAGCTCGGTGGCGGTCAGCGACCCGTTCTCTATCGTCAGCGTCCCCGTCACCTGCTCGGTTCGTCCGACGACGGTCTCGGGTCCGCCCACCGGTACGTCCTCCAGGATCCGGTAACCCGCTCCGAATTCACCGCTGGCGGGAAGTGCGACCGACCAGGTGCCGTCGAGCGCTCGGGCATCGTCGATCACCGAGGTGGATGTGGTCCTCGACGAGCCGGTCGCGGTACCGGGATCGGAGCCGCTGGTCGGCCTCGAGGTGGAGCCGAGCTGCTCGGTCGGTACGAAGGCCTCGGGAGCGTCGGAGGAGGAGAGCCACGCGTTGACCGCGAAGAAGCCCCCGACGGCGAGCACGACGATCGCTCCGACGATGAAGGGCCAGCGCTGCCGAGGCGAATCGGGCGGGCTCATGAGCCTCGGCCCGTTGCAGCACGGTCGAACACCATCATCGAGGCGGTCGATCGCACCCGAGCCGCGATCAGGTCGGGATCGCCGGCGAGCAGCCGCTCGGCCGCGTCGACCTTCCCCTCGCCGGTCACGAGCCAGAGTCTGAGCCGCGCCGCGTCGAGGACCGGTCGGGTCAACGTCATGCGTCGGTGGCCCGCATGGCTTCCCGTGACGGCGACGCGGCGATCGACGACATCGAGCACGGCGTCGTTCGGCAAGAGGCTGGCCGTGTGGCCGTCGGATCCGAGACCGAGGTGCACCAGATCGAACGCACCGGGCAGTTGCGCCGCGTATCGGCGCGCCGCTGAGTCGAGATCCACCGTCGCGACCGGCATCAGGTGCAGGTGGGCGTCGGTACCGCCGAGCGCGGCGGTGAGGGCGTTCGCATTGCGGGCCCGGTCACCATCCGGTGCGACGCGCTCGTCGACCTGGAACACGTGGACCTCGGGCCAGGGAAGGGTGAGGACCCCGAGCAGGTCGAGCATCCGTCGAGGAGTCAAGCCCCCGCTGACCGCGATGTCAGCGCGACCCCGCGCCTCGACCGCGTGCTCGATCGACGACGCGACCACCGCAGCGGCGTAGCGGCACGCGTCCTCGTCGTCGTCCCTGACCTCGACGACCTGGTCGCTCATTCCTGCCGCCACCGGCGCTCACCGAGCAGCGCCGCCGCCGCCGGCGGCCCCCACGACCCGGGGGCGTACGGCAGCGGATCCGATGACGCCGAAAGCAACGGATCGACGATCCTCCAGGCCTCTTCGACCCCGTCCTGACGGGCGAACAGGCTCGCATCGCCATCCATCGCGTCGTCGAGGAGGCGCTCGTAGGCGGCGGGCCCGCTTCCGACCACGGCGTCGTAGTCGACCGACAGGGGAATCGACTCGCTCACCAGCTCGTCGCCGGGTTGTTTGGCCTGCATCTCGATGGTGATCGTGTCGTCGGGTTTCATCCGGAAGACGAGACGATTCGGTACGGGGTGGCACTCGTCGGCGGTGAACAGAGGCCGGGGAGGAGCCTTGAACTCGACGACCGCCTCGGTCACGGTCTGACCCAGGGCTTTGCCGGCCCTGATGAACCAGGGCACGCCCGCCCAGTGCCACGAATCCACTGCGGTTCTGAGGGCCACGAACGTGTCCGTGATCGAGCCGTCGGCGACCCCGGGCTCGTCTCGGTACCCGTCGTATTGACCTCGCACGACCAGATTCGGATCCAACGCAGGGATTGCTCGCAGGACCTTGACCCTCTCGTCGCGCAGGGCGTCAGGGTCGCGCGAGACCGGGGGCTCCATCGCCAGCAGCGCCATGAGCTGAAGGAGGTGGTTCTGCACCACGTCGCGCAGGGCGCCGACCGAATCGTAGAACCAGCCGCGCCCCTCCACGTCGAAGGACTCCGCCATCGTGATCTGGACGTGGTCGATGTAGTGGCGGTTCCAGACCGGCTCGAGCAGGGTGTTCGCGAAGCGGAACACCATCAGGTTCTGGACCGGCTCCTTGCCCAGGAAGTGGTCGATCCGGAAGATCTGCTTCTCGTCGTAGTGGGCCGACAGGATCCGATTGAGGTCGCGCGCCGACGCGAGATCGCGGCCGAACGGCTTCTCGACGACGATGCGGCCGGAGCGGTCGAGTCCGCAGCCGGCGAGCCCGTCGGCGACATCTCCGAAGATCGCCGGCGGGATCGCGAGATAGGCGAGAGGCCGGCGCGCCGACCCCAGCTTCCCGGTCAGTTCGGCGTAGGTCTCGGCCGAGCGGTAGTCGCCGCACACGTACTCGACCCGATCGGTCAGTCGGTCGATCACGGCCGGATCGAGGTCGGTGGCCTCCGATGCCCCCTCACGCAGTGAACGGGCGATGTGACGGCGGAGCTCCTCGGTGGTCCATTCCGATCGGGCGACACCGATGACCGGCATGCCGAGACGCCCTCGCTCCTCGAGCGTGTAGAGCGCACCGAACAGCTTGCGCCTGGCCAGGTCGCCGGTGATACCGAACATGACCAGCGCGTCGGAGCGTCGTTCCGGCTTCACGACCTGCCTCAAGGGGTGGTCCTCGACCCGTGAGCTCTCAAGCGCTGTCGCTCCGTTCGTGCTCTGGTTCTGAAGTCTCGTGGTGGCCGCCGAATTCCCGTCGCATCGCGGACAGGGCCTTTCCGGCGAACTCGGCGTTGTCCCGGGAGGCGAATCGCTCGTACAGCGCCGCCGTGATGGTGTGGGCCGGCACTCCCAGATCGACGGCGGCCTGGACGGTCCATCGACCCTCGCCGGAATCGGACACCCGGCCCGCGAAGCCCTCCAGGTCGGGGTCGGCGGCCAGTGCGGCGGCGGTGAGGTCGACGAGCCAGGAGCTGACCACACTGCCGCGGCGCCAAACCTCGACGATCGAAGCGATGTCGAGGTCGTACCGGTAGGCGGCGGGATCACGCAGTGGGGCGGTCTCCGCATCGTCGCTGTGGTCGTCGTTTCCGAGGTCGGCCCGGTCCAGGATCGCCAGCCCTTCGGCCAGGGCGGCCATGGCCCCGTACTCGATGCCGTTGTGCACCATCTTCACGAAGTGTCCGGCTCCGTGGGGGCCGCAGTGGAGCCAACCGGCCTCACCGGGGTCGGGGCTTCCGCTGCGGCCGCGGGTGCGCGCTGCCGCATCCACACCGGGAGCCAGGGACTCGAAGACGGGGGAGAGGCGCTCCACCGGCTCGTGATCACCACCGACCATCAGCGAAAAGCCACGCTCGAGTCCGTGGACGCCGCCGGACGTACCGACGTCGACGAAGTGGACACCGGTCGGGTTGAGCGACGCGGCCCGGTCGATGGCGTCCCGGTAGAAGCTGTTACCTCCGTCGATGATCGCGTCACCGGGTCCGAGGAGTGGGCCCAGCTCGTCCACGACGGCGCCGACGAAGGCGGCCGGCACCATGATCCACACGTGACGAGGTGTCTCGAGCTGTTCGACGAGAGAGTCGAGCGAGGTCGCGGCTTCCGCTCCATCGGCGGCGAGTGCGTTGACGGCTGCAACGTCGCGGTCGTACACGACGCAGCGATGACCGCTGCCGAGCAGACGGCGGGCGAGGTTCGATCCCATACGTCCGATCCCGATCAATCCGAGTTGCATCAGGGTGCCTCCTCGTTCGATGCTGGCATGGATCGCGAGCACACGGGGGCTTCGATGACGATGGGCGAACGGCCAGGACTCGAATCCCTGAACGAGGCCGAGTGTTGGGCCTTGCTCGAATCGCACCATCTCGGTCGGTTGGCGACGGCGATCGACGGCTGGCCTGAGATCTTTCCGGTCAACTATCACGCCGTGGACGGCACCATCGTGTTCCAGACCGCGGCCGGGACGAAGTTGGCCTCGGCGGTACTCGGTGTCGGGGTGGCCTTCGAAGTCGACCATGCCGACGCGTTGTACCACTCCGGATGGAGCGTCGTCGTCAAGGGCAACGCCTCCGAGATCGAGGATCTCGAGGAGCGACTGGCGGCCGAGGCGCTGCCCCTCCAGCCGTGGGCGCCGGCCGACAGGGATCGCTACGTGCGGATCCGGCCCACCGAGGTCACCGGTCGGCGGATCGCCAAGCGCTGAAAGCTCCCTCGGCGCGGCGCATCTCGACCTGCTCAACCGGGCCCGCTCGGTGCCGACAGGTCAAGCCGTGATCGACGTGCTCCAGATGATGATGGCCCCGGCTGCCCTGCTCCTGAGGTTCGCGATGATCGTCGGGTCGTTCTGGCTGGTTCCGATGGCATGGCGACTCCTCCGCGACGAGGCCCGGGATGCTCGCCACCAGGCGATGATCGAACACGCTCGTTATCTTCATCCGGCGGGCGGAACCCCGGGCGAGGGGTGGTCATGGGACGAGACCGACCTGCCCTACGACTTCGACCTGGAGAACGAGATCGAGCCGGAAGCAGATCTCCTCGCCGTCTATGACGAAGTCGTCCTCGGTGGCTACCGTCCCGACGCGGACGAGACCTTCGAAGAGGTGGCCGATCGGCTGGACGTGCCCGTCGAGCACGTGCGGGCGCTGCTCGGGAGATCCTGGCTCGAGTGAGGATCTCTCGGGTTAGGTGCGGACCGGGGCAGCCCCGGCCTGTCGTTCTCCTCACAGAACCTCCGGTGACAGCTGAGTGCACTTTCACCGTGAACCCCCGTACCGTTGCCGTCGAACATGGCTGATCCTCGCTCCTGGCCTCATCGCCCGCCGCCCGCTCCGCCCGACCAGTGGCCGCCCTGGTCGCCCGCGCCGCTGCAGCCCCGGGCCGAGGCCGATCCCGAATCCCGGGGCCGTCCCCGCTGGCTGGCCCCGGTGGCGGTCGGTGTGGTGATCGCCATGCTCGCCGTGGTGGGCGCCGGTGTCCTGACCGCTCGGGACGATCCCGTGGTGGAAGCGGGACCTGATGTCCTCGACTCGGCAACCGACGAGGCCGGTTCGGCCGACCCTGATCCCACCCCGGCCGATCCCCCCACGACAGACCCATCACCTCCCACCTCCACCGACCCCGACGAACTCGATGCGCTCGTCGCCGAGCTGGTCGCATTCGTCGAGACGGCCCGTGAAGCCGACTTCGTGACCGACCCGGTCGTGGAGTTCTACGGTGATGCCGACTTCGAGCAACGGCTCGAGGAGACCTTCCTGGACGACGAGACGCTCGAGCTGACCGAGATCGAGGACAAGCTCTACCACGCGCTGGGTCTACTCGAACCCGGCGAGTCCCAGCTGGAGATCGTCACCGATCTCCTCGCCAGTGGTGTCGTCGGGTTCTACGACCCCGAGACCGCCGAGCTCGCCGTACGAGGCACGGACCTGAATCCGTACGTGGCCAGCACGGTGGTCCACGAGCTGGTCCACGCCCTCGACGACCAGCTCCACGACCTCGACAAGGAGGAATGGGACGAGCTCAGCATCGACGAGTCCGGGGCGGTAACCGCCGTCATCGAGGGCAACGCCCGCCGGGTCGAGGAGGAGTGGACCGACACGCTCTCGTCCGGCGAGCTCGATGAATACGCAGCCGAGGAGGCGGCGGCCGCGGCGGGCGCCGACTACGAGTCGTTCCCGCAGTGGATGGTCGAGCTGCTCCTGGCTCCCTACCAGCTCGGCCAGCAGATGGTCAGCGCGGTCGACGCCGAGGAGGACGTGGACGCGCTGTTCGCGGACCCGCCCGATTCCACCGAACAGGTCCTGGATCCGGCGGCCCTGGACTCTGACGAACAACCGCTGGCGGTGCCGACCCCTGAGTCCGATGGCCTCGTGGTCGAGGAGGGCACGCTCGGCGCTCTCATGCTGTACGTGATGATGCTCGAGTACGTGGACGACTCGTCGGCCGCCGCGGTGGCGACGGGGTGGGGTGGCGACTCGTACGTCCTCTACGACCACGGCGACGCCGCCTGCGTTCGAATCGACGTCGTCGGCGACTCGGCCTCGGCCACGACGGCGATCTCCGAGGCGCTCGGCGCATTCGCCGAGGCGTCGCCGGCCGAGGCCTCGGCCGAGACGGTCGATGGTCGACCCCGACTCACGAGCTGCGGCCTCCGCTGACCCTCGGGCGCTGACCTCAGGAGTCGAGGAGACCCTGGATGCTGTCCGTGCTCCCGACGGCCTGCTCGTCGGCCACCTTCTCGAGATAATCCCGGCCCTCGTCGTTGCCGGCCAACTCCACCATGCGTTTGGGGATGGCGGGGATCGTGTAGCCCTCGGGCAGGGGAGGGGCGGTCTCGACGCGACGGCTCATCGCCTGCTCGATCGCCGGGGTCAGCCGTTTCTGCTTCTTCGCGATGTGGGAGGTGTCGCGCTCGGCGAACTCCGGTAGCACCTCGGTGCCGAAAAGCTCGATCGAGGTCATGATGTCCTCGTGGCTGTTGCGGCCGGCCTGCATGACGAAGATCAGCTGGTCGACGCCCGCCTCCTCGTAGCGCCGGATGAACTCGCGGATCTGGTCGGGCGTGCCTATGGCGCCGCGCAGTCCGGTGTTCTCACCGGCGACGATCTTCGCTCCGAGTGTCTCCTGTTCGCTCGCGAGCGCCGCCTCCGGCGAGTAGCCCACTTCGTTTCTGCGCTCGACGAACTCCTGCCATACGTCGGTTTCGGCGGGTACGTGGTCACCGAAGATGTAGTAGTGGCCCAGGGAGTACCCGAAGAAGTTGGCCCCCTTCGAGTCCCATCGCCAGAGCGACCGACTCGCCGTGGTCGCACATCATCGGCGTGACGAAGGCGATGGTCGGGTTGATCTCGAGGCCGATCGGCACACACTTCGTGACCAGCACCTCCTCGTAGTCGGCGACCCACAGGGGAGGATGAGGTTTCTGCACCGGCTTGGGTACGACGTTGGCGGGGCGGCATCGTGACGTAGGTTCCCTCGACGCCGGTGAACGGTGTCTCGGTCATGCACCGCAGCGAGACCTCGAGGCCCTCGAGCCATTGCTCGCGCTTGGTCACCATGTCGATACCGAAGCCACCGAGCTCGGCCTCGGACGAGGACTCGCCGGACCCGAAATCGACCCGCCCTCCCGACACGAGATCGAGCATCGCGACCCGCTCGGCGGTGCGGGCCGGGTGGTTGTATCGGGGTGCGGTCTGGATGATGCCGTGGCCCAGGCGGATGTTCTCGGTTCGCTGGCTCACCGCGGCCAGAAAGACCTCGGGGGCCGACGAGTGGGAGTACTCCTCGAGGAAGTGGTGCTCGACCTCCCACACGTAGTCGAACCCGAGCCGGTCGGCCAGCTCGATCTGGTCGAGGGCGTCGGAGATCAGCTGCTGTTCGCTGGTGTCGGTCCAGGGGCGTGGCAGCTGGTGTTCGTAGAAGAGGCCGAACTTCACTCGGTCACGGCGGGCGCGGTTCAGCTCACCGTGAACGTGTTGACCATGCCCTCGTCGAAGTGGCTCTCGAACGTGCCGTCGGCTTCCTCCTCGACGATGTTGCAGAAGAGGATGTAGCTGCCGGCCTCGAGGTCGAAGGACGCGCTCTCGGTGCCTCCAGCGTCGAACTCCTCGATCTCGCCGATGAACGCACCCTCTTCGAGCTCGTCCTCGAGCACGAGACCTGTGTCGTCCTGTGGGAGCGCGGCGGGATCGTCACCCTTCACGACGACGAGCTCGTGGGCCTCGCCTCCTTCGTTGGAGGCGACGAACTCGACCGTGCCGGCCGCCGCGCTCGTCGGGTCGGGCTCGACGATCCATTCGGACAGGACGACGTTGACGGTTCCATCTCCACCGCCCGTGTCGGCCATCTCGGTGTCGGTACCCGCGGTGTCGGTACTCGCGGTGTCGGCTGTGTCACTGCTCGCGTCGTCGTCGTCGCCGCACGCGGTCAGCGCCATCATCAGGACCAGCGCGGAGCCGACTGCCATCATCTTCGTGAATCTCACCATGGGGTACCTCTCCAGTCCCGGCCAGAAGGTCAGGGTTGTTCTTCATCACTCGATGCTTCCGGATCGGAAACACGAGCCTCTTCCGCGGGTGCGCCCGCGACGATCTCTGCCTCCATACCCTGCTCCCGGTGGCCGGGCACGGTGCACCACAGGAGCTGCCCGGCAGACACGACGCCGAGGTTGACCTCGGCCGAGTCGCCCGGGGCCAACCGTTCGGTTCCGATCTCGCCTTCGAGCTTCAGGTCGTGTTGGATCTCACCACTGTTGCGAACCTGGATGACCAGCTCGGTGTTCGGCGCAACCGCGATCGTGTCCGGTCTCACCAGGAAGTCCTCGAGCTCCACGGCCTCGATCTGGGTGAAGTCGACGCCGCCGGCGGAGTCGTCGGCCAGCAGCAGAGCGGTGCCGATCAGGATCGCACCGAGCACGGCCCAGACGACGAAGGCTCCTCCGACGAGGAGCAGACCGAAATGGTCACGCCCCGCGCCTGCCGTTTCATCGGCCACGGTCTCCCCTCCCCGGAAAAGACGGTGTCGTTCGGGACGCTACTCGCTTTCTCGGCCGCCGTCGTCAACTCTGGAGCGGCAGCACCGACTCGGCCAACCGACCGAGCTCCTCGGGCCAGTCGGGCGGGTCGAACAAGGGCATGACGATGAACTTGGACGCACCGGCGGCGAGATGGCGCTCGATCAGTTCTCGGATGTGGTCATGGCCGGTGGCGATCAGCTCGGCGGGGTCGACGCCGGGCCGGCGGGCGGCCAATGCCGAGCGGACCTCGTCGGGCAGGGCCTGGTCGCCGTAGACGATGAGAGCGCCGAAGTGCTCGGGATCGATCTCGCGGTCGTGTTCGGCGGCGGTCGCGTTGACGGTGGCGATGCCGGCCTCGACGTCGGCCGGTGTGCAGAAGGAGGGCAGCCATCCGTCGCCCAGCCGGCCTGTGCGGCGGAGCTCGCTGGGAGCGATCCCTCCCAGCCAGACCTCCAGGGGGTCCTGCACCGGCGTCGGTCGGACCCTGACCTCGTCCAGGTGGAATCGGGCGCCGTGGTGGGTCACCGGCTCGCCGGTCCAGAGTTGCCGGATGAGCGGCAGGGCCTCGTCGAACAGGGCCGAGCGGTCCGTGCGGCTGACGGCGAACGCCTGGTGTTCCAGGGAATTGACCGCTCCGAGGCCGACGGCGGCGAGCAGGCGTCCGTTCGACAGCCGGTCCAGGCTGGCGAGCATCTTGGCCACCTCGACCGGATTGCGGCCGGGCAGCACCATGACGGCCGGCCCGAACTTGAGCGTGCGCGTACGGCCGGCCACCCAGGACATCGCCACGAGCGGATCGACCAGGGGCCCGGTGAGCCGCTCGGCGAACCACAGCGAGTCGAAGCCATGGTGTTCCAGGCCGTCGACGACGCGACCGAGGTCCTCTGGGTCGGTCAGGCCACTGCGCGTGCCGACGCCGAATCCGATCCGCACCTTCATGAGCGCCGATGCTACGTCGGCGTAGCCTCCAACCCGGGAACCGCCGCGCCGCGGCGGTTCAACCCGGCGGCCGGGTCCGTGCGACGATGACACCATGCTCGGTGCGCAGGACCTCACGGTCGAGATCGGCGGAATGACGGTGGTGGCCAACGCCTCGTTCAGGGTCGCGGTCGGCGACAAGGTGGGTCTGGTGGGCCGGAACGGGGCCGGCAAGACGACGCTCTTCCGGGTGCTCGGCGGTGCGGCCGAACCGACCACCGGCTCGGTAACTCGGACCGGTGCGGTCGGATACCTCTCCCAGGATCCCCGGGTGGATGCGGTGGACCCGTCGACGAGCTGTCTGGCCCACGTCCTGTCCGGACGGGGGCTGGCCGAGGCCGAGGTGCATCTGGAGAAGCTCAGGCTCCGAATGGAGGAGAACCCCTCCGACAAGAACGTCGGACGCTTCACGCGGGCCCAGGAGCGATTCGAGATCGAAGGTGGATACGCGGCCACTTCCGAGGTCCGTCGATTGGCCGCCGGCCTGGGGCTGGGGGCCGACCGCCTCGACCTGCCGCTCAGCGTGCTGTCGGGAGGCGAGCGCCGTCGCGTCGAGCTCGCCCGGATCCTGTTCGCCGGCAGCCATCTCCTCCTCCTCGACGAACCGACCAATCACCTCGACAACGACGCCAAGACCTGGCTGATGTCGTTCCTCCGTTCCTACAGCGGTGCGCTGCTGGTGATCAGCCACGATCTGGATCTCCTCGACGAGTCGATCACGCGGGTGCTCCATCTGGAGCGGGAGGAGGAGGCGTCGGTCGGCAAGATCGTCGAGTACAAGGGCACCTACTCGGAATACCTCGTCGAACGGGAGTTGGACGAGGCCCGCCAGGTCAAGATCGCCGCCCGCCAGAAGGGGGAGATCGACCGGTTGTCAAAACTGGCCGATTCGATGCGCGGATCGACCGAGAAGCGGGCTCGCAAGGCCAAGGTCCTCGACAAGCGGGTGGGACGACTGGAGGCGAATCTGATCGATGCCCCGCTGCGGCAGCGGCTGCTCGATCTCGACCTGCCCGATCCGCCGCACTGCGGCAAGACCGTGCTCGACGTGAGCGATCTCGCGCTCTCGTACGGCCCGCTCGACGTGTTCGAGGACATCTCGTTCTCTCTGGCTCGCGGCGAACGGCTGCTCATCCTGGGCCTCAACGGCGCAGGCAAGACCAGCCTGCTCCGCTGCATCGCAGGTCTGGTGGAGCCGGCCCTGGGAGAGGTCGATCTCGGCTATCAGGTCTCCCTGGGGTACTATGCCCAGGAGCACGAGGGGATCGAAACCGGTCGCTCGCTCTTCGACCACCTGCACGGGTCGGGCGATCTCGACGACCGGCAGGTCCGCGGCCTCCTCGGGATGTTCGGGCTACGGGGCGACAAGGTGTTCCAGGACGCGAGCACCCTCTCGGGTGGAGAGAAGACGAAGCTCGCGCTCGCCCAACTCGTGGCCGGGAACCACAACCTGCTGATGCTCGACGAGCCGTCGAACAACCTCGACCCGCCGTCGCGCACGGCCACGGCCACGGCCCTGGCCGGATGGAAGGGCTCGATGATGCTGGTCAGCCACGACCGTGCGTTCGTCCAGGCCCTCGCTCCCGACCGGGTTCTGATGATGCCCGACGGGACCCTGGACTACTGGTCCGAGGAGATGCTCGATCTGGTGATCCTGGCATGACCGGGGACGCCTTCACCTGGGTTGGCGGCGAGGGATTCAGCTATGTTGGCGCCGTCATACACCAAGGCGGGGGTCTTGAGGTAGAGACCATGCGCGCACCGGTCGGAACACGGTGGTTGCAGAACCTGATGCTCGTGGCGGGGGCCGCGGTGATCCTGGCCGCGGCGTGTACACCGCCGCCCTATCCAACCGAGGATCGGATCGACCTGTGGACCGAGTCCTTCGAGCGGGTCACCGTTCCAACGCCCGTCGGGCCGTTCGCGCAGTTCAGCGGGACGATCGAGAACTCGGCCGACTCCTCCAGCATCGATCTCTCCTGGATCGGATCCCAGGCGTTCGTGAACTACACATGGGAGTTCTGGTGCACCGGTCCCCAGGTCGCGACCGACGAAGGACTGGCCTGCCCGGCCGCGGGGACCTATGTCCGAACCGAGGATCGGTACTCGTTCCCGTGGGGTCAGCAACAGTGGGTGTTGGAGGACGTCCTGGGCACCCTGACCACGTCCGGGCCCGGCGGTGCGGTGACGGCCCTGTTCGACGGGACCTACTACGGGTCGAGCGGACTCGACGGCGTCGGTACGCATCCGCTCGTCCTCCACACCTACGACGGACGGGCCTGACTCGGCGCGAGGGCCGAGGGCTCTGCTCCTCAGGTCCCGGCGCTGGTTCCGGCGAAGGGGGGAGGATCGCCGACGTCGGGAATCAGCGGTCCCTTCCACGCCATCACCCGGGCCAGCTGCTCGGTGATGGGCAACCACTCCTCGGGCTTCCAGCCTTCGGCCACGCCCTCGACCTGGCCCGCCTGGTTCACGACCACCAGGGCCGGTAGCCGGTCGAGCTCGAGCGCCGACACGAAGGTCCGGTCAGGGTCGGCGAAGGCGAGCATCTCGTCGGCCAGCGGGCCGAGGTACCGGCGGGCGTCGCCGGCTTCGGCGGTGCAGAGAAAAGCCGATCTGACGTCGGCGGTGCGGAACGCGCGGAGGATGCGGGCTCCGGTGTCGAGCAGCGCCGACGACTCGACCGTGTACGGGTCGAGCACGACGACCAACAAGTGGAACATCGACAGCCACTGCGAGGCCTTCTGGGTCTCGCCGGTCAGCGTCGTCAGCTCCAGGTCCTGGGGGATTTCGGATGCAGCCACGGGGCGAGACGGTAGCGCAGGTCACCCATGTAGGGTCGAAGCGTGCACCCGATGGAGCATCTACGGGCGGTGGCCATGGCCGAGGGGGTGGGCCAGGAGATCCTCGCTCGCGAGGTCGCCATGGCCTTCTCCGGGCTGGATGCCGGCCCCCTCGAGCTGGTCACGCTGTGCCGTCGGATCGTGTCGCGACAGCCCGCCGCTGGGGCCCTGTGGACGCTCTGCGCCCGCGTGCTCTGCTCGGCCGACCCGATCGACACGGCTTGGGCCTTCGTCGACGAACTGGACGACGACCGGACCCTCCTGACGAAATCTGGTCCCGGGGCGGCGGCTACCGACGGTCATGAACGCGGTGTTGGGCCCGCCCGGGCCGAACCGGGGAGCGGGTCCGTCGGTGCCGTGCTGCTCGAGGCCGAAGCCGCCGGTCCGTCAGCCGCCCTCGTCGCCCTCGGCGGCCATGCAGCCGCGCTCGGAGCCCGCGACGCCGGTGTGCCGGTGTGGCTGGCCGTTCCGGTCGGGCGGATGCTGCCCGGTCTGCACTACGACGAGGCCGAAGATCGCTCGATCGGATCTGATACCGGACCGTGTCGCCTTGAGCGGCTCCCGCTCGACCTCGTCGACGAGATCGCGCGCTCCGACGGCCTTCGACCCACTCCGGCAGTCCTGCGCCGACCGCCCGACGGACCGATCGCTCCCGAACTCAACAAGAGGATTGACTGACATGGCCGGCCGCCGCGAGATGATCAAGATGACCGCCGACGAGGTCGAGGAGTTCCTGTCCGGCCGACGGACCATGAACCTCGGGACTCTCGGGCCGGACGGCAACATCCATCTGGTGGCGATGTGGTACGGGTTTCTCGACGGCGTCCTGTGCATCGAGACGTTCGGCAAGTCCCAGAAGGTGAGGAACCTGCAACACGATCCGCGTTTCACGATCCTCATCGAGGACGGCGAGACCTATGAGACCCTGCGCGGGGTCGAACAGGTCGGCCGGGCCGAGATCATCGATGATCCCGCGGTGGTCGAGGATTCCTGTCGTTCCGTACTTTCGCGGTATCACGACTTCGACAAGCCCGAAGATCTCGACTTCGCGGCGAAGATGGCGGCCGACAAGCGGGTGGCCATCAAGCTCCACGTCGACACCACCGTCAGCTGGGATCACGGCAAGCTCGACGTTCAGTACTGATCCGAGTTGGGCGCGATGCTCGCACCGGCTGGAGCGGTGATGACCGCGATTCCGGACGTGAACCGATCGGCCGGGTCGAGCCGACAGAGCGATGTGGGAACTCGTGCCGTGCGTCGTGTGGTGATCGGAGCGACCCTCGTCCTCGTGCTGCTCGTCACCGCCTGCGCCGGAGCCGACCCGACCGACCGAGGCGACACGATCGGCAAGGGCGATGACCCGACCGGAGAGCTGTCCCTGATGGTCGACGGTGTCGAGCGGTGGTTCACGGTCGTTCGTCCGCCCGATGTCGGGCCCGGCGCGCCGCTCGTGTTGCTCATGCACGGAGGGGGACGGAGCATGCGCCATGCGCTGGATCGGGAAGGGACCCGAGACTGGGTCGACCTGGCCGACGAAGCGGGGTTCGTGCTGATCGCTCCGAACGGAGTCGACCCGCGTACCGGATCGACGAGCGGCGGTCACCAGCAATGGAACGACCTGAGGGAGCCGTTCGGTCGGGCCGACTCCGACGCCGACGACGTGGCCTTCGTGGGTCGGCTGGTCGAGTGGACCGTCGAGCATCACCAGGTCGATCGGGAGCGCGTCTTCGTGACCGGGTCGTCCAACGGCGGGATGATGGCGCAGCGCCTCCTGATCGAGTCGCCGGACACGTTTGCGGCCGGCGCATCGTTCATCGCCAACCTGCCCGCTCACCAAGTGCTCGAACGGCCACGTTCGGCGGTGCCGCTCCTGCTGGCCAATGGCACGGACGACCCCCTCATGCCCTGGTCGGGCGGCGATGTGGGGAAGGGACGCCGGGGTGCGGTGATCTCGGTGGCCGAGACCCGGGCATGGTGGGCCGAGAGCGATTCCGCCGAGCCCACCGGGGCCGGGGCGACCCGCCTGGATGACACCGCTCCGAACGACGGGTGCACCCTGGAGATGGAACGGCTGGCCGCGGGGCCGGATGGCGCCGACCTGGTCGTGTTGACGATGCAGGGCGGCGGCCACGCGATGCCGTCGACGCACTACGGCCGACTGACCGTCCTCCTGGCCGAGCGGGTGGTCGGCCCCCTCTGCCGGGACGCTGACGGTGCTCGGATCGCCTGGGACTTCTTCGCCACCTCTGCCGGATGACGGTTGGCTCAGTACTTCTCGGGGACGTAGGTCTGTTCGTCGATCGGGGGACGGATGTAGTCGTTCTTCTGCCGCGGCGGGAGCGTGAAATCGTGCGTCATCACGTCCTTGTAGGGGATCTGGCTGAGCAGATGGGCGATGCAGTTGAGCCGGGCCGCCCGTTTGTCGTCGGCCTTGACGACCCACCACGGAGACTGTTTGGTGTCGGTGTACTGGAACATCTCGTCCTTGGCCCGTGAGTAGTCGACCCAACGGGCTCGTGACTCGAGGTCCATGTCGCTCAGCTTCCACCGCTTCTTGGGGTCGGCGATGCGGCTCTGGAACCGACGTTCCTGTTCTTCGTCACTGACCGAGAACCAGTACTTGATCAAGATGGTGCCGGACCTGATCAGCATGTTCTCGAAGTTCGGACACGAGCGGAGGAACAATTCGTACTCTTCGTCGGTGCAGAACCCCATCACCCGTTCGACACCGGCCCGGTTGTACCAGCTCCGGTCGAAGAGCGCGAGTTCTCCGCCGGCCGGCAGGTGGGCGACGTAGCGCTGGAAATACCACTGGGTGCGCTCCTTTTCGGTTGGAGTGGCCAGCGCGACCACTCGGACGATTCGAGGGTTGGTTCGTTCCAGGATGCGCTTGATGGTGCCGCCCTTGCCGGCGGCATCCCGACCCTCGAACAGGATGCAGACCTTCAGCCCCTCGTGGGTCACCCAGTGCTGGAGCTTCACCAGCTCGCGTTGGAGTCGGACGAGCTCCTTGTTGTAAGTCTTCTTGTCGAGCCGCTTGCGTGAATCAGCCACAACTCAATCCCGGTTCCGATCGTTGGGTCTGCATTGTGGCAAACCCGGCCGAGTCGGTGTCGAGTCGGCACTGCTACCGTCGGATGGCTGGCTACGAATTGGAGTACCCATGGCTCTTACCGTCACCGTCGTCGGGTTCGAGGACGGCAGCCCGATCCCCGGGGAGTTCGCGTTCTGCGCCGGTGGGGGACTCGGTCCGAACCGGAATCCGCTCATCAGCTGGTCGGGGCTACCGGACGGCACCGCGTCCGTTGCCGTGATCTGCGTCGACACCGACGCCCCCACGGTCGCCGACGACGTCAACGTCGAGGGCCGGACCGTCTCGGCTGACCTTCCGCGAGCCGACTTCCACCACTGGGTCCTGTACGACATCGATCCGGCCGTGACCGAGATCGCCGAAGGTGCCGCGTCGGACGGGGTGACCCCCAGGGGCAAAGCGGCCGAGGAGACACCGGTCGGTACGGTGGGGATCAACGACTACACCAGCTGGTTCGCCGGGGATGCTGACATGGAGGGCCGCTACCACGGGTACGACGGTCCGTGTCCTCCGGCGAACGACGAGCTGGTGCACCACTACCATTTCAAGGTGCTCGCGCTGGACGTCCCGAGTGTCGGCCTGGCGGGCGGAGCCACCGGTGCCGAAGTTATGCAAGCGGTCGAGGGCCACGTGCTGGCCGAAGCCGGACATGTCGGGACCTATACCCTCAACGCCGCCCTCGGCTAGATCTCAACCGGATATGGAGTCACTCAGCTACATCTCGTGTAGCTGAGTGACTCCATATCCGGGCAAGCGGCCGGGCGGGTGATGAGGCCTGCCGACTAGGATCCCAGCCAGCTGCGATCACTGGTGGCGTGGGTGAGCGTGGGATGGAGTCGGCCGCGCCTAAGGCGGCCCGTGCAGGGCGGATATGCGATACCAGGGTCGGTGCAAGCCGGCGCCACAGGCCGGGGTCCTCGGGCGCACGGCGGTTGGCGTCGTGTCCTGCCTGCTCGCGGTTTCATGCAGTGGCGCGTCACCGGGTCTGGGTGACGCCGAGGGAGGCATCGGCTTAGTCACCGACCGGGCGCCGACGGCCGATACCGAGTCCGCAACGGTCGCTTCGGGGGCTCCGGGCGATTCCGCCGATGGGACTGTCGACCCTGACCGTCCCGATACCACCGGGGGCTCCGGATCGGATCCGGCCGGGACGGAGCGACCCATCGCCGGTGGACACGAGGAAGGGGAGGAGAGCTCGACATCGGGGCCCGACCGATCACGGCTCGATCCGGCCCCGGGCCTCTCGGCCGACGATCCTTTCGAGGCTGCACTCGGTCGGTACTGGGCTCTGCTCCACCGCGCCAGGGCCGAGCCGTGGAGCTACGACGAAGCCGAGCTCGACGCCGTCGCGGTGGGGGCCGGCCGGGACCGGTTCCGTCGGCGGGTCGAGAACCTCGGCGCAGCCGAGGCGATCGTCGCACGGCCCGAGCCGAGCTTCGAGGTGCGACTCTCCGGGATGCGGATCGGGGCGGGAGTCGCTGTCGGCGAGGAGTGCGTGCTCGATGATCTGATCCACGTCGTCGTACGCAATCCGCACACCGGCGAGCGGTACGAACCGCCATTGGTGACCGATGAGCGGGTCTTCACCAGTCGGTACGGCGTCACGTTCCAGCTCGTGGACGGTGTCTGGAAGGTCGCTGATCGGGTCCTGATCGAGGACTGGGAAGGGGTGGCAGGATGCGCGAACGGTTGGTGACCCGGGCAACCGTCGCCGTCTTGCTCCTGGTCGCGGCGACCACGTTCGTCGAGCAGGGCGTGGCGAGTGCGGGCGAGGACGTCGGCGACGATGGACCGCGGTTCGTCGAGGTCGACGGCTCCCACGAAGGCCACGGCCAGGGTGGCCTCGACCTGCCCGGCCTCGGTGGTTCCGGCGGCGGAGGGGGCGTCGACTATCCCTGCTACTTCTACCGTCCGCTCGCCGACGACTACGCATCGGGGGACTCGGCGGTGGCGCTGACCGCGGCCGAAGACATCACGGTGTCGATGCTGATCGCCGGTCTCATCGCGTGGGAGGACGTCTCGCCTTCACCTCGGCTCGCGTGGCCCCTGGCGGTCGGCCAGCCCTACTTCCGGGACTGCTATCAGCCCGGCGAGGGTCCGGGCACCCACACGCCGGCGTTCACCGACGAGTTCTGCTACCGCTCGCCGTGTGGGTCCAGCCGCACGCTCGACGAAGTCATCGAGAATCTCCGGGCCACCGTCGACCCGGGGCCTCCTCTGCCGGTGGCCAACCCGCCGCTCGACTCGCTCGTGGTCGGAGTCGAGAGCCGGTTCGGCGTCGGTCAGCTGTTGGTCGAGATGACCCACCGGCCCGATGAGACGGGAGTACTCGCCCTCGAGGCGTCGATCACCGCGACGCCCGTCCGGGTCGACTGGGCCATCGGCGAGGACATCTTCCTCACCTGTGGACCCGACGAGTCGATGATCGGTTCCGACGGCATGGCCGGCTGCGCCCACACCTTCTCCGTCGCCACCGAGGGGGCGGTCGATGGATCGGTGACGGTCGTGTGGAAAGTCGACGCGACGGTGACCCGGAGCGACGGCACCGTCGCGGCGGTCCCGCAGCCGCCGGTGATCGAGCGAACGGACGTCCTCATCCACGTGCGAGAGATCGAGCCACTCCTGCGGTGAGGAGGCGGCCGGGTCTGCGCTCCCCGGCCGTCCGACCCCGACACGTTGGGGGGCGATCGGGGGTGGGCATACGATCGGCTCCGTGACCGACTTCCACCACCAGCCCCTGTTCGAGCTCGGACCGGACGAGACCACGTATCGATCCCTCGGGATCGACGGGGTCACGACGGTCGATCTCGGCGGACAGACGTTCCTCAAGATCGACTCGAAGGCGCTCAGCACACTCGCGGCCGAAGCCATGGTCGATATCGCCCACCTTCTCCGCACCTCACATCTCGAGCAGCTCGCCGCGATTCTCGACGATCCGGAGGCGTCGGCGAACGACCGGTTCGTCGCGCTCGAGCTCCTCAAGAACGCCGGCGTGGCGGCGGGGATGGTCCTGCCGGGATGCCAGGACACCGGGACGGCCATCGTCATCGGTCATCGTGGCCATCGCGTGCTCACCGACGGCGACGACGAGGAAGCGCTGGCAAAGGGCATCCATCGCACCTACACCGGTACCAACCTGCGGTACTCGCAGATGGCGCCGCTGTCGATGTACGACGAGAAGAACACCGGGACCAACCTGCCGGCCCAGATCGAGATCTACGCCGATCCCGGCGATGAGTACGAGTTCCTCTTCCTGGCCAAGGGCGGCGGGTCGGCGAACAAGACCTTCCTGTACCAGGAGACGCGGGCCATCCTGAATCCCGAGGCACTCCTCGGGTTCATCCGGGAGAAAGCCAAGACGTTGGGGACGTCGGCCTGTCCGCCCTATCACCTGGCCATCGTGATCGGTGGCATGAGCGCCGAGTTCAACCTCAAGACGGTCAAGCTGGCCAGCGCCCGTGCTCTGGACGGGCTCCCCACCGAGGGCAACGAGCACGGGCGGGCCTTCCGCGACCTCGGGCTCCAGGCTGAGGTGCTCGAGATGACCCGGCACATCGGTATCGGTGCGCAGTTCGGCGGGAAGTACTTCTGTCACGACGTTCGGGTGATCCGCCTGCCCCGCCACGGAGCGTCCCTGCCGGTGGGCATCGGCGTGTCCTGCTCGGCGGATCGCCAGATCAAGGCCAAGATCAACGCGGACGGGATCTTCCTCGAGCAGCTGGACACCGATCCCGCACGCTTCCTGCCCGAGGTGACCGACGATGCTCCCGGCGGCGAGGTCGTGGACATCGATCTGAACCGGCCGATGGGGGAGATCCGCGCCACGCTGTCACGACATCCCGTCCGCACCCGGTTGCGACTGACCGGCCCCGTGATCGTGGCGCGCGACATCGCCCACGCCAAGATCAAGGAGCGGCTCGATGCCGGAGAGCCCATGCCCCAGTACATGCAGGACCATCCCGTGTACTACGCCGGGCCGGCCAAGACCCCCGAGGGCATGGCGTCGGGTTCTTTCGGGCCGACCACGGCCGGGCGCATGGACTCCTATGTCGATCAGTTCCAGAAGGCGGGCGGCTCGATGGTGATGTTGGCCAAAGGCAACCGCTCTCAGCAGGTCGTGGCCGCGTCGCGGCCAACGGCGGGTTCTATCTCGGTTCGATCGGCGGCCCGGCCGCCATCCTGGCCCAGGACTCCATCCGCAAGGTCGAGGTGGTCGAGTACCCCGAGCTGGGGATGGAAGCGGTGTGGAAGATCGAGGTCGAGGACTTCCCCGCGTTCATCGTCACCGACGACAAGGGCAACGACTTCTTTGCCGACCTGGCCTGAGTGCGTTATCGGGGTCTGTCCCCGATAACGCACTCGTCCGGGTCAGGTCTCGCGTTCGGTGAGCATCTGGCGGGCGATGACCTTCAGACACAGCACCTCGTCGGCGCCCTCGAAGATCGACAACACCCGGGCATCGACGAAGTACCGACTGACCGGGTACTCCTCGGCGTAGCCGAAGCCGCCGTGGATCTGTACGGCCTCCCGGGTGACCCACTCGGCCGCACGGCAGACGTACGCCTTGATCATCGAGGCCTCGCGGGTCCCCTTGCCCTCGGCCATCAGTCGGGCGACGTCGTACGCGAACTGCCGGGCGGCCTGGATCGTTACGGCCATCCGGGCCAGCTTCACCTTCGTGAGCTGGTACTCGATGATCGACTGACCGAAGACCGCTCGGTCCTCGGCGTACTGCTTCGCCTCTTCGAACGCGGCCTGCATCACGCCGACGGCGCGGGCCGTGGTCTGGAGTCGCCCGTTCTCGAACCCGGCCATCTGGTAGTAGAAGCCCCGGCCCAGGCCGCCCTCCTCACCGATGAGGTTCTCGCTCGGGGCGAACCAGTTGTCGAGAGCGATCTCATAGCTGTGCATGCCCCGGTAGCCGATCGTGTCGATCGGGCGGCCTTCCATCTTCCCCTCTCCCTCGGCCCCCCGGCGCTCGGTCTGGTCCTGGGTGAGAACGAACCCGTGGCCGTCTCCTTCGCGGCTTCGGCACGATGAACATGCTGATGCCGCGGTGGGCCTTGGACTTGTCAGGATCGGTGCGGACCAGCAGCATCAGCACATCGGCCCGGGCTCCGAAGGTGCACCAGGTCTTGACCCCGTTGATCAGCCATCCGCCCTCGGTGGGGGTGGCGGTCGTCGTGATCGCGGCGACGTCAGATCCGAAGTCGGGTTCGGTGACCGCGACCGCGTTCATGATCTCGGCCGTCGCGAGGCGCGGTAGCCACGTCTGCTTCTGTTCCTCGGTCCCCCCTGCCTCGAGAGCGCGGGCCAGGATCTCGGGTCGGGTGATGAGCGAACCGCCGGCACCGAGAGAGGCCCGCGACAGCTCCTCGGTGGCGATGACCATGCCGATGTAGTCGCTCTCGCCTCCGCTCGCATACCCGCCGTACTCCTCGGAGATCGAGAGGCCGAACGCCCCCATCTCGGCCAGGCCCTCGATGATCTCTTCGGGGATGTCGCCGTTGGTGCGATGGATGTGTTCGGCGACCGGCTTGATCTGCTCTTCCGCGTACCGGCGGAAGGCGTCCTGGACGAGCTCGAACTCGTCGTTCAGGTGGCGCGGGCCCTCGACGTCGGCCAGCGCGGCCAGTGTGTCGGCGTCGCGGCCAGGAGGCGAGGAAATCGGCCGCCGGCGCCCACGTGTCGGATGCGATGCCCCACGCTGCCTCGTGGCCAACGGTCCGCGTCCCGCCAACCATCGAGGAGGTCATCGCCGCGTCCGAGGGTCTGACGATCTCGTTGACGCCCGAGTCCGCGGTGACCGGCTGATCACCGGATCGGCGCCGGGGGTCATCGAGGCGCTCGAGACCAGAAGGAGATCGGCGAGTGCCCGACGGGAAGCAGTTTCGGACCGTGCTGGGGAACTTCCCCACCGGCGTGACCATCGTGACCGCCGTCGACGACGGCGGGCCGGCCGGGTTGGTGATCGGGTCGTTCACCTCGGTGTCGCTCGACCCGCCGTTGGTGGCGTTCTGCCCCGACAAGGGGTCATCGAGCTGGCCGCGGATCGAATCGGCCGGCGCGTTCTGCGTCAACATCCTGGCTGCTGATCAGGTTGACGTCTGCAATGCGTTTGCGGGCAAGTCCGACGACAAGTTCGCCGGGGTCATGTGGGAACCGACGACCCTCGGATCCCCGTGTATCGAGGCCAGCCTGGCCTGGATCGACTGCTCCGTCGAGGCCGTCCACGACGGCGGCGACCACTTCATCGTCGTCGGGCGCGTCCACGACCTCGCGGTGGCGAGGCCGGCCCATGCCGGCCCGCTGCTGTTCTTCCGGGGCCGCGACGGGCGCTTCGCCGAGGACTGAGAAGCTCGGTCGGATCCCTGCCGCCGGCGCCATTCGATCGAGCGTGAGCGGATGATCCGCCCACCGAAGGACAGGCAGAAGACGACGACGATGATCAGGTAGGTACGCCGGTGGGACGCCCATCATGCCGACTCGACCGTGCCTCCGGCGGCCAAACGGAACGAGCCGCCGTCGGACATCGTGCCGCCCTCCGCCGCGGGGTCGTCGACGAAGCGGTAGGTCGTCTTCCACTCGTGGGGATCGATCTCGTGGAGCACCCAACCCCGATGGCCGACCTCGGCCCATTCGATGTGCGGGCTCAGCTCGCGGACCGGTTCGACGATCGAGGCGAGGAGCGCCGGCGCATCCGAGCTGATGCCGGGACAGACGAACTCGGTACCGATCACGACGCTGGCGGGGTCGTCGAAGTCGGCTGCGAGCGACCCGACCCAGCTGGAGTGGACGTCGCCGGTGAGCACGACCGGATTGTCGACCTTGTCCAGGGAGGCGAGGGCCCGATCCCTGGCGACCGGG
This sequence comes from uncultured Acidimicrobiales bacterium, assembly GCA_963695075.1. Classification (GTDB taxonomy): domain Bacteria; phylum Actinomycetota; class Acidimicrobiia; order Acidimicrobiales; family CAWCAL01; genus CAWCAL01. The sequence goes on from CAVOFR010000007.1 coordinate 1,755,520, forward strand.
TAGCCATCCCACTGGTCCAGGTTCCAGACCGAGTTCCCCTCACCGAAGCGCCACTGCTGCATGACGATCTGCTGGCAGATGACGTCCCAGGCGGCCGGGCTCTGGTCCATCTGCTCGTCGAGCCAGGTCTCCTGTTCTGCACCGAGCACGGTCGCGTCCGGGCCGAGGACCTCGTCACAACGCGGTCCGATGTCCTCGCCGAGGTCGCCCCCGCAGGGTTGGTTGGTGCGGTACTGGCGGGTGTCGAGGATCGTGAAGCGAGCGAGGTCGCCCCAGTCGAAGCTCCGGTGGATGGCGAGATTCGGTCCTTCGGGCGGGGCGAGTCGGGTAGGGGTGTGTTCCCACCATGCTTGGTAGGCGGCTGTCCGCCGGGCCAGGAAGGCCTCGGTGTCGGCGGTGGCCGAACCCTCCTGGGGCGAGTCACCCTGGTAGTTGTTCTCGACCTCGTGGTCGTCCCACGTGGTTATCCACGGAGCCATCGCGTGCGCGGCCTGGAGGGGCTGCTCGCTCTTGTACAGGCCCCAGATCGTCCGGTACTGCTCGAGGGTCACCGGCTCGTCGAGGCCCGAGGAACGCACCGCCCCGTCGGCGTATTCGTATATGTAGTCGCCGACGTGAACGACGAGGTCGATGTCGCGATCGATCATGTCGGTGTACGCGGTGTAGTAGCCGCTGCCCCAGTTCTGGCAGGACGCGTGGGCGATCCGCAGCGGCCGTCCGGGCGTGGTTCCGGGGGCGGGGGTGGTACGGGTCCGCGCCACGCGGGAGCGGTGGCCGCCGACCTCGAATCGGTACCAGTACCAGCGGTCGGGCTCGAGACCGTCGACGTCGACGTGGACCGTGTGGGCGTGGGCTGACGAGGCGGTGGCCACGCCTTCGGCCACCACCCGGGTCAGTTCCTCGTCCGCCGCCATCACCCACCGGACCTCGGCATCGGAATCCGGCATCCCTCCCCCTCGAGGGGCTCGGGGGCGAGCCGGGTCCAGATCACGACGCGATCGTGGAGCGGGTCGCCGCTGGCGACACCGAGCGCGAAAGGATCGGTCGGGAGATCGGGACCGATCGTGACGGACGTCGCGGTGGTCGGTGTGGCGGGATCACCGGTCTCCGCGTTGCACGCGACGACCACGCCGGCGAGACCGGCCAACCGGAGGAAATCCCGTCGCGGAAGCAGCGGGGTGGAAGCGGGTTCGCCGCCATCCATCGTTCGTTCCATGGTCCGATGATCGCAGATAGGGTCCCGCCTCATGGCCATCTACGCGCTGGGCGACCTGGTGCCCGACATCCATCCCGACGCCTATGTGCATCCGGACGCGACCGTGATCGGAGCGGTCACGATCGGGGCCGAGTCATCGGTATGGCCCCGTGCGGTGATTCGAGCCGACGACGGACCGATCACCATCGGCTCGCGATCGTCCATCCAGGACGGCTCGGTACTGCACACGACCGGCGAGTTCCCGACCCGGGTGGGAGACGGCTGCGTGATCGGCCACATAGTCCATCTCGAAGGCTGCATCATCGACGACCACGCCCTCGTGGGGAACGGTTCGGTGGTTCTGCACGGGGCCGTCGTCCAGTCGCACACGCTGGTCGGCTCCAACGCCGTGGTTCCCAACGGCATGGTCGTACCCACCGGAGCGATGGCCCTCGGTGTGCCTGCCAAGCTCCGCGAAGGCACCGTGAGCGTCGGAGAGTTCGAGCGACCCGCGGCATCGTATGTGGAGCGGGCGAAGGTCTACCGCGATCAGCAGCGGCGACTGGACTGACCGTTCAGCTCAGCCCGGAGCCGAGGAAGCTGAACGCGTCGAGATTGCGGACGACGGCGAAGGTCACGAAGCCGATCGTCGCCGCGATGCCCCACCAGGAGCGGGGTGTGACCGTCGGCACCTTGCGGCCCAGAGCCCAGGCCGCCCACCAGACGTAGAGCGCGAGAAGCGCAGGCGCGAGGAAGATGACCCACAACGCATTGTGGTCGACCGCGTCACCCATCCGGCCGCCGAGCAGGGCGTGGGTGCTCCGCATGATGCCGCAGCCGGGGCAGTCGTAGCCGGTGGTGGCGCGGACGGGACACAGGATCGGACCACCGGACTGGTCGACCTGCGAGACGTAGACACAGCCGGCCAGGGCAGCGACGCCGAGTCCGACGGGAAGGGCCCACCGTGGCAGTCGACTCGCGGTGTAGGGGACGACGACGCCGGGAGGCAGCATCGGTACCCCTGCGGGCTGGGGTTCCATCAACCCGACGCTAGCAGCGCGACCCCCGACCCTCCGGCAGGCGGATCCGGGAAGGAACAACCCCCACGGTGGCCAACCCTTCCCGGATCCCGGTGAACGGCTCCTAGGGTGCACGGGATGTCAGGGGACGGCTCGCTCATCGACGATCCTGCCATCGAGGAGGCGGCGCGTCGGCGGCGCGGTTGGGAGCTCTTCGGGGGCATCGTCCGCGATCAGTGGCGTGGCCTGGCGGTCGGCATCGGTGCCGGCGTGGCCTGGACCCTGGCGAAGATCAGCGTGCCGTTGCTCGTGCGGCTGGCGATCGACCGCGGGATCGAGACGGAGGACCTGGCCGCGCTGGCCCGGTGGGTGGCAGCGATCGCCGTCGCCGGAGTGATCGCCGCGTTCTTCACCGGCATGCGGCGCTACCACGCCTTCAAGCAGTCCCGACTGGCCGAGACCCGCATGAGGGACCGCTTGTACGCACAGATCATGCGCCTCCAGTTCGAGTACCACGACCGGATGCAGACCGGCGAGCTGATGAGCCGGGCCAACACCGACCTCCAGCAGCTGCAGCACGTGGTCGTGCTCATCCCGCTCACGGTCTCCAACGCGGTCACGGTGCTCGGCGTCGTCATCCTGCTCGGCACGATCGATCCGTGGTTGACCCTGCTGGCACTCGGCAGCCTGCCGCTCCTCAACGTGCTGGGCCGGCGATTCTCCACGCTCCTGCATCCTGCGGTGATGGGTATCCAGCGCGAGTCGGCCGAGTTCGCCTCGGTCGTCGAAGAGACCGTGTCCGGGGTCCGCGTCATCCGTGGTTTCGGCGCCGAGTCGGTGATGGCCCGGCGGCTCGAGGTCGAGGCGGGTGACGTCTACGACCAGTCGATGGCGGCGGCCGGCGTCCGGGCGACCTACCTGCCGGCGATGGAGCTGCTCCCGAGCATCGGGCTGCTCCTCGTCCTGTGGGTGGGCGGCAACAGCGTGCTCGACGGCGATCTCTCGATCGGTGAGTTCACCGCCTTCAACCTCTACGTGGTCCTGCTCATCTGGCCGCTCCGGATGTTGGGCTCGATCATCGCCCAGACCCAGCGGGCCATCGCCGCCGGGGCCCGCGTCGCCGAGGTCCTGGACGAGGCACCGACGATCTCCTCGCCGTCGCGTCCCGCTCGGCTGCCCAGCGGAGCGCTCGAGGTTGAGTTCGACGACGTCTACTTCGGCTATGGCGACGGTCCACCGATACTGCGCGGTCTGAGCCTCGACATCCCGGCCGGCGAGATGGTGGCCCTGGTGGGACAGACCGGTTCGGGCAAGTCGACGATCATGCGGTTGCTCGCCCGCTACTACGACACCGATCGGGGCGAGGTGCGCGTCGGCGGGAGCCCGGTCCGCGTCTACGACCGCGTGGAACTACGGCGTACGGTCGGTGTCGTCTTCGAGGAGACGTTCCTGTTCAGCGACACCGTCGCGGCCAACATCGCGTTCGGTCGTCCGATGGCCTCGCGAACGCAGATCGAACGAGCGGCCGACCTGGCCGGGGCGAGCGAGTTCATCGGCGACCTCCCCGCGGGATACGCGACCGAGGTAGGTGAGCGTGGGTACGGATTGTCGGGTGGCCAGCGGCAACGGCTGGCGATCGCCCGGGCCATCCTGACCGATCCGGGCGTGCTCATCCTCGACGACGCTACCTCGGCGGTGGACGCGTCGAAGGAGCACGAGATCCATGCCGCGATCCAGGAGGTGGTGAAGGGACGCACCACGCTGGTCATCGCCCATCGCCCGTCGACGATCGCGCTGGCCGATCGGGTCGTCCTGCTGGACGACGGTCGCGTGTCCGATACCGGGTCGCACGAGGAGCTCCTCGATCGATCCGAGCGCTACCGGCAGGTGCTCGCCGCCGAGGCTCCCGAGGCCGCCGAGGTGACAGAACCGTGATGCATGAGGCGGGAGTCGATGCCGAGGCCCGCCTCGACAGCGGCGAGGCGGGCCGGGTCCTACGACGAAGCCTTCGCATGCTCCGCCATCACCGCTTCGAGCTCGGGGTAGCCGCGGCGCTCATGGTGCTGTGGACCCTCACCACGCTGGCCGGACCGCTGCTGGTGCGGTTCGGCATCGACCGGGGGATCGGCGAGGGCGACCGGGACGCGATCAGGCTCGCCGCCATCCTCTACGGGCTGGTCATGGTGGTCGGGTACGTGGCGTTCCGGGCCCAGGTGCTGGCGGTGGCCCGGATCGGCGAGCGGTTCCTGTACGAGCTCCGGCTCCGTGCGTTTGCCCACCTCCAGCGACTGTCGATGTCGTTCTACGACCGCGAGAAGGTCGGTGTGCTCGTGTCCCGGCTGACGTCGGACATCGACGCCGTCGCCGAGCTGGTCCAGATGGGCCTGCTCATGCTGGTCACCAACTCACTGCTGTTGGTGTTGGCCATCGTCGTCCTGGCCGCGGTGTCCTGGAAGCTGTTGCTGATCTGCCTCCTCGCCCTCCCCGGCGTGATCGTGGCGAGTCTGAAGTTCCAGCGCGACTCGAACGACAGGTACCTCGAGGTGCGTGACCGCATCGGTTCGACCCTCGCGCAACTCCAGGAGGGCATCTCGGGCGTGAGGGTGGTGCAGGCGCACGGTGCCGAGGATCGCGAGGTCGTTCGGTTCGCGGAGGGCAACGGGAAGCTGTACAGGGCGCATCTCGACTCGGTCTGGGTCCAGGCGTGGTACCTGAGCGTGATCGAGCTGTCGTCCCTGCTCACCACCGCCGCGGTCGTCGGGGTGGGCGGTTGGATGGTCGCCGAAGGCACCGCCACGATAGGGACGGTCGCGTTCTTCATCTTGACGCTCTCGAACCTGTTCGAGCCGGTCCAACAGTTGAGTCAGCTGTTCAACATGCTGCAGTCGGCCGGTGCCGGGTTGCAGAAGGTCTACGGGCTGTTGGACGAGGAGGTCGAGCTGACCGAACGGCTCGGTGCCGTCGATCTGCCCGACTCGGGTTCGCTCGAGCTGGAAGGGGTGAGCTTCGCCTACGGGGACGGGCCGACCGTCGTCGATGGGGTCGATCTGGTGATCGGCGACGGCGAACGATTGGCACTCGTCGGGCCGACCGGCGCGGGCAAGTCCACCGTGGCCAAGTTGGCGGCCCGGTTCTACGACCCGGTGGCCGGCGTGGTGCGGTACGGAGGTGTGGATCTGCGCGACGCGACCATGGCGTCGTTGCGTGCGTCGATGGTCGTCGTCCCGCAGGAGGGCTTCATCTTCAACGGCACGATCGCCGACAACATCCGGTTGGCCCGATCCGAAGCAACCGACGCGGAGATCGAGGCTGCACTCGGGCGGCTCGGACTAGCTCCGTGGATGGCGACGCTCGAGCACGGGCTGGCGACCGAAGTGCGCGAGCGGGGGACCCGTCTATCGGCCGGCGAACGCCAGCTCGTGTCGTTGGCCCGCGCCGCGTTGGTGGATCCGTCGGTGCTGGTGCTGGACGAGGCCACGTCGAGCCTGGACCCGGGGACCGAGCAGCTGGTCGAGACAGCGCTCGATCGGCTGCTGGCTCATCGGACGGTGATCGTGATCGCTCACCGGCTGACGACGGCGAGTCGAGCCGATCGCGTGGGAGTGGTCGTCGACGGTCAGCTGGCCGAGATCGGCCCGCACGACGCACTCGTCGCGAACGGCGGCCCGTACGCCGCGCTGTACCGCTCCTGGACCGCCTCGGTGGAATCTGTGAAGGATTGAGCGTGTCCGGTCCGCCCGACCCTTCACAGATTCCCGTGGGGCGAGCAACGACTACGGATAGTCGGGTGGTCGCTCGTCGAAGAAGTGGGGATAGGGACCGCGGCCGATGCCACCGGTCGGGTCCCACTGGTCCTCGGCCCGCTGGATGGTCGTGCCGGCGGCGCGCCGGAAGCGCACCAACAGGGCCGTGAACGCGCCGAACACGAATCCACCGACATGGGCCACCCATGCGACACCGCTGGCCGAGTCGGTGAGGAACTGGAGGGCGAACCAGAATCCGAGAAACCACCGAGCCGTGATGTCGCGGACGAAGAACACCATGATCAAGGTGCGGATCGGCGCGAGCGGGAACCAGACGAGGTATGCGCCCATGACCGCGGCGATGGCACCGGACGCTCCCACCAGCGGGACGGTGCTGTCGGCGTTGAATCCCACGTGGGTCATCGTCGCCACGACGCCACCGGCGATGTAGAAGAGCCCGAAGAGGATCGGGCCGAGCCGATCTTCGATGTTGTTGCCGAATATCCACAGGAAGAGCATGTTCAGCCCCAGGTGGATCGGGCCGCCGTGCAGGAAGATCGACGTGAGGAGGGCAAGCCAGACCCGCTTCTCCGGGAAGACCTGCGGTGCTCCGGCATCGTCGGTCAGGCACGCCTCGGGGTTGCCCCGCTCGAACGTGTCGAAGAACTCGGTGCGACTGAGTGGATCTCCGGTGACGATCTCGCACGGGATCGCCGCCCGCTCGACGGTGAACGCCACGTCTGCCGGGGCCTCGAGTCTCCCGTCGCCCAGGTCGATCACCGTGCTTCCCGACGGTGCCTGGTACGCGAAGTAGACGCCGATGCAGGCGACGATGATCGCGACGGTGACGATCGGGGCCCTCGTGACGGGGTTCTCGTCCCGGATCGGGATCATGGGTTCCGCTTAAGAACGACCATCAGCGAGTCCTCCGGTTCCATCTCCTCGTAGGAAACGCCGTCGACCAGCGTCAGGGTGTCGGGGATCAGGGGCGTGAAGGTCTCTCGGGTGTAGTGGACGAACAGGAGCCCTGCGTGGTTCTCTTCGCCCTCACCCGCCCACAGTCCGTGGAGCGCGAGGCCGCCGGGGACGAGCAGGTCGGCCTGGCGGCGGAGCGAGATCGCCAGGTCGTCACGGGTCAGGTGCTGTAGCACCTTGTTCGAATAGATGACGTCGAAGGTGAGTGACGTCTCGATGGTGACGGCATCGAGCAGGAGAAGCTCGGCGTCGCGATGGTGGGCTCGGTACCGGTCGATGAACTCCTGGGACAGATCCGATCCGATCGCGTCGAACGTCTCGGCCAGCAGGTCCAGGTCCTTGCCGGGGCCCATGCCCAACTCGAGCACGCGGGCGCCGGCCGGGACCAGGGTCCGAAGGTGCTCGATCAGTTCCCGACCGTCGAACCCCTCGGCGAGAGCGAGGTACTCGTCCACACCTTCCGCCGTGTCGTAGAACCCCATGGTCATCACTATGCCCCACGTCTCGGGGGCCAAGAGGCTACGTCCGCCGAGCCGCAGGTACTCTCGCCCTCCGGCGGTCGGAGCGGGGGAGCGGAGTTGTTACCATCCGCATAGGAGTAACGCGCCCGGTCCCATCCCATTGGTCGCCGGTCCGTTCGCACGCCTCCGGAGTCCACGATGGCCGTCGCCGACCAGCTCGACCTCAGCAAGTACCAGCTCGGCTGGAGCGACGCCGAGGACTACGTCTTCAAGCCCAAGCGGGGCCTGAACGAGGACATCGTCAAGGAGATGTCCTGGATGAAGGGCGAGCCCAACTGGATGCGCGACATCCGGCTGAAGTCCCTCCAGCACTTCGAGCGTCGTCCCATGCCCGATTGGGGCGGCGACATGTCCGAGATCTTCTTCGACGACATCTTCTACTACATCAAGCCGATGGAGGGCCAGGCCGACGAGTGGGACGACGTCCCCGACGCCATCAAGGACACCTACGAGAAGCTGGGCATCCCCGAAGCCGAGCGCAAGTACCTCGCCGGAGTGACAGCGCAATATGAAAGCGAGGTGGTGTACCACCGCAATCGGGCCGACCTCGAGGAACAGGGCGTCATCTTCTGCGACATGGACACCGCCCTGCGCGAGCACCCCGACCTGGTGCGGGCCTACTTCGGCACGGTGATCCCGAAGAACGACAACAAGTTCGCCGCCCTCAACACCTCGGTCTGGTCGGGCGGGTCCTTCATCTACGTTCCGCCCGGCGTCGAGGTCGAGATGCCGCTCCAGGCCTACTTCCGGATCAACGCCGAGAACATGGGCCAGTTCGAGCGGACGCTGATCATCGCCGACGAGGGCTCGAAGGTGCACTACATCGAAGGCTGTTCGGCCCCCGTGTACACCTCCGACTCGTTGCACTCGGCCGTGGTCGAGATCATCGTGAAGGACTCGGCCCGCGTCACCTACACGACCATCCAGAACTGGTCGAACAACGTGTTCAATCTTGTCACGAAGCGGGCCAAGGTCCACACCGAGGGACACATGGAGTGGATCGACGGCAACATCGGGTCACGCCTGACGATGAAGTACCCCGCGGTGTGGATGGTGGGCCCGAAGGCCTCGGGCGAAGTGCTCTCGGTGGCATACGCCGGTCCCGGACAGCACCAGGACGCGGGGGCCAAGATGGTGCACGCGGCCCCGGAGACCACCTCGAAGATCGTGTCGAAGTCGATCTCGAAGGACGGCGGCCGCACCAGCTACCGCGGTCTGGTCCGGGTCGAGGACGATGCCTACGGATGCAAGAGCCACGTCCGGTGCGACGCCCTCATCCTCGACGGGGACAGCATCAGTGACACCTATCCCTACATGGAGGTGGGGTCGCAGGACGCCGAGATCGGACATGAAGCCACCGTCTCGAAGGTGGCCGACGAGCAGCTCTTCTACCTGATGAGCCGCGGTCTCACCGAGGAGCAGGCCGTCGGGATGATCGTCAACGGCTTCATCGAGCCCGTCACCCGCACGCTCCCCATGGAGTACGCCGTCGAGTGGAGCCGTCTGATCGAGCTCCAGATGGAGGGGAGCGTCGGCTGAGCGAAGGCAAGCCGACGCACCGTTCCATCCTCACCGAACTTCGGGCATCGATCGGGGTATGTGAGGGGTAACTGCCCAGAGTTCGAGATGGGGTCAGTCTTGTGGGCCACCCATGCATTCGTCCGAGACCCCGAGGGCGGTGAGGGCGGCGAACGCACGCTCATCGAGTGACTCGATGTCGGCTTCGGCGACGTTCGGTTGGGAGCTCTCGTCGATCACGTCGAGCAACTCGGCTGCGGTTTCGGCCATCTCGTCCGGGGCGGGAATCGCCCGCATCTCGACCATGGCCGCGTCACTGATCTCGGCGAACTCCTCGTCCGTCATCTCGGGAGTGCTGGCTTCGATCACCTCGACGCACATGGCGTCGAACTCCGCGACCCACTCGGCGATCGGGATGGTCGATGCCTCAGCCTCGTCATCCCCACAGCTCGAGAGTCCCAGGCTGAGGATGATCGTGGTCGTACCGACGGCGAGCCACCGGGTTCGGGTCATGAGTTGCATGTCTCGCTCCATTCGTCCTCGAACTCCTGGAGGAGGTCGATGATCTTCCCGTATTCGCTCAACATCGGTTCGCCGACCGTTTCGCCGCCCTCCGCTCCGGTCTTGAACTCGGCGCCCGACCGGGCCCGCCCGCCGTCGTCGAAGTGGACGAAGGGATCGGCGCAGGCCTCGATCGAGGCGACCACGACGGCCACATCGCCGGTGTGAGCCGCGTCCCACAGTTCCCGTGACTCGACCGAAGCGTTCTTCTCCGAGTGGTCACCAGGCGGGGGCCGACTGTTCAGGTAGCTGTTGAATCCCGCGCCGGCCATGCCCCCCAGGACCACGACCGCGGCCAGGATCAGGCCGCCGGCCGCCCACTTGCGACCGCTCGGTGTCGGCGTCTGCCGCGACTGGATCAGCGTCGCGATGCCCCAGATGGCGCCTGAGCCGAGCCCGGCGATGAGGTAGAGCACGATGCCGACTCCCATCCAGTAGCCCCAGTCCTCCATGGCGGTGAGGGGGATGGCGGCCGCGGTCACGAGGCAGGCGGCCCCGCCCAGGACCCGCCCGACCGTCAGCGTCCCGGTGGAGCGCCACACGTGGAGGGCGTTCCACAGCAACCCGACGCCGATCGCCGGGAGCACCAGCAGCAGGGTGAGCTTGGCGAGACCGGTGGCCTCACCCCCACTCCCGAGCGCCAGGGCGAATCCGGCGACGACGATCAGGATCGCGATGATCCCGGACCAGGGCGTCTCGCCGCCCGGACCGGCCATCTGCATGAACCGCTGGCGCGTCGCGCTGATCGCCAGGTCGCCGAAGACCCGACGCCACACTCGGCCCGGCTCGCTCGCCGCCAACGTCAGGTCGCCGAAGGCCTGGACCATGTCGGCCCCGTATTCCTCCCGGAAGGACTTCGGGTACAGGACGAGCAGTCGCTGGTAGGTGCTGATCGATCGGGCCAGGGTGGGCGAATCCGGGGAAGACGAGGCGGTCACGGTCATGCCGTCCCCCCGAGCAGGCGACCCGGCGCGGCCGAGCGGCTGCGCTCGACCAGGTTGGCCAGACGCTGGATCTCGGCGTTGCACACCTTCTGGCCCACCGCGGTCAGTCGGTAGTAGCGCCGTCGCTGGTCGTCGAGCGAGGGGTCGGCTCGACCCTCGGTTTCTTCGATCAGCCCCTGGGACCGGAGCTTCTTGATCGTGCCGTACAACGTCCCCGGCCCCATCTTGATGACGCCGTCAGACAGCTCCTCCACGTCACCCATCAGCGCATAGCCGTGTCGTTCCCCCCGATTGAGGGCCAACACGATGTGCAGGGGGGCCGGGGGGAGCGGCACGAAGCCGGCGACCCCCTCGGCGGAGTCCCGTTCCTCGGCGGAGTCCTTGCGGCGTGTCATCGACCGTCACCTTCCGGTGTATCAACTTCTGAGCTATATCAACAAGTGATATACCGATAGCGGCCTCCTGTCAAGCAACTCCGGGCACTCACCCGGGAATACGAGGGGCCCCTGCCCAAAGTTCGGGTCGGGCGATAGGGTGCGCCGATGTCGCCGGTCGCCATCGCTTCATGGGACGAGCTGTCGGATCGGTCCCCGGTGGGCGTCATGGTCGAGGACGTCGACCTGGTCATCGTGCGGTACGACGACGAGCACTCCGTCCTGCACGGCCGCTGCCGGCACCGCGGCGCGCTCATGGCCGACGGAACCGTCGTCGGGGGCAACATCGTCTGCGGCCTGCACGGCTGGGACTACTGCTTCCGGACCGGGGTCAGCGCGTACGACAACAACGAGCGACTCCACCGGTTCTCGTCCTGGGTCGAGGATGGCCGGGTCCTCGTCGATACCGACGAGATCGACGCCTGGCTGAAGGACAACCCGCAGTTCTATGACCGCGACGCGTACCAGGGCGCCTACCAGGACCTTCACGGCACCCCGGACGAACCCCACGTCGCCGAGATCCGCGCCCTGGCCGCCGACGGGCTCGCGCGGGTCGGCCATCACGGACCCCTCACCTCGATGGGGGTCCCGGGTCAAGAGCTTCCTCGCTGGCATGACATCCAGTTCGTCACGGCGCAGTTGGCCACCCGACCGCTTCCCGACGACGCAGCGGTCGACACCGCGACGGTCATCGGCCCCCGAGCCACCTCACCGCTCACCCTCGACATCCCGATCTTCGTGTCCGACATGAGCTTCGGAGCGCTGTCGGAGGAGGCCAAGACCGCACTGGCCCGGGGCGCCGATCGAGCCGGTACCGGGATCTGTTCGGGCGAAGGCGGGATGCTCCCCGAGGAGCACGCCGAGAACTCGCGATACTTCTACGAGCTGGCCTCCGGCCGGTTCGGCTGGTCGATCGACAAGGTGCGCGACGTCCAGGCGTTCCACTTCAAGTTCGGTCAGGGCGCCAAGACCGGTACTGGCGGCCACCTTCCGGGAGCGAAGGTGATCGGCAAGATCGCCACGGTGAGGGATCTGCCCGAGGGCACCGCCGCCGTGTCGCCCCCGACGTTCCCCGACCTGGTCGACCCGGCCGATTACGCGGCGCTGGCCGACGAGGTCCGCGCCGCCTCCGGCGGGATCCCGATCGGCGCCAAGCTGTCCGCCCAGCACATCGAAGCCGACATCGACGCGGCCCTCGACATCGGCGTGGACTACCTCATCCTCGATGGCCGCGGGGGCGGGACCGGCGCCGCTCCCAGGATCTTCCGCGACAACATATCCGTGCCCACGATCCCTGCCCTGGCCCGAGCGCGTCGCCATCTCGATCGGGTCGGCGCGACCGACGTCACACTCGTCATCACCGGGGGGCTGCGCACGGCTGCCGACTTCGCCAAGGCGCTGGCGCTGGGCGCCGATGCGATCGCGGTCTCGAACGCTGCCATGCAGGCCATCGGGTGCCTCGGCATGCGAGCATGCAACACCAACAACTGCCCGGTCGGCATCGCCACACAACAGCCGCACCTCAGGGACCGGCTACCGGTCGAGGAAGCAGCGGACCGGCTGGCGCGGTTTCTCACCGCGTCGGTCGATCTGATGCGTGTCCTGGCGCGGGCCACCGGCCACCCGTCCCTGGCCGAGCTCGGCCCCGGCGATCTGACCACGTTCGACCGAGAGATGTCCCACCTGGCCGGCATCCCCTACGGAGGAATCGACCTGTGCGCCGGATCAACCCCAGAACAAGGCTGATGAGCCGGGAATGACACAACGATGACCGAGAACCCGTCCGAGTCCCTCGAGTTTCACAAGGTCGCCGAGCTCGACGAGCTCCCGTCGGGTCGGGTCAAGACGGTCAACGTCGGGCGGCAGAGCATCGCTCTCACCAACCTCGACGGCCGGTACGGGGCGCTCGACAACCGGTGCCCCCACCAGGGCGGACCTCTCGGTGAAGGGACCATCGAACCGCGCAGGTCATCCGCGGGCGGGGGCAGCGAGGAATGCTGGCTCCGCTGCCCGTGGCACGGCTATGACTACGACCCCCTCGATGGCCGGCCCCCCGAGGGGTTCAGCGACGCACCGTCCTGTTTCGCGACCGAGGTGCGGGACGACGGCGTCTACGTCGCTCTGGCAGCCGATCCGCCCCGACGGCGGTCGGTCTCCGACGTCATGGTCGAGACGATGATCGCCTGGGGTGTCACCCACGTCTTCGGGATGGTGGGCCACTCCAACCTCGGCTTCGCCGACGCCATGCGCGAGGCGGAGGAGCGTGGGGATCTCACGTTCATCGGTGTTCGTCACGAAGGCGCTGCCGCGTTCGCGGCAACGGCCTACGGGAAGCTCACCGGCCGACTGGCGGCCTGCTTCGGGATCGCCGGCCCGGGGTCCACCAATCTGCTCACCGGGCTGTACGACGCCAAGGTCGATCGGGCCCCGGTCCTGGCCATCTCGGGTCAGGTGCCCTCGAAGGTCATGGGTCGCGGCGCCTTCCAGGACCTCGCCCTCGACGCGGCGTTCGCCGACGTCGCCCGGTTCAACCAGACCGTGCTCCCGAGCTCTGACCACGGCGAACTGATGACCCTCGCCTGCAAGACGGCCATCGTCGACCGCGACGTCGCACACCTCACCTTGCCCGACGAGGTGCAGGTGCTCCCGGCCGAGGGCCGGGACCCCTCCGGACCCGACGGACGGACCGGCTCGTCGATCATCGGCCCGCCAGTGGACGCGCTCGACGCAGCCGTCGCTGCCCTACGCGGGGCGAAACGACCGCTGATCATTCTGGGTCAGGGGGCCCGAGCGGAGAGGCATCAGGTCATCGCTCTGGCCGAGCGGATCGGCGCACCGATGGTCACCACCTTCAAGGCGAAGGGAGCGGTCTCTGATCGTCATCCGCTCGGCTGCGGTGTGTTGGGCCGGTCGGGAACGCCCATCGCCAGCTGGTTCATGAACGAGTCCGATCTCATCGTCGCATTCGGAGCCTCGTTCTCGAATCACACCGGCATCGCCGACTACAAGGAGATCGTCCAGGTCGACGCCGACCCCATGGCCCTCGGCCGGTTCCATCCGGTCGCCATCCCGGTGCAGGGCAACGTCGGCAGGACCGCCGAGCTCCTGGCGGACGCACTCGTCGACCAGCCGACCAGGCAAATGGCCGACGAGGTCGCCAAACGATGGGAGATCTGGCGGGCCGAGAAGGACGACCGTGCGCTCGACCGGTCCGGTTCCGGCCTGGCCTCGGCTGCGGTCTTCTCCGCTCTCGGTCGGCGGATCGATCCCACCGCCGTCGTCTGCGTCGACGTCGGCAACAACACCTATTCGTTCGGTCGGTACTTCGAGGTCGACCAGCAGGACGTGCTGATGTCGGGATACCTCGGGTCCATCGGCTTCGCTCTACCGGCGGCGATGGGAGCCTGGGCCGCCGTCGGCGGAACGCGACAGGTGGTGAGCATCAGCGGCGACGGAGGCCTCGGCCAGTACGCCATGGAGCTGACCACGGCGGCGCGGTACGAGATGGACATCACCCACATCGTGCTCGACAACGGCGAGCTGGGGAAGATCTCCAAGGAGCAGCGAACGGCCGAGCTCGATGTCTGGCAGACGTCGCTGAACAACCCGGATTTCGCCGCGATGGCCGAGCTCTGCGGTGTCCGCGGGTTCCGGGTCTCCGACCCGGGCGACCTGGATGCGACGCTGGCCGAGGCGGTGGCTCACCGGGGTCCGGCGCTGGTCTGCGTCGAGGCTGATCCGTTCCTGGTCTGACGCACCCGTTTGCGTTGGTACATCGTGGCGTCCGCCTCCCTGAGCAGGCGGTCGAAGCTGGTGGTCTCGGTGTTCATGGCCAGGCCGATGCTGGCGCTGGTGGAGTCGACCCCCGCTTCGAAGGTGATCGGATCCGCGATGCGAGCGCTGAGGCGCTCGACGAGAGCTTCGGCCTCCGGGCGATCACCGACCCTGGCCATCACGACGAACTCGTCGCCTCCGAATCGCCCGACGATGTCGCCGGTGCGGACCCCTTGCTGCAGGCGGGCAGCGACCGTGGCGAGGACCGTGTCTCCGGCGTGGTGCCCGTACTGGTCGTTGATCGTCTTGAAGTCATCGAGATCGAGGAAGAGCAGCGCGATCACCTCCCGGGAGAGCGCTGATGCCTCGAGGGCCGGCCGAACATGCTGGATGAGCCCGCGCCGGTTGAGCACGCCGGTGAGCGGGTCGTGCAGCGACTCCAGCGCCAGGGCGAGTCGTTCGGCCCGCGACCGGGTCGCGGCCCGCTTCTGGCCGGTGATGTCGGTGGCGAATGCCATCAGACGAGGGGGTGCCGACGAGTCGCTCGAAACGCGGGAGACGCGTAGCGAGAGCCATCGCGCGTCCTCGGGATCTCCGGGTACCCGTGGCCACTGCAGTTCGGTGCGCACGACCTCGGTCAGGCCGGCACGCAGGGCGTCCAGCTCTCGCTCGAAGCGCCGACGTTCCACCTCGTCGAGAGCCTCACCGATCACTCGACCCGTGACGGCCGGGGCAGGCTCGTCCACCAGTCGGGTCAGAGCGTCGTTGGCGCTGAGAATGACCCCTTTTCCGTCGATCTCGAGGACCCCGAGCTGTGCGTTCTCGATCGCTTGCCACAACAGGTTCTCGGTGTCCCGTAGTCGGGTGACGTCGCGGGCGCTCAGAACGATGCCGTCGATCGTCGGATCGTCCAGCCGGTTGGTGACATGGAGCTCGAATCGTCGCCACTCGCCCTGACGGTCCGACAGTCTGAGATCCACGACGCAGCGCCCACCGTCGCTCGACTCCGACGTGGCCCGGACGCGATCGACCGCCGCCTCGTCCTCCGCGTGGGTCAGCGAGGTCCAGTCCGTCCCGATGAGCTCCTTCGGAAGGTGGCCCAGGAGCCGGGTCGAGGCGGCGCTGGCCCAGCGGATCACGCCGTCGTGATCGAGCAGAAGCGTGAGATCCGAGGTCGCGTCCAGCATCGTTCGGAGCCGATCGCTGGAGACGGCGGCCAGTGCCGGCGTTGGCGCCGGTTCCCGCAGGGAGACGAGGAGGCCGCCGATCTCCGGGTGGTCGAGACGGTTGGCGGCCCTGGCAGCGACGCGGCCGTAGCTACCGTCTCGATGGCGGATCCGCAGTTCGGCCTGGGGGGTCGTCTCGCCCTCGGCGATCGCACCGAATCCGATTACTGCCAGTGCCTGGTCGTCGGGATGGAGTAGTTCCACCGCCGATCGTCCGGTGATCTCGTCCACGGTGCGGCCGAAGAGGGCGGCCGCCGACTCGCTGCACCACTGGATCCGTACGTCGGCGTCGAGGACCAGAGTGGCGTCAGGGTGCGCGTCGAAGAGGTCGCGCGCGTCAGGGTCCATGGATCTATCGTCGGCGCCGAGGTGCGTGGCCTTGAGTCGGCGAGCGCCGTTTCGCCCGATCGAGGTGGCAGACTTGGCCGATGCCGATGAGGGAAAACTGCAAGCAGTTCGAGTCCCGCACCTATCCCAATGGAGACACGGTGCGGAAATGCAATCTGGATCTGGCCCCGGAGGCACCCTGGCGGTGTCCGGAGGACTGTCCCAAGTTCGAGTCGCGCCTGGCGGACGTGAACTGGAAGTACGGGACCCTGATCACACCGCCGACGCCGCCTGCGCCCGACAGCGTCGGAACCGACGAGTCCATCGGAGCGCTGCTCGACGAGGCCGAGGAGATCGTAAATTCGGTCGTGCCGAGGATCAAGGCCGAGATCCGGTCTGAACAGCCGAAACCGCGAACTCCCGGTACCGATCGGCTCGGTGGGCTCAAGTCATGGTTCAAACGCAAGCGGAACGGCTGAAGCGGGGCTGTGGCCTCCCTCGCCGTCGACGCTGCGATGCAGCTCCCTGGACCCGATTGGCTGAAGCAGCGTCGAGGTGAGGCCGCCGAGCGGCTGGCTACGGTCGAACTGCCGTCGGCCGAGGACGAGATGTGGCGCTATACGCCGGTGGGCGAGATCGACCTCTCCCGCTACCACTCGACCCCGGCCGGGTCCGATGTCTCGTGCCCGGCGTCGGCGTTGGCGATCGGACACGTCGCCGCCCTCGTGCAGACGATCAACGGTCGCGTCGTCGCCGTCAGCGTCAGCGATCACGCCGAGGAACAGGGTCTCGAGGTCGGTCCGGCGACTGACGCGGCCGGGTCGGAGGCACTCCTGCGGGACGGGCCGGTCGACGGGGCGTTCGATCTGGTCAACCAGGCGTATGCGGCGGATCCGATCGTCGTACGCGTTCCGGACGGCTGCGTCATCGCCGGTGCCGTCCACGTCCAGAATCATGTCCGGGGCGAGGCGACTCTTTCAGCCCCTCACCTGGTGGTGGACATCGGTATCGATGCCGGAGCCACCGTGGTGGAATCACACGACGGTGAGTGCGATGCCCTCGTCGTCGCCCGCGGCGACTTCATCGTGGCCGACCATGCGCGTTTCCGTCACACCGTCGTACAGCAGCTCGGCCCGTCCGCCACCTACATCGCCCGGCAGCGGACCGTCGCCGGATCCCAATCGACGGTGTCTCTCGCCGCGATCGCGCTCGGCGGCGGTTTCGCCCGGCTTCGGTCGGATTGCCGGCTCGACGGTCGCGGGGCCAGCGCCGTGATGCTGGGAGCGTCGATCGCCCACGGCGACCAGATCGTCGATTTCCGCACGTTCCAGGACCATGCAGCTCCGGACACGACTTCCGAGCTTCTTCACAAGAACGTGCTCGACGATCGGGCGCGGGCCATCACCACCGGACTCATTCGCGTCGAGCCCGGAGCCCGCGGAACGGTCGCCCAGCAGACCAATCGCACGATCAAGCTCAGTCCCGATGCGTGGGCGGAGTCGGTCCCGAACCTCGAGATCGAGAACGACGAGGTCAAGTGCAGCCATGCGTCGAGCGTGGGGCCCATCGACGAGGACCAGGCGTTCTACCTCGCCAGCCGCGGCGTACCGCCCGCGATCGCCGAGCGGCTGATCGTCACCGGGTTCACCGACGAGGTGTTGGGTCGGTTGCAGGACGACGAACTGGCCGCGGGACTGCGCTCGACCATCTCCGAGCGCCTGCGAGGGGGTCGCTGACATGGCCACCCGGTCCCGGCTGTGCTCGTTGCGTGAGCTCGAATCCGGTTCGGCTCGTCGATTCGACGTCTCGGGACACCGCCTCGCCGTCGTGAGGATCGGTGACGACGTCCATGCGGTCGGCGATCGCTGCACCCATCAGGACGTTTCCCTGGCCGAGGGTGAGGTCGATACCGACCGCTGCAGCCTCGAATGCTGGAAGCACGGCAGTCTGTTCGATCTCGAGACCGGTGTTCCCACGGTCCTGCCGGCGACCAAACCCGTTCCGGTCTATGAGGTCTCGCGCGATGGCGACGACCTCTTCGTGGAGTTGCCGTGACCTCCGGACTGGTCATCGACGGCCTACGAGCCATGGCCGGTGAGGTCGAGGTCCTCCGCGGCGTCGACCTGGCGGTTCGATCCGGCGAGGTCCACGCCGTCATGGGTCCCAACGGATCGGGCAAGTCCACATTGGCCCATGTCCTGCTCGGCCGACCCGGGTACACCGTCACCGGCGGCGGCGTCACGCTCGACGGGGTTGATCTCCTCTCGCTCGCTCCGCACGAGCGGGCTCAAGCCGGCCTTTTCGGTGCGCTTCAGTACCCGATCGAGGTCCCCGGTGTAGCACTGACCGAGGTGCTCGCGGCCGCTCGGTGGGCCATGGGTGAGCCGATCGGTGGCCTCCGCGACGTCGTCGAAGCCGAGGCCGCCCGCATCGGCCTCGACGTCGGGTTGATCGACAGGCCGCTGAACGTCGATCTGTCCGGTGGCGAGAAGAAGCGCAACGAGACCGTCCAGCTGGCGGTGCTACAACCCCGGTTCGCGGTGCTCGACGAGATCGACTCGGGCCTGGATGTAGATGCGCTCGAAGCGGTGAGCCGACGCATCGAGGCGGCCACGACCGAGTTCGGCCTCGGGGTGCTCGCCATCACCCACTACAACCGCCTGCTCACCCAGCTCAGAGCCGATCGTGTGCACGTGTTCGCCCGGGGCAGGATCCTCGAGACGGGCGGAGCCGAGCTGGCCACGAGTCTCGAGGCCAGCGGGTACGGGGACTACGAGGACGGGCCCGAACCCATGCCGACCGGACCGTCGGGGTCGGCCGACCCGTTCGCCGACCCCAGGGCCTGATCATGACGGAACCCCGAACGCTCACCGCCGACGAGCTGGCCCGGGCCATCGGCGATCTCCCGGATTGGGACATCGACGGTCGCCGATTCCGGCGCGAGCTGCGATTCGCCGATTTCGCTGCCGCATTCGGTTTCATGGCCGAGATCGCCGTCGTCGCCGAGGCCATGGGTCATCACCCCGAGTGGAGCAATGTCTATGACCGCGTGGTCATCGAGTTGCGCACCCACGATGTCGGCGGTGTCTCGTCCCGCGACGTCGACCTCGCCCGCCGGATCGACGCGATCGCCGACCGCGCTGGCTGACGGCGCGGCTACCCTTCCCCGCCACGGATCGCAGGCGCAGGGGAGTGAAGACGTGCAGACATGGGATGAGCTCTACATCGGCGGAGAATGGGTCGAGCCCGCCGGGCCCGACCGCATCGACGTCCATTCGCCGACCACGCTCGAGCTCGTGGGGTCGGTTCCCGAGGCGACCGAGGCCGACATGGACCGGGCCGTCGCCGCGGGACGGTCGCTCATGGATGCCGGGGTCTACGCGGGTATGGCGCCCGAGGCCCGAGCCGATTCCATCCAGAAGCTCACCGAGCTGATCGGTGGGAGCATGAACGACTTCGCCACCACCATCACCAACGAGAACGGCTCGCCGATGCTCTTCTCGCAGATGGGGCAGGTGGGCGCTGCCCTGCTCAACCTCGGCGTCTTCGCGCAGCTCACCCGCGACTACCCGTGGGAGGAGAGACGTGACGGCGCCATGGGTGGCGCCGTCATCGTGCGCCGTGAGCCGGTCGGGGTGGTCGCCGGAATCGTGCCCTGGAACGTGCCGCTCTACCTGACGGCCAGCAAGCTGGCCACCGCCATTGCCACCGGTTGTCCGATCGTGCTGAAGCCGGCGCCGGAGACCCCTCTCGACGCCTTCATGCTGGCCGAACTGGTCGACCAGCTGGAGCTGCCCGCGGGAGCGGTCAGCATCCTGCCGGCCGGTCGCGAAGTCGGTGAACACCTGGTGCGTCACGCCGGTGTCGACAAGGTCAGCTTCACCGGCTCCACCGCCGCCGGCCGCGCCATCGGCGCGATCTGTGGCAACGACCTCAAGCGATGCACGCTGGAGCTGGGCGGGAAGTCGGCTGCGATCGTGCTCGAGGACGCTGATCTCGACGCCACGGTTCCCCAGCTCATGATGGTTGGACTGATGAACAACGGGCAGGCCTGTGTGGCGCAGACCCGCATCCTCGTGCCGAAGAGCCGCGAGGCCGAGATGAACGAGGCCATCGCCGAGGCCGTCCGGGCACAGACGGTCGGCGACCCGTTGGACATGGGCACGGCCATCGGTCCGCTGGTGGCCGAACGTCAACGTGACCGGGTCGAGGGTTACCTCCAGGCCGGCAAGGATGCCGGCGCCACCGTTGCCGTCGGCGGGGGTCGCCCCGACGGCTTCGATACCGGTTGGTTCGTCGAGCCGACCCTGTTCACCGGCGTGGACAACACCATGACGATCGCCCGGGAAGAGATCTTCGGGCCGGTGTTGTGCTCGATCCCGTACGAGACCGAGGACGAGGCCGTGCGGATCGCCAACGACTCCGACTACGGCCTGTCGGGCTCGGTGTGGACCGCCGACACCGACCGCGGGCTCTCCGTCGCCCGTCGGGTCCGGACCGGGACGTACAACATCAATACGTTCGCGATCGATCCGGTGGCTCCGTTCGGCGGCTTCAAGGCATCGGGTGTCGGACGGGAGTTCGGCCCGGAAGGCTTCGGCGCCTACTGCGAGTACAAGACGATCGCCGGAGCCTGATCGGCCCCGGCGTGGCTAGACTCGATGTCGTCGTCCACAACCTTGCGGGGGGATCACATGGAACGGCGTCAGTTCATGCGGCTCGGGTTTCAGTCGGTCACGGTGGTCGCGCTCGGATCGACATCGGTGGGGTTGCTGAGCGCATGTACACCGCCGGTCAACCCCGGTGTGGACAATCTGGACCTGCTTCCGGGCTTCACCGCCCGGGTGGTCGGCGTGACCGGGCTCGCGGTCGAGGGGACGGACTACGTGTGGCACGGCTGGCCCGACGGCGGGGCCACGTTCCCGACACCGGACGGGGGCTGGGTCTACGTCTCCAACGCCGAGCTCCTCCTCAACGCTGGTGGCGTGGGCGCGATCCGGTTCGACTCGAGCGGCACGATCGTCGACGCCTACAGCATCCTGTCGGGCACCAACCGGAACTGTGCGGGCGGCGCGACCAGCTCGGGCACGTGGCTCTCCTGCGAGGAGATCGACCGAGGCCGGGTCTTCGAGTGCGACCCGCTCGGCGTTGCCCCCGCCGTCGAGCGACCCGCTCTCGGCCAGTTCCAGCACGAGGCTGCCGCCGAAGACCTGGCAACCGGTGTGATCTACATGTCGGAGGACATGTCGGACGGAGCGCTCTACCGGATGGTTCCCGATGTCCCGGGTGACCTCTCCGCCGGCCAGCTCGAGGTCCTCACCGACACCGCCGGCACGCTCGGCTGGGTGCCCGTACCCGACCCCACCGGTGCCACCACCCGGACCCGCCACCAGGTGCCCGACACCAAGGCGTTCGACGGCGGCGAGGGCATCGTGGCCCGCGACGGCATCGTCTATCTCGGTACCAAGGGCGACAACCGGGTGTGGGCCTACGACATCGCCGCCAACACGATCTCGGTCATCTACGACCCGGCGACGGCTCCGGCTCCTGCCGATCTCCGCGGCATCGACAACCTGGCGCTGCTGCCCGGAGTCGGGACCGACGGACTCCTGGTGGCCGAGGATGGAGGGGATCTCCAGTTGGTCATCGTCCGTCCGAACGGCATCACCACTCCCGTGTTGCAGCTCACGGGCGTGGCGGGCACCGAGCTGGCAGGCCCCGCGTTCGACCCGTCGGGCACGCGCCTGTACTTCAGCTCGCAGCGAAGCCCCGGAGTGACCTACGAGGTCACGGGCGACTGGAACCAGTTCTGATCGGCTGAGAACTCACGCCGGCGAGGCACCGGCGGCTTCGTCGAGGGCTTCGTCGAGCGTGAACCAACTGAGCGTCGCGCACTTGATGCGGACAGGGAACTTGACCACGCCACGCAGTGCCTCGAGGTCGCCCAATGCCGGACCCTCGCCCTCGGCCGCTCCCGTCTCGGTGGGGCCCGGTCCGTCCTCGCTGAGGCTCTCCTCGTGAATCGACATGAGCCCCTTGAACGCAGCGGTGAGCTCCCGCGCCTCGTCGATGGTCTTGCCCTTGATGGCCGAGGTCATCATCGATGCCGAGGACTGACTGATCGAGCAGCCCTGGCCTCCGATGGCGACGTCGGAGATCACATCACCGTCGAGCTGGACGTAGAGCACGATCTCGTCTCCGCAGAGCGGATTGAATCCCTCGGTTCTGACCGCCGGAGGAGTCGGCAGCTCCCCCCGGTTCCGCGGATTGCGGTAGTGGTCGAGGATGATTTCTCGGTAGAGGTCTTCGAGTCCCATTGTCTTTTCCTGGGGAGGCGTCGGATGGAGGGTCGGGCTTAGAGGGCGAAGAAGTCGGCGGCTGCCGACAGGGCGTCGCTGAGTGCGTCGACGTCGTCGGTGTCGTTGTACACGTACAACGATGCCCGAGCGGTGGCGCCGACGCCCAGCGCGCGCATCAGTGGTTTGGCGCAGTGGTGGCCCGGACGCACGCACACAGCGTGCTGGTCGAGCACCTGGGAGATGTCGTGCGGATGGACGCCGTCGAGGCTGAATGACAGAACGCCACCCCGGGCGGCAGGCTCGGAAGGGCCGTGGATCACGAGCTGATCACCCAGGCGGTCGGTCAGGGCCCGCATCGCGTAGCCGGTCAGCTCGACTTCGTGCTCTCGTACGTCGTCCATCCCGATCCCGTCCAGGAAGTCGATGGCGGCGTGGAGTCCTACAGCCTCGGCGATCGGCGGAGTGCCCGCTTCGAATCGCGCGGGCGGGGCATCGGGGAGGAAGCCGTCGTGGCGTACGTCGAGGATCATCCCGCCGCCGCCGAGGAACGGGGGCATCGACTCCAGCAGGTCGGCCGGCGCCCACAGCACGCCGATGCCGGTCGGACCACACATCTTGTGGGCGCTGAAGGCCACGAAGTCGGCACCCCACGCGGTCACATCGGTGGGAAGGTGGGGGACGTACTGGCAGGCGTCGAGGCACACCAGTGCTCCGGCCTGGTGGGCCAACTCGACCATCCGGTTCACCGGGGGGAGGGCGCCGGTGACGTTGGACATGGCCGTGAGCGCGAGCAGTCGGGCGCCGTCGAGGAGCCGCTCCAGGTCGGTCAGATCGAGCTCGCCCCGGGACGTGGCCGGGATCCAGCGCAGTTCGAGGTGGCGTTCGGCGGCGAGGATCTGCCACGGGACGATGTTGGAGTGGTGCTCGAGCTCGCTGAGCACGACCACGTCGCCCGATGCGAGGTTCGTGCGCCCCCAGGAATGGGCGACGAGGTTGAGGGCCTCGGTTGCGTTCTTGGTGAAGACGATCTCGCCGGCCGCCGGCGCGTTGATGAATCGAGCGACCCGTGCTCGGGCCGACTCGAGTGCGTTGGTCGCCTCTTCCGCGATGCGGTACACGCCACGGTGCACGTTCGCGTAGTGGTCGCTGTACAGATCGTCCATGGCGTCGAGCACGACCTGCGGTCGCTGCGAACTGCCTGCAGAGTCGAGGTAGACGAGCCGATTCCCCTCGATTTCCCGGTTGAATATCGGGAACTGCTCGCGAATCTCTCCGACGTCGATCATCGCCACGCCTCGTAGCCCTCGGTCTCGATGCGTCGGGCCAGGTCGGGGCCACCGCTCTCGACGATCTGCCCGTCGATGAGGAGGTGGACGACGTCGGGTCGGAGGTGATCGAGCAGCCTCTGGTAGTGCGTGATGACGAGGACCCCCATCTCGGGTCGGTCCTTGCGTATCTCCCCGACACCGCCGCCGACGATGCGCAGGGCATCGATGTCGAGCCCCGAGTCGGTCTCGTCGAGGATCGCCATGTCGGGCTCGAGGATGGCCATCTGCAGGATCTCGTTCCGCTTCTTCTCGCCGCCGGAGAACCCCTCGTTGAGGTAGCGCTCCTCGAATTCGGGATCCATGCCGAGGCGTTCGAGCCATTCGCGTATCGCGAGCCGCAGTTCGAGCATCGACATGTCGATGCCGGTGCGTTCGGAGAGGGCTTGGCGCAGGAAGTTCCGAACCGACACGCCGGGCACCTCCTGGGGGTACTGGAAGGCCAGGAACAGGCCGGCCTTCGCCCGCACGTCGGTGTCCCACGAGGTGATGTCGTCTCCCTTGAGGGTCACCGTTCCGGCGGTGATCTCGTAGTCGGGGCTACCGAGGAGGGTGGACGCCAGCGTGGACTTGCCCGAGCCGTTGGGTCCCATGAGGGCGTGGACCTCGCCCGTACCCACCGACAGGTCGAGCCCGCGCAGGATCTCGGTGTCGTCGGCGCGGACATGCAGGCCTCGGACGGAGAAGAGGGGTGAAGGCACCCGTCGAGTCTACGCAACGAATTCCTCCTATGCGCATAGGAGAAATGCGGGGAGAAACAGGAACTCGACTACCAGCCCCGCTCTACCCATTCGTCGAAGTGTGGCCGCTCGGTGCCGATGGTCGTGCGATCGCCATGGCCGGGGAGCACCAACGTGTCCGGGGAGAACTTCGAGAACATCAGCTCGTCGATGCTCTTGATGATGGTGTCGAAGTCACCGCCCTCGAAGCTCGTGTTTCCGGGACCTCCGGGGAAAAGCGTGTCGCCGGTGAACAGGATGGGATGATCCTCGAGCTCGAACGACATCGACCCCGGGGTGTGGCCCGGTGACAGGATCGTACGGAGTCGGAGCCGGCCGACCGCGATCACCGAATCGTGTTCGAGTACGAAGTCGTAGGACGGCAGCATGGCTGCGTCCGCCGCGGTGATGCCGACCTCGTAACCGGCGTCGCGCACCTGGGGGATGGCCTGGATGTGGTCCCAGTGGCCGTGGGTTTCGAGCACGGTGCGCACGCCCAGCTTCTGGCACAACTCGAGCAGCCGCTCGTGCTCGTTGGCCGCATCGAGCAGGGCCGCCTCGCCGGTTTCGGTGCAGCGGAGGACGAAGACGTTGTTGTCGACCGGGCCGACGACGATGCGGTGGATCTCAGCTTGGCCATCGGCCCAGTACAGCGTGTCAACGCTCACGATCATGTCTCCTCTCGCGGTCCGGGGGCGGACCCGGATCGCGCTTCGCGGGTCCACGGTCGCAGTTGGCCGCTTGACCGCACGGTCTAGTAAACAAGCTTGGACCATACCGGGTTTGTGTCAGGAGAACGCGTGAACTTCGCATTCAGCGAGGAGCAGGAAGAGCTCCGCAGGATCGTCCGCCAGTTCCTCGAGGACAAGTCCTCCGAAACGGCGGTCCGGGAGCAGATGGACACCGAGAAGGGCTACGACGACGCCGTCTGGTCCCAGATGGCCGAACAGATGGGGCTGCAGGGTCTGGTCATCCCCGAGGAGTTCGGTGGGAGTGGCTACTCCTACGTCGAGCTGATCGTGGTTCTCGAGGAGATGGGTCGAGCCCTCCTCTGTGCGCCGTACTTCTCCAGCGTGGTGCTGGCCGCCAACGCCCTCATCCACTCCGACGACGACGAGGCCAAGCAGACCTACCTTCCCGGCATCGCCTCGGGCGAGACCGTCGCCACGGTGGCGTTCACCGAGGAGAACGGTCGCTGGGACGAAGAGGGCATCACGGCCACCGCCAGCCAGTCCGGCGACGGTTGGTCCATCACCGGCGAGAAGATGTTCGTTCTGGACGGCCACGTCGCAGACCTGCTGATCGTGGCGGCTCGCACCGATGCCGGCGTCAGCCTCTTCGGCGTGGACGGCGCCGCATCCGGGGTCACCCGCACCGCGCTCGGCGACCATGGACCAGACCCGCAAGCAGGCCAAGGTCGAGTTCGCCGGCGCACCAGGCCGATTGATCGGGGCCGACGGTGGAGGTTGGACCATTCTCGAACGGATGCTGGACCTCGCCGCGGTCGGCCTCGCGGCCGAGCAGGTCGGCGGCGCTCAGATGTGTCTCGACATGGCGGTCGAATACGCCAAGGTGCGGGTCCAGTTCGGCCGCCCCATCGGGTCGTTCCAGGCCATCAAGCACAAGTGTGCCGACATGCTGCTCGAGGTCGAGTCCGGCAAGTCCGCCGCCTACTACGCGGGCTGGTGTGCGGCCGAGCTCAACGACGAGCTCCCCTCGGTGGCCAGCCTCGCCAAGGCCTACTGCTCCGAGGCGTACTTCCACGCCTCGGCCGAGAACATCCAGATTCACGGGGGTATCGGCTTCACCTGGGAGCACCCGGCCCATCTGTACTTCAAGCGGGCGAAGTCGTCCGAGCTGCTCTTCGGTGATCCCACCTACCACCGCGAGCTGCTGGCCCAGCGCATCGGCATCTGATCGCCCGGTCGGTGGCCGGCACCGACCACCGGTGAGCAGATCATGATCTGGCTCTTCGTTCTCGCGGCCGGCCTGTTGGTCCTGGTCATCGGCGTCGTGTTCATCGGGGCGTCGACGGACTACCTGTCGCGGCTCCCGCGCCAGTCGGTCTTCCACCTGCCGGAAGCGGTCGACTGGGTGGCGGACCGGTTGCCGACCGAGGTGGCCGGCGAGATCAGCTACGACGACGTTCGCCGCATCCTGATCTGGAACCTCGACTATCTCGACGAGCTCGAGGTCCCCGTGCGCGATGTCGATGCCTCCGAGCAGGAGCAGACGGTCGTCGCCGACGAGGACGGGGCCGTCGTCCATGCGCTCGCTCTGGCGAGCGAGGAGGGGATCGAGCTCGACCCGGTCCACGTCACGGTCGTCCTGGACCTGGCTGCCGGGTACCTGCGAGCGATCGGAGCGGTCGGCCCGCCGGCCGCGCCCCCACCTGACTGAGATCGTTTCTACGGTGAGTCCAACTGAAAATAGATTGGTGGAGGGCGGGTTTCCGACCCAGGCGGGCCGGGACCGGGACGTGGCACGCCCGGTGTGGCGCGCCGCCTGGTGGCTGGCCTGATCGGGCTGGGCGTTCTCCTGGTCACCGGGATCTGGCTCGGGTTCGGATACCGACCTGGACGCGGATCCATGTCATCGCGGCGTGGACCGTTCTCGGAGCCGCCGTCACGGCTCGGTCGCACGGTTGGAGCTGGTCCTCCGGCCCGAGAAGCGAACTCGAGGCCTGAGAGGTCGGAAGTGGGTTTTGAGGCCGCGAGTTCGGCGAGATCGGGCGCGGGCGGCGGCACCGTCTCGACCCCTGTTCTGACATCGCTACGATGGCGGTATGGCACGCCCCACCCGATTCGAGGACTTCCGGTACGTCGGCGACAAGCGCACCCAGGTCGCGTACGACATGGACGACGACAGCCTCGATGAGGCGATCATCGACGCACTGATGGAGTCCGAGGCCTACGCGTCATTCGGCCCCGACACGCTGGCCGAGGCCCGCAACCGCGGCTACCGACTCTGGCGAGGTCAAAGCTCGGAGTGAGCGAAGTCCGGATCGCATCGGACGGCGCCGAGCTCCGAGCCACGATCGCATCCCCGACGCGCGCCGCCCCTCGTCAACCCGGCCTCGTCCTGTGCCACGGCTTCCCATCGGGACCGGCCGACAGCACGATCGTCGGCCGGGACATGCCCCAGCTGGCGAACCGCGTGGCCGTGGAGATGGGGTGGACCGCGGTGGCCTTCCTGTTCAGGGGCTGCGGCGAGTCGACCGGCCAGTTCTCGCTCGGCGGCTGGGCTGCCGATGTCCAGGCCGTCGTAGAGTGGGTGTTGACCTCGGGCGACGTCGACAGCGTCTGGATCGCGGGGTTCGGAACCGGGGGAGCGCTCGGGCTCTGCGCGGCCGCTCGCGACGAGAGGGTGTCGGGTGCCGCCGCGCTCGGAGCGCCTGCTGACTTCGCCGACTGGGCCGGCCATCCCAAGCGGCTCATCGAACATGCTCGGACCGCCGGGGTCATCGATGATCCGGACTATCCGCCGTCGGTCGATCGTTGGGCCAGACAGCTCCGCGAGCTCCGGGCCGAGGAGTGCGCGGCCGGACTGAGCGGCCGGCCGGTGCTCCTGGTCCACGGGAGTGATGACGAACTGGTTCCGTTGCTCGACGCCCGGGCCATGGCCGACGCTCACGGTGGGGCGGATCTCCGCGTCATCGCCGGGGCGGGCCACGATCTGCGCCATGACCCCCGATCGATCGCCGTCCTGTTGGGCTGGCTCGACCGCCACCAGACCGCGTCGGGCCTTCCGGCCGGCAACGCCGGACTCCCAGACCGAACCTAGATCCGATCCACAAACAAGGTAAGGGGCTGGGCTAGTCCTGCTTGGACTTCTTGGCCGCTTTCTGCGCCCTCTTCCAGGTCCGGACCCGTTCGAGTGACGCCGCCGAGTCGACATCGGCGGCCGATCGAGGGGTCGTATCCGAGAACGGACCGGCCGCTTCCTCCCAACCGTTCGGCCGGATACCGAATCGTTTGGCCAGGAGGGCGACGAAGATCCTGGTCTTCTCCTCGCCGAATCCCGGGAGTTCCCGCAGCCGATCGAAGAGCTCTCGGCCCGTGTCGATCTCGTTCCAGATGCGAGCCGGGTCGCCCTCGTAGCGATCGGTGATGACCGTGCACAGCTCGTGGACCCTCTGGCCCATCGACTTGGGGAAGCGGTGGATCGCCGGCTTGGACCGGCAGACCTCGACGAAGGCCTCCAGGTCCATGGCGGCGATCCCCGATGCCGTGAACCGGTCTCCCAACCTGTCGCTCAGGGTGGCCGGCCCCCGGAACGCCCACTCCATGGGAACCTGCTGATCGAGCAACATGCCGACCAACAGGGCGAGCGGATCGGTGGTGAGGAGGTGATCGGCGTCGGCGTCGCCCGTTATGGGAAAGCTGGGAGCGGTCATCCGGTCATGCTATCCATGCCGATACGGTCGGCGGCCCTTCACCAGACCGCGGCGAGACCGAGGGCAACGGGAGCGACCATCGCCGCCGCGATCGCCCACGGGACGGCCAGGACGAGGGCCAGGAGTGCCCACGGATTGCCGAGTTTCAGCACCGGCGTGAGATCCAGGGCCAGGCCCGAGAGCGATCCGACGGTCCTTCGGGCTCGCCAGGCCAACACCAGCAGTCGGCGCCAGAGCCCGGACGGAAGGTCGGAGACCACGCTCCCTATCTCGGCCGGAGTCTCCTCGATGCGGCGGGCCACCTCGTCGCGCAGTCCGGTCGCGGCCAGCAACGTGCGTCGCCACCAGAGGAGGAACAGACCCGGAGCCGGGGCGACGGCGAAGAGGACGAGAAGCAGCGGCCGAGCCGGTGTGTCGCCGTTGGTGACCAGCAGCACGCTCAGCCAGATCAGAGCGCCTCCGATCGCACCGGCAAGACCCACCCAGCCCAGGATCCAGCCGATCCGCTCCATGACGTCGATCATGCGGTCGAGGAGCGCTCGCAGCTCGGCCAGCTTCCTGGTGGCGCTGTCGATCGCGGCCACGGTCAGGCGAGACGGGGGTCGATCGTGTCGGGATCGATGCCGTAGTGCGCGATGGCCTTGTCGATCCGGTCGGTCTCGACCTCGCCCTGGGAGGCCAGCATGCTGAGAACCGCGACCACGATGTGGCCCGGATCGATCTCGAAATGGCGGCGCAAGGCGTCACGGGCGTCGCTTCGCCCGAAGCCGTCGGTACCCAGCGGCAGGAACGGCGCCGGTATCCACCGGGCGACCTGGTCGGGCACGGCCTTCATGAAGTCGGTCACGGCGACGATGGGCCCGGGGGCTGGCTCGAGCAGCTCGGTCACCCGTGGTACGCGGGGTGGATCGGAGGGGTGGAGGCGGTTCCACCGCTCGGCCGAGAGCGCGTCCTCGCGAAGCCGCTTGTACGACGTCG
Source organism: uncultured Acidimicrobiales bacterium (assembly GCA_963695075.1). Lineage (GTDB taxonomy): Bacteria > Actinomycetota > Acidimicrobiia > Acidimicrobiales > CAWCAL01 > CAWCAL01. Next base: position 1,785,474 of record CAVOFR010000007.1, read on the forward strand.
CGCTCCACAGCTCGAGGCCGACGTCCCAGTGGTCGCCCAGTTCGCGGGAGGCCTCGTCGGCGCATCCCCAGGCCGCACCCGAGAACAGCACCGTCGCCCTGGTGGTCGGCTCGGTCGGAGCTTCCCGCCACCGGTAGAGGCCCTCGATGACGCCGTCCACGACCCCGTCGGGAATCGCGGGCATGGGGTAGTTCTCGTTGTAGAGCGTGAGGTAGTAGAAGACGTCCTCGTCGTTGCCGTACATCCGGTGGAGGCCGTCGCGGATGATGACCGCGAGCTCGTAGGCGAACGACGGGTCGTACGCTTCACAGGCCGGGACCGACGATGCGTACAGCAGGCTGTGCCCGTCCTGATGCTGTAGCCCCTCGCCCTGGAGTGTCGTGCGTCCGGCTGTTGCTCCCATCAGGAACCCACGGGCCCGGGCGTCGGCTGCGGCCCAGATGAGGTCCGCCACCCGCTGGAACCCGAACATCGAGTAGAAGGTGAAAAGGGCACCATCGGGACACCCTGGGTGGCATATGCGGTGCCGGCGGCGGTGAAGCTGGCCAGCGAACCGGCCTCGGTGATGCCCTCCTCGAGCATCTGACCGTCCCGGCTCTCGGTGTAGGAGAGCAACAGCTCGTGGTCGACCGGTTCGTACAGCTGACCGGTGCTGGCGTAGATCCCGAACTCCCGGAACATGCTGTCCATGCCGAAGGTCCGGGCCTCGTCCGGCACTATCGGAACGACGCGTGGGCCGAATCCCTCCTCTCGCATCAGGTCGCGGAGGAGTCGGGTGAAGGCCATGGTCGTGGAGACGGCCTGGCCTCCCGATCCTTCGGCGAGGTCCTCGAAGGGCTTGTCGGTGGCGAGCTCGAGCGGGCGTCGTACCGTGGTGCTGCGTCGGGGCACGAACCCGTCGAGGGCGCGCCGCCGGGACATGAGGTACTCGTGTTCGACGGAGTCCTCGGGCGGCCGGTAGAAAGGCGGGTCGTCGCCGGCCAGCGACGCGTCGGAGATCTCATGCTCGAGGTGGAGCCGATCTCGGAGCTCGAGCACCTGCTCGTGGTTCATCTTCTTGATCTGGTGGGTGGCGTTGCGCCCTTCGAAGCCGCGGCCCAACGTCCAGCCCTTGATCGTCTTCGCCAGGATCACCGTCGGCCCACCCTGATGTTCGACCGCAGCCTTGTAGGCGGCGTACACCTTCGGGTAGTCATGGCCTCCGCGGGGGAGGTTGCGGATGTCCTGGTCCGAGAGATGCTCCACCATCTTGCGCAGCCTGGGGTCGGGCCCGAAGAAGTGCTCGCGGGCATAGCCGCCGTCCTCGACCGCATACCGCTGGTACTCGCCGTCCAGCGTGGTGTTCATCTTGTTTAGCAGCACGCCGTCGGTGTCGCGCTGGAGGAGCTCGTCCCACTTCGAGCCCCAGATGACCTTTATGACGTTCCAGCCGGCGCCGCGGAACATGGCCTCGAGCTCCTGGATGATCTTCCCGTTGCCACGAACGGGGCCGTCGAGACGCTGGAGGTTGCAGTTGACGACCCACACGAGGTTGTCGAGCCGCGATCGTCCCGCCAGGGAGATCGAGCCGAGCGACTCGGGTTCGTCGGTCTCGCCGTCTCCGACGAAGCACCAGACCTTCGAGCCGGACGTGTCCTCGATGCGACGGTCGTGCAGGTACTTGAGGAAGCGGGCCTGGTAGATCGAGTTGATCGGGCCGAGCCCCATGGAGACCGTGGGGAATTCCCAGAAGTCGGGCATGAGCCGCGGGTGCGGGTAGCTCGGGAGTCCGCCGCCGCCCACTTCCTGTCGGAAGTTGTCGAGTTGGTCTTCGCTGAGGCGGCCCTCGAGGAACGCCCGCGCGTATATGCCGGGAGCGGCGTGGCCCTGGAAGTACACGTGATCGGCCGGCGTGCCGTCGTCGGCGCCCCGGAAGAAGTGGTTGAATCCGACCTCGTAGAGGGTGGCCGAGGAGGCGAACGTGGAGAGGTGGCCCCCGATTCCGTCGTGTCGGTTGTTGGCGCGGATGACCATGACAGCGGCGTTCCACCGGATGTACCGGCGGATCCGGCGCTCGATGTCGGTGTCGCCGGGGAACCAGGGCTGTTCTTCGGGCGGGATCGTGTTGACGTAGGGAGTACTGACCGTGGACGGGTTGCCGACCTGGAGCTCGCCGGCGCGCTCCATCAGCCGGGCGATCAGGTAGCGCGCTCGCACCTTGCCGGTCTGTTCGACCACGGCGTCCAGAGAATCGAGCCACTCCCTGGTTTCGTCGGGGTCGATGTCGGGCAGCTGATCGACGAACCGGTCCAAGGTCATGGGGCCATCATGCCCGGCTGGGCGCCGACTTGCGCCGCAAGTGCGCTTGCCGGCTGAGGCCGTGCCAGGATCGGGGGCATGGTCACCGTGGTCTACACCGACGGAGCATGTCGTGGGAACCCTGGCCCCGGCGGATGGGCTTGGGCGGACACCGCCGGACCCTGGGCATCGGGAGGAGATCCCGAGACGACCAACCAGCGCATGGAGCTCCAGGCCGCGCTCGAGGCCGTGCTCGCCCACCCGGGTGAGCTGAGGGTGGTCAGCGACTCGACCTACGTCGTGAACTGCTTCCGCGACGGCTGGTGGAAGGCATGGCTGAAGAAGGGGTGGGTCAACTCGCAGCGAAAGCCGGTGGCCAACCGCGACCTGTGGGAGCCGCTGGTCGAAGCGGTGACCGGTCGCGACGACGTGACGTTCGCATGGGTCAAGGGCCACAGCGGTGACGCGATGAACGACCTGGTCGACCGGCTGGCAGTCGACGCGTCCCATGAGCTCCAGCCGGCTTGTGGAGACACACCGCCCGACGAGCTCGGCCCGGCAGACCTTCCCCGTGGTACGGGCCCCGTCGGGGCCGACTCCCGGGTGCCCGACGGCCACCGACTGGTCGTTCTCGGACCCCGTCCCCCGAAGGGATCGGGCGCGATCGACGATCGGATCGCCGACCCGCTTCGACGCCAACTGACCGAGATCATCGCGGCCAAGGCAGAGGTCGAAGCCGACCTCGTGGTTCTGACCGGGCTCCGGCTCGGAGTCGAACAGATAGCGGCCGAGGCGGCGGTGGCGGCGGACGTGCCCTTCGTAGCCGTCCTCCCGTATCCAGAACCCGACCGCGTCTGGTCGGATGAGTCGCGACGGCGGTTCACCGAGCTGACTGCGCTCGCCCGCGAGGTGGTCACCCTCGAGAAGAAACAGCCCGACTCACGTAGCGACGCCGGGGCCGCGATGGCGCGGCGCGATGGCTGGCTCCGATCGGCTGCCGGCGAAGCGATCATCGTCCGCGACGACGGGGACCCCAGCATGCGAGCCACGATTCGAGCCTTCGAGAAGGCGCTCGAGGAGGATGTCTGGATGGTCGATCTGCCGGGAATCGGCGATTGAGGGTCGGCGCCGATACCGGGGGTACGTTCACCGACATCGTCGACGAACGGGGCCACGTGAGGAAGGTCCCGTCGTCGCCGGAGGATCCCGGTCGCGCCGTGCGATCGGGCCTGGACGACCTCGGCCGCGGGCGCCCCGGATGGATGGCGCACGGAACGACCGTCGCAACGAACGCACTGCTCGAACGGAGTGGTGCGCGGGTGGGTCTCGTCACGACGGAGGGGTTCGCCGACCTGATCGAGATCGGCCGACAGAACCGGCCGGCGCTCTATGACCTGTGGGCCGACCGGGCGTCGCCTCTCGTCGACCGGGGCGACCGATTCGAGGTCCCGGGTCGACTGGCCGCCGACGGATCCGAGCTCGAGCCGATCGACCCGGCGGACCTGGCCGAGCTCCCGGCCGGCCTCGACTCCCTGGCCGTGTGCCTACTCCACGCCGACCTCGACGGTCGCCACGAGCAGACGGTCGCCGCCGAGCTGCGTCGTCGAGGAGTACGCGAGGTGTCGGTTTCCTCGGAGGTGTCGCCCGAGTTCCGCGAGTACGAGCGCACCATCACGACGGTGATCGATGCTTACGTGCGACCTCGGTGTCGCACCTACCTCCAGGGCCTGGCCCCCGCAGCGGACCGGGTGCTGGTCATGACCTCGGCGGGCGGGCTCGTCCCGGTGGAGGTCGCGGCTGAACACCCGGTGGCATTGCTGCTGTCGGGTCCGGCCGCCGGGGTCCAGGCGGGTGCAGCCGCCGGCGTCCAGAACGGCTTCCGCGACGTGCTGACATTCGACATGGGTGGCACCAGCACGGATGTGTGTCTCGTGATGCATGGCAGTCCGGAGCCGGCCGTTGAGCGGTCGGTGGGCGCATTCGACGTTCGGTACCCCGCCTTGGACATCCACACCATCGGCGCCGGCGGTGGATCGATCGCGTCGATCGATTCCGGTGGAGCGCTGACCGTCGGCCCGCAGAGTGCCGGCGCCCTTCCCGGACCGGCCTGCTACGGACGGGGCGGCGATCGACCGACGGTCACCGACGCGAACGTGATGCTCGGGCGGATTCCCGACGACGCCAGTTTCGGAGGTCTGGCGCTCGACCGCTCTGCCGCGGCAGCGGCATTGACCCGGTCCGGGATCGATCCGCTCGGGGCGGTCCGGGTGGTCAACGCCAACATGGAACAGGCACTCCGAGCCGTCTCCGTCGAGCGTGGCGTCGACGCGACCGGGCTGGCGCTGGTCGCCTTCGGCGGGGCGGGCCCGTTGCACGCGTGTGACCTGGCCGATGCGCTGGGGATCACGACCGTGATCATTCCCGCCCGCGCCGGTGTGCTGTCGGCGGTGGGGCTCCTCGCCTCGTCCCCCCAGCGGGTGTTGGTGCGGACCTGGGCCACTCCCTCGGACACGACCGGGCTCGGTCGGGCTCGGGAAGAGCTGGGCGGGCGTGTGCGAGAGCTCCTGGGCCTCGACCACGCAACGGTGAGCACTTCACTCGACGTGCGCTACGCCGGGCAGAGCCACGAGCTCACCGTGGCCGACATCGACGACTTCCACCGCGACCATCACCGGCGGAACGGGTACTCCCGGCCCGAGGCGCCCGTCGAGGTGTTGGCCATCCGGGCCCAGGCGTTGGGATCGCCGCTCGTCGACACGGCGTCCTTCCCCGGTCCACCCCGGCGGCAGGTCGTCGGCCCCGCGGTGGTCGCCGAGCCCGACTGCACGATCTGGGTCCCCGACCGATGGCGGAGTCGGGCCGGGACCGATGGTGCGCTCGTCCTCGAACGGATGTCATGAGTCACCTCGACCCGGCCGACCTGCAGATTCTCATCCGGCGCCTCACGGGCGTGGCCGAGGAGATGGGGACGGTGCTGCGAAAGGCTGCCTTCAGCCCGAACATCAAGGAGCGGGCCGACGCGAGCGCCGCCGTGTTCACCGCGCGGGGGGAGCTGCTCGTCCAAGCCGAGCACATCCCGGTGCACCTCGGATCGATGCCGGCATCGGTCGAAGCGGCCATCGAGGCATGCGGCGAGGGCATAACGGCCGGCGAACAGATCCTGCTGAACGACCCTTTCAGCGGCGGCACGCACCTCCCCGACATCACGCTCGTCGCACCCTGTTTCGTCGGTGAGCGGCTGGTGGGCTGGGTGGCCAACCGGGCCCACCACGCCGACATCGGGGGGGCCGCGCCCGGGTCGATGCCGGCCGACGCGACCGATCTGGCCCAGGAGGGCATGCGGTTCCCGCCCGTCCGGTTCAGCGAGGACATCCGAGCCCTGCTCCTGGCCAACACCCGGACACCGGCTGAGCGCGCCGGCGACATCGATGCTCAGGTCGGTGCGAACGCGGTGGGCGTGGCCCGACTGGCCGAGCTCGCCGACGAACCGCTCGACGAGGTCCTCGAACACGGCGAACGGCGGATGTGGGCGGCGCTCGACGCCATGCCGGAGGGCACCTGGACGTTCACCGATCAGCTGGACACCTCGGGGGCTTCGGCCGGGCACCGGCGACCGGTCCGCGTCACCGTCGCCGTCACCCGCAGCGCCGAGGGCGTCGAGTTCGACTTCGCCGGGACCGATCCCCAGACCGGGGGGAACGTGAACGCGGTGGAGGCCGTCACCCGGAGCGCCGTCGTCTTCGCCCTGCGCTCGGTGGTGGACCCGACCGTTCCCGCCAACGCCGGGTCGCTCCGACCGGTTCGGATCGTCGTGCCCGCCGGCTCGGTCGTGGGTGCACTCCCGCCGGCGGCGGTCGGTGCAGGCAACGTCGAGGTCTCCCAACGGGTGGCCGACGTGTGTCTCGGCGCGCTGGCGCAGGCCATGCCCGATCGGGTCGGCGCCGCGTCGCAGGGGACGATGAACAACGTGCTCATCGGTGGTGCCGGCTGGGTGTACTACGAGACCGTCGGCGGCGGCCAGGGCGGGCGCCCTCCCGGGCCGGGTCGTCGTCAGCCGGTCGCGGGGATGAGTGGCGTCCACACCGGCATGACGAATACGAGGAACACCCCGATCGAGGCGTTGGAGCGAGAGTTCCCGATGAGGGTGCTGCGGTATCGGTTGCGGCGCGGGAGCGGCGGTGCAGGGTCGGCTCCCGGTGGCGAGGGGATCGAGCGCGATCTCCAGGTGCTCGTCGATGTCACCGTGTCGCTGATCACCGAGCGGCGGGTCTCGCAGCCGTGGGGTCTCGCTGGTGGCGAGCCCGGTGCCGTTGGGGAGAACTGGCTGGTGCCCGGCGGTGACGAGAGCCGGGCGGAGCGGCTGCCGGACAAGTGCACGGTCCGGTTGAAGGCCGGGGACGTCGTGCGGATGCTCACTCCGGGCGGTGGCGGTTGGGGCTAGCGTTCGCGCCACCGGGAAGGGGGGAGTCGATGGACCAGATGGCGATGCTCGAACTCGCGCTGGATGAGTTGCGTGAGGTGGTCACCGCCCTCGGCGTGGGGGAAGGGTCCCGTCGTCGCTGCATAGAGGAGCAGCGCCACGGCCACGATCGGGATCAGCCACAGCTTCCTCGTCGCATGTCGACTGACTCGGCTCGTTCGAGGCCGGGCTCCGGTTCGGAGCGGGTGAGCCCGCCTCGGTAAGGTCCCGCCCATGGATATCAACGGCAAGGTAGCAATCGTCACGGGTGGTGCGTCTGGTCTCGGTGAGGCCACCGCTCGACGGCTCCACGAATCCGGTGCCCGGATCGTCGTGCTGGACATGAACCCCGAGAAGGGCGAAGCCGTCGCCTCCGAGCTGGACGGGATCTTCGTCGGCGCCGACGTGACCGACGAGGAACAGGTCACCGCCGCCGTGGCCGCGGCAGCAGAACTCGGCGAGATTCGTGCCTGTATCAACTGTGCCGGCATCGGCTGGGCCCAGCGCACCATCGGCCGGGACGGGACGCCGCACGACTACGGCGCGTTCAAGAAGATCGTCGAGGTGAACCTGATCGGCACGTTCAACGTGATCCGATTGGCCGCCTCGGCCATGAACGACAATGCGCCCGACGACGACAACCAGCGGGGTGCCATCGTGAACACCGCGTCGGTCGCAGCGTTCGACGGCCAGATCGGTCAGGTGTCGTACTCGGCGTCGAAGGGCGGCATCGTCGGCATGACCTTGCCGATCGCCCGCGATCTGTCGCCCGTCGGCATCCGGATCAACACGATCGCCCCCGGTCTCATGGATACCCCGCTGTTCGCGCTGATGCCCGATGACGCCCGCGTTGCATTGGGTGAGAGCGTGCCGTTCCCCCGGCGGCTCGGCTATCCCGCGGAATACGCGACTCTGGCTCACGAGTTGGTGACGAACAACTACATGAATGGCGAGACCATTCGCCTGGACGGCGCCCTCCGGATGCCGCCCAAGTAGACCAGGCGGGTTTTGGAGTCACCAGCCCACCGCCACGGTGGGTAACTGACTCCAAAACCGGCGGAAGGGAGACCGTCACGCGGTGACGACGGCCTCGAGGCGTTCGAGGGTCCGCTCGACATCGCCGACGTGAGCTTCGGGGATGCCCATCTTCTCCAACAGCCACGGTGAGAGCGCTGTGGACCAATCGAACGTCTCGGTTACCTTGGTCCGGTCGTCGGTGAGCGCGTCGAGCTCATAGCGCCAGCGATGGCCACCGGGGTGGGCCCAGGCGATCAAGGCGTCCCGCTCGTACTCGACGACCTTGTTCCGGATGACGTAGGGAACGCCCCAACGCATCCGCATCCCGAACTTGTCGCCGAGCTCGAGTCGACGCGATTCGCCGAATGCGTCACGGACGGTGTCGGATCCGTCGATCTCCCTGTGGCGCGACGGGTCGGCCAGGACGGCGAAGATCTCGGCCGCAGGGGCGGCGATCTCCCGTTCGGCCCACACTCGTTTCTCGGTTTCGTCTATGGGCATGGTTCCCTCCAGGGTTGGGGACTCTCAGCCGAGCTCGGCTTCGAGGGCGGCGGCGACGGTGGGGTGGGTGAAGGTGAACCCGTCGTCTAGGAGTGCTCGCGGTATCACCCGCTGGCTCGCGTACAGGAGCTCCTCGGCCATCTGCCGGCCGAGGAGGAGCTTCGGGCCGAAGGCCGGAATGGGAACGACCGTAGGCCGGTGGAGCACCTTGCCCAGGGTCTCGGTGAACTCGGCGTTGGTCACGGGCGCGGGCCCGGTCAGGTTGACCGGCCCGCTCACCTCGCTGTCGAGCAGGTGGATGATCGCTTCGACGGTATCGGTGAGCCCGACCCACGCCATGTACTGAGTGCCCGCACCGAGTCGCCCGCCCAGTCCCAGTCGGAAGAGGGGGAGCTGGGTCTTCAGCGCTCCTCCCGCAGCGGACAGGACGACGCCCGTACGGAGGAAGCAGGTCCGGATGCCCGATTCGACCGCCATGGCGGCCGCGTTCTCCCACGCCTCGACGACATCGGCGAGGAATCCGGTCCCGGCCGTACTGGTCTCGTCCAAGATGGCGTCGTCTCGGTCTCCGTAGTAACCGACCGCGGAACCGGACAGGAGCACGCCGGGTCGGCGCCCGAGCGAGGCCAGCGCTTCGGCGAGCAGAGCGGTCCCTCGGGTCCGGCTGTCCCGGATCGCCCGCTTGTGCTGCTCGTTCCAGCGACGATCGAAGATGCCCGCTCCGGCCAGGTGGACCACAGCGTCGACGCCCTCGAAGTCGGTGGGTTCGATGTTGCCGGCGTCTGGATCCCACGAGATCTCTCTCCCGGTGGTCTGGCGTCGTACGACCGGCCGGACGGAGTGACCGAGGGATCCGAGCCTGGCTGTCAGCGCGGTGCCGATCAGACCGGTGGATCCAGTGACGGCGATCTCGAGGGCGTCGGGCTCGGGGCTGGACACTTCAGCTGGCGATGAGATCGGCGACGGACGACTGGATCTGCTCGTGGCCCAGCCCGGAGGAGATGACCTCGGTGGTTCCGTCGTCGTCGATCAACACCCAGGCGGGCTGGCTGCTGATGCCGAATCGGCGCCACAGCGAACCGTCGGGGTCCACCACGTGTGGGATACCGCTCAGGCCGAAGTCTTCGATGAACAACTCGTGTTCCGCGATGTCGGCGCGTCCGGCGATGCCCACGAACTGGACCTGATCACCGGATGTGGTCGCTGCCTCTGCGACCGCAGGGGCTTCTCGGGCGCAGGTCGGTCACCAGGGCGCCCAGAACCAGAGGAGGACGTCCTGGCCCACGAGGTCGGCGCCGCTGAAGGACTCGCCGTCGGTGGTGGTTCCGGCGAACGCGAGGGCTTCGACCCCGACGCCGTCGAGCTCGCTCCAGCCCGTCTCGATCGCGGCGTCGCCACCGGTGTCAGCGGAGGCCGAAGCCGTTTCGTCGCTGTCACCGCACGACGCGGCAATGAGGGCCAGGGCGCCGACCAGGGCCACGACGGAGCGGCGGTGGGTCGGATGTGGCACGGCCCGAGCCTACCGGCGCACATTGGCTCTCCGGCCGTGTACCCCGCCTATCGTGGACCCGTGAGCACCCGTCGACTGATCATCGCCGCCCTTCTGTGCGGGCTGGCGCTGCTGGTGGCGAGCGCCGTGCAGATCCTCATCGCGAACGGTTGAGAGACCGATAGGGTCGGCCGTCTGATGGGAGGTGGCCACCGTGGCCGAGCAGTTCGACGTCGTGGTCATCGGCGGTGGCCCAGCGGGCTATGCGGCGGCGCTCTACGGGGCGTCGGCCGGTCTGTCCATCGCCCTGGTCGAGCGCCGGAAGATCGGTGGTACGTGCCTCCACGTCGGCTGCATCCCGGCCAAGGAGCTGCTCGAGACGGCCGCGGTCCGCCGGACCGTGAGCGACGCGGCGACCTTCGGCGTCGAGGCCACCGTCACCGGCCTCGACATGGCCGTCTCCCAGGCTCGGAAACAGGCCATCATCGATCAGCTGGCCAAGGGTCTGTCCGGGTTGCTGGCCGGGCGCAAGGTCACCGTGTTCGACGGCACGGGTCGGTTGGCAGCCGACCGTTCGGTGCAGGTATCCGGAGGGGGCTCCGGCGATGTCCAGCTGATCGGCCGGCACGTCATCCTGGCTGCCGGCTCGGTGCCGCGCACGCTGCCCGGCTTCGATATCGACGGACGGATCGTCGTCACCTCGGACGAGCTGTTGTCGATCGACGCCATTCCGCCCCGTTCGGTGGTCATCGGCGGCGGGGCCATCGGCTGCGAGTTCGCTTCCATGCTGTCCGACCTCGGAAGTGACGTCACTGTGCTGGAGGCGTTGCCCAAGATCCTCCCGGGATGTGACCAGGACGTCACCAAGGCCGTGCAACGAGCATTCAAGAAGCGCAAGATCGCCGTCCGGACCGACGTCACGGTCCGGGGCCACGCACCGGGTCCCACCGGCACCGTCCTCGAGCTCGAAGGCGGCGAGCAGCTCGAGACCGACCTGGTCGTGATGTCGATCGGTCGGCGCCCCTTCGCCGATCTGCTCGGATTGGACGATACCGACGTGGTCGTCGACCAGCGCGGATTCATCGAGGTCGACGAGTGCTGCCGGACGTCGGTTCCCGGGGTCTACGCTGCCGGAGACGTCATCGCGACACCCCAGCTGGCGCACGTCGGGTTCGCCGAGGGCATGCTGATCATCAAGGACCTCCTGGGAGAGAGCCCCCTGCCCATCGACTACGACCGGGTGCCGTGGGCGATCTACTGCCATCCCGAGGTGGCCTTCGCCGGCCACAGCGAGGAATCGGCGAAGGAGGCCGGCCACGAAGTCGTCACCTCGATGCATCGCTTCATGGGCAACAGCCGGGCACGGATCATCAACGACACCGAAGGGCTGGTCAAGGTGATCGCCCAGGACAACGGCGACGGCACCGGAGGGACCATCCTCGGTGTCCACATGGTCGGCCCCTGGGTCACCGAACAGCTCGGCCAGGGCTACCTGGCCGTCAACTGGGAAGCGACCATCGACGAGGTCGCCGCCTTCATCCAACCGCACCCGACCATGAGCGAGCTCTTCGGCGAGACCGTTCTGTCCCTCACCGGCCGCACGCTTCACGGCTGACTCGACTGGAGTCGATCCACCATGCCCGACATCACACTCCCGCAGCTGGGAGAGACGGTCACCGAAGGCACGATCACCCGGTGGTTCAAGCAGGTGGGTGAGACCGTCGCCGAGGACGAGGTGCTGTTCGAGGTGTCGACGGACAAGGTCGACTCCGAGGTGCCGAGCCCGGTCGGCGGAGTGATCACCGAAATCCGGGTGCCGGAGGGTGAGACCGTCGATGTGGGCGTCGTGATCGCCGTGGTGGGCGACGCCGGCGCTGCCGTCGAGGCACCCGCCTCGCCTCCGGCCGAGCCGGCCGCTCCTCCGGCGGCAGAGCCGGTTCCGGCATCGCGGCCCGACGCTGGTGCGCCCGTTACCGCAGCTCCGGCCGCCGGCGGGTCGAGCCCGCTGGTGGATACCGCCGCGGCGCCGTCGGCGGCAGGCGACGGCTTGCTGCTGTCGCCGGTCGTTCGGCGGCTCATCGCCGAGCACGGTCTCGATCCCACCTTGATCACGGGCACCGGAGCCGGTGGGCGCATCACCCGCAACGACGTTCTCAAGGTCATCGACGCCGCTTCGACCGGACAGGTGCCGGCTCCGCTGGCGCCGGCGGTGCCGTCCGCACCGACACCCTCGGCGACATCCGCGCAGCTTCCGGCACCGCCGCCGGAGCTGGCGCGACCGGTTCCGACCGTCGTCGGCACGGGCCGGAGCCAGCGCATCCCGTTCAACAACATCCGACTGAGAACCGGCCAGCACATGGTGGCGTCGAAGGCCGCCGCCCCGCATGTGCTCACCGTGATCGAGGTCGACTACGAGGGGGTCGAACGCGTCCGCCGGGCGGCCAAGTCGGCCTTCAGGGAGGAGGAAGGGTTCGGTCTGACCTACCTGCCCTTCATCGCTCGGGCGGTCATCGACGCCTTGCGCGAGTACCCCCACCTCAATGCCACCGTCGGGGAGGGCGAGCTCGTCGTTCACGCCGACGTCAACCTCGCGGTTGCCGTCGACCTGGACTTCGAGGGCCTCCTCGCTCCGGTGGTGCGCGGTGCTGATGCGCAGCGGATGCGCGGCCTGGCTCGAGCAGTCAACGACGTCGCCGAGCGGGCGCGGAGCAAGCAGTTGGTGCCGGATGACCTGACCGGTGGCACTTTCACGCTCACCAACATGGGGTCCTACGGGACGTTTCTGGTCGGCGCTGTCATCAACCAGCCCCAGGTGGCGATCCTCTCCACCGACGGAATCAGCAGGAAGCCGGTGGTCGTCACCGACGCCGACGGCAACGAGGCCATCGCCGTTCACAGCGTCGGCATGTTGGCCCTCAGCTGGGATCATCGGGCCTTCGACGGAGCCTACGCCGCCGCCTTCATGGCCAAGGTCCGTGAGATCATCGAGACCCGCGACTGGGCTGCCGAGCTCACGTGAGCACCGATTCGGCCCGGTCCGCCCTGCGGGTCCGCTGGCTGGGTCGGGTCGCGTATCCCGACGCGGTGGCCATCCAGACCGCCCTGTGGTCGGGTGACGAGCAGTACCTCCTGTTGTGCGAACACCCGCCCGTCTACACGATGGGCGTCCGGACCGATCCGGCGAACATCGTCGCCGATCTCTCCGCTCGGGGTGCCGAGGTCCATCGGGTCACACGGGGCGGCGACGTCACCTGGCACGGGCCGGGCCAACTGGTGGGCTATCCGGTGGTGTCAGCCCCGACGAAGCGGGGCGGCGGGATGGCCGACACGGTCGCCTACGTACGTTCGGTGGAGCAGCTGCTGATCGACGCGCTCGGCGATCTGGGCCTCCGGGCCGGTCGCCGGGACCGATTCCCCGGGGTCTGGCTCGGAGATGAGCACGATGGCCATCGCAAGATCGCCGCGGTCGGCGTGCGGTTGCGGCGGGGCCGGGCCATGCACGGATTCGCGCTGAACGTCATGCCCGACCTCTCCTGGTTCGACGCCATCGTTCCCTGCGGCATCGCCGATGCGACCGTCACCTCGCTTCTCCAGGAGAGCTGCGAAGCCGACATGGAAGCCGTCGCCGACGCAGTCGCGAGCCGCGCCGGTGCGTTGTGGGGGAGCGGTGGAGTCGATCGGGCCGACGTCGTCTGGCGTCATCGACCGACCGATCTGAGTCCGTTCAGCCGCGAGGCGGCGGACATGTCGTCCACCGCCGCCGCGGCCGAGGCAGGCGCCAACGGCTCACTGCGCCTGCACGGTCGGCTGGCCGAGGCCGGCGTCGCGGACGTCATGCCCGTGCGATCCCGCAAGCCGGAATGGATGCGACGACCGTTGGCGGCGTCGGTGGCGACGAGCTCGGTTCGGAACACGGTCCGCGATCTCGATCTCGTGACGGTCTGCGAGGAGGCCGGGTGCCCGAATCTGTCCGAGTGCTGGTCCGACGGCACGGCCACGTTCATGATCAACGGCGAACGGTGCACGCGGGCCTGCGGGTTCTGTCTCGTCGACACCCGAAGTCCCGAGGCCCCCGATGCCGACGAGCCCCGGCGAGTGGCCGAGGCGATCGACCGCATGGGACTCTGCTTCGCCGTCGTCACGACCGTCGCACGTGACGACCTCGCCGACGGCGGAGCGGCTCAGTTCGTCGCCACCATCGAGGCGATCCGGCTCCGCACCCCCGAGGTGGGAATCGAGGTGCTGATCTCGGACTGCTCCGGTGATGAAGAGGCGCTCGCCTCGATCTTCGCCGCCCGTCCCGATGTACTGAACCACAACGTCGAGACGGTGCCGCGGCTGCAGCGTGCGGCCAGACCGTCTGCCTCGTACGCACGCAGCCTGGCCGTGTTGGCTCGAGCGAAAGCCTTCGGTCTAACGACCAAGTCCGGCCTCGTAGTCGGACTCGGTGAGTCCGACCCCGAGGTGCGTCAGACGCTCGACGATCTGGCCGCCGTGGGCGTCGACATCGTCACCATCGGGCAGTATCTGCGGCCCACCCGGGCCCACCTCCCGGTGGCCACCTGGTGGGAGCCCGCGGCGTTCGAGGCGTGGACCGACTACGGGCAGGACGTCGCCGGGATCGGTCACGTCGAGGCTGGTCCCCTGACCCGTTCCAGCTATCACGCGCGGCAGGCCGCCGGTGCCGAGGCCCGACGGGTCGGGCGATGACGAAGAGCCGGATGGGGCGCGTTCACGAAGCCATGGCCAGATGCGATCTCGACGTGCTCCTGCTGTCGGTCGGCGCCGACCTGCCCTGGCTGACCGGCTACGAGGCCATGCCCCTCGAGCGACTCACGATGCTGGTGGTGCCCCGTGACGGCCAGGCCACACTGGTCGTGCCCGGGCTCGAGGCTCCTCGGGTGAACGAGCGGCCCGAGCTGTTCCAACTCCGTCCCTGGGGAGAGACCGAGGACCCCATCGCCATCGTCGCCGACCTGATCGGACCGGCCCGGCGCGGAGCGATCGGCGACCAGACGTGGGCCCGCTTCGTGGTTCAGCTCCGGGAGGCGTTGCCAGAGCTCGACCTGGCCCGAGCCGGGCCGGTCGTGGGTCCGCTCAGGGCCGTCAAGGAGCCCGACGAGATCGAGATGCTGTCCAGCGCAGCAGCCGCGGTCGACCGGATCGCCACTCGGCTCCGGGCCGGCGATATCGAGTTGGTCGGCCGTACCGAGGCCGAGGTGTCGGCTGAGCTGGGCCGCCAGATCCTGGTCGAGGGCCATCATCGGGTGAACTTCGCCATCGTCGCCGCGGGTGAGAACGCGGCGAGCCCGCACCACGAGCCCGGCGATCGGCGCATCCGGTCGGGCGAGGTCGTGCTGTGCGATTTCGGCGGGACCATGCCGGGCCCCGACGGGATCGGCTACTGCTCCGACATCACCCGGTGCGTCTGGACCGGTCCGGTGCCACAGGAGTTCGCCGAGCTCTACGGCGTCCTCCGGACGGCCCAGGAGGCCTCGGTCGCATCGGTACGTCCCGGGGTGGCGGCCGAGGAGATCGACGCGGCCGCCCGCGACGTCATCGCCGAGGCGGGACTCGGTGCCTACTTCTTGCATCGGACCGGGCACGGCATCGGGGTCGAGGCCCACGAGGACCCGTACATCGTGGCCGGCAACCGGGACCCGGTCGTCACCGGCCACGCCTTCTCGATCGAGCCGGGGATCTACGTTCCGGATCGGTGGGGGGCCAGGCTCGAGGACATCGTGGTGGTCACTCCCGACGGCGTGCGTCCGCTCAACCTGGTTCCCCACGAGCTGGCCGAGGTGTGAGGGCGTCGGTTGTGCACCCCGCGTGGTGACACCGGCATAGTTGGACGATGCTCGGACTCGACGCCGCCGAACTGCTGACGCAGTGGGCCTCCGGAATGCTGCTCATGGGGTGGGTCACCACCCGGCACCGGCTGGTCAGCCGCGGTTTCGGCTATCTGATTCGACTCACCGCGGCCGTCCTGCTGGCCGGCTCGGTCTACCTCGCCACCGGGGCCGACGCCGCTCTGCCGGTGGTCATGCCAGCGCTCACTCTGGGACTCCTTGCGGCCACGGGCCTGTTCGGGCTGGCCCGGGCCGGGCGAAGCGACATCGAGCCGGAGCCGATCTGGGACCTGGTCGTCGGGCTGGTCGGCCTGCTGCTGCTGGCCGGCCACACGGCGGCGACGTATGACCCGGCAACGCTGGCCGTGGCCCGGGCCATCGTCGGAGCGTTGTTCCTCGGAGCGATCGGCAACGGCATGCTGCTCGGCCACTGGTACCTGCTGCAGCCCGGTCTCACCCGAGCCCCGCTGATCGAGCTGGTCTGGATGATCCTGGCCCTGTGGCCGGTCGAGCTGGCGCTCCAGCTGTGGCCGACGGGCATGGTGTCGGTCATCAACGGTGACATCAACGACGGGTCCGGTGGGCTGCTCGGGTGGTTCTGGATCGGATGCGTCGTGCTGACGCTCGTCCTGGTGATCGTGACGCTGCTGGCTCTGCGCGAGAAGCAGTACGAGGCCGTGATGGCGGCAACCGGCCTGCTCTATCTGGCCATCCTGACCGGGTTCGGCATGGATCTCGTCAGCCGAGCCCTCCTCGATCCGGTCTGATGTGGCTAGCGCCCGTCGCCGACCAGTCGCCGTCTGAAGTAGGTGGACAACCCGACCGCCGCGAGTAGCGAGACTCCGGTGAAGACCTCGTTGACCCATTCGTCGACCCCGACGAACTGCAGTCCGTTGAGACAGACCGCGATGAAGAACACGGCCAGCACGGTGCCTGGCACGTTGAATCGGCCCGGTCGGAAGGCTGTCGCCCCCACGTACGCCGCGGCGATCGTCGGCAGGAGCAGGACGGCGATGTGCTGTTGGGGATTGCCGATCGCCTGGCGAGCGTCGTTCAGGACACCGGCCAGCCCGGCCAATCCGCCCGCGACGATGAAGCTGATCCACGTGAGCCTGGTGACGTTCAGGCCGACCAGAGACGCCGCTCTGGCGTTCGAGCCGATGGAGTACAGATAGCGGCCGAACGGGGTCTGCTCGAGGACGTACCACGCCACGACGCTCACCGCTACGAGGTACAGCAGCGTCTTCGGGATGTCGACCCCGAGCAGGCTCACGTTTCCTCGCCCGAGACCGGTGAAGGTCTCGTCGAAGTTCCCCGAGACCGGCGTGCCCTCCGTGTACCAGATCACCAAGCCCTGGGTCACCGTGGCGACGCCGAGCGTCGCGACGAGGGCATTCATCCTGAACCGGGCCACGAAGAGGCCGTTGAGAGCTCCGACACCCATGCCGGCCAGGACTCCGAACAGGATCGCCAGTGGCCAGGGAAGCCCGAACCTGGAGAGCGTCGCCGCCGCAACGATGTCGGCGAGGCCGACCGTGGTACCGACCGAGAGATCCAGATTGCCGGCGGCGAGGGGGACGACGACCGCGATGGCGGCGATCGCCCTGACCGAGTTGGTACCGATGATGTTCTGGAAGTTGACCTGGGTGCCGAACACGTCGGGTTCGAGCATCCAGAACAGGGCGACGGCCGCCACGAACAGTGCCAGCAGGCCCCAACGTTCGGCCTGGACCAACCAACGTTTGGGGTCGAGGTCGGCGTCGGGATCGGTCATGAGTCGACATCTCCTTCGGAGTACGCGAGGCGGGCCAGGAGGGCTGCGTCGAGATCGACCCCCGTCACCTCGTGGCCGATCGTGCCATCCACCAGAACGAGGACGCGATCGCAGACCGTGGCCAGCTCCTCGAAGTCGGAGCTGGCGAACAGCACGCCCATCCCCTGGCGTGTGTGGGTTTCGATCAGGTCATAGATCTCTTCTCTCGCTCCGACGTCGACGCCGTGCGTCGGTTCGTCGAGCAGGAGCAGGCTGGGCTCGGTGCGCAACCACCGCCCGATGATCACCTTCTGCTGGTTCCCTCCGGAGAGCGTCGAGATGGACCGTTCGGCGGAAGGGGCCTTGACCAGGTACCGGGAGATCGACGCTGCGGCATCCTCGCGTTCGGCCGCGGTGTCCAGCCGGCCCCGACGCCAGTAGCGATCGACCTGGGCGGCCGAGAAGTTCTCGCGGATCGCGAGGTCGGCGAACATGGCTTCACGCAGGCGGTCCTCGGGCACGTGGCCCACACCCTGTTTCATCGCCGCCGCCGGAGTGTCGAGCTCGACGACCTCGCCCGAGAGCTCGATCCGGCCACGATCGCGACGGAGGTACCCGAAGATCATGTTCAGCAGCTCGGTCCGGCCGGATCCGAGGAGGCCGGCCAAGCCGACGATCTCGCCGGTCCGTACCTCGAGGCTCGCCGACAGCAGGGGACCTCCGGCCACGTCGTCGACCCGCAGCACCGGCGGGCCGACGGCCTCGGTCCTGGCCCGGGTCGACGCATCGACCGAGTGGCCGACGATCATCTCGACGAGCTCGGAGCGTGTGAGTCCGTCCATTTCCCGTGATCCGACCAGCCGGCCGTCGCGCAGGACCGTGACCATGTCCACGAAGCCGGACAGCTCCTCGAGACGGTGGGAGACGAACACGATCGTCTGGCCCTGCTCACCCAACGATCTGAGGGCGGTTGTGAGTAGATCGACTTCGTGGTCGGGTAGGGCTGCGGTCGGTTCGTCGAGTACGAGGATCCTGGACGAGCCCTGCTCCGCGTCCTGAAGCGCTCGCGCCACGGCAACCATCGTCCGGTCCGCGGGACGTAGTTCTCCCAGGAGCTGGCCCGGTCTCGCGTCGACCTGGAACCTGTCCAACAGCTGCCGGGCTAGACGGCGTTGACCGGTCCAGTCGATCCGTGCGGCCGAACCCTTGAATCCCTGACCGAGCGCCAGGTTCTCGGCCACGGTCAGGTCACCGAAGAAGCCCGGATCCTGGTGAACGAATCTGAGACCCAGGTCGTGGGCGATGGACGGGTTGATGTGGTCGGCCGCTATCTCGGTTCCCGCGATGGTGATGCGACCGCCAGGGTCGCCTCGTTCCACGCCGGCCAGGATCTTGATCAGCGTCGACTTACCGGAGCCGTTGCCGCCGACGAGCGCGTGGATCTGGCCGTCCGACCACTCCAGGTCCAGATCGATCAGGGCGCGGGTGCCCGGATAGGTCTTCGCCAGCGACTCGATGCGCGCCGCCGGAGCGACGGTCCTACCGACGGGCTCTGCGGCCGACGCGGGCACAGCGGTCAGCCCTCCACACCCCAGATCTCCCTGTAGTCGCTGCGGAAGTCGATCTCGGGCTCGAAGTCGCCGGACTGGGCGTCGGCGGCCTCCACGATCTGCCAGCCGATCCCGGAGGGCTCGATCTCCTCGCCCGCGAACAGGCGGGCCAGAGCATCGACAGCCGCATAACCGCCCCATGCGCCCGAGATGCCGCCGATCGCATCGAGTCCCAGCCCATCGGCCATCTGGCTCATGGCGGTCGCGTAGCCTTCCCCGCCGATGACGACCAGGTCCCGTCCGCTGGCGTCGATGGCCTGACTCCCGCCCAGCGAGGCGTGGAAGTCGATCCCGAAGATGACGGCGTTCGCCTCGGGATGCTCCAGTAGACTCGCCGCGAGCTTTGACTCGAGCTCGAAGCCGGCTACATCCGCCGTCGTCACCTCCACGACGTCGACGATCTCGCAGTCATCGCATCCCTCGAGGCCGGCTTCGATGCCATCGATCAGGATCTGGGAGATCGTGACCTCGGTCTGGTCGACGGTGATGATCTTCGCGGACCCTCCGGTCTGCTCGACGACCCAGTCGGTCTTGGCTCCGGCGATCTGGTGGTTGAAGTCGGTGTACGTCTCGATGGATCCGTCGCCGTAGATCACGCTCCCGTCGAACTTGTCCTCGTCATCGACGTTCGGGTCTTCTTCGCAATCGAAGGCGTAGTAGGTGACGACGAGGACACCGGCGGAACGGGCGTCGTCGAACGCAGCGGGAGCGAGACGGCAGTCGGTCGCCCCGCCGATGATCGCGTCGGCGCCGTCAGCGATGGCGTTGCGCACTCCCTCCGAGACTCGTTCGGGTAGACCCTGAACGTCGAAGAGGGTGACGGTCCAACCGAGCGACTCGGCCGCTTCGACGGCGGCGGCCGCCGGTCTGGAGCAGGATTCGACCAGCTCGAAACAGGAGAACACCCAGACGTTCTTGTCGGGATCGATCTCGGGAGCCGACGCCGGCGGGTGGCTGTTGGTACCGGCCAGCCACGCCTCGACCCGTGCGGCGCGATCGACCTCCGCGTCCGGATCGTCCTCGGGGAGGCCGGTGTCGGACTGGACGGACGAGGTGGTGCTCTGGTCGGTCACGTCGGCGCTTTCGGTGGTGTCGTCGTCGCCGCAGGAGGCAGCGAGAAGAGCGATCACGACCAGGAGCGCGGTGAGCCTCGACACGGTCAGAGGACTTGTGGAGTGGTCTTTCTGCATGGCCGCGACACTAGTGCTGTGGCCGGCAACGTTCGCCCGGCCGGGCCCCCTGGGAATGCCGGTCCCGACCGCGCCGGCGGCGATCTGTGACCCGGGGTCGTCAGCCACCGAGCCGCTGCACGAACCCCCATGCATGCCCTTCGGGGTCTTCGACGATGATCTCTCGGACACCGTGCTCACGAGTCCGTGGAGCTGCGACTCGGACATGTACACGGCCTTTCGGGTCGTCGAGCGCCGATCGGCGTCGCAAGCACCACAATGGTTGCAGGATCGAGATCGACGCGACGCAGGCGGCGGGCCCGACGCCTACGGTGGTCGACCGTGGAGGGACAGCCGGTCCGCTATCGCTCGGGTGACGAGGACAGCGCGCGCTGGGACGATTTCGAGTTCCGGGACGGCGACATCGTCATCAGTACCCGCTCGAAGAGCGGCACGACCTGGGTGCAGATGATCTGCGCCCTCCTCATCTTCGAGACACCGATCCTCCCACGGTCACTCCCGGAGCTGTCGCCCTGGCTCGACTGGCTCGTGCTACCGAGGGACGAAGTCCTCGCCGACCTCGAATCGCAGACCCACCGGCGATTCATCAAGACCCACACTCCTCTCGATGGCCTACCGCTCGATGAACGGGCCACCTACATCGTCGTAGCCCGACACCCGCTCGATGCCGCCGTCTCGCTCTATCACCAGAGCCAGAACATCGATCGCCAACGCATCGCCGAGCTCACCGGCAATCCCGACCTCGCCGAACCGAAGGAGCTCCCCGCGCTCGGTGACTGGTTGCGTCAATGGATCGAATCGGACGTCAGCGCCTCGGCCGAGCTCGACTCGTTCAACGGCGTCTTCCATCACCTCACCGATGCGTGGAGCCGCAGACAGGAACGGAACGTGTTGCTCGTGCACTACGCCGATCTTCTCGGTGACCTCGTCGGCGAGATCACCCGCATTGCCGCTCGGCTCGGGATCGACGTGACGGGCGAACTGATCGGCGAACTGGCAGGTGCAGCGAGCTTCGAGTCGATGCGGGCACACGGCCACGACCTCGCGCCGGACCCATCCGGACTGCTCCTGGACAAGGCGCAGTTCTTCCGCGGGGGCCGGTCAGGAGCCGGCCTCGAAGCGCTCACCGCTGGAGACATGGCGGCCTACCGCTCCCGCGCCACGGTCGCAGCGCCAGCAGATCTACTCGCCTGGCTGCACCGCGAGAACGTCGCCTGACGCGGCACCGGGTTGCCAGCTCGGAGCTTCTCGCTCGTCACGGGCGCCGGTAACCGACGGTGGCGGAACGGATCAGGGAGTGGGTCCGCCCGGGCCGACCGGGAGTCGTTGTTCGAGCGTCGTGGTGGGTGCGAAGAGATCCCCGCGTCGGGTCACCCGCTCGAGGACCCGGTCGAACGTGAACGCCAGCTCGGCGCCATCGGCGGCTTCGCCTACCTCGTCCCACGACACCGGTGTCGACACCGTGGGCCGGGGCCGAGCCCGAAGCGAGTAGGCGGCAACGGTCGTCTTGTGGAACGCGTTCTGGCTCCAGTCTATGAAGACCTTGCCCTTCCGCTCGGCCTTGGCCATCGAGGTCAGGGTCCGGCCGGGCAGGAGCTCATCCATCAGGGTGCCCACGGCCAGGGCGAAGTCGGCGGCGCCGTCGTGGGTCAGGGGCCCGTTGATCGGGACGTACACCTGAAGGCCCTTCGAGCCCGATGTCTTGGGGAAGGCCAGGAGGTCGACCTGATCGAACAGAGACTTGAGGCCGAGTGCGACCTCGGCGCATTCGGGCATGGCGGCCGGAGCCCCGGGATCCAGGTCGAAGACCACCATGTCGGGTCGGTCCAGCTGATGATGGCGGGCCATCGGAGCGTGCAGTTCGAGCGCAGCGAGGTTGGCCGCCCAGACCAGCGTGGGAAGATCGTCGATTCGGCAGTATCGGATTGGGCTCTTTCGATCACCGGGCCCGGTGGCGACCTGCACCCAGTCGGGCCGATGCCCGGGGCAGCGCTTCTCGAAGAACGAGACTCCGTCGACACCGTCGGGATATCGCCGGAGGGTGACGCAGCGTCCGGCCAGGTGGGGGAGGAGGACCGGAGCGATCGCCTGGTAGTAGGCGATGACCTCTCCCTTCGTCGTGCCCGTCTCGGGGTACAGGATCTTGTCGAGGTTGCTGAGGCTGAGAACGCGGTCCTCGACCGAGACCGACACCCGGTCGGCCACGGGATCAGGCGCTCCGCTTCTGATCCTCGGCCGTCTCGGCCTCGGAGCGACGTGACCGCTTGGCTTCCTCGACGCTCTTCTCCAGCGCCGCCATGAGATCGACGACGGGCTCGGTCGGGCTGGAGGCCACCTCGGTCAGCACGTCCTTGCCGTCGGCCTTGCGATGGATGAGGTCCAGCACCTGCGTGCGGTAGGTATCGGTGTAGCTGGCGCTGTCGAAGTCGGTCGACAGCGATTCGACGAGTTGCTCGGCCATCATCAGCTCTCGCTCGGGCAGCTCGATCTCGGCCAGTTCGTCGAAGTCGTCGATCTCGGCCGGATCACGGATCTCATCGGGGTAGACGAGTGTGGCCATCACGAGGTGGCCGTCGACGGCACGGATCGCGGCCAGATGCTGTCGGCCGCGCATGACGAACCGGGCGATCCCGGCCCGGTTGGCCCGGTTCATCGCCTCGACGAGCAGGGCGTACGACTTGGCCAGCTGCGCGTCGGGAGCCAGGTAGTAGGTCCCGTCGAAGTGGATCGGGTCGATCTGGTCGAGCGACACGAACTCGGCGAGATCGATCGTGCGGGAGGCGTCGGGGTCGAGGGCCGCCAGCTCGTCATCGGTGATCACGACGTAGTTGTCGGGCGCGACCTCGTAGCCGCGGACCAGGGCGTCGTTGGGGACGTCCTCGCCGTCCAACGCCGAGACCTTCTTCAGGCGGATCCGGCTGCCGGTCCGGGCGTCGAGCTGATTGAACCGGACGTTCTTGCGGGAGATGGCCGAGTACATGCGAACCGGGACGTTCACGAGCCCGAAGCTGATCGTTCCGGTCCAGATGGCTCGTGGCATGGGCGGTCCCCCTCCGGGCATGCAGAGATGTGCTCCTACCACTCTACGTGGGTTCAGGCGGGATCCGTTGGGGTCGACCCGCCGCTGGAGTGGCCGGCGGGCGCGCCCGCTTTCAGCGTGCGATGAAGTACTTGGCCCGGGGGTGATGACAGATGAGCGCGGACGTTGTCTGCTCCGGCTGGTACTGGAAGCCGGTCTCCTCGCTCACCTCGAGCCCGATGCGATCGGCGCCGAGCAGCTCGGCCACGGTCTCGTTGTCCTCCAGGTCGGGGCACGCGGCGTAGCCCCACGAGTACCGACCGCCCCGATACTTCTGGCGGAACAGGCCGTGCAGGCTGGGGCCGTCCTCGTCGGCGAAACCCCACTCCTCGCGGATCCGGCGATGCCAGAACTCGGCGAGGGACTCGGCCATCTCGACGCCGATGCCGTGGAGCAGTAGGTAGTCGTGGTAGGCGTCGGCCTCGCGGCGCTCGTTCGCCGCGTCACTGATCCGGCCGCCCATCGTCACGATGTGGAACGCGGCGTAGTCGATCTCGTCCGAGTCGATCGGGCGGAAGAAGTCGGCGATGCAGAGGTAGGGCGCCTCGGACTGACGCGGATAGCTGAAGCGGGTGAGCTCGGCGTTGCGCTCGGGACCGTCCCAGATCACCAGGTCGTTCCCGTCGCCGTTGGCGGCGAAATAGCCGTAGACCAGCGAAGGGACGAGGAGATCCTCCTCCTTGCACCGGGCGATCTGCTCGCGCAGGATCGGCCGGATGCGGTCCTTGAACTCGTCGTCGGTCTCGACCACGTCCTGACCGTCGACACCGGTCGACTTCTCGGGCCGGTAGCCCCACTGATTGCGGAACAATGCCGTTTCGTTGATGTAGGCCGCGATGTCGTCGACCGCGATGCCCTTGACGACCTTGCTGCCCAGGAACGGTGGTTCGTACACCGGATTGTCGATCACGACGTCAGGCGACCGGGCCGGAATGGTGGCCGGGTCTACGACGGGTCGGGACCGATCGCCCGGGTCTCGACCCTCGGGGACGATGCCGAAGTCCGGATCGTCCTCGCCGGTCTGGCGGATCTCGCCGAGGCGGTCCATCACGCGCAGCCCTTCGAAGGCGTCTTTGCCGTAGAAGAGCCGACCCTTGTAGACCTCGCGCAGGTCGCGCTCGACATAGGTACGCGTGAGCGCGGCGCCGCCCAGCAGGACCGGGATGTCATGGAGGCCACGGTCGTTCAATTCCTCGAGGTTGTCGCGCATGATGAGCGTGCTCTTCACGAGGAGACCGCTCATGCCGATCGCGTGCGCGCCGACCTCGTGCACCTTCTCGATCATCTCGCCGATGGCGATCTTGATCCCGATGTTGTGGACGTCGTACCCGTTGTTGGTGAGGATGATGTCGACGAGGTTCTTGCCGATGTCGTGGACGTCGCCCTTCACGGTGGCCAGCACGATGCGGCCCTTGCCGTCGTCGCCCTCGACCTTCTCCATGTGCGGTTCGAGGAATGCGACCGCCGTCTTCATCGTCTCGGCCGACTGGAGCACGAACGGCAGCTGCATCTCACCCGCGCCGAAGAGGTCACCGACGACCTTCATGCCGGCCAACAGCGTGTCGTTGATGATGGCGAGCGCCTCGGTCCCGCCGTCGAGCGCCTCCTGGAGATCGTCGGTGAGACCGTCGCGGTCGCCGTCGATGATCCGCTGCGACAGCCGCTTCTCGACCGGCCAGTCGGTTCGGTCCTCCTGGACGGTTTCGACGACCTGGACGTCGGCGAACACGTCGAGGAATCTGGTGAGCGGGTCGTAGTCGGCGTCGGTGCCGTCGCCTCCCTCGGCCCCGCGGCGGTCGTAGATGAGGTCGAGGGCGACCTCGCGCTGCTGGTCGGGGATCCGACTGAGCGGCAGGATCTTGCTGGCGTGCACGATCGCCGAGTCGAGACCGATGTTCACGCACTCGGCCAGGAAGACCGAGTTCAGCACGTGCCGGGACGCAGGCGTCAGCCCGAACGACACGTTGGAGAGACCGAGCGTCGTGTAGACACCCGGGAGCTCTTCTTTGATCCGCTTGATCGCTTCCATCGTCGCGATGGCGTCGCGACGCAGGTCGTCGTCGCCGGTCGACAACGGGAAGGTCAGCGCGTCGAAGATCAGATCGCCCGGCTCGAGGCCGTAACGGCTGACCGCCAGGTCGTGGATCCGGTGGGCGATCCGCATCTTCCACTCGACGTCTCGGGCCTGGCCGTCTTCGTCGATGAGCAGGCAGATCACCGCGGCGCCGTATTCGCGGGCGAGCTTCATCACCCGATCGAGGCGTTGTCCCTCGCCGTCGCCGTCCTCGAGGTTGGCCGAGTTGAGGATGGCCCGGCCGCCCATCCACTGCAGGCCGGCTTCCATCACCTCGGGCTCGGTCGAGTCGAGTACGAGCGGAACGCTCGATTGGGTGCAGAACCGACTGGCGATCTCGTCCATGTCGGCGGTGCCGTCGCGGCCGACGTAGTCGACGCAGACGTCGAGGACGTGGGAGCCCTCCTTGACCTGGTCCTTCGCCATCTGGACCGTGGTGTCCCAGTCGGTCGCGAGCAGCGCCTCGCGGAACTTCTTGGATCCGTTGGCGTTGGTGCGCTCGCCGATGATCATGAACGAGGTGTCCTGGTGGAACGGCACGTGGCTGTAGATCGACGTTGCCCCGTCCTCGTGGGTCGGTTCGCGGTGGGCCGGCTCGAGGTCGGCCACCGCCTCGGCCAATTGCCGGATGAACTCGGGCGTGGTGCCGCAGCAGCCGCCGACGACCTGGATGCCCAGCTCGGTGATGAAGCGCGTCTGGTACTCGACGAACTGCTCCGCCGTGAGGTCGTAGTGCATCTGCCCGTCGACGACGGACGGGAGGCCCGCATTGGGCAGGCACGAAATCGGCATGCGCGAGTGCTGCGAGAGGTAGCGGAGGTGTTCGCTCATCTCCCCCGGACCGGTCGCGCAGTTGAGGCCGATGACGTCGGGCTTCATCGCGTCGAGCGCCGACAGGGCCGCACCGATCTCGGTGCCGGGCAGCATCCGGCCGGTGAGCTCCATCGTGACCTGGACCTGGATCGGGACCGTGCGATCGAGCTCGGCCATCGCGGCGCGGCAGCCGTTGATCGCCGCCTTCGCCCCCAGGAGGTCGAACTGGGTCTCGATGATGACCAGGTCGACGTTGCCCTCGATCAGGCCGAGGGCCTGTTCGTGGTACTGGTCCCGCAACTCGGCGTAGCGAATGTTGCCGAGTGAGGCGAATTTGGTCCCCGGCCCGATCGATCCGGCGACGAATCGGGGGCCATCGGCGGTCGTGAATTCCTCGGCGGCCTCGCGGGCCAGAGCAGCAGCTTTCAGGTTGAGCTCGCGGGTTCGGTCGGCGAGCCCGTACTCGGACAGTGGCACAGCGAACGCGCCGAACGTGTTGGTCTCGACCACATGGGCGCCGGCAGCGAAGTAGGCGCTGTGCATCCCCCGGACCACGTCGGGCCTGGTGGCGACCAGGACTTCGTTGCAGCCCTCGAGGTCGGCGCCGCCGAAGTCGTCGGGCGTGAGGTTCTGTTCCTGGAGGTAGGTTCCGGACGCACCGTCGAAGACGACGACGCGTTCGGAGATCAAATCGAGGTACCTGGACATGCTGTGCTCCTGTGTGCGGCCGTTGCGACCGCACGGGTTCGCCATCTGATGGTCGGTCGAACTCGCCCTGAGCTGAGTCGATCGATGGTGGAGAACGACGTCTCCCGTCTGGGAGTGGTACCTAGCCCGTCGTGGAGGCAAGGGTACCCAGCGCAGACGTGAGTTGCGAGCCCCTTTCCCGGCTTGCCCGACGGCGCGCCCCCGGGGAACTCGCGGCCTCAGAGCCCGCATGTGGGTTTCCAGGCCGCGAGTTGGGCAGGTGGCGCGGGGCTCGGTCGGTAGTGTGGCGCCGGTGAAGGTGTACACGGGCAAGGGAGACGACGGGACGACCGGTCTGCTCTACGGCGATCGGGTCCGCAAGGACGCGCCCGGCCCGACCGCCTATGGCTCGGTGGACGAAGCTCAGGCGGCCATCGGCGTTGCCCGAGCCGAGTCGAGCGGGGACGACGACCTGGGCGAGCAGCTCCTGGCGGTCGAGCGCGACCTCTGGGTGCTCATGGCCGAGCTGGCCACCGCGCCGGGCAAGCGGGACCGACTCGAGCCAGGTGCGTCCCTGGTGACCGCCGGGATGGTCGAGCAGCTCGAGCAGCGGATCGACCGGATCAGCGAGCGTTTCGACCCACCCACCGAGTTCGTCGCCCCCGGCGAGACACGGCTTGCGGCCCTCCTCGACGTCGCACGAACGGTCACCCGGCGAGCCGAGCGAGAGAGTCTCGCCGCGGTTGCTTCAGGATCACACGTGGTGCCTTACCTGAATCGCCTCTCCGATCTGCTCTGGACGATGGCCCGGTGGCAAGAGGGCCCGAGCAGAGCCATTCGCGACGTTTGAACCGAGGAGTTCCATGCCGCTAGACGCAACCACCGCCCGTACCGTTCCGGCTCGCGCCGGTGTGACAGGACTGGCCGTGCGGTCCGACGACGATCTCGATGCCCTCGATGCGGCTCCATCCGGCAAGTGGCTGAAGGACCGGGGATTCGAGGGAAAGGTGGGTCAGGTCCAGGTCCTTCCCGGTCAGCAGAACCGCACCGTCGTCCTGCTCGGCGTCGGCACCGCCGATGGCGGAGACCGACGGACCGTCGTCACCCGAGCCGCGGCCGCCCTCGCCAGGCAGGCCAAGGGGGCGAGGCACGTCGCGACCGACCTGGCCGCGCACGGCGATCCCGATGGCGACGGCTCCGATGCGGTGCGAGCCGTGGTCGAAGGGTTCGGCCTCGGCGCCTATGTGTTCGATGCATACAAGGGCAAGGGGTCCGACCGGTCGAAGCCGGCGAGTGAGAAGCTCACCGTCGTCGGCGGTGGTACCGGGGCGCGAGCCCGCCGGGCCGCCGAGATCGGCCTCGCAGTCGTCGATGCGGTGACCTTCGCCCGGGACCTGGTCAACGAGCCGGGTGGATCGCTCACGCCGACCGTGTTCGCCGGCCGGGCCCGAGCGATGGCGCGTACCCGAGGTCTGCGGGCCGAGGTATGGGGCCGAAAGGAGATCGTGAGCCGGAAGCTCGGCGGTCTGCTCGGCGTGAACCGCGGCTCCGATCAGCCACCAGCGTTCCTGAAGCTCACCTACCAGCCGAGCGGACGGGCCAGAGGGCATCTCGCACTGGTCGGCAAGGGGATCACGTTCGACGCCGGGGGACTCTCGATCAAGCCCGGCCCGGGCATGATGACGATGAAGTGCGACATGGGTGGAGCAGCCGCGGTGGTGGGAGCCATGTCGGCCCTCCGGGCGCTCGAGGTAGGGGCCAGAGTCACCGCGTTCGTCCCCATGACCGACAACATGCTCGGCGGCGACGCCACCCGCCCGGGTGACGTTCTGACGATTCGCAACGGGAAGACGGTCGAGGTCCTCAACACCGACGCCGAGGGGAGACTCATTCTCGCCGACGCCTTGTCCCTGGCATCCGAGGCGAAGCCCGATGCCATCGTGGATCTGGCCACGCTCACCGGCGCCTGCATGGTGGCCCTGGGCGGCGGTATCGCCGGCCTGATGGGCAACAACCCCGCCCTCGTCGAGCAGGTCAAGGATGCGGCCGATCGCGGCGGAGAACGGGTATGGGAGTTGCCGTTGCCGTCGGACTACCGCAAGTCCCTCGACTCGAATGTGGCCGACCTGCGCAACATCGGGACCGGCCCTTTCGGCGGAGCCCTGGTCGCCGGCTTGTTCCTGCAGGAGTTCGTGGCCGAGGGCACGCCCTGGGCCCACATCGACATCGCCGGCCCGGCGTTCGCCGAGACCGCCGACGGTGAGATGCCGAAGGGCGGCACCGGCTTCGGCGTTCGCTCCATCGTCGAGCTCGCCCGCACCTTCGCACCGCCCGACGCAGCATGATCTGGGGACACTCAACCACACCAGGTGTAGTTGAGTGTCCCCAGAATCGGCCGGTCAGCGGTCGGTCGACGGTTTCGCCGGCACGGTCATCGTCGAGTCTTCGAACACGGCGACGATCACGGGATCATCAGTGGCCGGGCCGCGGATCGCGAACGCGGCTCGCGCCACGTCTTCGCCGTACTCCTTCGCCACATCGCTCCGGGCCGTCAGGGCGGTATCGATGCTAAGCACCGTGTCGCCGTCGACCAGAGCGACGAACACCGGGTTCGTGCGCTCATCGAGGTCTGCGACCCAGCCCCACACGGCGATCTCGGGACCGTCGGTGACCACACGTTCGACATGAGCGACGCGGGTATCGGTCGGCGGACGCTCGGGAAGTACGCGTCCGGCCACCTCCCAGCCATCCTCGGTCCGGACCAGCCGAGATCCGAGCTCGATCGGGATCTCGGCGACGGCCCCACCCGACCAGCCGAAGACCCGGAGCGTGTGGGAGCCGTCGGGGAGCAGGGCAGGATCGACCACGGCGCGGAACAGGCCCGGGTCGGACCGGGTCGGGAGCCCGACGCCGGCGATCACGCCGTCGATGGCGGTGAGGACGTACTCGGGCATGGACCCAGCCGGCTCGACCGTGATCGGGAGAAGGATGGGGGCGTAGCCGGTCGATCGATCCACCGCGCTGAGGTCGATCTCGGTGGTCGCCGTCCCGGCCGGTGATCCCAGATCGAGGGTGTCGACGCCCTGGCCGACCAATGCGCCGGCCGGGCCGGGCGCCGCCAGCCCACGCCATCCCTCGCCGTGGGGGAACCAGTCCGCGTTGCGGCGTGCCGCGGCCAGGGCGCCGTCGTTGGTTGGGGCGACGATGAGGGTCTCGTTGCCCGAGCGCACCTCCAGCCGCTCCGGTGGGTCGGTCTGGTCCGCCAGCGACACGCCCTCGAGATCCCATTCGACCGACACGTCGAGCACGTCGATGACCGTCGGGATCACGTCGACGAGCCGCGCCAGCCGGTCGTCGGTAGCCGGTGCGGTCTGCCCTGGTACGTGCAGGAACAGGGGGACGCGGTAGACCTCGTCCAGGCTCGACTCCTCACCGACGCGGCGACTCGTACCAGGCGTGAAGCTGGTGCCGTGGTCGGCGGTGACGACGACCACGGTGTCGTCCCAGCGCCCGGCCTCCTTCAGGCCGGCGACCAGATCGCCGATCATCCGGTCGACATGGCCGACCTGGAGTGCGTGGCGTTGGAAGGCGTGAATGACGTCCGGTTCGAAGGTCGTCCACCGGCCTGTCTCGTCGAGCGGCAGGTCGTGATCGGCCGACCGGGTGAACAATGTCCCGTCCGGTGACCGCTCCCACGGGGCATGGGGCAGCACGCTGTGGACGAAGAAGAGCTCGGGTCGAGGATCGGCCGGTCGGGACGCCGCGGCCACCGTCGACTCGATCAGTCTGGTGCGGTTCGCGGTGCGCGACACTTCGGCCGCCTGCTGGTTGTGCCACTCGAGCAGTGGGTCACCGGCGGCGGCTGAACCGCCCAGGGCGATGGAAGCGGCGCCTTCGAAGTCGCCCCAGCCGTGATCGATGGCAGGCAGCCCGCTCCGCAGTCGTGGCGGCAGCATGAGGTGTTGGAGGACGATGACGGAGTCGTCGAGCAACGATGCCACGACCGAGCCGGTAGACGGTTGGTCGACGGCGCAGAGCTCGATGGGGCAGAGCTGGGTGAGGTCCTCCTGCACCGTCATGTCGTAGGTCGTGCCGAGGAGGGTGAAGAGGTTGCGGGGGTATTCGGCGGCGATGGGGGCCACGGTCGATTCGGGGACCACGCCCGAGACGATGGCCGGGACGCTGTCCGAGGTCCGGGAATGATCCGCGACCGTGTTGGTGAAGAACGTGCTCTCGCCGGCGAGGGCAGCGAAGCCCGGGTAGCGCGCCGCGTCGAGGCGGCCCTCGGCGTCGAGCAGCGTCGAGAGCGGAACCTCGTCGAGCACGACCATGACCACATCATCGGGCCGACCGACCGTGACACCCTCGGCTGCCTTCACTTCGGTCGTTCTGAGGAGCTCGCCGCTCTGGGAGCCGAACAGGAACAGGAAGGCGAACAAGGGCAGGGTGACGACCAGCAGGCGGAGGAACGAGCGGAACCCGCTGCTCTTCCAGGCCCCGACGACGATGCCGACCGCCAGCGGTGCCGCAACGGCCAGGTGGCCGAGCGTGCGGACCGGGAAGATAGTTCGGCCCACGGAGAGGCCGACCAGACCGGCACCGGCTGCCACGAGGACGATCAGCACGACCCGGTAGGCCTGTGGAGCGAAGCGGGCCACCAGGAGGAGAACGACGGTGGCCATGGTCGGAACGATGAGGGCGACGAGCAGCACGAAGCCGACGATCGCCCCGGGCCCGGCGTCGGCGGCGACGAAGAACGCAGGATTGCGACCCAGGAGATCGAGTAGGGGCTGGACCACGCCGATACCCCAGAGGCCGCCGACCATGCACGCGTCGGCCAGCCACGACGGCGCGTCCGAGGCGGGGGCGGGGCGGGGGGTCACCCGAACAGTCTGACTGCTGTCGGGTGCAGCGTGCCGCCACCCGCCCCGGACGCTGCGCTCGACACCGGTGGGGGAGGCGTCGAGCGCGATCTGGGTGAGCCGCGACGGGTCTGGCCCGTCGGCTCACCCGGGCTCAGGCGGCGTCGCCTCCGAAGTCGTGTTGCGACGCCCATCGCGCTGCGTCGGAGCTCACAGCGGCCGGGAACCGCCACCGGTGCAGGTGCCATTCGATCGATTCGGTGTCCTCACCCATCGCCACCAGGCTCAGCGCGACGCCTCGCGCTCGTTCGATGTCGGGACTCTCGGTGATGAGCTGGTCTTCCTGCCACTGGCCGTGTTCGGATTGCAGCGGTGGCGACAGCCTGAGGACCTGCCCCCGGCTGAGCGGGGGCAATCGGCGCCGAACGGCGAGCGTGTGGGGTCCCACCCGCTGTGCCATTCGGAACTGGCACGACCGACCGATCGCCCGGACGAACGGGGAGTGACGCCCGCGCTTGTCACCGAGACCGAGTCGGCGGGCCGTATCGTCCAGATCCAGATCGAACCCGTCGGGAGCTCGATCGAGCTCGGCGGCCAGGCGCCGCAGTAGGAGGGTCGTGCTGGGGCCGAGGATTCCGAGCCAGAACCGCTCGACATAGCCACTGCGGGGGTCGTGGCCGACCCGATCGATGACCTCGTCGCGCCAGGGCACTATCTGGAGATGGGACGGTTCGGCCGGTTCGGCCGGGGGACCGTCGACCGCTCGGGGTTCGGTTCCGGCGGTGAGTTGGAGTTGGTCGTGTGGGTCGGACATTGGATTGCTCCTGCGGAGTTGTGTCGGCGAGGAGGGGAAGCGAGTCCATGCCTATCATGTTGTTTCAGTATATTTCAACCCAGAGGGTGGCCCGCTCCGCAGCAAAAGCCTGACCTGGCGGTCCTCCCGGCGATCAGGGAAGTCGGATCGATCAGTACTGGAAGTGCTTGATCTGCTCGCCGCGGGCCGAGATCTCGGTCATCGACTCGATCCCGATCTCGAGGTGCACGTCGGACCATCGACCGCTCACCTCGGCGTCGGATCGCTCGGTCTTGACGCCCTCGGGGGTCATCGGGAGATCCGAGACGAGCAGGAGCGCTCCGCGGGCGATCTGGTTGCGATGGCCGACGACGAAGATGGTCGCGGTCTCCATGTCGATGGCGATGGCGGTCATCTCGGTGAGCTCGTCCTTGAACGCCTGATCGTGTTCCCACAGCCTCCGATTCGTCGTGTACACGACACCGGTGCGGTAGTCGAGCTCTCGTTCGACCAACCGCTCGGACACGAACTTGTGCAGCTTGAAGGAGGGGAGCGCCGGGACCTTGGGCGGCAGGTAGTCATCGGATGTGCCCTCGCCGCGGATCGCGCCGATCGGCAGGATGAAGTGGCCGAGCTCGGCCGATTGCTTCAGGCCTCCGCACTTGCCCAGGAACAGCACACCCTGCGGCTGGCGCGCCACCAGGAGGTCCATGATCGTCGCCGCGTTGGGTGAGCCGATACCGATGTTGATCATCGTCAGGCCGTCGCCGTTCGTGGCGGCCTGCATCGGCCTGGTCTCGCCGGTGATGTCGACGTCGAAGCGTGAGGCGAACGTCTCGACGTAGGTCCGGAAGTTGGTCAACAGAATCTGATCGCCGACGCGTTCGAGCGGCATGCCCGTGTAGCGGGGGAGCCAGTCCCGGGCGATGTCGAGCTTGGAGAGCATTGCCCTCAGGCTAATGGGACGGGTCAGGAGCCGGCAGTACCGCCGACCCGCCTTGACTCGGTCACGTCGCGAATCAGCCGCAGCGCGTCGGTGACCGAGAACTCATGGTCCGCCGACATGACCGACGGCTCCTCACCAGGGGATCGGCGGCGTGAACGGCCACCCGTCGACGCTGTCATCCCCGTCCTGGAAACGGAGTTGCTCGATCCAGGTCTGCCCGACCCGGGTTGGGTCCACGATGATCGCTCCGAAGGGAGCGTAGGTGCGCGTGTAGCTCGTCGTGCCGACATAGGCGGCAAACCTCGGCTCGGCATCGGGCCAGGTGGTCAGCAGCCCCTGGCCGTCATACCTGTGTAGATGCACGCCCACGCCTCGGACGTACACGAGCTCGGAGGGGCAGCTGAACGACCCGTCGCCGTTGTCGGTCGACGGTCCCGTGCACTCGATCGACCAGAAGTCGGTGGACCAGAATGGCCGAGCCACCGAGACGTAGACCGACTCCGGGGACTGCACGTCGACAAAGGCCGCACCGAACCCCTCTTCCCCGCTGTCGTTGGGGACGATGAGATTCTGGTAGTTCGCGCTTCCGCCCGGTTGTTGGCTGGCCAGGAGCACCACGTCGGTTCCCGGCGGCGGCGTTGGTGGGGTGCACGCCGCTCCGACCAACGCCATCGTCGCCGCGAGCGCCAGCACCACCGACGTGGCCCGACCTGGGCTACCACCGCGCTTCCACTCCACCCTCGTAAGACGCATCTGCCCCTCGTTCCGATCGCGTTTGAACACCGGCACCGTTGCACGCCATGCCGCGGCCCGCCTGAGTACCGACTACTCATTTCGAGACCCGATCCGAACGCCGCTACTCAGAGCCGAGCGTTCGACTGATCTCCGTGGTCTGCGGTGAGCCACGCCGGTGACGGTCGCTAGCCTCGGACCATGACGAGCGAGGACCACGCTGCGGCGATTCGAACGGCGTCCCGGCTCGTCGCTGCGGCGGAGCGCATCGTGGTGTTGTCCGGCGCCGGGATCTCGACCGACAGCGGCATTCCCGACTTCCGAGGCCCGCAGGGCGTCTGGACGAAGAACCCCGAGGCCGAGAAGCTGGCCACCCTCGATCACTACGTCACCGATGCGGCGGTACGCGAGCGGGCGTGGAAGAGCCGGCGTGACTCGCCGACGTGGTACGCCGAGCCCAACGAGGCCCACCGGGCGCTGGTGGAGCTCGAAGCCACCGGGCGGCTCCATACGCTGATCACCCAGAACATCGACGAGCTCCATCAGCAGGCGGGCAGCTCACCTGACCTCGTGGTCGAGATCCACGGCACCATGCGGAAGGTGCAGTGCCTGGGGTGCTCCTATCGCGTTCCCATGGAGGTCGTCCTGGCTCGGGTCGACGCCGGTGAATCCGATCCGCCCTGCCCCGAGTGCGGCGGGATCCTGAAGTCGGCCACGATCTCCTTCGGCCAGGATCTGGTGCGCGACGATCTCGTCCGCTCCGAAGCGGCCGCCGAAGCTTGCGACCTGCTCCTGGCGGTCGGCACCAGCCTGGCGGTCTATCCCATCGCCGCCGTCGTTCCCGTGGCCCATCGGACCGGAGCGAGGGTCGTCATCGTCAACGCCGAGCCGACCCAGTTCGACGATCTCGCAGACGTGGTGGTACGCACGCCCATAGGTGAGGCCCTGCCCGCCATCGTCATGCCGTCACCGCCGCGAGCGTGACAGCGTCGGCGGTGGAATGAACCCTGTTGGGTGATTGTTGACCAACTCACTAGGGTTTTGGGAGACCGAACCGCGTCCACCTTTCCAGGAGTCATCATGGCCGGATTCCGCCAGCTTCTAGCCGAGACCAAGTCCCGCATCCGCGAGGTCGACACCGCCGAGGCCGACCGTATGAGGTCCGAGGACGGAGCGATCATCCTCGATGTCCGCGAGGCCGACGAGTTCGAGCAGGGAGCCGTTCCCGGCGCCGTCTTCATCCCCCGCGGGACCCTCGAGAGCTCGATCGAGGGTCGTATCACCGACAAGGACACCGCGATCGTCATCCAGTGCGCGGGTGGCGTGCGCTCGGCCTTCGCAGCCGAGAGTCTGCAGCTGCTCGGGTACACCGACGTGGTCTCGATGGCCGGCGGGTTCAACCAGTGGAAGGACGAGGGCCGCGAGTGGGCCGTCCCCGAGACCCTCAGCGCCGAGCAGCGGAACCGGTACAAGCGCCACCTGCTGCTGCCCGAGGTGGGCGACGAAGGCCAGCAGGCCCTGCTCGGGGCCAGGGTCCTCCTCCTCGGAGCGGGCGGGCTCGGGTCTCCGGCCGCGCTGTACCTCGCGGCCGCCGGCGTGGGGACACTCGGCATCGTCGACATGGACGTCGTCGACGAGTCGAATCTCCAACGTCAGATCCTCCACAGCCTCGATCGGATCGGCGACCGCAAGGTCGATTCGGCCAAGAAGACCCTCACGGGACTCAACCCCGACATCGATGTCGTCACCTACGACGTGCGCCTCGGTGCCGACAACATCCTCGACGTCATCGACGGCTACGACGTGGTCATCGACGGAGCCGACAACTTCCCCGTCCGGTACATGCTCAACGATGCCTCGGTGAAGCTGGGGATCCCGGTCGTACACGGCTCGATCTTCCGGTTCGAGGGCCAGATCACCGTGTTCGATCCGCGTCGGGGGCCCACCTACCGCGACATGCTCCCCGAGCCGCCCCCGGCCGAGCTGGCACCGAGCTGCGCCGAAGCTGGCGTCCTCGGTGTGCTTCCGGGCATCGTCGGATCGATCCAGGCACTCGAGGCCATCAAGCTCATCCTCGGGTTGGGTGAGAATCTCAGCGGCCGACTGCTGACCTTCGATGCGCTCGAGATGAGCTTCCGCGAGTACCGACTCCAGGTGGATCCCGAGAACCAGGTCACATGGGAGCGACGTGACGACATCCGGGTCAGTGAGCTCGACGGGCTCTGCATGCCCACCGTGGGCTGACCGCGTCCGGGCCCGGTCTCCCGATGGGGCCACCTTCGGGGAGTAGGGTCGCGCCCCGAGCCGAGAGCGAGCCTGCCATCAACCTGTCGCAACGCCTTAAGCAGCTGAACCCGCTGCCCGTCGGGGCCCTGGTCGTGGCCGTGGGTCTGGGCGTCAACGGTGTGACCTACTACGGGTTCCTGGCCGTCGCCCGTCGCTCGCTCGACGACGCGGGCTTCGATGCCATCGCCGTGCTGTGGGCGGTGATGATCGTCGTGGGCCCCGGCCTGTTCCAGCCGCTCGAGCAGGAGGTGGGGCGAGCCCTGTCCCGGCGCCGGGCCAAGGGTCTGGGCGCGGGTCCGCTCGTCCATCGCGTCGCCGCACTCGGTGGCCTGCTGCTGATGGGCGTTCTCATCCTGATCGCGGTGTTCCACCGCGTGCTGCTCGACCGGTTGTTCGACGACGAGCCGCTGATGCTGGTGGCGCTGGCGTTGGCGATGGTCGGGTTCTGCGCCGGACACCTCGTGCGGGGCACCCTCTCGGGCAACGGCCGGTTCGGTCCCTACTCTCGCTTCTTCGCCGCGGAAGGAGGACTTCGCCTTCTCGGCGGCGCCGTGTTGGCGGTGGCCGCGGTCTCGGCGGCCGGGGCGTTCGGGTTGGTGATGGGCGCTGCCCCGTTGTTGGCCGCCGGCGTTGCGATCGTGGGGCAGAAGAACCTGACCCGGCCCGGTCCCGATGCGCACTGGTCGGAGCTGTCCGAGGCGCTCGGCTACCTCCTCGTCGGATCGATGCTGACCGGCCTCATGCTCAACATCGGCCCGCTGACGGTGCATCTCCTCGCCCCGGAAGGCGACGTCGGCGCCGCCGGCCGCTTCTACGCCGGGCTCGCCATCGCCCGCATCCCGCTGTTCTTCTTCCAGGCCATCCAGGCCAGTCTGCTCCCGCAACTGGCCGGCTATGCCGGTTCGGCCGACTACGCGCAGTTCAAGAAGGCCCTCGCTCGGCTTCTCGCCGTCGTCATCACCATCGGGGTACTGGCGGTCGCCGGTTCGGCCGCCGTCGGGCCTTTCATTACCGAGCGTGTGCTGGAGCACGATCTGTCGGCCGGAGACATGGCCCTCATGGCCGCATCGATGGGATTGTTCATGGTCACCATCTGTCTCGACCAGTCCCTGCTCGCCCTGCACGGCCACCGCCGTATGGCCGCCGGGTGGACCGTCGCCCTCGTGGCGTTCCTGGCCGTGCTGTCGATACAGGGCGACCTCTTCCCCCGGGTCGAACGGGCTCTGGTGGGGTCCGGCGTGGCCGGCGTGACCGCCATGGCCATCTTCCTCGTGGGTGCCCTGCGACGGGCCGAACAGCGGTCGGTCGCCCTTTTTCTCCCACGGCCGGGACCTGATACCAATGGCACCGTCCGCCAGCCGCCCGGTCCGCCAGCCGTTCGGTCACGTAGAGATCCAGGGGAACCAGAGCTGTGGCAAACGTCCAACGATCCGAGATCATCGCCGGCGTCCATGTGGTCGATCCCCAGGTCTTCGGTGACGAGCGGGGCATCTTCGTCGAGACGTACCGCCGGCAGTGGTTTCCCGAAGGACGGGAGATGATCCAGGGCAACCGCGGTGATCGCAGGGCCGGCTGCGTCGTCGGCCTGCACTACCACCTCCATCAATCGGACTACTGGTACATCCCAAACGGCCATGCCCGCGTGGTCCTGCACGATCTCCGTGAAGGTTCGCCGACCGACGGTGCCACCCAGATGCTCGATCTCGGCGAGGTCGACGGCGGCGACAACAACCATCGTGGTGTCTACATCCCGCCCGGGGTGGCCCACGGATTCGCTTCGCTCAGCGACATGACGATCACCTACCTGGTCGACGGCTACTACAACGCCGCCGATGAGTTGGGTGTGGCCTGGGACGATCCGGCGATCGCGGCCGACTGGGGTCTCAGCGACCCCGTCCTGTCCGAGCGGGATCAGGCCAATCCGCGCCGGGCCGACATCCGGCCCCAGTGGCAGCCCCATGCCGCGCTTCGCACCTGAGGAGGTCCAGTGAAGCTGTTCATCACCGGCGCTGCCGGCTTCATCGGCGCCAACCACGTGCATTGGCTGGTGGCCAATGGTGACGACGAGATCACGGTCTACGACGCGCTCACCTACGCCGGGAACCTCGACAACCTGAAGGGTCTGCTCGACGGATCCCGGGTCTCGTTCGTGCAGGGCGACATCTGCGACCGCGACGCGGTCCGGACGGCGATGGCGGGCCACGACGCGGTAATCCACTTCGCGGCCGAGTCGCATGTCGACCGGTCGATCATCGATCCCGACACGTTCGTCCGCACCAACTGTGACGGGACCAACGTCATGTGCGACATCGCCCGCCACCTGGAGGTGGAGCGGTTCCACCACATCTCCACCGACGAGGTCTACGGCTCGATCGAGGCCGGATCCAACGACGAGACGGCGCCTCTGGATCCGCGATCTCCATACTCGGCGGCCAAGGCCGGATCCGATCTCATCGCATTGTCCTATCGCAGCACATACGGACTCCCGGTCGTCGTGACCCGGTCCTCGAACAACTTCGGCCCGTACCAGTTTCCCGAGAAGCTCATCCCGCTGTTCGTCACCAATCTCCTCGACGGCAAGAAGGTTCCCCTCTACGGAGACGGTGGCAACGTCCGTGACTGGTGCTACGTCGAGGACAACTGCGCGGGCGTGGATCTGGTGTTCCGCCAGGGGGTGGAGGGGGAGATCTACAACGTCGGCGCCGGCAACGAGTACCCCAACACCGACATCACCCGACGCCTGCTCGAGCTGACGGGCAATGACGAGTCGATGATCACCTGGGTCGACGATCGGCTCGGCCATGATCGCCGCTACTCGATCAAGACCGACAAGGTCGAGGCGCTCGGCTGGGCGCCGAACCGGAACTTCGACGAAGCCCTGGCCCAGACGGTGGCGTGGTACGCCGACAACCGCTGGTGGTGGGAGCCCCTGAAGCAGGCCGGGTCGTGAAGGTCTTCATCACCGGCGCCAAGGGCCAGCTCGGCAACGAGCTGGTTCCCCTCTTCTCGGCCAACCACGAGGTCGTGGCCGTCGACATCGAGGAGGTCGACCTCACCGATCGCGATGCGGTGCTCCAGGCCATCACCGGTACGGCCCCCGATCTGGTGATCCACGGCGCCGCACTGACGGCGGTGGATCTGTGCGAGACCGAACCCGACCTTGCCTACAAGGTCAACAGCATGGGTACCAGGTATGTCGCCGACGGGGCGCGGCGGGTGGGTGCTCACGTGGTGTACGTGTCCACCGACTACGTCTTCGACGGGACCAAGGGCGAGCCCTACGTCGAGTGGGACGAGCCGAACCCGGAGTCGGTGTACGGGCGGTCCAAACTGGGGGGAGAGCATGAGCTCGATCCGGGTTGGACGATCTGTCGCACATCCTGGGTGTGCGGTTATCACGGCGCCAACATGGTGAAGACGGTCCTGCAGCTGGCCGACGAGCGCGACGAGCTGTCGTTCGTCGACGATCAGATCGGCCATCCGACGCTCGCCGCCGATCTCGCCCAGATCGTGCACCGGCTCGGCGTCGGGCGCATTCCGGGGCTGTTCCACACGACCAACCAGGGTGCGGTGTCGTGGTACGAGTTCGTTCGTTCGATCCTGGAGGCTGCCGGCAAGGACCCCGGCATGGTGAAGCCGGTCAAGACCGCTGATCTCCAGCCACCGCGGCCGGCACCGCGGCCCGCGTTCTCGGTGCTGGACAACGCCGCCCTGCGGCTCCAGGGCCTGCCCTTGGCCCCCGACTACCGCGACTCCCTACAGGAGCTCGTCACCCGCCTCCAAGCGTGAGGGGACAGACCCCCAACGCACTCACGAGTGCGTTGGGGGTCTGTCCCCGATTAACGCACTCAGATGCGGAACCAGCTGGATTTCAGGCCGAACGTCCAGCGGAAGCTGTCGGCCGAAATCGTCCGCTCGCCGCCGCTGAAGCGGAGGCGCACGCCGGTCGCACGGCCGCCCGCAGCGTCGGAGCCGTCCGTCCCGACCACGTCGACCGAGAGGAGATGGCCGAGGCCGTACTTGGCCTCGATGTCCCGCACGGGGATCTGCTTCGTCCACCGGTGATGGGGGTTCGAGCTGATGCGGTCACCGGCGTCCACGACGCCCGGGAAGGTGCCGCTGATGGTCGATCCGCCGGTCGAAGACGAGAACTCGGTACGGGCGACCGCGCCGTTGCTCTTGAACCGGCGCACCCGGCCACGGGTGGCGCTGATCGCCGCGTCGGTGGCGGAGTGCTCGTAGCTGGAGTACCCCGAAGCGCTCGTGCGGCCTCGTCCCGCATACACCTGGCACGAGGTGCTGTCGCACGTCTTGTACCAGGACGATCGGGACTCGGCCATCGAGTACGAGCGGGCCGCAACGGCTTGAGCCTGCACGGCCTGCGCCCCCTTGCCACCGCCCGAGTAGGCCCAACTGGCCGGAACCTCGAGCGGCACCACGCCCCGCAGGTACGACTCCAGCCTCACGATGTTGACCAGCTCGGTCCGGCCGCTCCGGAGCGAGACCTCGAGGTTGCCGCGGTAGTGGCGACGGCTGGAGCCGTCGCAGTACTGGAGGTCGTCGCCGGCCTTGTCCCCGGACGCGTTCGGCGGGGTGATCGTGATGGGCGTCTCGACGGGCCAGCCGATGGGCGACCACGGTCCGGAACACCCTGACCCGACCTCGACCTGCATCCGATTGCCCGAGACCTCCCGGACCCGCACGGCGTCGTACCTGCCCGTCAGTCCCTTGATGCCGACCCGGTGGCTCCCGGTGGTGACCGCGATCCAGGTGTCGGACGCTCGCTCGATGCGTACCCTCATGGTGCGGTTGGCGACGGTGCCCGACCGGGTGTTGCCGTAGAAGTGGCTCAGAATCCGGCTGGTCGACCAGTTGTCGAGCACGGCGTAGCCCAGCGCGCCCCACTGACCCATTCCCCGCCCGTGACCCCAGCCGCGGCCCGAGACCGCGATCGTGTCGTTCGGGCCGTACCGCGACGAGGTGACCGAACGGCAACCGAGTTTGGTGTTCGGGGCCTTCCCGTCGTGGTCGATGGCGTGGGCGCAGACCGAGTGCCGCCCACCTCCGTTGACCGCGACCTTCACCGAGAACCCGTGGCCGTCGCCCTTGCCGGATCGGTGGCGGTCCGCCTTCACGCCTGCCGCCCATTTGCCGTCGACGTAGACCCGCACCGTGATCGGAGCGTTGGTGTCGGAGTCATGGGCGTAGCCCGTGACTCGTACCGCGTCGTCGAGCTCGGTCAAGGGATCGAGCGATCCCGTCGGGGAGGTCCTCGTGGTGGTCGGAGGGGGTTTGGGTGGTGGGGGTGCGGCCTTGCCGATGGTGCGGCAGTCGAGTTTCAGGTGGGGGCTGTTGCCGGAGGTGTTGATGGCGTGGATGCAGAGCTCGCGGGACCGGCTGAGATCGAGGGTGATGGTGGCGTCGAGGCCGTGGTTGGTGCCTGTGCCGGGGTAGGCGCGGGCGACGTCGTTGCGGGTTTCGTCAGCCTTGCGAGCGGAGTGGTACTTGCCGTCGACGTAGAAGCGGAACGCGACCGGTGTGGTCGGTGTGTCGCGGTCGAGAGCCCAGGCCTTCACCGTCGCCTTGTTGCCCGAGGTCTTCACCGAGTCCAGATGTCCGACCGGTGGACCCGTGTCGGAAGGGGGTTTGGGTGGTGGGGGTGCGGCCTTGCCGATGGTGCGGCAGTCGAGTTTCAGGTGGGGGCTGTTGCCGGAGGTGTTGATGGCGTGGATGCAGAGCTCGCGGGACCGGCTGAGATCGAGGGTGATGGTGGCGTCGAGGCCGTGGTTGGTGCCTGTGCCGGGGTAGGCGCGGGCGACGTCGTTGCGGGTTTCGTCAGCCTTGCGAGCGGAGTGGTACTTGCCGTCGACGTAGAAGCGGACCGTGACCGGTGTGGTCGGTGTGTCGCGGTCGAGAGCCCAGGCCTTCACCGTCGCGGTGTTTCCCGAGGTCGTGAGCGAGTCGAGATGTCCGATCGGCTCACCGCCGGCCGCATCAGCGCCGCTGAGCGGGATGGCGATGGCGACGAGCACGATCAGGACGAGTGCGGCGAGACCGACTCGTCCGGCCGGTCGGGAGGTGGGGGAGGGGAGACCGTATTCAGCCACGGGGTACTCCTGTGGTCACGAGATGGGCTCTGATGCGGGCGGGACGCGTGAGCGGAAGGTGGTCGTCAGACGACGACGACCTTCGTACCGATGGGCGCCCAGCCGTACATGACGGCCGCATTGCGGTCGGCCTGCCGTACACAACCCGCGCTCCGATAACTCCCCAGTTGAGATTCGCTCTGCAATGGACGACCGCTCGCATAGCGAGGAATGGCGTGGAATCCGATGGCCAGGCGACTGCCGCGGGCGAATCGGACCATGTTGCGCATCGTGATCCCGTCGTGGCCGGCATACGCGAGAGTCGACTTCGAGAACACGTGGTAGGTGCCCCGGCTCGGAGTGTTGTACCGGCCCGAGACCGGATAGCTGTTCGAGACGTAGCCGTTGGCTTCGACGAGCCAGACCCGCTGGCGGGAGTTGGAGTAGACGATCCGGCGGCCGCTCCCGGAGCCGGCCGGCAGTGGTGTGTAGTTGCTGGGGGGACGCTCGGACCACACATTGGGGCGGACCTGGTAGAAGCAGCCGATGTTGGCGTGGGGGCCACTGTTGTTGATGGCGTAGGCGCAGATCGACGTGGTCGTCTTGGCGTCGACGTCGAGGATCGTGGCGAATCCGGATTTGGGCCCTGCGCCACCGACGGCACGCTGGACGTCTCGTCGCGGCTGGTTGGTCTTGAGCCCACTGATGTACTTGCTCCCGGCATAGAAGCGGACGCTGATCGGGTTGCCGTTCTGATCGGCGTCGCTGGCCCATCCCTTGACGAGGATCTTCTCGGCGAACGAACCGGCGACCTCGAGGTTGCCCCGGGGAACGGTCGAGCCGGTCGCCGGGCGGCGCGGCCGGCCGACTGCCCCGCTGGTGGCAGCCGAGCTCGCGGTGGCTGCCCGCGCCGTCGTTGATGCCGAACACGCAGATTCGACCGTTCCGGACGGGAACGCGAATGGCGAAACCGGTCCTGGTGAAGCCCGGGTACTTGCGGGCCACATCAGGACGGGATCCGTCTGCCAGCGCGCCCTTGACGTACCTGCCGTCGATGTAGACGCGAGCTCGGATCGACGCCGTGCTGTCGGTGTCGAGGGTCCATCCATGGATGGTCATCTGGCCACCCGAGACGCTGATCTTGTCGAGGTGGCCGATCGGCCGCGTCGGCCCGGCCGCGTCGGCCCGGCCGAGCGGGACGACGATGGCGAGAAGGGCCATCACGACCCCGAGGACGAAAGCCGGTCGTGATTTGAGCCTGAGAGCGTTCACAATCATGAGTTTCTAGCATCCGCGGGCGTGTGTCCGGTATCTCGGAGAACAGGTTCGGCGGCTCCGGTGCCGTCGCGTCCCCGGTCCCCTCTGTCCACTACAGTCGGCAGCGATCTGCGGGCCCTGAGGCATCCGAACCCTGTTACGTCCAGCAGAAGCGCTGCACCAAGTCCATGACCTCCACCTCCAAGCCGCCTGCCCCCGACCGCGTGCGGTATCGCTGGTCGCCTCGGGAGGCCGCAGCCGAGC
Organism: uncultured Acidimicrobiales bacterium; assembly: GCA_963695075.1. Lineage (GTDB taxonomy): Bacteria > Actinomycetota > Acidimicrobiia > Acidimicrobiales > CAWCAL01 > CAWCAL01. The sequence continues at coordinate 1,829,498 of CAVOFR010000007.1, forward strand.
TCGGCCGTTCCCGAGGGCTGATCCGCCACCTGATCGGGCGCGAGATCCGCACGAAGTACGCCGGGAGTCTCCTGGGCTGGTTCTGGGCGCTGGTCAACCCGGTGGCCAGTCTCGTCGTGTACACCCTGGTCTTCGGAGTCTTCCTCCGGACCGAACCGCCGGTCGCCGACGACGGGTACTCCTCCTTCGCCCACTTCCTGTTCGCCGGGCTGGTCGTGTGGAATCTGTTCAGCTCGTCGAGTCTGGGAGCCATGGAGGCGTTCCGGGAGTCGATGGTGCTCCGAAAACGGGTCTACTTCCCGCCGGAATGCCCGGTCATCGCCCGTACGGTCGTCGCCCTCCTGGAGTCGCTGGTCGAAGTCGTGGTCCTGTTCGGCGCGTTCCTGTTCGCGGGTCACATCTCGTGGACCTTCGTGTTCGTCCTACTCCTGATGCCGTTCACCGCCATGTTCGGTGTCGGTGTCGGCATGGCACTCAGCGTCCTCAATGCTCGCTTCCGGGATGTGAGCTATCTGTACGGCGTGGTCCTGCGATTCCTCTTCTTCCTCACGCCGATCATCTACCCGATGTCGCTGCTCGCCGGGCGGACCGCGGTGGGGTCGATCACGTTCGAGGAGCTGATTCGGCTCAACCCGGTGACCTGGTTCGTCGAGGTCTCCCGATCCGCCACGTACATGCTCGAGGTGCCTTCGACCGAGTCGGTCATCGTCGTGGTCACCACGTCGGTTGTCGTGCTCATGGGAGGCTGGTGGATCTTCAGCTCCCGCGCCGCCGACGTCAGCGAGGGCCAGTGAGCGCATCTGCTTCCGGTTCGGAGCCGATGGTCGAGGCGACGGACGTGTCGAAGGTGTTCCGGCTGTATCGCGAGCGACCGCTCAGCATGCGGAGCGCCTTCACCGGATTCCATCGGACCCGGTACGAGGAATTCTGGGCCGTCCGTGACGTGAGCCTGTCGGTCCCCCGGGGCCAGATGATGGGCATCATCGGCCACAACGGGTCGGGCAAGTCGACCTTTCTCCGGTTGTTGGCCGGCGTGTACCGGCCGACGACCGGGCGCGTGTCGGTCAGGGGCCGGATCTCGGCCCTGCTCGAGCTGGGTGCCGGGTTCCATCCCGAGCTGTCGGGTCGGGAGAACCTGTACATGAACGGTGCGATCCTCGGGCTCGAACGAGATGAGGTCGACGACGTCGTCGAGGACATCGTGGACTTCTCCGGAGTCGGGGAATTCATCGACAACCCGGTCGACGTCTACTCCAGCGGCATGCGAGCCCGGCTCGGCTTCGCGGTCTCGGTGTTCCTGCGGCCCGAGGTGCTCCTGGCGGACGAGATCATCGCCGTCGGTGACGCCGCGTTCGCGGCACAGTGCATGGAGCACCTCCAGGAGATGCGCGACCAGGGGGTCACCGTCGTGCTGGTGTCCCACAACCTCAGCCTGGTCGAGCGGCTGTGCGACACGGCCGCGTGGCTCGACCACGGAGACCTCGAGATGATCGGCGATCCGTCCGAGGTCATCCTCGCGTACGGCGATCACATGGCCGAGCGAGCTGCCGGACAGAGGGCGAGCTCGGTCGCCGACGGGGCCGATGACGGTGCAGGCCCTCCCCATCGGATCCGCCATGTCACGGTGGCAGGAGCCGACGGCGCCCCGTACGGGTCGACCGGTGGCCCCATGGAGATCATCGTCGACTATCGCTGTCGCACCCCCGTCCAGGAACCCCACTTCGTCGCCCGCCTATACCAGGACGGCCGACCCCTGTCGTTGGGGACGGCGAGCGGGCCGGTCGTCGACGCGGCGGCGATCATCGGTGACGGGCGCATCACGTGCCGCCTGCCGGTGCTTCCCCTCGCTCCGGGCCACTACCGGCTCGATGTGGCGCTGCGGGGTCTCGAGGGCGAGCTTCACACCCGGCTGGCAGCAGCAAGTGCCCATTTCGAGGTTCAGTTCCCTCCCGAGCAGATGCCGGAGAAGCTGATCGAGCTCAACGGCGTGTGGGAGCACCTCCAACCCCCGGATCCGGTCGATGACGAGGAACAGGTCGCACGGTAGCCTTCCGCCGCAATGGGACTCTTCGTCGTCGGGATGCACCGCAGTGGGACCTCGGCGGTCACCGAGGTGTTGGGCGAGCTGCCTTTCGAGCTGCCGCCACCCGAGCAGCTCGTCGGGGGCAACGAGTCCAACCCGCACGGACATTTCGAGGTCGAGCTGCTCACCGACCTCAACGAGGACATCCTGCGTCGGTTGGGCGGGACCTGGGCTGCACCGCCTCCCGACCTCGACTCCGGTCTCGCGCCGCTGCTCGGTGCCGGGCTGGCCGACGAAGCCGCCGGGGCGTTCCACGAGGCTTTCCGCAGTCCGGACTTCCTCCTCAAGGACCCGCGGCTCTGTTTGTTGATGCCGCTGTGGCGGGCGGCGCTGGGCGATCATCCGGTGGTTCTCGTCGCACGCAGCCCGCTCGGCGTCGCCGCCTCGCTGAGGCGGCGCAACGGTCTGCCCCTCGACTACGGGCTGGCGCTCTGGGAGCGTTACATGCGCCTCGCAGTGCGGGGTTTGGACGGCCTTCCGGTCCTGGTCCAGTCCTACGCCGGAATGCTGGCCGGTGAGCACGAGGCGCTGGTGACCTTCGCCAAGGAGACACTCGCCGGCGGGGAGGGCGGTTCTGGAACCGAGAGCATCGCGGGACCCGAGATCGATACGGTCGATCGGGGACTGGTCACCCACGATGTCGACGAGGTCGCAGCCATCGACGATCCGGCGCTCAGTCCCCAGCAGCAGGCCCTGACCCGAGCTCTGGTCGAGTTGCGCGGGGCCCACCGCCGATTCGACCCGCCCGACCTGGGCCCGGAGACCCCCAACCTCGACCTGGCGTTCCGAGCCATGGCCAGCTCCGGCGACCTGGGCGTCCGCGAGGTCCAGGAACGCATCGACGACGCCACCGACGACTGGCGGCAGGAGGCTGAGCGGCTCCGGGCCATCGCCGCCCACGCCGAGGTGCTCGCCGACCACGCCCGGTACGAGGAGATCGACGAGCTCCCTCCGGGACGGGCCCGTCGCATCGCGTGGTCGGCCCTCGGGGAGCCCACCTACCGCCGACTGGCCGACGACCGCCGGGTGCGAGGTGCCCTCGATCGTACCCGCGGTGTGGTCGGGCCCCTGCGCCGCGGGCTGCGAACGCTGGGGCCGGCGCCCCGGGGAGCGGTCATCGGTGACCGAGCCCGCGCGATCGCCGACGCGTATCGATCGGGCCGGTTCGATCGACCGCTGTCGGTGATCATCCCGATCCACAACGCCCACGACGATGTCGAGCGGTGTCTCGAATCGCTCGAACGATTCGACGGCGACCGGGTCCGCTGGGTCCTGGTCGACGATGCATCCACCGACGCCCGGATCGCGTCGTTGCTCGGCCGCTTCGGAGAGCGACCCGATGTGTCGATCATCACCAACGAGCGGAATCTGGGGTTCACGAGGTCGGTCAACCGCGGGCTCACCGCGGCCGTACCCGGAGACGTGGTCATCCTCAACAGCGACACGGTCGTCACGCCGGGTTGGAGCCGGCGGCTGCGCGTCGCCGCACTGGAGGACCCGACCCGCGCGACGGCGACGCCGTTGTCCAACGCCGCCGGTGCGTTCTCGTTCGACGCACCCATGCCGGCGTCGTTGGACGAGGCTGCCGACATGGCCGCCGCCGTGGCGCGGGCCAGCCGCCACCTGCGGCCCGACACGCCGACCGGGAACGGCTTCTGCATGTTCGTCACCGCCGAGGCCCGCGACGCGGTCCCGGCCTTCGACGAGGAGGCCTTTCCACGCGCCTACGGTGAGGAAAACGACTACTGCATGCGGTTGCGAGCGCGCGGATTCACCCATGTCGTCGCGGACGACTGCGTCGTGTTCCACGCCGATTCGGCCAGCTACGGGGCCGAGAAGGAAGCGCTGATCGAACGAGCGATGGTCGTCCTGGCCGAGCGGCACCCCGACTACCACCGGCTGGCCCAGGAGTTCGTCGAATCGGAGGCGCTGGCCGAGGCCCAGCAGGTGGCCGCCGCGGCGGCGGCCCGGGTGGCTCCGGCCGTGCAGCGGGTCCTGCACGTCCTCCACGACGGCCACGGGGGCACCGAGTATCACGTCGACGACCTGGCCGGATCACTGGTGCATGGCTTCGAGAACTGGCGCCTGGTCGCACAGCGGGAATGGCTGGTACTCGAGCGGGCCGGATCGACCGGGTGGGCCGAGCAGCGGCGCTGGCATCGACCCGAACCCTGGGACGTGCGCGTCCTGCGCCGCGACACCGACCTGGCCGTGGCCGCCGACGTGCTCGTGGGCGTCGACATCGACGTCGTACACGTGCACCACCTGGTCGGGCACACGTTGGATCTGGTCGAGCTCGCCGATGCCATGGGCGTCCCCGTCGTGTTGACCGCCCACGACTTCTACTCGGCGTGCCCGTCGCTCAACCTCCTCGACGACCATGTCGAGTTCTGCGGCGGGACCTGCACACCCGGGGAAGGAGCCTGTCATGCACCGGACCTGTGGATCGATCCCGATGTGCCCCTCAAACACGACTTCTCCCGCACCTGGCAGGCCGAGTGGCGGCCGTTGTTCGGTCGCGTCAGCGCCCTCGTCACCCCGTCGGACGATGCGTTGGGTCATCTCCGACGGATCTACGGCGACGATCTGCCGGACGCTCGGGTGATCGAGCACGGGCGTGACCTCGATCATCCGGCCGCCGTCGCTCACGCGCCGGCCGCCGACGAGCCCATCCGCTTGCTGCTGGTCGGTGCCCTCAATCTCCAGAAGGGTGCGGCTTCAGCTGTCGAATTGGCCGAGGAGGGTGGGCGGCGGATGGTGTCGGTCGAGCTGCTCGGAGAGCTCGCACCCGAGTTCGCCGATCTCCCGTTGGTGTCGCACGGGCCGTATCAGCGCGACCGGCTCACGGCGCGGCTGGCCGAGCTCCGGCCCACGTTCATCGGCGTAATCTCCCCCTGGCCCGAGACCTACTGCTACGTGGTCAGCGAAGCATGGGCCAACGGCGTTCCCGTGGTCGTCGGACCGCTCGGAGCTCCTGCCGACCGCGTGCGAGAACACGGCGGAGGGGTGATCGCCCCCTCGCTCGATCCGGCGGACGTCATCGACACGGTCGTCACCGTCGCCCGCGACGAACCGCGCTACGCCGACCTGGTCCGCCAGGCCCGCCCCGAGTCGGTGAGGACCGTGGCCGCAATGGCCGCCGATCACGCCGCGCTCTACCGCTCGCTCACCTGACCCGATGTCCGGACGCGTCGCGACCGTGACGACCCGGCTGATCGACTCCGTTCTGGATCTGACCGTGTGGCTCTTCGCCGGGTGGACCGTGATCTACCACGGCGCCCTGGTCCTGGATCTCTCCCAATCGGCGGCCATCGGTGCCATGGTCGTCGTCGGCGCCGTCCTGGTCGGACTGCGGCTGGGCCTCTCGAACCGAGCGGTCGCGGCGACGAGTCCCCGGTCCTCGGTGCCGCCACCGGCGCTGTTGTGGGCCTCCCTCGGAGCGGCCGGGGTGGCGGCCGCCCTGATGGCGGCGCGGATCCTCTCTCCTCCAGGGTGGTATGTCGCGTGGGTCATCGCCGCGCTGGCCGTGGCACCGGCCGCGGTATGGCTCTGGTCGGCCGGCCGCCGGGGCGGGGATCAGGCCGAGACCTGGGGTGGGCGTCCCGCGAACCCGGCGGGACCCTCGGATGGCCGAGGAACGCCCACACCCTCGATGGTCGCCGTCGTCGTCGTGGTCCTCGTGGCGATCGGCTTCGGTCTCCTGTCCATGTTCACCCGCCGACCCGACAGCGACGACAGCTACCTCGTGAATCGAGCGCTTTACGCCGAGGGACACGCCGGGTCGTTCGCCACCCGTGACACCATGTTCAGCGACGAGGTCTTCGAGTCGGTGCGACCTGACGTGGCCCCTTCGTCGATCGAGCCCTTCGTCGGTGTGCTGGGCCGGTTGAGCGGCATCAACGTCCAGACCCTGACCTTCCTCGTCCTGGGGCCGCTGGCGGCAACGGTCGGGATCTTCGCCGCCTGGCGCCTGGTCCGGACGATGAGGGTGCGGGCCCCGGCGCTCGTCACCGCCGCGACAGCGGCCTTTCTCGTCCTCGACGGCGTCCGGCATCAGTCCTTCGGCAACTTCAGCTTCGCCCGGTCGTGGCAGGGAAAGGTGGTGCTCGTCTTCGTGCTGGTGCCCTTGCTGTGGCACTACGCGATCACCTGGAGCCGCGACCGGTCGTCGACCGCCGGAATCGGACTCGTCGCCGCCAATGTGGCGGCCGTCGGTCTGTCGTCAACCGGCCTCGTGGTGGCACCGGTGGTCGCCGTGCTCGGCGTCCTGGCCGGTGACCCCCGGCGGGTCCGGGGGGCGCTCCCCGTTCTGGGGCTAGCGGTGGTCTACCCACTTGGAGCGCTCGTGCTCGGCTCCGACTTCGAGGCCCTCGTCGGCACCGCTGTGACCGAGCTCGCCTCGGGATCCGTGATCGGTCGCGCCTCCTCACCCGAGGGGGGGCCGATCGGTGAGGCGGCCAGCCGGTCCTGGTATCTGGTGCTCGGATCGGGCCTGCCGATGGGGATCGCCGCCCTCTCGATCCTGGGCTCGTGGGCGACCGTACGGGACGACGCCGCTCGGCGGGTGTTGGCCTTCGCTGCGACCGCGGTGCTCATCTTCTTCGGTCCGGGTCTCTACCGGTTGGGATCGGCCGCCTTCACCGTCGACTCCGTCTACTGGCGAGTGCTCTGGATCGCGCCGGTGCCGATCATGGTGGGCCTCACCGCCACCGTCGGCCTGCGATGGCTCCTCTGCCGGCCGGCCGCTGCGACGCCGGTCCGGTGGCTGGCCGCCGCAGCGGTTCCCCTCGTCGTCGTCGGGGTGCTGTGGACCAGGGGGGCACCGGTGACCGTGGAGACCAATCTCGATCTCTGGGTCTTCGACTGGGATGTCGACCCCGACCGCCGTGACGCGGCTATCCGGGCCATCGAGCTGTCCGAGCCGGGTGACGTCGTGGCGGCTCCCGCACCCGTCGGCCAGCCGATGACGTTGCTGTCGGTCGAGGTCAGGCCGGTGAATCCCGAGGATCGATTCCTCCGGGGGTCCCACACCACACCGGGGTTCCGGCCGGGGGCGCGCCTGTTCACGAGCGCGAGCCTCGAGACCGGTCTCCCCGAGGGGGAGGAGAACCGGTTCAGCCTCGCACTGGACGCCCTGTCGGTGGACACGGTCTGCTCCTACCGGCAGATCGACGGCGACCCGGTCGAGTCCGTGCTGGCCGACGCCGGTTTCGTCGTGGTCGACCAGACGGCGACGTGCACCTACTGGCGCCGCTGACCAACCCCCGACCTCCGAACTTTGTGCTCTGGCTCGCACCTGTGTATCGCCAGCGCACAGAGTTCGGTGTGGAGGCGTGGAAGTGGCAGGATGGCCCGGCCCGAGACCCGCCAGAGAAAAGACCACGAGGGGAAGCCGGTGTCCGACAACTACGTCAAGGTTCTACTCGACGAATCCGAGATGCCCACGCAGTGGTACAACGTGATTCCCGACCTGCCGGAGCCGCCGCCGCCGCCGCTGCACCCCGGAACCCACGACCCGATCGGCCCCGACGACCTGGCCCCGCTGTTCCCGATGGCCCTGATCGGCCAGGAGGTCAGCACCGAGAGCTACCTCGACATCCCCGGCGGGGTCCTCGACATCTACCGGCTCTGGCGGCCGTCGCCGCTGTTTCGAGCCCGCCGACTCGAGGCGCTCCTCGACACCCCGGCCAAGATCTTCTACAAGTACGAAGGGGTGAGTCCGGCCGGGTCGCACAAGCCCAACACCGCCGTGCCCCAGGCCTTCTACAACGCGGCCGAGGGGATCAGGAAGCTCACCACCGAGACCGGTGCGGGGCAGTGGGGGAGTGCGCTGGCCTTCGCCGCCGCGCAGTTCGACCTGGAGTGCGAGGTCTGGCAGGTCCGGGCCTCCTACGACCAGAAGCCCTACCGCAAGACGATGATGGAGATCTGGGGGGCGACGGTGCATCCCAGTCCCAGCGACCTCACCGAGGCGGGTCGGGCCGTTCTCGCCGGTGATCCGAACAGTCCCGGAAGCCTCGGGATCGCCATCTCCGAGGCCGTCGAGGCCGCCGTGGCCGATCCGACGATCAGGTACGCCCTCGGCAGCGTCCTCAACCACGTCCTGCTCCATCAGACGATCATCGGAGAGGAAGCGCTGGCCCAGTTGGCGAAAGTCGGGGAGGTCCCCGATGTCCTCGTCGGATGCACCGGTGGCGGGTCCAACTTCGGTGGGCTGAGCTTCCCGTTCCTGCGCGAGAAGCTGGCCGGCCGGATGAACCCCACCATCCGTTGCGTCGAACCGGCCGCCTGTCCATCGCTCACCAAGGGCGAGTACCGCTACGACTTCGGTGACACCGCCGGACTGACCCCTCTGGTCAAGATGCACACGTTGGGACACGGATTCGTCCCCGACCCGATCCACGCCGGTGGGCTCCGCTACCACGGCATGTCGCCGCTCGTGAGCCACATCTACGAGCTGGGCCTGGTCGAAGCCGAGTCGGTTCCCCAGACCGAGTGCTTCGCCAGCGCGCTGGCGTTCGCCAAGGCGGAGGGGATCGTTCCGGCACCCGAACCCACCCACGCACTGGCAGCCGCGATCCGCGAGGCGAATCGCTGCAAGGAGACCGGTGAGGAGAAGGTGATCCTCACCGCCCTCTGCGGCCACGGCCACCTCGATCTGGCGGCCTACGAGGCGTACCTCGCCGGGGCGATCGTCGACCACGAGCACCCCGCCGACAAGATCGCCGCGGCCATGGAAGATGTTCCGATTCTGGCCGGGTGACCGTCCCCTGGTCCGTCAGTCCGTAGGATCCGTCCGTGGCTGAATCGACTGCACCCTCGTCTTCGTTCGATCCCGGGTCCTTCCGCGACCCCATGAGCCGCGTCCTGGTCCGCGGTGACGACATCCTGCGTGTTCTGGGGACCGAGGCCGTCGCCGACTGGGAGGCTCTGGCGGGGTCGTCGTTCTTCCCGAAGGCCGTCGCCGAGGGTCGCATCGTCCGAACCGAGCGGCTCCCGGCAGACGAGGTCGCGGCGCTCGGTCCGGGCGCCGAGTGGGAGGCCGTTCTGCGGCACGATCGCGTCCCCATGTTGTCCTATCCCTACGAGTGGTCCTTCGAGATGTTGAAGGACGCGGCCAAGCTCCAGCTCGAGCTCACCGCGGCGGCGATCGACGACGGGATGATCACCAAGGACGCCAGCAGCTACAACATCCAGTTCGTCGGAGCGCAGCCCACCTTCATCGACATCGGCTCGTTCGAGCGGATCCGCAAGGGTGAGCCGTGGTACGGATACCGCCAGTTCTGCCAGCTCTTCCTCTACCCGCTCATGCTCCAGGCCTATCGCGACGTCCCCTTCCAGCCCTGGTTGCGGGGCTCGATCGACGGGATCACCCCCGAGGAGTGCCACAACGCGCTCTCGGTGCGCGACCGGTTCCGGCGGGGTGCTTTCAGCACGGTCCTCATGCACGCCCGGGCCGACGCTAAGCACGCCGATTCCGACCGCGACGTCAAGGGCGAGATGAGCCGGGCAGGCATGGGCCCGGCGCTCATCGCCGCCATGGTCTCGAAGCTGCACAAGACCGTCGATCGGCTCACGTGGTCGAAGTCCTCCACCACCTGGTCCGACTACTCCGACCGGGCCCACTACAGCGACGCCGATCTCCAGCTGAAGTCCGAGTTCGTCGGGAAGGTCGCCGCGGCGTCCCCGCGCCAGTTGGTCTGGGACGTCGGAGCCAACGATGCCCACTTCTCCCGGATCGCAGCCGATCACGCCGACCACGTCGTGGCCTTCGACGTGGATCCGCTGGTCGTCGACCGCACGTACAAGACCCTGCGCGACGAGGGGGAGAAGCGGATCCAGCCGATGCTCATGAACCTGGCCGACCCCTCCCCGGGGCTCGGCTGGCGTGGGCTCGAACGGCCCACCCTCCTGCAGCGCGGACGCCCTGACCTGGTGCTGTGCCTGGCGGTGATCCACCACCTCGCCATCACGAACACGGTGCCGCTCGCCGAGTTCGTCCGGTGGCTGGCCGAGGTCGGATCCGAGACCGTCGTCGAATTCCCCACCCGGGAGGATCCCATGGTGAAGATCCTGCTCCGCAACAAGCGCTCCGGGCTGTTCGACGGCTACAACCTGGCAGCGTTCGAGGCTCTTCTGGCCGAGGAGTTCGGCGTCGTTGCGCGAGAAGAGCTCCCGTCGGGCACCCGGGTGCTCTTCCACGCCAGGCCGCGTGGCTGAGGCGGGGTCGCAGAGCACGGATTCCGCTGTCGGTGCCGCGACGCGGATCGTCCGCAGCCTCGTCAGGGGGGAGGGACTTCCGGCCTACGTCCCCGACCTGATCCGTCGGGTGACCCGCGTCGTGGTCCTGACCTTCCAACGGAGCAGGCTCGGGAGATGGGTCGCGCCGGGCTACCACTCGGCGCGGCGGCGGCTGAGGCAAGCCCGGGCGGACGGGCATGCGCCTCGCTCCCTGGTCTTCTCCCACGGCCGCTGGCAGGTCGCGGTCCAACCGGGAGCGTCGACGATCGAGCCGATCCGGCTGTCGAACCATCTGGTGCTCCCACCGCAGCCCCGGGTCCCGGATGCGGGTGGCGATCCGCCGTTCGACGTCGATGCTGTGTTCACCTGGGTCGACGGGACCGATCCCGCGTGGGTCGACGCCTTCTCCCGTACGGCCCGGGACCTCGACGGCGACGACCATGGACCGCTGGCCGCGAACGCCTCGCGCTATCGCGACCGCGGCGAGCTCCGAGCTGCCCTCGATGGGCTCGCTCTCTACGCCCCCTGGATCCGCCGGGTCTTCCTGGTGACCGCCGGACAGGTACCACGGTGGCTCGAGCCTGACGGCGTCGTGCTGGTCGATCACCGCGAGATCCTGCCCATCGATGACCTCCCGACCTTCAACTCCCACGCGATCGAGGCCGCTCTGCACCGCATCGAGGGCCTGGCCGAGCACTGGATCTACTTCAACGACGACGTGCTGCTGGGCCGGTCGGTCGACCCGGCGGACTTCTTCTCGGGCCAGGGCGTCCTGAAGCTCTTTCCCGACCCGTCGGCGCCGATTGGGTCGACGTCGGCGGCGCCGGTCGACCGGGCGGCCCGGCTGACGCGGGAGGTGGTGGAGGAGCTCACCGGAGGCTCGGTCGGGCACAAGCTGCGCCATGCACCCCACCCGCAGCTCCGCTCGGTGGCCGACGAGCTCGAGTCGGTGATCCCCGGGCGTCTGGCGAAGACCAGGGCCAGCCGGTTCCGGTCGGTCGACGACGTCAGCCTCCCTTCGTCGCTCGCGCCCCGGTATGCCGAGGCGACCGGAAGGGGCGTGCCGGCCGACCTGGACGTGGAGTACATCAACATCGCCTCCCGGTGGGCTCGGCTGCAGATGAGGGAGTTCGACCTCATGCGGCATCGCACCGTCGTCTGTCTCAACGAGACCGCGGTCTCCGAACGGAAGGAGCGAGGAGTGGCGCGGCGGGTCGAGCGGTTCCTGGACGAGGCCTTCCCGCGTCCGTCCACCTGACCGGGAGCGACAACCAGATCCGCGGAGTGCCAGCAAGGTATCGATAGGATCGTTGCCGGCAAAGAGCTGTCTCCCCGGCAGGATGGAAGTGACCCGATGACCTCACTTGGCCACGGTGGACCTCCGCCGTTCGGGCCCTCGGTTCGGCGCGGACCGAGCGACCCAAGGGCGGTCGGATGACCGAACGCTCAGCGGCCGAGATCCTGTCCCTGGTTCAGACCGACCTCCGAACCAACCAGGGCCGCCAGATCCGCCACGCGCTCGCGTGGCGTGCTCGTCGGGTGCGCAATCGGATTCTCTCGAGAATCGATCCGACCCACCGACTCTGCCTGTACTCGGTGAGCGTTGGTCCGAACGCAGAGCGGGTCATCGACACCATTCGTCGCCACGGTCAGCGCTATGGCGTGCCAGCCATGTTCGGCGGAGGAACGCGGCCGACCGTCGAGACGGTGCACATCGGCGCCGAGCACGTCGAGGCCTTCTGTCGTCTTCTCCTCGCTGAGTGCACCGACCTGACGATCTACAGTCGTGTGCCGCACAGCGGGTGGCTGGAGTTCTCGCGGTCAGCGGTGCGTGGCGCCAACGGTTCCTTCGAGCTCATGGTGGTCGAGCGTCGAATCGAACGCGAGAGGCCCCACGTCCAGTGTTCGCGTATCGAGGTCGCCGTCTGGAGCAGGAAGCGGGGCGCCTATGGCGACGACTTTCGAGAATCGGATTTGTCGTTCTCCATCGTCGGGAGGTTGCGTCCACCGACATTCGACCGACTGGTCCGGTCGGGCCACCACTTCGACGACGACCTCCCTGCCCCGGTTCAACCGACGTTCCCGATCGACGTGGTCTACACATGGGTCGACGGTGATGATGAGGCGTGGCAACGGCAGAAGGAATGCTTCAGCTCGGACGTCGGGGCAGCCGTACCCGATCGGGTGGTGAGCCAGGAGCGGTTCCGGAACATCGATGAGCTCAAGTACTCGCTCCGATCCCTCGAGCTCTTTGCGCCATGGGTGCGCAAGGTCCACATCGTCACGGCCGATCAATGCCCGCCGTGGCTGGACGTGAGCCATCCCAAGGTGAACCTGGTCAGTCACCGCGAGATCTACGCGGACGAGACCTGGCTCCCCACGTTCAACTCGAGCTCGATCGAGACGCAGCTCCATCACGTTCCGGACCTCGCCGACAAGTTTCTCTATTTCAACGACGATGTCCTGCTCGGACAGGCCTGTCACCCGAGTGATTTCTTCTACGCAAACGGGATCCTCAAGTATTTCCCGGCCGATACGCAGAGAGCCTATGAAGGCGATATCGACGCCGAATCCGAGGAGTACCTCCAGGCTGATCGCAACGCGATAGAACTCCTGTCGGTCGAGATGGATGCCGTCGGACGGACCATCCAGTCGCACACGCCGCACCCGTCCGACCGGGAGCTCCTCGGCGAGATGGAAACCAAATGGAAGGAGGAGTTCGCGGCCTGTGGAGCCGCACGATTCCGGTCATCCGCCGATCTCCGCCCGATCGCTTTCATGCAGTTCCACTACGGCTACGGTCTGGGTCGAGCGCTTCCCGCCTCGATCTCGAATCGCTACATCGGCCTCTGGAAACCGACGGTCATCGAGCAGTTGGAAGCGCTCGGGCGCACCCGCAACTACAGGACCTTCTGCATCAACGACGTGGGGCTCCAGCCCGAACGGACAGCAGAGGTCACCGGTGCGGTCATCCGCATGCTCGAGGAGTACTTCCCCGAACCATCGAGCTTCGAGCGGTGAGTCGCGGATTCGATCCCGAGTCGATCTAGGGGCGGGACCCATGGAGATGATCGAAGAGCTACCAAGTCCAAGCATCAAGTAACGAGGCGTTCAATGAGCATTCTCATCCTGGGATCGGGCAAGACCGGCACGACCGGTCTGTACAACAGCATCAAGGACGCTGTCCGCGACACCGGCGACTGGTACTTCCTGTTCGAACCCACCCAACCCACCCCGTTCCGGGCGCTCGATCAATACGCGTCGGAGCGCCCGATCCTGACGAAGGTGCTCATCGACAAGGCAGCAGCATGCGGCCTCGAGCCCGAGTCGTTCGATCGGCGGATCCTTGTGGTGCGAGATCCTCGTGACATCGTCGTCAGCCGGCTCCTGTTCATGCCTCTGATCCGGAAGGCCGTCCGCAAGGTGGGCAAGGACGAGTTGGACCGCTTCCTCGACGCCATCCGCAAGAAGGAGGCGGACCCCTCCTCATGGTCGGTCCGCGACCTCTACCAGCTGGCAGGCGATATCGGGCTCGGTTCGGCGGGCTTCGGGTCGTTCAATCGAGGTCTCAAGGACATCGTGGACATAGACACGAGCGAGTCCTACTTCGTGAATCGCTACGAAGACTTCGTCGACGGCCGGCTCGAGCCGCTCTCGGACTACCTCGGCGTCGAGGTCGTCAACCGGGAGGCTGGCGAAGGGTCGTGGCTCTCCCACATCACCCGGTCCAAGGGGTACGGCGACTGGCGGCACTGGTTCCTGCCGGCCGACGTCGAGTACTTCCGGCCGATGTTCCGGCAGTTCATGGGGCACTTCGGATACACCGACTGGGATCTGGCCGACACGCAGTCTCTCGACCCCGACGCGGGGAGCGCCCACATCGAACGCAAGCTCGCCGAGCGGGCCGCGCAGGTCAAGGCGCGCTATGGGACGCCGAAGTGGACGGTCAAGTCCGTCACGAACGACAGTGATGTCCATGCGCTGGTGGACATGGCGGACGACGGAGACCCGGTGTCCGCGCAGCGACTCGCCCTGCTGTACCAAGCCGGACACCTTGTCCATCGAGACGCGGCGCAGGCCCGCCGTTGGGCTCGGCACGGAGCAATCCGCGGCCATCAGCCATCGATGCTGCTACTCGCAGATCTCCTCGGGGATGCGGGCTCGGACGCCGATTCCACCGATGAGAGCGCAGGGTTCTGGCGGAAGGCGGCCGAAGCCGAAGCTTCCGTGCACAAGGCGGGCAAGGGTGGCGATCCCGTAACAGCTGTGTCGGATGCTCGGAAGTTCCAGCTCCGAGCGGCGCGGCGGAGAGTCCGTCAACTGGAGAAGGAGGTCGAGAAGGTGCGCAGCTCGACGCGTTACCAGGTAGGGGACCTGCTCGTGAACGCCGCCTCGAACCCGCGCGATGTGCTTCGCGTTCCTTCGCGCCTCCTGGAGCTCTACCGGAATCGCGACTCCAGGTAGCTCACGCCCCCCGGATCCGCCGGGTCTTCCTGGTGACCGCGGGCCGATCCTGCCGTGCCGAGGTGCTCGGACCGGGCACTAGCCTGAGGCGCTACCCGAATCGCACAACTGGGGTTCGCACGTGAGCATTCTCATCCTCGGCGCCGGCAAGTCCGGTACGACGGGTCTGTACAACAGCATCAAGGCCGCGGTAGCGGATACCGGCGACTGGTACTTCCTGTTCGAACCGACCAAGCCTGAGCCGTTCCGCGCGCTCCAGCGCTTCGCCCCGGAGCGCCCGATCCTCACGAAGGTGATGATCCACCGGGCCGCAGCGTGCGAGCTCGACAAGGTCGACTTCGCTCATCGCATCCTCGTGATCCGGGATCCGCGCGACATCGTCGTGAGCCGTCTGCTCTTCCGGCCGCTGATCCGCTCTGCGGTGCGCAAGAGCAGTCCGCAGAACCTGGAGAAGTTCCTCGACGCGCTCCGCGAGAAGGAAGCCGATCCTTCCTCCTGGTCGCTACACGGTCTCCACGAGCTCGCCGATGAGCTCAACCTGGGGTCGTCCGGCTTCCGCTCACTCGTTCGCACGCTCGACGATCTCACCGAAACCGACCGGAACCGGTCCTACTTCACCAGCCGCTACGAAGCCTTCGTCGACGGCGACCTCGATGAGCTGTCGGACTACGTCGGCGTCCGGGTGGTCAACCGCGCCGCAGCCGAGGACTCGTGGCTGGCCCACATCACCAGGTCGAAGGGCTATGGCGACTGGCGCCACTGGTTCCGCGAGGACGACATCGACTACTTCCGGCCGCTCTTCGGCGCCTACATGGACCACTTCGCCTACACGGACTGGGAGCTCGCGCCCGAGCCTGCCGTCGATCCGGATTCCAGCAGCGACTACATCAAGCGGAAGCTGGCCGAGAGAGCGCCCCAGGTCCAGGCTCGCTACGGTGCCAAGTGGTCGGTCGAATCGGTGAAGGACGACCGCGAGGTCCGATCGATGCTCGAGATGGCCGAGGACGGCGACCCGGTCTCGGCTCAACGCCTCGCACTGCTCCTTCGGGCCGGCCACCGGGTCGAGCTCGACCCGGTGGCAGCGCAGCGGTGGGCGCGTCACGGAGCCATCCAGGGTCACGCTCCGTCGATGCTGCTGCTCGCCGACCTCCTGGAGGACGGGCCTTCCCCGGATGCCGAGGCCGCCGTCCGGTGGCGGTCCGACGCAGCCGTCTTCGCCGAAGCTGCGTCCCCGAAGAAGGGCGCGGCCAAACCAGGGAAGTCGCCCGCCGACGCGCAGCTCCGCAAGGCTCGGCGGCGGATCCGACAGCTCGAACGTGAGATGGCCGATCTGCGCGATTCGGCGCGCTACCAGGTCGGTGATGTCATCGTCGACAGCTTCACCGGCCCGCGTCGCGACCTGCTGCGTCTTCCCTCGCGCCTTCGAGCCATCTACCGGAGTCGGCGCCCACGCTGACCGGAGTCGGCGCCCACGCTGAGTCGGCCGATCAGCTTCCCGGCTTCTCGAACCTGCTCGGGTTCGGCCATGCCCGCCGGCAGAAGTCCACGACGATCCGGTCGCGCTGGTCGAGATCGGGTCGGTAGGTCGTGACCCTGTCGCCATAGGCATCGGTGACGACGAACTCGTCGGCATCGTTGAAGCAGATGACCATGGTCGCTCCCATGCTGGCGAGCGCTTCGGCCAGTGCACCTTCGAGCTTCGGGTTGGCCATGTTGACGTACTTGTAGGGAATGGTCTCGGTGACCGCTCGTCCCGTCGCCAGCGCGTAGTAGTTGGCCACGTGCGAGGGATTGACGTCCTGGAGCTCCCGGAACGGATGCCGTGCCGTCGTCTCGATCTCGTCCTGGAACTTCGAGTCGACCTCGACCCGGATGCTCACTCGCTGGGCGTTCGGGATGTGCTTGTGCTTCTGGGTGATCACGAGCCCGGTACTTCGCCGTATCGCCGCTCGGACATTCCTTTCGACGCTGTCCACCGCCGGTTCGCCGGGGACCGGGTCGCCCAGCGGGATCTGCGCCTGGGAGAGGAAGACATGGGGGTTCCCGCTCGGGGTGAAGAAGTGCTCCGGTCCGATCGGCGCGCAGAACATGATGTCGTCGTTGGTCATCACGAAGTGCTCGGCGAGGCCGGGGATGCGGTGGAGTCCGGTGTCGATGGCGTTGGAGTTGAAAGTCGGGAGGTACGTCGGGTCGAGGATGTCCCGGTGGGAGATGACCTCGAGCCGGTCGTAGTCATCGATCAACCACTCGGGCCGCTGATCATCGGTGACGAGGAAGACCTTGCGAAAGAACGGCGCGTACATCTCGACACTGCGCAGCGCATAGCGGAGCTCGTCCCGGCTCCGGTAGAGGTGGGCGGCGAGGGCCGCGTCGGTGGCGGTCGTCTCCCTGCCGGACTTCTCCACGAGCGGCTCTCCCCGGAGGGCGGCCCGCCGTCGATTCCGGCGCTCGGTCCAGTCGGGGTCGTCACCGTCGACCCACATGCAGACGAGGTCGACCGGGAACTGGTGTGAATCGAGCGTGGGCGTGGCGAACGCTGCGATCGAGGGAAGGGTTCGATCGCCGACGACCACGGGGGCCGGGGTGCGGGCTTCGGGGGCCAGCTCGGTCTCGACTCCGTTGGGAGTGGCCGAGATCCAGACCGGCTCCCGGCTGGACCCGCCACCCGGGCGGACCTGCTTGTCCCGCCAGAACGAGATCACCGTGGCGAACTTGACCCCGAGCAGCCGACTGCCTCGCCCTGGGACCTTCTGGTACCGCAGGTAGTACCACGTGGGCGAGTCCAGGAGCTGCGCCCGCCGGTAGGGGCCGATGCGTCGTCGTTGCGTCGGTTGCTGAAACCGGATGAGATCGGTGGACGGAGCGGCGCATATCGTTCCACCGGCCATCATCTGGGACTCGAGCGCGCTCGAGGAGCCGGGATCGATCTGAGTCCCGGATGCCGACCTGGAATCGGTGGGGAGTCTGGTCGGTGACCATGAAGTAGTCGATCCGCGCCCGATCCAGGATCTCGAGGAGCTCCGACAGGTTGGTGCCGGCGGGGTCGACGGCACCGGCGTCGGGCGTCGGGCGTGGGATGATCGCCCGCGGCCCGAGGCCGAAGGGA
The DNA here is from genome assembly GCA_963695075.1 of uncultured Acidimicrobiales bacterium. GTDB lineage: Bacteria > Actinomycetota > Acidimicrobiia > Acidimicrobiales > CAWCAL01 > CAWCAL01. The sequence goes on from CAVOFR010000007.1 coordinate 1,847,392, forward strand.
TGGGTGCGACGAGGCGGTAGCCAGTCGGGTGCCGACGGCCAGAACTTCCGGATGGTCAGTCGGATGACCTCGGGATGGAGGAGCCAGTTGCGGATGCGCTCGCGCCGCAACTTCGGCCCGACCAGCGCCAGGAGTCGTCGTTCTTCGGCGATGGTCACGAGTCCGACCCGCCGGATCCTCGTCGGTCGAGCAGTGCCCGTGGCCAACGACGCACGGCGAGGACGCGTTGGGCGGTGCGGACGATGCGGTCGCCCAGGAGGTAGCGCCGCGACTGCCTGATGCGCCGGATCTCACCTTCGAGCTCGCCGGCCCTGCGTTCGCTCTGTTCGAGCTTCTCCCGGAGACCATCGCGTTCGCGTCGCGTGCGCATACGTTCCCGCTCCTCGGCCATCTCGCTCGACCAGAGGGCAGCCGCCGCGATGTCCTCGGTGGTGGCGATGCCTTCGGTCAGGCAGCGCTCGGCCAGCTTCATGCCCCGGTAATCACCGCAGCGGGCGGCGAACAGGGCCCGTTCGAAAGGCTCGGACGGTGTCAGGGCGAGGCTGGGGTCGTCGACGAGGATCCGGGCGAGCTCCCGACAGTCGCGCTGGGCTCCGTCATCGGCTCGATCGCGCAACAGCCGCAGCCGCGCGTCGGAGGTCTCTCCTCGGGCGGTACGGATCGCGACCTGCTCGCGACGCCGTCGGCAGGATCGGCGGATGTAGGCGCTGCCCAGATCGGGGTCGAGCACGGGGTCGGAAAGGGTCTCCCACTCGTCGGGATAGCCGAAGCGCTCCATGTACGGCTCGAGCAGCGGCCGGTAGTGGTCGACGTCACGACGCGTGAACCAGGCGCGCCAGTCTCCGGACCCACCCTTGCGGAGGATGAGGTCGTTGAAACCATTCGACCGGCGTGCGGCGACGTCGAACGAGAGATAGTCGCTCAGGTCTTCGAGGGCCTCGGTGACCAGATCTTCGTACGGCAGCACGTGTGATGGCGTCGTGTCGGCGAAGTCGATGGTGTGCTGGCAGCGGTTACCGAAATCGGCGTCGCCCGGCCCCGAGCCGCTGATCTCGTGGAGGTGGGGAAGAAGCTCTCTCACCGGGACAGACGTGGGATCCTTCTCCTTCTCCTCGATCCGGGCCACGAGCGCTTCGATCGTCGGCTCGTCCGCACCGTGGATGGCGGCGTTGACGGGGAAGTAGAGGAGCGTGCTCACGAGTGTGTCCCGGGGGTCGCGGGTGAGCAGGATGCGTCGCTCGAACTCGCCGGCGAACGACGGGGAGAAGTCGGGGTGCGTCAGGAGCATCTTGCTCAGAACCGTGCGGTCCGGGGCATAGCGCCACAGGCAGCGGTACTGGCGTTGCCTGTATTTCTCGAAGAGGCTGTAGAAGTCCCGTCCGCTTCGGACCAGGCCGTCCCGCACCGCGGCGTAGGCGCCGGTCGTACCGGTCTTCGCCGCGCCCACGACGCAGATTCTGTTCACCGATGGGTACACCCGAGCGAGTCTAGGACCCGGCCGGTTCGTGCTGCGTGAGCGGGCCGGTCAGACGATCGGCGGTCGGCCGAGCCTCGTCATACGGGCCACCGTGGCCCACCGCATCGGGTCTCGTGGCCCGGCCGAGCCGTCGAACCCGGCCCGAAGGCCGGCGAAATGGGCCCGCCAGCTGGTCTGGTTCCGGGAGCGCAACAGGGTGATCGCCGTCCACAGACCCAGGTAGACCGGCGCCAGGATCCACGGGAGGCGCCGCCGGACGAGCCAGACGCGGTTGCGCGCCGTCAGTCGAACGAAGTCGGGGTGGCGGCTCGCCGCGGTCGGGGGATGGTGGGCGACGAGGTCACCCCGGTAGAGGATGCGATGTCCGGCGTCGAGTGCCCGCCACGAGAAGTCGGTCTCCTCGAGGGTGAAGAAGAACTGGCCGGGGAGGCCGCCGAGCTCCTCGAAGGTCGTCCGGCGGATGGCGCAGGCCCCGCCCAGGAAGGACGTGGCGTAGCGAGACGCCGCCGGGTCGGTCTTGCGCAGGGTCGGGACGTGGCGGCGCTGGCTCGTACCCGAGCCCGGGTCGAGCACCCTCATGGAGACGACACCCAGGGCCGGGTCGGCGGCGAAGGCCTCGTCGAGCTCGCCGGCGATGGTGGGTGCGGCCAGCTCGGCATCGTCGTCCAGGAACGCGACGATCTCTCCCCGGCACGTCCGGGCCCCGACGTTTCGGCCCGCGGGAACCCCGAGATTCTCGGGAAGCCGGATGACCCGGACGGCGTCGGGCACCTCGATCTCGGCCGGCCCGTTCACGACCACGACGATCTCCTCGGGCGGTCGATCCTGGCCCCGAATCGAGCCGACCGCAGCGACGAGAGCGTCGTCCCGGCCGCCCTGTGTCAGCAGGACCCAGGAGATGGTCAGGGTTCCAACCGCCGCGACGACAGGATGCTGACGAGGTGGAGTACCGAGGTCGCCGCCGTGATGACGGTGAGTGCCACGAGCAGGCCGCGGGTGGCCACCGTCGAGTCCATGGCGGCATCGGCGATCGCGGCGGCGAGGATGAGCAGTGATGCCTCGACGGCGTGAGTGGCCCGGTGGAGCGGGATCTTCATCGCGATCTGGCGGGCACGAGCGAGGCCTTTGGCCCGGATGACCGAGCTGTCGTCGCTCGCCGCCCGATGACCGGCCCGGGCCCGGGCGACGTCGACCAGGTCGGTCTCGGCCTTTTCGATGAGGACTCCGAAAGCGGCGCAGAACCCCCAGATCAGCCAGGTCTGCCCGTCGGTCGCGGCCGCCCGGGCGCCGAGGCCGATCATGAGCGACGCCTCGACCAGGTAGTGGCCCAGGCGGTCGAGGTAGACGCCGGTGATGCTCTGTTGGCTCTTCCAGCGGGCGATCTCGCCGTCGGTGCAGTCGAGCATCAGGTACACCTGGATCAGGAGCGCACCAGCGACGGCCCAGCCGAGGCCCGGCTGGGAGAAGAACGCGGCACCGACCAGTCCCACCACGATCATGATTCCCGTAATGGCGTTGGCGGTCACGCGGGTCGGCGCGAGCAGCCAGGTGGCGTAGAGGGAGATGTCCCGCATGTAGAGGCGCCCGGCCCAGTGTTCTGCGCTGCGGCGATCGAGGAGACCCGGCGGATGCACCACCGCTCGCAGTTCAGCTATCGATGGACGAGAGGTAGGCATCGACGTGGTCCTCGATCGCTGGTCGCTGCAGTCGCCGGTGTTCGAGGATCGTATAGCGGTCGGGTCGGGTCGATGGCGCATGGACGACGGCGTCGACGAACTCCTCGGTGGTGAATCCCAGATCGCTCGGTCGCAGCGGCACGTCGAACTTGCGGAGGGCTGCCAGCAGCGTGGGAAACGCCGGGTCCTCGCGGAGGAAGGTCGCGAAAAGGGCACCCAGGCCGACCTGATGGCCGTGGAGGGCGCGGCCCGGGCACAGCTGATCGAGAGCGTGGCTGATCTCGTGTTCGGCGCCGCTGCACGGCCGGCTGGATCCGGCGGCGATCATGGCTGCCCCGCTGGCGATGACGGCGTCCGCGAGCGAGGTCAGGACCTCGTCGCTCCGGAGTGGGCCGGGAGCGTGGATCACGGCCTCGGCTGCGATCCGGGCCAGGGCCGCGGCATAGCCGTCGACCGACTCGCCCCGGACCCGATCGGCGAGCCGCCAGTCGGCGATCGCCGAGATGTTCGCGACCACGTCGCCGATGCCGGCGCTGAGGTGACCGGGGGGAGCGGATCGGACGAGGTCGAGGTCGATGATCACCCCGACGGGGGCATGAGCGCCGTAGGACTGCCGCCGACCGTCCGAGTCGAGCACGGCGACCGGCGAGGCTGCGCCGTCGTGGGCCAGTGACGTCGGCGCCGCGACGAGGGGGATGCCGGCCATGGTCGTGGCCCATTTGGCCACGTCGAGGGTTCCCCCTCCTCCGGCGGCGACGACCGCGTCGACCGCCTCGGTCCTGAGTGCCCGCTCGACCTGCTGCGCCTCGGCCACTGTGGGTGCATGTGCGGTCACCAGACGGCTTCGCCGGTGACCGGCCGCGATCGCCGGCCCCAGGGTGGCACCCTGACCGGGTCCCGTGATGACGGCGATCGACCCTTCGGGTGAAACACCGATCCGGCTCAGTACGTCGCTGACCCGCGCCAGTGCACCCGGCGCGACCTCCACCGCGATGGGAGCGGTGACGAGACGGGCGAGGAGCGGCATCAGCGGCCTCTCATGTCAGTGCTCGGGCCCGGGCGAGGTCGGCGTGGTCGTCGACTTCGACCCACGGACCTCCCGAGACCGGGACCAGCGTAATCGGCCGCCGCTCGTCGGCCATGAGTTGGTACGCGTCTTCGTAATAGTGATTCGGGTCGTCGTTCCACGCCTGCGCGAGCGCTGCACCCGCGCGTTCGGCGCCTCGGGCGGTGACTATGGAGATGCCGATGAACTCCCCGAACGCATCCACCGGATCGAGCAGTTTCGAGATGATCCGCAGGTGGCCGTCGTCGACCGAGACCTTCATCTCTTCCTCGGCGAGAGGTTTCTCGGCATCGATGGCAAGAACGAGATCGGCATCGGGGGACTCGGCTGCCGCCGCGAGGAGCTGCTCGAGGAACACGGGTGGGTGCACGGTGTCGCCGTTGACGACCAGCGCGCCCCGTTCGAACAGCGATCGAGCGCGCCACAATGAGTATGCGTTGTTCCGGTGTGCAGCGTGTTCTGTGAGGACCGTTTCGATCGTGAGCCCGTACCGCTCGGCGAAGCCGGGTAACACCGCTTCGACCCGTTCGGCGGCATGCCCGACCACGACGCTGACCTCGGTGATGCCGACCGTTGCCAGGTTGTCGAGGCCCAGCTCGAGAATGGACCGCTCGCCCGAAATCGGAAGCAGGGTCTTCGGAAGATCCTCGGTCAGAGGGAGCAGACGGCGACCTTGCCCCGCCGCCAGGATGATCCCGATCATGATGACGCCTCATCGGATTCATAGACGTCGACGACCTCTTCGGTCGGTCCTTCTCGGATGACCACGCCGTCGGCCATCCAGACGACTCGGTCGCAGAGCCGGCGGACCTGGGTCAAGTTGTGACTGACGATGAAGACCGTTCCGGCTTTTCCCCGGATCTCCTCGATCCGTTGGGCGCTGCGGTTGCCGAACTGGCGGTCGCCAACCGAGAGGGCCTCGTCGACCAGCAGGATCTCGGGCGTGACCAGGGTGGCGATCGCGAACCTGAGGCGGGCCTGCATGCCGCTGGAATAGGTACGCAGGGGCAGGTCGATCGACCGCTTCAGGCCGGTGAAGGCGATGATCTCGGGGATCTTCGCCTCGACGTCGGCCCGATCGAGCCCGAGGGCCAAGCCGCCGATGATCGCGTTCTTCCGACCGGAGAGGTACGGAAGCATCGCCGCACCGACCCCGAGCATTGAGGGCTGGCTCTTGGCATAGACAACACCGCCGGTCACGGGAAGCAATCCGGCGATCGAACGGACCAGCGTGGTCTTGCCCGAGCCGTTCGGGCCGATGAGGCCCAGCGACTCACCCTCATAGGCCGTCAGGCTCACGCCGCGGACGGCGTGGACCTCGACCGCCTCGCGTTTCCGGCCGCCGGAGGCGACCAGTTGGCGCAGGCCCATGCGGCGATCCTTCAGGACGCGGAAGGTGACGTGGACGTCGTCGATCACCACGGTCGGGACGCGCCGGTCGGTCGATGCCGCAGTCGGGTCAGGTACTGCCATACCGGTGCTCCACGCGGAGGAAGAACTGGGTCCCGAACAGCAGCAGGATGGTCGACCAGAGGCCCACGCTCAGCACCATGGTCGAGGTTGCCGGCTCGGCCATGATCGCCCAGCGGTAGAGGCTGATCATGGAATACATGGGGTTCAATTCGAACAGCTTGATCCAGGTCTCGTTGGTGACGAATCGCTCGACCGAGAACAGGACGCCGCTCGCGTAGAAGAGAAGGCGAAACGCGAACGGCAGGATGTTGACGAAGTCGCGGAAGCTGCTGTTGGTGCGCGCGGCGATCAGTGCGCCGCCCAGGTTCAGCGCGCTCTGGACGAGCACGAAGAGGGGGAGGAGGAGCCAGGTCAGAAGCGGTTCCTGCCCGGTGAGCAACGCCACGGCGAAGATGATGAGGATTTCGGGGAGAAAGGAGAGGAACTGGGTGAGGACCGCGGAGATCGGGAGGAGTGCCCGGGGAAACCACAGCGTTCGGATCAGCCCCTCGTTCGAGACCAGCGACCTGGCTCCCGACGTGACCGACTTGGTCGTGTACCGGAAGACGAAGACACCGATGGTGAGGAACAGAATGAAGTTGTCGACGCCGCGGCGCGTATCGAGCAGGACCCCGAAGATGATGAAGTAGACGCCGATCAGCAGCGCTGGGTTCAGGAGGTGCCACACGTTCCCGAGCAGCGTGTCCATGTTCTCGGACTCGAGCGAGCCGACCGACGAATAGACCGCGTACTGGCGCCGGGACCAGAGGTCGCGCAGGTACGGGCCCATTCGGGGTCGGGTGCCGAGGCGGGTGAGACCGGCCTGCTCGGCGATCACTTCCGCCGACGAGGCCGAATGGGAGGGTGCGGACATGCTGGTCGGAGAATACGCCAGGTTGCCGGGGGGCAGCGTCATGTCACCGATCGGCGCGGGAGACGATCGGGACCGATCAGAAAGCCGATTCCCCACGCCAGGTGCATCGTCGCGAACACCAGCGGGAGCCGGGCTCGGGTGGACCTCGGCCCGGGCCCGGCGGCTGCCGCGGCAAGGCATGCACCGGCATAGACCGCTGGAGCCGCGAGGCCCCAGCGGCGGCCCCGAATCGCCAGGGCGATCCCGGCACCGATCCCGAGCACGGTGGCGGGAGCGGCCAGCTGACGGGCCTTGACCGACCGTGGGTGACGCTCCAGGACGTGTCGCTTCCATTGCCCGTACTGGAAGTACTGTCTCGCCAGGCTCCGCAGGCTGCCCCGGGGCCGGTAGCTGACGACCAGGTCGGGATCGAACCAGACCACGCCTCCCGTGTCGCGGATGCGCCAGTTGAGCTCGTAGTCCTGATTGCGGACCAACCGTTCGTCGTAGCCGCCGACCCGGTCCAGGGCCTCGTGTCGGAACACGCCGAGGTACACCGTGTCGACCGGTCCGGCGCCACCGCCGTAGTGGAATTTGGCGTCTCCGACCCCGAAACGCGATGTCATCGCGGCCGCGACACTCTGCTCGAACGGCGTCACTCCCTCCGCGTGCTGGATCCCTCCGACCACATCGGCCCCGGTGGTGATCGAACGCTCGGCGGCGGTCAGCAGATAGCCCGGCGACAGCTCGGCGTGGGCGTCGACGCGGGCGACGAGATCGCCCGACGCGGCGCGGATGGCCTCGTTGAGGCCGGCCGGAGTGCTCCCGGTGGGGTTCGCCACGAGACGCACGTTCCCGTGCCGGCTGGCCAGTTCGGCCGCGACGGCCTCGGTCCGGTCGGTGGACGGCGCGATGGCCAGGACGATCTCGAACGGGGTCGGGTACGTCTGTTCCAGGACGGAGTCGACAGCTGGCGCCAGGGTGTCCTCCTCGTCGCGCACCGGCATCACCACCGTCATCGACGGCAGGGGGGTGAGCGACCGGCCGTCCTCGTTCACACCCGCTGGGTGACGACGACCCACACCGTCAGGGCCAGGATCTCGAGGTCGAGTACCGGTGACCAGTTGACGAGGTACTGGATGTCGTGGCCGAGCTTGTAGCTGGGGTCGGTGTGGTAGCGGCCCTGGACCTGGGCGAGGCCGGTGATGCCGGGCGGGATCTCGAGGCGGCGGCCGTAGCCGGGTACGAGCTGTTCGAATCGGGCGGTGAGCTCGGGCACCTCGGGGCGGGGCCCTACCAGCGACATCGTGCCGCTGGCCACGAGGAGGAACTGGGGGAACTCGTCGAGCCGGGTGGCCCGCAACCAGCGACAGGAGGGGATGATGCGGGGGTGGTCGGTTCCCGCCAGTTCCGGTTGGGACGACTCGTCATCGTGGGGATGGTGCATCGTCCGGAACTTGAGCATCTGGAACTGTCTACCGCCCTCGCCGACGCGCTCCTGGCGGAAGATGATCCCCTTCCCGGCGACGATCCTCACGTAGACGGCCACCAGGAGCCCGACGGTGAGGATGACCGGAGCGGAGAGGATCAGGATCAGGACCTCAACCGTACGCTTGAGGCGGGCCCGTGACGGCGGTAGCGCGTGGGTTCGGAGCGGAACGAAGGGGACACCGCCGATCTGGCGGACGGCCTGGAGGCCGAGCAGCGCGTCCTGGGCGCCCACCCGCTGGAGAACCCCGATGCTGCGAGCCTCCAGGCTGGCGAGAGGCTCCGGGTAGATGTCGTCGAACATGCGGTGCCCGAGGAGCAGCACGTCGGTCGCATCGGTGGAGTCGACGTCGCGAGCCAGATGGCGGGCGGTGGGGCGTTCTCCCGCGATCGTGGTGGTCTTGTCGGCTTCGGTCAGGTGTTTGCGGGCCAGGTCGACCTCGCTCGGCGTACCGACGAGGAGGGCACGGGCGGGACCGAAGCGGCGGGCCCGGAGGCTGCGCGAAACCCATCGGTTGCCGGTTAGCCCGAGCGAGGCGATCACCAGGAGCAGGATCAGGTTGCCTCGGGGCATGAGGTATCGGTTGGTGAGCAGGGCGGCTGCGGCGTCGAGGAGTACGGCCATGAACGTGAGCTTCGCGATGCGGGGGAACCACGGTCGCAGGCCCAGACGGAGCTCTCGCTCGTAGCTTCCCCCGAAGTACAGGACGAGGAGATGGATGGCCGTGGCGATCCCGAAGCCGACGAAGTAGTGACCTCTGGGGTAGGTGGGCCAGTCGGTGCCGAATCGGGCGAAGGTGATCGCCACCATCGTCCCGTAGAGCAGCACGGTGTCGAGCAGGTGGAGCCAGCGGAAGCCCCACCGTCGCAGCCAACGGATTGGCATGGGTTCGACCCGGCTGGACGGGGCGGGGGCGGGAGCGGGCGCGACGTCTGGTTCGGGAAGGTCGATCGGAGTGGTGGCCATGACGGAATCCCCGAAAGATCGGGGTATCCACATAGGATACCCTTCCCCTCCCCCTATCCTTTCCCCGTGCGACGACTGGTCATCATCGGTGGGGGGCCGGCGGGCAACACGTGTGCGACCCATGCGGCGCGGCTCGGAGCGGATGTCACCCTGATCGAACGCGACGTCATCGGCGGGGCGGCGCACCTGCGCGACTGCGTTCCCTCCAAGGCGATGATCGCCACCGGCGACATGTTGGCTCGGCTGGGCCGGGCGTCGGGGATGGGGCTGCGCCACATCGACGGTGAGGTCGATCCGGAGGCTCTCCGGGCGCGGATCGGCGAGATCGAGGACCGGCTCGAGGCGTCGGTCACCGGACTGCTTGATTCACAGGGCGTCCGCATCGTGAACGGCACGGGCCGGATGGTCGGACCCCACGAGGTCGAAGCCGAGACGCCCGATGGCCCCGTGCGACTGGAGGCCGACGTCGTCGTGCTCTCCACGGGGAGCCGACCGCGTCTGCCCGACTGGGCCGAGATCGACGGGGAGCGGGTGCTCACCACCCGGGACGCGTACCCGCCGCCGGAGATGCCCGAGCACCTCGTCGTGGTGGGTTCGGGCGTGACCGGGGTCGAGTTCGTACACATGTTCTCGTCATTCGGCTGTCGGGTCACGCTGATCGTGAGCCGCCAGCAGGTACTGCCCCTGAAGGATCCCGAGGTGGCCGCGGCGCTCGAGGAGGACTTCCTCGAGCGGGGCGTCAGTCTGCTGAAAGGGGCGCGTGCCGAGGCGGTCGACCGATCGGCCGACGGGGTGGTCGTCAAGTGCACCGACGGTCGATCGGTCGACGGCTCCCACGTGTTGCTCGCCATAGGCTCGGTACCCAACAGCGAGGGACTGGGCTTGGACGAGGTCGGCGTCGATGTGGACGACGGTGGGTTCGTCGTCGTCGACCACAACCTCCGGTCCAGCGCCCCCCACATCTACGTCGCCGGTGATCTTTCCGGGAAGCTCCCGCTGTCGTCGGTGGCGTCCATGCAGGGTCGCAAGATCGCCGAACATGCGATGGGTCTCCACGCGCTCGAACATCGCCACCTGGACTACGACAAGGCGGCCTCGGCGATCTTCACCGACCCCGAGATCGCCGACGTGGGCCTGGCGGAGGCCGACGCGTTCGCCGAGGGGCGCAAGGTCCGGGTGACCAAGGTGCCGTTCGCGGCCAGCGCCAAGGCGCTGATCAACGACGATCCCCGCGGGTTCGTGAAGATCGTCTCGGACCCCGCCACCGGGGTCGTGCTCGGCGGGTCGATCGTGGGCCGCCACGCCGCAGAGCTGATCTCGGTGATCGCCCTGGCCGTGACAGCGGGGCTGCGCGTGACCGACATCGGCGAGAGCCTGCTGGTCCACCCCGCTCTATCGGAGGCCCTAGCGGAGGCGGCCGAGTAGGCGTGTCCTGGCGGTCGGGGTAGCGGCGCGATGAGGCCTCGGCCGAAGAGCCGATGTGACAGCGGAGGCGGCCGAGTAGGCGTGTCCTGGCGGTCGGGGTAGCGGCGCGATGAGGCCTCGGCCGAAGAGCCGATGTGACAGCGGAGGCGGCCGAGTAGGCGTGTCCTGGCGGTCGGGGTAGCGGCGCGATGAGGCCTCGGCCGAAGAGCCGATGTGACAGCGGAGGCGGCCGAGTGACCCCGTGCTCACTTGGGGTCGATGTGGACGATCACGTCGCCGGAGCCGACCGAATCGCCGACGGCCACCTTGATTTCGGACACCGTGCCCGAGACGTCGGCGGTGATGTTGTTCTCCATCTTCATCGCCTCCAGGACGCAAATGGTGTCCCCGGCTTCGACGGTGTCGCCCTCGCTGACGACGACCTTGACGATGGTGCCCTGCATCGGGACGACCACGTCGCCGGTTCCGCCGCCGAGCGCGGCACCAGAGGACCGGGCGCGCCGGACCGGACCCGACCCACCGCCGTTTCCTCCTGTGGCGCCTGCGGGCACCCAGACCGAAACGGCGAACCGCTTCCCGTCGACTTCGACGTCGACGTCGCGGCGGACCTTCTCCTCGTCGTCGTCGACCGGAGGGGCGGCCGGGCCGGACTTCACCCCTGTGAGATCCAGCACCTCCTCGACCCACTTGGTCGAATGCTCGACGGCGGCGAAGTCGGGGTGGGTGATGATGGCGAGATCGGCCGGGATCGTCGTGGCGACGCCGTCGACGACCAGTTCCCGGAGCGCTCGCGTGGCCCGGCGGATCGCCGCGTCGCGGTCGCGACCCCACACGATCAGCTTGCCGACGAGGTTGTCGTAGAACTGACTGATCTCGTCTCCGGAGTGGTACCCGGTATCGAACCGGACGCCGAACCCGTCGGGCGGGGCGAGCTCGGTGATCGTGCCCGGCGAGGGCAGGAAGGCCCCTTCGGCCGGGTCCTCGGCGTTGATGCGGATCTCGATGGCATGGCCGCGAATCTCGACCTCGTCCTGGGCCAGGGGTAGCGCCTCGCCGGCGGCGACCCGCAGTTGGAGCTCAACCAGATCCAGTCCGGTGATCAGCTCGGTGGCCGGGTGCTCGACCTGGAGCCGTGTGTTCATCTCCAGGTAGTGGAAGTCGCCGTCCTCGTAGAGGAACTCGACGGTGCCCGCGTTGACGTAGTTGCAGCCCCGCGCAACGGCGACGGCCGCTTCTCCCATGGCGGTGAGCGTCTCGGCGGGGATACCCGGCGCCGGTGCTTCCTCGACCAGTTTCTGGTGCCGGCGCTGGGCCGAACAGTCCCGGGTGCCCAGATAGAGATGGTTGCCGTGGGTGTCGGACATGACCTGGACTTCGATGTGCCGGGGCTTGACGAGGTAGCGCTCCATGTAGATCTCGTCGCGGCCGAAATAGGCGAGGGATTCGCGCTGGGCCGACTCGATGGCCTCTTCGACCGCCGCGTCGTCGGCCACGACCTTCATGCCGCGTCCCCCACCGCCGTAGGCGGCCTTGATGGCGATCGGGTAGCCATGAACGGCTCCGAAGTCGCGGACCTGCTCGGGGTCGGTGATCAGGTCGGTCGTGCCGGGGACTCCCGACACGCCCACGGATTCGGCGGCCTCACGGGCCGAGATCTTGTCGCCCATCACCTCGATGGCCTCGGGCGGGGGGCCGATGAACGTCACGCCGCGCTCGGTGATCGATCGGGCGAAGTCGGCGTTCTCGGAGAAGAACCCGTAGCCGGGATGGACGGCCTCGGCGCCGCTGCGTTCGATGGCATCGAGGATCGCATCGGTGTTGAGATAGGAGTCGGCCGCCGTCTCGCCACCGAGGGCGTAGGCCTCGTCGGCCAGCCGGACGTGGAGCGAGTCGCGGTCGAGCTCGGAGTACACCGCCACCGTCCCGATGTTCATCTCCTGACAGGCCCGTATGACCCGGACGGCGATCTCGCCCCGGTTGGCGATCAGGACCTTCGAGAACATGCGGACTCCAGAGGGAAAACGGTGAGAAGGGGCCGGGGCGCGCGGCACCGGGCCCTTGGTCGGAACCTCTATGTTTACCGGGGTGTCCGCCAGCGGTGCTACCTCGGAGCCCGATCCGGTGTCCTTCCGGGTCGAGTTGGTGGGTGAGACCGACTCGACCAATGACGACGTCATGGCTCGGGCTCGATCCGGTGAACCCGAGGGGCTCGTGTTGGTGGCCGACGTCCAGCGAGCCGGCCGGGGCAGGCGCGGGCGGCGTTGGGAGGCACCGGCCGGATCATCCCTGCTGTCGTCGTGGCTCTTTGCCCCACCAGCGGCGGTGCCCGCCGCCGCGGTGACGGCGGTTGTCGGTATCGCGGCGGCCGACGCCTGCCGGGCGCTCGGCGCCCCCGATGTGAGTCTGAAGTGGCCCAACGACCTCGTCGTCTCCGATCGGAAGATGGCCGGGATGCTGGCCGAATCCGTGATCCGGGGCTCCGAGGTCGAGACCCTGGTGGTCGGTATCGGAGTCAACGTGTCCGAGGCGGCGCTCCCGCCCGAGATAGCTGCTGCTTCCACCAGTCTCGAGGCCGCCGGCGGACGACCCGATCGCGATCAGCTCTTGTCGGCGATGGTCGATCGTGTCGATCACTGGTACGGCCGGCTGCTCGGCGGCGGAACCCCGTCGATACGCGAGGCCTGGCGGGATCGCTCGAGCACCCCCGGTCGGATGGTCCGGATCGAGCTCGACGACGAGACGTTCGCGGGTCGGGCCGTCGACATCGACGACGACTTCGCCCTCGTGGTCGATGTCGACGGGAAGAATCGGACGGTCACCGTCGCCGACATCGTCCACCTGCGCCCCGCCTGAGGAATCTGTGCAAGGTCGGGCGGGCCCAGCCAGCCGAACCCTGCACAGATTCCTCAGGGGTCGGGGTTGCGGGTGATGAGATCGGCGTAAGCAGCGGCTGCGGCGGCGGTCGCGGCGCCCGGTGGGTCGGGGAGCTCCCGCCCGTCGATGCTGCGGATCGGCTGCACATCGCGTGTACATGAAGTGAGGAAGGCCTCGTCAGCGGCTTCGAAGGCCTCGATGGCCACATCCTCCTCGGTTGCATCGGTCGCCTCGAGCACCAGTGACCGGGTGACCCCGGCCAGCGGACCGGCGCCGAGGGGCGGGGTCACCAGCTGACCGTCGATCACGACGAACACGTTGCTTCCCGTCCCCTCGCAGAGGTTTCCGACCGTATTGGCGAGGATCGCCTCGTCACTCCCACGGTCGGTCGCCTGGGACAGGGCGATGACGTTCTCGAGATAGGAGGTGCTCTTGACGCCGGCCAGCGCACCGCGTTCGTTGCGGGTCCATTCCACGACGCTCACCGCCGCGCTGGATGTCCTCGCGGCCAGCGGCACCGAAGCGATCAGCACCGAACCCCCGGTCTGGCCGCGGGCTGACGAGAGCGTCGCCGGGCCGCCGGTCACCGTCAGTCTGAGCTTGGACGGATGGGCGCTTCGCTCGGCCACGGCGCGACACGCCCGTGCCAGGTCATCCCGTGCCATCGGGATGTCCAGGCCGGCACGGTCGGCCGATCGCTCGAGCCGATCGAGATGACGGGTCAGCGCGATCGGCGTGCCTCGGGCGACCTTCGTGGCCTCGAAGAGGCCGTCGCCCACGGTGACGGCATGATCGAAGGCGCCGATCGTGGCCGACGCGGGGTCGACGAACTCGCCGTCGAGCCAGGCGACGGAGATCTGGGGCGGCTGAGAGCGGTCTGCCATCAGATCGCCAGCGGAGTCCGCCCGGCTGCGAACCGGTCGGCCATTACGAGGGCGGCGATCCAGTACTGGGCGCCCGGCACGAAGTCTCGGCGCCGGATCCGGCCGACCTCGCCACCGTCCGCTGGGAAGAACCGGGCGGGGGCGGTGGACGTCCGATCGGCGAAGAGATCGAGGAGATCGTCGATCGTCACCTCGACGGCGTGGCTCACCTCGGTGGGTTCGGGTCGGAAGTCGGAGAGCGGTCGGTCGTCGGCCAGGAGGAAGAAGTGAGCGAGCTCCTTGTTCAGCGTGCCCTCCGTTCCCGCCTCGACGATGCGCCGAACGCCGAGCGACACCAGGTCTGCCGGGTCGGATTCGACGCCGAGCTCCTCGGCCAGCTCGCGTCGGCCGTCGAGGGGCGTCTCGCCGGCAGCCAGGTGGCCCGTCGCCGAGAAATCGAGAAGCTCAGGGAAGGCGACCTTGTCGCGGGACCGGCGCTGGAGCACGACCGTGGGCGAGGGTCGTGCCGTCGGCCGGACGATGAGGACGTGGAAGACCTGATGCCAGTCGCCGTCGCGGTGAACCGAGGTCCGCCCCTTGGTTCCGACGTGGCGTCCGGCGTCGTCGAATATGTCGAGCTGCTCACGTTCCGAGGCCACGATCCGAGAGCGTACGCGTACCGATCCCCGAACGTACGCGCACGGATCCTTGCCTCGCCGACACCGACCCGGACGCGGGCCGTTGGTATCGTGCCCGGGTGGGCAAGAGACGACGAGCGCATCGAACCTGGCCCCAGCGGCTCGTTCTCGCCTTCAGCGCCGTGGTCGTGCTCGCCCTCCTGACCGTTGCCGGAGGGCTGGGGTATCTCGGCCAGAAGGCCGGCCAGGCCGATGTCGTCACGTTCGTCGATCCGAGCGATCGGTCGACTCAACCGGTGCTCCAGCAGTCGCTCGAGAGCGACGAACCGATCAATTACCTCCTGGTCGGGACCGACTCGGCGGCCGGCCTCGACGAGGACGACCCGGTCAACCAGGACCGTGAGAACACGGGCAGCCTGGCCGACACGATCATGGTCGTACGGCTCGATCCGGTCACCCAGGAGGCGCGGCTCCTGTCGATTCCCCGCGACCTGTGGGTCGACATCAGCGGGACGAGCTATCGGCAGAGGATCAACGCGGCCCTCGGGGTGAGCGAGGCCACGCTCATCGAGACCATCGGCGACCAGTTCGGTATTCCGATCCACCACTATGTGCAGGTCGACTTCGCCGGCTTCAAGGAGCTGGTCGAGATCCTCGACGGTGTGCCCATCTGGTTCGCCACACCGGTCCGCGACGTCAAGACGGGGCTGATCGTCGAAGACGCCGGGTGCGTCGTGCTCGATTCCGACCAGGCGCTGGCTTTCGCCCGGTCGCGCAGCATGCAGACGAAGATCGAGGGCGAGTGGGTCTCCGACACCGAGCTTCCCGACATCGGACGCATCGACCGGCAGCAGGCGTTCATCCGCCGCTCGATCGATCGAGCCATCGACCGTGGCTACCGCAACATCATCGATCTCAACCGCATCCTCAACACGGCCATCAACTCGGTGACCATCGACGATCAGCTCGAGATCGAGGACGACGTGCTCCCGCTCGCCCGGGCCTTCGAGGCCTTCGACGCCGACGACCTTCTCACCTACCAGCTTCCCGTGTATCCGGACCGGGCCGGCCGGGCGAGCATCCTCCGCCTCGAAGAGGCCGAAGCCGAGGAGGTCCTTCGTCTGTTCCGGCCCGAGGTCGACATGGGCAGCCTCGATCCGGCCCAGATCCGCGTCCGTGCGCTGAACGGCACCGGTGGCTACGGCGACGCGGCGACGCTGGCCGAAGGTCTCACCGCCGCCGGATTCGACGTGGTGGCCCGGGACAACGCCGCAGAGTTCGATCATGACGAGGTCGTGGTGCGGTACCGGACCGGCGCCGAGGCCGAGGCGGTCCTCGTGGCCCGTTATCTCGATCTCCCGGTGGAGCGAGTACTGGGCACCGAGCTGAGCGGTGCCGACGTCGAGGTCACCACGGGCGGTGCCTTCGAGGGCGTCCTGGACTCGCCTCGTGACCCCGAGCCCGACGAGCAGGCCGTGATGGATCGGTCGGCCGAGACGACGGTGCGACCGACCAGCACGTCATCGTCCGTGTCGAACTCGTCCGGTAGTACGGTCGACGGATTCGACGCCGGCGGCTCGTCGGGTGACAATGGCCCGGGCTCTGGCGGGTCCGACAGCCCAGATCCCGAAGAACGGCCGACCGGATCCTCATGTCCCTAGCGCCGAGGCCGATCAGAGGATAGTCCAAACCATCGTCAGATCGTTCGCCACGATACGGTGTTCGCCTGACTGCAACGGCATAGGAGCGCAACGCGACATGGCAGGCAAGGTGGCGGTCATGGGGACGGGATACGTGGGTCTCACGACCGGCGTCTGTCTGTCCCATCTGGGCCACGACGTCGTGTGTATCGACATCGTGCCCGAGAAGGTCGAGGCCCTCCAGCGGGGCGAGCTTCCGATCCTGGAGAACGGACTCGACGAGCTCCTCGCCGAGGGAGTGGCAGCCGGTCGGCTGTCCTTCACCCTCGACGCTCCCACCGCGGTGCGGGACGTGGAGTTCGTCTTCCTGTGTGTCCCCACCCCCCAGGGGTGCGACGGGCAGGCCGACCTGACCCACATCCAGGACGCGGCCCACGAGATCGGACCCCACCTCGCTGCCGAGGCGGTGGTCATCAACAAGTCGACGGTCCCGGTGGGATCCACGCGGGTCGTCGAGCAGGCGCTCGGCCGTAGCGACGTCTTCGTCGTCTCCAATCCCGAGTTCCTCCGCGAGGGATCGGCCGTCCACGACTTCCTCCACCCCGACCGGGTCGTGATCGGAAGTGAGGACCAGACCGCGGCCGTCCGCGTGGCGTCGCTCTACCTCGGCGTCGCAGCGCCGATGATGCTGACCGATCCTGCATCGGCCGAGACCATCAAGTACGCATCCAACGCCTTCCTGGCCACGAAGCTGTCGTTCGTCAATGCCGTCGCCGCGGTGTGCGAAGCCGTCGGGGCCGACGTCAACGACGTCGTGCTGGGAATGGGCTATGACAAGCGGATCGGGTCCGAGTTCCTCCACCCCGGTCCCGGTTGGGGTGGATCCTGTTTCCCGAAGGACACCCGAGCCATGATCCACATCGCCGAGGAGCACGGCTACGACTTCGACCTCCTGCGCGGTGTGATCGCCGTCAACGAGGAGCAGTTCGAGCGGGTTGCCGACAAGGTCACCCACATGGCCGGTGGCTCGCTCGAGGGGATGCGCATCGCCGCATGGGGACTCACCTTCAAGGCGCGGACCGATGACATGCGGGATTCGCCGGCCCTCGAGATCATCCACCGGTTGCGCGAGCGCGGAGCCGAGGTGGTCGCGTACGATCCGGCCATCGAGATCGCTCCGGCCGGCGTCGAGCTGGCCGACGATCCCTACGCGGCGTGCCAGGACGCGAACGTGCTCGTCGTGCTCACCGAGTGGGACGACTTCCGGTGGCCCGACTTCGACAAGGTCGCCGAGCTCATGACCGATCGACGTGTGGTCGATGCCCGCAACATCCTCGACCGCGCCGCCCTTCACCGACTCAACTTCGACGTCGTGGGTATCGGACGCCTCTGATGGGGCGAGTCGTGATCACCGGTGGCGCCGGGTTCATTGGATCCCACATCGCCGACCGGCTCCTCGAGCGCGGCGATGAAGTGGTCGCCATCGACAACCTCGTCACCGGGTCGGTCGCCAACATCGAGCATCTCTTCGGTCGAACCGAGTTCACCTTCGTCGAACACGACGTCAGCGGGTACGTGTGGGTCCCCGGTCCGGTCGATCGCGTGATGCACCTCGCGAGCCCGGCATCACCCATCGACTATCTGCGAATGCCGATCCAGACCCTGAAGGTCGGCAGCCTCGGTACCCACAACTCGCTCGGGTTGGCGAAGGCCAAGGGCGCCCGGTTCTTCCTCACCTCCACCAGCGAGATCTACGGTGATCCGAAGGAGCACCCCCAGAAGGAGACCTACTGGGGTCACGTCAATCCGATCGGCCCCCGCGGCGTCTACGACGAGGCGAAACGCTTCGCCGAGGCGATGGCGATGGCTTACCACCGGTTCCACGGGGTCGACGTCCGCATCGCCCGGATCTTCAACACCTTCGGGCCGCGGATGCGGCTCTCCGATGGCCGGGTCGTCTCCAACTTCATCATCCAGGCTCTGAAGGGTGAACCGCTCACCGTCCAGGGCGAGGGCACCCAGACGAGGAGCTTCTGCTTCGTCGACGACACCGTCGCCGGGCTCATCGCCCTGCTGGACAGTGATGTGGCGACGCCGGTCAACATCGGGTCGATGGCCGAGATGACCATCCTCGAGTTGGCATCGCTGATCATCGAGCTCACCGACTCGTCGTCGGAGCTGGCCTTCGAGGCGCTTCCCGTGGACGATCCGGTCCAGCGTCGTCCCGACATCACGCTCGCCAAGTCCGAGCTCGGTTGGGAGCCGATGGTCGACGTCCGCGATGGATTGACGCGGGCCATCGAGTATTTCCGAGGTGCCATCGGGGCTCCGGCCGAGTAGAACGTCGGCGTGCCCAGCCCGCGAGATCCGTCGGCTCCACCGCCTCGTTTCTCGGCTCAGCTCGACGTCACCGGCAAGGCGTGTCTGGTCGTCGGAGGGGGAGCGGTCGCCACACGGCGAGCGGAGCGACTCGTCGAATCGGGCGCTCGAGTCACGGTCGTCGCGCCCGAGGCGACCGAAGCGATCCGGCGGGCCGACGTGACCCATCACGCCAGGCCGTACCGCGCCGGCGAAGCGGTCGATTACCGCCTGGTCGTGGCCGCCACCGATGATGCCGAGGTGAACGCCCTGGTGCAGCAGGACGCCGAGCGGGCCGGCGTGTGGTGCAATCGGGCCGATCAGCCCGGAGGGGGCTCACTGGCCTTCCCCGCGGTCGCCCGGAGGGGACGGGTCGGGGTGGCGGTCTCCACCGAGGGAGCGAGCCCCATGCTGGCCCAGTGGGCCACGCGGCGGATCATCCAGACCCTCGACCCCACGGTGATCTCGCTGGCTGATCTCCTGGCCGCCGAACGCGCCGGCAACGCCGTCGCGACCGAGGGCGACCATCTCGCGAGGCTGGTCGGTGAGGGGAAGATCGAAGAGGCGCTCGACCGGTTGCGCGACGGCGAATGACGCCCCGTCTCGCCATCGTCGGTCCGACGGCGTCAGGGAAGTCCGCGGTGGCCATGGCTCTGGCCCGGCGTTGGCCCGGGACCGAGATCGTGGCGATCGACTCGATGCAGGTGTACCGAGGTATGGACATCGGCACCGCGAGCCCTCGCGGCGAGGACCGGGCCGAGGTGCCTCATCATCTGGTGGACCTGCTGGAACCAACCGAAGAGTGCACCGTGGGGTGGTTCCAGCAGCAGGCCACGGTCGTGCTCGAGGATCTGGCTCGACGTGAGGTACCGACGATTCTCGTCGGCGGAACCGGGCTGTACATGCGAGCGGTCGTGGACCGGTTGCAGATCCCCGGCCGGTTCCCGGAGGTGTGGGACCAGCTCGAGCTCTCCACCACGCCTGATCTCCATCGCCGTCTGGTCGACCTCGACCCGGACGCGGCCACCAAGATCGAACCCGCCAATCGGCGCCGGCTGCTCCGCGCCCTCGAGGTCACCATCGGCTCGGAACGGCGGTTCTCGTCCTTCGGTCCGGGAATCGACGACTATGCCGATGCTCCGTTTCCGCTGTACGGGTTGCGGTGGCCCAGGGAGACGCTGGATCGGCGGATCGAAGGCCGATTTCGCGACCAGATCCGTGACGGCCTGCTCGACGAGGTCCGATCCCTGTCAGACCAACCGCTCTCGAGGACGGCCGCAAGAGCCCTCGGCTACCGGGAGCTCTCTGATCATCTCCGAGGTGAGCTCGAGCTGGAAGAGGCGATCGAGCACGCGGTTCGACGGATCCGGAGGTTCGCCCGGCGGCAGGATCGGTGGTTTCGACGTGACCCTCGGATTCAATGGATCGATGTGACCGACAACCCGCTCGTCGCTGTGGACACCGTACTGACAGACTTCCCGTCGTGCACCTGACCAAGCACCACGGATCGGGGAACGACTTCCTCATCGGCATCGACCAGCCGGTTCCCCGCGACCCGGCGGCATGCGCGCGTAGCTGGTGTGCCCGGCGGACCGGCATCGGTGCCGATGGGTTGATCCTCGCAGAGACTTCCCCCGACGGTCCGAGTGCCATGGTCCTGTACAACTCCGACGGTTCCCGGGCCGAGATCAGCGGTAATGGTCTTCGCTGTCTCGTTCAGGCGCTGGCCCGCACCACCGGGGACCGGGAGTGGGAAGGAGCGGTGCTGACCGACGTCGGGCTCCGTCGGGGCTGGCTCCGGGCCACCGAGGAGCCCGATCGGGTTCTGGTACGAGTCGAGATGGGTACGGTCGCCGACGGTGCCACTCTCGACCCGGCATCGCTGCCGGTTCCCACCGTGGCAGGCCATGTCGCAGTCGTCGACGTCGGGAATCCTCACGTCGTGGTCCACGTGGCCGATCCGCAGGCGATCGTTCTCGCCGAGTCGGGACCGGCCATCGAAGCTCTGGTCGCTGGTGGTGCCAACGCCCACTTCGTGATGCCCACCAGCGACGGAGCGCTGGTCGTGACCCACTGGGAACGAGGTGCCGGCGTCACCAGCGCGTGTGGTTCCGGCGCCGTTGCCAGCGCGTATGCCGCCAACTCCTGGGGTGTCGTCGGAGACGAGGTCTCGGTGCGGATGCCCGGTGGTGATGCGCTGGTGAGGCTCGGATCGCCCGTCATGCTCGAGGGTGAGGTCACGTACGTGGCCTCGATCGAGGTCGAACCCGAGCCGTGACCTCACCACGCGACCGCGACCTTCCGACCGACGCCGGCGACACCACCCACCGCGGCGGCTTCGGCGACGTCGGCGGCGAGACGCGCGGCCAACTGATCGAGCGGACCTTCCGTGAGCGGATCGTACTGGTGGGAGTCCACACCGGATCCGACGGCGCCCGCGTCGAGGCCTCCCTCGACGAGCTCGCCCTGCTCGTCGACACCGCCGGCGCCGACGCGGTCGCCCGAGTGGTCCAGCGGCGCGACTCCCTCGATCCGGCCACGCTCGTCGGGCGCGGGAAGGTCGAGGAGATCCGAGCACTCGCCGACGAGGTCGACTGTGACACCGTCGTCTTCGATGACGAACTCACCCCGGCGCAGCAGGCCAACCTCGAACGCATCCTCGGTCGCACCGCCCTCGACCGCACCGCGGTCATCCTCGACATCTTCGCCCAGAACGCGTCCAGCCGCGAGGGCAAGGCGCAGGTCCATCTGGCCCAGCTCCGCTACCGGCTGCCGCGCCTTCGCGGACGGGGGACCCAACTGAGCCAGCAGGCCGGCGGCATCGGTACCCGCGGCCCCGGTGAGACGAAGCTCGAGGTCGACCGGCGGCGCCTCTTGCAGCAGACCCATCGACTCGAGGACGAGCTGCGGACCATCCGACGGCACCGGGCCACTCAGCGCAAGGCCCAACGGCGTTCCCGCCTCGCCCACGTGGCCCTGGTCGGCTACACGAACGCGGGGAAGTCGACGCTGCTCAACCGCCTCACCGATGCCGGCGTGCTCGTCGAGGATCGGCTCTTCGTGACGCTCGACGCCACGACCCGTCGACTCCAGCTGCCCGGGGGTGAGACCGTTCTGGTCACCGACACCGTCGGGTTCATCCGCAAGCTTCCACACCAGCTCGTGCAGGCGTTCCGCAGCACACTGGACGTGGTCGTCGATGCCGACCTCCTGCTGCACCTCGTCGACGGTTCCTCGCCCGATCCCGAGGGTGATGTCGCCGCGGTCCGGACGGTGTTGCACGAGATCGGTGCCCGCGACGACGGGGCCGAGATGATCGCCGTGAACAAGGCCGACCGAGCGCCCGGTGCCGTGGCGCGACTCGTCCGGCACCACCCGGGTGCGGTTGCCGTCTCGGCCGCGACGGGTGACGGGATCGAGGAGCTCCTCGTGGCGATGGGCGATCGGCTGCGCGTCGCCACCACGGTCCGGACGTTGGTCGTGCCGTTCGCCAGAGGCGACGTGCTCGCATCGGTGCACCGCGAGGGCGAGGTCCTCGAAGAGGAGACCGCCGATGCCGGCATGCGGCTCACGGCCCGTCTCGACGAAGCCGCGTCGGCGAGGCTGGCCGAGTGGATCGTGGCGTGACCGCGCCATCGACCCGGGGTTTCAGTCCGCCGGTCTACCCCCATGATCGGCTGATCCCTCTGCGCGATCTGGCCGATGGTCACGAGGGTGGCCTGGTCGACCTGTCGGTCGGCACCCCGGGCGACGACCCGCCCCGAGCGGTCATGCGTGCGCTCGACGACGCGGCTCAGGCCCGTGGCTATCCGCCGTCGGTGGGATCGGCAGCCCTCCGCGATGGTTTTGCCTCCTGGTGTCGAAGCTCCCTCGGGGTCAGCGTCGACGCCGACGAGCACGTCGGGGTCTGTATCGGGACCAAGGAGTTCGTCGCCGGGCTCCCGCACTGGCTGAAGCTCAGGAATCCGGAGCGGGACACGGTGCTGTATCCGGCTCTGAGCTATCCGTCGTACGCCATGGGCGCGCAACTGGGCGGGTGTCGAGCGGTGCCGGTTCCCGTCGGAGCATCCGGCCTCGACCTGGGCGCCGTTTCGCCGGCCGATGTCGGGCGGGCGCTGTGTCTCTGGGTCAACACCCCGGCCAATCCCCACGGGGCCCTCGATGATCTCGGTGCCGTCGTGGCGTGGGGGCGGGCCAACGACGTTCTCGTGGTCAGCGACGAATGCTACGTTGCGTTCACGTGGGCCACACCGTTCGGGAGGAACCCGGTCGGGGGTCCCGGTCGTAGCGTCCTCGAGTGGGGGACCGAGGGGGTGTTGGCCGCCCACTCGTTGTCGAAGCGATCCAATCTCGCGGGGCTGCGAGCCGGCTTCTACGCCGGCGACGCCACGTACGTCCGGTACCTCTCGGAGCTGCGCAAGCACGCCGGCTTCATGACGCCCGGCCCGGTCCAGGCTGCTGCTGTCGTCGCCCTGGCCGACGAGGCGCATGTCGACGAACAACGCTCCCGTTACGAGGTCCGGCTCGACACGATGGCAGCTGCCCTTCGCGAGCGCGGGCTCGACGTAGCGCTGCCGGGAGGGGGCTTCTACCTGTGGCTCGCAGCCCCCGACGGAGATGGGTGGGAGCTCACCCGCCAGCTGGTCGAGCGGATCGGTGTGCTGGGGAGCCCGGGTGACTTCTACGGTCCCGATGGCGCGGGCCATGTGCGCCTGGCGATGGTGAAGCCCGATGCGCTGATGGACCGGGTCTACGAGCGTCTCGCAGGGTGCGAGGTGTGGGACTAGCCACCTCGGGGCGGCTGTGGGTCCGCGAGTAGCGTGCCACTCCATGACCGACCTCGAGAGCCGAATCCGAGAACTGTGGGAGCGTCGTGAGGGCCTTTCTCCGGCCGACGCCGACGCGGTTGCCGCGGTCACCGAAGCGATCGATCAGCTGGACCGGGGCGAGGTTCGCGTCGCCGAGATCGCTGCGGACGGCACCGTCGTGGTGCACGACTGGCTCAAGCTCGCCATCCTCCTCTGGTTCCGGGTCTCGGAGATGGAGACCGTCGAGCTGGCGCCGTACGAATATGTCGACAAGGTTCCGCTGAAGAGGCACTACGCAGAGCAGGGTGTCAGGGTCGTGCCGGGCGCCTCGGCCCGATGGGGAGCCCATCTCGAGCCCGGCACGGTCATGATGCCGAGCTATGTCAACATCGGCGCCCGGGTCGGCTCGGGCACGATGGTCGACACGTGGGTCACCGTGGGGTCCTGTGCCCAGATCGGGAGAAACGTGCATCTGTCCGGGGGCGTCGGGATCGGCGGCGTACTCGAGCCCGCCATGGCCGCCCCGGTGATGGTGGGCGACGAGTGTTTCATCGGCAGTCGATGCATCGTGGCATCCGGTGCTCGGGTGGGCGAGGGTTCCGTGCTGGGTGCGGGATGCATACTCACCGATTCGATGCCCGTCATCAGCTCCGAGACCGGTGAAGAGCTCTCGCGGGGTGTCGTGCCCCCGTGGTCGGTGGCGGTGCTGGCCACCCGCCCACGCTCGTATCCCGGAGGTGAGTTCGGGATGCCGTGCGTGCTCGTCGTGAAGACGCTGACCGAGGGGGAGCGCCACGAGAAGGGCGCGCTCAATGACATCCTCCGGGGTCACGGCGCGGCCAGCTGACCAATTGCCATGACCGACCCGTCATCACCGTCGACCGAGGAGCTGATGCAGCTGGCCGAGGATCTCGTCGGCCGACCGTCGGTCAGCTTCGGGGAGGGCCCCCTGGTGGACTGGCTCGAGGGCGAGCTGCGCTCGATCGGCCATCTCGAGGTCCATCGGGTCGGGGACAACCTGATGGCCCGCACGACGGCGAAGCGACCGTGGCGAGTCCTCCTGGCAGGACACACCGACACGGTGCCGCCCCACGACAATGCCGAGCCGAGGCGAGAGGGCGACCGGTTGTGGGGTCTCGGTTCGGCTGACATGAAGAGCGGGCTGGCGTGCATGCTGGCCCTGGCTCGCTCGGTGTCGGCTCCGACGGTGGATCTGACCTATGTCTTCTACGCCCGAGAAGAGGTGGCGGGCGAGTTCAACGGCCTGGCCGAGCTCTTCGAGGTCGCTCCGGAGTGGCTCGAGGCGGACATCGCGATCCTGGGCGAGCCGACCGGCGCTGCGGTCGAGGCGGGGTGCCAGGGAGGGGTGCGCGTTCGTGTCGAGCTGGCAGGCGAGCGGGCCCACACGGCGCGGCCATGGATGGGTCGCAACGCCATTCATCGGCTGGCCCCGATCCTGGCCGTGGTAGCCGGGTGGGAGCCACGACGGCCGGTGCTGGCGGGCTGCGAATATCGGGAGTCGCTCCAGGCGGTGCTGGTGGACGGTGGCCATGCGGGCAACGTCGTGCCCGACCGGGCCTCGGTCACGATCCACCATCGATTCGCGCCGGATCGTGATCAGTTCGAAGCCCTGGCGTCGGTGGAACAGCTCTTGGCTCCCCATCTGGACGAGGGCGATCGGATCGTCGTGCTCGACTCCGTTCCGGCCGCGGTTCCGGCCGTGGATCATCCGCTCGTGAAGCGGTTCCTGGCCCGTAATGCCGTCGACGTGCGGGCGAAGTTGGGCTGGACGGACGTCGCCCGCCTGGCCGAGCACGGCGTCCCGGCCATCAACTTCGGCCCGGGCGACCCCACCGTCGCCCACACCGCCGAGGAGCACGTGACGACGGAGTCGATCGGCGCCGTGTTCGGTGCACTGTGGGATCTGGCGACAGCGGAGACCGAGGACTGAACGGACCCGTCGGTTCTCAGACCTTGCGGAGGACCGTGACGACGCGGCCGTAGAGGTGGACCTCGTCGGGTGAGAGCTCGATCGGGGTGAACGAGGGGTTGGCCGGCTCGAGAACGATCTTGTCCCGTCCCGGTCGCCAGATCTTCACCGTCGCTTCGTCGCCGGGGATCCCGGCCACGACGGTGTCACCCGCCTCCGCGGTGGGCTGGGACCGTACGACGAGATAGTCGCCGTCGAGGATCCCGGCCTCGATCATGGACTCACCCCGCACCTGCAGCATGAACAGGTCGCCTTCGCCGGTGAGCTGGGCCGGGAGCGGCAGGGTCTCGGTGATGTTCTCCTGGGCCAGGACGTCGGTGCCCGCGGCCACATCGCCCACGAGGGGAACGTGGCGAACCGGGCCCCGGTCGACGGCGGCGCCGGAGGTGGCGTCGTAGCGCACCTCGATGGCGCGGGGCTTGCTGGGATCGCGGCGGAGAAAGCCCCGACGTTGGAGACGAGCCAGGTGCGAGTGGACCGTGGAGGGCGAGGTGAGCCCGACCGCCGCACCGATCTCACGCACCGACGGCGGGTACCCCTTCTCGGACATCTCCGAGGCGATGAAGTCGAGGATCTGACGCTGTCGGACCGTGAGGGCCCCGGGCGAGGTCTGCGTTTCGTCGTTCGGGGCTGGATCGCTTGGGGCTGCATCGTCTGGGGCTGCATCGTCTAGGGCTGCATCGTCTAGGGACATGGGGGACTTGCCACCTTCCGAGGGCGAACGGGTGTTCAGACCTTAACGGAAGCTCCCTCCTGGTGCAAACATTCGTTCGGGGGAACAATAGTTCCTTTTCGTCCTTGACAGGAACAGGTGTTCGTGGTTCGATCGTGTCGAACACCCGTTCGAGTGCGGTCGGGGCGCTAGCGGAGTCGCCCCGACCGCCGAGCCCGGGGCACGAGGCCCAGGGTTGCTGTCACACCCCACGAGGAAACTTCTCTCATGGCACTTCCGCTTCTAGTTCCCCCCTTCGGTGAGTCGGAGAACCCCTCCGGTGAGCCGCCGTCCTTCCCCGGATCCGGTGCCGACTGGCCCCCCCGGCTCACACTGGTTCCCCCCGTTCCCCGGTCGGTCCCGCCGACGCCGGTGTCGCTCCCCAGGGTGCCACCGGCGGTCTACCGGCGGCGCCGGCTGGGCGTGCTCATCGCCCTCGGACTCCTCGTGGCCGTGGGTCTCGGTGTGCTGGGCACGCCGTGGAGCGGTACCGGTCGCAGCCCCCTCCCTGCGGCCGGTACCGAAACGGCCGGCGAGTACGTCGTGCAGCCGGGCGACACGCTCTGGTCCATCGCGGCCGAGGTGGCCCCCGACCGGGATCGTCGAGTCGTCGTCGACCGGTTGGCAGCAGCCAACGGAGGACCGGAGCTCCGGATCGGTCAGCGGCTGGTCATCGCCTCGTGATCCCGGTCGGCTCGCAGGTAGCGCAGGAAGAGGCTGTCGTCCTGCTCCCAGACGTGCATCAGCCGGAGGGACCGCAGCGAAGGAGCCGGGTGGTGCATGATCCGCGGCGAGTCGCCGTTGGCCAGGGCGGGCGCCACGGTCAGACACAACTCGTCGACCAGGTCGGACTCGGCCAGTTGGCCGTTGAGCGAGGGGCCTCCCTCGCACAACACCATGTCGCCGTGGTCCGAGAGTGCTCGTGTCGCCTCGACCATGTCCACCCGGTCGTCGCCGGCGAGGATCACCGTGGCCCACTCGGCCACCTCCTCGCGGCGGGCCCGGTCCGCCGCTCGCGAAGTGATCACGATCGGGGTCGTCGGCGTGGCCGCGAACAACGACGAGCTCAGATCCAGGTCGAGCGAGCCGGTCACCACGGCGATCCGAGGCCAGCGGCTCTGGCCTCGGTCCAGGCGGGCCCGCTGCTGATCCTCCGGGGTGCGGGGCGGTCCGTACCGTTCCTCCCTGACGGTGCCGGCGGCCGCCATCACGACATCGGCGACCGATCGAAGGGCGGTGAACACGGTCCGGTCCCCGGGACCGCCCAGCGGGCCGGACACGCCGTCCACGGCGGTTGCTCCGTCGACCGATGCGACCATGTTGCAGGCGACCCACGGGCGCGTTGCCGGCCGGGGCCGGGGTGTCGCACCATGCCACAAGATCGGATCGATCGGGTCTACGCTCGAAGGCAGCAGTTGTCGCACGAGCCGACGGTAGCAATGGCAGGATCGGGCGAAGAAAACAATCTCGAATGTCTCTCGAGCTGTTTCCACAGGCGTCCGTCCACAACGGGCTGGCGACGTAGCGTGGCGACGGCGGTGTGGTGTCGGTCACAGCAAAGGGATCCGGCTCGGGGCGAGCGGCGACGGACCGTGGTGACGGTGGAGGAAGGGGACGCAGATGCGCAGGATTTCGGGTTCATCCACAGGAAGTCGGACTTTTGCTCCACAGGCAAGTGTGCGTACGGTCCCGGTCTGTGACGCGTGGCGGCACGGTGGCCGGAATGGTGGCTGTTGCTGTCCCCCCAACAAACTGGCAGACAGCGACTCCTGGAGGGCGGAGTACTGGCAACGGTGTGATCGGTCGCGCCGGTGGCAGGACCCCCTGGACCCTGGTCTCGTGCCGCGCGCGTCGCAGCGAACGCAAGTAAGAAGATCCGGCCCGGTTGCTCTGTTCGTCGAACAGCGCATCGCCGCGCCATGAGAAAAGAGGAGTAGCTCGTTGGCAATCGTTCCGGACCAGATGACGCTCGGCCTTCGCCGGCAGTTCACCACCGCTGGGGTCGATCCCTATGACGAGGTCGACTGGGAGCGCCGAGACGCGCGCCTGGTCAACGCTCTCGACGGCTCGGTCGCATTCGAACAGCTCGATGTCGAAGTCCCGTCGGACTGGTCGACGATCGCCGTGAACATCCTGGCCCAGAAGTACTTCCGGGGTGCCCTCGGGACCGAAGAGCGTGAACGCACCCTGGCCCAGGTGATCGATCGCGTGGTGGGTACGATCGTCGAGTGGGGGGTCCGCGACGGATACTTCGCCGACGGCGACGAGGCTCGGACCTTCCGCGACGAGCTCACCAGTCTCCTGGTGACCCAGAAAGCGGCCTTCAACTCGCCGGTCTGGTTCAACATCGGGGTCCGAGGCGTCCCCCAGCAGGCGAGCGCCTGTTTCATCCTCTCGGTCGACGACACCATGGCGTCGATCCTCGATTGGTACGTCGAGGAAGGCACGATCTTCAAGGGCGGTTCGGGCTCGGGCGTCAACCTCAGCCGCATCCGGTCCTCGCGTGAGCCTCTCTCGGGCGGCGGCACGGCAAGCGGGCCGGTCAGCTTCATGCGCGGTGCCGACGCTTCGGCCGGCACGATCAAGAGCGGCGGCAAGACTCGGCGCGCGGCCAAGATGGTGGTCCTCGACGGGAATCACCCCGATGTGGTCGACTTCGTCTGGTGCAAGGCCCGAGAAGAGCGCAAGGCCCGGGCCCTGGCCGACGCCGGATTCGATGTCGGCATGGACGGGATCGATGCGCACTCGGTCCAGTACCAGAACGCCAACAACTCGGTCCGGCTCGACGACGCCTTCATGGAGGCGGTGGTCGCCGATGACGACTGGGATCTCGTCGCGGTGAGCAGTGGCGAGACCATCGAGACGTTGCCGGCCCGCTCACTTCTCCGCCAGATCGCCGAGGCGGCATGGGAGTGTGCCGATCCCGGCGTGCAGTTCGACACCACGATCAATCGTTGGCACACCGCGCCCAACGCGGGGCGGATCAACGCATCCAATCCGTGTTCGGAATATCTGCATCTCGACGACAGCGCCTGCAATCTCGCCAGTCTCAACCTGGCCGCGTTCGATCATGAGGACGGGTTCGACGTCGGTGGGTTCGAGGCCGCCGTCGAGGTGCTGATCTGCGCCCAGGAGATCCTGGTCGGCAACGCCGATTACCCGACCGAGGCCATCGCCGACAACGCCAGGAGGTACCGCCAGCTGGGGTTGGGATTCGCCAATCTCGGGGCACTCCTGATGTCGCGGGGACTTCCGTACGACTCGGCCGAGGGTCGGGCCGTCGCGGCTTCGATCACCGCGCTGATGACCGGCCGGGCGTACGCCACTTCGGCCCGGCTGGCCGGTCGGATGGGTACCTTCGCCGGCTATGCGGCCGACGCCGATGCGATGAACCGTGTGCTGGGGATGCATCGCGACGCCGTCGCCGGGATCGACGAGGAACTGGTCGACGAGGAACTGCTCTCCGCCGCGCAGCGGAGTTGGGACGAGGCGTGCGAGCAGGGCGCCTCGGTCGGTGTCCGGAACGCTCAGGTCAGCGTGCTGGCGCCCACCGGGACCATCGGTCTGCTGATGGACTGCGACACGACCGGCATCGAACCCGATCTCGGTCTGGTGAAGGTGAAGCAACTGGCGGGTGGCGGCACGATGACCATCGTCAACCAGTCGGTCGGACCGGCCCTGCGGCGGCTCGCATACGACGAGGAGGAGATCGCCGCCATCGTGGCTCATCTCGAATCCAACGGGTCGCTCATCGGAGCGCCGCATCTGGCAGCCGAACACGTGCCGGTGTTCGCGTGTTCGATGGGCGAGGGCTGCATAGCGCCCGAGGGTCACGTCGCCATGATGGCGGCGGTTCAGCCATTCCTCTCCGGTGGCATCTCGAAGACCGTCAACCTCCCCGAGGACACGTCGATCGATCAGGTCGAGAAGCTGATCGTTCGTTCCTGGGAGCTGGGGATCAAGGCTCTGGCCATCTATCGCGACAACTGCAAGCTGTCCCAGCCGTTGCGCAGCGGCGGGACCAGCGACGAGGAGCCACCGCCCGCCGCCGACATGCCCGTACAGCCCACACCGGTTCGAGAACGCCTGCCCCGTTCGCGACGCTCTCGTACCTTCGATTTCAGAGTGGCCGACTGCAAGGGATTCGTCACCGTCGGAGAGTATGACGACGGTCGGCCCGGCGAGATCTTCGTGCGGGTGTCCAAGCAGGGTTCCACTCTGGCCGGGATCATGGACGGGTTCGCCATCTCGATCAGCTATGGCCTGCAGTACGGGGTTCCATTGCGGGCCTACGTCGAGACGTTCACCAACATGCGGTTCGAGCCCGCCGGTATGACCGACGACCCGGAGATCCGTTTCGCATCGAGTCTCCTCGACTACCTGTTCCGCCGGCTGGCTGTCGAGTATCTCACCTACGAGGAACGGCGCGAGATCGGGATTCTGGCCGTGGGTGAGCGTGAGCAACCAACGCTGCCCGGTGTCGAGGAGGCGGCGATCCAGACCGTGCAGGGTGTGGACACCGTCGCCGACCCGCCCTCGATCGAGTCGGCCACCGAACTGTCGGCCCGGATGGGTCATGAGCTCGCCTCGGCCCCGAAGAGCGACGCTCCCATGTGCATGACATGTGGTGTCGCCATGAGCCGTTCGGGCAGCTGTTTCGTGTGTGGCAGCTGCGGCAGCACGAGTGGCTGTTCATGATGCGTGGCGCACTGCTGACCGAAACCGGGCGACCGCTCGAGATGGTCGATGACCTGGATGTCGCCGATCCCGGGCCGGGCCAGGTGGTGGTGGACGTCGCGCACTGTGGGTTGTGCCATTCGGACGTGAGCTTCATGAACGGCCAGGCGCCGAGCCTGTTCCCGGTCGTCCTGGGCCACGAGGCCTCGGGGGTGGTCAGTGCGGTGGGGCCGGGAGTCACGACCGTCAGCGAGGGATCGCGGGTCATGCTCACGCCGGTGCCGTCGTGTGGCACCTGCTACTGGTGCGTGAGGGACGAACACAGCATTTGCGTGAACGGCATGTCGGTGGCGACAGGGATGTTCCTCGACGGTTCCACGGGGTTCAGTCGGCGCGGCGAGGTGGTCTATCGCGGCCTCAACGTCGGGGCATTCGCCCAGAGAACACTCCTGCTCGAGACGGCGGTGGTTCCCATTCCGGACGAGGTCGATCTCGGAGTCGTCGCGGTCCTGGGCTGTGCCGTGCAGACCGGTGTCGGCGCCGCGCTGAACATCGCCGAGATCGGTCCGGGCGACACCGCTCTCGTCATCGGGCTGGGGGGCATAGGCATCGCGATCGTCCAGGGCGCCCGCATCGCCGGCGCCACGCGCATCATCGTGTCGGACCCGGTGGCCGAACGACGCGAGCGAGCGGCGCAGTTCGGCGCCACCGATGCCATCGATCCAGCGACCGAGGACGTTGCGGCCGAGGCCCGACGCCTCACCGGTGACATCGGCGTGGACCACTCGTTCGAGGCGGTCGGTTCCAACGCACTCCTCGCCGAGGCAGTCGCAGCGACGCGCAACGGGGGCACCATCGTGGCCGTAGGTGCCGGGCCCATCGATCAGACGCTCGATGGCATCAACCACGCTGAGCTCATGTTCACCCAGAAGACGATCAAGGGGTGCCTCCTCGGTGGCGTCAACTCCCGCTTCGAGATTCCCCGCCTCCTCGACCTGTACCGGACCGGACAGCTCGATCTCGAGGGCATGGTCACCGCCCACCGACCGATCGACGAGGTCAATCTGGCGGTCGATGACATGGCGGCGGGTGTGGGCCTCCGAACGGTGCTCGATTTCTGAGCCTGCGATCCGAAGGGTGACTTCCCCCGGCCGGTCCGTGACCGTACGCTGTCAAGCCCGTGACCCCCTCTAGCCTGCGCGCCCGATTGGGCCGCCTTCCATGGTGGGCGTGGCCGCTCATGGTCTTCGTCCTCCTTTACTTCCTCCTCCTGGTGGGGTGGAACGCCGACTCCCTGTTCCACAGCGCCGACGAGGTCGAGCGGGGCGTAGCCATCAGCGGCGAGGACGTGGGGGGCATGGACCACGAGGAAGTTGCGGTGGTCGTCGCGGACCTCTCGGTCGACTTCGGGGATGAACCGGTCGAGATCGTCACACCGTCTGGGACGATCGAGACCTCGCCGGACGAGCTCGGCCTGTCGATCGATGCCGCGGCCACGGTCGACGCCGCGTTCGCGGTGAAGAACGACGGTTTCATCCTCTTCCGGCCCGTCGTGTGGGTTGGCTCCTTCTTCAGAGAGCGCAGCAGTCGGGTGGAGTTCGGCGTGTCGACCGACCGAATGGCGGCTGCGCTGGCGAGCGATCCCCACGCGATCTCGACACCGCCCAAAGCACCGACTCTCGGCGTCGAGGACGGCGAACTGGTGGTGGTCCCCGGTGAGCCGGGAGAGGGGATCGACGTCGAGGAGCTGGCCGAGAAACTGCCCGAGGCGGCCGGCCGCAGCGAACGGCCGATCAGGGTCGAGGTCGGCTGGGCCGAATTGGAGCCACCGTTTCCCGATGCCGACGCCGAGGCATTGCTCGACCGGGTCGACCTGGCGAACGACCGCGTCCTTCCGACGACGGTCGGAGGGATAGCTCTCGACCTGCCGGGTGAAGAGTTCGCGTTGGCCTGGCGCAGCCAGGACGGAGGGAACGAATTGACCCTGGAGCTCGACGAGGAGGTGGCGCTCGACATCCTCGAGACGTATGTCGCCGATCGCACTTCCATCGCCAGCCAGGGCGGCCGGTTCGAGGTCGTGAGCGGCGAGGTGCAGATCGTCCTGCCCGAGGAATCCATGGTCTGTTGCGATCCTTCGGCGGTCGAGGTGATCCAGGAGGCGCTCCTGGCCCCAGTGGCTCCCACCGAGCCCATCGAGCTCCTGTTGCGCGAGGCCGACGAAGACCAGGCCCGAGCCGAGCTGGAGGAGTTGGGGATCAACGAGCTCGTCGCCAGCTTCACGACCAATCACGCCTGTTGTCAGAACCGGGTGGACAACATCCATCGGATCGCCGACATCACGCGCGGCGTCGTCATCCGACCCGGGGCCACGTTCTCGGTCAACGGCTATGTCGGTCGTCGAACCGAGGAGAACGGTTTCGTGGCCGACGGCGTCATCAAGAACGGCATCTTCGAGAAGGAGGTGGGGGGCGGCATCTCGCAGTACGCCACCACGCTGTTCAACTCCGCGTTCTACGCCGGACTCGACTTCGGCGAGTACCAGTCGCATTCGATCTACATCTCGCGCTACCCGTACGGGGTCGAGGCGACGCTCAGCTTCCCGCATCCCGATCTCCAGATCATCAACTCCACGCCGTACGGCATCCTGATATGGCCGACCTACACCGACTCCTCGATAACCGTGAACCTGTATTCGACCGAGCACATCGACGTCGAGCAGATCGGCCAGACCGAGCGGCCGCAGGATCAGTGCACCAGGGTCACCACCACCCGGCAGCGCACCTACGACGACGGGACGGTCAAGGAGGACACCGTCTTCGCGGTCTACCGACCTGGTGAGGGACTGCGCTGCGACGGGAGCTCGACGGTCACCACGACGACGACGACGCCACCGCCCAGTACGACAACCACGGCGCCACCCCCGACCACCACGGCGCCACCGCCGACCACGACGGCGCCACCGCCCGCGACCACGACCACGACCGCGCCGCCCTAGCACGACCGCGGGTTGACCGCGGGTCG
This sequence comes from uncultured Acidimicrobiales bacterium, assembly GCA_963695075.1. Classification (GTDB taxonomy): domain Bacteria; phylum Actinomycetota; class Acidimicrobiia; order Acidimicrobiales; family CAWCAL01; genus CAWCAL01. The sequence goes on from CAVOFR010000007.1 coordinate 1,881,377, forward strand.
CGACTCAGTCGGTTGGCCCGGGTGGGGGACAGCAGTCGGCCGGGCACGGGCGGGGGCCGTTGCCCGACCGCGCTTCTTCGACGAGGTGGGTGACCAGCTCCTGGGTCGACTCCCCCGGCCCCGGTGTCGGCACCCGCAGCCAGTCCAGCCCGGCGCGCGCCGCCACGCCGGCAGCCTGTACGTCGAGGTCCCAGATCACCTCGAAATGGTCGGTCAGGAAGCCGATCGGTACGGCGACGACGTGGGTGATGCCGTCGGCCGAGAGGCGGGGGAGGAGAGCACCGATGTCGGGCTCGAGCCAGGGGACCGCCGGCGGACCGCTGCGGCTCTGCCAGGCGAGCTCGACGCGACCAGCGTGCCCGGTGGCCTCGACGATCCTGTCGAGCACCGACCGGAGCTGGGATTCGTAGTCGCACGAGGCGGCCATCGAGCGGGGGAGTGCGTGTGCGGTGGCGACCAGGGCCGTCGTAGCCGCGGGTCGGTTGGCGAGCGCCGCGCTCGTAGCGGTCATGAACGGCCGGGTGAACTCGTCGCGGTCGAAGAACGGTGCCAGCTTGGTGATCCGGGGAGCCGTCGGGCCGACCGCCTCTCGGGCCCGCACGAGGTCGTCGAGGTATTGGCGGCAGCCCGAGTACGAGGAGTAGGCCGAGGTGGCGAAAGCAAGAGCATGAGCGATCCCGTCGTCGGCCATCTGCCGGATGGTGTCGGTGAGCATCGGGTGCCAGTTGCGGTTGCCCCAGTAGACGGGCAGGCCCGGCCGCTCGATCGGATTCTCCAGGCGGGACGTGAGGCCTTGGACGAGCTCGCGCATCTGTGCGTTGAGCGGACTCACGCCTCCGAACGCGGCGTAGTTCCGAGCGACTTCGGCCAGCCGTTCGGACGGGACGCCGCGGCCCCGGGTGACGTTGTCCAGGAACGCGATGACGTCGTCGGGCCCTTCGGGGCCACCGAAGGACACCACCATCAGCGCGTCGACGGGCGGGATCATGGCCGTAAGTCTGGTCGGCCCGGGAACCCCGGCCAACCGGTTCGACGTGACAAGGGTCTCAGAACGCGGTAGTGGGCCGAAAATCCGCCAGAATGGTCGTTCTGGTCCCGTGATGGCATCATCGGGGTACCGCCGCACGAATTCAGGAGCTGGTAGCACGATGACCTTCAAGGTCGGCGATCGCGTCGTCTATCCCCACCACGGGGCCGCGATCATCTCACGCAAGGAACAACGGAACGACTTCGGTGAGAAGACCGAGTACCTCGTGCTCCAGATGGCGCATGGTGATCTCACCCTCTCGGTTCCGGTCGACAAGGCCGAAGACGTCGGCATGCGTCCCCCGATCTCGGAGGAAGACGTCGAAGACCTCTTCCAGCTCCTGGCCAAGAAGGACGTTCGTGAGCCGGCCAACTGGAGCCGACGGTTCAAGAACCACCAGGAGAAGCTCAAGTCGGGCGACGTCTACCAGGTTGCCGAAGTGGTACGTAACCTCGCCCTTCGTGAGAACAACAAGGGTCTGTCAGCCGGCGAGAAGTCGATGCTCACCAAGGCGCAGAGCGTCCTGGTGTCCGAGCTGAGCTTCGCCCTCGACGTGACCGAGGACGAGGCGCTCGACCGGGTCGAGGCTGAGTTGACCGTCGACGACGACAGCTGACAGGACCTTCTCGCGGGCGCTACGGGTCGCGGTCCAGACCGAGTCGCCGCAACATCGATGGTGGCGGCTCGTCGCGGCCCTGGGCCAGGAGCGCGGCTCGCTCCACGTTGACCTCGTCGCGTTCGCGGCCGAGCCAGTCGTCCCACGGTCCGGAGCAGATCGCGGCCGGGTCGCCCGCCGCTTCCACGCACGAACGAAGGTATGAGGCGAGCTGGGTGACGCCCTCCGTCGAGACCACCGGGCCGAACCCGGGGACGAACAGTCGGCCGAAGTCGGCGAAACCGTCGAGAGTATCGGCCCAGCGGGAGGGGTCGCCGTCGAACGCCAGTGGGGTCACCCCGGCGGAGAGCATGGCACCGGCGAAGCACACTCCGGCGCCCGGTACGACCACCAGGAGGTTCTCAGCCGACTGTCCGACGGTGGGGATCACTGCCACAGCCGGGGTCAGCTGGACCGCGGCATCGACGATGTGGGTGACGCGGCGGGTCGCGAACTCGCCGGTGAACGCTGCGGCATGGTCCGGGTAGAGCCGTCGGTATCCAGCCAGATTCGGTGGCTGCTCGAGGTGGGCGTTGGTCTGCGGTGTTCCGTAGACGGCGGCGAACGGGAAGGCTGTGGACCCACCGGTTCGGTCGATGTGGCTGCCGGTGAGTACCAACCGGCGAATCGGGAGCTCGAACCGGGCCAGCGCCTCGACGAACGGGTAGGCGTCGTCGGGTGTCAGGAGGGCATCGATCACGGTGATGCCGTCCTCGTCGACGACCGCCCCTGCATTGGGCGACTCGAGCGATCCGGCTGCTCCGAGCCACCCGTGGACACCGGCGTCGAGCTCGACCAGGTCGCCTGTCATCCGGACACCCTACCGGTGGCATATGGAGCCGAACCGGGCGGCTCGGATCACCGCCGGGTCGATCGCGCTCCCCCGGGTAGGGTCCGCTGATGCCCGGCCGGGAAAGACGATCGAAGAAATCGCAATGAGCTCGCGATGGCGCTGATCCTGGCCGGGTTGTGTGCGGTCTGCTACGGCGCAGCCGATTTCTCGGGCGGGCTGGCGAGTAGGGAACGAACGGCCGGGTATGTGGCGACCGTCGGTGGTCTCGTGGGGCTGGTTGCCCTGCTCGGCCTTTCGACACTGGTGCCGGCCGACGCCCTGACGTGGTCCGACGCCGGCTTCTCGGCCCTCGCCGGACTGCTGGGAAGCGTTGGGGTCCTCCTGCTCTACTACGGACTGGCTGAGGGGCAGATCTCCGTCGTGAGTCCGCTCACCGCTGTCTGTTCGGCGGTACTACCCGTGGCCGTCGGCCTGCTGCGGGGCGAGCGTCCGGGAGCCCTGGCCCTGGTCGGTGTCGCCCTGGCGTTGGTGGCGGTCTCGGTCATCTCGATGGAGGACGAGCACGCGACGTCCGCCTGGCCCGTCCGTCGCTCGGTGGTCGTGGGTCTCACGGCCGGCCTCGGTTTCGGTCTCTTCTTCGTCGTGCTCGACTCGGTCGGGAGCGACACCGGGCTCTGGCCCGTCGTGATCTCACGATCGGCCGGCATCCCGCTGTACCTCCTCGCCTGGTCCCGCAGCAGCGACCCCGGGGCCACCCCCGTGCCTCGCCTCGCCGTCGTGGCCGGTCTGCTGGACTCCGCCGCCAACGTCGCCTACCTCCTGGCGATCAGGCACGGGCTGCTGTCGTTGGTAGCCGTTGTCGCCTCGCTCTACCCGGCCGGAACCGTGTTCCTGGCCCGTGTCGTCCTGGGCGAACGTATCGGGCCCAAGCGGCTCACCGGTGTGGTCGCGGCGCTGGCCGCGGTGGCCTTCATCGCGGTCTGAAGGACCGAGCGCCGAAGAGCTGACCGGTACAGCCGCTGGCGCCCGGGCCGGGTACCTCGAATCGAGGGCCCTGCGAGCCGGACCGGGAACACGTGTGCATTCTGCCGATTTCGACTCAGGTCCGGTTCTCCACCTGTCGATACTCGCGCCTACACAGCGACCACAAACAGTGGGCGTAGACGACCTTGGCACCACTCTGGGTGTCCTTTCCCCCTGGGAGTAAGCCCGCGTGAGACAGTCCGGATCGTTCACAGAGCCCGTCGACGGGGAGACGATCCCCCCTTCGAGGGACGTCGGATCGACTACCCGACGCCGGTTCCTACTCACGTCGGGTGCGGCGGCCGTCCTGGGTGGATGCGGGACCGTCGGTCCCGGTGGATCGTCCAACTCGGCATGGCTCGACTGGTGGCTACAGCTCGTCGAACCGAAACCGAAGCCACGCCCCGCCGGACTCCCCGGTGAGATGGTGTTCGAGTGGATCCACAGGCCCGAGGACGAGCACGGCGCGACCATCGCCAGAGCCCCGATCGACGGGTCATCGCCACCGGTCGAGCTGACCGGACGTGGGTTCCGCCACTGGGGACCGAACCCCGACCACGCCGGCGACCGCATCCTCTACTACCGGGACGCGATCGGTCACCGCGGTGGGCTCCCGCAACAGGCGTGGTTGATGGACGCTGACGGCGCCGGCAAGGAGCTGGTCCAGGAGCGTGGCGACCACGGGTTCCGCGATGCGGGGCACTACGACTGGACCATCGACGACCGGCGGTTGGTCTTCTCGGCGAAGCACCCGACGACGAAGTCGTTCGCCATATGGGTGATGGACGTCGACGGGTCGCACCTCGAGCAGCTCACCACCGGTGACGTCCTCGAGGTCGACCCATCGGTCTGCCCCGATGGTCGGATTCTGTTCACCCGCCGTATGGTCGACGAGTCGAACCCGCTGGGGCTCTGGCCTCAGTCCCAAGAGGTGTGGATCATGGACCACGACGGCGGGAACCAACAGCGGCTGACGTCGGACGAGCAGCAGGGTCACGACCCCCAAGCCGAATGGGACGCCTACGCGTCGCCCGACGGCAAGCGGTGTGTGATGCTCCGAATGACCTCGAACTACCACATGTCGCCGTTCGACAACTGGGTGATGGACCTCGACGGCACCGGTCGCAGACTCGTCGCCGACGGCCATGAGAACGGTGTTGCGTATGGTGTGGCCCGTTGGTACGACAACACGAGGGTCCTTGGCTCGACCGGGCTGGATGTCATCGTCTACGACGTCGACCGACCGGCAAAGAAGACCGTGCTCCTCGATGCCGATGCCAAGTCCGGGTATCGCCAGCCGGTCAGACTCGACCGGTAGGACCGGGCCGCGTCCCGGCTGGCCGGTCGGAGCCCGGGGTGGGCGGCCGTCGTTTCGACGGCCTGCTCCGGTGTGACTCCCCTGACGAACCGCACGCGGTCCACCCCGGACTCGACTTCTCTCCGTATCGGCAGCGCACCCGAGGTGGGTTGAGCAATTCGTCCGTTTGTTCCCGTCATTGCCGAGCGGCCGTCATTGCGGAATGGGCTCGGAACGGGCAGGGTTTCGGCCGTGATGATTCTCTCGATCCCCAGTCCCGGCTCCGGCTCCGTCTCGATCTTCGGCCTCGAGCTCCGGTTCTACGGCCTCATGATCGCACTCGGCGTTCTCGCCGCCGTCGAGATCGCCCGGCGTCGTCACCAGGCCCGCGGCGGCGACCCCGAGGACTGGAGCAGCATCGCCATGTGGGCGGTCCCCGCCGGGCTGATCGGGGCTCGCCTCTACCACGTCATGACCGACTGGCGACGGTTCGAGGACGACTGGCTCGAGGTGTTCAACATCCGGGCGGGAGGGCTCGGAATCCCGGGTGGCGTGCTGCTGGGCGCCCTCGTCGGCCTGTGGGCCGCTCGCCGCAAGGGACTCCGACTCTCGGTGGCGATGGACATCGCCGCGCCGGCCATTCCCGTCGCCCAGGCCATCGGGCGGCTGGGGAACTGGTTCAATCAGGAGCTGTTCGGGGGTCCCACCGATCTTCCCTGGGCCGTCGAGATCGACACCGATCACCGGCCGCTCGAGTACGCGGAGTCGCCGACCTTCCATCCGACCTTCCTCTACGAGGGTCTCTGGAACCTGCTGCTCGCCTATCTGATCATCCGTATCGACCGGACGAAGAAGGTCCGTCCGGGCAAGCTCTTCGCCATCTACATCGGGGGATACGGTCTTGGCCGCCTGTGGGTCGAGTCGCTCCGGATCGACCCGGCCACCGAGCTGTTCGCCGTGCGCGTCAACATCTGGATGAGCCTGATCCTCATCGCGTTCGGAACGGCGATGTTCCTCTGGGGTGGCTGGCGGCGCCGGCCGACCGACACCGACTGGCCCTATGTCGATGGCGGACCCGAGGCGTCAGCCCCGGCCGAATCGGGCTCGGATGGCGTCGCTGAGAGCGGGCCAGCGGTCGAGGGCCCAGGTTCCGAAGTCGCGGTCGGTGAGGCAGACGCAGACGAGGTCGACCTCGGGGTCGACCCAGAGGAAGGTGCCTGACCGCCCGAAGTGACCGAAGGTGGCCGGCGAACAGGTGGTTCCGGTCCAGTGCGGTTGCTTGACGCCTCGAATCTCGAATCCGAGGCCCCAGAGATTGGGGTCCTGGCGACCGAATCCCGGGAGTACACCGGCCAGATCCGGGTAGGCCGGTGCCCGGGCCAGGGCCAGCGTCTCGTCGGCGATGAGCGTCGGGGCCAGGATTTCGTGGCCGAAGGCCAGCAGGTCGTGGAGGGTGGACCGGGCGCCGTGAGCCGGTGAACCGTCCAGAACCGTGCCCGTCATCCCGAGCGGCTCGGTGAGGGCCTCGCTCAAGTAGCGCGCGAATGGCATCTCCGCCCGGTCGGCCACCAACCCACCGAGGAGGTCGAAGCCGGTGTTGGAATAGATCCGGCGGGTCCCCGGGGCCGCGAGCACGGTCTGGTCGTTGGCCGAGAGTCCCGACGCGTGGGCGAGGAGATGGCGGACGGTGGCGTCGTCGGGGCCGTAGGGCTCGTCGAGGTCCACGATCTCCTCCTCGATGGCGATCAGGGTCGCCGTTGCGGACAGGAGCTTGGTGACCGAGGCGAGTGGGAAAGGCCGATCGATGTCTCCGTGCCCGGCGATCGAGCCGCTCCGGAGCACGGCTCCGACCGCTACGTGTTCGGCCGGCCATCGGTCGGTGGTCGAGAACGGATCGAGCGTGGTGGTCACGGCGTCGGGTCCGTCCCGGCCGAGCCCGGCCTCGTTCCGGGGCGCTCGTCCGGCAGCCTCCAGATAGTTGCCGGGGGGCGATGGTCGGCGTCGAAGGCGATCGCCAGTAGCCAGTCGGCGACATAGCGGCCGCGGTTGAACCCGTCGGCCTCGGCCAGGCGCCTGAATTCGTCGACCCGGGGCAGGACCTCGGGTGTGCACTCTCGCAGGGCGGCCTGCATGGCGGTGTCGACCACGCCGGGTTGGATCGCCCAGGCCGCGGTCCCCACGTTCGCTTCCTCCAGGGCGATGGCCTCGGTGAGACGATCGACCGCGGCCTTGCTGGCCGAATACAGGCCGGTCCCGGCCGAGGCGGCCACGGCCGCCCCCGAGGTGATGTTGATCAGGGTCCCGCCGCCGCCGAGAGCGCGGCGGTGTCTCACGAAGGCCACCGAGCCGTTCCACACGCCGACGACGTTGATGTCGAGGATCCGGCGCACATCGGCGGGGGTGTGGTTTCGAAGGGGTCCGAGGGGATCGATCACCGCGGCGTTGTTGACCCAGAGATCTATCGTGCCGAGCGCGGCGACGACGCTGTCGGCGAATGCGGCCACGGCTCGGTGATCGCTGACGTCGACCTCGCTGGTCAGGGCGAGGTCGACCTCAGCGATCGATCGGCCTGCGCAACCGGCGACGGATGCACCCAATGCGGTGGCCCGTCCGGCGAGCGCCGCTCCGATCCCACGGCTCGCGCCGGTGACCACGACGTTGCGGCCGTCCAGCGGGGGCGGCTGTGGGGGAGTTGTGGACACTGCTGCAACCCTACGAGAACGGTAGGCTCGGGTCGTGGCTCGCAAGGCGTTCCCCGCGGCGGTCGCCGACGTGCTCGACGGGCTCGGTCCCGGCGACGTGGTCACGTATGGCGAAGTGGCGCTGGAGGCGGGATACCCCGGAGCCCATCGCGCCGTCGGCACCTACCTCCGCGACAACGGTGATACCCACCCCTGGTGGCGCGTCGTCCGAGCCGACGGAACGCTGGCCGCGTCCGATCGGCGCGAACAGGCCCGGCTCCTGGCCGGGGAGGGCGTGGTCGCCGTGGGCGGCCGGGTGAGACCGGAGATTCGCCGCGGTCCGTCCCCGGCCCGGTAAGCTGGGAATTCGTGAGGAAAGCGTCGCACTCTCGTTCGGCGCCCTCACGGGGTCTCCGCAAATCGTGATTCGGCCTCCTGGCGATGCCAGATCTCCGATGGGACGGAAGACCCGCCCCGAATCACAACGACGCTGTCCGCGTGCAGACAACGCAGACGCACCGCGGCGTCACAGGAGACACAACCGATATGACCACCTTCGAATCGCTCGGCGTGGCCGAGCCGTTGGTGAAGGCTCTCGCCGACCGTGGTATCACCGAGGCCTTCCCGATCCAAGAACTGTCCATTCCCGACGGTCTCGCCGGGCGAGACGTCTGCGGGAAGGCCCAGACCGGTTCGGGCAAGACCCTGGCCTTCGGCCTGGCCGTGCTCCAACAGCTCATGGACGGAGAGCCCGCCGAGCCCCGTCGCCCCCTGGCTCTGGCGCTGGTCCCCACCCGTGAGCTAGCGGTCCAGGTCTCCGAGGAGCTCGTCGGCCTGTCCGACGTCCGGGTGTCCGCCGTGTACGGCGGAGCCGACATCGAGAAGCAGATCAAGCAGCTGGCCAGGGGCGTCGATTTCGTCGTCGCCACGCCGGGCCGCATGATCGACCTCCTCGAACGCAAGGAACTGTCGATCGCGGATGTGGCCCACGTCATCGTCGACGAAGCGGATCGTATGGCCGACATGGGCTTCTTGCCCCAGGTCGAGTGGATTCTGCGCAACATCGAGCGCGGTCACCAGACCCTGCTCTTCTCGGCCACACTCGATGGCGTAGTCGATGGCCTGATCAAGCGGTATCAGACCGATCCGGCGATGCACGAGGTCGAGAGCAAGCTGGTGACCGTCGACGAGATGACCCATCGATTCCTGATGGTGCATCAGATGGACAAGGTCAAGGTGGCGGCCGCCATCGCCAAGTCGGCCGACCGCACCATCATGTTCAGCCGGACCAAGTTCGGCTGCGATCGCCTCGAACGTCAACTCCACAAGGAGGGCGTCAAAGCCACGGCCATCCATGGCGACCTGCGGCAGAACGCCCGGGAAAAGGCGCTCAAGGACTTCACCACGGGAAAGCTCCCGGTCCTCGTGGCGACCGACGTTGCGGCTCGCGGTATCCACGTCGACGACGTCGGCGTGGTCATCCACTTCGATCCACCGGACGAGCACAAGACGTACCTGCACCGAAGCGGGCGGACGGCCCGCGCCGGCGGCGAAGGCCTGGTGGTCACCCTCGTGCTCTGGGATCAGGAGCTCGAGGTGAAGCGGATGCAGAAGCGTCTCGGGCTGGACGTCCCCATGGTCGAGATGTTCTCGAACAACGCCGAGCTCGCCGACCTGGCGGCATGGGATCCCCACGCATCGGATGCCGAAACACCCGACTGAGGGAGTTCAGCTCTTTCTCGGAACCAGGTGCTGTCGCGTTGCGTCGAACGATCATGAAGCGCCCGAACCCGACCTCATCTCGAACGCACGCCCGGTGGCACCTGATCGTGGCCTGTTTGGCCGTGGCTGCCCTTCTGGCGTCGGCCTGCGCGACGTCGGACGAGGACTCGGCGGGGAACGAGGCGCAGGACAAGGCCGCCCCGACCGACGAGGGGATGGCCGAAACCGCCGGGGATGGCGATCCGGCCGCGGAGCTCGCACCCGCGCCGACGGCCGGCGGGGAAGGCGCCGCGTACGACGCCTCGACGGGCCGGGTCGCCGTCGAGGGCGACGACGTGCCTGCCGAGCCGCCCCCCGACGAGCTGGGGCTTCGGGCGGGCAGCGTCGACGACAACGAGCAGTGGGAGCAGTACCTGCTCTATCTCCAGGAAGCGGAAGCGGCGGGCATCGAGCACGAGACGTTGTACGTCGAGGGTCGGCGGCTGATCGAGGTCCGGGCGCCCGACGGGAGTCCCGTACTGGACGCGCTGATCGTCGTGCTCGACCAGGACGGCACCGAGGTCGCCAGCGTCCGGACCCACGCCGACGGCAGGGCGCTCTTCTTCGCTCCCGCCCCCGAGGGAGATCCGGCCGACCAGCAGCAGGCCGCCCCCGCCTACACGGCGGTGGTGAGCAAGGGCGAGGTCGAGTCAGCGGTGGAGCTCGGGTCTGATCTGGTCGTGCAGGTCGAGCTCGCGGTGGCCCCGACCGAACCGCCCGTGCCACTCGACGTGCAGTTCCTCGTGGACGCCACGGGTTCGATGGCCGACGAGATCGAGCGGCTCAAGGCGAACATGATCTCGGTCGCCGATCAGATCGGAGCACTTCCGGGGAGTCCCGACGTGCGATTCGCTCTCACGACCTACCGCGATCGCGGCGAGGAGTACGTCACCCGGACGGTCGACTTCACCGGTGACGTCGACGCGTTCACCGAAGAGCTCCGAGCCGTCGTCGCCGACGGTGGCGGCGACGAGCCCGAGGCTCTCAACGAGGGGCTCCATGCGGCTCTGAACGAGACGGCGTGGCGGACCGACTCCGCGGTCCGCCTGCTCTTCCTGGTGGCCGATGCACCACCCCATCTCGATTACGAGGATGGTCCCGACTACGCGCCGTCGCTGGTCGATGCAGCCGGGCGAGGCATCAAGGTCTTCCCGGTCGCGTCGAGCGGAGCCAACTTCCAGGCCGAGCTGATCTTCCGGCAGATGGCCCAGTACACCAGCGGCCGCTTCGTCTTCCTCACCTACGGCGCCGACGGGATCTCACCGGGCGACGAGACCCAGTTCAACGTGGACGACTACAGCGTGCTCTCGCTCGACGAGCTGATCGTCAAGCTCGTCGACGACGAACTGACGGCCCTGACCGGCCTGGAGTAGAGCCGACGCCCGGAGATCGGGGCTCGGCGGGCGCTCAGTCGTCGAGAAGATCCGCGGCCAGGGCCCACAGCGAGGCACTGAGCGACAGGCCGTCCAGCATCTTTCCTCCCAGGACGAGATCACGGAATCGGGGGAGGGGCACCCACTCGATGCGCTCCGCTTCGTGGAGATCGGTCGGTTCGGCGACTCGTTCGGGGCGAAGGCCGAGAAACAGGTGGAACCGTTGGTCGACGAGCCCGCTGACCGGCGTGCTCACCCCCATGCGCTCGAGTGAGCCTGCCCGGTATCCCGTCTCCTCCAGCAGCTCGCGTGCCGCTCCCTGCTCCGCGGTCTCTCCCGGGTCCATACGCCCACCCGGGATCTCCCAAGCCCACTCATCGGTGATGAACCGGTGTCGCCACATCGCGAGTACCCCCCGTCCGGGGTCGTACAGGACCACACCGGCGACGTCAGCGGTTCGTACGACGTGATGGTCGAGCCGGGTTCCGTCGGGGAGCTCGACATCGGCGACATCGACGTCGACCCACGCCGAGCTGTACCGGCGGTCGATCCCCTTGACGGTCCATTCCATGGCTCATCCTCCTGCCGTCCCCGTTCGAGGTCGGGGTCGAAGCGTAGGCTCCCCTGGTGGTAGACGAGCCCGACACCTCCCGGCAGCGGTCATGGCTGGCGGATCTGGCTGCCCGGGTGACCGAGGATGAGCTGCCGGTGGGGCCGGTGCTGGCCACCGTGGCCCGACACTGTGTCATGCGGTCCGCGCAACCGCCGGCCGACACCCCGCTGCCCGACGGCGCATACGGGGAAGCCGTCGGGTGGAGCGATCTCGGTGCCCTCCCGCCGGAGAACATCGTCGGACCCGACCTCATCGGCCAGGTGGCCGAGATCCTGACCGGGGTCGACGAGCGACGCCGAGGTGGGGTGCACCACACCCCGCGGCCGATTGCCGAGCACCTGACGGCGATCGTCATCGATCCGACCGAACCACCGGGATCGGTGTGCGACCCGGCGGTGGGCGGCGCGGCGTTCCTCCTCGCCGTCGCTCGCCGCCTGATCGGGGCCGGACTCCCCGCCGAGGACGTCCTCGACCGCCTGACGGGCGTGGACATCGAACCGACCGCGGTCGCGGCGAGTCAGACGGCCCTGGCCCTCCTCGGAGCCGAGCACGGCACGCGATCGGTGCCGGCGGGCCTGATCGTGGCCGATGCGCTCACGATGGACCCGAAGCGCTTTCCCGGCCGATCCGGGCCCGGCTTCGACCTGGTCATCGGCAATCCGCCGTTCGGGAGCCAGCTCCGCGGCTCCAGTCGAAGAGGCGAGGCCGAGCACGACGCCATGAAGAGCCGGTTCGGCGCGGCGGTCGGCCCTTACACCGACCGGGCATCGCTCTTTCTGCTCCTGGCCCTGGATCTGGTCGGGCCGGGCGGGAGAATCCAAATGATCGTTCCTCGCTCGCTTCTCGCCGCCCGGGACGCCGAGCCGGTACGGCGGGCGGTGACCGAGCGCGGATGCCTCGACGCGGTTTGGGTCGACGACGAGCCGGGAGCGTTCGACGCGGCGGTACGCGTGTGCTCGCTGTCGATCACCCGGTTGGCCGCCGGGGCTGAAGCGTCGGAGCGGTCGCCGACGACCGTGGCGGTCGGGTGGGCGGGCCCCTCGGCGAAGGCAGCCGTTCCCGGACCGACCGCTTCCGCTCACGGCTGGGGCGGGCTCCTCGCCGCCCTCGGGGGAGCCCCGGAGATCGATCTGTCGGGCCCGGTACTCGGTGAACTGAGCTCGGCCACCGCCGGGTTCCGGCAGCAGTACTACGGGCTGGCGCCATTCGTGCACGAGGGCGACGGGGAAACCGGGAGACCGCTCGTCACCGTCGGACTGATCGAGCCGGCCGAGCTTCTCTGGGGCCGAAGGCCCTGTCGGTTCGCCCGGCAGAGATGGTCCTCGCCGGTGGTCGACGAGCGGGCCCTGGCCCGGGACGATCCCCGGCTGGGAGCGTGGCTCGCGGCGCGGTATCGGCCCAAGGTGCTCGTCGCATCGCAGACCCGCATCATCGAGGCGGTGGTCGACCCCGAGGGGTCCCTCGTCCCGTCGGTCCCGGTCATCTCGGTCGAGCCGGGAGATCCCGACGATCTCTGGCTGGTGGCAGCGGTGCTCCTGTCTCCGGTGGCCAGCGCGTGGATGGTGGGCCGGCGAGCGGGAAGTGGACTCTCGGCCGACACGGTGCGGGTCTCGGCCCGATCGGTCCTCGATCTTCCCCTGCCGACCGACCGGGTCTGCTGGGAGGAGGCGGCCGGTCTGGTCCGACGCTGGCACGGGGACGCCCACGATCGGGATCTGCGGCGGGCCTTCGCCACGGCGGTGACCGAGGCCTATCAGCTGTCGACCTCGACCGCCGATACCCTCTCCGTGTGGTGGCATCAGCACTTCCAGCGGTCGGATTCGGCTTGACAGTCACCCTCGTCCCGTGGTCTGCTCCTACCGCATTACGAGTGGCCCGACTGCGGGTCCGGCAACCTGGGGCGGACACCCAAGGTGCCAAGTCGGGTTTCGGCTCGACGATGTGGTCGGCCTTCGGGTCGGCAAGGCAACTGTCCGAGCGTGGCTGCGGCGTCGTCGCAGCAACGGTCGAACACGGTGTCCGGCCCGGGAGCCGATGGCTCACCGAGAGGAATCCGTGATCGACCCGTCCCGCAGGGACCAGAGGAACCAGGCGCCGAGGTCGTCACCCGTGCGCGACACGGCCATCGTGCCGCCATCAGGCGCCTGGAAGCCGGGTGATCCCGTCGGGGATCGCCGGTTCCTCGGGATCGACAAGCCGTTCGCTCTCCAGGGTGGCGGGGTGCTCGACGGCCTCACGATCGCCTACGAGACGTGGGGAGCGCTCGATGCGACCGCCTCCAATGCGGTCCTGGTGTGTCATGCACTGACCGGCGATTCTCACGCCACCGGTGGGATGGGACGCGGCCACCGGACCACGGGCTGGTGGAAGAACATCGTGGGTCCCGGCCTCGCGGTCGACACCGACCGGTGGTTCGTGGTGTGCGTGAACGTGCTCGGCGGGTGCCAGGGAACGACCGGCCCGGCATCGGTCGCCCCCGGCACCGGACGACCGTACGGTGCGGATTTCCCCGCGGTTTCCATTCGCGACATCGTCCGGACACAGGCTCACCTGGCCGGCCACCTGGGAATCGACCGGTGGCTGGCGGTCGTGGGAGGTTCGATGGGAGGCATGCAGGCGCTCGAATGGGCGGTGACCTTCCCCGATCGGCTTCGAGGTGTCGCAGCGTTGGCCACGGCTACGGAGGCCAGCCCCCAGCAGATCGCCTGGAGCTCGGTGGGTCGCAATGCGGTTCGGATGGATCCCAAGTGGAGGGCCGGTGACTACTACGGAGCGGCCGACGGTGACGGCCCCCACGAGGGTCTCCGACTGGCTCGCGAGATCGGCATAATCCATTACCGCAGCGAGGCCGAGTTCGCCGACCGCTTCGGTCGGGCCAAGCGGGGACCGACCGAGTCGTTCGATCTGTGGAGTCCGTTCGATGTCGAGACCTACCTCGAGCACCACGGTTGGAAGCTGGCCCGCCGGTTCGACGCCAACAGCTACCTGGTGTTGAACCGGGCGATGGACCTCCACGACATCGGCCGGGGCCGAGGGGGGATCGACCCCGCGCTGGACCGCATCCGGGTGCCCGCTCTGACGCTGGGGATCGACTCCGACATGCTGTATCCGGTGCATCTGCAGCACGCCCTCCGAGATCACCTGCATGCCCGCGGGATCCCCACCCGTTACGTCGACGTCAGCAGCGACAAGGGCCATGACGCCTTCCTCATCGAGACCGAGCAGGTCGGCGGTCCGCTGGCGGAGTTCCTGGCCGACCTGGAAAAGGAGACCTGAATGGCTGATGAGCCGGCGGCCGGATCCTCCGAGCAGTATGACGACCGCCGGGTGGTCGGGGTCCGGCCCGAGACCCTGGCGATCCAGGCCGGTCGCCGGAACAACGGCTCGGCCCTTGCTCCGACCTTGAGCCCATCGACGACCCACATCGCCCCGTCGGTCGCCGAGGGTCGCCGCCGGGCGACGAGCACCGACTCACCGTTCTTCTACGGGCGGTTCGGGAATCCGACCGTCAACGACTTCGAGTCGGCCATAGCCGAGCTCGAGAACGCCGAGGCGGCCCGCGCGTTCGCCTCCGGCATGGGTGCCATCACCGGAGTGGTTCTGGGACTGTGCTCGGCCGGAGACCACATCGTGGCCCAGCGGCAGCTCTTCGGCGGGACTTCGCAGTTGTTCACCGCGGTCTGTCCTCGGCTGGGCATCGACGTCACCCTCGTCGACGCGGCAGAACCGGGAGCCTTCGCTGCTGCGGTCCAACCGGGCCGGACGATGCTCGTGTTTGCCGAGTCGCCTTCCAACCCGCAGATGGCCTTGGCTGATCTCGAGGAGCTCGGTGCGATCGCCGGGCCGATGACCGTGGTTGATTCGACCTTCGCCACCCCTCTCGGACAACAGCCGCTCGGCTACGGGGTGGACCTCGTGGTGCACTCGGCCACCAAGACACTGGCCGGCCACAACGACGCGATTCTCGGCGTGGTCGCGGGTTCTCGGGAGCTGATCGACTGGATCTGGCAGTTCGCGGTCGTCCAGGGGGCGAATGCCTCACCGTTCGATGCGATGAACGGGCTGCGCGGCCTGCGCACCCTCGGCGTTCGACTCGAGCGCCAGAGCCGAACCGCTCAGCTGTTGGCCGAAGCGCTCGAGGTCGATCCCGCGGTCACCGTCTGTCGCTATCCGGGGTTGGAGAGCCATCCCCAGCGAGATCTGGCCAAGCGTCAGATGGTGCACATGGGGGGAATGCTGACCTTCGACATCGAGGGTGGCCTCGAGGCCGGAAGCAGCTTCGTCGAAGCCACCAGGGTGGCCCGTCTCGCGACGTCGCTCGGCGGGCCCGAGACCCTGGTGACCCATCCGGCCAGCACCACCCACGTGGGCCTGGACGCCGAGGAGCTGGCCGCTGCCGGTATCACCGAAGGGACGATCCGCGTCTCGGTGGGGCTCGAACACGAGCGGGACATCATCGACGACTTCCTGCGGGCACTCTCGGTCGCCGGCGACTGACCGGTCGGTGCGCGACGGTCGGGCACCCGTTCAGCGCCCTTGGTACGATGCCCCGACGTGTTTGGCTGGGCATCCCACCGATGCTCAGAGGGGAGCGGAGTGGTAGACGGGGACCGGCGATGAGCGGATCGTTGCGGTGTGGCCGGTGTCGAGCCCCGCTGGGTGACGGCGCGGTGAGATGCCCCGAGTGCGGATCGACGCTCGACGAGATGTTCGCTCCCGCTGTGACCTCGCCGGCGGTCCGGGCCGGTGGATCCCCCGACGTCGAGATCCGCTCGGTGCGTGCACCAGGGGCGGACTCCGGCCAAGCGGACAGCGCGGTCCGGCCGGCCGACCTCGCTTCCACGCGGTCGCTCACCGCCTATCGGGAGCGGTATTCGTCGCCAGCGACGCTCGGTCGTCTCGCCGTCCTCGCCCTCGGCCTCTTCGCCGTGGCTGGGCTGGCCTGGATCGTCGTCGCCGTCGCCCACCGTCGGACATGGGCCGAGAGCGGACAGGGACCGGTCGGCGATTTCGGATCGGTCACCGACTGGTTCGTCCTGGCCGTGCTCGTCGTCGTCATCACCGGTCTCGTGGCCGTCGTGATCAGCGCGATGTGGCTGGCCAGATCGAACCGCAACCTCTGGGCCATCGGGGCCGGCGGTCGGCTCGACGTCCGGGATCTGCGCAGCCGGTGGTGGCCGGTCGCCCTGGTGGCATTCGCCATGGCCGGAGTCGGTCTGAGTGACCTTGCGGACAGCGGCCTGTCGCTGGCCCTCATGGTCGCTTGGGGGCTGCTCTCCCTGCGAGCGCTGGGATCGATTCTCGCCACGCTCTCGGACATCTGGTGGCGGACCCGCCGCGACCGAACCTGGCCTCCGCCACCGGGGCTGTTCCGGATGTGGGCCGTGTTCGGTGCCGGAGCGCTGTCCATGCCCGTGTGGACCCTGTTCCTGAGGGCTGATCCCAGTTCCATCGCGACTCGGGACCTCCAGATCCTGGCCATGGTGTCCGCCGTCCTGGCTGCGATCAGCGCGACCGCCGCGATCCGGATGCTCACCCGGCGTCAGGATGAGACCGCGGTCCGGCGGCTCGTAGAGCTCTGATCCCGCCGCATGCCCGAACTACTGGAGGTCGAGGTCTACCGCGGGCTGGCCGAAGGCGTGGTGGGCCGCACGGTTGCCGGCGTGGAAGCCGACGATGCGTGGTATCTCAAGGGTGGGACGACGGCCGAACAGCTGGTCGCGGAGTTGGTAGGTGAGGTAGTCGAGGGAACTCGTCGGCACGGCAAGGTGCTCGTGTTGGACACCTCCGGGCCGGTGCTCGGGTTGCGATTCGGCATGACAGGTCGCCTTCTCGTCGACGGCGCGGCCGGCATCGATCGACTGGAGTATTCGAGCGATCGGGATCTGGGGGAATGGGACCGGTTCGGACTGCACTTCACCGACGGTGGGACTCTGATGATCCGGGACCCTCGTCGCCTGGGCGGCGTCGAGCTGTCGCCCGACCTGTCCCGGCTCGGGCCGGACGCAGAGGAGGTGGATCACGACGCGCTGGCCGTCCTGTTGTCGAATTCGGCTACGGCACTGAAGACGAGGCTGCTCGACCAGGCCCGGATCGCCGGGCTGGGGAACCTGCTGGTCGACGAGACGCTGTGGCGGGCCGGGCTCGACCCGGCCCGTGATGCGGGGACTCTGACCTCGGACGAGCTCACCGCCCTCGCCGCCGGCATGGCGGCGACGCTGGAGGAGCTGGGTCGGCGGGGCGGGTCCCACACCGGTGATCTGCAGGCCGAACGGCACCGTGAGGGTCGTTGCCCCCGTGACGGCGATGCGCTCGAGCGACGAACCATCGGAGGCCGCACGACCTACTCGTGCCCGACCCACCAGCTATGAGACCCGAGTGCATCACCCGGTGTCAGAAGCCAGGGCGGGGGCAGATAGCATTTCCGGTTCGATCATGACGAAGCTACGACTTCTCCCCCGCTCGTCCCTGTCCGGCTTTCACGCCGTGGCGATGGTGATCGCTGTCGTGGTCGCGATCATCCTGACAGTGGGGCCCGCCGGGGGACAGGGGGGCGGGCCCAGCACGACGGTCGCAGTCCCGACGACGCTCCCGCCGACCACGGCCGCCCCACCGACGACCGTACTGGTGACTACGGCACCCGCGATTACTTCGCCACCCGCAACGAGCCCACCGGCGCAGGCTCCTCCGCCTGCGCCGACCTCCCCTACCGTGGAGGAGACGACGACATCGACGAGTTCCTCCTCGACGTCGTCGACCACCTCGGTTTCGTCGACGACCACGTCGACGTCGACCACATCGACCACCGTTGCTCCGGCCGAAGGCACGTTCCAGGACGGCGAAGGTGGCCTGAGCGCGAGCCGCAGGCTCCGCCTGATCATCCTGGGCCTGCTGGGCATGGCCGGAGTGGTCACGGCGTTCACGGTGTTCTACTGGCGGGCGACGCGCCCCCTCGGCGGAGCCCCCGTCTTCGACGCAGCTGAGTAGGCTCGGCCGATGGCCGCCGAACTCGATGTCGACGCGATGCTGGCGAGGTTCCGGGATCGGGCCGAAGCGGTGCGCAACCGCTCCCTTCCGCCGATCGAGGGTGAAGGCCGCCGGCAGTTCATCGCCCAGGCCCAGGCCGACTACCAGGACTACGCCATCATCGGCGACGCCGATGGCGAGCTGGTCGATGGCGTGCTCACGCTGCGCGTCGATCTGACCCCCGGCGACTCCGGTGAGTGATCGCCTGGCCCGAGTCATCGAACGGGTCGACGCGCTGAACGCCGAGGATCCGGTTCGTGTCCCGACCGAGAGCGGTCCGCGGCCAAAGGAGGTCGTGCACGCCGAAGCGATGAGCGGTTGGGTGGCCCGGCTGGATCCCGAAGCCGACATCCTCCAGCGCATAGCGGCGCGCGCCCACCATCTCCGTCGGTGGACCGTCCCCCGTGACTCCTACCCCGACGGGCGAGCCGGGTACCTGCGCTGGCGGAGCGATCTCAGAGCCCGGCATGCCGAGGACGTGGGCACCCTCCTGCGGGAGGAAGGATTCACCGCCGACGAGATCGCCTCGGTCCAGGCCATCATCCGGAAGGACGACATCAACTCCGATCCCCGGGTTCAGACCCACGAGGATGCGCTGTGTTTGGTGTTCATGGAGCAGCAACTCATCGATCTCGTCGAAAGGCTGGGCGCCGAGAAGTCCGCCGGAGTGCTTCGCAAGACCGTGGCCAAGATGAGCAGCAGAGGACGGTCCGAGGCGGTGGGCCTGGTTCTGGAACCGGCCGCGGCGGCGATGATCGCCACGGCGGTCGAGGGCGTCGAGCCCTCTGCTTGAGGTCGGCTCCAGCGGCACTTCACCACCGCGGTTCGCGCTACACTCACGAACTCTTGCGGACGTAGCTCAGTTGGTAGAGCATTACCTTGCCAAGGTAAAGGTCGCGGGTTCGAGTCTCGTCGTCCGCTCCAAGGTTCTCGTGAGGCCCCGTGTGGGTCCGTCTCACCAGAACCCCGTTATGGTCAGCCGATGACCGAAGTAGAAGTCTTCGCCGACGTCGGCTGTCCGTTCGCCCACATGGGTCTCTCGATGCTGGTGGCCGAGCGAGCGCGTCGCCAACGTGACGACGTCGCGTTGCGGGTGCGCGCCTGGCCGCTCGAGATCATCAACGGCGTTGGGTTCTCCGGCGAAGCCGTGGCCACGAAGGCCGAGGCGCTGCGCTCGCAGCTCGACACCGATCGATTCGCCGGGTTCGACGGGTCGTCGTATGCGTCGAGCTTCCTGCCGGCGATGGAACTGACGGCGCTCGCATACGAGACCGACGCCGGAATCGGTGAGTCGGTGGCCCTCGAGGTCCGTCAGCTCACCTTCGAGGCGGGGGTAGACGTCGCCGATCCGACCGTGCTGGCCGCGGTGGCGGCCCGTCATCGACTCGTGCTGCCCGAACCTCTCGGGCAACGACGGGTCGAGGCCGATCTGGCCGAGGGCCGGAGTCGTGGGGTCATCGGCTCGCCCCACTTCTTCGTGGCGGGAAGTGATTCGTTCTGCCCGGCGCTCGACATCCGGACGACCGACTCCGGCCTCGAGGTGTCGGTTGCCAGAGACGGGCTGCGCTCGCTGATCGAGCTGTGCTTCGGGTGATGGGCTTCGGGTGACGGATTCAGCCCGGGGGCTCCTCCAGCCACTGCTCTCTGAAGAACTCCCAGATGAGCGTGTTGGCGTCTATGTCGAAGGTCGTGTGACCCACCAGGTCGGTCGCATCGGCCAGGAACTCGCTGCCGGGCCAAGTGTGCCCGCCCCCGTCGATGATGTAGAGCTGGGTGTCGCCCCCGGCGGGGCAGTCGTAGTCGATATGCCGGACCTCGGTCCCGACCGGGCTCTCGACCGGTTCCGGCTCGCAGCCGTTCTGCTCGGCCCAGTCGGCGACGGTTTCGGGAACGGTCATGGCCTCGACCTCGGCCAGCTCCTCGGCCACCGAAGAGTCGGCCTCGTCGATCACATCCTCGAGCGACCCGCCACTGCCGTCGGGATTCGGTAGCTGCGCGACGCTCTCACCGAGGCCGCCCTCGAAGCTGACGAACGAGTCGTCGGTGCCGTGGAACGCAAGGAGGGGCGTGGGGTTCTCGATCGGGCAGTCGTCATGGGTCTGCACCCCCGCCACAGGCGCCACGGCGGCGATGCGCTCGGGGAGCAGGCACCCGAGGAGCGAGCTCATGAATGCGCCGTTCGACAGGCCGGTGGCGTAGACGCGGGCTCGGTCGACGCAGACGGTCGCCTCGACGTGGTCGAGAAGGTCCTCGAAGAACCCGACGTCGGCTGTGCTCGGATCGAACCCCCACTGGGCGGGTGTCCCGTCGCCGTGAGGTGTGGCAACGGCGAATCCCTCGGTGGCACCGAGCCCGCCCAGGTTCGTGTGCGCCGCGTGTATGCCCGCACCCTCGGTGTAGCCGTGGAGGTCCAGGACCAGGGGCACCGGCTCGGTACTGTCGGGCACGGCCAGGAAGTAGTACCGGTCGGTGCCGCCGCTCGCGAAGTCGACCCGGGCCCCGTTCTCGATCGCCGGACCCTCGGGAGGATCGGTGCAGGCGGCCGACGGGATGGGGTCAGGGGGGAGCTGCGGGGCCGCCGTCGTGGACGGTGCGGTGGTCGTAGCGGCAGGGGTACCCTCGTTCTCCGAAGTGTCGGAGCCGGCCGTGTCGACCGTGTCGGAGGTGGTCGCCGAAGCTTCGACGCTGCCGTCGTCGTCGCCGCTACATGCGGCGGCGAGGAGCGTGGTGGCGAGGAAGAGGATCGTGAGTCTGCGCATCCCGGGACGCTAACCGCCGCGAGCATTCCGGGTGACCCCCACTACACTCTGTCGCTCACGGTCCCGTGCCCGAGTAGACCAAGGGAACGGCCTGCAAAGCCGTAAAGTCGTGGGTGCAAATCCCACCGGGACCTCGCCAGGGCACCATGCGAGAAAGCGCGTACCGGCTCTATCCGAGATCGGTGGCCGCCCGCCCTCCGAGCACGGCCGCGCTCGCGGCCAACAGGACGACGCCCCACGCGCGGCCCGGCAGATCCCGCGATGCCAGCACCAGGGCGCCCGCGTCGACGGCGTCGCATGCCGCGCCGGCCGCAACCCAGGATCGGGCGTCTCCCTCGTGATCCAGGGCCTCGAGTGCCCCTAGCCCCAACACCACGTCGCGAACACCCATGGCCCGGACGAGCGGGCGACTACCGGGTCCTCCGGAGTCGCCGAGCCAGAGCCGGGCCACCCGGTCGGGGGCGAGCAACATGGCGGCGCCGATCGTGCACCGGCCGAACGAGACCATGCGGGCGATCCAACGTTGATCCATGGCCGGCAGTCTGCCAGCTTGGCCGTCGGTGCGGCTCATCGCCCTTCAGACCGGGCCTAACCGTCGGTAACCAACGGTGAGGGACCAGATTTCGGGGTTGGGGGGCCGTGGCGAGACGAGGTCCATGGTGCGAAGGTCGGCCCGGTGGGGGCGGCCCTCGAGTCGCAGAGCGAACCATGGGGACTACCGGCCGTCCACGTCCCACAGGTGGTGGACGGGATCGTGGAGGAAGTAGCGGGCGAATGAGTCGATCGTGAACGCGGAGCCGTCGGAGCGGCGGCCGGGGCGGTGCCATTGATCGGGCGTGACGGCATCGAAGCGGCGGGCGAGTGCCTCGCCGGCTTCGGACACCTGCGCTGCCACGGCGGCGGGATCCTGCTCGCCGTAGCGGTCCTCGATCGCTGTCGCATCCTGATCCCAGTTGTCGAACAGCGGATCGTAGGTCTCGACCATCAGTCCGAGGCGCTCGTCGAATTTGCGGAACACGTCGCGCACGTGGCAGCCGTACTCGAGCGCCGACCAGGTGTGATCGTCCGGACGGTTCGGAGCATCGGGGCGAGCCAGCACGATCTGCCAGGAGGCGGCATTGGTCCGGATGGCCGAGCCGGTCCTGGTCACGTCGATGAGGGCGGCCTCGAATCCGCAGGACTCGCATCGCCGCTCGAGGACCCAGGTCCAGTTCTTGGCGTCCGGTTCGATGGGCATGCCGCCGAGTCTAGGGATCGCTGGCCGGGCCGGAGCTGCCGGCCGTGGGCCTCGAGGCGTTCAGCATCGATGCACGACGTTCGGCGTGTCGGTTGCCGGTGGATCTGGCCTGCCCGAAGCGTCGGTAGCCGACGGCGAGGGACCAGATTTCGGCAGGGCGAGGTGTGGGCCGTGAGGGATTTGAACCCCCGACCCCCTGCGCGTCATGCAGGTGCTCTAGCCAACTGAGCTAACGGCCCCGGAGCGGGAGATCGTAGCACCGTCGGGACCTGGAACCGGCGGTCGTTCTGCGAGACTTGCTCATGCCCTACCCCTCCTCCCTGGTCGGCCACAGCACCGACCCGATCAGTCACGATGTCGACTCCCGTTGGACCATGGCGTACGCCGCCGGGATCGGCGACGAACTCCCCGCCTATTTCGACACCCGTGGGGGTGTCGTCGTTCATCCCGCGTTCCCCGTGTGCCTCGAGTGGCCCGCCGTCCTGGCGGTCCGGGCCGTCGACACCGGTGGAGCCTTCACCCGCGACGAGCTGCTCTCGGGCGTGCACGCCACCCATGATCTGACCCTGCACCGTCCGATCGAACCGTCCGAGACCCTCATGACCACGGCGACCGTGGTGGCCGCCGAGCCTCGTCGGCCCGGTACCTACGAGGTCCTGCGGCTCGATACGGTCGACCGGGTCGGCGAACCGGTCGCCACGACCTTCATGGGCAGCCTCTTCCTCGGCGTCCCCCTCGAGGGTGAGGCCGTCCCCGCCGGATCGGTCGTCGACCCCCGACCCGAGGTCTCGACGACAGGCTCGACCGAACGTGCGATCTCGGTCGCCGCAGGGGCTGCCCACGTCTATACCGAGTGCTCACGCATCTACAACCCGATCCACACCGACGCGGCCGTCGCCGCATCCGCTGGTCTACCGGGTCCCATCCTGCATGGCACCGCGACGTTGGCCATGGCCGTGTCACGGGTTGTCGCCTCGACTCCGGCGGGCGATGCGAGGATGGTCCGGAGCCTGGGATGCAGATTCGGAGCCATGGTGCCCATGCCCGACCGGGTGGCCGTCGTGATCGGAGACGGGCCGGACACGCTGTCGGGTGTGGTGCCGTTCGAGGTGGTCAACGGCGCCGGTCGAACCGCGATAGGTGCCGGCTGGGTGACACTGGCCTAGAAGACGTCGGTACACCAATCCGGCTGAAAGTCGAAACGTCCACCGCAGGTGCGACCGTAGTCCTCGTAGCCGGATGCCGGCTGCGAGTCATAGTAGAGGTCGTCGCAGGCCTGCCAGTCGCCGGCTTCGCACTCGAGCGCCAGAGCATCCATCTCTGCGTCGTCGCCGAACCCGGAGATCCCGCTGGCCGGCTCCGCTGTGGGCACGGAGCCCGAGGGGCCGGAGTCGTCGCCGTTCCTCACGACGAGTACGGCGGCCACGCCCGCGCCGATGACGGCGACGATCAGGAACACGATCAGAGCGATGAGCCCCCACCGGGTGCCGCCGCCGGAGGTCGGAGCGTCGGCAATGCCTCCCGGGGGCGCGCCATGCGCCGGCGGGGCCTGGTACATGGGCGACTGGCCGGTCGGAGGCGGGAACGGGGCTGGCGGATCCGGGGCGATCGGCTCGTCGATGGCCGACCAGGCGACGTCGATCGGTTCGGGCTTGGTAGGCGCCGGCCAGGTGGCGGTGGGCTGCTCGACCGGAGGAGCCGCGGCAGGCGGAGGGGGCAGGGGTGGGGTCACGACCGGTGGCGGCGGGGCGACGTACGCGTCGACGCTCGTCGCGCCACCGTCGGCGACGTGCTCGGTCCATCTGGTCCCGTCGGAGTAGCGCAGTTCGTGCTGACCGGACGGATCGGAGTGCCAGCCGGCGGAAGGTGGTGTGGTCACGCCCGAACGCTACCGGCCGTCACGGGTGCAGCGGCGCCTATCCACCTGACCGGGCCGCCGCATCGGGCTCGACCTCCAGGCGACTCGGGTGGAGTCCGGCTGCGATGACAGCGGCCGTCACCAGCCCGAGCACGACGGCGACCCCGAAGGCCAGGGACGTACCGTCGAGGAACGCCGCTCTGGCCGACTCGACGAGTGCGTCGGCCGCCCCGGCCGGGAGCTGTCCGGCGACCTGGAGGGCTCCCCCCAATCCGTCGCGGGCCAGCTCTCCCGCCTCTCCGGGCAGAGCGTCGGCGGCCGAGCCCAGGCCGCTCCGATAGCCGGTGGCGAGCAGGGTTCCGAGCAGGGCGATCCCGATCGAGCCGCCGACCTCGCGGGTGGTGTCATTGACGGCCGATGCCACGCCCGCCTTGTCGCGGGGCAACGACCCGACGATCGCCTCGGTCGAGGCCGGCATCAGGAGGGCCATTCCCACGCCGAGACATACGAACGCCAGGGCGAGCTGCCAGTACGCGGTGTCGACCTCGAGCTGGGAGAGGAGGGCGAAGCCCGTCGCCTGGATCACGAAACCGGTCGGCACCACCCGGTGCGCTCCGAACCGGGCGACGAGCCTGGGTGACTGGCCGGACACGAGGAGCATCGCCGCCGGCATGGGGAGGGTCCGGACCGCGGCGCCCAACGCCGAGTGCCCTTGGACCAGTTGCAGGTAGAGCGTGGTGAGGAAGAAGAACCCGAACATGACCATGAAGGCCATCGAGATGGCCAGGCTCCCGAACCCGAATCGGGGGATCCGGAAGAAGCGGGGATCGAGCATCGGGTGGGTGATCCGGAGCTCGGAGGCCACGAAACCGACGAGGGCGATCACGGCCACGAGGAACAGGCCCAGCACGACCGGGTCGGTCCAGCCGAGCTCGGGGCCCTCGATTATGCCGCCGACCAACGCGGTGAGGCCCACGACCGACAGGCCGGCACCGGCGAAGTCGAGCGGTCGCTGCTCGTGATCCCGTGAGGTCGGGACGATGAAGGCGATCGCCACCGCGGCAAGCACCACGATGGGAACGGCCACGAAGAAGACCGAGCCCCACCAGAAACCCGCCTCGAGAAGGAGGCCGCTCATGAGCGGCCCGATCGCGCCGCCGGCACCGGCGAATCCGGCCCAGATCGCTATGGCCTTGCTGCGTTCCTGCGGGGGGAACACGACGGTGATGATGGACAGCGTGGACGGCATGATCAGTGCAGCTCCGATACCCATCGTCGCCCGCATCCCGATGAGCTGAGCCGGCGTGGACGAGAAGGCGGCGATGGATGATGCTGCACCGAAGATCGCCAGCCCGACGAGAAGTGCTCCCTTCCTTCCGTAGCGATCGCCCAGCGCGCCGGCCGGCAGCAGGAACCCGGCGAAAACCGAGCGCGTAGGCGTCGATGATCCAGAGCTGCTCGGTAGAGCTCGGCTCGAGCTCGCGAATGATCGTCGGAAGCGCGACGTTCAGCGAGCTCACGCTCGCCACGATGAGCACCAGGCACAGGTTGAGGATGCCCAGGATCAGCCATCGCCGCGGGTGACCCTCGGTGGTGGACCCCTCGGGTGCTGGATCGGTCATCCTCGGGGTCCTTCAGCTGTCGGAATCGGGCTTCCTGGCCCTGCTGGGGGCGACTCGGGGCGGCTCGTTGGGCTGTTTCGGGTACACCGGGGGCCAGGGGGCGTCCATCATGCCGGCGGCCATGTCCCGTTCGTGCAGGACCAGCAGGGCGGAGAGGTCCTGGGGTGTCTCGTTCATCGATTCCCACGGGTCGCCTTCGGCGGCCACCCGTCCGGGCACGGTCTGGATCGTGAGGTCGTCGGGGACGATCGTGGCGACCTCGTCCCATCGGATGGGAGTCGAGACCTGGGCACCGACCCGGGCTCGTACGGACCACGCGCCGAAGACGGTCTTGTGGGGAGCATTCTGGTTGAAGTCGACGAAGACGCGCTTGCCCCGTTCCTCCTTCCACCAGGCTGCGGTGAGAAGGTCACCACGTCGCCGCTCGAGCTCGCGGGCCAGGGCGACCGCCGCGCTACGGACCTGGTAGGAATCCCAGCGGGGTAGTAGGCCGACGTAGATGTGCAGGCCTCGGCTTCCACTGGTCTTGACATGGGCGCTGAGACCGAGCTCGCTCAGCAGCGAACGGACCTCGTCGGCTGCTTCTCGTACCGCGTCGAAGCCGACACCGGGCTGAGGGTCGAGGTCGATCCTCAATTCGTCGGCGTGATGGGGGTCGGAGCGGCGATAGGGCCACGGGTGGAAGCCGAGACAGCCCAGGTTGACCGCCCATGCGAGGTGGGCGAGATCAGCGGCGACCATGGCGTTGGAGGTCGTGCCGTTCGGGGTGGACACCGTCATTGTCTCGAGCCACTTCGGCGCGCCCTTCGGCACCCGCTTCTGGAAGAACGACTTCCCACCGGCGCCGTCCGGAAAGCGTTGGAGAAGCGTCGGTCGGTCGCCCATTCGTCGCATTATGGGCACCTCGACGCCGAGGTAGTAGGTGATCAGGTCGAGCTTGGTCTCGCCTCGCTCGGAGAAGAACACCTTGTCGGGGCTGGTGATCCGAACGCTGTGACCCGCGATGTCCAGCTCGGTCGCCTCCGTACTCACGGGCGAGACCGTACCCGGGATCCCGAGATGGGGGACAGACCCCGGAGGGTCCGTCCCCGGACAACGCACCCGGGGTCTGTCCCCGAGTAACGCACTCAGAGGGAGGTGGTGATCACACCGTCGGGGTACACCGCGGCGACGCGGAGATCGCCCGTGTCGGGGCCACGAACCGAGAACCGGGAGAATCCGACGTCGTCCCCGTGACGATCAGCCGCGTCCGAGCTCCTCGTGAAGTCGGTGTCGGCGGCGATGACCCCCGAATCACCGAGGAGCACCACCACGTCGGGTACCCGCTCCTTCTGTCGGTCGACCGACCAGCCCCACACGGCGATCTGACCGTCGACCCGGTTGGCCTTCTCGATCTGGAGCTCGACATCCGGAGCGCCCAGCGGGGGCGGTACCGAGCCGTCGACCAGGAGGACGCCGTCGTCCACCGAGAGGCGAGCGGAGCGATCGAGGGTCACCGAATGGACCGCACCGTCGCGCCACGCCAGCACGTCGACCCGGTGGCTCCCATCGGTCAGGGCGGCCGGGTCGAGGATGGTGGTGTACTCGGCCGGAGTGAGCTGTGGAAGTCCGGCGCCGAGGATGATCCCGTCGATGGCCACCAGCAGTTGCTCGGGTGGCTGCTCTCCCTCGAATCGGGCTTCCACCATCACGGGCAGGAAGCCCGACGTTTGATCGATCCGCTCGAGCTCCTCCAGAGCTGCGACGGTGACGGTGCCGAGCACGGGGCCCACGTCGAGGTCGGCGATCGCGGTGCCGACCAGGGCACCGGCCTCGCCGGGAGCCGCCACCGAAGACCAGTCGTACCCCTCGGCAAGCCGGTCGTCGTTGCGATCGACGACCGCGATCAACGCGTCGAGCGACGGATCCAGCTCACGGGGGCCAGACCTGCTGTACACGGTGGTGCGGGCGGGCCCGGTCCCGGGATCCAGCAGGGATTGTCCACCGAAGCGCCAGTCGGTATCGATCTCGAGCGCGTCCACCACGGTGGGGACGACGTCGCCGTTGTGCACCATTTCGTCGTTGACCTCTCCCCGGGCGCCCGCCGGAATCCGCACGAACAACGGGACGCGAAAGACCTCGTCGAGCGTGCTCGTGCTCGGTCGTCGCCGGTGGGTGCCGGTCTCGAACGTCACGCCGTGATCGGCCACGACGACGAACATCGTGTCCTCCCAGCGTCCTGATTCGACCATCGCGTCCATGACTTCTCCGACGAGGCGATCGACGTGGCCGATCTGGAGGAGGTGCCGCTGGAAGGAGGTCGTCACGGCCGATTCGTGATCCAACCACACACCCGAGGTGTCAACCGGGACGTCGCTTTCGGCCGACGTGGTGTAGAGCGCCCCACCGGGCTCACGCTCCCACGGCAGATGGGGGAGTACGGCGTGCACCACGTGGAGCTCGGGCTGGGATCCCGGGGGCCGGCTCAGCTGGTCGGCCAGCGTCTCGAGGGGCTCGGTGCGGTAGGCGGTCCGTGAGGTCACGCGGTCCTGACGCTGGACCCATGCGTCGAACGGCTCGTCGAGGGGGTCGGCCTTCGTGTCCGCCGCGTTCTCGAACCGGCTCCAGCCCTGGTCGACCGGCGGGAGGCCGTCCCTCCATCGTTCGGGCAGGGTCTGGTGGCGGAAGACCACCCACGTGTCGCTCAGCATCTGGCCGAGCGTTCCTTCGACCGGCGCGCACAGATCGGGCGGGCAGAGCGAGCTCAGCTCTTCGCGGGCGGAGATAGCGTACTGGTCTCCGAGGAGCGTGAACAGGTTCTCGGGGTAGTTTGCGCTGGTGGGGGGCGGTGGCGATTCGCCGATCTGGCCCGACAGGATGGCCGGCACCGACTCGGTCGTGTACGTGAAGTCGGAAACGGCGTTGCGAAACCACGTCGATGACCGTGCCAGGCGCGCGAAGTTGGGAAAGCGGTCTTCGGCGATGTTTCCGTCGCCGTCGAGGAGCGAAGCGGTGGGCAGTTCGTCGAGGATGATCACCACCAGGTCGGCCGGGTCGCCGATGGCGACGTCTTCCACGACGGCCGCGTCGGCTTGGCCGATGAGTGCCCCGGCTGGTGAGAGGAGGAAGAGGCCCCCGAAGACGACCGTTGCGACGGCGATGTACCTCATGGCTTCGACCACATGCGGCCAGCGCAGGTCCGCAGCCAGAACGAACGCGACCGTGGCGGCGGCGATCACCAGGTGTCCGATCGTCGAGTCACCCGCGATCCGCCGACCGATCGACAGGCCGACCAGGGCTGCTCCGGCAGCGAGCACGGTCACGCGGACGAGCTGGGGTGCCGGCGTCGGCAGGCGGCGCGACGCCGCCAGGACCACGGTGGCCGCAGCGGGGACGGCGAAGAGCACGACCAGTAGGAACCCGACGATCCGGGCGTCCGATGCGTGGGCAGCCACGAAGAAGGTCGGGTTGTGGCCGAGGAGCTCGAGGAGGGGCTGAACGCCCCCCATCGCCCACAGCCCCGTCACCACCGCCGCGTCACTCCACAGCGGGGGGAGGGTCGATCGAGCCGGCATGACCGTCCATTCTGGTCAATCCGCGGCGAGACCGACCGTCAGGCTGCCGTCAGCGTCCCGACCATGCCCGCGGCGAAGTGCCCGGGGATCGTGCATATCACCTGGTAGGAGCCGGCCGCGAAGGTCTCGGTGATCGTCTCGCTCTCGCCCCCGGCCAGATCGGCCGTGGCGACGAGAACCGTTGACGGGTCGAACTCGTCTTCGCCGGCGATCTCGGTTCCCTGCTCCAGAGCGGTCCAGTTGTGGTCGGCCGCCCCGTCGTTGTTCACGGTGATCGAGGATTCCGCATCGGCCGTGACGGTCCATGCGTCGGGCTCGAAGGCGATGTCGACGGCGGAGACGGTGACGTCGCCGGCCGCGTCCCCTCCCCCTCCTTCTCCTCCTCCCGACGAGGTGGTGTCGTCGGACCCGGCCATCACGACAGCGACGACGGCCAGCGCCAACGCCAGGACCGTGCCGACCGTGACCAACGCCAGCCACATGGTCTGGCCGGCGTCGCCGGATCCGGCCGATTCGGACGGCGGACCGGCCGCGAGGTCCGGTGACGCCGAGGTCTCGGATTCATCTGTGGTGGACATGGCGCCGACTGTTCCACGCGCAGGAGGCGGGAGCCAACGACCATCGGTCACTTCTTTCCGGGCTTTCATCCCGATTCGCCGGGACGCGCGACATCCCCGGGCTCCCCTAGATGATTGGTTCCACAGACGAACTGGCGGCCCAGGAGCCCGGAACTGGGTTTTGAGGCCGCGAGTTCGTGTTGATGAGACCCCGAGGGTCGGCTCGCCGCGCCTATCGGCGAACCGCACGCCACGAGCGCCAACGATCCTTGGACCAATCATCTAGAGCAGAGCGGTCCACCGCAGTGTCGGTCGGTGAAGGGCCTTGGCCAGGGCGGTGAGGTCCTCGCGGTTGGTCAAGCCGAGCTGTCGCACCAGCAGGCTCAGCTGGTTGTTCACCGTCTTCTCCGAGACGAACTCGGCCTCGGCGATCTGTGTGGCCGTCAGATCCGCGGCGAGAAGACTCAGCAGGCGACGCCGGCGGGGGCTCAGTTGCTCGACGGCCGGGGGCACCGAGGGACGATCCTGGAGAAGGTCGAACAGGTGGCGGGTCAGCGATGGATCGAGCACGGCGCCGCCCGATGCCACATGTCTGACCGCGTCGACCAGGTCAGCGCAACAAGCACGAGTCAGCAGGTAGCCCGCGGCGCCGGCCTGGATCGTGTCGCGGACCAGATCGTCGTCGAAACTCGATGTGAGGGCTATGCACGACACCTCGGGGTGGGTCTCCCGGGCGTACAGACACACTTCGAGGCCGGCGCGATCCTGCAGGCTCACGTCGACGAGCACGACATCGGGTCGGAGATCGTCGATGAGCGCCCGGGCGTCGGGCACCGAGTCTGTCTCGCCGACGACGATGAGGTCATCGGTCTCGGCCATGATCGTGCGCAGACCCTCGACGACGATGTCATGATCCTCGACGACCACCACTCGAATGGTGTCGCCATCGATCGGCTCCATGCCGACAAGTCTCGCGGCGGGACGACTCGGGCGCCCACATGCGTTCGGTTCGCCCCGGTTCGGGCGGTTCGGTTCAGTCCTCCTGTGGCAGCAGGACGTGCGGATCGAGCGGCGTACCGGAGTCGCGGATCCGGACGGTCTTTCGTCGTGCCCGTTCTCCCCGTTCGATCGTCACGGCCCGTTTCGGAACGCGGTATTGCCGGCGAAGGTGGTCGATCAGGGCGCGGTTGGCGGCCCCCTCGACAGGGCGTGCGGCCAGCTTGATGTGGAGGGCGCCGTCACGCACCCCGGTGACCCGGGTGCGCTTCGCCCCGGGAGCGACACGGACCTCGAGGCGAAGGCCGTCGTCTGCGCGGGACCACCAGGTGACGCCGTCGTCAGTCGTCGGTGACGTCGGTGGCTCCGTCGTCGAGGTAGTCGATGTTCGGCAGGGGCTCGGTGGCCGTGCTCACCACTCCCAACAGGTTCGCCACGATCCGCTTGATGTAGCGAAGGTAGATCGCCCGCGGCACGACCTTGTATCCGGGCTCGTCCGATCGGAGGAGCCCGAGTATCTGCGTCTCGTGATCCGCGGTGATGGCCAGGACCCGTTCGGCGTAGTCCTCCATGCGGTCCTCGTCGGGCTCGGACAGCAACTCACCGGCCTCGGCGAAGAGCCTGGACACGACCTCCCGCTCCGCCAGGAGGTCGGCCACGTCGTCCTCTTCGGCGAGGGTCACCCCGGCGGTGGCCAGATCCAGCACGTTCTTGGCTTGATCGCCGATCCGCTCGATCTTCTTCAGCAGCAGGGTCAATCCGAGGACCGATCCGATGTCGGCCGTGCCCTGGACGCTCACATGGACGACCAGCTCGGAGCGCAGCTCCTGTTCCGCGGTGTTGATGCGGCGATCGGTCTCGAGGATGTCGGACTCGACCATGGCGGGGTCGGTACCCAGGAGGAGTGCCGACGTGGCCAGGTCGAAGGAGTGGCGAGCGTCGCCGAGCATGCCGACGGCCCTGGTCACGATGTGATCGAGCCCCGTCGGGGCTTTCTTGAAGAAGGCAAAGACCATCGAACGGTCCTCTCAGCGGAGTACTGCGATGCCGAACAGGGGCAACGCGATGAACATGACAACAACGTAGGCGACGGCCCAGGCCGTGCGCCCGACTGCGATGTCGGCGAGGGTCTCGGCCGCGCGGAGCGGGAGCTCGCGGGCGATCGGGATCACGTACAGGAGAATGATGCCCAGAACGTTGAACGTCGTGTGGACGAGGGCCACTGTGAGCGAGTCGGGGCTGCTGGCCGCGAGCGCGGCGAGGAGCGCGGTGATGGTGGTGCCCACGTTGGCTCCGAGGGTGACCGGGTAGACGTTCCGGAGGGTGACGACGCCGGCGGCGGCGAGCGGGATCAGGATCGACGTCGTGATGCTCGATGACTGGACGGCGATGGTGACGGCCAGGCCGACCAGCATGGCCACCGCTCCGCCCCCGCGGCCCAGCATGGCGTTGAGCGAGCGTTCGACCCGGTCGGCGATCAGGTCCCTCATGTTCTTCGTGATGAACGTCAGGGAGAGCAGGATCACGACCAGTCCGGTGATCACCATCATGGTGCCGAGGACGTTGTTCTCGGCACCCAGCTCCGCCCACAGGTCCTCGATCCATTCGACCGGGGACTTGACCCACTCCTTCACCGGGCTGTTCCAGTCCGAGCCGGATGCACCGACCAGCCGCTCGCTGATCCAGGATGCGATGTCCGAGATCAGGCCGGTGGCGAGCTCGACGGGGAGCAGCACCGCTACCGCGAGCACGTTGAAGAAGTCGTGCACGGTGGCGGCGGCGAAGGCCCTCCTGAACTCGGCCCCCTGGCGCACGTGGGCCAGTGACACGAGCGTGTTGGTGACCGTCGTACCGATGTTGGCCCCCATGATCATCGGAACGGCGTCGTCTACGCCGAGGGCTCCGCTGGCGACCAGCCCGACGATGACCGAGGTGCTCGCCGACGACGACTGGACCAGCACGGTGCCGAGGATGCCCACGCACAGCCCTGCGATGGGATTGGTGACCGTCGAGAACAGGCTCGCCTGCGTCTCGGCGCCCATGACGTTGATGCCCGCCTCGAGCGACGAGACGCCGACGAGGAAGAGGTAGATCAGCGCCACGACGATGACGCTGCGGACCGGCTTGGACAGCTTCGATTCCTGCTCGGGAGTCTCAAGCGCCATGGAGACCGGAACCTAGCTCAGTTGGACTCCGAATGGCGTGACCGGGAACGGCCGGCCCCGGCGATTGCGTCGGCGGTCATGGCTGGTTCTCCTGGAGCAGCGCGTCCTTGCGTTCGGTCGCCCGGCCTCTGTCGAGATCGGGAAGCGGCCTTCGGTCGGGAGCATTCCGTTCGCGGAGGTCGATCATCCTGTCGAACGGGGTGCGGTCCCAGGTGGGCCGCCAGTCCATGTTCGAGCGCCCGGCCTCACCGGTGGCGATGCCGAGCACCTGGTGGACGCCGGTCCGGTTGGCCTCGAAGTTGAGTGCCGAGCCCGCCATGTAGAGCCGCCAAGCCCTGGCGCGGAGCGGCCCGGCCGCGGCCACGGCCGAATCCCAGTTCGCTTCCAGGTTGGTCACCCAATGGCGAAGCGTGCGGGCGTAGTGCTCCCGCAGCGATTCGACGTGTCGGGTTTCGAATCCGCTCTCGGCCATGGCCGTGATAACCGTTCCCACCTCGTGCAGTTCGCCATCGGGGAAGACGTAGCGGTTGACGAAGCTGCGACGGGGAAGGCGACTGCGTTGGTGACGGGGACGGCTGATGGCGTGGTTGAGCAGCCGGCCGCCGTCGCGGAGTCTGGATCGCAGGTGACCGAAGTACTCCTCGACCCTGGCGCGGCCGACGTGTTCGAACATACCGATCGAACTGACGGCATCGAACGGCTCGTCGTTCACATCGCGATAGTCCTGGAGGCGGACCTCGACGATGTTGTCGAGCCCGGCCCGTCGGACCCGGTCCAGTGCGAGCGCCGCCTGATCCACGGAGAGGGTCACCCCGACGGCCGACACTCCATGGTGGCGGGCGGCATGCATGACCATGCCGCCCCACCCGCAGCCCACGTCGAGCAGACGCATCCCGGGGCGGAGGTCGAGCTTGCGACAGATGAGCTCGAACTTGTTGTGCTGCGCCTGATCGAGGCCTTGTTCTCCATCCTCGAAGACCGCACAGGAATAGGTCAGCGTCTCGCCGAGAAATGCGGCGTAGAAGTCGTTCGAGACGTCGTAGTGATAGGAGACCGACGCGCGGTCACGACCCCGACCGTGGCGCCGGCCGCGGGGTGTGAACTCGGTCTCCGGGGGTGGTGGTGGCCGGAGCTCGCTTCCGAGCAGTCGAACCACCGCGAAGATGTGGCGCGGTGACAGGCGTGGCTCCGTCATGCGATCGCGAAGCTCGAGTACATCGAAGATGGAGCCCTCCAGACGGAGGTCACCGGCGATGTAGGCCCGAGCGAAACCGAGCTCGCCCGGAGCCGCGAGTATCCGGCGGAGAGCGTCGGGGGACCGGAGGACGATCGTGGTCGGTGCGTCCCCTGGCCCGGTCGATGAGCCGTCCCACGCCTCGACGCGGAGCGGTAGGTCCGAGCCCAGCATGTCCTCGACCAGATCGATGACCCTCATGAGTCACCCCGACTGAATGCGACTTGCGCGTGCCGCTCTCCCGCTGAAGGCTACGCCGATCGGTGCTATTCCGCTGGAGGAACCGCTCCGAGCCTCAGCCCGCCGGTTTGCGGGCCAGCACGAGGCCGAGGTCTCTCACGTTGAGGGGGATCTCGAGGTCGGCGAGGCGCTCGTTGTTCTCGATCATGCGTTCGGCGCGGGATGTCAGGGCGGCGGGGAGGAAGCGCTTCCCGATCGAGCGGGTGAGCCACAACAGGGAGAGCCTTCGGGCCGGGTTGGTGTACTCCAGCACCTCGAAGCCGCTCTGCGCGACGAACTTCGGCAGGGTCTGTCGATCGAAGTACCAGAAGTGGTCGGGTACGAAGTGGCGATGGCGCCCACGCATCACGCGCACCAGGGGTGAATCGACACTCGGGATCTCGATGGCGAGGATCCCTCCCGGTTTCAGAACCTCGAAGATCTTCCGCAGCTCGGCGGACGGGTCGTCGACGTGCTCGAACACCTGGAGGCTGGTGATCACGTCGAAGGACTCGGGTGCGAACGTGTCGTCCTGCAGGTAGCCGGTCACCACATCGAGACCGAGCTCCTCGCGGGCGTAGAGGGCATGACCAGGGGTCGGTTCGACACCGGCGACCTCCCAGCCGTGGCTCCGGGCCCCATCCAGAAAGAAGCCCCAGCCCGCTCCGAAGTCGAGGAGCCGGCCCGGGGGTTTCCGGTACCGATCGATCCGTCCGAGGGTCGTAGCATTGTTGCGGTCGATGGTCTCGCGTTCGTCGAGACTGATCTGCAGCCAGGTCTGCTCCCACGAGCCGTCGAGGTCCGTCAGATCGGAGCTCGTGCGCAGTCGGTCCATGGTGGCCAGGTCCTCGTCGCTGAAGTTGAGGCCGCGGATCTCTACCGGCGAGGCATAGACCAGCCCACACCGCCGGCACGACACGATCGGGCCCGGACCGAAGTCGGCGTCGTATAGCGGCTCGCTGTCGTCCACACCGCAGATCGCGCACGGGACGACCTCGGGCTCGACGAACTTCCAGTGATCCCACGAGAACCCGCGCTTTTCGAGAGCTCTCTCGCGGCGTGGGCTGAACTGACGCCCGGCCGGCCCGAACTCGGATGGAGCAGTGCTCATGGACGGAGAACGATACCGACCCGCCCGGGGGCGAAACCAGATCGGCCCCGGGCGATCAGCGTCCCTGCTTCGCTCGCTGGCCCTGCTGGTTCGCGCCGGCGCCCGGCTGCAGGTGCGCCCGTCGCGCCTTGCGATTGGGCCCGCCCGACTTGGACCCCTGGGCCCCGTTGTTGCCGTTCTTGCCGCTCTTCGACTTTGGCCGACCCTTGTGGGCGGCAGCCGTCGAACGCCCCTTGCGGTGCTGGCTTCCGGCCTTGCCCTTGGTCTGTCCTCCCTTGCCCGAACCGCTGCGCTGGCCGTTCCTGCTCTGGCCCGCCTTGCCCTGGCCGCTGCGCTTCGGTCCGCCATGGTGCTTGCGGCGCGGTGGTCGCGACCGCCTCTCGTCGTCGGATCGGTCCTCTCGGGGACCGGCCGGCGGAAGGGTGCGGGCCGGGGTCGGGGACAGATCCCGGAGCGCGGCGGCATCGGGCTCGATGAAGGGCTCGTCGAGGCCGATGCGGCGTTGCAGTTTCCCCAGATCCTTCTTCTGATCGGGTTGCACGAGCGACAGGACGACCCCGCCTTCGCCGGCCCGCGCCGTTCGACCGGAGCGGTGCACATACGCCTTCTGGTCCTCGGGGGGGTCGTAGTGGATGACGACGGCCACACCGTCGACGTGGATTCCGCGGGCGGCGACGTCGGTGGCCACGAGAGCGTGCACCCGACCGTTGGCGAAGTCGGACAGGGCGCGCGTGCGCTGCCGCTGGCTCCGCCCGCCGTGGATGGCGGCGGCGTCGATCCCGGCCCGGCTCAATTGCTTGGCCAGCCGGTCCGAACCGTGCCGGGTCCGGCAGAACACGATGGCCGGCCAGACCGCGTTGATGGCGTTGGCGGTGGTCTTGGCCCGATCGGCCCTTGCCACCTTCCAGAAGACGTGGCTGGCCGACTCGATGTCGGGGGTCTCCTCGCCGACCTCGTGGCGAACCGGATCGTTCTGGTAGTCGCGGGTCAGCTTGGCCACGTCACCGTCGAGGGTCGCCGAGAAGAGGACCGTCTGGCGGCTGCGTGAGGTCTGGTCGAGGAGCCGTCGGACGGCGGGCATGAAGCCCATGTCGGCCATGCGGTCGGCCTCGTCGAGGACCACACGGTCGACCGCCGAGAGCTCGAGTGCGCCCTGGTCGAGGAGGTCTTCGAGGCGGCCGGGGCAGGCGACCAGGATGTCGACTCCCTGGCGCAGCGCTCTCAGTTGGGGCTCGTACCCGACACCGCCGTAGACGACGCCGATGCGGACCTTGCCGGCGAACGAGCGCAGCTCGGCGTTGATCTGCTCGGCCAGCTCGCGGGTCGGGGCGAGGATGAGTGCCCGGGGGCGACGGGGCTCGGCCCGACCCACCTCGGCGATGAGGGGGATGCCGAAGGCGAGGGTCTTGCCGGATCCGGTGGGGGCCCGTCCGCAGACGTCGCGGCCGGCCATGGCGTCGGCGATGGTGGCGGCCTGGATCTCGAAGGGCTCGTTGAAGCCGCGCTCGCTGAGCGCGCGGCAGATGGACTCGGGGACGCCCAGCTGGGCGAAAGACGAAGACATGGTCGTTCCTTGCCCGCGCTTCAGCGGGCGAATCGGGGTTCGTGGCGCCTCGACGCGTCTGGTCGAGGTCGGAATACTCTCGGGGGCCGGTTCACGATGACTGGAGAACCAACGCCCGTCTGCGAACCCACCGGCAGGATGACCCGGCCGGAGCAGATAGCAGGGTAGCAGCAGCCAAGCCTCGAGCCTCGGTCCGTGGTCGCGGTATCAGGCCGTCGGGGCGAGAACGGCGGTCGCGCCGTGCCACGCGAATGCGGTACCCAGGAACGCACGCTGGGCCACGCCCTTGAGGGGAGAGTCGGCCCGCGTTGTCGTGGCGGCTCCGATCAGCCCCAGGGCGGCAGCGACGCTCATCGCACGGCTGAGTTCGCGATAGGGACCGGGCGGTGAGTTGCGGGCGGCGACCGCTGGCAACGCCACCCAGGTCAGGAAGGTACCGATACTGGCCACCGAGTGGGCCAGGTCCTCGTCTGTGGCGTCGGGGTCGCTGAGCGGATCCGGGCACTCCGGTGTGCTGCAGCGGAAGATCCCGGCGGTGATGGTCCCGACGCCGGCCAGTCGAAGTAGCCGGCGGACCGCGGCATCCGGGTGATCCATGATCAGGCTCGATGCACCCAGCGCCAGGAAACCGGGAACCATGATCCGAGCCGAGTCGGTGCGCCGGGCGGCGAGCCCGCTCACGTGGTGGCTCCGGGGGTCGTAGCCGGGCTGGTGCCGCTGGGCGCAAACGCTGGCGGTGACGAACGTCGTCGGACCCCAGAGCCCGGCCCAGCGTCGCACCCAACCAGGGAGTCGGTCGATCACCCTCCCCGTTGTAGCAGTTCCCCTGCCCCGAAATCTGGCCCGTCACCGTCGGTGGTCGACGCCCAGGGACCAGATTTCGGCGGGGCGGGCGGGGCCGGCGCAGCTCAGCGGTCGATGGGCTCGGGGAGGAGGAAGGGGTAGGGCCGGCGGCGAACGTGGCGCTGCCAGCTCCGATCCAGGCGGCGGAGCCGCTGGAGGACCTCCCACATCCGAGCATCGCTGGCGTAGTAGCGGCGGGCCTCCCGCTCGGTTATCGGGTCATCGACAACGGCTGCGGCGGCGTCGAGCGCGGCCGGTAGCTGGTGATCGAGCCGCTCCTTGACCAGGTTGGCCGAGAGATCCAGCACGGCCGCCCTGGTGTCGTAGTAGTGGCTCAGGATCCCGTCCAGGAGGAACCGGCGCACGACACTCCGCAGGGCCCGGGGCAGCGAGGCCAGGAACAGGTCGAGGTCGAGGCGCTCGTCGCCCCGATCGTCGCGGAGGAGGGGCGTGGTCACGTCGAGGTAGCGGAGCTGCCCGTCGACCTGCGCCCAGTTGGAGATCTGCGCGTCGAGCCCGAGGGTCGGCCCGATGGCTCGGGCGGTCGTCTCGATGACATCCCGCAGGAAGTGCTCTCCCTCGGGTTCGCGCAGGACAGCGGGTCCCAGCGATGCGGGGTCGAGAGCGGGCTGGACGCAGTACCCGACAACGCCATCGTCGACGTCGAGAGGGTGGAGGTCGCTGTCGACCGGCTCGACGCCGGCCGAGGCGAGCGCGGCGAGGTGGTCGTGGAAGACGACCTCGTAACGCCGGTACGCGGCACGGTCGGCGAACAGGGGCAGGCGCTTGCACGCGTAGCGCCCGGTTCTGGTCTCGAGCCCGACGACCAGAGAGATCTCACCGTATCCGAGGACGTCGAGCCCGGACTGGTCTCCTGTCGCGAGGGCGAGGGTCACCGCCGCCTCGAGTGCGGGGACCGCCTCCCGCAGGTCGTTCATCCGAAGACGCGGCGCACGATGGCGATGATGGCGTCGGCCTCCTCGTCGGTCGTGGTCAGCGGGGGCAGGAACTGCAGGACCCGTGTGTCGTTGTTGGCGTAGATGGCGAAGATCCCCTCGTCGAACAACTGCTTGGTGGCGAGCAGACCGCCTTGCGGTTCGGAAAACGCCAGTCCCATGAACATCCCGCGCCGGCGCAGGACGAACGGCGCGTCGGCGAGACCGGTCTCGAACCGCCGGCCCAGCGTCTCGACATGCTCGAGGAAGCCCGGTTCCTCGACGACGTCGAGGACGGCGAGCGCGGCGGCGCAGCCGGGCTCCGCTCCGCCGAAGGTCGAGATGTGGATGAAGGGCTCCCGCTCGAACAGGGAGTGCAGTTCCCGGGTCATCAGGGTCGCGGTTATGGGGTAGATGCCGCCGCTGAGACCCTTGCCCGTCACCAGAGCATCGGGGACGACGCCCTCCTGCTGGTACGCCCACAATCGGCCGGTCCGGCCCAGCCCGGTCTGGACCTCGTCGAAGATCAGCTTGGTGTCGTTGTCGTCGCAGATCGATCGGACACCCTCGAGATAGCCGGGGGACGGGATCGGCATGCCGAGGGTGGCGGGGATGGGCTCGAGGAGGACCGCCGCCGTCGAATCGTCGACGACGGCGGCCAGAGCATCGAGATCGTCGAATGCGACCTGGGCGAAGCCCGGTGGATTCGGTCCGAAGGGCTCCCGGTACTGCGGATCGCCGGCCGCGAGCGCCAGCCCGGTGTGTCCGTGGTAGCCGCCACGGGCCGAGATCACGCCCGACCGTCCGGTCGCCGCTCGAGCGACCTTGATCGCGAGGTCGACGGCCTCGCCGCCGCTCACCCCGAAGACGACGCCGGGAAGGGAGTCGGAGGTCGTGGCCGACAGCCGTTCGGCCAGCGCGGCCCGGAACGTGCTGACCAGATGGTGGTTGCCGATGTCGACCGCGTCGAGAGCCTGCCGGACCGCAGCGACCACTCGAGGGTTCCGGTGGCCCAGGTTGAACACGCCTCCGTTGCCGTGGCAGTTGAACCACTCCCGTCCGTCGAAAGCGTCGATGAAGGTCGCGCCGCCTCGGGTCCCGATCACGGCATCGAAGTCGAACTGCTCGAAGAAGGCGACCTTGCCGGGATTGACGTGGTCGCCAAAGGCGCGGTGCAGGTGCGCACGGTCCTCGAATTCCTCGGGCCGGTGGGTCGGCACTAGCCGGCCTGCATCTGCTCGATCATGGCCTTCATCTTCGCGTGCATGAGCTCGATGGCCTTGAGCGGGCGCAACATGACCTTGAACTCGACGATCCGGCCCTGGTCGTTGCCGGTGATCATGTCGATGCCGTTGACCCAGGTACCGTCGACCTCGGACTCGAACTCGAGGACGGCGGTGTTCCCGGACATGACCTCCTTCGTGTACCGGAACGAACCGAGGGACTCGCCCATCTCGCCGGCGGCCGAACCGTCGGAGGGGCCCGCTCCCGAGAACGTGGCGCCCGCGGCACCGAGGTACATCTTCGTGAGCTCACGGCCCTCGATGGGGGTGAAGACGATCGGCGACAGGAAGACGACGTCATCGTCCAGGAGCTCGTCGAGCCCGCCGGGGAACTCTCCACGCAGGTGGGCATGCCAGTTGGAGATGGTCTGTTCGATCATGGGGTCACCACCGCGAGCGAGATTCTTCGGCGAATCCCAGGATACGTTCGATCTCGGTGGTGGAGCCCGCCCCGTCGGGTACGGATCCCGTCCAGTGACCGAAGACCTGGTGCACCTCGGTCATGAGGACTCCGGCATTGACGCGCGCGTGGCGGTCGTGGACGGGGACGAGCGTCACGTCCAGGCTGCCGTCGGCCGAGCGAACCTGCCAGGGCCGCATCGGGTCGTCCCACCGGTACCGCCAGTCGAGCTCGGCGCCGAGCTTGAGGAGCCGGCCGTCGACGATCACGCCGTTCTCGGTGAAGCCGGTGCCGTTGGTCCACTTGCCGCCGAGCTGTAGCCCGATGAGCCGACCGTCGGTGCTGCGGCCGGCGCCGCCGCCCCAGTTCCAGTTGGTCCGGTAGGGCCAGCGGCCGCGGCCGACGTCGAGGATGCCCCAGGCGGCGTCGTCCGCGCCGCCGAGCTCAACCGTGCGACCGGCGAACGTGACGGCGCCGGTGGCCGGCCGCGCCTGGTGTTTCGACGTGTACTGGAAGCGGGTGTCCGACCAGGGGATCACGACGTTGAGCGACTCGTGACCCTCGGGGTTGGCCACGGTCGCATCGAGGCTCCCGAGCGTCCCGTCGCTCTCGGCCCAGCCGGCTCGGATGGCGGTTGCCTCGGGGTTCTCGATGATGTCGACGTCGAGGTGGCGGCTGCGATGGCTCAGGCGGCCCTGACAGGGCTGGTCCGGCAGGTCTACGCCCGATCCGAGCGGCCGCGCCACCCGCCGGCCTCCGGATCGGTGGGTGTCGAGGTCGATCCAGTCCACAGCCGCGAGGGCCAGGTAGTCGACGTCGGCGAGCGTGATCGAGATCACGGTGTGCTCGGATTGGATGGCCCAGTAGTCCCAACGTTTCGTCCGTCCCCGGCGGCCGCCCAGGTTGGCTCGGTGGAGGGGGCGACGGGACCAGCCCAGGGCGTCGGGATTCAGATGACGCCCGTCGGGCGCGCACAGATCGACCGGGTGCGTGAGCTCCGGTTCGTGGGTGGCCATGAGACACAGTCCATCACACCTTCGAGGATCGGGTCGGCGGGACCGGTCGCAGGGTCTTTGGACCCTCCCCTACATCGGGCGGATCGACGAGGATGAGCAGGACCCGTGCGGCGCCGATGTCGGCGCGTCAGCCGGTTGTGAAAGGAATGCGACATGTCCAGAGACGAGGTCAAACAGGCCTGGAAGAAGGTCGGTGACGAGTTCTCCGCCCTCGGGCTCAAGCTCGAGCTCCACTTCGAGGAAGAGCGAAGCGACGACGATCAGGAGACCACCGCCATGGTGAAACGTCTCGTCGATCTGGTCGAGGACGCGTTCGAGTCCGTCGCCGAGGCGGCGAAGGACGAGGCGGTACGCGACGACGTCCGCCGAGCGGCCGGTGCGTTCGCCGACGCGATCACGGTGACGGTCGGCGAGGCCGGCGAAGAGATCCGCAGTCGTGTCCCCGGCGACAAGGCCGACTGACGCCAGGGCTGGGAGAACCGGTGGGAGTGCGCCAATTTCTGCCGTAGGTTGACGGGCCGACGTCCAACCGAAGGGGACCTTCGTGCTGAAGGGACAGCGAGTGCTCGTGACGGGAGCCACCGGACAGGTGGCCCGGCCGATCGCCGAGGGGCTCAACGCCGAGAACGAGGTGTGGGCGGCAGCCAGGTTCAGCGACGCAGACGCCAGGGCCGAGCTCGAGGCCCAGGGCATCGCCACGACGCCGTTCACCCTCGGTGACCCCGATCTCGGTCACCTCCCCGATGTCGACTACGTCATCCACTGCGCCGCCGACGTCAACCCGAAGACCGCCCACAAGGGCATCGCCACCAACGCGGAGGGATCGGGGTTTCTGGTCGAGCGCTACGCCGGCGCCGAGGCGTTCCTCCACATGTCGTCGTCGTCGGTGTACCGGGCCAAACCCGACGCGGCCGCCGCGTACCACGAAGAGGACGCGCTCGGTGGCGAGGCTTCGTATGCCCCCCACTACGCGATGAGCAAGCTCGCCTCCGAGGTGGTCGTGCGTTTCCAGTCCCGCCGGCTGGAGCTTCCGCTCGTCATCGCTCGACTGAACGTCGCCTATGGGACGGCCGGCCACGGTGGCCTCCCCATCGTGCTGTACGAGTTCTTGAAGAACGGCATGCCCTACGTGAACCGACCGGACTCCGACAGCTGGTGCTCGCCGATCCACGAGGACGACATCGTCGAACAGGTGCAGCTCCTGCTCGAGCGGGCCGCGGTCGGGGGAGAGGTCGTCAATCTCGGCGGCGACGAGGTCGTCAGCCTCGAGGAGATCATCGCCTACCTCGAGGATCTCACCGGACGGTCGATGACGATCGAGCATGCCGATCGACCGGCCTGGGAGACCCAGGTCCTGGATGGGACCCATCGCCGGGAGCTCGCCGGACCGTGTCGGGTCGATTGGCGGAGCGGAGTGCGTTCCGCGCTCGAGGTCCGCTACCCCGACGCGATGCAGGGGCCCGGCGACTGACGACGGTCGCGGTCCTCAGACCAGCCGGACCCGTTCGAGGTGGGTGGGGACCACAGCGGCCCAGTCCAGGTCGGTTTCGATCGCCTGGCGCAGCTTCTCCGTGCCGGACGGTTCGCCGTGGACGAGGTACGTCGTGTCGGGTGGTGTGGTGGCCGAGCTGAGCCAGGCCATGAGCTCACTGTGATCGGCGTGGACCGAGAACGACCGGATGTTCGCCACCTCGGCCCGAACCCTCACGTAGGCACCGAACATCTTGACTTCCCTCCGGCCGTCGGCGAGTTGTCGGCCCCGCGTCCCGGCCGCCTGAAAACCCACGAGGATGACCGTGTTGCGGTGGTCGGGAAGCAGCCGGGCGAGATGGTGCAGGACCCGGCCGCCGGTGGCCATGCCCGAGGCCGAGACGATGATCGCGGGGTGGGGCGCGTCGGCCAACGCCTTGGAGTCCTGGACGTCACGGATCTCGTGCAGCTGGCCCGTGTCGAACGGGTCGGGTTGGTCGTGGAGTGCGGCTCGGGCATCGTCGGCGCCGGCGGCGATCGCCCGGCGGTACACCTGGAGGGTTCGCAGGGCCATCGGGCTGTCCGCGTAGACCGGCAGTTCGGGCACCGCCCCTGCCGCCATGAGCTCGCGAAGGCGGAACAGCACGACTTCGGTCCGGTCGACGGCGAAGGCCGGGATGAGGACGGTGCCACCGCGCTGGGCCGTGCGGGTGATGGCGTCGGCCAGCTGCTCGATCGCTCCGGTGTCGTCGTGTTCTCGACCGCCGTAGGTGGACTCCATCACCACCACGTCGGCGCCGTCGGGTGGCGCGGGTGGCCCGAGGAGTGGATGGTGCGGCCGCCCGAGGTCACCGCTGAAGAGCACCGACCGGCCGGAATCGGCGATGTCCAGGTGGACGGTCGCCGACCCGAGTATGTGGCCGGCCGGGCGAAACCTCACGGTGATGTCGCTCGTTGCGGTCGTGAACGTCTCGAATCCGGCCGGCCGGATCTGTTCGAGCGCCGCGTACGCGTTCGCCTCGGTGTACAGCGGAAGGGCCGGCCGATGCTTCGAGTAGCCCATGCGGTTGGCGAAGTTGGCCTCTTCCTCCTGAAGATGGCCGCTGTCGGGAAGGACGATCCCGGCCAGGTCAGCGGTTCCGGCCGTACAGATGACGTCCCCCCGGAAGCCGAGCCGACACAAGCGCGGGACGTAGCCGATGTGATCGACATGAGCGTGGGTGACCACCACGGCATCGATGTCGGCCGGGTCGATCGGGAAGGGCTCCCAGTTCCGGAGTCGGAGCTCCTTGGCCCCCTGGAACAGCCCGCAGTCGACCAGCACGGTGGACTCG
This sequence comes from uncultured Acidimicrobiales bacterium, assembly GCA_963695075.1. Taxonomy (GTDB): domain Bacteria; phylum Actinomycetota; class Acidimicrobiia; order Acidimicrobiales; family CAWCAL01; genus CAWCAL01. Next base: position 1,925,783 of record CAVOFR010000007.1, read on the forward strand.
GCGGTCTCGACGAGGAAACGGCTCCCGGTCACCGTACCGGTACCGCCGAGGAAGCTGAGGATCGGGCGCTCGGGTCGGCTCGGCCGGCTCGATGCGGAGCGCTCGTCGCTCACGATGCGAGCTCGTAGGTGTCCAGCAACGCGAGGACCTCGTCCCAGACCGCGCCGAATCGGTCGAGATCACCGTGCGGCCGCTGGATCATCTCCAACGCGAATCCGGCCTGCTTCTGACTGGTTGTCGACTTGCCGTGGAGCCGGGTGGCACCGGCGGAGAAGTCCCGCACGAGCACGTCGAAGATCTGCTCCAGCATCTCCGGCGAGATGGCGTGGAGCTCGCCGGCCTCGAGGATCAGCTGGCCGTACACGACGAGTGAGAACAACTCACCGAGCGCGAGAAGGAAGTCGATGTCGGCGGCCTGCCCGTCGTCGGGTGCTGCCGCCTCGAGCATGGTTCGGAAGGTCTCGACCTGCCGGCGGAAGATGCCGATGTTGGCCGAGTCGAACCGGTCGAAGGTCGATTCCCAGTCGTGGAAGCGGATCTGGCCCAGGCCGCGGGTCGGTGCCTGCTCGAACAGATAGGAATCGTGCTCGGAATCGCGGCGGACCGGGATCTCCGGGTACTCGGCGGGATCGAAGAAGTACTTGGGCATGAACTTCACGATCAGCGCGATGTTGACGTGCACCGTTCCTTCGAGCTTGGGAAGCGCCCTGATGTGCCGGGCCGCCATGTTGAAGTACGTGTCCTTCTCGAACCCCTTGGCCGCGATGATGTCCCAGAGCGCATTGACCACGTGCTCCCCCTCGGTCGTGACCTTCATCTTCACCATGGGGTTGTAGAGCAGGTAGCGGCGGTCTTCGTCGGAGGCCGACCGCATGTAGTCGCTGGCCCGCCCCGCGAACAGCTTCATCGCGGTGAGCCGCGCGTACGCGTCGACGAAGAGCTGTCGCACGTGGGCGAAATCGGTGACCAGTCCGCCGTAGAGCTCACGGTGGCCCGCATGGTTGACCGCCTCGTGCAGGGCATGGGTGCAGATGCCGATCGAAGCCCAGCCCAGGTTGTATTTGCAGACGTTGATGGTGTTGAGGGCGACGTTCCACGCCTCGGGCCCGCGTACGAGGATCTCGGCGTCGGTGATCGGGTAGTCCTCGAGCCGGAATGCCGAGACGAACATGGGGGAGTGGACCGTGTTCTTCTCGAGCAAGTACTCGTCGCGGTCGGGTTCGACGACGAAGAAGACGTACTCGTCGTCGCCCGTCTCCTCGCTCTCGACCTTGCCGAAGACCGAGACCAACGCGGCAGCGTTGCCGTTGCCGATGTAGTACTTCGATCCGTTCGCGGCGTAGCCGGCGTCGCTCTTCGTGAGCCGCATCTCACTCGAGTAGATGTCCGCGCCATGGTCCTGCTCGGAGAGACCGAAGGCGAAGATCCCACCCCGGTCGAGGAGCTCGGCTGCCCGTTCCTTCATTCTCTCGTTCCGGCCCATCCAAATGGGCCCGAGGCCGAGCATCGAGACCTGCCAGGCGTACCAGTAGCCGAGGCTGTAGAAGGCGGTGATCTCGTTGAAGTGGCAGTTGCGCCAAGTGTCCCAACGGGCACCGTCGTCGCCGTATCCGGCCGGCGTCATCAGCGTCGCGAAGGCCTTCGACTCCGCCAGGAACCGGCAGAAGTCCGCGTACCAGACCCCCTCGTTGTCCTCGGTGGTGATCCGGTCCTTCCCGAGCGACTCGAAGTAGGCGATCGTCGCCTCCATGAGTGCCCCGGATTCCGGGTCGAGCTCGGCGGGATCGTAGGCGTGTGGGTTGAGGAGAATGCCCGGATGCTGGGTCATGGTCGCTCCGTGGAGGTGAGGGCCGGGCTCCGGTCGGATCCGGCGGGTCGAGGCTAGCTTCCACGCCTGCACCTGGCCCCGGCTCGACGGTCCTGGATCGAGCGGCGGGACTGCCGATAGGCAGGCGTGGAGAGTCGTGCGACGCAATCCGACGCGGAGCTCGTCGCGGCCATCGGGGCGGGTGATCCCGCGCCGTGGGGTGAACTGTTCGATCGTCACCGTGACCGCGTGTGGCAGATCGGTCTGAGTGTGACCCGAAGTCGGGTGGACAGCGACGATGTCGTCCAGACCTCGTTCCTGAAGGCGGTCGAGTCGCTCGACGGACTCCGCGATCCGGGCCGGTTCCGGGCCTGGTTGCTCTCCATCGCGCGCACCACCGCGCTCGACAAGGTTCGGCGCCGGCGCGAGTACCCGTCGGAGACCACGCCCGAACCGGCGGATGCCGGTCCCGATGCCGGTCACGATCTCCAACGAGCCGAGGTGGCCAGACTCGTTGCGGCGGCCTTCGCCGGGCTCGAGCCTCGCGACCGGCTGGCTCTGGAGCTGGTCGAGCGTCAGTCGCTTTCCGGCCAGGAATTGGCCGACACGCTCGGGATGAGCCGGGACAACGCGTACGCCCTGGTCCACAACGCCAGGTCCCGGTTCACGCGGTCGGTCGAATCCGTGGTCGTGGCCCGGACCGGTCAGCAGGATTGCGTCGAGCTCCGTGACCTGCTCCGGGACTGGGACGGTCGAATGGACCCGCTGGTGCGGAAGCGCGTCGCCAGGCACATCGATCGGTGCGAGCGGTGCTCGACGACCAGGGAGCGTGAGGTCACCCCTGCAGCTCTGATGAGTGTCCTGCCGGTCGTCGCGATGCCGGCCACGCTCGCGGCACGGGCGCGTGCCGGGACGGTCCAGGCGGCAGGAGCGCGGTCCGTTCCGAGAGCGAAGGTCGAAACGGCGAAGTCGAGTTCGCCCGCCCCCGCCATCGTGTCGAAGGCGCCGCTGATCTCGGCCGCGGCGGCTACCGTCGTCGGCCTCACCATCGCGGCCGGGGTCGTGCTCGCCGCCCGGGATGACGGTGACCGTGCGGCAGCGAGCGCGGTGACGACCATTCCCGCACCGGCGGTGACCGCGGCGCCGCCCACCACGCCGGTGACCGAGCCTGTCGAAACCTCGACCTCCCTGTCGCCGAGCGCCACGACGGCTGCCGAGTCGCTCTGCGATGTCGCCGCGATGCTGGCGGAGACGTCGGCGGATGGCCCGACATCGGGATCCGCCGCCGATCTCGAGGCCTACCTGGTCGTCACCAACGCGCTGGTGCAGCGGCTGGCCGACGCGCCCGGGGCCGGTGATGCGGCCCACTCCTACGCTGGCCGGTACCAGGACCTCATCGAGGGTGAGGCGTGGAGTGATCCGGGCGCCCTGTCGTCCGACGCTCAGCTCGCCGCGCTGAGAGATGCGCTCGAGGCCGAGGTCTCCGAGGCCTGTCCGACGATTTGACCCGCCGGCCGGCCCACCGCGGTGGTGGGATCGCCCTGGCCCCGACCGGTTTGATTCCCCTGGGCCCCGGTCGATAGGAGGAGGTGGGCCCGTCAGCGACCGAACAGCTCGTACCCTCGGTCGTCCAGATCCTGGAAGGGCAGTGCCTCGCCCATCCCGACCGGATCTGTGTGGGCGACGGCTCGCGAACACTCACATTCGGTGAGCTCGACGAGCGGTCGGACCGGTTGGCCCGCCGCCTCGTGCTCTCGGGCGTCGAGCCGGGATCGATCGTCGGCATCTGCCTGGACCGGTCGATCGCCGCAATCATCGCCGTCGTCGGCACCCTGAAGGTGGGGGCGGCCTACCTTCCACTCGATCCCACTCACCCGGGATCGCGCCTCGGGTTCATGATCGCCGACGCGGCCCCTGTCGTGGTCGTCACCGAATATGCGACGCAAGACCGGCTTCCGGCGGCGACCCCGGTCCTCTGCGTGGACCGGGCGAGCCCCAGGAGCGTGACCTGGTCGGGGAATGGGTTCACAGGACCTCTCCATGCGGCCAGTCCGGCCTATGTGGTCTACACGTCCGGAACGACAGGGACGCCGAAGGGGGTCGTCGTACCCCATCGGGCTCTGGCGGCCCACGTCCGGGCGGTGAGCGAGTCGTTCGACCTGGACGAGAGCGACCGAGTTCTGCAATTCGCCTCCCTGAGTTTCGACGTCGCCGCCGAGGAGCTGTTCCCGACCTGGGCGAGGGGCGGAGCCGTCGTGCTCGCCCCGCCGATGATCGAGTCGTTCCGGCACTTCGACCGCTTCCTCCGCGAGGAACAGCTCACCGTCGTGAATCTGCCCACGCCGTTCTGGCACGGATGGGTGAACCACCTGGAGCGCGATCCCAGCGCTGGTGTTCCCGATTCCCTGCGCCTCGTCGTGGTCGGTAGCGATACGGCGTCGCCGGAGCATCTCAGGACCTGGCGCCGGCTGGTCGACGACCGCGTTCGATGGCTGAACGCGTACGGCGTGACCGAGACGACGATCACGGCCACGACGTACGAGCCGACCACCGAGGCGGCCGAGCTCGACCGGTCCGTGGTTGCCGTGGGTCGGCCTCTCGACCACGTGACCGTCTCGATCGTGGACGACGCCGGTGAGGCGGTCGCCGACGGGGAGGTCGGTGAGCTGGTCATCGGTGGTGAGGGGGTGGCATCGGGCTATCTGAACCGGCCCGAGCTGACCCGGGAACGATTCGTTCCCGACCCCGCCCGTCCTGGCTCGGACCGGCTGGTCTACCGCACGGGTGACCTCGTCCGCTGGCGAGCCGATCGGAACCTGGAGTTCCTCGGCCGATTCGACGACCAAGTCAAGATCCGGGGCATCCGGGTGGAGCGTGGTGAGATCGAGTCTGTTCTGGCGTCTCATCCCAGCGTCGAACAGGCGGTCGTTCTCGCCCGCCGGGACGCACTTCGAGCTTTCGTGACCATCAGGCCCGATCGACCGCTCGAAGTGGGGGAGCTACAGGACCTCGTAAGCGACCGGTTCCCCACGTACATGAGGCCGGCGTCGTTCGCGGTCGTCGAAGCGATTCCGGTCACCTCGAACGGCAAGATCGACCACGAGTCGCTGCTCGGATCGACCGGCTCGGGGCCATCGGGACGGCCACCGCCGCAGACCGGAGAGCTCACGCCGACCGAACGCGACCTTCTTCGCATCTGGTGCCGGGTACTCGGCGATTCGACCATCGGGATGGCTGACGACTTCTTCGATCTGGGCGGCCACTCGCTCCGAGCCCTGGAGCTGGTGAGCGACATCGAGACCGAGATGGGGGTGACCCTGCCCTTGTCCACCTTCTTGGAGGCCCCGACCGTCGCCGCCCTCGCTCGGGTGATCGACCACCGTGATCCGGCCGAGCTGGCCTCGCTGATCGTCCCGCTCCGCCCCGGTGGTGTGGATGCACCCCTGTTCCTCGTACACGCGGATGCGAGCGTCATGTTCTACCGGCCTCTGGCGCGGCGACTCTCAGCGTGCCGGTCGGTCTACGGCGTGCAGGCACCGACCGACATGGAGACGGCGCCCCGATCGATCGAGGGGCGAGCAACGCTCTACCTCGACGCGATCCGAGAGGTGCAGCCTGCTGGACCGTATCTGCTCGCCGGCTATTCGATGGGAGGTCTGTTCGCCTACGAGATGGCCCGGCAGCTGGTCGCGGCCGGCGAGACCGTCTCCTTCTTCGGCGCGATCGACGGGCGGGCCGACTACCGGGCCGGCGAGAAGACACGACGGGAGCGTCTGGCGAATCTCGCCCTCAACCTCTCCTTGCGACGGCATGGCCCCCACGGCGTTCTCGCGTACGTACGGGAGCGGACGTGGGAGAGGATCCGCACCGTCGTGAACAGGGCGCGTGCGTCGATTCGCGAGCGCCTCGGGAGCTCGGTTCCGCCTGACATCGCGTACGTCCGAGCCGCCGTCATCCACCGGGAGATGACCGACGCCTACCGGGCCTTGCCTTCGTCGGTGCCGGTGACCCTGTTCCTGGCCGAGCACCAGCCGAGCGCCATCGACTCGGACGACTACTTCGGCTGGCGGAGCGTCGCCCGCAGCGGGTTCAACGTCGAGATGATCCCGGCGACGCACCACACCCTGATGACCGAGCCCGACGTGGCAGCGCTGGCAGAGCAGCTTCAGGCAGGACTCGACCGCGCCTGATCCGGACCCGACAATCCGGCGGAGGGGCGGGTCGTTCTGCCGGAGCGTAGGGTGACCATCGTGGCCGTCTCTCAGCCTCAGCCATCTCCATCGGGGGCCCTCGAGTGGATCTCACCGGCGTTGAATCCCGGAGTGATCCTGGGATCGCTCGCCGCCGGCGTGATGCTCTGGATGCCCAGCCACTCGCTCACCACCGCGGTCGGGGCCGCTGTCGCGATGTTCATCGTCATCGGTGGACTCCGAATCGCTGACCCGTACCTCCAGCCCGTGTGGTGGGCCATCGCCCGGGTTCCGAAGCCCGTCCGGGTGCTGTTGGCCGCGGGGATGTCGATCGGTTTCTCCATCAGCCAGTTCGGACCGGGCGCCGCTGGCAACGAGGTTTCGGCGGCGCGTACCGCTCTCTTCGTGTCGGTCATCGTGAGCTACGTGCTGATCCGCCCCGACAAGGACGACTCCGGTGGCTGAGGGACCTCCGCCCGGCCCGGCGCCGGGGGCCGGAACCGGTCTCGCTCCGCCATCGGTGGGAGGCGCCCCGGTCTCCGCCGTCGATCAGCTTTCCGCCGATCCGAGGGTGTTGTGGGTGGGGGCCGTCTCCGCGCTGTCCTCAGGGATTGCTCTCGTCGCCGCGATCGTGTTGGACCGCCCGCTCTGGCTCTCCTCGGTATTCATCCTCGTCCCCGGTCTGATCGCGTTCACGGCCGCAACCACCCTGGCTCGGCGCCACGAGCAGCAGCTCTTCCTCACGCGGGTCTGGCGGGCCACCGTCGCCGGGATCCTGGCCACCATCGCCTATGACGTCTCGCGGTTCGTGGTCGAGGTGACCGACCTGTCGAGCACCAACTCGTTCAAAGCGATGCCCGTCTTCGGGGCCGGACTCACCGAGCTCTCGACGAACCACGCCGGGGCAATCGCTGCCGGGTGGGCGTTCCACTTGCTCAACGGGCTGGGCTTCGCCGTCGCCTACATGCTCCTGCTCGCCGGCCGGCGCTGGTGGTGGGGGGTCGTCTACGCCCTCGTGCTCGAGGCCTTCATGGTGTACCTATACCCCGGATGGCTGGGCGTGGTGATCAGCTCGGAGTTCCTCAGCGTGAGCATCATCGGCCACATCTGCTACGGCGCCGTCCTCGGCGTGATGGCGGAGCGGACACCGTGATCCGGCGCGGCGCCGGAGCACTGCTCGTCATGATGGGGCTCATTCTCGCCTTCGAAGCCCCCGCTGGTGCCGACAACTGCGATGAGCTGCTGGAGCAAGAAGGGATCATCAGCAGTGTCGGCGACGAGGCCGTCGTGTCCGACTGCCTGCGGACCGGTGGTGTCTTCGGCCAGACCGTGGGGACCGTCGTGGCCGTGGTCGGCGTGGGCATAGCCACGATCGGGATGAGCCGGACCAAGACCAAGGATCCCAGAATCCCGACCGAGAAGGTCGACGCCGGCAGGGACCCCTGCGTGGCGAAGAACCAGTGGCGCAACCGCCTCAACGACCTCGAGGCCGCGAAGGGGCGGCTCGAGGACATGATCCGCCGCGAGTACGGGTCGTACGCAGCCGAAGCCGAGCGCCTGGCGCACCACTACGAGTCGATCCGGCAGGGTCGGTGGTACGCGAATGCGGCCCGGATCCGAGCGGGCCTGATCACGACCGGGGGCTATGGTGCCGCCGGTGCCGCGGTGGTGGGCGCGGGTGCGGCCATCGCCTCGGCGGCCACCGCCCTCGGCGGCACGTTGCCCGCCGGCGTGACCTCGGCCATGCCGTGGCTGGTCCCGGTGGAGGGGGCGGGGGCGTTCGGCGCGACCGCGATCGGTAGCGCGGGCGGAGTTGCCGCACGAACGGCCGGAAGCGCGGTGGCCGGAGTCGGCATGGCCGGCGTCGGGCCGTACTCGGTTCCACCGTTCACCGGAATCCCGCTCGACATCTATCCCGATTTCGAGATCAAGTTCAATCCTCTGGCCGCCGGCGTCTCAGAGCGGGACAAGCTGCTGAACGAGATCGGTCGGAACACGGCCGACTACCTGAACGACGCTGCCCGGCTCAACCGGAATTGGGCCGCATGGGGCGCCGAGCGCCAGGCCGACCTGAACCGGCTGCACCAGGAGTTCAACGACGCTTTCAACCAGGCGAAGGCGGCCCACGAGGCGTGTCGGCAGCAGGAAGGGGGCTTCGCCAACTCGGTCGCGAGCAGGCTCGGGCTGATGCCCAGCGAGCTCAAGCCCTACGACGGCCTCGTACCGCAATCGCAGATCCTGATCGGGCAGCTGCCCCTCATGGTCGACGTGCTGAATACCTCTCAGATGCCGTACTTCTCCTGGCCCGAGCCCAGCCGGTTGTTCCGATGAGCGCCGACCGACCAGGGCTCGACCTGGCCGATCTCCTGCGGCTCGCCGGACTCGAGGCCGCGGCGCGGTCGGCCACGGCAACCGAGGCGACGATCGAAGTGCAGGGTCGCGAGGTCTCCGTTCGCCTCGAGGGCGGGCTGTGCAGCATGGCGACGACCGAGCAGCTGCAGGCCACGACCCCTGATCTCGAGTTGCTGGGACTGAGTCAGCCGGGCGACACCTCGGTCCTCGTCAGCGGTGACGAGGCCGTTGTGAGCCGCATCCTCCCCGGACCTGACGCCGACGACCTGCGCGGTGCGGTCCATGGGCTGGTCAAGGCCGCGGCGATCGTCGGTGAGGCATCGGCGCAGGTCGCGGTGATGCTCGAGAGCGTGGAGGCCGAGCCCGATGTCGTAGGGGCGATCGCGGGGGCGCCCGAGCCCGAGTTCGAGTCAGCCGACCATCTGGTCGAGGCGATCGAGTCGCTCGCGATCCACATAGCCGTCCATTCACCCCAGCCGGCGTGGTCGACCGGCGATCAGTCGGTCCCGCCGGTGGCACAGCTCGTTCCGGGCACGAAGTACGAAGCGATCGACATCAACGACGGCATCGTCCGCGTCTTCCTCGACGACGGCTCGGTCGTCCACACGAATGCCGCACCCCTGATCTGGTACCAGTAGGAGTTGACGATGAACCTGACCGAGACCGTGCAGCAAGCCGGCCTGACGCCGGTTGGTGATCCTCCGGCGGTGGACCTCACGCTTGCGGGCAAGGCGGTCCGGGTGCTCCTCCGCGAGGTGGGGCCCCTGGTCGAGTGTCAGGCCACGGTTGCCGTCGACGAGCCGACCGAGGGCTTCCATCCGGCGACCGCGTCTCTGAGTGCGCCGGGGGACACCGCGATCACGGTGGAGCGCCAGGCCATCTCGGTCACCCGGCGGCTGGCCTCACCGAGCATCGGTGTTCTGTACGACGTCGTGCACGAGGTCGGCAAGGGGGCGGTGAGTGTGGCCCGGATGCTGAACGAGGTGGCCGAGCTGACCCGGCAGGTCGCCGGCATCGAGGCGGGCGAGGCCGAATCGGTCCCGCTCGCCGGCGATCTCGAGCCGCCGCCGACGGCTGAGTCCATGGCGGGGGCGGCCCCTCCTCCGCCCGCCCCTCCTCCGCCCGCTGCTGCTGCTCCTCCTCCGCCGACCGCGGCGCCCACCCAGCCCGTCGCGGCCGCGGAGGCGAAGGTCGCCCTCTGGTGGGGGTACGTCCAGGCGCCGACGGTGATCATGCAGGGCGATGCGACCCGAACCCCGGTGGCGACGCTGCAGCCGGGCACCTTTTTCGCGGTCGTCGATGAGCAGGGCGACTGGTTGCAGGTCGACGATGGTGTGGGCCACCAGGGCTGGCTCGGCCGAACCCAGTTCATCCGCCACCAGTAGCCGTCCCAGCCGAAATCTGGTCCCGGGCCGTCGGTTCCCGACGGTCGGACCACCCCAGTTCGGCCGTCTCAGTGGTTCCGAATCGGCTCGGCGTCGCGAACGGGCTGGCCGCGGAGCGATCCGGCCGGGGGGTGATCTTCGGGGTGGGGGACACCCTGGACCCAGACGGGCAGCACGAGGGCCGAAGCGTGGGTCCCACCAACACCGACGCCATGACGGGCCCCGGCGACGGTCGGGTTGTCGAAGCACCAGAACGGATGATCCCGCCCGGGTGTCGAGATCTGCAGTCGCAGCCGCGATCCGACCCGCAGGACATGGGTCACCGGGTAGATCGGCACGCGGAAGTCGACCCACTCGCCGGGCTCGAGAAGCATGTGGTCCTCGGGGCGGAACGTGTAGTCGACGTGCAGTTCGTCGCTGAGCACCGGATCCTCGGCCCGGTGGGCCGGCCGGTGCCATCCCGACTGCAGACGCTGTTCCAGCCCGTCGGGTCGGATCTCGGTCAGGGTGACCTGCACCGAGGTGTCGGCCGAGCCCGGCTTCAGCCAGAGAGCGACATGGCCCGAACCGGCGATGGTGAGCGGCTGGTCGAACGGTGCGGTCTCGTAGGTCGCGCTGTGTTCGTCGGAGAACCGGGTCCAGGTGATCGGCACGTCGGGCTGGGTGAACCGGTTGAGGTCGTCGAGGAGCTCGCCCGAGTAGGCCAGGTCTCCGGCCTCGTGGTCGTCCAGGTACCAATCGACGTGGGTGTCGGCCGGGGCCTTAGAGCCCAGACCACCGCCCGGTTCGAGCCACCACCGTCGGCTCTCGATTCCGGGCGGTGGGAAGCTCTCGACAGACGTTTCGTACCGGTGAGCGGTGGCGCCGAGGACCTCGTGGCCGGCGCCGTTCTCGAAGAGGATTCGCACCCGGGGCTCGGCCGCGTACGCATCGAAGGCGGCGGCGAAGTCGTCGCCGAAGTGATCGAAGCGGTCGGGCTCGAACTCGGGTTCGTAGCCGAACACCTCCTGGAACTGCGACGGTGCCAGCTGGCGGACCATCTCGTTGACCTTCGGAATGCGACGAGCGACGTGGAACGAGAGGAACTCGAACCAGCGCAGGATCACCATCGGGCTGTACCCGTCGGGATGGTGGCCGTTCATCACCGTGAATCGGGCATCGGGCGACGAGGCGAAGTCGCCGAGCATCAAGGCGAACCGGCTGCCGGTCTGCTCATCCTGCCACGAGCCCGTGAGGTAGACCGGCACGTCGATGCGGTCGACGAACGACGCGGCGCGCCTCTGCTCCATCGCGGGGCTGAAGAACTCGACGGCTCGACCGAAGCTCTCGAAGTCGAAGTTCTGGGAGCGGATCAGCTGGTTCTCGGCCGCGGTCTCGTCGCCCGCGTCGATGCGGGCCTGGTCCCAGGCCTGACCACCGACCTGGGTCTCGGCGTCGCGCATGGCGAGCCAGGCTCGGGTGAAGCCGCTGTTGTAGGTGCCGCCGGGCCACTGCTGCCGCCACAGGTCGTCGATCACCGACAGCGGGGTGATCGCCGCCAGATGGGGCGGGCGGGCCGCGGCGACGTACAGCTGACTGATGCCGGGGTAGCTGAGCCCGACCATGCCGACGTGATGGTGCTGGACCCATGGCTGGCGGGCGACCGATTCGACCACGTCGTATCCGTCCGCGGCCTGGGCCGGGCTGAACACGTCGAACACGCCGCCGGAACAACCGGTCCCGCGCATGTTGACCCCGACCGTGGCGAAGCCCATGAGGTTCGCCAAGAGCGTGCCGGGTTGGGGCTCGTCGGGGTTGGAGGGTCCGTAGCCCGAGTACTCGATCACGGTGGGGTAGGGAGGTGGCCCGTACAGCGCTTCGATCGGGAACCGCACCATGGCCGAGAGCCGTGTCCCGTCACGTGTGCGGATGTAGCCGAATCCCTCCGGCACCGCCTGGTCGTAGAGCGACGGGTCGGGGACGTCGCTCAGGGCGAGGACGCGAACGGTTCCGCAGTCGACCGGCGGTGACGCGGATTGGTCGACCACCCGGTACTCACCGGGCGCGACGGTGTTGCCGGTGCGGAGGGCCGCGATGAGCTCGGATCGCTCGGACAGGACGGAGTGCTCAGCGGGGACGAACGCCAGATGGGCGTTGCCCACCTCGTCGGCGAGCAGGGTGACGATCGGCTGCTCACCGGCATCGACGCGGGAGATGGCCAGCTCGGCCCCCGGTCGAGCGCCGGTGATCGTCAGCGTTTCAACCCCGCCCGTCAGGGTGATGGCGCCGGTCTGGCCCCCTGTGCTCATCCCGATGTTGTACCGGTTGTCGCCACCGGAGTCGAGATCTCCGCGATGTGGGCGACCGCGTCACCCCGATTGACCAGTGGATGCTGGGTGTGACCGATGATCACACCAGAGGAACGAGCGGAGACCTGGCTGAGTTTCTTGCCGAAGGGGTTGTACACCGTGGCGATGGGATCCCGAGCCTCCACCGAGTCGCCGAGGTCCACCTCGAGGTGCAGGATTCCGCTCGTCGAGGCCCGGACCCACGTGGTCGAGCGTGAGCAGGCGGTGGATGGTGTCGGAGCCGACCGAGGGGGGATCATCCCGACCGAGGCGAGCGAGCGGAGCACGCCTGCCGTACCCGACTCGATCGGTTCGCGGTCGAACCGCTGCGCTTCGCCGGCTTCCAGGAGCAGCACGGTCGCACCGGCCTCGGTGGCCGCCTGGCGGAGCGAACCGTCCCGCGTCTTCGCGTGGACCGTGACCGGAGCTCCGAAGGCGCGCGCGAGCTCGAGGGTCCCGGGGTCGTCGAGGTCAGCACGGATGTGGGGGAGATTCACGCGGTGGTCCGAGCCGGTGTGGAGATCGAACCCCACGTCGCAGCGAGCGACGACTTCGGTCATCATCAGATGGGCGATGCGGCCGGCGAGGGACCCTCGGCGCGAGCCGGGAAACGCTCGGTTGAGGTCGCGACGGTCGGGCAGATAGCGGTCGCTCGTGTTGAAGCCGTGGACGTTCACGATGGGAACGGCGATCAGGGTTCCCGAGATGCTCGTCGTCTCGATCTCGGAGAGGACTCGACGGATGATCTCGACCCCGCAGAGCTCATCGCCGTGGACCGCGGCGTTCATCCAGACCACGGGGCCGTCGTCGCGGCCGTGGCGGACGATCAACGGGAGCGTGATCGGCGTCCCCGACATCAGTCGGGCGATGGGGAGCTCCAGTTGCCGCCGGCGGCCGGCCGGAACCGATTCTCCAGCGATCTCGAAGGGAGCCCGTTTCACGCCGTGGTCCCGTCGACCGGGGCATCGGGCAGGGGCTCGTCGGGGAGCGGCTTCACTTTCGGACGAGCCCGCCGGCGCCGACGCTCGGGCACGAGGTCGCGCATCGCCTCCAACCGGCCGAAGCAGAGCAGGCGGTCGCCCACCTCGAGTTGGCGGCTGTGCCGAGGATTCGGGATCACCGTCGTGCCGCGGTGGAGCGTGAGGACCGAGATGTCGCGTTCGGTGAGGCCGCCGACATCCAGAGAGTGCTCGAGGACATCGGCTCCTTCGTGGATCATCAGTTCAGCCACGCCATAAGCGGCCGAAACGGTGAGCCGCTGGCGGACATCGAGCTCGGGGAAGGCGACCTGGTTCGCCATGTAGTCGATGATCGCGCCGGCGACGTCGAGCTCGGTGGCCCTCTCGATCCCCTCCAGTCCGGGAGACGAGTTCACCTCCATCACCAGCGGTCCGTGGTTGCTCTCGAGCATGTCGACACCCGCGACGCGCAGCCCCATGATCTGGGCCGACTGGACCGCAACGCGCTGGTGTTCCTCGTCGAGCTCGACCACCTCGACCGCCCCGCCCCGATGCACGTTCGACCGGAACTCGTCGCCTTGAGCCCGCCGACGCATGGCGGCGACCACGCGATCGCCGACCACGAGCGCGCGCACGTCGGTTCCCCTGCTCTCGGCGACGAAGCGCTGGATCAGCACATTCTGTTTGGTGCTCTGGAGCGTCTCGATCACGGCCTCGGCGACCTTGGTGTCCGGCGCCAGGATCACCCCGATGCCCTGGGTCCCCTCCAGGAGTTTGATCACGACGGGAGCGCCGCCGACGCGGTCGATGGCGGCGAGCACGTCCAGACGATCGCGGACGAAGGTCGTGGCCGGAATCCCGACGTCGTGTCGGGACAGGATCTGGATCGAGCGGAGCTTGTCCCGCGAGTTCGCGATCCCGGTCGACGGGCTCGGTGTGTAGACGTCCATCTGTTCGAACTGGCGGACCACGGCCAGTCCGAAGAAGGTGATCGACGCCCCGATCCGGGGTAGCACGGCGTCGTAGTGCGGTAGCGGTTTCCCCCGGTACTGGAGATCGGGTTCGTCGCCGGCCAGGTCGATGGCGAACCGGAGTGTGTCGAGCACCCGGACCTTGTGGCCTCGGTCGAGGGCGGCGGCCTTGAGCCGCTGGGTGCTGTACGAACGAGGTGCCCTGGACAGGATTGCGAGCTTCACGACTGGCCTCCGTGGAGAAACGAGTGGCCGGGATCGACCGTGAACTTCCGGCGTATCGCCGATCGACCCAGCAGCATGCGGAAGCCCATCGCATCCCGTGAGGTCAGCGTGATCTCGATTTCGAACCGGTGCCCACCGATCAAGAGCGGGGTTCTGATCAACGGCCGGAGCTCGGCGGTACCGGTCGACGGCCGCACGCGACGGAACCCCACGACGGGGCAGCAGACTTCGACTGCAGATCGGGCGGAGCGCTGGATGGGGTGGATCTGGAACCGGACGTGCGCGTCGTCGACGTCTCCCTGTACGGACAGGTCGAAGGCGTGCAGCGACGACGTCCGCGCCCCCGTGTCGATCTTGGCCTTGATCGGATCGGGGCAGAGCTCGGGCAGGGTGACCCACTCCCGCCACCCGATCGGTTCCAGCACTCTCCTACGGCCCGTCGACATCCCGAGAGTCTGGCAGGCGCGGGCGGGCCTCGGACTCTCGATGGTCGAGGTCATCGCCGCGGGCCAAAGGGTGAGGTCGATAGCCTCCGCCCCCATGCGACGTTCAGAGAAGGCCGAACGGATCGGCGAGATCCTCGACGACCTGTACCCGCAACCTCCTGTCCCTCTGGATCACACCGACCCGTACACGCTGCTCGTGGCGGTCGCCCTCTCGGCTCAGACGACGGACAAGAAGGTCAACGAGGTGACGCCGGCGCTGTTCGCGGCGGCGGCCTCACCAGAGGAGATGGCCGCGCTGGACCCCGAGCGGATCCTCGAGCTCATCCGCGAGATCGGCCTGGCTCCGACGAAGGCCCGCAACCTGTCGAGGATGGCCCATCAGATCCTGGAGCACGGTGGTGAGATCCGACCGGAATGGGACTTCCTCGAGTCGCTGGCCGGCGTGGGTCACAAGACGGCGAGCGTCGTCATGGCCCAGGCCTTCGGAGTCCCGGCGTTTCCGGTCGATACCCATATCCATCGACTGGCGGCACGCTGGGGCCTCTCCAACGGCACGTCGGTCGAGCGCACCGAGAAGGACCTGAAGGCGGTGTTTCCCGAGGGGACATGGAACCGCCGCCATCTCCAGATCATCTACTTCGGCCGCGAGTACTGCCCGGCCCGCCGCCACGACATGGAAGCCTGCGAGATCTGCTCGTGGGCCGCGACGAAGAAGCGCATCGCCGAAGAGGCGAGGGGCTGAACGGCGGTGGGTGCCGCGTCCAATGTTGTTGCATGCTTGTGGAACAAATCCGCGAAGGAGTTACGCCATGAACGAACTCGATGGACGGGTTGCCGCCGACCGATCCTCTCGGCGGAGCTTCCTGGGCCTCTCCGCCAGCGGTGCGGCAGCCGCCGTCCTGACCGCCTGTTCCGGGTCGGACACGGCAGCGACCCCGGCCACGATCACCTCGACCTCGACTGCGGTCCCGGTGGCCGACCCTGCCGTCCTCCCCGACAGCGGCGAAGCCCGCGACGAAGTGACGATGATCGACGGGTCACCGCGATTCGAGCCGAGCGATGAGCGGTTCATGTGGACCGACGCCCGGATCCTGATGGTCACCACCGATGTCGATGCGGCGGCCGCCGCGTCGTTTCTCCCTCCCGGGCTCGAACCGACCTCGCCGGCCCGGTCCACGTTCTTCGTGGCGCACTACCCCGAGACGAACTTCGGGTCGGTGTACAACGAAGCGGCCATTCTGATCCATGCCACCGACCGGGCCGGCTCGGCGTGGCACTGTCCGTGGATGGTCGTCGACGAGGACACGGCGCTCATCTACGGGCGGGAGTTCCTCGGCTTTCCGAAGAAGTTGGCCGGTATCCACCTCGACGAGACCGAAGACCTCGTCGTCGGCTCGGCGGTCCGACGGGGCCAGGAGATCCTTCGGATCGAAGCCGACCCGGCATCCCTCGCCGACGAGGCCGGACCGGTGTGGAGCGAACGCCTGGTCAACGCCCACGGATCGGTGATCGGTGGCATGCGCCTGCTCGAGATTCCGATCTGGCCCGAAGAGGTGACCGCGCGGCGGGTCGGCGAGGCGACCGTGACGTTGGGCGACACCGACCGGGACCCGTACGGCCGGCTGCTCGGCGGTCGGGGCGAGGCGATCCTGGCGACGGTGAGCTTCGCGGAGTTCACCCCCGACGCGGCCGTGCCCGGTGAGGTTCTGCCGGTCGAATGGGCGTTCGAGCAGTCCCTCGTGCGGGCCCGTTGAGCGCCGCGCCTACGAACAGGGTGGACCCGGCCGTCGGAAGCCGACGGTGAGGGACCAGATTTCGGGTGGGTGGGTGGTGGGGTGCGTAGGGTGACGGGATGATCAGCCGGCCGGTTGCTGCGCTCGGCGCCGTCCTCGTTCTCGTCGCGGCGTGCGGCGGCGGGGGAGACGGCCCGGGAGGTGAGACGATGTCCGATCCGACCTCGACGCCGGCGATTCCCGCCGAACCTGTCGTCCCCGACGGGCCGACCATGCAGGGCTGGGTCGAGACCGTGGTGGACTTCGGCGTGCGCCGACCCGGCTACGGCGCGGATGATGAGGTCTCCGACTGGATCGCCGAGCAGTTCGAGACTGCCGGACTGGACGGTGTCGCCCTGGAACCGGTCCAGGTCAATCGGTGGACCCCGGACGTCTGCCGGCTCACCTGGTGGAGCGACGCCGCACCCGGGGAAGCAACGAGAATCGACTGCTTCGCCCTCCCCTATTCCAATCCGGACGTCGACCTGACGGCGACGATCGTGTTGGACGACGGCGGGGCCGACATCAGCGGCGCGCTGGCCGTCGTGCGCAACGAGTTCCGCGAGGTGCCGCAGTCGTTCTTCGCGGCGGAAGCCCTCGACGTGGTGGCCCCCGACGAGTTCATCGAGACCGACAGCCAGCCCATCCCCTTCGGGTTTCGCAACGGTGAGCTCCTCGGTGATTTCTTCGTGTCGACCGAGTCCCGAGGCGGGACAGGCCTGATCGGCGTCCTGGACGGCCTCGGGACCGATCGGTACTACGCGCCCTATACAGGCGAGGATCGCGAGCTACCGGCCGCGTGGCTGGCCGAGGCGGCTGGGGAGCAACTGCTCGCGGCGGCGGCCGCGGGTCCGGTAACGGCGCGACTCGAGGTCACCGCGGGCCGCGAGCCCGTCGAGTCGGCCAACGTCGTCGGTGTGCTGCCCGGGGCCGGCGACTCCTGGGTTGTGATCGGTACACACCACGACGCTCCCTGGGCGTCGGCGGTCGAGGACGCGACCGGCATCGCCATGGTCCTGGCCCAGGCTCACCACTGGGCCGGAATTCCGGAGTCCGAGCGCCCGCACAACCTGGCGTTCGTGGCTACCGCCGGGCACATGGCCGGGGCGGCGGGCGCGGTCGGCTTCGTCGCAGACCACGCGGACATGCTCGATGCCACGGTGCTCGAGGTCCACCTCGAGCACCTCGGTCTGCGGGCCTCCCACTCCGAGGAGGGCCTGGTCGTGAGTGGTGGGTCCGAGGTTCGCTGGTGGTTCACGACGGACCGGGCCGATCTCCGGACCCTGGTGACCGACGCGCTGCGAGCTGAAGGGCTCGAGCGTGACCTGGTGGTCCCGGCGGCGGGCTTCTTCGGTGCGGAGGGGCCGCTGAGCGACGCGGCTCCGTTCTTCTGGGCCGACGTGCCGATCGTGAGCTTGATCTCGGCGCCGCTGTACCTGTTCGACTCGCGCGACACCATCGACAAGGTGGACGTCGCGGGCATGGTCGACGTGACAGCAGCCACGACCCGCATGATCGAGGGAACCGGTGCCCTGAGCACGACCCGCCCATCCGAAGGCTGATCCGTCGCCGGGGTCGGGGGCGATCCGCCCGGGCCCGGTCCGGCACCCTAACTATGGTGGCGTCGGTGGGCGATCAGAGCATCGGGCCAACAACCAGTCTGAACCCGCCCCGCCTGGCCCGCGCTTCTGTGCTCGGCATGAACCTCTTGGGTCTGGTGATGATCTTCGTCGTGGCGGTGGCGATCCGTCTGGTGTTCGTCGCGGCCGTCAGCCAGGATTCCGAGCCCGGCTTCCTGGTCGACTTCGACCCGATCTACTACCACCGCCAGGCGCTGACCGTCGCGGACGGGAGGGGCTTCATCGCGCCCTATGCGCTGGACGGGAACCTGAACGGCCCATCCCTCGAGTCTGCCGCGCATCCGCCGGGGACGATCACCGTCCTGGCCGCAGTGTCCAAGCTCGGCTTGCGGTCCTTCACGGGCCACCGCATCGTGGTGGCGATGCTGGGCGCACTCGCCGCTCCGGTGGTGGCGCTCCTCGCCGCTCGGCTCTCCAACCGCCGTGCGGGATATATCGCCGGGTACCTCATCGCGGTGCTACCCAGCTTCTGGCTCTTCGACGGCCTTCTCATGCCCGAGGGCCTCGCCGGCACCCTGACCGCTGCGGTTCTCCTGGCCCTCGTGCTCGCGATGGAACGTGGGGGTAGTTGGTCCCTCGTTGCCGTTGGCGGGTTGATCGGGCTGGCGGCACTGACCCGTGGAGAGCTCCTGCTCCTCCTCCCTGTCGCACTCGCCGTTGGGTGGGTGTCCGCGTCTGGTCAAAGGTGGGTTCGGTCCAGCCTCCTGGTGGTCGCGGGATGTCTGGTCGTACTCGCTCCCTGGATCGCGTTCAATCAATCGCGGTTCGAGAAGCCGGTCGTGCTGACTACGGCCTCCGACACCGTTCTCGCGGGCGCGAACTGCCCGATCACCTTCTACGGTCCCGGGATCGGGAGCTGGTCTCCGGACTGTGTCGGTGACCTGGCCACCGAGGTGGAGGACGAGTCCGTGGTTGCGGCCCGGCTGCGCCGCGGTGCCCTTTCGTACGCCCGATCGAACGTTCGGCAGGTCCCGCTCGTCGGGCTCGCCAGGCTGGGGCGGATGTGGGAGCTCTACAAGCCCGGAGGCAACGTCGACATCGGTGATCTGCAACGACGGCCGAGGGTCTGGACCTGGGTCGGGGTGGGCGCGCTCGTCTGCCTTCTTCCTCTCGGGGTTGTCGGCGCTCGGCGGCTCCGGCGGGACAAGGCGGAGCTGATGATGTTGCTCGCCATGCCGGTCATCGTGTCGGTGACCGCGCTGGTGGCCTACGGGAATCCGCGCTTCAGGCGGCCGGCGGAGATCAGCCTGGTGGTCTTCGCCGCGATCGGTGCCGACATCGTGGCGAGACGAGTCGCGACGCGGAGAGACGACCGCAGGGAGCGGCAGGCGATCTCCTAGGGTTCATCACCTCTCGTCGCTCCGTCGATCGGCGCGGAGGCCCCCGGTGGTTCCTCTCGTAGGCTCGAGGCGCGGTACGGACCAGCAGCGCCCTGGCATGGAAGAGGGGAACGAGTGTCGAACGACGGACCATGGTCGTTACCCCCGCCGCCGTCGCCTCCGACCCTGCCGCCGTCATCCCCGGGGGACCGTTCGCAGCTGCCACCTCCGCCGAGTGGGCCGGTCGGTCCGGATCGCGCCAACACGGGCCGCAACGTCCTGATCGGCGTCGGCGTGGTGGTGGTCCTGCTCCTCCTCGGGGTCATCCTGGCCGCGACCCGAGGTGGTGGGAGCGATGACGTGGCCTCCCCGGGGTCCGACGATGGGTCGGGCGGCACCCCTCTCGACCCCGGGTCTGATCCCTTCGGCTTGCCCGGACTGGGATCCGGCCAGCCCTTCCGACCCGACAGCGTCTCCATCGGCGCGGGCTCGGTGTGGGTTTCCGACTCTGCGTGTGGGGTCGTGGTCCGCATCGACCCCGAGGCCGAGGAGGTCATCGGCTCGATCGACATCGGAGGTTCCGCGTCGGGGACCACATTCGCCGACGGCTCGGTGTGGGTCGGGAACCGGTCGGCGCAGAGCATCGTGAGACTCGATCCGAGCACCAACCGGGTGCGGGCCGTGATCCCGGTTCCGGGGAGCCCGCTCGGTCTGGCGTCCGGTGACGG
Organism: uncultured Acidimicrobiales bacterium; assembly: GCA_963695075.1. GTDB lineage: Bacteria > Actinomycetota > Acidimicrobiia > Acidimicrobiales > CAWCAL01 > CAWCAL01. Next base: position 1,945,904 of record CAVOFR010000007.1, read on the forward strand.
CAGCGTGTGGGCGGTCGATCAGGTCGGCAATGCCGTGCATCGCATCGACCCGGCGACCGACGAGGTCGTGTCCACGACAGGGGTCGGGAGCTTCCCGCACTACGTCGCGGTGAACGACGGTGCCGCATGGGTGACCAACGTCGAAGACGGCACGGTGTCGAGGATCGATCCCATAGCGGACGAGGTCGTCGCCACGATCCCGACCGGGCCCGGAGCGATCCACGTGGTCGAGGCGCTCGGCAGCGCATGGGTGACCAACACCAATAACGCGAGCGTGACGCGGATCGATAGGCGCACCAACGAGGTCGAGGCGACCATCGCCGTGGAGTCGCAGCCGCATGCCCATGCGTTCGCGGCCGGAAGCGTGTGGGTCGGTACCGAGTCGGGCCGGCTGTCGCGCATCGACCCGGAGACGAACCTGGCATCCACGGTGCCCGACGCTGACTTCGTCTCGATCGACATGGCGGTCGACGGCGACGAGATCTGGGTGGCGGACGGCTTCGCCGGTACCGTCGTGCGATTCGATGCGGGTTCCGAGACGGTCGCCGCCACGATCGACCTGCTCGAGTTCGGCGACTGCGAGACATTCCGGAACGAGGCCTTGACCCCTGAGCAGCCGTCGTCGGTCTGACGGATGGGTCCCGACCAGACGCCCGCCCCGGCGCGAAGCGCCTATCCGCGGGGTCCCGAGGTGGGATGAAAGTAGGCGTCGTAGCGCATCGCCTGAGATGTCGTGAAGCGATACTCGGAATAGTTGGCGAACGTGTGCTCGTTGTTCTTGATCACGGATCCCTTGTAGTGCCACTCGTATGCAGGTGACGTGTCGAGCACCTTGGTCGGATAGGCCCTCGTGGTGTAGAAGCGAGTCCGCTTCAGATAGGAAATGGTCACCGTCGGATTCTCGAGTGTCTGCGTGAAGAACGGGTCGAGTTCTCGGTCTCCATTCGGTTGGGCCTTCTCGAAGCTCGCATCGAGGATGTGTTTGATTCCGAAGGACTTGGAGGTCTCGGTCTCCACGTCCTCCATTCTGGGATGGAACTCCTTGCGTAGACCCAGATACAACCCGCCAATGACGCCTATGAGGTATTCGAGGTAGAGCACCGGCACGTACGAGCAGAGCTGCTGTTCCTTCTTGTGCGTGTAGGTGACGGGAATGAAGAACATGAGCTCTCGATATGGACGCAGCTCTATCTCGGTCATGACGTCATGGACGTTGCTGCAGTTGCTGAACATCAGCATGAACGGATGCATGCCTTCGACCTTCTTCAAAGCCGGGTAGCGGTCGGCCATGACCTCGTCAGAGGGTATGGACATCGCTGGAGGCAAGATCTCGTCGAGTTCCTCTGCGGGGAAGTGGCCCGCCACTATGTAGGACGAGTTGCTTCCTTCGAGCATGACGTCATGACGCGTACGGTTCTTGAGCTGTTCAAGCGACTGCATGGCTACGGGAGCTTCCTCTGCCTTCTCCGTCGGATCGCACGGCTGAGTCCCTTGAACGGCGATTTCGTGAGCACGACGCCAAGATGCAGAAGACCGAAGTGCGATCTGAGCGGCTCGTCTGAATTACCATGGGTTGACAATGTCAACAGGATCGATGATGCTGCTTCCCATGGCTACAGCGGGGCGGACGAGAGCCGACCGATCTCCCGGGGCTGCCCGCAAGGCCGCGAAGACCTACGACGACGCTCGGCCGCCGAAGCCGAGAGGATCTGCGCCGCGTAGTGAGGTTCGCCGGCACGACGGTGGACTGAGGCGGGAGCTCATCGATGCTGCGCTCGAGCTGGTCGAGGCCTCGGGAACGCGGGGCCTCAGCTGGCGTGAGATCGCCCGGCGAGCCGAGGTCTCGCATTCAGCCCCCTACCGGCACTTCGCGAACAAGGAGGAGCTGCTGGCCGCCGTTGCCGAGCAGGGGTTTCGTAGTCTCACCGAGCGGATGGTCGAGCAGATGGCCGGTGCGCCCGACGACGTCGCGAAGCCGCCTGGAGGCCATGGCGATCGCCTACGTCGAGTTCGCGGCCGAGAACCCTGCCCACTTCCGCGTGATGTTCGGACGCGACGTTCCCGACATCAACAAGCACGCCGCATTGCGAGAAGCCCACGATGTCACCGACGGCCTCTTTCGCGCCGGTGTGGCCGACGTGTTCGACGAAGTCGGGCAGATCGGCATGGAGGTCGATGTCGACCAGTTTGCGCTGATGGCCTGGTCTCTGGTTCACGGGCTCGCGTCCTTGACGGTCGATGGTCGCGTCGGGGACGTCGGCGAGGCCGCAGTGGCTCCAGGTGAGCATGTGCGGTCCATGACGAACCTGATCAGGACACTCGTCCAGGCGAGGAGGGCCTGATGATCCCGATCAGCGCCGTCACGAGGACAGGAGCGGACCAGGCATGACTTCGCGTCGAGGGCAGGACAGGCGCTACTGGGGAGTCGTGGCACCGCTGCCTGCGTCCGTGATCGCGATGTTCGCGCAGACGGCAGAGGCGCAGGGGCTCGAAGGACTCTTTGCCCCGCAGGTCATGGGGCCTCCGTGGTCGACGCTGGCCGTGGCGGCAGCCCACACCGAGCGGCTGAAGGTCGCCAGTGGGATTGCGATTGCGGCGGCTCGCAGTCCGTTCGAGACCGCGATGGCCGCCATCGACATGGATCGCATCAGCGAAGGTCGCTTCGTCCTCGGGCTCGGTGCCTCCGTTCAGGCCTGGACCTGCGGGCTCTTCGGTGCCCCTCCGCACAAGCCGATCGCGCACTTGCGCGAGACGGTGGCCGCAGTGCGACACATCATCGGTGGCGCACACAAGGAAGAGGGACTGGAGCCGTTCGACGGGCAGTACTACCAGGGCGACTACTCGACGTTGCAGCAGCAGGATCCTCCGGTTCGCGAGGAGATCCCGATCTGGCTGGCGGCGCTGCGCGGTCCGGCGGTGCGCCTGGCGGCGGAGGTCGGGGACGGGATCATGGGCCATCCGATCTGGTCGGTCGACTGGGCCATCGACAAGATCCAGCCGGAGTTGGCGAAAGGACTCGAGCGTGGTGGTCGCAGGCGTGAGGATGTCGAGCTCAACCTGTGGTTCTGGTGCGCACCGAACACAGACGAAGCCGAAGCCATCGACGACGCACGAACGACCGTCGGCTTCTATGCCTCCTTCGAGCAGTACGAGTCGTTCTTTGCTGCCCATGGCTTCCGCGATGAGGCTCGCCGAGCGCAAGAAGCCGGGCGTCAGCGGGACGTCTTGACGCGTCCGGACGTCGTGCCCGATGAGATGGTTCGAACCTTTGTGCTGTGTGGGAAGAGCGATTCGATCCTCGAGCGCATCGAGCGGGCATGGACGATTGCAGACTCACTCGTCGTCATTCCCCCTGCGTACGGCGTAGAGCCCATGAAGATGATGCAGTATCAGGCCGAGATAGCGGAGCTCCTGTATTGACTCCTGGGCCCCCGTCGGCCTTGGCCGCCGCGCTTCGGAGGCTCGAGGGTCGGCTTCGTTCTGACCACAAGGTGCTGACGGTAGGACAAGGAGAGGGAAATGGAACTCAAAGAGGTCATGGGGCGGAGGCGGTCGATTCGCTTTCTCGACCCTGACAAGCCCGTCGAGCCCGAGAAGATCCAGATGATGTTCGAGGCATCCCGGATCGCGTCGCACTGGGGGAACGTCCAGAGTCTGCGCGGGATTGCGGTCTTTCGCGATTCGGCGCCCCAGGAGGTGATCGACTCGGTCACTTCTCCCATCGGCGGCTACCAGATCGGTCTGGCACCCGTGTCGATCGTCTGGTTTCTCGAGACCGCCGCCGTGGACGACCAGGCGGACCGTCTCCGGGAGCTCTGCAAGGTCGGTGCGCTCGGCTACGGCGAGGGCAAGGAGCAGGCGATCGAAGAGCAGCTGATCCCCCTCTTCAAGAACATCGAGGAATCGACCAAGGCGCCCGGCCTCGGCGAGGTCGACTGTGGTCAGGGCATCGCCCAGGCCACGCTCATGGCCTTCGACCTGGGACTGGGAACCTGCTGCCTCGGGACGCCGCACGGTGAGCAGATCCGCCAGAACCTCGGCATGCCGGAAAGCTGTCGGATCTTGCTGATCCAGACCGTTGGTTACCCGAGGGAGAGCCCGGAGGCGGGTGGCCAGCGCCCCCGCCTGCCGTTCGAGGAGCTCTTCCACATCGATGGCTACGGCAATCCCTTCCCGCGCTCACAGGAGATCGTCGACGAGCTGACCCGCGACCAGATGTTCCAGGCTCCCGCTCCGCTGCCGGGGCGCGAAGACGAGCTCGAGCATCTGCAGGATGCCCTGGGCCTCGAGGGCAACGGGCTGCTCTGAGCCAACGGGACCGACCGGGAGGAGAGAAGTGGAATGCGTCTCAACGCAATAGTCGCCGGTGTCGGCATGACCACATTCGGAAGACACATGGATCGTGGGCTCAAGTCTCTCGGCGCCGAGGCGGTTCAGACCGCGTTGGTCGATGCCGGAGTCGAGGCGAAGGCGCTCGAGGCCGCCTACGTCGGCAACGCCGCCGCGGGCGTGGTGACCGGCCAGGAGTCGATTCGCGGTCAGGTGATCCTCCGCTCGATCGGCCTGGGGCAGCTGCCGGTGGTGAACGTCGAGAACGCCTGTGCCAGCGCCTCGACGGCCTTCAACCAGGCCTGTGCCATGGTCTCGGCGGGCTACTACGACATCGTGCTGGCGCTCGGTGTCGAGAAGCTCTACCACGAGGACAAGAAGGTCTCCTTCGGCGCATTCATGGGTGCCGTCGACGTGGAGTCGATGTCGACCATCATCGAGCAGCTGCAGGAGGCGGCCAAGTCCTCGGGAGCGAAGTCCGCCTCGTCGGGCTCGGGCAAGAATCGCTCGATGTTCATGGACATCTATGCGCAGGTGGCGCGTGCCCACATGGCGGCATACGGCACGACCGTGGAGCAGTATGCCGCCGTGTCGGCGAAGAACTCCTTCCACGGCAGCCTGAACCCGCGAGCACAGTTTCGCGAGGCGCTCACGGTCGAGCAGGTGCTGGCACAACCCATGATCGCCGAGCCGCTGACGCGCTCCATGTGCTCGCCCATCGGCGACGGGGCGGCGGCCGCTGTCGTCGTGAGCGAACGCAAGGCGCGCGAGCTCGGAGTGAGCGGGCCGGTGCGGGTCGTCTCGAGCGTGTTGCGCTCGGGCTGGGACCATGGCCCCGGCGAGCCGGGAACTGGCGAGGTCTGCTCCGCCGAGGCGTATGAGGAGGCCGGCGTCGGGCCCGCGGATCTGGACGTGATCGAGTGTCACGACGCCTCGGCGCCCTCCGAGGTCTTCGCCTACGAGTCGCTCTCGTTGTGCGGAAAGGGCGAGGGCGGGAGGCTGATCGAGGAGGGTGCCACCCGTCTGGGAGGGCGCTGCCCGGTCAATACCAGCGGCGGGCTTCTTCGCAAGGGACATCCGGTGGGCGCCACCGGCCTTGCGCAGATCGTGGAGCTGACCGAGCAGTTGCAGGGGCGCTCGGGTGAGCGGCAGGTCGAGGGAGCGAGGGTGGCGCTCGCCCACAATGGTGGCGGCACGATCGGTCCCGACGCGGCCGCCATGTGCGTGACGATTCTGAAGACATAGGGGGAGCACGGATGCGCGAGCGCAACGATTGGATTCTGGCCGACATGATCGAGGCTCGGGCGGAGCAGAAGCCGGACCTCGACGTACTGACCTTCGAACATCTGAGCCTCGATGGCGGGGCCACGCGGGACGAGGTCCGCACCTACGCCGACCTCCATCGCAACGGCAACCGAATCGCCGCCGCACTCATCGGCTACGGAATGGAGCGTGGCGATCGCTTCGGTCTGATGATGCGCAACCACCCCGAGTACGTGGAGAGCATGATCGCGGCATCGATCTCCGGCTGTGTGTTCGTTCCCATCGACCCGCGGACCCGGGGAGAGAAGCTCGCCTACATGCTGCGAAACGCCGGCTGTCGTGGTGTGGTCTGTGCTGACTACTGCCTCGTGGAGGTAGGTCGGGCTCGCAAGGAGGTGCCCGGTATCGGTTGGGTGCTCGGGCTCGAAACGGGGGAGGGACCCGAGGCCGTACCGCTCGAGAGCGAGGTCGCGGTGGATTCGATGCGCGAGGCGCTGGCCAGCCGGACCGCCACGCTGGAGCCGCGTGTCGAGGACGGGAACGATCCGCTCCAGATCATCTACACCTCGGGGACCACCGGCGACCCGAAGGGAGTCGTCTTCCCCAATGTTCGCTTCGGGGTCTCGTCGATGCTGGGAGTGATCTTCGGCTACGAGCCGGAAGAGCGGCCCTATACCGGCCTCTCCCTGACCCACGGGAACGCACAGGCGGTGACGCTGGCTCCCTCGTTGGGCATGGGGCTCCGAGCGGTCTTCAGCCGACGCTTCACCAAGTCCAAGCTCTTCGACGTCTGTCGCGCTCACGGCGCCACCACCTTCTCCCAGCTCGGTGGCATGGCGACCGCCATCTACAGCGAGCCGGAGCGTCCCGACGACGCGGACAACCCGGTGCGCATGTTGGTCAGCGCGGGCATGCCCCGGGCGATCTGGGAGGCCTTCGAGCAGCGCTTCGGGCTCGACATCTTCGAGTGGTACGGGGCCGTCGAGGGCGGCTTCTGCTTCAAGCCCGTCGGCCATGGCCCGGTCGGATCGTTCGGAATGCCCGGTCCCGATCTCGAGATGAGGATCCTCGACGAGCGCGACGTGGAGTGCCCGCCAGGGGTGGTCGGCGAGATCTGCTCGCGCCCGGCGGACCGCACGGAAGCGGCCGAAGTCGAGTACTTCGACAACCCTGAAGCCTCGGCGGAGAAGACGCGCGGTGGCTGGCTCCGCAGCGGCGACATGGGACATCGCGACACGGATGGCTGGCACTTCTTCGACTATCGCAAGGGTGGTGGACTGCGTCACAACGGAGACTTCGTGAACCCGGGCTTCGTCGAGAAGGTGATCGCCGAGCACCCTCAGGTCAGCGATGTCTTCGTCTACGGCGTCGAGGCGGCCTCGGGAGCACCGGGGGAGAAGGACGTGGTTGCTGCCATCGTTCCCGAGGAAGCCACGGAGTTCTCGTCGTCCTCGGTCTTCGAAGCCTGCCGTGCGGGTCTCGAGTCCAACTTCGTTCCCAGCTATCTGCAGGTGGTGGACGAGATCCCGAAGACGGCATCCGAGAAGCCCCAGGAGCGATTCCTGTTCGAGGCATTCACTGCCAATCCCGAGGCGGTCCACGCCGAAGAGCGTGGTTGAGATGTCGTTCGGTCCCAGAAATCCGGGTGCGGTGTGGGCCCTCGATCGGCTCGAGTCATTCCTGGCGGCGGGACGAGAGGGCTGCCCGCGGTGGGCGAGCCCGGGAGCTACCATGCACGTTCGAGAGCGGTCGGTGAGAAGGGGAGTCCGGGGCTGACGATGGGAGCGCTGCCTGCGATCATCGCCGAGCCCTCGTTGGTCACTCCGGAGTGGCTCACCGACGTGCTCGTCGCTTCGGGCGCGGCTCGGGCCGGCGCTTCGGTGGTCTCCCAAGTCGCGACGCCCGTCGGTACGGGCAAGCTCGGTGAGAATGTGCGCTTCGAGCTCCAATGGAGCGACGGCCCCGACGGAGCGCCGGCAAGCGTCGTCGGCAAATTCCCTTCGGCCGACCCGACGAGTCGCCAGGCCGGTCTCGTCACCGGCATCTACGTCCGCGAGGTCTCCTTCTACCGTGAGCTCGCCCACCGGGTCGGGATGCGCATTCCGGCCTGCCACCTCGCCGATGTCGACCTGGGCACCGGCGAGTTCGTACTCATCCTCGAGGACATCACCCCCGCCCGGCAGGGCGATCAAGTCACGGCGTGCAGCGCCGACGAAGCAGCGATCGCCATGGAACAGCTCGCTCTGCTGCACGCGAGCCTCTGGGACGATCCCGAACTCGAGGGGCGCGACTGGCTCACGCGGCGCGGAGCCGACGGCGGCCAGTCGCTGTCCGAGTTCTATCGAGGTCTCGTCGGCTCGTTCATCGAGCAGTACGCCGATCGGCTGACCGACCGAACCCGCTCGGTGGTGGAGCGGTTCACGCCGTACGTGACGAGTTGGCTCGCTACGGACCGAGAGCCGTTCACGCTGCTGCACGGCGACTACCGTCTCGAGAACATGCTGTTCGGTACCGGCGGTGGTGCACCGCCGCTCACGACCGTCGACTGGCAGACTCCGAGCGTCGGGCCCGGACCCAGCGACGCCGCCTACTTTCTCGGTGCCGGACTGAAGACGTCCGAGCGCCGGACTCATGAGCGCGAGCTGCTCGAGGTCTACCGCCGGGGCCTGACAGCGAAGGGCATCGACATCGGTCCCGACGAGTGTTGGGCCTCCTACCGCGTCAACACGTTCGCAGGTCTGCACATGGCCGTCGTGGCTTCCGTGCTCGTGGGACGCGATCCCCGCAGCGACGAGATGTTTCTCGCCATGGCCGAACGCCACGCCGCGCACGTCGAGGACCTCGAGGCCTTCGACGCGCTGGGCTGACGGGCTGTCAGCGAGCGCCGTCCCGAGCGAGTACCGCCAGCTCGGTCGCCACGAACGTGTCGAAGAGCGAGGTGGTGCTGCGGTAGATGGGTGGAGGATCGAGTGCGGCCACGCGTGCCTTGACGAGCGAAGCCCAATTCGTCACGTAGCGCTCGAGCAGGTCGCGCTGGGCTCGGCGGAACGTCTCCACCTCGCCGGCGGATGCTTCACACTCCTGGTAGGTGAGAAAGGCGAGGAACTCCAGCACCGCGGGGATGGCGTCGGGTAGGTCACTGACCTCGGCATTCACCGTGCTGAGCCCGAAGTGACGGTACAGACGTAGGAGATCCTCCATCACCTGGCTGCGATCGCCGGTGAGGACGCCCCCATAGAGCGGGCAGGTGGACCCGGCTGTCGGGACGTCGAAGATCCGGATGTAGTCGGAGGCGATCCCGTCCTCTCGGTCGGCCTGCAGCCCCTCGACATCGAGTGGGAGTGCGTAGGGAACCGAATCGCGAAGCTGCTCCAGATCGTCGCGGAGCGTGCCACTCACGTGGGCTTCGAGGAGCTCGGATGTCGGGTAGGTGAGCAGCTCGGCCAAGTGGGTGTAGAGCGCCATGCGCGCCGGTGCCGCCGCGTGATGGGCCCGAGTTCCGACCTTCGTAGCCGCGCTCACCGCGGGCCGGTCAGACCCCCACGCTGGGGCGGGAGCTCACCGGGGTCCTCGCCGTAGGGACCCAGAAGTTCCTGCCAATCGCGCGAGATCAGGAGATCCATCAGTTCGGAGTTCCCGCCTGACGCCACCTTCTCGCGCTCGGACTCGATCGTGGCGAGCGCTTGGTCGACCTCGGGCCCGAACATGTCTCGCAGCTCGTCGATCGGCATGCGGGATTCGGTGTCGTCGAACTCACCGTTCGCGTCGAACGCCGTCGGCAGCGTCGGCGGAACATAGAAGACGTTCGGCTCGACCTCGAAGTCGGGACGCAGCGGCAACGCCACCTTCCACTTCTTGACGAGCTTGTGGATGTGACTGTCGGGGTCGTCGAGGAAGCCGACATGGCGCATGCGTCCGGGACATTGGCGCACACAGGCGGGAGCGACGCCGGCCTCGAGCCGCGGATAGCAGGAGATGCACTTCTGAGCGATCACTCGTTGCTCGTTGAAGTAGATGCGCTTGTAGGGACACGCCTCGGCGCAGAAGCGGTATCCGTGGCAGCGCTCTTCGTCGATGAGGATGATGCCGTCCTCGTCCCTGCGGTATATGGACTCGCGTGGGCAGGCTTCGAGGCAGGCCGGCTTGGTGCAGTTCATGCAGAGCAGGGGCATGTAGAAGAAGTACGAGTTCGGATAGGTGCCACCCCCGATGTCCTCGTCCCAGTTCGGGCCCCACTCGGGCGATTCGCCATCGTGCTCACGGGGCTGCAGATAGGCCCCCTTGTCGCCCCCGAAGACGGCTTCGTCGTAGTCGAAGTCCCAGGCCTCGCCCCAGTTGCTCTTGGGTGGCAGATCACCGGGTACCGGCTCTCCATCGCGGTACCCGCCGCCGTGCTCGAACGCGTCGCGGGGAGTACCCCTGCCCGGCATCGTGTTGACGATGTTCCACCACATCGCCTCCATGCCGGTGCCCCGGGTCCATTGGGTCTTGCAGGCCACGGTGCAGGTCTGACAACCCAGGCACTTGTTCAGGTCGAACACCATCGAGAACTGGTGGTCGGGAGGCGCTGCGGTCATGTCAGGCTCCGATCCGGAGCTCGTGGGGCTGTGCCGAATACGATTTCAGACCGGCGCGCTCACCGGCGGAGCCCGACCAGACGGCGAAACCGACGGGCGTGGTCGAATCGTGGGTGAGGAGCACCCCTTCGGAGTCGAGCGGCCGTGCGAGCACGACCTGCCAGCGTCCGCCGGACCAGCGGGCACGCGCCGAAACCTCGTGTTCCGACGCTCGTGCGACGGAACCGAGCCCGGTGGCCGTGATGACGAACGGCTCCTCGGTGCCGGCCCGCCAGTACCACCCCTGCACCGGGTGCTCGGGCGTTCCCATGGTGGCCAGTTCGAGCGGTCCACCCCTGGCCGGGAAGAGGACGGCGCAGGCGTCGGCGTAGACGTTGATGTCGGAGACGAGTCGTCGAGGCCGGGCGGCTGCCCAGTCGAGGCGAAGAGCAAGCGCTCCGGCGTTGGTGAGAGCCCGCACCCGCACCTCACCGATGTCGCCGCGCGGGCGGTCACTCCACGCCGTCTGCACGTAAGCCGATGGCTGGTCCCGGAGCGGTGTGGGCTCCAATGCGACGACGGCCTCGGCGGCTCGGGCCCACTCGGGCGCATCCGGGGCCACCAGCTCGGTCGAGCCGGGCTCGAACGCGGTGAGCCTCGACGGCGGCGTCTTCGACGGAGACGGTCACACCTCCTCCCGCACGCGCTCGATGTCGATGGCGACTTCCTTTGGTACGTGGTTCATGGTCATGTAGGCGCCGCGGTACTGGAGGTGGCCGTATCCGCCGATCATGTTGTTGGGCTTGAGCGGGCTGGCGGCCACGTCGTTCTGTGTCGCCCCGCCCGGGAACTGGTAGCCCTCCCACGCGTGGTAGCAGACGACCTCGCCCGGCTGGACCGCAGGCGATACCTTCGCGTGCAGCACGAATTCGCCGATGTCGTTGAAGACGCGGATCTGATCGTGGTCGCTGATACCGCGTGCGCGGGCATCGGGTTCGCTCACGTAGGCCACGGGACCACCCCGCTGCAAGCGGAGCAGCTGGGCGTTGGAGCGGAAGATCGCGTGCATGCTCCAACGGGTGTGCCCGCCGGTGAGCCGTAGCGGATACGAACCGCCGGCGGCCACCGGCTCCTTGTGCACTGCCAGGCCCTCGCCGACCTCGAGGAACCATTCGTGATCGATGTAGAACTGCTGCCTACCGGTGATCGTGGGCCACGGGTCCTTGCGATTGATGAACCAGCCGAACTGATTCATCGGCTCACTGCGGTCGAAGTCGCTCATCATCGAGCTCAGGCCGACGGCGAGATCGATAGGGGCGATGTCCTCGATGCGGACCATGCCGTCCTCGACAGCCTTTTCCCACGGCCGTTCCCCGAGATCGGTCGCTCGGGTGATCTCGGAGTGCCGCATGATGTAGTCGAGCGCCTTGGTCTCGCCCTTCGGCCCCTCGGTGTAGTGCCCGTCGGCTGTGATCTCGTCGTAGAGATTGGTCAGTCGGTGCTCCATCCCGGCGAGATCCTCGAAGCTCTCGACGCCGCGTTCGATCGAGCGCTCCTGGATCTTCCTGGCCAGCATGAGCATGATGTCCCACTCGTGCTTGGACTCGTACAGCGCCGGCACGGCGCGATCGCCCACGACGACGTAGGGAATGTAGGACTGCGCGTACTTGATGCCGGGCTTCTCGTAGTAGCCGCAGGCAGGCAGGATGTAGTCGGCCCACTTACCCGACGTCGACATGCGGAAGTCGGTCGTGACGATCGTCTCGATGCTCGCCCAGAGGCTGTCGCGGATCGTCTTGGGGTTCGGCCAGCGGCGCAGCGGGTTCGGACCGGAGAAGTAGAAGAACTTCGGCCGTTTCGGGGGCGTGGGAAGGATCGGCATCCAGCCCTTGTCGAAAATCTCCTCCATGTACTCCGCGACCGGTCGCGTCAGTGCAGGATCGGCGTAGGCATCGCGACCGGCGATCTCGGCGAACTCGGGATCGTGCGCGTACAGCCACGGAATGAGGGGAGTGGCCCGCATCACCGACCCCATGACGTCGAACATCATCTTGGAGACGTCCTGCATCTGTGCCCGCTCGACCGGCATCGGCTCCGGCGGGTCGGTGGCGAGGCGGGGACCGAACGTCGACATGACGAAGCCCGGCATCGGCCACCACGTCGACACCTTGATCCCCGCGCCCGGCTTACCGCCGGTGTTGCCCGTCAGCGCCATCAGATAGGCCATGCCGCGTTGGAAGAGATCGGAGTAGTAGTGCTTGCAGGCTCCCCACGACGAGAAGATCATCGCCGACCTGGCCTCGGCCAGCTCGCGCGCCACTCGCCTGATGTTCGCCGCCGGCACGCCGGTGATCTCGGCCACGGCCTCGGGGGTGTACTGCGCGATGTGCTCGCGGAAGTTCTCGAACACCGGCCGGACCCGGACCCGCGTTCCGTCGGCGAGCTTCACGGTGTGACCACCCTCGAGCGCCGGATCCTCGTCGTCGTCGAGCTCGAGTGTCATCACATCGGAACCCCAGGTGCCGGCGGCGAGCGCCTTTCGACCCTTGGCTGCGTTCCAGAAGTAGAACTGGTCCTCGGCGCCGCCCTCGACGACGTCGGCCTCGCGCAGGAAGCGGCTGGTGTCGTCCCGCACGAGGAACGGGAGGTCGGTCTGCTCCTTCAGGTACTCCTCGTCGTAGAGCTCCTCCTCGACGATGACGTTGGCCATCCCGAGCGCCAGGGCGGCATCGGTACCGAACCGGACGTTGAGCCAGCGGTCGGCGTGGACGGTCGACGGGCTGAAGTCGGGTGAGATCGAGACGACCTTCGCACCGCGATAGCGGGCCTCCCAGATGAAGTGCGCATCGGGAACTCTGGTGTAGTTCGGATTGCCGACCCAGATGAGGATGTAGTCGGACAGGAACCAGTCGTCCGAAGTGCCCTCGCTCATGTAGGTGCCCCAGGTCTGGATCAGCCCGACCGGGAGGTCACCCACGCCCGCCCACGAGTCGATGGTGCTGGCACCCAGGCCGCCACCGAAGAAGTGCATCTCCATCATCGAGCCGAGGCCGTTGTCGATGTTGGTCGTTCCCTGGTCGTAGACGACGCAGTCCGGCCCGTCCTCGGACAGAACGTCGATCAGCTTGTCGGCGATCTCCTCGAGCGCCTGATCCCAGGACAGCCGCTCCCACTGGCCCGCGCCGCGCTCGCCGACGCGCTTCATCGGGTAGCGGATGCGCGTGGGATCGTACATCTGGATGCTGTACGCGCAGCCCGACGCGCAGCCCCGGGGGTTGAAGTCCGGGACGTGATCGTGCTCCTGGGGGTAGTTCGCGTTCTGCTCTTCCCTCCAGACGATGCCGTCCTTCACGAACGCGTCGAGCGAGCAGGTGGAGATGCAGTTGGTGCGGAGGTGCGAGACGTGCACGACGTCGTCCCATGTCCACTGCTCGCGGTAGACGTCTTCCCACCCGCGGTACTCGTACGGACGAGACAGCACCTCGCTCAGGCGGGCATCCGCCTCGATCGGCGCCAGGTGCCGGAGTCCCGGCGGCCGTTGGATGGTCGCGTCAACCATGGGAGGGCCTTTCGAGGGGGCGATTCCGTACCGTCATGGCGGGAGTCGGATCAGCCCACGCGGCGGTCAGGAGTCGTCGGTCTCGGCTTCGGCCTTTCCGGCCTCGGCCGGTTCCTTCCCGTCCTTGTGCTTGCCCTTGCCCTTGCTCTTCTCCCCCGAGGCCTTCAGCTTGTCTGCATCGAGCTTGATCTGGACGGCAAACATCGCACGCTCCCCTTCTCAGGCCCGGGCACGGTCGCCCCGGGACGAATCCATAGATATTCTAGCGAACCTCTATAGGATATATTGCAGACGCCGGGTTGCCAAGGATCATTTTCGGTCGGCAGGTCGCATGAGCAATCACCGAGCGCGGAGGCAGCGCTATGAGTGGAGAGCCGTCCAGCAGTTTCCAACGGCTCCAGATCGAGGACTTCCGGATCACCGAGGAGCCGTTCTACCTGCCCATCGCGGACGAGGTGAAGCTGTTCGAGACCGCCTACGAGCAGCAGATACCGGTGGTGCTGAAGGGACCGACAGGGTGCGGAAAGACCCGGTTCATCGAGCACATGTCCTGGTTGCTGCATCGACACATCGCCGATCGCGACGACGAGGGTGTCCCCCTCATCACGGTCGCGTGCCACGAGGACCTCACCGCCTCCGACCTCGTGGGCCGGTACCTCCTCGAGGCGGACGAGACCAGGTGGATCGACGGCCCCCTCACACGCGCGGTGAAGTTCGGTGCGATCTGCTACCTGGACGAGGTCGTCGAAGCCCGCAAGGACACGACGGTGCTGATCCACCCGCTGGCCGACTACCGCCGCCTCCTACCGGTTGAGAAGCGAGGTGAGCTGCTGGTGGCCGCCGACGGCTTCCTGCTCGTGCTCTCGTTCAACCCCGGCTACCAGTCGGCGCTGAAGGACCTCAAGCACTCGACTCGTCAGCGCTTCATCGCCATCGAGTTCGGCTACCCCGGGCGCGACCAGGAGGCGGAGATCATCGTGAGGGAATCGGGCTGCGAGCCCGGGACCGCGGCCCAATTGGCCAAGCTGGGCGAGAAGGTTCGCAACCTCAGAGAACACGGCCTCGAGGAAGGCGTGTCGACGCGGCTTCTCGTCTATGCCGGGAAGCTGGCAGCCCGCGGGATCGCACCGCGGCGGGCCTGCAAGACGGCGGTCGTGTGGGCGCTCACCGACGACCACGAGGTCCAGCGCACCATCGAGGAAGTCGTCACTTCGATCTTCGCAGAGTGATCTCATGACCGAGCAGTCCGCCGATGCCCTCGATACCGTCGATCTCCCTCCGGTACTCATCGGTGCGGTCGAGGAGGTCCTTCCAGCGGTCCTCCGGTACCTCCCCGACGGTCGTCGGATCGCTCGATGGCGCGATCTCGTCGTTGGCCTCGCTGACCGCTCGCCGAGAGTCGCGGAGGCTTTCGTCGCGGTGACGCCTGAAGTGCTGGCACGCGTCGGTGACGACGGGCTGGAGGACTGGGTGGCCCTGGGACGACCTCTGGCCGGCGGAGGTTGGACGTCGGCCGGCCTGGCCCAGCTCTACTTCACCCTCAGCCCGGTGCTGCTCGACCTGGTCTCCCTCGCCACGCTCGCGCATCTCGTGGAGAGTGCAGGCCGACTCGTCGAGAGATCGCCCGAGATCGCCACGACCTGCCTTCGCGACGCACCCGCCACTCTCGCCGATCTCCGACAACCAGACCGGGAGCCTTTCCTCCTCTGGCTCGAAGTGGTCACGGGCGTCTCCTGGGCCGAGACGGATCGCCTTCTCGAGCTCACACCCGCCCTTCTGGCCCCGATCGCGCCGGATGTCCGCACCGACCTCCTCGCGTTGGCCCGTGCCGCGACCGAACAAGTCGGCCCGGGTGGGTTCGAGTTGTTCCGCGCGGCCGCCGAAGCCCTGGCCGAGGTGGATGTCGATCAAGCGGGCCTGTTCGCCGAAGCGCGGCGCATAGGCGTCTCGAGTCCGACCGTGGCCATGGAATACCTGAAGTCAGCGCCTTCGGTGATCCGACGGCTCACGCCCGATCAGGCCCGGCAATGGTCGGAGGCAGGTCTGGACATGCTCGAAGCCGGCGTCGGCGAAGAGCGAGCCGCGAGCTGGTTCCGGCTCGAGTCGGCGCAGGCGGAAGAGATGCTCGTGGGCCTCGCGGACCGCGTCGAGCTGGTCGAGGTCGGTGGGCTGCTTCGCCTCTACACGCAGGCGCTGTCGGGCGAGCCCCTCGTAGTGCAACCGAGAGGGGTCTTGGCCGAGCGCCACATCGGCTGGGGCCAGGAGGCCACCTCGACCTCCGACGGCGTCTCGATCTTCCTCCCTTCCGTGGTCGAGACATTCGCCGACCACGAAGCCAACTTCTGGGCCTACAAGGTGCACGCGACCCACCAGGCGGCCCGCCTCGAATTCGGGTCGTTCCGGTTCGAGCTCGGGATCGACGGCACGTACCTCCCGGCGACGACCGAGCGTCGCCGGCTCGCCGTCGAGCACGGATCCTCCCCCGGGACTCACACGATCCCGCCGATGTCCCGCTATTACGAGCTCTTCGAGGACCGCGTCCTGATCACCGAGCTCTTCGCGGTTGCCGAGGGCGCGCGCATCGACGCCGGCACCTCCGTGGAGTATCCGGGCATCAGCCCCTGGCTGCGTCGGCTACAGGACCACGAGGCCGAGCGCAGACCCGACGTCGACATGATGCCCCGGCGTCAGGGGTTCGTCGAGAACCTGGTCAGGGCCTCTCTCGGCCGAGCTGATCTGATTCGGTGGCCCGATGACGAAGGCGCCGAGATGTCGGCGGCTCTGGAGACGCTCTCGATCGTCCAGCGCAAGCACGCGACCGTTCAGGACACGGCCGAGGTCGCCGCCGCGCTCTACGACCTTGCGATCACACTCCGGAACCTCCCACCGCCCGCTCCGAGCACGGCACGGGCGGTTTCCGGCGAGGAAGCCCCCTTCGCGGCGCCACCACAACCGGAGTTCCGGGGCGACTTCAAGCCGGAGCTCGTACAGCTGCTCGCCGCCTTGAGGGAGTCTCCTGCGCAAGTCGGGTCGGACGAATCCCTCACGCGGGATCAGCTCGCCGATCTCCTCGAGAGCTCGGCCGAGATCACGATCGGTGAGGAGGGGACCGACCGTCAGTCGCTCGAGGCCATCGCAGACAATCTCATCGAGACGGCGGGTCAGTGGTCCGACGACGACGAGGGCAACAGCCGCCGATCCGAAGAAGACGTCCGCTCCGTCGACCTCGACGACATCGAGTGGTTTCGCTACGACGAATGGGACTTCCGTGCCCACGACTACCGGCCCGAGCGTTGCAGGCTGGGTGAGCGTCTTGCCGGCGAAGGCGACCTCGATGGCTATGACGACACCCTCCGGCGACATCACGGTCTCGTGCTCGAGACCCGACGGCGGTTCGAGCAGATGCGCCCCGAGGCGTTCCGCCGCGTCAAACGCCTCGAGGACGGCCCGGAGATCGACCTCGACGAGGCGATCCAGTTCCATGCGGACAAGCTGGGAGGCGCCGGTCCCCTGGCGCGGTTCTACTCCCGACGCAACAAGATCGTCCGTGACGTGGCGGTCGCCCTGCTGCTCGACATGTCGGCGTCCACCAGCGAGGAGATCGGTCGGTCGGCCAAGCGCATCATCGACATCGAGAAGGAGTCCACCGTCCTCATGATCGAAGCTCTCGAGGCGATCGGGGATCGCTACGGGATCTACGGCTTCTCGGGGGAGGGGTCTGAGAACGTCGAGTTCCACATCGTCAAGGAGCTCGACGAGCCGCTCAGCGACGCGGTTCGGCGGCGGGTCGAGGGGATCGAGCCCCTGCGGGCGACGCGCATGGGAGCGGCCATCCGCCACGCCCTCTTCAAACTCGACGAGATCCGAGCCAAGGTCAAGATACTCATCCTGGTTTCGGATGGTCGGCCTCAAGACGAGGACTATGGGACCGACTCCGGCGAGAAGGAGTACGCCGTGCACGACACCAAACGGGCTCTGGTCGAAGCGAAGCGCCGGCGCATCGAGCCGTTCCTCATCACCGTCGACAGCGAAGGTCACGACTACCTGGGCCAGATGTGCGGTGACATCGGGTACGAGATCGTCGCCGACATCGAGTCGCTGCCCCGCCGACTGACGCGGCTCTACCGATACGTAGCAGCGGAGTGACGAGGTGACCGAGAGTCGGTTCGGCAGGTGGGTCACGAGAGACGACCTGCCCGCCTTCGAGTACGACGCCGACCAGGACGCGGCACCCGAGGCCGAATGGGATCCCATCCAGGCGCCGCCCACCCGTCGCCACTGGGTCCTCATCGGCAACCGTGCGATACAGGCACAGGTCTCCAACGACGGCACCTCGGCCCTCTTCGATGAGCGCCACGTGGCCCGCTGGCTGACCGCGCCCGATCCCGTGGGCACGGGGATCTCGATCGTCGAGTCGGAAGGCCGACGGTGGGCCACCGCCTGGGAAGATCGACCCGAAGGCACGGTACCGATCCGCACATTCGGGCCGACCTGGTTCGAGATCGCCGTTTCGGACGGTGGCCTGGGCCTCGAGCGGCTCCTGCTGTGCCCTGAAGGCGAGGTGAGCTGGGTGCTGATCCGGGTACGGATCTCGAACACCACCGGTCGCCGGGTGGGCCTTCGTCACACCGAGCAGTGGGCGGTGCGACCCCGGTTCCTCAACGTCGGAGGCACCGCTGACAGTCGGAGGGATGACGCTCACCGCCAGGTCGGCTTCACCGTCGAGATCTCGGGCCGGGCATTGCGCGCCCGTGAGCAGCGAAGAACTGCCGACGAAGCCGCGATGTTCCCGCAGGTGTCGGGTCCGACCGTCGACTTCCGCCTCGAGGCGATTGGTGACACCGACGCTGTGGCGACGACCGATGGCGTCGAACATCCGACGCTCGAGCTCGTCAGCGAGCTGAGCCTGGAAGCCGGCGAGCATGTCGACCTGTGGTTCCGCGCCGGCGCCGACGACCGGTCCGCGGTCGAGGATCCCCGCGCCCTCCTCGAGGAGACCATGCTCGGCCTGCGCCGGCGGCTGCCGCGCGCCCTGATCCCGCGACACCCACCATTGGAGCGAGAGATCCCCTGGCACGCGGCACTGCTCTCCGGCGGGCTCAGCCGCGACGAGCGCATCGGCGGCTTCACGCTCAACCAGTCGTCGGCGTACCTGTTCACCGTCGGGTTCAACGGTGCGGCCCGCGACCCGCTCCAGCACGCACTGCCGCTCGTGTATTGCGAGCCCGACGCTGCTCTGGCCGTGCTGCGCAACACGTCGGCTTGGGCAACCGTCGACGGGGAGCTGCCCTACGCCCTCGATGGAGCCAAGCATCCTGCCTCGTTCGGCTTCGAGCCGTCCGATCAGAGCCTCTGGGCCCTGGCCCTGGCCGCCGAGTACGCAGCGGTCACCGGAGACCTCCCTGCCTTCGCCGACCCCCTCCCATACCATCCGGAACGTGGGGCCGACGCCGTGCCCCTCGACGAGCACCTGCGCCGCCAGTTTCGATTCCTGGTCGAGGGTGTCGGGTGCGGCGAGCACGGCCACGTCCGCATGCGCAACGCCGACTGGAACGACATGGCCGTCGTGTTGTCGGGCGTCGACCGGCGACAGATGGTCGATTCGGGCGAGTCGGTGCTGAACTCGGCGATGGCCGCGTGGGTGCTTCCCCGCTACGCCGGTCTGTGCGACCGGCTCGGCGACACCGCTACCGCCACCGAGGCCCGAATCCTCGCCGAGCGGCTGCGCGAAACGGTGGCGGATGAGTGGAACGGCCGTTGGTTCAACCGGGCGCACGCGCCGGGTCGGCCACCCCTGGGGGCGAAGGACTGCTGGCTCGAGGTGCAGCCCTGGGCGATCCTCTGCGGTGCCGCCGACGACGAGCGGGCCCGGGCGCTCCTGGGAACGATCGACGAGAGCATGCGCGCCGGGTCCCCCCTCGGCGCCCGCGTCCGCTGGCCGGTCCCCGAGGCCGATCCCCTGGGCGCCCGCGGCGACGGAACGAGCGGGGGTATCTGGTTCGCGGTCAACATGACGCTGATCTGGGCCGCGCGTGACCTCGATCCGGACATGGCGTGGGACGAATGGCGACGTATGACCCTCACCGCACATGCCGAGGCCTATCCCGATCAGTGGACCGGCACCCTCTCGGGCCCTGACGCGTACAACGGCGTCGAATCGGTCCGACCGGGTTGGTCATGGGGGACGCCCGCCCTCGCCATGCAGTCCAATCCGCTCAACAACCTCCACAGCCATGCGCAGCCGCTGCTCTCCTACCTGCGCCTTCTCGGACTGGAGCCGCTCCCTGATGGTCGGCTCCGGGTGAGGGGAGGAGGCGCATGGTCGAGTACGACGCTGCAGCTGGACCCCGACGGCCACGGCCGTCTCGTCGCTGCGGGCGAGGTGGCCCTCGACACGCCGTTCGGCCCCGTGACAGGGGGACCCGGAACCGTCGTTTGGTAGGGCCGACGGGGGGCGAACACTGCCGCACGTCGGCCACCGTCACCCGGATCGACCGAACGCACCAGGTCGTCAGAGCTCGACGTGGGTGCCGATGTCGACGCTCCGTTCCGGGGGGAGCCCGAAGAACTTGGTGGGGTCGCCGGCGTTTCGGCTGAGCAGGGTGTAGAGGTGCTCCCGCCAGGCAGCCATGCCGGGTCGATCGGTGACCTCGATGCGTTCTCGGCCGAGGAAGAACGTTGTGTGTTGGGGGTCGAAGCTGATGCCCTCGATGAGGAGATTGTCGAGGTCGGCGGCGAGATCGGTCTTGTTGGTGAAGCCGTAGCGCATCTCGAGCTCGTGGAATCCGAGGCTGTGGTGGGTGACCCGGTCGCGCTCGGCGGGATTCACGTGCGCTCGGTCATCGGTCGTGACCGAGACGAAAACGATCGTTTCGTGGAGGCTCTCGTTGTGACGGAGGTTCGTCAGCAGCGCGGGGGGTACGAGTCCGGGGCGACTGTGGAGGTAGACGCCGGTGCCGGGGTGACGTGCCGGTGGGTTCTCGGCGAGTCCGGCCACGAAGTCGTCCGCGGTCAGCCCGGCGCGGATGACCCGTTGGCCGATGATGCTGCGGCCCTTTCGCCACGTGGTGAAGATCGCGAATCCGCCGAGCCCCACCAGCAGCGGGAACCAGCCGCCGGCCGGGATCTTGAACAGGTTGGCCGAGGCGAAGGCGGTATCGACGACCAGCAGGGGAAGGAGGATCGCCGCCGTCTTGATTCGTGACCATCTCCAGCGGTTCCGGGCGATCGATGCCACGAGGAGCGTGGTGATCACCATCGTGAGCGTGACCGCTACGCCGTAAGCGGCGGCGAGACTCGTGGAGGATCGGAAAGCGAAGACGAGCCCGAGGCACGCGACGAGGAGGAACCAGTTGATCGCGGGGACGTAGATCTGGCCCCGGTGTGAGGACGAAGTCTGCACGGTACGCATACGCGGGATGTAGTCGAGATTGATCGCCTGGACGGTGAGGGAGAAGGCGCCGGTGATGAGGGCTTGGGAGGCGATGACGGTGGCGAGTGTTGCGAGGACCGTCAGTGGCCATTGGGCCCAGTCGGGAGCCAGGAGGAAGAACGGATTCTCGATGGCGGTGGCGTCACTCAAGAGCAGTGCGCCTTGTCCCATGTAGTTGATGACGAGGGCGGGAAGGACCAGAAGGAACCATCCGAGTTGGATGGGCCGTCGACCGAAATGGCCCATGTCGGCATAGAGGGCCTCGCCACCGGTGACGACCAGGAACACCGAGCCCAGCACGAGGAAGCCACGGCCGCCGTTGTCGATGAAGAATGCGACGGCGCGGCTGGGGTCGAGGGCTCGCAGTACGGACGGTTCGGCGCCGATCTCGGCTCCGCCGAGGATGGCGAGGACGCCGAACCACACGAGCATGACCGGTCCGAAGAATCGACCGACCACCTCGGTGCCGTGCCGTTGGATGGCGAACAAGCCGATCAGGATCACAGCAACGATCGGCACGACCCAGTCGTGGACCCCCGGTGCCGCAACTTCGACTCCTTCGACCGCGGACAGCACGGAGATGGCGGGGGTGATCATGCCGTCGCCGTAGAGCAGGGCGGTGCCGAACAGGCCGAGGAGGATGAGTGGACGATGGGAGCGGCCGCCACCGGTCACGAGCGCAGCGAGGGCCAGGATGCCTCCCTCGCCGCGGTTGTCGGCCCGCATGACGATCAAGAGGTACTTGACGGTGATGACGATGATCAGCGACCAGAACATCAACGACAGGACGCCGAGCACGTTGGCTTCGTTCACCGCCAGGTCGTGCTCTCCTGCCAAGGATTCGCGAAACGCATAGAGCGGGCTGGTGCCGATGTCTCCGAACACGACGCCGAGCGCTCCGACCGAAAGGGCGGCCAGCGGTCGAAATGCCGGGCGGGACGTGCTCACCTGCGAGCCCCCGGCTGGGTCGGCCATCGGGCGGCCGATGTGGGTGAAGTCCTGGACCGAGTCATGTCTGCCCGACGTCCGAGGCGCCGAATGCGGACCACCACCGGCGTCCTGCTTCTTCGGCGCCGACCTCGGACTTCATCCGTTCGAAGATCGCGGCGAGACGGGTCGGCGAATCGCCGGCGGCGCGGAGGTCAGCAACGAGAGGTTCGAGCCATGTGGCTTGCTCTTCGGGCATGAGTTCAGCATGGTAAGCGGCGGGGACACGCGGAAGTTCCGCGGAGTCCTTCGGTCGATCGGGATGCGGGTGCTGTCACCGATCCTCCGGGTCGTCGATTGCCGGGAGATGCTCCGGCGCACCGTCGTAGACGAGCTCGCCTTCGCCCAACATCAGGACGCGGTCGAAGCTCGTGAGCGCGGCGCTGTCGTGGGTGGCGACGAGGACCGACCCGTTCCGACCACCCACCTCGGCGATCAGTTCGATGAACGCCGCACGGCCCGAGCTGTCGAGGCCCGAGAACGGCTCGTCGACAAGCAGGACGGTGAACGGGCGGCACAAGGCGATCGCGATCGCGGCCTTCTGTCGGAGTCCGCGACTGAACGTCGATGGCAGGTCATCGACGCGACTCGACAGGCCGAGACGGTCGATGACGCTGTCGGCATCATGGTCCTCCGGAATCGATCCGTGCAGACGCGTCAGGTACTCGAGATGCTCGTGGACTGAAAGATCCTCATAGAGCACCGGGTGATCCCGTATGAACGACACGGCGGCGCGTGCAGCCTGCTCCCCGGCTGGGGTTCCATCGACGGTGATGGTGCCCTCCGTCGGCGCGAGTACTCCAGCGGTGGTCGCCAACAGGGTCGACTTGCCTGAACCGTTGTGGCCCACGAGGGCGACGAGTTGCCCAGCGGGCACGTCGAAGGTGACCGGGCCGACTGCGAGCACATCGCCATGATGCTTCTCGGTCTCGGTGAATCGCAGCCGCGGCTCCCGCTGTGGTTTCGATCGGGATCGTCGCCGGGTCACGGACTGCCGCCCTGCGCTTCGGCGGCCGCTCCGGCCACGTTGTCTCGAAAGCGAAGCCACGCGACAGCCGCAGCACTGATCAGCGCGACCAACCACGCGGCCTGTGCCGTCGTTTCCACGAGAGGAGAACCATCGGATAGAGCCGTGCGGGCCGCCAGCACGGGAAGCGCGCCGGCCAGTGTCAGAGCCGGCGGCCACAGCAGGCGGAAGATCATGCGAGGGCCCTCCACCTCGACTGGGGCAGCGAGGGAGGGTGAGGCGAGGCGTTTGATGCTGAGGCCTGCCGCGGCGACCGCAGCGGTCGCCCCGGGTACGGCGGCGATCGCAGCGGCGGCACCGACGCGCCAGTCGAACACCGCGGTCGTCGCGACGATGGCCACCGCCAACCACACGACGCTCATCACCACGATGGCGCTGGCGATGTGTCCGAGGATCACCGATCCGGGTTCCACGGGGATGAGCTCGAGGATTCCCGGGTGGTCGAGTTCCTGGCTCAATGGCTCGATGACCTCGATCGCCGCGAGGTACAGCGCCACGCCGACAACGCCGATGAGAGCTGTCGTTCCCTGCCACATCGCCGCCAGCGAGAGCCCCGCGATCGTTGCGAGTCCGGCGACTCGCAACAGCCGGGCTGTTGGCCACCGCGCGTAGCTTCGGGCGTCTCGAACGACCACCGGGAACCGGCCCTCCAGCCTGCTCCCGGCTCGGATGGACATCCACGGGATCGACCGTGGCGTCTCGAACGCCAGCTGACGTCGAAGGAGGAGGAGGCTCCTGATGTCCTGCTGTGCGAGGGCGAATCGAACCTGCGAAATGAGTTGAGACCGATGGTGGGCGCGCTCGATCGACAGCGCCCCCCTTCGCGTCACGCCCACGGCGACGAGGGCGACCGGTATCGCGACCGCGACGATCGCGACCGGGTTGGTGTTGAGAGCCCACAGGGCCAGCTCGCCGAAGGCGGCGAAGGGTGAACTGGCCGTTCCACGCACGAGGTCGAAGACCGCCCACACCGGTGGGATCATCGAGAGTCCGATCACGAAGCCGCGACGCATGCTGGAGCCGGCCGTGATCAGCGCGACTCCCGTGGCGGACAGCGTGATCGCCGCGCCACAAAGCAGCCCCGAGATCACCCAGCTGCCCTGACCGCCCGGCAGCTGGCGCGAGGCGAGCTCTCCGCTGGCCGCACCGAACAGGGCTCCGAGAGCGAGGGCGGCTGTCACCAGTCGTCCGACCTGGTCGCTAAGGGCGACCGAGCGATCCAGCGGTGACAACAAGACGTGGTGCAACTCGAGATCATCGATCGCGAGCGGCCCGCCATTCGCACCCGACCGCGCTCCGATGGTGACCGCGGCGGCTGCGACGAGGGCGATCCAGAGCGGGGCGTTCTCTCGGACCCAGACGACGCCGGCGGCGTCCAGGGTCGCGTCGTCGACGAGGCCCAGCGCCAGGTAGAAGCCGAACAGGCTGAAAAGTCCGGTCACGTAGATTCGATAGAAAACGTCGAACGGCTCGGCGCCGCGTCGTCGGATGGAACGGTGCGCCGACCGGAACCGTCGCAGCGCCTCCTCGGGCGGTACCGGGTCCTCGACGTCGGTCCCGAATCTGTCTCTGAGCGTCACCGGCGAGAGCCTATCCCGTGGCCCCTGGCGCTCTGACCAGCGGCCTGCCGTACGCCTGGCTCGGGTCCAGCGCCTCTCGTCGAGCCGGGTGGCGTGGGTCTGCGGCTTTCGCCTCCCCGGGACTTGAACCCGGAACCTGCGGACCGAGAGCGACATCGGGACGGTTTCGGGTGATCACGGATCTGTTGTGACCACCTCGTGACCACGGGAGGGGCTCGCGAGCGGGCTCGGTTCTTGGTGAACAGCCCGACCTTGCAGGCCGGGCGGGCCTCACGGACGACCCCGATCTCGTGTCCGGGCGTTGGTGTCCGCTTGCGCGTAGGAACCCCTCGACCGTTGGGTCGAGGGGTTCCTCGTCTCCGAGTAGCGGGCGGGACGCTCGTGGGTGGGTCAGGAGAGGCAGTAGGCGGCGCGGTATGGATTGACGCTTGAGACGACTGCCCGCGGGACCGGGTGCTGCCAGTAGGGCGTCGCCGTGTTCCACCCGGATGGCAGGGAGCGGGCCGCAGTTGCGGTCCGGATGCGCCACGAGCCGTTGGCGTACCACGCCCCCTGAATGTGGACATCCCAATAGACGTTGTGGTTGGGCGACAAGCTATCCGTGTCGACGGCCGCCCACATGGACGCGGGCTTCGAGCCGCTTGCGATTGCGTACGGCGCCCATGGCCCGCTGATCCAGCGTCCGGTCGTTCCTCTGCGACGGATGAGGAGGCGGGCCGTCACCCACTGGCCACCGTTGAATGCGGTACTTGGGCTCATCGCCACGTGGGCGAGGATTCCCCGCGTGCCGAAGGCCGGGAAGCATTGAACCGCCGACGCCATGGAGCCCCCTCGGCTCTCGTAGACATCGGCGCTCGCAGCTTCGGCGAATCCCACGGTGAAGACCGAAGCCATCGCGACGACAGCGAGCATCTTTCGTAGGGTGCGTGACCGGCGTCGGGGCCGGCGTTCTTGGTTGGTTCCGTGGACGGTGGTGGGTGGATCCGGGACTTGGGTTTGGGAGTGGGTCATGTCGAACACCTCGTTGCCTGTGCCGGGATCGTGGTGATCTCGGTCTCTGCGTCCACACTCGGCGCCGCCGCTGACGATCCACTGATCACGGGCTGAAAGTGGTTCCCGGACCCAGGATCGGATTGACTTGAGGTTGACATCGTGAAGGGGGACCAAGGTGTCCCAGCCGTCGATCGGGATACGGGTGCGCCTCCTGGGGCCCGTGGACGCAGTGGGCGATGCCGGCTCGGCGTTGCCCATCGGCGGGTCACGACGCGCATCGCTCCTGGCCTTCCTGTCGTTGCGCCAGCCCGGGGCGGCCAGCCGGTCGGAGATCATCGACGCGTTGTGGGGGGAAGAGCCTCCCGTAACGGCGGCCAATACGGTGCAGTCCCACGTGTCGGGCCTGCGCAAAGTACTGGGACACGACGCGATCGTCACCGTGGGCGGCAGCGGCTACCGGCTGGGTGAGGACGTGGCGGTCGACGTTTCCGATTTCGAGGCCATGGCCGGACGCGCCGTCGCACTACTCGAGGACGATCCGGCCGCAGCGGCCGAGCTGTTGCGTGGAGCGCTGGCGTTGTGGCGAGGTCCCGCTCTCGCCGACCTGGGTGATGCAGCGTTCGTCCAACGCGAAGCGACCCGGCTGGAGGAGCTTCGGGCCGGGGCGTTGGAACACCGGATCGAGGCAGACCTGCGATCGGGAAGAGCGGTCGAGCTGGTGGGCGAGCTGGAATCGCTCGTCGCCCAGCATCCATGGCGCGAGTCGCTGCGTGCGCTGCAGATGCGGACCCTCTATCACTCCGGACGCCAAGCCGACGCGCTGGATGCCTACGACGCCGCACGTGCTGAGCTGTTGGAGAACCTCGGACTCGATCCGTCGCCCGCGCTCCGGGACGTCTATCAGCGGATTCTGAACCAGACCGACGAGCTGCCATCGACCGGCCCATCGACTGTCGGTGTCCAGCCCGAGGAACTCCCATCGGGAACGGTGACCCTCCTCCTGACCGACATCGTCGGCTCCGCGTCCCTCTGGGACACGCGCCCGGGCGACATGGCCATGGCACTGGAGACGGTCGAGGGGCTCATCGACCAGCACGTCGCAGCCGGCGGTGGCCGGCTGCTCAAGTCCCGCGGCGAGGGCGACTCGACCCTGTCGGTCTTCTCCAGCGCACCGAATGCGGTCATGGCGGCCATCGAGGCGATTAGAGCGATCGAAGCAGCCGACCTCCCGAACGGCATCGAACTGCCGGTGCGATCCGCGATCCACACCGGCGAAGCCCACCAGCGCAGCGGCGACTACTTCGGGGGCACCCTCAATCGGGCGACGCGCGTACGAGGGCTCGCCCACGGCGGACAGATCCTTCTCTCCGATGCCACTGCCCAGCTCATCCACGGTCTCCTCGACGACCATCTCAGCGTCGAAGCTCTCGGCGTTCACCCGCTCTCTGGATTGGACAGACCCGAGCGGATCCACCACCTGGTCGATGCCGAGCGAGAACGCGCGTTTCCGCCTATTCGCGTGATACCCGACAACTTCCCCGCGCAGACATCGGCACTCATCGGACGTGACCGCGACCTGCGAGAGGCGAATGAAAGGCTGTCGCGGTCCGACGTGCGCCTCGTCACGATCCTTGGGCCGGGTGGCGTCGGCAAGACACGAATGGCGATTCAGGTAGCGGCCGACCAGCTCGCGAACATGGAACATGGTGCGTGGTTCGTTGAGCTGGCGCCGATCGAGGAGGCCGCCAATGTGGGTCGCGCGATCAGCGGTGCGATCGGTGCCCCTGACGTCCCAGGTGAGTCGTTGTCTGACACGCTGCGTCGACTCGTCGGTGGTCGACGAGCACTTCTTCTGCTCGACAACTTCGAGCACGTGATGGATGCGGCCGGCTTGGTAGCCGACCTCGTGGCGCGGGTTCCAACTCTTTCCATCATCGTCACGAGTCGCGAACCGCTGCGGATTCGCGGAGAGCACGAACTGCACCTGGCACCCCTCGAGTTGCCGGACCCGGAGGCAACCAGCCCAAGCCAGATCGCTGCCACCGCCGCCGTTCGACTCTTTGTCGAGCGCACGCGAACAAGCGATCCCGGATTTGAGATCGACTCTTCCAACGCCGCCTCTATCGCCGAGATCTGCGCGACCCTCGACGGCCTTCCGCTGGCAATCGAACTAGCAGCGGCTCGCACAAAGATGCTCACGCCTGCCCAGCTGAGCGACGGCCTCTCGGACCGGTTCGCCTTGCTGGGCCGCGGCAGCCGTGATCTGCCCGGCCGCCACCAGACGCTTCGCCGTGCTATCGATTGGAGTCACGACCTACTGAGCGATTCCGACCGACAGCTCTTCCGCGTGCTTGCCGTCTTCTCTGGCGGGGCCAGCATCACCGAGATCCAACTGGTCAGCCTGGTCGACGACGATGTCTTGTTGCTCGACGGCTTGACATCGCTGACTGAGAAGAACCTGGTGCGGGCCGGAGGCGAGCAACGCTTCACGATGCTGCAGACCATCCGGGAGTATGCAGTCGAACAGCTGCGGGCTTCGGGCGAGCGTGAAGTCATTTCGAACCGTCACGCCAGTTGCTTCGAAACTCTCGCATGCCGAATGTCGGCGAGCCTGGTGGGCGCCGAACGCGACCCAGCTGTCCGAACCTTGAGATTGGAGATCGACAATATCCGCTCTGCGATCAGCTCCTCTCTCGAATTTGACGCAGAACGTGCGCTTCGCCTGATCACAGGCATGGCGCTCTGGTGGATCACCGAGGGCGAGGCGGCGGAAGGCCTGGAGTGGCTTCGGAGCGTCCCGATCGAGGCGCGCGATGCCTCTCCACCAGAGTTGCGACTCGGTGCTCAGGTACTCGAAGGCGCCCTTGCCGTCACACTGTCGGAAGACGAAACAGGCCTCGACATGCTCGAGGAGATCCTGCCCGAACTGAGGGTTCAAGGCGACGCTACCTGGCTCGCCCGGGCTCTCATCCACCTTGCAATGAGTGCCGCCTTCGCCGGTAGGTTCGAAGAAGCAAAAGCCCACCTGAGCGAAGCCCTCGGAGTTGCGCAGCGTCATGGTTCGGGGGACATGGTCGCAACGATCGAATACGACTTGGGGGTCGTCGCCGAGGACGAGGGTGTTGACTACAAGGTCGCGGTGGGCCACTACGAGCGGTCAGTCGCAGCCGCTCGGCAATGCGGAGATGCGTTGGGGGTCGCGTTCGGGCTCGGTGGACTTGGCGCGGCGATTCGAGAGGTCGACCCGGCCAAGTCGCGAGAGCTGCTTCAAGAGTCGCTTCACGACAGCCTTGAGCTCGACCACCAACCCTGCGAAGCGATCGCCCGGATCGAACTCGCCCTCCTCGATCTGCGAGAAGCCAGATTTGGCGAGGTAGTTCGCAACTGCAACCGTGCCATGTCGATCTCGCATACGGTGGGCGATCGGGGAGTGACCGTTGAGGCAATCGAAGTTCTCGCATCCTGCGAGAACAGCAGCGGCGATCCCCGCGTAGCCGTGCAATTGCTCTCCCTGGCGCAGCGGATGCGGACGGAGTTCGGACAAGCCCGCACCGAGAGAACTGCTGCGCTCTACGCGGCCGCACTAACCACCGCACGGGCCGAGACAGCGGCCGACTTCGACGCGTTGTGGGGAGCCGACGGCAGAATCTCGATCGACGAAGCGATCGAACGAATCCTCGACTCGCCAAGATCTGACGTGTGACGTGGTCGGCGTCGCAGGACTGGCGGTGATAGCGGAGCTTGCCTGACTCGGCTCGGCCGAAAGCGGCGCCTCACCGTCGCCGACCGCACAACGAGGTTCACACGTGCTGCCGTTGCGATCGCCACGAAAGGCCCGTCAAGCTCAGGGAGCCCACCCTTAACGCTGACCGTGCTATGCGGCGCAGATGATCCTGAAGTGGTCCATGTCAGGGGTGACCTGCATCGACGTATGGATGGTGTGGAGGTCAGCGTCGACGCTCACGCTGTCGTTGACCGTCTCGAGGCCGTGGTTGAGCCAGGAGGATGGATACGTCAACTCGGGCACCGCGAAGAGGGCTTGGGAGGTATCGAGGGCCGTGGACCCGGTCAGCGCTCCGAGCACGGTGCAAGGTGGGCTGACCTGACCGGTGTAGACGATGGTGTTGGCGCTGCCGACGTTGTCGGCGTGAACCAGGTAGCTGGTGACCGAGGTGCCGGCCGGGACGGTGACGGTGGGCCCGCCGACGAGTTCGGCGGCCGCTGGGTCCTTCACGGTCATGGAGCTTGCGAGAGTCACGGTCTTCTCTTCGAATATCGGCGTACACGCATCGTCGACGAGTTGCTCCTCGCGAAGATCAGCTGGGGTGGATCCCCACTGGTAGGAGTTCCCCGGAGTGCCAAGGCAACTCGGAGGCGGCGGCCAAGTGCACGACGCTGCGACCAACACCAACGCGACAAGCGCGAACAACCGACCCCGACGACCGCACATGGCACCCCTCCGCTCTCAGACGAAAGCGGAATCCACCCCCGACACAGACGAGCATGCGCCCCAGCTGATTCCCTGTCAATCATGGCAGGGAATCAGCAGGGCCAAGCAACTCGGGTGGATCGCCGGCTCGACGGTACCCGAAGCCCCATCGAGCAGAAGCCGTTGGGGACCAGGCAGGTGTTGGGTTCGTGGCAGTGGTAGTGACGCGCCACCCACATCTTGTGAGTCCCGACGTCGGTGAGGAGGATGTCGCTCGGTCCCAGGACCTGGCGTGCGTCCCACAGCGCCTTCTGGGGCTTGATTCTCCCCTCGGCCTCGTCGGACGCGTGCTGTTCGAGCTCAGCGCTCATGGCCGCTCGGGCTGTTCGAGCAACGGAGTGGTCGAAGTACGTCCTCGCCGAGCTCGAAGCCTTCGACGGGATGGCGGTCACCATGTTCACCGGGCGAGGTTCTCCGGGCCGAACGACGCGACCCGCTTGTTCAGCATCGACAGCGCGTCGTCGATTTCTCCGATGACCTCGATCGCTGCGAGGTACAGCGCCACGCCGACAACGCCGATGAGAGCTGTCGTTCCCTGCCACATCGCCGCGAGCGAGAGCCCCGCGATCGTTGCGAGTCCGGCGAGTCGCAACAGTCGGGCTGTCGGCCACCGCGCGTAGCTTCGGGCGTCTCGAACGACCACCGGGAACCGGCCCTCCAGCCTGCTCCCGGCTCGGATGGACGTCCACGGGATCGACCGTGGTGTCTCGAACGCCAGCTGGCGAGGATTCCCCGCGTGCCGAAGGCCGGGAAGCATTGAACCGCCGACGCCATCGAGCCCCCTCGGCTCTCGTAGACATCGGCGCTCGCAGCTTCGGCGAATCCGATGGAAGTCCCGTTGGATGAGAACGCCGCAGCCGGCAGGATCGACGGCGAAGCGAAACATCTCGATCGCGGCCACGACGGTGTCTCACAGAGGGCGGAATTCCAGGCTGCCTTTCAGCGACATGGGTGCCCCCGCTCGGCATTTCGGGGGCGGTGCCATCGCCTGGGCATCGCTCGGCGGGGGCGACCATCTGTCGGCGGCCACCAGGAATCGCGCGCTCGCGGCCAGCGGACCTCACCGCTCCGATCACTCAGAGCGATCGGAGCGAAGTCCTGATCCGAACGCGCTGTAGCGCCGGATCCCGAGCGGCCGATCACGCAGTTTGGCGATGCGGATATCGATAAGGTCTTCAGCGGGTTGCTGTCCGTTCCGCCATGTCGGGCTGTGGCGTAAGCTCTGGTCATGGAAGCCGGCTCTTCGACACTGCCGTCGTTGGTCACTGCGCACCGCGCCGACATCGAGGGCTTGGTCCGCCGACATCGTGGCCTATCGATTTCCGTGTTCGGCTCCGTCGCTCGAGGAGAGTCCGACGCTGAGAGCGACATCGATTTCCTGGTCGAGTTCGAGCCGACGAGTTCGTTGCTCGATCTGATACACCTCGAGGAGGCCCTTCGAGATCTGCTCGGCGTCGAGGTCGACGTGGTGTCTGCTGGTGCTCTGTTTGATCGCGACGCCGAGATCCGACGAGACGCTCTGCCGTTGTGAGTCGGTCCGACGACCAACGCATCGCGGACATGCTGATGGCGGCGTAGGAGATCTCGATGGTGGTCGAGCGGGGCCGATCGGCGTTCGACGCAGACATCGTCCTGCGTCGGGCGATGGAGCGCAGTCTCGAGATCGTCGGGGAGGCCGCCAAATCCTTGTCGAGCGGCTTCTCACGTTCGAATCCGGCGATCCCCGTGTCAGACCTGGCGAAGGTTCGCGATCGGATCAGCCACCACTATCACCGCATCGACGCTGCGCAACTGTGGACGATCGCAACAGTCGACATGCCAGCCTTGATCGTTCAGCCTCGCGAGTTGTCACGGTAGAAGGCAAGCCCCAGGTGGCCGAACAGGACGCCATCGATCGGTCGCACGGCCCGGCGACCACTCCGTCGTCGTACGAGGATCTTGCCGGTCTCGGCGTCCGGCCGGGAATGACCCTGATGGTGCATTCGTCGCTGTCGCGTCTCGGGTCCGTCGCCGGCGGCGCACAAGCCGTTGTCGAGGCACTAGTCGAATCGGTCGCTTCGACGGCCACGCTGATGATGCCGACGCACTCCACCCATCTCAGTGACCACTCCTCATGGGTGAATCCTCCTGTGCCGGCAGAGTGGTGGGAGACGAGGCTCCGGCCTTTGACCCGATGCTGACGCCGACCCGAGAGATGGGGGCCATGGTCGAGTGCTTTCGGCACCTGAGCGGCATCCGGCGAAGTGCGCATCCCACGGTGTCAGCAGGAGCCGGCCCGAACACCGGCTTCTTGCCTGATGGGCACGACTCGACCGCGGTATGGGTGAGGCCTCGCCGCAGGCGCACCTCTCATGCGGGGTCCTTGACCTCGTAGTAAGTGTCCCAGTCATCGGGTGCAACGGCGGCAAGTGCTTGCTTGACAGCGCCGTAGGCGGCGGCTCGAGGCTCAGCTCGGAGGTAGTCGCGAAACAGAAGTGGGTACCGCTGGTTCGGTCTGCCGGCCGCCCGGACGTGGACATGAAGGTCGCGCGAGTTCGACCAGTAGCGCTTTGTCCAGTCGGTGGAATCGTTCGACGCCCCAGGGGGGATGTGGTCCGTAAGAGTGTCGACTCGACGGGCGAGCGCTGGCAGGAGTTCGTCAGGCCACGCGTCGGCGACCTCGAGCTCTTCGACGGTGATCTGGACGTCGATCAGGTCCTTCGCCACCAGTCCGGGAGCCGACGTCGACCCGATGTGGTCGATGCGAAGGGCGTCGGCCTCGACGGTCGTTCGCGGCGAGGTTGCGATCTCGCGGAAGCGCACGCGCCATGTTGGGTCGTACTCGGCGATGGTCAGCGGCCAGCCTGCCATCGGAACAGTCTTCCAGGACCACGACGGCGTCGGCCGCTGACGATGGACCATCCCCGAACACTGGTTCAGGCCAATCACTGCTCGTGCGTGTCAGACGGAAGACTGGGACCAGCCGGCCGGCGGCGCTCATAGGTATCGATCTGCGGCCACACTGGCGTGAGCCACTGCCAGACCTTCGTACGCTCGAGACCGGCGAGTTCCTTCGCCGTCACATCGAAGCGCCTCCGACTTATCGTCACGTTCGCTTGAGGGCGCGAACGCAGGTTCGTCACCCAGTCGGGGATGCGCACCTGTCCGCCAGCCCCGCCCACAAGGAAGAGCGAACCAGCATCGTCCTCGACGAAGGCGAGCGTCGTCGACCGCTCTAGCCCCGATGTTCTCCCAGTCGTGTGGAGCAGCAGCACCGGTGTCCGGAATGCCATCGACAGAACGCTTCGACCGAACCGTCGCACCTGCGCCGCTTCGATTGGCCGAAGGACTCGCTTGACCACGCGCATCCGGTCGAAGGCATTACGTCCCGTCCCTCGTGCCACGGAGTTGAGTCTCGCGGGAGTGTCACAGAATACCGGTCATGTGGCGAGACGCTCAAGACACAGCAGTGTCGGCCTGAGGACAGCCAATCAGCTCTTGCCGAGGTGGCGGTCGAACTCCGTGACCTTCTCGGTGTCCTCGTGCGATTCGTGGTGGACAATTCTGCCCCATGAGATCCGGTCGTAGAACATGCCTTCGTTCTCGTAGCCGACCGTGCCGTCGGGTTGAACCAGTCGATCGCGAAACGCGTCCGCGACGCGGAGATTCCACGGGGGCCCCGCAACCATCACGTCGACTATCTCCAGTCGGAGGCCGGCCTCGGCGAATCGGTTGAGCCACTCTCGTATCTCGCTGCGGCCGCGCAGCCGTCCTGACCATGAACTCTCCCCCGGGAAGTCAAAGGTCGCGTCGGGTGCGAAGAACGCTTCGACCCGAGTGACGCGGCCTTGGTTGAGCTGTCGGATGAGCCATCGAAGCAGCGCAGCGACAAGGGCCGAGTACATGGGGCGAATCTAGGACCACCCGCTGTCCGACGCGGCGCCCTTTGCTGCCTTCTTGGTCGCGACGCAGGCCCCCACCGGAGCCGCTCGTCATCGGCTCGGTGTGTTCTTGCCGTCGAGCCGGCCGGCGGTTAGTCGGGTGGAGGTTGGAGATCGATCTGGAGGGTGATGAGCTCGACGGCTCCGTCGGGTGCGAGTTGGCCGACGACGGCGGACGCAGTGACGAGCGTGCCGGTCGTGATGAGTCGAGGTCGTCGAAGAAGCCCGGGGTGGCTCGGATGACGAGCCGAGGCTCGGTCAACCTGGCTGCGATCGCCCGGTGTCGGCGATGAGCTGCTCGACTCGCCGGCGGGTCCGCTCGAGGAGTTCGGGTGGAGCGTCGTTGAGGTCGGAAGCGAAGCGCGAATTCATCGGCGATGGGTGGCAGGTCAACCAAGAGAAGTCTGTACTCGACGGTTCGCCGCCCGGACCTCGGTCCTCCCCCAGGTGAGCGTCGAGCTGCTCGAAGAACCGCGGATCGACCTGAACCTCGCGTGGATCGCTCACTCGTCGTGGGTGTTCGTGTCCGCGGTGGTCGCGATGTGGTCGAGGACGTTGGAGCGCACGCTATCCAGACGAGCGCATGGCAGGCGGCGGACAAGGTCGTCTACTCCTCGACCCTGGCCGCAGCACGCACCGCGAACACTCGGCTCGAGCGCCACTTCGACCCCAGCCGGGTACGCGACCTGAAGGCCGCCGCCAGTAGGGATCTTTTGGTCGGTGGCCCGAACCTGGCAGCCCAGGCTCTCCTCGCTGGGCTGGTCGACGGATTGGCCTTGTTCGTCTGGCCAGTCGTCCTCGGTGGGCGTACCTCCGCATTGCCAACCGACATGCACGTCGATCTGAAGCTCATCGACGAGCATCGATTCAGCAGCGGCGTCGTCCACCTCCGCTATCGCCTTCCGTAACGACCCACGGACCTCGCATTCCCATGCCCGTGCCCTACCGCCTAATACACGCATGATTCATGTGGCATCCCCGCGTCTTTCAGGTGGGGGCTGGAACATGCGGGGATGAACCAGTTCCCTTGTCTGATCCGAACTTCGACCGCGGGCGGGGAGGCCCGCTTCGCACTCGGTGATCCGCTCGTCGATTCGTACTTGACATGGCGTCACTCAGCTCGCCACGGTCGTCGAACGAGCATCAAGATTCACCGTGCTGGTCCAACTCGACGGTCGTGACATGACCACCGTCGCCGACGCGTTGGCCGCCAAGATGAAGGAGCTACCCGTCGAGCTTCGACGCTCTCTCACTTGGGACCGTGGCATGGAGCTGGCCGCCACAACGACGTCACCGCTGAACCTGCTGACGCGGCCTTCAAGATGTCGTTGGTCCGGCGCAGCTCGACGTTCTCCCGCTCCGGCGCTTCAGCTCAGCCAGCTCATCGGTCGTCGCTCCGGCCCGGCGGCCGTTGTCGCGTTCGGCCTGGGGCCCCACAGCCGCACCGCAAGCTCGCGCAGCTCATCGGGGTACTTGCCCTGTCATGGCATCTCCCCATCCCTTTCAAAGGTTGGAGCCTCCACCAGACCCGGGGCGCTTCAGAGTGTCAGGGTCGTTGGCGCCGTGAGTGCTGTGTCCCGCCGCTCTTGCGCCGATCCGGTCGGGATGCTTCGGCCCGTCCGCATAGCTCTTCACAGCTTGGACGATCGGGTGTATGACATATCACATGAAGTGAGAGATGGTCGGGAGGCGTAGGTGGGAACGAGGTCAGATCTAGAAGGGTTTGCGCCGTTCCGAGGCCATCGGACGTGGTATCGGGTTGTTGGTGAACTTTCAGCAGGCCCACCGCTCTTCGTGCTCCACGGCGGCCCTGGACTGCCGCATGACTATCTTGAGCCGTTGGCAGATCTCGCCGGTGACGAGCGGGCAGTCGTCTTCTACGACCAGTTGGGGTGTGGGCGCAGCGACCACCCCGACGACGACGGCCTCTGGACCATCGAGACGTTCGTCGACGAGATCGACGTCGTTCGCGCTCACCTCCAGATCGGGCCGTTCGATCTCCTCGGGCATTCGTGGGGCGGGTGGCTGGCCCAGCAGTACGTGCTCGACCGGCAGCCCAAGGAACTCCGCCGGATCGTGCTGGCCAGCACGTGTTCAAGCATTCCAGCGTTCGGCCGGGTCACTTCCGCTCTCAAGGCGACGCTGCCGGCCGAGATCCAAGAGGTACTGGATCGGCACGAAGAAACCGGCACCACCGACGATCCAGCGTACTTCGAGGCGTCGTTGGCCTACATCACCCAATGGCTCATCCGAACCGACATCCCCGACTACGTGCTCGCGGCCAAGGCGGGACAGAACGAACACATCTACAACCTGATGCAAGGTCCCGAGTGGAACATCACCGGCACACTGCGTGACTGGGACGTGACCAACCGGCTCAGCGAGATCCGACAACCTGTCTTGGTGACCTCGGGATCCCATGACGAGATGCGGCCAGATCTCGTGTCATCGATGGTCGATCGCCTGGCTGACGTGCACTGGGTGTTGTTCGAGTCCAGTGCGCACATGGCACATATCGAAGAGCGGGACATGTTCCTCAGCGAGGTGGCACGGTTCCTCGAGGCGTAAGAGCGATCCGACGTCTGGCCGGCCGTGAGTTACTTCGGTGGCGCGCTCCGAGAGTCCAACTGTCCGTGCGCTTGTGTGACCTGATCGGTAGGGCCCCCGGTCGCGGGCTGCCGATACGTCCTCCCCTCCAGGGGCCATCTCACCGCCTGCCCTGCCTGAATCCTCGTTTGGGGGCGCCGGGGCTGGTGCCGTTGGGCCGATTCGGGCGGTGTATGGACGCCCGAGAGGAGCGGATCACGCGGGATGCGGTGGTCACATAGGCAATGTGACCGATGCGTGGGGCCGGTGGGTGTTCGACGCTATGGCCATGGACGACACCACCAACCCAAAGCAGAGCTTCGACCGTGCGGTCGCCGCTTGGAATTCTGGCGACCTGCCCAATTACCTTGAGCTGTACTCGCCCAGCGCCGTACTCCACGGGTACGCCCCAGAACCGCTGTCGCGCGAAGGGATCGTTGGCTTCTACCAGCAGATCTGGGACGCGTTCGGCGAACTACGACTCTCGATCCACGAGGAGCTCTGGGAGGAGCAAGCGCGCGTCGCCGTTCGAGCGACGCTGACGGGCCGGCACACCGGGGCGTTCCAGGGAGTTTCTCCCACGGGCGCCGAGATCGTGTTGCCGACCATCACGATCATGCACTTCACCAAGGGACAAGTTTCTGAGCGTTGGTCGCAGGCCGACATGTTGGGCCTGATGGTGCAGCTCGGCGCAGTGCCGGCCTCAGCCTGACGACGGCCAGCGGTCACACGAGGCCGTGGTCGGCCGCGTAGAGCGCGGCGCCGGCGCGGCTTCGCACTCCAAGCTTGTCGTACACGTGCGCGACATGATGGGCGACTGTCTTCGCGGTGATCCCGAGGTCGCGTCCGACGTCCTTGTTGGTCGCACCGCGTGCTACGAGCCGTAGCACGTCGACCTCTCGATCAGAGAGCTCCCCCGGATTTGGGAGCCGTCTGGCGAGGCCGAGATCCGAAGCCGCCAAGACGGCTTCGGTGGCGGCACGCTCGAGCCGACCGTCGCGTACCTCGGCGGCCATCGTGTCTGCAGCCTCAGCGGTCGACACGGCGGCGCGATGAGGTCGATCGGACACCAGCGCGACCAGCACATCTGCCGCGGCGACCAACGTACTGAAGCGTTCGTGTCGGCCCGCTCGCAGGGACTTGGGATAGCCGGAGCCGTCCTGGCGTTCATGGGTGCCGCCCGCCACGCGGACCACATCCTCGAGTGCAGGTGCAACTGAGAGGATCCGCTCGGTCTGGTATGCATGCAGCTTCACCAGCTCGAGCTCGGCGCGGTCGAGTCGCGCCGGTTTGTCCCAGACCCGGTTCGATACCGCGGTCCGGCCGATGTCATGCAGCAACGCGGCGCGTCTCACCAACTGCACATCGGCCGCATCGAGGCCGTCCTCGACCGCAGCCGCAGCAGCGAGCGCTGCGACGTCCACGGAGTGGCCCAAGGTCCAGACCGACTTGAGGTCTGCGAACCGGGCGAAGGCCTCTGCGACGAGGTCAACGCGAGCCGGGTGCACACGCAAGGGTTCGCCGGGTTCGGAATCGAGCAGCGTCTCCCACACCGATACCGGCTCGAGCTCGCAGATCATTTCCGCGGACGCGTCGAGGAACGCTCCTGCCAGATCCGGGTCGAGTGCCTTGCCGGCCCGTGATCGAACCGTGCCGATCGCCCCGCTCGAACCCCCGACGCGAAAACCGCGTTCGGCGGCATCGGCGACTTGGATCAGACGGGTCGCCTGGGCGAGCGACTCCCCTGTTCGCCCCGAGGGGTGACCGTGTCCGTCCCAGTGCTCGAAGGCCTCATCGAGCACGCGAAGCACACCCGGATCCATGCCCAGGCGCTCACCGAGTTGCAGTCCTGCGTCGCAGGCCGCTTCGGCGTGACGGGTCGGGGCTCCCGGATCGGTCAGGAGCTTGGCAACTCCACGCACACGCGGTCCGATCGCGCCGGTCGAGCCTACTGTGGTGATGATGTGTCCGAGGCCCGTGGCCTTGGGAGCGAACTCGACCGACGCCATCGCCCGTTTGACCGTGTAGTCATCGCCTGCGCCGAAGCCCGACTCCTCGTGGGAGAAGGCGGTGCAGCCGAGAAACCGCAACAGCGCTCCCCAGTATGTGTCTCTTAGCGTCTCGTCGTCGGCACCGACATGGCGGCCCAGGTGCACGGCCAGCACACAGGTACGGGCCGCCTTCTGGGGCGGGAAGTCATTCGCAGCATCAGTGGCCAACGACAACGCCCCCAGAAGCTCCGCCAACCGCACGTCACCACGAGCATCCACCCACGGAGACTACGCCCACCGGCCAAGGTCGCGGTGTGGGACAGTGAGCCGCTCGAGCTCGCTTCAGGTCACATTTCTCAGCTAGTCCGGTTGGCGATGACAAGGAGCCGTTCCATGATCTCGGCTCATGCGTGACTGGCGACGAGAGGGCCCTCGTCTTCGATGGCCTGGGCTATGCCACCTGCCAGTTCCGCCGCGAGACAGTCGGGCCCCCGAGGCTGGTACCAGGGAGTCGGCTGACCCCTGCCACACGTCAACCGGGCCTGCGAGTTGGGTAGGGCAGAACCGCCACGGCGTGGCCACGCCCGAATGGCCCACGGTCCGGGGTTCGAGTTCGGACGGATTGATCGGCACGGCGTCGGTGAGATCGACGGCGTGTCGCACAAGGTGCGGCGGGCGTTCAGCCAGCGGCGACGCGAGATCGAAACCGAGATGATCTGGCAAGGGGCCACCACCGGCCACGGCGCCCGCATCGCAGCCCTCGCCACCCGCCGCCCGAGAAGACCACACCATCTCTGACGACGAACTCGGGCACCGGTGGCATGACCGGGCGAGGGATCTCGGTTTCGACCTCACCAGGGTGAGCGTCGAACCGAGGACGCCGGTGCTTTCGGCGACCGACGAACAACTGGCCGGGCAGGTCACTGAGCACGACGCCACCTACCGGCGAAACGACGCCATCCGGACTGTCGCCGTTCCGCCGCCGACGGCGCCGCACTCGGCACGATTCTGGATCGCACCGACCGGTACCTCGTCTCTGGTCAGGCGGTCGAACGGCTGCCGGGGGTGTACGCGACACCGGAGATCCTCGCCCTCGAAGCCCACGCCGTCGACATCGCAACCCAAGGCGTGAACGCCGGCATCGGCGTCGCGAGCGACACGGCGATCAGCGTCGCGATTCAGGCTCGGCCGCGACTTGCCGACGAGCAGCGGCGCCTGATCAGACGGTGGCCGGGTCGGGGGACGCGATCTCGCTGGTGGTGGGCCAGGCCGCCGCCTGCATCCCGTCCCAGACCATCCACCGCATCACCAGCATCCTCGACGCCCGACGCCCCTCCTCGACGAACGCACCGTGCTCGTCGTTGACTCATGTCGGGCCACGTTCTTCCGGGCCACCAGCGAGAAGCGGCGGCGGCGGCGGCGGGTCTAGTCGACGAGGGATAGTGCTGCGCCAGGATACGTCTGCGGCGTCCCGGTCGCTGCCCATAGGTGTGCCGTTGGCGCGCGGGTCGGCGGCACCGCTGCCTCTGGTGACATGAGCTGGCGACATCTGCTGACAAGAGAGGCAGACGCCACGAGAAGTAGCTACACTTGGCGTATGAATGTAGCTACTGTCAGAGCCGAGGTCGGGATCCGTGAACTCAAGAACGGGCTCAGTAAATACATCGACCGCGTGCGCGCCGGCGACGAAGTGATCGTGACCGATCGAGGCCGCCCGGTCGCTCGCCTGCTCGCGGTCGACGCCTCCGAGGACCGGCTGGCCGACCTCGTGGCGGCAGGCGTGGTACGCGCGCCGGGCAGCCGCAAGCGTCACGTGCCGGAACGTCGCATCAAGGCGAAGGCCCCGGTGAGCGACCTCGTCGCAGAGCAACGCCGTTGACCGCACCAGCCGTTGACCGCACGCCGCAATGATCACCTACGTCGATACCTCGATACTGCTCAAGCTCATCATCGACGAAGACGGATCCGATCGAGCGGTAACGATCTGGACGTCGGCCGATGCCGTCGCATCGGTCGCATTGATCTTGGTCGAAGCGAGAGCCGCACTCGCGGCGGCGAAGCGGGGACGAAGACTCACCTCCGGGCAGCACACCGACGCCAAGAGGGAGCTCGAAGCGCTCATCGTCGATCTCCACATCGTGGAACCGACCGAGGAGCTGATCGCCAACGCAGCCGATCTCGCCGAGTCCGAAGCGCTGCGGGGCTATGACGCCGTGCACCTCGCCGCCGCCGTGCTCGTCGGAGCAACCGTTCTCAGTAGTGCCGACACGGAGCTGTGCGCCGCCGCCGAACGACGAGGGCTTCATGTTGCGAACCCGCTGGTGGCGGGCTGATCTCCTCCGCCCCGCCGCATGATGCTCGGCGAGGA
Source organism: uncultured Acidimicrobiales bacterium (assembly GCA_963695075.1). GTDB lineage: Bacteria > Actinomycetota > Acidimicrobiia > Acidimicrobiales > CAWCAL01 > CAWCAL01. The sequence goes on from CAVOFR010000007.1 coordinate 1,986,984, forward strand.
CGCCGCGGTTGGTGCCGCTATTGAGCGCGTGAGCTCAGAACGCAGAATTCGTTGCCCTCGGGGTCAGCGAGCACGGCCCATGTCTGACGCCCTTGGCCGATGTCGGCCCGTGAGGCGCCGAGGTCCAGGAGACGGTCGACCTCTCTGGTCTGGTCGTCCGGCCTGAGGTCGAGGTGAAGACGGTTCTTGGTCGTCTTGGCTTCGTCGACCCGAACGAAGAGCAGCCCGGGAAGGCGGTCGGCTGCCGGTCGAATCTCCAACTCCTCGGGGTCGTCGTTCACGATCACCCAGCCGAGCGCTTCGCTCCACCAGCTTCCCAGGCTCGCCGGATCGTCGGCGTCGACAACGATTTGCTCCCATTCGAGACTCATGGAACGCATGGTATGCCCGCCCAGAGCCGGCGTTTCTCAGAGTCCCAACCGGCCGGGAGTTGCCGGCCACGGCTCAACTTCGGAGGCGTTTCTCGGCGAGCCGCGAATTGGAGACCAGCTCCTTGCGGGTTCCTGCGCGGGATCGACCTTGCCGGCCTCGCTGCAATAGGCCGCGATGCCGCCTGGACGGCTACCAGGAACACCGTTGTTCCGGCGACCGCTACCCGGGGCTCAACGGCGGTCGACCGAGAACGCAGGTCCGACGAAGCGTCTGGAGAGGCTGTCTCTCGCCAGCTTGATGTGACCACCGTGTGACCACGGGCCCGTTTTGGCCCCCACGACGAAACCCCAGCACCGGGCAAGATCGTTGCCAGTACTGGGGTTTCGAGAGTACGCCCCCTGGGACTTGAACCCAGAACCTGCGGATTAAGAGCGGCTTCAAGCCGGTTTCGGGTGATCCCGGATTGTGCCCGAAAACGTTGTCCTGTCAAGGCAAACCGGCGATCTGGAGTGTCGGATCGTCCTGTGGATAACCACCCGGTCTCGGGAGATCACGGATCTGTGGTGACCACCTCGTGACCACGGGAGGGCTCACCAGGCTGCCGTCGAGTGCGAGCTCCAGACGCCGGGGGAGGCACCCCGACGCGACCACCGCCGACCAGGGCTGGATCACCAATTGATGGCTCCTGTTGGCCGTGGCGATTGGAGCTGGCATGGACAGCGGCCGATGTCCATGCGACACCGGAGCTGGTTCTCCGTGACCAGCAGGGGCAGTGCTTCGCTGCCCCTCCTCCGCACGACGGTTGCGCGGCTCGTGGACCTGACTTGGCGCCTCAGGGGGAAGGCCAGCGCGGAGGTCGATGGGGAGTCCAGTTCCCGCAGCGCCCGGGGCACGGCGTTCTCGAAACGCCTTTGGCCGGGAGCGGATGAGTTGCGGCACGTTCTGGCGAGAACCAGGAGGCACCGCGTTCTGCCGAGGGCGGCGTCCGCGGCCCGGAGCACAGCCGTCCCGTGCTCAGGGGCGGGACTGTTGGGTCCGATCCCGACGAAGGATCATGCCGACAGTTCGGGCGGTAGGTCTCGTCGCCAATGTGTAGGCGCAGCTATTCGACGAAGACGTCGACGTCGAGGAACGGGTCGTCAGTGGCATTGTCGCGGCTGATCGAGACTGCCGTATCCGGCCCGCTCGGCGCATCGTTCACCGCTTCGATGCCATCCCCACCGACATTGCTGTCGTCGAGAGTCACATGCGCCACCGGCAGGGTCCAGATCTCGCTGCTCTCGAGATAGCGCTCACTGCTGAACGGCGGAAAGAGGCGGACAGCACTCGAGAATAGGAAGTGTTCTCGGTTGGGAAGGTAGCCATTGGCCACCCACACCAGGCCTCGGGTCGAGTCGATCACCTCGGTGACCTCGTGGTTCGTGGATGTGAAGTTCCCGACTGCGGTGGCATCAAAATCCAATGGGTACTGACCCGTGGTGATCGTGTCACCGACGGACACGATTCCATCGGCATTCGTGTCGACGAGCTTGGCGATCAAGACGTCGGCGGATTCGTCGTAGCCGGCAATCCCGTCAACGTTCACGTACGCGATGGCCAGTACACCGTCCGGTGGCGGCGGTGTACACGCCGCTCCGCCTGCCAGCAGCACCACCACTACTCCAACAAGCTTCGCAATCGTGCGCCGCATGGACATGCCTCCAAATCGCCCCTCGCCAAAGGTATGCCAAAGGTATCCGGCACCTTCGGACCCGTTCACTGCCCCCATGCAGGATCGTCCTGTCGTCGGATCGGGAGAAGGCCTGCTTCTCACGACTTCGGGTGAGAAACCTCATGTCGCCGCGGCGTAGCTGGGCGGTTCGGCGGCCTTTCGCTTCCATTGACCGGCAGTGATGCCGTCACGCGAAACGAGTCGCGCTCGTGGACTACTCGGTGGTCACCGCCCACGTCCCCGTTCAACTAGGGGCGACCGGTGACGTCAACGGGGGTGGCAGAGCCGACGCGGGTTCCGTTTCCGAGCTCACCGTCGGTGTTGGAACCCCAGCACTTGGCGGACTCACCCGCCAATAGTGCACACGTGTGGTACGCGCCGGCGGTGATCTGGGTCGCATCGGAGATACCGGTGACATCGACCGCAGTGCCGGAGTTGGTGTTCGTGCCGTCACCGAGCTGGCCGCTGGTGTTGTCGCCCCAGCACTTGACGGAGCCGCCGGCCGCGGCGACACAGGTGTGCGACTGACCGGTGGTGATCTCGGTCGCACCGGACACACCGATCACATCGACCGCGGTGACCGAGTCGCTGGTCGTCCCGTCCCCCAGTTCGCCGTCGCGGTTGCTGCCCCAGCACTTGGCCGCCCCGCCCGCCACCACCGCGCACGAGTGGTATCCGCTCGCGCTGATCTGGGTCGCACCGGACACACCGATCACGCCGACCGCGGTGACCGAGTCGGTGGTCGTCCCGTCGCCCAGCTGGCCAAAGTCGTTCCTACCCCAGCACTTGACCGCGCCCCCCGCCATCAGCGCGCAGGAGTAGCCGTAGGATGCGGTGATCTGAGTCGCACCGAATACACCGACGACATCGATCGGGGTGAGCGAGCGAGTGGTCGTCCCGTCCCCCAGCTCACCGAAGTCGTTGGAGCCCCAACACTGCACGGCACCGCCCACAAGCGCACATGAATGGTAGTCACCCAAGGTGATCTGGGTCGCACCGGACAGGCCGATCACATCGACCGCAGTTGGCGAGGCGATCGTCGACCCGTTCCCCAGCTCGCCTGTGTAGTTCGAGCCCCAGCATTCGACTGCACCGCCCGCCACCAGCGCACAGGAGTGGCTCCAACCGGCGCTGGTCTCGGTCGCGCTGGACACACCAATCGCGTCCACCGCGCTGGCCGAGCCGGTCGTCGTGCCGTTCCCCAGCTCACCGTCGGCGTTGTAGCCCCAGCACTTGACCACACCTCCGGCGAGCACGACACACGAGTGGTAACCGCCGGCGTCGATCCCGGTCACATCGGACAGAGGAGGCGGTGGTGTGCAGGCCGCTGCGGCCAACACGACAGTCAGGACCGCGGGCAGCCACCCTCCGGGTCGCCCTCGTCGACCGGTCCGCGTGCGTGAACCTCGTGATCGACCCGTGCCCCAGGATCATGGGACTTCGACCCGAGGTCACGCGACTCATCGCCGACCCCGGTTGCCATGCCGCGGGGGAGAGCGAACGGGGTGACGGGCACATCCGCGGCCCGGCGCCACTCATCACGCCGGTTCGTCCGGTGCACCAGCAACCGGCTCCGGAATCCGCGCCAGACCCGCCATGAGTTCAGGCAAGTCCACATCGACCGTTCCTTGTGCCTCTCCAATAGCCACGGCCGAGCCGCTACTGTCCACAAGGCCGATCCCGGATCCACCGGTTGGCAGCACGGCGCCAGGCAAGCCGGTGATGCCCTCAGAGTCCTCGAATCCGATGACGAGATATCGCCCGGTCTTTTCCGGGACGAGGTTCGCAGAGGCTCGGTCGACGACCTCGCCATCGACTCGAACGGCTACCCCTTCGGCATACTCACGATAGACCAGCACGGGCACGACCTGCGATGGCGCCGCTTCCCCGCGCATCACCTCGTCCACTCGCACCCACGCCACCACGTCGCCTTCGACGGTTTCGTCGTGCCTCACCGGCTCCTCGATACTCAGCCGCTCGACGACACCCACGAACGCCGAATCGGCGGTGGCGACCGCGTCCGCGAGGCCCGTGCGGGCCAGCGTCACATCGATCACTTCCTGGGGCGTCGGCGTGGATTCGGCCAGATCCTGCGTCCCGCACGCAGTCAGCACCACGAGGGCCGCGGCCATGAGCCGGAGGGAGCCGGGGATGCCTCTGCCCGACCGCATCGACATCAGTCGTAGAGGCCGTTCATCACGAAGATGTCCGCAGCTGTCGGCTCGAGTACATCGAGCTGGTGGAGCCAGTACATGATCGAGTCTGCGTAGGCGGGGTCGTAAAGGTCTCTGATTCCCAACACATGGCCATACTCGTGCGCCGCGATCGCTTGCCAGCTCGACACCGGATAGAAGTTGTATTCCGGGCTCGAGCTCAAGGCGACACGGCTCGGACCGAGGTGTGCGCCGTTCGCGCAGAACCCCGTGGTCCTCCCGACGGTATTGGGCCCGAGGTATCCCGCCTCGACATCGATGTGGATCTCACCCACCCAGTGGCTGGCATACCGTTCTATGCGGGGTGCCCTGGACGCGTTCCAGGCATCGGTCGCGGCAAGTGACCCGAAGATCCGGTTGTTCGTGGCACCGTTGTCGTTCCCGGGGTTGCCCACCGGGGTCAACTTCACGGTGTTCGATCCTCGGGGGAACTGGCAGCCCAGGTAGACCTCCGGGTTGGGGTTCGGGATCGGCGCGGGCGGAGCCGTACACGCAGCGGCCAAGACCACCGCAACGGCGAAGATCCCCGCCCAAGACACCTTCCGGCTCCTTGTCGAACGACTGAACACGGCTTCCCCCTATGGTCATTGGCAGCCGAGGTGCGGCTCTGCCCCCATGTAGGATCGTCCTGTCGTCGGATCGGGAGAAGGTCCACTTCTCACGACTTCGGGTGAGAATCCTCATGTCGCCGCGATGTGGCTGTGCGGTTCGGCGGCCTTCCGCCTTCATTGACCGGAAGTGTCGCCGTCAGGCAAAACGAGTCGGGCTCCTGAACTACTCGTAGGTCACCGCCGACGTTCGCTGCTCGTTGGTGCATTGCTTGGATTCCGGTACCGGTCCCGAGCTGAACGTGGGAGGTTCGGTTGCTGACCACGAGGTGGACTGCGGAGGCGTCTGCGCCGATCGTGACGGATGGCGTGCGGTCGGCGGAGTGTTTGAGGATGTTCGAGAGGGCTTCGTTCAGGATGTCGACGGCGGCGCGGATCACGTCGTGGGTGAGACCGTCCGGCGCGGTGGTATCAAAGACGATTCTGGCGTCGAGTCCGAGCGTGCTGAAGCCGCGAGCCAGCTCAGACACGCCGCGGGCGAGGTCGGCGACGGGTAGTTCGTCTCCGCTGGCTACGACGCGTAGGCGGGCTGCTTCTCTCTCCAACCAGGCGTCCAGCTGCCGGTCGCTGAGGTCTGGCTTCTGTACCCATTGCAGCACTTGGAGGGCGGAGTCGTGCACGAAGAACTGCATCTGTTCCCGGGCGGCGGCGGCCGCTGCCTCAGCTGCCGCTGCGGCGCGTTCGTCCATTGCCGAGGCGAACTCCGTCGCCTGTGACAGGACGAGGTTCTTGAACCAGTGAACGGAGGTCATCGCGCCGACCGCCATCGCTCCTCGCTCGATAGCTACGAAGAGCCGCTCTGGCGCGGTGGCACCCGAGAGGAGTGCGCCTGGGCCGACCAGGGCGCCGACGCCGACCGTCATGATCGGCGCTATCGGTGGCGGGACCGCGAAGGTCCCCGCGCACGGCGCGAGCGACGCCCCGTAGGCGACGAGCGGTTCCGCTATCGCCGCGGCACCGGGCCCGGCGCGACCCGAGGCCACCGCGGCCTCGAGTCCGCTGGACGCGCCGATCATGACGATGTCGGAGGCCGCGATCGCCCGTCGGGGTGGGTTGGCGTCTCGGAGCAGAGTCGCTGCGACGGATGCGGTGTGCACGACTGAAGCCGCAGCGAAGGTCCACATAGGACGCGAGCGGGCTCGGTTTGCGTGCGCGAGGAGCTGCGCGAGCAGGACGAAGCGAAACGCGATCTCTATCCGGTCGCTGGTGCGCATCATCCGGTCCACCGACTGAACGACGAGTCCGGGCTCGGTTGGCTGGGAAGGCTGCTCGGCGTCGAGCGGTCGGTCGGTGTTGCTGATCCAGTTCCTCAGCCATGCTTCCTGCGCGGCCGCGACTTCCGCGGCCGCAACCCGATTCTCAGCGAGAAGGGATCTCACGTGTGCCAATTGATCGGCGGCGCGGTCCAATACGGCCCGTTGGATCTGGTCGTCCTGCTCTCGTATGGCGAGGGCCGAACGCTCAGCGACGGCCTCCTCCAGAGCGCGGTCGATCTGGCGGGCTGTGGCTCGCAGGCGACGACCGAGCAGTGCTCCGACAAGGCTGAACGAGGCGAATCCGAGCAGCATGAGGTGTCGCGAGCGAGGTCGAACCAGGTAGGGCAAGGCAAGGGCGGCTGTTTGCCGGACGGCCCGGCCTGTCGATGGATCGAACATGGCCACGCCCGAAGCGGCAAATTGTGCCTGAAGGTGGGACCAAAAGAGAGCACGAGGCAGGCTGGGGCCATCACCTCGTCCGACGGCGGCGAGGTTGAGCGCAGACTGGGCTGACGATGCGGAGACACGGGACAACGAGCGGTCGCGTGCGGTCGGTCCTGATCGCAGGGCCCACCACCGGCCGGCGGCATCGGCCAACCCGAGGGCCGCAGCGCAGGCAGCGAGGGCGCGACTCCGCCGGTCGAGGCCCCGGCGGTACCCGAGCACCCGCGCCGCCTGGGTGATGGCCATCACCGCTTGCTGTCGCGTGTAGCCCTCCGCGAGCGTCTGGTCGACTCGGGCGAGAGCGTTCCCACCCGCTGCGCTCGGCGGACTGGTCCGCTCAATGGTCATGCGCCCGGCGGCGGTTGGCCCGGGACAACTGGCGCGCCGTGACCGTTTGCTCGGGCCCAGTCGCGGAGGGCTGCCCGGCTGCGACGTGGGCCATCCAGTCCCACCTTCCAGTACAGCTGAGCAATCATGTTGTCCACCGTGCCTACGGACAGGTCGAGCCGCTGCCCCAGTGCCCGCGACCTCGTGTCGATCGTGAGCGCGTCGAGCAGGCGCCGGTCGGCGCGTGTGAGACCGGCACGCGGCGGCTCCTCGCTTTCTAGGCCGATGGTCACCCGTCGGCCATCCGCGACGGCACGCACGGCATCGAGGACCTGCGCTGTAGCGGCGGACTTGCTCACGAAGCCCGTTGCCCCAGCTGCGAGGCTCTGTTCCGCATGGCGGGCATTCGAGGCGGCCGAAAACACGAGGACGTTCACACCCCAGCCCCGAACGATCCGAACGCCCTCCAGGCCGCCGGAGCCCGGAAGGCTCAGGTCGAGGACCGCCACGTCGCAGGCCTCGGGTGAGCGCATCGGCTTCGGTACCGACTCGATCGACGTGAAGGTGCCGATCATCTCGACGTCATCGAATCGCTCGGCCGCGCGGCCGATGGCCTCGCTGATGACCGGGTGGTCGTCGATCGAGATGAACCGAATCGCCATGGCCTCTCCCTCCGCCGGAGCTTCGCTCCCTGTCCCGAGCGCAGGACACAGCTTCTTCCAGAATACCGGTCGGCGAGTGGCGCAGGGCTAGTTCGATCAGCTCGGAGCTTCGTCTTCGTGGTCCGTAGGTGGCATGTGACCACCGTGTGACCACGGGGCTTTTCGGCCCTCACGACGAAACCCCAGCACCGGGCAAGTTCGTTGCCAGTACTGGGGTTCCTGGAGTACGCCCCCCGGGACTTGAACCCGGAACCTGCGGATTAAGAGTCCGATGCTCTGCCAATTGAGCTAGAGGCGCATGAAGTTGCCAAGGGTACAGCGACGAGGGTGACCGAGGGGATTTGAACCCCCGACCTCCGCGACCACAACGCGGCGCTCTAACCAACTGAGCTACGGTCACCAGGGAGCAGCGAGTATACCCATCCGGCTTGACCTCGGGGCCGGGGTTGTACCGCATGGGCCGGGCCCACCAACGCCGTTACCGAGGACCCTGATACTCGGCTCGAGAGAGGCTGATGCTCCGGACCATGATCGAAGAACCCGATCGCGTGCTCGCCCTTCTCAGGGAAGCCGTTCCGGCCGTCAGCCGGGTGTTGGCGGGCATCGACGCCGACGACTGGACGATACCTACGCCGCGCGAGGAGATGGCGCGACCATGATCGGCTTCATGGTGATCGAGGCGGTCGTGCACGGGTGGGACCGCGCCGGAGCGACCGGTCAGATCTTGGAGATCGACGACGAGGTGGCGTTGGCCGTACTCGAGCTCGCCGAGGGATACGACGACCCGTCCATCCGGGTTCCCGGCATGTCCGCCCCGGCGGTGGCGGTCCCCGATGACGCGCCTACGCTCGACCGTGTAGCCGGCTTCCTCGGTCGGTCCCCGGAGACTGGAGTGATGGATGATCGAATGCCAGAAGGTTGACGTCGAGCCGCAGACGGTCGCCGTGGTCGCCGGTGAGGTCGCCATGGACAAGCTCACCGAATTCTTCGGGGAAGCGTTCCCCGCGGTCGTGTCCGCCATCGAGAGTCAGGGCCTGACGGTGGTGGGACCGCCGTTCGCCTTCTATCCGACCCCGCCCACCGAGGTGGTCATGCTCGAGGCGGGATTCCCCACGGCATCGCCGGTCGAGCCCGACGGAATGGTCGTCGCGGGTGACCTGCCCGGCGGGCCTGCGGTATCGGCCGTGCATGTCGGCCCCTACGACACCATGGAGCAGACCTACACAGAGCTACAGGCTTGGATGGGTGACCGGGGCCTCCGCCCGGCCCCTCACATGTGGGAGATCTACCTCAGCGACCCCGACACCGAGCCGGATCCCAGCCTCTGGCGCACCCAGATCATCTGGCCAATCGCCGACTGAGACCGCTGGCGCTCATCAGAATGGCACCAGTCTGGTTCCGACCGCTCGGTAAGCTGGTCCGCCTGCCCCTGTAGCTCAGTCCGGATAGAGCGACGGGTTTCTACCCCGTGGGCCGCGGGTTCAAATCCTGCCGGGGGCGCAACGAAGGAGCCGAGAGGTGTGATGGCGCCCGACCAGTCCCCGGAACCGGAACGCCCGCCGATTCTCATCCCCGTGCTGATCGCGCTGGTGACAGCCTGGGTGCTGCTCCGCATCATCCAGGCCGTCGCGGGCGCGGTCCTGGGCATGATCGGGCTCCTCCTGGTCGTGACGGTCGTGGTGGCGGTGGTCGCCGCCCTGCGCCGCCGCTAGACCTTCGTCGTAGCCCGTTCCTCGACGACCCGCTCGCGGGTGGGAACCACCCAGAGGATGTGCGCCACACCGACGGCGCCGGCGGCGATGACCACCAGGCGGACCGGCGTCGAGTCGATGAACAAGACCGCGCTGAGCGTGACGACGACGGCGACCATGGTCACCGCTGTGGCCTTGGTGCGGCGGGCGATGCCCAGACCGGCTCGGTGGTCGCGCACCATCGGTCCGATGGTGGGAAGCTCCAGCACCCAGCGCTCGAGGCGGGGGCTCGACCGGGAGAAGCACGAGGCTGCGACGATGAAGAAGACCGTCGTGGGAAGTCCCGGCACGACTATGCCGACGCCGCCGACGCCCACCATGAGAAGTCCGGCGCTGGCCCAGGCCGTGCGAACCGCGCGGCTGCGCTCAGCGATCAGGATCGGCTCGTCGAGGGTGGTCACCGCTGTCCATCACAGCACGTCGGAAGGCCGCGGGGCCAGGCGTGGAACGTCCTCGGGGTTTCTCGGTGTCGCGCCAACTCGTGGGTTGGCGCCGGGTCAGGCGAAGAACTCCTTGGTTTCGTCGGCCCGGAAGCGGATTGTGGCCAGCGCGGAGGCCACCACACCGATCGTGGTGAGCACGACCAGCGACGGCCAGATGTCGCCGAGGCCTCCCGATTCGAGGAACAGCGAGAGGTGTCCCTCCATCGCCCAGTAGTGGGGGGTGAACGGGGCCAGGCCCTGGGCCCAGCCCGGCAGAAGTTCGATCGGCACCAGTGCTCCTCCGATGCCACCCATCACCATCGCTCCGATGTTGACCAACGCCTGAACCTGATTGACGGTGCGGAAGGTGGCGGCGCCCAGCAGGACGATCGAGACCACGCAGAAAGCGAACGACACGACCAGCAGAAGCAGTGCGACGGGCGAGCCACCGTCGAGCCGAAGGCCGAAGAACACCGCACCCGACGCCAACAGGGTGATCTGGAACAAGGTGTGGATCCCCGTCCAGGGGATGGCGAATCCAGCGAGCAGAGACCGGGGGCTGGCCGGCGAGGCCCGAAGCCGATCCCAGGTGCGCCAGCCGTGCTCACGGAACAGGGAGAATGCCGTGCTGCCGGCCACGAAGAACCCGAACAGGATCATCTGGCCCGGCACGACCTGCTCGGCGCCGTCAGCCCCGGCGTACCCCGAGGCGCCGAGGGCGAGACCCATCGTCTCCCGCATCAGCGGCATGATGGCCAGAGGCATGCCGAACATGACGATGAGGAACACCGGGTCGCGCATGAGCAGGCGGAGTTGGAGTCGCGAGACCGCGGCCGTGCCGCTCACGGCCCCGCCCCGGCCGGAGCCGGTCCGGCTGCGTCGTCCAGCGCTGAACCGGTGAGCGTCAGGAAGACCTGCTCGAGGTCGGGCTCGATCGATTGGACGGCCAGGATCTCACCGCTGCGGTCGCCGAGTCGTCTCACGAGGTCGGTGACGTCTATGTCTCCCACGAGCCGCCACCGGTCACCGTCGAGCGACCGCACGTCGAGGTCGCTCAGGGCATCCAGCCCAGCGAGACTCGTACCCGGTCGTGTCGCCACGTCGAGTCCGACCTCACGGTGGGCCGTCACCAGCTCGGACCGGGACCCCCGAGCCAGGCAGGTTCCTTCGTCGATCACGACGATCTCGGCGCCCAGCGTCTCGACCTCGGGCAGGTAGTGGGTGGTGTAGACGATGGCCGCCCCTTCGTGGGCCAGGTCGCGAACGGCGTCGATCAGATGGTTGCGGGTGGCCACATCGGCGCCGACGGTCGGCTCGTCGAGCAGCAGCAGCGGGGGAGTGTGCACCAACGCACAGGCCGTGTGCAGCCGTCGGGTCTCGCCGCCCGAGAGCTGGGTCCCGCGGCGGTCGAGGAGCTGATCGAGGCCGAGCTGCTCGGCCACCGTGTCGGCCCGTTTTCGCCTGTCGGATCGTCCGAGACCGGCGATCTCACCGAAGAACTCGAGGTTCTCCCGGACGGTGAGCACCCGGTAGACGCCGGTCTCCTGGGGGGCAATCCCGATCCGCTTCGCTCCGGCGGCACGATCGGTGAGTACGTCGATTCCATCCACCGTCACGGTGCCGGCGTCCGGATCGAGCAGTCCGGCGATGATCGACAGCAGCGTGGTCTTGCCCGCTCCGTTGCGTCCCAGGAGCGCGACGATGGTCCCGGCTGCGACGTTCAGGTCGACGCCGCGCAACGCCACGACCTCGTCATAGCTCTTCTCCACCCCCTCGGCGCTCAGCATCGAGCCACTGTTGTGGCGATGGGGTGGAACCGCAAGCGATTGCACCGTCCACCGAGCTCGGATCTTCCGCGGTCAGGGGGCGGGGCGGGGTTGGGCGCGATGCCAGTGGCGCCGGCACAGCAGCTCGTAGGTCACCCCGGGTTCGCCGCCGGTGAGCTCGAGCTGGTCGGCTCCGGTCCCAGCGTCGACCGTGTCGCCCACCACGACGAGCTCACCGTCATAGACCTGTACGCCGTCGAGGAGCCGGGCGTTGTGGGTTGCTCTGCGGCCGCACCAACATCGGGCCTCGACCTGGATCTCCGAACGCTCATCGGCCAACTCGAGCAGCCGGGCCGACGCGGGGAACAACCGTCCGCGAAAGCTGGTCAGCAGCCCGAAGGCATAGACGTCGACCCCGTACTCGTCGACGAGCATGGCCAGGTCCTCGATCTGCGCGAGTTCGTAGAAGTTGGTCTCGTCGGTGACGACATAGTGGATCTCCGACGCCGGCCGGCCCCCGAGAACGAGCTCGATGATGCTCGCTCCCGGCCGCACCTCGATGGCTTCCTTGCTCACCCCGAGACGGCTCGAGACGACACCGCTCCGGCGGTCGAGTTGCGTCAGCAGCCGTCCGGTGAGCCCGCTCGCGTTCAGATTGTGGTGGATCTGGAGTGCCTGCGTGCTCTTGCCCGATCCCATCGTTCCGAAGAAGAACCTCAGTCGCGACTCCGGGCGCTCCTCATCCATTTCAGGTCTCGACCAGGTACTGCACCGCGGTGCGCGACGCGGTGATCGGTCGGATGTGGTCGGTGATCACCCGCTGGTGCTCGGCGTGGCCCGCGTAGGTCCGATAGGCGTCCTCGTCGGTGAAATCGGCCACCACGCAGTAGTCGTGGTTGCCCTCGGAGAGGCCGGCGTCGGGGCCGTGCTCGTAGCGCTGGATCTCGGGGATCAACCCCGCCAGCGCGTTCAGCTCGGTGGTGACCTTCTGCTTGAGATCGTCGGAAACGCCGTCGTCCCAGGTGAACATGACGCAGTGACGGATCACGATGCCGCTCCTCGGGGTTCACTCGATGGGCCGTGCTTCATTGAAGTCCGCAGTCGCTGCCCCCGTCGACCGGGAGGGCGGCACCGGTGACGTAAGCGGCCGAGGTCGAGCACAGGAACGCGATGATGCGGCCGAAATCGGCGGGATCACCGATCGTGCCCGCCGGCACCTCGGAGGCCACCTGTTCGAGGTCGTGGCCCAACGCGGCGGTGAGTCGGGCCGTCCGGTGGAATCCCGGCTGGATCGAGTTGACCGTGACGCCGTCGCCCGCGACCTCTCGGGCCAGGGTCTTCAGGAACCCGGTGGCGCCTGCCCGGGCCGTGTTGGACAGGATCAGATTCGCGATGGGTTGGCGAACGCTGATGGATGTGATGGCCACGACCCGCCCCCAGCCCCGGGCCTGCATGGCGGGCACAGCGGCCTTGCACATGGCCACCACCGACGTGAGGTTGAGGTCGATGGCCGAGGCATAGGCCTCGACAGGTGTGGACGCGAAGGTACCCGGCGGTGGGCCACCGGCATTGGTGACGAGGATGTCGAGCCCGCCCAGAGCCTCGGTTGCGGCCTCGATGAATCCGGTGGCCCCAGCGGGAAGGCTGACATCGGCGACCACGCCGACGGCGTCGTGGCCCACGTCGGCGGCCGCGGTCTCGATCCGTTCGCGATCTCGACCACACACGACCACACGGCAGCCCTCGTCCGCCAGTGCTCTCGCTGCTTCCAGGCCCAGTCCGGCCGAAGCGGCCGCGACCGCGGCGCGCTTGTCCCTCAGGCCGAGATCCACGGTTGGCAGGGTAGCGTCGCGCCCGGATTGCGAGCACGAGTGAGCACGGTGCCTGACCCGGGTGTGCCAACCGGACTCAGATGAAGATGGTCTGGGCGTCCTTGGAGAGGCCGATGAATTCGGCGGCCGAGATGATGCCCTGGACGCCGTCGTAGAGGTCGTCCTCGGTCAGGTGCTGCATGTCGGCCGACATGCGGCAGGCCCACAGGTTCCCACCCATCTCGTCGATCATGGAGACCATCTCCTCGACGGGAGGAATGTCGATGGCGTCGATCTGCTTCTTCATCATCTTCGTCGCCATGGTCTGCATGCCCGGGAAGCCGGACAGCCAGGCGGGCATGTGGGTGGCCGGATTGCCGACCGCCGAGAACTGCAGATCGCCCATCGTGTGCTTGTTGATGATCTCGAAGCCCCAGAACGTGAAGAAAAGATGGCATTCCACCCCTTCCTCGAGAGCGGCGTACGCCAGGATCAGGCCCGGGTATGCCATGTCGAGCGACCCTTTGGAGCAGATGATCGCCAGTTTCCGGTCGCCGTCATCCTCGTCGGCGAAGCTCGGAACGGGGGCGGCTTGGACGTTGGTCATGGTTTGAACCTTTCTCAGACGCATCCGACGGGCTTGGGGACACCGGCGATGTAGGACATCTTCTTGGCGGGCTTCTTGGGGAAGAGCTGGAACAGCGACTTGGTCTCGAACCCACCCGTCTTCGCCACCCGGCGGAGCGTGGGCGTGGTGCCCGACGCGGCCTGTTCCTCGCGGATGTATCGGATGGGACCCCAGTGCGCGTCGGTCAGCTCGATGCCGATGTTGGCGGCCAACTCCTGCGCGATGTCCTCGGTCCACTGTTCGGGCTTGGTCATGAACCCTTCGTCGTTGAGCTCGACCTCGGTCCCGGCGATGGTTGCTGTTGGCATGGATGGCCTCTCAGTGGTCTTCGGCCGGCGAGAAGTCCTTGCCGGCTGTGGTCATGTCGGTGGGCACGGGGAGCTTGTGCCCGGGAAGGAGTGCCTTCCAGTAGATCTTCTCGAACGCCAGCTTGCCGAAGTGGTTGGCCCGGCTCTCCTTGAGGAGCCAGAACGGGCCTACCGCCGGGACCGGGTAGGTGCCGGGCAGGGGTTCGGTCTCGTAGTTGAAGTCGATCAGCATCGCCTTGCCGTCTCCGGACTCGACGAAGCAGTTGGCGTGACCGTCGAAGGCGTGGGGGAGGGGCCGACCGGCGATGTGGGCGTTGAAGTTCTCGCAGAAGACGTCGACCGAGAAATGGGCGACCGAGCCGGCCTTCGAGGTCGGGATGTTGGACGCGTCACCGATGGCGAAGATGTTGGTGTAGCCGTCGGCCAGGAACGTCCCCTTGTCGACCGGGACGAAACGGAGCTCGTCACCGAGTCCGGAGCGTTCGACGTACTCGGCGCCCATGGTGACCGGGACGGTCACCAGGAGGTCGAACGGAACCTCCGTCTCGTCGTAGGCGGTGATGGTGCCGGCCCCACCGTCGATCGACTCGACGACGAAGTCGGGCACCATCGCGATGTTGCGTTCGTCGAGCATCCCACCGAGCACCCGGGTGGCCACCGGCTTGGTGAACGCACCGGACAGGGGTGTGACGAAGGTGATCTCGATGTCGTCGCGGACTCCCAGCTTCTTGAAGTGGGCATCGGCCAGGAAAGAGAACTCGAGAGGAGCCACCGGGCACTTGATGGGCAACTCGCTGATGTGGACGACGAGCTTGCCCTGCCGGAAGTCGGCCAGTCGAGCTGCCAGCGCCGTGGCCCCCTCGAGGGTGTAGAACTCGTGGACCGTCTCCCGCCAGCCGGGGCCGGTGGTGCCGGGCGTCTCGTCCGGTTCCACCTCGGCGCCGGTGGCGATGATCAGCTGGTCGTACTCGAGGACCCGGCCGTCGATGAGAGCGACGGCGTTGTCGGCCGGCCGGACCTCGTCGATCGACGTCTGGAGGTAGTTCACGCCCTTCGGCAGGGTGTCCGTCCGGCGTTTCACCAGCCGGTCGGGGTCGGTCCCGAACGGAACGAACAGGAGGCCTGGTTGGTAGATGTGGGTCTCATGATTGTCGACGACGGTGATGTCCCACTCGTCGAGCTGGTGGTCCAGCTTGTGTGCCAACATCGTGCCGGCGGTGCCGGCGCCCAGGATCACCAACTGCCTCATCAGACCTCCACGGGTAACAGAATCGACCGTATCAATATGTTCGGACAATGCCACGGGACCTAAGTCCCATGTCGTGGAATCTGTTTCGACCCCCGGACCTGTCCCCTCCCTCGGAGATCAGAAAGCGGTGTAGCCCCCGTCGACGACGAGGTGGTCGCCGGTGTGGAACGTCACGGCCGGATCGGCCAGGTAGACCGCCGCCGGTCCCAGCTCGGTTGGTTCGGCCCAGCGCCGCACGGGAGTGCGGCGGAGGGTGACCTCGCGGAATCTCTCGTTCTGGTAGCCGGGCTCGGACATCTCCGTGCGGGTCCAGCCCGGACACAGGCCGTTGACGCGGATCCGGTGGCGGGCGAGTCCCACCGCCATCGATCGTGTGAGCGCCAGCAAGCCAGCTTTCGAGGCACCGTAGGCGTCGTTGTGGGGCGCGCCGTGGAAGGCCGAGGTCGAGGCGATGGTCACCAGCGCCCCGCCTTCACCTCGTTCGACCATGTGACGGGCCGCGGAGCGCAGGGACAGGAACGCACCATCCAGGTTGACCGCCATGACGCTGCGCCATTCGTCGGGGTCCACATCGAGAATCGTCGCTCCGCTCCCGCCCCTCCCGGCGTTGGCCACCAGGATGTCGATCTTGCCCAGGGCATCGATCGTGTGAGCCGTTGCCGCGTCGACCTGTGCCTCGTCGGCGACGTCGCATTCCGCGGACGTCGTCGCCACGCCCAGTTCGGCCAGGGAGCGGGCGGCGTCTCCGTTTCGGTCTGCCCGGCGGCCCCACACGGCGATGTCGGCGCCCGCGGCGGCAAGGGCCCCGGCGATCGCGTAGCCGATGCCGTCGTTGCCGCCGGTGACGACGGCGACTCGGCCGGTGAGATCGGTCATGCTGTGCTCCTCGCTCTGCGGGAACTCCGAGGAGGGCTGCGACGACCCCAAAGGCATGAATGCCATCCCCGGTAGTGCCATCCACAGTTCTTCCCGGCCCCCCTGGCTCGTCGTCATCCTAACGACGCTGTTGGCGGTGGCAGTCGGCTGTTCGGGCGACGACGATGATGCTGCTCCAGCCGACCCGGATGCCGCGGCCGGCCAGGAGCTCGCCCTGGCCGAGGGTTGCGTTGCATGCCACGGCGTCGACGGCGAGGGTGGGACCGGGCCGCCGTGGGTCGGCCTGATGGGCTCCGAGCTGACGCTGGAGTCGGGCGAGGTCGTCGTAGCGGACGTCGACTACGTCACCCGTGCCATCAGCGATCCGACCGCCGACCTCGTGGAGGGGTACGAGGTTGCCATGCCCGAGAACGATCTGACCGCCTCCGAGATCGAATCGGTCGTCGCGTACATCGAGTCGTTGGCTTCCTGAGAACCTCGCTCTTTGCTCTCGTGGTGTTGGCTGTCGCTCTCTCTGCCGCGGCGTGCGGCGATGACGACGGCGGCTCCGGCGCGCTTGCAGGCTATGTCCGCGAACCGCTTCCCGACGTCGGGGCGCTGGCCCTGCCCGAGGCGACCAATGGCGGTGAGCCGTTCGGCTTCCGGGCCCCCGACGGGGGGTTGCTCCTGGTGTACTTCGGGTACACGTCCTGTCCCGACGTCTGTCCCACCACCCTGTCCGATGTACGTACGGCCCTGGCCGATCTGGGCGAGGAGCGCAGCGGCGACATCGAGCTGGCCATGGCTACGGTGGACCCCGATCGCGACGTCGACCAGGTCCTGGGCGGCTATGTCCGGTCCTTCGTGGCAGGCGCTCATGCCCTCCGCACGACCGAGGACGCCGAACTCCGCAGAGCGGCCGAGGGCTTCGGTGTCGAGTACGACGTCACGGTCACGGACGGGGGTGAGGTCGAGGTGGTCCACACCGGGTCGCTCTACGCCGTCGACGACACGGGCCGGCTGGTGGTCACCTGGCCGTTCGGCACGTCGGTCGAGGATCTGACCGACGATCTCGATCTCCTGTTGGACCGACCGACATGAGGGCCTCGATCCGACCTCTCGCCTGCATCCTGCTGGTCACCGTCGCGGGTCTGGCGGCGTGCAGTGGGGGCGACGACACGATCGAGGTCGCCGACCCGGGGGATGCCCCAGCCGATCACGCCTTCGTCATTCCCGCCGGTGCAGGCGAGGCGCTCGACCGGGGCGAGCCGCTCGAGATCCTGCCGGCCGAATTGGACGTCCAGGTTGGTGAGATCCTCGAGATCGAGAACCGGGACGACCGAGGCCACCTGGTCGGACCGTTCTTCGTCGGTGCTCGCGAGACGTTGCGGCAGGAGTTCAGCTCCCCGGGGGAGTACAGCGGCATCTGCACCGTCCACCCCAGCGGCGAGATCGTCCTCACCGTCTCATGAGCCGCGGTGGACGGTGGTGGGTCGGCTCGGGCCTGGTGGTCGCGGCGCTCGTCTGCTTCCCGGCTCCGGCCGGGGCGGATCCACCGGGACCGACCGACTACCGGACCGAGATCGTCTCGATCGAACCTCCGACCGGCTCGGTGGCATTCGGCGTCGTCGGGGGTGACAGTCTCCTGGAGATCGCCGTCACGCCTCCGGCCGAGGTGGTCGTCCTCGGCTACGAGGGCGAGCCCTATCTGCGCATCGATGCCGACGGTGGTGTGTTCGAGAACCAGCGATCGCCGAGCGCCTACCTGAACGACGACCGGTACGGGATCCGGGAGATCCCGCCCGATGCGTCAGCGGACGCCGACCCCATGTGGGGCCAGGTCGGCGAAGACGGTCGCCATGTGTGGCACGACCATCGGGCTCATTGGATGAGCCCGTCGCGGCCGATCGGGCTGGGTCCTGGCGACCAGATCCTCGAAGGGGTCGTACCGCTGGAGGTCGACGGTCGCGCCGTGTCCGTCAAGGTCGAGTCGACGTGGCTGCCATCACCGCCGCTGTGGCCTGCCCTCCTGGGCGGTCTCGTGGCCGCGGGGATGCTGGTGGCAGGCGTGGCCCTGGGCCGGGGTCGCTTCGCAACCATCCCGGTCGCGCTGATCGCGGGAGCGGCGCTGGCGATGGGGTGTTGGGCCTTCCTGTCCGTGCCATCCGACGCGGGGCCCTCGATACTGCTGTGGCTCCTGCCGGCCATGGCACTCCTGGCCGCCGTGGTGGCCGCGATCGCATCGTGGCGGTCCGACGGAGCGCTCGGCCCGTCGTTGACGGCGCTGGCCGGCCTCGAGCTGCTGCTCTGGGGCTGGCAACGCTGGGAGAGCGTCACGCGAGCGATCATCCCCTCCGATGCCCCTGCCGACCTGGACCGTGCGGTGATCGTTGCGGCCCTGGTCGGAGGTCTGGGAGCCATGGGCCTGGGCCTGCGGGGGTTGCAGAGGTCATGGACGCCGATGCCGCCGCCGACCGGTCCCGACCCGGCGGAGGCCCGAGCCTGACCCCTTCCCCAAGTTCTCCCCACCCCTCCACCCCGAAATCTGGTCCGTCACCGTCGGCAACCGACGGTTGGGCCAACTCCGTGTGGCCCCGAACGGGCAGTCGAGCCGCTATGAAGACGACGGCAGCGCGATGCCGAAGTGCCGGTCGATCAGCTCGCTCAGCTCATCGGAGTCGAGCTCGCCCGAATGCAGTTCGAGGATCTCACCGCCCTCGGCGACGAATGCGGTCGAGGGCATGCCGGTGACCCCGAGCTCGCGGCTGAGCTCGGAGCGTTCGTCGATCATCTGCGGGAACCCGATGCCGAGCTCGTCGAGCAGAGTGCTGGCCGCACCTCGTTCGTCGCCTTGATTGACACCGATGACGGCCACGGCCACGCCCGCGTCGGTGTGGGCACGATCGAACGCCGGTAGCTCCCGCCGGCACGGTGTGCACCACGTGGCCCAGAGATTGAGGATCACCGGACCGTCAGCCGCCGCGTCAGCCAGGTCGACAACATCGCCGTCGAGCGTCTCGAGCTCGAGCGCGGGGAGAGTCGCGGTCCCCGAGGTGGCGCAGGCTCCCGCCGAGAGCAGGGCCAGCGCCAACCCCAGAGCAGCCGTCCTACGCGTCACGAACCTCGACCGGGACCTCGATCTCCTCGCCATCGTCGAGGAGCAGCGTGAGGGTGAGCTCGTTGCCCGCCTCGAGCGGCTCGGCCAGCTCGAGCAGCATGATGTGGAGTCCGCCCGGCTCGAGTGTGACGGTTTCGCCGGCCGGGACCGGGATGGTGGCCACTTCCTGCATGGTCATGGCATCGTCGCCATGGGGCATCTCCATCTCGCCAGTGTCGGCCATCTCGCCGGTGTCGGCCATCTCGCCGGTGTCGGCCATCTCGCCGGTGTCGGCCATCTCGCCGGTGTCGGCCATCTCGCCGGTGTCGGCCATCTCGCCGGTGTCGGCCATCTCGCCGGTGTCGGCCATCTCGCCGGTGTCGGCCATTACCGTTTCGTGGAGCTCCACCGTCGCCGCCACCGACGGGTCGACCGAGGCGCCGACCAGGCTCGCCCCGTCGCCGCTCTCCAGGGACATGTAGACAACGCCGGTGTCGGCCATGGCCGGGCTGGTCCGGGCCCATGCGTCGGATACCTCGAGGGTGCCGGCATCGTCGTCGCCGCACCCGGCGGCTACGAGGGTCAGTACCGCGACGAGGCCGATCGCACGGGTCAGGGGGCGGGTACGGGGGTCCGACATGATCGAGTCTCTCCAGTTGCGTGGGGCTTGTTCCCTGGCTGGGTCGTCGCGGCGTCCGGCCCGGTTCCCGTTGTGACCGACGTCACCGGGTTCAGCCGGGACCTGCTCAGCCGACCGCCGGGATCCCGCGGTGGTCGGGGTCGTCGAGGGCGGCGACGAGGTCGGCTCGGGCCCGGGAGACGCGGGATCGGATGGTGCCCACCGGGCAATCTGCCACCCGGGCGGCCTCGGCGTAGGGGAGTCGGAGGATCTGGGTCAGGACGAACGCCTCCCGGCGCGGTCGGTCCAGCGATCTGAGCAGGTCGTCGACCTCGGCCCACCCGCGGTCGATCGTGGCGGTCTCGGTCATGCGGTCCGCCCATGGGATCGTCCGCTCCCGGGCCCGGATCCGGGCCCGGGAGGCGTCGGCGCAGGCATGTCGGGCGATGGCCAGCAGCCAACTCCGGGCTGACCCGTCACGGCGGAATCGGGGGAGCGATCGAAGGGCGCGGCCGTAGGTGTCCTGCACGAGGTCATCAGCGGTGTCGGGGTCGCCGAGATGGCGGCAGAGACGCTGGACTGTCGGGAAGCTTTCGCGGACGAACTGGTCCAGGGCGTGCGCGTTGCCGTCCTGTGCGGCCAGGGCCAGCTCGGTCCATCGATCGATCACGGTTCTCCAACCCTGCACCAGTCCGGGAACCGGAGCCCACGCGGAGACGACCATGCAGACATGGAGTCCGCCAACTGCGCCGTGATGGCCGATCTGATCTCGGCTCGAGTCGACGACGAGCTCACCCCCGAGGTGGAAGTCATCGTCGAGGCCCACCTCGAAGCCTGCCCAGGCTGCGCGGCCTTCGCCGACGGAGCCCACCGGGTGAGGCGTCTCACCGCTTTCGGGCCGGAGGGTGAGGGGTCGGCCGACGATGTCCTCCGCGGGATCTCGATTCCCGACGCCGGGAAGTCCTCGTGGCTTCGCCCGGCCATCGTCGCCGTCGGTCTGACGCTGCTGGTCCGGAACCTGGTGCTCATCATCACCGGCGAGCTGGACGGTGGCACCGACCACATCGGTCGCCATCTCGGTGCGTTCGGGGCGGCACTGGCGATCGGTCTCCTGTACGCGGCGTGGCGTCCCGAGCGGGCTCTCGGCCTGATGCCGCTGGCGGGAGTACTCGGTCTTCTCCTGGCCGTGACAGGGGTCGTCGACGTCGCGACCCGACGGAGCGACGTGCTCGGCGAGGCCACCCACCTGGTCGAGGTGATCGGAGTGGCACTGCTGTGGACGATGTCGGGCGGGCGGTCCCGCTTCGGCCACTGGTGGGATACCGCACGCCGGTCGCTCTCGTCGCGGCCTTCGTGGTCACCGGGGTCGGTCAGCCGATCTCGGCTTCGGCCTCGGCCACTCGATGAATCGTCCGGGCCAACGCGTCGGGTGTGACGCTGATGGTGTCGATGCCCTCCTCGACGAGGAAGGCGGCGAATTCGGGGTAGTCCGAGGGGGCCTGGCCGCAGATGCCGATCTTCCGCCCGGCCTTCTTGGCCGAACCGATCACCATCGAACACGCCCGCTTGACGGCCGGATCGCGCTCGTTGAATAGTGCGGCCACGGATTCGGAGTCCCGGTCGACCCCCAGCGTGAGCTGCGTGAGGTCGTTGGACCCGATCGAGAACCCGTCGAACACGGCCGCGAACTCCTCGGCCTGGAACACGTTCGAGGGAATCTCGGCCATCACGTAGACCTCAAGGCCCTCGACGCCCTGGACCAGACCACCCTCGTTCATCACGTCGATGACCGCCCGCCCCTCCTCGGGCGTGCGGCAGAACGGGATCATCACCTTGAGGTTCGTCAGACCGAAGTCCTCTCGTACCCGTCTGACGGCCTTGACCTCGAGCTCGAAGCCCTCGCGGTAGTCCGGGTGGTAGTAGCGACTGGCACCGCGCCATCCGATCATCGGGTTGGGTTCGGTCGGCTCGAAGCCCTCTCCGCCCAGAAGGTGGGCGTACTCGTTGGTCTTGAAGTCGCTGAAGCGGAGGATCACCGGCCGGGGCCAGAAGGCCGCGGCCAGCGTGCCGACGCCCTGGGCCACGCGATCCACCAGGAACTCGGTCGGGTCGTCGTAGCCGACGGTGTGGGCGTCGACCTCACGGCGTACGGCGGGGGTCAACGTGTCCCGTCGGGTCAGCGCCAGCGGATGCACACCCACATGGCTGGCGAAGATGAACTCCATCCGGGCCAGGCCGATGCCCCCGGACGGCAGCTGCGCGTACTTGTACGCCACCGACGGGTCGCCGATGTTGAGCATGATGCCGGTCTGCGTTTCGGGCAGACCGGCCAGATCGAACTCCTCGACCTCGAACGGTACCTCACCGTCGTAGACCACCCCCGTCTCGCCTTCGGCGCACGACACGGTGACGGTCTGGCCATCGTGGATCCGGTCACCGATGTCGCCGGCGCCGACGATGGCCGGGATGCCGAGCTCTCGAGCGATGATCGCGGCGTGGGACGTCCGGCCGCCTCGCTCGGTGACGAGCGCGGCGGCCAGCTTCAGGATGGGTTCCCAATCCGGATCGGTGATCTCGGTGACCAGCACCTCGCCCTTCAGGAGCTGGTTCATGTCGCGGGGATCCTCGATGCGGCGAACACGTCCGGTGGCGATCTTCTCGCCGACGGCCAGCCCTTCGACCCGCCGCTCACCGGTACCGGTCAGCCGGAAGACGGTCGTCGTGGAGAGCGAGGACTGCTGGCTGTGGACCGTCTCGGGGCGGGCCTGGACGATGAACAGTTCGCCGGTGACGCCGTCCTTGGCCCATTCCAGGTCCATCGGTGTCGGCGTGCCTCGCTTCTCGGAGTAGTGGTCCTCGATGATCACGGCCCATCGAGCCAGGTCCAGCACTTCGTCGTCGGTCAGACAGTGCGCGGCCCGTGCCTCGTCGGGGGTGCGTTCGTTGGTGACGCGGTTGGCGTGGGCGTCGTACACCATGCGCAGCTCTTTGGCGCCCACCTGCTTGCCGACCACCGGGCGGAATCCGTCTCGCAGCCGGGGTTTGTGGACGAAGTAGCCGTCGGGGATCACCCGACCCTGCACGACGTTCTCGCCGAGTCCCCACGCCGCGGTGACGTACACCACGTCCCGGAAGCCCGAATCGGTATCGAGCGTGAACATCACCCCACTGCTGGCCAGATCGGAACGCACCATGCGCTGGATGCACGCCGACAGTGCGACGTCGGTCTGGTCGATCCCCATGTCCTCGCGGTAACTCACCGCCCGGGCGGTGTAGAGGCTGGCGAAGCACCGCCGGATGGCGTCGAGCACATCGGCCTCGCCGTGCACCATCAGGTAGGTCTCCTGCTGACCGGCGAACGACGCCTCGGGGAGGTCCTCGGCGGTCGCACTAGACCGCACCGCCACGTCGACGCGGTCGAGACCGGCCTCGGCGGACAGCTGTCGGTACGCGTCGAGGACATCGGCCTGGAACGTGGGCTGGAGTTGACCGCCCAGGATCGACGAACGGATGCGTTTCGTCCGCGCCGCCAGGTCGTCGACGTCGGAACGATCCCAACCGGCGAGGATCTCGACGATGTCCTTCTCGAGGTCGTTGACGTTCAGGAACTGGCGGAACGCGTCGGCCGTGGTGGCGAAGCCGTTGGGAACCCTGACCCCCTCGCTCTCGAGCTCTCGGTACATCTCACCCAGGGAGGCGTTCTTGCCTCCGACATGGGGGACGTCGTCGATGCTGATCTCGCTGAACCACTCCACGTTGCGCATGAGGCCGACCCTAACCGGACCAGGTTTTCGCCAGTAGGGACGATGGTCTCTATTCGAAGGATTGTGACGAGGGGCCCGGCCTGGTCGTCAGCGGTCGGGCACGGTGGAGCGGAGGCTCCAGGTGCCCTCTTCGGTGTAGGTGACGGTGCCGACCGGTGAGTCCGAGTCGATCGTCACCGTGCGCTCACCGCGCAACGGGAGACCGTCGGCGATCGACAACCAGAGCTCGAGATCCTCCTGCCCGGTCTGCGCACCGCTGAAGTCGTTGCGGTACCGGAGGTGGATCGCCTCCACCTCTTCGCCATCGATGGGCACGGTCTCGTTGCCGATCACGGTCACGGTGCCGTCGCTCGTGGCGGTGCCGGACACCGCCTCGCTGATGCCCATGCACGATCGTTCGATGACCGTCCCGGACTCGGCATCGAAGACGACGAAGACGGCCGGTGGCTCACAGGTGAAGGTCGAGAGGTTGTCGACGACCGCGGCCCCGAAATCCCACCGCTGCCACGTTCGACCGGTGGACTCGGTGACGGTGTCGCCGTCCCGGCAGAGATCCCAGTTCTGCCAGTGAGCTTCGTTGTAGTCGATGCGCACCCGCCAGCAGCCTTCCGAGCGGTCCGAGATGGTCATCGGCATCGTGGCCCCGTCGGATTGCTCGACCGGTGGAAACGAGATGGCCTCCCGGCCCTCGCCGACCAGTTGGTACACGCCGGGCTCGGGGCCGGAGCCGGCCTCGGGGTCCAACGCCATGGTCGTAGAGGCCCGGAAGTCCCGAACAGCCTCGCCGACGGGTCGCGGACCCGGGTCTTCACGGGTGACGAACAGGCCGACGGCGACGGCGACACCGACCACGACCAGCCCACCGATCACGACCGCGGGAATCCACCACCGGCGACGACGCTGAGCCTCCGGCACGGGCTTCAGGACCGTGAGGCCGACGCAGTGCCGGCCTTGTCCGCTTCCTCGGACGCTTCGAGCAGCTCGGCGATGCCTTCCTCGATCCCCGCCGAGAACACGTCGAGATCGTCGCAGGTGTCGAAGTCGCCGGTGAGCCCGAAGAAGAGCTGGTGGTCGTAGGAGAAGGCGGCCACGGCGAGACGCAGGTCGTTTCGGAGCGGGAGGTACGGATACGCCGCGACCATCGGTCGATCGAGCAGGTAGAGGGTGGTCTGAGGTCCGGGGAGGTTCGCTGTGATCGTGTGGATGCCTTCCAGCTCGCCGACCGCGCTGGTGGCGGCGCGCGTCCCCAGCGCCAACAGCAACGGCGGCGAAAAGCCCGAGAGCGAGGTGAGGATCTCGCCGGCCACCGCCTGGTCGGTCTCCTTGAGGCTCTCGAGTTGCCGGGTGATGAGGTCGAGTGCCTCGACCGGGTGATCCACACCGACCGGGAGGTCGGTGAACGTGGCTGACACCGTGTTGTCGTATTCCTCCTGATCGCCGGTGCTGTGCACCGACACGGGTACGAAGGTCCGCACGTAGCGCCGTTCGACCGTTTCGCCGCGGTGGAGCAGCAACATCCGGAACCCGTGGGCGATGGCGGCGAGCACCACGTCGTTGACCGAGCCGTCGAGCGCGAGCCGGATGCGCTTGACCGACGCCAGTGGCACACTCACGGCGTACCAGCGGCGGTGCGGCCCGAGTGGGCCGGTGAGGCTGCCGGCCCCTCGCTCCGGCGGGGCCAACGCGCTGAACCGGTAGGCCGACCGGCCGAACTGCTCGATGGCGCGTCTCGGTCGCTCGAACGCGCCGGTCACCGAGCGGTACTGCTCGATCGGGCTGGTCGCGAGGTCACGGCCGGCGTCGATCATGAGGTCGAGATCCGATGGCTCGGGGCGCGGATTCCACTGCTCGGGCCCGACTCCGATCGCGTGGGGCTCGGGCGTGAGCATCAGCGTGAGGATGTCACTCCCGCCGATGCCGTCGACGACCGCCTGGTGGACCTTGGAGACCAGGGCCCACCGATCACCGCTCAGGCTCTCGACGATCCACAGCTCCCAGAGCGGCTTGGTCCGGTCCAGCTGCTGGGACATGAGCCTGCCCATGAGGATGCGCAGCTGCTCGTCGCTGCCCGGAGCGGGGAGGGCGGCGTGGCGGAGGTGATAGCGGATGTTGAAATGGGCGTCGTCGACCCACACGGGTCGTTGGAGGCCGAAGGGGACGCGGCGGATTCTCCGCCGGTAGCGGGGAACGCGCGGCAACAGCGTCGAGACGTATGCGAGGATGTCGTCGTAGGAGGGCGCCGGACCGTCGAAGATCCCGACCGACGCCAGGTGCATGTGGTGCATGCCGTCCTCGAGGTCGAGGAACTCGGCATCGGCGACGGTCATCCGCTCCATGGGTGGCTCCGTTCAGTTCCAGCCGACGGCGGGATCGGTGGGAGGTTGGTGCGACGGCCGGATCCGGGCAACGCCGATCGCCTGCTCGTCGTCCGCCGGGGATCGGTCGGCCCGCTCATCGGCAGCCTGCTTCAGGATGTCGACCTGCTCCGCGATCGACGGGCTCGCGAGCCGGCGTAGGGAAGAAGCGCCGGATTGGAGCATGACCTGCACCCGTTTGCCGGGATCCATGGGGTTGAAGCCCATAACCCGTGCCTCGTCGAGGGTGGGCTCGAAGATCAGCACCGGGGTGCCGGCGGCCGCGATCGGATCCAGTTCGGAACGGAGACGGCGGCTGAAGTAGCCCCGGGCCATCGGTGGGAAGGCTCGGGCCGCGCCGGTGGTGCCCGACATCGGGGCGATCGCGACGACCAGGTCGAGCTCTCGTCCGACCAGGAGGTCGGCGTTGGTGGGTGAGGTCACGCCACCGTCCACGTAGCGTTCACCGGCGATCTCCACCTGGCGAAAGTAGGTCGGGATCGCGCACGAGGCCTCGACCGCGGTGCCGACGTCGGTCTCGGGGGCGCCTTCGGTCCCGAAGACCACCAGCTCACCGTCGCTCATGCGCGTGGCGCAGATCCAGAGATCCTTGTCCGGCCATCGTGGGCCGTGCAGATCTCGGGGGTGCTCGCCCATCACCGAGGTGTGGACTCGACCCTCGGGCAGGACGCCGGCCAGGAACCCGGCCAGGTGGATGTCCCACGGAGGTATCAGGCTCTTGAGCGCCAGGCGGAACGACGCCGGCAGGGGCAGGAACGAGGCGATCGATGACCGGGGCTCGGGTGTGGTCATCCGCTCGAGCCGCTCCATCACCTCGGGGTTGGAGGGGGCCTCGAGCACCCGAGCGATGAGCTCGGAGGGCTCACCGCCGCCCCGGATCACCGCGCCGATCCCCGACCCCGCCGAGGTGCCGATGATCACGTCGGCGTCGTCGGGCTCCCACTTGGTCACGCGGCTGATGGCCGCCAGGACAGCAGAATGGTACGCGTGGCCGACGATTCCGCCCGCGCCGAGGACAAGTCCGATGTTCACGCTTGCTTCATAACCAAACGGCACCGTCGCCGGTAGGGGCCAACGTCCCGTCTGCGGTCGGACGGGCGGGGCTCAGGCGAGAGCGGGTTAAGGGAATCGAACCCTCATGACCAGCTTCGATCAGCTGAGAAGGTCGTCGATGGGTTGTTCTCGGTCCATGGCCTTGGTGCGCGTGCAGTCTCGGAGCGGGTCGGTTCACTACCTGGTAGACCAGCCGGATGCCCGATCCGGACGGCTCGACGACCTTTGGGAGTGGCGCGACGGCCTGCGCTCCGCCGATCGAGCACGACTGGACGCCATCGTTGACCGACTCCGGGAGTCTGGCACCGAAGACGCCGAAGGCTGGGCCCGCACCTAGGTCTCGGAGAACATTGCCCAGTCGGCCCGGTACGCGTCCCTGGGAGCGGTATGGCGGAACCTCGAGCCCTGGCGAGACGCCGACCGACAGCTCGCGGCTCGAGTCGCGTTCCAGGCGACGTTCGACGTCATCATGGCCATCGATAACGAGGAGGACATCGGCGCCGAGGCCGAGCTGCCGGCCTGGCGCCTGATGGAGGTCGGTGACGACGCCGAACTCACCGGGCGCGGCGTTCTTGGGTTGCATGAGAGCCTTCTGGAGGTCGATCCGATGGGAATCGAGGCAGAGGACATTCGCGGCGGGTAGTTGCCCCGGAAGAGCGCACCATGGAGCTGCACGGTCCGCGTGCCGCTATCCTTACCTCACCGTCGAAGTAAGGAGTCGTCATGGATGCTGCGGCCAAGCTCACATCGAAGGGCCAGGTAACCGTCCCGAAAGCCGTCCGAGACGCGCTCGGCCTCGAGGAAGGTGACGAGGTCGTGTTCCACGTCGAGGGCAACCGCGCCGTGCTGGCGAGGACTCCGGACTTCCTGTCGCTGGCGGGAGCCGTCCCTGTGCCGGCGGCGAAGCGCAATGTCGCTTGGGACGACGTGATCCGCAAGACCCGCACCTCGCGTGCTGCGAAGCGCCGGTGAGCGCGTTCGTCGACACGAACATCCTCGTCCGGCACCTCACGGGCGAGCCGCCCGACCTGGCGGCGAAGGCCACGGCCTACCTCTCGACGGCCACCGAGCTGTACCTGACGGACCTGGTGGTGGCCGAGACCGTCTACGTCCTGGAGTCGTTCTACGAGTTGGAGCGGCCCGTGATCGCCGAGTACGCCCGCTCGCTCATCGGCTTCGATGCCATCGTCACCGTCGACCCGGCGCTGCTGCTTCGGGCGATCGAGGTGTACGAGGTCGACCGCCTGGACTTCGCCGAGGCCTACCTCGTCGCCTGCGCCGAGAGCACCGGCGTCGGCGCTGTCGCCACATTCGACCAGTCGGTGGACCGTGTCTCGACGATCGAGAGGATCGAGC
Source organism: uncultured Acidimicrobiales bacterium (assembly GCA_963695075.1). GTDB lineage: Bacteria > Actinomycetota > Acidimicrobiia > Acidimicrobiales > CAWCAL01 > CAWCAL01. The sequence continues at coordinate 2,015,631 of CAVOFR010000007.1, forward strand.
CACCCGAGCTGCCGTCGTAGCCTTCTATCCGGAGTCGGTAGATCCCTCGCCGAGACCAGCGCACGGGCAGACTGGGGCATGGCCGTTGAATCCCACCAACGCTCAGGTCCTTCTCGATGCTGCGATTGCACTGGGGAACGTTGGCAACCCGGATGACCAGCGTCGCTTGGGAGAGACGAACGGTCGCCGAGGCCTGAACCAGTTGAGCAGGTTAGAGCGTTGGCCGAGGTCACGGTGGCGGAATGCTTCGAAAGTCGTCCTTCAACTGCTGACAGATCCTCGATGCGGTCGACTTCGACAGCGCCGCCTCCGGTCCAAGCGCTTCGGCCAGCAGGGCCTCGATGTAACGATCCGACAGACCCCGCACCCACGCCGAGATCGCCAGCGCCTCCAACGGCGCCGAGCGCACCACTCCCTTGGCCTACAGGGTCGACGCGAACCGCTCGATGGTGTTTCGCATCAGGTCCTCCAGGCACTCCTCGATCGGTCGGCCCGAACCGAACACCTCATGGATGTCAGCACGGATGGTCTCGATCGGCGATACTCGTTTCGGCGTGGCGTGGGGTTCCTTCGATGAGTTGTGAGCTCTTGAAGGAACCTACGCCAGGCCACTTATTACACCGCCGATGGGACGCCACCGCTGTGGCAAGGGCTCATGGCAAGAGCGGGTGAAGGGAATCGAACCCTCATAACCAGCTTGGAAGGCTGGGGCTCTAGCCGTTGAGCTACACCCGCGAGTCCACGCAGGCTACTGCGATCGACCGCTCGGCGAGAGGACGATAGGCCCTACCTGCGACCGTCGGCGTCACGTAGCGTGCCCAGTGTGGCGACGATCCTGACCACCGAGGGGCTCGACGACCTCATCGGCCTGCTCCGCGAGGAGGGCCGTCGCGTCATCGGCCCCCAGGTCTCGGACGGCATCATCACCCACGATACGATCCAACGGGTGGCCGACCTGCCCGCCGGGTGGTCCGAAGAGCAGTCGGGTGGGAAGTACCGGCTGGTCGAGTCGGGCACCGACGAGCTCTTCGCCTTCTCCAGCCCCGCCACGGCGTGGAAGCGGTTCCTCTACCCCGAGCGCACCCTGCTGATCCGAGCCGAACGCGACGGCGATCGGACCGAGGTCGTCCAGCCGGAGCCCGATGCGGCACGGGTCGCTTTCTTCGGCATCCGATCGTGCGATCTCGCCGCGCTCGATGTACTCGACCGGGTCTTCCTCGACCCCGACGCGACCGATCCCACCTATGCCGCCAACCGCGCCGACGTCTTCGTCGTCGCGGCCGCCTGTGGTCATCCCGGCAACACGTGCTTCTGCGCGTCGATGGACACCGGGCCCAGTCCCCGGTCGGGCTTCGACCTCGCGCTCGCCGAGCTCCACGGCGCCGATCGGCACGAGTTCCTGCTCGAGGCCGGCAGCGACCGGGGGGCCGAGGTGTTGGCCGCGGTCGCCGGCCGGAAGGCCGAGTCACCCGATCACGAGGCGGCCCGGGCCTGCCACGACCGCGCGGTGGCGTCGATGGGGCGGACCCTCCATCCGGCCGATCCACCGAAGGCGGCCGCGCATCCCGATCACCAACGGTGGGACGACGTCGCAGAGCGCTGTCTGGCCTGCGGGAACTGCACCATGGTGTGCCCGACGTGCTTCTGCAGCACCACCGAGGACGCGACCGATCTGACCGGCGACCGGGCCGAGCGCTGGCGGGTCTGGGACTCGTGCTTCACCATCGACTTCACCCACCTCCACGGCGGTTCGGTGAGGACATCCACCAAGTCCCGTTACCGGCAGTGGCTGCTGCACAAGCTGGTGACCTGGCACGATCAGTTCGACACGTCGGGTTGTGTCGGCTGCGGACGCTGCATCACCTGGTGTCCGGTGGGGATCGACCTCACCGAGGAGATCGCCGCCCTCGCCCGACCCGAAGGCGAGAAGGGACCGGTGGAACCATGAGATCGATCGCCGACCTGCTGGCCGAGCACAGCTTCTTCCGCGGTCTGCCGCCGGAGACCATCGAGCTGATCGCCGGCTGCGGCACGAACGTGCACTTCGTCGACGACGAGGCCATCCACACCGAAGGCGATCCGGCCGACACGTTCTACGTGCTCCGGAGCGGGAGGATCGCGGTCGAGATCCATGCGCCGCGGAGAGGTCCGCTGGTCGTCGAGACGATCGGTCCCGGAGAGATCCTCGGTGTCTCCTGGCTGCTGCCCCCGTACCGATGGAGCTTCGACGCGCGAGCGGTCGACCCGACGAGTGCCGTGTCGATCGACGCCGCGTGCCTGAGGGCCAAGAGCGACGTCGACCCCGTCCTCGGCTACGAGCTCTACAAGCGCTTCTCCGTGCTGATCAACGATCGGTTGCAGGCCACCCGTCTGCAGCTCGTCGACCTATACGGGCCAGGTGGCGAATGAGGGATCCCCGATGACGCTCGTGTCGGCGCCCGGGATCGGGAGTGGACCCATGACGCCGGTCATGTACCGCGTCGAGCGACGAACCCTCGACCTGGCTGACACCGTCACCCTCTCCCTGGCGCCGGTCGGCACCTCGATCGCGGCGCCCGAACCCGGCCAATTCAACATGCTGTGGGCCTTCGGGATCGGTGAAGCGCCCATCTCGCTCGCGGGCATCGACGGCGACCTGTTGCACCACACCATCCGTCGGGCCGGAAAGGTCACCTCCGCTCTGTGCGAGAGCCGGGAAGGCGACACGGTCGGACTGCGAGGTCCGTTCGGGACGGGGTGGAACCTGAGCCGGGCGGCAGGGCGGGACGTCCTGGTCGTGGCCGGCGGTATAGGGCTGGCACCGCTGCGGCCGGTGATCACCGAACTGCTCGAGCACCGCGACGACTACGGGCGGGCCGTCCTGCTGATGGGAGCGCGATCGCCGGACGCCCTGCTGTACCGGGACGTGCTCGAGACGTGGCGCGGCCGGCTCGACATCGACGTCGAGGTGACGGTGGACACGGCGCCGCCGTCCTGGCGGGGCGATGTCGGCATGGTCACGCGCCTCATCGGTAGGGTCCCGGTCACTCCCGCCGACACCACCGCTCTCGTCTGCGGCCCGGAGGTCATGATGCGATTCGTCGCTCAGGCCGTGGTCGACACGGGCGTGTCGGCGGACGAGATCCAGGTCTCGCTCGAGCGCAACATGCACTGTGCGATCGGCCACTGCGGCCACTGCCAGCTCGGGCCGACCTTCGTGTGCAAGGACGGTCCGGTCCTGCCGTGGTCGACGGTCGAGCCGTTGCTGCGGGTGCGGGCCCGATGAGCGCGCCGACCAAGCCCTCGCTGGCCGTCTGGAAGTTCGCCAGCTGCGACGGGTGCCAGCTCACGCTGCTCGACTGCGAGGACGAGCTGCTCGCCGTCGCCGATCAACTGGAGCTCGCGTACTTCCTCGAAGCGTCGAGCGCGACCGTCGCCGGGCCCTATGACGTGTCGCTGGTCGAAGGCTCGATCACGACTCCGGGCGATGTCGACCGGATCCAGGAGGTCCGGCGGCAGTCCCGCCATCTGGTCACGATCGGTGCCTGTGCCACCGCCGGCGGGATCCAGGCGCTCCGCAACTTCGGTGACGTCGAGGAGTTGATGCGCGTGGTCTACGCCACCCCGTCGTTCCTCTCCACGCTGGACACCTCGACGCCGATCTCCGACCACGTCGACGTCGACTTCGAGCTCCGCGGATGTCCGATCGATCGCGGCCAGCTCCTCGAGGTCATCGGTGCCTACCTCGCCGGTCGGGAACCGGTCATCCCGACCCATAGCGTGTGCATCGAGTGCAAGCAGAAGGGCAACGTCTGCGTCATGGTGGCCCACGGCACGCCCTGCCTCGGTCCGGTCATCCACGCCGGCTGCGGCGCGCTCTGCCCGACGTTCCACCGAGGGTGCTACGGGTGCTTCGGGCCGATGGAGACGCCGAACACCACGGCCATGGTCGGCGCCCTCGCCGCGGCCGGGATGGAGAACGCCGCGATCGAGCGGCTCTTCCACACGTTCAACGCCTGGTCCGAGCCGTTTCGGGCCGTCCCCGTCGAGACCCCGAGGAAGCGATCATGACCCACCGAGCGGGCGGCGGCCGAGCCCTCAGCACCAACGCCCTCGCGCGCGTCGAGGGGGAGGGGGCCATGCGCATCGACATCCGCGATGGCGAGCTGGTCGATGTGCAACTCAACATCTACGAGCCCCCCCGGTTCTTCGAGGGATTCCTGCGGGGCCGGAGCTACACCGAGCCGCCGGATATCACGGCCCGAATCTGCGGTATCTGCCCGGTCGCCTATCAGATGAGCGCGTGCGCCGCGATCGAAGATGCCCTGGGCGTCCGCGTCGATGGCGCGCTGCGCGACCTGCGGCGCCTGCTCTACTGCGGTGAGTGGATCGAGAGCCACACCCTCCACATCCACTTCCTCCACGCTCCCGACTTCCTCGGCTGCGACAACGCGGTCGAGATGGCGGCCGAGCACCGAACCGCCGTCGAGCGCGGCCTCGAGATCAAGAAGATCGGCAACCAGGTGCTCGAGGAGCTGGGCGGTCGGGCGATCCACCCGGTCAACGTCAAGGTCGGCGGTTTCTATCGGGTGCCCCACCCCCGCGAACTCCGGTCTCTCCGCGACCGGCTCGAACGGGGCCTGGAACTGGCTCTGGAGGTGGTCGAATGGGTCGCGACGCTGGACTTCCCCGACCAGGAGATGCCCTACGAGATGGTCTCGGTGAGCGACGGGGACGAATACCCCGTGCTCGGCGATCGAATCGGCTCGGATCAGGGCCTGGACATCGAGACCGCGGCATTCCTGGACCACGTCGAGGAGTTCCACGTCGAGCGCTCGACGGCGCTGCACGCCCGCCTGCTCGAGCGGGGCGACTACCTGGTCGGACCCCTGGCCCGGTATTCGCTGCACGCCGACAAGCTCACGCCGGTCGCGGCCGACGCGGCGAAGGCGGCCGGACTGGGACCGACCTGTCACAACCCGTTCCGCAGCATCGTCGTTCGGGCGGTCGAGGTGGTCCACGCCTTCGACGCGGCGATCGCAATGATCGACGGGTACGCACAGCCGGACCGGCCAGCCATCGATGTCGAACCACGGGCTGGCGTCGGCCACGGGGTGACCGAGGCGCCCCGCGGGCTCCTGTACCACCGCTACGAGATCGACGCCGCCGGTCTCATCGCCGACGCCGTGATCATTCCCCCGACCTCGCAGAACCAAGCCACGATCGAGCACGACCTGTGGCACTACGTCGAACGTCATGTGGACCTCGAGGACGATGAACTGCGACGACGGGCCGAGGTGACCATTCGCAATCACGACCCCTGCATCAGCTGTGCCACGCACTTCCTCGACCTGACCGTGGTCCGGAGATGACGCCGGAACCGTCGCGAGCGTCGACCGTCGTGATCGGCATCGGCAACACGATGCGTCACGACGACGGCGTCGGTATCAGAGCCGTCGAGCACCTGCGGCTCGGTGGGGGACCGGGCGGCCGGGTCGACCTCGTCGATCTCGACGGGGAGAGCACGAGGCTCATCGATGCCTGGCGCCATCGCGATCGGGCGGTCGTCGTCGACGCCGCCCTCACCGGAGGGCCCCCCGGTGCCGTGTACCGCTTCGAGGTGGGTCGGGATCGGTTGCCGGACTGGTCGGCCGGAGCCAGCTCACACCAAGCCGGTCTGGTCGAAGCGGTCGAGCTCGCCCGGGCGCTCGATCGCCTGCCCGACCGATTGGTTCTGCTGGGGATGGAGGCCGCCGACCTGTCGCCGGGCGAAGGGCTCTCGCCCGAGGTCCATGCGGCGCTCCCCGGCTTGATCGATCAGATCCGGGCCGAGGTGGCGGATTGAGAACCCGCCGCCGACTCGACGTCACCGGCGTGGTGCAGGGAGTCGGCTTCCGCCCGTTCGTGCACCGTCTGGCCGAGGACCTCGACCTCGGCGGTTTCGTCCACAACGGACCCGACCACGTCCGCATCGAGATCGAAGGTGCCCTCCCCGCCGTGACCCGATTCGCAAATCGGTTGCGGGACGAGCCGCCACCGCTCGCCTCGATCGACCGCGTCGTCACTGTGGACCTGGCCTCTCGGGGGGAATACCGGTTCCACATCGTCGAAAGCTCCAATGATGGGGACGGTCCCATGATCCGGCTCGTCCCGCCCGACGTGGCCACCTGCGAGGACTGCCGCGCCGAGCTCTTCGACCCGAGCGATCGTCGATTCCGCCACCCGTTCATCACCTGCACGAGCTGCGGCCCGCGTTTCACGATCATCACCTCGCTGCCCTATGACCGCCCTGGTACCACCATGGCCGGATTCGCCATGTGCCCGGCCTGCGCCGGCGAATACGACGATCCGACCGACCGGCGCTTCCACGCCCAGCCGGTGGCGTGCCCGGCGTGTGGACCCCGGCTTCGCCACGACGACGGCCAGGTCACGTTCGGAACCGATGCCGTCATCACCGCCGTCCTCCGGGATCTCGGCCGGGGCCGGATCGTGGCCGTGAAGGGCCTCGGGGGCTACCACTTGGCGGTCGACGCCACCGACGATGGGGCGGTCGCCCGGCTCCGCCACCGCAAGCAGCGCCCCCACAAGCCCTTCGCCGTCATGGTGCCCGACCTCGAAACGGCCCGGGCGATCGCCCGGGTGAGCGCGGCCGAGGCCGGAGCGCTCCGATCGCCCGAGCGGCCCATCGTGCTGCTGCACGCCCGTGCCGGGTCGAGCCTGTCGGCGGAGCTCGCGCCGGGGAACGCACTGGTCGGTGTGATGTTGCCGTCGACCCCCGTTCATCACCTGCTGTTCCAGCCGGTTCCCGGATCGACGACGGTCGGGCCGGAGGTTCTCGTGATGACCAGCGGAAACCGGTCCGAGGAGCCGATCTGCTACGACGACGAGGATGCCCGGGACCGACTCGGAGCGATCGCCGACAGCTTCTGCGACCACGACCGGCCCATCCACCTTCCCTGCGACGACTCGGTCGTCCGCCTGATCGCCGGGGTCGTCACGCCGCTCCGGCGCAGCCGCGGGTATGCCCCACTGCCCGTGGCCCTCCCTCTCGACGTCGAGCCGATGCTGGCGGTCGGCGGCGACCTCAAGAACGCGTTCTGCCTGGCCCGGGGTCGACACGCCTGGATCAGCCAGCATCTCGGGGACATGGAGAACCTCGAGACCCTCGAAGCCTTCGAGCGATCGGTCGAGAACCTCCAGCGATTCCAAGCCATCGAACCGGAGCTCGTCGCCGTCGACGCCCACCCGCTGTACCGGACTCGGCGCTGGGCGCTCGGGCGGGGCGCCGGTCTCTCCGTCGTCTCCGTGCAGCACCACCACGCCCATCTAGCGGCGCTCATGGCCGAGCACGGTATGGCCGGCCACGAGCCCCTGCTCGGATTCGTCTTCGATGGCACGGGCCATGGCGCCGACGGCGACCTCTGGGGCGGCGAGCTGCTCATCGGCGACTACTCGTCCTGCGAGCGGCTCGGCACGCTGGCCCCGATCGCGTTGCCGGGTGGTGACGCGGCGGTCCTCAACCCGTGTCGCTCGGCCCTGGCCCATCTCGAGGCCGCCGGGATCGCCTGGAGCCCTGACCTGGCGCCGGTCGCGGCGTCCACGGACATCGAGCGAGCGGTGCTCCGGGCTCAGCTGGCGGCCCACCGGGGTCGACCCCGGACCTCGAGCATGGGCCGCCTCTTCGATGCCGTCGCCTCGCTCCTCGGGCTGCGCCACCGGGTCACCTACGAGGCCCAGGCGGCCATCGAGCTCGAGTGCCTCGCCGGCGCGGCCTCCGAACCGGCGGTCGGGATCGCGTTCGCGGTCGACGACGGCGTCATGCAGCCGGGTCCGTTGCTCCGGGGTCTCGTCGACGGCCTGGCCGAGGGTCGGGATCGAGCGACCCTGGCCCTGGCTTTCCACCATGCGGTGGTCGAGGCGATCGCGCTGATGGTGCATCACGTCCGATCCGAGCGGCCCGTCGACAGGGTCGGGCTGACCGGCGGCGTGTTCCAGAACGCGCTGCTGGCCGAGCTCGCGGTCGCTCAGCTGTCCGAGGAGGGGATCGAGGTCTTGACCCACCGCCTCGTTCCGCCCAACGATGGCGGTCTCTCCCTCGGCCAGGCGGTCGTCGCCGCGCAGGTCGGGTCGGAGAACGCAGGGGGAGGACCGCGTCGATGTGTCTAGGAGTCCCGGGCCGGATCGTCGAGACCCGCGAGGATCGGGGAACGGCCATGGCAACCGTCGACTTCGGCGGTGTCACCAAGGAGATCTGCCTGGCGTTCACGCCCGACTGCAAGGTGGAGGACTGGGTGATCGTGCACGCCGGCGTGGCCATCGCCGAGCTCGACGCCGAGGCGGCCGAGGAGTCGCTGGCGCTGTTCGCCGAGATGGGGATCGTCGACGGGGATCTGCCGTGAGCGGCTCGTTCGACGGGTTCGGTGATCCCGAGCTCGCGCGCCGTCTTCTGGACGAGATCGCTCGGGTCACCACCCGACCCTGGTCGATCATGGAGGTATGCGGAGGCCAGACCCACGCCATCATCCGCCATGGGATCGACCACCTGCTCCCCGACGGTGTCGAGCTGATCCACGGTCCCGGCTGCCCGGTGTGTGTGACGCCCCTCGAGATGATCGATCGTGCGCTGGAGATCGCCGCCCGCCCAGACGTCATCCTCTGCTCCTTCGGCGACATGCTCCGAGTGCCGGGGACCGACGGTGATCTCTTCTCGGTGCGTGCGGCCGGCGGAGACGTCCGTGTGGTCTATTCCCCACTTGACGCCGTGGCCGTGGCCGAGGAGCACCCCGACCGGCAGGTGGTCTTCTTCGCCGTCGGGTTCGAGACGACGGCACCGGCCAACGCAATGGCGGTCATCCAAGCGAGGGACCGCGGGCTCGTCAACTTCACCATCCTCGTCAGTCACGTGCTCGTGCCCCCGGCGATCGAGGCGATTCTGAGCAGTACCGACTGTCGGGTCGAGGCCTTCCTGGCCGCCGGCCACGTCTGCACCGTGATGGGCACGCGCCAATACGAGCGGCTGGTCGCCGCCCATCGGGTTCCCATCGTCGTCACCGGGTTCGAACCGGTCGACGTGCTCGACGGGATCCGACGGGCCGTTCTACAGCTCGAGGAGGGCCGGGCCGAGATGGAGAACGCCTACCCCCGCGCCGTGCGCCGCGACGGGAATGAAGCGGCTCAGGCTGTCCTCGAGACCGTCTTCGAGGTCACGGAGCGCCGGTGGAGGGGGATCGGGCCGATCCCCGAGAGCGGCTGGCGACTCACCCCCGCCTACCTGGAGTTCGACGCCGAGCTCCGTTTCGGCGTCGCCGACCTGCGCGTCGAGGAGGCCTCGGCCTGCCGGGCGGGCGAGGTCCTCCAGGGGCTGATCAAGCCCGACGAGTGTCCGGCCTTCGCGGGCGAGTGCACGCCGCGCCATCCCCTCGGCGCACCGATGGTCTCCAGCGAGGGCGCCTGTGCCGCGTATCACCGCTACCGCGGCCCACCGGCGAGTGCAGACCAGGCGCGAGCCCGTGACTGACGGATGGATCTGTCCGCTGCCGCTGCGCGACTACGAGCGCGTCACGCTCGGCCACGGTGGTGGCGGCACCCTCACCGCCGAGCTCGTCGAGCACCTGTTCCTGCCCGCCTTCGGCTCGGCGGCCGGCGATGCGTCGATGGATGCCGCGGTGCTCGAGAGCGCAGGCGGCCGGTTGGCCTTCACCACCGACTCCTACGTGGTCCGCCCGCTCGAGTTCCCCGGGGGCGACATCGGCGCGCTGGCGGTCAACGGCACCGTCAACGACCTGGCGATGACCGGCGCCCAACCCCTGGCTCTCTCGGCCGGTTTCGTCCTCGAGGAAGGCCTGGAACTGGTGACCCTGGCTCGCATAGCCGGATCGATGGGCACCGCGGCCGACCTCGCCGGGACGGCCATCGCGGCCGGCGACACCAAGGTCGTGGAGTCCGGGCGGGCCGACGGGATGTACATAACGACCGCCGGTGTCGGCCTCGTTCCTCCCGGCGTGGACGTCCGGCCCACCCGGGCCACGCCGGGGGACCGCTTGATCGTCAGCGGACCCCTCGGCCGCCACGGCATCGCCGTTCTCAGCGAGCGTGACGGACTGGCCTTCGGCACCGACCTCCGGTCGGACTGTGCGCCGCTCAACGGGTTGGTCGCCTCGATGCTGGCCCTCAACCCCGATGTTCACGTCCTGCGCGACCTCACCCGCGGCGGGCTGGGCGCCGCGCTGTGCGAGATAGCGGAGACCGCCATGGTGGGGGTTCGCTACGACGAGGCGTCGCTGCCGATTCCGGCGGCCGTCTCGGCCGCGTGCGGGTTCCTCGGTCTCGATCCGACCCACGTCGCCAACGAGGGCACACTCGTCGCGTTCGTCGATCCCGACGAGTGTGACGAGGTGCTCGAGGGCATGCGCCGACACGAGCAGGGCAGGGACGCGACGATCATCGGCGAGGTCGTCGCCGACCACCCCGGCGTGGTGGTGGCCAGGACGCCCCTGGGGACCAATCGCATCGCCGATCGCCCGCTGGGCGAGCAGCTGCCACGAATCTGCTGAGCGGTGCGACGGGCGGGGCCCGACGATGATCCGCCGCGCCGTGAGCCACTAGGCAGCAGGTTGATTCGGGCTCGTCACGTCGACCCCGCCGAAGACCGCGATGGCGGTCAACGTCGCGCTCTCGCCGGGAGTGACGCCGGTGAGATCGAAGTCACCTCCGCCGGCCAACGCGAAGGCCGTCTCTCTCGTCCACCCGTCGGCGAGCATCCGCTCACCGAAACTGCCGAATACCGCACCGTTCATGGGACCTCCCCAGATCGTCGATCATTCTCTCAGATGTCCCGTAGCGCCTCGCGCCTGGCCCGTCGCGAGGCCGGATGGCGCATGATTCCCCATCGCTGCACTGTGGTCCGCCATGTCTACCTTTCAATCGATGCGCCACCGCCGAGTATGGACCCTTCGTGGGTCGCTATCATCCTCGACTGCGCCGAGATGCGACGCCGAAAGGACAACCCCCATGGATCTCCGGAGAGTCAACCCGAAGGGCCTTGTCGCCGCGCTGAGCGTGGCCGCGCTCGCCACGCTCCTCCTCGCCTCATGCGGGGATGATGACGACGTCAGCGCCGAGGAGGCTTTCTGCAATGCGGGCGATCAGCTCGAGACCGATGTGAAAGCGCTGGCGTCCCTCGACGTCGTCGCCGAGGGCACCGACGGGCTCGCTGAGCAATTCGACGCCGTCGAGGCCGATCTGACCGAGTTGAAGGATGCCGGACTGGACGTCGCCTCCGACGAGATCGACGCCCTCGACCAGTCGGTCGATGACCTGGGTACGACCATCGACGACCTGGGCGACGAAATCACAGTAGACAACGCGGCCGCCGTCATCTCGGCCATCGGCGACATCGGGTCGAGCGCAACGGCCGTGTACACCGCTGTGGCCGAGGCCTGCTGACCCGGCGCCATTCTGGATGTGGATGCGCTCGGCGGGACGAACTGCAACGTCTCGATGTCCGATAGCTGCGCAACGCGGGATTTGGAGTCACTTCCTCGCCCAAGGCCGAATATGGGGAAACTCAGCCACGTCTCGTGTAGCTGAGCGCCCCCCATATCCTGCTGAGGGTGGAGGACGTGCCGGGCGAGCCGTGGTGCTACGAAGCGGATCTCAACGTCTATGCGAGGTATCTCTGCCGGCACCCCGAGGATGCAGAGGACATTGCCCACAGCGCGCTCCTAAAAGCGGCTGAGCACATGACCGAGTTTCGTGGTGAGTCGAGCATGCGGACCTGGCTGCACACGATCGTCACCAATGAGTGCCGGATGTTGCAGAGACGCACTCCGTCGCTGTCGCTGGATCAGATCGTCGAGAGCGGCCCCGAGGTGCCGCCGCTGCCCGGTGACGACACGGGATACCGGCTCGACCCGAGCGGCTCGGCCGAACAGGGCGAACTCAGGGTGCACGCCCTCGCGACACTCCGTCACATGCCTTCGCACTATCGGACGGCGCTCTTCCTCCAGTTGGCCCTTCAAATGTCCATCGAGGAGATCGCCGAGGCGCTCGGACGGAGTGTGCCTGCCACGAAGTCGATCCTGTATCGGGCTCGACGTTCGATGCGTGCGGGTGTCGCAGAGCATCTGGGGCGCGACGCCGATCCTGGCTGATCCGAAACCGCGTCGGCAGCCTTTCCACGAGACTTCGCGGAGTAGCGCGCCCTTTTCGGTTCTGATGCATCAGTGGTGGTAGAGATCGACCGTCGTTGGCGATCGGACCCGATGAAGGAGACAGAGCAGCCATGGCGAAGCACGACAGCGCAATTGTCCATGCGAACTGGGAGGACTCGGTGACGTTCAAGGAGCATGGTCCGTCACCGACCACCCTCATGGAGACACCACGTCTGAAGGCGGTCCTCGTCGGTCTAAGAGCCGACCAGGCGATCCCCCTCCACCCATCGCCGGAGGCCGTGTACCACTTCTTGCGGGGGAGCGGAACCATGACCGTCGAAGACGAGACCTTCAGCGTCCGACCTGGAGCCACGGTCGTCGTGCCGGACGGGAGTCGACGCGGGATCCGGGCCGCCTCCGACCTCGTCTTCCTCGGGACGACCCTGCCCGCCGGCTCTGAGGGGGCCCGATAGCCGGAGCCTGACGGCCTCTGAGGAGGACTCCGTGCTGTCGGGATGGGGAGATTTGAACTCCCTACCCCCCGCTCCCAAAGCGCCCAAGGACAGACCCGCGATCGAGCGGATTTGGGGCCTGGTAAGGGCAGGAGGGGTTTCGGCCCGCCCGCATGGTTACGGCTGGGGACTGCTGTCTGCCGGTGCTTCGCGTTCGCATCCGCGGTTCGATGAGCACCGCTCCCTCCGGCGGCCGCAACCGGACCATCGTGCGTGATCCGCCGGCATGTGGGCGTAGGCTTGCCGCGTGCCCGGATCGCCCGCGGCTGCCGCCGAGTCGCCCAGCCGTCTCAGCCGTGCCGATCGTCGCTCCCAGCTGCTCGACGCCGCGGGCGAGCTCCTGGTCGAGCGGGGCGCGGCGGCGGTGACCATGGAGCGACTGGCCGAGTGTGCCGAGGTGACAAGGCGCTGCCGTATTCACATTTCGAAAAGGCCGATCCCGTGCTGGTTGCGCTCCACGAGCGGGAGACCGCCACCTCGCCGTGCGGGTGCTCGAGGCACTCCAGGATCGTCCGAAGCGAGCGGATCCCGTCGCGATGGTGATGACCGCGGTCTTCGATGCCGTCGTCGACCGGGGTCAGCTGTTGGGAACCGTGTCGGCTCCCGGGTCGGCGCTGCATGCTCAAGGCGATCGCGGCCGATGCCATGCGGGTCGCTATCGACGGGTCCTGACGGAGCCACCAGAACCCGTTGGTCAGGGGGCGACTGAGGCCGGGGGCACGATGTGGTGGCGGGTGCGGACTTCGTCGAGGGGTTGGTCCATCATCGTTTCCCATTTGACGGTTTGGATGTTGGGGGTCCGGCGGCCGAGCTGCCAGCCCTCGGTGATGGCGTCCATGACCGGGACGATCATCCGCGGATCGACGAAGGTCATGCGGGTGGTGACGACGGAGATCCACATGCCGAAGTAGGGGAACCGCTGTTGGGCGAGGCAGAACGCCTGCACCGCGATCTCACCCAGTCCGGACGAGTCGTACCCGGTGAGGACGTGCTGGAAGTCGTGCGACTGGAATCCCCGCAGGATGGCGTACTTCAGTGGCTCGGGCATCCCGTCGAGCTGGCCCTGGCTTTCGAGGTACTCGTGGAACTGCCGGTAGTCCATGGCGATTTGAGCGGCGAGGTCGTTGTCGACGATCCACCCGTGGTAGGTGCGGCCCAGGGTTCCGGAGGGAAGCTCGGCGAGGGCGTCGAGGTCGACCGGCTCGGCGTAGTGGCCTTCGTCGACGAACGCCGCGATGTCCGGGTCGGCGAGGAACTGCTCGACGTAGCTGTCTTTCACGTCATCGGGGGCGTGGGCCCACCATTGGTTGAACAGGAAGTGAACGGGATTGCCCGCCGGGTCGTTGAACGTGTTGACGAGGAGCTTGGCGAAGTCGTCGCTGATCATGGTTGTCTACGGTGACGTAACCATACCCGCAGGTCCACCGCTGCGACGGACGCCGTCACGCCCCGTCGCCCGGCAGCGGCTCTCCGGCGAGTGCGGCCATCCGAGCGAGGCCGTCCTCGGCGTGGTAAGCCAGCCGAGCGGACGCGGCTTCGACCGCGGGAGCGTCGCGTTGTGACGGTTCGACGCGCGACGGATTGAGGGCGCAGCCGTTCGCCCATGCCGCGATGTCAGGTTCGGCACCGTACGTTCGGGCGGCGACGGTCCCACGAACCTGCATCCTCGCCCAGTCGGCGGGGCTGTCGGGGAGGGTGTTGGGCGGACACAGTCGGTTGCGTTCTCGGTCGTCGTCGCGGGTCGCCTCGACATACCCGGCCAGGGCCGCACAGAAGCACGGAAAGCCGACCCGGATCGTCTGGAGTCGGATCGTGTCCGGTCCCCAGATGGGGACCATCGGTGGGTACTGGAGTCCGGACGCGGCGCAGTGGACGATGAGCGAGTCCGGAGCCAGCGCGACCGACCCGCCGTCGAGGACGATGCTGTCGCGGGTCACCTGCTTGACATGGCCCAGGCGAACGACGTCCTCGACGCGGCGCAGCAGATCGAGCTCCCACTCGCCGAGGGTGGGCGCCTTGGCCATCGTCGGCGTGAGGTCTCTGTCAATCCTGAGCATCACGCCGGCAGCTTCGAGACGCAGGAAGAGATCGTCGAGCGATTCGGCGGCGGCCGCCGCTGCCATCGTGTCCGCAGCGAGACCGAGCGCCACCGCCGGGTCGGGTTGGACGATGGCGCGGTTGACCATCCAGGGCTCACGCGGTCGCACCCAGACGATCCGGTCCGGGTGGACTCCGTTCCCCAACAGCCAGACGATTCCGTCGGTGGCGGTCTTCCCCGAACCGACGATCACATATCTCGTCGCCGGCTCGGACAGCTCGGCGAGCTCGTTGATGGCGACGACGCGGGCGCCCTCACCCACGCCGAAGGGCGGGGCCGTCGTCGCAGGAATCGTTGGCGACAGGTAGGTCCCGTCCACCACACGGCGCCGCACTTCGACCCCAATGGTCGCGCCCGACACGCGGGATGTCACGAGATGCGAGGATCCTTCGGTGTGGTACTCGCTTCCCCCGAGGAAGGTGACGCGACCCGAACCGATGAAGCGCCGATGCAGGATGTCGTCGTAGTACGCCTGGATCTCGGGCTGACGAGCCCGCTCCTGGAGTCCCGCCTCCGGGCCCCTCTGCTGGATGGCCCCGCTGCCGAGCACGGTCGACGCGACGCCGTAGAACACCGACGCCTGGTGGAGCTGCACGAATGGATACGCGTTCTGCCAGTGCCCCCCGGCCATGTGTTGACGGTCGACGAGTGTGACGTGCACGTCCGCGTGATCGATCAGGGCATCGGTGAACGCCATCCCCATGGCTCCCGCGCCCACGACCAGGTAATCGGTCTCCAGAGATGCCATCGACACGGTGCCCGGCCTCCGCAGCAAGGACGAGGATCGGACACGATCCTATGCGCTCCTCTGGACGAGCCCTCGGGCCCGGGCGTCCCGGCAACCTTCTCGTGCGCCGACCGCGTGTGCCGGCGTCGTCGGTGGTCACCCGATCGGCGGGCTGCCCTTTCCGTCGTTTGCCGGTCTCCAACGCCGATCCTGGCCGACGGACGAGGCGCGCGATTCCGAGCCGAAGACCGCGGTTGCAGTTTGGGATCGAATGCGTCACGCTGACAAATGGTCGTCGACCAGGGAGGGCGTGCCATGGGGTTCGTGCAGATCATCGAGCTGAAGACGGAACGTTTCGATGAGGTCGAAGCGCTCCACGAGCAGTGGCTCGCGGACACCGAGGGGACACGGACGGCCGTGTCGGAGCGGATCTGTCGCGACCGCGACGATGCCGGAAAGTATCTGATCATCGTCGAGTTTCCGTCGCATGAGGCGGCGATGGCAAACAATGATCTGCCTGCCACGAGCCGAATCGCCGAGGGTTTCGCCGCTGTCGCGGACGAGCCGCCGGTGTTCCGGAACCTCGATCTCGTCCGAAGCGACTGAGAGCGGGTTCGAGGCCGTTGGCGGCTGCCTCGACGGAGACCGATAGCGGTTGGTGCTCTGGCGCCCGACGCGGGCGTCGCAGTCGTGCACGAGCATGTCGAGGTCGCAGGGTCTGCTGATCGTCGCCGGGTTGGATGTTCCGCATCGAGCCCGGGCGGCGGCAACGTCCCTGCGATTCCTACCCTGCGTCAGGACTATTCGGTCGTTGTGCCCTCGGTCGGTTCGGGTGGGTAGTTCTCGGCCGGGGCGTCGGATCGCTACGAGCGGGTACGTTCCCCGCAACACAGAACCCGCAACTGCATGGTCAGGCGCTCTGAATCGGAAGGTCCGCCGCACGGCGGGTCTACGGACCTTGACCATCAAGAGGGGCCGGAACAATCTCCGATGAGGGCGGGCTTGGGGGCGGTCATGTCGAGTCGTGCCAGGCTAACTGGGACCCTGCTGGCGGCGTTGGCATTCGCAGCGGTCGCTTGCACTCCACCATCCCCACCAGTCGTGTGGGATCTCCTCGGACCGATCGGATCGGTGAGCTGCAACGGCACCACGTTCTCGGACATGCCTTGGCCGCCGGGTACTCCCGTCGCCGGCTCGGTGACGATCAGTTCAGACTCCACGGAGCTGACGATAGATGTGGAACTCGACGCGGGCCCGCCTGTGGACTACTCAATCGAAGTGTGGGAGACGGGGGTGCAGTGCGGCTCTGACAACGACGCGAATACTGGTGTGATTCTCACGACCGATGGCACGGGTGCGGGTTCGGCGACCGTTACAATCGACCTTCCTTCCTTGTCGCTCGGCGGCG
Source organism: uncultured Acidimicrobiales bacterium (assembly GCA_963695075.1). Lineage (GTDB taxonomy): Bacteria > Actinomycetota > Acidimicrobiia > Acidimicrobiales > CAWCAL01 > CAWCAL01. The sequence goes on from CAVOFR010000007.1 coordinate 2,032,507, forward strand.
CGACGATCGGGGACGGTCTTGGGACCGAGTGCGTGGCCGTCGTCCTGGACGACAGCTTGAGCACTGCATTCGGTGACCGGTATGTCACGCCCGGGTCGCCGATCAGCGGCAGCGACCGGACAGGGTGTTGGCCACCGATCCCCTGACTCTGATCGCACGGCCGAACGGGTGCTCCCCCCTGTAACACAGCACCCACAACTGCATGACGACGTGCGCCACCACCGGCATTCGGTTCTTGTCGTGGGTCGAGACCGACGACGGACGGTCAAGGCCGGCACCGTCAGGTGGCGCCCGGTCAGTCCTCCATTCCACCTGACGGGGCCATGAGAGCCGAAGCTCTCCTCTTCGGAGCCCGTCTGGGGTCGACATACGACACAGCGTTGTTGAGCCTGAGTCCTTCTGCACCGGCGACTGCACTGCCGACTGCACCATCCCGCGCGTAAGGCTTGTGGGCGTCTGGGGCGTATCGGGTACGGGGACCGTAGGACCTCCGGACTACGCGCAACACGCGCGCACGCCAAATCGGTGCAAACCAGCGAATGGCCCATATTCGAGCCCTGGTTTGGTGTTCCTCGTGTCGGGATGGGGAGATTTGAACTCCCGACCCCCTGCTCCCAAAGCACCCAAGAGCCGACCCACGATCGAGGGAATTTGGGGCCTGGTAAGGGCAAGACGGGCTTCGGCCAGGCCGCTGGGGACGGCTGCTGACCGTTGTTTGCCGGTGCTACGCGCGCATGGCGCAGCGCGAGAGGGAGCGCCGCCGGAGGGTGCTCTGCGGTCACAGCCGACTGAGCGATTGACCCTTGAGCAGTCTGAGCGGTGTGAGGGTTCACGTCGGAGGACCGATCCGACGCAACTCCGAGTGGCGGCTGGCTAGCTAGTGGGGGTTCGTGTCGAAGGAGCAAAGCGACAGCGTGGCAGACGCGATTCATGTGAGGCACTCAGCGACAGCTGGTCCGTTTCGCTGGTTCGCGATCAGCGTGATGGGCTGATCGCGGGCCGGGCGGTTTCTTCTTGTGCATTCTGCCCAATGAGCGCATGATCCGGGTGTCGACAGTGGCATGTGGCCCTGAGCGCATCAGGCTCGGTCTTCGACGACGCGAAGGTTGCCGTTGGCCCGGGTGGAACGATGACCGCGAGCGGTTCAAACTTCATGAACGCCACCGGTGCGGCCGCGATAACCGCCGTGCCGGATCTCACCTGTTTGGTTGACTGGCCGGACATCACTATCGGTGGCAACTCGACATTCACTGACAACGGCTTCGATATCTTCAACGGCAACAAGCATTGGGGACCATCCGGATCCGGCGTTGACTGCGGCGAGGCGATCGACGCTTCGGGTTCTTCGGGTTTGTCACCGCTGTCGATCTCGTCGCATCCTCATATCTGCGCGGCGTTTAGCGAACCGAACCCGGTCTTTCCTTTCTTGCCTATCCCTCAACCGGAGTTCGACGAAACATTCACCTCCTGGGACGTCGAAGGGGTCTTCGACGACGGCTCTTGTCCGGACCCGAATCCTCTGTTGATCCCTTACCAGATCGTCTTCTGGCGAGACATCACGGCCGACTAGCTGTGACGACCCGGGGAGGTTGTCCCCTGGCGGTGAGCCCGTCCACTCAGTTGGAGGCCGCAACGTTGGAGCCTGCAAGTCTGACGTTCACGCACCCGGGAGCGGCGTCTCGGGGGACGCCAAACCCGTACCACGGTGAACACGCCCGCCGCGCAATCGCTAGGATCGCGTGCGCCCCTGGTCCGGGGCAACCCGTAGCGCAGCGGAGGGGCGACAGCCCGAGGGTTCGGTTAGCCTGTCTCATCCGTCGATCTGGGGCGAGTCGGCTCGACGAGGAGCCGTCGCCGATGGGCAAGGTGGTGCTCGAGGTAGAATGACGTGGATGGTGCCGCCGAGTTCTCCCCGCACCACTGGGCGTGTTCGTCGCCCTGTGGGAGCAGTGATGCTCGGTGTTGGTGCGATCCTCCAGTCGAAGGTGCGGCCGGGGAGCAAAGGCCGGCACCGTCAGGTGTCGCCCAGTGAGTCCTCCATTGCCGCCGCTCGCTGAAACTCCCCAGTTGTGCTCGGGCAACTCCGAGGAAATTCACGCGAGCGTGGGCAACATTCCACCTGCCAGGGCCATGAGAGCCGAAGCTCTCCACTTCGGAGCCCGTCTGGAGTCGACATGCGACACAGCGTTGTTGAGCCTGAGTCCTTCTGCACCGGCGACTGCACTACCGACTGCACCATCCCGCGGGTAACGCTTGTGAGCGTCTGGGGCGGATCGGATACGAGCACCCCGTTGGGGTGCCTGGGCGATCAGCGAAGCCATGGTGTGCACTGAGGTGGTCACGGTCGGCTGCGATCTCGCCGCTGCGTCGCTGGAGTGTCCCTCCACTCGGCGGCTCGGGCGCCGGGTTCCTTCCCCGGGTTTGTCGCTGCCGTGGGGGTTTGGCGTCGATGTGGAGCTCACGGTCGTCGACGCTGGACGGTGTGAAGCGTCGGTCGCTTCGACGTCTCCGGCCTCGAGATCGCCGTCTCTGTCGGCGGGTGACGCCTGGTTTGGGTGCTCGAGCAGTGCCGGCTTCCTCGTCGTGCCGTCGGGCAGCCATCCGGCGCGGCGCCCTTATGTCATCTCAGCCACACCCAGCGACTGCACTCGATCACGCCGAAATGAGTGGCACAGACTTGCCAGTTGCGCTTTGCGCACTGGCGGGTCGGTCGTCGCTGGGAGTGCCGAAAGGCGCTCCTAGCCAGACATCCCACGGGTGGTAGTTGTCAAGCGGCGTGTCGAGATTTCGGTGGTGAGGTTGTTCTCGGGGCGGTGGGCCCAGGCGGTGTGTTCGTCGTAGAGGGTGTGGTGTCGGAGGCAGCCGTGGAGGATGCCGACGAGGCGGTTGCTGAGCGCTCGTAGTGCCTTGTGGTGGGAGTCGCCGAGCGGATCGACGCGTAGGTCGTAGAACGCGCGTGCTCCGGGGCTGGTGGTCGAACGCGCAGAACGCCCATCGGTGCGCGGCGTCCGCGAGGCGTCGGTTGCTTCACGAACCGGGCGACGACGACGTGACGGTTCGCCCGGATGCTCTGGTGACGGGTGACGTGGCGGCGTAGTTCTTGCGAGACTTGGCGTCGGCGTAGCGGTTCGGGTCGTCTCCGAACTCGCCGAGCACCCGGGCGCCGAGGATGACACCGATTCCTGGCAGGGAGAGGTAGATGTCGGCGTCCGGGTGCTGTTCAAAATGGTCGGCCAGCTCGGTTTCGAGCGCGAGCGATCTGCGGTGTTGATCTCGACGATGCATCGCGACCGACGAGCGGCGTCGTCGCCGCGAACGCCGTCGACCACCGGTCGGGTGCATCGAGGCCGTCGACCCGGAGGTCCTTCGGCGATCTCGGCGGCGCGGGTGTCGATGTTGCGTTGACGGCCACCGGCACGCAGCGCGGAGCGGATCTTCGCCAGCGACAACGCTCGTGCGCCTCGGCGGGTGTCGGCGCTTTGGCCGAGCACGGCGAGGGCGTCGCGATCGCCCGAGTTCATCGGAAGGTCGACAAGCGCGGCAGGGAAGTACTCCAACAGCGGTCGAGCGCAGCCGCAGCGACGGCTGCGGGTCCGATCCCAGATCAGATTCTGATGCGCCCGGGCGAGGACCTTCACCGCCTCGACCGCTGCGCTGTCGCCAGCGACCAGGCGGTGGTTGTGACGGTCGGTGCGGACCAGCTCGGCGAGCATCCTCGCGTCCGCAGCGATCAGATTTCGCACCCGACAGCGACGTGTCGTTCCCGATAGCGGGCCGCCGCTCGAGGGTTGATCGCGAACACCTGATAGCCGGCCTCGACCAGCGCCTGGACCCACAAGCCCCGGTCGGTCTCGATCCCGACGACCACCTCGGCGGGTCATCGACATGCCCGGCGACCAGGTCATGGAACGCCGGCGATCCCCTCGACCCCCTCAGCTGAAGCGCCGGCGACGCGATCCGCTTGCCGTCGCCGTCGCACACGAACACGTCGTGATGGTCCTCGGCCCAATCATCTCCGACGAAGATCACGTCATCTGCACCTCCATCTGTTCTCGGTCGGTGTCGTCGAGCCGAAGGACGCCCGGCAACGGACTAATGGATCAGTGCTCAAACGGCACGACATCCCACTGGTGCTTCACGGACGACCTCACCAACCGGCCGGGGCACGTTCTGGCTTCAGAGATCAACCTCTCGGTCTGTGCAAGTGCTCACCGGCCAGCGGCTCCACGCCGAGCATCCCCCACCGGAGACACCCGATCGACCCCCATTAGTCTGTGCCATGTCATTCCGGGTCGATCCGGTGCAGACGCCCAGGCCGTCCTGACGGGCTGGGCCGAGCCGAGGTCGTGGTCGCGTTCTGTGGCCTGCGACGCGCCTTCGGCAGGCATGAGATCCAGCCACGTACCCGAGTCGGCACGCCCGAGGGTCGAGACCGATGAGCCGCCGGCCGGCTTGCTCGATGTCGGCGGCGCGGCGGAGCGGCTCGGGGTGACGGTGAGGTTCGTCCGCCGGCTGGTGGCGGAGCGGCGGATCCCGTACGTGAAGGTCGGGAAGTTCGTCCGGTTCGATCCGGTCGAGGTCGAGCGGTGGATCGACGAGCACCGCATCGGTCAACTCGAGCTGTGGTGAGCTCAGCCCTGCGGACGGATCAGCCGGTCCACGCTCCCGGCGATCTCGGCGTCCCGGGACGCGACGGCGTGTTGATACCGCAGCGCTGCCTCGGGCGAGGCGTGGCCGAGTCGGGCCATCGCCTCTTTGATGGTCGCCCCGGCGGCGGCGTTGAGGGTGCCGGCGACGTGGCGCAGGTCGTGGAACGTGCAGGCGACGTCGGCGTCGGAGCGAGCCCGGCTCCAGATCGCTCCGCCACATCACCTTGGTCGGGGTGGTCGCCGGATCGCTCGGCGGTGAACACCAGATCGTCGGCGCCGGGCCCGACGTACCGGTCGAGGTGGGAGCGCAGCTCGTCGACCAGCAGATCGGGCAGCGCGAGGGTGCGGACGCCGGCGGCGGTTTTGGGGTCCTGGAAGATCAAGCCCTGGCTGTCGGTGTGGACGATCGGACTCGCTCGACGGCGACGGTGGGCGGGTCGGCGTCAAGGTCGAGATGTCGGCGAGCGAGGCCGAGGCACTCGCCTTTGCGGAGCCCGGCGAACGCGGCGAGCAGGACCATGGCTCGGAACCGGGGCGCAGATGGTGTCGGCCAGGCGGGCGACTTCGTCGAGGCTGGGGATCTGGCGCTCTCGGCTGTGCTCGGTCGCCGCGCCTTTGAGCCGGCACGGGTTCTCCCGGATCAGTCGGTCGTCGACGGCGGCTTGCAGGATCTGGCGCAGCAGCCGGTAGGCCTTCGCCGCGGTGGTGTCGCTGATGGTTCCCGAGCGGATCGACGAGTTCCAGTCCCGCACCGTCGCGGTGCTGATCCGCCCGATCGGCACGTCGACCAGCGTGAGGCAGGATGTGGCTGTTCAGGAGGTACGAGTAGAGCTCGATGGTGTGGGGCCGAAGCTCGGTCTTGGCGGCCAGCCAGCTGCTGGGCGTACGGCCCGAGATCGCAGCGGAGCGGCCGGCGGGGTCGAGGTCGTCGCCCCGGTGCAGGTCGGCCTCGACGGTGGCCAGCCAGCGGGTGCAGTCGGCCTTGGTCGTGAATGTGGTCGGACCCGTGACCCGTTTGCCGGTCTCGGGGTGGCGTGTACAGGGCCTGCCACCGGCCCGAGCGCATCTTGCGGACGCTCCCGAATGATCGCCGTGACCCCACGCAAAGGACCGTAGGACCTCCGGACTACGCGCGCAACACGCGCGCACGCCGAATCCGTGCAAACCAGCAAATGGCCCATATTCGAGCCCTGGCTTGGTGTTTCTCCTGTCGGGATGGGGAGATTTGAACTCCCGACCCCCTGCTCCCAAAGCAGGTGCGCTACCGAGCTGCGCCACATCCCGTGCCTCGGCAGGCTACCGGCTCGTCGGGCCGGGCCAGATCCACTTCGGAGCCACGCCCTTCTCCGGGTGCATCTCGATCCGATCCGTCCCAGTACACTCGGCCGCCGTGAAGTCGACACTCTCCCCCGTATCCGCCTCCGACGATCTCGACGCCGGCGATGTCGTCGATTCAGGGCCCGAGAACCGCGTCAAGCTCTCGGTCGAGGTGGACGAAGCCGAGTTCGAAGAGGCCGTCGACGCGGCATTCCGCCGGATCGCCCATGAGGTCCGCATCCCTGGGTTCCGGCCCGGCAAGGCCCCCCGCAAGATCCTCGAGTCCCGAATCGGCGTTCTCGCCGCCCGTGAGGAAGCACTGCGCGAGGCTCTCCCCGAGTACTACGCCCAGGCCGTGCGCGAGCTCGACGTCGACGTGATCGCCCCACCCGAGATCGACGTCACCGAGGGTCACGAGGCAGGGGCCGTCCTCTTCGACGCCGTCGTCGAGGTTCGACCCGAGGTCGCGGTGATCGGCTACGAGAAGCTCACCGTCGAGATCCCGTCGCCGACCGTCGCCGACGAGGACATCGAGGAGCAGGTCGACCGCTTGCGCTCCACGTTCGGCACGCTCGAGACGGTCGATCGTCCGGTCATCGATGACGACCACGTCACCATCAACATCGCAGCCACCCAGGGCGGCGAACCGCTCGAAGGGCTCACCGCCGACGGATACGTGTACGAGGTCGGCAAGGGCGCGATCGTGCCCGAGATCGACGAGAACCTGCGCGGCAAGAAGGTCGGCGACGTCATCGAGTTCGATGCCGAGTATCCCGACCCCGAAGCCGACGAGGACGACCTGAGCTTCCGCATCATGGTGAAGGAGGTGCAGCAGAACGTGCTGCCCGACCCCGACGACGCCTGGGCCTCCGAAGCCTCCGAGTTCGACACCATCGCCGAGCTCCGGTCTGATTTCGCGAAGCGGTTGGGGATGAGCAAGAAGATGCAGGCCAACATGGCCCTGCGGGAGAAGGCGGCAGAGGCGCTGGCCTCGCTGGTCGACATCGACATCCCCGAAGCGATGCTGTCGGCCGAGATGGAGCAGCGGTTACAGGAGACGGCCATGCGCCTGGCCCAGCAGGGGATCGACCCCGAGCAGTTCTTCGCGTCGCAGGACCGGACGCAGCTCACCGCCGAGCTGCGGGAGGCGGCCGTCAGGGCAGCAGGGGTCGACTTGGCGCTGCGAGCCGTGGCCAGCGCAGAGAGCCTCGATCCCGACGACGAGGCGATCGAAGCCGAACTCGTTTCGATCGCAACCCAGCTCGAGCAGGATCTCGAGTCGGTGCGGCACGAGTTCGAGCACCACCGGGGCCTCGGAGCGATACGCTCGGATCTCAGGAAACGAAGCGCTCTCGAGTGGATCCTCGAACGGTGCGAGATCATCGACGAAGATGGCAACCCCGTCGACCGCGACGATCTCGAGCTCCGAGCCGAGGATTCCGAGGAGAGTGCGGCTGAAGGGGACTCCGATTCTGACGACGAGCCCGACGCCACCGAGACCGATCCAACCGAGGAAGCCGACTGATGCAGGCCTGGAACTATCTGGTACCCACCGTCGTCGAGCAGACGAACCGCGGTGAGCGGGGCTACGACCTCTATTCGAAGCTGCTCAAGGAGAACATCGTCTTCCTGGGCACTCCGATCGATGACATGGTGGCAAACCTGGTCTGTGCGCAGCTGCTGCACCTCGAATCGGACAATCCCGAGAAGGACATCAACCTCTACATCAACTCGCCCGGTGGCGACATCAACGCTCTGTTCGCCATCTACGACACGATGACCTACATCAAGCCCGACGTGGCCACCATCTGCTACGGACAGGCCGCTTCGGCCGCGGCCGTCCTGCTGGCCGCCGGCACACCGGGCAAGCGGTTCGCCCTGCCCCACGCCCGCGTCCTCATCCACCAGCCCTATGCCGGAGCCCAGGGTCAGGTGTCCGACATCGAGCTCGCATCACAGGAGATCCAGCGACTCAAGACCGCGCTCGAGGAGATCCTGGCACACCACACCGGTCAAGCCGCCGAGAAGATCCACACCGACACCGACCGGGATTTCGTGATGACCGCGGAAGAAGCGGTCGAGTACGGCATCATCGACGAGGTCATCCAGGCTCGCTCGTCAGTCGACACATCGGGGCCGATCAAAGCCGTCGGTTCCTGATCCGAAGCAGGGGAGAGACACGTGGCAAAGTTTGGTGAGGGGGGCGAGCTTCTCAAGTGCTCGTTCTGCGGCAAGTCGCAGAAGCAGGTCAAGAAGCTCATCGCCGGGCCGGGTGTCTACATCTGCGACGAGTGCATCGACCTCTGCAACGAGATCATCGAGGAGGAACTGGCCGAGATCACCGAGCCCCGCTTCGAGGAGCTGCCGAAGCCGGCCGAGATCTACGACTTCCTCAACGACTACATCATCGGTCAGGAGCGCGCCAAGAAGATCCTGTCGGTAGCGGTCTACAACCACTACAAGCGGGTGCAGTACGGCGTCGGCGAGGATCCCGACGTCGAACTGGCCAAGAGCAACATCATGCTCATCGGACCGACCGGGTGCGGCAAGACCCTGCTCGCCCAGACGCTGGCTCGAATGCTCAACGTGCCGTTCGCCATCGCCGATGCCACCGCCCTCACCGAAGCCGGGTACGTCGGGGAGGACGTCGAGAACATCCTCCTGAAGCTCATCCAGGCGGCCGACTTCGACGTGAAGAAGGCCGAGGCCGGGATCATCTACATCGACGAGATCGACAAGATCGCCCGGAAGAGCGAGAACCCGTCGATCACTCGCGACGTGTCGGGCGAAGGGGTGCAACAAGCGCTGCTGAAGATCCTCGAAGGGACCGTCGCATCGGTGCCACCGCAAGGTGGCCGCAAGCATCCCCACCAGGAATTCATCCAGATCGACACCACCAACATCCTGTTCATCTGCGGTGGAGCATTCGCCGGGATCGATCAGTTGATCGAGAGCCGCGAGGGCGCCGGAGGTGTGGGCTTCGGTGCCGACGTCAAGACCGCCGCCGAGCGCGACGACCTCACCTACACGCGGGTCCTGCCCGAGGATCTGCTCAAGTTCGGCCTCATCCCCGAGTTCATCGGCCGGTTGCCGGTCATCGGTGCTGTGTCGCATCTCGATAGGGAGGCACTCGTTCGAATCCTCCTCGAGCCCCGCAACGCCCTGGTCAAGCAGTACGAGAAGTTCTTCGAGCTCGAGGACGTCGAGCTCACCTTCACCGAGGACGCCCTCGAGGCGGTCGCCGATCAGGCCTTGTTGCGAGGGACCGGGGCGCGTGGTCTGCGCGCCATCCTCGAAGAGGTCCTGCTCAACGTCATGTACGACCTCCCCAGCCGCGACGACGTAGGGAGTTGTGTCGTCGACGGATCGGTGGTCATCGACAAGGTGAACCCGACGCTGGTGCCGAAGGAAGCCCGTCAGCAGGACCGGCCACGGCGGGCCGCATCCTGACCCTTTCCTGCAGGTGAACATCGACACCGCACTGCGGTGGCTGGATTCGCACCTCAACCGCGAGGCGACCGCCGGGATGACCGAGGGACTCTCGCTCGCCCCGATGGAAGCGCTGATGCGGGTTCTGGGCGATCCTCAGGCCGCCGCCCCTGTAATCCACCTCACCGGGACCAACGGCAAAGGGTCGACCGCCCGCATCATCACGTCGCTGCTGGCCTCGGCCGGCCTGTCGGTCGGATCCTATGCCAGTCCGCATCTCGAGCGGATCAACGAGCGGCTGACGTGGAATCTTCGCGAGATCGACGACGAGGCGCTGGCCGCGATCCTCACCGACCTCGAAGCCATGGCACCGCTCGTCGACTCGCCACTGTCCTGGTTCGAGCTGGCCACGGCCGCGGCATTCCGCTGGTTCGCCGACATCGCCGTCGACGTCGCCGTGGTAGAGGTCGGACTGTTGGGCGAGTGGGACGCGACCAACGTCGCCGATGGTCGAGTCGCCGTGATCACCAACATCGGCCGTGACCACACCGACGGCCAGGGCGATTGGCGCCGCCGGATCGCCACCGAGAAGGCAGGGATAATCAAGCAGGGGGCCACGGTCGTGTTGGGCGAGAACGATCCGGAGTTCGAGGACCTGTGGGAGCGGGCCGACCGGGTGCTCGTACGTGGGGGCGAGTTCGGCTGTGACGCGGACCGTCTGGCGGTCGGCGGCCGGCTCGTCGATTTCCGTACCCCCGAGGCGACTTATGCCGAGGTGTTCCTCCCTCTCCACGGCTCGCACCAGGCCGTCAACGCCGCCATCGCGCTCGGCGCTTGCGAAGCGTTCTTCGGCCGACCGCTCGGAGACGAAGTGGTGCGCGAGGGCATGGCGAACGTCACAATCCCGGGCCGTTTCGAGGTCGTCGGTCACGAGCCCCTGGTGATCATCGACGGTGCTCACAACCAGCCCGGCGCAGCGGCCACGGCGCGCACGCTGGGTGGAGACTTCGATCCCGCCGGATCACGGATCCTCGTGTTCGGCATGCTCACGGGCCGCGACCCGGTCGAGGTGCTGGGTGCATTTGCCGACGCCCGGCTCGACATGGTGCTCACGGTCACCGCTCCGTCCCCCCGGGGCGTTCCCAGCACCGAGCTGGCCGAGGTCGCTCTCGGTCTCGGCCTGGCCGCCGAGTCGTGTGGGACCGTCGACGCGGCGCTCGATCGTGCCTTCGCCGTCGCCGCCGAAGAGGACGCCATCCTGGTGAGCGGCTCGCTGTACGTGGCCGGCGCAGCCCGCTCCCGCCTGCTCCCCCCGGAGTCTGTGCAGAGCTGACACCCGTCACGGGGGATATTCCTTCACAGATCGGAACGGGACGCCGCCTGGATCCTCTAGGGTCGCCGGCCATGGATCGAACATTCGTGATGTGCAAGCCCGATGCCGTCGAGCGGGGGCTGGTCGGTGAGATCGTGTCCCGATTCGAGCGCCGCGGGCTGCGTATCGTCGCCCTCGAGCAGCGGACGATCACCGAGGAGACGGCGACCCGGCACTATGCCGAGCACGAGGGCAAGCCGTTCTTCGCCGATCTCCTCGCGTTCATCACCCGGGGGCCGGCGGTCCCGATGGTGATCGAAGGGCCGGAGGACACCTGGCAGGTCGTGCGAACCATGATGGGCGCCACCAACCCCCGCGACGCGCAACCCGGGACGATCCGCGGCGACCTGGGTATCGAACTCACCGAGAACCTCGTGCACGGTTCGGACGGGCCCGAGAGCGCGGCGCGCGAAATCGCGCTGTTCTTCCCCGAGCTCTGACGAGCTGCTCGCTGCGTGGTCGCCTTACCACATGCGGTGCCCGTTTGGTTGCATTTCCGTGACCACGCGTAAGCTCTAGTTCGTCCGCGTTGTCCGGCGCGCTGACAAGCGCAGGACAACATGTCAGGATCACCCGTCCTGTCCACCGCCTCTCCCAAGCCCGCAGGAGCCGTCATGGCGCGAAGCCTCCAGTCGTTCACCGGAATGCTCGGTCGCGACATGGCCGTCGACCTCGGTACCGCCAACACCCTCGTATACGTGCGGGGTGAGGGCGTCGTCCTCAACGAGCCCTCGGTCGTCGCCGTCAACGCCAGTGACGGACGACCGCTCGCGGTCGGCATCGAAGCGAAGCGGATGATCGGACGCACGCCCGCACACATCAAGGCCATCCGGCCGCTCAAGGACGGCGTGATCGCCGATTTCGACGTCTGCGAGAGGATGCTCCGCTACTTCATCCAGAAGGTGCATCACCGGCGGTTCGCCAAGCCTCGTATGGTGATCTGTGTTCCGTCGGGTATCACCGGGGTCGAGCAGCGGGCCGTGCAGGAGGCCGCCGAGTACGCCGGCGCACGCAAGCCGGCCTACATCATCGAGGAGCCCATGGCGGCGGCGATCGGCGCTGGCATGCCCGTGCAGGAGCCGGCCGGCAACATGATCGTCGACATCGGCGGCGGCACCACCGAGGTCGCCGTCATCTCGCTCGGCGGCGTCGTCGCCAGCCAGTCGACCCGCGTCGGCGGTGACGAGCTCGATGATGCGATCGTGCAGTACATCAAGAAGGAGTACAGCGTCGCCCTCGGCGAGCGCACCTCCGAACACGTCAAGATGCAGCTCGGATCGGCATGGCCGCTAGAGGAGGAGATCTACGCCGAGATCCGCGGTCGCGACCTGGTCACGGGCCTGCCCAAGACCATCGTCACGTCGACCGAGGAGATCCGTGGCGCCATCGAGGAGCCGGTCACCACCGTCGTCGACGCGGTGAAGTTCACGCTCGACAAGACGCCGCCCGAGCTCGCGGCCGACATCATGGAGCACGGCATCGTCCTGGCCGGCGGGGGAGCGCTACTGGCCGGCCTCGATGCCCGATTGCACCACGAGACGGGGATGCCCATCGTGATTGCGCCCAATCCGCTCGACGCCGTTGCGCTGGGTGCCGGTCAGTCCCTCGAGGAGTTCGACGCACTGAAGGGCCTGCTCTACTCCTCGACGGTCGATTGACCCCTCGCCACGTGGGTGGCTCCGGACGGTCGCGTTCCACGATCATCATCCTGGCGTTGGCGTCGATCACCCTTCTCACACTCGACTTCCAGGGAGTCGCGGTCGTCGACACGGTCCGGGACGGCGCCCGCACCGTGTTCGGCCCGGTCGAGAGCGCCGCCGACGCCGTGATCGACCCGTTTCGTGACGCGTGGAACGGCGCGTTCGACTACGACGAACTGACCGCCGAGAACGAGCGTTTACGAAGCCAGCTCGAGGAGGTGGCCGGCAACGAGGTCGAGCTCGAAGAGCTGACGGCGCGCTACGAGGCGCTCCAGGAGCAGGCTCAGTTGAAGCCGCCGGGCGGCTACACGTCGGTGACCGGCCGGGTCGTGTCGCGGGCGTCGTCCAACTTCGATCGCACCATCGAGATCGACATCGGATCGGCCGACGGCGCGGGCAAAGGGATGCCGGTGGTGACCGGCAGCGGCCTGGCCGGCAAGATCCACCGGGTGTCGAGCGATCGGTCGGTCGTCCTGCTGGCCAACGACATCGCCTTCGAGGTCGGCGTGCGCATGGTCGGCTCGGGCGATGTCGGGCTCGCCCACGGGTCGGGTGAGGGGAATCCGCTCATCGTCGATGCCGCTCTCGAGCCCGAGACCGAGATCGAACCGGGCGAGAACGTGGTGACCAGCGGGCTGGAGGGCAGCCAGTACCCGCCCGGTGTGGCCGTGGGAAAGGTGACCGCGGTCGAACGCGACGAACGGGGAATCCCTACCGTCGAGGTGGATCTCATCGCCGAGCTCTCCCGTCTGTCGTTCGTCTCGGTACTCATCCCCGACGAGGCCGGCTGATGGCGATCTCCCGGGTGGTCTTCGTGATCTTCGTGATGTTGTTGCTCCAGACCACGGTGTTCGCCGATTTCACGGTGCTGGGCGTGACCCCGGACCTCGTGCTGCTCGTCGCCTTCTCGGCCGGCGTCGCCGCCGGCGCCCAGCGCGGCGCGATGATCGGCTTCGCCGCCGGCCTGGCCCATGACCTCGTGCTCGAGTCACCGTTCGGGCTGTCCGCCCTGGTCGGGGCGCTCATCGGGTATGCGGTGGGCTCGGTCCCCTCCCTGCTGGATCGTTCGGTCCGCTGGTTGCAGATGGTTGCTGCCGCCGGGGCGAGTGCCGCTGGGGTCCTTCTCTATGCCATGGTGGGCGAGATGCTCGGGAAGGACTATTTCTCGCTCGATCTCGCCCGCATCGCTCTGGTGGTGGCTGTGATCAACGGACTCCTGGCTCCGCTCGGCAACCGCGCGCTGTCGTGGGCGGTCATCGACGATCAGGCCGTCGCCGAGGCGATCGGATGAGCGAGGAACCGACCGAAGGCTCAGGGGTGCGCATCGCCGTGCTCGGGCTGATCGTGTTCTCGATGTTCGCCACTCTGTTCGTACGCCTGTGGTCGCTGCAGGTGCTTCGGGTCGAGGACCACGAGGTCGCCGCGATCGAGAACCGCTTCGAGACCCTGCCCGTACGGGCCCCGCGGGGACGCATCCTGGATCGCAACGGGAAGGTGCTCGTGGACAACCGGGTCTCGGTTGTCGTCACCCTCGATCCCCAGGTGCTCGACGCCGAATTCGATGATCCGGCTGATCGCAGCCGATACATCGGGCGGCTGGCCCGCGAACTCTCGTCGTTCGGCATCGAGATCACCGCCACCGAGATCAACGCTCGCCTGGCCGATTCACAGTACAGCCCCCTCGCGCCGCGGCCGGTGGCCGAGGACGTTCCCGAGTCGGTCGAGATCTTCCTGGGTGAACGCCGCGATGACTATCCGGCGGTCGCGGTCGAGCGCCGGACCGTGCGGACCTACCCCTACGGCCAACTGGCCGCGCACGTCCTGGGGTACGTCGGCGCACTCAACGAGGAAGAGTACGACAGCCAGGAGCGAGCCGACTCCGAGAAGCCGTACGAGGTCGACGACGAGATCGGGAAGACCGGCGTCGAGCGGGTCTTCGAATCGTGGCTCCGGGGCACGCCGGGTGAGCGGGTGGTCCAGGTCGATTCTGCCAATCGGGTGGTGGCGGATGTCACCAGTGAATCTGTGGACCCCGCGCCGGGCGACGACGTGCGCTTGACCATCGACATCGATCTCCAGGCCGCGGCCGAGAAGGCGCTCGAGGAGAAACTGGTCGAACGCCGCGAGGTCACCAACACCGCCGGCCTGCTCTTTCCGGCGCCGGCCGGCGCCGTGGTCATGCTCGACCCGAGGGACGGCGACCTCCTGGCGGTCGCGTCCAATCCGACCTACGACCCGGTCGAGTTCCTGGGGGGTATCTCCCAGGAGCGCTTCGACCTGTTGAACAGCGAGGAGAACGGTGCGCCCCTGTTCAGCCGGGCCATCCAGGGAACGTACGCACCGGCATCGACCTTCAAGCTGGTGACCGCCTTCGCGGCCCTGGAGAGCGGGATGATCACCCCGGAGACCACCTTCGAGGACGTGGGAACCTACACGCTCACCGATTGCACGGGTAGTAGCTGCACGCGATCCAACGCCGAAGGCGCGGCCAACGGCACGGTGGACCTCCAACGCTCCCTGACCGTGTCGAGCGACGTCTTCTACTATTGGATCGGCGAATCGCTGTGGCGCCAGGAATCGCTCCCGGCCAACGGGATCCAGGACACGGCGAGGCTCTTCGGTTTCGGCGAGGAGACCGGCGTGCCCCTGCCCGAGGCGTCGGGCACGGTCCCCACGCCCGAGGAGCGCCAGGCGCAGAAGGACGAGATCGAGGCGGCCGATCCCGACGCGTACATCCCCGGGTGGCGGGCCGGCGACAACGTCAACCTCGCGATCGGACAGGGCGACGTCCTGGTCACGCCGCTCCAGCTCACGAACGCCTACGCCATCATCGCCAACGGCGGAACCCGGTTCCAGCCCAACATCGCCGACGCCGTGGTCGACATCGACCGCCGTACCGGCGAGCAGACGGTGGTACAGGAATTCGGTCCCAGGGAGGCGGCGAGTCTCGAGCTTCCGGCCGCGTTCCGGGACCCCATCCTCGACGGTCTCAATGGGGTGACGACCGACGAGGAGGGAACGGCGTTCTACGCTTTCGAGGGATTCGATCCGACCTGGTCGGTCGCGGGCAAGACCGGCACGGCCCAGGTGGTCAACAAGGAGGACACGTCGCTCTTCGTCGGCTTCGGCCCGGTCGAGACTCCGCGCGTTGTGGTGACCGCCGTGCTCGAGGAGGCGGGATTCGGTTCCGAGGCCGCCGCCCCGGTTGTCCGCCGCCTGCTCGAGTTGGTGTCCGAACAGCGGGAACTGCCGACCTACCCGACCATCAGCGAGGTGGACGACCCCCAGGCGGTCTACGACGAGCTCTGGGAGCAGCTCTGGAATCCGGAGACGGCCGACGAATCCGAGTCGAGCGGCTCCGGCCATGATCCAGTCGGCGAGGACGGACCATGACCCTCGCCGCGCCCCCCGGAGCTTCGCTCCGAAAGGACCCATCCGCTCCTTGGCGTCACGTCGATCTGGTCCTCCTTTTCTGTGCGGGAACCATCGCGACACTCGGGATCCTGACGGTCTACTCGGCCACCAAGGGTTCGGGTCCCACGCCGGATCGGTTCTTCGCGCAGCGCCAGACGCTCTTCGTCGCGCTCGGTGTGGTGGTCATGGCCGTCATGGCGCTCATCGACTACGACCTCCTGCGCCATTGGGCCCGCGTCATCTACGGGGCCATCATCGTCCTCTTGGCGTCGGTGCTGGTCCTGGGGGCCGAAACGAAGGGAATCCGGGCCTGGTTTACCATCGGACCGTTTCAGCTGCAGCCATCCGAGCTGGCCAAAGTCGGCCTGATCGTGGTCCTGGCCTGGTACCTGACCCGCCAGCCCGCCGTTCTGCCTCTCCGGTCGGTGGCGACGGCCCTCGTCATGGCCGTGGTACCCATGGGACTCATCCTGCTCCAGCCCGACCTGGGTACGATGCTCGTGTTCGTCGTTACGGTGATGGGCATGCTGCTCGTGGGCGGGATCCGCCCCAAGCACATGGTGGTCCTGGTGCTGTTGGGTGCGATCGGGGTCACAGCCATCCTGGGTTCGGGCCGGCTCGAGGAATACCAGACCGACCGCCTCAAGGTCTTCGTCGACCCCGAGGGTGTCGACGAACAGGTGCGCTACAACCTGGCGCAGGCCGAGATCGCCATCAGCTCCGGTGGCATGCTGGGGCAGGGGTGGGGCGAGGGTTCGCAGACCCAGCTCGACTTCGTACCCGAGCAACAGACGGACTTCATTTTCACCGCGGTCGGCGAGGAGTTGGGGTTCGCCGGGGCGGGGTTACTCCTGGTTCTCTATGCCGTGTTGTGCATGCGGATTCTCCGCTCGGCCCGGCTGGCCAAGGATCGGTTCGGCATGCTCGTCGCCACTGGCGCGCTCTGCGTTCTGGCGTTCCACGTGTTCCAGAACATCGGGATGAGCATGGGCATCATGCCCATCACCGGCATTCCGCTGCCCCTGATGTCATACGGAGGGTCCTCGACGATCGCATGGTTCGCCATGCTCGGACTGGTGCTCAACGTCGGGATGCGCCGCTACCGTTGACTTTGGCGCTGCGAGCATCCGTGTGTATTGCGCTGCGATAATCCGCAGCGCGGTGTCGGCGGGGCCCCATCCCCGCCGACCTCCGGTTCTCCTGCGGTCCACTCCTGCCTTCTCGCGTCGATCCGTGTTCATCGGCGCCGACCAACACAGGGGCAGCGGTGGGTTGCGGATACAGTGGCCGGAACATGTCCACCCTCTGGCCCCAGCTCGAACCCCTGCTGGGCAAGGTCCAGAAGCCGGCGCGTTACATCGGTGGTGAAGGCGGTGCTCAGAGGCCACTGCACCGCCCGGAATCGGTCGCCTGGCTGATGGTCTACCCCGATACCTATGAGATCGGCCTGCCGAATCAGGGCCTGCAGATCCTCTATGAGATCCTGAACGAGCGCGACGATGCGGTCGCCGAGCGAGCTTACGCCCCGTGGACCGACCTCGAAGCGCTGCTCCGGAACCGTGGCCTGCCGCTGTTCTCGGTCGACACCCACCGGCCCGCCGCCGATTTCGACGTCCTGGCCTTCAACCTGTCGGCCGAACTGGTCTTCACCAACCTGCTGAACTGCATCGATCTCGCCGGCTATCCGGTGCGGGCCGCCGACCGCCACGGCGATGCGCCGCTGGTCGTGGCCGGCGGTCATTGCACGTCCAATCCCGAGCCACTGGCCGACTTCGTCGACGCTTTCGTCATCGGAGACGGTGAGGAGGTCGTGGGCGCCATGACCGAGGTGCTCGCCGAGTGGAAGTCGGGTCCCAGGCGTGATGTCGACCGCGAGGCAGTCCTGCGCTCACTGGCCGGCGTCTCCGGCGTATACGTGCCCAGCCTGTACGACGTCGTCTACGCCGGTCCCGACCTGGTCTCGGTCATGCCCCGGTTCGGTGATGTACCGGCCACCGTCGAGAAGGCGACCATCGCCGACCTGGCCGAATGGCCCTACCCCAAACAGCAGCTGGTGCCGCTCACCGAGGTGGTCCACGACCGCCTCAACGTCGAGGTCTTCCGGGGATGCACCCGCGGATGCCGGTTCTGCCAGGCCGGGATGATCACCCGGCCGGTCCGGGAACGACCGGCCGAACAGGTCAGCACCATGATCGACAAGGGCCTCCGCCGCACCGGATACGACGAGGTGGCACTCACCTCCCTGTCCACCGCCGACTTCTCCGGGATCGGCGACGTCGTGGAGTCGACGGTGGACGACCCCGCCGGGTGTGGTCGGGTGTCGGTTGCTCTGCCCAGCTTGCGCGTCGACGCCTTCACGGTGGGGATCGCGGCGAGCATCCAGCGGGCCCGTAGGACCGGGCTCACGTTCGCTCCCGAAGCGGGCACCTGGCGGATGCGTCAGGTGATCAACAAGCTCATCAGCGAGGAGGACCTGTACGGGGCCGTCGAGGCGGCGTACTCGCAGGGCTGGCGGCGGATGAAGCTCTACTTCCTCACCGGGCTGCCCACCGAGACCGACGAGGATACCTTGGGTATCGCCGAGTTGGCCCGGCACTGCGTCGAGTTGGGCCGGACCCATCACAAGAACCCGTCGGTTACGGTCTCGCTCGGCGGATTCGTGCCCAAGGCGTTCACGCCCTTCCAGTGGTTCGGTCAGAACACCGAGGCCGAGTTGCAGCGCAAGGTCGGGCTCCTTCGTGACGACCTCCGCCGGGATCGGGGCGTCCAGTTCAAGTGGCACGACCCGAAGGCGACGCTCATCGAGGGCATGCTCAGTCGCGGCGATCGACGGCTCGGAGCCGTGATAGAGGACGTCTGGCGGCGAGGCGGGACCTTCCAGGAGTGGAGCGAGTATTTCGACCGCGACATGTGGGTCGAGGCCACCCAACGGGCGGGTCTGTCCGTCGATTGGTACACCCATCGCCACCGGACCGAAGGGGAGGTGCTGCCCTGGGATCACCTGTCGGTGGGCCTTCACAAGGACTTCCTCTGGCAGGACTGGCGCGATGCGCTCGCCGAGGTCGGCCTCGAGGATTGCCGCTGGACGCCCTGCTACGACTGCGGGGCCTGCACCGGGTACGGGATCGAACACATCGTCGCGTCCGCGGTCGCGCCGGCCGGGGGCAGCCAGGGCACAGGTCAGCGGCGCCCGGTGCCGGTCGCGATCGGCGCCTCGTCCGGAGCCGCGTCGTGAGACTTCGCATCCGCTACACGCGCAACGGCAAGGTGCGATTCATCTCCCATCGCGACACGGCGCGCGCCTGGGAGCGAGCCATCCGGAGGGTCGCTCTCCCGATCGCCTACACCGAGGGATTCTCACCCCGACCGAAAGTCCACTTCGGCTTGGCGCTCTCCAACGGCCACGAATCCGATGCCGAGTACATCGACATCGACCTCGAGTCGCCACAGGCGGAGTCGTCCGTCGCCGAACTCGTTCTCGACACGCTGCCCCAACGGCTCTCGGCCGTCCTCCCCGAGGGGATCCGAGCCGTCGACTGGGGCCGTGTCGAACGTGGATCACCGTCGCTGCAAGCGGCGGTCACCCACTGCACCTGGCAGATGACGTTCTCCACGACACCGGCGGATCTTCTCCGCCGGCGGGTCGACGAGGTTCTGTCTGCCTCAGAGCTTCCCATTCGTCGGACCCGGAAGGGCAGGGAGCGCGTCGACGACGCCCGCCCGGCCGTTCTCGTGGCCACTTTCGATGAACGGGACCTGGCCGGGCGCACGCTCCTCGCGGAGCTGGCCACCCAGCCGCGTTCACTCCGACCTGCTGAGTTCATCGAGTTGCTCTCGCTTCCCGATGAACCGGCCGACGAGGTCCGAGTACGACGCACCCACCAATGGACCGGGTCCACTGGCGCCCGACGAGAACCGCTCGAGCTCCCGCCTGATCAGGCCGGGACTGGCAGAGATCTCGTCCGTGCGACATGGACCGCGCACGCGGAGCAGCGTGCGTCATGAGGAAGGATCGACAGCATGTCCGAACCCGAAGGGCTGGACCGCCAGCCCGAGTTGCCCGATCGCCACATCGAGGGCAGACCCAAGACCAGGGGAGCCGCTGAGGAAGCACTGGTTCCGCGGAAACCCAAGATCGGTGACACCAGGCCCGCGCCGGGTGGCGCGCCGGGTGGCGGCGGAAACCGGGGTGGAGGCGATTCCAACCGGAGCGGAGGAGCCTCCGGCGAGGGGGGCAAGGCCAAGCGCCGGCGTCGTGGCGGCCGCGGCCGCGGCCAGGGAGGTTCGGGCCAAGGGGGCCAGAACCGTGGCGGCCAGAAACAGGGTCAGACCCAAGGTCAGAAGAAGCAGGGGGGCGGAGGGGGGCGTCGGAAGGACGTCGTACCGGTCGAGGCGGTCACGCCCGACGGCCCGGTGGATCTCGACGAGGACGACATCAAGCGCCGCCGAGGCCGACGGCGCAAGGGTCGGCCGATCGGCCGCTACCAGATGTGTGTCAGCCAGCAGCCCGAGGGAACCCACATAGCGGTCCTCGAGGGCCGGTCCCTCATCGAGCACTACGTCGCTCGTCCCACCGACGACGTCGCCCAGATCCACGGCAACATCTATCTCGGTCGGGTCCAGAACGTATTGCCCGGCATGGAGGCCGCCTTCGTCGACATCGGAACGCCGAAGAACGCCGTGTTGTACCGGGGCGACGTCCAGTACGACCAGGAGGACATCGTCGAAGGGGGCAAGCCCCGCATCGAGGAGCTCCTGAAGCCGAAGCAGGCCATCATCTGCCAGGTCACCAAGAACCCCATCGGCCACAAGGGCGCGCGACTCACCCAGGAGGTCTCCCTGCCGGGTCGGTTCGTCGTTCTCGTCCCCAACAGTGACACCTACGGGATCTCCAAGCGCCTTCCCGAGGACGAACGCAAACGGCTGCGCAAGATCCTCGACAAGGCTCGACCGAAGGGGCACGGTCTGATCCTGCGCACGGCGGCCGAGGACGTCACCGCGGAAGAGATCACCAACGACATCCGGCGGCTCGAACAGCAGTGGATCGAGATCAGCAAGCTGGCCGAGAGGGCAAAGGCGCCCAGTGTGCTGTACCGCGAGCCGGAGATGGCGCTGCGGGTCATTCGGGAGGAGTTCAACAAGGACTACCGCGCCGTCGTCATCGACGACCCGGCTCTGTTGGACGACGTCCAGGGCTATGTGGCGAGCATCATGCCGGCCCTGGCCGAACGTGTCTCCGGCTATGACCCCGAAGCCGAGCAGATGTCGCTGTTCGAGCGTTTCCATGTCCAGGAGCAGCTGGCGAAGGCCCTCGATCGCAAGGTCTGGCTGCCTTCGGGCGGATCGCTGATCATCGAACACACCGAGGCCCTGACCGTGATCGATGTCAACACCGGCAAGAACGTCGGCTCGTCGAGCCTCGAGGAGACGGTCACAGCCAACAACAAGGAGGCGGCGGTCGAGATCGCCCGCCAGCTCCGGCTGCGCGACATCGGCGGCATCATCGTGATCGACTTCGTCGACATGGAGGTCAAGAAGAACCGCAAGGAGGTGCTCAAGGCCTTCAAGGACGCCCTGGCCCGGGACAAGACCAGGACCCAGGCGTTCGAGATCTCCGAGCTCGGTCTGGTCGAGATGACCCGCAAGCGCATCGGCGAGGGACTGCTCGAGTCGCTGTCGGCGCGGTGCGACCACTGCGACGGCCGAGGTGTCGCAGTGTCGCCTGAGCTTCTCGAACGTCTGTGACGTTGCAGCCACGCGTCGGTGCCCCGTTCGTCGGATGCTTGGAACCCAGCACGCTTCGCCGCTAACCTGTCACGGTTTCGTCCCAGAGGAAGCTCACGCATGTACGCAGTCGTTCGCACCGGTGGCAAGCAGTACCGAGTCGAAGAGGGCCAGGAGATCGAGGTCGAGCTCGTCGGCGATCCCGAAACCACGGTCGATCTCGCCCCGGTCATGGTCGTCGATGGCGACACTGTGCTGTCCACCCCCGGCCAGCTGAGCAGCGCGGCGGTACGGGCCGAGGTGGTCGACCGCCACCGTGGGCCCAAGATCACCGGCTTCACCTACAAGAACAAGACCAACCAGCGACGGCGCTGGGGTCACCGCCAAGAGCTCAACACCGTACGCATCACCGAGATCTCGAAGGGCTGATCCAACCATGTCCAAGACCAAGGGCGGCGGCTCCACCAGAAACGGCCGCGACTCACAGAGCAAGCGACTCGGCGTGAAGGCCAGCGACGGAACCGTCGTGTCGGCCGGATCGATAATCGTGCGCCAGCGCGGTACCCGGATCCACCCGGGCCAGAACGTGGGCAAGGGTGGCGACGACACGCTGTTCGCCACCAGCGATGGACAGGTCCGCTTCGGTAGCCGCAAGGGCCGCAAGCTGGTCGACATCGTCCCCGCCGGCGACTGACCAGCCCCTCCTCACCCCGGGCTTGCCCGCCGAAGCACCTCCGAGAGAGGGCGGGCCGGCCTCGGCGCGCGCCTCTGGGCCATAGGGCCCAGAAAGACGGGTAATAGCCCTCAAGTCCGGACAACGACTTGACGACAACTTCATCGCACGACGTTTGGGCATGGTGGCCAGGTCAAGTGGAAAGCGGCGATGAAGAACTCCGGTAGGCGTGATCGAGAACAGGGTCTGGTGGTCGTCGAGTACGCCCTGATCTTCGGTGTCGCCGTCATGGGGCTCACCGGCGCCGTCCAGCTGATCCACGAACGCACCGAGGACTTCTACGAGGAGTCGAGCGCGAGCGTTGGCGCCATCCCCGAGTACGACGTGTCCGATACCACGCTGTTGTGGGGTGGAGGTCCGACCACGACGGTGCCATCCACCCTGCCGACGACCACCACGACCACGACGTCGACGACGGTGCCGTCCCCGACGACGTCGACTACCACCACCACCACGCCCTCGACGACGGTTCCGCCGACTACGGGCCCGCCGACCACCCAGCCCACGACAACGGTTCCTTCGCCGAAGTCGTACATCAGCAACCTCGAGGATCGCTCGTACGACCAGAGCAACGGCAACTGGAAGGCGAGGGTGCGGGTCACGATCACCCGTACCGACACGAGCCAACCCGTCCAGGGGGCGGTGATCAACGGCACGTTCGTCACCGCCGACGGCAACACCAACTCCACGAGCTGCACCACCAACTCGGGCGGGAAGTGCCAGATGACATGGGGCAACCGCAATGACAACGACAACCCGACCACGCTGACCGTGACAAACGTCTCGGCGTCGCCCTCGTGGGACGGCGTCGGCGGCAGCGTCACCCTGTACCAACCATGAACCACTCCCACGCCACCGTGAAACACCCCACTCGCCGAGACTCCGAGGCCGCCCACCGGCGCCGCGGACTCACCCCCTGGACCCGGAGACTCCGCCAGCGCAGCGAGCGCGGTGCAGCGCTCGTCGAGGCCGGCATCGTGCTGCCGGTCCTCATGCTCGTCGTGTTCGGCGTCTTCGAGTTCGGTTTCGCCTTCAAGAACTCATTGACCATCAGCTCTGCGACGCGAAACGGCGCCCGGGTCGCATCGGCCCTACCGCGCACGACCGACTACGAGATCAACACGGCCGCGGCCGTGAGGGGCGCTCTCCTCAATGCGTTCCAGTCCGGAGAGATCGAGTACCTCACGATCTACAAGGCGGACCCCTCCACCGGCGAACCCGACGACGGTGACTTCGAGACCTGCACCCAGTGCTACCGCTATCAGTGGGACGCCACCGCCCAGGAGGGTGACGGCGACTGGGCCTATGTGGCCGGGTCATGGCCACCGCTGAGCCAAGCGGCGTGCGGCGACGACGCCGAAACCGACTACATCGGCGTGTATGTCAGGGCCAAGCACGACTTCCTCACGGCCGCCTTCGGCAACAGCAAGACGCTGACCGCCCACACGGTCATGCGTCTGGAGCCGGTGCCCACCACCGGTGGACTCGCGTGCGCGCCGTAGCCCGCGCCGTCGCTCGGCCGACCCGGCGGGGCGGGGACGATCGTGGCATCGCCCTGCCGACCACCATGCTGCTACTCGTGGTCATGCTCGGAGCTGCGGGTTTCGCCGTCGACTTCGGCCACTGGTATCTGACCGCGAACCGAGCCCAGCAGGCGGCCGATGCCGGTGCGCTGGCCGGCGTCGTGAAACTGCCGGGAAACATGCCGGGAGCCTCCTCGACCGCGGTGCAGGCGGTCGAGGCGAACGGGTTCGACGCCGCCGGCATCACCGTCGAAGACGGCAACCGGGCCAATCAACTCCGGGTCACCGTCGAGCACACCGTGGACAACTTCTTCGCCGGTCTCTTCGGCGTCGAACAGACGACCATCACCCGGACCGCACTGGCCGAGTTCCAGGCCCCCCTCGTGATGGGCAGCCCCAACAACTGGCTCGGTAACAGCACGAGCCTCGCGCACGTGCAACCGGAGTTCTGGCTCATGAACGCGGCACCGGGGTCCTCGCCTCCGCTCGGTGATCGTTTCCAGGCCGCCAGCGGATCCTCCGAATACGACCCGACCGGGTACACGTACAAGCTCGAGGTCGACTCGGTGCCCGCGAGCGGGGACCTCGTCGTCCAGGCGTTCGACCCGGTGCAGGTCGACGTCGGCTTCACCGACTGCGGCCGGCTCCCCTCGAACGCGCTGAACCAGGAGCTGGTCGACGACCATCCGGCGATGTACGGGGTCGGGGGCACCTACACCGGGCCTTCCGAGGACGCCACGTTCCGCTATGCCGCAGGCCGATGGGAACCCAACGTGGTCGCCGGCGGGGTCGTCACCAACCCGTCCGACTACCCGTACTGCACCGCCGACAACGGATCGGTGGACGTGACCACCTTCATCCTTCGGGCCCCCGACTCCACACCGCACAACGATCTCGACAACCCGATCATCACGACCGGGACCTGCCAACCCCGGCAGTACGAGGGGTTCTCGAACACGAGCGGAAGCAACATCCACAAATACCTCGACCCGGACGACGGGTGGAATGACTCCGACCACCTCGAGTTCGCCAGCGCCTTTCGTCAATGGGTCACCCTCTGCACGATCCCCAACGGCTCGGTGGAAGTGGGCCAGTACATCCTCCAGGTCCGCACCAACTCACCCCTCGGCAGTCCGGAGAGCGTCGGTGGCGGTGGCGGAAGTGGGATCAACAAGTACGCGCTCCGCGTCGGCTTCGGCGCGTCGGGAGCGGAGACGCTCGACGGGTCCGATATCACGGTGGCGGCCACGGGCCGACTTCCCATGTTCGTCGGCGCCGTCGCGGCCAACACGCAGTTCTACCTGACCCGGGTTCCGCCGGTGACGACCGGGAGCTTTCTCGAGGTGTCGTTCTGGGACGTGGGCGACGGAAGCGGGAACGGGCACATCCAGGTGTTGCCGCCGGTGGAGTACAACCAGAGCGACGGAACCTATGGGCCGGCCGGCACGAACTACTTCCGGGACTGCCTCTGGGAGGACACCATAGGCACGACCGGTGGCACGCCAAATCCCGCCAATGACTGCACGCTCGACAACGTGAACGGGACCTTCAACGGCGACCTCGTCACCGTGTTCATCCCGATTCCCGACGACTACGAGTGCGCGGCCGGGAGTCCGCTCGGGTGCTGGGTGAAGCTTCGGTTCCAGTGGGACAGCGGCGCCGACGTCTTCGATCACACGGTCTGGACCGCGGGCCTCTCCGGCGATCCGATCCGTCTCGTCGAGTAGACGACCCGTGGAGAGGCCCTTCGCGGAACCCGCCGCCCGTAGGCTCGTCGGATGTCCGGGTTCGTCGACGAGTGTGGCCTCTGTGTAAAGGGCGGTGACGGTGGCGCCGGAGCGGTCTCGATGCGGCGCGAGGCCCATGTCGCCAAGGGAGGCCCCGACGGTGGTGACGGCGGGCACGGCGGGTCGGTCTGGCTCCGGGCCGACCACAACGTGTCGTCGCTCCTCGCCTTTCGCGACCATCCTCACCGGCGGGCAACTGACGGCAAACACGGGCAGGGCAAGCGTCGCCACGGGGCGACGGCGGACGACCTGATCGTCTCGGTTCCGGTGGGCACGTTGGTGCGCGACCCCGACGGTGAGGTCCTGGCCGATCTGACCGAGGATGGGCAGCAATGGCTGGCAGCGAAGGGGGGCACGGGGGGCCGCGGGAACGCCCGATTCCTGAGCAACTCGATGCGAGCGCCGAGCTTCGCCGAGCAGGGTGAGGTCGTCGCCGAGCAGTGGCTCCGGCTCGAGCTGAAACTCTTCGCCGACGTCGCGCTGGTCGGGTTCCCGAACGTCGGCAAGAGCACGCTGATCTCACGCATCAGCGCGGCCCGCCCGAAGGTGGCCGACTATCCATTCACGACACTCGAACCGCATCTCGGCGTCGTCGATCTCGACGACGCCGGATCGATGGTCGTGGCGGACATCCCGGGCTTGATCGAAGGGGCGGCAGACGGTCGGGGGCTCGGCCATCAGTTCCTGCGTCATGTCGAGCGGGCGAGGGTCCTGGTCCTCCTGCTCGATGCTGCTGAATGGGACGGCACCAGCATGGACGAGCAGGAACGGATCCTGGTGCGAGAACTGGGACGGTTCCGGCCTGACCTCCTCGACCGCCCCAGGCTCGTGATCGAGTCGAGATCCGATCTGGTCGACGGCTCGGCCGGGCCGCGCCTCGCCGTCTCGGCGGTGACCGGTCAGGGGATCCCCGAGCTGATCGAGGCGATGGCGATGCTGGTCGCCGAGGCCCGAGAGGTCGATGCGACGGTCTCCACCGAGATGCCGGTCATTCGACCCGATGTACCCGGGGTGTGGGTGGACCGGGCCGACGACGGGGCGTTCGTGGTGCACGGCCGGGCGGCGCAACGCGCCGTGGCCCTCTCCGATCTGACCGACGCCGATGCCCAGATCTACATGCGAGCTCAACTGGCCAAGGTCGGAGTCGATCGAGCGCTCGCCCGGGCCGGAGCGGCCCCGGGCGATACCGTCCGAATCGGCCAGCTCGAGTTCGACTACGAAGCCGACGACCTCGCATAGTGCCGAGGGGTTCCCGGACAGGGCATTAACCTGAACCGGTGAAGTCAGACGCCCAGACGGTCGTGGCCAAGATCGGCACGACATCGATCACTGACGAGCAGGGCAGCATCGCGCCCGACGCGGTGGCCAAGTTCTGCGGCGAGGTCGCCCAACTCCGAGCGGCCGGAGCGCGGGTCGTGGTCGTCACGTCCGGCGCGATCTCCGCGGGCCTGCCCCTGGTCGGTCTCCACGGCCCCGAACGACCCCGCGACGCGGTGACGCTGCAGGCGGTGTCGGCGATCGGTCAGTCCCGACTGATGCAGGTCTACAACGAGGCCTTCGCCGAGCTCGGGATCGTCTCGGGCCAGGTGCTCCTCGCCCCGCTGGACTTCGGGATCCGGTCGCAGTATCTGCATGCCCGAGGGACGCTCGAACGGCTGCTCGACCTCGGGGTGGTGCCCGTGGTCAACGAGAACGACGCCATCGCGGACGACGAGATCCGCTTCGGCGACAACGATCGGTTGGCTGCCCTTGTCGCCCACCTGGTCGGGGCGCAGACCCTCATCCTGCTCACGGACACCCCAGGCGTCTTCACGGCCGATCCTCGGTTCGACGATTCGGCCTCCCTGATCGAGGAGATCGTCGAGATCGATCACCAGGTCGAGGCCGTGGCCGGACACAGCCGCTCCGACCGGGGCAGCGGGGGCATGGCGGCCAAGCTGGCGGCGGCCAAGATCGCCAGCTGGTCGGGTGTGACCGCGGTCATCGCCGACGCCGGCCGCGATGCGGTCCTGGTGGCGGCCGTGGCCGGCGAGCCCGGAGTGGGCACCGTCGTGCGGCCCAGGGATCTCCGCCTGTCGGCCCGCAAGCTCTGGATCGCGTTTGCGGTCGAATCGAGAGGCGCGATCGAGATCGATGCGGGCGCCAGGACCGCCCTCGTCGAGCACCAACGGTCCCTCCTGGCGGCAGGCGTGACCGGTGTGAGCGGCGCGTTCGAAGCCGATCAGGCGGTCGAGATCGTCGGACCCGACGGCATCGTCTGCGCCAAGGGCCTGGTGCGCGTGTCGGCTGCCGTACTCGACGGGTTGCGGGGACGGCGCTCCAACGAGCTTCCCGACGACGTAGCCCGCCACGTAGTCCATCGAGACGACCTGGTCGTCCTGCCGGGTTAGTGGAGTCCCCGGGCCCGGTCCGGTCGAGGCCGCTGCGTTGTAGCGATGTGCGTTCTCGGGGTCTGTCCCCGAGAACGCACTCAGGAGGTGGCGGGTTCGCCACCCTCGGTGGTCGGGGGTTCGGCGGTAGCTGTCTCGTCGGTCGCCGGAGCGGTTGCCGTCTCCGCCGTGTCGAGTCCGAGCTGGGAGCGGATCTCCTCGAGCCGGCTCTTGGCCTCGACGTTGAGTGCCTGCTGTTCGACCTCCACCATCTTGGCCTCGACGGTGGCCCCCTCGAGCTCGGCCGCTCCCTTGGCCCGCGCGAAACGAGTCTCGATCTTGTCCCGGACCTCGTTGAAGGTCGGGACGTCCTCACCGACGGTCTCGTTGAGCGTCGTCATGGCCTTGTTCATCTGCTCCTGCATCTTGGCCTGATCCAGCTGGCTGAGGAGCTGCTGGCGCTCGGCGAGCTTCTTCTGGAGTGCCGTCGAGTTCTGGCTGACGGCGGCCTTGGCCTGGTCGGCGGCCTGCGTGGCCTGGAGCTGGAGCTGTTTGAGATTCTCCACCTCGCCCTCGATGGCGATGAGCCGGTTGGCAAACGACTCGGCGGCACCCGTGTACTCGGTGAACTTGGCCTGATCGCCCTTCTTCTGGGCTTCGTCGGCCATCAGGACTGCTTGGCGGGCGTTCGCGTTGAGCTTCTCGTACTCGCCGAGAGCCCGATTCAGCCGCATCTCGGTCTGCTTCTGGTTGGCGATGACCGAAGCGGCCTGTTCCTTGAGACGTCGATGCTGCTCCTGGGCCTCTTGAATGGCCTGCTCGAGCTGAATCTTCGGATCGGCCCGCTCCTCGAGCGTCCCACCGAGCTTTGCTCCGAGGTATTTCCACCAGCGTTTCAGTGCCTTGAACATGCCGAGAACACTAGTGCCCCGACCGTCGGTGTTCGCCACCGTTCGCGGAAGCCGGCGGGAGCGCCGCCGGCCGAGCGGTCAGCGGGTGGGGATGCGGTTCCGGACCGCCGCAACGGCCTGTTTCGCCTGGGGCGGACCCTTGAAGTACGAGACGGCCATGTAGACCAGCCCGCCGAGGCCGAGGACGACCGGCGCCGCCAGGAGTGCATCCCAGGTGTGGGTGATCTCCCCGAGCACCGACATGGCCCCGAGGCTGACGGCAGCGGCGGGGAGCGACCGGGCCATGCTGCGCCAGATCCGCGCTCCGGGTGAGATCGTCCGGCGGAAGCGGTGACGGAGCAGGCCGAACTCGAGCCAAGCTCCGACCGCGGAGCCGAGTGCCAGCCCCACGGCGCCGAGCGTGCGCCAGCCGAGATCGGCCGCGACGTCCTGGGCCAGATCGGGGATGCTGCCGCCGACCGTCCCGTCCGGGGCCACCGCTCGGTCGTTGAGGGGCACCATGAGCATCAGCCCGATGCCGGCCGCGACGGCTACACGCCCGGAGGCGATCCAGGCCGGTCCCCGGACGTCACCCTTGGCGTAGAGTGCGTTCTGCACCAGCCGGCTCGCGCTGATGCCCAGGAGCCCGAGCGAGTAGGCACCCAGCACGAGGGTGACCACGGTCGTATCCGATGGTCCGAACTCGCCCCGCTCGAACAGGGCTTCGACGATCGTGCGTCCCGCCGCGAGATAGGCCGCCACCACGAAGGCCACGAAGAACCCGACCCGTTCGAGGCCGAGCTGCACGCGGCTGACCACCGCCGGCGTGTCGTCGATCGACCGCGACATCTCCGGGAGCTCCGCTGCGGCCACGGCCATGGCGAAGAGACTTATCGGGAGCAGGTAGAGCACTTGGGCGTATCCGAGTGCCGCGACTGCGCCGGTGAAGAGAAACGACGCCAGGAGGAGATCGAGATAGGCAGCGAGCTGGACGACGCCGCGCCCCAGGACGGCCGGGCCGAAGCGGGCCAACACGGCGTCCACCCCCGGATAGGCCCGACTGATCGAGGGCCTGATCCGGGGAGCGACAGCTCGGACCGAAGGCAGCTGGACGAGGAACTGCAGGACACCACCGACGACCACGGCCCAGGCCAGGGCTTCGGCCGAGGACCGGGCCGACCAGCCCAACAGCGCCACCAAGGTCAGCACCAGGATCTGGACGCCGTTCCAGACCGTCGGGGCGACATAGGACAGGAAGAACTTCCGATGGCTGTTGAGGATCCCCAGGCACCACGCGGAAAGGACGAGGAACCCGCTCCCGATGATCATCACGCGGGTGAGACTCACCGTGAGCTCGAAGGCCTCGCCCTCGAAACCCCAGACGAGCACCGCGGCGATCGGGCGTGCTGCGACGATACCGACCACCACGATGACGGCGGAGAGCAGGCCGAGCAGCCCGCCGATGGCGCCCGCGAGCTGACCGGACTTCTTCTCGTCGCCCTCCTCGACCGCCTGGGCGTAGACGGGGATGAACGACGCCGACAGCACGCCCTCGCCGAGGAGGTTCTGGAGCAGGTTCGGGATCCGGAACGCGGCCTGGAAGGCGTCGCCCACCAAACCGGCGCCGAGCACGGCGGCGGTGAGCTGGGTCCGAATCAGCCCGGCGATGCGGGACAGGAAGATGCCGGCCGACACGAGGGCCGCGGCCCGCTGGGATCGTCCGAGGGCCGGACCGGGGTCGGAGTCGGTGGTCACCCCGACTCGAGTGTCGGGCCCTCGGCGTCATCGAGGGCGTTTCGCAGGCTCTCCAGTTCTCCGACCAGATCGTTCATGTCCTGCTCGATGGTGGTGAGGTCGAGGTCGTCGCCCAACCGGGCGGCCACGTCGATGGCCCGGGTGACAGATTGTTCCAGCCGGGTGTCGAGAACGGTCAGCCTGCGCTCGGCGTCGTCGAGGATCTCACCCAGGTGGTCGCTCGACGCGATCTGGCTCTCGAGGGACTCGCGTCGGCGCTCGCCGGCGGCGTCCAGCTCACCGGTACCGAGCTCGTCGAGCTGGCGCTGGATCTTGTCCCGCTTGATCGTGCGCCGAGCGTCGGTGATGGCCTGGCCCCGCCGAGCGATCCGCCAGCACTCGTCCACGCCGGCATCCACCTGCCGGGAAAGGTCGTGCAGGTGCTCGCTGATCGGGCCGGCGTCCAGCGAGTCGACGGTGGAACGGAATCGATTCCGGGCCTGGAGGGCATCGCGGACGAAGAACCGCCATGGTTCGCCGAGGGCGAACGGATCGATGCGTTCGGCGTCGCGGTGTCGGATGATCACCGCGGCGGTGAGACCGGCGAGGTAGCCGAGGACGAGCCCGACGATCATCCCGGTGACCCCGAAGGCCGCGAGCCCGATCGCCGCGTACGCGATGGTGACCAGGAGGATGAGCGGATGCAGGAAGCGGCGTTGGATCATGTTTGCTCCGGCACGTCCTCGGCGGTGAGGGCGATGAGTTCTTCGTCGGTCGGGTCCTCGACCGCGACGATACGGGTTGCCTGGCGGGCCACGGCTGACTCGAACAGGTTTCGAGCGAGGCGACCGTTGCCGAATCCCTTGGTTCGAGGCTGAGCCTCGAACCAGGAGCGCACCTCTTCGAGTGCCGCATCGTCGGGCCGATAGTGGCTCTTCTCGGCTATGAGCGAGAAGATGGCCAACAACTCCTCGGTGTCGTAGTCGGGGAATTCGATGACCTTCGGGAATCGTGACCGGAGTCCGGGATTGGCGTCGATGAACTCGCCCATCTCGACGGGATAGCCGGCGGCGATGCACACCATCGACTTCCGCCGATCCTCGACCATCTTCACGATTGCGTCGATCGCCTCCATCCCGAAGTCGTTCTCACCCCCCCGGGCGAGCGCGTAGGCCTCGTCGATGAGGAGGACGCCCTCGTCGGCCTGATCGAAGACCTCGCGTACCTTCACGGCGGTGTGGCCGACGAACCGAGCGACGAGG
This sequence comes from uncultured Acidimicrobiales bacterium, assembly GCA_963695075.1. Classification (GTDB taxonomy): domain Bacteria; phylum Actinomycetota; class Acidimicrobiia; order Acidimicrobiales; family CAWCAL01; genus CAWCAL01. Next base: position 2,064,410 of record CAVOFR010000007.1, read on the forward strand.
CCACTGCGATCGGTCTCGATCAGGTGCCCTCGCTCGACTACGCCGAGGGTGCGGTAGATCTGGGCCAGGAGTCGGGCGACCGTCGTCTTGCCCGTGCCCGGGTTGCCGGTGAAGACCAGATGCCGGGACTGCTCCATGACCGGCAGATCGCGCTCCTCGCGGAGCCGTTGCACCTGGAGCAGGTCGCTCACCAGCTTGACCTCGCGTTTCACGCCGTCCAGCCCGATCAGCTCGTCGAGCTCCTCGAGCAGTTCCTCGATGGGTCTGGGTTCTCCGAGCTCGTCGGGGGCGCGGCGGGGGTCGGCGGGGTCGGGGCCTTCGGCGCGGATCGTGCTGACCCCCCGGCCCTTTATCGTCCCGAGGAGCAGGGACCGGAACTTTTGGATGGCGGCCAACTCGGCCGCCGATGTGAACGGATCGAGGGAGACGACGGTGTGGGCCACGGCCATCGCCTGCTCGTAGTACACGTAGGAGTAGTGACTGCCGCCGCGAGCGTCGGTCTTCACCAGGATGTCGAAGAGTACGGATGGTTCGTCGAGCCAGTCAGCGGCGCCGCGGAAGGTGCCCTGCGCCCGGAGTTGATCCCGTCCGATGCCATCGAGATGCGGGATCACGTGGGCGAATGCGAGCAAGAGGGCGTCGATCTCCTGGTCGGTATGGGTGCTGTCGCTGTCGATGAATGCGGTGGAGAGGGCGAACGACTCCAGTACGACATCCTGGCGCAGCGTGGACCGATCAAAGCCCTCGAGCTGGTCCACGATGAGGTCCAGGACGTCGGTGAGCGTGTCGACGAAGGTGTCGACCGCGGTCTTGAGGCCCTGGTCCGCTTCCATTCCCGCCGGACGATATCGGGCCGGACGGTCGGCCGCGAAGAACGGTACGCTGCGACCGATGTCGACCGAGCCCACCATCCCTGAGCTCGCCCGCCGGGTCAAGGCTGCCTCGCTTCTGGTCGGGCGGTCCTCGACAGACGTTCGTGACGACGCACTCGAAACGGCGGCCGACCTCCTCGAGGCCGAGGCCGAAGCCCTTCTGGCCGCCAACGGGCTCGACGTCGAGGCCGCGGAGGTATCGGGCGTCTCTCCGACCCTGCTCGACCGGCTCCGGCTCACGCCGTCCAAGATCGTTGCCATGGCGGACGGGCTGCGTCAGGTCGCGACCCTGCCCGATCCGGTGGGAGAGGTGATCGACGGCTGGGTGCGCCCCAACGGACTGAAAATCAGCCGGGTGCGCGTTCCGCTCGGCGTGGTGGCGATCATCTACGAGATGCGGCCCAATGTCACCAGCGACGCCGCCGCGCTGTGCCTCAAGTCGGGCAATGCGGCCTTCCTCCGCGGCTCGTCGGCCGCCATCCGATCCAACACGGCGATCGAAGCCGTGCTTCGGTCGGCTTACGAGAAGGTCGGCCTGCCCGCCGATGCCCTGGTGCTGGTGCCGGACACGACTCGGGAGGGTGCGGTCACCTTCATGCGGCAACGAGGTCTCGTCGACTGTCTCATTCCCCGTGGCGGGCCGGCGCTGATCCAATCGATCCTCGACAACGCCACGGTGCCGTACGTGATCGACGGAGACGGCAACTGTCACGTCTATGTCGATCGGGCCGCCGACCTGGCGATGGCGTGCGACATCGTCGTCAATGCCAAGATGCAGCGCCCTTCGGTGTGCAATGCGATGGAGTCGCTCGTGGTGCACTCCGAGGTGGCAGGCGATTTCCTACCGATGGTCGCCGAAGCTCTGGCAGGCGTCGAGCTCGTGGGGGACGACCGGTCGCGCGCCATCGTCCCCGAGATCGCACCCGTCGCCGACGGGGACTTCGGTCGGGAGTTCCTCGAGCTCAAGGCGTCGGTCAAGGTCGTCGACACGCTCGATGACGCGATCGCGCACGTCAACGCCAACAGTTCGGGCCACAGCGAGGCCATCGTGACGTCGGACTTGGCGGCATCGGAGGCCTTCCTCGACCGGGTCGATGCGGCTGCGGTCCTGGTCAATGCCTCCACCCGATTCGTCGATGGGGAGGAGTTCGGCTTCGGCGCCGAGATCGGGATCAGCACCCAGAAGCTGCACGCCCGGGGTCCCATGGGCCTAAGGCAACTGACGACGGCGAAGTACGTCGTGCGCGGCCAGGGGCAGGTCCGGCCCTGACCGAGCGGGAGCAGCCGACCGAAGCGACCGATGGCCAGTGGCTCCTGATCCTGCTGGGTCTGGGCTCGCTGGCGATCGCACAGCCGTTGTTCGCCGTCTTCGCCGACGCGCCCGAGCTCTTCGTCTTCTACGGCGCGGACACGGTGGATCTCTGGATCCTGGCCCTTGTCGCCGTGGCGGCGATCCCGCTCCTACTCTGGTGGATCGGCTGGCTCGTCGGGCGGTTCCGACCGGCGGTCGGAACGCTGGTCCACCGAGGCTCCTGCGCACTCCTCGCAGGCGCGCTCGGCGTGCAGATCGTCCGCTGGCTCGACGTAGGTCGGCCGGCCGTCCGGCCGTCCCTCCTGGTCGCAGGCGGCGTGTTCGCCGCTCTGACCGTGTGGTTCTCGCTCGCGAGGAGCCGCGTATTGCGCGAGTGGGCCATGGTCCTGGCGGCCGCCGGTCCGGCCTTCGCCGGCCTCTTCCTCTTCACGTCCGCCCCGGCGCGGGCGCTGAGTGGAGCGGCAGAGTCGTCGGATCCGATCGTTCCGGCGTGGGTGAGCGACGACGTCGCACCGCTCGCGCTCCTCATACTCGACGAGTTCCCGACACGATCCGCGATGACCGACGAGATGGGGCTGGACGAATCTGTCGTACCGAACCTCGCCGCGTTCGCCCGCGACGCGACGTGGTACCGCGGTCACTCGACAGTTGCGGAGCAGACCACGCAGGCGCTGCCTGCGCTCTTCAGCGGTCGCTACACGACGTCGGCCAAACCGGATGCCCTCTGGTTCGACCACCCCGAGAATCTCTTTCGACTGCTCGAATCGACCCATGCCCTCCACGTGCGGGAGGCCATCACGCAGCTCTGTCCGCCGGCGATGTGTCCAATGACATCATCGGTCGCTCGGACCGGAGACGGTGCGGATCCGGCCTGGAGACTTCTGCTGGCCGACGCCCGTGACGTACTGGGACGACGACTCTGGCCATGGCGGGAGCCCCTTCCCATCGGTCTTCAGCGTTTCGCGGACACCGACGGAGGGATCCCGTCCTTCGACGCGACCGGTGCGGTCGATTTCCTCGACCCCGTCACGAAGTTCTTCGGGGTGGCACCGTCGGCGCAGCCGGGCCGCATCAGCGGGTTCCTCGCCGAGATGGAACCCGCCACCGAGGGTGGTCGGCCGCCGGCCCACGTCCTGCACATGGTCCTGCCCCATCAGCCCTGGGTCTTCGCCGCGGACGGCACCGACCGCGGGGAGGTCGATCGCTCGTTCATCGGCTTCGAGGCTGGGCGCGTCCTCGACGAACCGTTCGCCGTCGCGGTCGGCCGGGATCATCACCTGTCCCAGGTGGCCTACACCGATGGTCTGGTCGGGGCCTTCCTCGGACGCCTCGAGGAATTGGGCCTCTACGAGGAGTCGACGATCGTGATCTTGTCCGACCACGGGATCTCCTTCGTGGAGGATTCGGACCAGCGGGGAGTGGACGATCGAAACCCGGGCGAGGTGCTGCCGACTCCGCTTCTGGTGAAGCCGCCCGGTCAGTCGGCCGGGCGAGTTGTCGACGGCCCCGTCCAGTTGGTGGACGTGCTCTCGATGATCTCGGAGGGCGTCGGTGTGGGGGTCCCTTGGGATACGGACAGCATGCCCGTGGGCGAGCGCGACGGCATGGTGCGATACCTCGACGAGGACGGGGGCGGAATGGAGTCGTTGGACCAGGCCGATCTCGAGGCGGCCGTCGAGGCGGAGATGGCACGGGATCGGACGCCGGAGGAACTGCTCGGAGAGGCAGGCCTGACACCGGAACAGGCCGAACCGGTCAGCGGGGGTGAGGAGATCCCTGTCGAGGTTCCGCTTCCCGGTGATCTACAGGTGATTGCGCCGGGGGGAGCGGATGCCCTGGGTTTGTTCGTCGACGACGAACTCGTGGCCGTCGGCCTGGCGGCGCGGTCGGGAAAGGTCGTGATTCCGCTACCGAGGGAGCTCTGGGGACAGTCGCCGGCCGACGTGCGCGTAGTGCCCGTCGAGGCCGCCGCGGGAGATTGACCGGGCGGTCAAGGCCGCCGGTAGTCTGACCCGATGGGCTTTCGCTTCGAATCCGTTCCCGCTGTGCGCGATGGGCTCCGCAAGGTCGACTACCTGGCCGACGAGGGGATCGCGGGCATCGTCTACCTGGCCGATCGGCTCCAGAAGCCGATCCTGGTCGAGGGCCCGGCCGGTACGGGCAAGACCCAGTTGGCGAAGTCCGTGGCAGATGTGACGGGCGCCCGGCTGATCCGCCTGCAGTGCTACGAGGGGCTGGACGAGTCCAAGGCGCTCTACGAGTGGAACTACAAGAAGCAGCTGCTCCGCATCCAGGCCGAACGCGGCCAGGACGGCACCTGGGAGGAGCTCGAGGACGACATCTTCTCCGACGAGTTCCTCCTGACCCGACCCCTGCTCGAAGCGATTCGGGCCGAGGACCCTGTCGTGTTGCTCATCGACGAGGTCGACCGGGTCGAGATCGAGACCGAGGCGCTCCTCCTCGAGATCCTCAGCGACTACCAGGTGTCGATTCCCGAACTGGGCACGGTCGAGGCCCGTCAGATACCGCTCGTGTTCCTGACCTCGAACAACACCCGCGAACTCTCCGAGGCACTCAAGCGTCGCTGCCTGTTCCTCCACATCGACTACCCCGATCTCGAGCGGGAGAAGGAGATCGTGCTCACCAAGGTGCCCGAGATCTCCGACAACCTGGCTGATCAGGTGTCCCGGATCGTGCGGTCCATCCGTCAGCTCGAGTTGAAGAAGAGCCCTTCTGTGTCCGAGACGCTCGACTGGGCCAAGACGTTGCTGTTGCTCGGAGTCGAGACGATCGGTGAGCAGGACGCCACCGACACGCTCAACATCCTGCTCAAGTACCAGACCGATATCGCCAAGGCCGAGAAGGAATTCACGCAGAACTCGCCGTTTGACGGTCCCAGCTCGGACTCGTGACCGCCACCGAACCCACGCTCCCGATGCTGGAGTTGCTTTCCGGGTTCATCCAGGAGCTGCGCGAGGCAGGACTGCCCGTCAGCCTGACCGAGAACCTCGACGCGATGGAGGCCGTGCAGCACATCCCCATCGAGGACCGCGAGGCGTTCAAGTACGCGCTGGCCGCCACGCTGGTCAAGAACAATGCCCACTGGCGGGCATTCGAGACGCTGTTCGAGGTCTACTTCTCGCTCCGAGGCCGCGAGTACGCCCTCGACGCCGACGAGCTCGACGAGCTGCTCGACCGGGTCGAGGACGGTGAGCGTCCCGAGATGCCCGGCGCCGGTCAGGACGGGGCCGGCGGTAGCCAGATGTCGCCCGAAGAGCTGGCCGAGATGCTCTATCAGTCGCTGATGCGGGGCGATCAGGGGATGATGCGGGCGGTGGCCCGCCAATCGGTGAAGCGGTTCGCCGGTATGGAGCCCGGGCGCCCGGTGGGCGGCACGTACTACCTGTACCGAACTCTGCGGCAGCTCGATCTGGATTCGGTGCTCGATCGCCTCATGCAGCAGGCGCACGAGGACGCTCCCGAAGACCTGTCGCCGCTCGAGGAGAGGCTGGAGCACGACGAGTTCGAGCATCGCATCGAGGAGCTGAAGAAGGAGATCGAGGCGGAGATCCGCCGCCGTCTCGTTGCGGATCGGGGGGTCGAGGCGATGGCCAAGACCTTGCGCAAACCGCTCCCCGAGGATGTCGACTTCATGCACGCGTCGCGCGAGGAGATGGCCAACCTGCGGCGCGCGATCTACCCGCTCACCCGGCGACTCGCCGTGCGGCTCGCCCGCAAGCGCCGCCACGGTCGCAAGGGCCCGCTCGACTTCCGCAGCACGGTCCGCCACTCGCTGTCGTACGGCGGTGTTCCGGCCGAACCCCAGTTCCGCTATCCCAAGCCCTCGAAGCCCGAGATCTTCGTGATCGCCGACATCTCGGGTTCGGTGGCTTCATTCGCCCGTTTCACGCTGCATCTCGTGTACGCCATCTCGAATCAGTTCTCCAAGGTCCGGGCGTTCGTCTTCATCGACGGCCTGGACGAGGTCACCCGGTTCTTCGAGGGCACCGAGGACATCGCCGATGCGGTACACCGGGTCAACACCGAGGCCGACGTCGTCTGGGTGGACGGTCACAGCGACTACGGCCATGCCTTCGAGGTGTTCTGGCAGGAGCACGGCAAGGACGTGGGCCCCAAGACGACCGTGATGATCCTGGGTGACGCTCGCAACAACTACCACTCGTCGCAGAGCTGGATCATCAAAGAGATGGAGCACCGGGCCCGACACGTCTACTGGCTCAACCCCGAGCCCCGCAGCTACTGGAACAGCGGTGATTCCATCGTGGGGGAGTACGGGGTGTACTGCAACGGCGTGTTCGAGTGCCGCAACCTGCGCCAGCTCGAAGCCTTCGTCGACCACCTCGTCTGACGCCCACCGGATATGGGGACACTCAGCTACACCAGATGTAGCTGAGTGTCCCCAGAACCGCTTCAGGGGAGGGTGATCCAGGGGGTCACGCTGTCGACGAACAGGCCGGGCAGGCCGCCGGTGTGGACGAAGACGGTCGGACGCCCGAGGTCCAGCGATCCCGCGCGGGCGGCGGCGATCAAAGCGGCCATGGCCCGACCGGTGTAGACCGGGTCGAGGATGATCCCCTCGGTGGTCGCAACCAGGCGGAGCGCCTCCATCGTTGGTTCGGTCGGGTGCCCGTAGGGCTCGGGCTGACCGGGGTCGAGTACGACCGTTCCGATCGGGTCCGGCCGGAGCGAGAGATCCGCCGTCGCTGCGACGAGCTCGGGGATCGTCTCCTCGATCCTCGGCACGGCCCGCACGTCCACGCCCATCACGTTCCGGTGGTCGCCACTCCCGACGACCAGCCCCGAATAGGTCCCAGCGGTACCGACCGCGCATACCAGCAGCGGGTTCGCGTCGCGGTTGGATCTGATCTCATCGGCGGTGACGACATAGCCCTGCGCTCCCACTGCCGAGGATCCACCGCCGGGAATGACATAGGGCGTGGCTCCCGTCGCGACGAGCTCGGAGGTCAAGCCGTCGACCGCGGCCGTGACGTCCTCGCGGGATGCCACCACGTGCGCGGTCAGCCCGAGCAGATCGTCGAGTACCAGATTGCCCTGGGGGCTTTCCGGGGTGGAGCCGTAGACCACGCCGTGGACTTCGAGGTCGTGACGAGTTCCGGCCGCCGCGGTCATGCGCACGTGGTTGCTCTGGAGCGCTCCGGTCGTGATCAAGGAATCGCATTTCCGGCCGATCGCGTCGGCCACGAGCCACTCGAGCTTGCGCGCCTTGTTGCCGCCCCCGGCCAGGCCGCTCAGGTCGTCTCGTTTCATCCAGAGGCAGTCGGGAGCGAACCCGAGCGCCTCGCCCAACCGGTCCACGGGGTGCAGCGGTGTGCCGCGTGCCAGGAGATCGACCGGCGTGGGGAGATTCACGGCAGGGCACGGATGACATCGTCCCAGATCTGGAACAGGGGCGGCGCCTGGTTCTCTTCGCGGATCAACATGCCCAACCGGCGGCAGCGTGCCAGGACGTCACGCGCCCGGCGGCCGGGCCAGGGGCGGGGGAGGAGCTCCGGGGGAAGGAGGGGGTCGTTCGCGAAGCATTCGCCGAACTGCACGCCGATCCAGAGCGCGCCGGGCTGGAAGTCGGCATCGGTGAGTCGTTCCCGCTGCGAGCGCATCTGCTCGAGTCGGTCGGGCACGTCCTGGTACGACGCTACGAAATCGTCATAGCGCTGGGCCAGCTCGTCGATGTTCCACAGCGAGCGGGCGAGCTCCCGCGGGTCGCGCTGATCGCCCCTCTGGAGGTCGTCGGTGGTGATCGTGGTGATGTGTTCGGTAATGGCGAGCCGATCGGCCGCAGCCCGGACCTCGGTCTCCCAGGCGTGGGGCGACACGTAGATCCCGTTCTGGAGCAGTGCACCGCCGAGGCTTCGCAGCTGATCGCGGAGGCCGTCGCGAGCAGCCCGCTTGGTCTCGGGGATGGCGAAGGCGACGAGGTGCCACCGGCGATCCCAACCCCGACCCGCCGCGTCCTGAGCATACGCGAGGCGGTGGCGCTCGAGCTGCGTGCCCAGGGACGCCAGGCCGGCATCGGTGGCCAGGAAGACCGAGTCGCGCCCCTCGCCCTCCCGGAGGTAGAGGCCCTCGCTCACCAGCCTCCGCAAGCACGACCGAACCTGCTCACGGGTCTGTCCGCATGCGTCGGCCACCGGGAAGACCTCGGCGGTGACGATGGTCCCGTCCTGGTGGGCCATGCCCTGCACCAGTACCCGGGTGGGCAGCTCGGCCAGGTCCCCGACGAGCTGTTCGAGCGGGTCCTGGTCGTCAGTGCGGTCGGTCGTTTGAGCCACGACCGGAGAGGATACAGCCTGGCTCAGTCCGGGTGCAGGCCGCACTCGGTCTTGGCCCGGCCGGCCCAACGACCCGATCGAGGATCATCGGGATCGGTGGTCGGCTGCGTGCACGGCTGGCAGCCGATCGACAGATACCCCTGGTCCAACAGAGGATTTCGCGGGACCTCGTGGATGAGTGAGTAGGTCGCCACGTCGTCGTCGGTCCATCGGGCCAGGGGGTTGACCTTGACGAGCCCACGAAGATCGCGGGCCACGATCGGGGCACCCGCCCGGGTCTCGGCCTCGCTGCGGCGAAGGCCACTCATCCACGCCGCCTTGCCGGCCAACGCCCGGTCGAGCTGTCCGACCTTGACCGCAGAGCAGCAGTTCTCGGGATCCGCCCTCCAGAGCGCCTCGTCGTGGGGAGCGACCGTCATGATCCTCAGATTCAGGCCGTAGTGCCGTCGCACCCGTTCGAGCGTCTCCAGCGTCTCGGGGAAGTGATAGCCGGTGTCGATGAACACGACTTCGATCCCCGGATCGACCTTGACCGCCAGGTCGATCAGAACGGCGTCGGACATCGACGCCGTCAGGCACAGATGTGGCGCAAAGTTCTCCACCGCCCAGCCGACGATGTCGCCGGCGTCGGCCAGCTCGAACTTCTCGTTGAGCTCGACCAGCTCGGCGTCGGTGAACGCCGGGATGCTCGGGTTTGGAAGGACGGGAGCGATCAGGTCGCGCATTCCGACTCCCCCGTCTCGGCCTCGTAGGGCCCGGTCTCGTCGTAGTCGACATAGAACTCGGGAGCCTGCTCGGGTTCAGGGAACTCGTCGAGGTGGCGCAGATCCTCGGCGACGGCCTCAGGACCCCCGATGCGGTCGAGCCATGCCCGGAAGACCTCACCGGCGGCCCGCTCGTTGGCGAAGCGTCCCACGACGTGAGCGGCCGCCTCGGGGGCGTTCTTGGCGGGCAGGCGGAGGGTCTTCTCGCCGAAGTGGATCTGCTCTTCTCCCACGTAGCCGCCGAGCAGCATCTGGTAGCCGGGTGCCGAACGGCCGTGGGCCCTGCGCTCGGCGCCGAAGAACCCGATGTCGGCGATGTGGTGCTGACCACACGAATTCGTGCAGCCGGAGATGTTGGTGCGTATCCCGCCCACCTCGGCGAGACCATCCTCTTCGAGGCGGGAGCCGATGGCATCCGCGAGACCCCGGGACTGGGTCACGGCCAGATTGCACGTGTCGGCCCCTGGACAGGCGACGACGTCGCGGGCCAGTTCAGCGCCCGCTTCGGCCATGCCGATGGCGCTGAGTGCGTCGAAGAGCCGGGCGAGCTGATCCTCGGCGAGATTACGGAAGACGAGGTTCTGCCGGTTGGTGACCCGGACCTCGGCCCGCAGTTCTCGCTGGATGTTGGCCAGGGCGCGGAACTGGGCCGAGGTGATGTCGCCGAGACGGGACCAGGCGTAGGCCGAGACCGACCCGTTCGCGGTCCCTCGCACGACGTTCGCCGACTCCCAACGGGCATATGGGTTCGACGCCACGAGGGTCACAGGCGTGCCCTGACCCATGGCGGTGGCCGGCATGTCACCGGTACCGGCGGGGAGGTCGCCGTTGACCCGCACCGGCTCGGGAATCCCCCCGGGCCAGGTGGCGCTGGCCAGCAGGAACTTGCGCTCCTTCCGGACCCGCCGTCTGACCTCGTCGAATCCGAGCTCGTCGATCACCCACTTCATCCGCGCCCGCAGCTTGTTGTCGCGATTGCCCGTCTGATCGAACACCCGGAGGATGGCTTCGAGCGTGGGGAGCAGCTCTTCGCGGGGCGTGAACTCCTCGAGCGCCAGCGCCGGATGCGGATTGGCCCCGAGCCCGCCTGCGATGAACACCCGGAAGCCGGCCTCGACGGTGCCGTTGTCGAGCGTGCGCGTGGTGGCGATTACCCCGGCATCGTTGAACATGGCCTGGCCGCAGTCGGTGTCACAGCCCGAGAAGTTGATCTTGAACTTGCGGGGAAGGCGTTGGGCGATCGGACTGCGCAGGAAGTGCTGGTGGGCGGCCTCGGCCCAATGTGTGATGTCGAGTACCTCATAGGGGCACGAGCCGGCGAGGTGGCAACCCTGGACGTTGCGGACGGTGTCGCCGCAGGCCTCGCGTGTGGTCATGCCGACCTCGGCCAGGTCGCGCATGGCCTCGGGTACCTGCTTGAGATCGACGAAATGGAACTGGAGGTTCTGCCGGGTGGTGATGTGTCCCCAGCCGCGGGAGTACCGGTCGGCGATGTCGCCCAGCCGTTCGAGCTGGTCGGCTGTGATCGACCCGTAGGGCACCTTGACCCGCAACATCTGGTTGGTGCCGCCCTGGCGCTGGCCATAGACACCGTTGGTGAGCCGGAACACCCGGAACACGTCCTCGTCGAGGTCTCCGTTGAGATAGCGCTTGAGCTGGTCTTCGAACTTGGCGATGTCGGCGGCCATTCCGGCATCGAGCGTGATGGGAGCCATGGTCGTCTCCGTGGCGGGCGGGTCGGGCGTCCTGGCCGATGTCCGAACCGAGGGATCCGGATACCCGACCAGTGCCGTCGACTTTAGCGGATGTCCCAGTAAACATGACCAATATGGTCAGATTAGTCAGGATTCGTCTCCGAGACTCATGTCCGGCCCGCCCCGGTCGATGGAGGTGGGCGGATCCCAGCACGTGGGCCGGCCGATCCTTCCCCCCTGACTCGGCCGGCCCGCTTGTGCGGGCCGCGCTCACCTGTGCTCGGCCGGCCGGTACTACGTGTGCAGCAGCTCGGCGATCCGGAACGCGAGGTCCAGCGATTGTCGGGCGTTCAGCCGCGGGTCGCAGGCTGTTTCGTACCGTGCCTGCAGGTCCGCATCGACCAGCTCCTCGGCTCCGCCGAGGCACTCGGTCACATCGGCGCCCGTCAGCTCACAGTGGACGCCGCCCGGCCAGGTGCCGACCGCTCGGTGGGCTCGGAAGAACCCGCCGATCTCGCGGAGGATGTCGTCGAAGTGGCGGGTCTTGGTGCCGTTCTCGGTGGCGTATGTGTTGCCGTGCATGGGATCGCACACCCATACGACCGGATGTCCGGCATCGCGTACAGCCTCGAGGAGAGGCGGCAGGCCTTCGTGGACGTGATCGGCACCCATCCGGCTGATGAGCGTGAGTCGTCCAGGCTGGCGCTGCGGATTCAGATGCTCGCAGATCGAGACCACTTCAGCCGGTGACGCGTTCGGTCCGATCTTGCAGCCGATCGGGTTGTGGACCCCGGCCAGGAACGCGACATGGGCGCCATCGACCTGGCGCGTGCGTTCGCCGATCCAGAGCATGTGCGCCGAGCAGTCGTACCAGTCACCGGTGAGGCTGTCCTGGCGGGTGAGAGGCTCTTCGTAACCGAGGATGAGCGCCTCGTGGCTGGTGTAGAAGTCGACGGCGTGCAGGTCGGGCTGGGTCTCGGTGCTGATGCCGCAGGCCTTCATGAAACGCAGGGCGCGGTCGATGCCGGCGGCAAGTTCCTCGTAGCGTTTCCCGGCCCTGCTCGATCCGACGAACTCCTGGTTCCATTGGTGGACTCGGGAGAGGTCGGCGAATCCCCCCTTGGTAAAGGAGCGCAGCAGGTTCAGGGTCGCCGCCGACTGGTGGTAGGCGTCGAGCAGTCGATTGGGGTCGGCGGCTCGAGCCGCTCCGTCGAACTCCGGATCGTTCACCATGTGGCCGCGGAAACTGGGCAGCTCGACACCGTCGCGCGTCTCGGTGTCGGACGAGCGGGGCTTGGCGAACTGGCCTGCGATGCGTCCGACCTTGACCACGGGAACCCCGGCCGAGTACGCCAGCACCACCGCCATCTGCAGGATGACCCGGAGCTTGTCCCGGATGGCGTCGGCGGAGAACTCGCCGAACGACTCGGCGCAGTCGCCGGCCTGGAGCAGGAATGCGTCGCCATGGGCAACGCGGGCCAACTGGGCGGTGAGCGCCCTGGCTTCACCGGCGAACACCAGTGGGGGCAGCGCCGCCAGCCGGGCCTCGACGCGTTCGAGCTCCTCCAAGTCGGGCCACTCGGGCTGTTGCCGCGCCGGCAGGTCTCGCCAGGTCGCGGGAGTCCAGGTCTTCGTGCTCACCGATCCTCCGAGAATCGCCGTCGGTCGCCCTCAGGCTAGGCCGACGGCGGAGGAATGAACGAAAGGGTTTCCCGCGCTCAGGCGGCGAAAATGGAGGCGGAGTCCGAGGTGTCGCGCACCGTGGTCACGGCTCGTTTCACCAATCGACGGGCCGCTTCGGCGGTGACGCCGAGCTCTTCGCCGACTTCCCGGTAACTGCGGCGTTGGCCATCGAGAAGGCCGAAGCGCTGTTCCACGGCGTGACGAGCCCGAGGTTCGAGGACTTCGAGAAGATCGTGGACCAGCTCGTCGTGAACCGACGCCATCACGAGGGTTTCCGGCCCGGGATTGCTGTCCGGCAGGAGGTCGACCAACTCGTTGCTGTCGTCATCACCGATGGTGCGATCCAGCGAGGTGGGCGTCGTCAGGCGGTGCAGTCGAGCATGCTCGTCGTCCAGGCCGTCACCGTCGCCGGAAACCCGGCGCAGCGCGGCGCGGAGACTGGCCGACCGGTCTCCCGGAAGTCGTACAAGGCTGGCCTTCTGATCCAGTGCTCGGCCGATCGCCTGACGGATCCAGAACGTGGCATAGGTGGAGAACTTGAAGCCCTTCCGCCAGTCGAACTTGTCGACGGCGTGCTCCAGGCCCAGATTCCCTTCCTGGATGAGGTCGAGCAGTTCCATCCCGGGGGGGAGGGGATAGCGGCGAGCGACGCTGACCACCAGGCGAAGATTGCTGCGGATGAACCGATCCTTCGCCCGAGCGGCCTCGGCCGCAGCTTTCCGGAGCTTTCGGTCGGTACTCCCGGCCTCGATCTCGGCCCGAGCCTCGACTCCCCGTTCGATGGTCTGCGCGAGTTCGCGCTCCTCCTGGGCGGTCAGCAGGGCAACCGCACCGATTTCATTGAGATACTGTCCAACCGAATCGCTCATCGTGTTCCATTCAACGAACCAGCCGCCGGGGTTGTTCCCGCCGTGTGGTTCTTTCGTTTCGTGCCTTCTGGCAGCCAATTTGAATTCAACATGTATTCGGCGCGACTTGTTCCGCGGGATGAGGTGACGTTGGTCACGCGGGGCCTGGAGGGATTCCTCCCCTACACATCGGCGAGGGAGAGGCTGTGTTGAGGTGAAAAATCCCGGGCAACACCCGAAACCGAGCATGGTCGGGCATGATCAGACCATGCCCTGGCGGACCATTATGGATCGGATCACCGATTGAAGCTCGGCATTTTCGGAGGTACGTTCGATCCGCCCCACGTCGGACACATCGTCGCTGCGTCGCAGGCGGGCTGGTTGGCCGGCCTCGATCGGGTATTGATGGTGGTCGCCCACTCCCCGTGGCAGAAGGAGGGAACGCGATCGATCACCGAGCCGGATCGGCGATTCCAGATGCTCCGGGCGGCCGTGGCTGGAGCATCCGTGCTGGTCGCATCCCGGATCGAGCTCGATCGCGGTGGACCCTCCTACACGATCGACACCGTCGAGCATCTCCGCATCTCCGAGCCTGGTGCCGACCTCTTCGTGATCGTCGGAGCCGATGCCGCAGCCGGCATCGACAGCTGGCATCGGGCCGAGGAGCTTCGCGAGCTCGTCGCACTCATCGTCGTCGACCGTCCCGGTCATTCCTGTGACGCGGTCCCGCCCGGCTGGTCGTGGCAATCGGCCGAGATGCCACGGCTCGATGTCTCCGGAACCGATCTCCGGCGCCGCGTCGGCGCCGGAGAACCGATCCACGGCCTCGTCCCACCACTGGTCGCGGCCATGATCGCCGACGAGCAGCTCTATGGTTGAGTGGCGATGACGACCGCAGGGCCGAACGCGCCCGCCAACGATCTGATCGAGGCGTCCACTGACGAGGGCGTTGCGTCCTCTGACGAGGTCGTCACGCTGCCCGAGCACGGGACCGGGGAGCGGGCGCAACGCAGACGACGTCGGACCAGACGCCAGCATCGGATGACGTGGTTCATGGCCCTGCTCGGGCTGGCGGTCGTGGCGGCACTCCCGTTCATCGCCTTGGCCGGACTCCGCACCGCCGACGACTTGAAGAGCGAGAACGGCAGGATCGCCGCCGCCGATCCCGACGCGCCCGGGTACGAGGCGTTCACCACACCGACAGCGACGGCCATCGCCGTCACGGTCGATGCCGACGGTCAGCAGCTGGGTACGACATTCCTGGCGGCCGGTGACTCCGGTGGGGGGGCGACCCTTCTCGTTCCGCAGAGGATGGTCGTGACAGTGCCGAGTCTTGCCGCTACATGGATGTCCCCGCCCGAGGTCGGGGACGATGTCGGTGTCATCTACGACATGACGCTGGCCGATGGAGGTCTCGACGGGCTCAGGGCCGTCACCGAGGAGATGCTCGGCGTCGTCGCCGACAGCGTCACGCTGATCGGTCCGTCCGACTGGGAGGCCCTTCTCGAGAACGTGGCCCCGATCACCGTCAGGAATCGTCGCGAGGTCACGGTGGGGGACACGGTCTATCCCGCCGGCGATCTCGAGCTCACGGCCGCCGAGGCTGCGGCGTGGGTGTCGCTTCCCCCGCGAGCCGCGAACGGGCTCGATGCCATGGCGCGGCAGGAAGACCTGTGGCGGGCTTGGATCGCCGCCGTGGCCGAGGCGGGCCCGGAAGCCGTACCCGGGGAGGCGGATAGAGGCCTCGGAGCGGTCGTCCGCCTCCTCGCCGATGGTCAGGTGACCTACCCTGACTTCCCGTTGCACCGCGTGCAGGTCGACCGACAAGTCGAGTTCGACTCGCCCGAGCCCGAGGCTTTGGACGAGATGATGATCAGCATGGTGCCGTTCGCGGTCGGACACGGTGGGAATCGGATCGCGACGCGTATCCTCGACGGGGTCGATGTCGACGGGATCGAGTTCACGGCGGCCGACACGCTCGTGCCGCTCGGCGTCAATCTGAAGCGGGTGGGCAATGCCCAGAGCTTCGACTACCAGGAGTCCATCGTCATCTACTACGACACCCGCTTCGAAGCGCGAGCAGAGGAAGTGCGCGACCAACTCGGGGTGGGCGCCGTCGAACTGCGACACAATCCGACCTCGGACCTCGATGTGACCGTCGTGGTCGGCCGCGACTTCGTGAAGGCCCAAGAGTCCTGACCCGAATGACCCGACCCGACCCGTCACCCTCCGTCCTGGCGGCCTCGCCCGAACCGGTCGATCTGGCGATCGTTGCCGCTCGAGCAGCGGACGACAAGCTCGGAACCGACACCGTCGTCCTCGAGGTGGGGCCGGTTCTGGCCATCGCCGAGTTCTTCGTCATCACCAGCGGAGCCAACGAGAGACAGGTCAAGGCGATCGCGGAAGAGATCGAGAAGCAGGTTGCCGATGCCGGAGGGACTCGGCCGCTCCGCGTCGAGGGCTTCGACACGAGACAGTGGGTGCTTCTCGACTACGGCGACATGGTGATTCACGTGTTCCAAGCGACAACGAGGGAGTTCTACGGCCTCGACCGTCTCTGGTCCGACGTCGAGTCGGTCGATTGGGCCCCGGTCATCACCTGAATCCGGGTCGAGCCGCCAACAGGGTGGGCCGACCCGAAGTCGGGCCGAGAGTGGAGCTATGGGGAATTGAACCCCAGACCTCTTCCATGCCATGGAAGCGCTCTACCAACTGAGCTATAGCCCCCGGGAGCCTGTGAGGCTACCACTTCGGGCCGGGAACGAGATGCTGGGAATTGGCGTGGGATCGCCACCGTGGCCAATAACCTCTCCAGCCATGGCCGACGCCTATTCCCCCCAAGCAATCGAGCCGCGCTGGCAGCAGCGGTGGCGCGAAGACGGCACCTATGAGATCGACAACGACGACCCGCGCCCGCCGGCCTACGTCCTGTCGATGTACCCGTACCCGAGCGGCCCGGCGCACATCGGGCACGTCCGGAACTACACGTTCGGTGACCTGCTCGTCCGCTATCGCACGATGAACGGCCAGGGCGTCCTCTCTCCGATCGGATTCGACAGCTTCGGGCTCCCGGCCGAGAACGCGGCGCTCAAGTCGGGCGTACACCCTCGCACCTACACCGATGCCAGGATCGAGGAGCTGTCCTCGTCGCTGCAGCGGATCGGGGCGGTCTACGACTGGCGCAGGATGGTGAAGAGTCACGACCCCGACTACATCCGCTGGACGCAGTGGATCTTCCTGCGCTTCTACGAGGCCGGCCTGGTCTATCGGGCCGAGTCGCCTGTCAACTGGTGTCCGGGTTGTCAGACCGTCCTGGCGAACGAGCAGGTCCTGGCCGACGGCACGTGTGAGCGATCGGGGGATCTGGTCGAGCGCCGCGATCTCGAACAGTGGTTCTACAAGATCACCGACTACGCCCAGGAGCTGCTCGACGACCTGGACGGACTCGAGTGGCCCGAACGGGTCAAGACCATGCAGCGCAACTGGATCGGACGCTCGGAGGGAGCCGAGTTCACGCTGCCCGTCGCCGACGCCTCCGGCGCCGCTCGCACCGATGTCGAGGGCCTGCAGGTCTTCACCACCCGCCCGGACACGTCGTTCGGCATGACGTTCGCCGTCATGTCGCCCGAGCACCCCCGCGTCGCCGAATTCACCTCGACCGAGCAACGGGCGGCGGTCGAGGCGTTTCGGGCCGAGGTGGCCGGCCGTAGCGAGATCGATCGGCTCGCGGCGGGTGGCGACCTCGACAAGCGGGGTGTCTTCACCGGGGGGGAGGTGGTGAACCCGTTCACGGGGCGGGCCATCCCCGTGTATCTGGCCGACTACGTCCTCATGGGATACGGAACCGGGGCCATCATGGCCGTACCTGCCCAGGACCAGCGGGACTGGGACTTCGCCACCGCCTACGGCCTCGACATCGTACGGACCGTCCAGCCTCCCGCCGGATGGGAGGGTGAGGCCTTCACCGGAGACGGGCCGGCGATCAACAGCGAGTGGCTGGACGGGCTCGACGTCGGGCCGGCCATCGAACGGGCGACGAGCTGGCTCGAGGACGAAGGCCTCGGAGAACGTCGGGTCAACTACCGGCTGCGGGACTGGTTGCTGTCGCGTCAGCGCTTCTGGGGTTGCCCGATCCCGATCATCTACTGCGATGCTTGCGGACCCCGGCCTGTCCCCGACGGTGACCTGCCGGTCGTCGCTCCCGACGACGTCGAGTTCGTTCCCACGGGCCAGTCCCCGCTGGTGTCCCACGACGGGTTCCTCCACACGGAGTGCCCCGCGTGTGGCGGCCCGGCCCGGCGGGAGACCGACACGATGGACACGTTCGTCGACTCGTCGTGGTACTTCCTGCGGTTCGCCGACGCGTTCAACGTCGATCAGCCGTTCTCGGTCGAGGCGGTCGGGCGTTGGCTGCCGGTCGATCAGTACATCGGCGGCGTCGAGCACGCCATTCTCCACCTGATGTACGCCCGGTTCTTCACCAAGGCGCTCTCCGATCTCGGTTATGCCCCGAAGGAGCTCAGGGAGCCGTTCGCCCGTCTCTTCACCCAGGGCATGGTGCGGCTCGGCGGGGGGAAGATGAGCAAGTCCAAAGGCAACCTGGTGGCACCCGACGAGATCGTCGAGCACCAGGGGGCCGACGCGCTGCGGCTCGCCATCCTGCAGGCCAAACCACCGGCCGAGGACGTCGACTGGGAGGACTTCGCGATCGAAGGAGCGGGCCGGTTCCTGGCCCGGCTATGGCGCCTCGCGGTGCCGGGCAGCGATCTGGTGACCGCCGAACGTGAGGGAGAACGGACCGACGCCGACGAAGCGGTGCACCGGTCCACCCACAGGGTCATCGACCGGATCACGGGCGACTACGACCGCTGGTCCTACAACACCGCGGTCGCTGCGGCGATGGAGTTCACCAACGAGCTCTATCGATACGTGCAGGACGATCAGGGTCCACACGGATCGACCCTGCAAGCCGCCGTCGACGCCCTGCTGCTCGTCCTGGCCCCCTCGGTGCCGCATCTCACCGCAGAGTTGTGGGAGCGTCGCCACGGCGGTCACATCCACGAACACGAGTGGCCCGAGCCCGACGCCGACCTGCTGGTCGAGGACACGGTCACGATGGTCGTTCAGGTCAACGGGAAGGTCCGTGACCGGCTCGAGGTGGCAGCGGACGTGTCCGACGAGGAGGCCGAAGCCCTGGCCCTGGCCGCCGGCGGGATCCAGCAGTACCTCACCGGCCCGCCGAAGAAGATCATCCTCCGCCCCCCGAGGCTCGTCAACGTCGTAGTGTGACGAGACACAGCTCGCTGTAACCCGTCGTTCCCCCGGGGGGTCGGATCACCCGATGGATACCTTCACGCAACGGATCGAGATGGCCGCGACCGGGGGCCGCGGTGAGATCGTCTTCCTGGCTGGTGACGAGGCGGATCACGTCTCCTGGGCACGGCTCCACGATGACGCTCGGGCCATGGCCGCCGCTCTCCAGCACCTCGGCGTCCAAGCCGGAGACAACATAGCGATCATCGGTCCGACCAGCCGTGCTCTCGTGACAGCGCTCCAGGCCACCTGGCTCGCAGGCGCGGCTGCGGTGGTGTTACCGCTGCCCATGCGGCTGTCCTCGATCGAGGAATTCGTCGCCCAGACTCGCATTCGGATTCGAGCGTCCGAGGCCAGGCTGACTTTGATCGACGCCGATCTCGCCGCGTTCATCTCTCCGGAGCCGGCCGATCCACCCATGTTGCAGCTCGCCGACCTCGGATCGGCGGCGGTAGATCTCGGAGCCGAGGAGTTCCGGCGACCGACCGACGACCCGGATCGGCTGGCGATCCTGCAGTTCACGTCGGGATCGACCGACTCGCCGAAGGGCGTCACCGTTCTCCAACGCAACCTGGTGGCGAACTTGGACGCCGTCCAGTCCCGAACCGAGTTCAGCCCGTCCGAAGACCGGTTGGTGTCCTGGCTCCCGCTCTATCACGACATGGGGCTCGTCGGCGTGCTGAGCCTGACGATGTACTCCGGGGCAGGAATGGTCCTCGCCACTCCCCAGGACTTCATGGGTCATCCCGCCCGCTGGATGCAGTGGATCTCCGACTACAAGGGCACGGCGACCGCCGGACCGAACTTCGCCTATGTGCTGGCCACCCGAGCGTTGCGCAATGCCGAGGAGCTCCTCGACCTCTCGACGCTGCGGGTCGCGCTCAACGGTGCCGAGCCCGTCGATCCCGACGCGGTCCGCGCCTTCGTCGAGGCAGGGGCGCGACACCGGCTCGACCCGGGCGCGGTCTTCCCCGCCTTCGGAATGGCCGAAACCACGATTGCCGGCTCATTCCCAGAGGCGGGCCGGGGCCTTCGGATCGATTTGGTCGACGGGGACGAGCTCGAGCGCGACCACCTGGCTCGTCCGGTCGAATCCGACCACCCCTCGGCCCGCGAGCTGGTGATGTTGGGAAGGGCGATGGACGGCCTCGAGTTCCGGATCACCGACGGGGAGTCGGGGGCTGTCCTGGACGAGCGCGAGGTGGGTGAGCTGGAGATCCGGGGGTCGTCGGTCACGGCGTCCTACTACAAGGACCCGCAACGGACTCGGGAAGCCTTCCGCGATGATTGGTTCCGCACGGGCGACCTCGCGTACCTGGTCGATCAGGAGCTGGTGATCTGCGGACGGATCAAGGACGTGATCATCGTGGGCGGTCGGAACGTGTATCCGCAGGACATCGAACGCGCCGCCGGAGGCGTCGACGGCGTACGGGCCGGCAACGTCATCGCATTCGGCGTCGAGGGGCGACTCGGCAAGCAGGCCGTGGTCGTCGTGGCCGAGACCCGCTCCGACGATCTCCACCTCACCAGCAAG
This sequence comes from uncultured Acidimicrobiales bacterium, assembly GCA_963695075.1. Lineage (GTDB taxonomy): Bacteria > Actinomycetota > Acidimicrobiia > Acidimicrobiales > CAWCAL01 > CAWCAL01. Next base: position 2,084,741 of record CAVOFR010000007.1, read on the forward strand.
CTCGTGGCCGAACGGGCTCGGGAGGCGGTCGGCCTTCCCATGAAGGAGGTATGTCTGGTGGCTCCGGGCACCCTTCCGAAGACGTCTTCGGGGAAGCTCCAACGCGCCCTGTGCAAACAGCGCTATGAGGACGGAGAACTCGAGCTCGCCGTCGAGTCGCAGTTGCTCTAGCGCGATGCGGGTGAGAAGGTCAGCAGCGTCTTCATGTAGTTGGCGCGCTCGAAGGCCTCTGGGTCGGGGGAGGCCTCCTGGCTCAGACTGCCACGAGCCTGGCGCAGCGAGTCGTAGCCTCGCTCCCCGAACCACCGGGTGAGCCCGGTCAGCACGGTGTTCAGGCGCTCCGGTCCGTGTTCGAGCAAGGCCGATGTCATCATCACGACGTCGGCACCGGCCAGGAGCAGCTTGGTGGCGTCTTCAGCGGTGTGGACGCCGGTCGAGGCCGCCAGCGATGCATGCACCCGGCCCCGCAGGATGGCCATCCACCGCAGCACGAGGCGCATCTCGGCCGACGTGCTGAGGATCAGGTTGGGGCGTACGGACAGGTCATCCAGATCTATGTCGGGCTGATAGAAGCGATTGAAGAGCACGAGCCCGTCTGCTCCCGCGTCGGACAGCGATCGGGCCATGTGGCCCGGCGAGCTGAAGAACGGCCCGATCTTGACCGTGAGCGGGATCGAGATGGCGGCGCGGACGTGCTCGACCAGGCGGAGATAGGTGTCCTCGACCTCCTCGCCGGTGGCGTAGACGTCCGCGGCGACGTGATAGACGTTGAGCTCGAGGGCGTCGGCCCCCGCCTCTTCCATTTCGCTGGCGTAATAGGTCCAGCCGCCGAGCGAATCCCCGTTGAGGCTCGCGATCACCGGTATCCCGAGCTGCACCTTGGCTTGCTTCAGCAGCTCGAGATGGTGGTCTGTGGCCGGATGGAGGTCGTCGACTTCGGGCAGGTAGCCGCCGGCGGCCTCGCCGTACTGCTCCGCGCCCATCTCGAGGCCGTGGTGGATCGCCATGGTTTCGTGCTCGATCTGTTCCTCGAACACCGACGGGAGGACGACCGCGGCCGCACCTGCCGCCTGGAGTTCGAGCAGGGAGTCGATCGACCCGGTCAGGGGTGATGCCGATACGACGAGGGGGTTCATCAGGTGCAGGCCCGCGTATTCGGTGGTGAGGTCGGTGGCCATCAGTCGTCTCCCTCGTCGGTGATGCCGTAGGTGGCGGTGCGTTCCACTTCGACCATCTGCTCGTAGAGATGCCATCGGTTGTCGATGTCGGCTTGTGCTTCGTCGAGCAGCTGGTCGGCGACCGCGGGATTGGCCCGGGCCAGCATGGCGAATCGGGCCTCGGTCATGGCGAATTCTCGGAACGGGACCGTCGGTTTGCGGCTGTCGAGGTGGAGCCCGTGTTCGCCCCGTTGCTCGCGGCCCGGGTCGTACCGATACAGCGGCCAGTATCCGGTTGAGGCGGCCATCTTCTGGTGGCCCATCATGTCGCTCATGTCGATGCCGTGGGCGATGCACGGGCTGTAAGCGATGATGAGCGATGGCCCGGGGTGCGCCTCGGCTTCGGCGAATGCCTTCACGACCTGTGTCATGTTCGCTCCCATGGCCACCTGGGCGACATAGACGTCGCTGTAGCCCATGGCGATCATGCCCAGGTCCTTTTTGGCGGTGGTCTTTCCGCCGGCCGAGAACTTCGCGATCGCCGCCCGGGGTGTCGCCTTCGACGTCTGCCCGCCGGTGTTCGAGTAGACCTCGGTGTCGAGAACCAGGATGTTGACGTCGCGGCCGGTGGCGAGCACATGGTCGACGCCGCCGAAGCCGATGTCGTAGGCCCAGCCGTCGCCTCCGACGATCCACACGGTGGACCGAACGAGGTGGTCGGCGTGCGCCCGGAGCTGGCCGGCGCGGGGATCGTCCAGGCCGGCGAGGGCGGTCTGCAGCTGCTCGACCCGCTCCCGCTGGGCCGCGATGGCCTCCTCGTCGGACTGATCCGCGTCGAGCAGCGACCCGGCGAGATCACCGAGCTGAGGTGCGAGCTCGTGGACGAGCGACCGGGCCATCGTCTCGTGGTGGTCGTAGGCCAGGCGCATGCCGAGACCGAATTCTGCGTTGTCCTCGAACAGCGAATTGGCCCAGGCCGGACCGCGCCCATCGGCGTCGACCGCCCAGGGGGTCGTGGGGAGGTTGGCGCCGTAGATGGAGGAGCAGCCGGTGGCGTTGGCCACGAGGATTCGATCGCCGAAGAGCTGGGTGAGGAGCTTGAGGTATGGGGTCTCACCGCAACCCGAGCAGGCACCGGAGTACTCGAACAGGGGCTGGGCGAGCTGGGACCCCTTCACGGTCGCAATCGGGAGCTCTCGTCGATCGGCGTCGGGCAGACCGAGGAAGTACTCGTAGTTGGCTCGCTCGGGTTCGAGGTGAGGGGCCTTGGCTTCCATGTTGATGGCCCGGTGCTTGACCGCCTCCTTGCTCTTCGCGGGGCAGATGCTCACACACACGCCGCAACCCGTGCAGTCGTCGGGGGCGACCTGAATGATCAGCCGCGTCCCGTCATCGGCTCCCGTCCAGTTCTTGGAGGAAAACGACGCCGGGGCGGCGCCCAGCGCGTCGGGTGCCGCCGTCTTGGCCCGAATCGCGGCGTGCGGACAGACGAGGGCGCAGCGTCCACAGTCGATGCAGATGTCGGGATCCCAGATCGGGATCTCCTGGGCGATGCTCCGTTTCTCCCACTGCGATGTGGCCGTCGGGAACGTGCCGTCGACCGGCAGTGCGCTGACCGGAAGGAGGTCGCCTCGTCCCGCGACGATCGCGGCCGTGACCCGCTGAGCGAACTCGGGTGCCGCGGTCGGCACCGGAGGGCGCATGGCGCGATCGCTGTCGGCCGACGTCGGGATCGACACCTGGGCCAGCCCGTCGATGGCGGCATCGACCGCTTCTTCGTTCCGTTTCAGGACCGTCCGGCCGCGACGACCGTAGGTGTCGGCGACGGCCTCCTTGATCGCAGCCACCGCTTCGTCATGGGGCATGAGGTCGACGAGGAAGAGAAAGCACGTCTGCAGGACCGTGTTGACTCGACCCCCCAGACCGGCATCGGCGGCCACCCGGTTGGCGTCGACCACCCAGAGGTCGATCTCGGCCTCGATGATCCTCTCCTGGACCGATCGGGGCAGGTGATCCCAGACCTCGTCGGGTCCGTGCGACGTGTTCAGCAGGAATGTGGCCCCGGTGGCCGCCCGTTCGAGTACGTCGAGCCGATCGAGGAACCCGTCGTTGTGGCACGCGACGAACCCGGCGTCGGTGACGAGGTATGGCGCACCGATGGGTTCCGGTCCGAAGCGCAGGTGGGAGACGGTCATCGAGCCCGACTTCTTCGAGTCGTAGACGAAGTAGCCCTGGGCGTAGGAGTCGGTGTGCCTACCGATGATTTTCACCGAGTTCTTGTTGGCTCCGACGGTGCCGTCGCTACCGAGGCCGTAGAAGACGGCCCTGGTCTGGTCGGCCGGCTCGGTCCAGCGGTTCTCGTCGACGGGGAGACTCGTGTGGGTGACGTCGTCGACGATGCCCACGGTGAAGTGGTTCTTGGGGGAGTCGCGGTCGAGCTCGTCGAGAGCTGCGTACACCATCGCCGGGGTGAATTCCTTCGACGAGAGGCCGTAGCGACCTCCGATCACGGCGGGCGGCGCGCCCACCCAGTATTCGGCCAGTGCCGCCACGACGTCCAGGTACAGCGGTTCGCCGACCGAGCCCGGTTCCTTGGTCCGGTCGAGAACGGCGATGCGGCGGGTGCTCTGTGGGAGCGCGGCGACCAGCGCCTCGGAGCCGAATGGTCGATACAGGCGGACTGCGATGGCACCTACCTTCTCACCGGCGGCCGCGGCCGCCTCGACGGCCTCCCGCGCCGTGGTCGTGCCCGATCCCATGAGGATCACGACTCGCTCCGCGTCGGCGGCTCCCCAGTAGTCGAACAGCCGGTAGCGACGTCCTGACATCTCGGCGAATCGGTCCATCTCCCGCTCCACCGCCGGGCCGACCGCGTCGTGGAAGGGATTGGCCGCCTCGCGGCCCTGGAAGAACACATCCGGGTTCTGGGCGGTGCCTCGAAGGGTCGGGGCGTTCGGGTCGAGGGCCCGGGATCGATGGTCGAGGACCATCGCGGTCTCGACGAGGGAGCGGAGATCGTCCTCGCCGACCGCCTCGATGGTGCTGATCTCGTGGCTGGTGCGGAAGCCGTCGAAGAAGTGCAGGAACGGCACCCGGGTGCGCAACGTCGCGGCGTGCGCGATGACCGCCAGATCCTGGGCCTCCTGGACCGAGGCCGAGGCCAGCATGGCGCAGCCGGTCTGGCGGGCCGCCATGACGTCGCTGTGGTCACCGAAGATGCTGAGGGCATGGGTGGCCACCGACCGGGCCGCTACATGGATGACCGCCGGGAGCAGTTCGCCCGCGATCTTGTACAGATTCGGGATCATCAACAGCAGACCCTGGGAAGCGGTGAAGGTCGTCGTCAGCGCGCCGGCCTGGAGTGATCCGTGCAGGGTTCCAGCGGCGCCGGCCTCACTCTGCATCTCGACCACCTCGGGCACCGCTCCCCAGAGGTTGGTCGTGCCGGCCTGGGACCAGGCATCGGAGAGCTCACCCATCGGCGAGGCAGGGGTGATCGGGTATATGGCGATCACCTCGCTCAGCTTGTGCGCCACGCGGGCCGCGGCCTCGTTGCCATCGACGGTTATGAGGGGGCCGCTCACGTCAGTCCTCCTCGCTTCCGGCCAGGGCGGCCTGTGCCGCCGCGAGACGAGCCACAGGGACACGCAACGGCGAGCAGCTCACATACGCGATGCCCAGCTCGTGGCACAGATGGATCGATGCGGGATCGCCGCCGTGTTCTCCGCACACGCCACTCACCACGTCGGGTCTGACCGCTCGGGCGTCCTCGAGCGCGATCGACATGAGACGGCCGACACCGGCCTCGTCGATCGTCTCGAAGGGGTTCCTCTCGAGGATCCCATCGGCGAGGTAGGCGAGGAGGAAGCTGCCTTCGGCGTCGTCGCGGCTGATGGCCAGCGTCGTCTGCGTGAGATCATTGGTGCCGAAGGACATGAACTCGGCGTGCTCGACGATCTCGCCGGCGGTGAGCGCGGCCCGCGGAACCTCGATCATCGTCCCTATCGGGATGTCCATCTCGACGCCCGCCTCCGCCATGACCGCCGCGATCTCGTCGGTTATGACCGACCGCTGGATGGCGAGCTCGGACGCGTGGCTGACGAGGGGCACCATGATCTCGGGGTGTGGATCGGCGCCATTCTGCTTTGCCTCGACAGCGGCTTCGGCCACCGCGCGGGCTTGCATCCGGGTCAGCTCTTCGATCTTGATGCCGAGCCGGACCCCGCGGAGGCCCAGCATCGGGTTGGATTCGTGGAGCTCACCGACCTGCTTGAGGAGCGAACGGGTCGCGGTCAGCTCATCGACCAGCTGATCGACCTCGTCGGCGGTTCCGGCCTGCCCGAGGCGTATCTGGAGATCGGCCACCGAGCGGACCAGTTCGTCGCGAGCCGGGAGGAACTCGTGCAAGGGTGGATCGAGGAGTCGGATGATGACGGGTAGGCCGTCCATGGCCTCGAGGAGCTCGGCGAAGTCGGCCCGTTGATATGGCAGGAGGGCATCGACCGCCTCCCGCCGCTCACTCGGCGATGGAGCCGTGATCATGGACTGAACGATCGGAAGTCGTTCGGGATCGAAGAACATGTGCTCGGTCCGGCACAGACCGATGCCCTCGGCACCGTACCGGCGGGCTTTGGTCGCGTCGGCGGCTTCGTCGGCGTTGGCCCGAATGCCGAGCGTTCGGAACTGGTCCGCCCACCCAAGCAGAGTGTTCAACCATTCGTCGTCCAGGTCGGGCGGCACGGTTTGGACGTCGCCGGCGAATACCTCACCGCTCGTACCGTCGATCGATACTCTCTCTCCCTCGCGGATCTCCAGTGAGCCCACGCGAAGCACCCGCATCTTCATGTCGATGTGGAGCTCCGACGCACCAACGACGGCCGGCTTGCCGAACTGGCGGGCCACGAGCGCGGCGTGACTGGTCCGGCCGCCGCTGCTGGTGAGCACGCCGACCGAGCTCAGCATGCCGTGCACGTCGTCGGGTTTGGTCTCGGGCCGTACGAGCAGCACCTCACGGCCTTCGTTCGACCAGCGCTCGGCCAGGTCGGGATCGAAGGCGATGGCACCGGAGGCCGCGCCGGGCGACACGTTGAGGCCCGTGGCGATCGTGTTGGCCGCAGCGACGGCCTCGGTCGAGAACTGGGGATGCAGGAAGAACTCGATCTGCTCGGGGGTGACCCGGTTGACCGCTTCGCGGGCGGTGATGAGGCCTTCGGTGGCCATGTCGACCGCGATGCGGACCGCGGCTTGGGCCGTGCGCTTGCCGGCGCGGGTCTGCAGGAGCCACAGCTTGCCCCGCTCGACCGTGAACTCCATGTCCTGCATGTCGCGGTAGTGCTGTTCGAGCCGTTCGGCGATGGCCGCGAACTCGGCACCGACCTCCGGCATGTCCACGGCCAGCTGCTCGATCCGCTCGGTGGGACGGGTGCCGGCCACGACGTCCTCGCCCTGGGCGTTCATGAGGTAGTCGCCCTCGAGACGCTTGTCCCCGGTTGTGGCATCGCGTGACATCGCCACACCGGTGGCCGAGGTGGGACCGGTGTTGCCGAAAACCATGGCCACGACGTTGACCGCGGTGCCGAGGTCATGGGGGATGTGCGCGGCATTCCGGTAGTCGCGGGCGCGCTTGCCGTTCCAACTCTCGAAGACGGCGGTGACGGCGAGGCGGAGCTGCTCGTACGGATCGGCCGGGAAGGCCGTGCGAGCCCGTTGCTCGACGATACGTTTGAAGTCCCGGACCACCGAGTCCAGATCGACCACCGACAGCTCGGAGTCGTTGGTGACTCCTCGCTCGGCTCGCCGCTCGGCCAGGACCTCCTCGAACGGTTCGTCACGGACCCCGAGCACCACCGTGCCCATCATCTGGATGAGACGGCGATAGCTGTCGAACACGAATCGGGCATCGCCGCTCTGCGACACCATGCCCTTCACCACCTCGTCGTTGAGGCCGATGTCGAGCACGGTGTCCATCATGCCGGGCATCGAGATCTTGGCCCCCGAGCGGCATGCGACGAGGAGCGGGTTGTCGGGGTCGCCATAGCGCTTGCCGGTCTTCGCCTCGAGGTCCGTCATCGCTTCGAGGACCTCGTCCCAAAGCCCATCGGGCATGGCGCCCTCGGCGGCTACGTACTCGTTGCAGGCCTCGGTGGTGATGGTGAACCCGGGCGGAACGGGAATCCCGAGCCGCGTCATGTCGGCGAGGTTGGCTCCCTTGCCGCCGAGCAGGCTCCTCACGGCCTCCCAGTCGCCATTCGCCTTCGCCTCGGCGGCATCGAGCTGATCGAAACGGAAGACCCATCTGGGATCTGACATCGGGGCTCTTCTCAGTGTTTGGGTTTCGGTTCGGGTGGGCGACGCCTGTTGTCGATGGTCGCCGGTCAGGCGTCGTGGAGCGCCTGGATGACCGGGAGCCAGGTCTCGGGGTCGGACTCGTACGGTGCGTAGAAGGAGATGCGGTCGATGATCTCGCCATAGCGAGTGCTCAACTCCGCGGCGATCTCGGAAGGTTCGGCGACGACGGCGAAGGTGGCCAGGATCTCGTCGTCGACGAGGGTGCCCATCTTCTCCCACTCGCCCTGTTTGGAGAGGGCGTTGAGATCGGTCTGGAGCTCGCCCCAGCCGTGGAGGTCCAGGACGGGCCGGTAGGCCGGAGTGGACGCATAGAACGAGATCTGTTGTCGGACACCGTCCTTGGACGCCTCGAACGAGGCTTCGTCGGTGCCGGTGGCGATGAAGGCCGGCCCGGAGATCTCGATGTCGGCGAGGGTACGTCCGGCCCTGGCCGCCCCTCGTTCGAGGGCGGGGAGCGTGACCTCGCGGAGGTACCGCTCGGTGGTGAAGGCGTGGCAGAGGAAGCCGTCGCACATCTCGCCGGCGACCTCGGTCATCAGTCGGCCGACTCCGGCCAGATAGATCTTCGCGCTGCCGTGGAGACTGGGACCGGGATTGAAGAACGGCGTCATCAGCGTGTGCGTGTAGAAGTCGCCGCGGAAGTCGAGTTTCTCGCCGTCGTCCCAACAGGCCCAGATCGCACGGATGGCGGCGATCATCTCGCGCATGCGAGCGGCGGGCCTGGACCACTCCATCGAGAACCGCTTCGTGATGTGCGGCTTGATCTGACTTCCCAGGCCGAGGATGAACCGGCCCTCGGAGAATCGCTGGAGATCGTGGGAGACCTGGGCCAGGGTCATCGGGTTCCGCGCGAACGCGACCGTGATAGCGGTGCCCAGTTCGACCCGTTCGGTGTGTTCGGCCGCCATCAGGAGCGGGAGGAACGGATCGTGATTGGTCTCGGCGGTCCACAGGCCGTCGTAGCCGGCGCGCTCTGCTCGGTGGGCCCTGGCAGCGGTCTTGGCGAGGTTGAGATCGGCACCACCGTCGACGCGCATGGAACGGACCTTAGCGATCTCTCCCGGGTGCTATACACACGGAGGCGTCGTCGGGGGCAGATCCTACGACGGCACCGTCGATCCCAGGGGGGAACGGCTCGTTGCATGATCCGGTTGGCCCGTTGCGACCCGCGCCCGTCGAGTGCGCTGCGCATCGGCTGGTGTGATGACGAGCCCGGCGGTGCGCTCCGCGTTGCGGGCCTTCGGTCCGGCCCTCGCTCTCCTGCTGCTCCAGCTGGTGATGTTCCCGGTCGGAGCCGGGGTCGTGTTGCAGGGTGTGATCCTCGGCCTGCTCAGCGCGATGGTGGCCGTCGGGCTGGCTCTGGTCTACCGCACCAATCGAATCATCAACTTCGCACAGGGTGAGCTCGGCGCGGCACCGGCTGCACTCGCGGTTCTGCTCGTGCTCTACAGCGGATGGAACTACTGGGTCGCCGGCGCGCTCGGGCTCGTGGCGGCTGCTGTCGTCGGCGCGGTCGTCGAGTTCGCGTTCGTACGGCGATTCTTCCACGCCTCACGGCTGATCCTCACGGCGGCAACCCTCGGAATATCGCAACTGCTGTTGCTGGCATCGGTTGCGCTGCCCCTTCTCTGGGACGAGAAGGCGCGCCCGGTCCGACTGGAGCCGCCCTTCGATCTCACGTTCACGGTCGACCCGCTGGTCTTCGATGCCAACGACGTCCTGGCTGTGGTCATCGCCCCCATCGCGATGCTGGTGGTGGCCGGCGTGCTGCGCTTCACGACCCTCGGCATCGCCATGCGTGCCAGCGCGGACAACGTGAGTCGAGCCGCATTGCTCGGCATCCCGGTCAAGGGCGTGCAGACCATCGTGTGGGCGATGGCGGCCGTCCTCGCGTTCGTCGGGATCTTCCTCAGGGCCGGTGTGTTCGGTCTACCGATCTTCTTCACGCTGACGGTCGGAACGATGCTGCGCGCGCTCGCTGCCCTCGTTCTCGGCCGGATGACGAACCTCCCGGCGGTCGCGGCGAGCGCCACGGCCATCGGTGTGCTCGAGGCCGCCATCTTCTGGGACACGAGCAGCACCCAGCTCCTCGATCCCATCCTGGCCGTCATCATCGTCGCCGGCATGCTCCTGTTGCGGCGAGGATCCACGCGAGCCGAGCAGACCGAGGCCACCAGTTGGAGCCTCGCCGACGAGATACGCCCGTATCCCGGGGAGCTGGTCGGACTTCCCGAGGTACGCCTGACCCGGGGGGCCTGGTGGGGGGCCATCGGGCTCGTGGCCCTGGTCGTGCCGCACTACCTCTCGACCTCCCAGTCGCTTCGGCTGTCGTCGGTCGTCGTATACGCCATGATCGTGATGTCACTCGTCGTGCTCACGGGCTGGGCCGGCCAGATGTCGCTCGGCCAGATGGGATTCGTGCTCGTGGGAGCGGCGGTGGGAGCGAAGCTGACGACCACCTGGAACGTCGACATCACGCTCGCGCTTCTGGCCAGCGGGATGATCGGCGGATTGATCGCCGTCGTGGTGGGTCTCCCGGCGCTCAGGCTCCGCGGCCTCCAGCTCGCGGTCGTGACGCTCGGTTTCGCCTTGGCCGTCAGCTCGTATCTCGTCAACCCCGAGTACTTCGACTGGGTGCCCCGAGGGCAGGTGGCCCGGCTCCCGATCCTCGGGATCGTCGACTGGGAGACCCCGACCCGGCTGTACTACGTCTGCCTGGCGGTCTTCGTCTTCACCGCATGGGTGGTTCGCGGTCTCCGGACCAGCCGCACCGGACGGGTCATCCTGGCGCTGCGCGAGAACGAGCGGGCTACGCAGTCCTTCGGGGTCTCGATCGTCCGGACCAAGCTGCTCGCCTTCGCCATCTCCGGGTCGATGGCGGCGATGGCCGGGGCGCTCTTCGTGCACCACCAGCACGCGCTCGATCTCGGCGCCGGTGGTCCGTATGCGTCATTCGAGAACATCAACGTGTTCATCGCCGCGGTGATCGGTGGCCTCGGATCATTGACCGGCGCCGTGATGGGGGCGGTCTTCCTCCGGGGCGGCTACCTCTACCTGTCGGGGACGTGGCGTCTGCTGGTGAGCGCCATCGGTGTGCTCGCCCTCCTGCTGATCAGCCCGGGGGGCCTCGGCGGTCTCCTGTTCCGAGCCCGCGATGGGTGGCTCCGGTTCGTCGCCCGGGAGCGTGGTCTCGATGTCCCGAGCCTCGTCGCCGGTGATGCGAGCGATCTCGACGACGGCGCCACGGCCGAAGAAGAAGAGGCGGCTGCCGAAGGCCGGGCCCCGTCCCAGGAGCCGGTGCCGTGATCGAGGTCTGGCGATGGGTGGCGGAACGGTTCCGCGCCGGACCCTCGGACCTACGGGCGTGGTGGCCCCGGTTCCTCGCTGGTGTCCGCAACCCGAGCGGTTGGCTGACCGAGATCAGCGGCGGCGGTCCCACCTATGCGCTGATGGTGCTGTTCGGCCTGAACGCCGTCGACGAGCTCGATCGCACGGCCTTCGCCATCCTCGTGCCAGAGATCAGGGACTACTACGGCTTCTCCAACACCGGGATCCTCTCGTTGATCGCCCTCGTGTCCTTCGGAGCGCTGTCGCTCCAGGTCCCCATCGCGTACGCGGCCGACCGCTACTCGCGGGTGCGGATGGCGGCCATCGGCGCCGCGATGTGGGCGGTGTTCTCGTTCATGACCGGCCTCGGTCTGGTGTGGTGGCTGCTGATCGTCGTGCGCTCCGGATCCGGGATCGGCCGGGCCGTCGTCGATCCCACCCACAACTCCCTTCTGGCCGACTACTTCGTCGTCGACGCGCGCGCGCGGGTCTTCTCGTTCCACCGTGCCGCGAACGCGATCGGCCAGTTCGTCGGGCCGCTCGCGGCCGGCCTGTTGGCCTCGTGGGCGGGATGGCAGCTTCCCTTCCTGGTGTTCGCCATACCCAGCCTCCTGATGGTCGTTCTGGCGCTCAGACTGGTCGAGCCGATCCGCGGTGCTCAGGAGCGCAAGGCGATGGGAGCCTCGGATGCAGCGATCGCCACCGAAGAGGAGCCGCCCTCGTTCGGTGAAGCGTGGCGCATGACCTGGAAGACCGAGACGCTCCGCCGCATCTTCACCGCCATGCCCTTCCTGGCCGCATCGCTCATCGGCTTCGCTGCCCTGGCCGGCCTCCTGTACGAAGAGGCGTTCGGCCTCGAGGCGTATCAGCGCGGGATCGTCGCCGCCTGTGTCGAACCCATGGCGCTGATCGGCCTCACCATCGGCGCCCGCATCGGGACGCGCCTCATGTTGCGCGACCCGGCCCTCGTGATGCGCTTTCTGGCCTGGGCGTCGGTCGTCGCGTCCGCTCTGGCGGCGGGCTTCGCTGTGGCTCCGAACGTGGGCTTCGCCATCGCGGCCAACGCCGGGATCAGCATGACCCTTGCCATCGTCGGTCCAGGGATCCTCGCCGTGCTCTCCCTGACGATCCCGGCGCGGGCGCGCTCGGTGGGGTTCTCGATGGCCTCGATCTGGGTGATTCCCGGGTTGCTGATGCTGCCGCTCATCGGCTGGATCTCCGATCATGTCGGGATCCGCGCCGGCATGCTGGTCATGGTTCCGGTCTTCCTGGTCGGGGGGCTGGTGATCTCCTCGGCGAGATCGTGCATCGCCCGGGACATCAAGGACGCCTGGACGTCGATGGCGGCGCGATCGGAGGTGCTGTACGAGCGCCGGCAGGGTCGAGCCAAGCTCCTCCTCGTCCGCGACCTGGAGGTGTTCTACGGGCCGCTCCAGGTGCTGTTCGGGGTCGACTTCGAGATCGACGAAGGCGAGATCGTCGCCATGCTGGGTACGAATGGCGCGGGTAAGTCCACGCTGCTCAGAGCGATCAGCGGCATCGCCGAAGCCGACCGGGGTGCGGTGATCTTCGACGGCCGCGACATCACTCACGCTCCACCCTCGGAGATCGCCCGCAGGGGCATCATCCAGATGCCCGGTGGCGCGGGTGTCTTCCCCTCGTTGACGGTCCACGAGAACCTCCGGGCCGCAGCGTGGATCCAGGCGAAGTCGCCCGAACCGCTCGCCGCCGCTCTGGCCCGGGTGGACGACCTCTTCCCCGTGCTGGCGAAGAGGCCCGACACCCCGGCCGCCGACCTCTCCGGCGGCCAACAGCAGATGCTGGCCCTCGCCATGTCGTTCCTCTGCCGCCCCCGGGTGCTGATGATCGACGAACTGTCGCTCGGTCTGGCCCCCGTCGTCGTCGAGCAGCTCCTTCCCGTCTTGAGGGAGATGGCCGCGGAAGGCGTGACGATCATCCTGGTCGAGCAGTCGGTCAACGTCGCCTTGACCGTCGCCGAGACGGCCTACTTCATGGAGAAGGGGCAGATCCGGTTCCACGGGCCCACGAAGGAGTTGCTCGATCGCCCCGACCTCCTCAGATCGGTGTTCCTCGAGGGAGCCGGATCGGCCAATGCGGGCGTATCGCCGGCCGAACCGGCGTCGATCGTCCGAACTGGGACGGACACGACCCCACCGCTGCTCGAGGTGTCGGGCGTGACCTGCAGCTTCGGCGGTGTGCGAGCGGTCGACCTGGCCAGCATCGATGTGGGTCATGGCGAGGTGGTCGGGCTGATCGGCCCGAACGGTGCGGGCAAGACGACGCTCATGGACGCGGTCTCGGGCTTCACGCCATCGGATGCGGGGCGGGTCATCCTCGATGGGCAAGAGCTGACCGATCTGCCGCCGAACCGACGGGCCATGCTCGGGCTCGGTCGATCCTTCCAGGACGGGCGACTCTTCCCGGCGTTGACCGTGAGCGAGACGCTCGCCGTCGCGCTGGAACGCTCGCTCGAGGTGCGCGACCCGCTGCTGGCCGCGCTTCGGATGCCCGCCTCGTACGACTCCGAGCTCGAGGCGAGGCGGCGTGTGGATGAACTGATCGAGCTGTTCAATCTCGAATCGTTCGCCGACAAGTTCGCCGGGGAACTCTCGACCGGCTCGCGCCGCGTCGTCGATCTCGCGTGTGTCGTCGCCCACGATCCCAAGATCGTGCTCCTCGACGAGCCCTCCACCGGCATCGCCCAGCGCGAGGCCGAGGCCCTCGTCGGGCTGCTCCACCGCGTCCGCGACGATCTCGGGGCGTCGCTCCTGATCATCGAACACGACATGACACTGCTGACCGCGGTCGCCGACCGCATGGTGGCGATGGATCGGGGCCAGATCGTGGCCAGTGGGCCACCGGCGTCCGTTCTCGACGATCCGGCCGTCGTGGCCTCGTACCTTGGCACCGACGCCGCGGTCATCGGTCGCTCGGGCACATGATGCCCACCCGCTGAACGCCAGAGCGTCTATCGTCCCGGCAGGGCTGCCCGGGGGGGAATCGTCGTGAGTGAACAGGTCGACCGGAACGGTGACGGGGGCTCGACGCTACGGAGATACGGACCTCTGATCGCCATCGGCGTCGTCGTGGCGATCGTCGGAGCCTTCCTGGTCCTCAACTCGGGTGGCGATGACGACGCAGCACCACCGGAGGACACGACGGGGACGGGCCCGGCCACCACGGACACCGGGGATACCGAGGGGGTCGGTGACACGGGCTCCCGACCTGACCCGAGCATCGACACGGGCGGCTGGGGCGACACGACGTTGGCCGACCTACCCGAAGGCGTCGTTCCCTTCAGCCTCGCTGCCGCGGAGGGGGTGGTCGACGACTACCAGTGGGGCGAGCGATGCGACACGACGACGGGCACCCTCCTGATGGCGGGCACGACACCGTCGGAGTGCTACGCGATCTATCCCGGGGACAACGGTGGTGCGACCGACGTGGGTGTAACGGCGGACAAGGTTCGCATCGTGCTGTACCAGGGACCCGAGGACGACGTGATCCTCCGGTCGATCTACGACCAGATCGGCAATGACGACTCCAACGCGGAGAGCGCCGAGACCGTGCAGGCGTTCGTGGACTACTACTCGGCCTACCTCGAGACCTACGGCCGCGAGATCGATCTGGTGGCGTTCCAGGGCACGGGGAACGCGGTCGACGCCACGGCCGCCCGGGCCGATGCGGCCGAGATCGCCGAGGATCTCGACCCCTTCATGGTGTTCGGGGGACCCGTGCTCACGCCGGCGTTCGCCGAGGAACTGGCCACACGCGAGGTGCCGTGCTTCGCGTGCACCCCGGCCCAGTCCGAACGCTTCTACGAGGACAACTTCCCCTACATCTGGTCGATCACGATGACCTCCGAGCAGAGCCAGCAACACATGGCCGCCTACATCGGGCGCCGGCTTGCCGGCCGCGATGCGGTCCACGCCGGCGACGAGGCCTATCAGGACACCGAACGGGTCTTCGGGACCGTCCGCGTGCTCACCGGGCCCGAGTCGCAGTACACCCACGAGCAGTTCGTGGAACGGCTCGCCGATCAGGGTGTGACGCTCGCCGAGGATCAGACCTTCGCCGACCCGGTGGTGGACCTGGCCGGAAAGGCGGCCACGATCATCGCCAAGATGAAGGAGGCGGATGTGACCAGTGTCATCTACTCCGGCGATCCGCTCGCTCCGCAGATCCTGACCGTCGAAGCCACCAAGCAGGGCTACTTCCCCGAGTGGATCCTCACCGGCTCCGCGCTGGTCGACACGACCGTCTTCGCCCGGACCTACGACCAGGAACAGTGGGCCCATGCATTCGGCATGAGCCAGCTGGTGGCACGACAGCCATCGGAGAGCGCCGGCGCTTACTTCGTCCACGAGTGCTTCACCGGGGAGCCGCCCGCTGCCGATCAGTCCGCTGGTGTGCTGATCGCAGCACCGGCGGTGGTGTTCCCGCTCCTCCAGCAGGTCGGACCCGAGTTGACCCGCGCCGGTGTCATCGACGTGCTCAGCGACATTGCGCCGATCAATCCCGACCTGATCACCAACTACCAGATCTCCTTCGGTGAACATGGCATCTTCGATGACTTCGACATAGCGGCGTTCGACGATGCGACCGAGATCTGGTGGGATCCCGATGCGAATGGTCCCGACGAGATCTCCCAGGTCGCCGACGGGATGTACCAGTACGTCGACGGCGGGGTGCGCTACCTCCCCGACGAGTGGCCCGACACGGAGTCGAAGGTGTTCGACACCGAGGGTGCAGTCACCGTCTACGACACGCCGCCCCCGGGCGAAGAAGCCACCTGCCACCAGCCCGGCGGTCCGAACGGCTGACCTGCCCCACGGTCCGTCCGACCCGCGGGTCGGACGGTCAGTCGTCCTGGTCCCGGAGGTACTCCTCGAGCTGGGCGGCAAGCTCGTCGCCACTGGGGATGGGGTCGTCGACCTCGAATCCGACGTCGTCCTGGACGGCCCGGTCGTAGGCCTCCTCGAGCTGGGTGAGGAGGGCACTGTGTTCGGCCGACTGACTCACCAGATGATCGAGCTTCACCCGAGTGGACGCGGCGTCATCCTGGAGCGAGTCCACCTTGAGTCGACGCATGCCCACGTCGGCGGCCGCATCGATCAGCGCGGCGCTCGCCGCCGGGTACGGCATCCCCGACGCGTAGTGCGGCACCTGCGCCCAGAGACCGACCGCATCGATCGAGACCTCTGGATCGGCGAAGCGCCGTTCGAGAGCGGCCTGGACGCCGGCGGGCACCTCGAGGGTGCCGCGGGCGAACTGAGGGAGACGAACGGCCAGTTGCTCCGAGTTGGCCGTTATGCTCGTGCGTACCGGCCGCGTGTGGGGGGTGCCGGCGGGATAGGCCCCCAGGCCGAGGACGCGCTCGACTCCGAACTCGACCGACAGGGCGGTGACGTCATCGCAGAAGGCGCGCCACTTCTGGTCGGGTTCGGACCCCACGAGGAGGAGAATGTCGCGGCCGTCGCGGTCGGCGGTGGAGAGGAGCTCGATCGACGGCCAGGTGAGGCCGGTGTTGACCCCCTCGACCAGGTGCATCACGGGCCGGCGGGCGCGCTGATCCAGTAGTGCGTCGGTGTCGAATCGGGCCACGGTCCGGGTGCTCAGCTGGTCCAGCAGCAGCTCGGCCGCTCCAGCGGCACCGAAACCGGCGTCGATCCATCCCTCGAGAGCGACGATCAGGATCGGATCGGCCAGTGGGGGATGGGCCAACTGCTCGTACAGCATCAGGACAGCCTTGCGACCGCATCGAGTGCGAGCCCAGCCAGGACCTCGACCTGCTCGGCGAACGGCTGATACGCGCTGGCATCTCCATCGCCTCCCATCGCTCCGGCCACGTACCGCGAATAGACGCCCTCGATGATGCAGGCGAGCTTCCAATAGCCGAACGCCACGTAGTAGTCGATGGCCGAGAGATCGCGGCCGGACATCGCGGCGTAGCGGCGCAGGGCTTCGTCCCGGCCGGGAAAGCCCGGCAGGACGGTGGGAGCTCTGAGCACCGCGGTCTGCGCGTCGTCGGGGGCGCCCCAGTAGACGTGGAGCAGGCCGACGTCGGCCAGTGGATCACCGAGGGTACAGATCTCCCAGTCGAGCACGGCGACGACCTCGCCGGCGGAGGGGTCGATCATGCAGTTGTCCAGGCGGTAGTCGCCATGGACGATGGCGGCCGGACCCTGGGGCGGCACGAGCGCCGAGAGCTGGGCGAAGGCGTCCTCCATGATCGGGACTTCCCTGGTCTTCGACTTCTCGAACTGACCGTTCCATCGCTTGAGCTGCCGCTCGATGTAGGCCTCCTTGCGACCGAGGTCGCCGAGGCCGACGGCGTCGACGTCGACCGCGTGGATGCGGGCCAACACGTCGACGACGGATTCGCCGACCAGACGTCGCTGATCGTCGGTCAGTTCCTCGGCCGCATCGACATTGCGGATCACGGTGCCGTCGACGAAGTCCATGACATAGAAGGGAGATCCGTTGACGGCCTCGTCGGTGCAGAGGCCGATGGTGTCGGGGACAGGGACATCGGTGGGCGCCAGGGCGGAGATGATGCGGTGCTCGCGTCCCATGTCGTGCGCGGTGGCGAGGACCTGGTGGAGCGGCGGCCGACGGAGCACCCAGTGTCCGTCGGCCTGGTCGCGGACGTCGAAGGTGAGATTGGAGTGCCCACCGGCGATGAGGGAGAAGTCGAGCGGTGGGACGAGATCGTCCAGCCGCTCGGCCAGCCAGGCCGTCACCGGCTCTCGCTGGATCCCCTCCACCGGCTTGTCCACGACTCGGTCGCCCACGCTCTTCCCCTCGGCCGCACCGGACGCGGCCACGCGGCGCTGATCCGTGCGAGATCGGTTCCCGGTCACGGTACCGGAGGTGGCACCCGACCGCTGCTTCACGTTGGTTTGGTGGCGGCGTCGAGGCCGGTAGATTGTCGCCGTGGCGATTGACGTAACCGACGCGACGCTCGAGGCCGAGGTCATCGAGCGGTCCAAGACCGTGCCCGTGGTCGTCGACCTCTGGGCTCCCTGGTGTGCACCGTGCAAGACGTTGGGTCCGATCCTCGAGAAGGTCGTCGACGGGTACGACGGCGACGTGGTGCTGGCCAAGATCAACGTCGACGAGAACCCTGAGGCCTCCTCATCGTTCCGGGTGCAGGGGATTCCCGCCGTATACGGGTTCCGAGACGGCAAGGGCGTCGACGGCTTCGTCGGTGCTCGCGACGAGGCCGGGGTCAGGGAGTTCGTCGAACGACTGGTCCCCACCGCCGAGGATGCCGCCATCGCTGAGCTGACCGCTCTGGGCGACGAAGAATCGCTGAGGGCCGCGCTCGACCTGAGAGCCGACCACGTTCCGACGATCGTCGGCCTGGTCGAGCTCCTGGTCGCCGACGGCCGCGGCGAGGACGGGCTGGCCCTCCTCGAACGCATTCCCGAGACCGCCGAGACCCGGCGCCTGGCTGCCCGGGCCCGCACCGGTGACACACCAGCCGACGTCACCGCCGAGCTCGAGCGACTGCTCGGCGAGGTGAAGGAGGACGAAGCGGCCCGCATGAGGTACCTGGATCTGCTCGAGGTCCTGGGCCCCGACGACCCTCGCACGGCCGACTACCGCAAGCGCCTGACCTCCCAGCTCTTCTGAGCGGACCTCGGATTGGTCCGAGGCGAACCGGACGAGACATCCGAGGAGACCCCAGGGCCCCGACCAGGCGGCTGTGTCTGCAACCCCGTCGGATACCGTCGCCCCATGGATCGTCGGGAGAGAATCGTCACGGTAGCCGAGTCCCTCTTCGCCGAACGTGGCTACTCGGCGACGCGGGTGGCCGAGATCGCCGAGGCTGCCGGTCTCTCCCCGGGCGCCGGCGGGCTCTACCGCCACTTCGAGTCGAAGGAGGCGTTGCTGGTCGCGGTGGTCGATCGTGCGTCGGAACGGTTGCAGGTGACGCTCGACCACCGCTCCGCCTTCGAGGCGCTGGATCTTCCGTTGGATTCGAGCGTGAAGCTCATCGGCCATGCGCTGCTCACCCTGGCCACCGAGAGCCGGAATCTGCTGATCATCCTCGATCGCGATCTACCCCGGTTTCCCGAATTGATGAACCGCGCATGGCGTGACCTCGTCGCTCCTGCGTTGGGCTCGCTCGACAGTTGGCTCACCGAACAGGTGCCGGTGCCGAACCGCGAGAGCTTCGACGGGGCCGCTCTGGCCACGGTCGCCTGGCGCGGCATCCGCAGTCGGGTGATCAGCCCCCATGAGCTACCGGAGGTATCCGACGTGCGCTTCATCGACGCCTGGGCCCTGGCGGTGCGCGGAGCGCTGGAACTGGCCTCCCACGATGCTGCCGAATAGGTAGGCGGGTCTCGGGGGCCACCCCGATATCCTCACCCTCATCGACGCCTGAGCCGCTTACAGCTGCTGGCCTCCTCCCTCGGTGCGAACCGTCCGGTCGAACCCCGAACCCGCAACCGGGAATGTGACCGTTGTCGAATCTACCGACCATGGGGGGCCCTCCCGACGATCGTGACCGGAGGCGGGGCCACTTACGGCCCGACCCGGTCGTCAGCGCGACCGATCTCATCGAGGACCTGCGAGATCGGTTCCAGCCTCGACCGCTGATTCTGCTGGTCGTTGGACTGGTTGCTGCCGGACTCGGGGCGTGGTGGCTCTTCCGGCCCCAGACGGTTCCGCCGGAGCTGACCCTGCCGATGGCTCGACCGGCTCCGTCGGTAACCGAGCGTCCGTCGACGGTCGCGGCGGATGTGGCGATCCACGTGACCGGTCGCGTCGCTGCACCCGGCGTGTACCTCTTGGATCCCGGCTCGCGCGTGCAGGACGCGGTGGACGCGGCCGGTGGGGCCGTCGAGGGTGCCGATCTGCAACGGGTGAACCTCGCCGCTCCCGTCGAGGACGGCATGCAGATCTGGGTCCCCGGGCCCGACGAGGATCCGCCGGTGATCGTCGGACCGAGCGGTCCGCCGACCGGTGCTTCGTCCCAGCCGACCGGGGACGGTGAGTCGGCCCCGCTGGTCGAGGTCAATCGTGCATCAGCCGCCGAGCTGGAGGTTCTGCCGGGCGTCGGCCCGGCCACGGCCGCTGCCATCATCGCCCACCGCGATGAGCACGGGTCCTTCGCCACGGTCGACGATCTCATCGACGTACGGGGAATCGGGCCGGCGAAGCTCGAGGCGATTCGCCCGCTGGTCTCGGTGTGAAGGGCTCGGTGTGACCGATCGCCAGGTGCAGGCCATGGCGGCAGCGGTGGTCGCCGGTGCATGGCTGGCCCTCAGCGTGCCGGTCGTACCCTGCGTCCTCTTCGCCGTCCTGTCCCTGGTGCTGCGCCGTCCCGTGCTGTTCACGATCTTCGCGGCGTTGCTCGCCAGTGGCCTGGCCGCGACCGCGTGGGCGGGGCTCGCCGGCGTGGAGTCGGATCGGTGGGTCGGTCCCGTGACGCTGCTCGAGGACCCCGAGGTCGATGGATACGGGGCGATACGGGTGGTTGCCAGGGCTGGTGAGCACCACGTGCAGCTCGTGGCCCGCGGTGGACCAGCGGGCCGGCTCGGCGGGGCACTGGCGGGCCAAGCGGCGGTCGTGGAAGGCCGGATCGAGTCGCTCGATCCGTCGGCGAACTGGCTGGCTCACCGGCACGTGGCAGCCCGCCTGACGGTCGAGTTCGTCGGGGAGTGGCGTCGGGGCACAGTGGTCGCCCGTGTCGCGAACGCGTACCGACAGCGGCTGGTTCATGGTGCGCGGGCTGGACTGAGCCGAAGGGAGGGGTCGCTCCTACTCGGTCTCACCCTGGGAGACGATCGCAATCAGGACGCGGGTCTGACCGACGCCTTCCGGGCCAGTGGTCTGACCCATCTCCTCGCGGTCTCCGGGCAGAACGTGGCGTTCGTCCTGGCTGTCGCCGGACCGGTCCTGGCTCGTGTGGGCAGCCGATCCCGGCTGATCGCCGCGCTGGCCGTACTGGGGTTCTTCGCGGTGGTCACCAGGCTCGAGCCGTCGGTGCTGCGGGCCACCGCCATGGCCGGGGGTGCCGTACTGGCCCGAACCTGGGGTCGGGAGGCCACAGCCACGCGACTGCTGGCCATCGCCGTGGCCGGGCTCGTCCTGGTCGACCCGCTGCTGGTCGGCTCGCTCGCGTTCCAGTTGTCGGTGGCGGCGACCTGGGGAATCGTCGTGTTCTCGGGGCCGATCGCCGAGCGGCTCCGGGGACCGGCCTGGGTCCGGGAGCCCATCGCGGTGACCGTCTCGGCCCAGTTGGCCGTGGCCCCCCTCCAGATCTGGCAGTTCGGGGGGCTTCCGATGGCCTCGCTGCCCGCCAACCTGCTGGCCGGGGGAGCGGCGGGGCCAGCCATGATCTGGGGCATGACCGGCGGGTTCGTCGCAGGTTTCGTCGGCGACGCCGGCGCCACGGTCGTGCACGTACCGACCCGTGCCCTGGTCGGCTGGATTGCCGTGGTGGCCGAACGCTCGGCCGACCTCCCCCTGGGTTCGCTCGGCCGGGTTCACCTCGTGGCCGGGCTGGCCCTGGGCTCGATCCTCTGGCTGTCGGGTCTGCTCCATCGTCACCGACGTGAGATCCGGGCCGTGGTGGCGGGCGTGGCGATCGCCGTGGTCATCCACGGAGCCGTGTTCGGTGTACTTCCCCGAACCGACCCGGTGGTCGACATCCGATGGCTGGGCGACGGTGCCGACGAACTCGTCGTGGTGAGCCTGCCGTCGACGGGTTCGCCGGAACGGCTTCTCGAGGATCTCCGACGGGCCGAGGTCTCTCGAATAGATGTGGTGTTGGCCGATCGGGGCAACCGCTCTCAGGGTCGGATGGTCGCGGCGATTCGAGACCGCCACCCGGTCGGGGTGGTTCTGGCCCCTGCGCACCATCAGGTCGTATCGGCGCGGGTGCCCCCCTTGGGGATGATGGTCGCTGCCGGACCCACGGCGATCGAAGTCCTCGAGGTGGAACCCGAGCTCGTCGTCGCCGTGGTGGGGGAGGGGTAGACCGATGCGGATGAGGGCCCCCTCGCCCGGGGCGGGACGTCTCGACCCAGGGGTAGCAGGCCGGTTGCGGGCGCCTCGCCCCGGGCCACTGAGTGTCATACCCCTTGGGGATACTGGTGGGGTGACGTTGATGGATGAGAGCAGGGTCGAGGTGGCGGGTGACTCGGGGATGGCTGGGGTGTTGGAGCGGGTCGGGTTGGGTGAGGTGCGGGTTCGGGAGTTGACCGGGGAGGTGTTGGCTCTGGGTACCCGGATCGCGGCGTTGCAGGGCCGGTTGGCGGTGAAGTTGGCGGAGTTGGACGGGGCGGGTGGGTGTGAGGGGTTCCGGTCGGTGGGGGCGTGGGCGGGTTGGCATCTGGGTTTGCCGGCGGGCGAGGCCCGCAAGTTGGGCCGGGTTGCCGCGGCATTGCCGGAGTTGCCGGTGTTGGCCGAGGCGTGTGCTGGCGGGTCGGTTCCGTTGGCGGCCGCGGCGATGGTGGCCGATGTGGTGACTCCGGAGACCGAGGCGAAGATCGTGGACCTGGCGAGGGATTGCACGGGGTCGCAGTTGTCGACGATCTGTCGGGATTACCGCACCGCGACGAACGATGATGAGTCGGTGCCGGCTCCGGAGCCGTTCCTGTCGTTCAACGAGGATCGGGGCGGTTATCGGTTGGGTGGCTGGTTGCCCGTGTTGGATGGTGACCGGGTCCGTAACGGCCTGCAGGCCGAGCTCGATCGGTTGTTCGACGAGGCGGGCGATGGCAACCAGTCGAGTGAGGCGGCGAGGCCGACCAGGGTTGATGCCCTGACTTCGATGGCCGAGCGGGCGTTGGCCGAGGACGCGACCACCGTTGAGCGGGCGGAGAAGTTTCTGACGTTGATCCATGTCGAGCTCGACGGTCACATCCGCCTGGGTGATGGAGTGGCGTTGGATGTGGAGACGTTCAAGACCATCCTGGGCCAGTCGTCGTTCTCGTGGTTGTTGACGTTGCGGGGTTCGCCGTTGTGGACCACGCACAAGATCCGGACCGCGAATCGGGCCATGCGCCGGGCGTTACGGGCCCGGGACCGTTCCTGTGTCTACCCCGGGTGTGGCAATGTCGGCTATCTCGATGCCCATCACCTGATCGCTCACGCCGAGCGGCCCGAGACCTGCTTGGAGGGCTTGGCCCTGGTCTGTTGGCATCACCATCGGTGGTTACACGACCACGACGAGCGATTGGAGCGGCAACCGGACCGCACCTATCTGGTGTACCGGGCCGACGGCACCGTCTGGACCGGGAAACGGCCCCCACCGACCGACCCCGACCCACCCGACCCCGACATCGCGACCCACCGGCGCGCCTTCATCGGCGACCGACTCACCAACTACGCCAGAGACGTCATCCTCGAACACCTCCTCACCCACCGACCCACCCCCACCGAAACCCAGACCGACCCCGACCCGTGATCCCCGACGTTGACCGCTCGAGCTCGAATGACGAACCACTAGGTTGACCGATCGTGGACGTACTGGAGCTCGGCCCCGACCATCGGTACGACATCACCCATCGGGCGCTGGTCATGGGCATTCTCAATCGAACGCCGGACAGCTTCTTCGACGGCGGGAGCTACTGGGACTTCGACGCGTTCCTGGCCAAGGCGCAGGAGCAGGTCGACGATGGCGCAGACCTCCTCGACGTGGGGGGAGTGAAGGCCGGCCCGGGCGACGACGTCTCCGAGTCCGAAGAGCTCGACCGTGTCGTCCCCGCCGTCGAGGCACTGGCCGAACGGTTCGGCCTCCCACTCTCGATCGACACGTGGCGGGCATCGGTGGCCCGGGCCTGCTTCGAGGCCGGAGCGGTGGTGGGCAATGACATCAGCGGGTTCGCCGACCCCGAGTACCTCCCGATCTGCGCGGCCCACAATGCCTCGGTGGTCGCCACGCACATCCGCTTGGCGCCGCGGGTGCCGGACCCCCAACCGACCTACGACAATCTGCTCGACGACGTGCGCGAGTTCCTGTTGGAACGAGCCAGCTGGGCGACCGGCCTCGGGATCCCGCCGCAGCGCGTCATGCTCGATGCCGGCCTCGACCTGGGCAAGACCGAGGCCATGTCGGCTGAGCTGTTGCGCCACAGCGACGATCTCGCCGGCCACGGCTTCCCGGTGTTCCTGTCGGCGTCGAACAAGCGCTTTCTCGGCGCGCTCGTCGGCACCGAGGTCGACGACCGCCGCGACGCCACCCAGGCGGCCCAGGCGCTCGGTATAGCGCTGGGGTGTCGGATTCTCCGGGCCCACGACGTACGTGGGTCGCGCCGGGTCGCCGATGTGCTGGCCGCCATCCTCGAGCGGAGGGCCGTATGAGCGCACCTATCCATCTGATCAAGGGCAACGACCCGGTGCTCCAAGCCGATCGAGCCCGGGATCTGATCCACGGACTCGTGGGCGACGGCGACCGTTCGATGATGGTCGACGAGTACGAGGGCGACGACTACGAGCTGGCGGACGTCGTCAACGCGGCGCAGACCCCGCCGTTCCTCTCCGAACGGCGTGTCGTCCTGGCTCGACACGCAGGGCGCTTCACGACCGCCGATCTGGTCGATCCTCTGGTCCGGTACCTGGCCGATCCTCTGCCGACCTCGACTGTCGTCCTGGTCTGGGAGAAGGCGCCGAACCAGCAACGGGTGGGCAACGTACCCAAGTCGTTGTCCACGGCGGTCAAGGAATCGGGTGGGGAGACGATCGCCACGGCGGCTCCGAGCGGCAAGGGTCGATCGTCATGGGTGAACGAGCAGATCGCGGCGACCGATCTGTCGGTCAGTTCGGCGGGGGCGAGGTTGATCGAAGCATCGTTGGGTGATGACGTGAATCGGCTGCGTTCGGTACTCGAGGTCCTGGCGTCGACGTACGGCTCGGATCAGCCGCTGGGCCCCGCCGAGATCGAGCCCTATCTGGGTGAGGCCGGTGGTGTGCCACCGTGGGAGCTGACCGACGCCATCGACCAGGGGAACATCCCGCTTGCTCTCGAGAACCTCACCCGGATGCTGGCAGGTGGCGGTCGCCATCCACTCCAACTGTTGGCCACGCTCCAGACCCACTTCGGGCGGATGCTGGCCCTCGACGGTGCAGCCGTCGGTGGGGAGAAGGCCGCGGCCGAGTACCTGGGAATGAAGGGATCGACCTTTCCGGCGAAGAAGGCGATGGCCCAGTCCCGCCGGCTCGGGTCCGACGGGGTCCGTCAGGCCGCCCTCCTGCTCTCCGATGCCGACGTCGATCTCCGGGGCCGCTCGGCCTGGCCCGGAGAGCTCGTACTCGAGGTGGTGGTGGCCCGACTCAGCCGTTTGGCGCGCTAGACCGGGCTCCCGCCACCCGGACCGCCGAGCGGTCAGACCGCTCAGATCGATGTCAAGGACGCCGATCGGGAGAAGGTGACCGCGATCGTGCCTGCCCCCGTCCAGGCCGGGAGACCGCCCCCGCCGTCGCCTGACCGTGTGCGGGCGCGATCGTTCCGGTTCTGGTGGATCTCCCTCCCGCTGATCTGCATCGTCGGAGGGGTGGTCGTCGTCGCCGGCTTCCTGGTGAGCTCCGGCGCCACGTTCGAGCTCTTCGGCAACGTCTCCACCGAGCGAGAAGTGGCCATTGCCGACCAGGCCCTGCTGGTCACGGTCTGGGGAGCGATGTCGGCCGCCTGTGCTGCCGTCGCTCTGGCCGGGCGCCGGTGGCTGGCGGTCGCAGCAATCGTGTGGACTGCAGCTCTCGTTGCGACCAGGCCATGGTGGTGGCCGGGACCCCCCACGGATGACTTCGTCCACGTGCCGATCTGGTGGAACGACTACGCCCGACCGATCCTCTTGGTGCTGGCCATCCTCAGCCTGGCTCATGGACTCATCCTGAGCTGGCCCGGCGGGCGGCCGGCCCGGATCATCTCCGTGGTTGTCGCCGTCTCGGTATCGATGCTGCTCGGCATGTCCGGTGTCCGGCTGTGGGAGGCGCGGCAAGCCGAACTTCCCCAGCCGACGGCCCACGGCATGTCGACGCTGCGCGCGGTGGAAGCAGATCCCGTATGGGGTGAGCTTCCATCGACGGCGGATTCGGAGCTCCGGACCGCGGCCGGCACGGCGGCTCCGTGGCGCGAGGAGTGGCCGTCGTGGGTTCGATGGTGGGCGCCGGTCGACGAGGCGGACGCTCAGATCGAGGCGGATGCTCTCTTCGACGAGGTCATCGCGGCCGCGGAGGAGACCGGGTGGTCCCTGATCGCCGCCCGATGCGACGACGATCCGAACGCCTGGTTCACCAAGGAGGTTGGTTCGTCGGAGCAGGCGACGATGCACACATCGGTCGCCTGGGCGGCAGAGGGCGTGTCGGTGAACGTCCGAGTGGAGCCGCCCGACCCATGGCTGCTCGACGAGCCGATCGAGCTCTGCTGATCCGACGGTATCTGCCATGATGAGCTCATGCGCGGAGCGGTGTTCATCGGCGTCAGCCTCGACGGTTTCATCGCCCGGCCCGGGGGAGAGGTCGACTTCCTCGACAGCGTCGGACCGGTCGACTCGGACATGGGCTTCCAGGCGTTCATGGACTCGGTCGACGCCATGGTCATGGGGCGAAAGACCTTCGAGACCGTGATGGGGTTCGACGTTGCCTGGCCGTACGGAACCACGCCGGTCATCGTGCTGAGCAGCGGGACCGTCGAGATCCCCGCCGAGCTGTCAGGCACGGTCGAGTCGTCGTCACTCGGGCTCGAGGCACTCGCCGGCGAGCTCTCCGAGCGCGGGATCGATCGGGTGTACGTCGATGGCGGTCAGACCATCCAGAAGTTCCTTCGGGCCGGTCTCATCGACGAGATCGTGATCACGACCGTGCCGATCCTGATCGGCGAGGGGATCCCGCTGTTCGGCGCGTTGGCGGGAGATCTGGCACTCCGACACATCGACACCACCGCGTTCGCGAACGGAATGGTGCAGAGCACTTATCACACGTCTGAGGAGTCAGCGGGCGAAGCGTCCACCCGCGTGGTCCCTGATCCAGGCTGAGTCGCTCCGGCCCATCGCTCCGGCCAGACTCGGTGCGTGCGGTTGCTCCTCGTCACCCCCCGGAACTCCTATCGGACCGGGGCCTACCTCGCTGCAGCCGCCGACCTCGGCTGCACGGTCACGGTGGTCACCGATGCGGCGATTGCGCTCCCGACGGGGGGCATCGCAATCTCCTTCGACGACCCGGTCTCGGCGGCGACAGGTGTGCTCGACCGACTCGACGGCTCATACGACGGAGTGGTCGCGACGGACGGTGCCGCCATCGTGGTCGCGGCCGAGATGGCGGCTCGAGCGGGCTGGCGATCCAACCCGGTCGAAGCGGCCCGCGCCGCGGGTGACAAACTGCTGCAACGCCGGGCGTTGCGATCCGCCGGGGTGCCTCAGCCCCGCTTCGCGTTGGCGGGTGAAGACCGGTGGGCGGAGTTCCCCGCGGTGGTGAAACCCGTGGACCGAGCGGGAGGCCAGGGGGTGATCGCCGTCGCCGACACCGAGGGTCTCGGTGTCGCGGTCGATCGCGTCCGGTGCCTCGTGGGGCCGGCGCCGGTGATCGTCGAGAGCCTCGTATCCGGGTTGGAGGTCGCGGTCGAAGGTCTGGTCGTCGATGGGCGGCTCGAGGTGTTCGCCATATTCGACAAACCGGATCCCAGCGTAGGCCCGACCTTCCCCGAGACTCTCCTGGTCCAGCCGGCGCGGCTGGACGCACGGGCCCACGCCCGCGTCGTCGGGGTGGTCGAGCGGGCCGTCACCGCGATCGGACTGGTCCACGGCCCGGTGCACGCGGAGTGCATGGTCGATGACGACGACGTGTGGTTCCTCGAGCTGGCGGCCCGCACGATCGGAGGGCTGTGCAGCCGGTCGCTACGGCCCGGTGGGGCCTCACTGGAGGAGATCGTGATCGGACAGGCCCTCGGCCGAACGCCCGATCCCGGGCACTCCTGCGATCCGAGCGGAGTTCTGATGATCCCTGTGCCTGCCGGGGGACGGCTCGACGAAGTGGTCGGAGCGGTGCGGGCGCGGTCGGTCCCGGGGGTAACCGAAGTCATCCTGTCGGTCGGGCCCGGTGAGCAGGTCCATCCGCTACCCGAAGGCGATCGCTACCTGGGCTTCGTCTTCGCCACGGGTGAATCGCCCGACGCGGTCGAGGCGACGTTGCGGTCGGCATGGACCTGCCTCGACGTTCGGGTCAGCGCTTCTTCGTCGGATAGAACGGGTCGGTACCAGCCGAGTGGTCGGTGAGGTCGATCACGCGCGTCACGCCGACGACGTGGCGTTTCATCAGGGCTTCGACACCCTGGCGCACGGTGACCTGGGCCATGGCGCAACCCTGACACCGGCCCGTCAGTTCGACGGCCACCACGCCGTCGGTGTGGTCGACGAGCCGGACCGACCCACCGTGGGCCGCGACCATGGGGTTCACGTCGAGCTCGAGGACGTCAGCCGGAGTCGAGGCGGTTGACTCGCTCAGGTCGAGTTGGTCCCGCACGGGCTCCACCGCTCCGGGAGAACCGATCGCCACGACCTTCTCGCCGTCTCGGAGATCGCCGCCCCGAGCGATGACCGTCCGGCGGAGCGTGGCGAAGTCATCGGACGGTGGGATCGGCACCGGTTCGTCGGGCAGGCCGTGTTCCAGGGCCCGGTCGAGATCGGCGATCAGGTCGTCGGGGTCCTCGAGGCCGACCGACAGTCGCAGGATGTCGGCTGGGATCGGCGTCGACGGCCCTTCGACCGAGGACCGGTGCTCGATCAGGCTCTCGGTTCCGCCGAGTGACGTGGCGCGGTGGAACAAGCGCACCCGGGCGGCGGTCTCCATCGCGGCAGCTTCTCCGGCCTTGACCCGGATCGAGAGCATGCCGGAGAACCCGTCCTGCATCTGCGCCGCGGCGACATCGTGTCCGGGATGGCTGATGAGCCCGGGGTACAGGACCGCGCCGAGCCGATCGTCGCCCTCGAAGTGCCGAGCGATCGCCAGAGCGGTCGATGAGCTCTGACGGACCCGGGGGAAGAGGGTGCGCATCCCGCGGAGGAGCAACCACGCTTCGAAGCCACCCGGGACGGCACCGTTGCCACGCCGCCAAGCGCGGATGCGCTGGACGAACGGATCATCCGACGCGGCCACCACGGCCCCGGCCAGGACGTCACCGTGTCCGTTCAGGAACTTGGTGGCCGAGTGGACGACGAGATCGGCGCCGTGCTCGAGCGGGCGGGTGTGCACCGGCGTTGCCACGGTGCTGTCGACGACCAGGCGGGCGTGGCCATGGTGAGCGAGGTCGGCGGCCCCGGCGATGTCGGTGATCGCCCAGGTCGGATTGGCCGGTGTCTCGATCCAGACGATGCGGGTCCGATTCGGATCGATGGCACGCTCGAGTGCGGCGAGATCACCGGTGTCGACGTAGGTGACAGCTATGCCCCACGAGAGGACGAACTCGCTGATCCACTTGCGCAGAGCCCAGTACATGACCTTCGGGAGGACGACGTGATCACCCGGGACCAGGCTGCACATGATCGACGTCGAAGCGGCCATGCCCGATGAGAACAGCAGGGCCACGTCGCCGCCTTCCAGGTCGGCGAGGAGGCGCTCGGGAGGGTCGTAGGTGGGATTGTCGGCCCGGCTGTACTCGAAGCTGCCCGGGTACGAGCCGTCGGGGGCCCGTTCGAAGGTGGTCGAAGGATGGATGGGAGGTACGAGTGCTCGCGTCGACGGATCGACCGAGTCGATCCCCTGGGCGGCTCGCGACTCGGGCTTCACGACCCCGTCGGCTTCGGCTTCTTCCGGCGGGCGGCCTGCTGCTTCTGGGCGGCCTGGTTCTGTTTGCGCTTCTGGATGTTGGCCCATTCGTCGCGAAGGCCCACCGTCCGGTGGAAGACCGACGGGTCGTCGAGATCGGCGGCGAAGTAGCCGAGTCGCTCGAACTGGACGACCTCGCCCGCGGCGACATGCTGGAGTGCCGGTTCGAGCTTGGCGTCGGTCAGCGTCTCGCGTGCGTCCGGATTGAAGCTCGACAGCGGATCGGTCCCGTCGGCGCCTGGATGGCTGTCGGTGAACAGTCGGTCGTAGAGGTGGACGGTGGCAGCGACCGCGTGCCGGGCCGAGACCCAGTGGATCGTGGACTTGACCTTGCGTCCGTCGGGGGCCGAGCCGCCCGCGGTCTCGGGATCGTACGTGCACACCACCTCGACGACCTCGCCCCGGTCGTCGGTGATCGCCTCCTGCGCGGTGAGGAAGAACCCGGCGCGGAGTCTGACCTCGCGACCCGGAGCCAGCCGGAAGTACTTTGGTGGTGGGTCGAGCTCGAAGTCGTCGGCCTCGATCCACAACTCCCCGGAGAAGGGGACCGGGCGCGTTCCAGCCCCGGGGTCTTCGGGGTTGTTGACGGCATCGACCATGACGACCTCGCCGGTGGGCCAGTTGCTGATCGTGACCCGCACCGGACGCAGCACAGCCATGCGGCGGAGCGCCGTCCGGTTGAGCTCGGTACGGATGAACGATTCCAACAGCTCGATGTCGTGGGTGCTGTTGGTACGGGCCAGACCGATGTGATCGACGAAGGCACGTAGCGCGGCCGGCGGGTAGCCCCGGCGGCGCAGGCCTTGCAGGGTGGGCATCCGCGGGTCGTCCCAGCCATCGACCCGCCCATCGTCGACGAGGCTGCGCAGCCTGCGCTTGGAGGTGACGGTGTGGGTCAGCTCGAGTCGGGCGAACTCGATCTGTTCGGGCTTCTCGAACGGAAGGTCGAGCTGCTGCAGGCACCAGTCGTAGAGGGGGCGGTGGCTGTCGAACTCGAGGGTGCACAGCGAGTGGGTGATCCCCTCGATGGCGTCGGACTGTCCATGGGCCCAGTCGTAGGTCGGATAGATCGCCCACTCGTCGCCGGTGCGGACGTGAGGGACCCGCCGAATCCGGTACAGCACCGGGTCGCGTAGGTGCATGTTCTCGTGTTGCATGTCGATCTTCGCTCGGAGCACCCGGGAGCCGTCGGCGAACTCGCCCGCCCGCATACGTCCCAGCAGATCCAGGTTCTCCTCGGGAGTGCGATCCCGGTACGGGCTGTTGACGCCGGGTTGGCCGAAGCCGCCCCGCTGGGCCGAGATGGTCGCCGCGTCCTGGTCATCGACGTAGGCGAGACCCCGCTCGGTCAGCTCTTCGGCCCAGCTGAACAGCTGACCGAAGTAGTCCGAGGCATGGAGGACCTCATCGGGAGGTGCATATCCCAACCACGCCAGGTCCTCGAGCATCCCGTCGATGAAGTGCTGCTCTTCGGTTTCGGGATTGGTGTCGTCGAAACGCAGGTTGCAGGTTCCGCCGAACTCCCGGGCCAGCTCGAAGTTGGTGCCGATGGCCTTGGCGTGTCCGACATGGAGGTAGCCGTTGGGCTCGGGTGGGAAGCGGGTTCGTACCCGTCCGCCGAACGCGCCCGACTCGACGTCGGCTCGGATCCGGTCGCGGATGAAGTCGCTGCCCGATCCGGGCGGTCTCGCAGCGGGAGTCACGCGTGCCGCCCGTGACCGAGTTCGTGCCTACGCGTCGGCGTTGCTGACGCGCTTGATGAGGCGGGACTTGTCGCGGGCGGCCTTGTTCTTGTGGATGATGCCCTTGGAGGCGGCCTTGTCGATCTTGCGGATGGCTTCATCGAGGGCCGCGGGGCCTTCATCGGAGCCGGCGGCGGTCTCGGCCGCTTTCTGACGGGTGGCGAGCTCGGACCGGGTCCCCTTGTTGCGAACGCGGCGAACCTCGTTCTGGCGGTTCCGTTTGATCTGGCTCTTGATGTTGGCCACGGTGGGCAGCTTCCTCTGTCTCGTACCGGATCGGGACGTCGTACCGGCTTCGGCTTGGGCGACGTCGATCACCCGGGCAACCGGCGGGCAATGGTAGCGGTCACCGACGGTCATCGCCACGCTAGGTTCTCGGATCTGCTCGATCTGGTTGGTACCGTGCGCCCGACCCATGGACCTCTCTCTCCTGCGCAACGTGGCGATCATCGCCCATATCGACCACGGCAAGTCGACTCTGGCCGACCGCATGCTCGAGCTCTGCGGCGCCGTCGATCCCCGCGACATGCGCGAGCAGTATCTCGACTCGATGGACCTCGAGCGGGAGCGTGGGATCACGATCAAGCTCCAGAGTGTTCGACTCGAGCACCGTGCGCACGTCATCAACCTGATCGACACGCCGGGCCACGTCGACTTCGGATACGAGGTCTCGCGCTCACTCGCCGCTTGCGAAGGGGTGATCCTGCTGGTCGATGCCGCCCAGGGCATCGAGGCGCAGACATTGGCCAACACCTACCTGGCGCTCGAGAACGACCTCGAGATCGTCGCCGCGCTCAACAAGATCGATCTCCCCGCGGCCGATCCCGATCGGTACGCCGGTGAGATCGAGAGCATCCTCGGCATCCCCGCCGACCAGGTGATGCGGCTCAGCGCGAAGACCGGCCAGGGTGTGGCCGAGCTGCTCGACGTGGTGGTCGAGAGGGTTCCGCCGCCGAAGGGCGACCCGGATGGGCCGCTCCGGGGGTTGATCTTCGACAGTCACTTCGATCAGTACCGAGGGGTCGTCAGTTCGGTCCGGGTGGTCGACGGTCAGCTCGAGACACACGGCAGGCTGCGGTTCATGCAGACACGAAAGGTGCACGAGGCCGACGAGGTCGGTGTCCGCACACCCGACCACGCCCCGGTCGAGCGGCTGGGCGCCGGTGAGGTGGGGTATCTCATCGCCGGGATCAAGGACGTGGGTGAGGCCCGGTCGGGCGAGACGGTGACCACCGAGACCGGCGGCGCCGACGAGCCCCTCGAGGGCTACCACGAGCCGCGGCCGATGGTGTTCTGCGGGCTCTATCCCGTCGACGGCGACGACTACGGCACCCTGCGCGAGTCCCTCGAGAAGCTCGGGCTCAACGACGCTTCCTTCACGTATCAGACCGAGACGTCAGGCGCTCTGGGGTTCGGCTTCCGGTGTGGGTTCCTCGGACTGCTGCACATGGAGATCGTCCGAGAACGGCTCGAGCGTGAGTTCGGACTGAGCCTCATCGCGACCGCTCCCTCGGTCGAGTACAGAGTCGAGCTCGCCGGCGGCGACGAGGTCGAGATCGACAACCCGAGCGAGATGCCGCCGGCGGCGGGTATCGCGCGCATCTCCGAGCCGCATCTTCGGGCCACCATCATCAGTCCGGCCGAGTACACCGGCGCCCTGATGGACCTTTGTCAGAGTCGACGGGGTGAGATGGAGACGATGGAGTATCTGTCACCGGAGCGGGTGGAGCTGATCTACCGGCTGCCGCTGGCCGAGGTCGTCATGGACTTCTTCGACCAGCTCAAGAGTCGGACTCAGGGATACGCGAGCCTGGACTACGAGGCTGTCGGCTACGAAGTGGCCGACCTGGTGAAGGTCGACGTCCTGCTCCACGGTGAGCCGGTCGATGCCTTCAGCATGATCGTGCACCGTGACGGCTCGTTCGACTACGGACGGCGGATGGCCGAGAAGCTCAGGGAGCTGATTCCGCGCCAGCAGTTCGACGTCCCGATCCAAGCCGCCATCGGCGGCAAGATCATCGCTCGCACCACGGTCAAGGCGTTCCGCAAGGACGTCACGGCCAAGCTCTACGGCGGGGACGTGACCCGCAAGCGGAAGCTGCTCGAGAAGCAGAAGGCCGGAAAGCGTCGCATGAAGAACATCGGCGCGGTCGAGGTGCCTCAGGAAGCGTTCATCGCGGCCCTGCGGCTCGAGGACTGAGAGACCCGCCGGCGTGGGCCCCGGGCGGGAGGCGTCGTCGAGTGGCTGGCAGTCGGTATGATCGAGTGCCAGCCACCGTCACCTCCACGGTCGAGATCGGAACGATCGGCGGGGCCTAGTCCGGAAGTTGCCGAGTCCTGATGGCCGAGACATCCAAACAGACCACCGACCGCGGCGCCCACGGCGTCGATGACCAACCGGGCGCCGCGAGTACCACCCTCGACGGTCGCAAGTCCGCCGTGCTGAAGGCCGTCGTCACCGAGTACATCGAGACGGCCCAGCCGGTGGGATCGAGCCACATCGCAGGGGTCAAGGGCATCGACGTGTCGTCGGCCACGGTGCGCAACGACATGGCGGCCCTCGAAGAGGCGGGATTCCTGGCCCAGCCCCACACGAGTGCCGGTCGGGTTCCGACCGACAAGGGCTACCGGTTCTTCGTCGATCAGCTGTCGGGGCCGGGAGTTCTACCGTCGACCGAAGCCGAACAGGTTCGGGACTTCTTCGACCGGGCGCACGGCGAGCTCGAGAATCTTCTCCAGGACACGTCGAGCCTTCTCGCCGGTATCACCGACCACGCCGCCGTCGTCGTCGACGGCACGGCCGAGACGGCGACCGTGCGGTCGGCCCACCTGGTCGGGCTCACCGACCACGTGGCGCTGGTCGTCGTCGTCTTGAGCAACGGTGCGGTCGAGAAGTACGCCGTCGACTGGGTCGGGGGTCTAGACGACGAGCTCGTCGACGGGGCGACCCGCCATCTCCGTGAGCTACTCGAGGGTGTGAGTCGATCGGCCTTCCCCGTCGAGACCAGGCCGACCGGACGGGTCGAGCTCGACGGGCTCCTCACCGCATGTCTCGCCGCGTTCCTGCCCGACCTCCGGGACCAGCAGGCCGGACGGGTCTACGTCGACGGAGCCAGTCACGTGGCCGAGTCGTTCGAGGCGGTGGAGAAGGTGCGGCAGGTGTTGCACATCCTCGAGCACCAACTGGTCGTGGTCAGTCTGGTGCGCGACGTGCTCGACCGCGGGCTCAGCGTCGCCATCGGATCGGAGACCGGTGTCGAGCCCCTGAGCGAATGCTCTCTCGTGCTCGCGCCGATAGTGGTCGAGGGCGACGATGCCGGCACGGTGGGTGTGCTCGGCCCGACCAGGATGAACTACCGGCAGGCGCTGGCGGCGGTGGCGCTGGTGAGCAACCGGGTCGGCAAGAGGCTGGCAGAGGGCTGATGGCTGACGACCACTATTCGGTCCTGGGTGTGGCGCGGGATGCCTCGGCCGACCAGATCAAGAAGGCGTATCGTCGTCTCGCCCGGGAGCTACATCCCGATGCCAATCCCGGCGACGCCGCGTCCGAGGCGCGCTTCCGGGCGGCGACCGAGGCGTACGAGGTGTTGTCCGACCCCGAGCGCCGCGCCCGATACGACCAGTTCGGCTCGGCCGACCCCGGGGTGGGGGATCTCTTCGGCGGGGGTGGGTTCGGCGATCTGTTCGATGCCTTCTTCGGAGGCGAGCGGGGCGGAGGAGGTCGCCGGGGGCCGGTCGCCGGTCCGGACATCCAGGGCACGATCGTGATCGACCTCGAGGAAGCCGTCTTCGGCGGAGAGCAGCCGGTCTCGGTGCGCACGGCCGTGGTGTGCGTCACCTGTGAGGCGTCCGGTGCCGCCCTCGGCACCTACGTCGAGCGATGCACCGAGTGTGGGGGATCGGGTCAGGTGCGCCGTACCCGCCAGTCGATTCTGGGCCAGATGGTGACCGCCGCTCCCTGCCCGGCCTGCGGTGGGCAGGGCGAGATCATCGCGTCACCGTGCGCCGACTGTGATGGCGAGGGTCGGCTGATCGAAGATCGCGAGTTCACCATCGACCTCCCGGCAGGGGTCGACGACGGTTCCACACTCCGGCTACCGGGGAAGGGCGCGGCGGGCCTGCGGGGAGGGCCCGCGGGGGATCTCTACGTGCAGGTTCGAGTCCGGGCCCACGAGCGGTTCGAGCGACAGGGCGAGGATCTCTACGAGCAGATTCACGTGTCGATGGTCGAGGCGGCGCTCGGCGCCCACCGCAGCTACCAGACGCTCGAGAACACCGAGGACCTCCTGATCCGACCCGGCACGCAGACGGGAACGGTTCTGCGTCTGCGGGGCCAGGGTGCGCCCGTGCTCCAGGGGCGGGGGCGGCGTGGTGATCTCATGGTCGAAATCGTCGTCGATACACCCACCGATCTCAACGAGGAGGAGGAGCAGCACCTGCGCGACCTGGCTGCGCTCCAGGGCCTCGAAGTAGCTCCGGCCGACGAAGGGTTCTTCAGTCGTATCAAATCCGCCTTCCGGTGATGCTCGGCGCCGACGCTCGCCCTCACGTCTTCGTCGAAGACCTCGTCGCACCGGAGCTCGCCGTCGATGACCGGCGTCATCTCGAGCGAGTGCTGCGAGTCCGGCCGGGCGACGAGATCACCATCACCGACGGTGCCGACCGTTGGCGGTCCGCCGCGATGGGATCGAGTATCGAGCCGTCGGGCGAGATCATCGAACGGCCCGTGCCGGAGCCCCCGATCACGATCGCGGTCAGTCTGCTGAAGGGGCGAAAGCTCGATCTCGTCGTGCAGAAGCTGACCGAGCTCGGGGTCGATCGGATCCAGCTGATCGAGGCCGACCGGAGTGTCAGCCGATGGGGTGGTGACAAGATCCCCCGCGCCGTCGCGCGCATGGAGCGGGTGGCGCGGGAAGCGTCGATGCAGAGTCGACGTTGTCGTCTGCCGGTGCTGTCCGGGCCGATTCCGGCTGCGAACCTCTTGGGCCGCGACGGTGTCGCTGCTGCCCACTTCGACGGATCCGCCCCCGCGCTGGAACGGCCTACCATCCTCATCGGTCCGGAAGGGGGTTGGAGCGAAGAAGAGCTCGATGCCAGCCCACAACGGGTGATTCTGGGTCCGCATGTGCTGAGGGCCGAGACCGCTGCGATCGCTGCTGCGGCCCTGTTGATCGCCCTCCGATCCGCCTCTGCGTGACCTCTTGGCCGGGGGCCGGTCACACTCCGTCGTTGAGCGATCGCTCCCAGCGCGCTTACTCTGTGGCCAGGCGGCGTAGGGCAGAGGCATCGCGAAGGGAAGCGAATGAGCGAATCGAACGAGGACCGGGGCGCGGCTCCGGTCGATTACGGCCGCAAGGTCGGTGAGCGGCTCCGCGCCATCCGCCGGCAGAAACGCCTGTCGCTCCAGGACGTCGAGGAAGCATCCCGCCAGGAATTCAAGGCTTCGGTCCTCGGAGCCTACGAGCGGGGAGAACGAGCCATCAGCGTTCCCCGGCTTCAACGCCTGGCCCGCTTCTACAGCGTCCCGGTCGATCAGCTGCTTCCCCGGGACGAGGGTCCCGACTTCGGGATCGAGGGCACCGAGACCCTGGACCTGACCACCCGATCCGGTTCGTCACTGCCGGTGACGATCGATCTGACCCGCCTCGAGAACCTGTCTGGGCCCGAGGCGGGCATGCTCACCCGGTATCTGACGATGATCCAGGTGCAGCGGCAGGACTTCAACGGTCGCATGCTCACGATTCGCCGCGACGACCTCCGAGCCATCGCCTGCATCCTCGGCACGGGAGTCGACGGTGCCGGTGGAAGGCTCGACGATCTCGGGCTGTCGTTCACTCCGGCCTGACCCGGCCCCGGCCTGACCGGACCCCGCCTCGGGCGGCAACATGATCGCCGTCTTCATCCTCGCGATGGTGGCCGGCTTCGCGGGCATGGTGTTGGCCAGCCAGCGGGCCGTCAGCTCGGCGATGGAGCTGGCCGTCGGCATGCAGATCCCGCCGTTCTTCATCGGAATCACGCTGCTGGCGATCGGCACGGATCTCCCCGAGATCGCCAACTCGATCGTCGCCGCGGTGACGGGACACGGCGACGTCGCCGTCGGTGACTCGATCGGCTCGGTCGCGACGCAGGCGACGCTCGTGCTCGGTTTGCTGCCGATCCTCGGGGGAGCGTTCGCGGTCCCGAGGCGGGGCATCCTCGCGACCGGGGTCTTCACCGCGGCGGCCCTCGGCATCGTGGCGCTGCTCGTCGCCGACGGGCGCATCGGGCGGCCGGACGCGCTCCTCCTCCTGGGCATCTGGCTCGTGGGATCCCGCGTGATCTACCAGCGCACCGCGGCCAACCAACAGCTCGTCCTGACCGAGGACGTCGGTCCGCGGTTCAGGCTCGTCGTGCGAACCATGGCCGCACTGGTCGTGGTCGGGGTATCGGCGATGCTGGCCCTGCGGGGGATCGTCGGTCTGGCCGAGGCGCTGGACGCCCCCGAGTTCCTGATCGGCTTCTTCGTTGCCTCGATCGGAACATCGCTGCCGGAGATGGTGTTCGATCTGACCGCGATCCGCCGGGGCGCTGTGGCCATGGCGATCGGCGATGTGCTCGGCTCGTCGTTCGTCGACTCGACCCTCTCCACCGCCATCGGCCCGCTGATCGCTCCCACGGACGTCACCGGCGACCTGGTGGCGCGCGCCGCTCTCGCCGCTCTCGTCGCGATCGTGATCGTGACCGTCATGATGACCCGGATCGA
This sequence comes from uncultured Acidimicrobiales bacterium, assembly GCA_963695075.1. Taxonomy (GTDB): domain Bacteria; phylum Actinomycetota; class Acidimicrobiia; order Acidimicrobiales; family CAWCAL01; genus CAWCAL01. The sequence goes on from CAVOFR010000007.1 coordinate 2,122,855, forward strand.
TCGGCACGACTGGCGTACGGGTGCGATCCTGATCGGGATCTACGGAGCGTTCTTCGTCGTGCTCCTGTGATCAGCTGGCCCGGAATCTTGCGGACCGACGTGGTCAGCGCTGGTCGATCGGGACGTACGCCCGCTCGTCCTCGCCGACGTAGAGCTGCCGGGGACGGGCGATGCGCTGATCCTGGCCGATGAGCTCGGACCAGTGGGCCAGCCAGCCCGCGGCCCGCGGAATGGCGAAGAGCGTCGTGTACATGTCGAGCGGAAAGCCCATCGCCTGATAGATGAGGCCGGAGTAGAAGTCGACATTGGGATAGAGCTGGCGGCTGGTGAAGTAGTCGTCGCTCAGGGCGACCTCCTCCAGCTTGAGTGCGATGTCGAGCATCGGGTTCTTGCCGGTGACGGAGAACACGGCATCGGCCGTCTCCTTGATGATCCGGGCCCGTGGGTCATAGCTCTTGTAGACGCGGTGGCCGAACCCCTGGAGGCGAATCTTCCCCGCCTTGACGGTCTTCAGGTACCCGTCGACCTGGTCCATCGATCCGATGTCGTCCAACATCCGGACCACGGCTTCGTTGGCTCCGCCGTGGCGTGGTCCGTAGAGCGCGGCCGTGGCCGCCGCCATCGCCGAGTAGGGGTCGGTGTGCGAGCTGCCGGCAACCCTCATGGCCGTCGTGGAGCAGTTCTGCTCGTGGTCGGCGTGGAGGATGAAGAGCACGTCGAGAGCCCGCGAGAGGATGGGATCGGCCTCGTAACGAGGCTCGGCCACCTTCCACATCATCGACAGGAAGTTCTCGGCGAAGTCGAGGGAGTTGTCGGGGTAGACGAACGGCATGCCGACGCTGAAGCGGTGACAGCCGGCCGCCAGCGTGGGCGTCTTCGCCAGGAGGCGGATGATCTGCTTGTCCCGAATAGCGGGATCGAAGATGTTCTTCGCCTCGGGGTAGAACGTCGAGAGCGCGGCGATTGCGGACACCAGCATGCCCATCGGGTGGGCATCGTGATGGAAGCCCTCCATGAAGCGCTTTCGCACGTTCTCGTGGATGAACGTGTGGTAGGTGATCTCGCGCTTCCAGGACTCGAACTGCTCGGGGGTCGGCAGCTCACCCTTGATCAGAAGGTAGGCCACCTCGAGGTAGGTGGACTGTTCGGCCAGCTGCTCGATCGGATAGCCCCGGTAGCGTAGGACGCCGTTCTGTCCGTCGAGCATCGTGACAGCGCTGTCGGTGGCCGACGTGGTCGTGAAGGCGGGGTCGTGGAACCAGACTCCGGGAAGGAACTTCTTCCACTCGGCGCCGCTGACCCCGCCGTTCGCGATCTGGATCTCGGTGGATTCACCGGTCCGGTTGTCGGTGATGGTGATGGACTCGGCCACGGTGGCAATCTCCTCTGGTTCTCGACGGTCTCGAGTTGGGCGCGTGCGCGCTGACCGCCGATCGCTGTACGTTCCTGCGTCGTCGGGTTCGATCCTACGGCCTCGGAAGGCGCTACACGCACGTCGCGCCCGGATGGGCCGATGTGCGGTTCAGAGGGGTGTGTTGTCGTGCCTCCGGCCGGGCAGTGACTCTCGCTTGTCCTCCATCAGGGTCAGGGCCGCGGTGAGCTTCCGCCGGGTCTCGGCCGGGTCGATGACATCGTCGATCGACCCCCGTTCGGCTGCCGTGTAGGGGTTGAGAAGCCGCTCGTCGTAGTCGGCTTCCAGCCGGGCCCGGTTCTCGGGGGAAGCGTTGCGGTGCAGGATCTCGACGGCTCCCTTGGCCCCCATGACCGCGATCTCCGCGCCGGGCCAGGCCAGGGCGAGATCGTTGCCCATGTGACGCGAGTCCATGACGATGTACGCCCCTCCGTAGGACTTCCGCAACGTCAGGCTGATTCGCGGCACCGTTGCCCTGGCATAGGCGAAAGCGAGCTGGGCCCCGTGGCGAATCATGCCCCGCCACTCGAGATCCTTGCCCGGGTAGAAGCCCGGCGTGTCGATGACCGTGATCAGTGGGATGTTGAACGCGTCGCAGAAGGCGACGAACCGCGCCCCCTTCTGCGAGGCGGGTATGTCGAGCGTGCCGGCGATCCGGGTGGGTTGGTTGGCGACGATGCCGACGGGAGCGCCACCGAGCCGAGCGAACGCGGTGACGAGGTTGGGGGCCCAGCCGGCCCGCAACTCGAGCAGGTCACCGTCGTCGACCAACCCGGACAGCACCGACCGCACGTCATAGGAGCCGGTGGCCGAATCGGGGATCAGGGAGGCGATTTCAGGTGTGAGCCGATCGGCTGGATCGTCGGTCGCAACCCGGGGCGGAAGATCGTCGGTGTGGTCGGGCACGAAGGAGAGGATGTCGGAGACGGCACCGAGTGCAGCGGTGGCGTCGGGGGCGGTGAGCGAGGCCACTCCACTCGACCGGACGTGGGCCGAAACGCCGCCGAGCTCCCGATTGCTCACCGTGACGCCGGTGAAGTCTCGGATCATCGTCGGTCCCGAGACGAAGGCGTAGGCGTCCTCGACGAACACCACGTGATCGGCCAGGCCGAGCAGGAGCGCCGGCCCGGAGACGGCGGGACCCGTGACGGCGAAGATCATCGGGACTACACCTGAGCATCTCGTCATGATGTGGGCGGCGCGCCCCCAGCTGTGGAGTGCTGGGACTCCGGTCGTGATGTCGGCCCCGGAGGAGGCCACGTTCATCACCAGAGGAATCCGCTTGGTGAGGGCGAGCTTCGCTGCGGCGTGGAGCTGGTCCCCGTCGGGCGGGGCGAGCGCACCTTTGCGCTCGGCAGGGTCTATGTCCACCCGAACGACGAGTCGGCCATCGAGGTCGGTGACGGTGACGTCGACGCAGCCGGGTACGGCAGTGCGAACGGGGAGGGGCGTGGCGCCCCCTCGATGCTGCATGGCCCGCAGGCTAGGACCGTCGACGACGCGGCGGACAGCGGGTCAGGCGTTCAGCGGACGGGAGACCGGGCGAAGGGCCTCTCCGCGGGGTCCCTCAGGACAGTCCGACGCTCTCGTGGGTCTCGGCGTGGGTCCGTAGCACCTCGGCGGTCAGGTCGAGTACGGCTCGCCCGGGGGCGGAGAGAAGACCACGCTTACGGCGAGCGATCCCCACCACGCGGTGGACGCCGCCATCCACCGGAATGCGACTCCAGTCACCGCCCACCTCGCCCAGTGTCGCCGTGGCGGGGACGATGGCCGCGCCGAAGCCGCTGAAGGCGAGGGAAGCGAGAAGGCGCATGCCATCGATCTCGGCCTGGGGACTCAGCTCGACTTGTTGCTCGGCGCATGCTGCATCGAGGTCGTCTCGAAAGCTCGTGCCGCGCGCGGGCAGGAGGAGCCGAACCGAGGCCAGATCGGCCAGGCCGACCCGATCGCGGTCGTGCAGCGGGTGCCCTTCGGGAGCGACCAGCACGGTCTCTTCCCGGAAGAGCGGGTCGAACGAGATGTCCGGATGGTCGGCGGGGAGATTGATGACCGCCAGATCGAGTGCTCCGGCCACCAGCTGGGGTACCAGGCTGGTTGTGGTGGCGTCGAGCACGAGGAGGTCGATGCCGGGGTGGGCTCCTTCGAGCGCCTCGAGCAGCGGCGACACGGCCCACCGGGCCACGGTGCCGATGATCCCCACTCGGACGCGCCCGGTGATCTCCTCGCGAAGCGAGGCCATGTCGGACCGGAGGTCGTCCAGTTCGACCTGGACCCGTCGAGCGCGATCGACCACGACCCGTCCTTCCTCGGTCAGCTCACCGGTCGCGCGGTCGACGCAGCGGGCGCCGACCTCGCGCTCGAGTCGTGCGATGTGGGTGGACACGTTGCTCTGCACGGTGTGCAGCGAGCGGGCCGCGGCCGAGAAGGAGCCGTGGTCGGCGATCGCCACGAGCATCTCGAGCTGTCGGAGGTCCATCGCCAGAAACGATAGCGGCTATCGCAAGGAACTGTTGGAATGATGGGTCCGGATCGAACACACTGATGGGGTCGGCCAGGACGCGTCCCCCGCGTCGGCCGCACGGCTCGGTCGGTCCGCCCGATCCCCCTTTCGGTGTCGACCACGAGCCATTGAAGCGAGACCGGCCTACCCCCCCCTCGGCCGGTCTCGTTTCGCGTTCAGACGGATGGGAAAGCGGATACCGTCGGGGCATGACGAGCGCAGCTGCATTCTTCGATCTCGATCGCACCTTGCTGGCCGGTGCGTCCGGGCCGGTCATCAGCGCGGCGCTGCGGGACGAGGGTGTGCTGACCTCGAAGCCGATCCCGGGCGAGAAGGCCATGTTCAAGCTGTTCGACCTGGTCGGTGAGAACCGACTGTCGATGCGGATGGCCCGGGAGGCCGCTCGCTTCTCCCGGGGATGGGACCGAGAGGCTGTGCGACAAGCCGGTCGCCGGGCTGCCCCCATTCTGGCCGCCCAAGTCCAGCCGTACGCCTTGGCGACCATCGCCGAGCATCGCGACGCGGGGCTACCCGCCGTTCTCGCCACGACCACGCCCTTCGACCTCGTCGAGCCCTTGGCCGAGATCCTCGGCCTCGACGGGGTCGTCGCCACCCGCTACGGCGAGCATGGCGACGGTACGTACGACGGCACCATCGACGGAGAGTTCGTGTGGGGGAGAGGGAAGCTTCGAGCGGTCCGGTCCTGGGCCGGTGCCAACGGTGTCATGGTGAGCAAGAGCTGGGCCTACTCGGACAGCTGGTACGACCTGCCATTGCTGGACGCGGTGGCCAAACCCACCGCGGTCAATCCCGATCCACGGCTTCGAGCCATGGCCATGGCTCTGCGCTGGCCGATCACCCAGTTCACCGCGCCCCCCGGCGTGCCGAAGCTGGGCGGGCTCGAACCGCAGACGGTGGCCATGTCGTTCCTGCGGCCCGAGTTCTTCCCGTACGCCCGGTTCGACTTCGCCGGGATCGAACGGATTCCGCAGCGGGGCCCGGCCCTCATCGTGGCCAACCACCGGAGCTACTTCGACCCCGTGGCGATCGTCCTGACCGGTGCGAAAGCGGGTCGGCCACTCCGGTTCCTGGGCAAGAAGGAGGTCTTCGATGCGCCGCTGGTCGGTGTGCTGGCCAAGGCCGCAGGCGGGATTCGCGTCGATCGGGCCTCCGGATCGGACGAGCCACTTCGTGCTGCTGTGACCGCGCTGCGCGCCGGCGACATCGTCTCCTTGATGCCCCAGGGCACGATTCCCCGCGGCCGGGCTTTCTTCGAGCCCGAGCTGAAGGGTCGGTGGGGGGCTGCCCGCCTCGCAGCCATGAGCGGTGCGCCCGTGATCCCGGTCGGGATCTGGGGCACCGAGCAAGTCTGGCCCCGGTCGTCCCGCCTGCCCGACGTCCTGAACCTGACCAATCCGCCGAACATCCGGGTAAGGGTCGGTCCGGCGGTCGATCTGGGCCTGCAGGACCCCGACGAGGACACGAGGCGGATCATGGCCGCCCTCTCGGACCTGTTGCCGGCCGCTGCCCGCCGACCGCACGACCCGACGCCGGAGGAACTGGCTCGGACCCTGCCGCCGGGCTACGACGGCGACGCCGATGGCGAGGACGAACGCCGCCCCGGCACCGACTGACGCCGCCCGCTCCTCGCCGAAATCTGGTCCGCCACCGTCGGTCACCGACGGCTCGGAGCCGTCGGTTCACCGATCGGGTGCCGTCCGGGGAGTCAGCTGCCGGTCTGCTGGCGGATGATGTTGAGCGCGCTCCCGGCTCGGAACCAGGCGATCTGGTCGGCCGACATCGTGTGGGTGCAGGCGACCTCGAAGACCGTGCCGTCCGGTCTGGTCACCGTGACCGCGACGGGTGAGTCGGGCGCCAGGTCGGCCAGGCCCGCGACGCCCAGGCGGTCGTCTTCGCCGATGCGGTCGTAGTCGGCCGGGTCGGTGAACGTCAGGGCGAGCACGCCCTGCTTCTTGAGGTTCGTCTCGGCGATGCGGGCGAACGATCGGGCGATGACGACCTTCGCACCCCGAAAGCGTGGCTCCATGGCCGCGTGCTCGCGGGACGAGCCTTCGCCGTAGTTCTCGTCGCCGATGGCCGCCCAGCCCTGGCCCGCCCGGTGGTAGTGCTCGGCGATCTCGGGGAAGGGCTTGGTCTCGCCGTCGATCTGGTCCTTGCCCTCACCGGCGGCGCCGGTGAATGCGTTGATCGCACCGAGGAAAAGGTTGCCCGAGATGTTCTCCAGGTGGCCGCGGTACTTGAGCCAGGGGCCGGCCATCGAGATGTGGTCGGTCGTGCACTTCCCGGTCGCCTTGACCAGGAGCGCCAGATCGGCATAGTCGTTTCCGTCCCATGGCTCGAACGGCGTAAGGACCTGGAGGCGGTCGCTGGTCGGAGAAACGACGACGTCGACCGAGGTCGGATCCGACGGTGGGGCGATGAAGCCCGACTCGCCGGGATCGAAACCGTCGGATGGCAGCTCTTCGCCGACCGGCACGATCAGCTGCACGCTCTCACCAGCGTCGTTGGTGAGAGCATCGTCGAGCGGATCGAAGTCGAGCGTGCCGGCCAGCGCGAGCGCAACGACGGTCTCGGGCGAGGTGACGAAGGCGTAAGTCGACGGTGAGCCGTCGTTGCGTTTCGGAAAGTTGCGGTTGTACGACGTGACGATCGAGTTCTCCTCACCCTCGTCGATGTCGTCGCGGGCCCACTGCCCGATGCAGGGTCCGCAAGCGTTGGCCAGCACGGTCGCGCCGATCCGCTCGAAGTCGGCCAGGAGCCCGTCCCGCTCGATGGTGGCGCGGATCTGCTCGGATCCCGGCGTGATCATCAGCGGTGCCCGGCAGCTGAGCCCGCGGTCGGCGGCCTGGCGTGCCAGTGATGCGGCCCGGGTGATGTCCTCGTACGACGAGTTGGTGCACGAACCAACCAGTGCCGCACTGACCTCGGTGGGCCAGCCTTCCTTCTCGGCCTCGGCCCCCAGCGCCGACACGGGCCGGGCGAGGTCGGGAGTGTGGGGGCCGTTGATATGCGGCTCGAGGGTGGTGAGATCGAGTTCGACGACCCGATCGAAGAATCGACCGGGGTCGGCCAGAACCTCGTCGTCGGGGCGGAGGTGGTGGCCGACGGCGGTGGCGGCATCTGCGAGGGCTTCCCGGCCGGTTGCCTTCAGGTACCGCGCCATCGCGTCGCCGTAGGCGAACAAGGAGGTGGTGGCGCCGATCTCGGCGCCCATGTTGCAGATCGTCCCCTTGCCGGTGCAGCTGATCGAATCGGCCCCCGGACCGAAGTATTCGACGATGGCCCCGGTACCACCCTCGACCGTCAGGATGTCGGCCACCTTGAGGATGACGTCCTTGGGTGAGGTCCAGCCGTTGAGCTCGCCGGTCAAGTGGATGCCGATGAGCTTCGGCCAGCGCACGTTCCAGGGAAAGCCGGTCATCACGTCGACGGCGTCGGCGCCGCCCACCCCGATGGCGACCATGCCCAGTCCGCCGGCGTTCGGCGTGTGGGAGTCGGTCCCGATCATCATGCCGCCCGGGAATGCGTAGTTCTCCAGCACGACCTGGTGGATGATGCCGCTCCCGGGCTTCCAGAATCCGGCGCCGTAGCGAGCACAGGCCGATTCGAGGAAGTCGTACACCTCCGCGTTGGTTTCCAGCGCGGCGAGCAGGTCGGTCCTTCCGTCGACGCGGGCCTGGATCAGATGGTCACAGTGCGTGGTGGTGGGTACTGCCACCTCGTCGAGCCCGGCGGTCATGAACTGGAGCCAGGCCATCTGGGCGGTGGCGTCCTGCATGGCGACCCGATCCGGACGCAGGTCGACGTAGGAGATCCCCCGTTCGAGCTCGGCTTCGGCGGGATCGTCGAGGTGGTTGACGAGGATCTTCTCGGCCAGCGTGAGCGGTCGTCCGAGGCGCCGGCGGCCGATGGCCAGCCGATCGTCGAGGGTGGCGTAGACCTGCTGGACGAGTTCGATGGGGGTGGAAGCGAAGATGGCCATCGCGGGCTCCTGCGTCGGTGGATCGGGTCGTGCTTGTATACAAGTACCATACAACCTAGGCTACGGTGATGCGTACGATCAGGTATCGGGACATCGCCGACGACCTTCGCCGTCGGCTCGAGGCCGGTGAGTTCACCGCGGGGCGGCTCCTGCCCAGTGAAGCAGAGCTCGGCGGCAGCTACGAGGCCAGCCGGGTGACCATACGCCGTTCGCTCGAAGTCCTGCGCGACGAGGGTCTGGTCGACAGCCGCCAGGGCTTCGGCTGGTTCGTCGCCACCGACCCGCTGCGGCAGACCCTCGCCCGACTGGGCACGATCGAGAAGCAGTTGGTCGAGTCGGGTCGCAGGTCGAGCCGAGAGGTGCTCGAGTTCGGCTTCGTCGCGGCTCCGCCACGGGCCAGAGCGGTCCTGGATGTCGACACCGTGCTCGAGGTGCGACGCCGCAACCTGGCCGACGGCCAACCGTTCGCCCTGGTCACGGTGTGGTGTCCCGAGGACCTCGGGGCGGACCTCTCCCGGGCGGCGGTGGAACGGCAGTCGTTCCTCGAGCTCCTTCCGGTCGAGCTGGGCGGCGGCACCCAGACGATCGGCGCCGCTGTCGCCGGCTCGGTCGAGACCGCCGGACTCGGGCTGCCGGCCGGATCTCCGGTCCTGCGATGCGAAAGGGTGACCTGGGCCACCGACGGCCGTCCCGTTCTGCTGAGCGAGCACATCTTTCCCGCCCACCTCACCGAGTTCGTCGTCGATCTCCCACAGCCGTCGACCTCGATCGCCCCGAGCGGGCTCCGTCTGGTCGACGAGGCCTGATCGTCTCCGTGGTCCACGGGCCCGATCTCGTCGACAACTAACTTCACGGAGCGGTACTCCGACGTACCCACTGGAGGTTCTACCCAATGAAACCCATGAAACTGTTCATCGCCACGATCGCGATCCTGTTGTTCGCTGCCGCCTGCGGCGATGGTTACGACCGCGATCAGGCCTTCGAAGAGCTCACCACCGGACCGAACGCACTGACCGACGAGCAGGCGAATTGCATGCTCGACGGGGCCGAGGACGCCGGTCTCGAGGACAAGGTCAACGACGATGAGCTCAGCGCGGAAGACGAGGAAGTCCTCGGCGACATGATCGGTGAGTGCATTCTCGGTGACGCCTTCACCGAAGAGATGGACCAGTTGATCGACGACGCCATCGACGAGGGAACCGCCGACACCGCCACCGAGTAGCCGCTGCCAGCTGATTCTGGAGTCACTCAGCTACACCACATGTAGCTGAGTGACTCCAAATCCTGTCGCAGGCTCAGAGTTTCGGCCAGCGGGGCTTCGGTGTCCGACGACGATGTCTCTTGTCGTCGAGGGCCCAGGCTCGACGCCATCCGGCGCCCTCGGGACCGATGAGAGCGGGGGATTCACCTCGTGCCGAGCGCTGGCGGGCCTGCCACCAATCGGTCGTCGTCTCGTCGGCCAGGGTGGCCACCGCTGCTTCGACCCGCGCCGCGAACTCGCGCCGGTGCTCACCGGTCCGAGCTCGCAGCGGTGCTCCGATGTTGACCGTCACCCTGTTGCGGCGAGGCATGGACACGCCCTTGGGCAGGATGCGGCCCGATCCCTCCAGGTGAATCGGCACGATCGGGACGTCGGCGCGGATCGCCAGCCACGCAGCGCCGGGCCGAAACGGCTGACCCCAGCCGTCCGGACTGCGCCCACCCTCGGGATAGAGGATCAGGCTCCAGCCGGCGCCGAGCAGCGCCTCGGCCTGCTCGCTCGATCGCCGTGACGCCCGCGTGCGCTCGATCGGAATGGCGTTCAACGCGAGCGAAGCCCAAGCGGCCACCCCTCGACGCTCGAAGAAGTGATCGGCCGCGGCGCCGACGATCAGTCGGTGTCTCCATGGCGGCGGGATGACCCGAGTGAGGATCGCGGTGTCGGCATGGCTGTGGTGGTTGCTGGCGAACAGAACCGCAGCGTCCCGGTCGAGTCCGTCCAGGCGATCGGCGCCGCTGACCGTCGGCTGGGCGAGGCCCCACACCAGGCCCCGACCGACCGTCTCGCTCAGCGCCCGTCGGGCCACCCGGGCCGGGTACTCCCGAGCCCAGTCGGTCTCGTAGTGGATGCCGAGACCCGACGATTCGGGTGCCGGGTCGGCGCCAGCCGGCCGCGCCGGGGGTGCCAGCGGGAAGGATCGCCGGCGCCACGCGGCCGACGCGGACGGTACCCGGATCGTCCGGAGCCGGGCGACCAACTGATTGCCTTCGCTCATGTGACGTCGGCCATGAGCAGGGGTGGGTTGTGGAGGTGGGTGATCGATGGCCGCGACCCGACGACGTCGGTGGCCATCTCGAGGGCATCCTGCAGCGTCGAGGCCGGACGGAACCCGAGCCGACGCACGGCCCGGTTGTCGCCCCCGACGACGATCACACCGCCGAGGTGCGACAGCGCGTGACTGCCCCAGTACCACATGTAGAACGGGTGGACGCCGTGGTACGCGTAGGACGTGCGATAGAGATGCCGGTACCACTCGTCCTCGGCGTACTGCTTCTCGTAGCGCCGCTCGACCTCGAGGGGATCGGTGGTATCGGCGAGCACCTGCTCGAAGAAGTCGATGTAGCTCGGATGGTGCACCGGGTGGAACTCCCACGGCGTCGGGTGGCTCATGACGAGCACACCGCCTTCGCGCACGAGCGGCCGACCTCGGTACAGGTTGAAGAAGTACCCCAGGCCCAGACACATGACCAGGATCGGGTTCATGATCGAGTTGACGTTGTACGGGCAGATGTAGGGCAGGCCCATCGTCAGGACATCGGTCTGACCCTCGACGGGAACGACCTGCTGCTCGTAGACGTTGGCCGTCGTGACCTTGTGGACGGCCTCGACCTCTCCGGCCTGAACCGAGGTGAGCTCGTAGGGCGACTCCCAGGTGTTGAAGATCTTGCGACGGGCTCGGAGGGGGAGCTTCGACAGTCCGGCCTGCATCCCGACGAACGTGGCCCGATCCCGCACCGACCACTCCCACTCCCGTTTCTGGAGGACGGACAGAGGGCCTGTGCGGCCGAAGGTGTTGTTGTTGACGGTCGTCTCGATCTGGAAGATCTTGACCCCGGCGTCTCGGATGACGGCACCCTGGCGCCAGTTGGAGTGGTGCAGTTCGCTCGATTCCTGATCCATGAAACTCCGGGACCGCTGCATCGTGTCGACGTTGTGGTGGTGGCGCAATGCCGTGTAGCCGGAGAGGCCGGTGGCCGTGCTCTTGTGGCCACCGTCCATCGCCACCAGGTTGAGGTTGACGTAGACGATGAGATCGCTCTCGGCCGCCCGTCGGTTCATCTGGACGTCCTCGCCGTGCGGAGTGGTGCCGAGCAGGACCATCCCTTCGGGATCCTCGGCGTCGTGGTTGTAGATCCGACCCGAGGGGGCGAACGCGTCGTACACGCGATCTCCGACCACGTGCCGCAACTCGTCCTCGGTCATGCGCCGGTGCAGGGCGAGCGCGGCGATGAGGTGGACGTCGTCCACGCCGGCCGTGGCCGCGGCGTCGAGGACCGCTTCGATGACGCGCTGGCGCACGTCGGGCCGGCGCATCTTCGGGAGGGGGAGTGACAGGTCGTCGAACGCGATGGTGAGCTTCATCCCCGAGAAGAGGAGCGCAGACAGTGGATCGGAGTCGATGGGGTGCTCGAGGGCGTGGCTGATGGCGCGGTCGGGATCCTCGAGCCCGTCCAACGGATCGGGCGCGTAGATCACCCGAGACCTGCCCGGAGGGAGCTTCTCGAGGCTGAACCCGGGTCCGCGGTGGAACAGGACCGGGGGAGTCGAGCGATCGACGTCGAGGACCAGGCCAGGGCGGGGCGAGGCGGCGGTCATGCGGATCTCCGTTGGGGGGCGAGGGGGAGCAAGCGGCGGGGAGCCGCATGGTCGGGCTTGAAGTCTTCGACCAACCAGCCGCGCTTGCGCGCGACCGTGGCCAGGCGGGTCTCGGGGTTGACGGCCACCGGGAACCCGACGGCCTCGAGCATGGGGAGATCGCTGCTGCTGTCGGCGTAGGCGACCGCCTCTCCGAGGTCGAGGTCGTGTGCGACGGCATAGTCGATCATGGCCTGGGCGCGGGCCTCGCCGGTGGGGGGCACGGCGGTCAACTCGCCCGTGAGCTCACCATCCACTCGGCCCAGGCGGGCGCACACGATGTCGTCGAAAAGGGGGGCCATCGGGTTGACGACGACGTCCAGAGCGCCTGTGATCAACAGGGTCCGATGGCCGAGGCTGCGGTGTTCCCGGACGCGGCGGATGGCGGCGGGGAATGCCTTCGACAGGATCAGATCGCTGAACAGCTCCATGGCATCCGACTCGAGCTGGTCGACGGGTGCGCCCTCGAACCGTCGGTAGAAATGGCGGAGGAAGTCGCTGCGGTCACGTCGGTCGAGGGCGAGCAGCGACGGCACCTCGGCGAGGAGGCGGGCCGTCAGCCGGGCCCGATCCGAAGCGCCCAGGCGGCGCGACGCCAGCCAGGCGTAGGACGTGACCACGTTGGACGCGATCAGCGTGTTCTCCAGGTCGAACGCCGCCAGTTGGCGGTCGGCGGACAGTACCTGGCGACGCAGGCGGGCGGCCCGGTTCGTGACGCGACCGCCCGGCGCGGTGCGCACGCGGGCGTGCTCGACCACCGAGGGCAGGTGGATGTCGTGGACGTAGCGATCCCAGTCGATGACCCGGGGGTCGAAACAGAAGACCTCCCGATCGGACGAGTCGAGCGTCGCGGTGCGGCTCAGGAGCTCGTCGACGCCGTAGATCGCTTCGCACTCGGTGTAGGCGCCGTAGAGGGTGACGTAGGCGAGCGCCCGTTCGACCTCTTCGCGCCGCTCTTCCAGCCGAGCGGCCAGGTCGGCGCGCCGGCCGCGCAGGGGAAGGCTCTGGAGCGCACGCTCGGCGCGGGTTAGAAGAGTGTTGGCGCGCTCCAGCTGACCCTGCACCCGGCCTCGTCCCGGGAAGGACCACTCGGGAACGGCGATGGGCTGATCGTCCCGGTCGTAGACCGGGTGAGCCGTGAACCAGGATTGGACGAGCTCGACCAGGCGTCGGTAGCGGAGCGGGTTGGCCGATCCCGATGCAACCTGCACGATGGCCGGCTCGGCCAGGCTGCCGTCGGGATCGGTGGCGGGACCGCGCGCGGCAGCGTCGATGATCGCAGCGACGACGAGATCGACCGGGATGACGTCGACCACCCCCTCGGGGACACCCGGGAACTCCCGGAGCAGGCCGCGCGCGTAGGAGATGATCACGGGTTCAGCCATGCGAAACCCACGAATCCAGCCCGGAGTCGGCTCGGCCAGCGCGGACTCGATGATCGAGGGCCGCACGACGGTGACGGGGAGGTCGCCCCGCTGGCTCAGGAGGGCGACCTCGCCATGGGCTTTCGTGTAGGCGTAGGCGTCGGGCCAGCCGAGCGATGCGGCGCGGGCCCGACCGGCCTCGACCATCTGGTCGGTGACCCATCGCTCGCGGAGGGCCTCGGTCTTCGCCGCGAGCAGGGGGCCGCCGGCCGGACCGAGTTCGCGGCGAGCGTTCTTGGCGAAGGTCGCCAACTGGTCCGGCGTACGGCTCGCCGCCTCGGCGTCGGAGCGCACGCGCCGCGCCGCGTCGACCTCGTGGCGCCAATCGACGGATACGAAATAGGGACTCTGCGAGACGGGCTCTTCGGGGGCTGACCCCCGATGATTGCCGGCGACGTAGCAGGTGGACACCGTGACGAGGTGTGGTGTCACACCGAGCTCCCCGAGTGTCGCAGCGATGCGGGAGGGACCGAGCAGGTTGACTTCGACCGCGAGATCGAGGGGGGAGTCGAACGCGACGGCGGCGGCGGAGTGCATCACTATGTCGACTTCGGTGAGGAGCCGGCGTCCCTCGTCGTCCAGGGCGAGGCCATCGGTCCCGACGTCACCTGCGATGGTGGACACCCGATGCTCGACCATTTCGGCGAAGCCGTCCTTGCCCAGCTCTTCTCGCAGCCGGTCGAACGCGTCGTTGCGGAAGATCTCCCGTTGGACCCGTTCGGCTGCTCCCTTGGTGCGACCGGGACGGATCAGGAGTACCAGCTCGCAGTCGGGCACCGAGCGGAGGAGCCGCTCGATCAGGGCCGTGCCGAGAAATCCGGTCCCACCGGTGATGGCGATGCGCTGGTGCGCGAGCGACTTGGCGATCACGGGTCCATCTCTAGCATCGGGACGTGATGGCGGCGCAGCCCTGGTCGCTCACCGAGTGGTGCGCCGGTGCTTCCGGCGCCGCTCATGGCGTTCGATGGCCAGGGACGCCAGTTCGCTGATGAGGTCGGGGTAGCTCACTCCTGAGGCCTCCCAGAGCCGGGGATACATCGAGATCGGCGTGAATCCCGGAATCGTGTTGACTTCGTTGAGCAGGAATCCGCGACCGTCGGTCTCGTAGAAGAAATCGATCCGGGCCATGCCGGTGCAGCGGAGGGCGAGGAACGCCCGGCGGGCGAGGTCCTGGACGGTCGCCAGCTCGTCGTCGCCGAGCGGTGCCGGGACGAGGAGCTCGGCCAGCCCGTCGTGGTACTTGTCGTCATAGTCGTAGAACTCGCCGCCGGGACGCACCTCGCCGGCGACGGATGCTCTCGGGTCCGCGTTGCCCAGGACGGCGACCTCTATCTCGCGTCCGACGACGGCCTCCTCGACGACGGCGACCTCGTCGTAACTGAGCGCGAGCTCGAGGGCGGAGACGAGCTCGGCGTCGTCGGCGGCCTTCGAAACGCCTACCGAGGAGCCCATGTTGGCGGGCTTCACGAACACCGGGAAGCCGAGATCGGCGGCGACCATTCGGCGGAATGCGGCGTCGGCCGTCGTGGCGGTGGTGACCAGGTGGCGGCACTGGGGGATACCGGCCGCGGCCGTGACCTGTTTCGCCATCGCCTTGTCCATGGCCACGGCCGAGCCGAGGACACCGCTGCCGACGTAGGGGACGTCAGCCAGATCGAGGAGCCCCTGGACGGTGCCGTCCTCGCCCAGAGGGCCGTGGAGCAGCGGGATCACGACGGTGGTCAGCGGCTCGTCTGCCGGCCGCAGGACCGGGAATGGTTCCACGGTCGGGCCGCTGGCGACGATCCGCGCCGGCAGAGCTGCGGCTCCCTGTTCCAGCGCGGCGATGGCCGCATCGGCTCGCACCCAACACCCTTCCCGGGTGATACCGATGGGCACGACGTCGAATCGATTCGCATCGGCCGCAGCCAGGACGTGACGCGCTGTGACGCAGGAAACGTCATGTTCGGCTGACTGGCCACCGAAGAGAACGAGCAGTCGGACTCGTCCGGCGGGGTGTTGATCGGCCATCGGGTGCCGCTCCTGGGGCAGAATCGGTTGGTGCGACTGTACGCGTCCGAGATTGCCGCCGCGGCCGATGGCCGACTCCATGGAGTGGATGCCACGTTCGAGGGCGCCTCGATCGACAGCCGCAAAGTCCGGCCCGGGCAGCTCTTCGTGGCCGTGGTGGCGGAGCGTGATGGCCACGACTACATCCCCGCCGCGGTCGAGGCGGGTGCCTCGGCGATCTTGGCTGATCGCGGGCTGGCTCATGTCAGCGTGCCGGTCGTCGAAGTGGCCGACACGGTGGGCGGCCTGGCCGCGGTCGGATCGCTGGCTCGTTCGTGTCTTCCCGATCGCGTCGTCGGCGTGACCGGCTCGGTGGGAAAGACCTCTGTGAAAGACCTCGCCGCGTCGGTACTGGCCGCTCGGTTCCGCACCGCAGCCAGTGAGCGCTCGTTCAACAACGAGCTCGGCGTCCCGCTCACCCTGTTGAACGCTCCGGGCGACTCCGAGGCCGCCGTCATCGAGATGGGGGCACGCGGGCGCGGCCACATCGCCGAGCTGTGTTCGATCGCCGCACCCACGATCGGGGTGGTGTCGGCCGTCGCCGCGGTGCACACCGAGTTGTTCGGTACCGTCGCCGGAGTGGCTCGAGCCAAGGCCGAGCTGGTCGAGGCACTGCCGGCCACCGGCTTCGCGATCCTCAACCGCGAAGATCCCTTGGTGATGGCGATGGCCGAGCGGACTGCCGCGACCGTGGTGACCTTCGGCGGTGACGGCGATGTTCGGGCCGCCGGGGTGGTGGTCGACGACGAGCTCCGCCCGCGCTTCGACATCGAAGCCGACGGGGCCAGGGTCGCCGTACGCTTGGCGGTGAGGGGGCGGCACAACGTGAGCAACGCCCTCGCCGCAACGGCTGTGGGGTTGGCTTGCGGGCTGGACCTCGCCGCGGTGGCCGGGGGGCTGGAGCGGGCTGTGCTCTCGCCGTGGCGGATGGAATTGCGCCGGAGCGCGTCCGGCGGGACTGTGATCAACGACGCTTACAACGCGAATCCGGTGTCGATGCGAGCCGGTCTCGACTCGCTGGCCGAGCTCGGAGCCTCACGCCGGGTCGCCGTGCTCGGCCCGATGGGTGAGCTCGGCGACGACTCCGAAGGGGCGCACCGCGAGGTCGCCGAACACGCGGCATCCCTCGGCATCGACGTGATCGCCGTGGCGGCACCGGCCTACGGGGCAACAGCCCGTCACGTCCCGACGCTCGAGGCTGCCGCGGCGGAGTTGGGGACCGTCGGAGCTGACGCTGCCGTGCTGATCAAGGCCAGTCGGGCCGTCGGCCTCGAGCGGCTGGCCGACGAGCTGGCTCCGCCCACCACCTCGGTTGGCCCACCCCCGGGAGGGTCACGCCAGGTGTGAGCGATCCCGACTAGCGTACGTTCGGGAGACGGTGCCTGGCGGTTGGCGTCTCCTCATCGGTGGGGCCGCTTGCCTCTCGGGTGGTGAAGCGAGCGACATTTGGGCGGGCAGAACGGGTTGAGACCTTCGGATGAACGATCTCACGGTAATTGCGCTCTTGTTGGGTGGCGGTGCGGCCCTCGTGGCCGCGGCTCTGCTGGTCGTGATGCCGGCCCGCCTCTTCCGGGCGGGTAAGGAGCTCGGATCAGGCCAGGACCAGGTCGGCCGCGGTCCGCAGTAGACCGATGTCGCCCCCGGTTGTCGTCAGCAGCGTGGTCACCGGGCTGGCTCTCCAAGCGTCCAGCCGTTCCCGAATGCGGTCGAGCGGCCCGCAGAGGGAGATCGCGTCTGCGAACTCGTCGGGGACCGCTGCGACGGCCTCGTCGCGTCTGCCGTCCATGAACAGCTGCTGGATGTGGAGGGCCTCCTCCACGTAGCCGAATCGCTCCATCAACTTGGTGTGGTAGTTCTGACCCTCGGCGCCCATGCCCCCGATGTAGAAACCCACCATCATCTTCACCGGCAGGAGCGCAGCATCCAGGTCGTCGTTGACGTTCATCTGGACCATGGCCGCGATGTCGAAGCCGTCTCGGGCACCCGCCAACTGCTCGGCGTAGACCTCCTGATGGAACGGGCTGTAGTAGAGGGGCAGCCAGCCGTCGGCGATCTCAGCGGTCTGGGCGACGTTCTTGGGACCTTCCGCTCCGAGGTAGATGGGGACCTCCCGCCGGAGAGGATGGGTGATGGGCTTGAGCGCCTTGCCCAGCCCTACCGACCCGGGGCCGTGGTACGGGTGCTGGTAGAAGTCTCCGTCGAACTCCACCGGAGCCTCGCGGGCCAGGGCCCGACGGATGATCTCGACGTACTCGCGTGTGCGGGCCAACGGCCGGTTCGAGGGCTGGCCATACCAGCCCTCGACCACTTGGGGTCCGGAGACGCCGAGACCGAGGATGACCCGGCCACCCGAGAGATGGTCGAGGGTGAGCACGTGCATGGCGGTGGCGGTTGGAGTGCGGGCGGCGAGCTGCACGACCGCGGTGCCGAGCTTGATTCGTTCGGTGTGGCCGGCCAGGTAGGCCAGCGGTCCGAAGGCGTCGGAACCCCAGGCTTCGCTGGTCCATACCGAGTCGTACCCGAGCCGTTCGGCCTCCTGGGTCGTTTCGATCAGGTTGGGCGGTGGGAGTTGACCCCAGTAGCCCCAGATGAGTCCCAGTTTCATGGTTCGTGTCTCCCGATGCGTCGCGGTTCGGCGAACTTTGGGCATCGGCCCCTCACCGGTCCGGGTGAATGCCCAAAGTTCGGCTTGCGTGGCTCGATGATACGGTGCGGCGCGGTGATGGCTACCCAACGGCCCCGCGTGGCGATCGGACCCGAGCCCGTTCGCCACTGGGTCCGGGACGCCGTCGCGGCCGGCGGGGCCGAGATCGTGTCGATCGAGGACGCCGATGCGCTGGTCTGGGCCAGGCCGACCGGCGCCGATGAACTGGTCGCCACGCTGGTCGAGGCTCCCCTCGTGCGGTGGGTTCAGACCCCCTATGCCGGCGTCGAGCCCTTGATCCACATCATGGACGACGGGCGGACCTGGACCTGCGGCAAGGGGGTCTATGCCGCTCCCGTGGCCGAACACGCTCTGATGCTGGCGTTGGCCGGCATGCGGGGCATGGGCGTCTACGCGCGCGCCCGGACCTGGGAGCCGCCGTTGGGTGTCAACCTGGTCGGCGCCCGTGTGGCCATCCTCGGAGGCGGTGGTATCGCTGCGTCACTGCTCGGCCTGCTGGCGCCGTTCGGCTGCAACACGACCGTGGTGCGTCGATCCGGGGCGGCGATGGCGGGTGCCGACCGCGTGGAGAGCCCGGACGCACTCCCCGACCTGCTCGCCACCACCGACCTGCTGGTCCTGGCTCTCGCCCTCACCGCCGAGACCGAGGGGATCATCGGCGCCGCCGAGTTGGACGCCCTACCCGAGCACGCGTGGCTGGTCAACGTCGCCCGAGGCCGCCACGTCGATACTGACGCCCTCGTGGCCGCCCTTGCCCGGGGGACGATCGGCGGTGCGGGCCTCGACGTCGTCGAGCCGGAGCCGCTGCCCGACCACCATCCGCTCTGGGACGAACCCCGGTGTCTGCTCACTCCCCATGTGGGCAACACACCCCGGATGGCCGTGCCACTCCTCAGCGCTCGGATCACCGAGAACGTCCGCCGCTTCGGTGCCGGCGAGCCCTTGATCGGGCTGGTCGATCCGGTGCAGGGCTACTGACGCTCCGACGGGTGGGGGCCCAAACGCGCCGCAGCCACCGGCTGCGCCGCTCTCGGTCGGACGAACCTGGTGTGCTTCGTGTCGTGCTTCTCGATCGCACAGCAGCAGCGACGGCTACGAGAAGAGAGGACGGCGATGCGCATCCGATGCTCGTTTGGAGCGGGTCAGGCGATGGCCACGGGTCCCGTGTACCCGAGCGGCGGAGCCCGGGTGTAGGCCTAGGCGGGCGGAGATCGTTCGACTTCTCGACCCATGGTTCCGGTTGACCTCCTTGTGATCTCGTGGTGATCGGGAGCTATTCCGGTGCCCCGCGAGGGGCATGTCGCGATCCTGCGCCGCGGAGCGGAGCGTGTCAAGCGCCAACTCCGGCGGAGATCGCCTTCACAAGCTGACGATGACACCGGGGTTGAGGATGCCGGCGGGGTCGAGCGCTCGTTTCGCCGCGGTCAGGGCTCGACCGACCGGTTCGGGCCGTTGCTCGGCGTACCAGCGGTGGTGGTCGCGTCCCACCGCGTGGTGGTGGGTGATGGTGCCGCCGGCGCTCAGCAATGCATGGCCGAACGCGGCCTTGATCTCATCCCACATGGCCACTTCGCTTCCGGGTCGACCCGGAGCGATGACGCTGAAGTACGGGGCGGGTCCATCGGGGTACACATGGGTGAATCGGCAGGTGATCCAGCCCCCCGGCCCGCAGACCTCGTCCAGGACGCGTCGGCCGGTTTCCATGATCTGTGCGTGCAGGTCGGCGAAGCGGTCCCAGGTGCAAGCCGTTTCGAACGTCTCGACGATTGCGCTCATGCGGACGAGGGCGTCGCGTCCGTAGGGGGCACGGAGGAAGGAGTTGCGCCAAGCACCGACCGCTCCGTCGCTGGTCGTCTCGTCGTCGGGTCCGCTGCGCTTGACCTCGGAGCGGACGACACCCCGGTGGTCGGCGACGAGCTCTAGGGCGCGGTCCATCCACCCGTCGAGTGGGTGATCGGCACTCTCGAAACCCAGCACGAGCAGGGCCGAACCGTCCTCGACCCCTGCTCCGGTCATCGCCTCGACCGGATCGAGGAGGCGACAGTTGGTCGGGAAGAGGCCCGACTGGGAGAGCGCCCTGACGGCCTCGGAGCCGCTGGCCAGGTCGGGGAAATGGGCGCCGGCCGAAGCCTTCCAGCGGGGGCGATCCTGGATCCTCATCCAGGCCTCGGTGATGATGCCGAGCGAGCCCTCCGAGCCGCAGAAGAGGCGATCGGGGGAGGGACCGGCCCCCGACCCCGGGAGCCGGGCGGACTCGCTGATACCGGTCGGCGTAACGACGCGCATCGACTCGAGGAGGTCCTCGATGTGGGTGTAGACGGTGGCGTAGTGGCCGCCGGACCGCGTGGCGAGCCAGCCGCCGAGGGTCGAGAACTCGAAGGACTGGGGGAAGTGGCGGAGCGTGTAGCCGTGGGGTCGCAGCTGGTCCTCGAGGGTCGGTCCGAGCGCCCCGGCCTGGATTCGAGCGGCGCGTGAGACGGGGTCGATCTCGAGGACCCGGTCCAGGCCTGTGAGATCGATGCTGATCGCACCGGCGAAGTCATCGCCCACGTCGGCCTCGACGCCGCCGACGACCGAGGAGCCGCCCCCGTAGGGGATGGCCGCGATGTGATCGTCGCTGCACCAGTCGAGCAGCGCGACCACCTCGGTCTCCGAGGTGGGAAAGGCCACTAGATCGGGCGGATGTTCGAGTTGTCCCTGGAAACCGCGTACCACGTCGCGATACGACTTGCCGTGGGTGTGGGACGCTCGGGCGTAGGGACTGCCGTCGACGATGCCGGCCAGTGCGGTAGGCGCGCTGACCAGAGGGGCGGGGAGCTCGAGCTGCTCGAGGGTGGGGGGCGATGCCAGCGGACGGTCGACGCCGAAGCTGGCGGCCACTGCCGCGCAGAGCTTCTGAGCGGTCGGTTCGTCGAGGGCCTGATCGTCCCAACCCCAGCCCCACCAGTTGCGACGTCGGGTAGTGCGATCGGGTCCTGTCATGCCGGGAGCTCGTCGGGGGGAAGGGGGGAGTTGGTCATGTTCACGTCGGCCAGCCGCTCGGCGTCGCACTCCGGGCAGAGGTGGACCACCCTGAGCGACTGAATCGACAGTTGCGTTCCCCTGGACTTGTCGAGGACGGCCTGCATGGCGGCACGGACGTCGGTGCTTCCACAGGTGGGACAACGGGGGCTGGGGTCGCGGTCCCACGCGAGGCCGCACCGGCCGCAGGTGATGGCGATGACTCCATCGCCGGGCCGGCCGGCCAGATCCTCGTCCTCCCCGCAGCTCGGACAGGCGATCTCAAAGCTCATGATGCGAGCGTAGGTCGCGACACGCCACAATCGGGCCGTGATGTGCCGGTGACCCGAGATGCATACGCCGTCCTCGGCGTGGACCCCGATGCGACCCAGGAGGAGCTGCGCGAGTCCTTCCGCGGGCTGGCAGCCGGACTCCATCCCGATCGTCACCTCGGCGATCCGGTGGCAGAACAGGATCAGATCGCAGCGAGGATGGCCGAGATCACCGACGCCTGGCGCCAGCTGTCCACTCCTGAGCGCCGGGCTGCGTACGATCTGGTTCGCGCCCGGGAGGTGTCCGCTCCGGAGGATGTACCCGCGTCGGTGCGAGCAACAGGTGGTCGCCGCCCGCCTCGGCCGCGTCCCGTGGTCGAGCGGGGGAGGCGGTGGTCGGATCTGGTGCTACGGCCCACGGTACTGATGGTGGCCGGACTCGCCCTCCTGATCGGCATCGGCGTCGCTGCTGTGGTCGCGGCCGTCGGCGACGGGGGAGGGTCGTCGTTGTCCGAAGACGACGTAGTGGGCCGCTGCGTCTGGATCAGCGAGGATCAGCTGGTCCGATTCGCCCCCGCCGGGTGCGGGATCGACACCCCGGTCGTCGTCGCGAGGGTCTTCGATCCCGACAGCTGCGGCGGCGACACGGTTGCGGCGCGTCTGACCGAAGCCCCCGACCTCATCGTGTGTCTGGCTCTACCCACTTCCTGAGTGCCGATTCGAGTCAGGCGCTCGGCCTGCCCCGGGCCGGGCCGACCAACGACCAGACAAGACCGATGAGCACTCCCAGCACGATGATCACATAGGGCGTGAGCGTGCCGATGGCGATCTCGGAATAGGTGAACAGCAGAACGGCGACGCCGATGCCGAACAGCAGGCCGCTGAAGACACCGAGGACGGGGCGACGGGACTTCCTGTAGTTGCTCACAGCATCTCCTTTCCCGGCGGTCCCGCCCCGGGCACCTGCGGCATGTTGGGCGTGTCCGGTGGACCTGGTCCAGCGGGCGTGCTGCCAGCGGGCGGGGGTGCGCCGCCCGGAGGAGGTGCGCCGCCCGGAGGAGGCTCCTGCACCATCGAGCTCGGGCTGGGTACGGCCCGCGGTGTGGAGAAGAGCAGCCCGATGAGTCCGAGGCCCGTGGCGGCCAGCCCGGCGATCCACGGGATCGTGCCGATCGGACTGCCGATCAGCTTGATCCACCCCGACCCCTGGCAGTCAGCGCCTCCGGCGGCCTTGAACGATCCGGTGGCCCTGACCAAGCCGGTCACGTCGACGGGGAAGACCCCGGACATGTCCTCGACCCCGGAGTTGGATCGGTTGTCCTGGCCGTTCGTGCCCGAGTCGGACAGGCCGGAGGCACCGGCGACGAGGAAGTCGATCCGCCACTTGTAGTCCTTCGCGGAATCGGTGGTGGCGCCGGCCCAGACGACCTTTCCCTGGGAGTCCATCTCGAACGGGTTGCCCTCGGTGCCGTTGTCGACCGAGCTGTTCGGGGGTACCTCGATGGAGTCGACCTCGATGCGGGCGGGATCGTCGGGGTCGACCCCGGCAGCGAGGGAGGTCGCCGATCCCGTGCAGTTGCCCTTGATGGTGGCGGCGCCGGCCGATGACGCCCCGGTGACCAGGACGGTAGCGGCCAGAATCAGGGCCAGACCGGCGAGAGCACCTCGGCGGGCGGTGAGGGTGGACGAACGTGACATGACGAACAACCCCTGTCGTCGGTTCGGCGAGAGCGACCCGAGCCCCGAGAGCGCGACGGGCAACCCGAGGCTGACCATAGACGTCCCGGGAGTTCAGGAGGCGGAACGGAGCGAAGCTCGGGTTCGCGAGCTCCAAGCCTCCGCGAAGCGGAGGCGCTGGCCCCCGGCGCGACGCGCCTGACGGAGGGGTCCCGTAGGCTCCGCGGCATGGACTTCCGAGATCACACCGTCGCCGAGCTCGCGGCCGCCGTCAGATCTGGCGCCAGGCCCGCGGTGGAGCTCACTGAGCTCGCTCTCGCTCGCATCGATCAGCTGAATCCGACTCTCAACGCGTTCGTGGCGGTCGACCCCGACCGGGCCCTCTCGGCTGCGGTCCGCCTCGACGAGCGGATCACCGCCGGGGAGGATGTCGGCCCGCTGGCGGGCATGCCGATCGGGGTGAAGGACCTCGAAGACGTCGAGGGGTACACGACCACCCACGGGTCGGCGATCCATGCCCACGATCCGCCCGCGACCAGGGACTCGCTCCTGGTCGAACGGCTGGAGGCCGCGGGCTGCGTCGTGGTCGGCAAGACCAACACGCCCGAGTTCGGTTTCAAGGGGGACACGACGAATCCGACGTTCGGACCGACCCGCAACCCCTGGAACCCCGACCGCTCACCGGGCGGATCCTCGGGCGGCACCGGTGCCGCCCTGGCCTCGGGGATGGTGCCGCTCGGTACCGGATCCGACGGCGGCGGCTCAATCCGGATCCCGGGATCGTTGTGCGGCCTCTCGACGTTCAAGCCATCGCTCGGACGGGTACCGACCCGGACCGCCCCGGGTTGGCTCGACCTGTCCGTGGCCGGCCCCATGGCCACGCGCACCCGGGACACCGCCCTCGCCCTCGACGCCGTCGTGGGTCCACACGACGGCGATCGGGCGTCGCTGCCCGCACCGACCCGGCCATGGGTGGACGGGGTCGATGCCGCGGGACTCCCGCGCCGAGTGGCCTGGTCTCCCACGCTGGGATACGGAACCGTCGACGGTGAGATCGCTCGGGTGTGCGCCGACGCGGTGGCGACCCTGGCCGATGCGGGGGTCGAGGTCGTCGAGATCGACGACGTGTTCGATGCCGACCCGGGTATCGAGTGGGCCAGGATCGCCGCGCTCTGCAATCTGCGGTCGTTGCGGGATGTCCGAGAGACCGATCGCTGGGAGTCGGTCGATTCCGAGCTCCGTGAGCTCATCTCACTGATCGAGTCGATGACCGAACCGATCGATCTGATCGCCGCCGAGGACGCCGGGTTCGAGCTTCGCCGGAGACTGGCGACGGCACTCGGAGGTTTCGACGTGCTCCTGTGCCCGACCGTGGCGGGTCAGACCGGGTTGAGCGGCGAGTTCGGCACGCTCGACGGAGCGCCGAACGGCAACTGGGTGCAGTTCACCTATCCATTCAACATGACCCGGAATCCCGCCGGGTCTGTCATGGCCGGGCTGACCGTGGACGGCATGCCGGTCGGTCTTCAGGTCGTGGGCCCCCACCTCGCCGATGCCGAGGTACTCGCCGCGATGGCGGGATTCGAGACGACGTTGGCCATCGACCACCGGGCGCAGGTGGACTGACGGGCGGGTCCCTGATCCCCGGCTGGGCCATCTCCGGCGCAGGGCTCACAACCGGACGGCTCGCGCCGATGGTCCGGGGTGAGTTCTCTTCGCCCGATCGACGTCAAGCGCCGACCCGAGGTGGTCGTCCGCCTCCATTGCCACGAGTGTCAGGTCGCATGGTCGGGCACGCGGAACTCGACCTGTTGGGTCTGCGACGGGCCCGGTCGTACGCACGAAGCGTCGATCGTTTCGCGTCGGACCCGCTGACCGACCACATCCCCGGACGAGCTTCATACTCGGCGCCCCACTTGTAGGATCGCTGCTCATGCAGTGGCAACGAGCAATGGTCACGGGATCCTCGTCGGGCATCGGTGAGGCGATCGCCCGGCGGCTGGCGACCGAGGGCACCGACCTCGTGGTCGTGGCTCGCCGCCGCGATCGGCTGGAGGCGCTGGCGGCCGAACTGCCGGTCGACGTCGAGGTGGTCGTGGCCGACCTGGCCGATCCCGACCAGCGGGCCGAGGCCGAGGGGAGACTGGTGGCTGACGTACGTCCCATCGACCTGTTGGTCGCGAACGCGGGCATCTCGTGGATCGGCCGGATCCTCGAGGCCGATATCGAGAGCGCTGACACGATGATCCGCCTCAACGTGCTGGCCTTGTCCCGGATGGTCCACCTGGCCCTGCCCCGGATGGTGGAAGCCGGTCGCGGTGGGATCCTGCTCACTTCGTCGACCGCTTCGTTCCAGCCCACGCCGTTCAGCGCCAACTACTGCGCCACGAAGGCGTTCGTGACCAGCTTCGCCGAAGCCGTGCACGCCGAGGTCGAGGGCACGGGGGTGCACATCAGTGCCCTCTGTCCCGGGCCGACCCGCACCGAGATCGAGATCGCCAGCGCGTTGGAGGCGAACGTCCCCGACTTCCTCTATTCCGACGCGGACTCGGTCGCCCGCGCCGGGCTGGCCGGTGTCGCCTCGAACAAGGCGATCGTCGTGCCGGGCGCGATGAACAAGGTCGGAGCCGCTTCGTCGCGGTTCTTTCCCCGGTCGGTCATCCGGCGAACGGTCAAGACGGTCTACAAGCGGCTTCTCTCGACCTGACGTCGCTTCCGCCTCGATGACCAGAACCCACCATCACGAGTTCGACGTCGCCATCATCGGCGGTGGTGTGGTCGGTTGTGCGATCGCTCGTCAACTGTCGCGTTTCGATCTCGAGGTCGGGCTCCTGGAGAAGGAGGCCGACGTCGGCTTCGGTACCTCCAAAGCCAACAGCGGGATCATCCACGGTGGTCATCACTCGGCGTCGGGAACGCTGAAGGGGTCGCTCGAATGGTCGGGCAACCAGATGTGGGGTCCGCTGGCCGAAGAGCTCGGGATCGGCTTCACCCGCATCGGCGATCTCACGCTCGCGTTCGATCCCGACGAGATCGAGACGCTGGAGCGGCTGCTCGCCCAGGCCCGGGAGCGCGGCATCCCGGGGGTCGAGCTGTGGAGCGCCGAGCGACTCCGGCGCGAGGAACCGAACGTCAACCCGGAAGTGCTCGCCGCACTCCACGGACCGACGACTGCGGTCGTCAACCCCTACGAAGCGTGCTTCGCCCTGGTACAGGACGCGGCAGCGAACGGCGTCACCGTGCTGCTCGACGCGCCGGCCACAGCGATCGATGTCGACGACGGAGGACTCGCTGTCGCGACCCCGGCAGGCATCGTCCATGCCGGCTTCGTCGTGAACGCCGCCGGGCTCCAGGCCGATCGCATCGAGGCCATGGTCGGGCTCCACACGTTCGAGATGATCGCCCGGAAGGGCGAGGAGTACCTCCTCGACAAGCGGTTGCGCGGACTGGTCACCCGGATCATCTTCCCGTGTCCCACACCGACGTCGAAGGGGATTCTGGTCATCCCGACCTTCGACGGCACCCTGATGGTCGGGCCGACGGCCGATGAGGTCGATGACCGCGAGGACACCACCACGACCAGCGCGGGAGCCGAGCAGGTGTTCGCTGCGGTGCAGCGGTCGGTACCCGGCATCTCGGCGGGCGACTGCATCGCCGAGTTCGCCGGTGTCCGCGCCGCATCCGCCACGGGTGACTTCGTCATCGGACCGACCTCGGTCCCCGGATTCATCAACGTGGCGGGCATCCAGTCGCCCGGCCTCACAGCCGCACCGGCGATCGCCGAGCTGGTGACCGGCATGCTCGGCGATGCGGGTTTGGGACTCACGCCGCGCGATTCGCTGGTGCGTCCGCCACACCGACCGCCCCCGATCCGGGACGCCGATCGGGAGACCCAGACGGCCCTGGCCGAGGCGGATCCGAGCTTCGGTCGCGTGATCTGCCGCTGCGAGCTCGTGACCGAGGGCGAGATCGTCGATGCCGTCGGGCGGGGTGGTGCCAGCCTCGACGGTGTCAAGTTCCGGACCCGGGCCGGCATGGGCCGGTGCCAGGGTGGCTTCTGCACGTGGCGGGTCATGCATCTCCTCTCCTCTGAACTGGACATCCCGATGAGTGCGGTGACCAAGAGAGGTGGCAACTCCTGGTTCGTCATCGACCCGGAGCCGCCGGCCGCCGAGGTTGCCCCATGATCGGGTCGCACCTCGGGCAGCTGCGATCGCGCTACGACGTCGCCGTCGTCGGCGCCGGGCCGGCCGGCATCGCCGCGGCGCAGGGGGCGCTCGAGCAAGGGGCCGGTCCGGTCCTGCTGATCGATCGCGAGAGCGAGACCGGCGGCATCCTCAACCAGTGCATCCACACCGGGTTCGGTCTGCACACCTTCGGTGAGGAGCTGACCGGTCCCGAGTTCGCCCAGAGGTCCTTCGAGCAACTCCTCGACCACGACCTCGACGTCCTCACCGAGTCGTTCGTACTCGGCATGGACGACGAAGGTATCGCAGTGATGTCGGCCCGGTTCGGCCGCCGGAGCGTCGAGACGAAGGCCATCGTTCTGGCCAACGGAGCCCGCGAGCGGACCCGGGGCGCGATTCGGATACCCGGCTCGCGGCCGTCCGGGGTCATGACCGCCGGTCTGGCCCAGAAGTTCGTCAACGGGTTCGGGCTGCATCCGGGTCGGCGAGTCGTCATCCTGGGCTCGGGCGACATCGGGCTGATCATGGCCCGGAGACTCAGTCTCGAGAGGATCGAAGTCGTCGGAGTCTTCGAGCTGATGCCCTACGCCAGCGGGCTGAGCCGCAACATCGTCCAGTGTCTCCACGACTTCGACATCCCGCTCCACCTGTCGACCACCGTGGTGGGGATCCACGGTGGGGACCGCGTCGACGGCGTGACGGTGGCCCCGGTCGACGAACAGCTCCGTCCCGTCATGGAGCAGGCCCGCCATGTTCCCTGCGACACCGTCCTGCTGTCGATCGGTCTGATCCCCGAGAGCGAGCTGGCCCGCAAGCTGGGCGCGGACATCGATCCGGTCACGCGGGGACCCGTCGTGGCGAGCACGATGGAGACGTCGCGGCCCGGCCTCTTCGCCGCGGGCAACGGGGTGCACATCCACGACCTGGTCGACTACGTGGTCCTCGAAGCGCAGCGGGCCGGCCGCGGCGCCGTTCAGCACGTGACGGGAAAGCGGGTGCCGGCCGACAACGTCAAGCTGGTTCCGGGCGAGAATGTCGCCTACTGCGTCCCGCACACGATCTCGACGGACCGTGAGCACACGGTCTACCTTCGGGTCCGACGCCCGCTGGACAAGAGCTGGATCCGACTCGGTGAGGTCTACGAGCGGCGGCTCCGCTACGTCGTACCGGCCGAGATGGTGTCACTGAAGGTGCGGCCGAAGTTCCTGGAGGGCTTCCACGACGATGCTCTCAGAGTCGACGTCGTTCCCCGCGAGGAGGGGCAGCGGTGACGGACATGAGCGACCCCGACAACGAGATGACGAGATACCTCTGCATCGGATGCCCGCTGGGGTGTCGGCTCGAGTTGGAGGAGACGTCCGAGCACGAGATCGTCGAGGTACGCGGATTCAGCTGCAAGAAGGGTGAGGAGTTCGCGATCCAGGAGCACACCGATCCGCGACGGATGGTGACGACGACGATCCCTTTGACCGGCGGGACCGTCCATCGGCTGCCGGTCCGCACGACCGGGTCCGTCCCGAAGGACGTGGTCATCCGGTTGTGCGACGAGCTCCGAGGCGTCACCGCCGTCAGCCCGGTCGCGATGGGCGAGGTGGTAGTCCGCGACGCGCTCGGCACCGGAGTGGATGTGATCGCTTCGCGCGACGTTCCGGTCGCCGACGGCGGTCCCGGCTGACCTTCGGCGGGTGACAGGTCGGGGGATTCTTCCGCCGCTTGTTCTCGTGACGTGCGTCACCTGCCAGTATGGTGGTGGCGAGGCCACGATTGTGGCGGGAATGGCGGAAAGATATGGCACGCGGCGGCGTAGCTACGTTGGCAGTCTCGGCTCTGCTCTTCGTCGGGGTGTTCCCGGCATCGATGCCGGCCGAGGGAGCACCTGGGGCTGGGGCGGCAGTCTCGGCCCAGCTGGTGCTGCCGGTCACCGAGACTTCGGGTTTCACCCCGGTGAGCCCGGATTCCTCGGGGATCACCTACCTACCGAATCGCGATCACCTGCTGATCAGCGACTCCGAAGTCAACGAGATGCCGATCTTCGCGAACGTGAATCTCTGGGAGCTCACCTTGTCGAGAGGCCAGGAGGACACGGGGGTCACGCTCCCGCTGTCCGACGAGCCGACCGGACTGTCCTACAACCCGAACAACCATCATCTGTATGTGTCGGACGACACGGGGACCAGGTCCGTGTACGACATCGACCCCGGTGCCGATGGTCGCTACGGGACCGGAGACGACATCGGCGTCCGGCTGCGCACGAGCCCCCTCGGATCCAGTGACCCGGAGGGCGTCGCCTACGACCCGGTCAGCGGCAACATCTTCATCGTCGACGGTGTCGGCGATGAGGTCTATCAAGTGGACCCCGGCCCGGACGGGCTGTTCAACGACGTGGGCGACACACTGGTCGGCAGTTTCGACGTCGAGGTCCACGGTGCGATCGACCCGGAGGGCATCGCCCACAATCCGTTCGACGACACCCTCCTCGTGCTCGATCGGAAATCGCACATGGTCTACGAGGTGACCAAGAGCGGCACACTCATCCGCACGATCGACGTCGAAGCCGCCGACGCCAAGAAGGAAGCCGGCATCGTGCTGGCGCCGGCCAGCAATGGATCTGCTGCATGGAACATGTACATCGTCGCCCGAGGGACCGACAACGACAGCAATCCCAACGAGAACGACGGTCGCCTCTACGAGATGTCGGTGGACTTCGGCTCGGCGGGGAGTGCGCCGGTGGCGGTGGATGATTCTGCTTCGACGGGTCAGGGCTCGCCGGTGATCGTGAACGTGGCGGGCAACGACGGCGACGTGGACGGGAACCTGGTTCCGGGTTCGGCGGCGCCGACGACCGGTCCGTCATCGGGTGCGGCGGTGGGCAACGCGAACGGGACGATCACCTATACGCCGACCCCGGGGTTCGTCGGTACCGACGATTTCGATTACGAGATCTGCGACACCACCGCGCTGTGCGACACAGCCACGGTCACGGTCACCGTGAGTTCGGGCAATGTTGCGCCGGTGGCGGTTGATGATGGGGCGGTGACGGCTGAGGGGGTGGCGGTCACGATAGATGTGGCGGCCAATGATGATGATGTCGATGGGGAGTTGGATCTGGGGTCGGTCACGACGGGGTGTGGGGCTTGTGTGGTTCCGGCGCATGGTGGGTTGGTGAACCATGGTGATGGCACGTTCGTGTATACGCCGGCGGTGGGGTTCAGTGGTACCGACGGTTTCGTCTACGAGATCTGCGACACCGAGGGGGCCTGTGACACCGCCACGGTCACCATCACCGTGAGTTCGGCGACCGGCGAGGTGGCGTTTGTCCCGGTTGCTGATGCGCGGGTGTTGGAGGATGCTCCGGACACGAACTATGGGGGGATCTCCCAGCTGGATGTGGACAGCCCGGGAGAGGAGAGCTATGTGCGGTTTGGTGTGAGTGGTGTCGCCGGGTCGGTGCTGAGCGCCAGGTTGCGGATGTTCGTGGAGAATGGTTCGTCGGATGGGCCGTCGCTCTATGAGGCCGGTGGGGGTTGGACCGAGTCTGGGATCACGTGGAACAACCGGCCTCCGGCGATCGGTGGCGCGGTGGCTGATATCGGTGTGACGCCGCGCGATACGTGGGTGGAGTACGACGTCACCGGCCACGTGACCGGTGATGCGGTCTATGACTTCGTGCTGAAGCCCGACAGCAGCAACGGTGTTCGCTTCAGCTCTCGCGAGACGAGTTTGCCGCCGGAGCTGGTGCT
This sequence comes from uncultured Acidimicrobiales bacterium, assembly GCA_963695075.1. Taxonomy (GTDB): domain Bacteria; phylum Actinomycetota; class Acidimicrobiia; order Acidimicrobiales; family CAWCAL01; genus CAWCAL01. The sequence goes on from CAVOFR010000007.1 coordinate 2,153,678, forward strand.
GGTCGTCTCGGGTAGTTCGGGCAATGTTGCACCGGTGGCGGTGGATGATTCTGCTTCGACGGGTCAGGGCTCGCCGGTGATCGTGAACGTGGCGGGCAACGACGGCGACGTGGACGGGAACCTGGTTCCGGGTTCGGCGGCGCCGACGACCGGTCCGTCATCGGGTGCGGCGGTGGGCAACGCGAACGGGACGATCACCTATACGCCGACCCCGGGGTTCGTCGGTACCGACGATTTCGATTACGAGATCTGCGACACCACCGCGCTGTGCGACACAGCCACGGTCACCATCACCGTGAGTTCGACGAACTCCGCGCCGGTGGCGGTGGATGATTCTGCTTCGACGGGTCAGGGCTCGCCGGTGATCGTGAACGTGGCGGGCAACGACGGCGACGTGGACGGGAACCTGGTTCCGGGTTCGGCGGCGCCGACGACCGGTCCGTCATCGGGTGCGGCGGTGGGCAACGCGAACGGGACGATCACCTATACGCCGACCCCGGGGTTCGTCGGTACCGACGATTTCGATTACGAGATCTGCGACACCACCGCGCTGTGCGACACAGCCACGGTCACGGTGACGGTGGGAACGAGCGGGCCGGTCCACTACGTCTCATTCACGCAGAACGCGACGGTGCCGGGGATCTCGGGGACGGTGAGAGACGAGGACGTCGCCGCCTATGACGTCGCGACGGACTCGTGGCATATGTTCTTCGATGCCTCGGACGTCGGGATAGGGACCAGTGATCTCGATGCGTTCCATGTCCGTGACGATGGGTCGATGCTGATGTCCTTCAGTAGCGACGGCTTGGCGATTCCCGGCCTGACCGGGGGTCCCTCCGGGCTGCTGATCGACGACTCGGATGTCATCCTGTTCACGCCGACGTCCGTGGGGGCCACCACGACCGGAAGCTTCTCGTTCTATTTCGACGGAAGTGACGTGGATCTGACTTCCAGCGGTGAGGACATCGACGGGTTGTACGAGTTCGACGACGGGTCGTTGGGGATCTCGACTTCCGGGAGTATCACGATGACGGGACTGGCCAAGGGCAGCGACGAGGACGTCCACAGGTTCAGCGGGAGCTTCGGTTCGAGCACCTCGGGCGCCTGGTCACTGCACTTCGACGGCAGCGACGTCGGGTTCACCGCGCCGGACGCCGACCTGAACGCCGTGTCGTTCGACGCCGACGTCGATCTCCTGTTCTCCACCACGGGCACCTACGCCGCCGCGGGGGGCAGCGGCGACGACGAGGACATCTCGACCTTCACCGGCACCTACGGAGACTCGACCAGTGGCACGGCAACGCTGACGCTGGATCTCAGCACGGTGGGAATCAGCCCGACCTTCATCGTCGATGCACTGCATCTCGGGGTGGCGTTCACGCCCGGCCCGGACTGACCGGCGGGTCATCCGGTGGGGTCGTGGAGGCGGGTGCAGGGTTGGTCGATCGTTGTGCAGCCGTGTCGTTGCTTCCATGTGGCTACGGCCCGGTCCCACACCGATCGGTCGGTTGTGAGCGTCATGCCGGGTAGCACGGTCATGGGGAACGAGCCTTCGTCGCCGTCCCAGACGATGGTCACGTCGTGGGCCGTGGTGCCGGGCGGCCAGTCCTTGCAGCCGCTGTAGCAGTCGCCTTCGAGGAAGAAGACCGAGTCGCGGATGATCGGCCGATGGCGGTTGCCGTGGTCGAACTTCTTGAAGAACGAACCATGACCCAGGATGGTCGGGTCCCTGGTGCCGCGTGGGGCCGGCATGGGTTCGAGGTGGACCAGGACGGACTCGAGGATCAACGCCTCGCCGTCGACGTTGCCGGATTCCTGTTCGCTGAGGAACGTGTAGCAGCCGTCGAAGAGGCTGTCGGTGACGGTGCCGGCCCGGCGTTCGTCGTTCTCGATGCAGTCGTCTCGGACGTATTCGGTCCACATGTTGCGGACCTCGAAGCCTTCGCCGCCTCGTGGGTCGAAGGCGTCTTCGACGTTGTCCGCTCGCAGGCCGTCGACGATGTAATCGGAGCCGTACACCCGCAGTGCGGATCCACCGATGTCGTCGTGCATCTGGCGCCAGGTCAGGGTGCGGGATTGCTGTCCGATGGTGCTCCAACCAAGCACGCAGACCCCCTCAGCGGCGCGGCTGTCACCGACTTCGAGCGCTCGGACTCCCGATGTGAACGAGACCGCCCCGCGCCCGTCGATCGTCGTGGCGCGGGGCGGCGACGGGACCGACGCCCGCTCGAAATACTCCCCGTCGAGTACCGAGCTGACCGGACGCTCCGAACAACTACCGGCCGGCGTTAGAGCATCGGTCGTGGGGGAAGTATCGGTCGTGGGGGAAGCAACGGTCGTGGGGGAAGCAACGGTCGTGGGGGAAGCAACGGTCGTGGGGGAAGCAACGGTCGTGGGGGAAGCAACGGTCGTGGGGGGAGCACTCGTACCGAGCGAGCACGCCACCGCCAATCCGGCGATCAGAGAGCCCAGCGACGCAGCACCGCACACCCAGAACAGGGGTGAACGGTGGCCGGGTGCTCGGGACACCGGTGACTCCTGATCTCGAACGGGGGAAGAATCCATACGAAGACCCCTATGTGCGCTCGGTCATGACGTCGACCTCACCAGATTGGATATTACCGCGGTAGGTCGGTTCCTCGACTCTCTGGGTGTGCGCACCAGCGCGAGCGCAGCAACGGCCACGGCGTACACCACCCCGCCGATCGCAGCCGAGGCCAGGAGGCCGCTGCCCCTCGTGGCCACGATGGCCGCACCCATCGGCAGCGTCGCGACCCCCGGCAGGCTGAGCGACCTCAGAAGGTCGGAACGGCCCGCCGCCTCCCGGAGGAGCAGGGCGTACGTGGTGAGGAGGGAGAACTCGGAGATGACCGTCGCGACGGCCGCACCCAGGTACGACCACCTCGGGATGAGGAACAGGTTCAGCAGCAGGTTGAGCACGGCGGCCATGGCGACCGCGACCATGCGGGGCTTCTGACGGTCGGTGGCCGCCAACGACAGGCTGAGCGTGTTGCCCAGCATCCGGATCGGGATGACGAGCACGAGCAGTTGGTAGGTGACGATGGCCGGATCGAACTCGGGACCGTACAGGAAGTCGAACGTCTCCGGTGCGAGGAGGAAGCTGCCCACCGCAGCGGGCATCGCAACGAGTGCGATCGTGCGAAACGACCCGTCCCGGAGGCGACGGAAGGTCTGGACCTGTGACGGCCATGCCCTGCTCATCCGGGGGTAGAGCGCGCGATTGAGCGACCGGGCGAGAACGTTGAGGTTCAGTACGAGCGTCGTCCCCGCCTGGTACAGCCCGACCGCGGTGGGTCCCTTGAGCATGCCGAGCAGGACGGTATCGGCGCGCATGTAGGTGAGGGTCAAGGTGTCGCTGACCGCGAACGGAGTGCTCTGACGCAGCGTGCTGCGGAGGAAAGCACCGTCGCCTCGAGGGAGCGGCCATGCCCGGAGCTGGCGGGCGACGAGCAACCAGCTCAGGATCGCGCCGAGGGCGCGGGACCCGCTGAAGGCGAGTAGTGCACCGGTGACGCCGCCACCCGACCAGACCACGGAGGCTACGCCGGCTATGAACGCGGCCTCCTGCATCACGGTGACGGCAGCCTCGACCTGCATGCGCTCCCAGGCCCAGAAGGCCGCGAACTGGACTCTGCAGACCCCGTCGAACGCCATTCCTATGCTGGCGATCGCCACCGCGACAGTCGTCGTGGGGGACGCGCCGATGGCCATGGCGCCCACCGCGAACAGCAGGCTGAAACAGGCGCCGAGCGCGAGTGAGATCAGCGTCGCCGCCTCGATCCACGTCCGGCCGTTCTCGGGGCGCCGCGCGACTTCGCGGGCCAGGAGGCTGGGGAGTCCGAAGAAGTAAGGCAGGAGAGCGGTGAGCACCAGCGCGAACTGGAAGGTTCCGAGCGCGCTGGGACCGCCGGACCGGGCCAGGAGCACGACGACCCCGAGACCAGAGATTGCTCGAGCCGCGAAGCTGATCAGTTGCCAGCCGGAGTTGGCCGCGATTCGACCCAGACGGAATCGCCGAGTCGGCAGGGGGCCATCGACCTTCGCCGCCGAGGTCACGGGGACGCCGAGCTGATCGGGTCGACGGACGGCCGACGTCCAAGTCCGACGCTCGTCCGTTGGCCGATGTGCAAGGCGGCGAGCACCGCGAGGAAGGTCCACAGCTGCCGGTAGTGCAGTACCTCATGGGTTATCGCGGTGAACGCGAACCCGACCGCGGCCGCAGCGAGGGCTGGGGGGTTGGGTACGACCGCGGCCCACTCCGGTGGCAATCGCTGGGCCGCGAGGATCCGGATCACGATCGCGCCGATGAGCGCCAACAGGGCGAGGACCCCGAGTGGCCCTCGTTCGACGAGGGTGGCCAGATAGTCGTTGTGAGCCTGCTTGCTGATCGGGTCGTCGATCTCCGTCAGCACCTGACGTGTCGCCGATGGGCCGATGCCCAGCGGACTGCTGGTGCGGAACAGGTCATACTGCGATTCGAACAGAGATGATCGGGCTGTCGCGCTACGCGAGCCGCGGCCGATCGAGTAGCGCAGTACGGGTGTGTCGCTCTCCTGGGCCTCGGTGACGATCGGCTGGGCAACCTGCGACCACAGCGCTCCGGCCGCCAGAACGAGACAGAGACCGACGGCAACCGCTGCGACCACGCCACGGGAGAGCCGAACCCGGAGCACGACGATGACCAGCCCGCCGAGGGCCAGGCTCGACATCGCCGAATTCGAGCCGGTCAGGAGCACCGCCATGAGCAGGGCCGACAGCGCGAGACCTCGGACCAGCGGATGTCTCGGCTGGCGCGTGGCGAGGACGATGAAGAACGCGATCATGAAGTAGTTGCCGGCCATGTTCGGGTGATCGAACCAGAGACGGGCCCGATTGCCGTCCCCGCCGCTCCCGCCTGGGACCCGGTCCAGCCCGCTTGCAACGGACAGCAGGACGACGACCGCCCACACCGCGGCGCTGATGGACCAGGTTCGAACGACCGACTTCAGCCCGTGTGGTGTCCGGCACACGGCTGTGACAGCGGCGCACCACGCGAGGAGGAAGACCTCCTGTACGACGGTGGTCACACCGGTGATCGGTGCGATCCCGTCCATGGCGGCGACCAGGCCGGTCACGGCGAGCCCACCGGCGCCGATGACATACGGAAGGTGCACCCGGGCCCGGACGGTTCCGGCCCAGATCGCCACCAGCATGATGGCGGGGCCGAGGACGAGGTCGACGGGAGCGGTGTTCATGGGCCCTTTTGGATTCAGCATCGGGAGCAGGGCGACTCCCATCCCGACCATCAGCAGCGGTAGACGCTCCTGTCGATGCCGGAACGGCAGCGCAGTGGCCCTGGCCGCGTCTGCGGTCGACGCCTCGAGCGGCGATCGCCCGACGAGCGGTGGCATCGGTCTCACGACTTCGCGGCGGCCTCTGGAGCCGGGTGGCGCTCCGCCGCATCCGGGGAGACCGAAGGCGAGGAAGCGACCGCCGTCGTGGGAGCCTGCGCCTGCCCGGCCTGGTCCTGCGGGGAGACGATGAGGCCGAGCAGGGGCCAGTCGGTCATCGCCAGCAGGTACTCGACCTCGTTGAGGTCGTCGCGGGCCAGTACCTCGGGAGCGACGACGACCAGGCCGGCGGCCAGACCCTCGCTGTCAGGCCAGGTCCCGAGTGCGGACGTCGACCCGGGGACTTCCCCGCCCCGCGAGAAGTCGCGCAAGCTCGACCGTTCCAGCGGGATGGTCACGCGCTCGGGTCCCACGACCTCGACGATCAACTGCGGCGCGGCGGCACGTAGCTGCGCCGCCAGCAGGTGCAGATCGACCGTTCGACCGGCACTCGTGAGACGGACGACGTGCACACCCGCCTCGGTCGCGGCCAGGCCGACACGATACGACAGCCACCGGTTGCCACTGACGCTGTCGAGACGGGCCGAGTACGGGACCTCGCCGAGAAGCGGCGTCCCGAGTACGCGGGCCAGCGAATCGCGACCGATGATCGTCGGCCGCAGCGCCTCGACCACAGCGGCAACCGCGACCCCGATGATCAGCCCGAGCAAGCCGGCGACCATGAGGTCGGCGAACAGCCGAGCCGATTCCGGCCCGCTCGGTGTGGTGGCCGCGTCGATGAGCTCCGGCTTCGGCGTCGACAGCAGGGTGGCGTTGAGTTCGCGCTGCTCACTCGAGATGTCGCTGCGACGCTGGTGCGCCTCCTCCAGCGCGACCAGACGGGCGTACGCGATGGCAGGATCCGATTCGGAGCTCGCATCGATGCTGTCGATCGTCTTGTTGGCGGCTGCAAGCTCGGCGTCGAGCTCGGCCAAGCGCTCCTCGAGCGGATCGATCACGGGCTCGCGGCGAGACTGGATGTAGCGCTGCGACAGAGAGTTGGCCAGGGCCTTGGCGACCTGGGGATCGGAATCGGATACCGAGAGCACGAGCACGCCGGAGATCCCGACCGATTCGACGTCGACCTTCTGCTCGGCGACTCGCTCGGGGTCGCGTTCGACAGAGAGCTCGTCGAGCGCGTCGGCGACCTGGACCGGGCTGGTCACGACCCCTCTCGCCGCGTCGACCCAGGCTTCGGCTTCCTGGCTGCTGGTCGCCTCGCTGCCCGTGCTCATGCGGGTGAACGCGAGATAGGTGTCCTCCCGGATCAGGTAGAGGATGACGGGGATCATCATTGTGACGGCGACGACGCCGAGGATCAGCCGCCAGTGCCTCAGGATCCGCTGTACGGCTTCTGTCAGCTCCATGACGCGCTCCCGGCGTTCTGAGGTGGCGCCGTCTCGGCGTCTCGCAGATCGAGTTGAGGCCGAGTACCGCCGGCCGACCTCGCCTGCACCCAGGCCAGCGCGTTCCGGAGACCATCGGCCAGCGGCACCTGGGCAGACCAGCCGAGTCCCCGTTGGGCGACGCTCGTATCGGCCCCGGTGCGGCGCACGTCGCCGGGCTGCACGTCCTGGCGTTCGATCGTGATCGATTCCCCGGCTATGTCCTCGAGCATTTTGATGACCTCCGACAGGGCCACCTCGTGGCCACCGCCCACGTTGTACAGGGCCTCGGCGTCCGGGGCCCTCGCGGCGAGTATGGTCGCCGCGACGACGTCGTCGATATAGGTGATGTCCCTGGTCTGGCTTCCATCACCGTAGAGTGGAAACGTGCCGTGCGTCGCGAGCGCCTCGCACAGCCGCCGGATCGCCATGTCCGGTCTCTGTCGGGGGCCGTACACGGTGAAGTAGCGCAGGCCGACGACTGATTGGCCGCCGATTCGGTACACGGCGGCCAGATCCTCGCAGGCTCGCTTCGTGACCCCGTAGGGCGAGCGGGGCAGGGAGGGCGTGGTGGCTTCGACGCAGGGATAGGCATCGGCGTTTCCGTAGACCGATGACGACGATGCCCACACCACACGTCGACACGACGCTTCGGTCGCTGCTTCGAACACGCGCTGGGTGGCCACCAGGTTGTCTCGGACATATCGAGCGAACCCCTGGCCGAAGCTGTCGCGCACTCCGGCCTGGGCCGCCAGGTGGAAGACGGTGTCCGCTTGCGCCAGCAGCGGACCCAGATCGGTGTCGACGAGATCCGCCTCGACCAGGTCGAAGCGGGGCTCGTTGATCAGGGCCGCGAGATTCGAGAGCTTGTCGGCTCGGTCGTAGAACGGCGTGAAGGCGTCGACGCCGATGACCTTTGTTCCGTCGGCGACCAGGCGTTCGGACAGGTGCGAGCCGATGAACCCGGCGCAGCCCGTCACGACGGCGTACTTCGAGGTCGGCCCGGTCGTCTGCACGCTGGTGTTCATGTGGTGGCCCTTTCGGCTTCAGCCGCGTCCGGGCGCAGCTCCGGTCGCAGCGACGCCACGAGATCTCGGACGTCGATGGCGGCGGCTCCGTTGACGAAGCGTCGTGTGGTCGTCGGGACCCGGCCGGCATAGCGCTCGAACCATGAGGCGAGCAGTACCTCGACCAGGCGGCCCTGTCGCTCGAGTTCACCGCGTCGGTCGACACCATCGGCTTCCACGCGGCTTTCTCGACCGGGACGAGCGGCGAGGCGCTGATCGGCGAGCCATGGCTCGGTCTCGACCACGACGATCACGTCCGACGCGAGCAGGCCGACACCGGGATCAGCGATCTCGATGGCAGCCTCGGCGTCGCCACGGAATCCCAACGAGCAGAGCTCCTGCACGATGCCCTGATCGATGACGTGGATCCCGACGTCGGCACGCGCTCGGCGGAGTGCGGCACGAAGGATCAGCCAGTTGGCCGACCGGATCGCCACGTCGCGCCAGGTGGGCTGTCCCGAGCGGACGACGGCTCGGACGGTTCTTGCAGACGCCAGGGGGTGACAGACCGACTCGACGGCGGCTCGCCGGACCTTGCGGCACAACCGCTGCGGGCGGGGCGTGCGAGGGGAGACCTCTTCGAGGGGAAGCGATGCCGGATGCCCGTCGCGGCGCAGCCGCTCGACGACTTCCAACGCGATGGAGGACTTGCCGGCGCCCGGCGCGCCACAGAGCTCGATGATCATCGCGACTCGATCGAAGGCTCGAAGAGACAGGCCTCGACAGTGCCGCGGGCATCGGCGAGGACGACCTCGAGGGGTCGGTTCGCGTCGACCTCGACGACGCCGAACGTGGCTCCGTCGAAGCGGAGGTCCTCCACCACGCTCCGTCGGAAGCGAAGTGCCTCGGGATCGTGTTTGGGCCGGCGATTGACTGCACTCTCCTGCCCGACACGTAGCCGAATGACGAGGTCGGGCGGGCGAGCCTCGGCCAGCTCGTAGGGCCGCGCCTCCCAGCGGGCCAGCCGCCGTCTGAATCGGCTCGTCGATGATGCCCACGCGTCCAGCAATGGCCCGTCGGTCGTGCCCGGGACCTGCGCTTGCGGGTAGCGATCACACAGCACGAGGGTGCCGCGGCGTGCGGCCCGGCGAGCTCTGCGCAGCTTGGCGTCTTTCTCCCTCGCGAGGACCAGCGCCCAGACCGCTCGCGATACTCCCATCGCCCGCGGCGCCCGCTCGTGGACCGCCTGCTGGCGGGCGGCGCTGCCGGCTCCGAACACGGCGCGTTTGACTCGTTTGAGCGGCCACCGGATCAGTGACGAGGGGCCGTCTCCGCTGCCGAAGTACATGTGCATCACCGGCTGCCGGCCGCCGAAGTCCTCGGCAAGGGCGCGACTGAGCGTCGACTTTCCCGAGCCGTCGGAGCCGATCAGTGCAACGATCCGCCCTGGGCCATCGGCGGTGCGGCGGTCGGTGCTCGGGATGGAGTCGAAGAGCCCTCGGTAGTCCGATCGCACCCGAGTGGGGCTCCACGATGTCAGGTCGATCGTGGCGCCATCTCGGTCGACCGGCCACCGCAGATAGGGAAGGACGGCGCGAGCGGCACCCACGATGTCGCCGGGCTCGACGACGCTTCCCCGGGCACCGAGCTCGAGCAGCTCGTCCGCGCCGTCGACTTCAGTCGTGACGAAGGGTGTTCCGGCGGCGGCGGCCTGCACGAGCACCTGTGGCAGACCCTCGGCCCGACTCAGCAGGACGAGAGCATCCGACGCCAGGAACAGATCGCTCGGATCCTGGACATAGCCGAGCAGTTTGCTGTCGTCGGTGAGGCCGACCTGGTCCAGGAGTGAGCGGAGACGCTCCTCCTGTGGCCCGCTGCCGGCCACGACGAGGAAGGGGCGGCTTCCGGCGGTCAGCTGGATGGCCTGCTGCAGCATGATGGGGAGGTCGAGGACGCTCTTGCGTTCGTCGAGGCTGCCGACATAGAGGATCCAGGGTCGGCTCTCGGTCAGACCGAAGGTCTGCGCCACCCTGCGCCTGACTTCGACGCGATTGGACTCGACCGGCGGGAGTCGGACCGTGGAGCGGATGACCGCGAGCTCCTCGTCCGGGACTCCGATCCGGCCGAAGTTGGCGGCGAGGTCGGTGCCGACCACCGCGTAGGCGGCCGTCCACCTCGCGAGATGGTGCTCGAGAAAGCGGAACAGCCGGCCCTCGACAGCGCCGTAACCCGACCCGAAGTCGGCCATCGAGAGTGAATGCACAACCGGCGGGGCGCCCGCGGTCCGTGCTGCCAGCCGACCGAGGACCCCGGCCTTCGACTGGTGCGTGACGACGATCTCGGGATCGAGCTCCTCGATCAGACGCCGAAGCCGGTAGAAGGCCAGGATGTCATGCCGGAGGGTCACCGATCGTCGCAGGCTCGGTTCGACGACGACCTCGGCTCCGGCGAGCCGACGGGTGGCGAGCTCGAGATCGGAAGCCGCACCGACGATCACGACGTGTTCGTGATCGGAAAGTGCGGCCACCATGTCGCACAACCGTTGCTCGGAGCCGCCGTATGCGAATCGGGTGCAGACGTGGACGACCCGTCGGCGCCCGGGCGCGGGTTCGACGGGGCGGTCGGTGCCCGCTCCACCCGGTGTCATCGCGGCGGATCTGTCGTCGAGAGCGAAGCTGTTCACGCTCATCGAGATTCCCCCGGCGCCGGATTCAGCACACAGCGGATGGTGCGGCTCATGATTCCGATGTCACCGACCAGCGAACGATTCAGCGCATACTCGACGTCGAGGTCGACCCTTTCGGTGTACGAGATCGAGTTCCGGCCGCTCACCTGCCAGGGGCCGGTCATACCGGGACGCACCTGTAGGACCACCTGTCCGTAATCGCCGTACCTCTGGAGCTCTTCGGGGACGACGGGTCTGGGGCCCACGATGCTCATGTCACCTCGGAGGACGTTGATGAGCTGCGGGAGCTCGTCCAGGCTGAATCGGCGCAGGAACCGTCCGACGCGCGTCAGGCGAGGGTCGTCCGAGAGCTTGAAGTCCGCTTCGAAGGCGCTACGCGCCGCGGCGTCCTCGACGAGGATCCGGGCTAGTCGCGACTCGGCATCAGCGACCATCGTCCTGAACTTCAGGCACTCGAACGATTCGCCCCACCGGCCGACGCGCGTCTGGCAGAAGACCACGGGACCCCGGGAGGTGAAGCGCACCGCGGCGGCAACACACAGCATCACCGGCAGGGACAGGACGAGAGTGGTGCCGGCGACCACGATGTCGAAGCCGCGCTGGACCGCGTTGGCACGGGTATTCCTGCTACGCGCCCGTTGGATCAGTCGCGCCTCCCAGGCGAGCCGTCCCGATGCGAGCTCCGGGCCGGCCAGGGCGTGCACCTGGAAGGGGGGTGACGCCGCCGTGGCTGAGGTCTGATGGTAGGGGCGCGACGGGTCGCGATCGCTCCTGGTGATGTGCATCTTGCTGCCGCCTCCCCACCCACCAGCGTCACAGGGGGGATGATCGGCGTCTATCGGGAGAATCCTGATTTCCCCCGGGGCGGGTGCTGAGTCGGCGGGCTGAGACCGCTGTCCGCGGTCATCGAACCCGTGACGGCCGCTGCTCGGCTCCGACTGCGTACTCATAGGTCCGGATTGGCGGTCGAGATGCCATGACGGATCGCGTACTTGGTGAGAGCCACGACGTTGTGGAGGTCGAGCTTCTTCATGATGTGCTCCCGATGGGTGCCAACCGTCTTGGTGCTGATCGAGAGCTGTTCGGCGATCTCTGCGGTGTCTCCGCCCTCTGCGATGAGCTGCAACACGTCGTGTTCCCGTCTGGTCAGCCGCGGCCCATCGGTCCGCGCTGCCGCCCGGTGGGCCACGTAGTCCCGGACCACATAGCCGGCCACGGCCGTGCTCAGGTATGTCTGATGGGCCGCCACGGCACGGATCGCCGTCACCAGTTCGGCAGGGGCAGCGTCCTTGAGGACATAGCCGGATGCACCCGCCTCGAGAGTCGCTGTGACCAGGTGCCCGTCAGCGAAGAGCGAGAAGCACAACACATGGACCTGCGGGAGGTCGGCCGTGATCCGGCGGGTTGCCTCGACCCCGTTCAGGGCGGACATCGACACGTCCATGACGACGACATCGGGGATGGCTCGTCGAGCTACCTCGATCGCGGCGTTGCCGTCCGCGGCCTCACCGACCACGGAGATGTCCGGTTCGTGATCCATCAGCGACCGCACCCCTTCGCGTACGACGGGATGGTCATCGACGACCAGGACTCGGATGTCCGTCACCACGGGTCACCCTCCGACAACGGAGCGGTCAGGACGATCCGTGCACCCGAGCGACGACCGGGGTACTTCGCGACGTCTCCGCCGACTTCGTCAAGCCGTTCGTGGACGATGGCCAACCCGAAGCAGGCGCGCTGAGGCCGACGCCGCTGGAAGCCGATTCCGTCGTCGCTCACCGTCACCCGGACTGAATCTCCATCCCTGACCACCTGCACCGTCGCCGTCGTGGCTTCGGAGTGCTTGACGACGTTGCACAGCAATTCCTGCGTCGCGCGAACCAGTGCGGTGGCCACCTCGCGGCTCGTCGGCTTCGGTTCGGAATCGGAATCGAAACGACACGCGATCCCGTACATCCCGGCCATACGGGCCGTCAGCTCCTCCAGCTCGAGCTCGACATCGACGCTGGGGTCCGACCCCAGGGGGGCCATCAGCTCTTGGATGAGCGAACGGGACTTCACGAGAGCCTCGTCGACGAGGTCGCTGATCTGGCGGAGCGAGGGTTGAACCGAGGCGTCTCCGGCCACGCCCCGCTCGAGACGGGCGAGTCGCAACTGCGCACCGACCAGGAGCTGCCCGAGGTCGTCGTGGAGCCAGCGGCCGAGGTTGTTGCGCTCCTCGTCCCGCACGTCCGACAACAGCTGATCCAGCGCCTGCGGCGCGCCCGGAGAACCGCCCGGCTCGTCCGCCGGCGGCACTCGTCGACCCGGCCACAGCCGAGCAGTGCCCGCTCTCTCGCTCATCCGCCGCCCACCGTCCGTCCGATTTCCGCCTACTGTCGGTGAGGATACACGCGTCCAGGTTCTCGATCTACTGCGATTGCTAGAGTCCCGAGGCGGCAAGCACGGCGACGGAGGCAAGCGATGGGCAGCGACGACACCGGCCCGGAGGCGCTCGCTCTGGTGACCTCGCTGTGTCGAGGCCTCGAGGATGAGGGGATCCGGTACTGCCACTGGAAGAGCAACGAGGCGATCGAGCGTTCCGCCACCGGTGAAAACGACCTCGACCTGCTCATCGACCGCAGGGACGCGGCCCGATTCGGTGAGGTGCTCCACCGGCTCGGCTTCAAACCGGCCCGACCGGGAGCCTCGAGGGAAGTGCCCGGACTGATCGACCACTACGGCCTCGACGCGCCGTCCGGGCGCCTCGTCCATCTGCAGGCCCACTACCAGCTGGTCCTCGGCGACGACATGACCAAGAACTTCCACATCCCGGTCGAGCGCGAGTATCTCGACTCGACGGGGCCCGATGGGCTGATCCGGGTTCCTGCCCCCGAGTTCGAGCTGGCCATCTTCGTCGTGCGCATGATCCTGAAGCACGCCACCCTGGACGCCCAGGTCTGCCTGCTCGGTGGGTTGTCGGCATCGGAGCAGCGGGAGCTCGCCCACCTGTTCGCCCAGGTGCCGGAGCCGGGCCGGGCTTCGGTGCTTGCCGAGCGGCTTCCGTTGCTGTCACCCGCGGTGGCGGAGCGCTGCCTCCGGTCCCTCGAGTCGCCGCAATCGGCTCGGGCACGCGCCGCGACGGCTCGATCGCTCGAACGGAGCCTGGCTCTCTATGCAAGGAGCCCGAGGAGCCTCGACATCGTTCGGCGGATCGTCCGCCGCTTCCTCCGAGCGGCGCGCCACATCGCACGGACGCCGGCGCGAAAGCGCCTGGTCGACGGCGGCGTGCTGATCGCCGTGGTCGGACCCGACGCGATCGTCGCCACGTCCGTCGTCGATCGCCTGACGTCCTGGCTGGAGAACGACCTCGCGGTCGAGCGGTTCCGCTTCGCCGAGCCGCAGGGGTCGCCGACGGCAGCTCGACGATATGGTCGGGCCCGCAGGCACGCCAGCAACGGGGGGATCTCGATCTGCGATCAGTACCCCCGGGACCGTTCCGCGCCCGACATCCTCATCGAGCTCGACTCGGCCGACCGGGAACGGCGCATCGACGAAGTGGTGAGCGAAGCTCGGAACACCATCTGGTCCCAGCTCTGAGCGTCGCGCTCACGGACCGACGTGCCTCAGCACCTCTTCGGGCGGAAATCAGCATTCTCCTGATAGACGCCCGTCGATGCGCCTGTGACCCTTGGAGGGGACCGGTGTGGGAGCGCCCCGTCAGACCGGTCCTGACGGGCCGTGGCCGGCGAGGAGAACCTCCTGTCGAAGGTCGGTGTCGACCCGTCTCGAATCCGATACCACAGCGAGGTTGGCATGTCCCGTACCCGTAGATCCCTCCCGATTTCGCGGTGCCTGCTTCTCGCGTTCTCATTGGCCGCCGGATCGGTGGTGGCGGTGGAGACGAATGGAGCGCTCGCCGCCGATGCCCCACCGGTTGAGGTCGTGTTTGGTGCGGTTGCTGATGCGCGGGTTCTGGCGTCGTCGCCGGGTGCGAACTATGGGGGGATCTCGAGGCTCGATGTCGACAGCCCGGGGGAGGAGAGCTATGTGCGGTTCGGTGTGAGTGGGGTGACCGGATCGGTGGTGAGCGCGACGTTGCGGTTGTTCGTGCGTAATGGTTCGTCGGATGGGCCGTCGCTGTATGAGACCGGTGGGGGTTGGTCGGAGTCGGGGATCACGTGGAACAACCGTCCGGCGGCTGTTGGTGGGGCGTTGGCCGATGTGGGTGTGGCGCCGGCGGATACGTGGGTGGAGTTCGATCTGACCGGTCATGTGGCGGGTGATGGTGTGTACGACTTCGTGTTGCGGCCTGACAGCAGCGACGGGGTTCGTTTCAATTCTCGGGAGAAGAGTCCGTCGCCTGAGTTGGTGTTGGTCGTCGGTGGTGGTTCGGGGAACTTGCCGCCGGTTGCGGTTGATGATGTGGTGAGCACTGTTGAGGGGGTGGGGGTGACGGTTGATGTGGCGGCCAATGATGGTGATCCGGATGGTGGGCTCGATCTGGGTTCGGTTTCGACCGGGTGTGGGGGTTGTGTGGTTCCGGAGCATGGTTCGTTGGTGAACAACGGTGATGGGACGTTCGGGTATACGCCGGTGTCGGGGTTCGTTGGTGGGGATGGTTTCGTGTACGAGATCTGCGACACGTTGGGCGCTTGTGACACCGCTGCGGTCACCATCACCGTGAACTCGGGGAACTTGCCGCCGGTTGC
Organism: uncultured Acidimicrobiales bacterium; assembly: GCA_963695075.1. GTDB lineage: Bacteria > Actinomycetota > Acidimicrobiia > Acidimicrobiales > CAWCAL01 > CAWCAL01. The sequence continues at coordinate 2,168,837 of CAVOFR010000007.1, forward strand.
GGTTGATGATGTGGTGAGCACTGTTGAGGGGGTGGGGGTGACGGTTGATGTGGCGGCCAATGATGGTGATCCGGATGGTGGGCTCGATCTGGGTTCGGTTTCGACCGGGTGTGGGGGTTGTGTGGTTCCGGAGCATGGTTCGTTGGTGAACAACGGTGATGGGACGTTCGGGTATACGCCGGTGTCGGGGTTCGTTGGTGGGGATGGTTTCGTGTACGAGATCTGCGACACGTTGGGCGCTTGTGACACCGCTGCGGTCACCATCACCGTGAACTCGGGGAACTTGCCGCCGGTTGCGGTTGATGATGTGGTGAGCACTGTTGAGGGGGTGGGGGTGACGGTTGATGTGGCGGCCAATGATGGTGATCCGGATGGTGGGCTCGATCTGGGTTCGGTTTCGACCGGGTGTGGGGGTTGTGTGGTTCCGGAGCATGGTTCGTTGGTGAACAACGGTGATGGGACGTTCGGGTATACGCCGGTGTCGGGGTTCGTTGGTGGGGATGGTTTCGTGTACGAGATCTGCGACACGTTGGGCGCTTGTGACACCGCTGCGGTCACCATCACCGTGAACTCGGCGGGGGGTGAGGTCGTGTTTGGTGCGGTTGCTGATGCGCGGGTTCTGGCGTCGTCGCCGGGTGCGAACTATGGGGGGATCTCGAGGCTCGATGTCGACAGCCCGGGGGAGGAGAGCTATGTGCGGTTCGGTGTGAGTGGGGTGACCGGATCGGTGGTGAGCGCGACGTTGCGGTTGTTCGTGCGTAATGGTTCGTCGGATGGGCCGTCGCTGTATGAGACCGGTGGGGGTTGGTCGGAGTCGGGGATCACGTGGAACAACCGTCCGGCGGCTGTTGGTGGGGCGTTGGCCGATGTGGGTGTGGCGCCGGCGGATACGTGGGTGGAGTTCGATCTGACCGGTCATGTGGCGGGTGATGGTGTGTACGACTTCGTGTTGCGGCCTGACAGCAGCGACGGGGTTCGTTTCAATTCTCGGGAGAAGAGTCCGTCGCCTGAGTTGGTGTTGGTCGTCGGTGGTGGTTCGGGGAACTTGCCGCCGGTTGCGGTTGATGATGTGGTGAGCACTGTTGAGGGGGTGGGGGTGACGGTTGATGTGGCGGCCAATGATGGTGATCCGGATGGTGGGCTCGATCTGGGTTCGGTTTCGACCGGGTGTGGGGGTTGTGTGGTTCCGGAGCATGGTTCGTTGGTGAACAACGGTGATGGGACGTTCGGGTATACGCCGGTGTCGGGGTTCGTTGGTGGGGATGGTTTCGTGTACGAGATCTGCGACACGTTGGGCGCTTGTGACACCGCTGCGGTCACCATCACCGTGAACTCGGCAGACGCCGTGACGTTCGTGGGTGCAGGAGACATCGCCGACTGCAGTCGGACGTCCGACGAGGCAACGGCCCAACTCCTCGACACCATCCCGGGAACCGTGTTCACGGTCGGCGACAACGTGTACCCGAACGGCTCGGCCAACGTGTTCAACGACTGCTATGAACCGACCTGGGGACGCCACAAGGACCGAACGCATCCTTCGGTCGGCGACAACGAGTACGACAGCACAGACGCTGCGCCGTACTTCGACTACTTCGGTGCCGCCGCGGGCGACCCGACCAAGGGGTACTACAGCTACGAGGTCGGGAACTGGCACATCATCAGTCTGAATTCGAACTGCTCGGAAATCGGCGGATGTGAGCCCGATTCTGCCCAGGGGCTCTGGCTTCAAGCGGATCTCGATGCTCACCCGAACGCATGCATCCTGGCCATCCATCACGAACCGCTGTTCAGCTCCAAGGGCGGCGACGGGGATCTCATCGATTTCTGGGAACCGCTCTATGCGGCGGGCGCGGACATCGTCATCAGCGGTCACCGGCACAACTACGAGCGCTTTGCCCAACAGGATCCGAGTGGTTCTGCGGATCCGGGCCGCGGCATTCGACAGTTCGTGGTCGGTACCGGTGGTTCGGGCCTGAGCTCGTTCGACGGAGGCGTTGCGGCCAACAGCGAGGTCAGGAACGACAGCGCTCACGGCGTCTTGAAACTGACCCTGCGCCCCACGAGCTATGACTGGGAGTTCGTACCCGTGTCGGGTGCGTCGTTCACCGATTCGGGAAGTGCCAGCTGCGTTGCTCCGTGAGCACGTCGTAGTACCCTGTCGCATGATCGTTTCCGGAACTCCCGATTGAAGGGCGCCAGGAACACGTCACCCCACCTCCCGCCCCGAGACGGTGAAGATGCCGAGTGACCTCAGGCCCCCGATCATCGTGTTGGGAAACACCCGGTCGGGAACGACCGTCGTGCAGAAGGTCTTGGCCGCGCACCCGGATGTCGCCGCCTGGTACGAGCCTCGAACCCTCTGGCAGTACGCCGACCCGGGAAGAGCGCACGACGAGTTCGAAGCGGTCGACGCAACCGACAAGGTCAAGCGATACATCCGAAAGAGGTTCTCTCGCTACCAGCGAGAGCATGGCGATCGCGTGATCGTCGAGAAGACCCCGGTCAACATCCTTCGCATTCCGTACGTCCGGGCCATCTTCCCGGAGGCGGTCTACCTCTACGTCGTCCGCTCGCCGCTGTCGTTCATCAGCTCCGTCGAGCTCAAGTGGCAGCGTACGGTGACGGTGAAAGGCGTCCGCTGGCGCTTGAAATCGACGCCACCGACTCAGCTCCACCACTACGCGTTGAAGTACGCCCGTCAACAGTTCGACAAGAAGATCCTGCGGCGCAAGTACCTGTCCGTATGGGGACCCCGCTACCGGGGAGTCGACGAGGACCTGGCCAACGAGGACATGCTCACGGTCATCGCCAGACAGTGGTCGGTCTGCTCGGCCAAAGCCGAGCGCGATCTCGAGGCCTTCGACGAGGGTCAAGTCCTCAGGCTCCGGTACGAGGACTTCGTCGCCGATCCGATCAGCGAGATGGAACGAATCTGCCGGCATGCCGGCCTCGACATGGCGGACCAGGTCGTGAGGGCGGCGCGAGAAACGGTGAAGTCCGATCGTCAGCACAAATGGGAGCGATTCGATCCCGCCCAGCTGGCTCGGATTCTCCCGGAGGTCGCAGATGAGATGGAGCGTCACGGCTACGAGGTTCCCGACGTGCTCGCCGACCCGACGGTCCACGGCGACGACGTCGAGGCCGACCGGTACTGATTAGCTCGGTCTGCCGTCCCGGCGACCGACCACCGGGCTCTGTCGGGTCCCCTACGGACAGACCCCTACGGTGCGCCGTCGTTGTGGGTGATGGATGCGTCGTCGGCTTGGAAGCAGACGCCGGCGGGTGCGTTTTTGGTGTAGGCCTCGAAGTTGAGGACCGAGCCGGGTATGACGGGGGTGTAGTTGGTGGTGATTTGTTGCCATGAGGAGGTCAGCGTGATGTCTTCGTTGGCTGTTCCTTGTCTCACGCCGTCGGAGTATTCGCGTATCCGGAGGTGGAGGATGATTCCGGGGTGGTCCGAGCGGGCCCAGATGCTCGAGGTGTAGTTGCCTTCGGTGGTGGAGGTCACCCAGTTGGGGTTGTCGTCGATTCCGCAGCTGCCGGTGGCGTCGGTTTTGGAGATGTCGACGGCCCAGTTACCGGAGTGTCCTCCGGGGACTCGGGTGAGGGTGTTGGCCGAGTTGTCGCCCTTCCAGCCTGAGGTGTCGATCTCGAAGCCGGGATTGCCGACCAGTTCACCTCCTGGTTCTTCGATGGTCCAGGCCTGTTCTGCCGGGGTCGGGTCGGTGTTGGAGGAGCCGTCGGTGGCGACGACCTGGAAGGTGTGGGGTCCGACGGTCAGGTCCTCGTAGGTCACCGGTGAGGTGCACGGGGCGAACGCGGCGCCGTCGAGCCGGCACTGGAACGTCGAGGGCTCATCAGCGGAGAAACCGAACGTGGCCGACGTATCGGACACCGAACCCGACGGACCGGAGTCGATGAAGGTGTCGGGTGGGGTGGTGTCGGGGGGTGCGCCGTCGTTGTGGGTGATGGATGCGTCGTCGGCTTGGAAGCAGACGCCGGCGGGTGCGTTTTTGGTGTAGGCCTCGAAGTTGAGGACCGAGCCGGGTATGACGGGGGTGTAGTTGGTGGTGATTTGTTGCCATGAGGAGGTCAGCGTGATGTCTTCGTTGGCTGTTCCTTGTCTCACGCCGTCGGAGTATTCGCGTATCCGGAGGTGGAGGATGATTCCGGGGTGGTCCGAGCGGGCCCAGATGCTCGAGGTGTAGTTGCCTTCGGTGGTGGAGGTCACCCAGTTGGGGTTGTCGTCGATTCCGCAGCTGCCGGTGGCGTCGGTTTTGGAGATGTCGACGGCCCAGTTACCGGAGTGTCCTCCGGGGACTCGGGTGAGGGTGTTGGCCGAGTTGTCGCCCTTCCAGCCTGAGGTGTCGATCTCGAAGCCGGGATTGCCGACCAGTTCACCTCCTGGTTCTTCGATGGTCCAGGCCTGTTCTGCCGGGGTCGGGTCGGTGTTGGAGGAGCCGTCGGTGGCGACGACCTGGAAGGTGTGGGGTCCGACGGTCAGGTCCTCGTAGGTCACCGGTGAGGTGCACGGGGCGAACGCGGCGCCGTCGAGCCGGCACTGGAACGTCGAGGGCTCATCAGCGGAGAAACCGAACGTGGCCGACGTATCGGACACCGAACCCGACGGACCGGAGTCGATGAAGGTGTCGGGTGGGGTGGTGTCGGGGGGTGCGCCGTCGTTGTGGGTGATGGATGCGTCGTCGGCTTGGAAGCAGACGCCGGCGGGTGCGTTTTTGGTGTAGGCCTCGAAGTTGAGGACCGAGCCGGGTATGACGGGGGTGTAGTTGGTGGTGATTTGTTGCCATGAGGAGGTCAGCGTGATGTCTTCGTTGGCTGTTCCTTGTCTCACGCCGTCGGAGTATTCGCGTATCCGGAGGTGGAGGATGATTCCGGGGTGGTCCGAGCGGGCCCAGATGCTCGAGGTGTAGTTGCCTTCGGTGGTGGAGGTCACCCAGTTGGGGTTGTCGTCGATTCCGCAGCTGCCGGTGGCGTCGGTTTTGGAGATGTCGACGGCCCAGTTACCGGAGTGTCCTCCGGGGACTCGGGTGAGGGTGTTGGCCGAGTTGTCGCCCTTCCAGCCTGAGGTGTCGATCTCGAAGCCGGGATTGCCGACCAGTTCACCTCCTGGTTCTTCGATGGTCCAGGCCTGTTCTGCCGGGGTCGGGTCGGTGTTGGAGGAGCCGTCGGTGGCGACGACCTGGAAGGTGTGGGGTCCGACGGTCAGGTCCTCGTAGGTCACCGGTGAGGTGCACGGGGCGAACGCGGCGCCGTCGAGCCGGCACTGGAACGTCGAGGGCTCATCAGCGGAGAAACCGAACGTGGCCGACGTATCGGACACCGAACCCGACGGACCGGAGTCGATGAAGGTGTCGGGTGGGGTGGTGTCGGGGGGTGCGCCGTCGTTGTGGGTGATGGATGCGTCGTCGGCTTGGAAGCAGACGCCGGCGGGTGCGTTTTTGGTGTAGGCCTCGAAGTTGAGGACCGAGCCGGGTATGACGGGGGTGTAGTTGGTGGTGATTTGTTGCCATGAGGAGGTCAGCGTGATGTCTTCGTTGGCTGTTCCTTGTCTCACGCCGTCGGAGTATTCGCGTATCCGGAGGTGGAGGATGATTCCGGGGTGGTCCGAGCGGGCCCAGATGCTCGAGGTGTAGTTGCCTTCGGTGGTGGAGGTCACCCAGTTGGGGTTGTCGTCGATTCCGCAGCTGCCGGTGGCGTCGGTTTTGGAGATGTCGACGGCCCAGTTACCGGAGTGTCCTCCGGGGACTCGGGTGAGGGTGTTGGCCGAGTTGTCGCCCTTCCAGCCTGAGGTGTCGATCTCGAAGCCGGGATTGCCGACCAGTTCGCTCCCCGGGGCCAGCACCGTCCAAACCTGCTCAGCCGGGCTGGCGTCCATGTTGAACGAACCGTCGACGGCGACGACCTGGAAGGTGTGGGGTCCGACGGTCAGGTCCTCGTAGGTCACCGGTGAGGTGCACGGGGCGAACGCGGCGCCGACGAGCCGGCACTGGAACGTCGAGGGCTCATCAGCGGAGAAACCGAACGTGGCCGACGTATCGGACACCGAACCCGACGGACCGGAGTCGATGAACGTGTTCGGGCGGGTCGTGTCGGGTGTGGGGCTCGGGTCCAACGGGGCGAAGCCGATTCCGGCGTGGTCCTCGTGCCCGAACCGTTCACCGTCGCTACCGACCCAGAGCCCGTCCGGGGTGGGGAACAGGGCCAACGTGCCGTGATTGCGCGACTTGGTGGGATTCCAGGGGAGAGCCATGCCGCTCACCGGGTCGATGGCGCCGATGCCCGGGCGGGAGACTGCACCGGGACCGGGGAAGTCGGCGCCCTGGGGGTTGTCCAGCCAGCGCTGGTGACCGCCGACGTAGACCGCGGCTTCGGTGATGGCCACGCTGTAGAGCGTGTCGCCGCCTGTCCAGTTGATCCAGGTGGGCTCGACCGTGCTGCTGACGTTGGCGGTCTCGAACCGGGCGGCAGCGTCACATATCCCGTTGAGACCGGTATATCCCGTGGCGACGATGACGAAATAGCTGCCGTCGGGAGAGAAGTCCACGCCTTGCGCGGTGACCAGCCTGGAGGCCGCGTTGCATTCCACGTCGAAGCGGGGGGCGTGCCATGTGCTGAGGGTCGCGGTCGAGCCGAGGTTCAGCATGAAGGCCCGCTCCCGGCCCTGGCCGTTGACGGTGGTGAAGTTGCCCGTGGCCACCAACCGCGTACCGTCGGGGGAGACCGCGATCTTCCTGACCCTGGTCTCGTCGGCCGGGTCGAGCACGCCGGTGACCGTGATGTCGATGGTGCCGAGGTCAGCGCCGGTCGTCGGGTCCATCTCCATCACATGCTTGGAGAAGTTCCCCGCCGCGATGAGAGAGCCGTTGACCAGCTCGATGGCGGACACGGTTCGCATGCCCGTCGGAGCGAAGGTGGGGTCGATCTGGTTGTTGACCAGGTCGTACTTGGCGATGCCGCGCCGGATGACCCCGTTGGGCTGCGAGGGGATACCGTTGATCTGCGAGAAGGCGCCCGAGATGAACAGGGCGGTCTCGTCGTCGGACGCCTCGATGGCGGTGACGAGACCGTTGAACTCCAGGTTGAGCGGTGATATGACCCCGGTCTCGGCGTCGAAGGCGACGAAGTTCTGCCGGGGGTAGGTGGTCGTCTTGGCCGGGTCCTGCACTTCAGCGAACCGGCCACCGGCATACATGGTGCTGCCGACCTGCTCGAATGCGTAGACGTTGAACGCCTCGTCATCCATGGGGATGTGCGGGGTGGTGTCGGCCGGGTTCTCCGACACGACGGTGGGGTGATTCGGTGAAGCCTGCGCTTCGAGCCCTGCCCAGAGCAGCACCGCTGCGCTGAGCAATCCCGCGGCGGCCCAGAACCGTCCCGATCGATCGAGCCGCGAAATGCGGCGTCCGGCACGCAATCGGTATGCCATCAAGTTCCTACCCCTCGTTGGCGCCGGGGGTCCATGGAACCTCGGCGCTGCTCACGTAGGTCCGTGGATCTAGATCCACGAAAAGGGTTCCGCCAGAAACCGCTCGCCCACTCCGTTGAGTTCATTTATACCGCAAGGACCGCAATGGAAACAAACGACATGGAGCTTCCACGGTGGCCGTGACCGAGCGTCATCCGTCGGCCCAACTTGCCACGACCGGCGGCTGTGATTTCCCGAGTTCGGCGCGACGAGCGTCGGACTCGGGACACGGCCTGGGCGGTGGACGGCGGTCGGGGCAACCGCGATACTTCTGTTGAACCAGGCCGGGGGGTCGGTAGCGGCGTGACAGTTCGCGAGCCGGAGTCGCTGAGGACTCGTACCGCAGCGTTCCTCTTTTGGGACACCGTCGGTAGTACGGCGTTGCTGGCCCGGCTCGGTGACGAGCGCGCCGAGGAGGTGCGCCGTCGCCTCTTTGCTGTCGTCCGGGAGGTCGTCACGGCGAACCGTGGCGAGGAGGTGAAGAACACCGGCGACGGGCTCATGGTGGCCTTCCCGTCCTCGCTGGGCGACTCTCTCAGTTGTGCGATCGGGATCCAGCGGGCCGTGGCTGTCCTCGACGTTCAGTTTCCCGATGTGGAACTGGCCGTGCGGGTCGGCATCACGGCCGGCGATGCGGTCTCGGACGCTGTCGAGGGCGATTGGTTCGGGCGGGCGGTGACTACCGCGGCTCGGCTCTGCGACGCTGCGCCGGCGAACGAAAGCTTCGCTACGGCTGCGCTCGCCGAGCTGACGGACTGGAGCGTCGAGCCGGTCGGGCCACTGACGCTCAAGGGCCTCCCAGAGCCGGTCGACACGGTCAGAGTTCCTTGGACCCTGACCGACCGGACAGCGATCGTGGCCTTGCCGCCGGTTCTCCAGCTCGGCGAGGGCCTTCCCCTGGTCGGCCGCCGGGACCAGCTCGCGCGGCTCGACAGGAGCTTCGAGCGGGCCCGACAGCGTGAGCCGGTGAGGGTGAGGATCACCGGGCCGATCGGATGCGGCGTGACCAGGCTCGCCCGGGAGTGGCTGCACGGTCGCGGGCTCGGCGCCGAGCTGGTCCTCGGTGCGTCCTGTGTCGACCGGGATCCGTTCGACGCCATCGCGGCCGCGGTCGACTGGCATGCCGCGAGCCGGTCTGAGGACCTCATGGGTCCGGATATGGATGGTCTCGCGCCGCTCATCGCAGCGGTTGCTCCATCGGTAGCGCGCCGGTTGGGTGTGGCCGCGACCCACGCTCCGCGTGCCGAGGTCGAGGCGGCCCTCCTCTCTTATGTGCGGGGACTGACTGACGCCGGACCGGTCGTGGTCGTGTTCGACGACTGTGCGGAACGGCATCACATCGCCATGGACGAGATCGCTGATGCGTTGGCGGGACGGCCCGCCCTCATCGTCAGCGCAGGGCCAGCCGACATTGCGGAGCCGGGAGACATCGGCGTCCGCCCTCTGACCGTCGACGAGATCGCTGAGCTTCTGAACTCTGCCCTCCGGTTGGCCGACGGTGTCGACTCAGCGACTGCCGATCTGATCGCCCAGGAATCGGGCGGGGTCGCACTTCAGGTCTGCGAAGTCGTGAACGCGCTGACTCGCGAGCGAGCGGACCTGTCGACCGTCGAGGCGGCCCACGCCGCGGTCACCTCCGCCATCACGCTCTCGTGTCCCTACAGAGGGCTGAAGTCGATGGGGACCGACGACCACGCACTCTACTTCGGACGGGATGGCTTGCTCGCCGAGCTCATCGGAGCGGTAGGACGCTCGCGGGTCACGGTGGTGTCGGGCATGTCGGGCTCCGGCAAGTCGTCGCTTCTCGCCGCCGGTCTCGTCCCCGCCCTCCAGTTGGGCGCCTCGACCACCCTCGAAGCCCGCCGACCGGTCTTGTTCACCCCGGGCCGTGACCCCGATCAGTCGCTCGACGAGCTCATCGCATCCCACCTCGACGCGACCGCTCTCGTAGGCCATTCGGCGCAGTCGGGCGGCGGAGTCGTCCTGATCGTGGACCAGCTCGAGGAGATCTGGACCCACGGTCTCTCGGACGACGAGCGTGATCGGTTCGTCGATCGTCTCGTTGCGCTCGGTTCGCAGGAGGACCGGGACGTGCGCGTGGTCCTCGGGCTTCGATCGGACTTCCTCGGTCGTGCCCTCCAACACGACCGGCTCCGATCCGCTCTCCGGGATTCCCAGGTACTCGTCGGCACTCCCGATGTCGATGATCTCCGACGGATGATCCTCGGCCCGGCCGAGACGACGGGCTTCGCGCTCGAGGACGGCCTCGTCGAGCGCTTCCTCTCCGACGTCGCCGGCGAGACCGGGGCGCTGCCGCTGCTCTCCCACGCGCTGTACGAGACGTGGCGCCGCCGGAAGGGGCGGATGCTCACCATCGCGGGGTACGAGGCGTGCGGAGCGATCCAGGGTGCGATCGCGGCCACAGCGGACGGCGTCGTCGGCTCGATGACAGCAGACGAGGTCGACGAGACCCGCCACCTGTTCAACCGGCTCGTCACGCTCGGCCAAGGCCAGGCCGACACCCGACGGCGGGCCCGGACGGAAGAGCTGACGCCGGCATCCCGCAGGGTTGCGGAGAACTTCGTCGAGGCCCGGCTGCTCATCGCCGGTGAAGACACCATCGAGGTGTCCCACGAAGCGCTCCTGCAGCACTGGCCCCGGCTCGTCGGATGGCTGAGCGAGGACCGCGACGACCTCCGTCGCCTCCGCCACCTCGCCGACGCCGTCGCAGGATGGGAGGCCGCGGGCCGCGCCGCAGCCGACCTCTACCGGGGATCCCGCCTCGAGACCGCGACCGAGGTGGCGGAGCGCCGCCCAGCGGCCCTCAACGAGTCCGAGCGAGCCTTCCTCGACGCCGGCAGCGCCGAGGCCGCCCTCGTAGCGCGACGGGAGAAGCGACGTCGCAACCTCATGCGCTCGGCGGTCGTCGGGCTTGCCTGCCTCCTCATCGCCGCGGTCGTCGCGGGCCTGCTCGCCGTTGGGCAGTCGCGCCGCGCCGAAGACGAGACCAGGACGGCGCGCGAGCAACGGGTGGAGGCCGTGCGGCAGGCGCAGCGTGCGGATGAGGCTGCTGTCGCCGAGCGGGTGGAGCGCTTGATGGCGGAGTCCCGTTTTCGGCAGGGGGATGAAATCGACCTCTCCATACTGCTTGCCCTGGAGGCGATGCGCCGAAAGCCGGGCCAGGACACCGAGCGGGTGCTGTTCGAGGCGATCACGTCGGCCGGCTCGCTATCGTCGACGCGCTTGTTGGCCACCGAGCTGACGCGACCCGCCGCGAGCACGGTTTCGTCCGGTGGAGAGGTCTGGAGGGCAACCGCAGACGGAGTCGTCCGGATCGACATGGCCTCGGGCGAGATCACCGGTGGTCCCATCACGCTCCGACCGGGCAGTCGCCCCGTACAGGTCGAGCCGTTGGATGGTGGCCTCTTGGCGGTCGCCTACGAGGAGGGGCTCGTCCAGCTCATCGACCAGGACACCGGGGCCGTGCGAAACGAGCGGCAGGTCGCCGACAAACCGGTCTTCATCCTGGCCTCGGGGGATGGCGAGACACTTGCCGTGAATGCGGTCGACGGCAGGATCCGCTTCCTGTCGGTGCCGGAACTCGACACCGTGAGTGAACCAAGGGCCGACATATCCCCCACGTGGGTCGCCGCCAACGGCGGAGTGGTGGTCAGCGGGGGCCCGCTCGGAACGCGCCTCCAGAAGTATGACGCGCGGGGACTGGTCTGGGCCGAGGAGTTCGAGGCCACGTTCTCGGCGCTCGCCGTCGATGACAGCACCGCGACAATGGCTGCAGCCCTGAGCGACGGCAGGGTGATGATCTGGTCGGGTGACGACGTGTCGACGGCGCGAACGCTGATCGAGTTCGAAGACTCGATGGGCGTGCTCCTGGCGTTCGGGGCCGAGACTGAGGACCTCGTGGTCGCTCGCGACGACGGCACCCTCCTCAAGGTCGATCTGACGGGCACGAGCTCCAGGCCCGTTGAGGAACTCCCGTCGATCGACGAGCGACTCGAGCGCGATGTGGGTCGACCAGGAAGCGAACACTGTGAGCCTCACCAGCGCCGGCCACTGGTACCGATACCGACTCGACGGCGCAGGGTCGCTCACCACCCGGTACCACGATGGCGAACGGGTGGACACGGTCGTGGCGGCCGGGGAGGAGATCCTCGTCGGTGGACAACCCGGCTGGGTCGAGACGAAGTCGGTTGAAACCGGAGAGACCATCCACCGCCACCAGATCGGCCAAAACGCCGTAATCGCCGCGCTCGCACGCCTTCCCGGAGCCGTAGTGGCCTCAACGGCAGAATTCCGCAGTGTCTCCCCGGAACAGGCGGGCGCGATCCAGGAAATACTGGGAATACCGGCGCGTTCCGCGCTCGCGATTCCATGGGTCATTGAGCTTCAGGAGAGCTCGCTCACGCTCTTGAGGGACGGCGGTGAGGTGGACTGGCAGCTTCCGATGGACCTCCCGGTCATAGGTCTCGCGAGCCTGGATGATGGTCAATCGATTGTCGCTTACGACGTCGGTGGCGACCTCAGCGTCATCGATGCTCGGAGCGGCGCAGTCGTGCAGACGCTAGCGGACGCCAACCCATCCATCGGGTCGTTGCTGACCGAGGGCGAATCGGAAGTCTTCGCCGCGGGTGGAGAGGTCTCGGTTCGCGTCTCCGTCGAGAGCGGGCGGTTGGAGGTGGCCGACGAAGACGCGCTCCTCGGATGGGTTGTGGACGCTTCGTCGGAGGATCTCTTCGTGGCCACGAGATCGGGGATCCGTGTGCTCGACAAAGACACAGGCGCCACACGGAGCGAGATCGGAACGCCCGGGTTTGCGAGCGCACGCTTGCTTTCGTACAGGAACGCACTGGTCGTGGGAGTCGACTCCTCGTTGACCTTCGTCGACCAGGATCTGTCCCGGTCGTCGGAGATCGGAACCTACCCTCGTCCCATCGCCACCGAGCCGATCGCCGACGGCGGGTTCTTGGTGGTTGACGGTTTGGGTCGGCTCGAGCGCTGGACCATGGATCCCGTCGAATGGCAGCGGATCGCGTGTGACCTCATCGGGCGAGACCTCACGTCGGAGGAGTGGTCCTCCTTCTTCTCCAGCGAGGAGTACCGTCCCACTTGTGGCTAATTGGCCACGAACCACCCTGGTCCCGATGGAGGCTCAGGGGTCTGGGTTTTCGACCCGGTGGGGTGGTCTGGTGGTCAGCGCAGAACGCTGACTCGAACTCGGCGGGTGGTACGTCGTGGCAGTGGCTGTGGAGCCGCTGCTCGTTGAACCGGTGCCACCCGGTTGCCGCCTCGTCCCTCATCGAATCACCGACATCCTGCGCCATATCCCGCGCGATGAAGGGTCGTTGGCATCGGCCGCCGGGGGAGTGGCTCGCAGCGTCCCGTTCGATGCTTGGGACTTCTTGTTTCGATGGCCGAGGCCGGTTTCTGGACACCACGATGACCTGCGAGTGTCCGGCAAACACGTCGACGAGTCGAACGGCACCCTCGGCTCCGGTCAGCCTGTAGTCGGGCGTCTCGACCATCGGGAGTCGCCGACGTTGCGCGGCTATCTCGTCCAGTTCTCGGGTGGCCGCCTTCCCGCGGACGCGGAGCTGTCGAGCGCGGTCCGCCAGATGTCCCGGTCGACGACCGGTGGCGTTGTGGTGGCGTCCGCAGTTCATTCGGTCATGGGCTTCCTCCTCGATGGTGTCCCCTGGGGTCAGTACCCCAAATCTGCCGGATTCAGTCTCCGATGCGATCGTGCACCTGATCGTCGGCCGGACGGCTCGGAGCGGTTGGCGTCGACGAGGTCTTGCCAGGGGGCCTCACCCGTGCTACGTATAACCAGATGGTTATATGTAGTCCCCGGAACGCCAGCGACGAAGACCAGGTCTTCCGTGCGCTGGCCGACGCCACTCGTCGAGACATCGTCCGCACGGTGCTGGTGCGGGAACACTCTGTCTCGGCGCTCGCTCGGCGGTACCCGATGAGCTTCGCGGCCGTGCACAAGCACGTGACCGTTCTGGAAGCGGCCGGATTGGTCACCAAGCACCGATCGGGTCGGGAATCACTCGTCCGGGGCGACATCGGCCGGGTGCGTGATGCTCGAAACGCTCTCGACGCGCTCGAGCAGTTGTGGCGCGACCGCGTCGCTTTGATGGACCAGGTCCTCGCCGAGGATCCCTGAACAGGAGGAAGCCCCATGCCCATAACCCGTGTCGACAAGGACCTCGACGCCCACACCATGACGGTTTTCGCCGAGTACGACGCCGCCGTCGAGCGCGTCTGGCAGCTCTATGCCGATCCCCGCCAGCTCGAGCGGTTCTGGGGACCGCCGACGTGGCCGGCGACCGTCGTGGACCACGACCTGAGCCCTGGTGGCCGTGTCACCTACTTCATGACGGGGCCGGATGGGGAGAAGTCGGCCGGCTACTGGGAGGTGCTCGAAGTCGACCCTCCGTGCCGGTTCGTGGTCGACGACGGCTTCGCCGACGACGCGGGTCAGCCGAACGCGGACATGCCGACGACTCGGATGGAGCTCGAACTCTCCGAGCGAGCGGGGGGCGGGACTGCGATGACCCTCGTGTCGAGCTTCGCCTCCAGCGAGGCCATGACGCAGCTCGTCTCGATGGGCATGGAGGAAGGAATGCGCGAAGCGGTGGGACAGATCGACAGCCTCCTCGCTGCTTCTGCATAGATCGGCGGGTGCGGTCGGCTCGGTCGGCGAGCTCCCCATGGGTGTCGTCTCCGATTCGAGTGAACCCGATTCGCTGGGAGAGGACCTGATCGCTCAGGCGAGCGGTCCGACCAAGAGGGGGCACGACGTGGGCGATGCGAGACTTGAACTCACGACCTCTGCCGTGTGAACGATCTGAGCCCGGATCTGAGCGGACGTCGACGGACGAAGATCGTTGTCATTCCAACGATCCGGACGACGGCGAACCCGAGCGAATCTGAGCGCCCGCGCGATATCCGCGCGATACGGCGGCGTCCCCGCCGGCCTGGGCCGAGGAGCCGAGGGGATGGGTCGTGGCGGATCAGTCGCCGCGCTGGGTGAGCTGTTCGAGGGTGTCGGCGTCGACGAGGTCCTGGGGACGTCCGCTCGCTCGCTTGTTGGTGATCAGGTCATCCGCAGAGATGAACCCCGCTTCGACGCCGCCGACGTCGACGGTGACTCGGTTGGCCCAGCAGTCCTCGAAGGTCACGCCTGAGACCGAGGTGAGGAGATCGATGCGGATTGGCGGGTAGCCGAGCTGGACCACGACTTCGGGCTCGAGGAAGTCGTCGGCGGTGAGTCCGACCGATGCCATGCCGAAGTCTTCGAGTGCTTCGATGAGATGGTCGGCGTTGGTCGGGTCGATCAGGACCCAGACGTCGAGGTCTTTGGTGGCGCGGGGATGGCCGTGAGCAGCGACGGCGTATCCGCCGACGATGAGGAACTGGACGTCACGTCGAACGCAGCACTCGATGAACTCGATGAAGTCGGGTGTCAGGAGTCGCATCGCTGCATTCCAAACTGAGCTCGGTCGCCATGGCGAGCCGCTCCTCGATCGGCCGATCGTGCCAGTAGTCGACCCAAGACGTATCGGGCTCGTGGAGAGGTCGCTTGGTCGCGACGGGAACGATCCGGTTCACGGGTTCAGTGTACCGAGCGCGGTTCCGCCGGTCGCGGGACCTCAGATCTGGATGTCCTCAGATCTGGATGTCCTCGACGAGCGGGATGAGGATGACGTCGTCCCATGGGGAGGGGCTCGAATCGGTGGTTGCGGTAGGAACTGGAAAGCACGCACGAGTGCCTCGAGTAGGAACTGTTTCGGGAGGGCGGCAGCGAGGCGTTCGCCTTGATGCGTGAGGTCACCATCGAGGTCCGGCTGAATCCCTCGCGTTGGTTGGGCGGTGGTCGCAGCCAGTCGTTGAGTGCCTCGTCGCAGAGGTCGAACCCGTCGACGTCGTGGGCGACCGCGAGCAGCCCCGCGCCGCGCTATGGCGTCACTCGGATTCGAGAATGGAGGGCTCGCTGAGGAGTGCAGCGATCCTGGGTTCGGCCTCCGGCGGCCGATCGAGGATCCCTTGGAGCTCATCCCATGTGTCCGGGGCCAGTGCGAAGACCTGGCGATCGGCCAGATCGTTGGCGGCAGAGGCAACGGCGCAGCTGACCACATACTCGTTCAGTGACATCCCGGTCGTGCTGAGCACGCGACGCACGATCGCATCCTGGGCGGGGGTCAGGTGCAGCGTCCACCGCTCGGTCTTCGTACCCATGCCGGGCAATGTACGCCGCTACGCGTGCATCGCAACCGTGCGCCGACGATGAAGGTGTGGCAGGCCGCGGCTGCTTCGCCCAAGCCTTGACTGCAGACCACCGATCCGCCGCCGTGTGGTGAATGGGACCGACTGCACTGAACTGTCAGTCGTGATCGTTCACACCGATGCACCAAGCGTGCGCTACGTCGCCAGCGCTTCGCCGCCCCTCCTGCTCACGACGGTGCTTTGGGGCATGAGCACCTATCCGCTCAGGTCCCAGATCAACCTGTCGCCCCACTCGCGGCGGTCCCAGCCTTGACGTGCTGCGGCTCGCCGCGGACGGCTGTCGGCTGCTGAACTCTTGATATGGCCGGATCGGTTCCTCCTCCCACGCCTCTGCTGCAGGGCGACTCAGTGGGGCCGTCACCCCGGGACCGGTGGCTAGCCGCGGCATCGCATCTTGGCGTTCCCGTCTACGGTCCGCTGCTTCCGCTTGCGATCTTCTTCGCTTCGAAGGGCAAGGCGTTTCGGCAGCAACATGCGAGCCGGGCTTTCACCTTCCAGTGCCTCTTCCTGTTGGGCTGGATCGTGCTCGTCGGGCTGATGGCGGTTGGCGCGATTGACCCGGTGGTCCTGCTCCTGGTGCTGGCTGGGGTCTTCGTGGTCGAGATGCCGAATGTGATCCAGGCCCTGCTCGGTCGTCCCCCGATTCACATCGTGCCGATGACGATCCTCAAGGTGGATGAGGATCGGCCCGACCGTGATCCGCCATCGCCGCCACCGGCTGCTGGGTGGGTGTAGCGGACCGGCTCAGGCCACGAGCCGCCAGTGGGTGGTACGGGATCGCGTGGTTTGGTCCTCCGATGTGAACCCCCACGCCGCCGTCCACGCAACGCCGGGTTCTCAATTGCCGGACGCGACGGTCCTGGATGGTATTCGGCGGCACGGAGCGGACGGAGACCGTGGGCGCAGTTGGCGCGGCAGCGCTTCTTCATCGCTGACCCGCACTCACGCGATGACCACCGGTGGTCGGCGGGATTGGCGGACAGCGTCAGCAGCGTCGTAGTGACGATGTGAACACAAGTCCGGAAGCGATGGCGGCACCGGCCGACAATGGGGCTAGCGATGACGGTTGGGGAACCGGCTTCGTGGTTCTGGTCGGTGCGGGCGTGTTCGCCCTCGTGGCAGCGTGGATCTGGATTCGCAGCAGAAGAATGATTCGAGACTTACGCGTTCGGGGTCGACGAGGTGATCGACGCCGCGGTGTTCGCGCCGGACCCACGCGATGGCATGCGAGGGCTGGAAACTCGGTTGTGGCTGGTCAGGCGGAACCTGGAAGTGGAACCCGCACCTCCCGGGAGTAGCGCGGACCGCCGGCGGCGCTCAGTCTCCGCCCGGTCGAGTGATGGCCGTCAAACGAGTCCTTGCCGGTACGGCCAGTCGTGGCTCTGTTCGTCGAGAAACCGGACGATCCGGTTGGCTGGGACGGGGTGGTTCGTGAACCACTCGTGCCAGGCGTCGGGGCGACCTGCCCGCTGTGCGACCGCAACCTTCCAGATATGCGTGTAGGCGTTGAGGTCGCACGGAGGGACTGCGATCTGAACGATGCAGGGATGGGAGCGTGCGGTCAGTTCGTCCAGTTCGGCGTATGGGCCCCTGCCGAAGTAGGTCACCTCGCCCCCGTATTGAGTGAGAAAGCAGGTCAGTCCGTCGCCGCCTGCCTTGGCTGCGGGCAGCATGGGAGCGACGCCCCACAGCTGCTCTCCGCGGGCCTCATACCATGACGCTCCGCGGTGGAGCGCAGCTTCGGCATCGATTCCGAGACTTTGGCTGGCCGATCGCTGACGGTCAGCGTGATCCTGGGGCGACAGCGGAGTCATTCCGCATCGGCTGATGGCATCGCGCTGTTCTGGCAACAGTCTCGTGAAGTGGCTCAGGACGACCCCGACGCCAGCGAGAATCACCGACCGGAACTCCGTCTCGATCTCGAACTGTCGATCGACGTGGGAGAGCTCGTAACCAAGGTCATACGGCGACGTGGTGGTCCACATGTTTGATTGGGCGTCGAGCTCGGAGCGCACGCGGTCGACGAAAACAAGGCATCGATCCGGCCACGTCGATTGGTCTGACAGATCCATCAGGTGTAGGTGGGGGTCCATCCTTGGCACCTCAAACGCCCGGATCTGGTTGGTTGGCTTGGTGCGACGTCTTGACCTGGTCGTTGAGCGTCCAGACGAGGGCGATGCTTGATAGTAGGAGCTCGCGGCGGATGGACCCGATCCAGCGTTAGGCGTAGGAGTTCGCGACGAGCGTTCGAACGGGGGTCTTGAGGATCTTGGAGCCTTCGGTGCGGTGTCAGTCGAGCGGTAGCGGCACCGCTCGGTCCGTCGTGCATTTCCGCGCTGGTTGACGAGCGCATGAGTGCCGTACTGCGTGCGTTCGATCGTGCAGTGCGTGGCACGTTCTGATCGGGCCATCGGCGCTGCGCACTTGTCGCCGGCGATCCGATCAGCCACCATGCGCCGGTGACCGACGCAGCCGAGGAAATCGAGCGCGAGCGTCGCCAACTGCGTCTGATGGACGAGCGCATCGAACAGTTCCGGAACGGCTCGCTGTCGTTGGCGAGGTTGATCTCCGACCTCGAGGGCCTGCTCGAAGCACGGACTCTCGCGTCAGACCAATGGGTCGACGACTTCCGATCGGCGTGGGCAGATCTGGAGATCCCCTACGCGGTCGCCCTTGATCGCCTGACGCCCATTCCCGATGCTCACGACCCAACCATCGCTGACGGGCTATTCGACCTGGATCGCCTGATCAGACAGGCGGTCGATAAGCTGCGCCGGTAGCGCCGAACCACCGATGTTGTGAGGAACCGACCACGCCGGTCCACCGCCCGGCACGCGAGAGGAGGGACCGATGGCACAGCCTGAGTGCGTTCGATGTCATCGTCCTGTAGTCAGGAACCGAGAGCATTTCGAAACGTTCGAGCGCATGCACTGGTCGTGCTTCCACTACGAGTTCGAACACGACGGTGACCCTGACATCGCTTGCGGTGATCCATCGTGCCCGGCGCGTGCGTTCGATACCGAGCCTCCTCCGACTTGGTCGCCCGAGAGCTAGCGTCGACCTGCCGATCGGCTCAACCGCAAGACCTCGCCGACGAATGCCAACCGCTCAGAACAACGTCGGCGGCAGGATGCAGAACGCACGCGCCAACCGGCAGTATCGGATGGGCAGGGTGAGCCGCGGTTCTGTGTCAAGCCAATGGCCGGCTTCACTGGCGTGCGGCGTTCCACGCTGTGATCTCCGAGCGGAGCCATGCGGGTCCGAGTCCCTCCGAGCGCGCTTCTTCGACACGAATGTCGGCGGACATGAGATTCTGCGCGTAGGCGGACACGAAACCGCGCGGTGGTGGCCATTGGAAGCGCGCGGTGGTGTTCGTTGCCTGTCTCGGGGTCCACCTGGGCGGGTGCTCCTCCCGGTCGAGTTGTCGGTGACGAAACCGATGACCCTCGACCGGGAGGAACTGATGTGAAGGATGGCAAGCAAGTGACTGAGATTCTTGAAGCGTTCGATCTGACGGGCTCGTTCCGAGCGGCTGGCGCGTTGGCGGGGTGTTCGCCGAACACGGTGGCGGACTGGGTCGCGAGGCGTAGCCGGGGCGAGCTCGGCGATCTGGCTGAGCCGATTCGCCGGGAACGCAAGCTCGATGTGTTTCTCCCGAAAATCGAGGAGTGGGTCGAGCGGTCCAAGGGCAAGATCCGGGCCGACAAGTGCCATGAGAAGCTCGAGTTGCTTGGCTATACCGGCTCGGACCGTACTGTGCGTCGGGCGGTCGCGGAGGTGAAGGCGTCGTTCCGGTCGGGCCGGCGGCGGGTGTATCGGCCGTGGATTGTCGAGCCGGGGATGTGGGCCCAGTGGGACTGGGGTCAGGGCCCCAAGATCGGGGGCCGGGCGACGAACCTGTGGTGTGCGTGGTTGGCGTGGTGTCGACATCGGGTGGTGATCCCGACCTGGGATCGCACGTTGCCGACAGTGACCGCATGTCTGGATTCGTCGATGCGCCGCTGGGGTGGTGCTCCGACGTTTTGGCTGACCGACAACGAGCGCACGGTCACTATCGACCATGTCGCGGGGATCGCGGTCCGGCATCCGTTGATCGTTGCCGCGGGCAAGCACTATGGCGTCACCATCGCGACGTGCGTGCCGGCCGATCCCGAGTCCAAGGGGGGCTCGGAGGCGACTGTCCGCGTGGCGAAGGCCGATCTGGTCCCGACCGACACGAACCTGCGCGACAACTACCGGGACTGGGCCGAGCTGGTCGATGCTTGCGAGAGGTTCATGACCAAGGTCAACGGCCGAGAGCACCGCATCACCCGCCGGGTGCCAGACGAGATGTTGGTCGAGGAGGCTCAGCGTCTGCATCGGCTGCCCGATGTTGCCTACACAGCGGCGTTCGGGGAGACCCGCAAGGTGTCGTGGTCGGCGACGATCAGCTATGGCGGCGTCACCTACTCGGTCCCACACACCCTCGTCGATGACCAGGTGTGGGTGCGCGTCGATGGTGACGAGATCGTTGCCGTTCACGTTTCAGGTGCGGGGGCGGCCGAGGTTGCCCGACACCGGCGTTCGACGCCGGGCACACCGGTGATCGACGACGCCCACTACCCGCCCCGCCCGGCCGGGGCGCTGGCCCGGCAACCGAAGGCGACCAGCGCGGCCGAGGCCGAGTTCTTGGCCATCGGCGAAGGAGCACGCACGTGGCTGGTCGAGGCCGCTGCCGCGGGCACGAGTCGGGTGAAGATGAAGATGGCCGAGGCCGTCACCCTCGCTCGGCTCCACGGCCCTGACCGGGTCGATTGGGCGCTTGGGCACGCGGCGATGTTCTGCCGGTTCGCCGAGGGCGACCTCGCCTCGATCCTCGACGCCAACCCGCCAGGCCAGCACCGGCGCGCCGATGACGCCCACTCGCTCCAGACCGGCACCGCCGCCTGGCACCAACTCGGCGGTCAGCCATGACAGCGGCGCCGATCGACGAAGTCGTCGACCTTCTCCGCAGCCTACGACTCCCGCACATGCGCCAAGCCGCCCCCGACCTGCTCGCCACCGCGAAGGCGCAACGCTGGGAACCGGCCGAAGCAATGCGCGCCCTGCTCGCCGAAGAGCTCACCGGACGACAAGCATCGTCGATCCGGTCCCGACGCAAGGCCGCGGGGTTCCCGACCGGCAAGACCTTCGACGTCTGGGACGAGAAGGTCTCGTCGATCCCCGAACCGACCCAACGTGCGCTTCGAACACTCGAGTGGGTCGACCGGGCCGAGAACCTGGTCGTGTGCGGCCCGTCGGGCACCGGCAAGACCCACTTCCTCGAAGCACTCGGCCAAGCCTGCGTCGACGCCGGCCACAAGGTCTCCTGGTTCAGTCTCGAGGACCTCGGCGTCCTCGTCCGCCGCCACGGCGCCGATGACACCATCGCGAAAGCGATCCGGCGGATCATGCGCGCCGACGTCATCGTCATAGACGACATCGGACTACTCCCGGTCACGACCGAGACCGCCGAAGCCCTCTACCGGGTCGTCGACGCCGCCTACGAGAAACGCGCCATCGCCCTGTCCAGCAACCTGCATCCGGCCGGGTTCGATGAACTCATGCCCAAGACCATCGCCAACGCCACCGTCGACCGGCTCATGCACCACGCCCACATCGTGCTCACCAACGGCGACAGCATCCGCCTCACCCAAGCCACCGCCGGCAAGGGGGTGACGCCCCTGGCCTGACCCCGTGGACCGCGCGGTTCCCTTGACCACCACCCGCGCGATTCACCTGGCCACCAGCGCGCGATTCTGCTGGCCGCCCACGCGCGATTCCCACTGACCGTTGACACACGAAGGAGGCGACTGTGCAGTGAGCCTCCACTCGAGATCTGGTGAGGTCGGTTCCCCGGCGTGAGTACCCCCACCCCGCCGTCCGTGGGTCGGTTGGGTATAGAACTTGGCCGGACGTGACGGCCCGGGATCGCATTCGACGACACGGAGCGGACGGCGACCGCGGGCGCAGTCGGCGCGGCAGCGCTTCTTCGTCCCGGACCCAGGCCACGCGACGGAGTCCATTCCGAGGGGCTGGGTTGCAGGCCCGAGTGGTGTCTCGCAAGACGGGTGAATTCCATCCGCCCGATCTGACGCCCAGGGGAGGCTGGTGGAGGCGAGTCGGTACCGTGGAACGCTATGGCTTGGGATTCGACGCGTGCGTTCGTGCTCGGGGTAGCCGGGGGTCTGTCCCTCCTGCTGGTCGCGTGTGGATCGGGTGGGGAGGTGGCCACTTCGCCTGTGTCGACGAGTCCGGCCGACGCTTCGAACGTAGTGGATGCTCTGGCTGAGGCGGGGTTCGATCTTTGCAGCGACGTGGCGGTGTTGGAGGCTTCGGTCGAGGGGTCGGTCGGTGGCATGAGCGACCCCGACTCGCTGGTCCTACATGTCATTCGCGCGTATGCGGCCGAGCATGCCGACACGTTCGCGGGGCTGTGGATCGACCGCGATCACGGGGGCACCATCGTGGTGGCGTTCACCGATGATCCCGCTGCGCATCTGGCCGCCCTTCTGGCTCGGAGACCGTCGCCCGATGATGTCTCTGGTATGGAGCCGCCGCCTTCGATCGATGATGATCGTCCTCTTGGTGAGCGGGATGTCGCGATCGACACGGTTCAGGCGGCGGTGACCGAGGCGGAACTGGCTGAAGTCCAGGACGACATGCGGCGACTGTTCGAAGACCACGAGCGGTATGGCCTCAGCGGGACCGGTCGGGACCTGAAACACAATCGGGTCTCGATCGAGCTCGGCGACCCGACGCCGGAACAGGTTTCGGCGCTGGCCGCGGTGGTGCCGATCGATCGGGCATGTATCGAACTCACGCTGAGCGCACCCCAGTTCGCTGACGAGTTCGATGTGATCCCCGGTCCCGACGAGGACCCGCTGGTCGACTGCGACGGAGCGGCGCTCCGGTTGTCGGATCTGGCCAGTCCTCGACCGGTTGAGTCGGTCGACGATCCCGCGGTCGATGCGTTCCTGTCCGACCTCGCTGACCCGGCGGGTATGGACTTGCCCCTCGACGGCTGGGTCGTGCTCGGCATCAATGACGAGCAGGCCGTCTTCGCGTTGCTCGAGCCGGAGGAACGGTGGATGGTGACGATGGAACAAGGATCATCGGGGTGGCGGTTCGGCGCCTTGGGTGGGCCATGTGACGAACCGCGCGTGGCGCTCCCAGAGGGACTTGAGCCGGTGTCCTGGGAGGTCGACCCGGAGTCGCCGCCACCTACCCCCGAAGATACGGTCCTGCACCTGCGCGTCATGGAACTTGGATGTAGCGGCGGGCAACCCATCGGGGAGCGACTGGTCGGTCCCCAGGTCGTCGAGACCGACACAGACGTGCAAGTCGCGTTCGCTGCCCAATCCCCAGGACCGAACAGCTGTCCGAGTAACCCCTGGTCATCGGTCACCGTTGAACTCACCGAACCACTCGGATCACGAACGCTCCGAGACGGACTCCTCCCAGCCGGAACCTGATCTCACAACTCGGTGCCTCCCCGCGGGCGGCGACAGCGCCGTGCAGTTGCGGGTGCTGTAGTACGGGGGCCGCACCCGCTCAGCGCTCGCCGAGCGTCTAACAGCGGGCGATACTGCCTCAGTGGTCATGAATGTCGCCATCAGTGCGCTCGTAGCTGCGCTCCTTGGCTGCACCTCGTGTCCGTTTCTGGATGGCGGTTCGGAGACGCATCGGAGTGCGGAACTTGACGCTCAATTGGTCGACATGATTGGCGATACAAGCTCGGCTGTTGGCCTTGATGAGCTACGCAGCACCGAGGCACGAGATCGTTCGCCATGCCGTGGTCTGGGGACTGCGGCCGATTCGTTGGTCATCTACTACCCGGAGGTGAGCGAACAGGAGGCACGCTCGGCGATGCACGAGATTCGCGAGTACTGGGATGCCGTGGCGTCCCAGTGGGCGTCGGACGGTGCGAACGTTCGGGACGCCGGACTTGAAGCTTCGACTACGCCCGCCGTGGGTCTGGACATCGACGGGTTCTCCATCGCTGCCACCTATTTCCCAGAAGCCGAAGTGGCAGCATTCCAGCTGGGAGGAACCGCACCGTGCACCAGAGATCAATAGCTTGGCCAGTCACCGAAGCAGCGTCTCACAAGAAGGTCGGAGGACACGCCCCCGCAGATAGCAGTCCGCAACCACCGCCACCAGAGCCTTCTCGGCCCGGCGCCGGGGCTCGAGCAGCCAATCAGGGAAGTAGCTGCCCTCCCTGAGCTTGGGGATCGCCAGCTCGATCGTTCCCGCCCGAGTGTCCCAACGGCGCTGGCGGTAGCCGTTACGGCTGTTGACCCGGTCCGGGGACACTTCGCCGTAGCCGGCCCCGCAGCTCGCGTCGGCGTCCGCTCCCATCAACTGCTGGGCGAACGCCGCGACCATCTCACGGACCAGGTCGTTGCCGTCCTCGTCGAGGTGCTTGCGCAGCCACTCGAGCGCGGCCATGTTGTTGTCGTTGATCACCGTGTCTTCCTCTCTGGTTGTGTCGTTACTTCCAGAGGTGGACGCGGTGATCACGCGTCCGGCGGATACTCCACCCGATACACCACTACCTGGGACTCAACTTGCCAGAATGAGTGGATGCGGATCGACCAGGTCAAGGATGACTTCGAACGGCACCTAGCGGTTCACGGCATCAGCCTCGAAACCATCGATGCTGCCACCAGCATCCGGCAGATGCTCAGCTGGTACGAGGACGCCCGAGTTGAAGACGCAGCCCCAGTCACGGAGGACGGCGACATGATGCTCTTTCAGTGGGGCACCTATGACTGGGGACACGGAAGATGGTTCGAATACAACCTCACCCGGCAGGTGATCAGTGCCGATTTCGGTGGCGATGAGAGCATCTGGCAACTCGAGTTGACGCTGCGCTACACACCCACATCGGAGACAGGCACGATCGGGAGCGGGAATCGCTGGTGGAGCAAGCCCGCGGCGGTCGACGGGTTTCGCGAATTCATCGAGAACTCGGAAGCATCTGAAGTGGTGGCGATGCTCAAGGCGGACGAGACCGAATTGAGATTCGGGATCGCGGGCTGAGATCGCACGACCAGGACATTGCTCGAGCCGTTACCGATATCTCACCACCGACCAGAACATCGACGTGACCAGTGCGGAATACCCGCTCTTGAACGGCCTAGCCGCTAGGCGACCAGCCGCCAATGGGTAGTACGGGATTGTGCAACTCGGTCCTCCGACGTGAACCCCCACAGCGTTCCATGCGCTGGCTCGGTGCAGAATCGGCGGACGCGACGGTCCGGGATCGCATGCGCCGGCACCGGGCGGACCGCGACCGTGGGCGCAGTTCGCGCGGCAGTGCTTCGGGTTGACATTCCCACCTCACCCACGCCGGCGTCCACTGTTGGCCGTGCCGCTGTCTGTCGACGTTCACACCCTCACTTCCACCACGCCATGGGACCCAGCCGATGGGCACCCTGCGGCTCGTTTTGTGGCAGGCTCTGGCTTCTTGGGCCGTGATGGTTGGCCGGGAACGGAGAGGAGCGAACATGCGGCGAGTATTCATCGTGCCCGAAGCCGGCTACGGGACGTCGATGGTCGCGTTGGCCACAGAGATGGGACCCGGAGTCGAACCAGTCGTCGTCGTTCCCGAGGCAGGTTACGGGGCAGAAGCCGTTTTCGTCGCGTTCGAGTCCGGCCGGGGTATTCCGCTGGTGTTTCCCGTGGAGGGCCAGCAGTTTCTTCCACCCCACTTGAGAGTCGCTTCTGCGCCGGTTGTCGTTGAGCCTGACGTGAACCTCTTGGCTCCCGCGGACCACGCAGTTCTCGGACAACTGGCTGGGCTGTGGGACGCCCTTCAAGCAACCAACGGACAGGATCCCGCTGCGTTGCGGACGATGCTCGATGCGGCCATCGCAGCTGTCAACCATCCGTGGCCTGAGCCGATCTGGTCCGAGGACGTGATGCACAAGGCTTGTGTCTCCGCGATCGGGCTATTCAACGTCGACCCGGCGCAGGTGGCCAAGGAACTCGAGTTGCTGTGCGGGGTCATTCTCGAACGCAGGTGGCTGCAGGGCGGCCCCGGCGGGTATTTCGAGGCAAGCACCTCCCAGGAAACGCTCCGCGTATTGCCGATCGCCCAGAAAGCAGCAGCTGCCTCGGCAGTGGCTGCCGTGTCTGTGACCCCGGCACAGTGGTCCGCGGACCCGGCCGGACGACATGAGCTGCGCTGGTGGGATGGAGGCGCGTGGACCGAGCACATCAGCGACCGAGGCCAGGTCGGTATCGACCCGATCACCTAGGTGTAATGACGACAGACTTTGTTGAAGATTTGTCTGTTGGTGCTCGCGTCTGAAGGTCCCCTTCGTTGACGGACACTGATGCTGGGGCGACCGTCGTCGTCTCGCCACTCGGCCACTGCCGGCTCGACTCCGTCAGGCCGAAGGTGAGTAACAATGGCGCGGCAGCGCCTCGCTGCCCCTCCTACCCGCGACGGTGGCTCAGGCCGGGTGGTGGGGCCTAGCGATCTTCCTGAACGGGGATCGGGGGGCGCACTCCGACGCGCCTGCGTGAGACCGGAGCGGTTCATCCAGACTCAAAGGCAGGCATTGAGTTGGGTCACGAGTGCCAGATTCGGTCACCCTGCGTGGAGCGGTGGCTGTTCCGAGTTCTGCCAGAATCAGTTCGTGGAACTGTTCGGTCGTTCGGGACTTCTCGCTGAGATGGCGAGTTCGGCGGCACCGCTTACCCTCCTCGTTGGAGACTCCGGGACCGGCAAGAGCGCCGCCCTCTCGGCGCTGCAGGAGCACTCGCCCGGTTTGGCCCCCGACCCCATCAAGGTTGACCGAGCCCCGGCGAGCCTCCAGCTCGCATTGCTGGATGCGCTCGGCGCTGCGGTGGCCCTCATCGCGGAAGACGAGCCCTCGGTTCGTCGTATCGGCAAGTTGATCGTCGATGCGGTGGATCGTCTTGCGGATTCGCGGCTGCAGGACCTTCGAGCTGAGGTTGGTCGGCAGCTGCTGGCTGTAGTGCGGGCACGAGTCAGCGACGAACTGGCTGATCTTGTCGAAGGCTTTGCAGAGTCAATCTCGAAGTCGCGGAGCGATGCTCTTGCAGAGCGCATTGCGAGGGCGGGCGACGCCGCCGTAGTGGATCAAATCGTCTCCTTCGCAGCTGAGGTCGAGACCCTCGCCGACGGCGAACTCGTCTACCTAGCACTTGATGACCTGGATCGCCTGGATGGCGGCGACCTGAGGCGGCTTGGCGATCTCATTGACCGCCTACCGCCCAGGCTCCGCATTCGAGGCTCTTTCACAACTTGGGACTCTCAAACTCGCGAGGACTCTCGCTACTTAGGCATTGAAGGGGCGCAGTACGTCCCGATCGGGGGTCTGACTGAAGACCAAGTCTCGATGTGGCTGCAGTCCAGGGGTCTGCCGAGCGGGCTCCTCGACGCTGTGATGGTCGCTACTAACGGCTACCCGGTCCACGTCGAAGATGCTGTCCAGCTTCTCGTCGCGAGCCCAACAGCCTCGACTCTGCGGGCATTGAAACCCAATACCGTCTTGAAAGCACGCGCAGAGCAGGCCTGGAGCGAGTTGGACACATACGCGCAAGTCGCAGTCGCCAGATTGGCGTTCTATGTCGATCGTCCAGCCCCATCCCGAATTCGCGAGCTGCTAGGTATCGATCAAATGACGTGGGGGACTCTCGAGATCGCTCTCATCCATTCTGGCCTCCTCGTCGAAGGGCGGCCGACCTGGTTCCATGAGCTTCGACGCCAAGTGATCTGGGAATCGGTCCTTTCCGAAGATATGCGGATTGACGCCGTCGAGGCGGCCACCGCGGATCTTGCCCACCAGTTGGCGCTTCCAGCAGCACGTGCCGAACTCTTCATCGGTTTTGCTCGTGCGGCGGCGGACAATGTCAGGCTTCAACAAGCTGAACCGAGCGTGGAGGCAGCGGTTGCAGCCACCACTGACGAGGTGGCGGTCGCTGCTGCTGCCCTTGAGCTCATTGAGTTCATGCGCGGTGACCAGGTAATCGACGCCGAAATCGTCCTCACCCACGCTCGCCAAGTGTTCGGACTCCAGGGCGACGCAATCGACGCACTCGATCGACTCGCTCAGTCCGGCCTTGTCTACGTTGCCTCAGACGACCGAGCCTCGGTCCTCGCCCTCCAGTTGGGTACGAACGATGCTGCTCGAGTCATAGCGGGCCGAGCTGCGAACGAGTGTGGCCGAATGCCTGTCGTACAGCTTGCGACGGCTGCGTTCGAGACGCGACTGCGGCCGCTGCTCAGCCCCTTCGATGGAGTGGTCTATGGGGTCGGGAGGCCTCGGATGGCGTTTCTGGCGGCCCAAGTTGTCGCGGAAGTCCACCGTCGGAAACGGGATGGTGTAGTCCATCATCGGCGAGAGGAACCGAGCCTCATTCTCCGCGCAGCGCACGGTGATGTGCCCATATACGCAGCCGTGGCCTACGACACGACCGATGAGCGGAACGAAGCCTTGCTCCGATGCGAGGGATTCGAGGGCGAACTGTGGGGAGAAGCTCTCGTCGTAGATGAGATCGTAGAGCTGCCGTCGGACGTTGTTCCCTCCTACCGCTTCTGCGGAGCGCTCGACTGGCTTACTCGTGGCCGCACGAAAGCCGACGCGCATCGAGGGGCAGCGAATGATTCCCCCATGGAGCTGTCAGTCGAACTGGAGATTCGAAGCAGGCTGCGGGCGGCAATGCGTGACGAGAGTGCGCAGATCGAACGGTTCGCATTTGGCTTGGAGGACACAAGCGGATACGCGTACAGCGAGGTCGAAGGCGAACAATGCATCATCGAGATTGGCGGTGGTGACGCAGCCACAGACATGGGCGTGAGATGGAATGAAGTCTCACGTCAGCCATTCATGAGACTTCGTATCGCCGAGGAGCTAGAGCTTCCCCGGGACCAGCATATTCGGCGAATTGAGTGGCGGTCCGGTGCCAGGTCCACGGATGTCGTGAGGGATGAGGTGGGAGAGACGCAGAAGCACGCTTCAGCGTTCAACCGTCACCAACGCAAGCTTAATGTGGACTTCGAGGAGACGACCCTGCGTGGTCTACTACGGGCCGCTTTGGAGCAGCGTGAGTTGGACGGACGACGGCTCGTAGAGGCGACGCCACTCACAGGCCTCACCCTTCCGCCACCAACGAAGACGTATGTCTTGCTCGAGCTCGACGAGCCAACGGACGACGGATGGGTGCCCGGCGCACGAGATGTCGTGTACGCCGCCGCGTTTCTGTCCGATCATCGGGACCGAGGCGTCGAGTTCTCGATGATCCGATCAGCTCAGTGGGCCTCGTCGCCTTCACAGTCGCCGCGCGACCTCATGGAGCACCACTTCGGAGTTGACACGTCGGAGGCCGTCTCGCATAGCTGGGGCGAGGCCGCAGGCGGCTTGGCCCGCCTGCTTGGCTTCGAGTTTGGTGAGGTCAGATTCCAGTACTAGCTGACGGACTTCCTCTCCCGTTTCCTGGACACTGTGATGTGCCCCGAGTCTCGGCCGCCGTCCATGCCCTGGTCGGCTACGAATTGGCGGACGCGACGGTCCTGGATGGCATTCGACGGCACGGAGCGGACCGCGACCGTGGGCGCACTTCGCGCGGCAGCGCTTCGCGATCGCGGACCCATCCCCAAGCGATGACACCAAGTGGCTCTTGACGGCACCAACCGGACGTCTCGCTCATCCAGAACGGGCGGCTCGACGCTCGGTTGTCCACGCTGCAGCGTGCGCAGGCCACTCGCCGGCTACGAGTCCCCAAGGCGGCACCAGCGGTCTTCTACAGCGGCACCCTGGTGAGCTCGGTCTCCGAAGCATCGAGCAGGACGAGGCTCGTCGCTGTGCCACCATCGGGACGCAGGAACACCGAGAACGAACCGATCTCGTCCATCTCGGCGCGGGGCACGATCCCCATCTTGGTTGTCGAGCTCGTCGAGCCCTGCTCGAACTCCACTACCGCTGTCGTCGCCTCGGCTGGCGCCAGCCCATACAGCACCTGTACCTGGGCGTCGAGCGGTGCAGCCTCGATGGCATAGGACAAGCCGTCAGAGCCCACCTCGCTGGTGTCGACCGTGCAACTGGACTCGTCCCACCCAGCCTTGCCCAAGTCGTCCCCCACCAGGTGCGCACACCACCCGTCGCCGCTGGGTCCGGCTACCACGACGAATCCGAGGCTTCCCGAGCTTTGTAGCTCGATGACGTCGTGGGACTCCTCATCACCGCCGTCGGTCGATGGAACCGACGACGGAGCAGCCGTCGATTCCGCGGTTTCGTCAACGGGTTCGGTGCTCGGCGAACCTGCCTCGTCATCACCACATGCGGCGACGGATCCTACAAGGATGCCGATTAGCACAAGTCGTCGCAGCATGGCGGGTTACCTCACATCCGAACGGCCGTCAGTCGATCCGTCCCCCGACGAAGTTGTGGGCTCAATGATACTCCGTCGGCGCAGGCGACTGGGTCGACCCGCGACGAGGACGGACCACCCTGGCCGAGTGGGTTGAGCAGTGGTGGGCGACCACGGTCGATCTGCGCCCTTCGAGCCGGGCCCGCGACGAGGCCTACGTCCGCTCGCAGCCTTCGGTGATCGGCCGCTCGCATCAATCGACCACCTGTCGATCCGAACCTGGGTCGCCGAGCTGTCCAACCGACGCAAGCCCGCCACGGTCCACAAGGTCGTCGGCATCCTGCGCAAGGTCCTGGCCGACGCGGCCGAGAGCGGACTCATCGTTCGCAATCCCGTCGACCGCGTCCGGCTCCCTCGCATCGAGCGTCGGGAGATGCGATTCCTCACCCCCGCCGAGGTCGCCCACCCGGCCGGAGCCATCGACCCCCGGTACCGGGCGACGGTCCTCCTCGGCGCCTACGGGGGCCTGCGGGCCGGCGAGCTGTTCGGGCTCCGAGCCCACCGGGTCGATCCGTCGCATCAGCGGGTGCAGATCGCCGAGATCGTCACCCACGTCCGAGGCCATCTCCACATCGGCCCACCGAAGACCCGGGCCAGCCGGAGATCGGTGCCCATCCCCCGATTCGTCACCGACGCGCTAGCCGAGCATCTGACGGAGACCCGAGCCGGACCCGACGACCTCGTCTTCCCCGCCCCGCAGGGCGGCCACGTCCGCCTCGAGCTCTGGCGTCGCCGAGTCTGGGCCCCGGCCGTCGACGCCGCCGGGCTCACCCCGCTGCGTCCCCACGACCTCCGCCACACCGGGTGGCGCTGTGGATCGCGGCCGGAGCGTCACCCAAGGAGATCGCCGCCCGGGCCGGCCACACCAGCGTCGTGACCGTCCTCGACCGCTACGGCCACCTCCTGCCCGGGTCCGAGGACAAGGTCAACGACGCCCTCGACGCCATGGCCCGCGACGCCCTCCCCGGCGCCGGTGGGCGGCTCGACGAGCCGGCGACGGCCGAAATCCCGCGCGATATCCGCGCGATACGCCGGCCCGAACGCGAGACAGCGACCTCCGAGGAGGCCGCGAGCCCAGGGGGCACAACGTGGGCGATGCGAGACTTGAACTCACGACCTCTGCCGTGTG
>CAVOFR010000008.1:0-650089 GCA_963695075.1 uncultured Acidimicrobiales bacterium
AAGGCAGCGCTCTAGCCAGCTGAGCTAATCGCCCGAGAGCGGCCGATGATAGCGGCGGCCGGGGCCGGGACCCATACGGAAAGCCAGCGGCAGGAAGCGACCGCACTCCGGAATCTGGTCCCTGAGTGTCGAGAAGTGACCATCATGTCACCGCAGTAGGTGCCCGCCGGACCGGCCGGCCCGCGGAAGCCGAACGCCCCTCGCCCAGGCGTCGGAAGGCGACGTCGAGGGACCAGATTTCGGTTGGGGATCAGATGTCGGGGCAAGCCACGTGTTCGACGCAAAGGGGTCGGGCAACGGCTTGTCCGGCGTGGCCTCCACGACAGCGTCATCCGCATCGCTCCCATGCTCGACGTGACACGGGCAGAGCTAGCCGAAGGGCTCGACGTCCTCGTCGACGCGATCGCGGCCATCAGCTGAGAGGCCGTCCGCGTCGACCGACACCTCGGTCCGGTTGCGCCCGTTCTCCTTCGCCTCGTACAGGGCCACGTCGGCCCGACCCAGCACGTCGGCCCATGACTCGGTGATGCGCCGTTCCGCTACTCCGGCGGAGAACGTCACATGGAGCGACTCGGACTCGCCCCAGCGTTCCCGGATGCGGTCCAGGGTGGCCAGCGCCGCGCCGGCCGGGCCGTCGATGACGAGACAGAATTCTTCGCCGCCGTAGCGGGACACCATGTCGCGACCGCGCATGCCTTCGGCCAGGACAGCGGCCGCCGAACGGAGGAGGGCATCGCCGGCGACATGCCCGAAGGCGTCGTTGAAGCCCTTGAAGTGGTCGAGGTCGACCAGGACGAGGGTGTACACAGCTGAGCTGTTGGCGGCCATCTGAGCGGTGAGGCCGCGGCGGTTGGCGATGCCTGTCAACGCGTCGGTGTTCGCCCGGTTGGTCAGGCCGCGCAGGCTCCGCTCGCGGGCGGAGACCTGGCGGAGGAGATCCTGTGTGGCAGACGCCGCACCGGTGTCGATCTCGCCGGTCAGGACGAGGTACGGCGACGCGGTGTCGTTGCCCAGCGGCAGGCAGTGGGTCGGAGTGTGATCGCCGACCGAGGCCACAAGGAGGTCGGCCGCAGCCCGATCCACCGCAAGGTCCACATCGGTCGCCTCGGTGAAGGCGAGGAGGGAGTCCCGGCCCATCTCGAGTCCTTCGCTCAGTCCCTCGGTGCCGGCGGCGATACGAGCCAGCTCTCCGTAGTCCTCGGCCCGCGCCGCCAGCCCGTGCACCGTTCCGATGATGTACCTGGTACACGCCGCCATGACTGCTGAGAGCCCGCCGTACAGCACCGTCAGCGAGACGAGAGCGTCACCCGGAACACCGTTCGCCGCGCCACCGATGGCGACGCCGATCCAGCCCATCAGCCACGACGCGGCGAGCACTCGCCGGCTGTGTCGCGCGGCGGCGACCTGGATGAGGATCACCGGGAACAGCATGAGGAGCGCCCCGTAGGGCTCGTTAGAGGCGACGACGGCCATCGTCGCGGCCATGTTGGCGACTGCTCCGGTCAGCAGGAGGGCGAACATCGACGGCTCCCGCCGCGTCGTCTCGTGCATCAGAAGGAGGAGCAGGGCGAAGAGCCCGAGCGCGACCCAGATCGCCCACCACCGGAGAGGGGCGGTGCGGGGGAGGAGGATTCCGGCGATCGCCACCGGCCCGGCGAGCGCGCTTCTCCAGGCGAGGCCCGCTCGTAGGCGAAGGGGAAGGCGGTGAGCCCGTGCCATGGTCACGTGGGTACCAACGGCAGATCGGCGATCCGGTCTGGAGAGGCCGATGCGATCACCGCGGTGGGTAGAACAGCCCAACACTCGCACGCCGGCCGGGCGGCAGAGGCCACTAGGGTGCGCGGGAACTGCATGCCGGCCGACGGCGAGCTCGCGGGGTGCGAGCTCGGGCCCGGGAGGAGGGGCGAAGGTGACGATCGACAGGGCAGCCGTTCGCGCCGAGGTCAGAGCGGAGCTCATCGGGCCGGGCGGGATGTTCGAGACCACGCCTACCACCGTTCGGGGTTGGCCCGTCGAGGTCTTCGCCAACCGAAGCTCGTCGGTACGCGAGATGGTGGCCAACGCCGAAGGGCACGGGGAGAGCGAGTTCCTCGTGCTCGGCGATCAGCGGATCACGTTCAGCGGCTTCCACGACCGGGTGGCCTCGCTCGCGGCGGCCCTGACGCGACAGGGTGTTTCCCCCGGGGATCGGGTCGCGATCTTCGCCACCAACCGTCCCGAGTGGGTAGTGAGCTTCTTCGCCATCGTGTCCGCCGGGGCGATCGTCGCGGCGTACAACGGGTGGTGGACGCCCGCCGAGGCCGCGTACGCCACCGAGTTGACGTCACCTGTGGTGATCATCGGGGATACCCGGCGGCTCGAGCGCATCGGGTCCGTGCCCGCCGGAACGACCGTGCTCGAAATGGACCGCGACCTCCCCGACCTCCTCGCCGCCCCGGCCGACGGGCTACCTTCCACGCCGATCGACGAAGACGATCCGGCACTGGTGCTGTTCACCAGCGGGACGACGGGCCGGGCCAAGGGCACGCTGATCAGCCACCGCGGCCTCGTCGGTATGGTGCAGTCCGCGTTCTGCGCCGGCGCGGAGCGCGTCTTCACCGCGTCCCGGGCCGGAGCGGCGAAGCCCACCGGCCCGGGTGGCGACGACCGCCGGACAGCGATCCTGATGACGTCCCCGTTGTTCCACGTGTCGGGCCTCTTCGGCGGCGCGCTGATCGGTCTCACGATCGGGGCGAAGCTGGTCTTCCGGACGGGCCGATTCGATCCTGCTGACGTGCTGGCGATCATCGAACGCGAGCGCATCACCCAATGGGCCTCCCTCGGATCGATGGGCCCCCGGGTTCTCGACAGCCCCGAACTGGCGACGACCGACGTGAGCTCGGTCGACAACGTCGGCTTCGGGGGTGCTCCGGTCACGCCCGAGCTTCAGCAGAGGATGCGGGAAGCGTTTCCGAATGCGGCGACAGGGGTCGGCCTGGGATACGGATCGAGTGAATCGGTAGCCGTTGCCACGATGATCGGAGGCGAAGACCTCGTCGAACGGCCTCGGTCCTGCGGAATCGCGTGCAGCACGTTCGAGATCCAGATCCGCGATGAGAACGGACGAACTCTGCCCGACGGAACCGACGGTGGCATCTACGTCCGCAGCCCCTACACGATGCTCGGCTACTGGGGCGACCCTGACGCCACGGCGGCCGCTCTCGATGACGACGGGTGGCTCTCCATGGGCGACGTCGGGCGGATGGATGACGGCTTCTTGACCATCAACAGTCGGGCGAGCGACAGGATCCTCCGTGCGGCCGAGAACATCTCTCCGGCCGAAATCGAGCTGAGGCTCGACGCTCACCCCGACGTGCTCGAGGCCGCCGTCGTCGGCGTCGAGCATCCCGAGCTGGGCCAGGAGGTGAAAGCGCACGTCGTCGTCCGCTCACCCGAGGCGGTCACGGTTGTCGATCTCGAGCGGTGGGTCGGCGAGACGCTGGCAGCGTTCAAGGTGCCGTCGCTCTGGGACATCGGTACCGATCGCCTGCCCCGCAACGCGGCGGGCAAGGTGGTCAAGTCCGCCTTGACCGGTGAGCGCGACCTCGATCAGATCGAGGACTGACGGCGCCGGCCGAGCGTCCGATTCGCCCGTGACTCGGGGATTCGGAGCGGCGTTCTCTGGACTACGGTTTGGGCGCGGCCGAGCGCCTGGCTCGGTCGAGGAGAAGAAGGGGCGCCATCGATGGCAACCGGTACGGTGAAGTTCTTCAACGCGGAGAAGGGCTACGGCTTCATCTCTCGTGCTGAAGGCGATGACGTGTTCGTGCACTACAGCAACATCGACGGCTCTGGCTACCGCACCTTGGAAGTGGGCCAGAGCGTGGAATTCGACGTCGGCCCCGGCCGCAAGGGTGACGAAGCACTCAACGTCAAGGTCGTCTAGGCGCCAGTCCGGCGCCGGCCGGACCTGACCCCCACTGCGCCGCCTCGGTCCCGAGTACGGTCGGCGCCGTGGAGAAACTCATGTACCTCGTGTGGGACCGACCGAGTCGCGAGCGCCGCGAGCTCCGCGAGACGGTTCTCGACCACGTCGTGCCACGCCTGCTGGCACTCGGTCCGGCCGACCTCTCGGTCGATCTCGACGATGAGCATGCGACGGCGGAAACGGGCGTCCCCCTGCCCGGGAGCGAACTACCGATACGGGCGGTGGTCTCGCTGTGGCTCGACAGTCAGGACGGGCGAGGTCCCTTCGAGGCCGTGATGGCAGGCCTCGGCGTCCGCCGGGCCGGGTACGTGGTGACCGAATCGCTCCACACGACCGGGCCCGAGCGTCCAGCGGGCGAGCGCGCGCCGGGAGTGATGACCGTCACTGTCTTCGACCGCAATCCCCGCATGGACGACGAGGCGTTCTTCGGGCTGTGGTACGGCCACCAGTCGCCGATGTCCGAATGGATGCAGCCCCGGGTCCGCTACGTACGGAACGCCGTCGTGCGCGCCCTGAC
Source organism: uncultured Acidimicrobiales bacterium (assembly GCA_963695075.1). Classification (GTDB taxonomy): domain Bacteria; phylum Actinomycetota; class Acidimicrobiia; order Acidimicrobiales; family CAWCAL01; genus CAWCAL01. The sequence goes on from CAVOFR010000008.1 coordinate 4,485, forward strand.
ACCCGGAGCGCCGCCGTACGCGGCGATCGTCGAGGAGTCGTGGCCCTCGGTGAAACATGTCACCGACCCGATGCTCGCATTCGGCACCAGCGATCCCGACGAGATGGCCGAGAACATCCGGATCATGCTCGACAGCGTCTCGTTGCTGGCCGATCTGGACACCCTCCGGAGCTTCACGATGAGCGACTACAGGATCGGCGCCCCGTGACGCCTGCGGTGAGCGCACTCCGGAAGCTGGGGGTGGCTCACCGTGTCCTCACCTACGACCACGACCCGCGGTCGGAAGCCTTCGGGGCCGAGGCTGCCGAGGCGCTCGAGCTCGAGCCCGGAGCCGTCTTCAAGACCCTGGTTGCCCGGCTCGACGGTGACGAGTTGGTCGTCGCGCTCGTCCCGGTCGCGTCGACGCTGGACCTGAAGGCCCTGGCTCGGGCCGCGGGAGCAAAGCGGGCGGCGATGGCGACCCCGGCCGAGGCCGAACGTTCGAGCGGCTATGTCGTCGGCGGGATCAGCCCGCTGGGTCAGAGGAAGCGGTTGCGGACGTTCGTCGATGCCTCGCTGTCAGCCCTCGACGAGTGCTTCGTCAGCGCGGGGCGGCGTGGTGTGGAGCTGGCGCTGGAACCGACGGACCTCGTGACAGCACTCTCGGCCGTGACCTCACCGCTGACGACCCGATGAGGTGAGTCCTCGTCCCGACCGGCGCGGCTCGGAATCGTCGGTCCTCGTCCCCTGTCCGACGGTGATGCCCAACGCCAGCACGTGCTCGGCGTCCGCGGCGGAGTCGATCCCGGTCGCGACGAGCTCCACATCCAGGTCGTCGGCCAGAGCACACATCGAACGGATCGCCGACTCGGTTCTCGGATCGGGGAGGGCAAGGGTCAGTGATGGATCGAGTCGGACCGTTGCGATGCGCATCCTGGCCAGGGCCAGCAGGGAGGTGTGGGCGCTGCCGAACCTGCTGATCGTCGGTCTGACCCCGAGGTCGTGGAGCTCGTCGACGAACCGCCGGGAACGGCGCTCATCCTGCTGGACGAGCAGCTCGGGGATCTGAATCGACAGCAGGTTCGGCTCGAGACCGGAGTCCTCGAGGGCGGCCCCGATCTCGTCGGGATTCCGTCGGTCCTCGAGATTTGCGGCCAGGATGTCCGAACCGACGATCCAAGGCGATCCCGCCCCGTCGTTCCACCGGGCGGCCTCGGCGCACACAGCGGCGAGCGTCCATCGCCAGAGCAGTTGGCGGAAGTGGGTCAGGCCCAGAAGGGCCCGAAGATCGCGGGTGAGGAGTCGCCCATCGGAGGGATGGTCCCACACCACCCGGGCGTCGGCGCCGAGGACCTGCCCATCGGTCAGTCGACGGACGGGATCGTATTCGACGGTGATCTCACCCGATTCGAGGGCGGCTTCCAGTTCTCCGACGAGCCGAGTGCTCTGGTGGGTGATCCGACCGGTCTCGGCTCGGTAGGTCAGCGTCCGGCGGTGGCCTCGCTTGGCCTCGTACATGGCCAGGTCGGCGCTGGTGGTCAGCTCGCTCGTGGTCGAACCATGGTCCGGGAAGTATGCGATCCCGATGGAAGCGTCGCACCGGAGTCGGATGTGCTCCAGCTCGATCGGGCGATCGAGGGCATGGTGGATCGCTTCGGCCACGTGGTGGGGGCTACCGGAGGTCGCGTCCTCGATCAGGACGGAGAACTCGTCACCGCCCTGTCGGGCCACGAATGCTCCCGAGGCTGACTCCTCGATTCGACCGGCGACCTCCTGGAGGAACTGGTCGCCCGCGTCGTGGCCGAAGATGTCGTTGATCTCCTTGAAACCGTTGAGGTCGATCGTGAGCACGGCCAGACGGGTCTGGGTGTGGCGTGCTTCGTCGAGGGCCGCCGAGAAGGTCTCGGCGAAGCTGCTGCGATTGGGCATGCCGGTCAGGGGATCCGTCGCGGCGAGCGAGCGCATCACGGCTGCAACCCGGACCTCGTCGCTCATGACGATGCCGAGGCCGATCGTCGTCCGGTACGCGCTGATGGCGTAGACGGTGACCATGACGGCGCCGATGGGGATCGACCGCAGCGAGACCAGCCCGGCGGCAGCCAACGTCGTCAAGGCGATTCCGAGCAGGGTGAGGTTTCGGCTGTGTACCAGTCGCGCGAACGCGGCGGTCATCATCGAGAGGACGAGGGCCGGAAACAGGAGAGCAGGCACGAAGACGGGCAGTGCCATCGGAGCGAGGATGTCCACGAGGCCGAGCAGCGTCGGGGGCTGCTCGAGCCGCCTCATCTGGGGATAGGTGATCAGGTTGACCAGGATCACGAGACCGAGATACCCGTACATCCACAGCCGGGCTTCGCCCAGATCGACCGTGAGCAGGATCGCCGCGGTGATGGCCAGGAGATTCGGCCAGCGGGTTCGGTAGAGCAGCATGAAGATCTCGGGTCTCCACGCGGACTCCCCGTTGCGTTCGATGAAGCCAGGCGGCACATCCTGTCAACGGTTGGCACGATCGCCGTCTTGACGGGTCGACCGCCCCTGCTGAGTGGGTGGGATTACCCGTTCAGCCCTCGAGGAGGTCGAAGGTCTCCAGATCCTCCGCGTGGGCGGCGTGGCGTTCGGCCATTGCACAGAACATGGCATCGCCCCGCTCGTCCTCGCTCACCAGAGCGGCGGCCACCACCGCCATGTGCAGCCCCGCGACCGTGTGTAGTCGATAGTCGGCCCAGCAGCGATCCCAGGAGATCAGGCCGCCGGTGCGCTGCTCGAGGTGCGCGTGGTAGTCCCGCACGAGCCCTTCTTCGTGCACCCGGCGGTCTCGGGTAAGCAGGCTGGCACCACAGAAGTAGGAGACGTCGGACATCGGCGGTCCGTGGCCGACGGTCTGCCAGTCCACAGCGGTGACCCCGTCGGGGCCGAACATGAGGTTGTCGAGGCGGTAGTCGCCGTGAAGGAGACGGTACGGCGGTGCGGCCAGCTCGAGCCAACGATGCACGCAGCGGCCGAAGCGCTCGGCCGAGGCGATCGTCTCGGCGGGCAGGCGATCGCTGTAGCGCTCGACGAACGGGGGTAGCAGCGCCAGGTACAGACCCGCCATTGGCTGGGCGCCATCGGGGCGCTTCGCCAAGAGCCACGCGGCTTCACCGACGCCGGGAACGTCGGGGGCGTGCAGCCCTACCAGCTCGCTGAGGGCTTGATCGGCGTCGTCCGCCGAGCAACCGGCGATCTGGTCGCCGACCTCGGCCGGTGCCAGATCGTCCATCAGGATCACGAAATCGCCGGTGTCGGTGTCCATTTCGCAGTGGTGGCATGTGGGGATGCGGATGTCGACCGATGCGGCGAGCTCGTTGAAGAAGTTGACCTCGCGTACGTAGGTCCCGGTCAACATGCCCGCCATCCGGCTCTGTTCATCGTCGGAGGCGAACTTGCCCACCACCGTCGATGGGCCGGACGGGCCCTCCCAGTCCAACTGGTAACGGAACGTGCGACCGACCTTGCCCGCCCCGATCGCATCGGCCGAGCACCCGGTGACGCGTGCACTCGACGGTGCCGCCCCGGCTGCGGCCAGCCGTTCGGTCAGCCAATCCGGAGTCACGTCGCTAGGGTCCATTGCGACCACCCTAGGCATGCTGACGCCCGGGTCTCGTCGAGGAGGATCCCGTGGATGACTGGACCGAAGCTGACGTGCCCGATCAGAGCGGTCGTCGAGTTCTCATCACGGGTGCCAACAGCGGGCTCGGATGGGAGAACGCCCGTGCTCTCGCCGGAGCGGGTGCTCACGTCACCCTGGGGTGCCGCAACTCCCAGAAGGCAGAGGACGCCGTCCAGCAGATCATGGCCGTGCATCCCGATGCGTCGGTCGAGATCCTCCTGATGGACATGGCCGATCTGGCCTCGATCCGCAGCGCGGTCGACTCAGGCGGGGACGGGCCCCTCGATCTCCTGATCAACAACGCCGGCATCATGGCGACGCCCTTCGCGAAGACCGCCGACGGTTTCGAGTCGCAACTCGGTGTCAATCATCTCGGTCACTTCGCCCTGACAGGACTCCTCCTGGATCGGCTGACCGAGGCACCGGCCGCTCGGGTGGTGACCGTCAGCTCCCAGGGGCACCGCCCGGGGAAGATCAACTTCGAGGACCTGGCGAGCGAGCGCCGCTACAACCGGGCGATCGCCTACTTCCGGTCCAAGCTGGCGAATCTCCTCTTCACCTATGAGCTCCAGCGCCGGCTCGAGGATGCGGGATCGACGGCGTCGGCGCTCGCGGCCCACCCGGGCGGATCCGACACCGAGCTCGGCCGCAGCCGCGACGGGTCGGGTGGCTGGTCGGCCAAGCTGATCAGCTTGGCCGGGCCGCTGAGCTCCCGCTTGATGCAGACGGCCCGGATGGGGGCGCTGCCGACGCTCCGAGCGGCGGTCGATCCGGCGGCGAAGGGCGGCCAGTACTACGGCCCGGACGGCTTAATGCAGCAGCGCGGTCATCCGGTGCTGGTCGAATCGTCGAAGCGGTCTCACGATACCGACGTGGCGCGACGGCTCTGGGAGGTGAGCGAAGAGCTGACCGGCGTCAGCTACGCGTTGTGACCGAGAACGGCGACTGAACTTTGTGCCCTGGCTCGCACCTGTGTACCGCCAGAGCACAAAGTTCCGCGGTGTCCTCAGCCGAAGTCGCGAACTGGGTCGGTCACGCCGTCCCAGTCGTCGGTGGCCGCCCGCACCTGGGCGAAGACCATCTGATTGAGCTCGTTCAGCTCCATCACCTCGGCCGCCAGGTCGCCCCGGTCGTAGTAGACGAATCGAGTCCCGCCCATGTCGCCCTCGTGACCGATCACCCAGCCCGCCGCATCCGCGGCGGCGATCACCGCGTCGTAGTCCTCGGTCCACCAGGCGTGGTGCTGGAGGCCCTCGCGCCCGGAGTCGAGGAACTCGCGATACAGCGAGGGTTCGTCGTCGTGCGGCATGATCAGCTCCAACTGGAGATCACCCGAGTTGGCCAGCGCGATCGAGATGCGAGGAGCGGAAGCCCGGCCCCGGAATGAGAACCCGGTCAGATCCATATCGCGCATGCAGATCCACGGACCGATGCCGAGACCGCTCGCCATCGCGTGGGCCGTTTCGTCGAGGTCACGGACCACGTATCCGTTCTGGCGTATCGCTCCGGGAAGGACGGGCATGGTGGGACTCCTCGGGAATGGGTCGCGATCGCCCCGGGCATGACAGGATCCCGGAGTATGGAACTCCACGATCGTCGCATTCTCATCACCGGTCCCACCAGCCAGGTCGGCCGCCCCATCGTCGAGCGTCTCGCAGCGACCAACGACATCATCGGTCTCGCCCGGTTCACCGACGCCCAGGCGAGAGCCGAGCTCGAGGCGATCGGGGTCGCCTGCGTCCCGATCGATCTGGTCGAGGCCGACTTCGCTTCCGTGCCGACCGACGTCGACGTCGTGTTGAACTTCGCGGTGACCAAGACGGGCGACTTCGGTCGCGATCTGGCGGCCAATGCCGAGGCCACCGGCCTTCTGATGCATCACCTCGGCCCGGTCGACGCGTTCCTGCACTGTTCCTCCACCGCCGTGTACGCGCCCGACGCCCAGCGGCCGTTCACCGAAGAGTCGCCGCTCGGAGATCACCATCGGGTCATGTTCCCGACCTACAGCATCGCCAAGATCTCGGCCGAATCCGTGGTGCGGTTCGCGGCACGTGCGTACGGGATCCCGTCGGTGATCGCTCGCCTCAACGTCCCCTACGGCGACGGGGGAGGCTGGCCGTGGCTGCACATGGAGATGATCCTGGAGGGCCAGCCGATCACGATCCATCCCGGCGGGCCGAATCTCTTCAACCCGATCCACGACGATGACATCGCGGCGTCGCTGCCCTCCCTGTTGGATGCCGCCGCCGTGCCCGCACCGACGTTCAACTGGGGCGGGTCGCAGTCGGTGAGCATCGAGACGTGGGCGCGGCACCTCGCCGAGCTGATGGGGCGCGAGGTCTCTCTCGAGGAGCAGGAGGCGACACTCTCGTCAGTGCCGGTCGACACGCGACGCTTCGAGGAGCTTCACGGCCCGACGTCGGTGGACTGGAGGGACGGGTTCCGCCGGATGGTGGCCCACTTCCACCCCGAACTCGATGTGGTGCCCTGAGCGACCGGCGGTGAGGGCTCAGGCGGCGTCGCTGTCGGCGAACGCCTCACGGAGGTCACGAAGATGGGCGTTCTCGATGGCTTTCGCCCAGTCGTCGTCACTGACCTCCTGGTCGGATTCCCCCAGGAACCAACGCTGTTCGTCCATCGTCAACCGCCCTCCATCGGGTGGCCGCTGCCAGCCACCAATGTCTCCGCCCCCCAGTGAAGCGGACCGGCCCGACGGAAGGATTACATCGATGTAACGAAGTGGTGTCAGGTTGGGATCTACTTCACGCACACCACCGACGAACCATGGCCGAACAGGCCCTGGTTCGCGGTGACCCCGGCGCGGGCGCCCTCGACCTGGCGGGCACCGGCCTGGCCTCGCAGCTGCCAGGTGAGCTCGCAGACCTGGGCGATGGCCTGGGCCGGCACGGCTTCACCGAACGCTCCGAGTCCGCCGCTGGTGTTGACCGGGATACGTCCCCCGATGGCCGTGTCGCCGTCCCGTAGCAACTTCTCCGCCTCGCCTTCCTTGCACAGCCCGATGTTCTCGTACCAGTCCAGTTCTAGGGCGGAGGAGAGGTCGTACACCTCGGCCAGGTCCATGTCGGCGGGCCCCATGCCCGCCTCCTCATAGGCGGCGGCGGCGATGGAATCCCGGAACGACGGTCCGACATCGGCCACTCCAGCGGCCGAGTCCGTGGCGAAGTTGGGCATCTCGATGACGCTGTTCGGGAAGGTGGGGGTCACCGTGCTGATCCCGCGCACGCGGACCGGATCGGCGATTCCCCGGCTGCGGGCATAGTCCATGCTGCAGAGCACGAGTGCCGCGGCGCCGTCGGAAGTGGCACAGATGTTGAGCAGGCGGAGAGGGTCGGCCACGACGGGCGACGCGAGGACGTCCTCGGCGGTGAAGGCCTTCTTGTAGCGGGCCTTCGGGTTGAGCGCCCCCACCTTGGCGTTCTTGACCTTGACCGCTGCGAAGTCCTCCTCGGTGGCTCCGTAGAGATCCATGCGTCGCCGTGCATACAACCCGAAGTAGGTGGGGTTGGTGGCGCCGAGGAGCCGGAACCGCAGCCAATCCGGGTCGTCGCCGCGCTCGCCACGGTTGGGGGCGAGGAACCCCTTCGGCGTGGTGTCGGCGCCCACGACCAGAGCCACATCGCAGACACCGGAGAGGATCTGGGCCCGAGCCGACGCAATGGCCTGGGTTCCCGAGGCGCAGGCCGCGTAGCTAGTCGAGATCTGCACCCCGGTCCAGCCCATCGCCTGCGCGAACGTCGCCCCGGCGACATAGCCGGGGTAGCCGTTGCGCATCGTTGCTGCGCCCGCGACGAACTGGATGTCGCGGTAGTCGATGTCGGCATCTCCCATGGCCTCGCGTATGGCCCCGACTCCGTATGTGACGAAGTTGTGACCCCACTTGCCCCACTCGTGCATGCCGGCACCCAGCACGGCGACCTCGGTGTCTCTCGCGGTGTCGCCCATCAGCCGTTGCCCCCTTCGGTGAAGTCGGCGGGTCGCCACTTCCAGATCATGTACGTGTGATCGTCGTCCTCGTAGAGGGCGTCGGCCACGAGCTCCATTTCCATGCCGACCTCGAGGTCGGCGACGTCTACGCCGGCGACCACTTGGCCCAGGATCACCATCTGTTCCTCGGCCAACTCCACCGCGGCGATCGCGAACGGCTCGAAGGGATCGGTGACGGGGAGATAGGGCTCGGGCGGTTGGTAACCCGCGTTGGTGTAGGACCAGAGCGTGCCGGTGCGACTCAGGGCCACCTCCTCGAGAGGGCTGTCGGCGAACCCTGGGACGCGCGACATCGTGTGCTCGGGCGGGAAGAAGTACGTGCCGCTCTTGGTGCACCTGGTGCCGATCAGATGGGGCGGGTCGGCGTGGGGATCGAACCAGCCGTCCATGGCCGGAACGGCGGTCTTGGTGGGCGTGTCGCTCACGCGGCCTCCTGGGGTTGGTTGGGAGAGCAGCGTTCGCGTCCGCCGGCTCTTGGATCGAGAGGCTAACTCGACATCATGTCCGAGAGGATCCTCGTTCTCGCTATCGAGGCCATCGAGTCGAAGGGTCGGTGGGCGTCGCCCGGTAACGGAAGGTACGATCGCCGAGTCCCACCACCCGAGGCAATGTGACCAGCACCGACGCATCTCCGGAGAAGCCCGGATCGCTCCGCCCCGTCATCGACGTCATCCCCGCGGAGTGTTATCAGAATCCGACCGCCCGGGGCCTGGGCTACTTCGCTCGCGACATCGCCCTCTACGCTCTGGTGCTCGTGGGGTTGGTCAGCACCGATCGAATCTACTTCCTGATCCCGCTCTGGGTCATGTCGGGACTGGCGGTGAGTGCTCTCTTCGTCACCGGCCACGACGCCGCACACCAGGCTCTGTTCAAGAGCAAGCGGCTCAACGGCATCGTGGGCCGGCTGGCCATGCTGCCTTCGCTCCACATCTATGAGGCATGGGTGCTGGGCCACAACCGCGTGCATCACGGCCACACCGTCAAGGCGGGATTCGACTTCGTCTGGCATCCGGTGAGCCCCGAGGAGTACGCGGCCCTTTCGCGGCGCGAGCAGCTGATGCACCGGATCGAGTGGTCGTCGTTCGGCTACGGCCTCTACTACGCCCGCCGGGTGTGGTGGCAGAAGATGATGAGCTTCGACCCTCCCAAACGGTGGAAGGCGGCCATCCGGCGCGACACCTGGTTCATGAAGGGCGTCACCGGTGTCATCGGCATCGGGTTCCTCGCTCTGGGCTGGTGGCAGTACGGCTCCGCTGTCGGCTCGTTGTGGATGCTCACCAAAGTGGCGGTCATCCCGTTCGCCCTGTTCTGTTTCGTCATCGGCCTGGTCGTGCACATCCACCACATCGATCGCGAGATCAAGTGGATGAAGCGACGCGAGTGGACCAAGTACCACGGTCAGGTCGAAGGCACGACCATCATCCACGCTCCCCGCTGGCTCGATTTCTTCCTCCACTGGATCCTCGAGCACTCACCCCACCACGTCGACATGCGCATCCCCATGTACCACCTCAAGGAGGCGGGTCAGGCGATCCTGGCCCACTTCCCGGTGAAGGAGCGCAAGCTTCGTCTGCGGGACGTCGTTGCCAACACGCGGGCATGCAAACTCTACGATTTCGACGGGCACAGGTGGCTGACGTACCGCCAGGCATCGGAGTGGCTGGCCTCGCAGCCCGAGCCCACCCCCGCCTGAGCGAGTGCGTTATCGGGGACAGACCCCGATAACGCACTCAGGCCTCCGCGTTCGAGGCCTTCTGGAAGGCCGGAGCGGTTTCGCCGCCGCCGTGGACCAGGAGCGAGCCGCCGCTCATGTACGACGACAGCGGTGAGGCCAGGAACAGGCAGGCGTTGGCGATGTCGCCTGGCTCGCCCATCCGACCGAGCGGGACGGTGGCGGCCACGGCGGCCACGCCCGCCTCGTCCCCGTAGTGGAGGTGAGCCTGCTCGGTCTTGATCAGCCCTGCGGTGACTGCGTTCACCCTGACCTTCGGGGCCCACTCGACCGCAAGGGTTGTGGTCAGGCTGAGCAGACCGGCCTTTGCCGCGCCATAGGCGGCAGAACCCGGCGAGGGGCGGATACCGCTCACTGACGAGATGTTGATGATCACTCCGCCCTCTTCCTGCTGTTGCATCACGGCGTTGGCCTGCTGGGCGAACGTGAACGGAGCGGTCAGGTTGAGAGCGATGATCGACGCGTTGAATCGCGGCGACACGGTCGCGCTGTCGGCCTCGGGTGCGCCGCCGGCGTTGTTGACGAGTACGTCCAACCGGCCCGTCTGATCGACCGCTGCGGCGACGACCGCCTCGACCTGGTCGGCGTCGCGGACGTCTGCGGCAACGAAGGTCACCTCCTTCTCACCGACGCGAGGGAGCCAGTCCGGATCGGAGCGGCCGCACACGATGACCTCGGCGCCTCGTTCGAGGAAGGTGGTGGAGATCGTGCGACCGATGCCCTTCGTGCCGCCGGTGACGATCACCGTCCGGCCGGTCATGTCGAGCTCGGTCCCGGGTGTCTGTTCGGTCATGAGAACCCCTGGTCGTCGTGGATGAGAGTCTGCCAGGTTCCCACCACTAACCTGACGGGTCGTCAGATCGGGAGCGAACGTGTCGACAACCACCAGCATCAGCGACGGCCTGGCCGAGGTCGTCATGGACGCACCGCCGGTCAATGCGCTGACCGTGGCCGGATGGTTCGAGCTGGCGGACCAGGTGACGGCAGCGGGGAAGAACCCCGACATCGCCTGCGTCATCCTGAGGGCCGAAGGCCGTGGATTCAACGCCGGTGTGGACATCAAGGAGATGCAATCGACCGAGGGTTTCGACGCGCTCCTCGGCGCCAACCGGGGCTGCTATGCCGCATTCAAGGCCGTCTACGAGTGTGAGGTCCCGGTGATCGCGGCGGTGAACGGCTTCTGCCTGGGGGGCGGAATCGGACTGGTCGGCAACGCGGACATCATCGTCGCGAGCGACGACGCCACCTTCGGGCTTCCCGAGGTGAAGCAGGGTGCTCTCGGTGCCGCCACCCACCTCGCCCGACTCGTGCCCCAGCATCGGATGCGCGAGATGGTCTACACCGCGGAACCGGCGACGGCCCAGGAACTCGCCGGCTACGGTTCGGTCACCGCCGTTGTGCCCGTCGCCGAGCTCGTCGACACCGCCCGCGGCATCGCCGAGAAGATCACCCGCCACTCGCGCACGGTGATCCGGGCCGCGAAGGCATCCCTCAACGGCATCGATCCCGTCGACGTCAACCGTAGCTACCGCTTCGAGCAGGGCTTCACGTTCGAGCTCAATCTGAGCGGCGTGTCGGACCAAGCCCGGGACGCTTTCGTCGCCAAGCGCGACGCCGACTTCGACGAGTAGCACCACCCCGACAACCGACACACCCCCCGAATCCCCAGGACCTGGAGCAACCGTGCCCGACAAAAGAACGACCGTCGACGAAGTGATCGACGAGCTCTCCGATGGCATGACGATCGGGATCGGCGGATGGGGGTCGCGGCGCAAGCCGATGGCGCTGGTCCGCTCCATCGTCCGGGCCGGGCTGAAGGACCTCACGATCGTCGCCTACGGCGGACCCGATGTCGGCGTTCTCTGTCGGACGGGCCAGGCGGAGAAGATCGTCAGCGGGTTCGTCTCGCTCGACAGCGTCCCGCTCGAACCGCACTACCGGGCCGCTCGCCAGGCCGGAACGATCGAGGCCATGGAGTTGGATGAGGGCATGTTCCTCCTCGGCCTGCAAGCGGCCGCGTGGAGGGTGCCGTTTCTCCCCACCCGAGCCGGGCTGGGCTCCGACATCCTGCGGCTGATGCCACAGATCAAGACCGTCACGAGCCCCTACCGCACCGACGGGGACGGCGAGCCCGAGGAGCTGGTCGCGATGCCGGCGCTCACCCTCGACGTCGCGCTCATACACATGAACCGGGCCGATGCCGCGGGCAATGGCCAGTACCTGAGCGAGGACCCGTTCATGGACGATCTCATGGCACGCGCCGCCGACCGCTGCTTCATGAGTGCCGAGCGGATCGTCGCGACCGAGGAGCTCGCGTCGAGCGGGCCGGTACAGAGCCTGAGGATCCACCGGCTCGACACCGACGGGGTCGTCGAGGCACCGGGGGGAGCGCACTTCACCGAGTGCCCGCCGGACTATGGCCGTGACGAGGCGTTCCAGCGCGCCTACGCCGCGACGGCGAAGACCGACGAGGCCTGGGACGAGTTCAAGACCGGCTGGCTCGATCTGAGCGAATCCGAATACCAGGCGCGCCGAGCCGCAGAGGGGTCGTCATGAGTGACTCACCGATAAGTGATCCGGCAGAAGGGCTGCCCCGAGGCGACATCTGTGTGACCGCCATCGCCGACACCTTCCGAGGCGACGGCGAGCGGTTGTGCAATCCCATCGGCAACGTGCCCCTGATCGGCGGGCGGCTCGCGCGCCGGAGCTTCGAGCCCGATCTCGCCATCACCGACGGCTTCTACACCACCCTGGCCAACACCCCGCCGCTCGGCGGTACCGACCGGGTGGTCGAGTACCACAACCCGTATCGCTCGATGTTCGACCTGCTCTGGCAGGGCAAACGCCACGTGATGATGGGAGCGACCCAGGTCGACCGGTTCGGCAACCAGAACATCGCGTGCATCGGCGACTGGAACCGTCCCCGGGCCCAGCTCCTCGGTTTTCGGGGCGCTCCGGGCAACACGATCAACCACACGACGAGCTACTGGGTGCCGAACCACCATCCGAAGGTCTTCGTGGAGGAGGTCGACGTCGTCTGCGGCATCGGCTACGACCGGGCCGCCGAACTCGGCGAGCAGTCGGCGCGGTACCACGAGATCCGCCGCGTCGTATCCAACCTGGCGGTCCTCGATTTCGAGACCCCGAACCACTCGATGCGACTGCGGTCGGTCCATCCCGGCGTCACGATCGACGAGGTGGTGGAGGCGACCGGATTCTCCCTGGTGATCCCGGCCGACGTGCCGATGAGCCGGATCCCGACGCCGGACGAGCTCGCGATCATGGACGAGCTCGACCCCGACGGGCTCCGCCACCGCGAGGTTCCCGCGTGACCGAGCCCGACGGCACCGGCGGCCCGGCGACAGGAGCGGCACTCTCGACGCCGTTCTGCGAGCTGACGGGCATTCGGTACCCGATCGTGCAGACCGGCATGGGGTGGGTCGCCGGAGCGACGCTGACCGCCGCGACGAGCGCGGCCGGCGGGATGGGCATCCTGGCGTCGGCCACGATGACACTCGACGAGCTGCGGACCGCCATCGGCAAGGTCAAGGACCGTACCGACCGGCCGTTCGGCGTGAATCTTCTGCCGAACCAGCCCGATGCCGCCGAGCGGATCGAGCTCATGATCTCCGAGGGAGTGACGCTGGCGAGCTTCGCTGCGGCACCTCGACCTGACATGGTGGCGAAACTGCGCGACCACGGGATCGTGACCATGCCCACCGTAGGGGCGCCCCGACACGCGGAGAAGGTCGCCGAGATGGGCGTCGACGCCGTCATCGCCCAGGGGGGCGAAGGCGGAGGGCACACCGGTTCGGTGCCGACGAGTCTGCTGCTGCCGGCGGTGTGCGAGCGGGTCGACATGCCGGTTCTCGGTGCAGGAGGATTCCACTCGGGCCGGGGGCTCGTCGCGGCGCTGGCCCTGGGGGCGGCGGGGATCGCCATGGGAACCCGATTCCTGCTCACCGAGGAATCGGGGGTGCCCGACAACGTCAAGGCTCTCTATCTCGGTGCCGGTCCGTTCGACACCGTTGTCACGACCGCCATCGACGGCGCGCCCCAGCGGGTGATTCGCACCGACATGATCGACAAGCTCGACCGGGCGTCGGGGCTCACCCGGTTCCCCAGGGCGGCGGCCAACGCCCTTCGGTTCCGAGCCCGGACCGGCGTCTCCGTCGGTGATCTGCTGCGCACAGGAAGGGAGATGAGGAAGGACCAGGACCTCACGTGGAGTCAGGTCGCCCTGGCGGCGAACGCGCCGATGCTGACGAAGGCGTCGATGGTGGACGGGCGACCCGAGGTGGGGATTCTTCCGACCGGACAGGTGGCTGGGGTCATCGACACCCTGCCGACCGTGGCCGAGATCGTCGGAGGCATCGTCGCTGAGGCCGAAGCCACCCTCGAGCGCCTCGGGGCCTACAAATGAACGATCTGGGAAGGATTCACCACCCTGACGCTGGAAACGCCTGCCCAGATCTCGAAGGAGCGCGGGAGTCGGCATGGATCTGAGTTGGTCGGACGGTGAGGAGAGGTTCCGGGCCGAGGTCCGTGCCTGGCTCGAGGCCAACGTCCCGGCCGAGCCCCTGCCCTCCGGTGACACCGAAGCGGGGTTCCGTCTCCACCAGGAATGGGAGAAGAAGCTGTTCGACGCCCAGTACTCGGTGGTCTCGTGGCCCGAGGAGTACGGCGGGCGCGGGGCATCACTGTGGGAGTGGCTCATCTTCGAAGAGGAGTACTACCGGGTGGGCGCTCCGCAGCGGGTGAGTCAGAACGGCATCTTCCTGCTGGCGCCCATCTTCTTCGAATACGGCACCGACTGGCAGAAGGAGCGCTATCTCCGGCCGATGGCGGAAGGCACCGAGCAGTGGGGGCAGGGTTGGTCCGAGCCCGACGCAGGGAGCGATCTCGCCAGCTTGAAGAGCCGGGCCGAGAAGGTCGACGGCGGGTGGAAGGTCACCGGCCAGAAGACCTGGACCACCCGAGGGGCGTTCTGCACGCACCTGTTCGGTCTGTTCCGTACCGACGCCGAGGCGCAGCGCCATAGGGGGCTCACCTATCTGCTGGTTCCGCTCGACGCCGACGGTGTCACCGTGCGCGGCGTGAGTCGCCTGGACGGTGACGAGGGTTTCGCCGACGTGTTCTTCGAGGACGTCTTCGTACCCGACGAGGACGTGCTCGGCGGAGTGAACGAGGGCTGGCGGGTCGCAATGACCACGACCTCGTCCGAGCGGGGCCTCACGCTGCGCAGCCCGGGCCGGTTCATGGCCGCGGCCGGTCGTCTCATCGACCTGTACCGGCGCTACCGCGAGACAGCGGACGACCGTCTGGCCGACCAGGTCGTCCAGGCCTGGATGGACGCCGAGGCCTACCAGCTCTACACGCTCCAGACCGTCACCAAGATGCTGGACGGCCAGCCGATCGGAGCCGAGTCGAGCCTGAACAAGATCTTCTGGTCCGAGATGGACGTCCGGATCCACGAGACGGCCCTCGAGCTCCTGGGTGCGCAGGGAGAACTGGTGGACGACGCCCTCGAGGCGATCGATGGTGGCGCGTGGATGAAGGGCTACCAGTTCGCACTGGCCGGTCCCATCTATGCCGGCACCAACGAGATCCAGCGCAACGTGGTGGCCGAGCGTGTGCTCGGGCTGCCGCGGGAATAGGAGCCTTCATGCAGTTCTCGTTCACCGAGGATCAACAGCTCTTCGCCGATACCGTTCGCGACCTCCTCTCGGCCGAGTGCCCGCCTGAGCGAGTGCGGGCCGGATGGGACGGATCGGCCGACCGCTCCCTCTGGCGCCAGCTGGGCGAGATGGGAGTGCTCGCTCTCATGGCCCCCGAGGCGGCCGGTGGCATGGGGATGTCCGAGCTGGATCTCGTCCCGTTGCTCGTCGAGACGGGTCGTTGTGCCATGGCCGAGCCGGTCGTCGACACCGCCGCGGTCGCCGTGCCGATGCTCGCCGACGTCGACCATCCCGAGCTGGGCTCGGTCGCCCGTGGTGAGCTGTCGTCGGGATCGGGTTCGAGCAGGATCCGCTGGTTCGGATGGACGCCGATCGCCTGCTGCTCCAGCGAGGCGTCGAGTGGCACCTCCTCGCCGTCGACGAAGTCGAGGCCACGGAGCAGCGCTCGGTCGACCGTTCCCGCCGGCTGGCCACGATCGTCTGGGAGCCTTCGGCGACCTCGCTGGTGACCGACGACCCGGCCGCTGGGGGGCGCGCGTTCGATCGAGCCGTGCTCGGCGTGAGTGCGCAATTGATCGGCCTCGCCGACCACATGCTGACCGAGACCGTCGCCTACGTGCAGGAGCGTGAGCAGTTCGGGCGACCCATCGGTAGCTATCAGGCGCTCAAGCACAAGCTGGCCGATGTGCTGCTGGCCACCGACTTCGCCCGGCCCATGGTGGCTCGGGCCGGCTACTCCCTCGCGCACGGCGATCCCGCTTCGGGCGTACATGTCTCCATGGCCAAGGCCTATGCCTCCGAGGCGGGCCGGCTCGCGGCCGGCCATGCGCTCCAGTGCCACGGGGCCATCGCCTACACCGTCGAGTACGACCTGCACATGTGGATGAAGCGGGCCTGGGCACTGGCCGCGCAGTGGGGTGACGCGGGCTGGCATCGGAGCCGCGTCGGCGCGGCAATCCTCTGAGAAGGTTCGAACGCGCTACTCCGCACCGTCGCTACCCGACGGCAGCGGACCAGATTTCGGAACGGGGCGGTCGGATCAGAAGGTGGCCAGGTCGTGCAGGGCCGCGGTGATGTCGTCGGTCTGGGGGAGCACCGCGTCTTCGAGCGTCGGAGAGTACGGCACGTGGGTGTCCAGCGCCCCGACGCGTCGGATCGGGGCGTCGAGCTCGGTGAACAGCTCCTCGGCGATCCACGCGGCGATCTCGGCTCCGAAGCCGCTGGTCACGATGTCCTCGTGGACGATCAGGAGCCGGTTGGTACGGGCCACCGACTCGGCGACCAACTCCGAGTCCCACGGGGCGAGTGTCCGCAGGTCGATCACCTCGGTGGAGGGTGCGCCCGGGGTGGTCGCGGCGGCCAGCGACTTCTCGACCATTGCTCCCCAGGCCACCACGGTGACATCCGTCCCCGGGTGGCGGATCTCACCGCGGCCGAAGGGGAGCAGCCATCCCTCGGCGGGGTACGGGTCGCGGGCGTAGGGCTGACGCAGCAGATGCTTGTGTTCGAGAAACAGGACCGGATCCTCGTGGCTGAACGCGGCGCGGAGGAGGCCGACAGCGTCGCGGGCTCGTGACGGGAACGCGACGAGCAGGCCGGGAACGTGGGTGAAGATCGACTCCCCACACTGCGAGTGCCAGATCGACCCGCCCTGCAGAAAGCCGCCGATGGGGGCGCGGAGTACGACCGGGCAATTGAAGCGACCATTCGACCGCCAGCGGACCGTGGCCGCCTCGGTCTTGATCTGCTGCATCGCGGTCCAGATGTAGTCGAAGAACTGGATCTCGGGACACGGCCGGAGCCCGCGCAGGGCCTGCCCGACGGCCCTCCCGACGATGTTCGCCTCGGCCAGCGGCGTGTTGTAGCAGCGGGCAACGCCGAAACGACGTTGCAGGCCCCTGGTCGTGCCGAACACGCCGCCCTTGCCCTCGAGGTTGGCCAGCAGCGCCTCCCGGGCGTCAGCCACGTCCTCGCCGAACACACGCACCCGTTCGTCGTCCTCCATGATCTCGTGGAGGCACCGCGAGATGGCCTCTCCGAGCATGGTGAGCTCGGAGTCGTCACCGTCATCGTGGGGTGGGGGGTCGGGCCGATAGGGGAGGTGGGGGATGGCCACGACGTGGTCGGTGACGCCGGCCGGATCGGGGCGCCGAGCGCCGAGGGCACGAGTGGCCGCCTCGGCGACGGTGGCACGGGCTCGGGCGTGGACCTCGTCGATGCCGGCCGGATCGAGGATGCCGGCCCGGAGGAGTTCGCGTTCCATGCGGACGATGGGCCCGCGTTGGACCTCCTCGGCCAGTTCTTCGGCCAGGCGGTACTTGCTCTGCGTGTCGGCGCCCGAGTGGCTGTAGGGACGCGTGACGTCGGCGTGGACCAGCGCGGGGCCGACGCCGGCGCGGACGTGGGCGACGACGTCGGCAGCCTGCTCCCGAACACCGAAGTAGTCGGTCCCGTCGATCCGGCGGACGTCGAGTCCGGGGAAGCCCCGGACCAGGTCGGACACCGGCGCCGGAGCTTGGTCGCTGGCCGGGACCGAGATGGCGAATCCGTTGTCCGCCACCAGGTAGACGAGCGGCAGGTGCAGCGTGCACGCCGTGTTGAGGCTCTCCCAGAACTCGCCCTGGGATGTCGCCCCCTCTCCCAGCGACACGTAGGTGACCTCGTCACCGTGTGCCCGCGTGCCCGGGAGCCCGGGACGGCGGGCGAGGTACCGGGCAGCTTCAGCGCAGCCGACAGCCGGGATGCACTGGCTTCCGGTCGCGCTCGTCTGGGTGACGACGTTGAGGTCCGGGTAGCCCCAGTGGGCCGGCATCTGCCGGCCACCGGAGGCCGGATCATCGGCTGAGCCCACGGCCTGCAGCAGGATGTCGTAGGGCGACACGCCGAGGGCGAGCATCAGCGCTTGATCGCGGTAGTAGGGAAAGAACCAGTCGTAACCGGGCCGTAGGGACCGGGCGATGCCCACCAGCACCGCCTCGTGCCCGGCGCCCGAGATCTGGAAGAACACGTGGCTCTGCTTCTGGAGCGCTATCTCACGATCGTCGAGCTCTCGGGAGATGCACATGTGCAGGAAGTCCTCGAGGATCTCGGCGACCGGAACCCCTCGGTGGATTTCTGTCATGGACCCACTTCCGTCGCCCAGTCCCGGTCCTGCAGGATGGCCCGGACGCGATCGAGGAAGGCCGATGCGTACGCACCGTCGAAAGCACGATGGTCGAAGGAAAGAGCCAGATTCCCCAGCGGATGCACGGCCAGACTCCACGCCCCGTCGGGCTGTTGCACCGCGGCCGGACGCATGGCGACACCATCGGTGCTGACGATGGCCACCTGGGGCTGGGCGATGATCGGAGCGGTGAGCAGGGTGCCGTATCCGCCGGCGTTGGTGATGGTGATGGTGCCGTCGGCGACGTCGTCGGGGGCGAGCGACCCGGTCCGGGCCTTGCCGGCCTGCTCGGTGACGCGGCGGGCGAGAGCGGCCAGTCGTAGCTGCTGAGCGTCGTGGACGACGGGGACGATCAGACCCTCGTGGTCGAGGTCGACCGCCACCCCCACGTTGATCCTCCGGTGGACGTGGAGCTCGTCGTCGCCGACCGAAGCGTTGACCTGCGGATACTCGGCGATCGCGTCGACCACGGCGCGGATGACGAATGGCATGTAGCTGAGACCTACCCCTTCCCGCTCCGCGAAGGCGTCCTTGTGTTCGGCGCGAACAGCAGCGACGCGGTGATAGTCCACTTCGACGACGACCAGCGTGTGGGCCGAGGAGGCCAGGGACCTCATCATGTGTGCGGCCGTACGCCGGCGGAGGGAAGAGAAGGGGATGACCTCGTCATCGGCAGTCGGGAGTGAACCGGCGAGTGGAGGCGCCGAATCCTGCGGATCAGGTCGGGAGTCACTCCGGAGCTCCGGCCGTACCCGGTGCGTTCTCACGTGATCGCGGACGTCGGCCGCGGTGATGCGTCCGCCGGCACCGGTTGCTCTGATCCCGGACGGGTCGAGACCGTGCTCGCCGACCAGGCGCCGAACGACCGGCGAGAGGAACGTACCGCCGGCCTCGGAACGGGCGTCGGCCCGGCGTGCGGGCGTCCCGGGACCGGGAGGGACGACGGGAGCCGACGGGGCGGCGCCGACGTCGGGCCCGGCAGGTTCCGGGCCGGCTGACTCATCCTCCGAGCGGTCGGCGGGGTCGCCGATTCGGGCCAGCGGTGTCCCCACAGGAACGGTCTCGCCCTCGGGAACCAGGATCTCGTGGAGGAGTCCGGCTGCAGCGGACGGGATCTCGGTGTCGACCTTGTCGGTCGAGACCTCGAGGAGTGGCTCGTCGGTCTCGACCTCGTCGCCGACCGCCTTCAACCAGCGAGTGACCGTCCCCTCGGTGACGGTCTCACCCAGCTGCGGCATGGTGATCGTTGCGATCCTGATTCCCCCTGGAACGGCGCTCAGCCTATCCGCACGGGCCGATGGGCGATCGGTTCTACCAGCGCGATACGGTCGACCCCGTTCCGACCGGCACGCAGGAGTCACCCATGGCCGAGGCATACATCGTCGACGCAGTCCGCAGCCCCGTTGGCAAGCGTGGAGGGGGCCTGAGCGAGGTTCATCCCGCCGATCTCGGAGCGCACGCGCTGTCGGCTCTCGTCGATCGCAGCGGGGTCGATCCCGGCGCCGTCGAGGACGTGGTGTTCGGTTGCGTGGACACGATCGGGCCCCAGGCCGGCGACATCGCTCGGACCTGCTGGCTGGCGGCCGGACTGCCCGATCACGTCCCGGGAACGACGATCGATCGTCAGTGTGGGTCGTCGCAACAGGCGGTGCACTTCGCGGCCCAGGCGGTCATGAGCGGCACGTCGGATCTGGTCGTGGCCGGCGGGGTCCAGCATATGAGCAGCATCCCGATCAGCTCGGCGATGCTGGTGGGAGAACAGTTCGGGTTCGCCGACCCCTTCTCGGGCTCCAAGGGCTGGCAGGAACGCTACGGAGACCAGGAAATCAGCCAGTTCCGCTCGGCCGAGATGATCGCCGAGAAGTGGGATCTCGGCCGCGGAGACATGGAACGCTTCGCCTTCGAGAGCCACGAGCGGGCCGTCCGGGCCATCGACGAGGGGCGGTTCGACGCCGAGATCGCCCCGCTGGGCGAGGTCGCCCACGACGAGGGTCCTCGCCGGGGCGGCTCGCTCGAGAAGATGGCACAGCTCCCCAGTCTGGTCGACGGCGGACGCCTCACCGCGGCGCTTGCGAGCCAGATCAGCGACGCGTCAGCCGCCTTGTTGATCGCGTCGGAACAGGCGGTCGCCGACCACGGGTTCACTCCTCGAGCCCGCATCCACCACCTCAGCGTGCGCGGGGACGATCCGGTGTGGATGCTCACCGCGCCGATTCCGGCGACGGCGTATGCAATGGAGAAGGCGGGAATGACCCTCGACCAGATCGACCTCGTCGAGATCAACGAGGCCTTCGCGTCGGTTGTACTCGCCTGGCTGGCGGAGACCGGCTATCCCCATGAGAAGACGAACGTGAATGGTGGAGCGATCGCTCTCGGACACCCACTCGGGGCGACCGGGGCCAGGCTGATGACCACCCTGCTGCACGAGCTCGAGCGCACCGGCGGCCGCTACGGCATGCAGACGATGTGCGAGGGCGGCGGTCAGGCCAACGTGACCATCATCGAACGGCTCTGAGGAGCTCTGTCTGTTCCTCGAGCATCGGCATGACCTGGTCGCGCGGGGCCGACGGCAGGCGGAACACCACCTCGGTCACACCGATCTCGGCGAAATGCTCGAGCTTCTCCGCGTTGGGGAGCGTGCCGAACGGCACGATGTGGAGGTCCTCGACCCGGCGGCCGGCGGCGGTCCACTCCTCGTGCAGGGTGGGGATGGCGGCGGTGAGTCCCGCTCCACCGATGGGGATCCAGCCGTCGGTGTACTCGATGATGTGGGAGCGCAGCCCGGGGCCGGCTCCGCCGCCCAGGAGGACGATCGGCCCGCCCGGGCGGGCCGGTTTCGGGTACTGCCAGCTGGGCTCGAACGAGACGAACTCTCCGTGGAACGAGGCGACTTCGTCGCTCCACAGGGAGCGCATGGCCAACATGGCTTCGCGCACGACGGCCCTTCGCTTGCCGTAGTCGACGCCGTGGTCGCCCATCTCCTCGCGGTTCCAGCCGAAGCCGATCCCGAGCACGAATCGGCCGCCGGACAGGCGATCCAGTGTCGCCGCGGCCTTGGCGGTCGTGATGGGATCCCGTTGTGCGACGAGCGCGATACCGGTACCGAGCGTCAGCGTCTCGGTCGCCTGAGCGGCGGCAGCGAGCGTGACGAAGGGATCGAGGGTCCGGAGGTATTCCTCGGGGAGCTCGTCCTCGCCGGTCGGGGGAGGGGAGAGGCGACTGACCGGGATGTGTGTGTGCTCGGGAAGGTAGAGCGAGTCGAATCCCCGGGCCTCGGCTTCGACGGCGACCTCGACCGGATCCATCGATCGGTCGGTGGCGAAGATCGTGACCCCGAGGCGCATCGCGGGATCGTAGTGCTCGGGCGCGGGCGCCGGCGGTGGGTCAGCGCACGAGCTCGGCCACCCTCAGCAGCCATCGACCGCAGAAGTGGCACCGTTCGGCCTTGCCTTGGCTCAGTCCGACGCAATGGCGGCAGGTCGTCGTCCGACGGCTGGCAGCCTGTTCCATGATCCGCTCCCTGGTGGTTGTCAACCCTCGTCGACGAAGGCATCCACGCAGGGTGCCGGGGAGCGATGCGGCTTCACATAGGCCGAATGGACCGGATTCGGGGGGTCGCCGTGCCCAGGCTTGGTGCGCGTTGGTCGGGAGTCAGCCGTCGGCGGCGAGGCCGGGCCATTCCTGTTCGAGGTGGCCTTCGTCGGCCAGCCAGAGGAGAGCGGAGCGTATCGTGTCGCGCAGCGGTCGGTAGTCGATGTCGAGGTGCCGGCTGGCCCGACCGCCATCGGTGGGCGCGTTCCGGGTCGCGTACATCATCGCCTCCCTGGTCAGGGGGTACGGGACACGACGGCCGAGCGCCGGAACCGCGTCGCCCAGCATGCCGAGCCCCCGCAGGACCCGGCCGGGAAGGTGAGCTCGGGGAACCTCACCATCGAGGATCTCGCCAAGGAAGTCGGCCAGTCCGGCCCAGGGTAGGTGGCCTCCGCAGAGCATGAACCGTTCGCCGATCACGGCCCGATCGACCGTGCGCACGGCGGCCGCTGCCACGTCGCGTACGTCGACGACGTTGATGCCGGTCGACGTCTCGGGCGTGACGTCGTTGACCCAGTAGGCGAGAGCCTGATGGACCTGATCCAGCTCGGTGGGGATCCCGCCGTAGATCCCGACCGGGTAGAGGATGGTCAGTGGCGCGCCGGCGGCCTGCATGCCGCGGACGAACCGTTCGATCGCCACCTTGGAGGCACCGTAACCGTGCGGGAGGTTGCTGAGCGGTGTCACCTCGGTGATCGGCGACCCGTGGGCGAGCGAGAACACAGCTGTCGACGAGACGTGGACGATCACCTCGGCGCCGGCGCGACTCGCTCCACCCAGGACGTTCTCGGCTCCCCGCTGGTTGGCTTCGGACGCGGCCGCGCCGCCGGCGCGATCGAGGGCGACGACGGCGGCCGTGTGGACGACGGCCTCGCAACCCTCGAGAGCGGCCTCGCACGCGACCGGGTCGGTCATGTCGCCCGCGACGACGTCGATCGGCGGATTGCCGTGCGCGGCCAGCACTCGGGATGCCTTCTCCGGGCTGCGCACCAGCCCCCGGACCGAGTGTCCGGAGCGGACGAGGCCGGCTGTCACGTGGCTGCCGACGTAGCCCGACGCTCCGGTCACCAGGACCTGCATCAGATGAGCGCGTGGTTCAGGAGAGCCGCTCGAAGATCATGGCCATGCCCTGGCCTCCACCGACGCACATCGTCTCCAGCCCGAACTGCTTGTCCTCGTCCCCGAGGGCGTGGAGCAGAGTCGTGGTGATGCGGGCACCGGTCATGCCGAAGGGGTGACCCAACGCGATGGCGCCGCCCTTGACGTTGAGCTTCTCCCATGGGATGCCGAGCTCGTCGGCGCTGGGGATGACCTGAGCGGCGAAGGCCTCGTTGATCTCGACGAGATCGATCTGGTCCATGGTCATACCGGCTCGAGCGAGAGCCTGCTTGCTGGCCTCGATCGGGCCGAGGCCCATGATCTCGGGGTTGAGACCGGAGACGCCGCTCGAGACGATGCGAGCCAAGGGCTTCAGGCCGAGCTCGGCCGCCTTGGTGTCGCTCATGATGACGACCGCTGCAGCGCCGTCGTTGAGTGGGCATGCATTGCCGGCGGTGATCACGCCGTCAGGCCGGAAGACGGGATTGAGGCCGGCCAGCTTCTCGGCGGTGGTGCCATCGCGGGGGCCGTCGTCCTTGGAGACGACCGTCCCGTCCGGGGTGGTGATGGGCGTGATCTCGCCGTCGAAGAAGCCGTTCTCCTGATTGGCGACGGCACGCTGCTGGCTCAACGCGGCGAACTCGTCCATCCGGGCCCGGTCGACCTGCTTGTACGAGGCGACGTTCTCGGCGGTCTGGCCCATGGCGATGTAGATGTCGGGCAGGCCCGCCGGGGGCGACCAGGCACCGCCGCCACCCTCGCCGGCTCTGGCTGTGCGCTCGCCCGCTTCGGCGAAGGCGCCGTTGGTGGGCCCCCCGTCGGCCATGCCGTTGATGTATCGACTCACGGTCTCCACACCGGCCGATATGAAGATGTCGCCCTCGCCGGCCTTGATGGCGTGGGCTGCCATGCGGCTGGTCTGGAGCGACGACGAGCAGTAACGATTGACGGTCACGCCCGGGACGTCGGGCATGTCGGCCATGACGGCGGCGACGCGGCCGAGGTTGTATCCGGACTCACCAGCCGGCTGGCCGCACCCGAGGATGAGGTCCTCGACGGTGTTGCGGTCGAGGGCAGGGACCTTTTCGAGGGCTGCGTTGATGACGGTGGCGACCATGTCGTCGGGCCGGACGTCAACCAGAGACCCCTTCTGGGCCCGGCCGATGGGGCTGCGGGCGGTAGAGACGATCACGGCTTCGGGCATCGGGGACTCCTCGGATTCGGGGGAACCGGGTCAGCGTAGAGGCCGCGGTCGGTCACCCGTACATCTGGCGGATGGGATGCGCCGCGAAGATGGATTCACTACCGTGGGCTGTCGCGAGTGCAGACGGTCGATCGCCGTACGCGAAGGTTGGTGGTTGTCCGAGTCCCGACACCGGGACGCAAAGGCGCCGCAAGGGGCAACCGGTATGGGCGATCGGACGAAGAACGATCAGAGGATGCCACTCCGGAAGCTGGCGACCGCGTTCCTGGTGATGGCGGTGACCATCGGCGGGATCGGTGCGACCGAAGCAGCCGCGCTGTGGAGGCGCCTCGGGAGCAGCATCACGTCATCGCACGTCAACGACGTTCAGGTCTGCCGCGACGGCATCGTCGTCGATGTCGTCGCTTCTGTGAACTGGCAGCTTCCGGATGACCAGCCGATCGGCGAGTTCGTCACACGCATCACCGTGGCTACGGAGTGGACCGAGAATGGGTCGGTCGACGACGCCGTTCCGGTCGTAGCGGACCGCCCGTTGTTCGGAAGCGATGCCGAATTCCGTTACCTGACCGCCGTCCAGCTGCCGCAGGGTGCCAAGGAAGCCCTGGGTATTCCGACCAGCAATGACAACACCGTCGTGAGGTATCACTTCGGACGTTTCGTTCTGCCGTTCTACCAGCTCCAGGACGTCGGAACCGAGCTCTTCATCGACAGTCCCAGATTTGAAGTCGAGGAAGCGGAGGAACGTGTCGTTGTTGCCAATTGCCGCATCTGGCCGCACGTGATCGGTTCGTTCATCGCCAAACTCTTCAACGGCATTGCTCGGGCGTTGGGACTCGGCAATCAGGGCATCCAGACGATCCCGTTCTCCGTCGTCTAGCGGCGGAGAACGGATACCCACGACAAGGTGGTGGAAGGGTGATGACAGTGGAAGAGACGGCGAGCGATCGCAAGGTGCCGATCAGGAAGGTGGCGATTGCGTTGCTGGCGATGGCGGTCACCATCGGCGGCATCGGCGTGACCGAAGCAGCCGCGTTGTGGCGTCGCCTCGGCAGCAACCAGTACACAGCGGACGTGAGCATCGTGGATGTCTGCCGGGATGGGGTCGTCGCTGACGTGGTCGTCCGCGTCGATGACGACCCCCATGCGATCGATGGCAACCTCTTCTACGACATCGCGATTGCGGAGACGTACACGCCTCGCGGGCTCGCGGCGTCGCACGTCGCGAGCCGGCCGCTGGTCGGGTCCGATCCACAGTTCCGCTATGTCGCCGAGGCCGGCCTCCCGCAGGACTGGCTCGATGAAAAGCAGGTCACGGATCCTGACACCAGTCCCATCCGCTACTACTCCGGGCGTTTCGTGGTTCCGTTTCCGCAGCTCCAGGCGGTCGACACGGTTCTCTACCTCGACAATCCCCAGGACTTCGGGGACACCTATCCGGTCCCTCTGGAGGACGAGGAGATGCCGCCGGTCAGGAACTGCCGTACATGGGGGCACTCATTCGGCTCGTTCTTCGCTCAGCTCTTCAACCTGATCGCCCGGGCGTTCAACATCGATCATCAGGGGACCGACGTTATTCCGGTATTCCTCGACTAGGAGCACCCGGATCCCGCTGGGCGGCACTGACCACTCAGCGCTCGGGTGCGGGAAGGGCGAAGAGCCGCGCCGAGCGGATCAGGAGCTCGGCGAGGTTCTCGGGCTCACTTTCGAGCGGTGGTTCGAGAGGAACATCGCGCCTGGTCGGCTGACCGCCCAGCTCGGCGACCCGCCGGTCGACCTCCGGACCGTCTTCGACGGTCCCTCCGCGCTCATACGCGTCAAGCGCCTCTGTTCGGTCGCTCGTTGCGGTCGAGATCCGGTAGCGGGCGAATGCCGCGTCCGCTTCGACCGCCGGTGTGTCTCCGACGGAAGCGAGGAGTGAACACGCCCGGTCGGAGTCGGTTTCCGCCAGGACGACCGCGAGCCAGAGTGAACTCCGACACCGACTGACCGGGTCGTCCGCGCAGTCTCGGGCAGCAGCGAAGCAGCGTTCCGCGGCGGCGAGGTCACCCCGGAGGGCAGAGGTCACACCGAGTTCCAGCCGGAACGCGGTTCGAAGCGCGGGTGGTCCGCTCTCCGAGGCGGTCAGCCCGAGCTCCAGGCAGTCCCGGGCTCCGTCGATGTCCCCGAGCTCGCGTCTGGTTCGACCACAGCCACCCAACAGGTAGAGAGCGCCGACTCGATCGCCCAGCGTCAGAACCTGTCCGAGAGCCGTCCGGGCCAACCGGTCGGATGGTCGAAACCGGCTCACCTGGAACATGAGGTCCGCCACATTGCCGAGGACGAGGGCCGACGTGGGTCGGTCACCGATCTCGTCGGCCAGGCCGAGCGCATCGGCGAAAAGGGCCGACGCTTCGTTGATGTCACCCAATTCGGTGGCGAGGCTCGCGAGATCGCACAAGAGGATCCCTTCGAGTCTTCGCTGGCCCGATGCCCGGGCCAGATCGAGGGCGGATGCCATCTGCTTTCGAGCCGCGTCCGCGTCACCTTTTCCGGCGAGCGCGGCCCCGAGCCGAGCTTCGACCTCCGCCTTCTTGCCATCCAGTGAGCGGTCAAGACTGATGAGCACTCGTGCCTCCTCGACGAATTCGATCTGGCGATCGAACGAGCCGGCCTCATAAGCCGCCAGGCTGGCCTGGGCGAGCACATCGAGGCGTTCGCTGGGTGAGAGCTCCGTCTGGACGGCTGCCTCCAATAGGCGGTCAGCTTCAACAGTCCTGCCGGTCGACTGGAGCAGCCGACCAACCAGGGCTTGCGCTGGTGCTCTGGTGGACGGGTCATCGGCCCCGGCAGCGGCGCGGAGGGCGGCGATCGAATCCGGCCAGTTGCCGGCGACCTCGAGCATCGCTCCCAGCCGCAGGTCGGCGTATGCGGCTTCGTCGCCCTCGGTGATCTCCCGGAGCCGACGGAAGTAGTCGATGGCCGTCTCAACGGTGAAGAGCTCGGCGGCCCGGTCACCGGCCAGTCGGAGGTAGGTGCGCTGTTTCGGGGTATTCCGACTGCGGCCGTAGTGGTAGGCGAGCTCATCCAGGTGTTCGTCGCGATGCCCTTCGGCTCGGCTCTCGATGAGGTCGCCGACCTGCTCGTGGAGCACGGCCCGGCGAGCGAACGGCAGGAGGTCGTAGCTGACCTCGAGGAGGGTGTCGTGACGGAACTGGAGCTCGGAGCCCTGCGTCACGGTGAGCATGCCGCGCTCCAGAAGGCGATCGAGCTGCTCGTCGGGATCGGACTGGTGCTCGGAAGGAAGGGCGAGCGATACGAACCGGGTCCGCGGGAACGACCGTCCGAGAACCGAGGCGCGCTTGAGGGCTTCTCTCTCCCGGGGTGGTAGGCGGTCGACGGCAGCTGCGACCGCGTCGATGAGCGTCGGGGCGGACGAGACCTCACCGGTCTCCTCGTACTGCCTCGCCAGCTCCTCCACGAAGAGCGGGTTGCCACCGGCGCGGTCGCCGATGGCGTCGACGACGAACGTCGTGACCCCTTCCGGCAGCTGGGAGCGGGCGATGCTGGCGGCGTCCCGATCGGAGAGCTGGTCGAGATCCAGGCGGTGATCGACGTCTATTTCGAGGGGAACCGGACGGGTGAGGAGAAGGATGACGAGCGGCATCCGGTGCGAGATGCGTCCCAAGTCCTCAATCAGCGCCTGTGACGCCGGGTCGATCCATTGGCAGTCATCGATCACCAGAAGGTGCGGGGTTCGGCGAGAGACTGCCGCCAGCAGGTCGGCTACCAGGCTGTGCGCGAGTGCCCGGCGTTCCTCGGGGTTCGCTTCGACGGGATGATCGTCGGTCCCACTCGGATCGATGAGAGATTGCAGGGCGAACTGTCGTATGTCGTGCCGGTCGATCTCGGAGTGGGCCTCGTCCAGCAGCGTCCGAAGCAGGGAACGGAGCCCCCCGTAGCCATCCGTGCGGGTGAGCAGGTCGAATCGTGCGTTCAACGAGGCGAACCCGGCCTCGGTCGCGGCGGCCTTCCCGGCCGACGCAAGGGTGGACTTGCCGATGCCGGCCGGTCCGCACACCAGCACGGTCGAACCACGTCCGCCGGCAGCGGCGGTCAGCCATTGGCGGAGCTGAGCGATCTCCTCCGACCGGCCGACCATGCCGTCGTGGGTCGGGGCCGCCGCCTCGGGGGTTTCGGCAACTCCGACCAGAAGGTGGGGAAGGACGGGCTCGTCCTTCCCCTTCACGGTGATCGGTTGCGACGGGGCCACCAGATGGAAACGATCGGTTACCCGTGAAGCGGTTCGACGATCGGTCTGTATTTCGTCCGATCCCGCATGCTGCATCAGCCGGGCGGCCAGGTTGACGGTGTCCCCGACCACGGTCCAGACCCGTCTTCGGTCGTTTCCGATCACCCCCGTGAAACAGCGTCCCGTGCCCACCCCGATCCGTGTCGTCGCTCCGGGGAGCTCGCGGCACGCGAGTGCAGCGCTCATCGCCCTGTCCGCGGAGTCGGCGTGGGCGACGGGAGCGCCGAACAGCATCATGAACTTGGCTCCCTTGTCGCCGTGCTCGACCTCGAGGAGGTATCCGCCATAGGTGTCGACGATGTCAAGTGCCCGCCGCAGGAAATCGTCCTCGCTATCGAGGTCATCCAGCTCGTAGCCACAGAACAGGGTCGTCACGGCGCGGTGTTCGGCCATGAGCTCGGGAGACGAGTTCGCAAGGCGCTCGACGATGGCCGGATGGAGGAACGTTGTGGAGTGATCCGGGCTGTGACCGGTGGCCCACCCGGGCGCTTCGCGGCCGACATCCAGGTCGGCTACCGACGAATGGGTGCGGGTTTCCCCGGCGCTCGCACCGTGCTCCGCCGCGACTGCGGCATCGAGCGCCGACCCGTCGAACACCGGTCGACGGCGCTCGTCGTCTCCGAGAACTCGGGCGCGGATCGAGCCGGCCCCGATCCCGATCTTCACCTCGATGTCGATCGGGCCCGCGATCGTCATCCTGTCCCGGATGGTGGCGGCCACGCGCTGGACCGTGTCGGCGGCTCGGTGCGCCCTCTCCAACACCGCATTTCCCGGCGTGAACAGCACGGTGGCTGAATCGCCCGCGAATGCGACGGTGTGGCCCCCCTCGGCCGCCATGACATCGATGAGCGCGCCGAAGAACTCGTTCAGGATCTCATGGAGCTGCTCGGTCCCCTCCGGCCCGCAGGCTCCGAGAGCTTCCGACAGCCTCGTGAAACCGGCGATGTCGACGAAGACGATGAGGCCGTCGAACTCCCAGGATGCTCCCGGCGATGACGACGCCTCGCTCAGCGGCCACGGGAGAAAGCTCGTATCGACGATCCTCCATTCTCGTGGCGATGCAGGCGAGCCGCCAGCGGGTGTCATGTCCTACCGTGATCCGCGTGATCTCTGTGAGCACGACGAGTGGGCACGGTGCCTGACACCCGGGTGGTGGTGATCGGGGGTGGCATCGCGGGGGTGAGCGCGGCCTTTGCTATTGTCGAGGCTGATCCGAGGCTCGATGTGGTCCTCGTCGAGGCGGAGGCGCAGCTCGCCCAGCACACGACCGGACGGTCGGCCGCCCAGCTGATCGAGAACTACGGCGCAACGGCGATCCGACCGCTCACCACCGCCAGCCTGGGGTTTCTCCGCGATCCGCCGGTGGACCTGGTCGACGGGCCGCTGCTCTCGCCGCGACCTCTGCTCACCGTCGGCGGGGCGCACCAGGATGGGGCGATCGACCGCACCCTCGCTGAAGGGCGAGCGGTCAGCGGCTCCATCGTCGAGGTCAGCCCTGAGCGCAGCGTGGAGCTGTTCCCGGCCCTCCGGATCGAGAGGATCGCCCGCGCCGTAGTCGAACCGGAGGCCGCTGACATCGACGTGGCGGCGCTCCACCAGGCGTTCGTCCGCGGCCTCCGTCGTGGCGGGGGCGAGATCCGGACCTCGGCTCGAGTCGACGCGGTGGTGCCGGACGGCGAGGGCTGGCGGGTCGAAACCACCGACGGCGAATTCGGCGCTGACATCGTGGTCGATGCCGCGGGCGCTTGGGGCGACGTGGTGGCGCACCGGGCCGGCGTTGCCCCGCTCGGCCTCCGTGCACTGCGCCGCACGGCATGCATGGTCGACGCCCCTCCGGGATCGGCGGCGTGGCCGCTCGTGGCCGACGCAGACCATGACTGGTACGTGAAGCCGGACGGAGCCCAGTTGCTCTGCTCGCCGGCTGACGAGATCTCGTCGGAGCCGTGCGACGCCAAGCCCGAGGAGCTCGACGTGGCCCTCGCCATCGAACGCATCAACCAGGCCACGACACTGGGAATCCGTTCGGTGAACTCGGCATGGGCCGGTCTGCGGACCTTTGCCCGCGACCAGGCGATGGTGATCGGACCGGAGCCGAGTCGGCCCGCGTTCGTCTGGTGCGTCGGCCAGGGAGGTACCGGCATCCAGACCGCGCCCGGAGCCGGCCGCCTGGTCGCCGACCTGGTGGTGCGAGGCGAACCGAGCCCGGAGCACTTCGGTTCGATCGGGCTCGACCTGGCCGGCCTGCTACCCGATCGGTTCCGCGGGTCGGTCCTGGGCGCGTAAGTGCGTTATCGGGGTCTGTCCCCGATAACGCACTCAGGGGGCGGGTTCGAGGTCGGTGAGAGCGAGGGTCGATGTCTCACTGATCGAGGCGGGTCCGCTCAGGTCCATCGACCGCTCGATCCGCAGCGGGAGCATGGTCTCGGTGTCGAACCAATAGTGCTCGGACCAGAAACCCGACATCCCGCCGTCCATCGTGTAGACGAGCTCGACCGGAATCGCCGATCGGGTGACTCCGCCGACGTCGACGTCCTCGACCGGGCTCACCGTCGCGGTGCCAGCGGCCTCGCCGGTCGTCTCCACGACCGCCACCGAGACATCCATCGCGCAGTCCAGGCTGTGTCGCGTCGGCTCGGAGCCGGTGTCGGCGGCAATGTTCGGGTCACACGTCATGTCGATGGTGGGGGAGAGAGCCCCGACCTCCATCTCCTTGCGGTGGCGCTCGACGGTCAGGACGTCATCCGCCCGGCAGAACCAGGTTCGTTCGACGTGCTGGTCCAAGAGGTTGAGGTTGACCTGGAAGCAGCCGTCACCCTCGGATCTGATCCCGACGTTCACCGTCTCGGGAATCGTGCGGTCCTCGTCGGTCAGCGCTCCGAAACCCACGGACTGTGTGCCTTCAGCCGCGAAGACGTAGATGCCGTCGGCGAGACCGGTCGACGGTTCGGTCGGCCCGGTCTCTCCAACGGGGTCATCGAGATCGTCCCTGGCTTCGTCCATGGTCACCGGCGAGGATCCGCGTGGCCAGATGAGCCAGGCCCCGACGCCGATGAGCACCACGACGATCGCCGCAGCGCCCACGAGCACCGCACGCCGTGACACCGTCAGGCCCGCTGGCTCGAGACCGGCACGACTTCGCCCGTCATGTACGAGGAGAGATCGCTGGCCAGGAACACCATCACGTTGGCAACCTCCCACGGTTCGGCCCCCCGACCGTAGGCCTCGGCCGCGACGAGTTCCTCGAGCAGGCCCGGCGGTGTGACCTTCTCCAGGAAGGGATGCATGGCCAGGCTCGGTGCGACGGCGTTGACGCGCACACCGTGTTCGGCCGCCTCGACGGCGGCGCAGCGGGTGAGCGCCATCACTCCGGCCTTCGCTGCGGCGTAGTGGGCCTGGAGCTCCTGGGCCCGCCAGCCCAGGACCGATGCGTTGTTCACGATGACTCCCGAACCCTGCTCGTACATCACCCGGAGGCCCGCTCTGGTGCACCGGAAGGTCCCATTGAGCGTCACGTCGAGCACGACGTTCCATTGCTCGTCGGTCATCTCGTGGAGCGGGGCATTGCCCCCGAGCCCGGCGTTGTTCATCAGGACGTCGATCCGACCGAGCTGTTCGATCGAGCCGGCGAACAGGGCCTGCACCGTCGTTTCGTCGGTCACGTCGCAGACCAGCGTGGCCGGTGTCGTGCCGGTCTCGTCGCCCAGGCGCTGGGCCGCTTCGCCCAGTCTGCGCTCGTGCAGGTCGCTGATCAGCACCGAGGCGCCCTCTTCGATGCAACGTTTGGCCACCGCATAACCGATTCCGGTTCCCGCCGCCGCCGTGACCACGACGGTGCGGTCCTCGAGCAGGTTGCGACCCGGCGGATACGGCGGGGGAGGGAAGGCCATGATGAGGCTCCTTGGCAGGGTTTGGTCAGCGAGGCTCTCGGGGCAGGCCGAGGGCCCGCTCGCCGATGATGTTGCGCTGGATCTCGTTCGATCCGCCGTAGATGGTGTCGGCCCGTGTGTACAGGAACAGCCGTTGGTCTGCATTGGGCTCGTACGCTGGGGCCTGGTCGACGACGAGGCTGTGCGCCCCGGCCACGTCCACGGCCAGTTCGCCCATGCGGCGGTGCAGCGACGCCCAGAACAGCTTTCCGATCATGGCCTCGCGGTTGAGCTCGGCGTGATCGTCGACCGCGAGGGTGCGCAGCGTGTTCCAGCGCATCAGCTGGAGAGCCGTCCACACCTTCATCAGCTGCTGACGGATGACCGGGTCGGACGTTCCGCCATTGGCCGTGGCCGTGGCGACGATCGTGTCGTACTGGTTGAGGAACTCGAGCTGCTGGCCCAGGGTGAGCGTGCTGCGCTCGAAGGCGAGCGTACCCATCGCTACCTTCCAACCCTGGTTGACCTCACCCACGACCATGTCCTCGGGTGTCCGCGCGTCCGTGTAGTACACCTCGCTGAACTCGCTGTGTCCCGTGATCTGCTGGATGGGCCGGATTTCGATCCCGTCGGCGTCCATGTCGATCAGGAGATATGAGATCCCGCGGTGGCGGGGGGCTTCGCGATCGGTGCGGCAGAGGATGAAGCACCAGTCCGAGATGTGGGCGAGCGAGGTCCACACCTTCTGGCCGTTGACGACCCAGTCGTCGCCGTCGAGCTCGGCCCTGGTCGAGAGGTTGGCGAGGTCGCTGCCGGCATCGGGCTCGCTGTAGCCCTGACACCAGAACTCGGTGCCCGAGAGGATTCCGGGCAGGAATCGCTGCTGCTGTTCCACCGAGGCGAAGTGGACGAGTGTCGGCGCGACCAGACCCTCGCCGACGATCCCGACCCGCCCCGGCCCGCCGGCGCGGGCGTATTCCTCGTGGAAGATCATCTGTCGGCTGATACTGAGCGCGCGGCCGCCCAGTGCTTCGGGAATGGCGATACCGATCCATCCTGCGTCGCCGAGGCATCGTTCCCAGACCTTGCGCTCGTCGATGAACATGTGCTCGTCGCCGGGACCGCCCCGATGACGGATGTCGGCGAATCTCCCGGTGAGCTGCTCGTCGAGCCAGGTGCGGAGTTCGGACCGGAACCCTTCGTCTTCGGGGGCGAAGCTCATGTCCACGGCCGGTCACGGTAGCTGACGGCCCGTCTGACACGGCAAAGCACACGCCGAAGCGGCGCCGGGCCGGCCCGAGCCGCGAGGCTCGGTCGACCCGACACCGGAATCCCCGGTATCCACCCGCGGGAAGCTTCTCCGTCGGTCACCGGAAGCCGAAGATGAGATCTCGGCCGGCCATTGGCCGATGAGCGCCTCATGGCGGCCTGGGTAGGCTCGGCCGATGGACGATCTTCCCTTGACAGCGCAGGAGTGTCGGGTCCTGGGCAGCCTCGTCGAAAAGGCGGCGACGACCCCCGACCAGTACCCGCTCTCGTCGAATGGCCTGCGGACGGCATGCAACCAGAGGACGGCCCGCGACCCGGTCGTCGCCTATGACGAACGGCTCGTCGACGCCACGGTCCTCTCGCTGCGGGACAAGGGCCTGGCTCGGACCATCCGAGGGGCCGGTCAGCGTGTGTTCAAGCACAAGCACACCGTCGACGAGGCCTGGGCGCTCGACCCCGGACAGCTCGCCGTGCTCGCCGTTCTCATGCTGCGCGGCCCGCAGACCGCAGGGGAGCTGCGAATTCGTACCGAACGGGCCCACGGATTCGCCGACACGTCCGATGTCGAGGGCGTGCTCGACGGGTTGGCCCGCCGCGATCCCCCACTGGTGCGCGTCCTCATTCGGCAACCGGGCCAGAAGGACGTCCGATACCTGACCACCGCGGCGCCGCCGCAGAGCAGCCCGCGCCCGGACCCGCCCGTCACCCGACGCGAGCCGGATGGTCGGGGAGTGCCCGACGGTCCTCCGGTCGCGGTGCGAGGAGACGCGAGCGAGCTCGCTCGCTTGCGGGACGAAGTCGCCGGGCTGCGGCGGACCGTGGACCGGATCTGCTCGGAGCTCGGTATCTCGGTCGATGAGCCCGAGGGGTAGCGTCCGGCCATGCAGTTCACCGAAGAGCACGACATGTTCCGCCACACGGTGCGGAGTTTCGTCGACAACGAGCTCAACCCTCGGGTCGAGGAGTGGGAAGCGGCGGGTACGTTCCCCGCCCGCGAGGTCTTCACGAGGATGGCCGAGCTGGGCCTGCTGGGACTCGAGTACGACCCGGCCTACGGCGGTCAGGGAGCCGATCACAGCTATACCGTGATCCTGGGGGAGGAGCTCGGCCGCACGCACTGCGGTGGCGTCCCCATGGCCATCAGCGTCCAGACCGACATGGCGACACCGTCGCTGCACCGCTTCGGCAGTGAGGACCTGAAGCAGGAGTATCTCGTCCCGGCCCTGAGAGGCGAGCACGTCGCGGCGATCGCCGTGACCGAACCCGATGCCGGATCGGACGTGGCTGCCATCCGCACCCGAGCCGTGCGCGACGGCGGTGAGTGGGTGATCAACGGGACGAAGCTCTACATCACGAACGGCACCCAAGCCGACTGGCTCTGTGTGCTGTGCCGCACAGGCGATGAGGGCGGCTACCGGGGGATGTCGCAGATCCTCGTCCCGACCGACGTCGATGGCTTCGCGGTCAGCAGGAAACTCGACAAGCTCGGTCAGCGCTCGTCGGACACCGCCGAGTTGGTCTTCGACGACCTTCGCGTGCCCGCGGCCAACCTGATCGGTGGTGAGGGCAAGGGATTCCAGCAGCAGATGATGCAGTTCCAGAACGAGCGCATGATCGCCAACTATCTTTCGATCGGATCCATGGAGCTGGCGCTCGAGCGCACGGTCGAATACCTGCGCGAGCGCAAGGTATTCGATCAGCCGCTGGCCGACTTCCAGCACATCCAGTTCGAACTGGCCGACCTCCATGCCGACGTCGATCTGGTTCGCCACTACAACTACGCCTGTTGCGACGCCTACCTCCGGGGTGAGGACACGACGTATTTCGCGACCGTGGCCAAGTTGAAGGCCGCCCGTGTCGCCCGCCGTGTCGCTGACGCCTGCCTGCAGTTCCACGGGGGCGTGGGCTACATGGAGGAGACCTGGACGGCCCGCTACTTCCGCGACTCGCGACTCTGGTCCATCGGTGGAGGCGCCGACGAGGTGATGCTCCGTACCATCGCCAAGATGAAAGGCATCGGTTCCTGAGCACGTCCGCAGTCATCTGGTGCGGGGGCGAGGCTCTTCCCCCGGGCCGCCTGACCGCTCTCCCGGCCCGATTGGAGCGGTGGGCTCGCCCGGGTCCGGTACTGCGGATCGCGGCCGATTCGGGCCTGGATCGGGCCGTGGCAGCCGGCCAGTCCGTGGATGTCGTGGTCGGTGATTTCGATTCGGTGCAGGCGGAGACGCTGCGCGACGCCGAAGCCGTCGGGGTGGAAGTCGTTCGCCACGACCGCGACAAGGACGAGGTCGACCTCGAGCTCGCCTTGGACCTGGCCGTCGAGCGCGGAGCCACCGCCGGGCTGGTGCTCGGCGGTGCCGGCGGACGTCTGGACCATCTGGCCGGCAACCTGACGCTCCTGGCCTCGCCTCGTTACGCCGATCTCGCGCTCGAAGCATGGATGGGCGACGCCACCGTTTGGGTCATCCGCGGCCGCCGGTCCCTCGAGCTCCGAGTCGGAACGACCGTCTCACTGATTCCCATGCACGGTTCGGCTTCGGCGGTGGTCGCGACGGGACTGCGCTGGCCGCTCGACGGTGACGAGCTCCTCGCCGGATCGAGCCGAGGTGTGTCCAACGTCGTCACGGCGAACCCGGTCGAGGTCGCTGCCGGGCGCGGCGTCCTCTTGTTGATCACACCGGGATGATGGTGCGCCGTCGGCACACCGCGACCCACAATTGGTGGTTCAGACCAACGCCGGTACGATGACGATCTCACTCGCCGTGCCTTCATCCCTACGGCGAGTGACCGATTGGCGTGGCAAGCATGTTGGTGACCTCCAGACGATCGTGGGTGGCGCTCGCGGCCGCGGCCGTGGTCACCGGAACGCTCTCGACCGCGGCCGTCCAGGCGCAGGGTGGCCCCTGCCTTCCGGCGACCGACCCCGGTGGCTCGAGCACCACCACCACGACCAGCGCTCCTCCCGACGGAACCGGTTCCACCACGACGGTCCCGTGCCCCACCACGACGGCTCCGCCAACGACCCTGCCGCCGGTGACCGCGCCAGCGCCCTCGGACGAGCCCGCATCGCCACCGAGTCCACCCGGGGCGACGACGACGCTGCCCACGACCACGACGACGATCGAGGAGCCGCCGGTCCACCTCTCCGGGCACTACGCCGATCAGCCCGAGCTGACTCGCCGGACCACGCCCGACTACGCGTCGGTGAACGCGGCGCGCGGACGGAGAAACCAGGCAGCGGCGATGCTCGAATCGGCGGTGGGCGCGGTCACCACGCTCGAGCAGGCCGTGATCGACAGGGAGGAGGCGGTCGGTGCTCTCGCGGCCGCCGAACAGGAGAAGGCCGACGAACTGCTGACCGCGACCGAGGATTTCGAGGAACGGGTGGTCGACGCCTATGTGCGGGGTCTTCCGGCGCCCTTGTCCGTGCTGGAGGGCTCGGAGGAGATCGCCGACGTGCTCAGCAAGATCGTGATGCTCGAACAGGTACTCGCCGAGGACCAGGCGTCCCTCGGACGCGTCGAGCAGTTGCGAGAAGACGTGGGTGATGCGGTGGCCGAGTTGGTCCAACGACTGCACGAGGTCCGTGGCGAGCTCACCGCCGCCCGGGACTGGGTCGGGCAGGCCAGTGCGATCAAGGCCGAAACCGACTTCGAGGTCGACGTGTGGGAAGCCAACTCGGATGTGTACGTGAAAGGCTTTTTCTTCCCGGTTGCCGCTGACTACAGCTTCATCGACAGTTGGGGATTCCCCCGAGCCACGGGTACGCCGGCGGAGCACTGGCACGAGGGGGCCGACATCTTCGCCCCCACCGGAACCGAGTTGGTCGCCGTCGAGACCGGTGTCATCAGCCGACTCTCCGACGGGGGGCTCGGTGGACGAGCCCTCTACATCGAGGGCCAGAGCGGATCCAAGCACTACTACGCCCACCTCACCGGCTACGCCGAGGGAATCGAGGTAGGAACGATCGTGACCGGTGGCGACGTCGTCGGGTATGTGGGTGACTCCGGCAACGCGCGGGGCGGGACTCCCCACCTCCACTACGAGATCCATCCGGGTGACCGCCCGGTCAATCCCTATCCCATCCTCGCCACCGCCGTGCAGCGAGACGCCGAGGTTCTTCGAGCAGTGGCCGAGCTGGATCAGCGCGACGCAACGCCGGGCTCGACCACCAGCGCGAACACGAGTGGCTGACGACCCACGCGGCGGTCGGATCCGACGGATCGGGAAGCGCTTGCGCGCCCCCGATCCGAAGCAGGGCATCCAGGCGATTCCGCCGATGCCCCGGGCCGAAGTCGTCGAGGTGCCGGGTCGGGGGGAGCTCGTCGTGCGCCGCGGTCGGGCTGCCTCCGGAAGGGTCCACAGGTCCACGGTGGTCCTGATCCACGGAGCGGGCAACACCGGGGACACGACCTGGTTTCGAGCCCACGGCCAGCTGTCCGACACAGCCGACACGGTCTCGTTCGACCTGCGCGGCCACGGTCGCGGCTTCCGGTCCGACACCGCTCCGTCGCTCGAACAGCTCGTCGACGATCTTCTGGCGGTGGTGGACC
This sequence comes from uncultured Acidimicrobiales bacterium, assembly GCA_963695075.1. Taxonomy (GTDB): domain Bacteria; phylum Actinomycetota; class Acidimicrobiia; order Acidimicrobiales; family CAWCAL01; genus CAWCAL01. Next base: position 42,560 of record CAVOFR010000008.1, read on the forward strand.
GCCTCGAGCTCGATCGTCCGACGCTGGTCGGCTATTCGCTCGGTGGCGTCGTCGCGGTCGCGGCTGCGGGAGCTGAGCCCCACCGATTCGGCGGGCTCGTCGCGGCGGGAACGCCGATCAGCGCCCCGGTGGGCCGTGCGCTGCTCGGTCTGTTCACGATCCGGTCGGCAATGGCCGGTGCACTCGACATCGGAACGGGCGTCGGCGGGTATGCCCGATTCCTGCGTGATGCAGCCGAAGCCGATCCGTCGCTGGCACGACACGCAGCCTGGTTGGCGGCCGAAGCCTGCCGAACCGACCCGGCCTACCTCCATCGACTGTTCCGGACCATGGCCGGCTTCGATCTGACGCCGGAAGCTCGGCAGGTCCGGTGCCCGGCGGCGGTGGTCGTCACCGGTCGCGACGAGACGGTGGACCCGTCCGGACAGCGTCGGCTCGCTGCTGCGTTGCGGACGGGCGCGGCCCCATCGGTCTCGATCCATGAATTCGATGGAGGCCACGGTGCGCCGATCCTCGACGCCGCCCGGTTCGATCCCGTGCTCCACTCGGCCATCGCCGAAGTGGTCGTCGGTCGCGGCTGACGACCACGGGCGAACCTCAGCCGGCCCAACCGGCCCGGCACCACCAGCGACCCCGGTCTCCGACACCACCGTGCCGGCCGACGGTCAGGGGCAGGCCGAAGCAACGCGAGAGGTTGGCGCTGGTGAGGACCCGTTCGATCGGGCCGGAGGCGACGGCGCGAGCATCGTCGAGGAGCAGTGCGTGCGTTGCGGTTGCGGGGATCTCCTCGAGGTGGTGGGTCACCATCACGAGCGGAGCGGTGGTCGGGCCGGGACCGAGCCCGTCGAGGGCGCGGATGAGGTCTTCACGACCCGCGAGATCCAAGCCGGCCGCCGGCTCGTCGAGGAGGACCAGTTCGGGATCGCGGATCAACGCCCGAGCGAGGAGAGCGCGCTGTCGTTCGCCGCTCGACAGCGTGCCGAACGTCCGATCGGGGGCCGCGATGAGGCCGACGCGCCGGCGGGCCGCCTCTCCTGCCCGGCGGACGGGTTCTTCGTAGGTGTGCCACCACGGGGCCAGAGCGGCGTGCCACCCGGTCATGACCACGTCCTCGACCGTCATCGACGTCGCGAGTTGCTGAGCGAGCCCCTCGGCGCCGTATCCGATTCTCTTCCGCAGCTCGCGTACGTCGGTCGAACCGAGAGCCTCGCCGAGGACGGTGACCGACCCCTCGGTCGGATGGGTGCGGAGGGCGGCCAGGGCGAGCAGGGTGGACTTGCCCGAGCCATTGGGCCCGAGCACGACCCAACGCTGCCCCTGGTGGACCGTCCAGTCGATGGGGCCGACCAGCGTGAACGAACCGCGTCGTACCTGGGCGGCTCGGAGGGCGAGTACGACGGACACGCGCCGACCATAGGGGCTCGGCGTGAAGGAGACCGCGACCGAACGCGCACGCCGTCGGTCGGTGAATTCACCCAGGCCGTCCGGACTCTCGGCCCATGGTCCCCAGACCCGTTCGCGCCCACACTGATCTCCGAGCGCAAAGTTCACATGTGCTCCACTCCCTGCCATGCGGTCTGCCCCCTCTACCCCTCGGGCGGGCCGCATGCAGCGTTTTGGGGACCCCGTGCGCCTACAGGGCGGCGCGTACCAGAGCGGCGACGCCGGCCAGAGCCGACAACGCCAGAACCGCCGGACGGGTGTAGCCGCCGTCCAGGAACCTCGCGACGCGGCCGGACAGCAGAAACCCGATGAGGGTCCCGGGAACGAGTCCCACGCCGAGGCCCACGTCGGCCCAGCCCATCTCCCCGAACGCGGCCAGGGCAACGAACGAGAAGGCAACCCCGACCGCGAAGAATCGGGCCAGGGTCCGCCGCACGACCGGGCCCTCGGACGACTGGAGCACCAGAGCCATCGGTGGCCCTCCGATCGCGATCGAGGTGGCCATGAAGCCCGAGGCCAGACCGCCGCCGAAGAGGTTCCTCCGGTTCGCCTCGACGTGTACGCCCGACGCCGAGATCGCCACCGCCACCAGGATGCCCATGGCGAAGAACCACGTCAGCGCATCCTCACTCAGAACCGCCAGCACCGCCGCACCCATGACGGTTCCCGGGATCCGCCCGGCCAGTGCGGGGATGACGCGGGCCCAGTCCTGCTCGCCCCGCTCCCGGCCGATCATCAAGAGGTTGAGCGAGAGCGAGCCGACGAGGGCGGGGCCCGGAAGCAGCGCCGGATTGATGAGGACCAGGACCGGGACCGCAAGGAGGTTGCCGCCGAAACCGACGCCGCCCTGCACGATCGAGCCGATCAACATGGCGGAGTTGGTCAGCAGCCACTCCCACCAGCTCACCGCTCGGCTCCGTCCTCGACGGGCTCGACGGGGTTCGAGCGGTCTATCGGCGGGAGGGGTGGAGCATCGGTCGCGATGGACAGAGGTTGGCAGCGGTCCGTGCGGTCCGGCGAATACGGAGCGACCGGGCGCTACGCTCTGAGGAGTTCATTCGGCTCCCCGGTAGGTCTCCATCGGTACTGCTCTCGGCCTTGCGGCCGTCCTGGTTCTAGTCGGGCTGAATGCGTTCTTCGTGGCCAGCGAGTTCGGGCTCGTCGCGGTGGATCGTGGCCGGGTCGAACAGCGAGCCCGCCAGGGCGACCGCACAGCACGCACGGTGCGGTCGCTGCTGTCGGAGCTCTCGTTTCATCTGTCCGGCGCCCAACTCGGTATCTCCCTGTCGTCGTTGGTGCTCGGGTTCGTCGCCGCTCCTGCTATCACCGGGGTGCTCGAGGGGCCGCTCGCCCGACTCGGCCTCAACGGCGACGGCGTCGCGGTCGCGGTGGCTCTGGCCGTCGCGACCGGATTCCAGATGGTCATGGGTGAGCTCGTTCCGAAGACCGTGGCGATCGCCAACCCGTTCGGCACCCTCAGGTACGTCAGCCGGCCCACCCAGTGGTTCGGTGTGGTGTTCGGTCCCGTCACCCGAGCCCTCAACGGCCTGGCCAACTGGACGGTGCGGAGGTTCGGCATCGAGCCGGTCGAGGAGCTGGCATCGGTCCGGTCCATCGAGGATCTCGAATTCCTGATCCGGTCGTCAGGGGAGGGCGGTGGTATCGACCTCGGTGACGTCCAGCTCCTCACGAGGACGATCCGGTTCGGCGAGAAGGACGCAGCCGACGTCCTGGTGCCTCGGGTCGATGTCACATCCATCCTGACGACGGCGACGGTGACGGATCTGGTCGAGGTCGCCGGCCGGACCGGGCACAGCCGGTTCCCGGTCGTCGTGTCGGGTCTGGATGATGTCGTCGGGGTGGTCCACGTCAAGGCGGCTTATGACGTGCCCCGCGATGCCTGGGGTCGGACGCGGGTCGAGACGATCATGAGTGAGATCAGGGCGGTTCCCGAGAGCCGTGACCTGGAGTCGCTCCTCACCGATCTCCGGTCGCGTGAGGGCCAACTCGCCGTCGTCGTCGACGAGCACGGTGGGACCGCCGGGATCGTGACGCTCGAAGACGTGCTGGAGGAGATCGTCGGTGAGATCGACGACGAACACGACCCGGCGGCTCCGCCTGACCTCACGCCGCTCCGTCCGCCGGGCATGTTCGAGCTCGACGGGTCACTGCATCGCGACGAGGTCGAGGAGGCGTCGTGCTTCGCCTTTCCCGACGGCGAGTACGAGACGCTCGCCGGGTTCGTCCTCGATCGCCTCGGTCACATCCCCGTCGTGGGCGAACGGATCGATCATGAGGGATGGATACTCGAGGTGGCCGCGATGGACCGACTCCGCGTCGCCGCCATCCGATTGACCCGGCCTCCGGTGCGCCCCGCAGGGGAGGGGTCACCGTGATCATCGGATCGACGGGTCTCCCGGTCGGCATCGCCACCGTGGCGGCGGTGCTGCTCCTGGCCGCGAACGCCTTCTTCGTCGCGGCCGAGTTCGCGCTCGTGACCGCTCGCCGAGGCGAGCTCGAGGCCCGAGCCGCCGCGGGCCACCGTCGGGCTCGCACCGCACTGGCCGCGATCCGGGACGTGAACCTCCAGCTGGCGGGCGCCCAGCTCGGCATCACGATGGCGAGCCTCGGTCTCGGTTTCGTGGCCGAACCGGCGATCGAGATGCAGGTCGAAGGGGTGGCAGAACTGCTCGGAGTCCCCCACGGAGCCGTCGCCGGGATCTCGGTCGCCTTGACCCTGGTGCTCGTGACGACCCTGCACATCGTCCTGGGGGAGATGGTGCCGAAGAACCTGGCGATCGCGGGGCCCGAACGGACTCTCCTGGCTCTGGCCGGCCCCTACAGGATCTACGTCACGGTCGCCCGGCCACTGATCGCGGTCACGAACGGCGCGGCGCGAGCCGTTCTCTGGGTGCTTCGGGTCGAGTCGCGAGACGAGCTGAGCGAGGTGCACACCGCTGATGAGATCTCCTCGATGGTGTCGATGTCGCGCGACGAGGGGATCATCGAGGACTTCGCCCATTCCCTGATGGCGGGCGCTCTCGACCTCGGCCGGAGGCCGGTCGGCTCGGTCATGGTCCCGCGCCGTCACGTCGTCACGGTCCATCGGCGGCGATCGGTGGAAGAGATCGAGCAGACGATCGTGACGAGCGGTCACAGCCGCCTGCCCGTGATCGGGGATTCCATCGACGACGTGGAGGGGTTCGTCCATGCCAAGGACCTGCTCCAGCTTCCCGAGGCGACGCGCCATGGCCCGCCTCCGCCCTCGATCGTTCGGCGGATGCCCGTGGTGGCGGCCGACGCCGCGCTCGAGGACGCACTACGGACCATGCGGCGGTCCCGCCGGCATCTCGCCATCGTGAAGGGTTCGAACGGTGCCACCGTCGGACTTCTCTCGCTGGAGGACGTGCTGGAAGCACTGGTGGGGGATATCCAGGACGAGTCCGACCGCCCTCGTGGGGATCCTCGGCCGCGGCGGTTCGGTCTGCCCCTCAACCGTTGAGCCGAGCGGCGCGACAGGCGCGCCACGGGTGCGGGTCGATACCCTTTCCACCCCGTGACCCGTCTCCGCCGAGTCGCCTTCTGTGCGATCGTCCTGGGGCTGCTTACCCCGGCCCCCGTTGCGGCTCAGTCCGAGCTGGAGTCGGCGCGCGCCCAGGCTGCCGCGGCGGTCGACGACTATCACGAGTCCGAGGTCGAGCTCTACGACCTCGACCAGGAGATCACCCGCCTCGAGGATGAGATCGCCGACGCCGAGGCCGATCAGGGCGATCTGGCCCTTGCGGTGCAGGAGCTGGCTATCCGCCGGTACACCGGCGAGCGGCGACTCGACATCGGCACCGTGGCCGACGCCAACGACCGGCTCGTGGCGGACGCCCTGGCAGCCGCGGTGGTGAAGACCGACAACGATGCGCTCGACGACTTCCGCACCGTCAACGAGGACCTGGCCGACGCCGAAGCGGCGTTGGCCCACCGGCGGGCCGAGCAGGCGGAACTGCGCACCGAACTGGCCAACAGGGTCGAACGCCTGAACGCCGACGTGGCCCGGCTCGAGGAGCTCGAGCGCATCCGGCTCGAGGAGGAGCGCAAGCGGCGCGAGGCCGAGGCCGCCCGCGAGGCGGCCGAAGAGGCAGCAGCCGCTCGGCCGACCAGCTCCGGCTCGGGTGGCGGCAGCGGGTCGTCGAGCAGTCCCTCGGCGGTGGCGACGCCGGTGTCATCGGGGGGCGGCCTGGTCTGTCCCGTGCCCACTTCGGCCTTCAGCGACACGTGGGGTGCATCGCGATCCGGCGGGCGGGCGCACAAGGGTGTCGACATGATGGCCGCGAGCGGGGCTCCGATCCATGCGCCGGTCGGCGGGAACGTGTCCCACAGCTCGAACACCCTCGGCGGTCTGTCGTTCCATCTCAACGGCGACGACGGCAACTACTACTACGGGACCCACATGTCGGCCTACGGTGCAAGCGGTCGGGTCGCGGCCGGCACCGTGATCGGATATGTCGGCAACAGCGGAAACGCCCGGTACACCGCGTCCCACCTCCACTTCGAGGTGCACCCTCACCACGGCGGAGCGGTCAACCCGTATCCCTACGTGCGACCCGCGTGTTGACGTCGGCGTGAAGGCGGACGAGCTCGAGGACCTGCTGGCCGATCGGCTGGGGACCGAGATCGAAGGTCTCCGTCGCCTGTCCGGCGGAGCCTCGCGGCAGACGTGGTCCTTCGACGCTGTCGACTCCGAGGGGACCCGGCAGGCCCTGATTCTGCAACAGGTGCGGCCCGGGGCGGTGCAGAGCGGCAGCGGCATGGCCGCGGAGGTGGCGCTCCTCCGAGCCGCCTCCGAGGTGGGCGTGCCCGTGCCCCGCGTAGTGGCCGACGCGACCGGTGACGGCTCGCTCGGGTCGGCCGGGATGATCGTCGAGCGCATGGAGGGCGAGGCCATTCCGCGCAAGATCCTGCGGGACGACCAGTACGAGCTCGCTCGTGACCGACTGGTGGCGCAGTGTGGTGTCGCGCTTGCCGCAGTGCACCGCATTTCCCCCGCCGCGGTCGCCGGGCTCGTCGACCTCGACCAGCTCGAGCTCTACCGGGGCGTGATGGATGCACTCGGTGAGCCGCACCCGGCGCTCGAGGCGGGCTTCCGGTGGCTCGAACGGAACCGGCCGGAAGCAGACGACCCGACCGTGGTGCACGGCGACTTCCGGCTGGGGAACCTCCTGGTCGGGCCTGACGGTCTGATGGCGGTGCTGGACTGGGAGCTGGCGCATGTCGGTGACCCCATGGAGGACCTCGCATGGTTGGCGGTCCGAGCATGGCGCTTCGGGGCCTCCGGGCCGGTCGCTGGGCTGGGGTCGAGGCGTACCCTCATAGACGCGTACGAGGCGGCCGGAGGTGTCCGGGTGGACCGCTCGGCACTGCGCTGGTGGGAGGTCCTCGGGACGGTGAAGTGGGGTGTGATCTGCATCATGCAGGCGTCAGCGCATCTGAGCGGCGCGGACCGATCGGTCGAACTGGCCGCCATCGGGCGGCGGACGTGTGAGGCGGAGTACGACCTCATGCTCCTGCTTCGCGAGATCGGAGAGGGGCCGTGACCGCACCGCACGACGCGCCCTCTGCTGCCCAGCTGATCGAGGCGGTCCGGGAGTTCCTCGAGCGTGAGGTGCGCGATGCCACCGAGGGACGGGTCCGGTTCCACGCCAGGGTGGCGGCGAACGTGCTGTCGATGGTCGGGCGCGAGTTGGCCCTGGGCGATGATCAGCAGCGGGCCCACGGCGAGCGGCTCGCAGATCTCGGCATCGAGAACGACGCGGAGCTGGCGGCGGCGATTCGTTCCGGTGCCATGGACGAGATGCACGGTGCGGTGGTCGAGGCCCTGTGGGAGGCGACCCTGGCCAAGGTCCGGGTGGCCAATCCGGCCTACCTGGAGTCCGAACACCGCTGACCGGCCCCGACGCCGGCCGGGCGTTCGGGTGGGGAGGCGGGCGTTCGGATGGGGAGGATGGACGTCGGCTCGGTACGGTGGCGGGTATGCAGATAGGTGTCTTGGGAGGAACCGGCCCGGCCGGCAGCGGTTTGGCCGCTCGGTTGGCGTCCGTCGGATTCGAAGTCGTGATCGGCTCGCGGTCCAAATACAGGGCCATGGAGAAGGTCGACTCGCTCAAGTCGGAATGGGAGGGACGGGAGCTACCGATCGACGCCGGTGACAACGATGGCGCCGCCGCCTGCGATGTCGTGGTGATCGCCACGCCATGGGACTCGGCCGCGTCCACCGCACTCGGAGCCGAGCGCCTTCTGCGGGGAAAGGTCGTCATCTCGATGGCCAACGCGCTGGCCAAGGTCGGTGACGAGTTCCAACCGCTGGTACCACCCCGTGGTTCGGTGGCGGGCAACGTCCAGGCCGCTGTTCCGCGGTCCCGGGTGGCTGCCGCGTTCCACCACGTGCCGGCGCGTGAGCTCGGTCAGATCGACGAGCCGGTCGAGAGTGACGTTCTCATCTGCTCCGATCATCCCTCCGCCACCGAGACCACCTGTGAGATCGTGGGCAAGATCCCGAACATGCGGCCGCTCGACTCGGGTGGCCTCTCCAACGCCGCCCCCATCGAGGCGTTCGCCGCGGTGCTGCTCCAGCTCAACGTCCGCTACAAGACGCGGGCGGCGGTGAAGTTCACCGGAATCGACGACATCTGAGGGGACGCCTCGGAGCGCCGCCCCGATAGGGTCGCTCTCCATGCGCCTGTACGACACGGCCCGGCGGGCAGTCGTCCCGTTCGAGCCGGGACCGGTCGTCACGCTCTACACCTGCGGGATCACGCCCTACGACGCCACCCACATGGGTCACGCCGCGGTGTACCTGACCTACGACATCCTCCAGCGTCGCCTCCGCGACCTCGGCCACGAGACCCGGTGCGTGCGCAACGTGACCGACGTCGACGACGACCTCCTGCGCAAGGCCCGCGATCTCGGGGTCCACTATCTAGATCTGGCTGCGGCCGAGACGGCGCGGTTCGACGATGACATGATCGCCCTCGGCATGCTCCCGTCCTGGAGCGAGCCGCGGGCCACGTCGGCGATGAGCGATATCCGCGGTTTCATCGGCATGGTCCTCGATCGAGGTCACGCCTACGAAGCCGGCGGAGGCGTCTACTTCGACGTCAGCAGCTTCGAGCCGTTCGGTTCGGTGAGTCATCTGGGCCGCGAGGCAATGATCGAGCTCGCGGCCGAGCGTGGCGGCAAACCCGACGACCCGCACAAGCGCGATCCACTCGACTTCGTCCTGTGGCAGCCGTCGGCTGACGACGAGCCGGCCTGGGATTCGCTCTGGGGAGCGGGACGGCCGGGCTGGCACATCGAATGCTCGGCGCTCGCCATGCGGGAGCTCGACACGACCATCGATCTCCATGGCGGCGGGGCTGATCTGATCTTCCCCCACCACGAGTGTGAGCGAGCGCAGAGCGAGGCCGCGACCGGTGAGACCTTCGTGCGGCACTGGATGCATCAGGCCATGGTGAGGATGGACGGTCACAAGATGTCCAAATCGCTCGGCAACCTGGTCTTCGTCTCGGACCTGCGCAAGGAACACGACGCTCGGGCGATCAGGCTCGCCGCCGCCGCCAATCACTACCGCACCGAGTGGGAGTGGACCGACGAAGTGATGCCCCGGGCCGAGGCGCGCCTTGCGGCGTGGATCGCCGCCGGGCCCGGGAGAGCGGCACTCGAGGAGGTGCGTCAGGCGCTCGACGACGATCTCGGCACGCCGACCGCGGTCGCCGCCGTGGATCACGCCGCCGAAGCCGGAAGGGGCGTTTCGGAAGCCGCCGCGCTGCTCGGCGTGGATACCCTGACCTAGCCGTGCCGGCTTCGGCGGAGATGACTCCCGCCCGTCGTCGGGTTCGGGCAGACTGGGCATACACCGCCATCCAGGGGGACAACGTGGGGCGAGAATACGGACAGCTCTACAGCGTGGCGATCGCCACCCTGCGGCCCGTGTTCAACTTCTTCTGGCGCATGCGGATCGAGGGAGTCGAGAACGTCCCCGAGACCGGCCCCGCCATCATCGCCCCCAACCACACGTCGGTTCTGGACTCGTTCTTCCTTCCCGCGGCGCTGCCCCGACGCATCACCTACGTGGGCAAGGCCGAGTACATGGATGACTGGAAGACCAAACATCTGTTTCCGGCGCTCGGCATGATCCCCATCGACCGATCGGGAGGCGACTCGGCCGAGCGAGCCCTGTCCGCAGCCGAGGGCATCCTCCGGGACGGCGAGCTGTTCGGCATCTATCCCGAGGGCACCCGGTCGAGATCGGGCGATCTGCACCGCGGGCACACCGGCCCGGCCCGTCTGGCCCTCCGCACCGGTGCACCGATCGTCCCGGTCGGTCTGAGCGGGATGCGCGAGATCCAGCCGCCCGACGCCAAGGTGCCGAACTTCTTCCGTACGGCGGTCATCAAGATCGGCAAACCGATCGACGTCGAGCGGTATCGGGACCGAGCCGACGACCGGCTCGTCCTGCGCCAGATCATCGACGAAGTGATGTTCTCCATCCGCGAGCTGTCCGGTCAGGTCTACGTCGACGCCTATGCGACCAAGAAAGCCGAGCCAGTGCCCACCGAAGCGGCCGTCCCCGGAGCGGTGTCGGCCAACGGAAGCGACGGTGCCGTAGGGAGCGACGAGGCGGCGCCCACCGAGCCCAAGCCCGAACCCGAGACTCCGGCGGCCGAGTCGTCGGCGTCGGTGTTGGCCATGCGGCCGCTCGCTGACATCTCGCTCTAGGACCGCCGAGCACTGAACCCGGCAGTACCGCCGGTATTGCCACCGGGCCGCCGCTTCGGCGCCGGTACGATCGACGGCCTATGGCCGATATCAGTGTGTCCCTACCCGACGGTTCCGGTCGGTCCCTGCCGCTGGGCAGTACAGCTGGTGACCTCGCCGAGCAGATCGGTCCGGGGCTGGCCAGGGCAGCGCTCATCGCCGTGGTCGACGGTGAGCAGCTCGATCTCGACGTTCCGCTGCCCGACGGTTCCGCCGTTCGGCTCGTCACCGATCGCGACGACATCGGCGTCGAGACATTGCGTCATTCTACGGCGCATGTGCTGGCACAAGCTGTGCTCGACCTGTGGCCCGGTGCGACCTTCGCCATCGGACCGGCGATCGAGAACGGCTTCTACTACGACTTCGAGCTGCCCGACGGTGCGACCTTCTCCGATGAGGATCTCGAACGCATCGAGGCCCGCATGCGCGAGATCATCGCGGCCGACCAGCCGTTCGTTCGAGGTGAGACGAGCACGGCGGAAGGGCTGGAGCTGTTCGCCGGGCACCCGTACAAACGCGAGATCATCGAACAGGTCGACGCGTCCGAGGTCGGCCGGGACGGCACGGTGTCCTTCTACCGGAACGGTGGCGGCTTCGTGGATCTCTGTCGCGGCCCCCACGTACCGAGCACGGGCCGGCTCGGTCATTTCGCGTTGCAGAAGGTCGCCGGGGCCTACTGGCGAGGCGACGAGAAGCGCCCGATGCTCCAACGGATCTACGGCACGGCCTGGTCGACCAAGAAGGATCTGAAGGCTCACCTGCACCGACTGGCCGAGGCCGAGAAGCGCGACCACCGGCGCCTGGTCGCCGAGCTCGACCTGCTGTCGTGGCCCGAGGAGCTGGGTCCCGGTCTCGCCGTGTGGCACCCCAAGGGCGCGATCGTGCGTCGGGTCATCGAGGACTACAGCCGCGACCGCCACGATGCCGGCGGGTATGACCTCGCGTTCAGTCCGCACATCGCCAAGTCGGTCCTGTGGGAGACCAGCGGCCATCTCGACTTCTACCGCGACGGCATGTACCCGGCCATGGAGATGGACGGCGCCAGCTATTACCCGAAGCCGATGAACTGCCCGTTCCACGTCATGATCTACCGCAGTCAGCAGCGCTCGTACCGCGATCTGCCCCTGCGGTTGTTCGAGCTGGGCACCGTCTATCGCTACGAGCTGTCGGGCGCCGTGCACGGCCTCATGCGATCGCGGGGGTTCACCCAGGACGACAGCCACATCTTCTGCACCCGGGAACAGATCGCCGACGAGCTGGCTTCGCTGCTGGCCTTCGTCCTGTCGGTCCTCAGGGCGTTCGGGTTCGAGGAGTTCCACGCCCGACTGGCCACCCGCCCGCCCGAGAAGTCGGTCGGGGAGGACGACCAGTGGGACGAGGCCATCGTCGGGCTTCGGCACGCACTCGACGTGGCCGGCCTCGGGTACGAGCTCGACGAAGGGGGCGGCGCGTTCTACGGGCCGAAGATCGACGTCGATGTGGCCGATGCCATCGGCCGGCGGTGGCAGCTGTCGACCCTCCAGTTGGACTTCAACCTGCCCGAGCGGTTCCAGATCGAGTACATCGGACCCGACGGTGCCCGACATCGGCCGGTGATGATCCACCGGGCGTTGCTCGGCTCGATCGAACGGTTCTTCGGCGTGCTGATCGAGCACTACGCCGGAGCACTCCCGGTGTGGCTCTCACCGATACAGGCCCGGGTCCTTCCGGTGGCCTCGGAACACCACGAGTACGCCGTCCAGGTCGTCGATCGTCTGCGGTCAGCCGACGTGCGGGTCGACCTCGTCGAGGCCAGCGAGCCTCTGGGTAAACGCATCCGTACGGCCAAGGTGGACAAGATCCCCTACGTCCTCGTGGTGGGTGACGACGATGTCGCCGGAACCACTCTCGGGGTGAACCCCAGGGGCGGAGACGTCGAGCGCGATGTTCCCCTGGTGGAGTTCCTGGACAAGATCGAATCCGAGCTCCGGCCGGTGCGGGACTGACGTGACGGGTCCACACGATCCCACGTCCGCGGGTCCCACCGGCATCGAACGCCTCTGGGCCGGCTGGCGCATTCCGTACATCGAGGACGGCGGGGCCGATGCGATCGAGCGGGCACCGGGCTCGACGTTGTTCGAGTCGATCCTCGAGTCGGGCCTCGCTGACGACGAGACCTACATCGTCTGGCGGGGCGAGCACTGTTTCGCTCTGCTCAACGCTTTCCCGTACACCAACGGCCATCTGATGGTGCTGCCCCGGCGGGCGGTCGCGACCCTGGCCGAGCTCACTCCGGTCGAATTCACAGAGTTGTGGGAGGGCGTGCGCGACGGCGTCGCCGCACTGGAGGGCGCTTACACTCCCGATGGAGTCAACATCGGCCTAAACCAGGGTGAAGGCGCCGGCGCCGGTGTGCCCGACCATGTTCACGTTCATGTCCTGCCCCGGTGGAAGGGCGACACGAACTTCACGGTGACCGTTGCCGAGACCAGGGTGTTGCCCGAGGCGTTGGGGGCGAGTTGGGAGAGGGTGGTGAGAGCCTGGCCGGCGAGCTGAGGCCGGTGAGAGCCTGGCCGGCGAGCTGAGGCCGGTGAGAGCCTGGCCGGGGTAGCCTCCGGGGGTGAGTTTCCGACCCCTCTTCGACGACTCGGCCGAGGACCCCGACGATGGGTCGGACCGAGATGAAGTCCTCGACGTGCTCCCCAGCGACCTGGACCCCGGCCAGGCCACCGCTCCGTATTCGTTTCCCGACAACAGCCGACGCCGCATCCCCGGCCTGATCTACCTCGTGATGGCCGGCGTCTGTCTCATCCTGTGGCTGGTCGCCGACGGAGGGTCAGCCCTGGTCAACGACGGCATGCTGTGGGCGGCAGCGGCACTGATCGTCGTGGGGATCTACCACCTCATCGCGGGTTGGAAGCTCGAGATCGACGAGGGAGAGGCGCTGGTGGCCGCCACCAGGCGGGTCGGGTTCGCAGTCGGGCACGCATCGGCCCAGATGGGCTGGCGCGGATACCTGTCCCGACCGACGTGGCGCATCCTGCTCTACTCGGCCGATGAGCCGCCGTCCCAGAGGGGCCTGGTGCTGGTCGACGGCCAGGACGGCCAGATCATCGATTGGATCGTCGAGGACAATCCAGAGGACTGGAGCGAGTTCACGGCCGCCGGCTCAGCCGATTGACCGCAGCCGGGTCACCGCCGAGTGGACCGCGTCGCTGACGATCCCGATCGCTGTCACGGCGTGTCCCCCGGCGACTGTTCCGGCCTTCGCCCACTCGGTGGCCGTGGCCGACTCGATCAGCTCGGCGAACGCGACGGCCTCGGCTTCGAGCAGTTCGATCCCGACGGCGACGGTGAGACCGGCGGGCACATCCCAGACGCGGGCGTGACGACTGACCACCGCCGGGTGGAGGGCAGCGTTCGATCCACTCAGGACGACCGCCGCCGCATGGTGCAACAGTGTGATCTCGGCGGTGGCCGCGGCCAGCTGTTCGAGGGGGCTGGTGCCGTCCGTGCCGATCTGGTGAGCACGATCCTCGACGTCTTCCTCGGACCCACCACGGGAGTCGGATCGGGCGGCTGCTGCGATGGCTTCACCGAACCGGCGGGGGAGCGACCGCAGGGCCACGGCGGCATCGGCGGGGGCGAGATCGGGGAGCGCGTCGGTCACCGAGATCACGATATCGGGGGAGGATCCGCACCCATGCCCCGGAAGGGTGTACGCCCCGACGCCGCTCATCTACCTACACTGGGAACCACGGCGCTATGCTCGCGAGAGTTAGCGCTTGATCGCGTAGCGCGTTCGACACGAAGTGCCCCTTCGCCATCCCCCGACTTGGAGCGAGAGCAGATGCTCGACGGCCGCTGGAAGACCAACATCGAGGCCGGCCTCAAGCCCGTCGGCCGGAGCCTCCGTCGCGCCGGAATCCGCGCCGACCACCTCACCGCACTCGGCATCGTTATGGCCGCCACGGCCGCGGTGGTCATCGGCAACGGCTGGCTCACCCTCGGGTTCGTCCTCCTCGTGGCGACGGGGATCCCGGATGCTCTCGACGGAGCAGTGGCCAAGGCCTCGGGCAGCTCGGGGCCCCGCGGCGCGTTCTTCGACTCGGTGTCCGATCGGCTCACCGATGCGATGCTGTTCGGTGGTGTCGCCTGGTATCTCACCAGCACCCACGACGGCCGGATCGGACTCCTCCCGATGGCGGTGTATGCCGCGGCCAGCCTCGTCTCGTACCAGCGAGCCAAGGCCGAGGCCCTCGGATTCGAGGCGAAGGGCGGGCTGATGGAGCGAGCCGAGCGATTCATCGCCCTGGGCTTCGGGCTGCTCTTCGACCATCTGCTGATCGGCACGCTCTGGGTGATGCTCGTCCTCACGGCCATCACCGCAGTGCAGCGATTCGTGAAGGTGTGGCGCCAGGCCGAGCGTCCTCCGGTTCCTGCCGCGATCACTCGAACCCGCCGCCGGACCGAGCGGGTCCCTCGCACGACGCGGCGCTGGACCGGGCGGCAGAACCGTCAACGGTCCTCGCCGCGGAACTGACACGGACCTGGTGGCCAAACTCGCGTACTGGGGATACCGAGGTGGGGCGGCGCTGGCCCGCGAGCTGCCGGAACCCGCGGCCAGGGCCCTCGCTCATGCCGGCGCGACCGGCGCCAAGCTGGTCTCGCCCGAGCGACGCCGGATCGTCGAGCGCAATCTGGCGCGGGTGTACGGCCCGGACCACCAAGGCAAGGCCATGGCCCGTTCGGTACAGGAGACCTTCGACTCCTACGCCCGCTATTGGGTCGAGTCGTTCCGCCTCCCCGGCTTGAGCAACGAAGAGCTCGAGGCGGGGCTCACCTACGAGGGATACGAGCACATAGCCGCGTGTCGAGAGCGAGGATTGGGTCCCATCCTCGCCCTGCCTCACCTGGGGGGCTGGGAGTGGGCGGCCTTCTACGTGACCAGGGTGATGGGTGTGCCGTGCACCGGTGTGGTCGAGCAGCTCGATCCGCCGGAGCTGTTCGAGTGGTTCGCCGACTTCCGGCGATCCATCGGCATCAACGTCGTTCCGCTCGGTCCCGGGGCAGCAGCCGAGGTGACTCAGGCCGTCAAAGACCGGCACGTGATCTGCCTTCTATCCGATCGCGACATCACCGGGACCGGAGTCGACGTCGAGTTCTTCGGCGAGCGAACGACCCTGCCGGGCGGGCCCGCCACGCTTGCGCTGCGTACGGGGACCAGCCTGATGCCGGCGGCGATCTACTTCAGGGGAGAGCGCCGGCACGCCAAACTGTGCGCCCCGCTCGAGGTCGAGCGTCGGGGGCGGCTCCGCGACGATGTGGCCCGCGTCACCCAGGACATGGCACACGCTCTCGAAGGGCTCATCCGCGCCGAGCCCGAGCAGTGGCACCTCATGCAGCCCAACTGGCCGTCGGACCGCGCGGAGACCGGCGAGCGCACGCCGAGGTGATATCGGTACCCTGAGGCCATGCGTATCGGGCTCGTGTGTCCCTACAGCCTCACGATTCCCGGGGGCGTTCAGGGCCAAGTACTCGGACTGGCCAGGGCGCTTCGCGTGCTCGGCAATGACGTTCGCGTTCTCGCTCCCTGCGACGGACCGCCGCCCGAGCCCGGGATCACGCCCCTGGGCAACTCCGTCCCGACGGCCGCCAACGGATCGGTGGCCCCCATAGCCCCGGACCCGTCGGCGCAGCTCCGTACGATCCGGGCCCTCAACGATGAGTTGTTCGATGTCGTCCATGTGCACGAACCGATGTGTCCGGGTCCGACGATGACCGCGCTGTTCGTGAAGACGGCTCCCATCGTGGCCACGTTCCATGCCGCGGGCCGTATCGACCTCTACGACCGAACGCGATCCGTGCTCCGGCGTCTCGCCCGGGGGATCGACCTGCGGTGCGCGGTGTCGCCCGACGCCGAGGCCATGGCCGGCGGCGTCGTTGGTGGCGACTTCATCCCGGTCTTCAACGGTGTGGAGGTCGATCGATTCGCCAAGGCATCACCCGCGTCGACCGACGCCAGGACGATCTTCTTCCTGGGTCGGCACGAGCCGCGCAAGGGCTTGTCGGTGCTGCTCGAGTCCCTGGCGTTCATCCCCGGCGATGTGAGGCTCTGGGTGGCAGGTTCGGGTCCCGACACGGAGTCGCTTCGCCGCGACTGGGGCCAGGACCCACGGATCGACTGGCTGGGGCAGATCTCCGACGAAGACAAGCGGGCCCGTCTGGCCGGGGCCGACGTGTTCTGCGCTCCGTCGCTGGGGGGCGAGTCCTTCGGCATCGTGTTGCTCGAGGGGATGGCGGCCCGAACCCCGGTGGTGGCGAGCGACCTCGCCGGCTACCGGAATGTCGCCACCCACGGTCGCGACGCGCTGCTGGTCACGCCGGGTGACGCCGAGGGCCTCGCCGAGGCGATCAGATCGGTCCTCGACGACCAAGCGACCGCGTCCTTGCTCATCGCCGGCGGTGAGGCTCGAGCCGACGAGCTGTCGATGCGGAATCTGGCCCTCCTCTATCAGGACCTGTACGCCGGCCTCCTGTGAGCCGCCGCGAATCAGCATCGGGCCGAAGAGCGATGCGGTCGCCATAGAATCGACCGCATGACCATTCTCATCATCGTTCTCGTGGTGCTCGCCGTCCTGGTCGTCGGGGGCGGGATAGCGCTCTACAACGGTCTGGTGAGCCAGCGCAACAAGATCGAAGGGGCCTGGGCCCAGATCGACGTGCAGCTCAAGCGCCGCTACGACCTCATCCCGAACCTCGTCAACACGGTCAAAGGCTATGCCGAGCACGAGAAGGAGACCCTCGAGCGGGTGATCTCGGCTCGCAACGCCGGGGTGGCGGCCGAGGGCGTCCACGACCAGGCTGCGGCCGAGAACGCCATCACCGGTGCACTCAAGTCGATCTTCGCCCTCAGCGAGGCCTACCCGGACCTCAAGGCCAACCAGAGTTTCCTCCAGCTGCAGGAGGAGTTGACGGGCACCGAAGGCCGTATCGCCTACGCGCGGCAGTTCTACAACGACTCGGTTCGCACGTACAACACCCGTATCGAGACCTTCCCGGGCAACCTGGTCGCTGGCGGATTCAACTTCGAAGCCCGCGAGTACTTCGAGGTCGACGGCGAAGCCCGCGGCCCGGTCGATGTCGAGTTCTGACCCTGTGTATCCCCAGGTAGCGCAGAACAAGAGGCGGTCGATGGCCCTGGTCGCAGGGTTCTTCGTCTTCACGCTCTTCGTCATCATGGTCGTGGTGTCGTTCTTCGCGGAGGGCATCGGCATCGTGGCCATCGCGGTCATCCTGGCGGTCGGCACGACGTGGCTCAGCTACTGGAAGTCCGATGCCGTCGCACTCCGGATGAGTCGGGCGCAACCGGCCTCGATCGAACAGTTCCCGCGGTACCACAACCTCGTCGAGGGGCTGTGCATCGCCTCGGGTCTGCCGAAACCGCGGCTGTACGTGATCGATGACGCCGCCCCCAACGCGTTCGCCACCGGACGGAACCCCAAACACGCCGCGGTCGCGGTCACCACGGGCCTGCTCGAGAAGATGAACCGCATCGAGCTCGAGGGTGTACTCGCCCACGAGCTGTCCCACATCAAGAACTACGACATCCTGATCAGTACCATCGCCGTGACCATGGTCGGGGTTCTGACGCTCCTGGCCGACATGACATTCCGGTACATGTGGCTCAGCGGGCACCGGAACCGGTCGAGCAGCAACAGTCCGGGTCCCGGGGCCATCATCGCCGTCCTGGGGATCGTCATGCTGGTCCTGGCGCCGTTGATCGCCCGGATCATGCAGGCCACCGTGGGTCGCCGGCGAGAGCAACTGGCCGACTTCTCCGCGGTCGAGATGACCCGCTATCCACCCGGGCTCATCGGTGCGCTCGAGAAGCTCGAGGAGGACACGACGATCGTCCGATCGGGCTCGCGGGCGACGGCCCACTTGTGGATCGAGGAGCCGATGGCCCAGCATGCCAAGGAAGGCAACCTGTCGCGGATCAACCGGATGTTCGCGACCCACCCACCCCTCGAAGAACGCATCGCAGCGCTACGGGAGCTCTGACATCGTGACCCTCCAACCCACGTGGCCGTCCCGACGGACGGCCGCCATCCTGCTCATCGTCGCCCTGGCCGCCGCGGCGTGTGGTGGAGACGACTCCGGCGAAGCCGAACCGGCCCCGGTCGTCACCTTCGCACCGACGACCA
Source organism: uncultured Acidimicrobiales bacterium (assembly GCA_963695075.1). Classification (GTDB taxonomy): domain Bacteria; phylum Actinomycetota; class Acidimicrobiia; order Acidimicrobiales; family CAWCAL01; genus CAWCAL01. The sequence goes on from CAVOFR010000008.1 coordinate 60,994, forward strand.
CTTCCACCACGGTCGCTCTCGGAGCGGTGGCACCGCTCACCGGCGCTCCGGTGGACGTCGAGTTCGAGGAGAACCTCGATCGGCCGGCCATGGCCGTCAAGATCCACAACCAGTGTTGCGCCTTTCCCCAGGCCGGGCTCCAGTATGCCGACCTCATCTACGAGGAAGTGATAGGTAGCAACGTCACCCGTCTCATCGCGATCTTCCATTCGCTCGACTCGCCCATGGTCGGGCCCATCCGTTCGGCCCGGACCTCGGACCCGCCGATCCTGGCCAACATCGCCACGCCCGGGTTCGCCTTCTCGGGTGCCAATCCCGGGACGCTCGAGCGCGTCCGCGACGCCGATCTGGTCGGCATCATCCACACGACTCCCCAGATGTACCGCGACCCCAAGCGCCCCCGAGCGCCCGACAACCTCATCAGCAGTACCGAGGGGCTCTACGAGCTGCTCGGTGACCGCGGTGATCTGCCCGAGCCCATCCTCCCGTATCTGGACGACGAGGAGGCCCCCGTCGGTGAAGCGGTCGACGGCGTACAGGTGCAGGTCACCGCGGGATACGGAGTCCAGTACGTCTGGGACGACGAGCGCGAGGAATGGCTGCGTTGGCAGCTCGGCGGCCCTCACATGGAAACGGTCGACGGCGGTGAGTACGACGGTCCGACCCAGCAGGTCGGGGTCGACAACGTGGTCGTGGCCGACGTGCCCTACGGGACGAGCGTGGTCGACGAGACCACCCCCGAGGCCAAGCCGACCGGCGAGGGAGCGGTGTGGATCCTCTCCGAGGGCAAGGTCGTGAAGGGGACGTGGAATCGCCCCACCGAACTGGATCCGTGGGAGTTCCTGGCCGAGGACGGCTCGCCGCTGGGCCTGGTGCCCGGTCGCACCTGGTTCGTGCTCGCCCGGTCCGGCGACGTCTCGACCCTGACCGCCGAGGAAGTCGCCGCCCTTCCGGAACCCGAACCCGTAGAATCCCCGGCATGACCAAAGCGCAGCCCCCGGCCGCTGGACGCACGACCGGCTCTGATCTGGTCAAGCGCGGCTTGGCCGAGATGTTGAAGGGCGGCGTCATCATGGACGTCGTCGATCCCGAGCAGGCCAGGATCGCCGAAGACGCCGGCGCGGTCGCCGTCATGGCACTCGAGCGGGTGCCCTCCGACATCCGCACGCAGGGCGGCGTCGCCCGGATGAGCGATCCCGAGATGATCGAAGGCATCCAGGCGGCGGTCACCATTCCGGTCATGGCCAAGGCCCGCATCGGGCATTTCGCCGAGGCTCAGGTGCTCGAGGCACTGGCCGTCGACTACGTCGACGAGAGCGAGGTCCTGACGCCCGCCGATGAGGCGCATCACATCGACAAGTGGGCGTTCACCGTGCCGTTCGTCTGCGGGGCCACCAACCTGGGCGAGGCCCTGCGCCGCATCAGTGAGGGAGCGGCGTTGATCCGCTCGAAGGGCGAGGCCGGAACCGGCAACATCGTCGAGGCCGTCCGACATCTGCGGTCGATCCGGGGCGACATCGGGAAACTGACCCAGGCCGATTCGGCCGAGGTCTACGACTGGGCCAAGCGGCTCCAGGCGCCGGTTCCCCTGGTGAAGGAGATCGCGGACACCGGCCGGCTGCCGGTGCCGCTGTTCTGCGCCGGAGGCATCGCCACCCCGGCCGATGCGGGCCTCGTCATGCAGCTCGGCGCCGAGTCGGTCTTCGTCGGCTCGGGGATCTTCAAGAGCAGCGAGCCGGCCATGATGGCCAAGGCGATCGTCGAAGCGGCCCTCAACCACGACGACCCGTCCATCCTGGCCAAGGTCAGTCGCGGTCTCGGCGCGGCGATGCCCGGACTCGAGATGTCGCAGCTCGAGCAGACCTACGCCGATCGGGGCTGGTGATGCGTGCCACCGCCCAACCCCCAGGAGCTCGGCATGAAGGTCGGGATCCTGGCACTACAGGGAGCGGTGGGACTCCACGCTGACGCACTCGAGCGATGCGGCGTTGCCGCGACCCTCGTGCGCTCCGAGGTCGATCTCGCCGATGTCGACGGCCTCGTCATGCCGGGCGGTGAGTCGACGACGATGTCCATGCTGCTCGACCGAACCGGGCTGTTCGAGGTCCTCGCCGAGCGCCTGGCCGCCGGCATGGCCGTGTTCGGGACCTGCGCCGGGATGATCCTGCTCGCGACGGAGGTCGTCGGCGGTCGCTCCGATCAGCGATCCTTCGGCGCGATCGACATCGACGTCGAGCGCAACGGCTACGGACGTCAGCGGGAGTCGTTCGAGGCTCCGATCGTGTTCGACGGCCAGACCGAGCCGTTTCCGGGTGTTTTCATCCGGGCACCGCGGGTGCTGCGGGTCGGTCCGGGGGTGGACGTGATGGCTCGCTTCGACGGGACGCCGGTGGTGTGTCGATCCGGCTCGGTGATGGTCAGCTCGTTCCATCCCGAGCTCTCCGAGGATCTCCGGATGCACGAGGCGTTCCTGGCGATGATGCAGGACAGCCGACGATCGCCATGAGGCCGACGATCGCGATCAGGGAGGCCTCCGGGCCGAAAAACCCCTCGGCCTCCGGGCCGTAGGACCGAAGAGAGGGAGAGCCGATGTCAGGTCATTCCAAGTGGGCGACGATCAAGCACAAGAAGGGGGCGGCCGACGCCAAGCGCGGCAAGCTCTTCGCCAAGCTGATCAAACAGGTCGAGGTCGCGGCTCGCCAGGGCGGCGGCGATCCCGAGGCCAATCCGACGCTCCGCACGATGTTCCAGAAGGCTCGGGACAACTCCGTGCCCCTGGACACGATCGAACGAGCGGTCAAGCGGGGCACCGGCGAGCTGGAGGGCGTCGAGTACGAGCAGGTCACCTACGAGGGGTACGCGCCCAACGGCGTGGCGTTGTACGTCGAGGTGCTCACGGACAACCGGAACCGATCGGGGTCGGAGATCCGCAGCGTCCTCAGCAAGAACGGCGGCTCGCTGGCCGAGCCCGGCGCCGTCGCCTGGCAGTTCGAGCGCAAGGGCGTGATCATCGTGCCTCGCACCGTGGACGAGGAGGAGCTGATGATGGTGGCCCTCGACGCCGGTGCCGACGACCTCGTCGACGAAGGCGACACCTGGCGACTAACCACGCCACCGTCGGATCTTCCGACCGTGCGTGAGGCGCTCGAGGCCGAAGATCTGCCGTTCGACAGTGCCGACCTCACGATGCTTCCGAGCACGACGGTGGAGCTGGCCACCGCCGAGGAGGCGAAGGCGGTCCTCCGGCTCATCGACCTCCTCGACGACCACGAGGACGTTCAGGATGTACACGCCAACTTCGACATCCCCGACGACGTACTCCAGGCGGTGAGCCTCTAGAGATTGCGATCTCAAGGAGGGGGTCGACCCGGCGCACCGCCCCAACCACGACGAGTTCGCTCGGACGTTCTGGATGAAGTAAAGACCCGGTGGTGAGAACACCATCGTTCGGTCGATACGCTCTTGGCGCCTTAGCGGCGATCAGTCTGGTCGGGGCGGTCGCCTGTGGCGGTGATGACGCCGATGACGATGGTGAGAACGGTGCGGCCACGTCCGCGGCAAGGCTCGAGGATGATTTCTGCTCGTCGGTGGACGCCCTCATCGTCGCCTGGGATGAGGCTGGCCCCTCGCTATTTGCGGGCGGAGCGGCAGCCGCCCAGTTCGAGCTCATGAAGGCGGAGGAGGCTGGGATCGATCCAGCTCGAGCCGAGCGATTCGGGACGGAATTCGTCGAAGCACTCGATGCGTCACGGTCCGGGTCGGAGGCCGTGGCCGCGGCCTGGCAGGATGTGGCGGTGGCCGCTCCCGACGAGATCGCCGCCGAGACGGGAGAGATGGTCGCCGGCTACGAGGCAATACCTCAGGCGGTGGACGAACGTCTAGCCGACCTCGAATCGGTCACGGACTGGCCCGCCTATCTCGACGCGACCGCGGATTCTCAGGAACTCATGGCTTCGCTGTTCGATTCCACTGGTGGACCCTCCGGCGAGACGGAAGAAGCGATCAGGGTCTTCGTGCTCGAGGAATGTGGCCTCGACCTCGACGCGGAGCTCGCTTTCGGGGGGAGCGGTGCGGAGGAGGGCACCGCGGGGTCCGAAACCGGCAACGCCGAGCAGGCCGAGGAGTTGTTCAACGACGAGGCGTCCCGTGAACAGGTGGTATCGGCGTTCGCCGAGCGGCTCGGCCTCACGGTCGCGGAGTCGGAGTGCTTCCTCGGCACGGTCGACTTCGACGCGCTCGGCGCGATGGAGGCGGGATCGGAAGCGGCGACCTCGGATGTCATCGCCGCACTCTCGGCGTGTGGAATAGACGCGAGTTCCCTGAGCTAGTCCAATGCCGAAGCGGATCGCGGACGTCGCCAATGCGGACCTTCTTGTATGGATCCCCGACGAGATCCTGCAGGCCGTCTCGTCCTGAAATGGTCTTGGTCTGCTCGACCGTGTATCCCTGGTGGATCGTCGAAGAAGGAGTCCTGTGAACAACGCCGAACTGCAGCGCCGTGTCGATGACATCGACTGGTTCCACAAGTACGAGATAACTCCTGGCGTTGTCTCTCCCGGCGTCTATGAACCGCAGATCCACCTCGAGCGTGGGTGCCTCCCCGACGATCTGACCGGCAGGACCGTGCTGGACATCGGAGCGTGGGACGGCTTCTTCAGCTTCGAGGCCGAGCGTCGAGGAGCGGAGCGCGTACTGGCGAGCGACTCGTGGGCGTGGCAGGGGCGCAGCCCGCTCGTCCCCAAGCCCGGAGCCACCGAGCCCGCGTTCGGATCGAAGCGGGGTTTCGAGCTCGTGCACGAGGTCCGCGGCTCGGCGGTCGAGAGCACCGAGATCGACGTCATGGATCTCGACCCCGAGAAGGTCGGTACCTTCGACGTCGTCCTCTTCCTCGGCGTGCTCTACCACCTGCCCCATCCGCTCCTCGCGCTCGAGAAGGTCGCCAGCGTGGTGGCACCGGGCGGCATGGTCATCATGGAGACGGTCATCGACCAGATGTTCACCCGCCGGCCCGCCGCCGCCTTCTACCCCGGTCAGGACCTCAACGCGGACGACACCAACTACTGGGGCACCAATCTGGCCTGCAACATCGGCCTGCTGCGAGTCGCCGGGTTCGAGCGGGCCGAGACCCGCTGGCACACGACGTTCCCGACCCGGGTCGGCCACTACGGCAAGCAGCTGCTCAAGGGCAACCGCCTCCCGTTCATGCAGGCGATGAACACCGGCCGAGGCGTGTTCTACGGCTACAAGTAGCGTCCGAGCGTCGCGACAATCGCGACGACCGGGACTAAGGTCGTACACATGTTCGTCCTCGGGATCGATCCCGGCCTGTCTCGATGCGGATACGCCGTCGTCGCTCCCGGCCGCCCTCACCCGACGCCTCGGGCGGTGGGAGTGCTCCGGACCAGCTCGGCCGACCCCCGGCCGGTGCGGCTGGCCGAGCTCCAGACCGAGATCCGTTCGCTCATCGCCGAGTACGGGCCCTCCGAGGTGGCCATCGAGCGACTGCTGTTCCAGGCCAATGCCCGCACCGCGATGGCAGTGGCCCAGGCGGTCGGCGTCATCATGGCCGAGGCCGCATCGGCGGGGATCGGCGTGACCGAGTACTCACCCAACGAGATCAAACAGGTCGTGACCGGCTGGGGTGGCGCTTCGAAGGTCGAGGTGCAGCGCATGGTGCAGACCCAGCTGCACCTGGCCACCCTGCCGGAACCGCCCGATGCCGCCGACGCCGCCGCCGTCGCGCTGTGCCATCTGGCCCACGCCCCGCTGGCGAGACGTCTGGCCCGGAGCCTCCGATGATCGGATCGCTCCGTGGGTCGGTCGTCGATCGTGATCCGTCGGGCGAGCTCCTCATCGACGTCGGCGGCGTCGGCTATCGGGTCGTCGTCACACCCGGCACCCTGATCGACCTGGGCCAGCCGGGGACCGAGGTGTTCCTGTGGGTTCATCATCACATCCGTGAGGACGCCCAGGTGCTGTACGGCTTCGCCGCCCGCGACGAGCGCGTGGTCTTCTCGACCCTGCTCGCCGCTCACGGCGTCGGTCCTTCCCTGGCCGTGAACATCCTCGCGGTCCACGCCCCAGCCGGTCTCCGCCGTATCGTCGCCGAGGAGGACGTCGCCGCCCTGTGCCTGGTCCCCGGGGTGGGCAAGAAGACCGCGACCCGGCTGCTGGTCGAGTTGAAGGGCGTCATCGACCTTCCCGATCTCGACCTCACCGGCCGCGCCACGGGGCGGGCCCGGGACGACGAGGACGATGTCGATCCCCGCTCCAGTACGACGGCCGAGGTCCGTGAGGCCCTGCTCGGCCTCGGCTACGGCACCGACGAGGTGCTCGCCGTCCTGCGAGAGGTACCGGGCGCCGACGACGCGGGCGAGATGCTCAAAGAGGCGCTTCAGCGGCTGGCGACGTGGTAGGCCGGGACCATGCGTGACGAGATCCTGTCGGCCGAGCCCCTCGTGGACGACTCCGCGGACGAGGTCGCCGTCGGTGATCCCTTGTCGAGCGAAGGCGGACTGCGACCGCGGGTCCTGGCCGATTTCGTCGGTCAGGCCGAGCTGAAGAACCACCTGAGGATCGTCCTCGAAGCTGCCAGCCGGCGGGAGCAGGCCGTCGATCATCTGCTCTTCGCCGGTCCTCCAGGGCTCGGCAAGACCACGCTCGCCGGCATCGTCGCGGCCGAGATGGGGGTGGCGCTGCATGTCACGTCGGGGCCGGCTCTGGAGCGGGCCGGTGATCTGGCCGCGATCCTCAGCAAGCTCGAAGAGGGCGACGTGTTGTTCATCGACGAGATCCACCGGCTGTCGCGGGCGGTGGAAGAGGTGCTGTACCCGGCGATGGAGGACTTCGAGCTCGACATCCTGGTCGGCAAGGGACCCGCCGCCAGCTCGATCCGCATGACCCTGTCCCACTTCACGCTCGTCGGTGCCACCACCAGAACCGGCTTGATCACCGGGCCCCTCCGAGATCGTTTCGGCCTCGTCGCCCGGCTCGACTACTACGACCCCTCCGATCTCGAGTCCATCGTCATTCGCACCTCGGGCATCCTTGGTGTGCCGACCGACCAGGCGGGGGCCTCGGAGATCGCCCGCCGAGCGCGGGGCACCCCCCGGATCGCCAACCGCCTGCTTCGGCGGGTCCAGGACTATGCCGAAGTGGATGGTGGCGGCTTCGTCGACCGGGAGACGGCCCGGTCCGGCCTCGAGGTCTTCGGCGTCGACGAGGTGGGCCTCGACAAGATCGACCGTGCCATCCTCGATGCACTCTGCCGCCGATTCCGCGGCGGCCCGGTCGGGCTGTCCACGCTGGCCATCAGCGTCAGCGAACCGACCGAGACCGTCGAAGACGTCTATGAGCCCTTCCTGATCCAACAGGGACTGTTGATGAGGACCCCACGAGGACGGGTGGCCACCGAGGCGGCATGGCGGCACCTGGGCCTTTCCGCTCCCGAGCGCGGTCGAGACTCGGATCCGTCGCTCTTCGAGTGATGCGGACCGATCGGTTCGACTACGACCTCCCGCCCGAGCGCATCGCCCAGGAGCCGGTCCCGGTTCGGGATCAGGCGCGCCTGCTCGTCGATCGGGGGCCCGAGCGCACGCCGGAACACGAGCACGTCCATGACCTGCCGACCCGTCTGCGGGCCGGCGATGTCGTCGTCGTCAACGACACCCGTGTTCGCCACGCGCGTTTGGCGTTGCGGAAACCGACCGGTGGCGCCGTCGAAGCACTGCTCCTTCGTCCGGTCGGCGATGGGCGCTGGGAGGCGCTCATCGGAGCCAATCGACCCGTACCGCCAGGAACGGTGCTGACCGCCCCGGCCGACGACGCCGTCACCGTCCGGGCCCTCGACGATCTCGGTGGCGGTCGCCGCCTGATCGAGGTGCACGGGCTGGGCGACGATCCCGACCGGCGGCTGCGATCCCTGGGAGACCTTCCGTTGCCCCCGTACCTGGAGGGATCCCTCGACGACGACGAGCGCTACCAGACGGTCTATGCCCGCCGGACCGGGTCGGCGGCCGCACCCACGGCCGGCCTCCACCTCACCGTCGAGCTGCTCGGGAACGCGGCGGCGGCCGGTGCGACCGTCGTCAGCGTCGAACTCGACGTCGGCCTGGCCACCTTCCGTCCGATCGGCAGCGAGCGGATCGAGGATCACGTCATGCACACCGAGTCCTATCGGATCACACCGGCTGCCTGGAACCAGATCCGGGAGGCCGATCGGGTGATCGCCGTGGGGACGACGACGGTCCGAGCTCTCGAGTCGGCAGCCCGCGGCGGATGTCTGGCCGCGGAGAGCTCGTTGTTCATAACACCCGGCTTCGACTGGCGGGTGGTCGACGTCCTCATGACGAACTTCCACCTCCCGCGGTCGTCACTCCTCGTCCTGGTCGAGGCGTTCGTCGGCCCGCGATGGCGCGACCTCTACGCCGTCGCGCTCGAACACGGATACCGATTCCTGTCCTTCGGCGACGCGATGCTGCTGGAGCGGACCCGATGAGCCTCACCTTCGAGCGGCATGCCGATGACGGTGGTGCCCGTAGGGCCACGATCATCACGGCCCGAGGCCCGATCCCGACTCCGATGTTCATGCCGGTAGGGACCCGCGGAGCGGTCCGGACCGTCGACTCCGGTGACCTCGAGGGGCTCGACGCGCCGATCATCCTCGGGAACACCTACCACCTGATGCTGCGGCCGGGTGCCGACGTGGTGTCCGACCTGGGCGGTCTGCACGGATTCATGGACTGGCATCGGGCCATCCTCACCGACTCGGGCGGATATCAGATCTTCTCACTCGAACCCGAGGTGTCCGACGAGGGAGCGACCTTCCGTTCGACCTACGACGGCAGCACCCACCTGTTGACACCGGAGTCGGCGGTCGATGTCCAGGTGGCACTCGGCGCTGACATCCAGATGGTGCTCGACGTCTGTTCGCCGCTGCCGGCCGAACATGCCGAATTGACCGAAGCCGTCGAGCAGACGGCGCGCTGGGCCGCTCGGGCCCGCCGGCGGTTCCTGCACCATCGCGCCGAGGGATTCCACCACGGTGTCGCCATCAACCAGTTCGGGATCGTGCAGGGAGGCGCCGATCCCGGGCTGCGCCGCGAAAGCGCCGAACGCACCGTCGAGATCGGTTTCGAGGGATACGCCATCGGCGGGCTGTCGGTGGGGGAGGAGCGTACGGTGATGCTCGACGCTCTCGACCGTGTCGTCGAGCATCTTCCCACCGAAGCGCCCCGATACCTGATGGGCGTGGGTGATCCCGTCGGTGTCATCGAGGCGATCGCCCGTGGGGTAGACCTGTTCGACTGCGTGCTGCCGACCCGGTTGGCCCGCCACGGCACCGCGCTGACCGACCGGGGGCGGTTGAACGTGAGCCGCAGCGAGTACGCCCGCAGTGACGAGCGCCTGGCCGCAGCCGGGCCGGCCGCTCGCTACCCGCTGGGCTATCTGCGGCATCTCTTCAAGGTGGGAGAGGTCGGTGCCGCCCGCATTCTCACGCTGCACAACCTGTGGTGGTTGCTGGGTCTGGTACGACGGGCGCAGTCGGCCATCGAAGCCGGCACCTTCCAAGAGCTGCAGGGGGAGGTCCACGCGGCGTGGGATGACGACTAACCTTCCCAGGTCCCGTACCCGACCGGTCACCCGAGATGCCACAACTCATCGTCTTCGCCGCACTGATCGGCCTCATGTACGTGATGCTCATCCTGCCCCAACAGCGCCGGGTGAAGAGCCACCAGGCGATGATCGACTCGCTCGAGGTGGGTGACGAGGTGATGACCACCGCCGGGATATACGGCACCATCACCGCCATCGATGACGACGTCGCCATGCTCGAGGTGGCGCCGTCGATCGAATTGAGGATCGCGCTCGCCTCCATCGGCCAGCGCGCCACCGAGCCGGACGAGGATGACGCCGACGAGCCGGGCGACGAGGCCGAGGAGCTCGACGGGGAGGACCCGGTCGAGTGAGCAGCGGCCAGCCCGACCACGGCCGCAAACGGCTCGTGTTCATCGTCGCCTGCGCTGTCGTGGGGCTCGTGACCGCGCTGGTGGTGGGTTGGAGCCCCCTGCTCGGCCTCGACCTCCAGGGTGGCGCGTCGGTCGTGCTCGAGCCCGTGGTGGAAGAGGGCCAGAGCGCCGAGATCCCCTCGGACGCGCTCGACCAGACCATCGAGATCATCCGCAACCGCGTCGACGGCCTCGGTGTGGCCGAGCCGGAGATCCGGCGTCAGGGCGACAACGTGATCATTCAGCTGCCCGGTGTCGGGAATCAGCAGCGGGCCCTGGAACTGGTGGGCAACACCGCTGAGCTCCGTTTCCGCCCGGTTTTGTCGGTGACGCCGCTGGCCGGGCTGGCCGAGCCCGTCCTCCTCTCGGATCTCTACGCCGACGACGGTCCCACTAGCCCGACGGGGTCCACGACCAGCACGACCTCGACCACGTCGTCGACGACGACGACGTCGACGACGGTCCCCGGGTCCACGACGACCGGACCGACCACCACGACGACACTGCCGGACGGCAACGAGCTCTCCGAAGCCCAACTGCGGGATCTCGACGACGAGCAGCTCTTCCAGATCAGCCTCGAGCAGGCCGAAACCCTCAGCGAGGACCAGTCCGCCCTGATCGACGAGATCATCGGGGAGCGGAGCCAGGACCAGATCGACGAGATCCTCTCCGGTGTCACCCGGCCCGAGGATGACGAACCCGACGAGATCGTGGTTCTACCCGAGGTCCTCGACGGTGAGGTCGTAGCCCTCTACACGCTCGGCCCGACGCTGCTCACCGGTGAGTCCCTGCAGACGGCGAGCTTCTCCCAGGAGTCGATCGGCTCGTGGCAGGTCAATCCCGTCTTCAAGGGCGGAGCCGACGGCATCGACCTGTTCAACGCCGCGGCGGCCACGTGCAACAGCGGGACCAACCCGGAATGTCCCGGTCAAGGTGGCGGGGCCGGCCAGCTCGCCATCGTCCTCGATTCCGTCGTCGTGTCGGCTCCCTCGATCAACGCGGCGAGTTTCCAGCGCGACCAGATCCAGATCACCGGCAGCTTCGATCGCGACGGCGCGGCCGACCTCGCTCTCCAGCTCCGCTACGGCGCGCTGCCCATCGAGCTCGAACCGCAGAGCGTCGAATCGGTGTCGGCATCGCTCGGAAACGACGCCCTTCGCGCCGGCATCATCGCCGGCATCGTCGGTTTGATCCTGGCCGCGACGTACATGATCGCCTACTACCGGCTGCTCGGCGTCGTCGCCGTGATCAGCCTCCTCATCTCCAGCACGCTGTTGTGGGTGATGATTACGTTCCTGGGTGACACCCAGGGATTGGCGCTCACGCTCGCCGGTGTGACCGGCATCATCGTCTCGGTCGGTGTGTCCCTCGACTCCAACGTCGTCTACTTCGAGCATCTAAAGGAAGACGCCCGCAACGGCAGGACCCTCCGATCGTCGGTCGACCGCGCATTCACCGCGGCCTTCAGAACGATCGTGATGGCCGACGTGGCCTCTCTGATCGCGGCGGGGGTCCTGTGGTTCCTCACGGTCGGTGCGGTCAAGGGATTCGCGTTCTATCTCGGCCTGGCCACCCTGCTCGACCTGCTCGTGTCGTACATGTTCATGGGACCGGCGGTCCAGATGCTCGGGACCAATCCGAAGTACTTCGACCGACCCGGGCTGTTCGGCATGCCTGCACCCCGTGAGCGGTCCGAACCGGTTCCCGCCGAAGGAGCGGGCTGATGTTCGCCAAGATCTACCGCGGCGACGCCGACTTCGACTTCGCCCGCGCCTGGCCCCGAGTCCTCGTGTTCTCCGCCGTGCTGGTCGCGCTCAGCCTGGGGTCATTCTACGTCCGCGGCCTCAACCTCGGTATCGACTTCGAGGGCGGCGGCCTCTGGGATGTCCCCGACGAGACCAGCTCGGTGGCAGAGGTGCGCGATGCCCTCCGGTCCTCCGGCAAGCAGGACGCGAAGATCCAGGTCGTCACCGGGTCGGAGGGGCGCAGGATCCGGGTCCAGGCCGACCTGGAAGAGCTCGGCTCGGAGGCCGATGTGGTCACCGATGCCCTCGCCGAACAGGCCGGGGTCGACCCGGCCGAGATCAGCGTCAGCACCGTCGGGCCCACCTGGGGTGAGGAGATCACCCGGAGGACGATCACGTCCCTGATCTGGTTCTTCGTCCTCATCGCGGCGTACATCGCCTGGCGGCTCGAGTGGAAGATGGCCGTCGGGGCACTGGCCGCCGTCGTGCACGACATCATCCTCACGGTGGGCGTCTACTCGATCTTCCAGTTCGAGGTGACGCCGGCCACGGTCATCGCGTTCCTCACCATCATGGGGTACTCCATGTACGACACGATCGTCGTGTACGACAAGGTTCGGGTGAACGAGGCCAAGCTCGGTTCGCGCGGCAAGCTCACATACTCCGATCTGATGAGCACGTCGATGAATCAGGTGCTGATGCGTTCCATCAACACCACGTTCACGTCGATCCTCCCGGTGCTCTCGATGCTGGTGGTGGGCTCCTTCATCCTCGGAGCAGCGACGCTCCAGGAGTTCTCGATCGCCCTGCTCGTGGGCCTCCTGGTCGGTGGTTACTCCTCGATCTTCGTCGCCGCCCCGGTGGTGGTGGCCCTGAAGGAACGCGAGCCCCGGTACAGGCAGGCGAAGATCCGCGCCAGGGAGCGCAGGGCCGCCGATGCGGGTCCGCTGGCCCCGGCCGACGCCGACACCATGGCCGAGGTCATCCCGCCCGCCGCCGGCGTGATCCAGCCCCGGTCTCGGAAGAAGGGCCGCAAGCGCTGACAGCGGCCGACCTCGACGAACTTTGTGCCCTGGCGTGCATATGCGTACCGCCATGGCACAGAGTTCGCCTTGGGCGGTCGGTACGATGATCGGGACATGACGCTCGAGACCTCCTTCCTGTTCGATCACATCCGGGAGATCCCCGACTTCCCCGCGCCCGGGATCCTGTTCAAGGACATCACCCCGCTTCTGGCCGACGTCGACGCATTTCGGTTCGCGATCGATGCGGTGGCCGATCACTGGTCCGGCGACGGCATCGACGCCGTCGTGGGGGTCGAGGCCCGGGGCTTCATCCTTGCCGCTCCGATCGCCTACCGGTTGGGAGTCGGCCTCGTACCCGTCCGCAAGGCCGGAAAGCTCCCCCATGACGTGAACTCCACCGACTACGAGTGCGAGTACGGGCCGGACCGCCTCGAGATCCACGTCGACGGGCTGGCGGCGGGGCACCGTGTGCTCCTGGTCGACGACGTGCTGGCCACCGGTGGCACCGCGGCCGCCGCCACCGAGCTCGTGAAGGGCTCCGGTGCCGACCTCGCCGGGTACTCGTTCCTGGCCGAGCTCGCCTCCCTCGAGGGGCGGTCGGCGCTGGCTGCGGACGTTGCAGTCCACAGTCTGATGGTCTTCGACTGATGGCCACGGTCACGCGAGTCCTCCCGTGGCGCCGGCACAACGACCCGGCCACCACCCAGATCGCGCCGTTGGTGACCGCGTTCCGGCAACAGCACGGCCGCAAGCCAGACGACCGGATCGAGCGGGCCTACCGGTTGGCGGCCGAGGCCCACGAGGGACAGCACCGGAAGTCGGGTGAGCCGTACGTCCATCATCCGTTGGCCGTCGCACGGATCGTCGCCGAGCTGGGTCTCGACGAGATCACGATTGCCGCAGCTCTCCTGCACGACTCGGTCGAGGACACCGGGATCGAGCTCGACGATCTGCGATTGCAGTTCGACGACGACGTGGCCGACATCGTCGACGGGGTCACCAAGCTGGACCGGGTCAAGTTCGACACCAAGGAGGCACAGCAGGCGGCCACGATGCGCAAGATGCTCGTGGCGATGGCCAAGGACCTTCGCGTGATCATCATCAAGCTGGCCGATCGACTCCACAATCTGCGGACCATCGCCGCCCTCCCCGATTGGAAACAGGCTCATACGGCGCAGGAGACCCTGGGGGTGTACGCCCCGTTGGCCCACCGCCTCGGCATGCAGGAGATGAAGATGCAGCTCGAGGATCTCTCCTTCGCCGCGCTCCATCCGAAGCGGTACGGCGAGATCGACCACATGATCCAGACCCGCACGCCCGAGCGCGACCTCTACCTCGAGCAGGTCGTCGGCATCGTGCGCGAGCGGCTGGAGGAGAGCGAGATCGAGGCCGACGTCACCGGACGGCCGAAGCACCTGTGGAGTATCTACGAGAAGATGGTGGTCAAGGGCCGCCCTTTCGACGACATCTTCGATCTGGTCGGAATCCGCATCATCGTGCCCAGCCTCTACCAGTGCTACGGGGCCCTGGGCGCCATCCATGGTCTCTGGAAGCCGGTCCAGGGCCGATTCAAGGACTACATCGCCCACCCGAAGTTCAACCTGTACCAGTCCCTCCACACCACCGTGATCGGCCCGCAGGGCAAACCGCTCGAGGTCCAGATCCGCACCGGTGAGATGCACGGCCGGGCCGAGTTCGGCGTCGCATCCCATTACGCCTACAAGGACAGCGACGTCACCGCCGACGGGACCTGGTTCGACCGTATTCTCGAATGGCAGAGCGAAACCCAGGACCCCGGCCATTTCATGGCCAACCTCAAGCTCGATCTCGACCAGGACGAGGTGTTCGTCTTCACGCCGAAGGGTGAGGTGGTGACCCTGCCGGTGGGCTCCACTCCCATCGATTTCGCCTACACGATCCACACCGAGGTCGGACACGCCTGCATCGGGGCCAGGGTCAACAACCGGCTCGTTCCGCTCGAGACGAAGCTCGACTCGGGTGACACCGTCGAGATCTTCACCGCGAAGGGCGAGGGCACCGCACCCTCCCGGGACTGGCTCGACATGGTGGCGACCCACCGGGCCACGAACAAGATCAAGCAGTGGTTCTCCCGTGAGCGCCGCGAGGACATGGTCGCCCAAGGGCGCGACGACGTCATCAAGGCGATCCGCCGCGAAGGACTGCCGGTCCAGCGCATCACCAAGGGTCCGCTGATGGCCGACCTGGCCAACGAGATGAACTACGCCGACGTCGAAGCGTTGTTCGCGGCGGTCGGTGAGCGGCACGTCTCGGCCAAGGCGGTGTCGGCCCGGGCGGGGAAGGCCCTGCGGGGTGGCGAGGGCGGCCGAGAGGAGCAGATCCCGACGACGGTGCGGTCGCCGCGGCGCGGGCGACGCACGCGCTCGGGCACCCACGGGGTCCACGTCGAGGGCCTCGACGACCTGCTCGTCCGGCTGTCGAAGTGCTGCACGCCTGTGCCCGGCGACGAGATCATCGGCTTCGTCACGCGAGGTCGCGGCGTCTCGGTCCACCGGACCGACTGTGCCAACGCCGTCTCGCTGAGCGACGGCCAGGCCGACCGGATCATCGACGTCGAGTGGGACGACGACAGCGGCGGAACCTTCGTCGCGTCGATCGAGGTCAAGGCCCTGGATCGGGCACGACTGCTGGGTGACATAACGACGATCCTCGCCGATCATCACGTCAACATCGTTGCGGCCAACACCGCGACGGGAGGCGATCGCGTCTCGAAGATGCGGTTCGACTTCGAACTGGGAGATCCGAGCCACCTCGAGTCTCTCCTCGCCGCCATCAAGGGCGTCGAGAGCGTCTACGACGCATACAGGGTGGTGCCCGGCAAGGGCGGGTGAGCGGAAGCCCTGACGGTCCTGAGGGTTTGGCGACGTTCTTCGCACCGAAGGGCGAGCCGCCGAGAGCAGTCGGGTCGAGGCCGGACCTACGCCAGCGCCATCACCGAACCTGCAAGCAGCGGTCGAGCGTGGGTGACTCAGCCTGGTGACATCAGAGCTCCGCGTCACGATCGAGAGCGCGAGGCGCTACGGCTAGTCTCCCAGCGACGATGCCGATCACGGAGCGAGTCGCCGAGGCGACCGCCACGGCATGACCGACTCAGGGGGAAACGGAAGATGGGCAAGAAGGCCAAGAAGGAAAAGAACCGATCGCCGGCTTCTCCATCTGACGTCGAGGTCGGCGCAGTCAAGCCGAAGATGAAGCGGAAGGAATACGAAGCCGAGTTGCGGCGCCTCCACGGCGAGTTGGTCGCGATGCAGGAATGGGTGAAGGCCAGCGGTGCCAAGATCTGCATCGTGTTCGAGGGGCGGGACACGGCGGGCAAGGGCGGAACCATCAAGCGGATCGTCGAACGCGTGAGTCCGCGCGTCTTCCGCGTCGTGGCTCTCCCGGCGCCGACCGAGCGCGAGCGGTCCCAGATGTACATCCAGAGGTACATGTCGCACTTCCCCGCAGCGGGGGAGGTCGTGATCTTCGACCGCAGTTGGTACAACCGTGCAGGCGTCGAGCCGGTGATGGGATTCTGTACCCAGGAGCAGACCGACCGGTTCCTCGAGCAGGCCCCCACCGTGGAGCGGGCCATGGTCGAGTCGGGCATTCAGCTCATCAAGTACTGGCTCGAAGTCGGCTCGAAGGAGCAGACCCGGCGGCTCAAGAGCCGGATGGAGGATCCACGCAAGATCTGGAAGCTGTCCGACATGGACCTGAAGTCCTACAGCCGGTGGTTCGACTACTCGCGAGCGCGTGACGCCATGTTGGCCCAGACCGACACCGCATGGGCGCCGTGGTTCGTCGCCCACACCGACGACAAGAAGCGCGGCCGGCTCAACATCATCTCCCACCTGCTCTCGCAGGTCCCGTACGAGCCCCTCGAGCAGCGAGAGATCAAGCTGCCGCGGCGCCAGCGGGCTGGTGACTACAGCGAGCCGGATCTCCCGCTGCGTCACATCCCCGAGCCGTACTGAGCGAGGGAGCATGAGTGAGCCGACGACCGATGGAGAGGACCAGGGAATGACCACGATCGAGCAGACCACCGAGGAGACCGCCTGGTACTCGGTGTCAGCGGACGACGCGCTGTCCCGCCTCACGGTCGGCGCTGAACAAGGCCTCGACCCCGAAGAGGTCGAGGAGCGCCTGGCGCGGTACGGACCGAACGAGGTCGCCACCGAACCCCCGCCCACCCTGTGGGAAGTGGCGAAGGGGCAACTCCTCAACCCGATGAACATCATGCTGCTCATCGTCAGCGTTGCGAGCTTCTCGATCGGGCAGATCCCGACGGGTGCGATCGTCATGCTGCTCGTGTTGTTCAACGTCGTCATGGGGACGAACCAGGAGCGAAAGGCGACAGCGAGCGTGGAGGCGCTCGCCCAACTCCAGGTTCCCGTCGCTCGGGTTCGACGAGCGGGTGGGGTCGAAGAGGTCGATTCGACCAGGCTCGTGCCCGGCGACATCGTGCTGCTCGAGGCCGGTGACCTCGTTCCGGCCGACGCGCGCATCGTCAGCTCGGCCTCGCTGGAGATCCAGGAGGCGGCGCTCACCGGCGAGAGCGCTCCGATCGCCAAGGACACGACGGTGCTCCCCGCTGGGGAGATGGCGCTCGGTGATCGGACGAACCTCGCCTTTCAGAACACTCAAGTCACCCGTGGCTCTGCGGTCGTCGTCGTGGTCGCCACGGGCGAGTCCACGCAGATGGGCCGGATCGCCAACATGGTCACGGCGACGAAGCACGCGAGGTCGCCGCTGCAACGCGAGCTCGACGATCTGACCAAGGTCTTCGGCGTACTCGCCTGGGCGGCCGTCGCGGTGATCGCGATCGCCGGGATCGCCCGCGATCAGGAGTCCGAGACCCTGATCCTGCTGTGCGTCTCGACCGCCATCTCCGCTATCCCAACCGGTCTGCCGACGTTCGTCCAGCTGATGCTGTCCTCGGGGGCCCAGCGGCTCGCCGAGGCCAAAGCGGTGGTCAAATCGCTCACCGACGTCGAGACGCTCGGTGGCACGACGGTCATCAACAGCGACAAGACCGGAACGCTGACGATGAACGCCATGACGGCGACGACGATGCTCACCGGTGGCGACTGGTACAAGATCGAGGGCGGTGGCTACCAGAAGACCGGTGCAATTCTCGGCGCCGCCGGTGCTGCCACGCCGGACTTCACTCGACTGGCCCTGGGTCTTGCTCTGTGCAGCGATGCAACGGTGGCCGACGACGAGTCGATCATCGGCGACCCGACCGAGGCGGCGCTCGTCGTCCTGGCCGCCAA
Source organism: uncultured Acidimicrobiales bacterium (assembly GCA_963695075.1). Lineage (GTDB taxonomy): Bacteria > Actinomycetota > Acidimicrobiia > Acidimicrobiales > CAWCAL01 > CAWCAL01. The sequence goes on from CAVOFR010000008.1 coordinate 79,065, forward strand.
GGTCGGTGTCGACGCCGAGGAGACCCGCCGGACCCTGCCGCGGCGGGGCATGGTGCCGTTCGATTCCGAATACAAGTTCATGGCGACGTTCCACGACCTCCCCGACTCGTTCACCGGAGGCCTCCTCGACGCACCCCACTTCGCCAGTGTGAAAGGTGCGCCCGACGTCGTCATCGATCGATGCACGACGGCCCTGTGGCACGGCGAGCGAGTCCCGATGGAACAGGTGCGCGGGGAGATCGTGGGCGCCAACCGGGAACTGTCCGAGCGCGGCTTGCGCGTTCTCGCTTTCGCTGCTCGAGACCTTCCGGCCGAAACGATGACCGCAGCGCTGGACGACCCGATGGCAGCCGTCGAGGACCTGATGCTGGTGTCGCTCGTGGGCATCATCGATCCGTTGCGCGCCGAGGCCGTCGAGGCCGTTCGCGTCGCCAGCGTCGCCGGGATCGACGTTCGCATGATCACCGGCGACCACACCGTTACCGCTCGGGCCATCGCCGACGAGCTCGGGCTCGGCCCTGGGGTGATCACGGGAACCGACCTCTCCCACCTCAGCGACGACGAAGTTATCGAACAGCTCCCGCAGCTGCACGTCTTCGGTCGAGTCGCCCCTGAGGACAAGGTCCGCCTCGCCCGGCTGATGCAGGAGGCCGGCGAGGTCGTGGCGATGACCGGCGATGCGGTGAACGACGCTGCCGCACTGAAGCAGGCTGACGTCGGTGTGGCGATGGGGAGCGGTTCGGAGGTGACGAAGCAGGCCGGCAAGCTGATCCTCACCGACGACAACTTCGGCACCCTCATCCACGCCGTCGATCTCGGCCGCGACATCTACCGCCGGATCTCGTCCTACGTGAAGTTGCAGTTGACGATCCTGTCTTCGGTGCTGCAACTGATGCTGCTCGCCACGATCCTCGACATCAACGGTGGTGTCGCGCTCTTCCCGATGCAGCTGTTGTTCGCCAAGTTCTTCGTCGTGGCGACCGTGGTCGTCGGGTTCATCGTCGACGTACCTGATCCCGGGGTGATGCAGCGCCCCCCGCGCACGCCTGGTTCGAAGATCGCCACGGGAGCACAGACGGTGCGCTGGGTGATCAGCGGGTTCATCATCGCCGGACTCGCCCTCGCCATCCTGTCCTGGGGGCCCGACGAGCCGAGTACCACCGACCCCTCGGTAGCAATGACGATGGCCTTTGCTGTCGTCGCCCTGAGTGCGGTCAACATGGGGCTCGTCATGCGGCGCGAGCGGGAGGCTCCGTGGTCATCGCCCGTGTTCCCGTTCCTCGGCTGGATCATGCTCGGATGGACGCTCACATGGGCGGCGGTCGAGTTGAACATGTTCCAACGCTTGCTCGACACCGTTCCGCTCACCGGCGCCCAATGGGTTCTCGTCATCGGGTTGTCACTCGTCTCGCCGCTGATCGTCGCCGTCGACAACGCCAGGCAGATCCGCCGCCTCGACCGGGCCGCACACCCGGAACCGGTCGGGGCGGGCACAGCCGAAGCCGGTGTCTGAGGAGCCAACCGCTGCGCACGGCACAGCGCGCTGGGTACCGGGCATCGGTGCGCTGCGCTCGTACGAAAGGTCCTGGCTGCGCCCCGACGTCGTCGCCGGCGTGGTGCTCGCCGCCATTCTCGTCCCGCAGGGCATGGCGTACGCGGAGCTCGCGGGCCTTCCAGCGGTCACCGGGCTCTACACCACCGTCGCCTGCCTGGTCGGCTACGCGCTCATGGGCCCTTCGCGCGTCCTCGTCCTGGGCCCCGACTCGTCGGTCTCGCCGCTGATCTTCGCTGCGATCGTCCCGCTCGTCGTCGTCGCCGACGATCCGGAGACCGCCATCGCACTCGCCGGGATGATGGCGGTGATGGTGGGGCTGATCCTCATCGCCCTCGGCGCCGGCAAGCTCGGCTTCGTTGCCGATCTGCTCTCCAAGGAGGTCCAGGTCGGGTACATGAACGGCCTGGCGATCACCATCGTCGTCGGCCAGCTTCCGAAGCTGTGCGGGTTCTCGACCGACGCCGACGGCTTCGTCGCCGAGCTTCGGGAGTTCATCGAGGGGTTCGACGGCCGGAACTCGACGGCGCTCATCCTGGGCCTCACCACACTGGCCGTCCTCCTCTTGCTCCCCCGCCTGACTCCGAAGACACCCGCCGTGCTCATCGCGGTCATCGGAGCCACCGTGGTGACAGCTGTCTTCGACCTCGACATCGGCACGGTCGGCACCCTTCCCGCGGGTCTTCCCCGTCCGACCCTGCCATGGACCGACGTCGGCGACGTGGCACCCATGCTCGCTGCAGCGATCGCCATCACCCTGGTGTCGCTCACCGACACGATCGCGACCTCGACCGCGTTCGCCGCTCGTCGTGGCGAGGAAGTGGACCCCGACCAGGAGATGATCGGGATCGGCACGGCAAACATCGCCGCCGGGGTCTTCCAGGGCTTCGCGGTCTCGACCAGCAGCTCGCGCACAGCGGTCGCCGACCAGACCGGCGCCAAGAGCCAGCTCACCGGTCTGATCGGAGCGTTGATGGTCGCCCTGCTGCTGCTCTTCTTCAACGGGCTGCTCGCGGACCTCCCGCAGACGGCATTGGCGGCAGTCGTCATCGCCGCGGCGTTCTCCCTGGTCGATCTCGACACCCTCCGCCGCTACCTGAACGTGCGGAGGAGCGCCCTGGTCATTTCCCTGGTCGCTACCACCGGTGTGGTGTTCTTCGGCGTGCTCCAGGGCATCCTCATCGCCGTCGTGTTGTCGATCCTGCTGTTCTTCAAGCGCAGCTGGTGGCCCCACGGCGATCTGCTCGGCCGCCTGGAGGGTCAGGAAGGCTGGCACAGCGTCGACCGCTCTCCCGCAGCGGAACAGCGACCTGATCTCTTCGTCTACCGTTGGGAAGCGCCGCTGTTCTTCGCCAACGCCGGCATGTTCCGTCAGCAGGTGCACCGCCACGTCCGGCAACGCCGGCCTCGCTGGGTCGTGCTCCAGTGCGAGGCGATCACCGACATCGACGTCACCGCGGCCGGCATGCTCGAACAGCTCGACAGGGAGTTGAACGCACAGGGCGTGAACATCGCGTTCGTGGAGTTGCGCGGCCGACTCCACGACCTCGTGTATCGCTACGGGCTGTTCTCCACACTCGACCGTGACCATTTCTACGCATCGATCGAGGCGGCCCTCGCCGATATCGACGATCCTGCCGGTGGCGGGTGATCGAGACCCGAGGCCGCCCATTCCTGCCGGTTGGGGCCCGCACCCGTAGGTCGACGACCAAACGACGAGTCGACGCCTCGTTCGACGGCAGCGTCGGCGGTCCGGCCATCGGCCTCGCTCATGTCGCCGGTGGTCGGTGCGACGCCAGCCAGGTGTCGCCGAGGGCGAATTCCTGGGTCAGTTGCTTCTCGACGATGCCTTTCGAGAAGTTGGCGAGCTTCCCGCCGACGAGGGGCACCTTCACCTCGATCTCGACGGTGACCTCGTAGTGGGTGCGGTCGCCGTCGGGGGTGAGGAGCGTCGAGCCGCTGATCTCCACAGGCGCGCCCTTCGTGTCGAGGGTGAACTCCCCGCCATAGGTGCCGTCGCCGCGGTCCTGCCAGCGGTCGGTGGACACGACGGTGTTGCGGGGCTTCACGAACTTCCTTGCGAAGCCGGGGATGCCTTCGAGGTCGACCTCTCGTGTGATCACGATGCGCAGTTCGTCGTCGGTCTGGTCCTGCTCGAGCACGGTGACGCCGTGGTGTCCCATTCCCTCGAACTTCGCCACGTGGCTGGCGGGATCGTGGAACATCCTCCAGCACAGGGCGCCGGAAGCTTCGAATGTGTGGTGCATCACGGTGCGCATGGCCACATTCTTGCCGAATCGGGCGCCCGACCGGGCATGCTCATGTTGCGAGGCAGACGATGCATTGCGGGGCCGTGTCCCGAAAACGGGCGGGTCACCCGGTTCTGAGATTGCCGGTGATCCCGGTCCGGTAGAGCTCGTCGAAGTGGATCCACTCCGGCTCCCCGTCGACGAGCGAACGGAGCTTCGCTGCCCAACGTTTGGTTTCCTCGCGCTGGTTGTTCCGTTCGGCCTCCTCTGCGGGAGTGAGATCACCGTCCACCTCGGCGAACTCGGCCAGGATCCAGTAGCGCCCGGGGTCGTCCCGATCGGCGAGCAATCGGGTGCCGATGTACCCCATGACGTCGGTCGCCGACTGGCCTTCGTCCCATTCGGCGAGCAACTCGGCGAGGGCCTCCGGATCAGTGCATCGAATGTTGATTCCCTGTGTGAACTTCATGGGGACTCGATCCCTCCGGGTCGGGTGGGTTCGCTCGGGGAGTCGAGCGACGTCGCGAACTCCTGTTGCATCTTCGACATCCCGTCGAGGTCGAAGGCTCCGGGTGAGCCCGCGACGACGGCGCGGTCGGACTTGGGATCGAATCCGAGCTCGGTCCGGACGGACTCGATCGGGCGGTCGGCGAACGCGTGGAAGTCGACCTCGAGGAGATCGGTTCCCAGTCGATCGCACAAGGCGCGGCCGCGGCGGAGAGCGTCAGCGATCCGGACGTGCATCTCGGTGCTGTCGAGCCTTCGCTCCCGGAGGTCACCAGTGAAGAAGCCGGCGTCGGCGACATAGCCGGTCTCGAAGAGGCCGACGAGCGTTGCGAGCCAGGCGAAGCCCTTCGGGTCGGGATCGGCCCTACCGATGAGGGCGAAGACCTCGAGCTCCCCGTTGAGATTCGTACCGTAGTCGGCGAGCACGTGCACGAAATCGTGCTGGGCGAGGTAGGCCGACGCCCCGCCCACCGATCCGGGCAGGCCGAAGCCCCGACCCCGGTACATCTCCCACACCGCTCGGCCGACCGTCCCGGGAGGAAGCGCGGCGAAGGCTGTCCAGCGCTCGGCGAGCGCGGCATCCTCCACACCCGCCGAGAGCTGGTCCTCGAGCCTCACGCTCGACTTGAGCTGGTCCATCCGGGCCATCTCCCAGTGCTCGGCGAACCCGCTGTGATGCAGATCGAGCCAGGCGAGGCCGAACCCACCCTGGGAGTAGCGCCGGGCGACCCGTACGAACTGGTCGTCAACCCCCAAGGCATGCGCATAGGCGGCGACACGACGTGCCACCACGGGCGGGATCGGACGCAGGATCAGCTCGCCGAGCACCATGAGGTGGACGATGCGCCGTCGGAAGCCCTCGGGACGATCATCGAGCGCCTCGGCCAGCGCCTCGGCTGACAACGGCTCCAACGAGCCGAAGTCGGTCCGTACGTCCAAGAGGGCTTCGGTGACGGCTCCCAGCAGGCTGATCTGCACCGGTTCCAGCCCACCGTCGGGCTCGACCGCGGATGCCACGCCACGAGCGATCAGGAGCGGTTCTTCGGACGACACGCCCCTCCCTGGTCCTTCCACGGTGGGTTCGGGACCGGCCGCGTCAGTCGAGCGCGTCGAGGATGTGGGGGACGGCCTCCTCGACGGTCAGCATCACACTGCTGTCGAATTCGATCCACTGCGTGTAGTTGAGGAGATTGCGGTAGGCCTCGGCAGGATCGTCGCTTTCGGAGATGACCACGCCGTGGCTTCCGTCGGCGGCGACGTAGTGGGCCGTGGTCCCGGGGGCGCTACCGGCTTCCGCGAAGACCCCCATCAGTTCCTTGGTCTCGTCCGGTGTCATGTACGGCTTGATCTTGTAGGTCGTGACGAAGATCATTGTGTTGTCCCCTGGTTGTGTCTCAGGACCGTAGTCGGCGTGGGTCGGATCCGCTCTCGCGATCGATCCGCGTGTCGGCTCGTGGCCACGGGAAGTCGTCGGCATCGTGGCCTACCGGTCGGCGACGGGCGGTAGGGTTCACCGGTGGCTGCATCCCCCCGGTTCCGCGCGCCCGCGGCGACCCAGGACATCCTCCCGCCGGAGTCGGCTCGCTGGGAGGAGCTTCTGGCCCGTTTCGCGGCCCACGTGACCGCGGCCGGATACGGGGTCCTCCAGAGCCCGATGTTCGAGGAGCTCGGAGTGTTCCAGCGGGTCGGCGAGGGCACCGAGATCGTCAGCAAGGAGATGTACGAGTTCACCGATCGCGGTGGTCGGGACATGGCGCTGCGACCCGAGGGCACCGCGTCGGTGGTCCGTGCCTTCAACCAGCACCGGCCAAACGTCCCCTGGAAGGTCTGGTACGCCGCGCCGAGCTTCCGTTACGAGCGGAAGCAGGCCGGTCGCTACCGCCAGCACCACCAGCTCGGTATCGAAGCGCTGGGGTCGGACGACCCCGATCTCGACGTCGAGGTCATCGTCCTGCTCGCCGACTTCTACCGGGAGATCGGGCTGCGCCACGTGGCGCTGTCGATCAACTCGATGGGATCGACCGCCGATAGGTCGGCGTACGTCGATGAACTGCGGTCGTGGCTGCTCGCTCGCGAGGATCGACTCGACCCGGCCGATCGCGCGAAGGTCGCCGACAATCCCATGCGGGTGCTCGACTCGAAGCGCGACGCGACCCGGTCCGCGGTCGACGGAGCGCCGCGGATCACCGATCGCCTCTCCGATGACGCCGCTCGCCGTTTCGATCGGGTCCGTGCCGGCCTCGACGCCGCCGGTGTCGACCACGCCACCGACCCCGGCCTCGTGCGCGGCCTCGACTACTACAACCACACGACCTTCGAATTCGTCGGGCTGGCCCTGGAGTCGGCCCAGAACGGGGTCGGCGGCGGCGGTCGCTATGACGGATTGGCCGAAGCCCTGGGAGGCCAGCCGACGCCGGGGATCGGCTTCGGCACCGGCATCGAGCGGATCCTGCTGGCGTGTGACGCCGAGGGTGTGTTCGGCGCTCCCGACCGGAGTCCCGACGTGTTCCTGGTCGACGTGGTCGGTGGCGAAGCGGCGCGCGATCTGAGCCTGGAGCTGCGCCGGTCCGGCCTGAGCGCCGACCGGGCCTTCGACGGTCGGTCCATGCGGGCCCAGATGAAGCTGGCTGACCGCTCGGGTGCCCGATGGGCCATCATCATCGGCGACGATGAGGTGGCCGCCGGACAGGTCTCGGTGCGCGACATGCACGACCCGACGGGCGACCAGCGGCGGGTGGACCGCGCCGGCCTCGTCGACCATCTCGAATCCCGATCCTGAGGAAGCCCCTGTGAGCATGAGAACCGACTACTGCGGCCGCCTTCGCGCCGCCGATTCCGACCGCACGGTGGTCGTTTGCGGCTGGGTCGACCGCCGCCGGGAGCACGGCGAGCATCTGGCGTTCCTCGACGTTCGGGATCACACCGGCGTCGTCCAGTGCGTGGTGGACGGAGCGCACGACCTCCGGGCCGAATACGTGGTGCGGATCGAGGGCACGGTGCGGATTCGGCCCGAGGGCACCGACAACCCCGAGCTCGACACGGGCGAGGTCGAGTTGGGTGACTGCACAGTCGAGGTGCTGGCCCAGGCCGAACCGCCGCCGTTTCCCCTGGACGAACGGATCGACGTCGACGAGACAATCCGCCTGCGCCACCGGTACGTCGATCTCCGGCGGCCGCGGCTCCAGCACAACCTGCGAGTGAGGGCTGCGGTCAACGGCGCGCTGCGGACGAGCATGCAGGACCAGGGTTTCACCGAAATCGAAACGCCCATGCTCATAGCGTCGACCCCTGAGGGCGCCCGCGACTTCGTGGTGCCTTCGCGCCAACACCCCGGATCGTTCTACGCCCTCCCCCAGAGTCCGCAGCTCTTCAAGCAGCTGTGCATGGTGGGAGGCGTCGACCGCTACTACCAGATCGCCCGGTGCATGCGCGACGAGGATCTGCGGGCCGATCGCCAGTACGAGTTCATGCAGCTCGATGCCGAGGCCAGCTTCGTAGACCAGGACGACGTCCTGGAGTTCGTCGGCGCCGCCGTGGCCGCGGCGGTTCACGAGGTGACCGGTGAGACTCTCGGCGAGATCCCGCACATGACCTGGCTCGACGCCATGGAGCGCTACGGGTCGGACAAGCCGGACGTGAGATTCGGAATGGAGCTCGTCGAGCTCACTCAGCTCTTCGAGGCCACCGAGTTCAACGCCTTCAAGGCTGACTGCGTCAAGGGGATCTGTCTCCCGGGCGGAGCCGAGCTGACCCGCAAGCAACTCGATCAGCTGACGGACAAGGCCCAGCTGTGGGGAGCGAAGGGACTGGCCTGGCTACGGGTCGAGGCCGACGGCCTCAACTCGCCGATCGCCAAGTTCCTCTCCGAGTCGGAGCTGACCGGCTTGAGAGAGGCGACGGGTGCGGCCGAGGGGGATCTGATCCTCATAGTGGCCGACCGTCGACGGCTCGTCCGCCATGTCCTGGGTCTCGTGCGCCTCGAACTGGGACGGCCGCCGGTCGATGCCGGCGGGCTGCGGTTCCTGTGGGTCACCGAGTTCCCCCTGTTCGAGGACCTCGCTCCGGACGGCAGCCCGATGCCCGCTCACCATCCGTTCACGATGCCGCATCCCGATGACGTCGGTCTCTTGGATGGAGCGGGGGCCGACCTCCTCGACGTACGGTCACAGGCCTACGACCTGGTGTGCAACGGCTGGGAGCTGGGGTCGGGCAGCGTGAGGATCCACCGCAGCGACGTCCAGGGTCGGATCTTCTCCCTGTTGGGGATCGAAGAGAGCGAGGCGGCGGACCGGTTCGGGTTCCTCCTCGACGCGTTTCGCTACGGTGCACCACCCCACGCCGGCTTCGCCTTCGGTATCGACCGGTTGGTCGCGCTGCTGGTGGGTGAGGAGAACATCCGGGAGGTCATCGCCTTCCCCAAGACCCAGTCGGGCAGTGATCCGCTCACCGGAGCACCCGACCCCATCGCCGACGAGCACCTGGCCGAGCTCGGCCTCCGCGTGCGTCCCGTCTGAGCCCTCCCTCGCTCCCACCCACCGGGATCTGGGAAGGAAAAACAACCCTGACGGGGGAAATCCCTGCCCAGATCCCGGGGTTGGAGGCCCCGAGCGTCAGGGGCCGGTGACCGGTTGCAGCTCGACGACGACCGACGGTTCGGCGTCGCCGTGATAGCCGTCGTCGTCGTTGCTGATCTGCGAATGCATGCCGCGTACGGTGATCTGGAACACGGCGGCGCCCCGGTGGGCGATCAGTTGGTCAGGCGACTCGGTCCGGACCGCGAAACCCCGTTGGTCGAACTCGGAGTGGATCAGTTCGACCACCCGCTCGGCCGACGCTCCGTCGACGGCGAAGCACACCGGGTACTCCGAACTCTGATCGGCGGTCGGGCCGCCTGGAAGCTTGAACTGCCAGATGTTCAGCTCGCCGGGCGCCTCGAGGTCGACCACCGATTCGGCGACACCTGGCGATCGCGGTCGGGGTGCCGTCGGGGAGGCGGTTTCGCCGGTCGCCGTCGAGGAAGTCGGCACGGCCGGCTCATCGGGATCAGCGGTCAGGGGAACCCGGGGGCCGGTACGCCCGGAGCCCCGATCGAGACGTCGGTCACCCAGGGTCAGGCGCGGCCGACCGAGTGCGATCAGCGCGACGAGCGCAGCTGCCACCCCGGCCAGGACGAAAATCAAAGGCTCCACCGGTCTCCATGTTGTCTCGACGGGAGGCCCGATGCAAAGCAACCCCCCCTTCGGCGGAGCCGGTCCTGCCGGTGTCCCGTAGGCTCGGGCGATGGCCGACGACCTCTTCGCTCACGCCGCCGAAGAGCGCCTCAAGCGTACCGCCCCACTGGCCGACCGGCTCCGGCCCCGGGATCTGGAACAAGTTCTCGGGCAGGGTCACCTGCTGGGCGAGGGCATGCCCCTGCAGGCCCTGATCGACCACGACCGGCTCTCCTCGACCGTGTTGTGGGGGCCTCCGGGCACCGGGAAGACGACCCTGGCCCGACTGATCGCTTCCCACACGGCCAAGACCTATGAGCAGCTCTCGGCGGTCTCGGCGACGGTGAAGGACGTGCGCGCCCTTCTGGCGCAGGCCGAACAGCGTCTCGGCGAAAGGGGTCAGGGGACGATCCTGTTCCTCGACGAGGTCCACCGCTTCAACAAGGCGCAACAGGATGCGTTGCTCCCGGCGGTCGAGTCGGGTCTCCTGGTCCTGATCGGGGCCACGACCGAGAATCCGTACTTCGAGGTCAACCCGCCGTTGCTGTCGCGGTCCACGATCTTCCGACTGCAGCCCCTGGACGCGGACGCAGCTCGAACTCTGGTCGAACGCGGTCTCGAAGGAGAGGAGGCGACGGCCGATCCCGATGCGGTTCAGCACCTGGTGGACCGGGCCGGCGGCGACGGACGGCACGTTTTGACGAGCCTCGAGGTCGCCGTGGCGTTGGCCGCACCCCGGGGACACCCGCCCCACGTCACGCTCGCCGACGCCGAGGGAGCGCTCGGGGCCAAGGCCCATCGCTACGGCCGCGACGAGCACTACGACGTCATCAGCGCGTTCATCAAGAGCATCCGGGGGAGCGACCCCGATGCGGGGCTCCACTGGTTGGCGCGCATGCTCGAGGCCGGCGAAGACGCTCGCTTCGTCGCCCGTCGCCTGGTCATCCTGGCCTCCGAGGACGTCGGTATGGCCGATCCGACGAGCCTGCTCGTCGCCGACGCCGCGGCGCGAGCCGTCGAGTTCGTCGGTCTCCCCGAGGCCACCCATGCGCTCGCGCAGGCCGTCGTACACCTCGCCACCGCCCCCAAGTCGAATCGCAGCACGCTCGCATTCGGTCGGGCCCGCACCGACATCAGGAACACACCCACGGGGGAGGTCCCGCTCCATCTCCGGGATGCCAGCTACCGGGGTGCGGCCTCGCTCGGCCACGGCGAGGGCTACGACTATCCTCACGATCAGCCCGGAGGTTGGGTCACCCAGGAGTATCGACCCGCCGAGGTGGCCGATCGGGTGTACTACGAACCGACCGATCGCGGCTACGAAGCCGAAGTCGCCGAACGTATGGCAGCCATCAGGAAGGAGCAGGAACGAGAATGACCAAGAACGAGCTGCGATTCGTCCTCATCAGCCTCGTCGTACTCCTGCTCATCACGACCGTCTACCTGATGTGGGGATGACCGCCGCCGACCTCGTCCTCGTCGTGGCGGTGATCGCCGTCGTCGTCGCCACCGGTGCGCTCATCGTGCTCGCGGTGCGGCTGATCTCTGCTGTCCGACACCTCGAGCGGGCCTCGGCCGAGCTGCGCGTGCGAGCCGATGAGCTCACGCAGTCCCTGGATCGCACGGCGGCCACGGCACAGGCCGACCTTCAACGCGTCGACTCGCTGATCGACGCGGCCGAGTCGGTGCAGCACGCGGTCGACGGTGTCGGCCAGCTCACCCGAGATTCGGTCGCCACCCCCATCATCAAGGCGCGGGCATTCGTCGCCGGAACGTCACAGGCCGCTCGGCGGCTCGGCCGCTCGAAGGGAGGGGGACGCTGATGTTCAAGCGACTCCGATGGATGACGCTCGGCGCGATCGCGGGGATCACATCGTCGGTCTGGGTTCAGCGCAAGGTCCGTGATCGAATGGACCGCCTGCAGCCCGACCATGTCGCCCGCCGCGCGTTCGACGCCGCCCAGAACGTGGGCCGCGACGTGAGGGGAGCGATGAGCGAAGGCCGTCAGGTCATGCGGGACAAGGAGATCGAGCTCCGCGACGGATACCTGACCCGGCGCTGACCACGACGACCCGCCGGAGTGGTCAGCTGATCGCCGAGCGGACCCAGCTCGCGTGGAGCGCGGCATAGCGGCCGCGCCGGGCGAGCAGTTCCCCGTGGGTGCCCTGCTCGACCAGTCGGCCGTCATCCATCACGAGGATGAGATCCGCCCGTTCCGCGGTCGAGAGCCGGTGGGCGATCGCGACGGTCGTGCGATCGGCCGCGAGCCGGTCGAAGGCCATGCTGAGCATTTGCTCGGTCTCGGGGTCGACCGAGCTGGTGGCCTCGTCGAGCACGAGCAGACCGGGATCGGCCAACGCGGCCCGAGCGGCGGCGACCAGCTGGCGTTCACCGACCGACAGCTGCTCTCCCCGCTCACCCACGGGTGTGTCGAGGCCGAGCGGGAGCCCGGCAACCCACGACTCGAGGCCGAGGGTGCGGATCGTCGCGTCGATGTCGGCATCGTCGGCTCCCTCACGCCCGTAGGCGATGTTGGTCCGCACCGTGGTGTCGAACAGGAACCCGTCCTGAGGCACCATACGAACCGCGGCGTGCCGGGCCTCCGGCGTCACGGCAGCAAGCGGTACGCCGGCCAGCCGGATCTCGCCGGCGGTCGGGTCGGTCAGCCTCACCAGGAGGCGGGCCAACGTCGTCTTGCCGCTCCCCGTCTCGCCGACGACGGCCACCGTGGAGCGGGCCGGGATCGTGAGCGAGACCCCCTCGAGGACCGCGGGGCCGTCGCCGTAGGAGAACCAGACGTCGTCGAGCTCGATGGCGACCGGACCCGCAGGGATGGTCACCCCGTTGTCGGGCTCGTGGACCGTCGGTTCCTGGTCCAGCAGCCCGAGGACCTTGTCCCAACCGGCCAGCGCGGTCTGGGTCTGATCCAGCACCTCGCTGAGCTCGCCGATCGGACCCTGTGCCATGTTCAGCAGGAGGAGGACGGCGACAGCCTCGCCGAGGTCGAGGCCCCAACCGAGACCCCACTGCAGCGCGGCTCCCACGACGGCGATGAGTGTGAACGCTCCGAACAGGTCCCCGATGGTGAAGAGCACGGAGAAGTAGCGGGTCGTTTCCAGCGCAGCCCGGTACTCATCGGTCAGGGCATCGCCGAGACGGCCCGACACACGCTCCTCCACCCCGTAGGCGCGGACCGTCTCGGCCCCGGCGACGACCTCACCGGTCAGGCCGAGAACCCGACCGACGCGGGTTCGACGCAGGGCGTAGGCAGCGATCTGCCTCCGCTGGAGCCACCGCAGCGGCGGCAGCATGAGGGCGTAGCCCGCGAGCGAGATCAGCATCAGCTGCCACGAATACACCGCCATCACCGCCACGATCCCGATTAGGAGGGTGCTCTGGACGATCCAGGTCAACGCCCCCCAGTCGAGGAATCGGGTGATCGTGTCGACGTCGCTGGTGACCCGGGCGACGAGCTCGCCGCGCCGCTGCTCGTTGAGATCGGTCAGGCTCAACTGGTGGGCGCGCCGGAATCCCTGGACCCTGAGCTCGTAGAGACTCCGTTCGGCGGCCCGGACCATCCGGAACTTGGCCACGAGGCCGCTGACGCCGACGAGGACGATGATGCCGGTCGCGATCAGCACTGCCCGATGCACGAAGTCCCGGTCGAGACCACCGACGAATCCGTGATCGATCGTCTGCTGTACGAGGATCGGGACTACCAGACGGCCGGCCGATTCGGCCAGGGCGAAGAGCGCCGACCAGGCGAGGCCGACGCGCAGGCTCGGGGTTCGGGCGACGCCGCGGCGGAGCGTCGAGATGGCTCCGATCGGCGCCTGGCCGGGGCTCGGGTCGCTCACGGTGTCGGGCTTGCCGCGATGTCGTACGCCTGGACGAGGGCGGCGTAGTCCTCGCGGTGGAGGAGCTCGTCGTGGGTACCCGTGGCGACGAGCCGCCCACCGCTGAGGTAGACGACCTGGTCGGCGAGGCGGATGGTGGAGAGTCGCTGGGCGATGACGACCACCGTGTAGTGGGTGTCGCGGAGTCGATCGAGAATCTCGGTCTCCACGACCGGATCGACCGCAGAGGTGGCGTCGTCGAGCAGGAGGAGGCCGGGAGAGCGGGCGAGAGCGCGGGCCAGGGCGACCCGCTGGCGTTGTCCGCCCGAGAGCGTGACGCCCCGTTCTCCGACGACGGTGTCGTAGCCCTCGGGTAGGGCGGAGACGAACTCGTGGGCCGAAGCCATGGTGGCGGCGTCGGTGCGACGTCGTGGGCTCATGTCCAGCCCTAGCCGGATGTTCTCGTCGACCGAGTCGGCGAACAGGAACGGCTCCTGGAGCGCCAGCGCCGTGCGGTCCCGGAGCGACCGGTGTTCGATCTGATCGACCGGTGTTCCGTCGATGCGGATCGATCCCGCCGATGGTGTGAGCCGAGCGATTGCCCGCACCAGACTGCTCTTGCCCGAACCGGTGCTGCCGACCAGCGCCACCGTTCGTCCGGCCGGCACGTCCAGGTCGACGCCGTCGAGCAGGGTGGCGTCACCGGCCTGCACCCGGAGATCCCTCACCTGGACCGCGAGCGGGCCCTCGGGGAGTTGCCGGTCCCCGGCACGGAGAAGCGGATCGTCGGGGACCGCGAAGAAGTGCTCCAGCCGGTCGCGGGCCACGGTGCCGGTGGGCACCGATGCGAAGAAGTAGCCGAGCACCCTGACGGGGAACGCGATGATGCCGAAGAGAGCGACGGACTGGACGAGCTGGCCGGTGGAGACCGCCCCCGCCCCGACCCGGGTGGCACCGACGAGCAGGAGGACGACGACGCCGAGATCGGGAAGGACCGTGAGGGCCTGGTTGTAGACGGCGACGACGATGGACACCTGGACCCGGGAGGTTCGGAGCCGGTCGGTCGCCGCGTCGAACCGCTCCTCCTCCGCGCCTTCGCGACCGAGCGTCTTCACGATGATCGCGCCGTCGAAGCTCTCGTGGGCGATGGCCGACACCTCGCCGACGTCCCGGCGCACCCGGATGGCCGGTGCTTCGACGTAGTGGCCGAAGACGCGCTGCATCACACCGATGATCGGCAGGAGGACCCCACCCACCGCAGCAAGTGCCGGATCGACCGCGAACAGTGCCACGAAGGCGAAGACGAGGATGGCGAGGGCCCCCAGACTGAGGGGCAGCGGCATGAGCGGTTCGGTCGCGGCTTCGGCGTCGCTGTCGACATGGGCGAGGAGCCGACCGGTCGGGGTCGCGCTGATCTCGTCGAGTGATGAGGCGAAGAGCCGGCCGCTCACTCGGCCCTGGAGGAGCCGCTTCACCCGGGCCGTGCCCATGCCTCCGAAGAACCGTCGAGCGATCACCGCGGCGGAACGGACCAGGGCGATCCCGATCACCGCGCCGAACACGGCGACGGTGGTGGCGCGCTCGGCGTCCTCACCCTCGAGGTGAGGGGCCAGGACGTCGTCGATGACCCGGCCGAGGACCACCGTGGCCATCACGGCGGCGGCGGCGAAGATGATCGACCCGACGATCGAGGCGCCCAGAACGACAGGCTCGGCCCGGAGGTACTCGCCCACATAGCTGAGACCCCGGCGCAGCAGGGTCCGGTCGGTGCTCGACATGCGGGTCGCAACCTATCGGCGGGTCGACCAGCCGAGACGACCGTTCTCGTCGGCGAGTGGATGCGGAGGAAGCGGATGAGGCAACGGGCTCGACCGGTAGTCTGGTCCCTCCATGCATGCGAACGAGCTGCGCCGCGCCTTCACCGGGTTCTTCGTCGAACGCGGCCACACCGCGGTCCCGTCGGCCAACCTCATCCCGCACGACGAGAGCCTGTTGTTCGTCAACTCGGGCATGGTGCAGTTCAAGCCCTATTTCCAGGGGGACGAGGCCGCTCCCTACCGGCGTGCGGTCAGCATCCAGAAGTGCGTCCGGGCCGGCGGCAAGCACAACGACCTCGAAGAGGTCGGTCGGACGTCGCGCCATCTCACGTTCTTCGAGATGATGGGCAACTTCAGCTTCGGCGACTACTTCAAGGAAGAGGCCTGTGCGTGGGCCTGGGAGTTCTCGACCGAGGTCCTCGGCCTCGACCCCGGTCGTCTCTGGGTCACCGTTCACCACTCCGACGACGAGGGAGCCGAGATCTGGCGTGATCACGTGGGTTTCCCCGCCGAACGGATCCAGCGATTGGGCGATGAGGACAACTGGTGGCGTATGGCCGACACGGGACCGAACGGACCGTGCTCGGAGCTGCACTATGACCGCGGGGCGCGGTTCGGAGACGATGGCGGACCGCTCGGGGACCCGGCCGGCGAGCGGTTCTTCGAGTACTGGAACCTGGTCTTCATGCAGTTCGAGCAGATGACCGACGGCACTCAGACCCCGCTGCCGCATCCCTCGATCGACACGGGCGCAGGCCTCGAGCGAATCGTGTCCGTGCTTCAGGACGTGGACTCGGTGTGGGAGACCGATGAATTCGTCCGCCTGCTCGAGGTCGCGTCCAATGTGACGGGCATCGCCCCGGGCCGGAGCGCCGAGCACGACGTCTCACTGCGGATCCTGGCCGACCACGCCCGCTCCAGTGCTTTCCTCATCAGCGATGGAGTCTCCCCGTCCAACGAGGACCGGGGCTACGTGCTGCGCCGTATCATGCGCCGGGCGGTCCGGCACGCATACCTCCTCGGAGTCGAGGACGTCGTGACCCCGTCCATCATCGAGGCCGTGGTCGAGATCATGGGTCCCGACTACCCCGAGCTGGTCGACCGGCAGTCCGTGACTTGTGATGTCGCCGAGCGTGAGGAGGTCCGGTTCCGCGAGACCCTCCGGACCGGATCGACGATCCTCGACACCGAGCTCGAAGCGGTCAGTCCCGACGGAGCACTCGCCGGGTCGGTGGCGTTCCGGCTGCACGACACATACGGCTTTCCGGTCGAAGTCACGCAGGAGATCGCCCGCGAGCGGGGGATCGAGGTCGACACGGATGGTTTCGATGTCGAGATGGCAGCGCAGCGTGAGCGCGCCAAGGCCGCCCGCCACGACGGATCGCCGGACATCGGGTCGACCGAGTTCACCGCGATCCTCGAAGAGCACGGAGCGACGGGGTTCGTCGGCCGCGAACGGGACGAGGTCGAGGCGACGGTGATCGCGGTCGTACCGACGACCGACGACCGCGTCGTCATCGTGCTGGATCAGACTCCGTTCTATGCCGAGTCGGGTGGTCAGGTGGGCGACACCGGCGTCATCATCGGACCGTCGGGCCGAGTGGAGGTCACCGACACGACAGCGGTGGCTCCGGGGGTGCACGGCCATCACGCCCGCCTGACCGATGGCACAGTGGCCGTGGGCGACCGAGTGCACGCGGCGATCGACGGTGAGCGTCGTCGCCGGATCCGCCGCAACCACACCGCCACCCACATCCTCCACTGGGCCCTGCGCGAGGTGCTCGGTGACCACGTCAAGCAGCAGGGCAGCTATGTCGGGCCCGAACATCTGCGTTTCGACTTCAGCCACTTCGAGGCGGTCACCCCTGACCAGATCGCCGCCATCGAGGACCTCGCCAACGGTGAGATCCTCGGAAACGACACGGTCGACCACTTCGAGACGACGATGGACGAGGCACAGGAGCTCGGAGCGATCGCGTTCTTCGGCGACAAGTACGGCGACGTGGTCCGCGTGCTCCGGGCCGGGTCCCACTCCGTTGAGCTCTGCGGCGGTACCCACGTCGGGGCTCTCGGCGACATCGGGCCGGTGAAGATCACCAGCGAGAGCAGCATCGGCTCGAACCTGCGCCGGATCGAGGCCATCAGCGGCACGGCGCCGATCGAGCGGTTGCGAGCTGAGGAAGCGACTCTCGAGCGCGCCGCCGATCTCCTCGGCGTCCCGGTGGACGATGTGCTCGGAGCGGTCGAGCGCCGCGGCACCGAGCTCAAGGAGCTGAGAAACGAGACCAAGGCGCTGCGGCGCCGTGCCGCGTTGGAGAGCAGTCGGTCATTGGCGGAGCAGGCGGTCGGGGGAGTCGTGGTCGCCCGGATCGACGAGATCGACCGAGGCGACCTGAGGGAACTGGCCGTCAGCATCCGCGATGTCGAGGCGATCGACACCGTCGTGCTGGCGGGCGCCCCGGCCGCGGGTGGAGTGGCCCTGGTCGCTGCCGTGACCGAGGACTCCGGACGGCACGCTTCGGATCTCCTGGCCGAGGCGGCCGGCATGGTCGGCGGTGGGGGAGGCAAGGATCCGCTCCTCGCGATGGCCGGCGGCAAGGACGTCGCCGCCATCGACGCCGCCCTCGACCACATCCGCGGGAAGCTCGACGCGACGGTTTGACGATGCGAGCCCTCGGCGTCGATCTCGGTACCAAGCGCATCGGTATCGCCGTGAGCGACTCGGCCGGCAGGCTGGCCACGCCGGTCAGGGTGATCCTGCGGCAGTCGGATCCGGCGGTCCATCGACGGGCCATCGCCGACGAAGTCGAGGAATGGGAGGCCGCCATGGTCGTGGTCGGTCTGCCCATCGGTCTCGACGGGACGGCCGGTCGGGCGGCCGAGGCGGCCAGAGCGGAGTGTGCCGCCCTGGATGACCACCTTTCGGTCCCGGTGGCCACCTACGATGAACGCCTGACGACGGTGGTGGCCCAACAGCACCTGCGGGCTCAGGGAGTTTCAACGCGCCGACAGCGGACGATGGTGGATGCCGTCGCCGCGGCGGTGATGCTCCAGGGCTGGCTTGATCACCGTATGCCCCCCGATCAGGAGTAGTCGGTGCCGGACATGACCGAACCAACCCTCGAAGCGACGGACGACGCGGACATCGGCGCGGGCGGGATCCCCGGGTCCGAACCGGCCCATCCGCCGGTGTTCACGGTCGATCCCGACGCCGACGACTACGTCGACGACGAGTTCGTCAGGATTCCCCGCACCGGGAGCCCGATGGTTCGGGGATTGATCGTCGTCGCCGTGGCGATTCTGGTCATCGGGAGCCTGGCGATGTTCGGATGGCGATGGTTCCGCACCCAGATCGACGGCCCGGGCGTCACCGGCGAGACGGCGATCGTCGTCGTCGAGCCCGGGTCCACCGTCGCCGCCGTGTCGACGGTGCTCGAGGACGAGGGCATCATCCAGAACGCCTCGATGTTCCGGTACTGGCTGACGATCACCGGCAAGGATCCCGTCTTCCAGGCCGGCGACTACGAGATGCTGGTCGGTGGGTCGTTCCAGGAGGCTCTCGATCAGCTCGATGCCGGACCCGCCCCGCCCGACTTCGACGAGATCACCGTCCCCGAGGGACTCCGGGCCGAACGGGTCTACGAGATCATCGGCGACGGGTCCGAGGCGGTCACGACCTCCGATCTGGCCGCGGCCGCCGTCTCGGGAGAAGTCCAGACCCGATTCAAGCCGGCCGACCGGCCACCCGGTCTCGAGGGGTTCCTGTTCCCCGAGACCTACCAGTTCTCACGCGAGGGGGCGACGGCGACGAGGGTGCTGCAGCGTCTGGTGAATCAGTTCGAGACCGTCGCCAACGACGTCGGCCTCGAAGCAGCGCCCGAACAGGTCGGACTCGAGCCCTATGACGCCGTGATCGTGGCCAGCCTCATCGAACGCGAGACCGCCGCTGACTCCGAGCGGGCCAAGGTTGCCCGGGTCATCTACAACCGGCTCGAGCAGGGTATCCCCCTCGGCATCGACGCCTCGCTCATCTACATCGTCGAACCCCTTCGCACCCTGGCCGGCCTGGAGGGGTCCGCCGATGATCCCACGTTCGGGCTGACCGAGTCGGAGCTCGGGATCGACTCGCCCTACAACACCCGCATCAATCCGGGTCTGCCGCCCACCCCCATCGCGTCCCCGGGGCGGGCGTCGATGGTCGCGGCGTTGACGCCCGAAGAAGGTCCGTGGCTGTACTACGTCCTGCAGTCGTGTGACGGGTCGCATCTGTTCACCGAGAGCTCGGAGGAGTTCGAGAGCCAGAAGGCGGCGAGCCAGGAGGCCGGGATCCTCGACGGCTCGGGCTGTTGACCCCGACCGCTCGGACTCGAGTCGCGGCGGTCCTCGGCGACCCCATCCGGCACTCGCTCTCGCCGGTCATCATGAACGCCGCGTTCGAAGCGATGGAGCTCGACTGGGTCTTCATCGCGTTCGAGGTGGGAGCCGGCGGGGGAGAGGCCGCACTCCGAGCGGCCGAACAGCTCGGATTCGAGGGCTGCTCGGTCACCATGCCGCTCAAGCAGGAGGTGGCAGAGGCCCTAGAGCGGCTCGATCCGCTGGCCGACGCCCTCGACGCCGTGAATTGCATATACCGGGATGATGACGGCTTTGCAGGAGCCAACACCGACGGGGCGGGCTTCTGCGCCGCATTGGCCGAGGCAGGGGTCGGCATCGAATCGAGCACCGTCGGCGTCATCGGAGCCGGTGGTGCAGCCCGCTCGATCATCGCCGCCCTGGATCTCGCCGGGGTGGACGGCGTCGTGATCGTCAACCGGTCGGCGGCCAACGCCGGCCGGGCCGCAGCCCTGAGCTCGGTGGCCCGGGTCGGCACACCGGAAGATCTCTCCGGGGTCGACGTCGTGGTGAATGCCACCTCGGTGGGGATGGGCGATGGGGCTCTGCCGGTCGACCCCGACCTGCTCACCGAGGGCCAGGTGGTCGCCGAGCTCGTGTACCAACCGCTCGAGACGCCTCTACTGCGGGAGGCCCGGAGCCGGAACCTCACCGTCCTCGACGGGATCGGGATGCTCGTGCATCAAGCCGCTCTGAGCGTCGAGTTGTGGACGGGGCGCCGGGCACCGATCGCCGTCATGGCCGATGCCGCCCGCCGGGCCCTCCGTACCGGCTAGCCGCCGAGCCGGGCCGGGAACGACCGGTGGGCAATTGCCTCCAACCGCTGAAGTCGGGCTGATCGCTGCCGACGAAGAGCAGGTCACACCTTTCCTCTGGAGGTAACGGTGGCTCTACACGGCTCTCTCGACAGTTTCACGATCCCCGACGTGTTGCGACTGCTCGCCGCGACGGAGAAGACGGGTTACCTCGCGCTGACAGGCGATCGGGGCAACGGCGGAACCTGGCTCGACAGCGGCCAGTTGGTCGGCGGCAAGTCCGACCGAACCGCCACAGGTGTCGAGCTCGTCGACATCCTGTTCGAGCTGATGCGGTTCGACGTCGGCGAGTTCTCCTTCGAAGAAGGACGCGAGTGCACCGCCCCCGACGAGCCGGCCGATGTCGACGCCCTCGTCGGCGCGGCAGAGTCGATGATCTCGGAGCTCCGCCGGCTCGAGGAGATCGTGCCGTCCTTCGACCGAGTGGTCGAGCTGGTCGAGATCCTCCCGACCGACAAGGTCGAGCTGAACCAGGGTCTCTGGCGTACCGTCGTAGCCGCCGGACGATGCCGGACCGTGGGGGAGATCGGAGCGAGCCTGGAGCTGGGCGATCTCGACCTGATGCGGGCCGTCCGCGACGTGATCGAAGCCGAGCTGGCTTCCCTGGTCGAGGTGTCCGAGTCCGTCATGCCTTTCGACGACGGAAGGGCGGAGACCCTCACAGCGGACGCGACCGACGACGAGGAAGTCATGGTCGCGGAGAGCAGCACCGACCCGTTCCAGGTCGAGGGCGGATCCGAGTTCGACACCGTTCTGGCCGGCGAGGTCGGGGTGCTCGACGCCGATGATCGCGCCGAGTCGTGGGCGCTGCGTGCGCCCGCCCCGCCCCTGGGCGATGAGTTCGCTGCACCCGGCGTCCCCATTGCGCCGGCGGCGTTCGGTGGATCGGCGATCGGCGATGGTGACGAACACGACGACGATCCGCTTTCGGGTGGTGGGGACTGGACCGTCGGCATCGAGGTCCCCGCTCAGACGGCGGAATCGGACAGCGCGTTGACCGGGAGCTCATCAACCGAACCGGTGGCCCTGATGGAAGACGAATCGACCGCGGCCGCCGACATGGCGCGTCAGCTGGCCAGCCTGAGCCCCGCCGCGGCCAAGGCGGTCGCGGCGGCAGCCGAAGCGTCGAACGACGAGGAGCGCGAGGCGGCGATGGATGCGCTTCGAGAGGCGAATGTGCCGCCCGAGAGCGTGGCCGAGTTCCTCGGCATCGCCGACGGCTGACGCCGGCTCCGTGATCGTCGACATCGTCCTGCCGGTCGTGCTCGCGGTGGGCGGGATCGTTGCCGCACGCCTGCTGCTGATTCCGATGGTCGAGCGCTCGTGTGCCGACCTCGTGATGGACGAAGCGACGATCGAGGAGCTCCGGGCCGAGCCGGGTGTCCCACCGGGTGCATCCGTCGGGCCGCGCGCCTCGGTTGCCATCCAGATCGTCACCGGCATGTTGGCAGCTTCCGTGGGGTTGAGATTCGGCTTCTCGCCCGCTCTCGTGGCCTATCTGCTCGTGGCCGGGCTGCTCGTGGCCCTCTCGGCCGTGGACCTCTACCAGTTGCGTATCCCGGACCGAATCCTCTTTCCCGGTTTGGGCTTCACCGGCCTCGCCCTCGTCGGAGCATCGGTTCTGAACGGAACGAACCTGAGCTGGGTGACCGGGGCGATCGGGGCCGTCGTCTACTCGGCCATCCTCGGCCTCGCCTGGCTGATCGCACCACGAGGTATGGGGTTCGGCGACGTGAAGCTGGGGTTGCTTCTGGGGATGGCGGTCGGCTGGCTCTACGTCCCGCTCGTACTGCTCGCCCTCGGCATCGGCTGTGCCATCGGTGCGGTGGGGGGTGGAGTGCTCATTCTGATGCGGAGACGCAACGCAGCATTCCCGTTCGGCCCTCCGCTGGCGCTCGGGGCCTTCGCCGTGATCCTCGCCAGCCAACCCCTGGTCGAATGGCTGCAACGGGGCAGCTGAGAGCCCCTACCCTGGCGCCATGCCGTCGGACCGTCACCTTGTGCTCATCGGAGTCATGGGGTCGGGAAAGACCAAGGTCGGCCATCGCGTGGCCGTGGAGCTCGAGCGCGAGCTCGTCGACACCGACGCCCTGATCGAGTCCGAGGCCGGCCGGTCGGTCGCCGAGATCTTCGCCGAGGAGGGCCAGGACGCGTTCCGCTCCATCGAGCGCAGGGTGGTGCAGCAGGCGTTGGCGGCCACCGAGCCCGCTGTCATCTCCACCGGTGGAGGTGCGGTGCTCGACGCCGAATCCCGGCAGCTGATGACCGACCGAGGAGTGGTCGTGTGGCTCGATCCGCCGGTTCACTCGATCGCGCATCGACTGGGAGTCGACCCGACCCGCCCTCTCCTGGCCGGCGCTCCGATCGCCGAACGTCTCACCGAGATTCGCGCCGAGCGGGCCGACCTCTACGAATCAACCGCTCAGGTCACGGTCACCGTCGACGCCGACGTCGAGACGGTGGTCGCCGCCGTTCTCGATGCGCTCCACAGGCTCGAGGCGGCGTGATCCGTGTTCCGGTGCCCCTCGGCGATCGGGCCTACGACGTGCTGGTGGGCGACGGGGTGCGGCAGCATCTGGCCGACGTGGTGCCGGCCGGGGTGGAACGGGCCGCCATCGTGACCCAGAGCACGATCCCGTGGTCGGTCGATCCCGGGATCGAGCATCGGGTCTTCCCCATCGGCATCGGGGAGGCGGCCAAGTCGCTCACCACCGTCGAGGAGCTCTGCCGTGGGTTCAGCCGCTGGGGGCTCACGCGCTCCGACGTCGTGATCGGGGTCGGCGGAGGATTGGTCACCGACGTCGCCGGGTTCGCCGCCGCCGTCTACCACCGGGGCCTCCCAGCCATCCAGGTCGCCACCACACTCCTGGGCCAGGTCGACGCCGCCATCGGTGGGAAGACGGGCGTCAACCTGCCGGAAGGCAAGAACCTGGTCGGAGCGTTCTGGCAGCCGCGGGCGGTCCTGTGCGACACCGCCACCCTTGCCACCCTGCCGCCGGCCGAGCTTCGCAGCGGGCTCGGCGAAGTGGCCAAGTACCAGTTCCTGGGTGGTGCTGATCTGGCTGACATGCCGCGCGACGAGCAGGTCGCCCGGTGCGTCGCGATCAAGGCTGCCGTCGTGGCGGCCGACGAGCGCGAGGGAGGTCACCGGGCGCTCCTAAATTACGGCCACACGCTGGCTCATGCCCTGGAGACGGCGGGTCACCACGAGCTACGCCACGGCGAAGCGGTCGGAATCGGACTGGTCTACGCCGCGGTCCTGGCCCGCCACGAAGGCCGTATCGGTGACGACCGGCTGAACGAGCACCGGCGGGTCGTGCGCCACCACGGACTGGCCGAGCGGATACCGGCCGGGATCGACGATGACGAACTGATCACCCTGATGGGCCGCGACAAGAAGGCGACATCCGGGCTCACGTTCATCCTCGACGGACCGAAGGGTCCCGAGGTCGTGCCGGGCGTCGCTGAATCCAGTGTTCGGAACGCCCTCCTAGAGATGCGAACCCTTGTCACGAGGAGCCCGACATGAGCACCATCTTCGCCCTGAGTGGGCCCAACCTCGATCTGTTGGGTATCCGCGAGCCCGACGTCTACGGCCTCGAGCGGCTCGACGACCACGTCCAGGGCATGGCCAAGGCGGCGATGCGGCACGGTCACGAGTTGATCCACCACCAGACGAACCACGAAGGCGAACTGGTGGAACGGATTCACGAGGCGATCTCCGCCGGCGTTGCCGCCATCATCATCAACCCCGGTGCGTTCACCCACTACGCCTGGGCCGTGCACGACGCCCTGGCTGCGTACTCGGGCCCGGTGATCGAGGTGCACCTCTCCAACCCGGCGGCGCGCGAGGCGTGGCGCCGGACGTCGGTCGTCGCACCCGTGGCGACCGGGACGATCTCTGGGTTCGGTGGTAGCGGGCTGGTGATGGCGGTCGACGCGGTCGCCGTACTCCTGTCGTGACACCACCGCCGCTTGCTCCGATCGACCGATCGGTCCATGTGCGGCGGGCTCGCGCCGCCCTCGAGCATGTCGCGGCGGGACTGATCGTCACCCACCGAGCCAACGTCCGGTGGTTGACCGGATTCACCGGGAGTGCGGGCGCCGTGCTGCTGACCCCTGACGAGCTGGTGCTGGTCACCGACGGTCGCTACGGGGATCAGGCCCGTGAGCAGGTCGACGGTGCCTCGGTGAGGGTGGTCGTGACGCGCGAGATTAGCGGGTCGGTCGCCGATCTGTTCGCTGACGTCGACCGCGTAGCTCTCGAAGGCGACGTGACCTGGGCTCTCCAGCGAACGATCGACACCGAGTGGTTGCCGTCGGCCGAGTTGGTGCCCACCGAACAGCTACTCGGCGGGCTGCGGTCGACCAAGCAGGAGAGCGAGATCGAGCGAATCCGTCTGGCGGCGAACACCACGGACCGGGCGCTGGCCGCGCTTCTCGCCGACGGGCTCACGGGTCGCACCGAAGCCGCGTTGGCCTGGGACATCGAGGGCCGGATGCGGGAGCTCGGCGCCGACCGGGCCGGGTACGAGCTGATCGTGGCATCGGGACCCAATGGGGCTCACCCGCACCACGAGGTCGGAGCGCGAACGGTCCTCGAGGGTGATCTGGTCGTCGTCGACGTCGGCGCAGAGGTCGACGGCTACCGCTCCGACATGACCCGGACCTTCGTCATCGGCAAGCCGTCCCCTCGCCAGCGTCAACTGCTCGAAGCCGTCCGCGGCGCGCAGGAACGTGGTCTCGCCGCCGTACGGCCGGGGGTACCGGGCTCTGAGGTCGACGCGCAGTGCCGTACGGTGCTCGCCGACGCCGGGCTGGCCGAGAACTTCGTCCACGGTGCGGGCCATGGTGTCGGACTGGAGATCCACGAACCGCCGATTCTCGGTCGCAAGTGCACCGCCGAGCTGGTGGAGAGCTCGGTCATCACGATCGAGCCAGGCGTCTACTTCCCGGGTGAGGGAGGGGTACGGATCGAGGACACGGTGCTCGTGACCGCGGCCGGCGCCGAGCACCTCACGAACGCACCGAAGGAGCCCGTCGTCGTCTGAGCGTGGCACACCGCGGTACCGTGGCGCCCCGACCGGCCGGCCCGTCGAGGAGAGTGAGCCCCCAATGGCATCGGTGTCCACCAACGATCTGAAGAACGGCATGGCCCTGGAGCTCGACGGCGCGCTGTGGAGGGTTCTCGAGTTCCAGCACGTCAAACCCGGCAAGGGTCCGGCGTTCGTGCGGAGCAAGCTCAAGAACGTGAGGACCGGCTCGGTGGTCGATCGGACCTTCCGGGCCGGGGAGTCCATCGAGCGAGCGGTGATCGACAAACGGGAGAAGCAGTTTCTCTACCGAGACGCCGACGGGTTCGTCTTCATGGACAACGAAACTTACGAGCAGGCCTCGGTTCCCGAGGCACAACTCGACGATGCGGCCGACTACATGGTCGAGGGATCAACCGCCGTCCTACAGATGTTCGGCGACGAGGTGGTGGGCGTCGACCTGCCGGCAGCCGTCGAGCTCGAGATCGCCGAGACGGAACCGGGCATCCAGGGCGATCGGGTATCGGGGGCTCGCAAGCCCGCAACGCTCGTCACCGGCCTGGTGGTGCAGGTGCCGCTGTTCGTCGAACCGGGCGAACGGGTGAAGATCGACACCCGCTCCGGTGACTACCTGTCGCGGGCATGAGCCAGACCCGTCACGTCGCTCGGGAGCGGGCCATGGGCCTGCTCTACGAGGCGGAGCAGAAGGGGGTGTCCGTGGCCGAGATCCTCGCCGATCTTCCCACCGAGCCCGACGCGTTCGCTGTCGATCTGGCCACCGGTGCCGACCGACAGCGCGAGGCCATCGACGGGCTGTTGGGTCGATTCGCCAAAGGGTGGGCCGTCGATCGAATGCCGGCCACCGATCGGGCCATCCTCCGGATGGCCGTCTTCGAGCTCAAGGATCGCCCCGACGTGCCCACCGGCGCGGTCATCAGCGAGGCGGTGGCCCTGGCCGGTGAGTTCTCCACCGACGAGTCGAGCCGGTTCGTCAACGGCATCCTGTCCAGCATCGCCGAAGAGGTCCGCCCCTCCAGCTGATTCTGGGGACGCTCAGCCACACTGACGGTAGCTGAGCGTCCCCAGATTCTGCGGGTCCGGCACGCCGCTTCGCACGGGGAGGCGCTACGATCGCCGACGACCGTGAAGCGGGTCCAGCGAGGCCCAGACGGATGAGGAGGCTGCGTGGCCGAACGCGAGCGGCGAATGACGCCCCCCTACGGGGGCGTCTTTCATGCGAAGAGCCAGGTCATGGACGCAGATGACCTGCACCGAGCCACCTGGCGGATGGCTCATGAGATCATCGAACGGAACCACGGCGCCGACGATCTGGTCCTGATCGGCCTCCAGACCGGTGGCGTTCCCCTCGCCACCAGCCTGCGGTCGGCGCTGCTCGACATCGACGCCACCGAGCCGCCGCTCGGAACGCTCGATGTTGTCCTCCACCGCGACGACATCGGCCTTCGTCCCGTGATGCCCGAGGCCACCACCGAGATCGACTTCGACGTCGATGGCCAGGTCGTGATACTCGTCGACGACGTCCTCTTCACCGGTCGGACCATTCGGGCTGCTCTCGACGCCCTGCACGACTTCGGTCGGCCCCGGTCGATACAGCTGGCCGTCATGGTCGACCGGGGTCATCGTGAGTTGCCGATCCGGCCGGACTACGTGGGCAAGAACCTCCCCACCCGACGCGATGAGGTGGTCAGCGTGACCGCCGAAGGCGTCGAGCTGGGGGAGATGGTCAAGTGAATCATCTGCTCTCCATCGCCGACCTCGACGCCGAGGACATCGAGCAGATCCTGCGGCTGACCGACAGCTTCGTCGAGGTGTCCCAGCGAGCCATCCCGCGTGCGCCGGCGCTGCGCGGGCGTACCATCGCCTGGCTGTTCTACGAGGAATCGACCCGGACCCGACTGTCGTTCGAAGCCGCGGCCCGGCGTCTTTCCGCCGACACGATGAACTTCTCGGTGTCGGCGTCATCGGTCAAGAAGGGCGAGTCCCTCCGCGACACCGTGCAGACCATCTCGGCCATGGGGGTGGATGCCATCGTCGTCCGTCACGGCTCGGCCGGGGTTCCGCTCCGGGTCACCCGGTGGACCGACGCCGCCGTGGTCAACGCGGGCGACGGATGGCACGAGCACCCCACCCAGGCGCTCCTCGACTGCTACACGCTCAGGAGTCACATGGGCAGTATCGCGGGCAAGCACATCGCGATCGTCGGCGATGTCAAACACTCGCGGGTGGCCCGATCGGACGTCCTGGCGTTCACGGCCCTCGGTGCGAAGGTGACGCTTGTGGCACCGCCCACCCTGCTCCCACCGTCGACGGACGGATGGCCGGTCGATACCACCCATGACCTCGACGCCGTGCTGCCGAAGCTCGACGTGGTCTATCTGCTGCGGATGCAGAACGAGCGCATGACCGAGGCGCTGGTGCCCTCGTTGCGGGAGTACACCAGCGGCTACGGCCTCACCCGCCGACGGGTCGACACGTTGGGTGCCGACGCCGTCATCATGCATCCCGGCCCCATGAATCGGGGGGTGGAGATCGCCGGCGACGTCGCCGATCTGCCCCAGACCCTGGTCGTCGACCAGGTGCGCAACGGCGTCGCGGTGCGGATGGCGGTCCTGTTCATGCTGTTGAGCGCGAGTGCCGAGAGCGCCGAGCACGTCGGAACGACACCGGAGGAGGCCGAATGAGCATCGTGATCAAGGGTGGCACGGTCGTCGACGGCGACGGTGTGCGAGAGGGCACGGACGTGGTGATCGACGACGGCGTGATCACCGCCGTCAGCTCCGGCCTGGACGGGTCCGAGGTGCTCGACGCCGGCGGCTGCGTGGTCGGTCCGGGCCTCGTCGATCTCCACGCCCACCTCCGCCAACCCGGGCTCGAGGAAGCCGAGACGATCGAGAGCGGGTCCCGGGCCGCAGCGCTCGGGGGCTACACGGCGGTCGTCGCCATGCCCAATACCACTCCGGCGATCGACTGCGCCGCGGTCGTCCGCGAAGTCCAGGATCTGGGTCGCGATGCCCTCTGCGACATCGAGGTCTCGGGCGCGATCACGGTGGGCCGGGCCGGCGAGCAACTGGCTCCCATGGCCGAGATGGTCGAGCTCGGTGTGCGGATCTTCACCGACGACGGGACCGGCGTTCAGGACGCCGCGTTGATGCGACGGGCGCTCGAGTACGCCTCGGGCCTGGGCGTGAGGCTGGCCCAGCACTGCGAAGACGCCGCCCTGGCGGGCGGAGGTGTGATGCACGAGGGGGAGTGGTCGAGTCGCCTCGGTCTGCCCGGCCAGCCGGCCGAGGCCGAGGAGCTGATGGTCATGCGCGACATCGCCCTGGCCCGCCTCACGGGTTGCCCGGTTCACTTCCAACATCTGTCGACCGAACGCTCGATCGCCATGGTCGCGGCCGCACGGGCCGAGGGCCTCGACATCACCGCCGAGGCCTGTCCCCACCACTTCACCCTCACCCATGCCGCGCTCGCGTCCTATGACCCCCTGTTCAAGGTCAACCCGCCGCTGCGGACCGACCGGGACGTGGTGGCGGTCATCGAGGGGCTCCGCTCAGGCGTGGTCGACGCCGTCGCCACCGATCACGCGCCGCACACGCCCGAGAGCAAGGAACTGCCTCTCGACGAGGCGCCGCCGGGGATGCTCGGGCTCGAGACCGCCCTGCCCCTCGCCCTGGAACGGCTCCAACTGCCCGTCGAGGATGTCCTCGCCCGGATGTCCTGGGCACCCGCCCGCATCGCCGGCATCGAAGACCGCCACGGAGGACCCGTCCGCGAGGGTCGGCCGGCCAATGTGGTCGTCTTCGACCCCACGGCGCGGTGGACGGTCGACCCCGACGCGCTCGCCAGCCGGGCCGGCAACACGCCCTATGGCGGGCGTGAGGTGACCGGCAAGGTGCGTCACACGATCCGAGACGGCGAGGTCGTCGTACGAGACGGCGAGGCGCAACGATGAGCGGAATCGAGGCGACCCGCGACGCCCATCTGGTGCTGGCCGACGGCACGACCTTCGAGGGTGAGGCCGTCGGGGCCGTGCCCCCGGGTGGCGTGGCCACCGGCGAGGTCGTGTTCAACACCGTGCTCTCCGGCTATCAGGAGGTTCTGACCGATCCGTCGTACGCGGGGCAGATCGTCACCTTCACCTATCCGCACATGGGCAACTACGGCGTCAACGACCGCGACGACGAGGCTCGCCGGCCCTTCTGCCGCGGCGTGATCATGCGAGATCTCGTCCGTCATCCCAGTGGCGTCCGCAACCGGGGCAGCCTCGAGACGTGGTTGCTAGAGCGGGGCATCGCCGGCATCAGCGGTATCGACACCAGGCGACTGACCCGTCACATCCGCGAGGCGGGAGCCATGCCGGGAGCGTTCGGGACGGCCCCGGAGACCGAGCTGAAGGCAGCTGCCGTGGCCGAACCCGGTACCGACGGAGTCGATCTGGCGGCGACGGTCACCTGCGACGAGCCCTACGCGGTGGCGGCGAGGCCCGACGCTCCGCCCCGTCGTATCGTCGCGCTGGACTTCGGCATCAAGACTTCGATCCTGCGTCAACTCGAGCGCGCTGGGATCGGTCGACATCCTGCCGGCCGCTTCCACCCTCGACGAGGTGCTCGGACGCGAGCCGGACGGCGTCTTCCTGTCCAACGGTCCGGGTGATCCTGCCGCGGTCTCCCGAGCGGCACAGACCATCGCCGGACTCCTGGGTCGGGTGCCGATCTTCGGGATCTGCCTCGGCCACCAGTTGCTCTCGACCGCGCTCGGCGCCGACACGTTCAAGCTCCCGTTCGGGCACCACGGCGGGAACCACCCCGTACGCGAGCTCGAATCGGGCCGGATCGACATCACCAGCCAGAACCACAACTACTGCGTCGCCGATGCGCCGATCGACGGGGCAACGATCACGCACCGCAACCTCAACGACGGCACGGTCGAAGGGCTCGCCTGCCCGGATCGCGCGGCCTTCTCGGTCCAGTACCACCCCGAAGCCGGGCCCGGTCCGCACGACGCGGCCCACCTGTTCGATCGGTTCTCCGACCTCATGGGGGCCCCTCGCTGATGCCCCGGCGCGACGACATCGAGTCGATCCTCCTGATCGGGTCCGGACCGATCGTGATCGGCCAGGCCTGTGAGTTCGACTACTCGGGCACCCAGGCCTGCCGTGTGCTGAAGGAGGAGGGCTACCGGACGATCCTGGCCAACTCCAATCCGGCCACGATCATGACCGACCCGGATTTCGCCGACGCTACCTACGTCGAGCCACTCGATGCCGACATCCTCACCGCGATCATCCGTCGGGAGCGGCCTGATGCCGTCCTGCCGACCCTGGGGGGCCAGACCGCGCTGAACCTCGCGATGGAACTGCAGGGTCGAGGGGTGCTCGACGAATTCGACGTCGAGATGATCGGCGCCGATGCCGAGGCGATCGCCACCGCCGAGGACCGCGACCAGTTCAAGATCGCGATGACCGGCGTCGGACTGTCGGTGCCGGCCTCCGGGGTGGCCCATACGCTCGACGAGGCCTACGCCGTCTTGGCGGACATCGGCCTCCCAGCGGTCATCCGGCCCGCCTACATCCTCGGCGGGCGGGGCACCGGGATCGCCGGCGACAAGGCCAAGTTCGAGCGGATCGCCAGCGGCGGTCTCGCTGCCAGCCCGATCGGCGAGATCCTGATCGAGAAGTCGATCGCCGGCTGGAAGGAGTACGAGCTCGAGGTCATGCGCGACCGAGCCGACAACTGCGTCATCATCTGCTCGATCGAGAACCTGGATCCCATGGGCGTGCACACCGGTGACTCCATCACGGTGGCCCCGGCCCAGACGCTGAGCGACGTGGAGTACCAGGCAATGCGCGACGCCGCCTTCACGTGCATCAGGCGGGTCGGAGTCGAGACCGGCGGCTCCAACGTCCAGTTCGCGCTCGACCCCGAGTCGGGCGAGATGGTGATCATCGAGATGAACCCGCGGGTCAGCCGCTCCTCGGCACTGGCCTCGAAGGCCACCGGGTTCCCCATCGCGAAGATCGCGGCGAAGCTGGCCGTCGGCTACACGCTCGACGAGATTCCCAACGACATCACCCGCGAGACGCCGGCCAGCTTCGAGCCCACGATCGACTACGTGGTCACCAAGGTGCCGCGCTGGGCCTTCGAGAAGTTCCCCGGTACCAGCAGCGAGCTCGGCACATCGATGCAGTCGGTCGGCGAGGCCATGGCCATCGGCCGGACCTTTCCGGAGTCGCTGCAGAAAGGCATGCGGTCGCTCGAGCACGGTCGGCTCGGCCTCAACGCAGATCCGGGTGAGGTCGCCCTGGACCACCTGTCCGACGAGGAGCTCCTCGCCGCCGCCGCGATCGGTACGCCGGATCGCCCTTTCCAGCTCGAGGCGGCTCTGCGTCGGGGATTGGGCGTCGACCGGGTCTACGCGGCCACGAAGGTCGATCCATGGTTTCTCGATCAACTCCTCCAGATCGTCGAGATGCGGCGCCAGGTGACCGATCGTGGATTCGGCTCGATGGACCGGCGGCTCTGGCGTCGGGCCAAGCGAATGGGCTTCTCCGACGGTCAGCTCGCCTACATCCTCGGCCGCGACGAAGCCGAGGTGCGGGCAGCCCGGCTGGACGTCGGCGTCGTACCGACCTTCAAGACCGTCGACACCTGTGGGGCCGAGTTCGCCGCCGCGACCCCCTACCACTACTCGACCTACGAGGAAGAGGACGAGGTGCTGCCGTCGGACCGGCGAAAGGTGATCATCCTGGGGTCCGGACCGAACCGCATCGGGCAGGGCATCGAGTTCGACTACTGCTGCGTCCACGCCTCATTCGCCCTCGGCGACGCGGGCTACGAGACGATCATGGTCAACTGCAATCCCGAGACCGTGTCGACCGACTACGACACCAGCGATCGTCTCTACTTCGAGCCGGTGACCTTCGAGGACGTCAGCAACATCATCGAAGCCGAGCAGGCGAGTGGAGAGCTGGTCGGTGTGGTGGTGGCCCTGGGTGGCCAGACGCCGCTCAAGTTGGCCGACCGTCTTCCCGCCGAGCTCGTGCTCGGTACCTCGCCCGCATCGATCGACCTGGCCGAGGACCGCGAGCGCTGGAACGCTCTGTGCGAACAACTCGGAGTACCGCAGCCACCGGGAGGGACCGCCACCTCGCTGGACGAGGCTCTCGCCGTGGTGGCCGAGATCGACTACCCGGCTCTGCTGCGACCGTCCTATGTCCTGGGCGGCCGGGCCATGGAGATCGTCTATGACGACGAGCAGCTCGCCCGAGCCATGGAGGAGCTGGCCGGATTCGGCTCGCTCGGACGAGAGGGCGGTCTGAGCGCCGAACGGCCGGTCCTCGTCGATCGCTTCCTGGAGGACGCCATCGAGGTCGACGTCGACGCCCTGCGCGATGCGACCGGCGAGGTCGTGATCGGGGCGATCATGGAGCACGTCGAGGAGGCCGGTGTGCACTCGGGAGACAGCGCCTGTGTCATACCGCCGCCGACGCTTTCCGAGGCAGTGCTCGTCAAGATCGAGCAGCACACGAGACACATCGCCGAGGAGCTCGACGTTCGAGGACTCGTCAACCTTCAGTTCGCGGTGAAGGACGACGAGGCGTACGTGATCGAGGCCAATCCGCGCGCGTCGCGCACCGTGCCGTTCGTGGCCAAGGCCACCGGCGTGCCTCTGGCGAAGATCGCGGCCCGGATCATGGTGGGCGGCACCCTGGCAGAGCTGCGGGAAGAGGGTCTGCTCGTCCCACGCGTCGACGGGGACCACGTGGCGGTCAAAGAGGCCGTCATGCCGTTCAACCGCTTCCCGGAGGCCGACTCGCTCCTGGGGCCGGAGATGCGCTCCACCGGGGAGGTGATGGGGATCGACCTGACCTATGGACTGGCATTCGCCAAGAGCCAGATCGCCGCCGGCGAGCGGCTTCCGGACAGCGGAACGGTCTTCCTGTCGGTGGCCGACCGGGACAAGGCCGTGGCGGTCGACGCAGCTCGGCGTTTCCGGGAGCAGGGCTTCAGTCTCGCTGCGACCTCCGGTACGGCCGAACGGCTCCAGCTCGAAGGCATCGAGGTCGAGACGGTCGTGGCCAAGCTGGGCGAGGGCACGGGAACCGATGCTGTCGAGCTCATCTCTTCGGGCAAGATCGACCTCGTCATCAACAGCCCCCGCGGTCGCGGGCCGCGGGCCGATGGTGCGCACATCAGGGCAGCCGCCGGTGAACAGGGTGTGCCGCTGCTCACCACGGCCTCCGCGGGCCTCGCCGCGGCGATCGGCGTCGGCGACTGGAAGAGGCACACGCTCCAGGTGCGGAGTCTCCAGGAGTTCCACGCCGGGGTCGGCGTCGATCAGCTCGTCCTCGATCTGTGAGTGGAGCGAGCGCCAGGCGCCCACCGTCGGCGATCGACCCGGCGGTCCGCATCGGCGCTGTCACACTGCCGGCCCCGGTCATGACCGCGTCGGGGACCGCCGGTCACGGAACCGAGCTGTCCGTCGGCATGGATCTCGCCACGCTCGGTGCGGTCGTCGTGAAGTCGTTGTCGGCCGATCCATGGCCCGGCAACCCGGCGCCGCGGCTACTGCCCACTCCAGCGGGGATGATCAACAGCGTCGGTCTCCAGGGGCCCGGCGTGGCGGCATGGTTGCAGGAGGACCTCCCCGGGCTGGTGGCAACCGGCGCTCGGATAGTCGCGAGCATCTGGGGTCGCACCGTCGACGACTACGCCAGGGCGGCCTCAGCGCTGGCCGAAGCCGGGCCATCGGTCGTCGCGGTCGAGGTCAACGTGTCCTGCCCCAATCTCGAGGACCGCTCGCGCATGTTCGCTCACGACCCGGTCACGACCGGGGCCGTCATCGAGGCGACGGCGTCGGCCGGCCGGCCCCGATGGGCGAAACTGAGTCCCAACGTGACCGACATCGTTCCGATCGCCGCCGCCGCCCGGGAGGCCGGCGCCGAAGCGGTGACCCTGATCAACACGGTCATGGGGATGGCGATCGACATCGAGACCCGACGTCCGGCCCTCGGGGGTGGGGGCGGGGGAGTATCGGGACCGGCCATCCACCCGATTGCCGTGCGGACCGTCTATGACTGTTTCCAGGCGATACCCGATCTGCCGATCATCGGCGTGGGAGGGGTGGCGACAGCGCGGGACGCGGTGGAGCTGCTGCTGGCCGGTGCGGTAGCGGTGCAGGTCGGAACGGCTTCTTTCGCCGATCCGGGAGTGCCGCGACGAATCCAGTCCGGCGTGATCGAATGGTGTGCGGCGCACGGTGTCGCACGAGTACAGGACTTGACCGGAGGAGCCCATGCCCACTGAAGCAGCCACCGAGGACGTCCGAGCCCGGCTCGCGCTCGCGCTTGATGTGGACGACCTGGTCGAAGCGACCAGGATGGCTCGCCAGATGAAGGACTGGTTCGGGGTGGCCAAGGTCGGACTCGAGCTGTACACCGCGGCCGGACCCGACGCCGTCGCGAGCCTGGTCGACCTGGGCTACGACGTCTTCTGCGATCTGAAGCTCTACGACATACCCAACACCGTCGAGCGCACCGCCCATGTACTCGGTGCACTGGGGGTGAGCTATCTGACCCTGCACGCGCACGGAGGCCAATCCGTGCTCCGAGCGGGGGTCGAAGGACTGGCGGCGGGGGCGAGCAACGCCGGGCTGCCGGCCCCCAAGGCGCTGGCGGTCACGGTGCTCACCAGCGACGCCGATGCTCCTCCGCACATCATGCCCAAACGAGCTGCCGTAGCCGTCGAGGCCGGCTGTCAGGGCATCGTCTGTGCCGCCGAAGACCTCAACGACGCTCGCCAGATCGCTCCTCGCCTGCTGCGGGTCGTGCCCGGGATCCGGCCGGAGGGCAGCGAGCACCATGACCAGAGTCGGGCCGCGACGCCGGCGAACGCCATCGGCGAGGGAGCTGACCTCCTCGTGATCGGCCGTCCGGTGACCCAGGCGGATGATCCAGCTGTCGCGGCGGCCGCCATCGCGGCCGAGGTGGCTCGGTCGATCGCCGCGTCGTAGGGGCTGCGGATTCCGGTGGCTCGCTCCGATCGTGACCGTGCGCTGGCGTTGGCGGCCGACATCCGCAGGACCCGCCACACGGTTCAGAGGGATCTCGCCACCGGCGAGCTGACTCTTACCCGGGTCCTGGATCGGGCGGCCGACGACCCGATGGTGGCGTGCATCAAAGTCCTGTCGGTGGTGGAGGCGCTGCCCGAGGTCGGCAAGGTGCGGGCTCGCCGGGTACTCGACGCAGCCGAGATCGAGGAGTCGACGCCGCTCGGGGCGCTTCGAGAGGCGGATCGAGACCAACTCATCGGAGTACTCGGGCGATGACGTCGGACGCGGCGCGTCCTGCCGCCCCGGGCGAAGCTCGGCCCCCGTTCGTCATCGTCATCAGCGGGCCCGGCGGGGTCGGGAAGGGCACGGTTGTGCGCGAGCTGATGAAGCGGGACCCGAAACTGTGGCTGAGTCGGTCGTGGACGACCCGGCCACCGCGACCGGGTGAAGACCCCGATGCGTACCGATTCGTGACCAGGCAGGAATTCGATGAACACATCGAGCGGGACGGGTTCCTGGAGTGGGTCGACTTCCTGGACTATCGACAGGGCACGCCGCACCCCGATCCTCCGGCCGGCTCCGACGTCGTCCTGGAGATCGACGTGGTCGGAGCAAGGGCCGTGTCGTCGTTGATCGAGGATGCGCTGTGCGTCTTCATCGATGCCCCGTCGCCGGCCGAGCAGGAGATGCGGCTGTTCGGCCGCGGCGATGCCGCGGAGAAGGTGGTGGCGAGAATGGCCAAGGGTGCCGAGGAGCGCCGGTTGGCGAACGAGCTCGGGGCCGAGGTCGTCGTCAACGACGAAGTCGATCGGACCGTCGAGGAGCTCAGAGCGCTCATCGACCGTCGGCGACGCTCGCGGGGTCAGGCGCCCAGCTCGTAGGCCACGAATCCGGTGGGCAGGCGGTGGGTGGCCCGAAGGTCGAGATCGGCCGCCCGGAACAGAGTCATGTGCTCGCCTCGGGTCCGTTCCCGGCCGGTGGCCAGCGTGAGCATCAGGAGGTCGCTGGCGTTGGCGAAGTCGTCATGACCGTCGCCGGGAAGGACCGCCTCGACCACCACGGCGGTGCTGTCCGGGCCGAGCGCCGTGTGCAGGTTGCGCAGGATCTCCACGGCCTCGGCGTCGCTCCAGTCGTGGATGATGGCGAGGAGCAGGTAGCGGTCGAGTCCGGCCGGTACCGATTCGAAGAAGTTGCCGCCGACCAGTTCGCAGCGATCGGCCAGTGGCCCCTCGGACAGCGTTGACCGGCTCGCGGCCACGACCTCGGGCAGTTCGAACAGGGTGGCGCGTACCGAGGGCAGATAGCGGAGGATCACTTCGGTTGCGGCCCCACTCCCGCCGCCGACATCGCAGATCGAATCGACCCCGGTCCAGTCGAGACCATCGATCAGCGCCAAGGTCTGCAGCGTGGCCCCGGCCTCCATGGCCCCGTTGAACGCAGCGCCCGCTTCGATGTTCACCCTGTTGACGTAGTCGAAGAAGTCGTGGCCGGTCGCGGCGACGATGCCCGGGACCGGTTCGGAGCGGGCGAAGGAGCGGTCCAGTTCGCGACATGCGTTCCAGAACCAGTCGCTGGAAAGGAACTCGACCCATGCCCGCCAGGAGCCGGTGCCGGGTCGGAGTGCCTCGGTGGTGGCGTTGGGAGCGAACCGGCCGTCGCGGCCACGACATACGAAGCCCCGCGACGTGGCGAAACGGAGCAGCCGTTCCATGGCGTCGGCGTCGGCGTCGCACGCGGTGGCGAGCTCGGTCGCTGTCATCGGTCGGTCGAGACGCTCCGGAACGCCCAGGTCGACGATCAGCCCGAGGGCGCGGTTGTCGTACAGCGAGAGCACCGACTCCAGGATCTGAACCGGTGGCGGAGCGGAGCGGCGGCCCGCACGACCGAGGACGCTGCGAAACCGGGTGAGCAGGCGGGTCGCGGCCGGTGGTGGGACGAGCGGCGCTCCGAGCGAGCGTTTCAACTCGGTCCGAGCAGAGGGCGTCGTGCGATCGGACGGCATGGTCCAAGCCTCGCCGGTGGTCGAGCGCACGGCAAGGCTCAGGGCTAGAGTCCAGAGCCATGTCACGTGATCGTTATCTCGATGATCTGGCCGAGGTCCCGCTTTTCGCCGAGTGCTCGAAGAAGGACCTGGCCGAGATCGCCAGACTCATGACCGAGCTGAAGCTCAGCGAGGGCCAGGACCTCATGACCCAGGACGGCCGGGCCGGGTCCTTCGTGATCATCGAGGAGGGCACGGCCGACATCGTGAAGGACGGCGAGGTGATCAACACCGTGGGAGCCGGCGACTTCGTCGGCGAGCTCTCACTCATCCTGGCTCATCCGCCCAACGCCACGGTGCGGGCGACCTCGGACATGGTGGTCCACGTCGCGGATCGGTCGGGGTTCGCCCAGTTGTTGGACGAACCCGGGCTCGCCCGACGCGTCCTCACCGTGGTGGCCACCCGTCTGGCCGACGCCAACCCCGAGTTCCACTAGGAGTTCAGCGGGTAGGGACGGGGCGAAGCTCGAGTTCGCTCAACTCCGGTGGAGGCCGCCCCGGAGCGATCGCGACAGGTATTCGATCGAGAGCGGACTGCTCCCGATCCGCCGATCAGCAGAGTCGTCAGATTCGCCTGGTGTGTCATGAGTACCGCCTACTCATGACAGCGCTCCCCCGAGAGAGGAGGGTGATGACGAAGGACTACTTCCTCGTGGAGCCTGGACTCCGACGACACAAGGAACCGAAGGGGAAGCCGATGAAGAATCCACTCATCGCCGCGCCGAAGTCGCTCCCACCGAGTCCCCGCGCCGAGTTCCGCGACGTGACCGTGCTCTTCGCGGACATGACCGGGTTCACGACCATGGCCGAACGGATGGACCCCGAGGACGTGCGCTCGGTGGTCGCTGAGGTGACGGCTGCGGCGACAAAGATCGTCGAGAGCTTCGACGGCCGCATCGACCGAGTGCTCGGCGACGAAGTCATGGCCGTCTTCGGCGACCCCGCGCACGAGGACGATGCAGTCCGTGCGATCCGCGCCGCCATCGAGCTTCACGAGGCTGTCGAACGGATGGGTCAGGC
Source organism: uncultured Acidimicrobiales bacterium (assembly GCA_963695075.1). Lineage (GTDB taxonomy): Bacteria > Actinomycetota > Acidimicrobiia > Acidimicrobiales > CAWCAL01 > CAWCAL01. The sequence goes on from CAVOFR010000008.1 coordinate 117,608, forward strand.
TACCCGGAGCGGAGCCCGACAACGTATCGCCCTGCACTCGGGGATAAACACCGGGAGGGTGGTCACCCAGGCCGACCACTCACAGGACAGCTGGATCGGGCCCCTGGGCGACGCCGTCAACGTTGCCGCCCGTCTGCGATCGTTGGCCGGGGCCGGTGAGATCCTCGTCGGTCCGACGACCCACCTACTAGCGAAGTCGTTCTTCGAGTTCGAGGATCGGGGTGTCCACGAGCTGAAGGGACGCACCGAGCCGATCCAGGTGTCACGAGTCGTGGGTGCCGTGGACCCGGTGCATTCCCTTGTGGATCGCAGCCCGCTCATTGGGCGACAGGAGGAGTTCGGCATCCTGCTCGGAGCCATGGAGGCTCTCAGAGACGGCGAGACCTCGGTGGTGCGGATCACCGGTGACGCAGGCGTGGGCAAGACACGACTGGTGGAGGAGTTCCGGTCCAGCATCGAAGGCGAGGTCACCTGGCTGGAAGGGCGTGGCTTCGCCTACGGCGCCTCGGTGCCCTTCTCGCTCATCGTGGATCTGCTCAACCGGAGCCTGGGGATCGGGGAACGTGACAACGCCGAGAGGGTCCGCGCCAAGCTCACCGAGACCGTCGAGACGCTCGTCGGGGTACGGTCGCTGGCGGTCCTGCCGCCATTGCTCGTCCTCTACGACCTGGGCGGCGACGACGCCCCGATCGATCGGGAGTCCTTCAAGGGCTTCCTGCTCAGTTCCGTCGTGGAATTGCTGGAGGCGCTCGCAGGGCCCCAGCCGACCGTGTTGTGCCTGCGGGATCTCCACTGGGCTGATCCGTCGTCGATATGGCTCCTCCACGCCGCCATCGCACAGCTCCGGGTGCGGGTCGTGGCGGTGCTCACCCACCGGCCCGGGATCGTCACCTCGTTCACCGGCGAACGCGTTGTGCACCTGGATCCGCTGTCGCAGCGACAGGTCGAACTAATGTTGTCGTCACTTCTAGACGATCGGCAGGTTCCTGCGGCCGTGGTAGAAGCGATCATCTCGAGAACCGAAGGGAACCCCTTCTTCGTCGAGGAGATCGTCAACACCATGGTCGAGACCGGCGCTCTCGTCCGCGGTCCCGACGGATGGGCCGTTGGCGAGTCGCTCGATCTGAGCGTGATACCCACGTCGGTCCGAGGTGTGATCTCAGCACGGATCGACCGCCTGAACGAGACGGACCGGCGCGTTCTGCGCGAAGCATCGGTCATCGGGCGGGAGTTCAAGTGCCGGGTGGTGTCGAGAGTTGCCTCGATGGACGACGTACGCCTTCACCTCGACGCCATCAGCGACGCCGATCTGATCAGGGAGAAGGCGACCGACTCCGAACTCGAATACCGGTTCAAACACGCCCTCACCCAGGAGGTGGCCTACGACGGCCTGCTCAACAGCGAGCGTCGGATGCTCCACGCACGTGTCGCCGCCGCGCTGGAGGAGGTGTTCTCCGATCGCCTCGGTGAGCACACAGAAACGCTCGCACACCACTACGAACGCAGCGGCCTGATCGCCGAGGCCGTTCGCTACCGGTCGGCGGCAGGAAGAAAGGCCCTCGATCGCTACGCCATCAGCGAAGCGCACGACCACTACCTGGCCGGATATCGACTCCTCACCGAGCGCTCGGCGGATCAACCGAGCATCGAGCAGGGTGAGACCGCTGCAGCGTTGGTGCAGCTGATCCTGGACTGGTCCATCGTGCACTACTACAGCGCGTCGATCTCCGAGCTGTCCCAGATCCTCGAGCGGCACGAGCAGCTCGTCGAAGCCTACGGCGACCCTGAGCAGGCCGGCCTCTGGGAGGCGTGGACAGGCGTGGCCGCGTACATCATCGACGGTGTCGAAGCGAGCAGACCCCATCTCGATCGCGCCATCGCACTCGGCGAGCAGGAGGGCAGCGCCCGCGTCCTGGCCTACGCACACTGCTGGCGACCCTGGATGATGTGGCGCGCCGGACACAACGAGGAAGCGATCGAAGCACGGCGTCGGGTGGCGGAGGTGGAGGACGAACTGGAGAACGATCCCTACCCACGCCTCCAGTCGCTCGGGGGTGTGGGACTCGCCCATGCCCAATCCGGGAACTTCGCCGAGGCGCGCGCCATCGGCGAACAGTTGATCTCCGAAGGTCATCGCAACGGCAACCCGCGCGCCACCGGCCTGGGGCACATCACCTTGGCGCACCTGTCGATCCTCACCGCTGACATGTCCGCGGCCATGGACCATTGCGACATGGCGGCCGAGACGGCACAGGATCCGTGGTACGAGCTGTTGAGCGCGACCTGGCGCGCCAGCGCCTCGATCTACGACATCACGGTCGGACCGGCCGACGAGCGACTGGAGACGCTGGGAGCCCTGTTGGTGGACCGAGGACTCTCCGACGGCCCCCAGCTGCATCGATCGGCGTTGCCACTGCGCAACCCGTTTCAGATCGCCATGGCCACCGCTGAAGGCGGCATCATGCTCCAGCAGCGACAGCTCTCCAGCGGTTGGGGTCTCTGGGAGCGGACGCGGCGCGACGCGCGGACGCACTCGGATGGGTGCGGCGTGACCACGATCGAGACTGCGATGTCCGTGGGGTTGGCTCGGGTGGCCACCGGCGAGATCCGGCGCGACCCTCGAACGGTGCTCCGCAACCCCTTGTTCTCCTTCAGGAACTCCGTCGGCCTGGCGCGACGAGCCCGCCGGCGACTGGACGAGCTGAGCGAACACCTGGAGGCCGAGGACCAGGAGGGCTTCCGATTCATCGTGGAGTTCGAGCGCGCCAAGCTGCTCGTGCACATGGGCGACTCCCGTGGTGCAACGGAAGCGTTGGCTCGGGCAATCGAGGCCGTGAGGCCGTTGGGGGACACCGCGGGCCGACGAGAGGCCCAGGCGCTCGCTCGACTCGTTGCCGCCGGCACCACTAGCCGATCCCGAGCCCTGACAGGTCCGCCCGCCACCTCTCAGGCCACTGGACGAGCAGTTCAGAACCGGTCATCCAGGGAGTTCAGCGGGCAGGGACGGGGCGAAGCTCGAGTTCGCTGCTAGAGTGACCGGGCTCGTCGCGGCTTCGTCGCGGCGCGTCCCACGCCGATTCCCCCCGCCGCATTCCCGTACCAGGAGAGGCCCCGTGGCCGAGCGACACGACACGATGATCAACCCGATGGTCGAGGATCTCCTCGATCGGTCCGGTTCGAAGTTCCGGCTCGTCGCGCTGGGTGCCCGCCGGGCCCGGCAGATCAACTCGTACTTCAATCACCTGGGCAAGGGCTTGGGCGCCACCATCCCCCCGCAGGTGACGTCGGTCGCCCGCAAGCCCCTCACCATCGCCTTCGAGGAGATCTCGGCGGGCAAGATCGTGCCCGTGGAGCGCACGGCAGAGGAGATGGAAGCGGCCGCTCAGGCCGAGATCGACGCCTGGGCCGGTGCTGTAGCGGGCCGAGAAACTGCCGACCAGTAACCCATGTTGACCGGTCGACACGTCGTTCTCGGCGTGACCGGCGGAATCGCGGCGTACAAGGCCGTCGAGGTGTGCCGCCGACTCGTCGATGCCGGCGCCCACGTGTCGCCGGTACTCACAGAGGGTGCGACGCACTTCGTCGGCGAGGTGACCTTCTCGGCGCTCGCCTCCGAACCGGCCCGGACCGAGATCTTCGGTGGGTCCGACCCGATCCCGCACACCCGGTTGGGTCAACGAGCCGATCTCGTCGTTGTGGCGCCGGCCACCGCCCGGCTCATCGGGTCGTACGCTGCGGGTATCTCCGACGACCTCCTGACCGCCACCCTGCTCGCCACCCGGGCGCCGGTCCTCGTGTGTCCCGCCATGCACACCGAGATGTGGGAACACGTTGCGGTGCAGGAGAACCTGGAGACGTTGCGCCGACGAGGCGTCAACATCCTGCCGCCCGAAGACGGCCGACTCGCCGGTGGTGATGTGGGGGCCGGTCGCCTCGCCAGTCCAGCGGCGATCGTGGCTCAGGCCGCTCGCATTCTCGGATCGTCGATGTCTTCGCTGTCGGACGCCAAGGTGCTGGTAACCGCCGGCGGCACCCGCGAGCCGATCGATCCGGTTCGGTTCATCGGCAACCGCAGTTCGGGCAAGCAGGGCCACGCTCTGGCGGCCGAAGCCGCAGCCCGGGGGGCGAGCGTCACGCTCATCACCACGACGCCACCCACGATCGACACCACCGGTATCGACGTCGTGAGGGTCGAGACCGCCGCCCAGATGGCCGAGGCCGCGCTCGAGGGCGGGGAGTCCGCTGACATCGTCGTCATGGCCGCCGCCGTCGCCGACTTTCGTCCGAGCGATGTGGTCGATCAGAAACTCAAGAAGGGGGATGGCGTCCCCGTGGTGGCCATGGAGCCCACGGTGGACATCCTCGCCGAGCTGGGCCGTCGGAAGCCCACGGGCCAGACCCTGGTGGGGTTTGCAGCCGAAACGACCGACGTCGTCGGCAATGCCGCCGCAAAGCTGAGGGCGAAGAACGCGGATCTCCTGGTGGCGAACGACGTGTCGGCCGCCGGGGTCGGATTTGAGCACGACACCAATGAAGTGGTGATCTTGTCTGCGAACGGGAGCACACCCGTAGCGCTCGCAGACAAGCGAGCCATCGCCGCGGCGATCCTCGACGCGGTCGAGGAGATGCGCGCCGACTAGCGGCGACGCGCACTACCAGGAGCAGACAACTACGTGAAAAACTTCACTTTCACCTCCGAGTCGGTGACCGAGGGGCATCCGGACAAGATGGCTGATCAGATCAGCGATTCCGTTCTGGACGCGATGCTCGCTCAGGACCCGATGAGTCGGGTCGCGTGCGAGACCATGGTCACCACCGGCCTGGCCATCGTGGCCGGCGAGGTCACCACCGAGGCATACGTCGACATCCCCGGCGTGGTGCGTTCCACCATCAACGGGATCGGATACGACAACGAGGCGTTCGGGTTCGACGGCAACACCTGCGGAGTGATGGTCACGCTCGACGAGCAGTCGCCGGACATCGCCCAGGGCGTCGACGACTCAGAGGAAGTCCGCTCCGGAACCAGCGGCGAAGAGGACGAGCTCGACAAGCAGGGTGCCGGCGACCAGGGCATGATGTTCGGCTACGCGTGCGACGAGACCGACGTCCTGATGCCGCTGCCGATCCACGTTGCCCACCGCATGGCCGAGCGCCACGCGGAGGTCCGTCGGGCGGGAACGATCCCCTATCTCCGTCCCGACGCCAAGACGCAGGTGACCTTCGACTACGAGGACGGCAGACCGGTACGGCTCAGGGCCGTGCTCGTGAGCACACAGCACAACGACGGCATCGACCGCGACACCATGATCCGGCCGGATCTGATCGAGCACGTGATCCGCCCCGTCATCCCCGAGCAGTACGCCGACGACGACTACGAGGTGTACGTCAACCCGACCGGTCGATTCGTGATCGGCGGGCCGGTGGGCGACGCGGGATTGACGGGCCGCAAGATCATCGTCGACACCTACGGGGGTATGGGCCGTCACGGTGGTGGCGCGTTCAGTGGCAAGGACCCGTCCAAGGTCGACCGGTCCGCCGCCTACGCCACGCGATGGGTCGCCAAGAACATCGTCGCCGCCGGTGCGGCGTCCCGGGCCGAGGTCCAGGTGGCGTACGCCATCGGCATGGCCCAGCCCGTGTCCATCATGGTCGAGACGTTCGGGACCGAGACCGTCGATCCCGATAAGATCGCCACCGCGGTCCGCGACGTGTTCGATCTCCGGCCGGCAGCGATTCTGCGCGATCTGGACCTACGCCGTCCCATCTTCAAGCAGACCGCCGCCTACGGACACTTCGGCCGTGAGGGCGACGAGTTCACGTGGGAGCGCACCGACCGGGCCGGCGCCCTCGCGAAGGCGCTGGGCCTCTAACCCCGGCGCGGCGGGCAGACCGACGACCTCCTCCGACTCCGCTCCGAGCCGCGACCGGGGCGGATCGGATCGTCGATCGGTCGTGCGCGTCCTCCCGGACGTGTCGGCCCTGGACCGGACGTTCGACTACACGTTGACGGCCGAGGAGCGCTCGCGGACCGACGTGGGGACGATGGTCAGAGTCGAGCTCCACGGTCGGCGGATCGGCGGGTGGATAGTGGCGTTGGACGTCGAGCCCGAGACCGATGTCCGGCTGCTCCCCGTACGCAAGATCCGGGGGCTGGGTCCGACTCCGGACCTCCTCGACCTGGCCGATTGGTCTTCATGGCGCTGGGCCGGCCGGCGCCGTAGATTCCTCGGGGCCGCCTCACCGCAACGGGCGGTGACCTCTCTGCCGCCCGCTCGCCCGCACCTCGCCACCGCGGGTCCGGGACGGGAGCTCGCCGCGGAAGCTCTCGGCCAGCCGATCGCAGTTCTGCGGTCGGCTCCGGCCGCCGATCGCACGCCCGTGGCTCTCGCTGCCACCGCTCTCGGCCACGCGTTGCTGCTGACCCCGACACAGGCCGATGCGCAGCGCCTGGCGGCAAGGCTGCGCAGGTCCGGCCTGCAGCCGGCCGTCGGGCCGGACGGGTGGGCGCAAGCGCGGGCCGGAGCCACGCTGATCGGAACCAGAGCAGCGGCTTGGACCCCGGTCGGGGATCTCGCTGCCGTGGTCGTCTTCGATGAGCACGACCCGGCCTACAAGGAACAGGCCGCGCCGGCGTGGAACGGGAGGGATGTCGCGGTCGAACGGGCCCGACGTGCGGGCGTTCCCTGCCTCCTCGTCTCGCCCGTTCCGTCGCTCGAGGCGCTCGATCTCGGACCGCTCTTCACTCCCTCGAGATCGGAGGAGCGGGCTGGCTGGCCGGCCGTGCAGCTGCTCGATCGACGTCGCGACGACCCGGTCCGCGGCGGACTGTTCGCCGAGGGATTGACCGAGCTCGTGCGCGGTGAGCGCCGGGTCGTCTGCGTATTGAACCGCACGGGCCGGTCGCGATTGCTGGCCTGCGTCGCCTGCGGCGTCCTGGCCCGCTGCGACCGCTGCGACGCCGCCGTTCGTCAACGCGAAGAGGCATCGCTCATATGTGAGCGTTGCGGGACCGAGCGACCGGTCGTCTGCTCGTCCTGCGGATCCGAGCAGCTGAAGAACCTGAGGCAGGGCGTCACGAGAGCTCGAGAGGAGCTGGAGGCGCTGGTCGGTGAGGTGGTGGGCGAGGTGACGGGCAGTACCGAAACCGTCGCCGGCGCCCGGGTCCTGATCGGGACCGAGGCCGTGCTGCACCGGGTCGGTCATGCGGACGTGGTCGTCTTCCTCGACATCGATCAGGAGCTGCTCGCCCCCCGCCCCCGAGCGGCCGAGGAGGCGATGACCCTGGTGGCCCGCGCCGCTCGGTTGGTCCGCGGCCGCCGATCCGACGCGCTCGGCCGGCTCGTCTTCCAGACCCGCAATCCCGGCCACGACGTCCTTCAGGCCGCGCTGTTGGCCGATCCGGAACGGGTCTCGGACGGAGAGCGACGCACCCGCTCCCTCCTGCGGTTCCCTCCCGTGTCGGCCATGGCGCGCGTCTCCGGGGCGTCGGCGGGGGCGTTCATCGACCGGTTGGGATCACCCCTCGGGCTCGAGGTCCTCGGGCCGGTCGACGACGCGTGGCTCATCAGGGCCGATTCTCACGCCGTGCTGTGCGACGCGCTGGCGTCGGTGGAACGGCCGACCGGCCGATTGCGGCTCGAGGTCGACCCACTGCGGTGGTGAAGCTCCATCGGGCAACTTGCGGCCCCAAAACCCACTTCCGGGCTCTCGGCGACCGAGTTCGCCGGTTGAGTCGGGTCACCACGAGCGGCGCCGGACCTCCCAGATGGCGATCGCTCCTGCAGCTGCGACGTTGAGGGACCCGACCCGACCCAGTTGAGGGAGAAACACGACCTCATCGCAGGCCCGGAGTGTCGAGCGGGCCAGCCCGCGGTCCTCGTGGCCGAGTACCAGACAGACGTCGCCGGTCAGGTCCGCTTCGTGGGCGGGGGTGGCGTCTTGCGCCAGCTCGACACCCACGACGCCGTAGCCGGCGTCTTTGGCGGCCTGGATCGCGGCGGGACCGTCGCGTTCGCCCGCCCAGGTGAGATAGCGCTCGGTACCCATGGCGGTACGGCCCACGTTGGTGTCATCGAGCGGCGGTGTCGGCGGGATGGTCCACACCATGTCGACGCGGTAGGCGGCAGCGGTGCGGACGAGGCCGCCGACGTTGAACGGACTGCTCACGCCGTCGAGAATCAGCGACACACGGGGAAATGGCTGCTTGCGCCATGTCCGGTGGAGTCGCTTGAGCTCGGTGCTCGACAGTGTGTTCACGACGCGCTCGTTCATGACGCCGCCCCTTCGTGGCGTGGTTCGATCTCCAAGAGCCGGTAACCGCCCCGGGAGAGCCGGCGTAGCACCGGGAAACCCGCTTTGCCGAGGTGCCGGTGCAGTGAGTCGGCCCCGAGGTGACGGGCGACGACGAAGGTAGCGGCTCCGGTCGGCTCGAGGCGGTCGAGCCAGGTCGGAAGCAGGTCGTAGAGCGCCGACTTGCCGATCCGGATCGGAGGGTTGGACCAGATGGCGTCGAAGCGAGCCGCGGGGTCGAGAGCGTCCGGTGCGATCACGCGGACGTTGTCCAGGCCGGCGGCGGCGGCGTTGCGCTCACACAACGAGCGAGCCCGTTGGTTGACGTCGACCGCCCAGACGGTCGCGTCGGTGTGGCGATGGGCCAGCGTCAGGGCGATTGCGCCGTATCCGCAGCCGAGATCGCACAGCCGTCGGGGATCGGGCGACCGGACGCGCCCTTCGAGGAGCAGCAGCTTGGTGCCGGCGTCGACTCGATCGGCCGAGAACACTCCGCGGTCGGTGGTGAGCGTCATGGCCAGATCGGGCAGCGTCAGCTTCACGCTCTGCGGCGCCGACTCCACCTCGGGCTGCTCGGCGAAGTACTGCTCCCCGTCGCTCACGCAGACCTCGTCGAGCCGAGCCGGCGTTCCGCCTCGATCTCGGCTCCGATCAGGACCGACAGCACGCTCGTCATCAGCCAGAAGAGAAGAATGATGAGCCCGGCGAGCGCTCCGTAGGTCTCCCCATAGGAGGCGAAGATCCGGGATCCGAACGCGGTCAGAAGAGCGGAGAGGACCAGCCAGAGTCCGGCGGCGACGATGGCGCCGGGAGCGAAGAAGCGCCACCGCTCGATCGGTAGATCCGGTCCGAGCTGGTAGAGCGCCGAGATCGCCACGACGACGATGACGATCAGGACCGGCCAGCGAACCAGCTCCAGCACCTGGATCGTCCCGCTGGAGAGTCCGGCCCATCTCAGCACCGGTCGCAGGAGGTTGAGGCCGATGAAGGCCAAGGCCACCACGAAGATCGATCCGAGCGTGATGAGCAGCGCCAGCCCCCGGAAGACCAGAAACCCCCGTTGCTCCTCGATTTCGTGAACAGCGCTGATCCCTTTCATCAGGTTGCTGGTGGCACCCGATGCGGACCACAGGGCGAGCGCGAGCCCGATTGCGGCCGAGAGGCCCAGCCCCGATGTATCGGTGAGCGCGGTGAGCTGATCGGTGATGAAGTCGCCCGACCCCTCGGGAAGCTGGTCGGCCGCGTCCGCGATCTGTTGCTCGATGTCGTCGGGATCGGCCACCAGACCGTAGACCGAGACGGTGGCGAGCAGCGTCGGCACGATGGCCAGCATGATGTAGAAGGCGATCCCCGCGGCGAGGATCGGGAGATGGTGCCGCTTGACGCCTTCACGAAGCTCATGGAGCGCGCTCCTGGCCTGGCCCCAATTCACCATCGGTCTTCTTCCTCGATCTGATGTTCGACCTGCTCCAGCGACGGTAGCCTCAAGCTGTGGCGAGCAACCCCATCGGTACCTCCGCGGCAGGCCCGAGCGCGATCAGGATCATCGGCGACCCCGTACTCACGACACGCGCGTCGGAAGTCGACGACGTCGACGGCGCCTTGGCCACACTCACCGGCGAGATGCTCACGGTGATGTACGAGGCACCCGGGCTGGGCCTGGCGGCGCCCCAGGTGGGCGTCAGCCGGCGGTTCTTCGTCTACGACGTCGGCGAAGGTCCCGCGGTCTTGATCAATCCCGAGATCGTCGAGTCCGAGGGTGAGTGGAGCTACGCCGAGGGCTGTCTGTCGATACCCGAGCTCACGTTCGATGTCGTACGACCGAAACGGGTCCACATGACCGGTCGGGATCTCGATGGCAACGAGGTCTCGATCGAGGCCGACGACCTCTTGGCTCGACTGTTCCAGCACGAGATCGACCATCTGAACGGTGTGCTGTACCTCGACCATCTCGATGACGAGCAGGCCCGTGAAGCCAGACGGTTCGTCCGGGACCTCCGGATGCGGACCGCCCGACCGGTCGCTCCCGGGGTCGGCGAGCTGCAACTTCCGTGACGACGTTCCACCGTTCGTGACCGGCATGTCCCCTTCGTGACGGGTCCGCTGCCTCCACCGTCGAGCGTGGCGTTCTTCGGTACACCGGACATCGCCGTGCCGATGCTCCGCACGGTGGTCGATGCCGGTGTCGCCGTGCCGCTGGTCGTGACGCGCTCGGACGCTCGGCGGGGTCGCCGGGCCGAACCCACCCCCAGTCCGGTGAAGGCGGCGGCGATCGACCTCGGCCTGCCGGTGGCCCACGACATGGCGGCGGTGCTCGATGTCGACGTGGATCTGGCTCTCGTCGTGGCCTACGGCCGCATCATCCCGGCCGAGCTCCTGGCCGCGATCCCCATGGTCAACGTCCACTACTCGCTTCTGCCCCGCTGGCGCGGCGCCGCCCCGGTCGAACGAGCCATCCTGGCCGGCGACGACACGACCGGAGTGTGCCTGATGGAGGTGGCCGAGGCTCTCGATGCCGGCGCGGTCTATCGCAGCGCAGCGGTGCCGATCACCCCGACGACGACCGCCGATGATCTCGAGGCGCTGCTGACCGTCGAGGGAGCCGAGCTGCTCCACACCTCCCTGATGGAGGGATTCCCCGAACCGGTTCCGCAGGTCGGCGAGCCGACCTACGCCGACAAGATCGTGCCGGCCGACCTCCGACTGGATTGGGATCGCCCCGCGGTGGAGCTGCTTCGCGTCGTGCGGGTCGGAGGCGCGTGGACGACCACCCGCGGCAAGCGGCTGAAGATCCACTCGGCGCAACTCAGGGCCGACGACGCTCCGACCCCGGAGGGTCGACCCGGCACCCTCGCCGGATCCGTCGTCTCCTGCGGTCGCGGCTCACTCGAGCTCGGAGTCGTGCAGCTCGAAGGCAAGGGCCGGGTCGCCGCCACAGCGTGGCTTTCCGGAGCCAGGCTGGCCGAACACGCGGTGTTGGGTGACTGAGCCTCCGTCGGCGCGGCGGGTGGCGGTCGATCTGCTCGAGCGGGTCGAGCGCGACGGCGCCTACGCCAACCTGGTGGTACCGCGAGCGCTGGAGGACGGCGGTCTCAGCGAGCGCGATCGTGCGTTCGTCACCGAACTGGTCTACGGGACGGTGCGACGGCAACGGGCTTGCGATCACCTGGTCGATCGCTTCCTGCACGATCCCGCCGTCGACCCGTCCGTCCGGACATTGCTACGGGTCGGTGCCTATCAGCTCGAGTTCCTCGACACGCCACCCCACGCTGCGGTGTCCGCCACCGTCGACGCGGCACCCCGCCGGGTGCGAGGCCTGGTCAATGCGGTCCTTCGGCGCGTGGCCGAGAGCGATCCCGGGTGGCCCGACGAAGCGACGCGGCTGAGCTATCCCGACTGGATCATCGATCGACTGTCCGCGGATCTCGGCCATGCCGACGCCGTCGCTGCCCTGGAGTCGATGAACCGGCCCGCGATGCGGCGGGTCCGAGCGGATGGCTACGTCCAGGATCAAGCGTCGGAGTGGGCGGCGGACGAGGTGGGTGCCGGCCCCGGAGATCACGTCCTCGATCTCTGTGCGGCACCCGGCGGCAAGGCCACCGCCATGGCCGCCACCGGAGCCTTCGTGGTCGCCTGCGATCGGGGCCGGGGCCGGGTGCGCCTCCTCGCTTCCAACATGCAACGGTGGGGAGCCGGCCATACCCGGGTGATCCGGGCCGACGCCGGTGCCGCACCGCTGCGAGACCACACGTTCGACCGCGTGCTCGTCGATGCGCCGTGTTCGGGTCTCGGTGCACTCGGCCGTCGTCCCGATGCCCGATGGCGCATCGACGCCGCCGGGGTGGATCGACTGGCGGCTCTGCAGCGCCGCATCCTGGCCCGGGCCGTCGAGCTCGTCCGGCCTGGCGGGCTGCTGGCCTACAGCGTCTGCACCATGACCGAGGCCGAGACGCTCGCTGTCGATCGATGGCTGACGTCCGAGTATGCCGAACTCGAGGCCGTACCGCCGGTCGGTGACCATTGGCGGGCATGGGGGAGCGGGGGCATAGTCCTCCCCCAGGATCACGGAACCGACGGGATGGCGGTCTTTCTCTATCGCAGGACGAGCGACGGCACGTCGCGAATCGACTCCAGGACCGGCCAGTCGGCCTGACCGTCGTGGTGCTCGTGGGCCCAGGTGACGTCGTACGGGACCTGCAGGGCCCGGCCGCCGATCTCGAGCACCGGCAGGATGTCGGATCGGGCTGAGTTGCCGACCATGAGGAATTCGTCGGCGGAGACCTCGAGGTCACCGATGATCCGCCGGTACGTGGCCGGGTCCTTCTCGTGCACCACCTCGAGCACATCGAACCGCGGACCGAGGCCGCTGGCTTCGATCTTGCACCACTGGTGGTAGAGGTCGCCCTTGGTGACGAGGGCGAGCCGCACCCGGCCGGCCAGGGTGTCGAGGGTGTCGGCCACGCCTTCGAGCAGGTCCACCGGATGATCGAGAAGGTCCTTGGCCATGGTGAGGAGCTCGGCGATGGCGTCGCCGGGGAGATCGCCGTCGCTGGCGTCGAGGAGCACCTCGAGCGATGAGAGCGCGAAGCTCTTGACGCCGTAGCCGTAGCGGGTCAGATTGGTCCGCTCGGTTTCGAGGAGGCGTCGGTCGAGCTCGTCTCCCGGTATCCAGGGCTCGGCCACCGCTCGGAGCCGGTCCTGGACGGCCTGGAAGTGCACCTCGCTGTGCCACAGGGTGTCGTCACCGTCGAAGGCGACCACGACGGGCGGTGCATCACCGGCCATCCATCGAGTCAAGCAGACGAATGGGCGAGCGGGCACGGCGACCACCACCCGGTGCGCGGCGGGCCCGAGCCCGCTGGCGGACCCGTTACATTGCCGGGCATGACCGAGGACCCCTCCGCCTGGCCGGCCAAGATCGTCACCGTGTCCGACGGAGCCGTCGCCGGGACGCGCGAGGATCGGTCGGGTGACGCGCTCGAGGCCCGACTGACCGAGGCCGGGTTCTCCGTGGTCGAGCGACGGCTCGTGGCCGATGGCGTCGTGTCGGTTCGCCGGGCTGTCACCGAGGCCGCGGCGCAGTTCACGGGACTGGTGGTGACCACGGGCGGGACCGGCTTCGGACCGCGAGATCTCACTCCGGAGGGCACCCGGGCAGCGCTCGACCGGGAGGCTCCCGGCCTGGCCGAGGCGATGCGGCTGGTCAGTCCGCTCGGACGGCTCAGTCGAGCGGTTGCGGGCACCATCGGCACCGCCCTGGTCCTGAACACGCCGGGGAGCACCGGAGGGTGTATCGAGACCATCGACGCCGTGCTCGATGTCCTGCCCCATGCGCTCGAGCTGATGGCCGGTGGTCGCCCCCATTGACCGGTCGGGTGATGGCCGGAGGGGCGGCCGGTTGAAATGCACCACGACCGTCGGTAAGATCGACCGGTGCCCACCTCGCACGGTGACCCGCCGAAACATCCCGTGAGGGATCTGGACGTCATGGGCCGGGCCGTGGCCGAAGGAGACCGAGCCCGGTTCCGGGCTCGACCCAATCCGTGGGTCGGGGCGGTGGTGGTCACCATCGACGGGGCGTCGTTCACCGGCGCAACCGAGATGCCCGGTGGCCGGCATGCGGAGCGGGTGGCGCTCGATGAGGCCGGTCCCGCCGCACGGGGTGCCACCATGTACGTGACCCTCGAGCCCTGCGCGCACCACGGTCGGACCGCCCCGTGTGCCGACGCCGTGATCGAGGCCGGCATCGAGCGGGTCGTCATCGGTTTGAGCGACCCCGATCCTCGGGTGGCCGGGGCCGGCATGGCCCGAATGCGCGATGCCGGCCTCTGCGTCGAGGTGGGCACCGGGGCCGAGTCCGTCTCCCGGCAGTTGGCGCCGTACCTGCACCATCGCCGCCACGGTCGCCCCCTCGTGGTGCTGAAGCTGGCGGCGACGTTGGATGGACGAATCGCCGCCCCCGACGGCTCCAGCCGGTGGATCACCGGCACCGAGGCCCGGTCCGACGTCCACCGACTCCGGGCCGAGAGCGATGCCGTTCTGGTCGGCGCCGGTACGGTCCGGTCCGACGACCCCTCGCTGACCGTGCGCGACTGGACGCCGGCCGCAGACGTCGCCGTGCCCGATCGTGGCCTCGATCCGCGCCGAATCGTGCTCGGCACGGTCCCAGCGGGGGCCAGGGTGAACCCGGCGACCGAGGCGTCCGGTGATCTCGACGAGCTCCTGGAGCAACTCGGGAGCGAGGGCGTCCTCCAGCTCCTGGTCGAGGGCGGTGCCGCCGTCGCCGGTGAGCTCCACCGGCGACGCCTCGTCGACCGGTACGTGGTCTACCTGGCGCCGGCCCTGCTCGGGGGTGACGACGGAGCCTCCATGTTCTCCGGCGCGGGCGCCCCCTCCATGGACGACGTCTGGCGGGGTCACCTCGACGCCGTCTCGCGGTTCGGCGACGACCTGCGCATCGATCTCATACCCACCGATTCGGAGGAGAGGGCCTGACATGTTCACCGGCATCGTGGAAGAGCTGGGCCGGGTGGCCGGACGCGACGGCGCTCGACTGCGGATCGACGCGACCGTGGTCGTGGGCGACGCCGGGTTGGGGGATTCGATCGCGGTCAACGGCTGCTGTCTCACCGTCGTCGACTTCGATCCGGCAGCCGGCTGGTGGGAGGCGGATGTCACCGACGAGACCTTCGCCCGGACAAACCTCGGAGCGCTCGAACCCGGCGACCCCGTGAATCTCGAACGGCCCGTCCGATTGGCCGACCGCCTGGGAGGACACCTGGTCCAGGGTCATGTCGATGGAGTCGGCCGGATCGTGACACCTGCGCCGGATCTCGGGGTGAGCATCGATCCCGCTCTGTGCCGCTACGTGGTCGAGAAGGGATCCATCACCGTGGACGGTGTGAGCTTGACCGTCGTCGAGCCCCTTCCGGCCGGTTTCACGGTGGCAGTCATCCCGCACACGGCCGATGTGACCACCCTCGGACACAAAGGGCCGGGCGACGCCGTGAACATCGAAGTGGACGTCATGGCGAAGTATGCGGAGCGCCTCTTGGTAGGGCACGCTGGGATCCAACCGGGAGCTTCATCGTGACCACACAACCAGAGGGCTTCTCCTCCATCGAAGATGCGGTCGCCGCCATCGGCCGAGGCGAGATCGTCGTGGTCGTCGACGATGAGGACCGCGAGAACGAGGGTGATCTCATCATGGCCGCCGAGGCCGCCACGCCGGAGAACCTGGCCTTCTTCGTCCGGCACACATCCGGTGTCATCTGCGCTCCACTCACCGGCGACAGGCTCGACGAGCTCGATGTTCCCCTGATGGTCAATCACAACACCGAGTCGCACCACACCGCATTCACCCAGAGCGTCGATTTTCGCCACGGCACCAGCACGGGAATCTCGGCGGCCGACCGAGCGGCGACGATCCAGTCGCTGATCGACCCGGCGACCCGGCCCGGCGATCTGGCCCGTCCCGGCCACATCTTCCCGCTGCGCTATGCGGAGGGGGGAGTACTCAAGCGCGCCGGTCACACCGAAGCGGCAGTCGACCTGGCGCGGATGGCGGGTCTGTACCCCGCCGGTGTCCTGTGCGAGATCGTCAACGACGACGGCACGATGGCTCGAGTCCCCGAGCTGATCGAGTTCTGCCGGGCGCACGAGCTGCATCTGATCTCGATCGCGGCCCTCATCGGATACCGGCGCAAGACCGAGAAGCTGGTCGAGCACATGGCCCAGGCGAGGATTCCCACCGTGGTGGGCGACTTCACCTGCCACGTCTACCGGAGCGTGCTCGACAGTGAGGAGCACGTGGCCTTCACCCACGGTCAGGTCCACGGTGCCGACGAGGTGCTGGTCCGGGTCCACAGCGAATGCCTCACCGGTGACATCTTCGGATCGCTGCGCTGCGACTGCGGTCCGCAGCTCCATGGCGCCCTCAAGCAGATCGCCGACGATGGCGTGGGCGTGCTGGTCTACCTCCGGGGCCATGAGGGCCGGGGCGTCGGCCTGATGCACAAGATCCGGGCCTACACCCTCCAGGACGAGGGCCTCGACACCGTCGACGCCAACACGACCCAGGGCCTGCCGGTCGACTCCCGCGAGTACGGCATCGGAGCCCAGATCCTGGCCGACCTGGGCGTGACGACGATGCGGCTCATGACGAACAACCCGTCGAAGTTCGGCGGGATCGAAGGCTTCGGGCTCACCATCACCGACCGTGTTCCCGTCGATACGATCCCCAATCCCGAGAACATCCAGTACCTCCGGACCAAGCGGGAGCGACTCGGTCACCTGCTCGAAGGGCTCGACGAAGCGCAATAGAGGCCGATGGAACGGAATGAGTCTGATGATCACCTCGGAGGAGCCATGTCGATGACGACACACGAGGGACAGCTGGACGGCTCGGGTATGCGCATAGGCGTCGTCTGTGGTCGGTTCAACGACCTCATCACCGGTCGGTTGCTGGAGGGGGCGATCGACAGTCTCCGTCGTCACGGTGTCAAGAAGTCGGACATCACGGTGGCTTGGGTACCGGGTGCGTTCGAGATCCCACTGGCGGTCCAGGAGATGGCCGCCTCCGGCCGCTACGGAGCGGTGATCGCGCTCGGTGCGGTCATCGAGGGCTCGACCGACCACTACGATCACGTCGCCGGCCAATGCGCCGCCGGTATCCAACGAGCGCAGCTCGACACCGGTGTTCCCTGCGTCTTCGAGGTCCTCACGACCCACACGATCGACCAGGCCATCGAACGGGCGGGGACCAAAGCCGGCAACAAGGGCGCCGATGCGGCGATGACGGCCATCGAGATGGTGGACCTGCTACGAAAGCTGCGCTGAGAAACCTTCCCGAGCTGCTGGCGGTGGGCGTGCTGCTCGCCGCCGGCTGTGCCGGTGGCTCCTCCGGGGACGGGGAAGCCGGCTCGACGTCGAACTCTCCGGCCACCTCCGAGGCGACGTCGACGAGCACCGTCGGTGGTTCCGCCGGGTGCCGCGGCGAAGTGGTCGCCCAACCCGGGACCGAGCGGTTGTCGGTCCCGTCCCGTGCCGGTGAGCGCGAGGTCGAACGGGTCATCCCTTCCGACTACGACGGAACCGCCCCCCACCCCGTCATTCTGAGCCTGCACGGGTTCACGTCGTCCATCGATCAGATCGACCTGTTCTCGGATCTGCCGAAGGTGGCCGACGGCCGGGGCTACATCCTCCTGACGCCGCAGGCCATGTCGGCGAGGGTGCCGATCGGGGAGGAGTCGATCGAGGCCCCGTTCTGGAACATCCTGGCGGTGGATGCCGAACCGATCCCGGGTGCGGTCGACGACGTCGGGTTCCTCTCGGGACTCATCGAGGACACCCGGTCCGAGCTGTGCGTCGACCCGGATCGCATCTTCGCCACGGGGAACTCCAACGGTGCCGGTATGGCGGCGCTGCTCGCGTGCCAGATCGGTCACGAGCTGGCCGCCATCGCCCCCGTATCGGGGATCAACCTCGCGCCGGACTGTGAGGATCCGGTGCCGGTTTCGGTGATCGCCTTCCACGGTGACGCCGATCCCCTCGTCGAGTACGAGGGCGGCAGCGCCAACAGCACGCTCGGAGTCGACAACCCGTCGGTCGAGGAACGGGTCGGGGACTTCGCCGCTGCGGCCGACTGCGAATCGGAGCCCGAGGTGACCTCACCCTTCGATGACATCCGGACCAGACGCTGGCCCGGCTGCGCCGGCGGGATCGACGTCGAGCTCCACACAGTCGTCGGCGGCGGCCACACCTGGCCCGGGATGCTCGACTACGTCGACGCCGCCAGGTTGGCCGAGCTGGGTGGGAACCAGCAGCTGGCCGAGGTGCGCGACCTGGATCTGCTCGAGATCGCCGGGAACATGACCACGAGCATCGAGGCCACCGAGCTGATGGTGGACTTCTTCGACACCCACCCGCGCTGACCACCACCGAAATCTGGTCCCTCACCGTCGGCCAGCGACGCTTGTGACGGGCGTGTCCGGGTCGGTGAAGTCCCGCCGGGTTCCTCAATCGACGAGGAGCCCTGCGAGGTTCACCAGCGGGCCGGTCGTGCCGTCGTTGCTGACCGCCTGGCGGGCGACGACGAGGCCGGTCTCGGGGTGGACGCTGATGAACTGGCCTCCCAGACCCATGGCAACGAAAGTGTTCGGCGTCGTGGGCCAGCGGAGCTCGTCGGGGTTGTTCAACCACCAGAGGTAGCCGTAGTCGGGGTAGATCGCCACCGGTGTGGTGGCGGCTTCGACATAGTCGCTCGAGATGATCTGCTCGCCCTCCCACCGCCCTTCGGCCAGCCAGAGCAGGCCGTAGCGGGCCATGTCGCGACAGGTCGACTCGATCCCCATGTAGGTCAGCGCGTTGCCCACGGAGTCGGTGAGCCACGCCGAATCGTGCATTCCGATCGGCTCGAGGAGGTTGGTCGTGCCCCATCCGGCGATGTCGGGCTCGTCGAGCGCTCGCTCGAGCACCGTCTCCAGCGTCTGGATGGCCGCGTTGTTGTAGTCCCACTCGGTTCCGGGCTCGTGGGCCTGGTCGAGGCCGATGGCGTAGGCCGACTGGTCCGGAGCCTTCTGCGCCATGTCGACATAGTCGGACTCGTAGCTGTAGAAGCGGCCCGAGGAGTTCTGGAGGAGGTGCTCGACCAGGACCGACTCGCTGTCGGTGCCCTGCCATTCGGTGATGTACTCCGAGGCCGGATCGTCGATCGCGAGATGACCCGCGGCACTGGCGATGCCCAGGAGGCCGGAGGTGAAGGACTTGGTCGCCGAGAAGATCTGCTGGGTCTCGGTCGGTTCCTTGCCCCAGTACCACTCGCCGACGAGCCGGCCGTTCCGGGTCACCACTAGGCACGTGCTGTCGGCCGTCTCGGCTTCGGTCGCCAGGGTGTCGAGGGCCTCGGCGTCGACCCCCATCGCGTCGGGGTCGGCCGTGGCCCACGCCGCTGCCGGAAAGACCAGATCCTCGCCGCCTGCGGCTGGCGGACCGGCGGTACCGGGCGGCCCGGTCTCGTCCCCGGTCGCCTCGCTCGTGGTGGTGCTCCCAGGGCCGGTCTCGTCGGCCGACACGGCCCCGTCGCCGTCCGAGGAGGAACAGGCGCCGGCGAGCAGACACACGGACAGGAGGAGCAGCACGGGCTTCACGACAGCACTATTGCACCGGCTCGCGCGGCGATCCCAGGCAATGCGTTCGGTCCGACCGATCGACGACGGTACGGTGTGCGGCCATGTTGCGCCTCGTCCTTCCGAAGGGCTCACTCGAGAAGGCCACGCTCGAGCTGTTCTCCGCCGCCGATCTGCCCGTCTCGCGAAGCTCCGACGTGCAATACAAGGCGACGATCGCCGATCCGCGGATCGACGAGGTGCGGATCCTGCGGCCCCAGGAGATCGGCGGGTACGTGGCCGAGGGTCTCTTCGATCTGGGGATCACCGGACGTGACTGGGTTACCGAGACCGGAGCGGAAGTCGAATCCCTGGGTGAGCTCGAATACTCCAAGGCCACCTCGCGCCCGGTGCGGGTCGTAGTCGGCGTACCCCTGGACAGTCCCGTCGACTCGGTGGCCGATCTGCCCCAGGGGCTGCGCGTCTCCACCGAATATCCGGAGATGACCCGGCGGTTCTTCGCCGAGCGGGGTATCGAGGCGGATATCAGGCTGTCCTACGGCGCCACCGAAGCGAAGGTGCCCGAGATCGTGGACTGCGTGGTCGACATCACCGAGACCGGCAGAGCCCTCCGGGCCGCCGGCCTCAAGATCATCGACACGATCCTGACCAGCTACACCGAGTTGATCGCCAATCCGGCTGCGTTCGCCGACCCCGAGAAGCGGCACGCCATGACGCAGATCCGTACCCTGCTCCTGGGAGTGCTCGATGCCCGGGGCCACGTGCTGGTCAAGCTCAACTGCCCCTCGGATTCCCTCGACGCCATCATCGGGCTGCTGCCTTCCATGAAGGCCCCGACCGTCAACGAGCTGTTCGGAGACCAGGGCTACGCCGTCGAGACCGTGGTGCCGAAGAGTGACATCAACGTCCTCATTCCGGCCCTGAGCGATGAGGGTGCCTCGGACATCATCGAGTTGCCCATCGCCAAGATCGTCCATTGAGCTGGCCGCCGGCCGCGGTCGGTCCACTAGGGAGTCGCAGCGGTGCTGATCGGCTGACCGGGAGCGTCGCCACCTTCGACGACGCCCGCGGCCTCGGTACGGTCCTCGGTGGCGACGGGACCGAGCACGGCTTCCACTGCACGGCCATCGCCGACGGCACGCGCACCATCGAAGTCGGCACCCGCGTCACCTACGTCCTCCGGGCTCGCCACAGGGGAGCGTGGGAAGCGGCCGACCTCCGCCCCCTCTGAGCCACCCGCAACCAACTTTGTGCGCTGGCAGTACGCATGTGGCCGCCAGGGCACAAAGTTCGCAATGGGGTCGGTCAGTCGAAGCTGCCGCCCCGCCCTTTGCCCTCGAGGAACGGCACCACGCCGTCGATGAACTCGGGAGAGGTGATGGTGTCCAGGCCCAGGTCGGTTTCGTTGGAGAGTGCGGCACCGAGGTCGAGGTCCCACTGGAGGTACGAGGATCGATGGTCGTTTCGTGTGCAGCGGCCCGGGAAGCCGGCGATCTGATGCGCCAGCTCGACCGCTTCCTCCAACGCCCGGCCGGGCTCGGTGATTCGGTTGGCCAGTCCCATCTGACGGGCTTCTTCGCCCGAGACGCCGCGCCCGGTCAATATGAGGTCGTTGGCGTGCGATTGGCCGATGAGGCGCGGGAGCCGCACCGTACCGCCGTCGACGAGCGGGACGCCCCATCGGCGGCAGAACACGCCGAAGACGGCGTCGCTCGCCGCCACGCGGAGATCACACCAGACGGCCAGCTCCAGCCCTCCGGCCACGGCGTGGCCCTCCACGGCGGCGATGACGGGTTTGGAGAGCCGCAGCCGGGTCGGGCCCATGGGGCCGACGGTTCCCAGGATGGTGTGCGGCGACTCAGGGATGACGGCATTGCCGTCACCCTCGGCCATGGACTTGAGGTCGGCCCCGGAACAGAAGGTGCCGTTGGCGCCGGTGAGGACAGCGACGTCGCGCTCGGCGTCACCCTCGAATTCGATGAACGCGGCATGGAGCTCGGATGCGGTCGCCCGGTCGACGGCGTTGCGGACATGGGGCCGGTCGAGGGTGACCACCATCACCGCACCGTCGTTGAGGATGTCTATGGTCACGCCAGGCCGGCTCCGGGTTCTCCGGCCTGCTGGGAGGCCTCGGACATCTGGACGAAGGCCATCTGGACCTGGCCGAGCGCTTCCTTCAGCGTTGGCTCGGCCTCGCCGAGCCGGCCGGCCAGACCCTCGACCACGGATCGCATCGCATCGATGGCCACCGCGGCCTGTCCGAGGTTGGGTGGCTGCTGTGAGAGGTGGATGGCGGCGAGCTCGTAGAAACCCATCACGTGGTTGGCCACGACGTCGGCCGCCGGTGCCGCGGCCACCTTGCGCTGTACCTCGGCCATCTCGGCTGCTGTGGCCTCGAGTTGTTCGCGCTGCTCGTCGGTGAGCGAGTCCGGATCGATACCGCCGGGGAGCATACCGGGACCGGCGGATGGCGATGCCCCGGCGGGCGACGATGGCGGCGCCTGACCGCCGCCATCGTCGCGGGGGACTTCGTGTTCGCCGCCGGGGGTCCACAGGCTCATGAGTTGTGCTCCTTTGTGCACTCGTGCTGCCGCCCAGCGTGTTCACCGGACCGCCGTGATACTCTATTGGCCACAACTGAAAACGGAAGTGGGGGCGCCACCGGATGATCCGAAGGCCGCCTCCCACCTGG
The DNA here is from genome assembly GCA_963695075.1 of uncultured Acidimicrobiales bacterium. GTDB lineage: Bacteria > Actinomycetota > Acidimicrobiia > Acidimicrobiales > CAWCAL01 > CAWCAL01. The sequence continues at coordinate 139,715 of CAVOFR010000008.1, forward strand.
CCACAGGGGTCTCGCGACTCCGCCGGTGCGTCAGGTCGATGAAGTATCACCCTCACCGGTGTGACGCGGACCTCGACTTCCTTCGATGTCCGCGTCGTTCGCGTTCGGGCCCCGGTCCGATCCGTGATCGCTGCGGATGGAGAGTTCAGCCCGCAAGGAAGCGACAACCATCCAAACAAGGAGCATGCGTTTTGGGGAGTGATCGGCCATAGCTGCGCCGTCGAACAACGAGCCGCGGATCAACGATCGCATTCGGGCCCGCGAGGTCCGATTGGTGGCACCGGACGGTGAGAACATCGGTGTCCGGCCTCTGCCGGAGGCCCTCACGATGGCCCGGGAGATGGGACTGGACCTGGTCGAGGTGGCCGACAAGGCCAACCCGCCGGTCTGTCGCATCATGGACTACGGCAAATACAAGTACGAGAACGCGCAGCGTCAGAAGGAGAGCCGCAAGAAGAGCACCAACATCGTCGTCAAGGAGATGAAGTACCGGCCGAAGATCGGCAAAGGCGACTTCGACACCAAGACCCGCAAGGTCAAGGGTTTCCTGGGCGAGGGACACAAGGTGAAGGTGACGATCATGTTCCGGGGACGGGAGATCCATCACCCCGAGCTCGGAAAGCGGATCCTCGACAATGTCGCGGAAACAGTCGCCGACGAGGCGTTGATCGAGGCCTATCCCAAGCTGGACGGCCGCAACATGATCATGGTGCTGGCACCCGACAAGAAGCTCCAGGCAGCGAAACGCAAGCGTGAAGAGGAAGCACGAGCAACAGAAGAGGCAACGCAGAACGAATCAGGTGAGTCGGCCGAGGCCGAGCCCGTCATCGCCGAGGCGGTCGACACCGACACCACCGAAACCTGATCGATCCGCGTCGACGTCGACCGGAGGACCCAGACCATGGGCAAAGGCAAGATGAAGACCCACAGCGGCGCCAAGAAGCGCTTCAAGCAGACCGGTAGCGGTCGCCTGATGCGCCAGAAGGCCAACCGCAACCACATCCTCGAGAAGAAGAGTTCGGCGCGCAAGCGCCGACTGGCCGAGGACATCGAGGTCTACAAGGGCGATCGGGATCGCGTCCGTCGCCAGCTGGGTATCTGATCCGGCACAACCCGAGAACGCAACTACCGAACGAGACTTGAGGAGCATGCAATGGCACGGGTCAAGCGCGCCGTCCACAGCAAGAAGCACCGTCGCGCCACGCTGGAGCGAGCCAAGGGCTACTACGGCAACAAGAGTCGGTCCTACCGGGCCGCCAACGAACAGGTCATGCACTCGCTGCAGTACGCCTACCGCGACCGGCGAGCGCGCAAGGGTGAGATGCGGCGCCTGTGGATCCAGCGCATCAACGCGGCGTGCCGAATCCACGGCACGACCTACAGCCGGTTCATCGCCGGTCTGAAGGCAGCCGAGATCGAGGTCGACCGCAAGATCCTCGCCGACCTGGCCGTCCACGATGACGACGCGTTCGCCGCCCTCGTCGAGGTGGCGACGTCGGCTCAGGGCGCAGCACGGGACTGACCCCCGTCGACAGGACCCGGCTCGCCGCCGGACACCACCGGGTCAAACGACTCCGCAAGCTGTGTCGCCGGCGTTCCGAGCGGACCGCCGAGGGGCTGTTCGTGCTCCACGGGCCGACGCTCGTGGCCGAGGCCGTCGGGAGCGAGATCGAGCTGGAGGAGGTCTTCCTCTCCGAGCCGCCCGATCCGGAGCTGGCCTCGTTGCTGGACGCGTCGGGCGTCGAGATGTTCGAGGTCGACCGCGGGGTGCTGCAGAAGGCGGTCGACGTCGTCACGCCGCAGTCGGCGGTGGCCACGGCACGGCTGCCCGAGGACTCCCTGGACCGAGTGCTGGCACCGGCTCGCGGCCTCGTCCCGGGGCTCATGGGCGTGGGCGATCCGGGCAATGTCGGGACGATCATCCGCACCGCCGAGGCGGCCGGCGCGCGGGGGGTCTTGATCGGGCCGGGGACGGCGGATCCGTTCGGACCGAAGGCGGTGCGGGCGTCCGCCGGTTCGGTGCTGCGCGTGCCGGTCGCCTCCGTCACCGACGGTGAGGTCGAGGAGCTGGGGGTGTTCGGCTGGAGCGTGGTGGCCACGGTGGGCGATGGCGGCCGGCCGCTCGGGTCGCACCGCTGGGCGCCGGCGACGGTGGTGCTCCTGGGCAACGAGGCGGCTGGGCTGGCGGTCGACACCGTCGGCCGAGTGGACGCTGCGGTGACGATCGAGCACGAGTCGTCGGTCGAGTCGCTCAACGTCGCCGTCGCCGGTGCGCTGGTCATGTTCGAGTGGCGCCGCGGAGTCGTCTGATCCGACGGCCGGTTCGAGTTCTATCCGGCTGCCTGCAGGAGGGACAGGTAGGTGAGGAGGAATGTGGCGGTCCGCACCGTCTCGGGGCGGTTGATCGAGAAGTGGTCGGCGGCGATGTCCACGACCGTCATCCCGGAGCCAGGGAACCTCGTGACGAACTCGTACGGTCCGTTCACGGCCGGTACCGGGTCCAGCTGACGCTTCCCTGCATCGCCCTCGAGCGCCGACAGGTAGCCCAGGAGGAGTGTTGCCGTCCGTGAGTACTCCTCGGGTGTCTGCCCCCGGTACTGGGCCGCCCATTCGAGCGAGGCATAGTCGTTGCCCGTGTAGCCGACCGACACCGCCCGACGGGCGGGTGGCGTGGCCGGCCCGAGGGCGACACGCGGCGGCCGGAGCCCGTCGACGTACTGGTACAGAGAGCCGCCGGGGCAGGCCGTGGACCCGACGTCGCGGTGGCCGATCACCCGGTTCAGGGTGACCTTCGTGCCGGCGGGGATGGTCGACGATCCGCCCGAGGTGTACCTCAGGGTCGAAGCCGCATCGACGTTCTCGAATGCCAGCTTCCACCCCGCCAGCCCCTTGATGGCGGACCGGGCGGCCGAAGACGGGGTCGTCACGTCGAAGTGGCCGAGCAGAGCGATGCCGACGCTGCCGACGTTGAAACCGGCCGCATGGGCGCCGATGACGGGCAGCTCGACGCCGCCACCTCGTCCCTCCCAGACTCTTCCGAAACGGTCGACGACGAAGTTGTAGCCGATGTCGTTCCAGCCGTTCGCGTCCATGTGGTACGACTGGATACCGCGGAGGATCCGGGGAACGTCGCTAGCGCGGTAGTCGTTGTGTGCCGTGCTGCCTGTGTGGTGGACGACGGCGAACTGCACGCCCGAGGATGCCGTGCGGGCCGGCACCGCTGCGGTCCGGGCACCCCATCCGGAGCGGAGCCTGATGTCGGGGCCACCTGTTGCTGCTTCGGCGCGGGGCGTGGTGTCGGTCAGCGCGATCGAGGTGCTGGTCTCCCGCACGAGGTGAAGCTCGGGATCACCCGCGTCAGTCGGGATGACGAGCTGGACCTCGCTGGCCGTGTCGATCCACACGGGCTGGCTGAACTGTCGTGTCGACGAGGACCGGTCCGGTCCCTCCTCCATCCGATCAACCGGGGACCACGCGCCCCAGGCGTCATCGCGCATCACTCGAATCCAATACGCCGACCGGGCGGGCGAGTCGGCATGGTCCGGAGAGGTCGCGGCGCTGTGGGCGTGAGAGACGCCGACCATGACCACCGAACCGTCGATCTGCCGTTGGATCACCTGACCATCGGCGATCGGGAGCGCACCGGTGTCGGCTTCGACCAGAGGGACGGCGGTGATGTCGAGGGTCTCGGTGCTCATCTCCTTCGCTCCGGCGACGGCGACGTCCGGTCCGGCGATCACGGTGGCGGCGATGAGGGCGGCGATGACGATCGCGCCAATCCGGCGATGATCACGGTGGGGCGATGAGAAGGGACGGGGAGGTTTCATGGTCTCCGGTGACGAGGTGACTCGTCGATCGATGGTCGGCCGCCCCGCGCAATGGTACCGGGGCGATCAGCAAACTGCGGACCGGCCCGGTACAAGGGTTCGTCTAGGAACTGATCCCCATCAGGTTCTCGAGAAAGCCGCGGGCGATCGGTGCGGCGTCACCTCCGCCGGTGCCGCCACCCTCGATGACCACGGCGAACGCCAGGTTCTGGTCGACGGTCTCGCCCTCGACGAACCCGATGAACCACGCATGCGTGTCGAGTTCCTCGCCCACACCGAACTCGGCCGTGCCCGTCTTGCCGCCGACGGTCAGGCCTGCGACCGCTGCGGCGGTCCCCGTTCCCCGCTCGACGACCTCGAGCATCAGATCGTGCACGACGACCGGCACCGCATCGGCGGTCGAGACCGCCTCGGCTCCCGGGTCGCGGACGAGCCGTGGCGCCGTCCAGGTTCCCGTCGCAGCAGCCGCGGCGACGGTGGCCATGTGGAGGGGGCTCGCCAGCACCTTGGCCTGGCCGATCGATGCTGCTCCCAGCTCGACCCGCCCGGTCGGCACGGGGAACACGGCGCCGATCGCCGGGGCTCCGATGTCGTAGTCGACCCCGAATCCGAGCGCCGCTGCCGCTTCGGTCAACGGCTCGGCTCCGGATTCGAGCGCCAGCGCGATGAACCCGGTGTTGCATGACTTGACGAAGATCTCGGAGAACGGGACGTCGCCCAGGGCCTGGCTCTCGAAGTTGCTGATCGTGTTGCCGTTGACCTCGATCTCCGACGGGCACGGCACGATCTGGTCGGTGGTGACCCCGTCGCCGAACAGGGCCGACGCGGTCACCACCTTGAAGGTCGATCCCGGTGCGTACTGACCGGACAGCGCCCGGTTGAAGCCGCTGGCCGGTGTGTTGGAGACCGCCAGGACCTCACCGGTCGAGGGCTGGACCACCACGAGTGCGGCGGGCAGGTCGACCGAGGCGAGCGCGGCATCGGCCGCCAGCTGCACCGAGGGTGCCAACGTCGTCGTGACCGGCTCGGGGGCGGCACCTTCGGTCGAGAGCAGTGTGCCGACGATCGTGTCGCCATCCGTCAGTTCGATGGCCCAGCTCACTCCACCGGCCAGGGTCTTCTCGTACTGGGCTTCGAGGCCGCTCAGACCCACGATGTCGCCGGCCTCGTAGCGGTCGCCGACCTCATCGAGTTGCTCGGCCGTGATCTCACCCAGGTCGCCGATGGTCTGGGCCGCGAACGTGGCTGAGGGGAGATGCGGTTCGGTGCCGTCGGCGAAGACCAAGCCGGGTACGGGGTGCAGGACGTCGCGGTGGATCTCGACGTACTCCCCGGCGTCGAGCACGGCGACCGGAACCCGGCTGTCGGCGGTGACCCATGGCTGAGCGAGCGCGGCCTGCGTCTCGGCCGGCGGGATTCCCAGCTGGGATTCGAGTACCGCCTCGACCGCGGCCTGGTCGGTCATGCGTGAGGGCTGGATGGCCACCTCGATCACATCGCTCGTCCTTCGCAGCGGCTCTCCGTCGCGGTCGAGCAGCGAGGCCCGCTCCGCCGTGGCGCGGCTTCGCCTCACGGCGCGGCCCGGCTCCAGTGCGGGATGGAGAACCGTGGGGGAGTAGTCGACGTTCCACCCGCCGTCGTCGGTCCGGATCCAAGGCAGCTCGACCCGGTACCGCCACGTCCCCATGTCGCGGACCTCGACGGTGATCCCGAGAAGGGAGGTGGCGGTGTCATCGGTGTGCAGCACGGGCGGCACGACCGTGACATCGACCGACTCGGCGCCGACCGTCGTGAAGAACTCCTCGGCCTCGGCGCCGACACCGGCGGCGGCGGTCAAGACCTCGAGATCGCCGTAGCGCCCGTCGGAGAGCGCCGCGGCCCAGGCCTGCGCCTCGTCGGCCGGGCGGGAGGGAGCAGGCTCTGACCGGCCGAGGACGTACCAGGTCGCGATTCCGCCGCAGAGCACGACGAGCGCCAGCCCACCGAGCCAGTACCGGGTCGTGGATCGTTTCGGGGCGAAGAGGGACCGAGCCACTGGGGACAGACGGTACCGGAGCGAAGCCCGCAGCCGGGGGCAGCCCGGGATGGTCGGCGGGTGCGGGACGGGGGCGGCCTGCGTGGCCGGGGAACGCAGAAGGGGGGTGGCCTGGGATGGTCGGCGAGTGCGGGACGGGGGCGGCCTGCGTGGCCGGGGAACGCAGAAGTTGACCGGACGCGCGCCGGCGACGCACGCTTGGCCGTTCATGACCGACCCTTCAAGCCGAGAGGCGCTCGTCGCCCGGATCGACGCGGCCAGTGACCTCTCTGCTCTGGACGAGGTCGAGCGTTCCCTGCTCGGCCGCAAGGGCGAGCTCGTCATGCGCAAGAAGTCCATCGGCGAACTGCCGGCCGATCGGCGCAGAGAGGCCGGTCAGGCCCTGGGGGCCCTGACCTCGGCTGTCGCCGAGGCGATCGAGGCACGGCGAACGGCGCTCGAGTCCGGCGGGAGGGTTGCCCGGGAGAAGGCCGAGCGGATCGATCTCACCGAGCTCCGGGGGACGGCCAGGCTCGGGCACCTCCACCTCGTCACGCAGGCCATGCGGGACCTGGAGGACACGTTCGTGGCCATGGGATTCGAGGTCTATGCCGGCCCCGAGCTCGACACCGACTGGTACAACTTCGAGGCGCTCAACGTTCCCTCGTGGCATCCCGCCCGATCCAACTTCGACACGTTGTTCGTCGACGTCGGCGAGTTCGAGACCACGATGCTGCGACCGCACACGTCCAACCTCCAGATCCACCTGATGGAGGAGCGCGAGCCGCCCGTCTATGCCGTCATGCCGGGCCGGACCTACCGACGGGACACCGCCGACGCCACCCACATGCCGGTGTTCCATCAGATCGAAGCACTGGTCGTGGACCGTCACATCACCTTCGCCGACCTGGCCGGGACGATAGAGGAGTTCACCAAGGCGTTCTTCGGTGAGGATCGCACGACTCGGCTGCGCCCGTCCTACTTCCCGTTCACCGAACCTTCGGCCGAATTCGATGTGAGTACCCCATCGGGCGATTGGCTCGAGCTCGGCGGCTGCGGCATGGTCCACCCCAACGTCTTTCGCAATGTCGGTATCGACCCCGAGGAGTGGTCCGGTTTCGCCTTCGGGTTCGGGATCGACCGGCTGGCCAAAGAACGGCACGGGGTCGAGGACCTCCGCGAGCTGTTCACCAATGACGTCCGATTCCTGTCCCAGTTCTGAGATGAGCCCCCGATACCCATGAGCGAGCCAAGATGAAGGTCACCCTGCGCTGGCTCCAGGAGTTCGCGCCGTTCGACCAGTCGATCGACGTCCTGGGCGACACGATGTCCGATCTCGGAATGGCGGTCGAGGAACGCTGGACGGTGGGCGAGGGGCTGGACGGCATCGTCGTCGCCGAAGTGCTCGACCTACGACCCCATCCCGATGCCGACCGCATCCAGTTGGTCGATGTCGACGCCGGTGATGGTGAGGCCCTCCAGATCGCCTGCGGGGCCTTCAACATGGCCGTCGGCGACCAGGTGCCGCTCGCCACGGTGGGCACGGTGATGGGAAACGGGATGGAGATCGCCGCACGCAAGATGCGAGGCCAGATGTCCAACGGGATGTTGTGCTCGGCCACCGAGCTGGGCCTGGGCGAGGACGCCGAGGGCATCATGATCCTCGGTGGGCACGAGCTGGGTGCACCATTGGCCGACGCGTTGGGGATCGACCCCGATGTGGCCTGGGAGCTCGAGGTCAACGCCAATCGGCCCGATGCCATGTCGGTGGCCGGTGTGGCGCGTGATGTGGCCGCTCGCCTCGGAGTCCCCTTTTCCATCGCCGATCCCGAGATCTCCGAGAGCGGTCCGGCCGTGGAACAGCTGGCGGCGGTGGAGATCGTCGATTCGGTCCTGTGCGGTCGATTTCTGGCTCGCGTCCTCCAGGGTGTCAAGGTCGAGCCCGGTCCGCAGTGGATGGCCAATCGGCTGGCCGCGGTCGGCATGCGTCCCATCAGCAACGTCGTGGACATCTCGAACTACGTCATGGCCGAGCTCGGCCAGCCCAACCACACGTACGATCTGGCCGCTGTCGCCGGGCGAGCGCTCCGGGTACGGCGGGCGAGGGCGGGCGAGCTGCTCCGGACCCTCGACGACGTCGAGCGGACTCTGATCGAGGCCGACGGGGTCATCGCCGACGGCGAGGACAACGCCATCGGACTGGCAGGGGTGATGGGTGGCGTTTCGACCGAGATCACCGACTCGACCACCGACGTGCTCCTCGAGATGGCCTGGTGGCGGCCCGAGGACATCGCGCGAACGAGCACTCGACTCCAGCTTCGCAGCGAGGCGTCGTTGCGCTTCGAGAGGGGTACCGACCCCGATGGGGTGGAGAGGGCGGCCCGTCGTTTCTGTCAGCTGCTGGCCGACTGCGGCGCGACGATCGCGCCGGGTGTGATCGACGAGGCCGGGACGCTCCCGAACCGTGAGTCGATCCGGGTCCGTCCTCACCGGGTGAACCAGGTGCTCGGCACCGAGCTCGGCGTCGACCGGATGACCGAGATCCTCGAGTCGATCGAGTTCACGGTGACGCCCGTCTCGGGTGGCGAGGCGGAAGCGATCGACGTGCTGCCACCGACGTTCCGGCCGGACACCGCCGTCGAGATCGATGTCACCGAGGAGATCGCCCGGCACCACGGCTACGAGCGCATCGCCCGTACCGTCCCTCGCTCGGCGCACTCGGGACGGTTGTCGCGGCATCATCGCCTCAAGCGACGGGTGCAGGACACCCTGGTCGGAGCCGGGCTGGACGAGGCGATGCCCATTCCCTTCCTCGGTCCGGGCGACCTCGAGGCGGTCGGGCTGTCCAGCGATGCGATCGAGCTGACCAATCCACTCGTGTCCGAGGAGTCCCGGATGTGCACGTCGCTGCGGCCCGGTCTGCTCGCCGCGGTCGCACACAACGAGCGGCACCGCCAGTTGGGGGTGGGCCTGTTCGAGATCGGCCGGGTCTTCCTGCCGGCGCCGGGGCAACGGCTTCCCGACCAGCCCACGATGCTCGGGGTGGTGCGGGCCGGCGAGGGCGTGGCGGCGGCAGCCGATCTCTGGCAGCTCCTGGTCGAGGCGCTCCGTCTCCCCGACCCGAGCGTGGCCAATGCCCTCTTCGAGGGGCTCCATGCCGGGCGGTCCGGTGTGCTCCGCTCCGGCGACCGGGTCATCGGGGAGCTCGGGGAGGTGCCCGCGTCGGTCTGTGCCGCCCTGGGAATCGAACAGGAGGTCGCATGGCTCGGCTTGGACCTCGATGCGGTGGAGGCAATCGAGCGGCCGTCACATTCCTATGAGCAGGTGAGCCGACATCCCTCCAGCGACGTGGATCTCGCGTTCGACGTGGCCGACTCGGTGCCGGCGGTCAGGGTGGACGAGGTGCTCCGCGAGGCCGGTGGTGACCTCCTGGTGGAGCTGTGGCTGTTCGACGTGTTCCGCGGTCCGTCGATCGGTGACGGTCGGCGGAGTCTGGCGTACGGTCTCCGGTTCCAGGCGCCGGACCGCACGCTCACGAGCGAGGACGTGGCGTTCGCCCGGCAGGGTTGCATCGATGCGGTCGAGGGAGTGCTGGACGCCAGGCTCCGAAGCTGAGTTGCATGAGCATGCGAGCATCCGTATAGTCACTGGATGTCCACCCCCACCGACAGGTCGCCCGCCGCCCCGGCCCGGGTCGGCATTCTCGGAGCCTCCGGGTTCACCGGGGCCGAGCTTCTGCGGCTGCTGGCGGGCCATCCGTACCTGTCGCTCGAGGTGGCCACGGGGGAGTCGCAGGTGGGTCGACCGGTCGCCGCGGTGCATCCGGGCCTCGCCGGAGCCTACCCGGACCTCACCTTCGCGTCGGTCGACATCGAAGACCTGGCCACGATGGATGTTCTGTTCGCCTGTCTGCCCCACGGGGCTTCCCAGGAGATCCTGGCCCGGATGATCGACCGCGGTCCCCGGCTCATCGATCTGGGTGCCGATTTCCGGCTCGATCGTCCCGAGCTCTATGACGAGTGGTACGGGCAGCCCCATCATCACCCGGAGCTCATCGACCGATTCGCATACGGCCTCCCGGAGTTGTTCGGTGCCGAGCTGACCGCTCGCCCCCACGTGGCGGTGCCGGGGTGCTACCCGACGGCCGCGGCGATCGGGCTGGCACCGCTGGCCGGAGCCGGCCAGATCCGACCCACCGGGATAGTCGTCGATGCCGCGAGTGGGCTGTCGGGCGCGGGTCGGGCTCCGAAGGAGAACACGACCTTCTGCGCTGCAGACGAGAACTTCAGCGCGTACGGCCTGCTGACCCATCGCCACACGCCCGAGATGGAGCAGTCGATCGCACGAGCCGCCGGCGCGCCGGCGTCGGTGCTGTTCACCCCCCATCTCGCACCGATGAGCCGCGGTATTCTGGCGACGTCCTACGCCGCACCGGTCGGTTCGCCCACGACCGATGACCTGTTGGCCACCCTCCGAGAGGCCTATGACGGCGCTCCGTTCGTCGTGGTGCGCGACGATCCGCCCGGCACCAAGGACACCCTCGGTTCCAACGCAGCGCACGTCACCGCCCGCGTCGACGAGCGGACGGGGTATTGCCTGGTGATCTGTGCCATCGACAACCTGGGCAAGGGCGCCTCCGGGCAGGCGCTGCAATGTGCGAACCTCGCTCTGGGCCTGCCGGAGACCGCCGGCCTGGCCACGGTGGGGGTGACACCGTGAGCATCACCGCGGCGCGGGGATTCGTGGCCGCCGGTGTGCACGCCGGCGTCAAGCCCCGAGCCGCCGATCTGGCCGTCGTCGCCACCGCTGACGGGAATGCCGTCCCCGCCGCGGCCGTGCTCACCAGAAATCGCATGACCGCCGCCCCGGTCCAAGTCACCCGGAGGCACCTGGATGCGACGGGGGGCCAGGCCGCGGCGGTGGTGATCAACAGCGGGAACGCCAATGCCGCTACCGGCGAGCCCGGACTGGCCGACGCCGGTGAGATGGCGGCGCTGACCGCTACCGCACTCGGCTGCGACCGGGACGAGGTACTGGTTTGTTCGACAGGGCTCATCGGGTATCGGCTGCCCATGGACGCCCTTCGCTCGGGTATCCCGGCGGCGGTCGGAGCGTGCTCGCCCGACGGCGGGCCGGCGGCGGCCGAGGCCATTCTCACCACCGACACCGTCGCCAAGCAGTCGGTCCACCGTGCTGGTTCGGTACTCGTGGGCGGCATGGCGAAGGGGGCGGCCATGCTGCGACCGGACATGGCCACCATGCTCGCGGTCATCACGACCGACGCCGAGATCGGTGCCGTCGATCTCGCTGCTGCCCTCCAGGTGGCCACGGCCTCCAGCTTCAACGCCCTGTCGATCGACGGAGCCCAGTCCACCAACGACACGGTCATCGCGCTGGCCAACGGCTTGGCCGGACCGGTCGAGTCGGAGGCGTTCACCCGGGCCCTGCGCTCGGTCTGCCAGGACCTGGCGCTCGCGATGTGCGACGACGCCGAGGGTTCGACCAAGACGGTGCGGCTCACCGTCTCCGGCGCGGCGACGCAGGCGGAAGCCGAGCAGGCCGCGCGGCGCATCGGAGACAGTCTTCTGGTGAAGTGCTCGTGGTACGGCAAGGACCCGTACTGGGGCCGACTGGCCAGCGAGGCCGGCAGCGCCGGAGTGACGTTCGAGCAGTCGCGTGTTTCGGTGCGCTATGGCGACATCGAGGTCGCCCGCCGGGGTGTCTCGCTCGATCTGGACGAAGCCGCGGCCGCGGAGCTGAAGGCGTACATGGAGCAGCGACACATCGAGCCGACGATCGATCTCGGCGTCGGAGATGCCGGCTGGACCCTGTTGACCAACGACCTGACCCACGCCTACGTCGACGAGAACATGGGGACGTCATGACCGTGTCACGCCCGGTGGTGACACCTGCTGAGCGTGCATCTCTCCTGGTCGAGACACTGCCCTACATGAAGCGGTGGCGGGACGAGGTCGTCGTCGTCAAGTACGGCGGGAACGCCATGACGTCGCCCGATCTCGCGGTCCAGTTCGCCGAGGACATCGCCCTGATGCACTCGGTCGGGATCCGGCCGGTGGTGGTGCACGGGGGAGGCCCCCAGATCGGCGATCTCATGGCCAGGCTCGGCAAGGAGAGCGAATTCCGCGATGGTCTGCGGGTGACCGATGCCGAGACGCTCGACATCGCACGGATGGTCCTCGTCGGCAAGGTGAATCGCGAGATCGTGGCCGAGCTGAACCGGCACGGGTCGATCGCCGTCGGACTGGCCGGCGAGGACGCCGGCCTGATCCAGGCCTCGGCCCAAAACCCCGACCTCGGCTTCGTCGGGCAGGTCGAACAGATCCGGCCGGCCATCATCGAACGCCTCCTGGCCGAGGATCTCGTACCCGTGGTATCCACCATCGGGGTCGACGTGGGCGGTCAGGCCTACAACATCAACGCCGACGTCGTGGCCGCTCACATCGCCGAAGCGCTCGGGGCAGAGAAGCTCGTCTACCTCACCGACATCGAGGGCCTGAGGCGTGACGTCGACGATCCCGCATCCCTGGTGCGCCGGGCAACGGTGAGCCAGCTGGAGGAGATGGTCGGCGATGGGACGATCGCCGGCGGGATGATCCCCAAGATCGAGGCGTGTGTGCACGCCGTGTCCTCCGGGGTGGGAGCGGCCCACATCCTGGACGGACGGGTCGCACACGTCGTGTTGCTCGAGCTGTTCACCGACTCGGGCATCGGCACCATGATCGTGTCCGACGAGCTGGCCGCGCTGGCCGAGGAGCGAATCCACCCATGACCAGTCCACCAGTGACCGAGACCCATCGCTCCCTCATGGGGGCACCCGACGCGCTGGATCGCTGCCCGTACATGCCCACTTACGGTGCACCCACCGTGCTGTTCGAGCGGGGCCAGGGGACCGAGCTCTGGGACCACCGGGGGAAGCGCTACCTCGACTTCCTGTGCGGCCTGGCCGTCACCAGCCTGGGCCACGCGAATCCTGCGGTGGCCGAGGCGGTCGCGGCCCAGGTGGCCAAGCTCACCCACACGTCCAACTTCTTCGCGACCCGACCGGCCACCGACGTGGCGGTGACCCTCGACCGACTTCACGGCGGAGGTGGTCAGGTCTTCTTCTGCAGCAGCGGGACCGAGGCCAACGAGGCGGCCATCAAGCTGGCGAGGAAGTGGGGCGGCCCGGGCAAGTTCGGCATCGTCTCGGCCTACGGGAGCTTCCATGGCCGCACCATGGGCTCGCTGGCCGCCACGGGCCAGCCGGAGAAACAGGAACCGTTCCAGCCCCTGCCCGAGGGGTTTCGCCACGTGGCATGGAACGATGTCGAAGCGCTGATCAATGCAGTCGACCCGTCGGTGGCAGCAATCATGCTCGAGCCCATCCAGGGCGAGGCGGGAGTCCTTCCGGCCACCCGCGAGTTCATGGAAGCGGCGCGAACCCTCTGCGACGAGCGCGATCTGCTGCTCATCATCGATGAGGTCCAGACCGGCCTGGGCCGCACCGGAACGTGGTGGGGATACGAGTACTACGGGGTCCGGCCCGACGTCGTCACCATGGCCAAGGCGCTCGGCAACGGGCTCCCCATCGGAGCGGTATGGGCCCCGGCCGATACCGCCTCGGTCTGGGTGCGCGGCGACCACGGCACCACCTTCGGAGCCGGACCCGTGCCCGCGGCAGCGGCCCGGGCGGTCTTGGACGAGATGCAGCGGCTGGATGCGCCGGCCTCGGCCGAGCGGGCCGGTGCCCGTCTGGCCCAGGCCCTCTCCGGTCTACCGCGGGTTGCGGCCGTGCGCGGCCGGGGGTGCCTTCTCGCCGCCGAGCTCGACGGCATCGACGCCAAGGAGGTCTACGCCGCGGCACTCGAAGCGGGCCTGGTCATCAACGCACCGACGCCGACGGCTCTTCGGTTCGCCCCACCGCTCACGATCAGCGATGACCACATCGACGAAGGGGTCGCCATCCTCGCCGACGTGCTGGCCGTGGCGGAGGGGACGGCATGAGGCATCTCCTGGAGATCGATGACCTGAGCCCGGGAGAGGTGCGCGCCGTGCTGGAGGCCGCCGGTTATCCCCAGCACGATCAGGTACTGGCCGGCCGCGGCGTTGCGCTCCTCTTCGAGAAACCGTCGGCGCGGACCAGGAACTCGACCGAGATGGCCGCCGTTCAGCTCGGTGCCCATCCCGTGTACATAACCCCGGAGGAGATCGGCCTCGACGTGCGCGAGACGGTCGAGGACGTGACGCGGACCCTGGCGTGCTACCACGCCCTCGTCGGAGGCCGCGTCCGCGAGCACGGGACACTCGAGCGGATGGCGGCGCTCGACGTCGTGCCGGTCGTCAATCTCCTGAGTGACCAGGCGCATCCGTTGCAGGCTCTGGCCGATCTGCTCACCCTGCGGGATGAATTCGGCTCGCTCGAGGGCCTCGTGCTGGCCTACGTCGGCGATGCCAACAATGTCGCCCGGTCGCTGGCCCTGGCGTCCGGTGCGGTCGGCATCCGGATCCGCGTCGCGTCGCCGCCGGGATTCGGCTTCTCGGACGTCGACCGGGATCGGCTCCGTGCCTATGGCGTGGAGCTGCTCGAGACGGATCGACCCGAAGATGCGGTCGAGGGCGCCGATGCGGTGTACACCGACGTCTGGACGTCGATGGGACAGGAGAGCGAAGCCGAGGAGCGGCGCCGGGCCTTCGAGGGGTTCGGCGTGTCGACCACCCTGCTCGACCGGGCCGCCGACCGTGGGATCCTCCTGCACTGTCTGCCGGCCCACCGGGGCGAAGAGGTCACCGCCGAGGCCGTGGACGGCCCCCGCAGTCGGATCTGGCGGCAGGCGGCCAATCGGATGCACGCCGCCCGGGGAGCGTTCGCCTGGTTGGAAGGGACATTGGTCCCGTGAAGCTGAGCAAGGCCCAACGGCAGCACCGCATCAGCCGATTGCTCGCAGATCACCAGATCGCCAACCAGGACCAGCTCGTCCACCTGTTGGCCGATGACGGGATCGAAGCGACTCAGGCGACGGTCAGCCGCGACCTCGATGATCTGGCGGCGATCAAGGTGCGGGTGCCCGGTGGCGGCACCGCCTACGCGGTTCCGGCGCTTCCGTCGGATCGTCTGGCGCCGATCGACCACCTTCGCCGGGTCCTCGGAGAATGGGTCGTCGATGTGGCCCATTCGGGGAACCTCGTCGTGCTGCGGACCCCACCCGGTTCGGCCCACGTGGTGGGTTCGGCCATCGACCGGTCAGGTCACGAGGCCATCCTCGGGTCGGTGGCCGGCGACGACACCATCATGGTGGTGGTACTCGAAGCGGTCGGCGGTTGCGCCGTGGCCGAGGAGTTGGCCGATCTGGCCGGGCTGGTCCAAGACTGAGTTCCGACAACGCACAGGAGACGGCAAGTGGCAGAGAAAGTGGTGTTGGCATACAGCGGAGGACTCGACACGTCGGTATGCGTTCGTTGGATGATCGAGCAGTGGGGCGTCGAGGTGTTCACCCTGTCGGCCGATGTCGGTCAGGAGGACACCGACTGGGAAGCGACGCAGGCTCGCGCCATCGCCGCCGGTGCCACCGACGCCCGCGTGGTCGACTGTCGTGACGAGTTCGCCGACGACTACTGCGCTCCGGCCTTGAAGGCCAACGCGCTCTACGAGAACCGTTACCCCCTGGTGTCGGCGCTGTCGCGCCCGGTGATCGTGAAGCACATGGTGGCCATGGCCAGCGATGTCGGAGCGGACGCGGTGGCCCACGGATGTACCGGCAAGGGAAACGACCAGATCCGGTTCGAGGTATCGACCCGCTCGCTCGCCCCCGAGCTCGAGGTCCTGGCTCCGGTGCGGGAATGGGGCATGACCCGGGAAGAGTCGATCGACTACGCCGAGCGGTTCGCCATCCCACTGACCACGAGCAAGGAGAAGATCTACTCGATCGACGACAACCTCTGGGGTCGCGCCATCGAGTGTGGCGAGATGGAGGATCCGTGGGTCCGCCCGCCCGAGGGTGTCTGGTCGATGACGACGGTGCAGGCGAGCGAAGCCAAGGAGATCACGATCGGATTCGAGGCCGGCGTCCCGGTCAGCCTCGACGGCGAGAAGCTGGGACTCCAGGCCCTCATACAGCGACTGAACTCCCTCGTGGGGGCCTACGGCTGGGGTCGGCTCGACATGGTCGAGAACCGGCGGGTCGGTATCAAGAGCCGCGAGACCTACGAGGCTCCCGCCGCCCTGGCGCTCATCGCCGCCCATCGCGACCTCGAGGGCATCTGTCTCGAGCGCGACGTGCAGAGGGAGAAGATCAGGCTCGAGCACCGCTTCTCCGAGCTGGCCTACGACGGCATGTGGTACTCCCCCCTGCGTCAGGCCCTGAGTGCCTTCGTCGACGAGACGCAGCGGTTCGTCACAGGAGATGTGAGACTCCGCCTCGAACCGGGACGGTGCTATGTCGTAGGCCGGCAGAGTCCGTACAGCCTCTATGACCACGGCCTGGCCACCTACGACGAGGGCGACTCGTTCCAGCACGCCGACAGCGACGGTTTCAGCAAACTGTGGGGCCTGGGGCTCCAGACGTGGTCGGCGGTCCAGGGCGAACATGGTTGAGTCGTCCGCGTCCGACCCCGAGGAGGACCTCGGTCACCAGACCCTGTGGCACGGGCGCTTCGAGGGTGGGCCCGCCGACGCCCTGATGGCCTACACGGCGAGCCTACCGTTCGATCGGGAGCTGGCTCGGGACGACATCGCGGGGTCACGGGCCCACGTCGCCGGCCTGGTGGCGGCCGGGATCTACGGGGCGGACGAGGCGACGAGAGTGCTGGAGGCCCTCGACGCGGTCGGCGAGGAGCTGACCGAGGGCCGGTTCGTCTTCGTCGACAGCGACGAGGACATCCACACCGCCATCGAGCGCCGGGTGACCGAGATGACCGGCGAGCTCGGTGCCCGTCTGCACACCGGTCGTAGCCGCAACGACCAGGTGGCCACCGACCTCCGGTTGTGGTGTCGGCGGGAGCTCGGCGGGGTGGCCCGGGGGGTGCTGGCCCTGGCGCGCACGCTGTACGAACGGGCCGGCGACGCCGGCGACGCCTACCTCCCGGGGTACACCCATCTCCAGCAAGCGCAGCCGGTACTGCTGTCCCACCAGCTCCTGGCCCACGGCTGGGCTCTGCTGCGCGACCTCGACCGTCTGCAGGACTGCCGGAAGCGACTCGACGTCTCTCCGCTCGGGGCCGGGGCGCTCGCCGGCACGTCGCTTCCGATCCAACCACGGGTGGCCGCCGACGAGCTCGGATTCGCCGCGGTGTTCGAGAACTCCCTCGACGCGGTCAGCGATCGCGACTTCGTGGCCGAAACGGTCTTCGTGTTGGCCCTGGTCGGAATACACCTGTCCCGCATGGGCGAAGAGATCGTGCTGTGGTCCAGCCAGGAGTTCGGCTTCTGCCGGCTCGACGACGCCTACGCCACCGGTAGCTCGATGTTGCCCCAGAAGAAGAACCCCGACATCGCCGAACTGGCTCGGGGCAAGGCCGGCCGGCTCATCGGCAATCTCACCGGCCTCCTGGCCACGCTCAAGGCACTGCCTCTGGCCTACAACCGGGACCTCCAGGAGGACAAGGAACCGCTGTTCGACTCGGTTCGACAGATCGGACTGGGGCTCCAAGCCATGCGAGGGCTCTACGCGACCCTGACCTTCGAGACGGATCGGATGGCCGAAGCGGCGGATCAGCCCACGGCGGCGGCGACCGATCTCGCCGAGTTCCTCGTCGGATCGGGCACCCCGTTTCGTTCCGCCCACGCGATCGTCGGCGATCTCGTACGGCGCTCCCTCGCCGGTGAGGGAGCGCTGGTCGATCTGGTCGCGGTGCATCCCGCTCTCGGACCGGAGGCGGCCGCCCTCGTCGCGCCCGGCGTCCCGGTTCGCCGGCGGATCAGTCCCGGGGGAGCTGGACCGGGACCGGCCGCGGTGCAGCGCGAGCGGTTCTCGGCCGCTCTGGGTGCCGCCTCCGACCATTGGGCCCCGTGAGGTCCCGTCCAATGCCCATGCGGTTCTACTCCCGGGACCCGCTCGAGGTCGCCCCGGAGCTCCTCAACAAACTGATCGCCCACCGGGGTCGCGTCGCCCGTGTGGTCGAGGTCGAGGCATACCGGGGGGCCGATGATCCGGCGAGTCATGCCTTCGGTGGGCCCACACCCAGAACGCGGGTGATGTTCGGCCCCGCGGGTCGACTGTACGTCTACAGGAGCTACGGGATTCACTGGTGCGCCAATGTCGTGTGTGAGACAGATGGCGTGGCGGGAGCGGTCCTGCTCCGGGCGATCCAGCCGAAGCGGAGTCTCGAGGCCATGCGCCGGGATCGACCGAAAGCGCGGACCGATGACGAGCTGGGCGCCGGCCCGGGGCGGCTCTGCGCCGCCCTCGCCATCTCGGGTGAACATGACGGGATCGATCTGAGATCAGGACCGGTGCGGGTCCTGGATGACGGGACGGCTCCGCCGGCGCATCCACTGCAGGGGGGGAGGGTCGGGGTCGGCAGGGCCGCCGACCGGCCATGGCGATTCGGTGTGCCCGAAAGCCGCTCGCTCAGTCGTCGATTCACAGGAATCATGGCGTGAGACTGCTGAGTCCCGGCGGCGAATCGCTCGGGCCGATCTCGGCGGTGGCGGTGGCGCGCGCTGCGGTCGCCGCGGCGCGGCCGCTCGACGAGGCGCGGCGCCATCAGCGTGACGTCCTGGCCGCGATCGACGCGGATCCTCGGGTGTTGCTCCGCTCGGCGCGTCCCGGTCATCTGACCGGCTCCGGACTCATCGTCGATGCCGATGCCGAGCGGTTCGTCCTGCTCCATCACGCCAAGCTCCGGATCTGGGTCCAACCGGGCGGTCACGCCGACGGTGAGGCGAACCTGGCTCGGGTGGCACTCGACGAGTGCACCGAGGAGACCGGCATCGATGGCCTCCGAGTGGCTGTCCCGGCGATCGACGTCGACGTCCACCGTGTGGCCCCACCATGCGAGGACGATCATCTCCACTACGACGTCCGCTTCCTCGTCCTGGCGCCGCCTGGGGCCGAGCTGTCGCCGAATCACGAGTCCATCGACGGTCGTTGGGTGTCCTGGGACGAGGCCGACTCGGCGCCGGTGGATGCGGGTACCGTGCGACTCGTGGCGGCAGGGCGCGAAGCGGTGAGGATGCTCAGCGCCGATCGGGCGAGGGAGGGTCGGTGAAGATCGACCCGGCGACGAGCCATGTTTACCTGGCCCACGCCCTGTCCCAGATGGTGGCTGTCGCCGATCGGCTCGGCGACGACCTGCTCAACGTGCGACCGGTCGGCGGGCGGACGAATGCGGTCGGGGCGCTCATCGTCCACTCCTGCGCCGTCATCCGCTTCTGGTTGGGTCACGTCGCACTGGGGAACCCGACGAGCCGTGACCGGGATGCAGAGTTCGAGAGCGCGATCACGGTCGTCGGCGCCCGGGAACTGGTCGACGTGACACTCTGCGCCGCTCGTGCCGACCTCGAGCGTCTTGCCGATGGCGGGGTGCAGGCCGACCCCGTCCTGCGACAGTTCCTGCCCGGTGGCGACCAGTCCGATGACGCTCTGGTCCTGCACGTGATCGAGGAGCTGTTCCAGCACCTCGGTCACGCCGAGCTCAGCGCGGACGTTCTGACCGCCAGGTGATCGGTCCCCTACACGTCCATCGGGGTGCCGCACTCGACCATCGAATTGGCCAGTGCCACCTGGTCGATGTCGGCCGTCAGGCGGTCGCGATCGTCACGGACGGTGATGAGGAAGCGCGCGTCGGGGTCCTCGAGGAGGGCGGCGGCATACTCGTATCGGGCATCCAGGTAGAACTCGTAGTCGTCGAGCCAATCGTGAAGCCAGCCGTCGTCGGGGTCGTCGGGCGGGGGAGCGACGGCCCGCAGCTCGTCCACCATGTCGACGAGGAGGTCGGTGGCCTCGACCACCACGACCGAGCGTTCCGAGGCCGATTCCGCCTGCAGCGGGGTCGGGAGCTCCTCGATGTTCGCGACCACCTCCACACAGATCGCTCGTGCGGCCGGTGGGAATGACTCATCGGCGATCGTGTTGGCGGGGTCGGCCCGACCGGCCACGGTGAAGACGTAGATCCACGTCCCGACCAGGACCAGGATGACGGTGGCCGCGGCTCCGCGGCCCAGATTGCGTCGCATTCGGTCGTTCACCCGCCCAAGCCTGGCACGCCGTCACGGGGTCGACCCAGGCGGCCGGGGGACATGGCGGCGGGAAAGGCGTGGCAGAGGCTGCCGGCGGCCCTACCATCCCGCGATGGCCCCTGGAACCGACGTACTCGACGATCTGGACGAGCGCGGTCTCATCCACGACTCCACCGATCGTTCGCAGCTCGACGCGCTTCTGGACGAGGGGCCGACCACGCTCTACTACGGCTGCGATCCCACCGCCGACAGCCTGCACGTCGGCAACCTGTTCGGTCTCCTCGTCCTGCGCCGCTTCCAGGATGCCGGCCATCGACCGATCGCCCTGGCCGGTGGGGCCACGGGTATGGTCGGCGATCCGTCGGGCCGCTCCGACGAACGGAACCTCCTCGACTCGGCGACCCTCGAGCGAAACGTCGGTCGGATCGAGGTGCAGCTTGCGCAGTTCCTCGACTTCGAGACGCCGGGAGCCAATCGGGCGTTGCTGGTCGACAACCGAACGTGGACCGAACCCATCTCCGTCCTGGAGTTCTTCCGGGACGTCGGCAAGTACGTGACCGTCAATCAGATGATCGCGAAGGATTCGATTCGGGCGCGATTCGAGGGCACGGCCGGGATCTCGTTCACCGAATTCAGCTACATGCTGCTTCAGGCCAACGACTTCGCCTGGCTGGCCGAGCACGAGGACTGCCACCTCCAGATCGGAGGCTCGGACCAATGGGGCAACATCACGGCAGGCATAGATCTCATCCGCCGGCGACTGGGCCTGACGGTCCACGGGCTGACGTGGCCTCTGATGACCCGGGCCGACGGCGCGAAGTTCGGCAAGACCGCTGATGGCGCCGTGTGGCTGGCGGCCGATCGAACCTCCCCGTATCAGTTCTTCCAGTACTGGATGCAGGTCGACGACGCCGACGTGGAGCGGTTTCTCCTGCAGCTGACGCTGCTACCGGTCCGGGAGTGTCGGGCCATCGCGGCCGCCCACGAGCTCGAGCCCCACCGTCGCGAGGGCCAGCGGCGGTTGGGTCGGGAGGTCACCGGCCTGGTTCACGGGGCTGATGCGTTGGCGGCCGCCGAGTCGGCCAGTGACATCCTCTTCGGTCGCCCGCTCGAGGGGGCCGACGGCGCAGCCTTCGAAGTGCTCGCCCGGGAGGTGCCCGGGACGGAAGTCGCACGGGAACGGCTGGCCGGAGGCATGCCGATCGTCGATCTCCTGGCCGAATCAGGTCTGGCCCGATCCAAGGGCGAAGTGCGCAAGAACCCGGCCGGGTTCTCGCTCAACAACGAACGCATCGATCTCGACCAGATCGTCACGCTCGACGACCTCGAGGCCGGTCGGTTCCTGCTCCTGCGGAAGGGCAAGCGGAGCCACCACCTGGTCGCGGCAGTCGAGTGACGCGACCCCGACGGCGATCCGCTCGGTCGTCGTGACGTTCAACTCCCTCGAGTACCTGCTGTTCCTGCCTCTGGTGGTGGGGCTCTACCGGCTTTTCCCGCGTCGGGGACGGCAGTGGCTGCTCCTGGTGGCGTCCTACGTGTTCTACGGCGCCTGGGACTGGCGGTTCTGTGGTTTGCTGGCGATCTCGACCGTCACCGACTTCACCATCGGCCGGCGACTTTCGGTCGTCGACGGAGAGCGCACCCGCCGGCGACTTCTCCTGATGAGCGTTGTGGTGAATCTGGGCATCCTCGCCACCTTCAAGTACTACGGGTTCTTCACCGACGGGCTGCGCGACCTGCTCTCGGTCGTCGGGTTGGAACCGAACGTGGGAACACTCGAGCTCGTTCTCCCGGTCGGGATCAGCTTCTACACCTTCCAGACGCTGGCCTACACCATCGATGTGTATCGCCGGCACGTCGAGCCGTGCCGCGACCCGGTGGTGTTCGGTGTCTACGTGGCCTACTTCCCCCAGTTGGTAGCCGGACCGATCGAACGAGCTGGACGCCTGATTCCTCAGTTGGAGCGAGCCGAAACCGAGCTCGATGCGACTCGGGTGAGCAGCGCGCTCGCCTTGATCCTGACCGGGCTGGCCAAGAAGGTCGTCCTCGCCGACCAGTTGGCCCCGATCGCCGACGAGGCGTTCTCCGAGGGCTCGGGGACCACCGTGTCCGCGATCGTGGGTGTCGTCGCCTTCGCGGGCCAGATCTACGGTGACTTCTCGGGCTACACCGACATCGCCCGGGGCTCCTCGCGACTCCTGGGGGTCGAACTGGTCGAGAACTTCCGCCAGCCGTACCTCTCACCATCGATCACGCAGTTCTGGCGGCGATGGCACATCTCGCTGTCGACCTGGTTGCGCGACTACGTCTACATCCCATTGGGCGGCAATCGGGGTGGTCGGCTGGCCACCGGCCGCAATCTGATGCTCACCATGCTGCTGGGAGGACTCTGGCACGGCGCGGCATGGACCTTCGTCGTCTGGGGCGGGTTGCACGGCCTCTATCTCCTCATCGAGAGATCCCTCCGCGTCGACCAACGCCGGCGCGGTCCGGCGATGACGTTCGTCGGTGGAATCGTCACGTTCGCGGCCGTTCTCTTCGCATGGATCTTCTTCCGGTCCCCGGACATCGCGTCGGCATGGGACTACCTCGTGGGGTTCACCCGATGGGGCGGATGGGACCTCTCGACCGGTGGGTGGGCCTGGTTCGTCGGGGCGACGGTGGCCCTGGCCGCCCACGACCTGCTGCGACCCCGGATGGATCGCCACAGTGTGCTGCGCCGGCCCGTTCTGAGCGGGCTCGCGGCCGGGGCGATGGTCGTGGCGGTTGTCGTCGTGTCCGGGGGGACTTCGGTCCCGTTCATCTACTTCCAGTTCTGACCGTCCCCCCTTCCGTCCTGAATCGGAGATTTCCTGCCGATTGGGTTGACACCCGCCAGTGGGCTGGATACATTAGCGAGCCGCACCGAACGCACACCCTCACAGGTGAGTGCCTCTTCGGTTCGGACGCTGTACCTCCGCTTCGAGCGCGTGCGGCTAGAGCTTGGTCGTCCTCGACGACCGCCGCTCCTTGAAAACGGAAGAGAGGATGACAACAGCGAGTGCGGGCGATGTCATCGCGTGGCACCACCTTCGGGTGGAGCGACGACATCGACCCTTAAAGATAGTGAGAGCGTCGGTTCACGGCTACGGCCGCGAGTCGGCGTGTTCGTCGGGTGTGCCAGCACCGAGGCGAACAACACGGATCATTCTCTTCGGCCTTCGGGCTGAGGAGCGATTCTCGACGGAGAGTTTGATCCTGGCTCAGGACGAACGCTGGCGGCGTGCCTAACACATGCAAGTCGAACGAGATCCAGTCGGTGGCAACACCGAGGACGATCTAGTGGCGAACGGGTGAGTAACACGTGAGAAACCTGCCCCGAAGACCGGGATAACCAGAGGAAACCCTGGCTAATACCGGATACCTTCACCGGACCGCATGGTCTGGTGAAGAAATGGATTCCGCTTCGGGAGGGTCTCGCGGCCTATCAGCTAGTTGGTGAGGTAACGGCTCACCAAGGCATCGACGGGTAGCTGGTTTGAGAGGATGATCAGCCACACTGGGACTGAGACACGGCCCAGACTCCTACGGGAGGCAGCAGTGGGGAATCTTGCGCAATGGGCGGAAGCCTGACGCAGCAACGCCGCGTGGGGGAGGAAGGCTTTCGGGTCGTAAACCCCTTTCAGCAGGAACGAAAATGACGGTACCTGCAGAAGAAGCCCCGGCCAACTACGTGCCAGCAGCCGCGGTAACACGTAGGGGGCAAGCGTTGTCCGGATTTACTGGGCGTAAAGAGCTCGTAGGCGGTTCGGTAAGTTGGGTGTGAAAACTCCAGGCTCAACCTGGAGAGGCCACTCAATACTGCTGTGACTAGAGTTCGGTAGAGGATCGTGGAATTTCTGGTGTAGCGGTGAAATGCGCAGATATCAGAAGGAACACCAACGGCGAAGGCAGCGATCTGGGCCGATACTGACGCTGAGGAGCGAAAGCATGGGGAGCAAACAGGATTAGATACCCTGGTAGTCCATGCCGTAAACGCTGGGCACTAGGTGTGGGACCCTGTCAACGGGTTCCGTGCCGTAGCTAACGCATTAAGTGCCCCGCCTGGGGAGTACGGCCGCAAGGCTAAAACTCAAAGGAATTGACGGGGGCCCGCACAAGCGGCGGAGCATGTTGCTTAATTCGAGGCAACGCGAAGAACCTTACCTGGATTTGACATGTACCGAAAAGCCATAGAGATATGGTGTCCTTCGGGGCGGTACACAGGTGGTGCATGGCTGTCGTCAGCTCGTGTCGTGAGATGTTGGGTTAAGTCCCGCAACGAGCGCAACCCTTGTCCTATGTTGCCAGCACGTAATGGTGGGGACTCGTAGGAGACTGCCGGGGTCAACTCGGAGGAAGGTGGGGACGACGTCAAGTCATCATGCCCCTTATGTCCAGGGCTGCAAACATGCTACAATGGCTGGTACAAAGAGCAGCGAAACCGCGAGGTGGAGCGAATCTCACAAAGCCAGTCTCAGTTCGGATTGAAGTCTGCAACTCGACTTCATGAAGCCGGAGTCGCTAGTAATCCCGGATCAGCAACGCCGGGGTGAATACGTTCCCGGGCCTTGTACACACCGCCCGTCACACGCCGAAAGTTGGTAATGCCCGAAGTCAGTGGCCCAACCCTCTGGGAGGGAGCTGCCGAAGGTAGGATCAGCGATTGGGGTGAAGTCGTAACAAGGTAGCCGTACCGGAAGGTGCGGCTGGATCACCTCCTTTCTAAGGAGTCATGTGCATGGTCATTCGTTCGCATCTGTCGAGCGTGACCGTGTGATTCCCTAGTTGACGCACTCACTGGCTGTCTTCGTCTCCCGCACCACCTCGGTGGTTCGGGAGCTCGGACGACAGACGCCTCTCTTCCGCTTTGAGGGAGCAGCGACCCCGGCCCCAGGGCTCGGGGTTTCGCTCGCTCACTCGGTATCCGTCCCGCCCTCCTCGTGGAGCCCGGGCCGGCGCTGCCGTAGACGAAGGCTCCGCTTGGCGGAGCTACCCGCCTCTTGAGAAGTGCATAGCGAGCACGAGCATCTTCGAGAAACACAAGTTCAAGCTACGAAGAGCCAACGGTGGATGCCTTGGCGTCTACTACCGAAGAAGGACGTGAGAGGCTGCGAAAAGCCACGGCGAGGCGCCGACTAGCCTTCGACCCGTGGATGTCCGAATGGGGAAACCCACTACCCGTCATGGGGTAGTACTCCGGTCTGAACACATAGGACCGGTAGAGGGAACCGGGTGAACTGAAACATCTAAGTAACCCGTAGGAAAGGAAAGCAACCGCGACTCCCTGAGTAGTGGCGAGCGAAAAGGGAACAGCCTAAACTTGTCCGGTGCAATAGCCTGATGGCGTTGCCGGGCGGGGGTCGTGGGGCCCATGGGATCGAGCATCAGATCGATCACAGAGTTACCAATCAGTTGATTAGCAGAAGCGTTCTGGAACGGCGCGCCACAGCGGGTAAGAGCCCCGTATGCGAAAATCACACTGACTCTGCATGGTGTACCCGAGTATCGCCGGACCCGAGAAATCCGGCGTGAATCAGCGAGGACCACCTCGTAAGGCTAAGTATACGTAGACGACCGATAGCGAACGAGTACCGTGAGGGAAAGGTGAAAAGTACCCCGGGAGGGGAGTGAAATAGTACCTGAAACCGTTGGTTTACAATCAGTCAAAGCGTCGTAGCGTCCCCTTCGGGAGACGTTGCCGCGATGGCGTGCCTTTTGAAGAATGAGCCTGCGAGTTATGGTATGTGGCAAGGTTAACCCGCGAGGGGAAGCCGGAGCGAAAGCGAGTCTGAACAGGGCGTAGAGTCGCATGCTGTAGACCCGAAGCCGAGTGATCTATCCATGGGCAGTGGGAAGCGGGGGTAAGACCCCGTGGACGCGCGAACCGACCTAGGTTGAAAACTGGGCGGATGACCTGTGGATAGGGGTGAAAGGCCAATCAAACTCGGTGATAGCTGGTTCTCCGCGAAATGCATTTAGGTGCAGCGTCGCGTGTTCAGTCATGGAGGTAGAGCACTGGATGGGTTAGGGGGCCTACAAGCTTACCGACCCCAACCAAACTCCGAATGCCATGACTCCATAGCGCGGCAGTGAGACCATGGGGGATGAGCTTCATGGTCGAGAGGGAAACAGCCCAGACCGCCGGCTAAGGCCCCTAATTCCAAACTAAGTGGAAAACGATGTGGGATCGCACAGACAGCCAGGAGGTTGGCTTAGAAGCAGCCACCCTTGAAAGAGTGCGTAACAGCTCACTGGTCGAGTGATCCTGCGCGGACAATGTAACGGGGCTCAAGTTTGGAGCCGAAGCCGCGGATGCAACGTTTACGTTGCGTGGTAGCGGAGCGTCGATCTTGGAGCGAAGCGGCGGTGTGAACCGTCGTGGACCGAGGTCGAGTGAGAATGCAGGCATGAGTAGCGAGAGAGGGGTGAGAAACCCCTCCGCCGAAAACCCAAGGGTTCCTGGGCAAGGCTAATCCTCCCAGGGTAAGTCGGGAGCTAAGGCGAGGCCGAAAGGCGTAGTCGATGCACAACCGGTTGATATTCCGGTACCGCCGTGTCCGCGCCCACGCTGATCCACTGTTGCTAAGGGGATGTCACGCCTTCGGGTGTGAACGAACCGACCCACGGTGAGGACGCGAGCAATGAGGGGACGCAGGAGGGCAGGTGATCCCAGGCGATGGTAGTCCTGGGGCAAGCGTGTAGGGAGAGGACCAGGCAAATCCGGGCCTCATACATCCTGAGACGCGACGCCGAACCGAAACAGGTGAAGTCACTGATCCCATGCTGCCTAGAAAAGCCTCTAGCCAGCTGACACGGTGCCCGTACCCCAAACCAACACAGGTGGGTAGGTAGAGAATACCAAGGCGATCGGGAGAACTGTGGTTAAGGAACTCGGCAAATTACCTCCGTAACTTCGGGAGAAGGAGGACCTCGGTATCGTGACGGACTTCGCGTCCTGAGCGAGAAGAGGTGACACAAACCAGGGGAAAGCGACTGTTTACTAAAAACACAGCAGCGTGCGAAGCCGTAAGGCGCTGTATACGCTGTGACGCCTGCCCAGTGCCGGAAGGTTACGGGGACGGGTTAGCTGCCGTAGGGTAGCGAAGCTCTGAACCTAAGCCCCGGTAAACGGCGGCCGTAACTATAACGGTCCTAAGGTAGACCGACTCTCACGTGCGAGAGTCCTGCCCTCCGTGGTGGCGACACCACGGGTTGCAGCTGGCTATATGCTGGAAACACCGAGCATCTGGCAGTACTCACCCATGTCATACCCCCTACGTAGGGCGGTTGGCATGGGAAGTGAAAACCTGTCCAGTGCGGTCAATCAGCAGGAAAGGCCGGATCTCGAGGAGTGGGCTGTCGGCTTTGTCGACGGCGAAGGGTGCTTCTCGATCTCTGTGGTCCGTCATCCGGGACTTCGGTTGGGCTGGCAAGTCCAACACGAATTCTCGGTCACCCAGAACGAGTCTTCACGGGCAGCTCTCGAGCTGCTGGAGGAGCTCTACGGGTGTGGATCCATCATCGAGAATCATCGGACGGATGATCACCGCGAAATGTTGTGCCGGTACTCGGTCAAGCGCCGAGCCGACCTCATCAGCGTCATCCTGCCGTTCTTCAAGGAACACCCACTCAGAACCGCGAAGCGATCTGACTTCGAGCTGTTCGCCTCCGTCGTACGTGCGATGGAGCAAGGCGAGCACCTCACCGAGGTCGGACTGCGAGACATCGCTCGGACAACCGAGAAGATGAACCGTAGGCAGCGGTCTCGATATCTGGAATCCTCAGAGGCCATACGCCAGCTGTCTCATCACCGACGATGAGATGAAGATATGGTCCACGCCCCATAGCGATATGGGGAGCAACGTGAGCGAAATTCCTTGTCGGGTAAGTTCCGACCTGCACGAATGGCGTAACGACTTTCCCACTGTCTCAACCACAGACCCGGCGAAATTGAAGTACGAGTAAAGATGCTCGTTAGCTGCAGAAGGACGGAAAGACCCCGTGGACCTTCACTACAACTTGATGTTGAGGTTTGGTATGCGTTGTGTAGGATAGGTGGGAGACGAGGAAACGATGGCGCTAGTCATCGTGGAGTCAACCTTGAAATACCACCCTGCGTTTGCTGAGCCTCTAACCTCGGTCCGTTATCCGGATCAGGGACAGCGTCAGGCGGGTAGTTTGACTGGGGCGGTCGCCTCCCAAAGAGTAACGGAGGCGCCCAAAGGTTCCCTCAGCCTGGTCGGCCATCAGGCGTTGAGTGCAATGGCACAAGGGAGCTTGACTGTAAGACCTACAGGTCAAACAGGGACGAAAGTCGGGCATAGTGATCCGGCGGTTGCGTGTGGAAGCGCCGTCGCTCAACGGATAAAAGGTACCCCGGGGATAACAGGCTCATCTTCCCCAAGAGTCCATATCGACGGGAAGGTTTGGCACCTCGATGTCGGCTCATCGCATCCTGGGGCTGAAGCAGGTCCCAAGGGTTGGGCTGTTCGCCCATTAAAGCGGTACGCGAGCTGGGTTTAGAACGTCGTGAGACAGTTCGGTCCCTATCCTCTGCAGCCGAAGGTGAATTGAGGAAAGCTGTCCGTAGTACGAGAGGACCCGGACGGACGCAGCTCTAGTGTGCCAGTTGTTCCGCCAGGAGCATGGCTGGTTAGCCACCTGCGGAAGGGATAAGCGCTGAAAGCATCTAAGCGCGAAGCCTGTTCCAAGATGAGTTCACCCACTGGGTCAACCAGGTAAGGCCCGTGGTAGACCACCACGTCGATAGGCCGGAGGTGTAAGCACAGCAATGTGTTCAGCCGACCGGTACTAATCGGCCGAGGGCTTGACTGTTCTCGATGGACGTTCGTGCTCGCTATGGACAGCTCAACGGCAGCTCTTCGAGTTGCTTGGGGCAATCCGTTGGGTTGCCCGGGCGGGAACATCGTTCCCGGTTCTTGAGAAACACAGCGGCCTCTTCTGCGAAATCAGAGGCCGGCTTGTCATAGGTTTCGGTGGCCACAGCGGTGGGGTCACACCCGTTCCCATTCCGAACACGGAAGTTAAGCCCACCTGCGCCGATGGTACTTGGGGAGAGATCCCCTGGGAGAGTAGGGCGCCGCCGGATTTCGCAACTCGAGAACCCCGCCATCCGGCGGGGTTCTCGTCGTTTCGGGCCGCTACGCTGCGCCGATGTCCCCCCAACCGACCTATCCGAACGATCCGGCCCGTGGCTGATCGATCCTCGGGCGGAAGCCGGGGCCGCCCCGGTGAGCGAAAGGGTGGATCTCGATCGCGGGACCGCAAACCCGGCGACCGGCGCACCGGCGGCAAGCCCGCGAGCTCGGCAAAGGGTCCAGGCGGAAGCCGAGGCACGGGACGTGGGCCGACGCGTGGAGGAAAATCGGGCGGCGGCTACTCCGCCCGACCCGAGCCGGCCCGGGAGGGACCGAAGAAGTGGGGCGGAGTGGCTCGACGCGGAGCTGCCCGCGTCCGCTCCACCGATACCTCGCGGGACCAGGCCATGGAGCCGGAGCGAGGGGAGCCGCCCGAGCCCAGCCAGGTGGTCTGGGACGTCGAGGAGCCCGACGACGACTTGCAGACGCAGGCCCGGGGTGCGGTGTCGAGGGGCGGCAAACCTGCCCGCCGGCGGGCACCGAAGGTCAATCTGGACGACATCGAGATCCCGGGAAAGCTGACGAAGAAGGAACGGCAGAAGGTCGACACGGCGCTCAGTGACGCTGGCAGCGCGTTCGCGGCCGGCCGGTTCCGGGATGCGAGACGCGAGCTCGGTCCGCTGCTCGAGCGCTGGCCCGACGTCGTCGAAGTCCGCGAACTGGCCGGTCTGACGGCCTACCGGCTCGAGCACTACCGCAAGGCCATCGAACACCTGGAGGCCTTCGCCCGAATGACCGGGAGTGCCGACCAACATCCACCCCTGGCTGACAGCCATCGGGCCCAGCGACACTGGAAGCGGGTCGACGAGCTCTGGGACGAGCTTCGCGAGCAATCGCCGAGCGCCGAGCTGGTCACCGAGGGCCGGATCGTAACGGCGGGCAGCCTGGCCGACCGGGGGAATCTCACCGAGGGCATCAAGCTTCTCGAACGGGGCTGGTCGCTGCCCGGGAGGCCGAAGGAGCACCATCTCCGCCGGGCGTACGCCCTGGCCGATCTCTACGAGCGGGCCGGGGAGCTCCCGCAGGCTCGGAACCTCTTCGCGTCCATCAACCGAGCCGACCCCGACTTCGCCGACGTCACGAAACGACTCCGCTCCCTGGCGTGACCGTGACTGTCACAGCCTCTTCGTAGGCTCGGTGGTGCGCCGGACGACTTCCCCTCGTCACGAACCTGCTCGTCCGTCATCGACGGTCGGGCGCGACCTTCGAGGTGGCCCCATGTCCGATCTGTCGTCCCAGCCCCTGTCCGACCGCAACCTGGTGCAGCTGGTGGGCACCGTGCGCACCGATCCCGAGTGGCATCCTCGCAAGGCGAGTCAGGCGTGCTGCTTCGAGTTGACGGTGGACGCCGGCCCCGGGCCACCAGCACGAGTGCCGGTGGCCTGGGTCGATCCGCCGCGCCGGGCGGACATCGTGCGGGCGGGGTGTCGGCTCGTGGTCGTGGGGCAGCTCTCGCAGAGGTTCTTCCGGGTCGGGGGACGGACCCTGGCCCGAACGGAGGTGCTGGCGCAGGATGTGGTCCCGGCTCGAAGTCGCCAGAGGGCAGACCGAGCTCTCTCCCGGACCGGGGGCTGAGTTCCGGGTCCGGTCCCGCGAACCTCGCCGTGGCCTTGGCGGTGACCGGCGGCCGGTGCCTACCCTTGGTCGAGTCGTCACTACCCCCGAGGATCGCAGGAGAAAGCCGTGGATGTTCAGAGTCTGTTGGGTGATGCCGCCGAGCCACTCCTGACCTACGAGGCCAGGGCCATCCCCAAGGAGAACCTGACGCTCCCCGGGCCCGATTTCGTCGATCGAGTGTTCACGATCTCGGACCGATCCGCTCAGGTGATGCGGAACCTCCAGAGCCTCCATGACCACGGCCGACTGGCCGGAACCGGCTACGTCAGCATCCTGCCTGTCGACCAGGGCATCGAGCACACCGCAGCGGCGTCGTTTGCTCCCAACCCGGCCTATTTCGATCCGGCCAACATCGTCGAACTCGCCATCAACGGCGGCTGCAACGCCGTCGCCACCACGTTCGGAGTCCTGGGCGCGGTGAGCCGCAAGTACGCGCATCGGATTCCCTTCATCGTCAAGCTGAACCACAACGAGCTGCTGACCTACCCCAACACCTTCGACCAGATCATGTTCGGCAGTGTCGATCAGGCGCACGAGCTCGGCGCGGCCGGGGTCGGTGCGACCATCTATTTCGGCTCCGACGAATCGGACCGGCAGATCCAGGAGGTGGCCGAGGCATTCGCCCGAGCCCACGAGCTCGGCATGTTCACCGTCTTGTGGTGCTATCTCAGGAACTCGGACTTCAAGGTCGACGGCGTCGACTACCACGCGTCCGCCGACGCCACCGCCCAGGCCAATCATCTCGGCGTCACGCTCGAAGCCGACATCATCAAGCAGAAGCTGCCCGAGAACAACGGCGCCTTCCGAGCCATCCCGGGCCTCGGCAAGACCCACGATCTCGTGTATGACCAGCTGACGACCGACAACCCCATCGATCTCTGCCGTTGGCAGGTGGCCAACTGCTACATGGGCCGCATCGGTCTGATCAACTCGGGCGGTGCTTCCTCGGGTGCCAGCGACAAGGCAGAAGCCGTGCGGACCGCAGTGATCAACAAGCGAGCCGGCGGCACCGGGCTGATCAGCGGCCGCAAGGCCTTCCAGCGACCGATGGACGAAGGCGTCGATCTTCTGAACGCCATCCAGGACGTCTACCTGGACGGCGGAATCACGGTCGCCTGATCGTCGTCGTCGCCGTCAGCGACGTCGACTACCGGTTTCTTCTCATTCCTCGGTCGACTCGGCCCGAATCGCTGTCTGATCCTCTATCGTCCAGACCGCGGGCGCCGGCTGGGCCCGATCCACTCCTGGGAGATCCCTTGACAGAAAGCACCACATCGTCCACGGACGTGCGGGTGATCGACCGGGTCGTGATCCGGTTTGCGGGCGACTCCGGTGACGGCATGCAGCTCACCGGTACCCGCTTCACCGCCGAGAGCGCCCTCTTCGGCAACGACCTCGCGACCCTGCCCGAGTTCCCGGCGGAGATACGCGCTCCCCAGGGCACGCTGGCCGGAGTCTCGGCCTTCCAGGTCCACATCAGCGATCACGACATCACCACGCCGGGCGACGCGCCGAGCGTCTTGATCGCCATGAACCCTGCGGCGCTGAAGAAGGAGCTGCCGCGGCTCGAGGATCGCGGCACCATCATCGCCAATGTCGACGCCTTCGAAGAACGCAACCTGGCGAAAGCGGGTTACGAAACGAACCCGCTGGAGGATGGGTCCTTGTCCGGGTACACGGTGTTCGACATCCCCATCACCACCCTGACCTCGCGGGCGCTCGAAGACCTCGATGTCAAGAAGCGCGACGCCGAGCGGTCGAAGAACTTCTTCGCTCTGGGGCTCGTGTCCTGGCTCTACTCCCGGCCGCTCGGCAACACGCTGGACTGGATCGACGGCAAGTTCGCGGGAAAGGACAAGGTGAAGACCGCCAACATGACCGCGCTCCGAGCCGGGCATGCCTTCGGTGAGACCGCCGAGTTGTTCGATTACCACTACGAGATCCGGCCGGCCAAGCAGGAACCCGGCACCTACACGAACATCGACGGCAACACCGCCCTCGCCTGGGGACTGGTTGCCGCCAGCGAGCAGGCCGGAGTACCGCTCTTTCTCGGCGGCTATCCGATCACGCCGGCATCCGACATCCTCCATGAGCTGTCCAAGCACAAGAACTTCGGTGTCCGCACGCTCCAGGCCGAAGACGAGATCGCCGGTATCGGGTCGGCGCTGGGTGCCGCATTCGGCGGACATCTCGCCGCGACGGCGACCAGTGGGCCGGGACTCGCCCTGAAGTCCGAGACGATCGGTCTGGCGTTGTCGCTCGAGCTCCCCCTGGTGATCATCGACGTCCAGCGCGGCGGCCCCTCGACAGGCCTTCCCACCAAGACCGAGGCCAGCGACCTCCTGATGGCCATGTACGGCCGCCACGGGGAGTCTCCCATGCCGGTGGTGTCGGCGTACTCGCCGTCGCACTGCTTTTCGCGGCGATCGAGGCGTGCCGACTGGCTCTCAAGTACCGCACGCCGGTGATGCTGCTCACCGATGGTTATCTGGCCACGAGCTCCGAACCGTGGCGACTCCCGGACGTGGCCGACCTTCCTGATCTCTCGGTCGAATTCGCCACCGAGCCCAACCACCTGAACGACGCCGGCGAGCCCGAGTTCTGGCCCTACCTTCGGGACCCGGAGACCCTGGCCCGTCCGTGGGCCGTCCCGGGCACCGAAGGCCTCGAGCATCGAATCGGTGGCATCGAGAAAGAGGCCGGTACCGGCAACATCAGCTACGACCCGGCGAACCATGAGCTGATGGTGCAGACGAGAGCGGCCAAGGTCGCCGGGATAGCGAACGACATCCCGCCGGTCGAGGTCGACGATCCGGACGGAGCCGACGTTCTCGTCGTGGGCTGGGGATCCACCTGGGGGGCCATCCACGGCGCCGTGGATCGGGTCCGAGAGGCGGGCAAGAGCGTCGCCCGCCTCCATCTCGCTCACCTGAATCCGTTCCCGGTCAACCTCGGGGAGGTCCTGGGTGGTTACCAGACCGTGTTGGTGCCCGAGCTGAATCAGGGACAGCTCTCGATCCTGTTGCGGGCCACGTATCTCGTCGATGCCCAATCCGTGACCAAGACCACCGGACGTCCGTTCACCGCCGGCGAGCTGGAAGCTGCGATTCTGGAGGTCTCTGACCGATGACCGACGCACCGGAGACGACGAGAGCCGACTGGCAGACCGACCAAGAGGTCCGGTGGTGTCCGGGTTGCGGCGACTACGGGATCCTCGCCGCCGTTCAGATGCTGATGACCGAGCTGGGCGTTCGCCGGGAGAACACCGTGTTCATCTCCGGTATCGGGTGTGCCGCTCGCTTTCCGTACTACATGAACACCTACGGCATGCACTCGATCCACGGTCGGGCGCCGGCGATTGCCACCGGCCTGGCCATGGCCCGGCCCGACCTCGACGTATGGGTGATCGGCGGAGACGGCGACTTCCTGTCGATCGGGGGAAACCACCTGATCCATGCGCTGCGGCGCAACGTGAATCTGACGATGCTGTTGTTCAACAACCAGATCTACGGTCTGACGAAGGGCCAGTACTCGCCCACGAGCGAGCCGGGCAAGGTAACCAAGTCGACACCGTTCGGCTCGCTCGAGACACCGTTCAACCCGGTCAGCCTGGCGTTGGGGGCCGAGGCCACCTTCGTGGCCCGGACCCACGACATGGATCGCAAGCACATGCAGTACGTCATGCGGCAGGCTCACGATCACCAGGGCTCGGCCTTGGTCGAGATCTACCAGAACTGCAACGTCTTCAACGACGGGGCCTTCGATGACATCACCCGCCGCAGTGCCCGCGACGAGATGCTCATCGAGCTTCGTGACGGCGAGCCCATCCGCTTCGGAGCCGAGAGCCAGCGCGGCGTCGTCCTCGAGGGTGACGGCGCGCGCATCGTCGAGGTGGCCGACGTCGGTGAAGATGCCCTGCTGGTCCACAAGCCGGGGCGGCGAGACCCGGGTATAGCCTTTGCGCTCTCGCGTCTGGCGGTCGGACCGCACGAACCGACACCGGTCGGTGTGTTCCGCTCCGTGTCGGGCCAGGAGTACGCCGAAGCCGCCGAGCACCAGCTCGCCGAGGCCGAGAACGACAGGGGCCCCGGTGACCTGGCGGCCCTCCTGCGCTCCGGCGCCACCTGGACGGTCTAATTCTGCGCAGCGATAATCCGCTGCGCTCGCTTCGCTATCCGACTAGCGGTCGTGGTGCTGCTTCGCTCCGTCCCCGCAGCCTTGGCGGTCTTCCTCTGCGCAGCGATGATCCGCTGCGCTCGCTTCGCTATCCGACTAGCGGTCGTGGTGCTGCTTCGCTCCGTCTCCGCAGCCTTGCGCGGTCTTCCTCTGCGCAGCGATGATCCGCTGCGCTCGCTTCGCTATCCGACTAGCGGTCGTGGTGCTGCTTCGCTCCGTCTCCGCAGCCTTCCGCGGTCTTCCTCTGCGCAGCGATGATCCGCTGCGCTCGCTTCGCTACTCCAGGCTTCGGAACACCGCGCCGGTGCTGGGCTTGGGGTGGAAGTAGGTGGTCTTGGGTGGCATGAGTTCGTCGGCGTGCGCCACGTCGGCGATCTGGGGGACCGTCGCAGGGCGAAGTAGCACGCCGGCATCGACGTGCCCGGACCGGATGGCCTGTCGGAGCGCCTCGAGGGAATGTTCATAGGTGATCTCGGCGTCCAGGCCTTCGAGCGCCAGGTCCAGCCGGACGCTGTCGAGCGCCCGCTCCCCGATGAAGCGATCAGCCTTGGGACGCAGGAGGCGGACGCGGTCAGGGGTCACCAGGGCGAGGGCGTCCTTGGCCAGCATCTGGTCCAGTACGGCGCTGTCGGCTCCTCCTGATCCGACGTCGTCGAACCAGTCGTCGAGGACAGCCGCGAGTGCGTGGCTGCCGCCGGGGATCCGCAGGGCGCGGTGAATGGCCCGGACGTCGAGCTGTGACTCGACCAGTTCGACGATGAACGCCATCGTCAGGTCGTAGGCGCCGGGTTCGTTCGATTCGGCTCGCCGCTCGTCCCGGTACTGGAGCGATGTCTGATACCGATGGTGACCGTCGGCGATCAGCACCGGCCGTGGCTCGATCGCAGCGCGGATTGACTGCTGCTCGTCGGGATCGGTGACCGGCCACAGACGATGCTCGACCCCGTCGGATCCGGTCCAGTGGATGTCCGGATCACCGTCGTGCCGGAGGGCATCGGTGAGACCGGTTGCGAGCGACAGTCCCCAGATCGGTGAGAGATTCGACCGACACGAGCGGAGCATCTCGAGTCGGTCGCTCTTCGCCTTGGGGGTCGTGCGCTCGTGCGGGAGTACGTCGGCGCTCCCCGGGGTGCTCAGCTCGAGGGCACCGATGACTCCGGTCGTCTCAGCCGCTCGGCCGAGCGCGGACGTGTAGTCCATACGGTAGACATAGAAGGCCGCCTGGGCATCGATGGCCAGGACGTCCTCGTCCATCCAGGCATGGAGCCTCCGGCACGCGGCCTGATAGCGGTCGGCGTCGTGTTCGTCGACCGGAAGGTCCAGGTGGACCGCATTGTGAGGGTGGCGATTCGCGAGTTCATCCCGCCGGTCCGGGCTGATCACGTCGTAGGGGGGAGCCATGAGGTCGCTCACGTCGCCCCGGGCGGCGTAGCGCGTTCCACGGAAGGGTTCGAAGATCGGCACGGCTCCTTGCTAGCAGACGGCTGCCGTCGGGTCCGACGTGCTTGAAGTGCGACAGGCGTCGCCCGTCCCATGCACGTTTGCGCTGTCCGCCGACGGGTGTGTCAGAGTCCGTCGATGTCATGGGTTCTCGATCTCGATGGTGTCGTGTGGCTGGGCAGCCAGGTGATCGACGGGGTCGTCGAGGCCATCCGCACGCTGCGAGACGCCGGGGAGGACGTGCTGTTCGTCACCAACGCCTCGTTCCGCCCCGTGCGGGAGGTCGAGCAGCAGCTGGAATCGGTCGGGATCGCTGCGGCCGGGCAGGTGATCACCTCGGCGGTGGTCGCAGCCGATCTCGTCGAGCCGGGGTCGTCGGTCCTGGTCGTCGCCGGACCGGGCGTCGTCGAAGCCCTCGAACACCGGGAGGTCGAGGTGGTGACCGAAGGGCAGGCCGACTCGGTGATGGTCGGATTCGATCTCGACTTCACCTACGACCGGATGCGAGCTGCCTCGATGGCGGTCCGAAACGGGGCGAGATTGATCGCAACCAACGACGACGCGACCTATCCGACCCCCGAGGGCCTGTGGCCGGGAGGCGGGGCGATACTCGCTTCGATCGAACGGGCTTCGGGGACGGCCGCACTCGTGGCCGGAAAGCCGTACGAGCCGGCGGTGACCTACGTTCGCGCCCGGGCCGGCACCACAGGGATGATGGTCGGCGACCGGCCCGACACCGACGGAAGGTTCGCTCGGGCACTCGGCTACGACTTCGGACTGGTGCTCTCGGGCGTGACCACCGAGGCGGATCTCCCGGTCGATCCCGAGCCGGACTGGTTGGCTGGGGATCTGGCGGCGCTGGTCCATTACGCTGCGGGCGAGCCGAGGAGGCGAACATGACCCAGACCAACCTGTTGCGCCGGTATCTCGATGCCGGTCTCGAATTCAGCCAGATGACCAAGGAGCGGGCCGAGGACATCGTGAAGGAGCTCGTCCGAGCCGGCGAGATGCAGGCTGAGCAGGCTCAGCTGTTCGCTCAGGATCTCTATGAGAAGAGTGTGAAGAACACCGAGCGGCTCGTCGAGATGATCCGCAAGGAGGTCCGCGATCAGATGGAGCGGATCGATGCGGCTTCGCGGGAGGAGATCGAGAAACTGCGGGCCCGCGTCGCAGAGCTGGAACTGCCGGGGACCGGCCAGGAAGCCAAGAAGAAGCCGGCCGCGAAGAAGAAGGCCCCCGCCAAGAAGAAAGCTCCCGCCAAGAGGAAGTCGGCCTCGAAGAAGAAGGCCCCCGCCGAAGAAGAAGGCTCCCGCCAAGAAGAAGGCTCCCGCCAAGAAGAAAGCTCCCGCCAAGAAGAAGCCGGCCTCGAGCTGACCCGCCACTGACCGCTCGACGTCCGCTCGACGCTGAACTCGTTCGGCGGGGCCTCGCCGCTAGTCGGTCGCAGGCCGCCGGCCTGATCGATTCCGGCCGGGTCCTCGTGGCCGGAGCGCCGGCCTCGAAGGCGGCGCGGATGGTGACGCGCGCCGAGCCCATCGTCGTCCGGGATCCGCCGGCTCTGCACGTGTCGCGCGGTGCGCTCAAGCTCGAGGCCGCGCTCGAACGTTGGTCGATCGACGTACAGGGGAAGCGGGTGATCGATGTCGGCTCGTCCACCGGGGGATTCACCGATTGTGCGCTGCAGCGGGGCGCTCGCAGGGTGGTGGCCATCGACGTCGGGCGGGCTCAGCTCCACTACCGCCTTCGCCGGGACCCACGGGTCGACGTTCACGAGCGGACCAACGTTCGCGGGCTCGAGGCCGAGACGGTGGGCGGGTCGGCTGACGTCCTCCTCGCCGACCTCTCCTTCATCTCGCTGCGACTCGTAGCGCCCGATCTGATCCGGCTGTGCCTGCCCGGCGGTGACATCATCGTGTTGATCAAGCCGCAGTTCGAGGTGAGCAGAGCTGACGCCAGCCGCGGCAGGGGGGTGATTCGCGACCCCGCTCTCTGGCGCCAGGCGATTCGTGGCGTGATGGACGCATTTCTCGGCCTCGGAGCGACCATGATGGGGGCCATGCCTTCACCGATCACCGGCGCCCAGGGCAACGTCGAGTTCCCTGCCTGGTTCCGCGCTCCCGTCGAGCCGGGACCATGAGCTCGGTCGGCCTGGTGGTCTCCGACGATGCAGGCGGTGCAGCGGAGCTTGCTCTCGAGCTCGGCACATGGCTCGCCGCCGAGGGCCACGAGGTGGCTCTCGTGACCGAGGATGCCGCGAGGGTCGGGGTATCGCATCTCGGTCGGGACCCGCTCGACTTCGCCGAAGGTCTCGATCTGGCGGTGTGCCTCGGTGGGGATGGCACCATGCTCCGCACGGTCGGTCTCGTTCACGATGACGACGTTCCGGTGCTCGGCGTCAATGTCGGCACCTTGGGCTATCTGACCGAAGTCGAGGTGGGGGCCGTCCGCGAAGCCCTCGGCCGGTTCTTCGCCGGCGACTTCGAGGTCGAGGACCGCATGATGGTCCAGGCCAGCATCGAGAGCCGCGATGGGACGGTAAGCGGGCTGAACGAGGTGACCGTCGAGAAGACCCCCTCCTCCCACACGGTCCAGTTGGCCGTCCACCTCCACGATGAGTTCTTCACCACCTACGTGGCCGACGGGCTCATCGTGGCCACACCGACCGGCTCGACCGCCTACTCGTTCTCGGCCCGGGGGCCGATCGTCACACCGACCCACCGTCTGCTGGTGGTCACGCCCGTTGCGCCCCACATGCTGTTCGACCGTGTCCTGGTCCTGTCTCCCGACGATCACGTTCGGATGGTGGTCGAAGGCGACCGCCCAGCTGTGGTCTCGGTCGATGGCCGGCAGACAGCGGTGCTCGGAGAGGGCGGCGTGGTGACGTGCACGGCCTCGCCCAAGCCGGCCCGCCTGGTCCGCCTCGGCGACCGGACCTTCCACGGAATCCTGAAGTCGAAGTTCGGATTGAACACCGGGAGGCCGAGCTGATGCTCGTCGAACTCGCGGTCCGAGACCTGGGCATCATCGGTGAGGTGCAGTTGGTCCTGGGTCCGGGAATGACAGCCGTGACCGGCGAGACGGGCGCGGGCAAGACCATGTTCGTCGAGGCGATATCGCTTCTCGTCGGCCAGCGGGCCGATCCGACGCGAGTTCGGACCGGCCGGAAAGAGGCCAGGGTCGAGGGAC
Organism: uncultured Acidimicrobiales bacterium; assembly: GCA_963695075.1. Taxonomy (GTDB): domain Bacteria; phylum Actinomycetota; class Acidimicrobiia; order Acidimicrobiales; family CAWCAL01; genus CAWCAL01. Next base: position 179,330 of record CAVOFR010000008.1, read on the forward strand.
GCTTCGTCGTCGACGGGGAGGAGGTGGTCGTCGCACGGGTCGTGCCACGATCGGGCCGCTCCCGGGCTTACGTGAACGGCCGTCTCGCCACCGCGGCCGAGCTCGCCGACTGGGGCGAACGGTGGATCGACGTTCACGGGCAACATGCCCACCAGTCACTGCTCACGCCCGCAGTGCAGCGTCGAGCACTGGACCACCATGGCGGCGTGGACCTGGAGCCGCACCGCGAAGCGAAGGCCGCGGTCGCCCGCCTGCAGGCCGAACTCGACGGGTTCGGCGGAGACGAGCGGGCCCGGGCCCGAGAGATGGACATGGTCCGATTCCAGGTCGCCGAGATCGATGCGGTCGAGATCGAGGACCCTGACGAGGACGGTCACCTCCGGGACCGCGAGACGATCCTGGCCGATGCCGACGGGCACAGGATGGCCGCCGAACAGGCGCTCGCCGCCCTCGTCGACGACGGCGGTGTGATCGAACTGGCAGCCGGCGCCGCTGACGCCATCCAGAACCGGGCTCCCTTCTCGGCCGCTCACGCCCGACTCGGATCCGTTCTCGCAGAGATCGATGACGTGGCCCGTGACCTCCGTACGTCGGCCGATCAGATCGAGTCCGATCCGACCTCGCTCGCCGCTATCCAGGACCGGCGACGCCAGCTGGCCGAGATCAGACGGAAGTACGGCACGGATCTTTCGGCGGTCCTGACGTTTCACGACGAGGCCCGTCGGCGGCTGGAGGAGCTGATGCTGCACGATCAACGGGCCGAGGAAGTCGCGGCCGAGCTCGCAGCAGCGCTCTCACGGCGGCGCGAAGCCGCCGCGGTCGTCGCGGCGGCCCGACGAGACGTCGCCCCTCGACTGGCCCGGCAAGTGCAGGCTCGCCTCCGCGGGCTGGCGATGCCCCACGCCGGGATCGAGGTGGCGGTCGGGGGCGACGATCCGGCCGACACCGTCGCATTCCTCCTGGCCGCTGACGGGGGGGTTCCGCAGCCGCTCGCCCGGGTTGCGTCGGGCGGCGAGCTGGCGCGGGCCATGCTCGCGCTGCGGCTGGTGCTCACGCAGGCACCCGACACCCTCCTGTTCGATGAAGTGGACTCCGGCATCGGTGGAACCGCGGCGACCGCCGTCGGACGGGCACTGGGCGACCTGGGTGATCGCCACCAGGTGCTGGTCGTCACGCACCTTCCACAAGTGGCCGCTTGTGCCGATCATCATCTCGTGGTCGAAAAGCGAGGGAAGGGTCACTCGGTGAGCACATCGATCCGATCCGTGGAAGACGAGGAACGTCTCACCGAACTCTCGCGCATGCTGTCGGGCTCTCCGGACAGCACCTCCGCACGCGAGCACGCCGCCGAGCTGTTGGCAACAGTGGGAAGTGCGGCGTCGTGAGCGCCGCGGACAGCACGCTCGGTGAGCCGGCGTCTCGGGTACCGCCCGAGGTGGTGACCGGAAGGGCGCGCGTCGACCGTGACAGCGCTGGGCTGATCCGTCGCCTCCACCATGGCGAGATCGCGGTCATCGACCATCCCGACCTCGACCGCGAGACGGCCAGGGCCCTGACCCGGCAACGCGTCGCCGCCGTCGTGAACGCGTCCGGCTCGATCACCGGACGATTCCCCCACGACGGTTCGCTCATGTTGGCCGAACAGGGGATCACGCTGGTCGACGGGGTCGGCGACGAGATCTTCGGTCGGCTCCAGGACGGCCAGCAGGTTGCCATCGTCGGAAACCACATCCTGGTGGGAGACGAGCGGGTCGCCACCGGCAAGCGCCAGACCGCAGCCACGGTCCGGGCCCGGCTCGAGCTGGCCGAGCGGGGGATCGACGACCAGATCGGAGTGTTCGCAGCGGAGGCATTCGAGTATCTCCGCGACAATGACATCAACCTGACCCAGTTGCCGGAGATACCCGACCTCGAGCTCTCGTTGCGCGGACGTCAGGTTCTCGTTGTGGCCACCGGTATCGACGACCGCGATGACCTGGCCGTGCTGCGCAGCAGCGGCTACATCCAGGAGCAAGGGCCGTACGTCATCGGAGTGGACAGCGGAGCTGACGTCCTCCTGGATCAGGGCATCACCCCGGATCTGGTGATCGGCGAGCTGAAGGAGGTGTCGGACCGGGCGCTCCGCTCCGCCGATGTCGTGATCGCGCACACCCACGATGATGACGATCCCGATGGCGTCGAGCGGCTGGAGATCTCCGCGGTCGACCATCACAGACTGAACTTCGTGGGCAGCGACGTCGACGCTGCGATGCTCCTCGCCTACGCACGGGGTGCCGAGTTGATCGTCGCGATCGGGGGTCACTCGACCATGAACCGCTTCCTCGAACAGGACCGTGCCCTCATCGCCTCGGCCATGGTGACCAGGCTCCGGGTGGCGCACATCCTGGTCGATGCCAGAGGCGTCAGCCGGATCTACCGCCGTGACATCCGCAAACGGGACCTCCTGCTCCTGGTGGGTGCTGCGATCTTCACCCTGGTCGTGCTGTTCATCGTGTCCGAACCACTCCGTCTAATCGTGCGAGGATTCAGGCTGACGTTCTGATGATCAATCTCCGCTATCACATCGTGAGTATCACTGCCGTCTTCCTCGCGCTCGGCATCGGGGTAGCCATGGGCTCGACCCTCATCCAGCGCGCCACCATCGACACTCTCGAGAGTCGCTTGGACGACCAGACCGCCCGGCTGGAGGAGACCGACGCGGCGATCCTCGAGCTCGAAGCCGAGCTGGCGGCCCGCGACAGAGTCCAGTCCGAATTCGACGACGAAGCGTCCGAGCAATTGCTCCGGCGCCGTCTGCGCGGCGTGCCCGTGATGGCCTTCGCCGCCGAGGGCGTCGACGATCGTGGACTCGATGGCGTCCGGCGTTCCATCGTCAACTCGGGGGCGGAGTTCGCGGGTACGTTCCGGACCACCGAGCGGCTGACGCTGGCCACCGACGACGACGTGGCTGACCTGGGAGTCGTGCTGGGCATGAGCACGAACGACCCGAACGAGCTCCGCGATGTGCTGGTGCGCCGGTTCGGTGACGCCCTACTCCGCGCCTCGGAGGTTCCCACCGAGGACGACACGACAGTCATCACCGTCCCGCCGGTGGAGGGGACGACCACCACCATCGCTCCGGCCCCCACGACGGCGCCGCCGAACACCACTGCACCCGGTGACCCCGCGCCCCCAACCACAGTCGCAGCTCCGACGACGACGACATCGACGACCACGACGACCACGACGACGATCCCTCAACCCGACGAGGTGGCGGTCGGATTGATCCAGGGCCTGGTCTTCAACGGGTTCCTCGTGTACGAGCCACCCCCGACCGGGGCTCCCCAGACCTCCCCCGTGCCCATCGATTCGGCTCGCTATGTCTTCGTGTCGGCGGAAGACCCGGTACCCGCAGACGACGATTTCCTGATGCCCCTCATCATGCGCATCGTCGAACGGGCCGACACGGTCGGCCCGCTGGTTGCCGCGGACAACAGCGGACCGACGGCACTGGCTGCGGCCCAGCTCGCCGAGGACGGAGAGGGGAGCGCGGCGGAAGCCGAAACGAAGGACTCGCTGGTGGGCCGGCTTCGCGCCGACGAATCAGTCGACGGTCGGCTGGCGACCGTCGACACGACGAACACGTTCTCCGGTTGGGCGGCGATCGTCCTGGCCCTCGAGCAGTTGGCCGATCTGAAGGTCGGCGACTACGGGATCGCGCCTTCGGCCGAGCGCATCATTCCGGCGCCCGTCGGATAGCCGGCGCGGCCCCATCACAAGATGTCGAGGCCGAGCGCGCTAGGGTCCGTTCCCGTCATGTCGAAGCACATTTTCGTCACCGGCGGTGTGGCCAGCTCCCTCGGAAAGGGCCTGACAGCGTCATCGCTCGGCCGACTGCTCAAAGCACGCGGGCTCCGGGTCACGATGCAGAAGTTGGATCCCTACATCAACGTGGATCCCGGCACGATGAATCCCTTCGAACACGGAGAGGTCTTCGTCACCGATGACGGAGGGGAGACCGACCTCGACCTCGGTCACTACGAGCGGTTCATCGACGAGAACCTGACCCGTAGCAGCAACGCGACCACCGGGTCGATCTACAGCACGGTGTTGGCCGCTGAACGACGGGGGGAGTATCTGGGCAAGACGGTCCAGGTCATCCCTCACATCACCGACGAGATCAAGCGTCGTATCCAGATGCTCGGTAGCGACGACATCGACGTGGTCATCACCGAGGTCGGCGGGACAGTCGGCGACATCGAGATCCTCCCGTTCCTCGAGGCGATCCGGCAGTTCCGACTCGACGTCGGGCGGGACAACGTCTGCTACGTCCACGTCACGCTCGTCCCCTTCATCGGTCCCAGCGGTGAGCAGAAGACCAAGCCGACCCAGCACTCCGTGACCGAACTGCGTAGCCGCGGGATCCAGCCCGACGCCATCGTCTGTCGTTCCGAGGCCCCGATCACCGATGATCTGAAGGGCAAGATCTCCCGGCTCTGTGACGTGCCCCCGGCCGCCGTGGTCAACGCCGCGGATGCCGACAGTCTCTATGAGATCCCCCTGGTCCTCCACGAGGAAGGCCTGGATCAGGTGGTATGCGACCTCCTCCGATTCGAGGACCTGCCCGTCGATCTCGCCGACTGGCGCCGCCTGGTGGACCGGGTGGCCTCTGCGACCGACCCCGTCCGCATCGGACTGATCGGCAAGTACGTCAGCCTGCCAGATGCCTATCTCTCGGTGGTCGAGGCTCTCAACCATGCCGGCATCGACCAGCAGGCAGCGGTCGAGCTCGAGTGGATACAGGCCGAGGATGTCGAGGGTCTACTCACCGAGGGTCGTCTGCACGACCTGGACGGCATCGTCATCCCCGGCGGGTTCGGCGAGCGGGGGAGTGAGGGCAAGATCGCTGCCGCCGGCTACGCCCGTGAGCACGCCATTCCCTGCCTGGGACTGTGCCTCGGTCTCCAGATGATGGTCGCCGAGTACGCGAGGAACGTCCTCGGACTGGCCGGGGCCAACTCCAGTGAGTTCGACCCCAGGACACCGCACCCGGTCATCGATCTGATGGAGAGCCAGCGCGACGTCGAGGACAAGGGTGGGACGATGCGGCTGGGCGCTTACCCGGCCGAACTGCTCCCCGACAGTCAGGTCGCCCGGGCCTACGGCAAGCTGGTGGTCTCGGAACGCCATCGGCACCGCTATGAGTTCAACCCCAAGTACCGCACGGCATTTGATGACGGTCAGTTCGTGCGGGCCGGGGTGAGCCCCGATGGTCAGCTCCTCGAGTTCATCGAGCTGCGGGACCACCCCTACTGGATCGCCACCCAGGCCCACCCCGAGTTCAAGAGCCGACCCGATCGGCCGGCACCGCTCTTCCGTGAGTTCCTGGCTGCAGCGTTGGCTCGGGCCGAAGGTCGTCGACCGCACCTTCCCCTGGACGAGACAGCGCCTTTCACGCCGTTGCACGCGTGACCGGATTCCGGCTGCTGGGTGAAACCGAACTGCACCGGGGCCCCGTCGTCTCACTCTCCACGTTGAGGTTGGCGGCGCCCGACGGCACCGAGATCGACCGGCAGGTCGTTCGCCACCCGGGAGCGGTGGGTGTCGTCCCGCTCTTGGAGGATGCCGCCACCGTCATCCTCGTTCGACAATTCCGGGCCGCACTGAACACGTATGTACTGGAGATCCCGGCCGGCAAGCTCGACATCGAGCACGAGGACGTCGTCGCCGCCGCCCGGCGCGAGCTGGTGGAAGAGGTCGGTCGGCACGCTGGTCGGCTGGATCAGCTGGCCGATTTCCTCCCTTCCCCGGGCTTCACCGATGAACGGTGCGTGGTGTTCCTGGGCCGGGATCTGACCGAGGCCGACATCGACAGGCAAGGTCCCGAGGAGGAGGCGATGACGGTCGAGCAGGTGCGACTGGACGATCTCGATTCGTTGCTCGCATCGGGCGAGCTGCGCGACGCTAAGTCGGTGATCGGCCTCCTGCTCACCCGGGAGCGACTACGGACCGGCGGCGGGTGACCGCGGCGATCCGGGTCGAGTTGCCCCTCGAGGCGGAGGAGTTCCTGACCTGGCTGGCGGTCGAGCGGGGCCGAGCCGTGAACACCCTCGAGGCCTACCGGGCCGATCTCCGGGCCTACTGGTCGTATGCCCGCTACGAACTGGGTCGCCCGACGCTCTCCTCCGTCGGTCCGAGCGACATCACGGCCTACCTGGCGCACCGCCGGGCTCTCGGACATGCCCGGTCCAGTGTCAACCGGTCGGCGGTCGCGATACGCGGTCTCCACGGATTCCTCGTGGCGGAGGGCCTTGCCGCAACCGATCCGGCCGCGGATGTGGCGCGCCCCGGCGTCGCGGCCGGGCTGCCGAAGCCGCTCTCCGAGGCGCAGATCGACACCCTGTTGGGCGAGGTCGTCGGCGATGATCCCATGGATCTCCGCGACCGGGCGATCATCGAGGTCCTCTACGGAACCGGAGCGCGCATCTCCGAGGTCGCAGGCGCCCGATTGAGCGATCTCGACCTCGACGCCCGGCTGTTGCGGCTCCTGGGCAAGGGCAGCAAGGAGCGGATCGTGCCGCTCGGAGGCCCAGCCATCGATGCGGTCTCGCTCTGGCTCCAGGATGGCCGTCCGGTGTACCGCGAAGTCGGCGGAGCACGCCGAGGTGACGCCGATGCGCTCTTTCTCGGCCGTCGGGGCGGGCGCATGACCCGGTCGGGGATCTGGAGGCGCATCCGCCTGTACGGCGATCGGGCCGGCCTCGGTGAGGAACTCACCCCGCACGCCCTCCGCCATTCCTGCGCGACACACATGCTCGACCACGGGGCGGACATCCGAACGGTGCAGGAGCTCCTCGGCCATGCATCGATCTCGACGACCCAGGTCTACACGATGGTCTCCACCACCCGGCTCAGGGAGGTCTATGACCTCGCTCATCCCCGGGCCCGGCTCGGCGCCGACCGACCACTGGGTGCCGAGGGGTGAACGTCGGGAAACGGGGTGGGCTCGCCCACCTCGTGCGAAGGTCGTTCAGCGTTCTGTTCCGCCGGAGGACGCCCCCGGAGGATGCCGTCTGGGCCCGGGGATGGCTCAGTGAGACCGAACAACACCTGTTCGACCGGTTGCCGTCGAGCGATCGTGCCCACTCGGTCCGGGTCGCCCGCCGGGTGGAGGTCGGGCTCCGGGACGGCGTGCCGGGACCAGACCCGGAAGTTGTTCCACGGTCGACCGTGTTGGCGGCCGCGCTGCTCCACGACGTCGGCAAGGGTGAGGCTCGGCTCGGGATCTACGGCCGAGTGGTGGCGACGCTGTGCGGCCTCTTCGCTGACGAGGCCCTCGCTCGGGCCTGGGCCAGCCGGAGCGGAATCACCCGGCGAATCGGTCTGTATCTCCAGTACACCGAACTCGGCGCAGAGTCGCTCGAATTGGTCGGGAGTGATCCCCTGGTCGTGGCCTGGTCGCGTGAACACCACGACCCGCCTGAGGAATGGACCGTGCCGCCGGCGATGGGCGAAGTCCTGGCAGCCGCCGACTACTGACGGAGCGGCAACAAGCCGATGTTGCGGCGAGCGCGCTCGAGGACGGGTCCCGCGACCGCGGACGCCTTCCGTGCTCCCTCGGCCAGGACCGAGGCGGTCGCAGCGGGATCATCCCGCAGGGCCCTGAATCGCTCCTGGATCGGGGCCAGAAGATCGCAGACGGCCTCGGCGGTGTCGGCTTTGAGAGGGCCGTACTGCTCGTAGCGTCCGGCGAGATCGGCAGGATCCTCGCCTGTGGCCGCGGCGAGCATGTCGAGGAGATTGGCGACGCCGGGTTTCGTCTCGGGCTCGTACCGGACCTCGTGGTCGCTGTCGGTCACCGCTCGCTTGATCCTCTTTCTCACCGCACCGAGATCGTCGAGGACCCCGATGGAGCCCTGGGGCGAAGCAGCTGACTTCGACATCTTCGATCGGGGATGCTGGAGATCCATGACCCGTGCGGCCGTTGTGGGTACCACCGTCTGCGGGAGGACGAAGGTCTCGCCGTACCGGGCATTGAACCGTTCGGCGATATCGCGCGTCAGCTCGAGGTGCTGTCGTTGATCCTGACCCACCGGGACGATCTCGGTGTCGTAGAGCAGGACGTCGGCGGCCTGGAGCGCCGGATAGGTCAACAGCCCACCCGACACGAAGTTGTTCTGCTCGGACTTGTCCTTGAACTGCGTCATCCGACGGAGCTCCCCGAACGAAGCGGTGCACTCCATCAGCCATGCGCCGAAGGTGTGTTCCGGGACGTGGCTCTGCACGAACAGGATGGCCCGGTCGGGATCGACACCGATGGCGAGCAGGAGCTGGGCGGTCAGCAGCGTGGTGTCTCTCAGTTGTTCCGGATCCTGCGGCACCGTCAAGGCGTGCAGATCCACCACCGAGTAGACGCAGTCATGCCGGTCCTGCATGGAGACCCAGTTGGACAGTGCGCCGAGGAGGTTGCCCAGATGAACGTCACCGGTCGGCTTGATACCCGAAAAGACACGCGACATGGAGGGCGAGGCTAGCCCGCCCGACAGGGGAGGGAGGAGGGCGAGGCTAGCTCGCCCGACGGGGTAGGGAGGGGTGCGCCAACGGCGCCTGCGGGGCCTCTATCCTGCTCGCCGTGCCGGTCGACGTATCCACCCCTGTCTACGACGGTCCTTTCGACCTGCTCCTGCACCTGATCCTCCGCGAGGAGGTCGAGCTCTACGAGGTGTCCCTTCACACCATCGTCGACGCGTACCTCTCCGAGCTGGACCGGATGGAGGACCTGGACCTCGATGTCGCGACCGAGTTCGTACTCATCGCGGCGACCCTGGTCGAGCTGAAGGCGCGCCGACTCCTACCCGGGGACCCCGACCTGGACCTCGACGAGGAGCTGGCCCTGTGGGAAGAGCGCGATCTGCTGCTGGCCCGGCTGGTCGAGTGCAAGACCTTCAAGGACGTGGCCCGGGCGATGGACGTTCTGGCCACCGAGGCCGCAACGTCATTCCCCCGATACGGCGGTCTCGAGGATTGGTGCCTGGATGTGGCGCCCGACCTCCTGGCCGGCGTCACCGCTGACGACCTCCGAGCGGCATTCGAGCGGGCGACCGCCCCGGTTCCCACGCCGACGGTGTCGCTCGACCACATCGCACCGATCAAGCTCACGGTGGCCGAGGCCGTCGAGGAACTGGCCGACGAACTGCCGCGCGTCGGTTCCATCAGCTTCCGTCACCTCACGACCGGGTTGGCCGATCGGATCGAGGTCGTGGTGCGTTTCCTGGCCGTCCTCGAGTTGTTCAAGCAGGGCCTGGTGGATCTGGACCAGCCCTCGACCTTCGGCGAGATTCAGATCGTGTGGCTGGGAGCATCCGATCATCGCGAGCTCGCCCTGGCTACCGTCGATGCCTATGACGGCTGAACGATCCTTCGATCCGGTCCGGGCCATCGAGGCGATTCTCATGGTCGCAGATCGACCGGTCGGGTCCAGCCTGTTTGCACAGCTCCTCGAGATTCCCGCCGCCGACGTCGAGGCCGCCTGCGTCGCGCTGGCCGATCACTACGAGTCCACCGACCGCGGGTTCGTGCTGGCCAAGGTGGCGGGCGGCTACCGAATGCAGAGTCATTCGGACCTTGCGCCCTACGTCGAGCGGTTCGTTCTGGACGGCCAGTCCGCCCGGCTGTCATCGGCCGCGCTCGAGACGCTGGCCATCATCGCCTACAAGCAGCCCATCTCCAGAGCCCAGGTGGCCGCCATCCGGGGTGTGAACGTGGACGGTGTCATCCGGACCCTCACCCAGCGCGGATACGTCGTCGAGGTCGCTCGCGATCCGGGACCCGGTCAAGCGGTTCTGTTCGGCACCACGCCCGACTTCCTGGAACGACTCGGGCTCGATTCCCTCGACGATCTACCGCCGCTCGGCAACTTCGTCCCCGACATCGAGGTCGTCGAGGCCCTCGAGGGAGGCCTTCGGGCCGACCCCATCGATCTCACCGACGAGGATGAAGGTCGACCCGCCAACGCCTGACCAGCCACCTCCGGGTGAGCGGTTGCAGAAGATCCTGGCCCGGGCCGGTGTCGGCAGCCGGCGAGTCAGCGAGGACCTCATCGGCGCTGGTCGCATCACCGTGAACGGCAGCGTGGCCCGGCTCGGTGATCGAGCCCGGGTCGGCACCGACGAGATCGCGCTCGACGGCACCGTGGTGTCCACCGACGTGGATCTGGTCCATTACCTGCTGCAGAAGCCCGGCGGAGTCATCTGCACCGCCGATGATCCCGAAGGTCGTCCCACCGTTCTCGATCTGGTACCGGCTGAGCCCAGGGTCTGGACCGTGGGACGCCTCGACGGCGAAACCGAGGGGCTGTTGATTCTCACCAACGACGGGCCGTTGACGCAACGGCTCACGCATCCTTCGCATGGGGTCGAGAAGGAATACCTGGTGCACGTCGAACAACCGCCGTCTCCCGCCGCCCTGCGCCGACTCCGCGAGGGCATCGAGCTCGACGACGGTCCGACCGCGCCGGCGTCGGCTTCGATCCCCGGGGCGGGCCTGGTGCGACTCACGATCCACGAGGGCCGCAATCGGCAGGTACGCCGGATGTTCGACGCCATCGGCCATCCGGTCAAGCGCCTGGTGCGAAGCAGGATAGGGCCGCTGGCCGACCGCTCCCTGGCCCCCGGCGAGTGGCGCCCGCTGACCCGGTCCGAGGTGCTCGCCCTCGATGGCATAGATCCGACGGCGCTCGATCAGACGGCCGTCGACCGAATCGAGTCCGAGCCCCGGCGTCACCGCCGGTAGTCTTGCCGACCGTGCGAAGCCAGGTACCAGCGTGAGCGACTCGACGGCGACTCTGCGCGCCATCCGGGGGGCCACGACGATCGACGTCGACGATGCAGCCCAGGTTCAGGAGCGGGTGGCTGAGATGCTCGGAGCGATCGTCGAGCGCAATGACCTCTCGAACGAGGATCTGATCAGTTGCTTCTTCACCGCCACGGGCGACATCACCACGATGTTCCCGGCGACCGCAGCCCGAGCGTTCGGGTGGACCGACGTGCCCTTGCTCGGGGCGGTCGAGCTGGCGGTAGATGGCGGGACACCGCTGTGCATCCGCGTGCTGGTGCACGTGAGCTCGTCTCTCCCGCGGAGCGAGATTCAGCACGTCTACCTCCGCGGAGCCACCGATCTGCGCGACGCCGTCCCCGGCCGGTGAGGGCGATGCGATGACCGACCGGCGCGCGACCATCGTCGGAACCGGGCTGATCGGCGGCTCGCTCGGGCTCGCGTTGCGGGAACAGGGGTGGATCGTCTCAGGAGTCGAGACCGACCCCACCTGTGCCGCGGCAGCCCTCGAGCTGGGGGTGATCGACCGAGCAGGTTTCGACCGAGGCTCCGAGATTACGTTCGTGGCAACACCGGTGGGAGCCATACCCGAGGCCGTTCGGGAAGCCCTGGCTGAAACCGATGGCGTCGTGACAGACGTCGGCAGTGTGAAGGCATCGGTCGTGAGCGAGGTGGTCGACCCTCGATTCGTGGGCGGCCATCCGATGGCAGGTTCGGAGCAGGACGGGATCGCCGGCGCCACGGCCTCCTTGTTCAACGGGGCCGTGTGGGTGCTGACACCGGGTCCGGCTACCGACGACGGGGTCTTCGCCACGACCCGCGAAGTGGCGGTCGAACTGGGGGCCGACGTGATCGCCCTCGACGCCGCTCGCCACGACGGACTGGTTGCGATGGTGTCGCATGTTCCGCACCTGACCGCGGCCACGTTGATGCGGTTGGCAGACGAGCGGGCGATCGAGCACGCGGCGCTGCTTCGGCTCGCCGCCGGCGGATTCCGTGACATGACGCGTATTGCGGCCGGTCGGCCCAGCATCTGGCCGGACATCTGCGAGGAGAACCGCGAAGCGATCGTCGAGGTATTCGACCAGTTGATCGCCGCGCTCTCCGACATGCGTGACCTCGTTCACGACCAGCGCAGCGACGAGCTCCTGCCGGTCCTCCAGCAGGCTCGCCAGGCGCGGATGAACCTGCCATCGCGAGTGGCCCGACCCGATCAGGTGACCGAGGTGCGGGTCCCCATATCGGATCGGCCCGGCGAGTTGGCGCGCATCACGACCTTGGCTGCCGAGGTGGACGTGTCGATTGCCGACCTCGAGATCATGCATTCGTCGGAGGGTCAGCGCGGCGTCGTGATCCTCCTGGTCGAACGGGAACTCGCCGAGCGTTTCCGCGGGGGTCTGATCGCGCTCGGGTACCGGCCGTCGCTGCAGGATCTTCAGTGACCGACAGGATCGTGGCGCCGACAGGACCCGTCGATGCCGAGGTCGCATTGCCCGGATCGAAGAGTTTCACCAACCGTGCGATCCTGGCGGCCGGCCTGGCTCGGGGCGAGAGCCTCATCACCGGAGCGCTCGTAGCAGCGGACACCGCAGCCATGCTGGGCTGCGTCAAGGCTCTGGGAGCCGCCGTCGAGGGGGAGAACACCGACCGGCTCGCGATCACCGGCGTCGGGGGCCGGCTGCCCGAACGTGGATGCGACCTCTTCGTGGACCAGTCGGGTACGACGGCGCGCTTCGTCACGCCGCTCGCCCTCGCCAGTCCCGGACCACTGCGTGTCGACGGCGATGGGCAGATCCGAGCCCGCCCGATGGCACCGCTGGTCGCCGCCCTGCGGTCCCTCGGCCTCTCGGTGGATCAGGACCACCTGCCGTTGCGAGCCGACGGTGGCCCGATCCCGGGGGGCACCGTGTCCATCCGAGGCGACGTATCGAGCCAGTTCTCGAGTGGGTTGCTCCTGGTGGCCCCGCTCCTCGAGCGGGGCCTGACGATCGAGGTGACGACCGCGCTCGTCTCGCGGCCGTACCTCGAGATGACCGTCGCCGTCATGTCGGCGTTCGGGGCATCGGTTCGAGCCGAAGACGACCGTTGGATCGTGGAATCGGGCGGATACGAAGCGACCAGGTACGTAGTCGAACCCGACGCCTCGGCGGCCAGCTACTTCTTCGGTGCAGCAGCGCTGACGGGCGGCCGGGTGAGGGTTCGCGGATTGCGGCATGGGTCGCTCCAAGGAGACCTGCGGTTCGTCGACGTTCTGGGCGACATGGGCTGCTCGGTGGCCGACACCGCTGATGGGCTCGAACTCCGCGGCCCGCACCAACTCAGGGCAACCGACGTCGATCTGGCCGATCTCTCGGACACCGTGCCCACCTTCGCGGTCGTCGCGGCCCGAGCGGACGGGCCCTCCAGAGTGCGAGGGGTCGGTTTCATCCGCGGGAAGGAATCGGATCGCATCGCCGGTGTCGTCTCGCAACTGGTGGCGCTCGGCATCGGTGCCGAGGAGCATGACGACGGTCTGACGGTGGTTCCCGGCCCGATCCGCGGTGGGCGCGTCGATCCCGCCGACGATCATCGGATGGCGATGGCGTTCGCGCTGCTGGGCCTCGTGGCCGACGGCGTGGTGATCGGGGACGCGGCATGTGTCGCCAAGACGTTTCCGAACTTCTTCGCCGCCCTGGACGAGGTGGCCGCCAGCGGAACCCCGACCGTGATAGCCATCGACGGCCCGGCCGGATCGGGCAAGAGCACGGTCGCCCGGGCTCTGGCCGAGGCATTGGGGTTGGGACATCTGGACACGGGGGCCATGTATCGGGCCGTGGCGTGGGAAGCACTCGAGCGCGGGATCGATGTCGCAGACGACGTGCGGGTGACAGCGGTTGCCGAGGCGATGGACTACCGGGATGACGAGGGGACGGTGACGGCCAACGGGGTCGATGTGACCGAGGCGATCCGTTCCGATGCGGTCAATTCCGCGGTATCGCTGGTCGCAGCCCATCCCGGCGTCCGGTCGGCTCTGCGTCAATGGCAGCGAGCGTGGGTCCGGCGTCGGGGCGGCGGGGTCGCCGAGGGTCGCGACATCGGAACGGTGGTCTTTCCCGACGCGACGTTGAAGGTGTTCCTGACCGCCTCACCCGGTGAGCGGGCTCGTCGTCGTGCTGCCGAAGGGGGATCCGATGTGGACCTGGCCGCAGTGGCAGCTTCGATCGAGCGGCGTGATCTGCTCGATTCACAACGGGACGACTCGCCCCTGGCCGAGGCGGCCGACGCGGTGGTGGTAGACACATCGGATCTGTCCGTCGACGAGGTCGTCGCCAAGGTGCAAGAGTTGCTCGCGTGAGTGAAGAAGTGGTCCGCACGAGATACAGCGCCGCGGCCAACGCGTTCTACTGGTTCATCCGCGCCGGGGTGGCCCTCCTGGCCAAGCTGTTGTTCCGCCTGAAGATAGACGGTCGGGAGCATCTCCCCCCGACGGGCGCATACATACTGGCCCCGTCCCACCGGTCCAATCTCGATGGATTCCTGATGAGTACGGTCAGCCGGCGTCGGTTGCGCTTCATGGCCAAGGACAGTCTGTGGGACAACCGGCCGAGCGGCTGGTTCTTCCGGACCATGGGCGGGTTTCCAGTGGATCGCGAGCACGCCGACCGCCAGGCGCTTCGCGCCTGTGGCGACGTGATCCGGATGGGCGAGCCGCTGATCGTCTTCCCCGAGGGCCAGCGCCGCGAAGGCCCGCAGATCCACGATCTTTACCAGGGTCCGTCCTATCTGGCGCACAAGCACGGCATCCCGATCGTTCCGATCGGCGTGGGGGGTTCGGCCACGGCCATGCCGGTGGGGGCCCATTTCATCAAGCCCCATCCCATCGAGATCGTCATCGGTGAGACGATCCAAGTCCCCGCTGGTGACAAGAGGGCGAAGCGATCGGAGATCGAGGCCACGACCGCTCGGCTGCAGCGAGTGCTGCAGGAGCTGTTCGACGAGGCCCAGCGCCGGACCGGCACTCCCAACCGGTGAGTCGAGTGGAGGAGATCGCCCAGCGGTTGCGGCGGTGGGTCGGTCGTCGGTTGCGTTCCTTCCTCCGTGGATCGGGCCCCACTCCCGAAGCGATCCGGCGCGCCGACTTCTTTCGGACCTACCCGGTCGGACCCGACGACGTGGTCTTCCTCGGCGACTCGATCACCGAGGGCGCCGAGCTCCCCGAGCTCTTCCCGAACGTCTCGGCGCGCAATCGGGGGATCGCCGAAGAGACGAGCGCCGATGTGCTCGGGCGTATGGACACGATCCTTCCTGGAGCCCCGCGCAAGCTGTTCATCCTGGTCGGCGTCAACGACCTTCTCACCGGCGTGGCCGAGGACGAGTGCGTTGCGAACCACCGGGCGATACTCGAGCGATGCCGGACCGAGTCGCCGACCACGCAGGTGTTCGTCCAGTCCATCCTGCCCGGAGCGGGTGAGGTGGGTGGGTCCATCACCCGGTTGAACCGTTCGCTTCAGCAGGCCGCTGCCGATCTGGGCGCCACGTTCATCTCGCACCAGGAACCATTCGCCGGCCCCGACGGTGGTATGTCGGATGATCTCAGCCCCGACGGCGTGCACCTCTGGGGCGAGGGCTATCGCCGCTGGCAGTCCGTACTCGCCCCGTACGTCGAGCAGTAGCCGGATCTGGAGGCGCTCACCCACATCTCGTGTGGGCCAGCCCCTCCAAAACCGGTCGCGCCTACTGGTAGACGAGAAGGACGCCGAGGAAGAGGGCGGCTAGGGCGGTGACACCGCCGACGGCGCCGGTGATCGCCAGCATCTTTCGATCGGCGGTGGTGCTGTGGATGAATGCCCCGATCCCAGAGAGGGCCACGACCACGAGCTTCAGGCCGACGGTGGCCTGGTATTCGACGGTGGTCGAACCGACGTCGACGGCAAAGAGGTTCCAGATACCGGTGACCACCAGCACGCCGAACGCCACCCACGCTGCACGGTTGTAGGCCCGCGCTGCCATCTTCGGGGCGTCGCCGCCGATCTCACGAACGGTCGGCAGGAGCACCAGGAGGGTGATCTGACCTCCGACCCAGACCGTGGCGGCCAGGACGTGAAGGAATACCCGGAGGGTGTCGACCGATGGCGAAAGCATCGGGCGATCGTACTGGTGGTCTCGTGCGACGAGACCAACCGTGTAGCGCGGCGGCCGGGCTCGATGGTCTCTACTTGTGTAGGAGGAGTCCATGGAGCGCGACTTCGATCTGTTCGCCGCTGATGCCGAACCTCGACTTCGTCGCGCTCTGCTGGGATCGCTGGGAGTCCAGCGGTACGCCGACGCCGTGGCCGAAGCTCTGGCGTACGCGTGGGAGCACTGGGATCGGGTCGGGGTGATGGACCACCCGATCGGGTACCTGTTCCGGGTCGGCCAATCGAAGACGCGACCGGCGAAGCGGCCGACGCTTCCGACCATCCCGGCCGAAGATCTGCCGCAGGTCGAGCCCGGACTGGCCGAGGCGCTGATGGCGCTACCCGATCGCCAGCGGGCGGCGGTGTGGCTGGCCCACGGATGCGGGTGGACCCACGGCGAGATCGCCGAGGTGCTGGATGTGAGCGTCTCGACGGTGTCGACCCATGTCAATCGAGCGCTCGAACGACTGCGCACCGAGCTGGGAGTGACGAACGATGCCTGACCTCGAGGAACAGATCGGGCGGCTGGCCGACGCTGTGGTCGACCGCACGGTGCCGGTGACGGCCCGGACCAGGCCCAACTCGGCGCCGCGAGCGAGGTGGCCGTGGGTCGTCGCTGCGGCGGCTGGCATCATGGCCGTCCTCGGGGTCTTCGCCTTCCTCGGCGCCGACGAGGAAGCCGTCGTGACCGTCGGTGACGACGCGGTGGAGACCGTCACGACACCGGCGCCCGGGCCGGTGACGACCCCGTCGGAGGTGGAAGCGGGGATCTTCGGGGAGCGAACGGGTACCGCGCTGATCTTCGACGACGGCTACGACGGCATCGTGATCGTCGACCTGGACGCGGGAGTCGCTACTCGGCGATCGATCGGAGGAGCCCCCGGTGACCAGCCGGTGCGGCTGTGGCGGTCCGGCGACTCGCTGCTGGCCGGATGGAACGGGGTCACGGTGACGTCGCTCGACGACTTCGAGACGTCCACTCTCGCCGGCTCGTGGGTGTTCCTGCCGAGCCCGGTCGACGGTGAGCTGTGGCTGATCGGCGAGACGCCGGCCAATGACGGTGAGACGCCGGTGCGACTCGTCGAGCTCGACGGCACCGTCCTGGCCGAGGGCATGGTGCCGGGCGCGCCGGTCTCCTCGCCCACGCTGGCCTTCCGAGGAGGTCTGGTCCTGAACGGCGGGGGATCGGGCCTGACGCTGTGGCACGCCGACGGATCGCCTCCGAGCGTGCTCGGCGGCGCCGGAGCTCCGGCGGAGCCCATGGCCTCCTCCCGGACCGATCTCGCCTGGTGCCAGGGCTGGCCTTGTACGGAAGTCCACATCACCGACACCGCCACCCTCGACGAGGTCCTGGTGGATCTGCCGCCGGGCCAGGGTGGGTTCGTCGGGTGGGGCGCACGGTTCTCGCACGATGGGCGGTATCTGGCAGTCGTGGTCCAGTCCAGAGCCGGCGTCATCGACGACGACACGACGGGGGAGCTGGCGGTGGTGGACGTCGAGTCGGGAGAGATCGTCTTCCTCTCGGACAAGGAGCTGGATCCTTTCTTCTCGATCGCCTGGAGTCGGGACGACAGCGAGGTGTGGATCGGCGAGAACGCCTGGGGTGATCCGGCGACCCGGATCGGTCGCCATCGGATCGGCGAGGATGCACTGGAGCTGGCGGACCTGCCCGTCGGCAACATCCTCGGTTTCGTGACCGCTGCTGTGGACGAGCTGCCGACCGAGCCCGTTGTGCACGGCGACGCCGAGGAATGCGAAGGCGGTGGTCCGAATCGGCCGGCGCCCACCGATCGACCGCTGTGCAGCTTCCGCCTCGACGTTCCATAGTCCGGTGCCAACCACCCCGCCCAGGGCGTCGATAGCCGACGCTCACGGACCAGATTTCGGTGGTGTGGGGGAGCAGATTTCGGTGGTGTGGGGGACCAGATTCCTACTCGAGGGCGGCGAGGACGTCGCTGGCGTCGACGGTGCGGTCGTCGAACTCGGTGGCGATGCCACCGAACGCGAGACTGAGGGCCGTCGTCACCCCGTGGACGAGACTGCGCAACGCCCGGGGTGGGGGGAAGTACTCGTCCTCGTCGGTCACCCGGACTTCCTCCACCCCGAGGACGGGGGAAAGGCGGTCGATGACCGAGGCCACGAGCTCCTCGGGGGCCGACGCCCCGGCGGTGAGCCCAACCGTGCCGGTCAGGTCGCCGGGCAACTGGTCGGCTTCGTTGACCCGGAGGACCCGATCGCACCCTGCTTCGCCCGCGAGGCGCTCGAGGGCGAGGGTGTTGGAGGAGTTGGCGGACCCGACCACGACGATGGCGTCACACTTCGGTGCGATCTCGAGCATCGCCCGCTGGCGGTTGGTGGTGGCGAAGCAGAGATCGCTGCGGCCTGGCACCCACATCTCCGGCCATCGTTCGAGCGTGGCTGCTCGAACGTCGTCCCAGTCGCGGTGGCTCAGGGTGGTCTGCGCCAACAGCGCAACCGGTTGATCGGTGTCGGCGAGAGCGGCCACGTCGGCTCGGGACTCGACCCGGTCGATGGCGTCGGGAGCCACGGCGATCGTGCCAACGGCTTCCTCATGGCCCTGGTGCCCGACGTAGACGATGCGGTACCCCTTGCCGGCGCGAACTCTCACCTCGTGATGGACCTTCGTCACCAGGGGGCAGACCGCATCGACGACGTAGCCTCCCGTCGCTTCGGCCCGGGCGACCACGTCGGGCGCCGAGCCGTGGGCGCTGAGCATCAACGGTGCCCCGGCCGGTACCTCGTCGATGTCGTCGACGAAGACGACTCCCTGTGCCCGGAACCGGTCGACGACGCGCCGGTTGTGGACGATCTCGTGATAGCAGTACACGGGCGGGTCGAAGGCCCGGACCATCCACGCCAGAGCCTTGATTGCCATCTCGACGCCGGCACAGAAGCCGCGGGGCGACGCCAACAACACCTTCTGAACATGCTCGGCCGCCGGTTTCGTGGAGATCATCGAAGGCTACCTGCGCCGATACCCTGTCCTGATGCCCAGCCCGACCGTCATCGCCGTCGTGGCGGGATCTCCCGCAGGGGAGGCCGGATTCCTGGTCGGGGACCAGATTCGTACCCTCGACGGGCGTGAGCCCCGCGACGTCATCGACTACCACAGCGCCACCGATGGCCCGGAGGTCGTGGTCGAAGTCGACCGGGGCGGGCTCACGATCGAGATCGAGGTGGAGAAGGCGGCTGGCCAGCCTCTGGGGCTGGAGGTGCAGTCGGCGATCTTCGATCAGGTCCGCACCTGCGACAACCACTGCGCCTTCTGCTTCATCCACCAGCTCCCGCCGGGAATGCGCAGGAGCCTGTCGCTCAAGGACGACGACTACAGGCTCTCATTCCTGTACGGGAACTTCACCACGCTGACCCGATTCACCGAATCCGATCTCGAAAGGGTCATCACCGAGGGGCTGGGTCCGCTCTACGTCAGCATCCACGCCACCGATCCGACCGTGCGATCCGAGATGCTGCGAAACCGACGGGGGGCGACCAGCCTTCGATGGCTCGCCGCGCTCCTGGATCACGGCATCGTCGTCCACGGCCAGGTCGTCGTGTGCCCCGGTGTCAACGACGGCGGGGTCCTCGACGACACCCTGTGCGGCATCCTCGACCGATTCCCCGGGTTGCGGACCTGTGCTGTCGTCCCCCTCGGCGTCAGCGACTACAACACCGAGCCCGACATGCGCCCGCACACCACGGCCGAGGCGGCCGACGTCGTCGACATCGTCGAGCGCTGGCAGGAGACCTTCGGGGCGACCCTGGGCCGGCCCCTGGTCCACGCCGCCGACGAGTTCTATCTGATGGCCGGCCGGCCGTTCCCCCGAGCCGAGCAGTACGGCTCGTTCGAACTGCACGAGGACGGGGTCGGCATGGCCCGGAGCTTCGAGCTGGAGTTCACCGGCCGGACCGCCCGGCCCATCGGTCCCCAGTCGGGGTTCTTCCAATGGGTGGACGGCGCCGGCGCCGAGGGATACCGAGCGCCCCGAGTCGACGGGTCGACCGCCGTGCGGGTCCGTTCGGTCGACCGCCGTCCGGTCGGCATCCTCAGCGGGACCCTCGGAGCGAACGTGGTCGAGCCCCTGATCGCCGGGCTCGAACGCGCGGACGTGCGGGTCATCGCGGTCCCCAACCGGTTCTTCGGCGGGAACGTTGGGGTCACCGGCCTGATGGTCGGGGCCGACATCGACCGGGTGCTGTCGAGCCAGCCCGCCGACGATCGCTATCTCCTTCCCGACGTCTGCCTGTCGGGGGGCCGCTTCCTCGACGGCACCACCACCGAGAGCCTGTGCCGACCGGTCCAGGTGGTCGAGACGCACGGGATCGCGCTCCGGGATGCGCTCCGTGGCTGAGACCACTGCCGGCGCGCTTCCCGTCGTGGCGATCGTGGGCCGGCCCAACGTGGGCAAGTCCACCTTGATGAACCGGATCCTGGGCCGCCGAGAGGCCATCGTCGAGGCGACGCCGGGTGTGACTCGGGATCGCAAGTCCATCGATGCCGACTGGCAGGGGATCGACTTCACGGTCACCGATACGGGCGGATGGATGGCCGACCGGGACGGCGATGATCTCGACGCCAAGGTCAGCCGGCAGAGCGAGCAGGCCATGGCCGATGCCGACGTCGTCCTCTTCGTCGTCGACGGCACCGCGGGCCTGACCAGCGAGGACGACCGGTTGGCCCGGATGCTGCAGCGGCACGACAGCCCGGTCGTGGTCGCGGTCAACAAGCTCGACCACGACCGGCGGGATCCCGATGCGGCCGAGTTCTGGTCGTTGGGACTCGGTGAGCCCTACCCGGTCTCCGCCGTTCACGGCAGAGGCACCGGGGACCTCCTCGATGCGGTGGTCGGCCTACTTCCCGTACTTTCGACCGGTGGCGCCGAGGCCGGCGGAGCCCATGGCGAAGCCGATGGGTCGCGGTCCGACCCGAACGTGACGTCCATCGCGCTGGTCGGTCGCCCGAACGTCGGCAAGTCCACCCTGTTCAATCGGCTCATCGGGTCCGATCGATCCGTCGTCCACGATCGGCCCGGGACGACACGTGACACGATCGACACCGAGGTGATGACCGAGCTCGGACCGCTGCGGTTCATCGACACCGCCGGCATGCGACGCAAGGGAAAGGTGGATGCCGGTACCGAGTACTACTCGCTGCTACGGGCGCTGGACGCCGTCGACGCGGCCGATGTGGCGCTGCTGATCATCGATTCGACCGAGGGGGTGACCGGCCAGGACCAACGGTTGGCGGAGCGCGTGGCGGCGGCCGGTTGTCCCGTCGTGGTCCTGATGAACAAGTGGGACGTGCTCGATCCCGACGCGGTCGATCTGGTCGAGCGCAGCATCGCCCGACGGCTGCACTTCCTGGCCGACGCACCGGTCCTCAAGATCAGCGCGCTGACCGGCAAGGGCGTCCACCGGCTGTACGAGGCGCTCGACCATGCGCTCGACGCCTATCACACCCGGGTGCCCACCCGGGCGGTGAACGACGTCATCCGGTCGGCGCAATCGGCCCATCCGGCTCCCGACGGCGCCCGGGTCATGTACGCGACCCAGGGTGCGACCGAGCCGCCGACGTTCACGCTGTTCGCCACTCGACGCATCCCGCAGACCTACGTGCGGTACCTCGAGCGACGGCTGCGGGAGGAGTTCGATCTCGGTCGGACTCCGCTGAAGATGCGAGTGCGCCTCCGCGGCAACGACTGAGATCCGGCCCGTCCGGTGGGGGTTATCCACCGTGACGTTCTGTGACGAATAGGTCACGAATGGCGGTCATTCCCGGGATGGCCCCTTCTCTGGGGAGCCTGCACCGGTACCATCGCGGCCAGATGGAACAAGTGTTGTTCGCCATCGTGGCGATCGGGTCTGCCGCCGCCGCGCTCATCTGGGGTCGATCGGCTCGCTTCCGCTACCGCGCCTGGGAACGGGTACGGCGCAACGGGGGTCACATCGACGCTCGCCGGTTGGCTCGGGCCCATTACCGCAAGGATCTGCACACGGCACTGCTGTACGCGGCGGTGATGGTGGGTTCGGCGCTGATGGCCTTCACGACCGCGACCTGGGCCGGGGTCGCCTTTCTCGGCGTCCTGGTGCCGGTCGGTTTCACGGTGGCGTTCGGCCGAACGTTCCGGGCCGAGGCACGTATCGCCCAGGAGCGAGGTGAGCTCGAACGCCGGGCACAGGAGGTGCTGAGCCAACAGGATCTCGCACCGAAGCGCTGGGCCGAGAGACTCGCACCCGACCATCTTCCCGACATCGGCGGCTACGAGATCGGGCGGGCCTACCAGCCCGGCTCGGGGATGATGGCCGGCGACTTCTTCGATGTGTTCCGGGTGGACGACCGCCGGGTCGCGGCGGTGATCGGTGATGTGTCCGGCCATGGCATCGAGTCGTCGATCACGGCCTTTCAGGCGAAGTATCTGCTGAGGGTCTTCCTAAGGCGCTTCCGTGACCCGGCCCAGGCGTTCGAGGAGCTGAACGGTCAGATGTCCGGCTTCGGCCGGGACGAGGAGTTCATCTCGTTGTGCGTGGTCGTCTTCGACTCCGACGCCGGCACGATGCGGTACGCCTCCGCCGGTCATCCGGCCGGAGTGCTGTGGCACGGCCGCGAGGTCCGTCCCATCCGACCGACAGGGCCGCTCCTCATGCTCGATCCGGCCGGCCGCTATGGCAGCTATGAGATCCCGCTCGACCGCGGCGACCTCGTCCTGCTCTACACCGACGGGTTGACCGAGGCTCGCAGCGGCGAGCAGTTCTTCGGCGAGGAGCGGGTAGCGCAAGCGGTGCGCCGTGATCCCGGGATCGCGCCCGACGTCCTGTGCAAATCGTTGCTCGACTCGGCCAGCGACTTCGCCGGCGGTCCGGTACCCGATGACGTCGCCATTCTGGCGGTCCGCAAGGACTGACCAACTCCGGCTAGGAGAATCCCGGGTGACTTGGCCCGTCGAGCCCGGCCGGATGAGACTTGGCTCGTGCCCTGGTGCGATTCCTGTGACCGCTATCTCACGCCGAACTCGCTGAACGACGACGGCGCCTGCCCCAGCTGTGGTGACGAGCCGGAGTTCCAGGCCGGTGAAGCCAAGGCCGCCAAAACCGGCGAGGAGCGCGTTCCCTGGCACTTCTGGCTCGTGGTCGCCGCCCTCGCGCTCTACCTCGGCTGGCGACTGATCCAGGGCGTGGCCTGGTTGTTCTGATTCGGCGGCTCCGGCTCGACAACGGTTCTGCGTCGGCTGGTCGGACCGCTAGAGTGGCCCGCTCACGGGCTGTGGCGCAGCTTGGTTAGCGCGTCGGTCTGGGGGACCGAAGGTCGGAGGTTCAAATCCTCTCAGCCCGACCACGAAACCGCGGCGACGGCGTCCGCGTCGAGGAGGCCCATGACCAGCAGGAGTTTCGGAGGCCCCAACCGGCTCGGACGGCCAAGCGGAAGAGGATGATGTCGGCCTGATGGGTGAGGGAGCGCGCATCGGAGATGTCGCCGCTCTCTTGGCGCGAGGTGACAATCTCCGCGCATACGACCTCGTCGCGAACGAGCTCGAACGGCCGGGCGCCCAGGCGGCGACGAAACCGGCCGATTGGCTCCGCCTGCGGTACCTCGGCGGACTGTCGCTGGCTCGGTCCGGCGCACGGGGTCAGGCCGAGCAGGTACTGCAGGGGATCGCCGACGCCTCGGTCGATGCGCTCGAGCCCGCCCTGGCCGAGGACATCGCCGCCCTGGACGCCCGTCTCGCGAAGGACCGCGCGGTCAATGCCGCACCGAGCGAGCGCCAGGTGCTCCTGGCCGAGGCCGCCTCCCGCTACGAGTCCGTGTTCCGGAAGCTGGACCGCGGCTTCGCCGGGGTCAACGCGGCCACCCTCTGGTACCTCGCCGGCGAGCTCGATCACGCCCGGGCGCTGGCGCGAGAGGTAATCGACCTCGTGCACGGCCGGCCGGAGGCGGTCACGTCGACCGACGCCTACTGGTCTGCGGTCACGGAGGCCGAGGCGAGCCTCGTTCTCGGTGAGTACGACGTGGCGCGGCGGGCCCTCCTCAGAGCCTGCGACGTGGGCTTCGATGATGTCGGTGCACGGGCTTCGACGAGGCGACAGATCCGCCTCCTGGCTGACGACCTTGGACTCGATCACCGGGAGTTGCTCGCTGGGCTCACCAATCCCGATGTCGTGCACTACTGCGGGCACCGGATGGCCGCCCCCGACGACGACGGCCGACTGATCCCGGCGGAGGAGAGGTCCGTCCGAGCGGCGATCGACGCGTGGCTGGACGACTGCACGGTCGGATCAGCTCACGGCGCACTCGCCAGCGGAGCCGACATCATCGCGGCCGAGGCGCTGATCGAGCGCGGCGCCAGCCTGCACGTGGTTCTCCCCTGCGAGCTCACGGACTTCGTCGAACAGTCGGTCGCCCCAGCCGGACCCGCATGGGTCGACCGCTTCCAACGGTGCCTCGACGCGGCGACGACGGTGACCGTGACCTGTGACAGCGCCTCCTGCGGCGAGGACGTGCTGTTCGCGCACGCATCCGAGGTGGCGATGGGGGAGGCCTTGAACCGGGCTCGAACACACGAGGCCGAAGCTCGACAGCTCGCGGTCTGGGACGGCGAGGAACCCGACCTCGGGGCCGGGACCGCCCACGACGTCGCCACCTGGGCCGCGATCGGAGGATCCACCCATGTGGTCTCGGTCGGTGGTCGCGAGATCGGCCGGGCGCCGGCGGCGACCGGATCGGTCGGACTCGGGCGTGAACGTCGAGCGGCCCTCTTCGGCGACCTGACGCACTTCAGCCGACTCCGGGACGAACAGGTCCCGGCCTTCGTCGGAGGCGTGATGGCGGCCATCTCGGATGTCCTGGACGAGCGGGGTGAGGACGTCCTGTTCAGCAACACCTGGGGCGACGGCCTCTTCGTCATCGCTTCGGACGTGACCGCGGGTGCGGAGATCGGACTGGGGATCCAGGAGGCCCTGTCCGAACTCGACCTGGCCGGATCCTCCCTTCCGGGTGAGATGAGCATGCGGCTCGCCGGTCACTTCGGGCCGCTCATTCCGGTACACGATCCGGTGCTCGGCGCCGACCTGTACATGGGGCGGGAACTGACCCGAGTGGCCCGGATCGTGCCCAGGACGCCGCCGGGAGAGGTCTACGTCACGGCGGCGTTCGCGGCCCTCCTGGCCCTCGACGGTGAAACGGACATCGCGGCCGAGTACGTCGGACACGTCACCACCGCCAAGAGTTTCGAGACCCTTCCCATGTACGTCCTGAGAAGGCGGTGAGCGTGCTGTTCGACGGCTTCATCTCGTACAGCCACGAGAGCGACCAGGAGTTGGCGGCGCGGCTGCAGACCGAGGTGCAGCGCTTCGCCACGCCGTGGTGGCGGCGGCGCGCCGTTCGGCTCTTCCGGGATGAGGCCGTGCTGGCTGCCGACCCCCAGCTCTGGTCGTCGGTGGTCCAGGCCATGGGCGACTCGGAGTGGCTGATACTGCTCGCATCGCCCGAGGCGGCCGCGTCCGCATGGGTGGACCGCGAGGTCGCCTGGTGGATCGACCACAAGGGTAGAGAGCGCGTCCTGATCGTCGTGACCGGCGGCGAGTTCGTCTGGGACGATCAGCGGGGCGCTCTGGACGCCGAGCGTTCCACCGCCATTCCTCCGGCGTTGGCATCCGGTTTCGTGGACGAGGTGCGGTGGGTGGACGCTCGCTGGACTCGGGGGGAACACGATTTCGACCGTCGGGAGCCTCGATTCAGCGAGCTGCTGGCCGACATCTCCGCTCCGCTGCGCCACATCTCGAAGGACGATCTCGGATCGGAGGAGATCCGCCAGCATCGTCGGACGATCCGGACGGCCTGGACGGGCGCCGTCGCACTGGCTGTCTTCGCCATCGTGGCGTCCGTCGCCGCTCTCATCGCCGTCGGTCAGCGAGACGAGGCTCGAAGTGAGCACGCGGCCGCGGATGCCCAACGGTCGGCGGCGAGGGTCCAGGCTTCCCTCGCCGAACAGGCGGCGGCCGCCGAGCAGGTCGAGCGAATCATGGCTGAGTCACGGCTCCAGCAGGGCAGCCAGATCGATCTGGCCATCCTGCTCGCGCTGGAGGCGCAGCGCCGAGATCCCGGTCGTGCCACCGATCAGGCTTTACTCGAAGCCCTGACCTCGGTCGGTCCGTTGACCGGGATCAGGCGGCTACCGGTCGAGCCGAGGCGGCCGAGCCCGAGCGTCGTATCGACGGACGGCACCCTGTGGAGGGCAACCGCCGAAGGGGTCGCCCGATTCGACATGAAGGGAGGTCAAGAGCTCGGTCATCCCCTGCAGCCCCGTCCCGGGACCCTGCCGATTCAGGTCGAACCCCTGCCCGATGGTCGTCTCGTCGTGTCGTACGAAGACGGAGTCGTCCAGGTGGTGGATGCCGGCACAGGAGGGGTCGTTGCCGAGCGACGGACAGCTGACAAGCCGGTCTGGGTGCTCCCGACGGGCGACGGTGAGACCCTTGCGGTCAATCCTCAGGAGATCGGCGCAGACTTCCTGACCCTTCCAGGGCTCGATCACGTGTCCCGGGTGGACGCCGAGCTCTCGGGAACGTGGATAGCGGTGGGGGACGGCGTCGTGACGGGCGGGGGTCCGGTCGGTACCTCGCTTCGGGGTCTGGACGCGACCGGCATCACCTGGTCCGCCGAGTTCGATTCCCCGTTCAGCGCCCTCGCCGTACACCCGGAAACCGGTGTCATGGCCGGAGCGCTGTTCGACGGTTCGGTCATCGCCTGGCCTGGGGACGACATCGCGGCGGCCCGGACGCTCGTAGAGTTCGAAACACCTCGGACCGCCACGCTGCTGGCCTTCGGCGACGGTGGAACGCTGTTCGTCGGCCGCGACGACGGCGCCATCTACGAGTTGGACGTCGACGGAGAGCACGGTGAGATGGCGCCGCTGGCGTCGATCAACGAGGAAGCCCGTGCCTTCTGGGTCGACGAGGAGGCCGGGGTCCTGGCCGTCGTGAGCTCGAATCGGTGGTACCGGTTCCGACTCGACGGGCTCGGCCCCCTGGCGGCGCGACTGCACGAGGGGTCGAGGGCTGATGCGATGCTGGTCGACGGCAACACGCTCGTGGTCGGATCCCAATCTGGCAGAATCGACCGAAGAGCGGTGGCGGACGGCACCTTGATCGGGTCGTCCGCCGTGGGCGAGAACGCAGCCGTCGCCGCTCTCGCTCGTCCACCCGGGGCGGTGGCGGCCTCCGTGGTCGAATTTCCGGGGATCGACGCCGACCTCCTACGGATGCTCCAGGACGCCGCCGGCGTCGCACTGCGGGAAGCGCTGGGTGTGCCCTTCGTCGCTCCGTTGCAGCAGAGCTCCGTCGTTCTCGTCGGTGACGACGGAACCGAGCGCTGGCGTCTTCCCGTGGACCTCCCCGTGATCGGGCTGGCGACCGTGGAAGGGGGAGCATTGATCGTGGCATTCGACGTCGGCGGGACCCTGCTCGTGATCGACGCCGACACGGGGCGGACCGTTCAGGTCGTCGACCGGGCAAACCCGTTCTTCGGCTCGGACCTGACGGTGGTCGGGTCCGAGCTGTTCGCCGTGGGCGGTGAGGTGTCGGTTCGGTTCCACTTCGTCGACGGCCGGCTCGAACGGGAAGACGAGGAACCCCATCTGGGATGGGTGTTGTCCGGGACCGACGAAGAACTGGTGCTCGCCGATCGCTCAACCGTGAAGGTGCTCGAGGTCGGAACGCTCGAGCACCGGGCCGAGATGGCCACCCCGGCGTTGGTCGAGGTCGCCGAGCTCCTCTCGGATCGGAACTCCCTCGTCGTCCGAACCGACCGCTCCATCGACCTCCTGGATCTCGGGCGCAGCACGGTGGTGCCCATCGGTCCGTCCGGTTTGACCCCGGTTGCCATCGAGCCGCTCCCGGATGGGGGATTCCTGACCCTCGACGGTCGGGGTCGGGTCGACCGCTGGACGATGGACCCCGGCGAGTGGCGTCGGATCGGCTGCGAGCTCGTGGGCCGCGACCTCACCGCCGACGAATGGTCGACCCACTTCCCCGACGAGGAGCGCCATCCCACCTGCGACTGACCGGTGACGGTCTGCTCCGGTGATCGCGAGGTCCCCTATCCTCGATCTGACGATCCAGGGGGATGCATGTCCAGTCATGACGCCATCATCATCGGGTCGGGACCGGGCGGACTCACCACCGCGGCCCACCTCGCGGCCGCCGGCAAGGCGGTCGTCGTGCTGGAACAACACGACCTGGCCGGCGGGAACTGCATGGTCTTCCGCCGGCAGAACGCCTACGAGTTCGACGTGGGTCTTCACTACATCGGCGACTGCGGGCCGGGCGGGCTGTTCCCGGCCATCCTGGGCGGGCTCGGGCTGGCCGATCGCATCAGGTTCCTCCCGTTCGACCGGGAGTTCGATCGGTTGATGTTCCCCGACATGGAGATCGCCGTTCCCGCGGGATGGCCCGAGTACCGGGCGGTGCTCACCGCGGCCTTCCCCGATGACCAGGAGGCCCTCGAGATCTGCCTCGGCACCCTCGAGTCCCTGGCCGGCGAGATGCGCTCGGCCATGCTCCCCGGCGCTCACACCCCGACGCTCGACGAGTGGGGGCGGGCATCGCTCCAGGAGTTGTACGACCATGCGGGGCTCTCCGCTCGCCCCCAGGCGGTGCTTTCGCACTGGACGGGCCTCTACGGATCGGGGCCGGACCAGTCCGCGGTCACGATGCACGCCTCGATCATCGACCACTACATGCGGGGTGCGTTCTACCCCGAGGGCGGCGGCCAGGTCATTCCGGCCCGGCTCGTCGAGGTCATCGAGTCGCACGGGGGCGAGGTGCGGACCATGGCTCGAGTCGAGCGCATCACGGTGGAGAACGGTGTGGTGACGGGCGTCGTGCTGGACGGGGGAGAGGTCCTGTCGGCCCCCCTGGTGGTCTCCAACGCCGACTACAAGCGGACGGTCCTCGAGCTGGCCCCCAGGGACGCCTGGCGCGCCGCGACGATCGAGCGGGCCGGGTCCATGAGCACGACGCTGGGCCTGGTCGTGGTCTATCTGGTGGTCGAGGGCACTCTCGAAGGCCCCAACTGCAACTATTTCACCTTCCCCGACTGGAACGTCACCGGGTGCTACCAGCAGCTCGAGGAGGGTGAACTGCCCGATGGTCGGGTGCCGTTCGCCTACATCGCGATGGCGTCGCGCAAGGACCCCGGGAACCGACACCTCTGCCCGCCGGGCCACACGAACTTCCAGGTGATGACCATGGCGCCACGCGGGTACCGGTTCTGGTCGGTCGACGAGGGCCCCACCCACGGTCCGTCCTACCGCCGCGTCCCGGGCTACCGGGACATGAAGCAGCAGCTGACCGACCAACTCCTCGATCTGGCCGAGAACGTCCTGGGTCCTTTCCGGGACCGAATCGTGCACATCGAGACCGCCACCCCGCTCAGCCAGGAGCGCTACACGCTGTCGACCGACGGAACCTCCTATGGGCTCCGACACTCCCCGGATCAGGTGGGCAAGGGTAGGCCGGGCCACAGGACCGAGGTCGACGGCCTCTTCGTCGTCGGCCAGAACACCGTGAGCGGCCACGGGATCGCCGGCACCATGGTGGGAGGAGTGCGCTGCGCGGGTGAGATCCTGGGTAAGGAGCTGCTCATCGAGTCCTTCCTCGGAACGTCGTTCGTGGATCCCGAGGTTCTCCCGAGGGATCCGGACGACTGGGATCCCGTCGCGGTCAGCCGAGGGAGAGCCCTTCGGGCCAGACGCGAAGGTGCGAGGCCGTGACGATGTCATGCTGCGTAGCGGCGGCAATCGAGAACCCGATGGCGAAGCCCGCGCAGCGGATTATCGCTGCGCCGATGAAGCCGCCAACTAGCTTGGACGACCATGTGCGGGCGCTTCGTGTCGTCGTCGCCTCCAGATCAGCTCGCCAAGTACTTCGACGTCGAAGCGCTCGGTGAGTCGTTGCTGGATCCCAGCTACAACGTGGCGCCCACCAACGACGTCTATGCCGTACTGGAGAGCGGGGGAGTGCGGCGCATGGAACCTCTGCACTGGGGGCTCGTGCCATTCTGGGCGAAAGATCTCAAGATCGGCAACCGGATGATCAACGCGCGAGCCGAGACCGTGGCGACGAAGAACGCGTTCAGATCGGCATTCAAGAAGCGTCGGTGCATCATCCCGGCGGACGGGTTCTACGAGTGGCAGAAGATCGAAGGCTCGAAGATCAAGCAGCCGCACTTCATCCACCGGGCCGATGACGAGCCGCTTGCTTTCGCCGGCCTGTGGGAGATCTGGCGTGGGCCTGACCGCGACAGCGACGAGCCCGTCACCTCGTGCACCATCATCACGACCTCGGCCAACGAGACCATGGCCGAGATCCACGACCGCATGCCCGTGATCCTGCCACCTGCGGCATGGACCGACTGGCTCGACCGCGACAACGACGACGTCGACACGTTGGGCAGACTGCTCGTCCCCGCACCGAAACAGCTGCTCGCGATGCATCCGGTGTCGACCGAGGTGAATCGCGTCCAGAACAAGGGGTCGGATCTGATCGCCCCTACGCCGGGATCGGCCGCAGCGGACCCGAGCGGTCCGCAGGGATCACTTCTTTGATCAATCGGGTGCTCCGTCGGCTCGACGCGTGGTGGCTGCGACTCAGCGGACGGCTGGACACACCCGCAAATGACCGCATCATCCCCTGGGTCGTCGCGCTGATCCTGTTCGTCGTGCTCGCCGCCCTCGCTCTCGCCCGGGCCCGTTCACTCGACGCCGGCACCGGACTGGCGACTTGGACCCAGGCCGCATGGAAGATCTCCGAGTTCGAGGCCCCCGAGAGCAGCCTCGTCGGCCGCAACATCCTCGCCGAGCAAGCCGCGTTCGTCCTCTGGCCGATCGGGTTGGTCGCTCGCTGGATCCCGGTGGCCAGCTGGCTCCTCGTCCTCCAGTCGGCCGCGCTCGCCATGGGTGTCGTCCCGGTCTGGCGACTCGCCCGTGACACCAACGTCCTGCGACTCTCGGCCACGTTCGTCCTCGGGCTCGCATATTGCCTGTACCCGGCCATCCACAATCTGAACCTGGCCGGGTTTCACCCCGAGGCCCTGGGCATACCACTGCTTCTGGCTGCCGCCCGCTACGGGGTGGGGCAACGCTGGGTCTGGTTCTCGCTGTGTGCCGTGCTGGCCGTCATGTGCCGGGCCGACCTGGCTGTCGCCGTGGCCGGACTCGGGGTCGTGATCGGCGTGCGGGGCAATCGGCGGGCCGGTGTCATCGTGTTCAGCGCAGGGATCGCGTGGGCGGTCGTGTCCATCACCGCGATCCAACCGGTGTTCAGCGAGGGTCCCATTCCCCATGTGGAGGCGTTTTCGACGTTCGGTGACGGGCCATGGTCCGTCCTGTGGGGGATGGTCACCCACCCCCACGTCGTGTTGAGAGAACTGGTCACCGAGGAGAACTTCGACACGGTCGTCCTCCTCCTCGCCCCGGTCCTCTTCCTCCCCGTCTTCGCCCCCCGCCACTTCTTCCCGGTGGCTCCTCTCCTTGCGTTCTACTTCGTCGCCGAGGTGCCGACCGGCGCAGACGCAGCTCCTCAACAGCTGGCGGCTGCCACCCCCTTCGTCTTCCTGGCCACCGCCACTGCGCTGAATCGCACGGGTAGGCCGAGTATGAACCAGGTCATGGTCAACTCCCGCGTGCTGGGCACGCTGGCCATCGCCTCGATCACGTTCTTCCTTCAGGACTCGGCCAGTTCACCATTCGAGGCGCCGTGGCAGTGGGGTGGTCGTGATCGAGAAGACCTGGCCCGTCTGGCCGTGGTCGAGCGGGTCGACGACACCGACGTCGTCATGGCCGCTCCAGCCGTCCAGCCGCTGCTGGCCGAGCGCGACGGTCTCTACGATCTGACCCCCGAGGTCCTGGAGGAGGGCCTTCCCGACGGCCTGGTGGTGGTGATCTTCGACGAACGCGACCGCCGGTGGGATGACGGGGATGTCGAGGACCTCGATGACGTTCTCGACGAAGAGGGGTTCACCCGGGCCTACGAGGCGGGACCGGTCATCGCGTGGTCCCGACTGTTCGTGGGCAGCGAGTAGGACTCACAGCCAGATCTCCGGTTCACCCGGTGACGCCGGTGGCCCCCGCCGAGCGGAGGGCGTCGCGCAGTCGATCGGCGGCATCGTCGAGGACAGCCGGATCGGGGTCGGGGTCAGCGTTGGCGAAGTCCAGGTCGTGGACCCCGCGGATCGGCACGACGTGGAGATGGACGTGCGGCACCTCCAGTCCGGCGATCATGAGGCCCACCTTGACCGGGGAGAACGCGGTGTCCGCAGCACGGGCGATCTGGTGTGAGACCCCCATCAGGTGGGTGGCCAGTTCGGGTTCGAGGTCGACCCAATGGTCGACCTCGGCTCGTGGCACCACGAGAGTGTGTCCCGGTTGAAGCGGATTGATCGACAGGAACCCGACGCAGCTGTCGTCGGCCCAGACGAACCGCCCCGGGAGTTCGCCGTCGATGATGCGGGTGAAGATGGTCGGCATGGCCAGAAGCTTATGGGCCGACTCCAGAGGGAGCCGCAGGCGGTTCAGTAGGGTTGGACACGTGGAGAGCGAACCCGGGCCCGATGTCAGCCCCCAG
Organism: uncultured Acidimicrobiales bacterium; assembly: GCA_963695075.1. GTDB lineage: Bacteria > Actinomycetota > Acidimicrobiia > Acidimicrobiales > CAWCAL01 > CAWCAL01. The sequence continues at coordinate 211,933 of CAVOFR010000008.1, forward strand.
CGCAACGAAGACGGTTCCCTCGACACTCATGCAACCGGCGCGGGCGGCGACCGGATCCTCACGGTCCCGAACGTCATCACCGTCGTCCGGCTGCTATGCATCCCGGTGTTCCTGTGGCTGCTCTTCGGGCTCGAGAACCGGGCTGGGGCAGCGTGGCTGCTGGCGCTGCTCGGCGCCACCGACTGGGTCGACGGCTACATCGCTCGCCGGTTCAATCAGGCCTCGAACCTCGGAAAACAGCTCGACCCGATCGCCGACCGGGCTCTGATGTTCTTCGGAATCGGGGCGATTCTGATCGACGGATCGGCACCGGCCTGGTTCGCCGGGCTCAGCCTCGCCCGCGAAATCATCATGAGCATCTGGGTGGCCGGGATCACCTTTGCCGGGGCGGCCCGACTCGATGTCACGTGGTACGGAAAGGCCGGGACCTTCTGTCAGATGTTCGCGTTCCCGCTGTTCCTGCTCGCCGCGGGCTCCACCGGATGGATGCACGATCTGGCCCTGATCGGCGCGTGGGGCTTCGGCCTCCCCGGCCTCGTCCTGTCCTTCGTGGCCTTCTTCCAGTACTTCCCTCGAGGCCTCGATGCCTTGCGAGAGGGGCGCCGCCGGCACGCCGTGGCTCCCGGCGACACCGGCCGGTAGGTTGGCGCCATGAAGGCAGTGATCATGGCCGGCGGGCAGGGCACCCGGCTTCGTCCGCTCACCTCGAATGCTCCGAAGCCCATGATGCCGCTCGGAAACCGCCCGATGATGGAACACGTGGTGAACCACCTGGCTCGCTACGGCTTCGATGACATCGTGGTCACGATCGCGTTCATGGGCAACGCGATCCGGAACTACTTCGGCGACGGTTCCGAGTTCGGGGTGACGATCTCCTATGCCGAGGAGGACTCGCCCCTGGGTACCGCCGGGTCGGTCCGCAACGCCATGGACAAGCTCGACGAGCGGTTCCTGGTCATCTCCGGCGACGTGCTCAGCGACCTCGATCTGGGGACGGTCGTCGAACGGCACGAGTCGGCGAAGGCCCTGGCGACGATCGGCCTCGTCGTGGTCGACAACCCCCTCGAGTTCGGGATCGTCATCACGCGCGAGGACGGGTCGATCGAGCGGTTCCTCGAAAAGCCCACATGGGGCCAGGTGTTCTCCGACACGATCAACACCGGGATCTTCATGCTCGAACCCGAGGTGTTCGACTACATAGCGCCCGATCGCCCGGTGGACTTCTCCAGCGAGGTGTTTCCCGCCGTCCTCGAGGACGGCAAGCCACTGTTCGGGGCCGTCTGCAAGGGGTACTGGGAGGACGTCGGCACCCTCGACGCATACGTCAGCGCTCACACCGACATCATGGACCAGGCCGTCGATGTCGACGTGCCGGGATTCAAGCTGTCCGAGAACGTCTGGCTCGGCGAAGGCGCGATCATCGACCCCGACGCAGCCGTCGAGGGCCCGGCCATCATAGGCGCCAACTGCAAGATCGGACCGGGTGTCCGCCTCGGTCCCTACGCGGTCCTGGGCGACAACGTACGGCTGGCCGGCCCGGTCGACATCGAGCGATCGGTCGTCCACGACAACGCCTACCTGGCCGAGGGCGTGCGGCTCCGGGGGGCCACCGTTGGCCGCTCCTGCGACCTCCGTCACAACGTGAAGATCGACGAGGGAGCGGTGCTCGGCGACGAGTGCTTCGTGGGCGCCGATGCGACGATCGGCGCCGAGGTGAAGATCTATCCCTTCAAGACGGTCGAGGACGGCGCCGTCGTGAACGCGTCGATCGTGTGGGAGTCACGCGGAGCCCGCTCACTGTTCGGCCGCGACGGTGTGTCCGGACTCGCCAACGTCGACATCACGAACGAGCTGGCGACCCGTCTGGCCATGGCATGGGGAAGCACGTTCGAACAGGGCGACACCGTGGTCATGTCGCGCGATTCGAGCCGATCGGCCAGGATGCTGAAGCGGGCGATGATGGCCGGTCTGAACGCTGCCGGAGTCAACGTGCTCGACCTCGAGGTCGCTTCGGTCCCCGTGACCCGCCACGAGGCCCGCCGCCAGTGGGTCTCGGGCGGATGCACCATCCGGATCAAGGACGGAGACGCCGAGCGGGTGATCATCCGATTCCAGAGCGGTGGAGAGGGCGTCGACATCTCCGAGGACGAGCAGCGCAAGATCGAGCGCCTGTTCGGCCGCGAGGACTTCCGCCGGGTGTTCCCGGCCGAGATCGGCGACATCCTGTTCCCACCCCGTGCGCTCGAGCGGTATGCGAGCGATCTCGAGCGAATACTGATGCCGATCAGCGTCGCCGACGTCGGCATGAAGGCGGTGGTCGACTACGCCTACGGGTCCGTGTCATTCGTGATGCCCAACGTCCTGGCCAAGATGGGTGCCGAGATCCTCGCCGTCAATCCCTACGCGTCGACGGTCGGCCGCGTCGGCTACGACCGTGATGCGCACTGCGCCTCGTTGGCCGATCTCGTCGCCGCGTCCGGGGCCCGCCTCGGCGCCGTCATCGATCCCGACGGCGAACACCTCGCGATCGTCGACGAGCGAGGCAGGACGCTCACCGACGCCGAGGCGTTGCTGTTGTTCCTGTCCCTCTCGATCCCCGAGCTGTCAGGCCTGACCGTGGCGCTGCCGGTGGCGGCTCCCCGTGCGGTCGAAGCCGTCCTGGCCGACCACGATGTCGAGGTGCGCTACACCAAGCTCTCGACCCCCGATCTGATGGAGTGCGCCCGAGCGGACGACGTCGGGTTCGCGGCGAGTCTCGACGGGGGGTTCATCATCCCGGCGTTCATGCCCGCCTTCGACGCTACAGCGGCCTTCGTGGCGCTCCTGGAGTTGCTGGCCGGGGTCGAGCGACCCGTGTCCGCACTGGTCGCCGATCTGCCCGAAGTTCACACGGTCTCCGACACCGTCGTCACTCCATGGGACCAGAAGGGTCTGGTCATGCGCACGCTCATCGAACAAGCGGGTGACCGCACGGTTGACCTCGTCGATGGCGTACGGATCCACCACGACACCGGTTGGGTACTGGTGGTTCCCGACCCCGAGGACCAGGTCACCCAGATCTGGGCTGATGCCGTGAGTACCCCCGAGGCGCGCCGGCTGGCCGACGAGTACGGACGCCGAATCCGGCAGATCATCCGCTGACGAGTCGAGCGGACGCCGTGATTGGGTCGTTCGCCCGTGCCACGCCCGCCGCAGATCAGATACGTTGACAGACATGAACGTTCCAGAGGAGCTCCGCTACTCGGCGGAACACGAATGGATTCGCACCGAGGACGGCACGGTTCGGGTCGGTATCACCGACTATGCCCAGGATGCGCTCGGCGACGTGGTGTTCGTCGACCTCCCCGAGGCGGGCACGGAAGTGACAGCCGGAGAGCCGATGGGTGAAGTCGAGTCGACCAAATCGGTGTCGGATCTCTTCGCTCCCGTCAGCGGGACGATCACACAGGTCAACGAGTCCCTGGCCGATCAGCCCGAGCAGCTCAACCATGACGCCTATGGCGATGGCTGGCTGGTGGTGATCGAACCGACCGACCTCTCCGAGCTCGAGGCGCTCCTCGACGCCGAGGGGTACCGCTCGCTCACCGATAGTTGATCCCGAGGTCTGGTGTGACTGACTCCGAGTGTGGGAAGTGTGGCCATCGCAACGAAGCGGACGCCAGGTTCTGCTCTTCGTGCGGTTCTGAGCTCGACGTGCCGTCGTCGACCCACGACACGCAGAGGCACGACATCGTGGATGTCACCCAGCCCATCCCGGTCGAAACCGACCCCGATCACGGCGACGAGACCCCGATGCTCGTCGTGCTGAAGGGCCGCAAGCGGGGGTCGCGTTTCGCGCTCGACAAGGAAACCACCAGCGCCGGCCGCCATCCCGAAAGCGACATCTTCCTGGACGACGTCACGGTCTCGCGTCGCCACGCCGACTTCGTCCACAGCGACGACGGGATCGTGGTCCGCGATGTCGGCTCCCTCAACGGCACGTACGTGAATCGCCAGCGAGTCGACGAGGCCACACTCCGCCACGGTGACGAGATTCACGTCGGGAAGTTCCGCCTGGTGTTCCTGGTGGGAGGGGACGAGTGAAGACGACGCGCGAGCACCTCTCGATCGGTGAGGTCCTCACCCTTCTTCAGGAGGAATTCCCCGACGTCACCATTTCCAAGATCCGGTTCCTCGAGAGTCAGGGCCTCCTCGACCCTGAGCGGACGCCGTCCGGATACCGGAAGTTCTACGAGAACGACATCGACCGATTGCGATGGATTCTCCGACAGCAGAGCGACAACTTCCTTCCGCTCAAGGTGATCAAGGAGCGGCTCGAGGCGGGTGACGCTCCCGGCGGCGTGCTGACGGCCGAACCGGAGACCGATGGCAGACGCGAAGTCCGACGGCGACGCTGACGATCGAGATCCGTCAGCTCGACGTCGCTCGGTCCGGAATCGCCCCTTGCCCTCGATCTTCAGCCAGGGTGGCGGGGAGAACCCCCTGATCGCCGATCAGAGTGACGTAGCGATGTCACTCGAGGACCTTGCCACCGCATCCGGGTTGACTCCGACCGACATCCAGGAGCTCATGCGTTTCGGATTGCTCGAGCCGCGCGAGGTCGCGAATCGACCGGTCTTCGACGGTGACGCACTCGTGATCGCCCGCACCGCGGCCGAGATGAAGCGCCACGGGATCGAGGCCCGCCATCTCCGGGCGTTCAAGGTCGCTGCCGATCGCGAGGCCGGTCTGCTCGAACAGGTGGTGGCACCGATGCTGAAGCAGCGCAACCCGAAGTCCCGTCAGAAGGCCACCGAGGTACTCGGCGAGCTGGCGGTCCTCGGCGGGCGCATGCGAAACGCGTCACTCCGCATGGCGCTACGCGATCACCTGCCTGGCCAGAGCTGAGTGAGGAACGTATGCACGAGATGAGTCTTGTGGGGGTCAGGGTCGAGCTCCCGAGCAACAACCCGATCGTGCTGCTGAAGGAGCAGGGCGGTGAAGGCCGGATCCTCCCGATCTTCATCGGCTCGCCCGAAGCAACAGCGATAGCGTTCGCGCTCGAGGACGTCGAGGTGCCGCGGCCGCTCACCCACGACCTGCTGCAGCTCTTGTTGGACGAGCTCAACGCCACTCTCCAGCGGATCGTGGTCACCGACCTGAAGGGTGGGACCTTCTACGCCGAGCTTCATCTGCATCACGCCGGCCAGGCCCATCGCATCAGCTGTCGCCCGTCCGACGCGGTCGCACTGGCCTGCCGGGTCGGCTGTCCGATCTTCGCCGACGGTGACGTGCTGGACGAGGCAGGAATCATCGAGCCGACCGAGGACCCCGAACAGGCCGACGAGGTGGTGGAGGAGTTCCGGGAGTTCATCGAGAAGGTCGACCCCGACGACTTCGCCAGCTGACCGCGCTGGGGGTTTTCGGATGGTCGTGGGTCGCGGTCGGTGGGGGTCGGGGCCCCGCCGACACCGCGCTGCGGATTATCGCAGCGCAATAGACATTGACCATCGGGGTCTGGATCCGTACCCTTTCATGACACCGCTGAAATTTCACGCCTGCTATGGTGTGCCGTCCTTGCGCTCGACGTAGTTGTGCACGCGCGAGGCGTGACATGTGTCAGCGGTCGACCAGGAGGCCCAGTGCCGGCAGTGAGCGAGCAGGGATTCAGTGGCAAGAAGTCGGCCGAGATCGCCGGTATCACCTATCGGCAACTCGATTACTGGGCCCGTACCGACCTGGTGCGCCCCTCACTGGCCGACGCCGAGGGATCGGGGAGTCGCCGCCGGTACTCCTATAGGGACCTTCTCGAGCTGAAAGTCATCAAGAGCCTCCTCGATGCGGGGATCAAGCTCGAGCTCGTCCGCGATGCATTCAGCTATCTGCGCGATCACCTGGGCGAGGACGTCAGCTCGGCCAATCTCGTCATCAGCGGGACCTCGGTCCAGATCCGCAACGGCGACGAGTTGATCGATCTGGTCAAGCAGGGCCAGGGCGTGCTCAACATCCTCCCGCTCGGCGGGGTGAAGGACGAGGTCGATGCTCGCATCGTCGAGCTGTTCCCGACCGAGTCCGCGGCGGCCGGGACCGCCGACACCGAGACGCGGCACGCAGCCGGCGACTGAGCCTGCCGGCAACTTCGGCTCATGACCGCCCGACTCGGACCACTCGACCACGCTCATCGCGCTCTGGGCGCCCGGCTCGTCCCCTTCGGTGGCTGGGAGATGCCACTCGAGTACGAGACCGGCACGTTGGCCGAGCATCGCGCCTGTCGAAACGACGCGGTCGTCTTCGACGTGAGCCATCTCGGCACGGTGAGGGTGACGGGATCCGACGGGTTCGAACGGCTGCAGACCGCGCTCACCAACGACCTCCGCAAGATCGACGTCGGACGCGCGCAGTACACCCACCTGCTCGACGAGGCCGATGGCTCGGTGCTCGACGACATCATCGTGTGGTGGCGCGGGGCCGAGAGCTTCGACGTCATGCCCAATGCATCCAACACCGACCGGGTCGTCGCTGCACTCGGCGACGGAGCCGTCGATGTCACCGCCGATCGCGTCCTGCTCGCCATCCAGGGTCCCCAGGCTCGCGACCGCCTTTCCTCGGTCGCCCCCGAGGCGGCCGCGGTGGGGCGCTTCCGGGTGGCTCCCTTCGAGTGGGAGGGGGTCGAGTGTGTCGGAGCCGGCACCGGCTACACCGGCGAGGACGGGGTCGAGTGCGCTCTGCCGACCGACGTCGCCGAGTCGTTCTGGGATGCTGTCACCGGTGCATCCATCCAACCCGCCGGACTCGGCGCCCGTGACACCCTGAGGCTCGAAGCCGCCCTGCCTCTGCACGGCCACGAGCTCGGCCCCGGGATCACGCCTCTCCAGGCCGGCCTCGGCTGGGTGGTCGGGTGGGACAAGGGGCCGTTTCGCGGCCGCGCCGCTCTCGAGGCCGAACGAGAGGCGGGACCCGCTCGCAAGCTCGTCGGCCTGGCCACCGAAGGGCGGCGCCCACCCCGCGCCGGCTATCCGGTCATCGGGGATGGTGAGCCGATCGGTGTCGTCACGAGTGGGAACTTCTCACCGATGCTCGAACACGGAATCGCGCTTGCCTTCGTGCCTCCGACGATCGCCGTCGGCGACGCCGTGGTGATCGACGCCCGCGGTCGTGTCATGGAAGCGACCGTCGTCGAGACGCCCTTCGTTTGAGCGGTGACGACCGCGTCGTGCCCGACGGAGGCTCCGCCGTTGCGTCGGTGACGACACCCTCAGTCGTCGGTTCCGAGCCGGTGGTCGTCAGCGGTCCTCGGGTCAGGCGCGGAAGGAGACGTCGGCCGCCCTGACGACATCGGCTGTGCGTCGGGGTGCCGTCTGGTACCTCCAGTAGAGGTTGGTGTGGGTGATGACTTCGTTCGGCCCTGGTGCGCCCCATTGGCTCTGGTCCTCGGTCGTGTGACCGTCCTCAACCAGTGTCACGTCGTAGCCGCGTACGAACGCTCCGTGAATCGTCGACCGGATGCAGGCGTCGGTCTGCGCGCCGGTCACGACCAGCCGACCAACACCGGATTCGGCCAGAACATCCTCGAGGTCCGTGGCTTCGAAGGAGTCGCCGAACGTCTTGTGCACCAGCGGCTCGGTGTCCGTCGGTGCGAGCTCGGGGACGACCTTCCAGGCGTCGCTGCCTTTGGCGAGGTGCTCATCGGAGTGCTGAACCCACACGACGGCCACACCTTGCGAGCGGGCCTCGTCGACGAGCGTGCTGATGTTGGCCACAACGGCGTCGCGCTCGAAACGCGTCGGCTACCACGCCCCGTTGGACGTCGATCACCAACAACGCCGTGTTCGGGCGATCCGGCAACGTGGTCATGGTTCCTCTCCTGTCCCATCGCCTGGTCGGTCAGTCCCGGGTGGCCTCGAAGGCCTCGGGAGGCGGGCAGCTGCACACCAGGTTCTTGTCGCCGTATGCGTTGTCGATCCGACCGACCGGAGGGAAGTAGCGGTCCCGGTCGGTCCTACCATCGGGGTACGCGGCGAGCGAGCGGGCGTACGGTCGGTCCCAATCGTCGACGAGCAGGTCGGCAGCGGTGTGGGGAGCGTGGCGGAGCGGGCTGTCCGCCGGATCCCACTCTCCCGACGCGACCCGGTCGATCTCGGCCCGGATGGCCAGCATCGCATCGCAGAAGCGATCGAGCTCGTCGAGATCCTCCGATTCCGTCGGCTCGACCATGAGGGTTCCAGGCACGGGGAACGACATGGTCGGAGCGTGGAACCCGAAGTCGATGAGCCGTTTGGCCACGTCTTCGTTGGTGACGCCGGTCTCCTTCTCCAACGGCCTCAGATCGAGGATGCACTCATGGGCGACCAGTCCTCCCGCACCGCTGTACAGCACGGGATAGGCGCCGCCGAGGCGAAGCGCCACGTAGTTGGCGGCCACGACGGCCACCTCGCTGGCTTTCTTGAGCCCCGCCGGCCCCATGAGGCGTATGTAGCTCCACGAGATGGGCAGGATTCCGGCTGAGCCATAGGGAGCAGCCGAGATGGTGCTGCCGTCCACATCGTCGTGGCCATCTCCGGCCATGACCGGATGGGACGGGAGGAATGGGGTGAGATGGGATCGCACGCCGATGGGCCCGACGCCCGGTCCGCCGCCACCGTGGGGGATGCAGAAGGTCTTGTGCAGGTTCAGGTGCGAGACATCGCTGCCGAATCGTCCGGGGCGGGCGAGCCCGACGAGCGCGTTCAGGTTCGCACCGTCGAGGTAGACCTGCCCCCCGGCGTCGTGGACGAGGGCACAGACGTCGCCGATCTGGGTCTCGTAGACGCCGTGGGTCGACGGGTAGGTGACCATGATGGCAGCGAGCGCGCCGCGGTGCTGATCGATCTTCGCTTCGAGATCGCCCATGGCGATGCTGCCGTCGTCGTCGGTGCCGACCACGATGACCCGCATGCCGGCCATGACCGCAGAGGCGGCGTTGGTGCCGTGGGCCGAGGCCGGAATCAGGCACACGTCGCGATGGACCTCACCCCGGCTGCGGTGGTAGCCGCGAATGGCGAGAAGGCCGGCGTACTCACCCTGGGATCCCGCATTGGGCTGGATCGAGACCGCGTCGTAGCCGGTGATGGCAGCCAGATCGGCCTCGAGCTCCGCGATCAGCTGGTGATACCCCTCGGCCTGGTCCGGAGGGGCGAACGGGTGGATAGCGGCGAATTCGGGCCAGGTGATCGGCACCATCTCGGTGGTGGCGTTGAGCTTCATCGTGCACGAGCCGAGCGGGATCATGGTCCGGTCCAGCGCGAGGTCGCGGTCGGCCAGCCGTCGCAGGTAGCGGAGCATGGCGGTCTCGGACCGGTAGCGGTGGAACACCGGGTGGGTCAGATACTCCGAGATCCGCAGGAGACCGTTCGGCAACAGGTCGGGGGCGGCATCGGTCGGCCCCACGGCGTGCTCGGCCCCGAACACGGCGAGCAGGCCGTCGACGGTCGCTCGGCTCGAGGTCTCGTCGAGGGTTATACCAAGCGTATCACCGTCGACGCGCCGGAGGTTGAGGCCGTGGGTCAGGGCGCGTTCGAGGTGGCGATCCGCCGCTCCGGGGACGCGGACGGTCAGGGTGTCGAAGGCGGTGGCGTTCACGATGTGGACCCCGGTCGTGGACAGGCCGGCGGCGAGGGTGGCGGTCAGGCGGTGGATGCGTTCGGCCATCGCCCGCAGACCGTCGGGCCCGTGGTACGCCGCGTACATCCCGGCCATGACGGCCAGCAGCACCTGCGCGGTGCAGATGTTGCTGGTGGCCTTCTCACGCCGGATGTGTTGTTCCCGTGTCTGGAGGGCCAGGCGGTAGGCCGGGCGGCCGGCGGCGTCGACCGAGACTCCGACGAGGCGGCCCGGCATCGACCTCTTGTGGGCCTCGGCCGCACCGAGGAAGCCGGCGTGGGGTCCGCCGTAGCCGAGCGGAACACCGAAGCGCTGGGTGGAGCCGACGACGATGTCGGCACCGAGCTCTCCCGGCGGGGTGAGCATCGTGAGGGCCAGGAGGTCGGTGGCCACCACCGCCAGCCCGCCACCATCGTGGATCTTCTGGATCACCGGCGTGGGGTCGGTGATCGCCCCCGAGCTCCCCGGGTACTGGACCAGGGCGCCGAAGCCGGTGCCGTCGAAGTCGGCCGGGTCGCCCACGAGGATCTTGATGCCGAGCGGTTCGGCCCGGGTCTCGACTACCGCGATGGTCTGCGGATGGCAGTCAGCGTCGACCGAGAACACGGCGGACGGGCTCTTCGAGACCCGGCGACACATCGTCATGGCCTCGGCGGCGGCGGTACCTTCGTCGAGGAGGGAGGCGTTGGCGAGCTCGGTCCCGGTGAGATCGGCGACCATCGTCTGAAAATTGACCAGAGCCTCGAGTCGGCCCTGGGAGATCTCCGGTTGATAAGGCGTATAGGCCGTGTACCAGGCCGGGTTCTCCAGGATGTTCCGCTGGATCACCGGTGGCGTGATCGTGTTGTGATACCCGGTTCCGATCAACGAGGTGACGGGCCGGTTCAGCCGGGCGAGCTCCCGGAGTCGGTCGACGACCGCGGCTTCGGACCGCGCGTCGGGCACGGCGATGGGCTCGCGTTCCCGGATCGACTCGGGTACGGCGGCGTCGATCAACTCGTCGAGGGTCGTGAATCCGAGCGCGTCCAGCATGTGGGTGAGGTCGGCGTCGGACGGGCCGATGTGGCGGGCGATGAAGGCGTCTTCGACGGGGTCGAAGATGGAGTCCCCGCTCATGTGGACCGGGCCTCGTTGTGGTCCTGGATCGAGGCCATGACGGCCGCCCCGGCTGCTCCGATGTACTCGTCTCGGTGATCCATCACGTAGGCCATGGACTGTTCCGGTCCGACGAGGGCGCCGTTGAACCGGGGCAGGACCTCCTGGGCGAACAGCTCGTAGGATCGGCGGGTGGCTGCGGGATCGGCCCACTCGTGAGCCTGGAACAGAAGCGTGCCGAACCCGCCGTTGGACTGGTCGATCAGCATCTGGATGAACTCGGCGGCGTCATCCGGCGTACCGATCGTCGCGGCACCGGTGCGGTTCATCTGCTCGGCCGGATGGCCCTCGCCGTCGCCGAAGGGCACCGGAAGGGCCGCTACCTCACGGAAGTAGCGCTGGAAGGCTTCGAGACCGTGGCCGACGTCGACGAAGGCCTGCTCCCGGGTCTCGGCGATGTGCATCATGCTGACGAGCCGCCAGTTCCGGCGATCGGCCGGTTGCCCGTGCTCGGCGGCCGACTCCTCGAGTACGTCCCAGTGGTGTCCGAGCAGGTCGATCCCCGCCTTCTGGGTGGCGCCGATCGACAGCAGGCTGCAGCCGGAGCGTCCCGCCGCCAGGGGTCCCGACGGCGACACCATCGCGGCGACCGCCACCTCGGGGTGCGGCTCGGTGTACGGGCGGAGGTGGAGCTGGGCTTCGCGCAGGGTGAACCAGTCGGTCTCGACCGTGAGTCGATCGGTGGACCGGAACAGCTCGAGGATCACGTCGAGGCCCTCGTTCATGCGGGAGCGCTGGACCGACGGGTCGATCCCCAGCATGAAGGCGTCCGAGGGAAGTGCCCCTGGGCCGACACCGAGCATGATACGGCCCCGGCTGAGATGGTCCAGCTGGATGATGCGCTGCGCCGTCATGAACGGGTGGTGATACGGAATCGACACCACGCCGGTGCCCAGGCGGATGTTACGGGTGCGCTCGATCGCCGAGGCGATGAAGATCTCGGGTGACGCGATGATCTCGTACCCGGCCGAATGGTGCTCACCGATCCAGGCTTCGTCGAAGCCGAGCCGATCGAGGTGCTCGATCAGCTCCAGATCGCGCTGGAGCGAGAGGGTCGGGTTCTGCCCGGTCGGGTGAAAGGGCGCCAAGAAGATGCCGCAGCGGAGAGGCCAGTCCATGACGGGCCAGTCAACCGGTACGGGACCGGCGGGTCAAAACTGCTCTCGCGGGGAGCCTGTTTCCTCAGTCGAGGAGGTCGGGTTGGCGGGCGACGATGCCGTCGTAGAGCGGCTGGAAGCTGAACCAACCGGCCAGCGGCGATCCGACCTGACCGGCGGTCCGGCGGGCGACGTCGGCGTTGATCGGTATCGGTGTCCCCGCCGCCTCGGCGAGCAGCTGGGCCTGGCAGGTCCGCTCCATCGTGATGTACCACCAAGCGGCCTCGTCCACGGTGGTGCCGACCGTGAGGAGACCGTGGTTCCGGAGGATGGCCGCCTTCCGGGCACCGAGCGCCGCCGCGATGCGCTTGCCCTCGTCGGCGTCGAGGACCACGCCGGTGTAGTCGTCGAACACCGCGTGGTCCTCGAAGAACGCGCAGGCGTCCTGGGTGAGGGGATCGAGGGTGCGGTGCAGGGTCGAGAACGCCTTACCGTGGACCGAATGGGTGTGGGCGGCGGCGACGACGTCCGGGCGCGCCTCGTGGATACTGGAGTGGATGGCGAACGCGGCTCCGTTGACGGGCCAGGAACCTTCGACAACCGTCCCGGAGCGGTCGACCAGTATCAGATCCGACACCCGGATCTGATCGAAGCTCATGCCGAAGGGGTTCACCCAGAAGTGGTCGGTGAGCTCGGGGTCGCGTGCGGTGACGTGGCCGGCGACGCCCTCGCTGAACCCGAACTGACCGAAGAGTCGGAACGTGGCGGCCAGTCGCTGCTTACGGTGGAGTCGCTCCTCCTCGTCGGAGTCGAACTCGGGGGGAGCGTGGGGTCGTCGACCGATATCGGTGGAATCGGGTCGGGTGGTGGTCACGGTCTGGTCCTCTCGTCGGATGGCGACCGCACCCTTTGGCCGGGCGGGCCCGAGATGGGCACCCCCGAGACGGAGAGGGCCGAGTCGAGGGGTGTCGACGGCTGCACCGGAGTGTAGAACTCGATCTCGGGCGACAGGCGTCCTGCGACCCGGCGGAAGGCGCGGAGCACCACGCGACCGGTGATCAGGATCAGCACCGCGTTCGCCAGGGCGCCGGCTGCGTCCCAGGCGAACGACGTGCTGACGTAGAACCGCCAGTAGTGCTGGAGGGTCTCGACCAGGGACAGGTCGGGATGCCAGTCGAGGTCTCCCTGTCCGATGCGGACCGGCCAGAACCAGAGGTTGACGATGCCGCCGTAGAGGAACCCCCAGCACCATCCGAAGGCGGCGAGGATGACCACTTCTACGCGGGAATCGAATCGGATGGTGGCCCGTCCCAAGAGCCCGGCCGACGCGCCGAGCCACCCGGCGGCCAGCGCCTGGTAGGGCAGCCAGGGCCCGACACCACCGGTGAGGAGAGCGCCCACGATCATGGCGAACAGCCCGGCGTAGAGCCCGAACCAGGCCCCGAATGCCACTCCGGCGAGAATGATGGCGAAGAACATGCCGCTTCCGCCCCCGGGAAGGTCCAGCAGGCGCAGGAGGCCGGCGACAGCCGCGACGACGCCGAGGAGTGCGACCGATGCGGCCGTTCGGGTGTGGGTCCTGAGGTCGAGGGCCAGAGCGGCGAGAGCGATCAGCGCGACCAGGGCCGTCAGCATCGGAGCCTGACCGGCGCGGGGCTGCGCGGTTTCGTCCGACGGAAGCCAGAAGGGGAGGAGGAACCCGGCCACCCCGACCACCGTTATGGCCACCATGAGCATCCGGCTGAGTCGATGCCGGGTCATGGGAGGGGCCCGGAGCGGGCCCGGAGCGCGGCCTCGACCTCGGCCACGGTGAGCATCGGCGGAAGAACCCGCAGGACCTGCGGGGCGAAGAGCGACCCGCTCAGGACCGTTCGAGCCGGTCCCTCGGCCACGATCTCGCCGTCGCCCAGCACCACGACCCGATCGGCGACCCGCGCCGCCAGCTCGACATCGTGGGTGGCCATCACGACTGCTCCGCCCCTGGCGGTCTGGTGTTCGAACAGCAGCTCCAGGGCGGCCCGGGTCGGGTCGTCGATGCCTCGGGTGGGCTCGTCCAGGAGCATCACGTCCGCCTCGGCGGCAGCGACGGCGGCGATGGCGACGCGCTGGCGCTCGCCGCCGGACAGCGAACGGGGGTGGCGATCGGCGAGGCCGACCAAGCCGAGCCGACCGAGCAGAGCGATGTCGGCGTCGGGATCGGGTGGCGCACCGCGCAGCGAGCGGGTCTCGGCCACCTCGGCCCGAACGGAACCGGCGTTGAGGAGGAGATTCGGATCCTGGGGGAGGTACACGGTCGAGGTCCTGGCGGCGGTTCGCACACCGCCCCCGGGCTCGACGAGTCCGGCGAGGAGGCGGAGCACCGTGGTCTTGCCCGCCCCATTACGTCCCAGCAACGCGATGGTCTCGCCCCGTCTCACTTCGAGGGTGAAGTCGAGAAGGGTGGTGCGCTCACCGGGGGTGAAGCTGAGCGCGTCCGCTTCGATCAACACGTCGCCCGCCGTCACGGTCTCGGCCGGTGGAGCCGACAGGTCGACCGGGTCGGTCGCCGCCTTTCGGCGCGCGTCCCGCACGGTGAGTGGAGCGGGGCTCCAGCCGAGCAGCCGACCCAACTGCGTCACCGGGGCCGCTCCGTGATAGGTGGCGAGCGTGGCGGCCGGCTCGAGGGAGAATCGGACGGCGGTGCCGGCGCCGTCGAGCACGGAGAGCGAGTCTGCGAGGGGAGCGGCGCGCTCCAACCGGTGTTCGGCCATCACCACCGTGATACCGAGGTCCTCGTTGAGGCGACGCAGGGCGGCGAAGACGTCGTCGGCTCCCTGCGGGTCGAGCTCAGCGGTGGGCTCGTCGAGGACCAGGACCTCGCAGGCGGTGGCCAGAGCGGCCGCGACGGCGGCGCGTTGTCGCTCGCCTCCCGACAGGGTCGAGACGGCCCGATGGCGCAGCCCGGCGATACCCAGGGCGTCGAGCACCTCCTCGACGCGCCGGCGCATGTCGGTCTCCGACACACCGAGGTTCTCCAGCCCGAACGCGATGTCCGCCTCGACCTGATCCACCACGGTGTGGGCGTTGGGATCCTGGTGGACGAATCCAACGGTGTCGGCCAGGTCCCGAGGCCGATGCGTGGCCGTCGAGCGACCGGCCACCGTCACCGTGCCGGAGAAGGTCCCACCGGTGGAATGCGGCACGAGCCCGTTGATCGAGCGAAGGAGCGTCGACTTCCCCGAGCCCGAATCGCCGACGACGAGGTGGATGTCGTGGCGCGTGATCGACTGGGTCACGTCGGACCACACCCGGCCGCTTCCCGGCGGAGCGAATCCCGCGTCCGCCCAGACGATGCTCATCGGTCGGTGACCGTCGCCGCGGCCACGGCGACCGTGTCGTGGTCGGGTGGGGCGGGCTCGGCGTCACGAGCCATCGCAGCCGGTGTCAGGAGGCACAGCACGGCGAGAAGGCCGAGCAGGGGGACACGGGGGATCCCGTCACCGGGGGTCCACGACAGTCGGTCGTCTCCGAGGAGGGAGGCGACGACGATCAGGACCGTTCCAGATCCGGACAGGAGCGCCATGATCAGATCGCGCCGGTGGAGCCGGCGCGGTCGATGGCGGGTTCGGATCCGACCACGGGAGCTGATCCCCGTGGCGGCGGCCAGCCCGGCCAGACCCAGAACGAGGAAGGTGACGGCCCAGACCTGTTCCTGACCGACCAGCGCGACGCCGGCTGCTCCGACGGCGACGACGGAGAGGAGTGCCAGGTGGGCACCCACCCGTTCCCCGCGGCTCGGCTCCTGATGGCCGAATCCGCGCGCGTCCATCGATTCGCTCAACGCGATCGCCCTGTCGAGCCCCCGTTCGAGCACCGGCACGAGCAGCCTGGTGGTGCGCCGGCGGCGCACCGGACGCCCGCCCGAACGCGACCGATCCGCCTCGCGGACGTCGTGGAGCGCCTCGAGGGTGGACGGCACGAAGGCCAAGGCGACGGTGATGACCAGGCCGACCTCATGGAAGGAGCGGGGAAGGAGACCGACGAGCTCGTGATGGGCGACGACCGCGTTGAACGCCCCGAACGCTCCGAGGAGGGCGACGAGCTGGAGGCTCTCGGCCGCGGCCTGGAGCACGACGTCGCCCTCGATCGTGCCACCGACGGTGAACCCGCCGAGGAGCCGCGGAAGCGTGAGTTCCGGAAGGCTGAACCACACTTCGCCGACACCATGGGTCGTCAGCGACAGCAGCGCGATACGAACCAGACCGAACACCGCACCGACGGCGAGCAGCTGAGGGAACGCCCGGGCCAGCGGTCCCGGCATCGAGCACGTCGCGACCACGAGCGACGAGACCGCCAGGAGTAGGACGAGGAGCGTCGGGTTCGGCGCGATCTGCACGATCGTCGCCGCGGCGGCCACCCACACCAGCCAACTCGCGGCATGGAACTTGCTCAGTGGCACGTGCGGTCCTGACGATCCCTGTTCGGGCTTGGCGGTCGGGCTGGGGTGCGCCGTACGCTACGGCGCAGACAACGAGTGACGGTACCCACCGTCGCCACTCTCGGAGCTATTCGAGGGCGCAGGGGAAGTCGGTGAGATTCCGGCGCTGTCCCGCAACTGTGAGCGCACGATCCCGTCGGGCGCAAGCCAGAGCACCTGCCGATGTCCGCCGGATCGGGTCCCCCGACGGCGTTCCCTACGACAGGCCCTCGTGGAACGGGGCCGGGAGGACAGAGAAGATGAAGAAGCCCCGCACGATCGTTGCCGCGTCCCTGGTGGTCGCCGCCCTCGGCGTAGTCGCCGGGCCGGCGGCCGCCGACGTCGCCGATGCCGCCGGCTGGCTCGCGACGCAACAGCAGCCCGACGGTGGATTCGAGGTGGCCGGGTTCGCCGGATTCGAGACCGCCGACGCCATCCTGGCGCTGGCGGAGTCGGCCCAGTCCGACGCGCCCTGGAACGCCGACCTCGCCCGAGCGGCGGTCTCCGGCGTGATCAACAGCGACGGGCGAACGCCCTACGACGGCATCGACGACGAGGCCGAGGCGGGTCCCACCGCGGGCGCTGCAGCGAAGATCGTGGCAATGGTGGCCGGGCCCGGTGGCTGGGCGGCCGGGCTGTCTCCTGTGGCGTTCGACCCGTCCGGAGATGGGGGAGCGGTCGATCTCGTCGCGGTCATCGGCGCCGGATTCGATCCTGATACGGCGAGCTACGGCACCTTTGGCGACACGTTGCTGGCCGTTCTGGCCCAGCGCCAACTGTGCGTCGATACACCGGATGGTGTCGTGGCCTCGATCATCGCTGCTTCGGCCCCGTCCGGCGGCTGGAACTTCGCCGGCGACGCGTCGGAGGACACCTTCGATCCGGACATCACGGGGCGCACGCTCCAGGCCCTCGCCGCGAAGGGAGTGGGCTCCGACGACCCGGCGGTCGCTTCCGGACTGAAGCGCCTCGCGGTGGAGCACGACACCGCCACCGG
Organism: uncultured Acidimicrobiales bacterium; assembly: GCA_963695075.1. Taxonomy (GTDB): domain Bacteria; phylum Actinomycetota; class Acidimicrobiia; order Acidimicrobiales; family CAWCAL01; genus CAWCAL01. The sequence goes on from CAVOFR010000008.1 coordinate 229,256, forward strand.
AGCGTGGATATCGTTCGGTGAGGCGAATCCGAACAGCACGGCCATGGCCATGCTGGGGTTGGCGGCCCATGGGATCGACACGTCGACGAGCGACTGGCGCGACGGTCTCGCTCCCGAGCGGGTCGGCGAGCCGTACATCGATCCGGCGGCCTACCTGTTGAGCCGGCAGCTGCCCGCCGGTCAGGTGGCGAGCCCGTCGGATGCGTTCGGGATCAACACCTTCGCGACGTCGCAGTCCGTTCAGGCCCTGTCCCGGGTGTGGGACTGGGCAAGTGCTCCGGCCTGCCCCGACCTGTCGTCGCCGGCGGCGACCACGACGACACTCCCGCCCACGACGACAGGGCCGACACAGGTCGGCGATGTCCAGCGCCTTGCGGTCGTCAAGGGCAGTACGCAGGCTCGCACGACCACGGCTGCCCCGGCGACTACGACCCTGGCCAACACCGGCTCGAGCTCGTGGTGGATGGTCGGACTGGGTTCGCTGCTCCTGCTCACCGGGCTGGCGCTGACACGCGCCGGCCGATGGGCGGGGGAAACGGCTGGTGAGAGGCGACGGTGAGCTCTCGCCCCGGTCCCTCGGCGTCGCTCGCCGCGCTGTTGGTCGGACTGGTGTTGGCGACTGTCGTTCCGGCTGCGGCGGCTCCCGGCGCGCGCCCGGGCGACCTCGATCGCGCCGGTGTCGTGGTCGACCCCGGCGACGGGTCGGGACTCCACACCGCGTGTGTCTGGTTCGGCGAGGACTCGCTGAGCGGGCTCGAGCTGCTCGCCCGCAGCAGTTTCGACGCCGGTCTGCGCGCGTTCGGCGGTATGGGTGGGGCGGTGTGTTCGATCGACGGCACAGGGTGCAGCAGCGACAACGCCTGTCTCACCTGTGGTGGGTCGAGCTACTGGGGGTACTCGGTTGCCGAGCCCGGCCAGAAGGCGTTCGTCGTCGCGGCAGCCGGTGCCGGGAATCGCACCGTGACCGACGGGGCAGTGGACGGATGGCGGTGGGGGAAGGGCGATGCGCCACCGTTCCGATCCATCGATCAGATCTGCCCGGCGGTCCCACCACCGCCGTCGACCGCCGCCCCACCACCGGCGACGCTGGCGCCTCCGCCCACGCGAGCACCGACGGACCCGGTCCTGCCGCCAGCCGTGAAACCGCCCACGTCGCCTGCCGAACCGCCGCGCCGATCGTCGGGGTCGTCAGCGGCGACCTCGACGACGTCGGTACCGGCGTCCTCGACCGTCCCGGTCTCGTCGACGTCGGTGTCGACGAGCAGCACGACGTCGGTGTCGACGTCCTCGACCGTCGCCGAGCCGGCCGCAGCGTCGCAGGTGGCCGCGGCGGTCCTCACCGCCGACGATGTCGAGGAGGGCAGCGGCGGGAGCGGACTGCTGACGATCGTCGCTGTCGTCCTGGCGGGCGGGATCGCCGCGGCAGCGGTACTGGTGGCGAGAAGACGCTGACCCCCGGACGGGCGCTCGACGCCTCTCATCGGTTGGGGTCAAGCCCGGACCAGTCCCGGTGCCGAGGGCATTCTGATGAGGAGTACCGCACCCAGGAGGAGACCCGGACCGAGCAGGTCCACACCCAACGGGAAGGAGTCCGACGAGAAGCCGGCGGTGGTCATCCTGACGGCAGCGGCGACGGTCAGAGCCGAGGTGATGGCCACGCGGCCGGACGAGGCAGCCGGCAGGTGACGCCAGGGAGCTTCGTAGCCGCGCAGAAGGCGGATCATGCCGGCCAGGAGGCCCCCGGCCGCCAGCATCCAGAGCGGCTTCGCCACCCACCAGCCCAGCGCGCCGACCGGTGCGAGCGGCGCTCCGAGCACGGCGACCACAGCTGCGACGAGGATCAGGGCGGTGAAGTGCCACAGGTAGACGGTCATGGCTGCGGAACCCACCACGAGCAGCGTGGTTCGAACCGAACGGCGCCGGGCCATCCGTTCGAGCGGTCGGGCGAGTGAGCGGACGGCGAAGAGGTGGGTACAGCCCAGCATGACGAGCGCGACCGTGGGGGGCGTGGTGTTGCCCAGTGCCTCACCGGGAACCGACACCATCGATACGGCATAGGGTCCCAGCCAGGTGGCCGCGATCGTGGCAGCGAGGAAGAGCCCGGCCCAGAGGGCCGCGGGCCGACCGGTCGGCAATCGACCCTCCCGCCACCAGAACCCGAGCTGTTGGAAGAACAGCCAGGGCGCAAGCACGTTGATGAACCGAACGGCACCGATGCCGAGACCGATCCCGACGAGGTCGACCAGCACGACCAGGACGGCCAGGCCCGCGACGACGCCGACCGGAGAGCTCCCACCGAGCCTGGCGAGGTACGGCGCGAGCATCACGGTGGGCACGTAGGCGGCGAGGAACCACAGTGGGATCCCGGCCACCCAGGCCGCCTGTTGGATCACGACGCGGTCGCCTCCCGTCAGGGTCCAGCCGAGTACCGCCACGGCCCACACCACGGCCAGTGCAACGGTGGGCCGGATGAGGCGAGCGAGCCGCCCGGCCATCCAGTCGGCGGGGGAGGTTCCCCGGCGGCGCGCACTCGTCCATGAAGCGTGGTTGGCCGCACCTCCGGCGACGAAGAAGAGCGGCATGACCTGGAATGCCCACGTCAACGGCCGGAGGGCCGGGATCGGACCCAGGGCGTTCACCGTGGCGAGACCTTCCGGGGTGGCTTCGACGCCGGCCACGAGCCAGTGGCCGATGACGACGGCGGCGATCGAGCCGACGCGAACGAGATCGATCACGAGGTCGCGCTCGGCTTGCAGTCGAGGGACGTCGGTGTGTGGTGCCGTGGAGGTCTCGGAGTGCATGGATCGATGATGCGCCCGGCCCGGTGGGGTGGGCATCGGGGTCTGCCCCCAATCCCGGGTGGGGGAGCGACCCGGCTCGGCTACGGTCCCCCCATGCTCGGACGATCCGATGCCGAGACGACCCGGCTCGAGGAAGTGGCCGACGGCATCCACGCATACCTACAGCCCGATCGCTGGGGGATGTCCAACGCGGGGCTGATCGCCGGCGATGGACGGTCGCTCCTCGTCGACACGCTCTTCGATCTGCCCCTGACCCGGCTGATGCTCGATGCCATGGCACCGATCACGTCGGCCGCTCCCATCCGGTCGCTGGTGAACACACATGCCAACGGCGATCACTGCTACGGCAACGAGCTGGTGGACAGCGCCGAGATCGTGGCTTCTGTCGCCTCGGCGGAGGAGATGGACGAAGTTCCGGCGGCGCTGCTCGCCGCACTGCTCGAAGCCGACTTCACCGAGCCGCTGGCGGGCTATCTCCAACGGTGTTTCGGTGACTTCGACTTCGCCGGTGTCACCGGCGCGGCGCCGACGCGGACGTTCACGGGAGAGCTGGCGCTCGAGGCCGGGGGCCGGGCCGTCGACGTGATCGAGGTCGGACCCGCCCACACTCGCGGCGACGTACTGGTGCACGTGCCGGACGGGGCGGTTGCTTTCACCGGGGACATACTGTTCATCGATGCCACGCCGATCGTGTGGGCCGGTCCGGTGGCCAACTGGATCGCGGCGTGCGACCGCTTGCTGGCGTGGGATCTGGCGGTGGTCGTCCCCGGCCACGGCCCGCTCGCCGACGATGCCGGGGTGACGGATGTGGCCGACTACCTGCGCTGGGTCCACCGCGAGACTTCTGCTCGGCACGCGGAAGGGATGTCGGCGGAGGCGGCGACCTTCGACATCGAGCTCGACTCCTACCGCCAATGGCGATCGCCCGAGCGTCTCGCGATCAACGTCGAGGCGGTGTACCGCGAGCTCGACACCTCGCACGAGTCCCCGGACGTCGTCGGGCTCTTCGATCGAATGGCACGGCTCGAACAGCATCTCAGCTGACGCCGTAGGTGCCTCGTGTCGACGCCCCTAGGATCGCGTCCATGGCCGTAGAGACCCCCGTTTCCTTCACCGAGGCGCAGCTTGCCGCCGTCACCTACAACCCCGATGGCCTGGTCGCCGCGATCGTCCAGGAGGACGGCACCGGACGGGTACTGATGATGGCGTGGATGAACGCGGAGACCCTGAGGATGAGCCTCGAGACCGGGCGGACGATCTTCTGGAGCCGCAGCCGCCAGGAGGTGTGGCGAAAGGGCGACACCTCCGGCGATCGACAGTTCATCCGCGAGGCGTACTTCGACTGCGACGGCGACACGCTCCTCTTCGTGGTCGAACAGGAAGGCGGCGGGGCTTGTCACGTCGAGGGTGAGTTCACCTGCTTCCACCGCGCGTTCGGTCCGGAATGAACCATCCCGAGCGCGATCGCTTCAGGGAGCTGGCGTCGAGTTTCACGGTCGTACCCGTCTGGCGTGAAGTCGTCGCCGATCTGACCACTCCGGTGGCCGCGTTCGCCCGGGTGGTCGCCGACGAGCCGGGGTTCCTCCTCGAATCCGTGGAGCACGGCGAGCGCTGGAGCCGCTTCTCGTTCATCGGACGACGCCCTCTGGCGACGGTCGTCAGTCGGGGCGGCCAGCTCACGATCGATGGCGACCTGGATCCGTCACTTCCCACCGATCGAGGTGTGCTGGCCTTCCTCGAGGCGGCCCTCGGGCGGTACCGATCGCCGACACTCCCCGAACTGCCTCCCATGCACGGCGGTGTCATGGGGTTCCTCGGATACGACGTCGTTCGCGAGGTCGAACACCTGCCCGATGCGCCGACCGACGATCAGGGGTACCCCGACGCCGTGCTCTCGGTCATCGGCCAGCTCGCGGTCTTCGACCATTTCCGGCAGCGCGTCCTGCTGGTCGACAACGTGCTCCTGCGGGGCGATGAGACCTCCGAGGAGTTGGACGACGCGTACGACGCCGCCATGGAGCGGGTCGACGGGATGGCCGCCGACGGCGCTCGCCCCATCGACGAGCCCCTGGTGGCGCCGCCCGATCCGGACGATCTGCTCGACGAGGCGGAGGTCGCGTCGTCGATGGGCGGCGCCCGGTACGAGGACGCGGTCCGCGTCGCCCGCCAGTACGTCCTCGCCGGCGACGTCTTCCAGGTGGTCCTGTCCCAGCGGTTCGACTTCGATCTCGACGCAGACCCGTTCGACTACTACCGGGTTCTGCGGCAGGTGAACCCCAGCCCGTACATGTACTTCGTCCGGCTGCCCGAGCTGTCGCTGGTCGGTTGCTCACCCGAACCGATGGTGCAGCTCCGGGAGGGTCGTGTCATCTCCCGGCCGATCGCCGGCACGCGGTGGAGGGGCAGGACCGAGGCCGAGGACCGGCGGATCGGAGCCGAGTTGCAGGAGCACCCGAAGGAGGTCGCCGAGCACGTCATGCTGGTCGACCTGGCCCGTAACGACGTGGGGCGGGTGGTGGAGTTCGGGACGCTCCAGGTGGATGAGATGATGACCCTGGAGCGTTACAGCCACGTGATGCATCTGACCTCCCAGGTATCCGGGACCCTGCGCGGCGGTCTCGGTCCCATCGACGTGCTTCGGGCCACGCTTCCGGCCGGGACCGTCTCGGGGGCGCCGAAGGTCAGGGCGATGGAGATCATCGACGAGCTCGAGCCGGTGCGACGCGGGCCATACGCCGGCGTGGTCGGCTACGTCGACTTCTCGGGAAGCATCGACACGGCGATCGCCATCCGGACGATGGTGGTGGGTCCGGACGGCGTTGCGTCGGTGCAGGCGGGCGCCGGCATCGTCGTCGACAGCGATCCCGCACTCGAGGACCTCGAATGCCACAACAAGGCCAAGGCTCTGCTCAGCGCGGTCCCGGCGGCGCGCCGGATGACGGCATCCCGCCGGACGGCGGCCGATCGATGAACGAACCGGGTGCCATCGAACTGGACCGCGATGGCGTGCTGGTCTCGGGCCCTGATGCCGGCAGCTTCCTGCAGGGGCAGCTGAGCCAGGACGTCCTGGGCCTCGAGCCCGACGCCAGCGCGTGGTCCCTGTTGCTGGAGCCGACGGGCAGGATGGTGGCGCAGGTGCGAGCCACCCGGACAGGCCATGAGCAGTTCCTCCTCGATCTCGATGCCGGCCACGGCGCAGCAGTGATCGATCGGTTGCGCCGATTCCTGATCCGGGTCGCCTGCACCGTGGAGTCCGAGCCCCTGACCTTGCTCGCTGTTCGGGGCCCGGGGGCGGCATCGGTCGGGGGAACGGCGACGGTCCGACACGATCCGGGTTGGCCCGGAATCGAGGGACTCGACCTGGTGGGACAGGCCGTGGTGCGCCCCGACGGACTGTCCGAGCTCCCCGCCGAGGAGTTCCGGCGACGGAGGATCCTCGCCGGGATCCCGGCGATGGGTCGCGAGATCACCGCCGATGTCATCCCCGCCGAGCTGGGTGTGGTGGAGGGCTCGGTCGACTTCACCAAGGGGTGCTACACGGGCCAGGAGCTAGTGGCCCGGATCGATGCGCGCGGTGGCAACGTTCCCCGTCGGCTACGGGTCATCGAGGTTCCTGGTGGTCACGCGCCGGAGGGAGCTGCGGTCTGGTGCGACGGCGTCGAATCCGGTCGGCTCAGCAGCGCCGCTCCGGACTCCGCTGGAACGATCGCCCTCGGACTCCTGCATCGGCGGGTCGAAGCCCCGAGCGCGGTCACCGTGCGCTGGACCGACCACGAGACGCCTGCGGTGGCACGAGCCGTTCCGTCCGCCGGGTGACGACGGTGTCGCCGCCCGATCACTACCGCGTCCTCGGTGTTGACCCGGCCGCCGATACCGAAGCGGTTCGAGCGGCATACCTGCGTCTCGCCCGTCGGCTGCATCCCGACTTCCATTCCGACGCCGATGCAGCCACGCGCGCATCCTTGCAGCGGAAGATGCAGCAGGTGAACGCGTCGTGGCGGCTGCTCCGCGATCCGGAGGAGCGCCTGATCTACGACCAGGGGCGCCGTGCCGCCGCTGGCTCGACGGCCGCGGGTCGGGCGGGCCGAGCGGGACGGTCGTCGCACACCGACGAGAACCCTCCGCTGGGTCGCTCCGAGATCTACGACGAGGTGCGGTCCACCTATGACTCCACCGGGCCGAGCGATCCGATACGCGCCCGGCTGGTGGCGCTCACCGTCGTCGCGCTGGGCGTGGCCGTACTGTTCGGGATCGGATGGATCATCATCGGCTGGAGAGGCTTCGGATCCGGCCTCCTGGTCGCCCTGTTCGTCGCGTTCGGCGCGTTCTTCTCCATCCCGCTGTCCGCCGTCTTCTCCAGCTACCGCAGCGATCGCGGACTGTGACACCGGTCGATGGGCTCCAGTGCAGGCTCGTCGGCTCAGGTGGACCGGCCGCCGCTCAGGGCGGTGACAGCACCCAGGCCGAGGTATGTCCCACCAGCGAGGAGGTCCTTCCGGCGCTGTAGTCGTGGCGATCGGCGAAGCCTGACTCCGACCCATCCACCGGCGACGGCATACGCGCCGTCGGACAGAAGGCCGAGAACGATGAACAGCCCACCCAGGGCTGCGACGTCGAGCACCGGATGCGCGGTGTTCGCACTCACGAACTGCGGCACGAAGGACAGGAAGAAGATCGCCGTCTTCGGGTTCAAGATGTTGAGAACGGCGCCATCGACGAAGATGCGGCCCAGCGGGCGCTGCTCTCCCGGCTTCCCCAGCGTCGCTGTCGTTCCGTTTCGGTACGACCGGAGGGACTGGATGCCCAACCAGATCAGATAGGCGGCTCCGACCGTCTTCACGACCGTGAAGGCCGTCGCCGATGTGACCAGGACCGCTGACAGGCCGACCATGGCTGCCACGACGTGAGCGACGGTTCCGAGGTGGATGCCGGCGACCGACACGAGGCCCGCTCGTCGACCCTGAGCGGCGCTTCGAGTGACGATGTACATCACTGCCGGACCGGGAATCACCAGCAGAACGAGCGTGGCGGCGGAGAACGCGAGGATCGTGTCGAGCGACATCGCCGACAACGGTAACCGCACCGATCCGATGGGCTCGATGCGTGGCCGGGCGGCCATGCTGTCTACCCTCGCGCCATGACTGAAACTGCGATGTTCGTGAAACTGACAGCGGCCGACGGGAAGCGTGAGCAGCTTCTCGAGGTACTCTCGTCCATGCTGCCCGCGGTCGAGGGCGAGGATGGCACGCTGCTGTACCTCCTGCACACCGACGACACCGACTCGAACGTCGTCTGGATGTACGAGCGCTACACCGACGCCGATGCACTGGTGACCCACTCCTCCAGCGAGGCGATGGCCACGCTGATCGGCAGCCTCGGCGAGCTGGTCGGCGATTCACCGATGATGGTGCAGGTCACACCCACCGGCGGCAAGGGCGCCTGAAGCGGGCGAAGCCTTCCCCGAGGTTCCGCGTGGCCGCCACCTATCTCGACCGGATCCTCGCGGCACACCGTGAGGCCGCAACCGTCGACCGCCGTTCCCTGGTGGACCTGCGGGCACGCGCCGGCGACTGTCCGCCCCCGCGAGACTTCGCCTCCGGCGTCGGCCGCCCCGGCCTCGGGGTGATCGCCGAAGTCAAACGAGCCTCACCCTCGAGGGGCCCGATCGCTCCCGACCTGGAACCGGGCACTCTCGCCGCCGCGTACGAAGCCGGTGGCGCATCGTGCGTCTCGGTCCTCACCGATCGCGAGTTCTTCTCGGGCTCACCGGAAGATCTGGTGGCAGCCCGGGCGGGAACCTCCCTGCCGGTACTCCGAAAGGACTTCACCGTGTCTGCGGCCGATGTCCACGACGCCCGCATCATGGGGGCCGACGCCGTGCTGCTGATCGTCGCGGCGCTCGGTCGCCTCGAGCTCGAGGAGCTCCATGGCACGGCAATCGACCTGGGCCTCACCGCCCTGGTCGAGGTGCACGACGAGCCCGAGGCGCAACGGGCGTTGGAGATCGGGGCCGGTGTCATCGGGGTGAATCAACGGGATCTCGTCACGTTCTCGGTGGACACCGATCGGGCGGTCAGGGTCGGGCGACAGCTTCCTGACGACGTCCTCCGGGTCGCCGAGAGCGGTATCGAGCGTCCGTCCGACCTCGCGGTTCTCCAGACCGCCGGGTTCGACGCCGTGCTGGTCGGGGAGAGCCTCGTCCGAAGCGCCGATCCCCGCGCCGCGGTGGCGGCGATGGTGGAAGCCGGTGCGAATTGACCGGCGAGAGACCGCCAGCGGTCGGGTAGCGTCAACCCGAACCTCATGTTCGTCAAGATCTGTGGCATCACCACCGAGGAGGACGGTCTCTTGGCCGTGGGGCTGGGAGCCGACGCCCTCGGTTTCGTCTTCGCTCCCAGCAAGCGTCGGGTGACCGTTCGCACGGCCCGGGACATCGCCTCCCGGCTGCCGGACGACGTGATGACCATCGGCGTGTTCAAGGACGAGACCCCCAATCGCGTCGTCGAATCGGTCCATCGGGCCGGCCTGGTCGGCGCCCAGCTCCACGGGCACGAATCACCCGAACAGGTGGCGCACATCCGCGAGCGGCTCAGGTTCGTGGTCAAGGCCTTCGCCGCCGGGTCGCCCGAGCTGAAGCACATCGACCGGTATCCCGTCGACGCCGTTCTCCTCGACGCGCCGTCTCCGGGCTCGGGCGAGGTCTTCGACTGGAGCCTGGCCGAGGGGATTCCCGACAACAAGAGGATGATTCTCGCCGGTGGGCTCACCCCATCCAATGTCGGAGCGGCCGTTCGCCAGACCGAACCATGGGGAGTCGACGTGTCGTCGGGCGTGGAACGTCGACCGGGCCACAAGGACGGTCCGCTCATTCGCCGATTCGTGGCCAACGCCCGGGCCGCGGAGCCCGAGCCCCAGCACGCCGAGGGTGCGCTGCCCTACGACTGGCGCGACGACGGCTGACCGGAGCACGAGATGACCATGAGTGAACCGTCCGCGGGCGGCTACTTCGGAGAATTCGGAGGGCTGTTCGTCCCCGAGACCCTGGTGCCGGCGCTCCAGGAGTTGGAACGGGCGTTCCGCGATGCCTGGCTCGACACGGCGTTCCGTGCCGAGCTCGACGACTACCTGCAGCACTACGCCGGACGACCTTCGGCGCTCACCGACTGCCCGAATCTCTCCGAGGTCCTGGGATGCCACGTGACGCTGAAGCGGGAGGACCTGAATCACACCGGGTCCCACAAGATCAACAACGTCCTGGGCCAGGCTCTCCTGGCCAAGCGCATGGGAAAGCGTCGCCTGGTGGCCGAGACCGGCGCCGGCCAGCACGGTGTCGCCACCGCCACCGCTGCCGCCCGATTCGGACTCGAATGCACCGTCTACATGGGCGAGGTCGACATGGCCCGCCAGGAGCTCAACGTGTTCCGGATGCGCCTGCTGGGCGCTGAGGTCCGTCCGGCGCGCACCGGGAGCCGCACCTTGAAGGACGCGGTCAACGAGGCCATGCGCGACTGGGTGGCGACCGTCGAGCACAGCCACTACTGCCTCGGATCGGTCATGGGTCCGCACCCGTATCCCTGGATGGTGCGGGAGTTCCACCGCGTGCTGGGCGAGGAGGCCCGAGAGCAGTTCGCCGAACGCCACGGCGGTGTGCCCGACGTGGTCACGGCCTGTGTCGGCGGTGGATCGAACGCAGCCGGGATATTCGCGGGCTTCGCCGACACCGACGCCGAGCTGGTGGGCGTCGAACCCGCCGGAGGGGCGGCAATCGCCCGAGGAGTGCCGGGTGTCGTGCACGGCATGAAGTCGTACCTCCTCCAGGACGAATGGGGACAGGTGCTCGAGGCCCAGAGCATCTCGGCCGGCCTGGACTACCCGGGCGTCGGTCCTGAGCACGCCGCGCTCGCGGCCAGCGGGCGGGCCCGTTACGTCCAGGTGACCGACGAGCAGGTCATCGAGGCCTTCCAGCTCCTGTCGCGCAGCGAGGGCATCATCCCGGCGCTCGAATCCGCTCACGCCGTCGCCTGGATGGCGATGGCCCGCGAGGAGTTGGCCGGCCGGAGGGTGCTGTGCAATCTGTCGGGGCGAGGTGAGAAGGACGCTCCGCAGATGATGGAGATCCTGGGATGAGCGCAGGGGCAATCCAGAGCGCTCTCCAGCACCGCCGCGGCGAGGGCGGGAAGGGGTTGATTCCCTACGTGATGGGTGGGATGCAACCCGACTGGCTCGACGTGGTGCGCGCCCTCGGCGACGCCGGTGCCGATGCGATCGAGGTGGGGATTCCGTTCTCCGACCCGGTGATGGACGGGCCGGTGATCCAGCAGGCCGGAGAGCAGGCGCTCACCGCAGGGGCCACACCACTCGGCCTCATCGACGCGCTGGCCGACGTCGACGCCGGCGTTCCCATCGCCGTGATGACCTACTACAACCCGATCCTGCGGGCCGGGGAACACCGCTTCGCGTCCATGCTCGCCGCAGCCGGCATCAGCGGAGCCATCGTCCCGGACGTTCCACTCGAGGAGCTCGACCCCTGGGAGGCCGCGGCCCGAGAGTCACGGATCGAGACGATCCTCCTCGCCGCCCCGACCGCCGATGATGCTCGACTGGCCCGGATCAGCGAACGGTCCCGGGGATTCGTCTACGGGATCGGTCTGTTGGGCGTCACCGGCGAGCGGACCGCCGTGGCCGACAGCGCCACCACGATCGCCGCTCGACTGAAGCAGATCACCGATCTTCCGGTGCTGGTCGGCGTCGGCGTATCGACCGCCCGACAGGCGGCCGAGGTCTCGGCGGTCTCCGATGGTGTCGTCGTCGGTTCGGCCCTGGTGCGGCGACTGCTCGAGGGTTGCGGGCCCCTCGGGGCGGGTCGCTTCGTGGCCGAGCTCCGCGAGGCGATCGACGGCAACCGACGGTGAGGGAATGCGCATCCGGGCCGGCGGGTTCGAAGGGCTGATGACTCCCGGATCGACGATCGCCGCCGGTGTCTTCCGCGAGCTCCTTCTCCCGCGGACCGACGCCGGAGTCCTGACCGAGGTCATCCTCGTAGCCCTGATCGGCGGCGTCGCGTTCTGGCTCGCCCGTCACGACCGCGAGCTGCGGATCTTCGTCGCTGGATGTGTCGTGTTCACGTACGCGTTCTTCGGCCTTCGGGCGGTCCATTGACCGCCTTGAGGCTTTCCATGAAAGGCCTTCGGGCGGCCCATTGAATCGCGAGGTCTCGATGACCCAGACCAACGGCACAACGCATGAAGCCGATCTGATCGTCGTCGGCGGGGGCGCCGCTGGACTGGGCGCGGCCCGGGCCGCCCGGTACCGAGGCCGGTCCGTGATCCTGGTGAACGCCGGACCGATCGGCGGTGACTGCACATTCACGGGGTGTGTGCCGTCCAAGGCGCTGCTCGCGGGCGCCGGGGCGGGAGCCTCGTTCGCCGACGCCATGCGACGCGTCCACGAGACGATCGCGGCGATCGCTGCCACCGAGACCGCCGATGTCCTGCGATCGGAAGGGATCACCGTCGTCGAAGGGTGGGCCAGGCTCCGCTCCGACGGCGACGTCGAGGTCGACGGTACGCGGTTGCACGGTCGCCGGACCATCGTGGCGACCGGCACCGCACCCTTCGTTCCGCCCCTACCCGGCATCGACACCGTCGACATCCTGACCAACGAGACCCTGTTCGATCTCGCCGAGGCACCATCGTCGATGGCGATCCTCGGCGGTGGACCGATCGGCGTCGAGATGGCCCAGGCCTTCGCCAAGCTCGGCGTGGCGGTCACGCTCTACGAGGCCGAATCGCGCCTCCTGCCCGGCGAGGAACCCGACGCGTCCGTCCTGATCTCAGACGTGCTGCGTCGCGACGGTGTGGACGTCCGGGTCGACGCCCGGGTCGAACGGGTGGCGCCGACCGCCGCCGGCTTCATCCGACTGACCGACGGTGGCGGGGGAGTGGTCGATGCCGAACGGCTCCTGGTCGCAGTGGGACGTCGACCCGCGTCCGACGGCCTCGAGCTGGAGTCGGCCGGGATCGACCTCGACCAGCGGGGCTACATCAAGACCTCGGACGACCTGTCCACATCGTCGCCCGGGGTCTACGCCATCGGTGACATCACAGGAAGGTTGCAGCTCACCCACGCCGCGTTCGAGATGGGGCGCCTCGCGGTGGACAACGCGTTCTCCCGCCGGACGAAGCGGTTCGATGCGTCACGGGTGCCCTGGTGCACCTTCACGGCGCCGGAGGTTGCCAGGATCGGCGCCACCGAGAGCGACGCCGCCGGTCCAGGCGTCCGCGTCGCCGAATGGCCGATGAGCGCGGTCGACCGGGCCATCACCGACCGCCGCACGGACGGTTTCGTCAAGCTGATCTCAGGACCGGTGCCGGTGCTCGGCAACGCACTCGGGGGTGGTCGGCCGCTCGGCGCGACCATCGTCGGCGAGCGGGCCGGCGAGCTCATCCACGAGGTGGCCCTCGCTATGCGCACCCGGATGTTCACCGGTCGGTTGGCCCAGACGACCCATGCCTACCCTTCGTGGTCGATGGCGGTGCAACAGTGCGCCAGGCTGTTCTTCACCGAGATCGACGGGCGCACCGCCCGCCCGGCCCGGGCCTGACCCGCCGAGCTGCACCAGACGCGGAATGCGACCGAACGGCGGGGGGTTGCCTCGGCATGAGACTCCGCGGGAAGAGGAAGTGCCTGCTCGGCATCGTCGCCGTTGCCGCCGTGTTCGCCGTGGCCTGTGGCTCCGACCAGCCGGTCGCCAGCTCCGACCCGTCCGACGCGGCCGCGGCCGAGCACGGCGAGGGATGTGATCCGGACTACGTCGCGAGCGACGATGTCAGCGACCCGGACGCCAGACCGGTCGGCTCGTCCGAGCGAGGGTCCGACTCCGAGTCGGCCCTGCCCCCGGCCCATTTGGACACCGATACGTTCCCCGAGGCCCTGATTCCGAGGGAGCAGATCATCTCGGGCGGACCGCCACCGGACGGGATTCCACCCATCGACGACCCCCGCTTCTTCTCGGTGGCCGACACCACCTTTCTCTGTGACGAGGAACCGGTGGTGGTCCTCGACACCGATGGCGACGCCCGGGCCTACCCCATCCAGATCATGACCTGGCACGAGATCGTGAATGATGTCGTCGGAGGCGAGCCGGTGACGGTGTCCTACTGTCCGCTGTGCAACTCAGCGCTCGCGTATCGGCGGGACATCGGTGACCGGGTGCTGGACTTCGGTACCTCCGGCTCGCTGTACCAGTCGGCCCTGCTGATGTACGACCGCCAGACCGAGTCGCTCTGGACCCATTTCGACGGACGGTCGGTGGTGGGGGAGCTGTTCGGGACCGAGCTCGAGGTGATCCCGATGGCCACGGTGAGCTGGGCCGACTTCGCCGCGTCCCACCCTGACGGCAAGGTCCTCAGCTGGCAGACCGGGCACGACCGGGACTACGGCAGGAACCCCTACCAGGGGTACGACCGGCGATCAGGACCTTTCGAGCCGTTCTTCCAGGGTGGGGTCGATGGCCGGTTGGGGGCGCAGGAGCGGGTCGTGGGCATCACCGGGGATGCGGGCTTCGTCGCGGTCGAACGTGAGGAGCTCGTGGCTGATGGGGTGCTCGCCGTCGAGGACGGCGATCGGCCGCTCACGGTGTGGTTGAAGCCCGGGACGGCATCGGGTCTCGACGCCAACGTCGTGGCGGAGGGCGCCGACATCGGTGCGATCGGTGTGTTCGTCAACGACGTGGACGGTTCGGCGGTGACCTTCCGTCGGGACGGCGACGAGTTCGTCGACGAACACACCGGATCCCGGTGGAACATCCTGGGCCGGGCCGTCAGCGGACCCCACGAGGGGACGCAGCTCGACGCGGTGACCCACGTCGACACGTTCTGGTTCGCCTGGTCGACCTACCGGCCCGACACGTCGGTCGTGTCGTAGTCTTCCGGCCCGGGCCTGACCCGCCGAGCTGCACCGGCCGCCCCCAGCCGAAATCTGGTCCCTCACCGTCGGTAGCCGACGGTTGCGACGGGGCTGTCTCGGACCCGCTGGCCGCTATGTCCCGGCGAGTCCGCTGCCGTCGGGCGGATCCTCATCGTGTATCAGGCGGTTGCTGAAGTCACGCAGGGCCGAGGCGGTCGCCACCGGCAGCCGCTTCCTCCGGCGGCGCAGAGCCAGCCGGACGCCCTCCAGTACCTCGGCTTCGAGGCCGCAGCGCTCGCATTCGGCGAGATGGGCGGCGACCTGTTCGCGTCGGTTGTCGTCGAGCTCGCCGTCGAGTTGCGACTGGAGGATCTTGCCGACCTTCCGGCAGCTCATGGCACCCGGCTTGGATCTCATCCTCGGTCCTCTCCCATCTGGTCCGAACCCGACCGGGGGTCGAATCCATTCCCCTCGAGGTGCCGACGTACGCGGGAGCGGGCTCGGTGGAGCCTGCTCATCACGGTTCCGATCGGAATGTCGAGCATGTCCGCGGCCTCCCGATACGAGAGATCGCCGAGATCGACGAGATCGACGACTTCGCGGAACTTGGTCGGAAGGCTCTCGAGCGCCTCCTCGACGGTGGCATCGAAGAGACGATCGGTGACCTCGGACTCGGAGCTGGGCTGGACCGGGGATTCGGGAAGCTCGTCGAGTCCCCGGTCGGGGTCACGCAGGAGATCGGGACGCTTCTTGCGCACCTGGTTCAGGTGGGCATTGCGCATGATCGTCAGCAGCCACGCCCGCGGGTATCGGCCGTCGAACCGCTCGATGGCCCGGAACGCACGGAGCAGCGTGTCCTGTACCAGGTCCTCGGCATCGCCCGGTCGGCGGGTGAGGCTCATGGCCACGCGGTAGAGGAGATCGAGCTCAGGCGTGACGTACTCGTCGAACCGGGCCCGGGCCTCTGCGCTGGCGGTGGTGGGCTGCGGCACGCCGCCACGCTATCTTCCCGGCCCCCCGAACGGATTTCGCACGGATGGCCGACCCACAACCTGCCACCACTCTCCGCGGTCGACCCTCGAAGCATCCACCGAGATCGGCGAAACCCGGAATACGGTACGCCCGCTGGAGATTCGAGTGCCGGGGCGGCATCGTCGCCTGGGCGGAGAAGGAGCACCAATGAACAAGTCCGAACTCGTCGACACGATTGCGCAGCGGACCGGGCAGCCGGCTTCGCAGGTCGCCGACACCCTCAACACCTTCATCGACGTGGTCGGTGAGGTGGTGAACAGGGGTGAGGAGAAGTTGACCATTCCAGGGTTCATCTCGTTCGAGCAGACGATGCGCAAGGCCCGGACGGCTCGCAACCCGCGGACCGGCGAGCCGATCGCCGTGCCGGCCACCAAAGCGGTCAAGATCAGCGCTGGCTCGAAGCTGAAGGCGCGCGCCAAGGGCGTCTGAGCCACGGGTATCGCGATGTGACCTTCCGATCTGGTGGCGGACCGTCCTGGTTCGGCCGCCACCAGATCGGAGAAACACCATGAACACCTATCCGACGCCGGCGGAGATCCTGCCCCACCGTGCGCCGTTCCTCTTCGTCGACGAGGTCGTCGAGCTCGACCCGGGCGAGCGGGCAGTGGGCACATGGTGCCCGTCGGCCGATGAGCCCTTCTTCGCCGGCCATTTCCCCGGCCGTCCCACCCTGCCCGGGGTCCTCCAGATCGAGGCCCTGGCCCAGGTCGGGGCCATCGCCGTGTTGACCCACGAGCTCGGAGCGGGGCGGCTCCCGCTCTTCGGCGGACTCGACAAAGCCCGGTTCCGCCGTCAGGTCGAGCCCGGCGAAGTGCTGCGGCTCGAGGTCGAGCTGGGTCGGCTGAGTGCCCGTGGCGGCCGGGGCCGGGGCAGGGGCACCGTCGATGGTGTCACGACCGTCGAGGGCGAGCTTCTCTTCGTGATCGTCGATCCCTGACGCATCGCCACGGAGCGAAGCGCCCGTTCGACGGGGTCGCTCAGATCAAGCTCCGGTACATGATGTGGTGGGCGACGAGTCGGCCGTCCGGCAGGCGGAAGCCGTCGGGGATCGTGCCGACCACGGAGAAGCCCAGCGACTGCCAGAGGCCGATGGCGGCGGCGTTGGTGCTGAGCACCATGTTGAACTGGACCGCTTCGAATCCCAGATCAACGGCGAGCTGGAGCGAGGCCTCACCGATACGACGGCCCAGACCCAGACCTCGATGGTCGGCGGCCACCGCGTAGCTGGCGTTCGCAACGTGCGCTCCCGGTCCCGGGTTATTCGGGCGGATCGCGAACATGGCCACGATCTGCGCATCGAGCACGGCGACATAGCCCCGGCCGACGGCGGAGGGTGACCAGTATCGCCACAGGTCATCGTCCCCTATCCCGGGGTCGAACGCATAGGTATCGGCGGAGCGAACCAGGTCGCGAGCGAGCTGGAGGACCTCGGGCCGGTCGGAGTCCCGGGTGGCGCGTATGCGTGGGGCCCGACCCCGGGTGCTCAATCGGCTGGAGCAGGGGCGAAGATCGCGCAGCCGTTGTGGCCGCCGAAGCCGAACGAATTGGAGATGACCGGTCCGGGCTCCCACGCCCGGCCCGCGCCGAGGACCAGATCGATCGGCGGGAGAGCGGGATCGACCTCGGTCGTTCCCATCGTCGGTGGGATCATGCCCCGCTCCATGGACAGGACGCTGGCGATGGCCTCGAGCGCCCCGGCCGCTCCGAGCGAGTGCCCGGTGACCCCCTTGATCGAGGTGACCGGAGGCCCGGGAAGACCGAAGACCTCGGCGATGGCGACGGCTTCGGCCTCGTCGTTCAGGGCGGTCGATGTGCCGTGTGCGTTGATCTGGGCGATGTCGGCGGCCTCGAGCTGCGAGTCCTCCAGCGCGCTGCGCATGCACCGGATGGCACCGGACCCGCCCGGTGCCGGTGCCGTGATGTGGTGTGCGTCAGCGGTGCTGGCCGTGCCGCACACCTCTGCGAGCACGGCTGCCCCACGAGCCCGGGCCCGTTCCATCTCCTCGAGGACCAGGACGCCGCCACCTTCGGCGATGACGAATCCTTCGCGCTCGGCGGAGAAGGGCATCGAGCGACCCGACGACGACAGGGCCGTCATGTTCGTGAATCCCTGGATTGCCGTCGGTGTGAGGGCGGCCTCGGTGCCGCCGGCGATGACCGCGTCGCACGCACCCGTGCGGATGAACCGCACCGCGCTTCCGATGGAATGGGTTCCCGCGGCGCAGGCCGTCACCGTGGTCTCGCAGGGGCCTTGGAAGCCGAAACGCATGGACACGGCCGCGCCCGTGGCGTTCGGCATCATCATCGGTACGAGGAACGGCGAGACCCTTCGGGGTCCTTTCTCCCGCAGGGCGATGACGTTGGTTTCGGTGGTCTCGAGTCCGCCGATGCCGGTACCGATCGAGACGCCGACCGATTCGGGGTGGCCGGCGACGACGTCACCGGCCTGTTCCAGAGCCATCACCGCCGCCGCCATGCTGAAGATGGCGAAACGGTCGGTTCGACGGGCGCTCTTGGGATTCTCGAAATACGGAGCCGGATCGAAGTCGTCGACGGACCTGACCCCGTCGGCGGGCACTTCGAGCAGGCCGTCCCAGAACTCGGACAGGCCGACACCACAGGGGGCGACGACGCCCATCCCCGTGACAGCGATCCGCCGCCGTTCCATCAGAGCTTGGCGCTGATCAGAGCAAAGGCCTGGCCAACCGTGTCGACGCCGTCCAGTTCCTCCTCTTCGACGGTGATGTCGAACTCCTCTTCGAGGGCCATCACGAACTCGACCAGGTCGAGGCTGTCGGCGTCGAGGTCGTCAGCGAAGGACGCCTCCTTGGTGATCGCTGCCTCGTCCACCGAGAGCACCTCGACGGCGCACTTCTTGAATCGGTCGAACTGTTCGTCACTCACGTGTCGTTTCTCCTCTGTGTGCGTTGGATGGTCGGCAGGGTCGCCGACGCACCCGTCGCGGATCGATTCCGCGAAATCTACCGCCTGGGCACCCGATCCCACCGCCCGGGTCCGGGCTCACAGGCCCATGGACAGTCCTCCGTCGACAGGTACGACCGCGCCGGTGATGTAGGCGGCCTCGTCGGAACACAGGAATCCGATGGCCGCAGCCACCTCGTTCGGGGTGCCGAACCGGCCGAGCGGCACCGCTGCAGCGATGCCATCGCGTGTCGCCTCGTCGACGACTTCTAGCATCCTGGTGTCGATCGGCCCGGGAGCCACGACGTTGGTCGTGATGTTCCTGGTGGCGAACTCGCGGGCGAGCGTCCGGGCCAGTCCCACGAGGCCGGCCTTGGATGCCGCATAGTTGGCCTGGCCGGTCTGGCCCATGAATCCGACGACCGAGCCGACGAACACCATGCGCCCCCAACGAGCTTTCATCATGTCGCGGACGACCCGTCTGACGACCCGGTAGGTGCCGGTGAGATTCGCATCGACGACCGAGGCGAATCTCTCGTCGTCGAGTCGGAGGACGAGCTGGTCGTGGGTGAGTCCGGCGTTGGCGACCAGCACCTCGATCGGACCGTGCCGGTCGCGTATCGCTTCGAGAGCGGTGTCGAGGGCGTCGCCATCGGTCATGTCGGCCGGATGGAAGGTGACACCGTCCGGCAGCTCGTCGGTCGGCTCGTTGCGAGCGGTCACGGCGACGCGGTGGCCGGCCGCGGCCATGAGCCTGGCGGTGGCCAGACCGATGCCGCGCGTGCCGCCGGTGATGACGATGGTACGGCTCACGGTTGATACCTCACGATCGCGCTGCCCCAGGACATGCCGGCCCCGAATCCGGCGAACAGGACCAGATCGCCGGGGGAGAGGCGGCCCGCATCGGCCGCTTCGGCAAAGGCCATCGGGATACTGCCGGCCGAGGTGTTCCCGGTCCGATCGACGATGCTGACCACCTGGCCGGCGTCGAGGCCGATCCGGCTCGCCATCGCGGCCACGATCCGGCAGTTTGCCTGATGGGGGATCACCAAGCTCAGGTCACTGGGTCGGAGGCCGGCCTGATCGAGCGAGACCGTGATGCTCTCGACGACCACTCGCACCGCCTGTTTGAACACCTCCTGGCCTCTCATCCTGATCTTGCCGCCGTGGTCCGTGTACAGGATGTCCCGAGTGGCGCCGTCGGACCCGAGGTCCAGAGCGAGCAGGCCCCCATCACCCTCGGCCCGACGTTCGAGCACCATCGCACCGGCGCCGTCAGCAAAGAGGATCGCGGTCGTGCGGTCGGTCCAGTCGACGATCGAGCTCATCGTGTCGCTGCCCACCACGAGGATCCGCTCCATCCCGGTCGCGAGGAACCCGTACGCGGCGCCGAGCGCATAGACGAATCCGGAACAGGCGGCATTCACGTCGAATGCCCCACACCTCAGTCCGAGCTGATCCTGGATCGTCGGCCCTGACGCGGGCATGATCTGATCCGCCGTCGATGTGGCGAGGACGAGCAGGTCGATCGTGTCGCGCTCACAGCCCGACCGGTCCAGGGCTCGTTCTGCGGCGGTGAGAGCGAGTGACGTCGTGGTCCCCCCGACGCGACGCTCCCGGATTCCGGTTCGCTCGGTGATCCACGAGTCACTGGTCTCGAGCGTGCGTTCGAGCTCGGCGTTGGTCACCACGCGCTCCGGGAGGGCGCTGCCCCAGCCCAGTATGGCTGAGGGAATCACTACGAGGTCCTGAGCCAGGCGATGGGCTGAGAGGGAGTGACCCGTTCGCCGTCGAGGGCGAGAACGCCGACGATCGTTCCGGCGAAGGGTGAACGGACCTCCGCATGGCTGACCGAGCCGAGCAGGTCGCCGCGGGCGATGGAGCGGCCGGGTGTGGTGGCCGGGTCGGGGCTGAAGATACCCGCACTCGGGCTCACGATCATGCGCTCGGTGGCGAAGAGGTGCTCACCTTCGTGCTGTCCGCACTCGGCCGCCGGCTGGCCACTCAGGGTCTCGAGCAGCTTGTCGATGTCCTCGGGGCTACTGACGCTCAGATTCCGGCTCCCCTTGATGGTGCGCTTCACCATGCCGGTCAGGACGTTGCCCGGTCCCAATTCGATGAACGTGTGGACGCCCGAATCGGCCAGATTGTGGGTGATCTGACGCCACCGGACCGGCGAGCAGAGCTGGGCGGCCATCAGCGAGCTCCAGTCCCCGGCCTGGGTGTGGGCCAGCGCATCGACGTTGGCAAGGACGGGCGTGTCGGCGTCGCGCAGCTCGGCGTCGGCGAGCGCGTGGTTGAGGCGGGTGCGAGCGTCGGACATGAACGGGGTGTGAAACGCCCCCGAGACCGGGACCGAGATCACCCGTTTCGCTCCCATGTCCTTGACGATCTTCTCGGCCTGCTCGAGGGCCTCGGGCGACCCGGCGATGACGAGCTGGCCCGGGGCGTTGAAGTTCGCCACCCAGACGTCACCGGCCACCTGAGAGCACGCGATCTCGACCTGATCGTCATCGAGCCCCAGGACGGCAGCCATGGTGCCTTCCTGCTTCGTTCCGGCATCGGCCATCGCCTCACCCCGTTCGGTGACGATGCGCACTCCGTCCTCGAATCCGAGAACGCCTGCGGCCGCCAGTGCGCTGTACTCGCCGAGGGAGTGTCCGGCCAGGCGAGCAGGGACCACACCGGTGCGGACCACCGCATCCAGTATGACGAGGCTCAGGACGAATGTCGCGATCTGGGCGTTGCGGGTGTCGGTCAGCTCGTCGGCGTCGATCTCGAGAAGGAGCCGCCCGATGTCGCGCCCGGCCAGGTCGCTGGCTTCGACGACCAGCTCCCAGGACTCGTGATCCCTCCACGGGGCTCCCATACCGGGCCGCTGGGAACCCTGGCCCGGAAAGGTGAACGCGATCATCAACTACCCCGCATGGACGGCAACGGACACGACCTCCGACTCCGGGTGGATCGGGGAGGTTTCATTCCCGTGTCGACGCCGGTCCGTGGCGTTGTTCGTTGCGGTCGATCAGCCAGGTCCGCATCGCGTAACCGAACGCCATGATGGCGGCCACGGCCATGATCTTCCGGGCTCGGGCCCTCGTGTCCATCGCCTCATGTTGGTCGAATCGGCGGGAGGAGATCCAGTACCGAGCCCCGGCGAGCGGCGGGTACGCTCGGACCCCCACCCGCCCGGGTGGCGGAATGGCAGACGCGGAGGACTCAAAATCCTCTGTCCGAAAGGGCGTGTGGGTTCGAATCCCACCCCGGGCACATGCGGCGAGCGCGCGTCGAGCACAAGCTCCGGGAAGTAGGCGGACGACTGACCAGGCTGCGCGAAGAGCTGACGGTCACCGACGACCAGCTCCTGCACTTCGCCGGCGAGGCCGAGGAGTCTCGTCTGCGCTCGCTCGTGTCCGAGACCCCTCTGGCCGATCAGGAGCATCGCGAAGCCGAGAAGCACGCCGAAGCGCTCCGGCGCCAGCAGGTGAAGGTGACCGAGGAGATCCTGCGCCTCGAGGCCGAGCAGGATGCGTTGCTGGACGAGTTGACGGCCGGTGACTGACCGGGCCGGAGATCAGGTACCTCGGGTGGCGATCGCCGAGGACGAGGCGATCATCAGGCTCGATCTCAGGGAGACGCTGGTAGAGGCCGGCTACGAGGTGGTCGCCGAAGCGGCATCGGGCGAGCCGATCCTGGCCGCGGTGGCCGATCGGGGTACCGACGTGGCAGTGGTCGATATCAACATGCCGGGCATGGATGGAATCGAGCTCACCGAACGGCTGACCGCGGCGGGTGCTTGTGCGGTTGTCGTGGTGACGGCTTTCGGTCAGCGGGACCTCATCCAGAAGGCTCGGGATGCCGGCGCCCTCGGATACGTGATCAAGCCGTTCGACAAGCGCGATCTTGTACCGGCGATCGAGATCGCCCTCGGGCGTTTTGCCGATCTGCAGGCGTTGCGGGGCCGGGCCGACCGGCTCGAGGAACAGCTCGAGACGCGGAAGCTGGTCGATCGGGCGAAAGGCCTGCTGATGGACCAGAGGGGGTTGAGCGAAGCGCAGGCGTTCCGACTTCTCCAGAGCTCAGCGATGCAGCGCCGAGAGACGATGGCTGTCGTCGCTGCAGCCGTGATCGAGGGCGCGGCGAACGCCGATTGACCGGCGGGCCGCCGCCGAGGTCAGCACTAGGCTCGCTCCGTGGCCGGACTGATGCTCATCGACGGGAACTCGCTGACGTACAGGGCGTTCTTCGCCCTCCCCACGGAGTTGGCCACCGCTTCCGGGCAGGTGACCAACGCCGTCTACGGGTTCACGTCGATGCTGCTGAACCTGTTGCGGGATCACGAACCCGATCGCATCGTCGTCGCGTTCGACCGGCCCGAACCGACGTTCCGTCACGAGCGGGTGGACACCTACAAGGCCAACCGCGACGCCGCTCCCGACATCCTTCGCCAGCAGATGGGGCTCGTGCGCGAGGTGATCGCCGCCATGGGGCTTCCCACCATCGAGCAGGTGGGCTACGAAGCCGATGACCTCCTCGCCACGCTGGCCACCACGGCGAGAGACGAGGGATCGGACGTCATCATCGTCACCGGCGACCGCGATGCCTATCAGTTGGTGGAGGATCCCCATGTCAGGGTGCTCTACAACAAGCGGGGCGTCGCCGACTACGCGCTCTACGACGAGGCGGGGATAGCAGACCGCACCGGCGTCGCACCGAGCGACTACGTCGCATACGCCGCCCTCAGGGGCGACAAGTCGGACAACCTCCCGGGAGTCCCCGGAGTGGGCGAGAAGACCGCGGCGAGGCTGATCAACACCTATGGCGGAATCGACGGGATCTACGGGGCCGTCGATGAGCAGACACCCAAGCTGCGCGAGAACCTCGCAGCCAACGAGACCCAGGTGCGCCTCAACCTCGAGGTCATGGAGTTGGTGCGCGACGTGCCGCTCGAGATGGATCCGGCCGACCTGGTTCGGGTGGAGCCCGATGTCGACGAACTCCGAAGGCTCTGGGACTTTCTCGAGTTCCACAGCTTGCACGATCGACTGACCGAGGTCATGGCCATCGAGATCGGCGGTGGGGGAGCAACGGACGAGGCACTGACGCCCCGGGTCGAGAGCCTCGGTGACGCCAACGGCGCGGTCGCGGCGGTCAACGCCGCGCCGAGTCCGTTGGTGATCGAGCCGGTCTGGGAGGGTGAACCGGCCCGGAGCCCGGTCCGGGGAGTGGCGCTGGTGGTCGACACCGCTGACGAGGCGGCGGGTTGGATCGCGGCGGACACACTGGAGAAGCCGGGAGTTCTCACGGCGCTGGGCGAGCGATCTGCGCAGGGTGTGGTGGGCCATGACGGGAAGGCTCTCCTACACGCCCTGCTGGATCTGGGTGTCCCCACGCCCGTTCTGAGCGGCGACACCACCCTCGCCGCCTATCTGCTCGACCCGGCCGAACAGCGGTACGACCTGGACGAGCTGCTCGGCCGCTACGCGAACCGGAGCATGCCCGACACGGCGGCGGCGCCCGAGGGCCAGCTCGACCTCGACGGCACCGGTGTCGACGAGGCCGAGCTCGCCGGAGCTCGCTGTATCGCGGTCGCAACCCTCGCCGAACCCCTGACCGCGTCGCTCCGGAGCCAGGGCCTGGCCGAGCTCTACGAGACCATCGAGATCCCGCTCGTCGGCGTTCTGACCCGCATGGAACGGGTCGGGATCGGCGTGGACGTGGCCGAGTTGAAGGCGCTGAACGAACGGCTCGTCGCCGAGGCGGCCGAACTTCGCACCCGGATCCACGAGTCGGCGGGCCACGAGTTCAACGTCAACTCCACGAAGCAACTGCGGGAGGTGCTGTTCGAGGAGCTCGAGCTCACACCCCAGAAGAAGACCAAGACCGGGTACAGCACCGACGCTGCTTCGCTCGAGAAGCTGGTGGGAGAGCACCCAATCATCGAGCACCTCCTTCGCTACCGCGAGGTGGAGAAGCTGCGATCGACCTATGGAGAAGGCCTCCTCGCCGAGGTCGGCATCGACGATCGGATCCATGCCGCGTTCAACCAGACGGTGGCCCGGACGGGCCGTCTGAGCTCCGATCGGCCCAACCTCCACAACATCCCGGTGCGGACCGAGGAAGGGCGGGCCTTCCGACGGGCGTTCGTGCCCGCGGAGGGCTTCACCTTCCTCGTCGCCGACTACAACCAGATCGAGCTGAGGTGCATCGCCCACCTGGCCGAGGATCCCGGCCTCATCGGTGCGTTCGAAGCGGGAGACGACATCCACACGGCCACGGCGTCGCGCATCTTCGACGTCGACCCGGACGACATCAGCATCGAGCAACGATCGAAGGCGAAGATGGTCTCCTACGGTCTGGCCTACGGGATGGAGGCATACGGCCTGGCCCAGCGGTTGTCGATACCCGTTCCCGAGGCCGAGGAGATCCTCGACTCGTATTTCGAGGCCTTTCCCGCCGTGAGGGACTACATGGACCGGACCGTCGCCGAGGCCCGCGATCGCGGGTACACCGAGACGTTGTTCGGCCGGCGGCGGCAGATTCCCGAGCTGAGCTCGAGCAACTACCGGATCCGCCAGGCGGGTGAACGGCAGGCGATGAACGCCGGGATCCAGGGTCTGGCAGCCGACATCTTCAAGGTGGCCCTCGTCAGGCTGGACGAGGCCCTGGCCGCCCTCGACGCTCGAAGCCGGGTCGTGCTCCAGGTCCACGACGAGGTCATCGTCGAGATGGTCGAGGTCGAGCGCGAGGAGGTCACCGACGCGACGCTCACCGCGATGCAGGGTGCGTTCGACCTCCGTGTGGATCTCGCGGTCAACCTGGCGTTCGGCTCGTCCTGGGCGGAGGCCAAGAGTGCTTGATTCCCGGGCCGATTCTGCCGATACGGAGTCGACCACACCAGATTCCGGACAGACGAGGAGGAGCAGCGATGGCGCGGACGGGACCCAGACGCATGGGCATCCTCGGCCTCCTGTTGGTCGGTGCGCTGGTCTTCGGTGCACTCTCGATCCTCATCGCCGGAGCGACCGCGGGGCGCTGCGGCGACTTCGCGTCGTCGAAGGAGTGGAACTTCTGGCCACCCGGGTGGGAGTGCCAGTACTGAGCCTGCCGTCGGTGGACAGCCCGACAGCCGACCGGCGATGAGCAGGGATCCGCACTGGTTCGAGCCCGTTGCCGATCATCTGGGGGAGGCCTACCTGCGGTATTCCTTCACCCGCGGTACCGAACAGGAGGTCGACACGCTGGTCGATGCCCTCGGGCTGGAGCCGGGCTCGAGGGTGCTCGACGTGGGCTGCGGTCCGGGTCGGCACAGCCTGGCGCTCGCCGGTCGCGGCGTCGACGTCGTGGGCGTGGACATCAGCGAGACCTTCGTCACCCTGGCCTCGGTCACCGCACTCGATCGAGGTCTGGATCTCGAGTTCAGCGTGGCGGACGCGCGAGAGCTGGAGTTCGAGGCGGAGTTCGATGCCGCGATCTCGTTGTGCCAGGGGGCTTTCGGGCTGTGTGGTGCGTCCACGCCAGGGGCTGGTGCGTCCACGCCAGGGGCTGGTGCGTCCACGCCAGGGGCTGGTGCGTCCACGCCAGGGGCTCGTGCGTCCACTCCACGGGCTGGCGCCTCGACGGCAGACTCGCCCCTGGGTCGGTCCGACCCCGACGGCCTCGTCCTGGATGGGATGGCCCGGGCGGTACGACCCGGCGGTCGGATCGCGGTCAGCGCCTTCTCGGCCTATTTCCAGGTGCGCTACCTGGAGGAGCAGGACGACTTCGAGGCCGGGCCGGGCGTGAACCACGAGCGGACCGAGGTGAGGAACCCGTCCGGCGAGACGCGACCCGTCGAGATCTGGACGACCTGCTTCACCCCCCGGGAGTTGCGCTACATGGCCGCCGCATCCGGACTCGTCGTCGACGAGATCTGGTCGGTCACCCCGGGCGACTACCGGCGCCGCCAGCCCGACTGTGATCATCCCGAGTTCCTGCTGCTGGCGCACCGCTAGCGGACACACGCCGGTCGGGGTCTGTCCCCACCCGCCGCACCTGCATGGCGCGGCAACGCCACTGCTACCATGACCGGCCGTGTGCCAACCGGCGCGCGCCCTCTCGGCCCCAGGCCGGGATTCCCACTGGTCAACGAAAGCAACCCTGTGTCCGAACCGACTCCGACTACCGAACCTGAAGCCGAGCTGGCTCCAGAAATAGCCCTCCGAACGATCGTCGTCGACGATCTCGGCGACGACCTCGAGGCGGCCTATGCCGACACGATGGTCGACGTGGAGGACGGCCAGCTCGTCACCGGAACGGTGGTACGGGTCGACATGGACGAGGTTCTCCTCGACATCGGATACAAGTCCGAGGGCGTCATTCCGTCCCGTGAGCTCTCGATCCGAAACGACGTCGATCCCGGAGAGCTCGTGGGCGTCGGTGAAGAGCTCGAAGCACTCGTCCTCCAGAAGGAGGACAAGGAGGGCCGGCTGCTCCTCTCGAAGAAGCGGGCCCAGTACGAGCGGGCCTGGGGAACCATCGAGCAGATCAAGGAAGACGAGGGCGTCGTCTCCGGTCCGGTCATCGAGGTCGTCAAGGGCGGACTCATCCTCGACATCGGCCTGCGCGGCTTCCTTCCCGCCTCGCTCGTCGAGTTGCGCCGTGTTCGCGACCTCCAGCCCTACGTGGGTCAGAAGCTCGAGGCGAAGATCATCGAGCTCGACAAGAACCGCAACAACGTCGTGTTGTCCCGCCGGGCCTGGCTCGAGGAGACCCAGAAGGAACAGCGCGAGGAATTCCTCGAGAACCTCAAGCCGGGAGAGCGTCGCAAGGGCGTCGTGTCCTCGGTGGTCAACTTCGGCGCCTTCGTCGACCTCGGCGGGATGGACGGACTCGTGCACGTGTCCGAGCTCTCGTGGAAGCACGTGGACCATCCCGGTTCGGTGGTGACCGTCGGCGACGAGATCGACGTCGAGGTTCTCGAGGTCGACTTCGAACGCGAGCGCATCAGCCTCTCCCTCAAGGCCACCCAGCAGGACCCGTGGCAGGAGTTCGCCAGCAACCACAAGGTCGGCGAGCTGGTCTACGGCCGGGTCACGAAGCTCGTGCCCTTCGGGTCGTTCGTCCAGGTGGGCGACGGCATCGAGGGTCTGGTCCACATCTCCGAGATGTCGGCCCACCACGTCGACCTGCCCGAGCAGGTGGTCACCCCGGGCGAGGAGCTCTGGGTCAAGATCATCGATCTCGACCTCCAGCGCCGCCGGATAAGCCTGTCGATCAAGCAGGCTGCCGAGGGTGGGGTGGTCGCAGCCGAGTACCAGGAGCACTTCGGCGAGCATGCCTACGACACCGAGGGCAACTACGTCGGCCCCGAGGGCGAGTACGCCGGCAGCGAAGGACAGCAGGCATGGGCCGAGTACTTCGATGGCGAAGCGGCCGAGGAGTCCAACGAGGGCGATGACGGCGACGCACCCGAGCCGGTCGACGGCGGTTCGACCCTGCCCATCGAGGGCGAGCTGATCAGCGATGACCCCGGTGATCCGGCATCCGAGCCCGAGGTTGCCGGCGAACCCGAGCCCGGCGAACCCGAGGCCTGAGCCCGATCCTGCCGGCGAATCGGCCGCCGTCGGCGGCTTGCCGGTCCGATTCACACCTCCGTGGGCGGCCCTGACCGGGCCGCGCACGGTCGCGCCTCGTCCACATTTCCCGGGCCAAACATTCAAGTACCCCTGGCCATGCGCCGACCAGGAATGCACAGAACACCCGGTAGCGATGTGTGGTCACCCCTGATGGCCAACGCTCAGTTGCACCGCCATGGCGGCGATTCGCGCTTCGCTCGGACAGACAATCGAGGTCGAAGTGAGCTCTCGGAGGACGATCATCCTGCTCGGTGCCATCGTGGTTGGGGCTCTAGCGGCCTTCGCCACCTTGAAATACGTCAGCGGGGTCGAAGACAAGGCACAGGACGACGCGAAGCAGGTGCCCATCCTGGTGGCCACCGACACCGTGCCGGAAGGCATGTCGGTCGCCGAGGCCAGCAACCTGGGCCTCATCGCCGAGGCCGAGATGGCCCAGGCGAACGTCCCGGTGGACGCGGTGGACTCGGTCGACCAGCTGGGGAACAAGGTCGCCGTGGTGGACATCTCGGCCCGGACACCGCTGACCGCCAGCCTCTGGATCACCGCCGATCAGGCGCTCGTGACCAACAGTGAGCGGATCCCGGAGGGCATGGTGGCCATGTCCATCAGCGTCGACCAGGTCCGTGGCGTCGCCGGATTGATCGTTCCGGGCGACAAGGTGAACCTGATGGTGACCGGGGCCGCCGAGACCGACGAGTCCGCCCCCGGCGGTGCAGCCACCACAGGGAACGCCCTGCTGGCTCGACCCGCCTACACGATCTACCAGGGTGTGGACGTGCTCTTCGTCGGTCAACGGGCCGGCGCCGCCCCCGCCGAGCCGGCACCTGAGGGCGCCGAGAGCGACTCGAATCAGCTTCTCGCCGGTGGGAGCAACCTGCTGACCGTGGCGGTGCCCGCCGAAGCAGCCGAGGTGATCGCGTCGGTCGACAGCGCTTCGATCTACCTCACACTCGTCCCACCGGACCATGTCTACGAGCCGATCGTGCCGGGACCGCCGGCGTTCAACCTGCCGAGCCAGCCGGCCGTGGTGCTTCCCGCCGCCGACCCGGCTGTGGTGACCCCCTACGGTCCAGATGGTTTCCCGGAGGACGGCTGATGACGCTCCCCGACACCGGAACCGACCAGACCGTTCCGGCGGTCGCGGTCGTCGTCATCGACAGCGATGCCGTCCACCGGGATCGGCTCTGTGCCCAACTGGGGCAGGGGGCCACACCGTTCGAGTCGGTTCAGGACCTCGAGAACAGGCTCACCGGCGTCCCGGTCGTGATGGTTCTCGGCCCGTCGGAGGCCGGAGACGATTCGCTCTCGTCGGTCGCCGCGATCCTCCGTTCGCATCCTGAGGCCGGTGCCCTCCTCGTAGCTGACGAGCTGTCCACATCGGTCCTACAGCAGGCGCTCCGCTCAGGTGTCCGCGACGTGCTCGCGGCTCCGGCCGATGCCGCCCAGCTGGTCGAAGGCATCCAACGGGTGGCCCTCGATCTCACGCCCAGCTCTCCCACGCCGTCGACCGGGCCCGGTGGTGAGGGTCTGAGCGAGCTAGACGGGGATCCCGGCCGTGTCATCGCCGTCTTCTCGACCAAGGGCGGGGCCGGCAAGTCCGTCATCGCCACCAACGTCGCGGTGAGTCTGGCCGAGCGGTGCGACAAGCCCGTCTGCCTGGTGGATGCCGACCTTCAGTTCGGTGACATCGCCGTGATGCTGAAGCTCGCTCCCGAACACACGATCGTCGACGCGGTCAGCATGCTCGAGAGCCTCGATGCCAACCTGCTGGACAGCCTGCTCGTCACCCACACCGCCTCGGGTCTCCGTGTGCTTCCCGCTCCCCTCGAACCGGCGTTCGCCGACCAGATCGGCGCTGACGAGGTCGTCCGCATCGTCGAAGAGCTCAGGAAGATCTGTGCCTTCGTGATCGTGGACACCCCGGCCTACTTCAACGAGGTCGTCCTAGGCCTGATCGAGATCAGCGACGACGTCCTGCTCGTGGCCGGCATGGACATCCCGAACATCAAGAACGTCAAGATCGGGCTCCAGACCCTCCGGCTGCTCAACACACCGATGGAGAAGCTGCGTCTGGTACTGAACCGGGCCAACTCCAAGGTGAAGCTCGAGGTGTCCGAGGTGGAACGGACGCTCCAGATCAAGGCCGACGCATTGATTCCGAGCGACGTCGTGGTTCCGCAGTCGGTCAACAAGGGCACGGCGGTCGTCAACGCATCGCCCAAGTCGGGTGTGGCGAAGTCGCTTCGTCAGCTCGCGGAGTCGTTCATCGAAGACCAGGCGCCGAAGAAGCGCCGCCGGAAGTAACGAGCTACAGGCAGAAAGCAACGAGGAGGCAAGGGTGTCGCTCTACCAGCGGATTCACGAGGCACAGGCGACCCCCGAGGACGGGGGCCAGGGGGACCAGCGCGATCCGGTCATGTCCGATCTGCGTCAGAAGGTCCACCATCAGCTCATCGACGAGCTGGGACCCGTCCTGTACGACAAGCGCCTGAGCGAGGAGGAGCTTCGCCGCAAGGTCCATGACCAGCTGCAGTCGGCGTTGGCCCAGGAGCGGACGCCGCTGTCCGCAGCCGACAAGGCTCAGCTCATCCAGGACGTCGCCGACGACATCCTCGGCTACGGCCCGATCGACCGGCTCCTCAAGGACGCGACCGTCACCGAGATCATGGTCAACGGTCCTCACAATGTCTTCGTCGAGCGGCGGGGCGACTCGAGCAGGACCATGCGACATTCGTCGACGACACCCACCTGCGCCGCATCATCGACAAGATCGTGTCCCAGGTCGGTCGGCGGATCGACGAAGCGACCCCGATGGTCGACGCTCGGCTTCCCGACGGCTCCCGCGTGAACGCGGTGATCCACCCGCTGTCGATCGGTGGGCCCTTCCTGACCATCCGAAAGTTCGCCGAGGACCCGTTCGAGGTGGACGATCTCATCCGATTCGGGACCCTCGACGCCCGTTCGGCCCGCTTCCTGCAGGCATGCGTGGTCGGCCGGCTCAACATCATCGTCTCCGGCGGTACCGGTACCGGTAAGACCACGACCCTGAACGTGCTGTCCTCGTTCATTCCCGAAGAGGAACGGATTCTCACCATCGAGGACGCCAAGGAGCTCCAGCTGCACCAGGAGCACGCCTTGGCGCTCGAAGCCCGGCCACCCAACATCGAGGGCAGGGGAGCGGTGACGATCCGCGACCTCGTGAAGAACGCCCTGCGCATGCGACCCGACCGGGTGGTGGTGGGGGAGTGCCGTTCGGGAGAAGCGCTCGACATGCTCCAAGCCATGAACACGGGCCACGACGGCTCGCTGACCACGCTCCACGCCAACTCGCCCCGGGACACGCTGTCCCGGCTCGAGACCCTCGTCCTCATGGCCGGCTACGACCTTCCGGTGCGAGCCATCCGTGAGCAGATGGCCTCGGCGCTCGACCTCGTCATCCAGCTGAGTCGGCTCCGGGACGGCACGCGCCGGATCACCCACATCTCCGAGGTGCAGGGCATGGAAGGCGACGTCATCACCCTGCAGGACGTCTTCCTGTTCGACTACTCCGCCGGGCTCGACGAGAGCGGCCGGTACCTCGGCACGCTCGAGCCGACCGGCATCCGCCCGAAGTTCGCCGAGAAGCTGGAACACTCCGGTATCCGCCTCGGGACCGAGGTGTTCCTGTCGGACAACGCGGGGAAGGCTGCCCGACCGGGCGGTCGCCGATGAGGTCCATGGCGCGCCCCGGGCGCGCGGTCCTGGTCGCCGTCGTGGGGCTCGTCGCAGCTCTGTTGTCGGTGGGCTCGGCGGCCGCGCTCGACGGTTTCGGCGTCTCGACGCCGGTGGATCTCCTGGCCCGAGAGGTGGACGCCACGGACCCTGCGGCGGTCCAGATCGCGATCATGGCACCCGAACCGTTGGGCCCGGGCTCCGAGATACGCGTCGACATCGCCGGCGAGGCAGCGGAGGTCGCCGGCACCGCTCCCTATCTCGAGCAGGGCACGGTCGCGACGGTGTTCGTGCTCGACAACTCGGCCGAGTCGGTCGATCGCTACGGACTGGCCGCGATCAAGCAGGCCGCACAGCAGGCGATCACCGAGCTGCCCGAAGGCTCGCAGATCGAACTGGTGACCTCGGGTGGGGAGCCCACGGTCCTCTCGGCGATGACCGCGGACAGGCAGGCCTCCACGAACAGCCTCGAGGCACTCCAGGCCGTCGACGGATCGGATCGCTGGGAGGCCATGGAGCTGGCCCGCGAGTCGCTCAGCGAGGTCGACGGGATCGTCAACGTCGTCGTGATGGCGACCTCGGCCGACACCGGAACCGAACCGGACCTTCTCGACGTCCGTAGCACCTTCGCCGACGAAGCGATCGCGGTGATGGCAATCGGTGACGCCGCCCAGTTGGACTCCGGCCTGGATCGCCTGGTCGACCTGGCCGGGGGAGCGACAATTCCGGTCGACAGCCCCGATGGGCTGGTCACCGGTCTGGCCGATGCCGCCGGCTCGATCGGGAGCATGATCCGGATCGACGCCCGACCGGGCGAGCCGCTCGAGCCCGGCCTGCTCACGTCGGCCAGCGTGGCCGTCGGGGAGGCGTACATCGACGTGACGTTCGCTTCAGGCCGCCTCAGCGAGGGTCACGCCGACCTCTCGTCGCTCCAGGTCCTGCATTCGTCCTCCTCGGGCGGGTTCCTGACCAGCGGTGTGGTGAAGTGGTTCGGGGCGCTGCTGGCGCTGGTGGCGGCCGGCCTGGCGGCCTGGGCCATCGGCATGGTCTTCGTTCGCAACGAGGGCTTGGACGACGCTCTGGCCCACTATGACGACGACTACCGGAGCCAGCAGGAGGAAGAGGACGACGATCTCGACGGAATCAGCTCGGCGCTCGGCTCCAGCGCGACGATCCAGAAGGCGGTGGACTTCACCGGCCAGATGGCGGAGCGCCGGGGATGGCTGACCGCGGCCAGCGGATTGTTGGCCAAGGCGGACATCCCGTTGCGCCCGGCGGAGGCGCTGTTCCTGATGGTCGTGATCGGCGCGATCGCCACCGTGCTGGGCTTCCTGCTCGGCGGGGTGATGATCGGCCTGATCATGGCCGTGCTCGCGATCATCCTTCCCCCGGCGGTCGTGCGATTCCTGGTCAAGCGGCGAGCCAAGAAGTTCGAGCGGGCGCTGCCCGACATGCTCACCCTCGTGGCCGGCACGCTCAAGGCCGGGTACAGCCTCATGCAGGGCATCGACACCGTCGCCGAGCAGATCGACGGCCCGATGGGCGTCGAGTTGCGACGGGTCGTGACCGAGACCCAACTGGGCCGCCCCCTCGAGGAGTCCCTCGACACCGTGGCGGAGCGGATGGAGAGCGACGACTTCGGCTGGGCGGTCATGGCCATCCGAATCCAACGTGAGGTCGGCGGCAACCTGGCTGAGCTCCTGCTGACGGTGGCCGAGACGATGACCCAGCGGGAGCGGCTCCGTCGCGAGGTCAACTCGCTCACCGCCGAGGGTCGGGTGTCGGCCTTCGTCCTCGGCGGGCTCCCGATCGCCCTCGGCCTGATCATGTACGTGCTCAACCCCGACTACACGGGCATGCTCCTCACCGAGCGCAGTGGCAACATCGCTCTCGGTGTCGCGATCGTGGTCGCCATCGGGGGCTTCTTCTGGATGAAGAAGATCATCGACATCGACGTCTGAGGGTTCTGATGCTCTATCTCGCCATCGCCGGAATCGGTACCGCCATAGGGCTGGTGATCTATGCGATCGCCACCCAGGCCGAGGAGCGGTCGGTCATCCGGGACTCGC
The DNA here is from genome assembly GCA_963695075.1 of uncultured Acidimicrobiales bacterium. Taxonomy (GTDB): domain Bacteria; phylum Actinomycetota; class Acidimicrobiia; order Acidimicrobiales; family CAWCAL01; genus CAWCAL01. Next base: position 263,312 of record CAVOFR010000008.1, read on the forward strand.
TGCGACAGTTGGACGGCTACGAGACCGAGGACACCCGAGAGCAGGAGATGCTCAATCCGCTGCGGGAGAGAGCCCTCGTCCCGGTGGCGGCCGGGATCGTCGGTGTCGGCCGGCGGTTCTCACCGGCCGGGTACGTCGAAGGCGTCAAGACCAAGCTCCAGCTGGCTGGGTACGTGGCCGACGAGGAACTGGACCGCTTCCTGGTGCGCCGGGTGCTTTCGGTGCTCATGGTCGTTCCGGCCTCGTTCGCCGTCTGGGTCCTCGGGGTACTGCCCTTCACGGGCAAGACGCTCTTCCTGGCCTGGGCCGTGCTCTGCGCCGCTCTGGTGCTCGGACCCGACATGGCGCTCAACCGAAAGGTCGAGGCCCGGCAGAAGACCGTGCAGAGATCCCTGCCGGATGTCCTCGACCTCCTCACGATCAGCGTCGAGGCCGGCCTCGGGTTCGAGCAGGCGCTCGATCGCGTCGTGCAGGCGGTCCCGGGACCGCTGTCCGACGAGTTCACCCGGATGCTGGGGGAGACCCGAGCCGGCGCCAGTCGCCGCGAGGCCATGATCGCCATGAACGAACGTCTCGGCGTCGCCGAGGTGAAGGGTTTCATCCTGGCCGTCCTGCAGGCCGACGAGTTCGGTATCTCCATCGGTCGGGTCCTGCGGTCCCAGGCCGACGAGATGCGCATCAAACGCCGTCAGCTCGCTCAGGAAGTGGCGCAGAAGGCGCCGGTCAAGATGCTGATCCCGATGGTGTTCTGCGTGTTCCCCGCGTTGTTCGTGGTCGTGCTCGGCCCCGCGGTGATCAACATCTCCCGCTCGTTCTGACCCCCGCCCCCAAGCCGAAATCTGGTCCCTCACCGGCGGAAACCGACGGTAGGAGCATGCTTGAACGGCTCAAGGGGGGAGAAGCGCCGGCCTGTCCTTCCCTCTGCGCACCATAACGTAGATTCTCGGCGAACTGGAGAGAGCGCTAGCTCGAACCGAACGTGACCGCTGACTGGCCGGATCGACCGGTGGTGTCGCTCGCCGTGATGAAGCAACTGAGACGGCACGGATTGGCCGGTCCGTCGGCGACCAGGGGCACGGTGACGACCACCGAGTCGGTGGCCGCGCCGGCTCCGTCCAGTTCGATCGCAGGCCGGTCCGAGCCGGTGCCGGCCAGCACGAACGGGCATCCGTCCTCGAACTCGGCTCGATCGTAGGCATCGCCGTAGGCGGCCAGCGGATCGCTCGGGCACAGCGTGAGGGTGATCGAGGATCCCGGAGTGAATCCGGTGGCTGCCACATCTACCTCGTCGCCGTCGCTCAGGCCGATCGACGGCGAGGCCACCAGGACCGCCGGAGCGTTCGGAGAGGGCGTGGCCGAGGCGAAGCCCAGCGGGATTCTGACCCACACCAGATCGGCGTTGAGGGCGTCGCAGTTGGTGCCGCTGTCGCATTGGAACCCGGCTTCAGGCGTCGAGACCAACAAAGAACATACATCTTTGCTGCAATCACCCTTCTTGCCGTCGGCGATCGCTATCTTGCGCTTGACCGGATACGTGAACACGGTGTTTCCGCTGTCGTCGACGCGACCGACCGATGCGGGTTCGCCCGACCGGTCACCTCCGGTGAGGATCCCGCGGTCGCATTGATCGACCAGCGACTCGGGCGCTCCTCCGAACATGCAACGGAGGAAGTAGCCGTCGTCGAGCACCTCGAGGCCTCCCCCGCCGACCGTGCTCGCATCGCAGCCGCCGAGGACGTGGAGACCCGCCGAGTCCATCCAGGGATCGGAGTCCTCCCCTTCCCAGCACATGGTTGCGGTGGCGTTGCGGCCCGGAGTCAGACCCGACACCGAGATCGTGACCAGGTCACCATCGCTGATGCCACTCGAGGGCGTGATGAAACCCTCGACCCCGTCCGAGGCCTGGGGCCGGCCCGGATCGTCGGTGGCCGTCGCTGGAGCGGTGGTCGGTGCCGTCACCGGCGAATCGGCCGTTGTGGCGGGCGGCGTCGTCGAGCTCGAGGGGACCGCGAAGGTGATGGGCGGCGGGTCGGTCTCGGTCTCGACCGAAGCCTGGTCGCCATCGGTCCGCCGCATGATCAACAACCCGACCAGGACGAGCAACACGATACCGAGGAGGCCTATCAGGATTCGGTCCACCGCGCTCTGTGACAATTGCACGTCGCCCCCCGATCGGATCGTGCACCGGACGGGACAGTGTCCCATGGGGGCCGGATCGGGGACAAACGCGCTGCCTGCAGCGATCCCGGTACGCTCGGCGGGCCGCTGGATCAACGCCTGGAGTCTCGGTGTCCGCTGAAGTGCCTACCCTCCCCCACTACGACCTGGCCATCATCGGCACGGGGTCGGGCAACAGCATTCTCTCGCCCGAATTCGACGACTGGTCGGTGGCGCTGTGCGAGCGCGATGTCTTCGGTGGGACCTGCGTGAACCGGGGATGTATCCCGTCCAAGATGTTCATCTATGCCGCGGACGTCGCGCAGCATGCTCGCCATGCCGGCCGCTACGGCCTCGACGTGACCATGGATGGTGTCCGGTGGCCCGAGATCCGCGATCGGATCTTCGGACGGATCGATCCGATCGCCGTGGGCGGCGAGCGCTACCGTCGCGAGGACTGCCCGAACGTCACCGTCTACGCGGGCGATGCCCATTTCCGGGCGCCTCGCCGTCTGGCGGTGGGCCACGAGGAGTTCACCGCCGACCGCATCGTCGTGGCCGCCGGTGCTCGGCCATGGATACCGCCGGTGCCCGGGCTCGACACCGTCGATTATCACACGTCGGACACCGTCATGCGGCTCGACGAGCTACCCGACCGCATGGTCGTGCTGGGGGGTGGCTACATCGGTGCCGAGCTGGCGCACGTCTTCGACGCTTTCGGTGTCGAGGTCAGCGTCGTCAACCGCAGTCCGGTCTTGCTCCGACACGAGGACGACGACGTGAGCAGACGATTCACCGAAGCGATGGGTGAGCGCTTGGATCTGCACATGGGCGTCACCGTCGACGTGGTGCGCCCGTGCGGAACTGGCGTGGAGCTCGACCTCGACGATGGCACGAGAGTCGTGGGCGACGTGTTGCTGATCGCGACCGGTCGGGTGCCCAACGGAGACCTGCTCCACGTCGAGGCCGGTGGCGTGGAACGGCACGCTGACGGCCGGATCGTCGTCGACGCGACCGGTGCCACCACTGCCCCAGGGGTGTGGGCCCTGGGCGACGTCTCCAGCCCCCACCAGCTGAAACACGTCGCCAACCACGAGGCCGGCGTGGTTGCGCACAACCTGCTCCATCCCGATCGGCCGCGCTCGATGGATCATGCCTGGGTGCCTCACGCCGTGTTCGGTGACCCCCAGGTCGCCAGCGTGGGAATGACCGAGCGGGAGGTGCGGGCCGGGGGGCTCGAGTACACCGTCGCGATTCGACCGTACGCCGATACCGCCTACGGCTGGGCCATGGAGGACCGGACCAGTTTCTGCAAGCTGATCGCCGCTCCGGACCGCACACTCCTCGGGGCGCACCTCATGGGTCCGCAGGCGGCGACTCTCATCCAGCAGCTGGTTCAGGGAATGCGGATGGGTCTGACAGTCGAGCAGATGGCCGGCGGCCAGATGTACATCCATCCCGCGCTGACCGAGGTCGTCGAGCAGGCCCTGCTCGAGCTGTGAGTCGGGCGGTCCTTCGATTGCGGACCCCCCTGGTTTCGGCGAGTACATTGAGCGGCCATGTCACGCAGGATCGAGGTCGAGCTCACCAGCCATCGGGAAGATGGCGTGTGGACCTGGCGCGCCGCGGGAGCCAAGCAGCCCAAGGGTGAAGTCGAAGGGTCGCTGCTCTACGAGGGCGCCGCCGTCGGCGATGTCGTTCGGGCCGATGCCGAGTTCTACCTGGATGGGATCGAGGTGCTGAGCGTCCTTCCTCCCAAGCAGCGCCGGGAGAAGCCGGTAGAGACCATCGAGGTGGTCGGTTCAGGCCGAAGCGAGGAACTGGTCACCACCGAGCTCGTCGGCAAGACCGGCAGGAAAGGCGGTCGCGACCGAAAGGGCGGCCGTGACGGCAAGGGCCGCGATCGGCGGCCCGATGGCGAACGAGGCCGGGGGCGTGGCGATGGCCAGCGTCGATCCGGGCGCGACGACAAGGCTGAGGGTGGTCGCGACCGAAAGAGCAGCCGCGACGGCCAGAGCCGGCGAGGACGCGAACGCAGCGAAGGCGGCGACCGAGGCCAACCGCCGGAGCGCGAGCGCGACGAGCGGCCGAAGCCGAAGCGCCTACGGCCGAAGCGCGCCCATCGCTCGGCCCTGCTCGAGTCCCTCCCGGCCGAGCAACGGGCGGTAGCCGAACAGGTCCTCCGCGGTGGGATCCCCGCGGTCAGACGAGCCCTCGAAAAGCAGAACGAGGAGGCCAAGACCGAAGGTCGACCGGAGGTCAACCCCGACGCGATCCTGAAGATGGCCGAAGACCTGCTCCCGGTCACCAGGGTGGCCGAATGGCACGATCGGGCCGAGGCTGCCGCTGCCGACATGGACCAACTGGATCTCCGCGACATCCGGTCGGTGATCAACGCGGCAGAGACCGCTGCCCGCGACGACGAGACGCGGGCGCTCGCCGAGCAACTGCGGTCGGGTCTCGCCCGTCGGACCGAAGAGGAGCACGCCAAGTGGCTGACCGATCTCTCGGGCGCGTTGACCGACGGCCGTCTGGTCAGGGCCCTGAGGCTGAGCTCCCATCCACCGAAGGCGGGAACGCCGCTGCCCCCCGACCTGAAGGACCGGCTCAAGGCGATGACCGAGCAGGGGCTGTCGGGCGAGGTCAGCCAGCAGCGCTATGCGACCGTGCTCGACGCCCTCGCCTACTCCCCCATCCACGCCGTGGTCGTCCCGGTCGGCCATCCCGAGACACCCGACGACCAGCTCAGGACCGCCGTTCGCAAGCACGCCGGGAGACTGCCCCAGATCGCCGCTCTGTTCGGTATCGAACCGACCGGGAGGGGCCGGGCCAAGAAGCAGGCGCCTCCCCCACCACCCCCGGCGGCCTCCGAGAAGCCCGAGGCCTCGGACCCACCGGAGCGGGCCGCAGAGGCGCCCTCAGCCGCGGAGAGTGGTCAATAGGCCGGCGAGCTGGCCCGGCTCCCAGGCCACCAGGTCACCGGACTGACGCGAGGCGAGTGCCCGCTGATTCCAACCGGCGAGGATGAACGGGCACCCGACCTCGTCCGCGCAGTCGCGATCGTGTTCGGTATCGCCGATGAATGCGACCTGCTCGGCTACGAGGTCCTGCGACTCCAGAACCGGTCGCAGCGACTTGGGACCGTCGAATCGGTCGGCGAACCAGGCCGTCGTCGGCGTCCAGCCCAGCTGTTCGAGCTCACGACGCCCGTCCGGTCCGTGCTTGTTGGAACAGATGTGCCAGACCGCCAAGCCGGCGAGCGCCACGGCGACCCCGGCAAAGGGCTCGGGGTGAAAGGCCCGGTATGCCGCGACGTAGGCATCGACGGACACGCCGAGCCTGGCGCACTCCGACCCCAGCTCGCGGCCGTAGGTCACGTCCCGTTCATGGACGCCGAGCGCTACGAAAGCACCGGCCAGTGCCCGATCGCTGTCGACCAGCGTCCCGTCGAAGTCGAAGATCGGAATGCGCACCGCTACAAGGTACCGGTGTCCGCCAACGGTCGGCCGGCCATCGGTGGCGCTAGGGTCCCCGGATGGTCGAATACGAACTGGAAGAACACGTCGCTCTGCTCACCATCAACCGGCCCGAGGCCCGCAACGCCGTCAATGGCGATGTCGCCATGGGGATGGAGGCTGCCATCGATCGACTCGAGAGCGATGACGAGGCGTGGGTAGGCATCCTCACGGGAGCGGGACCGGTCTTCTCGGCCGGGGCCGATCTGAAGGCCATCAACTCGGGTCAGGCCGCGTCGCTCACGACCGACCGCGGCGGGTTCGCCGGGATCGTCACCCGGGACCGGACCAAGCCGATCATCGCGGCCGTCGACGGACCGGCCCTCGCCGGGGGAACCGAGATCGTCCTGTCCTGCGATCTGATCGTGGCCTCGACCGAAGCTCGATTCGGCGTACCCGAGGTGAAACGCTCGCTCGTTGCCGCAGCCGGTGGCCTCTTCCGCCTGGGTCAGGTCCTACCCCGTAACGTCGCCACGGAGCTGGTCATCACCGGCGACCCCATCAGCGCCGAACGAGCACACCACTTCGGCATGGTCAACGAGCTCTGTGAACCCGGTACCGCAGTGGACTCGGCTCGGGCCCTGGCCGCCCGGATCGCCGTCAACGCACCGCTGGCCGTACGGGAGAGCCTGAGCGTGATGAAGGCCGCCGCGGGGGTGGACGACATGACGGGGATCCGCCTGTCGGGAGAGGCCTTGATGCGCCTGTTCTCCACCGACGACTTCATGGAGGGTCCGCTGGCGTTCATCGAGAAGCGTGATCCCGTTTGGAAGGGCCGCTGAGTCCGGCATCGCCCGCGTCGTCTCTTCTCCGACTTGCACTCAGGCCAACGTCTCGATGATGTCGTGGTCGCTCAGGAACTCGGCGAGCCCGGGGACCAGCGGCCGCTCGCAGACGGCGTGTATCGGGACCCATTCGGCCGCCGAGGCGTCAGCACCCGGCGCGAGCGCCGTCTCATCCATCAGCACGGCCTCGAAGCCCAGCACGACGGCGTGGTGGGGATCGTCGATCACCTCGGTGAATCCGACGAAGCGGTCGCAGACGACCGTAAGGCCCGTCTCCTCAGCCACCTCTCGGACGACCGCCTCCGCCAGTGTCTCCCCGAACTCCACCCTGCCTCCCGGGATCGACCACAGGCCTCGGCCCGGGCCGTGTGAGCGCCGGACCATCAGGAGCGCGTCATCGTCGATGGCGATGGCCCCCACCGCCACCTCCGGGCGATCCTTCCGGATCGTCGAAGTCACGATCCCCCGTCCGGGGGGAACCGGTTGTGGACCCGGATCAACCGGGCCTTGAGTCCGAACGACTCGAAGAAGTTCTTGGCCGCACGATCACCGGGGAGCACGGCGGCGTCGGTGCCCGTGGCTGCTCGGCTCCGCGCCCAGTCGGTCATCGCGACCATGAGTGCGCCGCCGATCCCGACCTCGCGCGCCTCGGGCTCGGTATAGATGGCATGGATCACCAGGAGGGGATCGCCCGCCGGAGTGGGTGAGACGAGCTCGCCTGCAGCGAACCCGAGCTGGACTCCGCCGATGGAGCCGATGCGAAGACACCACGCCGGATCAGCGACGATGAAGTCGAACCGGTTCGCCCAGTCGGCGACCGATCCGAGCTCATCGGTCAACTGCTGTCCACCCCGTTGCAGTCGCGCCTCGTCCCACGCCCGCCGAGCCATGCGGGTCAGTTCCCGCCGGTCTTCGTTCGTCGCAGCTCGGGGTGCGTCGATCACGGTCCCGGCGACTGCAGCTGCGCGATCTTGTTGAGGATCGTCCGGCGAGAGCGCGCTCCGGCCTCGTACACGCGGACGGCTTCGAGCTCGTCGGGCTCGAGGCCTTGGAGACGAGGGATGACCTGGGAGGCCGAGAGACTGTCGTAATCAGGGATGGCAAGCGCGTCGACGGATGCGTCGGAGGATGCCGCGTCGGACGGTGCGACCGTGGGAGCGCCGTCGCCCGGCTCCTCGACGACCGGCGAAACCGCAGGTGTCGTCCCCGAGACGGCGGGCCGGGGTGGTTCGTCGGGCTCGTCACGGAGGGCCGGAAGGTCACCGAGCGGGCTGTGCTCCACCACGAAGCGGCCCGCGGCACGGGCGAGCTTGATCTGTCCTCGTCCCCGTTGGACCATCCGCGGGATCAACCCAGGTAGCTGTGACACGAGACCCAACGGGGCGAACCCACAGAGATCCGCCGCCGCGTTGCGATCCTCGCCTTGGGTGTCATTCGGCCCGGTCATGCGTCCAGGGTCGCGCGTCATGGTCGGAAGCCGGAAGTTGTCAGGAGCCTTCCAGGAGCTCGAGCGACGGACAGGGATCCTCGCCCTGGGGGCACTGGCGGTCACCGGCCGGGCCGAACTGGTGGGGATTCACGACCATGAAGCAGCCCTCGCACATGAATTCGCCTTCGCGCTTCTGCGCCACTCCGGCGGTCTTCTTGGGGACGACGGCCGGCTGGACGACCACGTCGTCGTCCTCCTCCGCATCCTCGTCTTCCTCGTCGGCGACGAGTCGGTCTCGCAGAATCGTGTCGAGGTCGGCCTCGACGTCATCGGGGTCGAGCTCGTCGTCGTCGTCATCCTCCTCGTCGTCGCCGGAAGAACGGCGAGCGCGGGTCTTGGCCTCGGGGTCGGAATCGTCTTCGTCATCCTCATCGTCGTCATCCGGGATGTCCTCGTCGAGGTCGTCGTCGACGAGGTCGTCGTCGTCGATCAGCTCGTCGTCGTCGATCAGCTCGTCGTCGTCGATTTCCTCGTCGTCGTCGTCGATCGGTTTCTCGTCATCGTCGGCCATGGCCATCCTCGGTGCCGCAGACTTAGCGGGGTCGCGGCGGGACTATAGACACGAATTGGGGGGTTGTGGTGACTTGCTCGCTCTCGCGGCCGGGGGGACCGGGCGGGCGGTCCGTTCCCTCAGTCGGGAAAGTGGATCCTGTTGGCGTTCACGGCGGCAATGTAGTCGTTGGTGGCCGGTTGTCGGCCATCTCGCCTCAGGCCGGCCAAGCCCTGGAAATAGGCCCCGACGGCGTCGTCCCAGGTGCCGGTCCGGTGGCGTAGGTACCGCAGGTAACGGGCCGCCATGCGGACCGAGTCGGTCGGGTCCCACGGGTCGAGGTCGACACCGGGCAGGAGGACGTTTCGCATGAGCTCGACGGTGTCCGGCATGAGTTGCGCCAGACCCATCGCACCTGCCACCGAGACCGGATGGGCCTGCCAGCCGGACTCGACATGGGCCAGGGACATCAGGAGATCCAGGGGGACTTCGTAGGTCTCCGCCCACATTCGAAAGTCGGGCACGAGGGCGAGGCGCTCGGGATGCGACCGCAACGACTCCGGGAACTCCTCGAGTTCACCGGCAGGCTCGCTTTCACCGGCGGGGATCCGGAGGCGCAGGCCGACCGGGAGGTGGTCCGGGTCGGCCAGGCCGTTGTGAGCGGCCAATCCTGCCGATGACACACCCGAGCGTGCCGCGATCGCCCCGAGTGTGTCGCCGACGCGGACCACCCGGACGCGGGAGCCGGATTCGGAGTCGCCCGGCCTGGCGGAGCCGGGGACCTGGAGGATCCGACCGGCGAACACGTAGTCGAGGTCGGGAATGCCGTTGGCATCCGCCAGCGCCCCGAGATCGACGCCGTATCGTCGAGCGATCGTCGAGAGCGACTCACCCACCTTCACCGTGTGAGAACCGGTGGAGGGCGAATGGGAGCCCGGAATGGCCAGGATCTGGCCGGCCATGACGTGGTGAGGGTCGTCGATGCCGTTGGTATCGGCCAGGATCGCCAGCGCCACGCCGTAGCGATGTGCGATCTCCGACAGCGTCTCGCCCGGCACCACCCTGTGGTCGGTCGCCGATGCGGCCGCCGGTGACACGACCGGGATCAGCAGGCCGAGGATGGCCACCAGCGCGAGTAGTCGTGGGCGCGTCGACATCCGAATCCTTCGCCGCCCGCTCCGCTTCTCACCATAGCGGCCCGGCCCCGGCAGTCAACCGATACCTCCCGCTCGGCGGCGAGAGGTCAGCGGAGTTGGCGGCGAGCCTCGGCGCGCCGCTCGGACTGGAGGCGCTCCAGTCCGGGCTCGGGTGAATGATCGGTGAACCGCATCGCTTCGGCCACCACGCGATGACCTGCCTCTTCGGCGATGAGCCGGTGCATCTGCTGGCCGACCCGACGATACGCCGGGTGGCCTTGCGGCCCGGTGCGGAGCTCGATGAGGTGCATCGCTTCGCGTGCGTTCATCTGCATCACGTAGCGGAGCCGGTAGGCCAGCGAGACGGCGTAGGTGGCCTGATCCGGGTACTCGTCGGCCAGGAGGTCGTAGAGAGCGCTCGAACGCTGCATCGCCGCGTCGAATTCGCCGGCGAGGCCGGCTGCGTCGACCGCTGGCGGGCGGGTGTAGCCGTGGTACGGGGTGAGGGGTTGCCATTCGATCGTCATCATGCGATGCCGCTGCAGATCGCGAAAGGCCCCGTAGTCGGACACGACGTCGAAGCGGTACGCCGTTCGTTCGAAGGCTCGGCCCGGCTTGTGCCGGCGGTTTCCCCGCTCGCCGATGTAAGCCCGGGCGACGGCGAGGCGCTCCTCGGTCGACATTCCCCGCACGCGCTCCTCCACCCGACGTTCGGACAGGTGAACATGGGGATAGAGCATCGCGGCGATCATCTTGATCTCGCCGTCGGGGTCGTGATCGACCAGACACACCTCGACGGGATCGGACTCCATCGCCGGCTCCGGGAACAACTCGTCGACCACGTCCTCCATCGCTTCTCGTCGAGCACCGATGTAGTCGCTCCACGCCACGCCCCGTTCGGGGAGGTCCACCCGCTTCAGGAATGACGGGATCACCTTCCGGAGTTCGGTGAGCATCAGGTTGGCATACTCCCGGGCCTCGGGAAGAGGATGGGCCCGCATCCTCAGGAGCAGCGCCTCGTAGCCCTGGCCGCTGCCGTAGATGCCGACATTGGAGAGGGACGCGGCCGGCAGGACTCCCCTTACGGCATCGAATGCCTTGGCCTTGATGGCCTGCCGGTAGATGAAGTCGGAGTCGCCGTCGCTCTTCGGTGTCTGCTCCCGGAAGAACTCCTGCAGCTTCGGTGCGAGGCCGGCATAGGCGTCGAAGAGCCGGTCGAGGTCGGCCACGTAGCGAGTGCCGTACGGCGAGGCCAAGACCTCGGGGTCGCGGAAGTACCGGTATCGGCCGCCGAGTCGGGTGTCATATGCGATGTACCGCGTGGACTGCTCGAGGTAGGACATGAGCCGACCCCACTCGAGCACCTTGGTCATGACGTTGGAGGCCTGTTCACAAGCCAGGTGCACACCGCCCAGCTGAGCGACCGAGTCGTCGCCGTACTCCATGAATACCCGGTCGTACAGGTCCTCGGCCCGCTCCAGCCCCACGGTGGCGTCGATCGACTGATCGCCCCTGACATCGAGCTCGCCGACGAATTCCTCGAGAAACAGGCGGCGAAGACTCTTCGGTGAGCGGCTGTAGCGTGCGAACAGGGCCCCCTTGACGACCTCGGGCAGGTTGACCAGAGCGAAGACCGGCTTGTGGAGGTTGGTGAAGTATCGACGGAGGATGTCGGCTTCCTCGCCGGTGAATTCCTCCGCCGTGTAGGGCGTCACGGTCGCCGACACTAGGCGGCTCCCGCGTAGTCACCGCGGACCTCGTCGGAGTCCTCGTGTGCCAGCACGATCTTCCCGAGGTGCGCTCCCCGATCGAGTCGATCGAGCGCATCGGGGTAGGCGGCCAGCGGAACGATCCGGTCGATCGTCACCGGCGCACCGGCCGAGACCAGCTCGGTCACCTCCGCGAACTCGGCATATGACCCCATCGACGACCCGATCAGCTCGTGTTGCTTCCAGAACAGCTTCGGCAGCGAGAGCTCGACCGAGGCGCCCGAAGTGCCGCCACAGACGGCCATCCGACCGCCGGGCTTCAGCGCCGCCAGGGAGTTGTCCCAGGTGGCGGGTCCGACGCTCTCGATGACGATGTCCGCCCGAACCGCGAACGGCGCAGAGGAGTCGTGGGTTCCTGCGGCTCCGAGGGCGACGGCGTGGTCCAGCTTCGCCGGGTCACGAGACGTGACGTGGACCTCTGCCCCCATGTGCCGAGCGAGCCCCAGCGCTGCGGCGGAGACGCCGCTGCCTATTCCCACGATGAGCACGACGTCGCCGGCGCGGACCCGCGCTCGGCGGAGCATCCGCCATGCCGTCACGTGAGCGGTCGGATAGGCGGCCGCCTCGGCCCAGGACCGCCCGGCAGGTCGGGTGACGACGTTGTGCGCCGGGATCGCCACGTGGGACGCGTGGCCGCCCCATCGTTGTTCGCCGACGATGGTCATGGACGGATCGAGAACGCTCTCGTAGCCGGCATCGAGTGACGCGGGGTCGCAGACGGTGGGGTTGACGACCACCTCGTCACCCTCGGTCCACTCGGTGACCTCCGATCCGACGGCCTCGACGACTCCCGCCACGTCGCCGCCGGGGACGTGCGGGAGGCTCTTGGGTCGGGGCAGACCCTGGGTCAGCCAGACGTCCATCCTGTTGAGAGCGCTGGCCTTCACCCGGACGAGGACGTCGGCCGGCCCGATGGTGGGAGCGGGAACGTCGTCCCAGCGGTAGGTTCCCGGAGACGCGTCCAGGAACCAGGCCTTCATCCGCTCGCTCACCACGCAACCCTATCCTCGGCCGGCGGCCTCCCGGGTCGGCGCGGCGGTCGCCGGGCAGACTGGCGTCGCCCTCTACACGACGATGGTCAGGGCGTCGGGCTCGATCCGTACCGACAGCCGGCGGCAACGACCCACCTCCTGCCCGTCGAGGTAGACCACCCGAGGACGAGCGAACTCGACCTGCGTCGCCTCGACCCGCCGTTCGTCGATGTCGGGGTGGGGGACGTGGGTGCCGGTGGGAAGGCGGCGCCACGCGGCAAAGCGCTCGGCCGGCCGCATTCGGACATCCAGGATGTCGAGGCGACCATCGCCCGGATGGGCCCGGGGGGCGACGTCCCATCTCCCCATCCACTGTGCATTGCATGCCGCCCATATGGGTCCCGTCCACCAGGACCTGCGGGCCACGAGGTGGGCCACGAACCAGTGCAGCCGGCCGTCGATCAGCACCGACCCCACATCGACGGGGAGTCGGTGAGCATCGGGCGAACGGAGTGGACCCGCTCGACCGCGGCCGCCGGCGGTTCGGCAGAGATCGCCTCCGATGAGGCCGACGACGGGGAGTGGCCGCCCAGCTCGGCGGTGCTCGGTCACGAGCGCGGCCAGCTCACTGTCGGATTCGACCACCGGACCCCCCTGGGGCAGGCCACCGGGCCCTCCCCAGGGCTTTCCTCGCTCGATGGTCACTCGCCGGCACCGATCGTGTCGATGAAAGGGACCTCGTCTGCGAGCCCCGACTCCCCGAGGGTCATCGACGCGGCGACGACACCTCGACGCATGGAGTCGGCAGCTTCCGCCGCGCATCGGCGGGTGTCTCGTTCCGGTGCGAGCGAGGCGATCTGGCGGACCAGGTCCCGGAGGGTCTTGATGTTGCGGACGAAGTCGCCGGCCGAGAGGTCATCGCCCCCGAGCGACTCGTCGAGGTCGCTGCCGTCCACCCATCGATGAGCCATGGCGAGAAAGCCGGTGTCGGGGAATCGGGTCAGAGGGAGGCCGGCGGCACGCTCGGCGGCGTTGAGGTGCTCGGCGCGGACTTCGACCTCCTCGACCCGGTGCCGCATCCGGCGGCTGGGGTACCGGGGAGCGGGCGAAGGGGTCTTGGACCGGTGTTCGTAGGTGAGCGTCGAGGCGACGGCGGCCAGCTCTGCCGGCGTGAGGCCGTCGAAGACGCCGGTGTCGAGACACTCGGCGCAGAGCAGGTCGCTCTCGTGATACAGCGAGGCCAGGCGGACGCCGCGATCGGTCAGCAACCAGCCGTCGGTGTAGCCCTGAAGGTCGAGAACGCCGAGCACGAGCTCGAACCGGCGGGCGATGGATTCACCCTTGTCGTCAGCCGTCTTCTGCGAGCGTCGGGTCTCACTCTCGAGGCGGCGAAGCCGACTCCGGGCCGCGAGGCGATCCTCGAGGTCGGGGGCCCGGGCGCAGGGATGCTCGGCAAGGAGGTCGAGGATCGCCTGGTGTTCGGGCAGCAGCGCGGGTAGCGGGCTGGGCCGGGCGTTGCCCAGGCGGGCTCGCTTGAGTCGCAGGGCGGCCTCGTGGAGGAAACCGTGGTGGTTCGGGGCGTAGGGCTCGGGCAGCTCGATGGATCCGCGCCGCTCCAGTGGTTCGGTCAGCTCGGCCGCGGTGCGGGTGATCGTGTCGCCCGATGGCAACAGCAGTCGCAGCTTCACAGCGCCGCGCCGAAACGCCACGCTGATGACCGCCGCCCGGCCGCCCTCGAACAGAACGAGGTCGCCGGGGCGCAGCTCGGCCAGCAGCGAGGCGAGATGCTCCGGGTGCTCGCGGTCGTCGGCCAGGATGCGGTCGCTTCGGCGCCGCAGCTCGACGAATTCCTCGAGGTCTCCTGGTCCGGCCATCGCCCGTCTCAGATCGGACATCTCGTCTCGCCGGCGGACGATCTGCTGCTCGGCTGCGACGACAGCGCGGTCGATCTGGAATTGGGCGAAAGACTGGCGCAACAGGCGGAGCGCTTCGTCCCGCTCATAGCGGCGGACCAGGTTGGCCGCCATGTTGTATGTGGGCCGGAAGGCCGAGGTCAGGCGAAACGAGCGGCTCGAGGCGAGGGCGGCCACTTCGGCGAAGGCCACGTATGGTGACCAGAGGACCACAGCCTGCCCGAGCTCGTCGATCCCCCGCCGGCCGGCACGACCGGTGAGCTGTGTGTACTGCGAGGGGGTGAGGAGCTCGTGGGTCTCGCCGGTGAACTTGCTCAGGTTCTCGATCACGACCGTTCGGGCCGGCATGTTCACACCGAGAGCAAGGGTCTCGGTGGCGAAGACGACGTCGAGGAGACCGTCGGAGAAGGCCTCCTCGACCGCTTCCTTGAAGGCGGGCACCATGCCGGCATGGTGGGCGGCGACACCGTTCTGGAGGGCCCACAACCAGCGGTCGTGGCCCAGGACCTCTAGATCGGTGCCGGACAGCGGCGTGGTGTGGCGCGCGGCGATATCGCGGACGCGGTCTCTCCGGACCGGGTCGGTGTGGCGCCGCCCGGCCTGCGTCAAGGTCCGGACCGCTTCGTCGCAGCCCGCCCGGGAGAACACGAAGACGATCGCCGGGAGCATCTCTTCCGCTTCGAGACGGTCGACGACCGCGACGCGACGGGGCGTGTGCCACCGGCGCCGACCCCGACCGCCGCGATGGTTTCCAGCGCGGCGATCATCGTCGAACCGCTCCGCCTCGGGGTTGGCCTTGCCATCGACGAGCGTGGCCAGCAGGTGGTCCCGTTCAGCCGAACGGTCCCCGACCAGGTAGAGGTTGCGCAGCGGTACGGGGCGTTTCTCCTCGACGACGAGGTCCGTCTGGCCCCTCACGACGGTGATCCAGTCGGCCAACTCGCGGGCGTTGGACACCGTGGCCGAGAGGCACACCAGGCGGATGTGGCGCGGGAGATGGACGATGACCTCCTCCCAGACGGGCCCCCGATAGGTGTCCTGGAGGTAGTGGACCTCGTCCAGAACCACGAACTCGAGCCCTTCGATCGCCGGAGAGCCCGCGTAGAGCATGTTCCGCAGGACTTCGGTCGTCATGACGATGATCGGCGCATCCGACCCGATCACATTGTCCCCGGTCATCAGGCCGACCGAGCTGTCCCCGTGTTCGGCCCTGAGGTCGCGGAACTTCTGATTGGAGAGCGCCTTGATCGGCGTCGTGTAGAAGGCCCGTCTCCCCAGCTGGAGAGCCCGGGCGACGGCATGTTCCGCTACGACGGTCTTCCCCGCACCGGTCGGCGCCGCGACGATCACCGAGTGACCCTTGTCCAGGCTCTCGATGGAGCGGCGCTGGAACGCGTCGAGCCTGAAGCCCCGGGTCACGCTCCTGCGGCGGAGCGTCGCCGTCGGCGGATCAGTTTCCCGATGTGGATCGAGGCCTCGTAGAACAGGTACATCGGCATGCTGAGCGCGAGCATCGAGAAGGGGTCGCCGGACGGGGTGATCACGGCCACCGCCGCCATGATGCCGACCATGGAGTGTCGCCGGTACTTGGCGAGCGTCTCCGGTTGCAGGATGCCGAGGAGTTGGAGGAAGACGAGGATGACCGGAAAGAGAAACCCGACACCGAAGGCCAGCATCATGTACACCAGGAATGTGAAGTAGCGACGCGGGTCGAGCAACGGTTCGACGTCGCTCCCCGCGATGCTGAGGAGGAACTCAAGTCCCCGGGGCAGGACGAAGTAGGCCAGCGCGGCGCCCATCACGAACAGCACGAGGGACGAGACCATGAAGGGAATGGCCATGCGTTTCTCGTTGGGGTACAGGCCCGGGGTGATGAACCGCCACAGCTGCCAGAGGATGACCGGCATGGCCAGGGCGATGCCGCCGTATCCGGACACCGAGAGGCGGGCCGACAGGCCACCCAGGACGTCGGTGATGACGAACTTGCAGTCCGTGGCCGTGTCGATCTGGGCGCAGGCGTCGTCGAGGGGTTGACGCATCAGATCCTCGACCCAGGGGTAGGCGAACCACATGACGATCGCCCCGACGGCAACGGCGATGGCCGCCTTGAAGATCCGGGTGCGCAGTTCCCTCAGGTGTTCCCAGAGGGTCATCCGACTGCTGAGATCGTCCCCGATCTGATCGACCACGTCTCGCTCAGCTCGTCTCGTCGGCCTCGGAGGAGGCTGCATCGGCCGCGCCTGCATCCGGAGCCGTCGATGCCCCTGGGTCGGGCGAACCACCGTCGGACGCGTCGTCCGGGGACGAGGAATCCCTGAGATCGCTGAATCCGTCGGGGAGCCGGGCAGCGACCTCGGCCTCGGTCATCGCCGCTTTCACCTCTTCCTGGAATCCCGATGTGACCTTCCGGACCTCGCCGACCGCCCGGCCGACCTTCCGCATGGCGTCGGGCAGTTTGTCCGGGCCGAGCACGAGGAACGCGAAGAGGGCGATCACGAAGAATTCGATGCCACTCAGGCTGTCGAGGATCCCGATCAGCACGCCGAAGAAGCCGGCGGGGATGGAGACGGCCATGGGTTCGAGCTTACCGGTCCGGGTCGGTCGCCCGGCGGTCGATGGCGGTCGCCCGCACGGCGATGGAACGCGCGGCCCAACGGGAGCGGTCGATCGCCTCGACGTCCTCGGTGAGCCGGCCGATGACCCGTTCGACGCGGCGACTCGTCAGCAGGATCACGAGGCTGGCCAGGGCGAGGAAGCAGAGAACGACGGTGACGAGGATGTCGCCAGGCTAACCCGGGATCAGCGCTCGATGCTCGAGCTGAGCTCGGTGTACCAGTTGGGATCGCCGAGCAGATCGTGAAAGTCCAGGATGTCATCGTGGGTGATCGTGTCGCCCGATCGCTGCTCGAAGATCTCCTGGGGGAGATCCCAGGTGGAGTGGCTGACGCCGGCGGCTACCAGGAGGTCGATCGTGCGGGACTCCGCCGACTTCACCTGCGTCATGCGACAGGTCGGGCAACGGAACGAATAGGTCCCGGTACTGTCGTGGCTGCACACCCGTACGTGGACATCGGCGGTGGTCAATTCGACGTCGCCGCACTCATCACAGCTGGCCCGGATGGTCGCCATTTCAGGTTCTCCCGTGTTGCTCTGCAAAGTCCATCGGCCACGTGCGTTCCCCCTTTGAGGGGCAAATCGACCTATTTGGCTGGGTGCGGACATAGGTCGGATGGCTTGGTCCCCACTCGGCCGCTGAGAGATGATCGGCTGATGGTCCAACGACATGAGCCCCTGGCCGACCCGATCGGTTTCGCTCATCGTGGGGCCAGAGCGCATGCCCCGGAGAACACACTCGAGTCGTTCTCCCTGGCCCTCCGGCTCGGGGCGAGCGGGCTCGAGAGCGACGTCTGGCTCACCCGGGACGGGATCCCCGTTCTCGACCACGACGGCACGGTCCGGGGCCGGATGCGCCGTCGACCGATCCGGTCGCTCGATCGAGCTGATCTACCCGGCCACATCCCCACGCTGGACGATCTCTACCGGACATGCGGGGCGGAATTCGCGGTGTCACTCGACCTGAAGGAACCCGACGCCGCCCGGGCGACGCTGGCCGTGGCCGACGATCACGGCGCCACTTCCCGCCTGTGGATGTGCTACTGGGATTGGGAGGTCCTCGCCGGCTGGCGGGAGTGGTCGGACTCGGTCAGGTTGGTCGACTCGACACGTCTCGAGCGCATGGTCGAGGGCGCCGAGCGCCGGGCGAGCCGGCACGAGGATGCCGGCATCGATGCCGTGAATCTGCACCACACCGACTGGAGCGGCGGGATGGTCACCCTGTTCCACCGATTCGGCCGCCGCTGCTTCGGATGGGACGCTCAATACCCCCGAGTACTCCACGAGTTGCTCATCATGGGCATCGACGGCGTGTTCAGCGACCACGTCGATCGGATGGTGGACGCCTTCGCCGCCACCGGTCGATCGATGGGGGCGGGATGAGGCGGCCCGGTGATCGAGGTCGGCTCGTCAGAGGAAGTCGATCGTGTCCAGTGGCCAGACCCGGAGAAAGGCGCGACCGACGATCGAGTCCTCGTCGATCGGCCCGAAGACGCGCCCGTCCTGGGAGTTGCCGCGGTTGTCACCCATCACCAGAACGTGGCCATCGGGAATCAGGACCGGCTCGTCCAGACCGGAGGTCCGTACGGACGCATCGAGGTAGGGCTCGACGAGCACCTGACCGTCGATCAAGACCTGCCCGGTGTCGGGATCGGTGGAAACCGACTCTCCCGGCAACCCGATGACGCGCTTGATCAGATCCTGGGTGTCGCCGGCGACTTCATCCGGCCGCCGGAACACGACGAGATCGCCCCGGTTCACGTCGTGGGCGGAATAGCTCAGCTTGTTGACCAACACCCGATCATCGATCTGGAGCGTGGGTTCCATCGACGACGAAGGGATGTAGAACGCCTGGAACAGGAAGATCTTGAGCAACAGCGCCACACCGATCGCGCCGAGGATGACCGAGATCCACTCGACCGCGGCTCTGACCCGATGCGCCTGCTCGGCTGACTCCTCGTCGTCGATCTCACCTTCGGGTTCATCGAGGACGCTGCGAAGCTCCTCATCGGTGATCTCGTCGTGATCCTCGGCGAGGACGGTGGCCGAATCCGGTCGGCCGAGCTCGAAAAGCTCGTCGGTCTGGGAATCGGCGGGGTCGGTACCGCTCGCGGCTTCGCCGCCGTCAGAGGACACGGATTGCAGGCTACTCGGGCCGGAGTGCGCTCAGGTGGCGACGGATCATCGGTAGCGGGCGAGAACACGGTCCGCTGCGCGCCTGCCGATCGTCACTTCGAGCGGCGGATCGACGGACCGCACACTGGCGGCAGGACCGAGTTGGAGTAGCAGCCGTTCGAGCCAGGCCACGGCAGAAACCGGGAGGGTGATGATCATGGCGCCGTCATCGGATCGGCTGACCTCGTCGGTCGGATACTGATCGGCCAGCCAGTCGTGTCCGGGGGCCACTTCGAGGACGACCCTTGGGAGCCCGTCCGGTGAGGCGAACACCGTCGGTTCGGGCTGACCGGCGGGAGCTTCGAATGTGCCATCGAGCAGGTCGAGCCGGGTGATCCGATCGACGCGGAAGGTGCGTTCGGCTCCGGCCCGGTGGCACCAGCCGCTGAGGTACCACTGGCCGCGGTCGGCCCGGATCGCGTAGGGATCGATGGTGCGAACGCTTTGCTCGTCGCGTCCGTACGCGTAGTACTCGATCTCGATCGATCGGTGATCGGTGACGGCGGTCCGCAGGTCGGTCAGCGTGTCGGCCGGAGCGTCGCCCAGGTCGATGTCGACGGTGGTTCGATCGAGACCGAGCACGATGGCGAGCTTGTCGAGGCCACGGGCCAGCGGTCCGTCGGGATCGCTCCCGGGGATGGCGAGCATCGAGGTTCCGGCCGCCACCAGGGCCAGGGCCTGTTCGGGCGTGAGCGAGAGGGGGCGGGCGAAGTAGTCGGCGTAGTCGATCGAGACGCTGTCGTCTTCGATCCGGACCTCGATGAGCTGGTCGGGCGTGAACGGATGCACGCCGACCAGGAAGACGGTGTCGAGGTCGGCCAGCAACTCGTCCCGGGTGAGATCGAAACGTTGGCATATCTCATCGATGGCGACGGCGTCCTGGCCGGCCACCCACGGCACGATTGCCAGTAGGCGGCCCAGACTCTCGGCGGCGGTGAGGCGACTCATCGTGCGGTTCCGATGGACTCGAGCCAGGCGACCATGTCCTCGCGGGATTCGGCCGGAGCCCGGATCTCGGCGTGGTCGAGGAACCCGAGGGCGAACGACCGGAAGGCTTCGTGGTTGCGGACCGGAACCGAAAAGACCGTGGTGGAGCCCGGCCCCGGAGCGCTCGCCGCTTCATCGCCGAGGTTGCGGGCCGCGAACGGCACGTGGGCGGCGTCGACCATGAGCTCGACCGTGGTGGCGGGGCCGGATCCGAGCTCCCATGGTCGGGTGGTCGTGCGGTGGTCGTCGACCTGCCTCGTCGCGGATCCGGGTTGACCGAGCTCGAGCTCCGACTCGATCCGGTCGAGTCGAAACAGGCGGGTCCCATCGCGGCTGTGGTCGTGGGCGGTCAGATACCATCGCCCGCGCTCGTAGCCCAGTCGCGCCGGGTCCACGGTCCGGCGGTGGCCCCGGTAGTCGAAGTGCGCCTGACGTCGACCGCGTATCGCCTCGAACAGGGTGGCCAGGTGCGGGTCGACGGGCAGGGCCGCTACCGGAGTTTCGGCGTCGTGGCCCACCACGCCGCCGAGCTTCCAGAGAGCCTCGCTGTCCTGGCCCCCGTCGATGGTGATGGCCGATGCGGCCAGATGCAGCGCCGCCAGCTCGTCGGCGGTGAGGCCCGCGTCGGGCAGGTAGTACTCATCGCGCGGAATGCGGTAGCCGTCGACTCGATGCCCACCCCGCTCGATGGGGTCCAGCGAAATCGGAATCCCCATCTCTCGAAGGTCGTCCTTGTCGCGCTCGAAGGCTCGCCGGAAGCTCGCCTTGGCCTCGGGATACCCGGGGACGCGGCGACGGATCTCGTCAGCCGAGAGCGGGCGACTCGTCTCGAGGAGGGCCGCAGTCAGGTTGAGCAGGCGCTCGAGCTTGGACACGGGATCAGAGCGATGCGATGAGCTTCTCGACGCGCTCGTCGTGGGCCCGGAACGGGTCCTTGCACAACACTGTGCGTTGAGCCTGGTCGTTCAGCTTCAGGTGGACCCAGTCGACGGTGTAGTCGCGTTTGCGTTCCTTGGCCCGTCGGATGAATTCGCCTCGCAGACGAGCCCGCGTCGTCTGAGGTGGTGCCTCGACCGCTGTGCTGATGTCGGCGTCGTCGCAGATTCGTTCGACCAGGCCCCTGGCCTGCATGCGGTAGAAGACGCTTCGGTCCCGGCTGAGATCGTGATACTGGAGGTCGAGCAGCGCGACCCGAGGGTCGGCGAGCTCGAGTCCGTGGCGCTCTCGGTAGGCTTCGACGAGCTTGTACTTGGTCACCCAGTCGCACTCCCGGTCGAGGGTGAAGGGGTCCTTCTCGAGTCCGGTCAGGCAGTGCTCCCACATGTCGAGGGCCCGCTGTTCGAGTGGGTCGAGATCGTTGGTCTGGGCGAAGCGAAGGGCACGGTCGAGGTACTCCGACTGGATCTCGAGGGCCGTGGCCTCGCGGCCGTTGGCCAGCCGGACCCTTCGGCTCAAGGTCAGGTCGTGGCTGATCTCGCGGATGGCTCGGATGGGGTTCTCGAGGGTCATGTCGCGCAGTACGACGTTGGGACTCTCGAGCATGCGGAGCAGGAGTGAGCACGCTCCGACCTTGAGGAAGGTGGCGTACTCGTTCATGTTGGAGTCGCCCACGATGACGTGGAGTCGTCGATACCGTTCGGCGTCGGCATGGGGCTCGTCGCGGGTGTTGATGATGGGACGCGATCGGGTCGTGGCGCTCGACACCCCTTCCCATATGTGCTCGGCCCGCTGGCTGAGACAGAACAGGGCGCCGCGGGCGGTCTGTAGCACCTTGCCCGCACCGGCGTAGATCTGCCGGCTGACCAGGAAGGGGATGAGGACCTCGGCATAGTGCGAGAAGTCGTCCTGGCGGGTTGTGAGGTAGTTCTCGTGGCAGCCGTACGAGTTGCCGGCGGAGTCGGTGTTGTTCTTGAACAGGTAGATGACGCCGCGGATCCCCTCGTCGCGGAGTCGCTGTTCGGCGCTGACGAGGAGCTGCTCGAGGATGCGCTCCCCCGCTTTGTCGTGGACGACCAGGTCGTAGATCGAATCGCACTCGGGCGTGGCGTATTCGGGATGCGAGCCCACGTCGAGGTAAAGCCGGGCGCCGTTGGCCAGGAACACGTTGGACGAGCGACCCCAGGACACGACCCGGCGGAACAGGTAGCGCGCGACCTCGTCGGGACTGAGCCGGCGCTGCCCGCGCAGCGTGCAGGTGACGCCGTACTCGTTCTCGAGGCCGAAGATCCTCCGCTGCATCGTGGCCATCGTAGAGAAGGCGGGGTCAAAAGGCGCGGCTTGGTCGCCAATGGGGGCTCCCATGCTGTTTTCGCGTCGGGATGAGACGAGGCCGGGTGCCCGATACCGTTGTGCCGTGTCAGTGAGCCGGATGGTGCATCTCGCGACGATGAGCTCGGGATTCGAGGCCCAGCTCCTCGTGGCCCGGCTCGGGGCCGAAGGGGTGGTATGGCAGCTCCAGGGGCCGGTCGGTGGTCCGCTACCGCTCAGCGACGTGAGCGTGCTGGTCGGCGAGGATGATCTGGTCCTGGCCCGTGAGATCCTGCATCTCGGCGATCAGGCGGAGGACCTCGTCGGGCCGGATCGGATCGGCTATCCCGTCGAGCGGTCCGGTCGTAGCCGTGGTGTGTCCGTCGCTCTCGTCGTCGGTGTGGTGATCCTGACCGTTTCCCGCACGATCGGCATGCACCTGATCTGAGGATCGCGCCGGCCTGCTCTCCTTACCGACTCACTCGGTGAGGGCCGCCGTGAGGTCGTCACCCTCGATGCGCCGGAACGCTCGACGGTGGCCGTTGCGCTCCAGGATCGCCACTTCGAGGTCGTCGGGCACGAGGGACCGGTCCGGTCCGGACAAGGCCGCCACGGCGGCCTTGATGGCCGCGGCCGTGGTCAGGTCGGGCTGCCAGGAGTCCTCCAGGCGGCCGGCGATGGACTCGGCGTCACCACCCAGGACCGAGAACCTGC
This sequence comes from uncultured Acidimicrobiales bacterium, assembly GCA_963695075.1. Classification (GTDB taxonomy): domain Bacteria; phylum Actinomycetota; class Acidimicrobiia; order Acidimicrobiales; family CAWCAL01; genus CAWCAL01. Next base: position 286,273 of record CAVOFR010000008.1, read on the forward strand.
TCTCGTCCATGACCGTGCCGTCGTAGATGATGTGGTACAGCTGGTCGGCCCCGCCGTCGTGGCCGATCTCGGCCACCAGGATCTCGACCTCCATCGGCTTCATCTCGTGCGTGAAGACCTCCCCCAGGATCTGGGCGTACTGATTTGCCAGGCTCCGAGCATCGACGTCTTCGCGGCTGAAGGCGTAGCCCTTGAGGTCGGCCGCCCGCACCCCAGCGATGCGCAGCTGGTTGAACTCGTTGTAGCGGCCGACGCCGCCGAACGCGATCCGGTCGTAGATCTCGCTCACCTTGCGGAGGGTGTTGGAGGGGTTCTCGGCGCAGATCACGATCCCGTCGGCGGCCTCGAGCGCGGTGAGCGCCCGACCTCGGGCGATGCCCTTGCGGGCGTAGTCGGCCCGATCCTTCATGACCTGTTCGGGAGCGACGTAGAAGGGCATGTTCATGACTGATCATCCCCTCCGAAGAGCCGGTCGAGGACCGTCTGGGAGCGTCCGGCGAGCTCGTCGTCATCGACCCGGCCGAAGCCGTCGCCGGTGATGGTGGCCACCACGGGGTAGATCCCTCGGGCGGCGTCGGGTCCACCGGTGGCGGTGTCCTCGTCGGCTGCCTGATAGATGGCGGTGAGGGCGAGGTCGAGGGCGTCGTCCCGGCTGGCGTCGAGTCGGAATCCGAGCTTGAGCACGGTGCCGGCGTGGAGACTGCCCGATCCGGACGTGGCGTAGTCGATCTCCTCGTACCTACCGCCGGTGATGTCGTACTGGAAGAGGCGTCCGGATTCGCGGCGCGTGTCGTAGCCGGCGAACAGGGGCACGACGACCAGGCCCTGCATCGCGGCCGGCAGGTGGTTGCGCACCATCTGGCCCAACTGGTTGGCTTTCCCCTCGAGGCTGAGCTGGGTCCCTTCGACCTTTTCATAGTGCTCGAGCTGTAGTTGGAACAGCTTCACCATCTCCATGGCGGGTCCGGCTGCGCCGGCTATCGCCACGCCGCTGAAGTGATCGGCGGGGAACACCTTCTCGATCCGGCGATGGCTGATCAGGTTGCCCGAGGTGGCCCTGCGGTCACCGGCCATGACGACGCCGTCGCCGTAGCGGAGGGCGAGCACGGTGGTGCCGTGCATGATGTCCAGCTCGGAGGTGCCCTGACCGATCGGGGCCGGCGTCGATCGGCGGACCAGCGACGCGAAGTCCGGGCCGGGGTCTTCGGCCGGGGGGAACTGAGGCATGTTCACGGCGTGGAGGTTATCGGCCGGGCTGGCCGTCCGTGGCCGAGTCGCGAACCGAGGGGCGCCGAGTCATCGAATGGTGCTGCAGCCGAGGGTCCTGTGGGGTCCGGCCGCGTTGTTGATGGCGTAGATGCAGAGTCTGGCGCCGGGTCGGGCCGCGACGTTGAGTCGGAAGCCGTGGTAGGGGCCCTTGTGGTGGGCGCGGTCGACGTCGCGTCGGCTGATGTCGGCTCGGGTGCCGGAGACGTAGGTCCCGTTCACGTAGGCGCGGACGCGGATGCTGGAGCTGGTGTCGGGGTCGACGGTCCAGCCTCGCACCGCGGCGACACCATTGGTCGAAGGCGAGACGGCCTCGACCGAACCGAACGGCACACCGGCTCGCGGCGGCGGGGCGGTCCGTGCCGTCCCGGCAACAGTGCTGCAATGGAGGGTCCTGTGGGGTCCGGCCGCGTTGTTGATGGCGTAGATGCAGAGTCTGGCGCCGGGTCGGGCCGCGACGTTGAGTTGGAAGCCGTGGTAGGGGCCCTTGTGGTGGGCGCGGTCGACGTCGCGTCGGCTGATGTCGGCTCGGGTGCCGGAGACGTAGGTCCCGTTCACGTAGGCGCGGACGCGGATGCTGGAGCTGGTGTCGGGGTCGACGGTCCAGCCTCGCACCGCGGCGACACCATTGGTCGAAGGCGAGACGGCCTCGACCGAACCGAACGGCACACCGGCTCGCGGCGGCGGGGCGGTCCGTGCCGTCCCGGCAACAGTGCTGCAATGGAGGGTCCTGTGGGGTCCGGCCGCGTTGTTGATGGCGTAGATGCAGAGTCTGGCGCCGGGTCGGGCCGCGACGTTGAGTTGGAAGCCGTGGTAGGGGCCCTTGTGGTGGGCGCGGTCGACGTCGCGTCGGCTGATGTCGGCTCGGGTGCCGGAGACGTAGGTCCCGTTCACGTAGGCGCGGACGCGGATGCTGGAGCTGGTGTCGGGGTCGACGGTCCAGCCTCGCACCGCGGCGACACCATTGGTCGAAGGCGAGACGGCCTCGACCGAACCGAACGGCACACCGGCTGCGGTCCCCCCACCGCATTGCGGAACCGAGCGGAAGTCGAAGCGGTCGTGGTTGCGGGCGAGCCACTCCGACACGGCCTGAACCGTCTTGAATCGGCGGGTTGAGCCGTCGTGCATCAGGGCCACCGATCCGTGCCTGCTGTAGTCGAGCGAGCGCTGGATGGATCCGACCGTGGCCGACGATCGCCAGTCGTTCGTGTCGATGTCCCACAAGACCTCGCTCATCCCCCGGCCGGCACCGACCGAGCGGACGCGGGCGTTGGTGGCACCGTACGGCGGCCTGTAGCACGTGACCTTCCCGTTCACGCCGGCCGCTCGGAGGTGGGCCTGCATGCGGTCGAATTCCCATCCGATCGCCGAATCGGAGAGGCTCGGAAGCGATCGGTGGCTGTACGTGTGGTTGCCCACCGCGTGACCGTGGGCGGCGACGTAGCGGGCTGCGGCCGGTTCGGCCTGGACGCGGACTCCCATCATGAAGAATGTGCCCGTGGCGCCGTAGCGGTCCAGGAGATCGACGATTCGCCGCGTGTTGCCCTGGTTGTCCGGTCCGTCGTCGAACGTCAGATAGACGACCGGTTTGCCCCCTGCCTCGGCCGGTGCCACCGGCACCAGGACCATGACCGCGATGATGACGAGCGCGGTCGCCAGAACTCTCGGGGTCTTCCCCATCTCTGCCGTCCCTCCGCCATACCCACCGTCGGCTCCGCCTGAGCCCGCCTCGTGAGACGAGATCAGGGTGTCAGGTGGGCCTCGACGGTGTCATGGGTCGTCCGGCTCAAGCCGAACGCCGGCGGTCAGGAAGCCGAGTCAGCGGGGTCGTCGTCCTGATCTGTGCTCCGCCGCGAACGTACGGCCCAGGTACCGGCCGCGGCGGCTGCTGCGAGGGCGACGGCACCGCCGATGAGAAGGCCGTCGCCGCCGTCGTCGGAGCTGTCGCCGACCGCTTCGAGGGCGGTGGTCGTCGGAGCGGCGGGGGCGGTCGTCGTCGTCGTGCCGGTGGTGGGCACCGATGGGGCCGATCCCGAACCCGCGTGGCGGAAAGGCCCGGTCACCTCGTAGGTGATGCCCTCGGCGAGGGAGATCGCCGACTGGGAGCTGAAGTACAGCCGGTCACCGGCCGGGTTGAAGGACGGTCCCACGAGCTCGCTGTCCTGGCCCGTCACCTCGAGGAACGGCGACACGGTGCCGTCCTCGGTGACCACGACCAGTGAGATCGGGTCGGTGGCGCGCAGGTCCTCGGCGACGAAGAGGTCGCCGGCGCCGTCTCCGGTGAGGTTGTCGAGGCCCCGGAGCGGTGGGTCGTCGCCCCAGGAGGGACCGTCGTAGAGCACGCTGAGGCTCGCGGTTCCGAGGTCGAGGGCGTGAACCCGGCCGTCGAACTTGGTGGTGAAGAACACGATGTCGTTCTCGATCCAGACGCCCTCGCCCCCGGCGAACGGGGTGGCCTCGGGGATCTGCGCCCGGCAGTTGGCCTCGGCCGCGGTGGCATCGGGGACGGCGAGCCACGTGACGCTGCCGTCGTCGGCGACCACGGCCGCTTCGAGCAGACCGCCGGCGAGCTCGGGGTAGGCGTCGGGTGTGAATCGGTAGAGCAATCCGTCGGGCTGGTCCTCGGTGAGGTAGAGCTGCTCGCGGGTGGGATCGACCGCCACCGCTTCGTGCTGGAAGAGGCCTAGGGCGGGCAACGGCCGAGCCTGGTCCTCACCGGTCGGGTCGCATTCCCAGACGCGCCCGGCTCGGGTGTCGACACCCTCCGGTAGGGGTTCGCCCAGTTCGAACTCGTACTCCTCGCAGGACAGCCACGTACCCCAGGGCGTCGCGCCGCCGGCGCAGTTGCGGAGGGTGTCGTCGAGGATCCGGTAGTTGTCGACGATGGTGCCATCGGCAGCGAAGGTGACGGCGCTCGCTCCCCCGGCTCCCGGTGTGATGTCCTCGCTGTTGGAAACGTAGATCCACCCGCCACCCGGGGTGGAGAAGGTCGCTCCTCCGTCGGGGAAGGTGTGCCAGGGCTGGTTCGAGGCACCGAGGATGTCGCCGGTCTTGGCCACGATACGGCTGGTGAACCCCTCGGGGAGGATGATGCCGTTCGCATCGGCCGTCCGGCCCTCGAGCGGACCGTACGGGGTCTTGGCCTGGGCGATCGCGCCCCGCGGCACCAGCGCCGTGGCAGATGCGGCCAGCGACCCGACCAGGAATCGCCGGCGATCCAGCGCTCTCATGGTGGCGCTACTGGCCACCCTTCTGGATGTAGGACTTCACGAAATCCTCGGCGTTGGTCTCGAGGACTTCGTCGATCTCGTCGAGCAGGTCGTCGAGCTCCGCCTTGAGCTTCTCGCCGGTCTCGCTGGTGGCCGGGGCGTCGGTGACCACCTCATCGGTCTCCGACGGGGCTGACTTCTTCTTCTGTTCTCGTTCTGCCATCGCTCTTGGTCTCCGCTCCTGACCACTCTCTCCTCAACCGACGGTAGCCGGTCCCGGCCCCCGTTGCGCGGCCCTGGCCGGGAATCTCCCGGTATCGACCTGGCGGTCCCTCAGGCCTGGAGGCGATCCAGCAGGTCTGCCGCGGACCGGGCCGCGTCGAGGAGTGGTCCGACGTGCTCTCGGGTTCCCCGGGTGGGTTCCATCATGGGGACGCGTCGCAGCGGGTCGTCTCCGATGTCGAAGACGAGTGAATCCCAGTTGGCGGCCACGATCTCGCTGGACCAGCGCTGGAGGCACTTCCCCCTGAAATAGGCCCGGGTGTCCTCGGGGGGTTCGGTGATCGCCCGGTGGACCTCGTCATCGCCGACCAGCCGCTGGAGGCCGACCCGGTGGGCGACCGACCGATCCGGTCGCAGATCGTGGTACTGGAGTGCCATCGCTTCGATACGGGCGTCGTCCCAGTCGAGGCCATGGCGCTCCCGGTAGCCGGCGAGCACCCGGTACTTGGCCACCCAGTCCACCGTGTCGCTCATGGTCATCGGATCGGTCTCGAGCCCGGTGAGCACCATCTCCCACGTGTCCAGGAGCAGCTCTCGGCCCTCGGGTTCGCCGATGAGGCCGAGGCCGTGGAGCTCGGTGTACTTGCGGGCCCGGTCGAAGAGCTCCCACTGCATCTCGAGTGCCGTCATGGTCGTGCCGTCGGTCAGCTCGAGGGGTCGGCCGAGGGTCAGGTCCCGCGAGACCTGCTGGAGCGCCTGGATGGGATGCGCCAGGGTGAGCTCGCGGTCGAAGAAGTCGTCCTCGACCATGCAGAGGATCAAGGAGGTGGTGGCGACCTTCAGGTAGGTCGCGACCTCTGACATGTTGGCGTCACCGATGATCACGTGGAGGCGACGGTACTTCTGGGCATCGGCGTGCGGCTCGTCACGGGTGTTGACGATCGGTCGTTTGAGCGTGGTCTCGAGTCCGACCTCCTCCTCGAAGAAGTCGGCCCGCTGCGTCAGCTGGTAGTGCGGGCGCTCCGTGTCGCCGTGGAGCTCGGAGCCCACCTTGCCCGATCCGGTGAAGATCTGTCGTGAGATGAAGTGCGGCGTGACCGCGGCGACGATGCGTCCGAACGGCGTGCTTCGGTCCATGAGGTAGTTCTCGTGGCAGCCGTAGCTGTTGCCCTTGCCGTCGGAGTTGTTCTTGTAGACCACGAGTTCCTGGCCTTCGGGCAGCATCCGGCGGGCGGCCGCCATCGAGCGCTCGAGGATGACCTCGCCGGCTCGGTCGAACGCCACCACCGTGCGGGCGTCGGCGCATTCGGGGGTGGACAGCTCGGGGTGGGCGTGGTCGACGTAGTAGCGGGCCCCGTTGGTGAGGACGGCGTTCACCAAGTGGGTCTCGATGTCGGGGGCGAGCGATCCCGCGGGAACCATGCCCCTGGCATCGGCACCGGGCGATTCGTCCTCGAAATCCCACCCGACCCGGGGCAGCGGATCGCCCGGACTCCCAACCTCGGCCAGGTCGGAAACGAACGCGTTTATGAGCAGCGATGAAGCCGTGATCGGGTTGGGCTCGTCGGTGCCTCGATGGACGATGCCGTACTCGGTCTCGATACCGACGATCTTTGGGAGGGCCACGATGAAACCCTACTTGCGCTAGAGGTACTGGCCGGTCTGGACCTGAGCGATCGATCGACCACCGGTCGGATCGTCGTCCTCGTCCCGGTCGCGCACGAGCGTCCGCACGAAGACGATGCGCTCGCCCTTCTTGCCGGAGATCTTGGCCCAGTCGTCCGGATTCGTCGTATTGGGGAGGTCCTCGTGCTCCTTGTATTCCTGGCGTACCGCGGCGAGGAGGTCCTCGCTGCGGATTCCTTTCTCACCGGTGGCGATGAGACGCTTGATGGCCTCCTTCTTGGCGCGCCGCACGATGTTCTCGATCATGGCTCCGGAGGCGAAGTCCTTGAAGTACATGACCTCCTTGTCGCCGTTCTGGTAGGTGATCTCGAGGAACTCGTTGCCTTCGTCGGTGCGGTACATCTCATCGACGGCGCCTTCGGTCATCACCTTCACGGCCTTGTGGGGGTCGCCGCCCCCCCCATCCCGGATCTCGTCGGGGTGGATGGGGAGCTCCTCGGTGAGGTAGCGGGCGAAGATTGCGCCGGCTTGCTCGGGACCGGGCCGTTCGATCTTGATCTTCACATCGAGGCGGCCCGGTCGGAGAATGGCCGGATCGATGAGGTCCTCACGGTTGGACGCACCGATGACGATCACGTTGCGCAGCGTTTCGACGCCGTCGATCTCAGCGAGGAGCTGGGGGACGATCGTGGACTCCATGTCGCTCGAGATGCCGGTCCCACGGGTCCGGAACAGCGACTCCATCTCGTCGAAGAAGACGATCACCGGCGTGCCGTCTTCGGCCTTCTCGCGGGCCCGCTGGAAGACCAGGCGGATGTGGCGCTCGGTCTCGCCCACGTACTTGTTGAGGAGCTCGGGTCCCTTGATGTTGAGGAAGTAGCTCCGAGCGGCGCGGTCGCCGCTGACCTCGGCGACCTTCTTGGCGAGGGAGTTGGCGACGGCCTTGGCGATGAGCGTCTTGCCGCACCCGGGGGGGCCATAGAGCAGGATCCCCTTCGGCGCGGGCAGCTGGTGCTCGGCGAACAGGTCGCGGTGCAGGAACGGGAGCTCGACCGCGTCGACGATCTGCTCGATCTGGTCGTCGAGGCCACCCACGTCGCTGTAGTCGACGTCGGGCACCTCCTCGAGCACCAGATCCTCGACCTCGGGGCGGGGCAGGCGTTCGAGGATGACCGAGGACCTCGTGTCGATGAGCACCGTGTCCCCCGAGCGCAGCGTGGTGCCGATGAGGTGTTGGGCCAGCTCGCAGACCCGTTCGTCGTCGGCCCGTCCGACCACGATCGCGCGGCTTCCGTCCTCCAGGACCTCTTTCAGTGTGGCCACCTCGCCGGATCGGTCGGCCTCCCGAGTCAGGACGACATTGAACGACTCGTTGAGCGCTACCTCGGTTCCCCGCACGAGGCCGGTCTTGTCGAGCTCGGGATGGACCGAGACGCGCATCTTGCGCCCGCTGCTGAAGACATCGACCGTGTCGTCGTCGTTGACGCCCAGGAGTGTGCCGTAAGCAGCCGGGGGCTGGGTGAGCTTGTCGACTTCGTCCCGCAGTGCGGCGATGTGCTCGCGAGCCTCCCGCAGCGTGAAGGTCAGTTTCTCGTTCTGCGAGACGGCCTGTGACAGCTGACCCTTGGTCTCGAGGAGGCGCTCTTCGAGAGTGCGAACCCGCTTCGGTGCATCCTGCAACCGACGCCGGAGGAGCGTCAGCTCACCCTCGAGATCGCCGATCTGCTCGCGGAGTTCTTCCAGCTCGGGTTCACTCACGTCGGATCCTCCTCGCGCGCACCCTACATCTAGGTCGGCCGCGATCGGTGGCGCATGAGTCGGGTCAACGGCAGGGCCCGGAGTCGACCGGCAGCGTCGCGTGGTCGCCGACAGGTGCAGACGCCATCATGCCGGCGACCTCGTCGGCCGTCAGAGCGAACGCCAACCGGTCGTCGTTTGGCGCGACGGCGAAGACCATGCCGACGACACCGTCGCTGCTCATGAGGGGAGCTCCGGAGTGACCCGAGTCCAGCTCCGCCGCGAGATACAGAACCTGACGCCGGGTCTGGCCCTCGTCGTAGATGTCGCGACCGGTCGCCGTGACCTCTCCTGCCACCCGGTAGGGCGTGATCCGGTCCTCGCCGTCGAAGGCGAAGCCGAGCACCTCGCCGGTTGCCTCCCGACCTGGACCGGTGGCGAGCGGAAGCGGCTCGGCGGCCAGCTCCGGCACCCGGATCAGCGCCAGGTCGGTCGCCGGATCGTAGGCGGCGATCTGGCCGATGAGTCGGCCCCCCTCCTGGTCGATGCGGACCTCCTCGACCCCGGCGACCACGTGCGCGTTGGTGGCCACGAGAAACGGGGCGATCACGAACCCGGTTCCCTCGACCAACGTGCCGCATGCGATGCCGCTCACGCCGACCACCGACAGACGAGCCTCCGTGCGAGCGTCGGTGTCGAGGATCTCGGCGGTGGGGACGCTGACTCGCCCCGGCGGCCCGGCGGTCGGGTCGACGATCTCAGCGACCGGTGACTTCCGGTCCGGGCCGGCGATGCGCATCGCCATGTCGTCGATCGGGCCGATCGGCCCACCGAGGGCGTCGATCACCTCGACGGTCGTCGACTCCGAGACCCGGTCGCCGACCGGAGCGGGGGCCGCCGCCAAGAGCGGAGCCGCGAGCCACAGGACGACGATCATCATCGACCCGGTCACGAGGGCGCCGAGGATCCGATCCTGAGGTTCGGGCCGGGAGTAGATCCGGTCCCGATGGGTCGCCCGGCCGGTGAGATAGCCCAGGCCCATGGGCACGATGAGACCGACGCCGGCGACGACCGCGCCTCCCCATCCCTCGCGCCCTCTCGTGGCGGACCAGGCCACGACGAGACCGAAGACCAGACCGGCCACCGCGCCCATCCAGGCGCGAGCCCGTGCTTTTGCCCCGCGGCGATAGCCGAGGGCGATCGACGCTCCGAGAAGGCAGAGCGCCGCGAGGTCGACGACGTTCACCCCTCGTTCAGCCGCCTGGCGTGCGTGAGGAACCCGGTGTGGGCCACCATCCGGTGGTCGGGCCTGACCGCGGGATCGTCGACGTGCCAGGTGCGGTTGAGGACTTCGAGGGTCTCGGCCAGATCGAATGGCGAGGCGTCGAGCGCGTGGCGGAAGCGGGTCACCTGCATGATGCTCGGGGTGTACGCGACGAGGATTCCACCGGGCCGGAGAGCGGCTGCAGCGTGCTCGACGACCTGCCACGGCTCGGGCAGGTCCAGGATCATCCGATCGAAGTCGGTGCCGTCTATCCCCTCGTAACAGTCGCGGAGCTCGACGTCATAGCGAGCCACGGCCTCGGCGTCGAGCATGCGGGTCACGTTGTTCTTCGCTCGTGCCGCGAAGTCCTCTCGCAACTCATAGCCGGTCACCCGGGCGCCGGCGCGCAACAGGGCCATCGAGAGAGCACCGCTGCCGACCCCGGACTCGAGGACCTTCATGCCGGGGCTGATGTCTGCCAGCATCAACATCGGGCCGAGGTCCTTGGGATAGATGACCTGGGCTCCGCGCGGCATCTTCAGGATGTAGTCGCTCAGGGTCGGCTGCCACGCGACGAAGCGCTGACCGCGCGTCGTGGTGATGGCGCTTCCGTCGGGCCGGCCGACGATGTCCTCGTGAGGAACGAAACCGGCGTGGCTGTGGAACTGACCCCCGTCCTCCAGGGTGATGAGGTACCGGCGACGCTTGTGGTCGACGAGGAGCACGGTGTCGCCGAGCCCGAAGATCGCACTCACGATGGAGGTGGCTGACGGAAGCGGGGATGCACATCCCCATCATGCCCGCCCCTGGCGTGAGGTGTGACCCCGGGTTGCTCCGTCAGGCCTCGCCCGGTGGGTCCACCGTTGTAGAAGCGGTCCGGGCCGACTTTCGTTCGAGCTTGTCGGCCTTGCGCTGGAGCTTCGCCGCCTTGCGACGCGCCCGGCGACGCTGTTGTCTCAGCGCGGCCCGGGCTTCGGCGGCCGCCGCTGCAGCGGCCTCCTTCGCCGCCCGCTTGCCGGCTCGTCTGGACTTGCGCCGGCTGCGCCGACTCCCCTTCTTCAGCGCTTCCATGTCCGACTTCGCCGTGGCCACGGCCTCGAGCAGATCTTCCCTCACGGCTTCCTGTGCGGCGGCCCGGGTCTCCTCATCGCCCTTCTTCGCCGCCTTCTTCGCCTGTTTCGCCGCCTTGTGGGCCGTCTTCTTCGCCTGTTTCGCCGCTTTGCGGGCCGTCTTCTTGTCGACCTTCCGGTCGATCCTGGCCTGCTTTCGCGCCTTCTTCCGGCGTTGTCGGCGAGTCGGCTCGGCTTCGATGTGGCTGATCATGACTGCTTCTCCCGGCTTGATGTCATCGAGGACGACCGTGGGCTTGTCGCGCTCGTCGATCCATTGCACGAAACGCACCGCGGCCGAAATCGCCCCGATGACGCTCCAGGGACCGCTGCCGCCCATGAGGCCGTCGTCGAATCCGCGGCGGGTCGCCCGGCGCAGCCAGTCGTCGGTTCGCGGCGTAGTGGTCACGTGGTCAGATCCGTCGGATCTCGACCACGGCCCGAGAACGCCTGCCTCGGTTCCGTCCGACGAGGAAGAAGGCGATGACGAGCAAGAGCGCGATGACCGAACCAGCGGTGACCGCGTAGCTCTTGGCCTCGTCGGTGGTGTTGTCGACCTCGGCCTTCAGCTCCTGGAACTTCGCTTCGATCTGGGACCGATCGATCTGACTCGTGCTCATCGGCTCTCGGACTCCTTGAATGACGACGAGGGCTCTCGGTTGATCGCCCGGTAGAGCAGCGCGACAGCGAGACCGGCCAGGATCGCCACGATGAGGTAGGGCACGAAGGAGAGATCGTGGTTGAACGTCCCTCCCGGGTGGCCGAGCGCGGTCTCCCCGGCGCCGATCGCCTGGAGGCCCCGGAGGACCGCCAACAGCAGCAGGGCGATCCCGGTGCCGACCAGCACACTCCCGGCGATACCGGCACCGAGGTATCGGCCGAGGTTCTTCAGGGGATCGACGGTCTCCTGTTTGCCGTAGTCGACCACCAGCTCCTGGAGCTCTTTGGCGATCGCTTGTGTGCTCTTCTTCTCGGCCAACGCTGTCCCTTCGCCGTGACTGTTCTTCCTATCCGCATCCGGGCGCCGATGCAAGCACCCGCAGGGTCGGTCATCGTCTCAGCCGGGCGAGCCGGGTAGTTCCGCGAGCACCGTCAGCAGCCGCCGCAGTCTCGCTGCCGGCCCGGGCTCGGCGAGGAGGAGGTGCCGATCGTACGGGCCGATCGGGGCGCGTGCCACCAGCTGATGGCTGGCGAGGGAAGGGATGTCGACCAGCGCGGGCATGGCCTCCGACGGGTGCAGCGAGTCCGCTACCGCGACGGTGGCACGATCGAGGAGAGGAGTGTCGGCCGGATCGAATGACTCGTCTGGCCAGAACTGGATCTCCGCTCGCGGGTAGGGAGCGTCGGTGAGCCACTCCGCCACCCGCAGCCGCTCACCCCCGACCGCGAGAACCCCGAAGCGACCGTCGTCGTAGCGCTCGTAGCGCTCGATCGTCGCGATCGTACCGACATCCATCCGCTGGTCCCCACCTCCCACTTCACTCCCCCGCTCGATCAGGACGACGCCGAAGCGACCGTCACCATCCAGGCAATCGGCCATCATCGAGCGATACCGGGGCTCGAACACCTGCAGCGGGAGGATCTCACCCGGGAGCAGGACGGTACCGAGCGGGAACATGGGCAGGGATGCCACGGACGGCACCGTATCTCGCCCTCAGCGCGGCGTGAGCTGTCCTCGGTCGGGACCCTCGGGCCAGCTCAGGAGGATTTCGGCCACCTCCTCCTGGCGCCTGATCAGGATGTCGTCGACCAGTTGACCGTCCGCGGTGTTGACCACGACCGAGAACGTCAGGATCTCCCCGTCGGGGATCTGCACGAACCCCGCCAGGGCGGTCACGTCCCGGAGGGTTCCTGTCTTGGCTCGGACGAGGCCTTCCGCCGGCGAGGCGACGAAACGCTCGGCGAGGGTCCCGGTCTCGCCTGCGACCGGTAGCCCATCGGCCAGGGGTCCCCGGGGGCCGTGTGCGTCGAGGACATCTACGAGCAGGTCACAGGTGACACGGTTGCCGGCGTCGAGTCCCGAGCCGTCCGTGGTGACGCGTTCGGCCCGGTCGAGTCCGGTCTCGGCCAGAGCGGTGCCGATGGCATCGACACCGGACGCGGTGGTCCCGAGGCCTGTGGCGCGGTATCCGAGCTCCTTGGTCAACAGCTCGGCCGTGGTGTTGTCCGACCATGTCAGCATCTGGCCGACGATCTCGGAAACTGGTCGAGACGGCAGCGACACGACGACAACATGATCGTCGGGAGCGGCACCCGCCGTCTCGTCGCGGCCAACGGCGACACCACGCTCGACGAGGAGCAGCTCGAAGGCGTCGGCCGCTGATACGGCCGGCTCGCTCGATCGGCGCAGAATACCGTCGTCGTCGACGAACCCGTCGTCGACGGACAGGCCACTCAACGGCCCGGCCTGGCTCTGGGCGGTGAATCGGCTCGGCCATGATGCAACGACCCGTTGGTCGTCATAGCGGCTCTCGTCGCCGACGACGTTGCCGGTGATCTTGCGAACTCCCGACGCGGTGAGGAGGTCGGCCAACGCGGCCAGGTCGCTGTACTGCTGCTCCGGGTGGCTGGACCGCTCGCGGTACGGCTCGGTGGTGACCAACGGGTCCCCGCTGCCGATCAGCCATACATCGCCCTCGATCGTGTCACCCACGGGCGGAGCCGCGCTGACGAGCCTGGTCTCGAGTTCCTGGTCGGCTCCGATGGTCGTGAGGCTCGCATGGGCGGTGAGGAGCTTCTCGGTCGACGCCGGGGTCAGCGGCGCGTCAGCGTTGACGCCGTACAGGTCGGCGCCCATCTCGGTCACCGCGATGCAGCTGTTCGCCGGGTTCGCTGCCGCGAACGCATCGAGTCGGGCCGCGAGATTGCGTTGTGCTGCCGGGCGCACGAGCAGGTCGGGCACCCGTCGGGCCGACAGCACCGGCGTGGCGACGGTCTCGGACCCGACGGCAGCCGGGGCCGCCGGGTCCCGGTCGGCCTCGAGAGCCCGCGTCACGCACCAGAACCCGACGACCGCGACGGTCAGGGGAATCACGGCGAGTCGGAGGGCGCGGAGCATCAGGCAGCGGTCGGGTCCGCGTCGGTGCGGGCGCGGTATCGGGCGTATCGCCAGAGATGATCCAGCGCCCGGACGGCCCGCTGCGGACTGACGTAACAGAGGCGGCCCGTGGCTCGGACCGCACGCGCACCGGCGTTGGACGGATCGGCGACGGCCAGCTCGGTCGCGCACATCACCGGGGTAGCGGTTCGATCCGAGATCGCCGCGGCCGCCTCGGCGAAGCGGGCATCCTGCCGTTCGTGGTAGGCGACGATGCGTTCCAGGCCGTGGTCGGGGAAGTAGGGGCCGCGTCGCATCAGGGCGGCCTGGTTGGACTGGATACCCAGGCCGAGGAAGATGATGGCGTCGGTGTCGGGATGGGCGGCGACCAGCTCGAGGATCTCCGGGACCGTGTCGCGGGTCTCTCCGCCGGCCAGGTCTATCGGGTTGTTGCGGCTCCAGCGCGGCGGCAGCAGGCCGTCGATCGAATCGTAGAGATCACCGGGCAGCGTGGCGAGTTCCAATGAAGATGCCGCTATCGCATCGGCGGTCATGACTCCCCAACCACCGGCCGTGGTCAGGACGACGACCCGGTTGCCCTTCGGGAGCGGCTGGGTGGCGAAGGTAGCCGCAGCATCGAACGCCTCCGCCGGGTCGGCCGCCCGACTCACACCGACCTGACGGCACATGCCGTCGAAGACAGCGTCGTCGGTGGCCAGAGAGCCAGTGTGGCTCGCAGCGGCGCGCTGGCCGCCGGCGCTGACCCCGCCCTTCACGAGGACCATGGGCTTCCGGGCGGTGGCTCGGCGCAGCTGGTCGGCGAGGCGGCGGCCGTCGTCGACCCCTTCGACGTAGCCGAGGCCGACCGCAGTCTCGGGGTCGCCGCCGTACCATTCGAGGTAGTCCCCGACGCCCAGCATGGCGGCGTTCCCAGCGCTGACGCCGCGGCTGACACCAACGCCGGTCTGGACCGCATAGTTGAGGAAGGACGAGACGAGGTTGCCCGACTGCGAGGCGAGGCCGATCCGACCCGGGGGCGGGTTCGGCGCGACGATCTGGGCGCACATCCCGTTGGGGGTCGAGATCACCCCTTGCCCGTTGGGTCCCGCCAAGATCATGTCGAGGTCGTCGCACAGGGCGACCAGCTCGTCCTCGAGGTGTTGGCCGGCACCATCACCCTCGCCGTAGCCGGCCGACGCGACGAACGCGGCGCGAACGCCGCGACCCGCCGCGGCCCGGAGGAGCTCGGGGTTGGCCGATGCCGGTGTGCACACGAAGACCAGATCGACCGCCCCGTGGGGGATGTCGTCGAACGACGTGACCGTCCGAAGATCGAGCACGGGCGTCCCGTCGCGATTCAGGGCGTAGAGGTCGCCCTCGTAGCCAGCGGCGAGGATGTTGTGGAGGCTGACGAACCCGAACTTTCCCGGGTGGGTCGAGGCGCCGGCCACGACGATTCCGCGGGGCTCGAAGAGCGGCCGGAGATCGAGTCGGCCGGTCCTGCCGTCGCTCATGGCGAACGCTCGACGAGGGCGTCCACCGCGATCGGCAATCCGTCGACGATCAGCAGCGGATTGCAGTCGGCGGAGACGAGGTTCGGCTCGTTCTCGGCCGCGGAGGACAGGGCAAGTAGGACGTCGGCCAGAGCCTCGCGGTCGACCGCCGGTTCGCCCCGGAACGGTCCCAGCAGGGCCTGGGTCCGCAACTGGTCGATCATGTCGTGGGCGGCGGCCCGATCGAGGGGGACCATCCGGACGGCGATGTCGGCGACCGCTTCGGCCAGGATTCCTCCCACCCCGAGCAGGACGGTCATGCCGAACTGGGGGTCGGTCGCCACCCCGACGATGAGCTCGCGGCGGGCGCTGAGCATGGGAGTGACCAGCACGTGAACCGGGCCGTCATCGGGGCGGGCCGCCTCGAGCAGTTCGGTCGCAGCCCGCCGCACGGCGGCCGCGTCGCCCAGATCGAGGCGGACGAGCCCGCGTTCGGTCTTGTGGGCGATGGTGGCTCCCCCGAGCTTGCATGCCACGGGGAAACCCAGGTCCCCGGCGGCTTCCTCGGCATCGAGCGCGGTCGACACGATCCGTTCCGCCACCACCGGCACGCCGTATCCGGCCAGGAGCGACTTGGAATCGGATTCGGACAGTGTTTCGGTGGGCGCGGTCTCGGTGGTCGGGGTCGGGCCGGGCATGAGGTCGGACCCTACCGGGGTTGGAGGTGGCTCCGGAAGAGCGCTCGCACCGTTTCGAAGTGGGCGTCCAGCGCTTCGGGAGCCAACGGATCGCGGCCGATCAGCCCGGCGATGAGGGGCGCGTCGGAGAAGTAGCTGAGCAGCGCCCCGTACCCGGCGAGCAGGAGATGCTCGGGATCGTGATCCCGGTAGCTCCCGTCCGCTATGCCCGCCCGGAAGTGGTCGGCAGCCTGATCGTAGAAGGGGCGGAGCTCCTCTCCGAGGTCGAAACCGAGCGTGTCACCGCCCTGGATCGCCTCGCGTCGGACGATCTTCACGAAGTCCGGGCTCTCCCGGAAGAAGGTGAAACCGGCGTAGAGGATGTGGTCGACCTTGGTCCAGCCTTCGGCCTCGTCGTCATTCACCGCCCGCTCGACCAGCTGGGCCCAGCGGGTCAGGGCCGCCCGGAAGACCTCCTGGTAGATCGCCTCTTTCGACGGGAAGTGATGCAGGAGGCTCGGCCGACGGATCCCGACGGTGGCGGCGATGTCGTTGAGCGATGTGCCCTCGAAACCCTGTTCGGCGAACAGGGCGAAGGCGGCGTCGAGGATCTGGTCGCGAGTCGTGGGCGCGGGAGCACCGTCTACTGCGGGGAGAGATCCCTGGGGGGTCCGGTTCTCCACAGGTGGCACCGTATCGGGAGCGGGACCGCCCGGCGGGACCGGTAGCGTCCCGAGGCGTGGACATCCTCGCGGCGCTCTTCATCGATGGTCTCGATCTGCGGCAGGTTCCCGGACCGTCGACCCGTATCGACCTGACCGGAATCCAGTTCTCGGCTGTTGCCCCGTCCGAGTTCCCGTTGACCTGGGCTCCTCATCTGGCGGTGATCGTCCACTGCCCGGTCGGAGCGGAGACGGCCGCGGCTCTCGAGGTGGTGTTCAGACGCGATGGTGAACAGGTGGCGCGCTCGGTGCAGGCCCTCGAGGTCGAGGCGGGCAAGTTCAACTACCGGCTGGTCCGGGCCGAGCTCGAGTTCACGGAGCCGGGGACGGTCGAGGCGCACTGCCGTCTCGACCAGGGCCCCACCACCGTCGTCCCCTACACGCTGCTTCCCGGAGCGGCGTGACCTTCGCATACGCGGCGGCGACGTCGCGCCACCCCCTTCCGTCGCATGCCGCCGGGGAGGTGGTGGGTGAGATCCTGACCCAGCTCGGCGGCCGTGATCCCGATCTCGTGGTCGTCTTCGCCACGGGATCGCTGTCGGGAGTTCTCGAGGACATCGTCGGCGCGGTGCAGGACATGCTCGACCCGGCCGCTCTGATCGGCTCCACCGCCACCGGGGTGATCGGCGGCGGCCAGGAGATCGAGGAGGGACCGGCCCTCTCGGTGTGGGCCGGTGTCCTCGGCACCCGACCCGATCTGGTCAGGCTCTCGGCCGCCCGCTCGTCCGAGGGCGTGGAGATCATCGGCCGGCAGTCGCTGGCCGGTCGCTCCGGCACGCTGGTCGTCTTGGCTGATCCGTACAGCCTGCCGCTCGATGACCTCGTGGCGGACCTGGCCGACCGAGCTCCGGATCTGGCCGTGGTGGGAGGCCTCGCGTCGGCGGCACGCGGCCCGGGCGGCAACCGACTGCTGGCCGGCCGCTCGGTCCATTCCGATGGAGCTGTCGGCGTACTCCTCGGACCGGATGTGCCCGTCGGAACGGTCGTCTCCCAGGGCTGCCGTCCGATCGGGGTACCGATGACCGTCACCGCGTCGGAGGGGACCCTGCTGCTCGAGTTGGCCGGTACGCGGGCGCTCGAGCGGCTGCGCTCGCTGCTCGAGGGGCTGCCACCGGAGGATCGTCGGAAGGCCGCAGAAGGCCTACATCTCGGGCGCGTCATCGACGAGCACAGGGTCGAGTTCGCCCGCGGTGATTTCCTGATCCGAGGCGTCCGCGGCGCAGTGCGCGAGCGGGAGGCTGTAGCGGTCGGCGAGCACATCCCCGTGGGTGCCACCGTGCAGTTCCAGGTCCGGGACGCCGTCTCCGCCGACGAGGACCTGCGCGGTCTCCTCGCCGACGTCGACGGACGGTCGGCGCTCGTGTTCACCTGCACCGGCCGAGGGTCAGAGCTCTTCGGCCGGCCCCATCACGACGCCGAGCTGGTCAGCCACTCCGTGGGGGGCGGGGCCACCGCCGGGATGTTCTGCGCCGGAGAGGTCGGACCGGTCGGGAAGCGCTCGTTCGTCCACGGATTCACCGCGTCGATCGCCGTGTTCGAGCCGACATCGACGTCATCGGCCGGACCGGCCGGCGAACCCGGGTAGATTCGCCTCGGGACGGAGACCGAAAGGGGCCGCGTGAGCTCACTCGAAGAGAAGGCCATCAGCGTTGTCCGGGGGCTGGCGATGGATGCCCCCAATGCGGCCCGGAGTGGCCACCAGGGCACGGCGATGGCGTTGGCGCCCCTCGCTCACGTGCTGTGGACCCGCGTGATGCAGTACGACCCCACCGATCCTCAGTGGCCCGACCGTGATCGATTCGTGCTCTCGTGCGGCCACGCGTCCATCCTCCACTACGCGATGCTCCACCTGACGGGGTACCCGCTGAGCCTCGATGACCTGAAGGACTTCCGCCAGTGGGGCTCTCTCACGCCGGGCCATCCCGAAGCAGGCCACACCGCCGGCATCGAGGTGACCACGGGACCCCTGGGGCAGGGCTTGGCCAACGGCGTCGGACTAGCGACGGCCGAGCGCTGGCTCCAATCCCGGTTCGGCTCTGATCTCGTCGATCACCACACCTATGTCATGTGCAGCGACGGGGACCTGGCCGAGGGTCTCAGCCATGAGGCCGCCTCGTTCGCCGGCCACCAGGGCCTCGGTCGCCTCGTCTGCGTCTATGACGACAACCACGTTTCGATCGACGGACCGACCGAGCTCACGCTCTCCGACGACGCCGTTCGCCGGTTCGAGGCATATGGGTGGCACGTACTGGACCTCGGCGACGCGGCCGAGGATCTCGATCGGCTCGAAGCGGCCCTGCGGGATGCCGTCGAGGTGACCGACGCACCATCGCTGGTCGTTGTGCGGTCCCACATCGGGAACCCCTCGCCCGATCTGACCGACGATCCGGCAGCTCATGGTCTGGCCTTCGACGACGAGGCCATCCGCCGAACCAAGGAGGTCATGGGACTTCCCGACGAGCCGTTCCATGTCCCGACTGACGTGGCCGAGCTCTACGCCGAAGCCGGTCGCCGCGGCGCTGATCTCCGTGCCGCCTGGTCGCTCCGGCTGGACGAGTGGGAAGGTGACCGAGACGCGTTCGACGCCTGCCTCGCCGGGCGCGGCCTGTCGGGATGGGAGCAGAAGCTCCCCGCCTGGGCACCGGGTGAAGCCCTCGCGACGCGACAGGCCTGTGCGGCGGTGCTCAGCGGCGTGACCGACGTCGTTCCAGGGCTCGTCGCCGGGGCGGCCGACCTCACGGGCAACACCGGTGTGAAGATGGCCGGCGTCGATGCGCTGACGGCCGCAGCGCCGAGCGGCCGGCAGATCCATTACGGGATCCGCGAGCACGCGATGGGCAGCATCATGACCGGCATGGCCCTGCACGGAGGGGTGCTGCCCGTCGGTGGGACCTTCCTGGTCTTCAGCGACTACATGCGGCCGGCGGTCCGCCTGGCCGCCCTCAGCCGGGCCCATGTCATCTACGCCTGGTCCCACGACTCGGTCGGTGTGGGCGAGGACGGACCGACCCACCAGCCGGTCGAACAGGTGTCGAGCCTTCGGGCCATCCCCGGACTGCGCGTGTTCCGGCCGGCCGACGCCAACGAGACGAGCCACTCGCTTCGCCTCGCCATCGACCTCGATGGGCCGTCGGCGCTGGTGACCAGCCGGCAGAAGCTCCCGGTGCTCGACGGAACCGCCGAGGCGCCGGTCGAGCGCGGTGCGTACGTGCTGGCCGACACCAACGGTTCGAGGGACGTCGTCCTGCTCGGTACCGGGAGCGAGGTGGCGGTATGTCTGGAGGCGGCGGTCTCCCTGGCCGAACGCGGCATCGCGGCGAGCGTGGTGTCGATGCCCTGCGTCGAGCTGTTCGCCGAGCAGTCCGACGACTACCGTTCGTCGGTCCTGCCGCCGGACACACCCGTGCTGTCCGTCGAGGCGGGCACCACGTTCGGATGGCATCGCTGGGCCGACGACACCATCGGGATCGACCGCTTCGGGGCCTCCGCCCCGGGAGACAGAGTCATGAGCGAGCTCGGGATCGACGTCGGACACGTCGTCGCCCGGGCCATTGCTCTGGCGACGGCCTGAGCCGGGCAAGTCCACCACCGCGAGGAGCATCGTGAATCGTCTGACACAACTGTTCGAGCAAGCCGGCCAGTCGCCGTGGCTCGACAACCTCCGGCGTGGGTGGATCACCTCGGGAGAGCTCCGGCGCCGAGTCGACTCGGGCGTGCGCGGGCTGACATCGAACCCCTCGATCTTCGAGAAGGCGATGTCCTCGAGCGACGCGTACGACGACCAGCTCGAGGGCCTCACCCGCGGCGGCCTCGGCATCGAAGCGACCTACTGGTCGCTGGTCACCCGGGACATCGAGGACGCTCTCGCCGTCCTGCGACCGGTCTACGACGAGAGCGACGGACTCGACGGCTACGTCTCGGTCGAGGTCGATCCCGGGCTCGCCCGCGACACCGACGGCACCGCTGCCGCGGCGCGGGAGCTCCACGAGCGAATCGGGCAACCGAACCTCTTGGTGAAGATCCCGGGAACGGTCGAAGGCTTGCCGGCGGTTCGGGAGATGATCGCCGAGGGCCGGTCGATCAATGTGACCCTGATCTTCTCGCTCGAACGCTACGAGCAGGTCATCGAGTCCTACATCAGCGGGCTGGAAGCCTGCGCCGGGGATCTCTCCCGCGTCGCGTCGGTGGCCTCGTTCTTCGTCAGCCGGGTCGACAACGAGACCGATCGCCGCCTCGAGGCCATCGGCACCGCCGAGGCGCTCGACCTGCGCGGGAAGGTCGCGGTGGCCAACGCACGCGTCGCGTATCAGCTCTTCCTCGAACGATTCTCCGGCCCTCGGTGGGAGGCGCTCGTCGATCGCGGGGCCCGGGTGCAACGGCCCTTGTGGGCGTCCACCTCGACGAAGAACCCCGACTACCCCGACACGCTGTATGTCGACGAGCTGATCGGACCCGACACCGTCAACACCCTGCCCGACGCGACCCTCGACGCGTTCGAGCAGCACGGCAGCATCGCTCGGACCGTCGATGCCGACCCGGACGGGGCCCGAGGGGTCCTCGATCGCCTGGCCGATGTCGGGGTCGATCTGGCCGACGTGACCGACACGCTCGAGGTCGAGGGTGTCGCGTCGTTCGAGAAGTCGTTCACGTCACTGCTCGAGACGTTGGCGGCGAAGGTCGAGCAGGGCTGATCCGGCGAATCGGTGCGGGGGACGGCGTGAGAATCTCGGTAGAGTGCCGACGATGGTGACCGAGCTGCTGGGCGAGTCGACCGACTCGCTGATGGAACGGGCTCGGGAGATCCGTGACCGATCGTGGGGCACGCGGGTCACGTACTCACCGAAGGTGTTCATACCTCTCACCCAGCTCTGCCGGGACCGGTGCGGCTACTGCACGTTCGCCCACCCGCCCGCTCGACTCGACTCCCCCTACCTCTCGCCCGACGACGTCCTCGAGATCGCCCGCGCCGGCGCCGCGGCGGGGTGTCACGAGGCGCTCTTCACCCTGGGCGAGCGTCCCGAACTGCGGTGGCCGGTGGCAGCCGAGTGGTTGGCCGGTCGAGGCCACGGATCGACGGTGGACTATCTCGAGGCGATGGCGCGCCTGGTTCTCGACGAGACGGGTCTTCTCCCGCACGCCAACGCCGGTGCCCTTTTCCCGACGAGTTGGCCGCACTCCGTCCGGTGTCTCCATCGCAGGGGATGATGATCGAGTCGCTGCAGGCCGACCTGGCCTGCCATCGCGGGTCACCGGACAAGACGCCGGCCCGGCGTCTCGCCACGCTCGACGCCGCGGGCGCCATGAAGATCCCCTTCACGACCGGCATCCTCGTCGGCATCGGAGAATCGGCCGCCTCGCGGCTCGAGAGCCTGGCCGCGATCGCCGCCTCGCAGCGCCGCCACGGCCATGTCCAGGAGGTGATCGTCCAGAACTTTCTGCCCAAGCCGGGCACCACCATGCATCGGGAGCGGCCATGTCCGCCGGAGGAATACCTCCGGACCCTCGCGATCGCTCGCATCGTCCTGCCCCCCGAGGTCCACCTCCAGGCTCCACCGAACCTCTCGGACGACTTCGGCGTGCTGCTCGAAGCCGGCGTCGACGACTGGGGCGGGGTTTCCCCCGTCACCGCCGATCACGTCAATCCCGAACGGCCCTGGCCGGCGTTGGAGCGGCTCACCGAGGTGACCGAAACCGCCGGCCACGTGCTGGCGCCACGGCTGACGGTGCATCCCGCGTACGCGCTCGATGCCGACCGGTGGATAGATCCGGGCCTGAGGTTCGCCGTCCTCGACCGATCCGACGCCGAAGGCCTCGCTCGGCCCGGCGATGGCGGTTGGTACTCGGGCTCACCGGTCTCTCCCCCGGTCCTGCTCTCCGCTCACGCTCCTTCGGCCGCCGCCGGCGGAGCGGTCGAGGAGGTCCTGGCCGGAGTCGAGGCAGGCCACGAGATCGGTGTCGAGGAGATCGTCACGCTCTTCTCCGCTCGTGGCCGCGAGGTCGCAGAGGTGGCGGCGTGCGCCGACCGGCTCCGGTCGCAGGCTGTGGGCGACGACGTCACCTGGGTACAGAACAGGAACATCAACTACACGAACGTCTGCACGTTCAAGTGCCGGTTCTGCGGCTTCTCGAAGGGACCGCTCTCGCTCAACCTGCGAGGAGACCCGTACCTGCTCACGCTGGACGACATCGCCGAGCGCGTGGTCGAGGCAGCTGCGATGGGAGCGACCGAGGTCTGCCTGCAGGGTGGCATCCATCCCGACTTCGACGGGGACTACTACGTCGACGTCACCCGGGCGGTCCACGACGCGGCTCCCGACATGCACATCCATGGCTTCACGGCGCTGGAGGTCACCGAGGGTGCTCGCCGTCTCGGCGAGCCGCTGGAGGCCTATCTGCGCCGCTTGATGGAGGTCGGGCTTAAGACCCTGCCCGGTACCGCCGCCGAGATCCTCGACGACGAGGTCCGTCAGATCCTCTGCCCGGACAAGATCGACACCGAACAGTGGCTCGACGCCCACCGGACGGCCCACCGCGTGGGGTTGCGCTCGAACGTCACGATCATGTTCGGCGCCGTCGAGCAGCCGGTCCACTGGGCGCGCCACCTGGTGCGCACCCGTGACGTCCAGAAGGAGACGGGCGGATTCACCGAGTTCGTCCCCCTGCCGTTCGTGCACATGGCATCGCCGATCTACCTTCAGAAGAAGTCGCGACGGGGTCCGACATTCCGCGAGACCGTCCTGATGCACGCGGTGGGGCGTATCGCGTATCACGGCTGGATCCCCAACATCCAGACGTCCTGGGTCAAACTCGGGATGGACGGAGCCCGTCAGCTCCTCCTGGCCGGAGTGAACGATGTGGGTGGCACGCTCATCGACGAGAACATCTCCCGGGCAGCCGGGGCCGAACACGGGCAGATGGCTACGGAATCCGACTTCAAGGCCTTGGTCCAAGGGCTCGACCGCCGACTGGTACAGCGCTCGACGTTGTACCAACCGGTGGAACCCGTCGGCGTCTGAACCCCATGACCCCTGAGACACTCCCGAAATACCGCACAGGAGACGCCGACCTGGATCAGCGCGTCTTCGCCCTCCTCGAGGCGGGCGGCATCGATCAGTCGCATGGTGATGCCGATCTCGTGTTCGAGCTGATGGTCTCGGCGCTGCGGCTCGGCCGCGAGCGCCACGAGAGGGGAGATCTCAAGATCGCGAGCGCCGCGCTGAAGGAGATGCGCTACACCTTCGAGATCTTCCGCCCGTACCGCGACGTCCCGAAGGTATCGATCTTCGGCTCGGCGCGGACCCCGGCCGATGATCCCGACTACCTGACCGCCCGCGAGTTCGCCTCGACCATCGTCGACCGGGGATGGATGGCGATAACCGGAGCGGGGCCGGGGATCATGACCGCGGGGATCGAAGGCGCGGGCGCCGACCGATCGTTCGGGGTCAACATCCTGCTGCCGTTCGAGCCCGGGGCGGCCGAACCGATCGCCGACGACCCCAAGCTCATCAACTTCCGGTACTTCTTCACCCGCAAGCTGGCGTTCGTGAAGGAGTCGTGGGGCTTCGCCCTGTTCCCCGGCGGGTTCGGCACCATGGACGAGACGTTCGAGCTCCTGACCCTGGTGCAGACCGGCAAGTCGTACCTGGCACCCATCGTGTTGATGGATGCGCCCGAATCCACCTACTGGCAGACCTGGCTGGACTTCATCGAGGACGAGCTCCTCGACAACGGGCTCATCTCGCCAGCCGATCTCAGCCTCGTCACCCTCACCAGCAGCGTGGACGAGGCCGTCGAGGAGATGTGCGGGTTCTACGAGGTGTACCACTCGATGCGATACATCGGCCGCCAGCTGGTGATTCGCCTGAAGCGGGAAGTCACCGAGGAGCTTCTGGTCCAGTTGAACGACGAGTTCTCCGACATCGTCGAGAGGGACCGCATCGAACGGACCGACGCCCACCCGGTCGAGGTGGCCGACGGTGACCATCCCGAGCTCCCCCGCCTGGCCTTCCGCTTCGACAAGAAGAGCCACGCCCGTCTGCGAACGATGGTGCGCACGATCAATCGGAGCGCCCCGCCTCCCCGCGAGGCCTGATCGACCGGTCAGACCCACGTCGGTCCACCACGTCCTTCTTCGACGCTGACCGCTTCCGGTTGATGCGCTACTGGGTCGAGAGGTTCAGGAGCGAGTTGCCCCCCAATGTCGTCCGCCCCGTCAGTCGTCCTCGCGAGGGTCTCAGCCGGTTCGTCGCTCAGAACGGCGGATGGAAGGTCACCTCCACGGTCCTGTCCATGGCTGGCATCGTGATGACGCAGACGTTGGGTTCCGGTAGCGAGTCACAGTTCTGACCGCCAAGGCCGCCGAACCACGTCGCTTCCGAGCCGGGGTCCGGGTACGCGGTCAGCGTGACCACGGTCCCCTCGCCCACTTCGCCGCTGCACGAGCTCCCAACTCCGGGCGCTAGGACGGAACAGCTGTGTGGTGCAGCGTCCAGATAGACGTACCCCTCGCCGTAGACTCCTTCTTCGGGATCCCACGAGAGTGACCCCACGACCACAGTGAGGTTGTACAAGTCGTCAACACAGACGAGTGAGATCGCACCGTTCAGCCCGTAGCTGACCTCGACCGTGCCTTCGCCCGGCTCACCGACCCTGCATGGAGTCCCGTCGAGATCATCGACGGTGCCTCCTCCCGATCCCGGATCACCCTTCGGTCCCTGCGGCCCCTCGGGACCCTGCGCACCGTCAGCACCGTCAGTACCGTCAGCACCGTCGTTGCCATCAGCACCGTCGTTGCCGTCCTGACCGTCTACACCGGCGGGGCCGGGTTGACCGGTCTCGTTCCACGACACGACGCGCTGACCCCTTCGGCAGTGCGGCTCAGAATCAACCGTGATCTTGCCCGGCAACACCTTGTCTCTGGCGTCAGCACACGCGTAGTACGTCGAGGATTGATCGGCGTTTGCGTATGCGAACCCGCCGCCGACCACACCCGCGATCAAGACCGCTGCCGCCAGCGTCGCCACCACCGTCCGCATTCGCGGGCGATTCTTCGTCGTTTCCCTGCTCATGATTTCCCCCACGGAGTCTGGCTCTGGACTGGAATGTCACAGTGCGTGAAGTCTTACCGTTCAGCCGAGTCTCGGCAATCGAAACACCAGGGTCTGTCCGACGGCGTGTGTGAACGGCGTGGGGCAGACCCCACCCTGCTACTAGAGGAGTTCGGTGCCGTCGGGGCGGTAGATGTGCCAGCGTGCCTGGCCGCATCGATAATCCGCTGCGGTGCCGTCGTCTTGGAGGGTGATGGTGAAGTGGTGGTTGTGTTTGAAGAGGTTGTGGTATTTGCAGAGTGGGGGTCCGTTGGCTTGGTTGGATTCGCCGTTTGCTTGCCATTCGGTGGCGTGGTCGATTTCGCAGTGTTCGGAGGGGATCTCGCAGCCGGTCCAGGCACAGATCGCTCGGGCCAATCTTGCGGCTTGTCGGGCTGATCCGGTGAAGAACCGTGATTTGCGTCCGAGGTCGGTGACCACGCTGCGGGTGTCGAACACGACCCTTCGGAGTTGTCCGGTCAGGATCGCTGCGAAGGCGTCGGATGGTTCGATGGGGTCGCCGGCCAGCGTGGAGCACCGTCGGGTGCGGTACCCGGCCGGGTCGGTCATCGGGTCAGGCCGTGTGCCTGCGGCTTGTTCGAGGGCGGTCTGGTGGTCGATGACGATGTTGACCAACGGCTCAGGGGTGGTCCCGTCGGCGGGTTGGGTCACGGCGCGGCGGCAGAGCTCCCAGAACCCGTCAGCCCTGCGTTGGGCCTGTGTGCGGGCCAGGTTGCCTTCGGTGGCCCGGTCGCCGTGTTCGGCCCTGGCTTTGTCCCAATCGACCGCGGTTTCGGCCCGGCCGAAGCCGCCCAGGATGTGTTTGATGATCGACCCCTGAGTCGACCCGAACCGACCCTCCAGGTGCCAACCACCGTCGAAGTCCTTCGTGATCCGTACGTCGCGACCATCGTGAGCTTTGGCGGCTTTCTGGGCGGCGCCGTCGGCGTCGACATGACGCTCCCAGGACCCCAGCAACGTCGTGAACTCTCTGAACGAATGGGTCCGAGCATCTTCGAGCAACAGTTCTTCGGCCGCGGGCATGAACTCGGCGACTCTCGGGTTGGCGTGGGTGCGGGCCAGGGCGTCGACCTGACAGGACCCGACCTCGCCAGCCGAAAACGCGGCCGAGACCGCGGGCAGGTCGCGCAGCATCCGAACCCGCTTGTGGCGCCGGTTCGCCTCAGCACCCGAGAGACGGCCCAGGTGGCGGATCATGACCTTGGCCGACATGTACCCATCAGGCCTGTACGCACCGGTGCGATCGACCCGATCCAACACCCTGGCCTCGACCGAACCCAACCGACGGGAAGCAGCCACCAACACCGGAACCGCGTCCAACAACTCCGGATCGGTCGCAGCTTCCAGATCCAACCCGGCCAACTCCGACAACACACCGTCGAGTCGCACGGTCAGATCACCGAGCCGGTCGACGGCTTCGGTTGCTTCTCTCCTCTTTCGGCCCGACTCCATGCTCCAACACTACGCAGGGGGTATGACAGTCACTCCCAACCCATCACCACCCAACCCCGAACGATACGGTGGGCGGTTTCTCGGGGACCGCCCCGGTGATCGCTGCTGCCTGGAGGGACACGCCCGTGCCATTTCTTGCGGCATTCTGAGACGGATGAGGAGTGGATGACCGTGGGTGAGAGCGAGAGCACATACGTGCCGGTGACGTTCGACCGATGCGACCACATCGAGGGGCCGTTCTACCACGGGACCAGGTCCACCTTCGAGGTCGGCGATGAGCTCATCCCGGGCCACGGCTCCAACTTCCACGAGGGCCGCGTCTCCAACAACATCTACTTCGCCGCGCTGGTGGAGACAGCCGTCTGGGGAGCGGAGTTGGCCACCTCTCTTGCGGGAAGCGGTGAGCGGGGGCACATCTACGTCGTCGAGCCCACTGGCCCATTCGAGGACGACCCCAACGTCACGAACAAGAAGTTCCCCGGCAACATCACGCAGTCCTACCGCACCCGCCAACCGCTGCGGGTGGTCGGCGAGGTGGCGACCTGGGAGGGCCACGCTCCCGAGGTACTGCAAGAGATGCTGGACAACATCGCGCGGCTCCGGGAGCAAGGCCTGGACGTCATCGAGGACTAGCCTGAAGTTCCGATGGAGCCCGAGGTCGCGCCGACCCGGCCGCCGCCACGACCGGCATGCTGCATGTCAGAGGTGGTCGGGCTCCTGGAGGAGGAACATCGCCTTCTCCACCGCCCGGCGGGCTCGGGTCAGGCGCTTCTCGTCGACCGGAAGCTCGTGACCGCCGGCATCGATCGATTCCTGCAGACGCGTTATCGCCAGGTCGGCCAGCTCTTCGGCAATGCCCTCGAGCCGGGATCGGATGTCTTCGAACTCACCAGCCACGGGTGCGCTCTCCTCATGTGTCGGTGGTGGGAAACGGGGCGGCCCGTCGGTCGTCGCCCAGGATGCCCTCGACGATCCGAATCGGGTGTGAGACGGTCAAGCCGGAGCGGGCGAGATGGACCGTACAGCCGAGATTGGCACTGGCGACGAGAGTCGCGCCCGATCGGTTGACGGCATCGACCTTCCGCTGGGCGATGCGATCCGCTTCGTCAGGGTGCAGCGCGGCGTAGGCACCGCCGGCCCCACAGCACAGTCCCTCATCATCCAGTTCGACGAGGTCTGCGTAGCGCCGGAGCAGCGCATGCACGGCCCCGTGTCGGCCCTGGACGTGGCGCAGATGGCACGGGTCGTGGACCGCGACGATCGGCCGAACCTGGTCCGGATCGGGTCTGGGGAGCTTGTCGATCCGCTCGGCCAGAACAACGTGGATGTCGGTCACACGCCCGGCCACGCCGGCCGCTTCCGGTCCCAGGTGGCGGTCCAGCTCGGTGAGGTGGGCCCCGCACCCGGCCACGTCGACGATGACCGGCCGGTCGTCGTCCAACCGCTCGACGACGACCGAAGCCATCTCCCGGGCCAGGTCGCGGTGGCCGGCGTGGGCAGCCAGCGCGCCGCAGCACGGAACGGAATCGCCCGTGGGGCGAACACCGACCCCCACCCTGGAGAGCAGACGAATCGCCGATGCGTGAGTCGGGCGATCCCACGCATCGGCGACACAGCCGGTGAACAGCCAGGCGTCGTCGCCCGTCGTCGGGAGGGGTGCCTCCCGCACGGCCAACGGCGGCACGGGGACGCGGCGCGGCACCATCCGGGCCCGCTGCCCCAGGGCGAGGAGCCGGCTGGCCGCGTGGAGCAGGCGGGGATGTCTGACCAGCCCATGCCCCCACCGCCGCCGGCGTGACTCGAGTCGGCCCTCATCGACCAGTGAGGAGCGCGTCGAACCGATCAAGCGCCCGAACGCGACGTCGGAGGGGCATGCCGTTTCACAGCCCCGGCACTGGACGCACGAATCGATGACGTCGAGGAACCCGGCCGTGACCGGGGCGCCACGCCGCTGGACGGCCCTCATGGCCTCGATCCGCCCCCGGGGGGAACGCGCCTCGTCGCCACTGATCCGGAATGTCGGGCAATGGGGCAGGCAGAGCCCGCAGCTGACGCAGCGAGCCAGGTCGTCGTCGTCGATTCCGAGGTCCATCAGTGGGTTCTCACATGTCGAGGGGGTCGCGACCGGGATTGAGTCGGTTCTCGGGGTCGAAGTTCGTCTTGAGCCGGTGGTGGAGCTCGATCAGCTCGTATGGAACCGTCCGATCCGGCCGGGGCTGATCGGTATGGACGATCCCGACGCCCATCTCGGCCAGGAACGGAAGGTCCGGCCATCGGGACGGGATGGTCGCGAGCTCAGCGGGGGGCAGGGACCATCGTCGGCCCGTCGGCGGGATGGGTGGAGACGGGCAGGGGACGAAGCCTGTGCCGGCGGCCCGAGCCTGCTGGGCTTCGACGTCGACCGCGCGTCCGGACAGCAGGATCCACGTCGTAGCGCCGTCCCAGAGCACGCTCACCGCCGCTTCGAGCAGGTCCATCGCCTGCTCGGGATCCGCCGGCCCCGACAGCCACTGCTCGCACTCGGGCACGGGGCGGGTCCGCAGTATCGCATCGGCGAACAGTCCCAGCGTGCCGAGGGACCCGACCATGAGCCGACAGAGATCGAAGCCCGAGACGTTCTTGATCATCGGGCCGCCCGCCGTGACGAGCTCCCCCTCGGCCGAGACGTAGCGGATCTCCAGGACGGCATCTCTCACCGGGCCCCAACCCAGTCGCCGTATGCCCGAACGGCCGGTGGCGAGGACGCCGCCCACGGTCGCGTCCGGAGTAGCTGGGAGGGCGACGCACTGCCCGGTGCGGGCGAGATAGCCGTCGACGGCAGCTACCGTCGTACCCGCTCCCACCCGGACCGTCATCTCCGACGGTTCGTGGTCGGTGATGCCGGTCGGTGCCGTCACCAACCTCGTGTCCGGAGCCACCACCCCGCCGAGTGTCCAGGCCGTCCGCCCCCCGACGACCGCGACCGGACCGACCGGGCCGACCTCCGCAGCGAAGGTCGAGGGCGTCGCGGTCAGATCCATGCGCCCACGGGGAGATCGCGGATGTCCCCACACCGACTGCCCGACGGGAGCACCTTGGCCGGATTCATCAGGCCGTCCGGGTCGAATGCCCTCCGTAGCTTCTCCTGGGCAGCCAGGTCGGACTCGCTGAACTGGAGCGCCATGAAGTCGCGCTTTTCGAGCCCGATGCCGTGCTCACCCGAGAGAACTCCGCCGAAACCGAGAGAAGCCTCGACGATGGCCCGCCCTGCGGCGTGAACGCGCTCGAGAACGCCGGCCTCGCGGGCATCGAACACGACGAGCGGATGCAGATTGCCGTCGCCGGCGTGGAACACATTCATGATCGTGACCCGGTGTTCCTCCGCGATGGCGGAGATGCGCTCCAGCATGTCGGACAGGTGACGGCGCGGGATCACCGTGTCGTGCAGGTAGTAGTTGGGCATGATCCTGGCGACCGCTCCGAACGCGGCCTTCCGGCCCTTCCAGAGCAACGCTCGTTCGGTCTCGTCGGCGGCCCGCCGGATGTGCCGACTCCCGTGACCGGCGACGATGGACTGCACGACCTGGACCGTCTGCTCGACTCCATCGGGAAGCCCGTCGATCTCGATCAGGAGCACCGCAGCGGCGTCGGTGGGATATCCGGCATGGACGAAGGACTCCGCGGCGCTCGTGATCGCGCCGTCCATCATCTCGAGCGCAGCAGGCACGATGCCTGATGCGATGATCTCGCTGACCGCCTCGGCGGCGTCGCCGACCGACGTGAAGTCGGCCAGAAGCGTGGCGTGAGCTCGGGGCGTGCGGGTGAGCCGGACCGCGACACGGGTGGTGATGCCGAACGTTCCCTCGCTTCCGACGAACGCGCCCCGGACGTCCAGGCCGGGCGGCTCGGGATCGATGCCTCCGAGCCGAACCGTGCTCCCGTCGCCGAGGACGACATCGAGGGCGGCGACGTGGGCGTTGGTCACCCCGTAGGCGAGACAGTGGGGCCCGCCCGAGTTGGTCGCGACATTGCCGCCGAGCGTGCATGCCTGCTGACTCGAGGGATCCGGGGCGAAGTGCCAGCCCCGGGGGCGCAGCCTGCGGTCGAGATCCAGATTGACGACGCCCGGTTGGACCCAGGCGACACGATTGCGGAGGTCGACCGATTCGATGGCGTCGAGCCGCGTGGTCACGACCACGACAGCGTCGTCGAGCGGCACCGCTCCCCCGGCCAGGCCCGTTCCGGCGCCCCGGGCGACGACCGGATGGCCGTGGCGGTGGGTAGCACGCACGACGGCGGCCACCTGGGCCGACGTCCGAGGGAGACAGACGGCGCCGGCCCGACCGCGCAGCAGCGAGGAGTCGCCCGCGTGGAGTGCGAGGTCGACGGCGTCGGTGTGGAATCCGTCGGGATCCAGGATCGCCGTGAGCTCGTCCCGCAACCCGACAGGAACAGCACCTGCATCCGGATCACGGGCCATCGCTTCATTCTGTACCAGCCTCGGGACGGCCGAGTAACCTGCGCCGCCGTGCCGGTACCAGACGATCTCCACGAGTGGCTCGCGTTCGACGACGGTGACGGTGACGCCTGGCTCGTCGACGCCACTTTTCTGGCCAGCCGCTGGACCTGTATCTACGGGGCCGGCTGCCCCGGTATCGAGGAGGAGAGTGCTCCCGAGGATGAGCACGGCTGCTGTCCCCATGGGGCCCACTTCGCGGACAAGGCCGACCGCCGACGGGTCAAGAAGCACATCGCACGCCTCGACGACAGCCAATGGCAGCTTGCCGGCGTGGCCGACGATCTCGGTGGGGCGCTCGGGAAGAATGCCGACGGCGACTGGGTCACGCGCACCCATGACGGCGCCTGCATCTTTCTCAACCGACCGGACTTCGCACGCGGAGCCGGGTGTGCGCTCCACGTGGGGGCACAGGACAACGGCGAACGGCCCCTCGACTGGAAACCGGACGTCTGTTGGCAGCTGCCGCTTCGCCTCGACCACCATGTCGACGACAACGAGCACACCACCTGGATCCTCCGTGAGTGGAGGACCCGGGACTGGGGTGAGGGCGGCACGGAGTTCACCTGGTGGTGCACCGAGAGTCCCGACGCCCACGTCGGTTCCGAGCAGGTCTTCGTGGCGCTGCGGGCCGAACTGGTCGAGCTGTGCGGTGAGGATGTCTACGAGCGGTTGGCCTCGGCGTTGAGTGACCGCGACGGATCGACGCTGCTGCCACATCCTGCCGTACGGCGGCGCTGAAACCCTCGAGCAGCCGGCCCTGGCCCGGAGGGCCGGTCAGCGAGTCCCGAAGGCTCAAGTCCCGGCCGGTGCCGGCCGACGGGAGACCATGCCCTTCACCGCACAGGAGCTCCAGCGCGCCGCCGACGCCGAGGGGATGCTCTTTCCCGACTTCGTCCTGGATCAGATCGTTGCCGCGTTGGACGCAGGCAAACACGTGATCCTCACCGGTCCGCCCGGCACCGGGAAGACCACGCTCGCGTACATGGCGGCCGAGGTGGCGCAGAAGGCGATGTGGTGCACGGGGTACCTTCCCACCACGGCCACGACGGAGTGGACGACCTACGAGACGATCGGTGGCCTCCAGCCCGGTGTGGACGGGCTGTACTTCAGGCCCGGCCTCTTCGTCGAGGCGATCGAGTCGGGGCGCTGGTTGGTCATCGACGAACTGAACCGATCGAACTTCGACCGTGCCTTCGGTCAGCTCTTCACCGTCCTGTCGGGCTCGGCCGTGGTCCTGCCGTTCAAGCGGGCCGGCCAGCCTCTCCCCCTATCCCTCGTGCCCGCCGGCGTCGAGGAACCGGTCGGAACCGAGCCGATCCGCCTGCCAGCGACCTGGCGGATCATCGCCACGATGAACGTGTTCGACAAGAACCTCCTGTTCGAGATGTCGTATGCCCTCATGCGGCGCTTCGCGTTCATCGAAGTGCCCGCAC
The DNA here is from genome assembly GCA_963695075.1 of uncultured Acidimicrobiales bacterium. Taxonomy (GTDB): domain Bacteria; phylum Actinomycetota; class Acidimicrobiia; order Acidimicrobiales; family CAWCAL01; genus CAWCAL01. The sequence goes on from CAVOFR010000008.1 coordinate 319,125, forward strand.
CGAGCGAGGATGCATATCGCAAGCTGCTGTCCCGGCCGGGTGGGGACCTCGTGCAGATGCTGCTCTCCCTCCGGGAATTCGCCGATCTGGGTCCGGCGGTCTACCTCGACGCAGCCCGCTACGTCCAGCGTCGGCAACAGGACGCGATCACCGAGTCCCGCCTCATCTTCGAGGCCTTCTACGCCTACTTCCTCCCTCAGTTCGAGGGCGTCAACGATGCCGTGGCGGTCAATCTCTTCCGGACCGTGAGCCAGCTGCTGGACGTGCCCGAACAGAAGGAGCTGCGCCGAACCGTCAGGGACGTGCTCGGTATCAACCCGCCGGCGTGACCACGTGAGCACGACCACCTCCACTTCGACGTCGCCGACCGAGCGACTCTGGCGCCTCCTCGCGCAACCGATGGTGGTCGTCGAGGCCGTCCAGGCGGTGGTCGGCCTCTCCGGCAGCGAGGCATCGGGACTTCTCGGTGCCCGCGTCGCCTCCAGCGAGCTCGCCGCGTCCTTTCTCAAACGGGTCCCGGCCTTGCTGCGGTCGGGGTCGATCACCACCATCACCGAAGCCGAGGTCTGCTACAACGAGGTCCGAGGACCGATTCAGTGGTCCGAGACGCTGTCGGCCCGGGCATCGTCCGGCAGCGGTGCACTCGTGTTCGTGTGCACCTCGACGAGGCGCGGATACGACACCGCCGCCAACCGGGCCCTGAAGGAGGCGCTCGCCATACTCCGAGACGCCGCCGACGCCGTAGGACCGGCCACCGCTCTCGCTCTGTCGCCTGACCTGAGGAGCCAGATCAGACTCGCTCGCTCCCAGGCCAGCCAGTACTGCAACCACCGCGTCCTCCAGGGAGTCCAGGACGGCCGCCTCGATCCGCGCGAGCTCCGCAAGCTCAGCGCATCGAAGCGGGCGGCCAGCGCCGGCGAGTCCCTCGAGCTCATACGGTTCGCCACCGATCCCCTCCCGGCCCCTGCCGTCGCCCGCCTGGTCGATGACGAGACGAGCGCCGGGCATCGGCTGTTCCTCGCAGTCGTCGCCGGTCTCGCCCAGATGGGACAGGAGATCCGTCCCGTTCGCATCTCCGATGGTGCGGTGGTGGCCGGTCCGGCCTCGTATCGGCACCACCGGGGTCCGGTCCCGGGCGTGAGGGTCGGCCGGACCCGGATCGTCCTGCAACGGAGCGATGGCGATGACCGTGACGGCGACGTGGCGGTCCTTCGGGGCCCCGACGATCTTCCCGGGGTGCTCCGCGGCGCACTCGCGACCGCCTGACCCGCCGCGCGGCGGACTCATCGCCCGCTCCGAGCCCTGGTACGCCGTCCTCGGTGACTCAGGTCGGGTGGTGTAGGAATAGCAGGTGATCGAACGGCTTCGCGTGCTTGCTCTGGGACGCGGCCCCCGCATGCTGTTGTCGTCGATAGCGACCGGAGCGATCGTCGGCGTGGTGGTCGCCGGCCTCGAGTATGTGACGGTCGACATGCTGCTGGAGTCGATTACCGAGCTCGATCTCTGGGTGCTCGCGTTCATGCCCATGCTGGGGCTCGCCGCCGCCGCCCTGGCACTGCGCTGGTTCGCCGGGGGAGCATCGTCGAAGACCGCGGACGTCTACATCCGGGCCTTTCACGACCGGCATCCCCTGATCCCGTTGAAGCTCCTGCCCGGCAAGCTCATCGCTGGTGCCGCCACCATCGGCCTCGGGGGCAGCCTCGGACTGGAGGGCCCGTCCATCTACGCCGGCGCCACCATCGGGTCGAACCTCCAGGCTCGCCTCGGGCGATGGTTCACCCGCGAGGAGTCGCGGACGTTGCTCGTCGCCGGGGCGGCGGCCGGCGTGGCCGCCATCTTCAAGACACCGGCGACCGGTGTCATCTTCGCGCTCGAGTCCCCTTATCGCGATGATGTGGCCCGCCACGCCCTCCTTCCGGCGCTGATGGCGGCGGCATCGGGCTTCCTCGTGTCACAAGCCCTGATTGGCGAGGGTGCCGTCGAGTTCCTCGGAACCACGCCGACGCTGGAGAGCTCCAACCTGCTCGGCGCGGCGGTGATCGGATTGGTGGCCGGCCTCGGCGCCCGGGCCTTCGCCTGGGGTGTCCGGTGGGCCAAGCACACCTCTGAGCGTCTGTCCCCGGTGCTTCGGGTCGTGGGCGCCGGCGTCGTGCTGGGTGCGCTGCTCGTCACGTCCCACGAGATCTTCGACGGAGAGGTCCTCACCATGGGACCCGGGTATCGAGCACTGGCCTGGGCCGACGAGTCAGAAGCGTTGGGCCTCCTCGCCCTCCTGTTCGCGATGCGGGCACTGGCGACGTTGACGACCGTCGTAGGTGGAGGAACAGGCGGTCTGTTCATCCCTCTTGTGGTCCAGGGTTCCCTGATCGGACGGATGGCGGCCGTCTGGCGCCACCCCTCCGAGGACGTGTCGAATCTGTTCCCGATTCTGGGACTTGCAGCCTTTCTCGGAGCGGGCTACCGAACACCGATCGCCGCGGTGATGTTCGTGGCCGAATCCACCGGAGGGGCGCGCTACGTCGTCCCCGCGCTGATCGCCGCGGCAACCTCCCAGCTCGTGATGGGTCGCAGCTCCGTCGCTACCGAACAGCGTTCGGCTCGCCTCGGCCATCTCGAGCGCCGGTTCGAGCTCCCGGTGACGGCGGCATTGACGACCGAGGTGATGACGGTACCCACCGACGCGACCGTGACCGAGTTCGTCTGGGCCCACATCGTCGGACGGCGGGCGACGCTGGTCCCGGTCGTCGACTCGGGCCAGTACATCGGCGTCGCTGGCCTCGACGAGATCGCGGCACTCGATCGGGAGGACTGGGATGACACGATGGTCGAGGAGATCGTTCGCCGCGAGGTGACCGCGGCCCTTCCGTCGTGGACGATGCGAGACGCAATCGTCGCCATGGAGCTCCACGACCTGGACTTCCTGCCCGTGACCGATCGCGACGGGCATTTCGTCGGCATCATCGACGCGGACGAAATCCTCAGACTGGACCAGATCCTGGACGAGACCGGCGGATAGGCGCTTCGCGGCCGGCCTAGTCGTCCTCGTCGCCCGAGGGTTCGGTTTCGGTGTTTTCGTCGCTGCTCTTGAGCTTGAGCCGCTCGAACGGATCGTCGTCGAGCCGCTCCATGAGCGATTCGATGTCGTCTCCGCCCTGCTGCCGTTTCAGCTCACGGGCTTCCTCGTAGCGACGGTGGCGCCCCTTCTTCACGCTGGAACTCCCTCGGCGAGTCGTGCAGGCTTGCGAGTCTACCGTGGTGAATGGTCCGGTGTGCACATCCGAGACTTGGCACACTGAGCGGTCAGTCGGACGCGGATGGTGGCGATTCGCCGGCTCCATCGCGTTGTCGAGCCTCGATCACCAGGCCCCGGCCCGGCTCGAACGCTAGAGAAGCCCGACCGGCCAGGAGCCGCTCGACCGGCTTGCCCACCAACTCTGCCCGCCATCCGTGGGCCAACCGGACCGACTCGTCGCCGCGCAGGAGCCCTTCGATGTCGGCTCGGGTGCCGACCAGCGCCGGATCGATCTGGGCCTCGCGGGCGAGCTGATTGACCCAAGCCGCCACCAAGGGAACTGCGGGCCGGAGCTTCGAGTCCAGCTCCCGCCGACGCGGGGCGGGCAGTCGGCGGGGTTCGGCCTCGATCCCGCCGGCGACCACGGTCAGGATCTCGTCGCCGACACCCGACCGGAGATGACGCCCGTCCAGTCCCCGGATCTTCCGCAGGCCATCCATCGTGGTGGGCTTGCGCTGGGCGATCCCGACCACCGCGAGATCGGGCAGGACGAATCGAGCCGGTTGGTCGGTCTCGGCGGCCCGCTTCTCCCGCCATTCGGCCAATACCTGAGCCACGCCGAGAGCAGCGCCACGGAGATGTCGACATTCCTTGATCCGGGCCCACGCGTCGGCCGGATCCGGTGGGACCCGAACCCGCTGGCGGAGAAGCTCGCACTCGTCGGCAACCCAGTCGAGGCGGTCGAGCTCGGCGAGCTGGCCTTCGAGCCGATCCTTGATCTCGAGGAGATCAGCCACATCCGAGATGGCGTAGTCGAGCTGTTGGTCGGTCAGGGGCCGTCTCAGCCAGTCGGTGAGCCGGTCACCCTTCGGCAGTCTCTTGCCCAACTCCCGTTCGTGGAGCGACGCCAGCGAAGGGCTGCTCAGTCCGAGGAACCCCGCGGCCACCTGCGTGTCGAAGATCTTGCCGGGGAGTGCGCCACAGGCCCGATCGAAGACCTCGAGATCCTGCGAGGCAGCATGGAGGACCGCCAGGCCCTCGCCGTCGAACACCTCGGCCAACGGTGCTATGTCGACCACGATCGGGTCCACGATCACCAGACGGTCGGCGAAGGCGAGCTGCACGAGGGCGACCTTCGGGTAGTAGGTCCGTTCTCGGTGGAATTCCGTGTCGACCGCGTACACCGGCTCGTCACGAAGCTGCCTTACCACCGCGTTGAAGTCGTCCGGGTCGTCGATCAGGTCGAACATGCGGGGATCAGTCGCCGTCCCGACCGGTGACGATGGAGCGGCCCGATCCGGTCCAGGCCAGGGTCCCGCCGGCGACGTTCACGGCGGTGAGGCCCTGTTGGATCAGGAACTCGGCCGCCTTGGCGCTGCGACCACCCGACCGGCAGATGACGAGGACCTCCCGATCACTCGGAACCTCGGACCAACGGTTCGGGAGCTCGTCGAGTGGGACGAGCTGACCGCCTGGCACGCGCCCGGCCAGGTACTCGTCCAGCTGACGGACGTCGAGGAGGTGCGATCCCTCGTCGAGCCGGCGCGCCGCTTCGTCGATGTCGATTTCCGGAGCGGTCATGGTCGGCAGAATCCTTCCCGGTGAGCGGGTGGGAGCATCACTCCCCGCCACCGTGCCCTGGATCGTACGGGAGGAGCGCCGTGTGGGAAACCCGAGGCCTCGACTCGGGTCGCGCCACGTGACCGATCAGGAGATGGCTCGCAGGTGCTCGTCGAGGTCTTCGGGGGGCCAGGCGGCATCGAGCTGTGCGAGGAAGACGGCGCACCGTTCGGCCTCGTCTCGCTCACCGATTTCGGCCGCGGTGCGACCGAGGCCGGCCACCGATCGAAGGAACCCCCGATTGGTGGGCTCGACCCAGCGGACCGACCCGGTACCTCGCCAGCCGGCAGCGCGGAGCTGATCGAGTCCGCGGTGATACCCGACCCGAAAGGCGGCATAACGCTCTACCGGATCACGACCGAGCCGTGCCAGCTCGGCCCACGCATCGCTGAACCGAGGCCATCGGGCGACGACGGCGGACACGGCATCGCGCTGTCGGTTCGTTGGTTGGGCCAGGGCATCGGCGAGCGCCTCGGCGGCGGCGGGTTCGGGCGGCTCCAGCACCGTCTCGGGCGGGCCGCCCTGGTGGATGTCAACGGGTCGTTGTGTCACGTCGGGCTCTCCGTGGTCGCTGCTGGTGCGGATGGGTGGGGCTCACCGAGGGACGGCCGGGCCACGAGGTCGGACCACATCTCGGATCGGGGCGTCGAGTCGAGGCGGGCGCACGTGGCCTCGTAGGCGTGCTGGATGAGGTGTTCGGTGCGGCTGAAGTCGTTGTACTGGACGTCGGGGTGGTCGCCGGTGGGCAGGATGTGCACGCTCGCCCATGCGGGAAGGTTGTGGAGATCCCGGTGGAAGCGGTGGCGTCGGGCGATCCAGTACGACTGCACCAACACGTCGAGCGGGCGCTGGGGTTCGGGGCGCGGCCGGTCGTAGTTGCCCACCTGGAGGACGAAGATCCTGCGGTATCCGAGCTCGACGGCACGGGTGATCGGTACGTCGTTGACGACGCCGCCGTCGATGTACCGATGCCCTTGGATCTCGACCGCCGGGTAGACGGCCGGGAGCGCGGCCGAAGCGAGGACGGCATCGATCAGATCCCCGTCGGACAGCCAGACCTCGGCCGCATCGGCGACTCGCGTGGCGACGCACTGGAACGGCACCCGGAGCTCGTCGAATCGGCGGGCCGAGATGACCGATTCGGTCAGGGTACGCAGGCCTTCGTTGCCGTGTAACGCTTCGCCTTTGCGAGCCATCTGGACCGATCGCGGTATCCACCCGGAGGGCATCAGCTGTTCGTCGGTCAGGTCCAGCCAGGCCGATTCGAGCGCGGCCACTCCCTCTACCGACGGATGAGCGGCGTAGGCCGCACCGTTGAGCGCGCCCACCGAACAGCCCACCACCTGATCGGCGATGATTCCCCGTTCCGTCAGGGAGCGGAGCATCCCGACCTGCATCGCGCCGAGGTTCCCGCCGCCGCTGAGAACGAACGCTACGTCGCGGCGCCTGGTCAGTCGATCGAGGATCCGTGCCATGGAGTGCGCAGCGTATCCGCATGGATGGAGGCCACGGTTGGGTACGGTCGGGGCCATGCTGCCCGAGTGGCTCAACGCCGAAACCCTGAAGCCGATCTCGGCCGGGGCGCTCGTCCTCGTGATCGCCGCAGGGTTCCTGGTCGCTCGATTCGTGCACCAGATGGTGTTCAAGGTCGTCGCGCTGGTCCTGCTCGCCGTCCTCGGTGTGGGGATCTGGGTGTTTCGCGCCGACCTGGGGGACTGCTGGGAGACCTGCAGCTGTCAGCTCCTGGGCCGGGAGGTCGCCGTCCCTGACGACCTCAGGACCTGCCCCTGAGGCCGGCCGGGTCCGCCGCGGGCTCGGCTATTCGACCCGGACCAGCCGAAGCATGTCGGTGGCCCTCGATCGGCTGTCGAAACCGCTGAGGACGGCGACGAGGTCACCCGCCCGTACGTGCCCGGCGTCCTTGGCCATCTGGACGGCTTCCAGAATCATCGCCTGACCGGCCGAGGCCTCGGACGAGTGCATGGGCACGGTGCCCCAGCTCAGGGTCAGTTGATGCACGGTGCGGGGATCGGTGCTGAGCCCGAGGATCTTCACCTCGGGCCGGAAGCGGGCGATGGAGCGGACGGTGAAACCGGTCCGGGAGAGGCAGAGAATGGCGGCGACGTCGAGTTCCCCGGCCGCGCGCCAGGTGGCCATCGTCATCGCGTCGGTGATGGCGGTGTCGCCACCGGACTGGCTCTGGGAACGGAGCTGGGAAAGCCGGTGGGCCCACCCTTGATAGTCGAATTCCTCGTCAGCCCGCTGGGTGATCCGCGCCATCGTGCGCAAGACGTTGACCGGGTCGTCGCCGATCGCGGTCTCGCCCGAGAGCATGACCGCGCTGGATCCGTCGAAGACCGCATTGGCGACGTCGGACGCCTCGGCCCGGGTGGGAGTGGGTGCGTGCACCATCGACTCGAGCATCTGGGTGGCGGTGATGACCGGTCGTCCGTATGCGATGCAGTCTCGGATGATCTCCTTCTGGAGGTGGGGCAACTCCTCGATCGGACACTCGGCACCGAGGTCACCACGGGCCACCATGATGGCGCCGGCCTCCGCCACGATGCCGCTCAGATTGTCGACCGCGGCACGAGTTTCGATCTTGGCCACGATCAGGGGCCCGCGCGGGAAGGGCTCGGTGCCGACCCGCCTGACATCGTGGGCCGATCTGACGAACGACAACGCCACCATGTCGACGCCGGCCTCGACGAATGCGTCGACCAGTCGGAGATCGTCATCGGTCGGTGTGCTGACCCGGAGGCGATCGGAGGGGATGTGCAGTCCGGGTCGACCCTGGAGCTCCCCTCCGTGGCACACCCTCGTCACGAGCGCATCACCGGTGTGATCGACGACCTCGGTCACGACCGAGCCGTCCCCGAACGTCAGACGGTCGCCCAGTTCGAGGTCGGCGAGGAGGCCGTCGTAGTCGACCTCGACCACCTCGGCGGTGCTGGCGGTGGAGCCGGGGGTGAGGCTGAGCGACTGTCCGTCGAGGAGGTGTACTCCACCATTGGTGAACGGCGCACAGCGGATCTTCGGGCCGGGGAGGTCGATCAGGACGCCGATCGGTCGACCGGCCTTGGCTTCGGCGTCGCGGATCCGTTGGTAGCGGGCGAGAGACTCTTCGAGCGAAGCGTGGGCCAGGCCGAGCCGGGCCACGTCCATCCCGGCGTACGCCATGGCTTCGAGAGTGTCCGGGCTGTCGGAGGCGGGGCCGATCGTGGCCACGATCTTCGTGCGACGTTCCATGGGCCAACGCTATCGCTCCCTATGCTGCCCGCCGTGGAGCTCGTGTTGATCCGACATGCTCTCCCCCACCGCGTCGACGGCGGGTCCGGCGACATTCCGGCCGACCCGGGGCTCACGGAGGCGGGACGGGCCCAGGCAGCGGCGCTGGCCGGCTGGCTCACCTTCGAGCCGATCACGGCGATCTGGTCCAGCCCGATGCGGCGGGCAATCGAGACCGCCCTGCCGATCGGCGAGCTGATCGGTCTCGACGTGCACGAGGACGCCGATCTCGTCGAGGCCGACCACGATGCCTCGTCCTACGTGCCACTCGAGGAGATGGGCGCCGAACTCCACGCCGACCCGATCGGTGCGGTGTTCGGAGACCGCGACCCCGAGCTCTTCCGGCACCGCGTCACCGGTGCCCTGGGTCGGATCGCCGCGAATCATCCGTCGTCCTCGGTTGCCGTGATCTGCCACGGGGCGGTGATCAACGTCTATGTGGCGGACGTACTCGGCCTGGATGTGCCGCTCTTCTTCTCGCCCGAATACACCTCGATCTCACGGATCCTGGTGTCGCGCTCGGGCCACCGCACGGTCCGGAGCCTCAACGAAGTGGCGCACCTGCGCGAGTGAGCGCGGGGTCCGGAGGCCCCGTGGTGCCTGCCGCCGTGCTCGCTGCCGCACGCTACCGTGACCTGCTCAAGGTCGGCGTGGGCACGTTCGGCCGATCACCAGGGGGACGATCGATGACGACGCACTATCCGGGCGTGCACGCCGCCGCCGATCCGGATCGACCGGCCCAGATAATGGCTGCCACCGGCGAGGTCACGACTTACGGCCAGCTCCACGATGCCGCGACCCGCCTCGCCCGACTCTTCGTCTCGGCGGGCCTGATGCCGGGGGACCACGTCGCGTTCTGCCTGGAGAACAACCCGCGTTTCCTCGAGGTCGCCTGGGGTGCCCACTACGCCGGCCTCTACTACACGGCCATCAGCTCTCGACTCCTGGCCGAAGAGGCCGCCTTCATCGTCAACGACTGCGGAGCGCGGGCCTACGTGACATCGGCCGCCAAGAGCGACCTCGCCGGCGACCTGCTGACGAGGACCGACGCGATCGAGTTGCGTCTCATGCTCGACGGCACGATCGAGGGCTACGACAGTTTCGAGGAGGCGGTCGCGGCCCAGTCCGCCGAGCCGCTCGACCCCGGTCAGACGCAGGGCACCGACATGCTCTACTCGTCGGGTACGACAGGCCGGCCCAAGGGGGTCAAGCCACCCCTGCCGGACACGCCCCTGGGGACCCCGACCCCCGTCGCGATGCTGTGTCTGATGCTGCTGGGCTTCGAGGAGTCCACCATCTACCTCACGCCGGCGCCGCTCTATCACTCAGCGCCGCTGCGATTCTCGATGGCCGCCCAGCAGATCGGGGGGACGGTCGTGGTCCTCGATCGGTTCGATCCCGAGGCGGCGCTGGCGGCAATCGAGACCTACCGCGTCACCGTCAGCCAGTGGGTGCCGACGATGTTCGTTCGCATGCTCAAGCTCCCGGACGGGGCCCGTGACCGCCACGACATCTCCTCACTCGAGATGGCCGTCCATGCTGCCGCCCCCTGTCCCATCGAGGTCAAGCGCCGGATGATCGACTGGTGGGGGCCGATCATCCACGAGTACTACGCGGGCACCGAGGGAAACGGGTTCGTGTACTGCGATTCGGAGGATTGGTTGGCCCATCCCGGGTCGGTCGGCAAGGCGATCATCGGCGAGCTGCACATCGTCGGCGAGGACGGGGAAGAGGTCCCGCTCGGCGAGACCGGCACCATCTACTTCGCCAGTGAAGGGGAGTTCGAGTACCACAACGACCCCGACAAGACCGCAGAGTCACGGCATCCGAAGGGCTGGTCCACCCTGGGCGACATCGGCCGGCTGGACGAGGACGGTTTCCTCTACCTGACCGATCGAAAGGCCTACATGATCATCTCGGGCGGAGTGAACATCTACCCGCGGGAAGCAGAGGACGTGCTGACGATGCATCCGGCGGTCGCTGACGTCGCGGTCATCGGTGTGCCCAACGAGGATTTCGGAGAAGAGGTCAAAGCTGTCGTCCAGCCCGCCGAAGGGGTGGAGGCCGACGACCGGCTGGCCGGCGAGTTGATCGCCTATTGCCGGGAGCATCTGGCCCACGTCAAGTGCCCGCGGTCGGTGGACTTCGAAGCCGAGTTGCCCCGTCACCCGACCGGCAAGCTGTACAAGCGTCTGCTGCGGGACCGGTACTGGGAAGGGCACGAGACCTCGCTCATCTGAGTCTTCGCTCCGCGATGGCCATCACGAGCGCGGCCAGGAGGGCCCACGCCGCGGCGAACCACCAGCCGACGGCATACGAGTCGGTCGCCTCCACGAATGCACCGAACGCCAGAGGAGCCGTGACCGCCCCCAGATAGGTGCCGGTCTGGGTCACTCCGGTGGCCGCTCCCGGGCGGTCCGCGTTGGCTCGTACCACGGCCAGATTGAACAGACCCGGCCATGCCCAGCCGGTGGCGAATATCACCGGCGTCGCGATGGCGTGGAGAAGTGGCCGCTGGGGTGCGAGCAACAGGGCCGCTCCCGCCCCGACGACGAGGAGAACGACCACCAAGCCCAGGGCGCTCCCCCGGGAGAGGTCGATGTGTCGGCCGAGAAGCAGCCTGCTGGTGATGCCGGCCACGCTTCCCACCGAGAGCATGATGCCGGCCATCGAGGAGCTCTGGCCCGCGTGTTCGCCGCTGTCGACCACGAACCCGGCGATCATCGTCGCGTGGCCCGCTGCCAGCCAGGCCCCGAGAGCGAGCAGGACCAACATCGCCGTCGGAGCGCGACCTCGCTCCTTGCCGACCCGTTCCGGGTCGGGTCGGGGCAGGTCGGCGACGCCGCGGGCGGCAACGCCGGCGACGGCGGCCAGCACGGCGCCGACGGCGAACGCCCAGCGCCACCCGATCGTCAGGCCGATGACCGGCACGGCCAGACCGGCCACGATCGTCGCCGCCGGCATGGCGGACTGCTTCACCGCCATGGCGAGACCCTGACGGTGGACGGGGACCCGCTGCGAAACGACGATGTTGGCGGCCGGTTGGGCCATCGTGTTGGCCAGCCCGGCCGCGAACAGGACGATCGTCAGGACCGGCAGCTCGGCCGGTGCGAGAGCGAGCGCGAGCTGGGCGACGGCGCTGCCGCCGGCTCCGAACACCAGCGCCCGATGTGCACCGATGTGCTCGGCCAGTCGGCCGAAAGCGGCGCTGCTCATCGCCCCTGCAGCGAAGAAGGCCGCGATGAGCCATCCGAGTCCACCGGTGTCGAAGCCGGCTTCCTCTCCGATCTGGGGACCGAGAGCGCCGGCGAGAAAGACCGGCAGGACCGTGGAGGCGATCACCGCGATCGCCGTCACGAGGGGGGCGTTCGGTCGCGCCGTGGTGGCCGTGTTCACCGGGCTCGGCCTATCGCGTCGGCTGGTTCCTCCCCAACCCGTCCCGATGCCGGCGCTCTACGCTGAGGGCGTGCCGCCGGCCTTTCTCGACCATCCCCTCCCTCTGGGGTTCGCCCATCGCGGTGGAGCCGAGGAGTTCCCCGAGAATTCACTCGCCGCGTTCCGCGCCGCGGTCGATCTGGGGTTCAGGTACCTGGAAACCGATGTCCATCTCACCGCCGACGGTGTCGTCATCGCGTTCCACGACGAGGAGCTCGATCGGGTCACCGACGGCTCCGGCGTCATCGCCGATCTGCGTTGGGACGAGATCAGGCACGCCAGGATCGGCGGGACCGAGCCGATCCCCACGATGGCCGACCTCCTGACCGCGTTCCCCGACGTGCGATTCAACATCGACGCCAAGAGCGACACGGTCGTCGACGCGCTGATCGCCCTGATCGACGACCATGGCGCGGCCGACCGCGTCTGCATCGGTGCGTTCGACGATGGACGCCTTGCGAGGATTCGGACATCGCTCCCCGGTGTGTGCACCGCTATCGGACCCAACGGAATCGCCCGGCTGAAGGCCGGGTCCATCGGGATCCCCGTCGGTTCCCTTGCCGGAGACTGCGCCCAGGTCCCGACTCGTCACGGCCGATGGCTGGTCGTGAGTCGACGATTCGTTCGGGCAGCCCATCGGCGTGGGCTCCAGGTCCACGTATGGACCATCGACGATGCCGATGAGATGCACCGGCTGCTCGACCTCGGCGTCGACGGAGTCATGACCGATCGGCCGACCATCCTGCGGGAGGTCTATCGCAGCCGAGGCCTCTGGCGCGACTGAGCGAAGAGCACGCCCGGGTTCAGGATGTCGGAAGGATCGAGCGCCGCCTTGATCGCAGCCATCGTCGCTCGTTCGTCGGCGTCGCGCGACAGGTGCAGCCATTCCCGCTTGGCCACACCGATACCGTGTTCCGCGCTGATCGAGCCGTGGTGCTCGCTGACGAGGCCGAGGATCGCGTCCGTGAGCTCCCGGTTCGCCGAGGGATCGTGATCTGTGACGTTGACGTGCAGATTGCCGTCGGCCAGATGGCCGAACAACCACAGCCGACTCAGCGGCGCCCGGTCAGCCACCGCGCACCCGAGCGCCTCGACGAAGATGGGGATTCCGGCTCCGGGCACGGTGATGTCGAGCTTGAGGACGGGACCGACGGACGCGAGCGCATCCGTGATCAGCTCACGCAGTGCCCAGAGGTCCCTTCGAGCGGAAGGCGTCGTGGCGACCGCCACCTCACCGACCTCGGTCCGATCCTCGATCAGCCGACCGAGCGGTCCGGCCGGCTCCGTTCCCGTGGATTCGACCAGCACCATCGCTGGCGGCCAGGTCCGGAAAGGTCGCGCCAGTGCTCCGTACGCCGCGGCGAGTTCGGCCGTTTCGGCCGTGAGCAGCTCGACGGCTTCGACGCCTGCACCGCGGCGGACATGGGCGCCGACCGCGGCCGCGTCGGCGATCGAGTTGACACCGAGCAGCGCCACGACCCGGTCGATCGGCTCGGGGATGAGCCGAAGGCGCACGGCGGTCACGATGGCCAGGGTGCCCTCGCTGCCGCAGATCAGACCCGCCAGGTCGTAGCCGGTGTTGTCCTTCACGAGCCCGTCGAGCCGGCTCAGAGACCGTCCGTCCGCCAGGGCGGCCTCGAGGCCCACGATCTGCCGGCGCATCATGCCGTGGGCCAGGACACGGAGACCACCGGCGTTCGTGGCGACCATGCCGCCGACAGTCGCCCGATCCCGTGCTCCCAGATCCACGCCGAACCGCCACCCGGTTCCCCGGAGTGCCCCCTGAAGCGCGGCGAGCGTCACCCCCGCTCCCACCGTGATCTGCCCGGTGACATCGTCCAGCGGCTCGATCGCGTCGAGTCTGACCGTGCTGAGCACGACCTGCGCACGATCGACCCGGGCATCCGAACCCCGGCGCGGGACCGACCCTCCCACCAGCCCCGTGTTGCCTCCCTGCGGGATGAGCGCCGCCCCATGGCGGCGGCAGGTTCCGACGACGGCCTCGACCGTGGCGAGATCACCCGGGCGAACGACGGCGGTGGCCGATCCGCCGAATTGGCCGGTCCAGTCGCGTTCGAAGCCAGCGGTAAGTTCATCGGTCAGCACGTGCTCGACCCCCAACTGGGAGCGGAGGTCGTCGACGAGCGAGTCGGGCACGGACCCATCATGCCCCGGCGGTGGCATACGCTTGCTCATCGCGCTCATCCCGTAGCGTTTCCGACCTCACCGACTGCTCAGGTCGGGGAAGGACCGGCCGATCGATCACGTGGCGACGCGTGCCGGCGATCAACTCGAGGAGACATGCACAGGACGCCGAAGAGCGGGAGGCGCGTGGGTGTCGTTGCGACGGTCGTCGCCCTGGTCGCCGCCACCGCGGCGACTGCCACCACCCTCCCGGCCCAGCAGCCGCCGATGGCCGAACCCGAAGGCGGCTTCTCGTATCCCGAAGTCATCGAGGTCGATGACCGGGGTCTGGACTCGGGAGGCCTGAGCGCGGAGCTGGCCACGGTCCCCGTGGCGAGCAGCGAGGTAGACGGCCTGATCGCCGCGATCGAGCACGCGGCCCTGCTGAGCTTCCTCTCCGCGCTCGAGGCCCGCGACGCCGATCGGCGCATCGCCGAGATGGAGGCCGAGAGCGAACGGGTCACGGCCGAGCGGGAACTGCGCAGAGCCGACCGGCTCGACGCCCGGGAGGCACTCGCTCTGGTACGAGCAGCGCTGACCGAGCTCGCCGTCGTCGCCTATGTCGAGGGAGGGGTGAGCCTGGCCTTCGACGACGAGTGGTCGGTGGTCGACGACAACGAGGAGGCGAGCACCCGCGAGGCCTTGGTGCAGGTCGGCCACAACCAGATAGCGGCCCGCGACGAGCTCCAGCTCCGGATCGAGTCGCTGACGATCCAGATCGACGATCGGACGGCCCGACTCGAGGAGCTGGCGAACAGGATCCTGGAACAGACCAGCCGGCGGGAAACGGCGGCGGTCGACGAGGTGACCTACCGGGCCGAGGTCGATCGCCTGACTCCCGAGGTCGGCCCCGCCCGAGCCAGGGCCGAGATGGCCGACCTCGAGCTGTCCATGGTGGTCCTCGACACGTACTACCGCGCCGAGCGGACGATGGCGACCGAACAACCCGCTTGCGGCATCGAGTGGGAGACCTTGGCCGGACTCGGTCGGATCGAGAGCCGGCACGGCAGCTACGGGGGCGGGGGCGTATCCCAGTCGGGCCAGACCATCGGGCGAATCATCGGTATCCCGCTGGACGGCGAGGAGGAGACCCAGGAGATCGTCGACACCGATGGCGGGGCCCTGGACGGCGACGTCGAGTTCGATCGCGCCGTCGGACCGATGCAGTTCATCCCCGAGACCTGGCGTCGCTTCGCCCGCGACGGCGACGGAAACGGCTCGGCCGATCCGCACAATCTCTACGATGCGGCGCTGACCGCCGCGTCGTATCTGTGTCGGGGCCGTTCGAGTCTGGGCCAGCGCGCCAACCTGCCGGGCGCCATTCTCTCGTACAACAACAGCAGCTCATACGTGTCCGACGTCCTGAGCTGGCGCGACACGTACCTGGCACCCGGATTGCCGACCGGCTGAGCTCGTCCGGGAATCCCGGCGCGGTGTGTGCCGGCCGTCACAGCTGAGTGCTACCGTGCCGCTGTTACTTTCCGGGGGGAATCGCGAGGCGCCGTCACGGCGTGAGCGGCCCATCGGGGACTTGCTCATCCCATTCGCACAGACTCCTGGGGGAATCCGTGACTCGTTCGTCTCGCCGCACCTGGCTCTCACTGCTCTCGGTCCTGCTCGCCTTCACGATGATCGCCGCCGCGTGTGGGGGTGACGACGATTCGAGCGGCGGTGACACCGGTGGTGACACGGGAGCGGAGACCGACGCTGCGGGTGACACCGGCGGCACGAACGTCACGGTGCCTCCTTCCGACAAGGACCCGGTCATGGGTGGCACGCTCCGCTACGGGCTCGAGACCGACACGGATGGTCTGAACCCGGCCGAGAACAACTTCGCGGTGGCCGCGAACCAGATGGGCATCGCGGTGTTCGACACGCTCGTCGCCGTGGCCGCCGACGGCTCTGCGGTTCCCTACCTCGCCGAGTCGCTCACCTCGAACGAGGACTTCACCGAGTGGACGATCACCGCCCGCGAAGGCATCACGTTCCATGACGGCACACCGTTCAACGGAGACTCGATCGTCGCCGGCGTCGAGGCGCTCCTGGCCGGTGCCCTTCCGTCGTTGGCGGTCAAACCGCTGCTCGATGCCGATGTGCCGGTCGAGAAGGTCGACGAGATGTCGGCGCTCGTTCGGACACTGGAGCCGGCGTCGTGGTTCCCGTACGCACTGACCGGCCAGCTCGGCATGGTGCCCTCGCCGACATGGCTGGCCGCGGCCAAGGAGAATCCCGACCTCAACCAGGAGCCGGTCGGCACCGGCCCCTTCGTCTTCGAGAGCCGAGTTCCCGACGGAAGCACGAAGTTCGTCCGCAACGAGGACTACTGGGCCGGTGACGTCTACCTCGACGCGGTCGAGTTCTTCCCCGTCGACGACTCCGCCCGGCGAACCGACCAGCTGCTCGCCGGTGACCTCGACGAGATCCACACGACCACGGCCAACGACATCCAGCGGATGCGTGACGACGGCAACGTCGTGCTCGTCGAGGAGGATCTCGGCGAGGAGTCGTTCGTGATGATGAACTCGACGGTTGCCCCGTTCGACGACATCCGGGTCCGCCAGGCGCTCACGCTCGCCACACCCCGGGAGCGCTACATCGACGTCATCGGTGAGGGGATCCTGTCCGGCGCCGACCAGATGTTCCATCCGACCGATGAGTACTACAACCCCGATGTGACCCAGGAGGCCGACGATCCGGCCGGAGCCGCACCGCTCATCGCCGAGTACTGCGCCGAGGATCCGGTCGATGCCGACGGCCAGCCTGTGTGCGTCGACGGGCGACCCCAGATCATTCTCACCTACCAGACCTCGGGCACGGTCCAGGAGACGATCATGGCGCTGCTCCAGGCCGGGTGGACCGAGGGAGGGTTCGACGTCGAGCTCGACGACGTCCCGCAGGACAGCTACATCGTGCAGATCGCCGGTGGCCAGTGGCAGGTCAACACCTGGCGTCAGTTCGGAGCAGAGGACCCCGGTGCCGATGAGATCTGGCTGCGGTGCAGCACGATCAGTGGGTTCTCCCTCAACTGGCCCCGCATGTGCGACGAGGACCGCGACGCGCTGATGGAAGCCGAAGGCGCCCAGGAAGGCGAGGAACGGGCCGCGACCTGGCAGGAGATCGTCGAGAATGTCAACCAGGCCTACACGTACGTGTTCCTGACCCACACGCTGTGGGCCAACGCGTTCCAGCCCGAGGTGCAGAACCTGTGCGGAGCGGTGAGTCCCGAGGGCGTCGAGCTTCGATGCACGCGAAACGGCTGGCATCGCGTCGGTCAGATGTGGATCGACGGCTGAGAGCAGTCGAAGCGAGGGACAGCGGGGAGAGGGGTAGCGCCGAACGATGTTGGGCTTGGTCGCCAGGAAGCTGATCGGGATGGTGCTCGTGATCCTGGCGGTGACCTTCCTCACGTTCGCCGCCATGAACACCCTCGGTGACCCGCTGATCAACATCCTCGGGCCGCAATACGAGACCACGCAGAGCCCGGAACTGGTCGAGGAGGTCAAGCTCGAGTACAACATCGACGACCCGCTGGTGGTTCGCTACGTGAAGTGGCTCGGCGACGCGGTCCAAGGCGACTTCGGTCGGTCCTTCTCGACCCAGCAGTCGATCTCGACGATCCTCGCCGACAAACTGCCGGTCACGATCAAGATCATGGTCTTCGCCCAGTTCATCGCCGTGATCATCGCGATTCCGTGGGCCGTGATCGCGGCGTCGAGAGCGAACAAGGGGTTCGACAACTTCTCCACCGGGCTGTCGTTCGGCCTCCTGGCGATGCCGAACTTCGCCCTGGCGGTCATCCTGTTGTGGGTCTTCGTCAAGAAGCTCGGATGGTTCCCGAGTCGCTACGACCCGTCGTCCGCCTGGCTCGAGTTCAAGTCGCTGTTCCTCCCGGCGCTGACCCTCGGGTTGGGTCTCGCGGCCGCATACCAGCGCCTGCTCCGGACCGATCTCATCACGACCTTCCAGGACGATTTCATCCTGATGGCGAAGTCCAAGGGTGTGCCCCGGCGCCGGCTTCTCTACATCCACGCGCTCCGCCCTTCGTTGCTGTCCATGATCACGGTGGTCGGGATCAACACGGCAGGACTGATCGGCGGCACGATCGTGCTCGAGACCATCTTCAGCATCCCGGGCATGGGCCGTGAGATCGTCGAGGCCATCATCCGGGACGACTTCCTCGTCGTCCTCTCGATGGTCGCCATCATCGCCAGCGGCTTCGTGATCATCAACGTGGCGGTCGATCTGATCTACTCCTGGCTCGATCCGAGGATCAGAGAATGAGCTTCATCCCCCACGAGCCCGGTGCTCCGCACGAGGATGCCGACGACCTCTTCCTCGGCGTGCCGATGGCGGCGTTGGCCGACGAAGTCGCGCCCGAGCACGAGTACGTCCAGAAGACGCTCGGATGGGGATTCTGGATCTCGATCGCCTGGCTGGTCACCATCGTGACGTTGGCGATCCTGGCCCCGGTGCTGCCGATCGACGATCCACTCGATCCCGCGTCGCAGTTCGTCACCGATCCGCGCACTGCACCGAGCAGCGAGGCATGGCTCGGATCCGACGAGTTGGGACGCGACGTCCTCGCTCAGGTCATCTGGGGAGCCCGCGTGTCGCTCACTGTCGGTGTCGCCGCGATCGCTTTCGGCCTCATCGTCGGCGGAACGATGGGAATCCTGGGCGGCTTCCTCCGGGGCAAGACCGACGGCGCCGTCTCGGCGTTCTTCGTCGTCATGCTCGCCTTCCCCCCGCTCGTGCTGGCCATCCTCATCACCTCGACCCTCGAACGGAAGCTGATCTGGGTCGCGCTCACGCTGGGCATCCTCGCGGTGGCACCCGTGGGTCGATTGTCCCGTGCCAACACGCTCGCGTGGTCCGAGCGCGAGTTCGTGACCGCCGCCCGCTCGATGGGGGCCAAGAGCGGCCGCATCATGGTGCGCGAGATCCTGCCCAACGTGTTGATTCCGATGGGCGCTCTAGCACTGCTGGGAATGGCGTTGGCCATCGTCGCCGAGGGTGGGCTGGCCTTCCTGTCCTTGAGCGTCCCGTCGGACGAGGCGTCGTCGTGGGGCAACATGATCTCGCGTGGCGCCTCGGGCAGCAACCTCGAAGACATGCCGTGGCTGGCGTTCGCACCGATCACCGCCATGTTCTTCACCGTGCTGGCGCTGAACTTCGCCGGTGACCGGGTGCGTGAGTTCTTCGACGTGAAGGACCTGGCGCTGTGACCAATACGGGACCGAAGCTACGAGCGCATCAGCCGAGCGGCCCGCTGCTCGAGGTCACCGACCTCACGATGGCGTTCAAGACCGAGCGAGGGTTGGCCAGAGCTGTCGACGGTGTGTCGTTCACTCTCGAACAGGGCAAGACACTGGGCATCGTCGGTGAGTCGGGATCGGGCAAGACCGTTCTCAGCCGTACGATCATGGGCCTGATCACCTCCGGTTCGGCCGTGTCCGGTGGCAGCGTGCGCTTCGAGGGCACCGAGGTGCTCGACGAGGGGTCGATGCAGGACGTCTGGGGGACGTCGATGGCGATGATCTTCCAGGACGCTATGACGTCGCTCAATCCGGTCATGCGCATCGGCAACCAGATCACCGAATCGCTCCGCCATCATCTCGACATGGGCCGGTCCGAGGCCGACGAGACGGCAACTGCGCTGCTCCGCTCGGTCGGCATCCCGAGCCCGGAGAAGCGGCTCCGCGTCTACCCCCACGAGCTCTCCGGCGGGATGCGTCAGCGGGTGATGATCGCCATCGCCCTGGCCTGCGGGCCGAAGCTGTTGTTCGCCGACGAGCCGACCACGGCCCTCGACGTCACGGTCCAGGCGCAGATCCTCGATCTGCTCCAGGAACAGCAGCGAGAGCGATTCATGGCCGTCATCCTCGTGACCCACGATCTCGGTGTCGTCGCCGGACGGACCGATGACATCGCGGTGATGTACGCCGGCCGGATCGTCGAGAAGGCGCCGACCGCCACGCTCTTCAGTGAGATGCGACACCCGTACACGCAGGCCCTGCTCCAGTCGATTCCGAAGCTCACCGATCCCAGTCACACGCGGCTCACCGCGATCCCCGGGCGACCGCCCGACATCGTCAATCCCCCGTCGGGGTGCAACTTCGCGCCGCGGTGTCCCTATGCCCAACCGCGATGCCGCGAGGAAGAGCCGGCGCTGGTCGAGTCGGGTTCGGCCGGGCACTTCTTCGCCTGCCATTTCCCGGTCGGGACCCCAGAGGGCCAACGAGCGCTCGAGATCAACCGAGCGGCCGTTCTCGGCGGACAGGGGGCCTGATGGCCGGAACGGGAGATACACACCTTCGGCCCGCCGACCGGTCGCTGTTGCGAGCCGAACATCTGACGGTCGAGTTCGACCTCGGCCGCAAGGGGGTGGTCAAGGCCGTCAGCGGCATCAGTCTCGATGTGGTCGAGGGTGAGACCCTGGGACTGGTCGGCGAGTCGGGTTGCGGCAAGTCGACCACCGGTCGGGCCCTGATCCAGATGCCGCCACCGACGAGCGGGAGCGTGACGTTCGAGGGGACCGACCTCACGACGCTCACCGGGGAGACGTTGCGGTCCACCCGGACCCGGCTCCAGATGATCTTCCAGGATCCGATCTCGTCGCTGAATCCTCGCCGCAAGGTGGAGGACATAGTGGCCGAGGGGCTGGAGATCTGGGACGTCGGTACGGCCGAGGAACGCGAGGCCAAGGTCGATGAGGTCCTGGAAGCGGTCGGCATCGACCCGGAGCTGGCCAAGGGGCGTCGCCCCCATGAGTTCTCCGGTGGCCAGTGCCAGCGCATATCGATCGCCCGGGCCGTCGTCCTCGAGCCGAAGGTGATCATCTGCGACGAGCCGGTCAGTGCGCTCGACGTGAGCGTGCAGGCCCAGATCCTCAACCTGCTGGAGGACATGAAGGCCCGCTACGGGTTGACGCTCGTCTTCATCGCCCACGACCTCGCGGTGGTGAAGAACGTCTCGGACCGCGTCGCGGTGATGTACCTCGGGAAGATCTGCGAGTTCTCAGCCCCCGACCGTCTCTACGAGGAACCGGCTCATCCCTACACCGCGGCCCTGCTGGACGCGATCCCGGTACCCGACCCGACCGCCGACGTGGGTCGATCGAGGCTCGAGGGTGACCTGCCCTCTCCCCTGTCGCCGCCCTCGGGCTGTCGGTTCCGCACCCGGTGCCCTCGAGCCGAAGGGCTCTGCACCGACGTGGAGCCCAAGATGAGAAAGGTGAGCGAGGACCACTACGTGGCCTGCCATTTCCCCCTGGTCGAGACCGAGGAAGCCAACCCGGTGCTGGTCAACATCGAGACCACGTAGAGCCCCACCGGGAGCTCGCCCATCGGGGTTGCCTCAGTCCTTCAGGGCGACCGCATTCGGGGTGACGTTCATCTTCGGCTCGTATGCCGCCGCCTCTACCGAACGGGCCCGGCCGGCGTACATGGAGCGCAGCTCCTGCCGGCAGGTGACACACGGGCCGTAGTGCTCCTGGTCGAGCGTTCCTTCGCACCGGGGACAAGGAAGATCCATCCGCCCATTGTTGCTCATCGGTGAGCGTCGGCACGGCATCCTCTCCTGTGGACAACTTCGACAATTCACAGGGTTGTACCTCTTCCTCCCCACAGGGAGCGCGTCGTACGGTACTCACCGTGGTCGCACGGTTGACCAAACATGGTCGGACAGGAAAGCGAGACCGAACCGATGAGCGCATTTCGGGTGCAGTACCGAGACGAACACGTGGAGTTGCTGGAGGGAGCCGACGCCTACCAGCAGGAAGGAGTGCTGACGACGTTCTTCCGTTGCCCCTCGGACCGACCCGTGGTCGACAGCTGGAGCACCAGGGTGGCCAGCATCCGTACCGACGAGATCATGAGCATCTGGCGCCTCGAGGGCCATGCGGCCCGGGATCCGGTCGGGGCCTGATGCGCCGGAGCGGGTAGGCGGCGCACTACAATTCGCCCGCCGATCGGTGGCAACTGCATTCGGCCCGACCCCTGGAGATCCGTGAAGTCCGACCCGCCTGCGCCCGCGGAGACAGAAGCCCAGCCCGGTCACGTCGTCGTGATCGGCGCCGGACCCGCCGGTCTCACGGCCGCCTACCACCTCCAGCGCCGGGGCCACACGTCCACGGTGCTCGAAGCTGACGACGTCGTCGGAGGTATCAGCCGTACCGTCGAACGCGACGGCTGGCGATTCGACATCGGCGGTCACCGCTTCTTCACCAAGGTGCCCGAGGTCAGAGCCGTCTGGCACGAGATCCTGCCCGAAGAGGACTTCCTCATCAGGCCCCGGATGAGCCGCATCTTCTACAACGGCAAATACTTCGACTACCCCCTCAAGCCGGTCAACGCACTCAAGAACCTGGGGATCATCGAAGCGATCCGGTGCGTCCTGTCGTACGTCTGGGCCCGGATCCACCCCCCGAAGGACCAGTCGACGTTCGAGGGTTGGACCGCCTCCCGTTTCGGCTGGCGGCTCTATCGCACCTTCTTCAAGACCTACACCGAGAAGGTGTGGGGCGTGCCCGCCAGTGAGCTCCAAGCCGACTTCGCCGCCCAACGGATCAAGAACCTCTCGCTCTCCAAGGCCGTGCTCTCGGCGCTCAATCCGCGCCGCGATCCCACCGGCGTCACCAGCCTGATCGAGGAGTTCGAGTATCCCAGGCTCGGACCGGGGATGATGTGGGAGGTCTGCCAGGAACAGGTCGAAGCCGGCGGAACCAAGGTCCTGCTCGAAACGCCGGTGGTCGAGCTCCAGCGCGACGCGGAGGGCGTCACCGGGGTGGTCGCCTTGACCGGCGATGCCGAGACGGTCTATCCGGCCGATCACGTCATCTCTTCCATGCCGTTCTCGGCCCTGATCAACGCCCTGGATCCGCCCGCGCCAGCCGAGGTTCGGGCCGCGGCCGACGACCTGGCCTATCGCGACTTCCTGACCGTCGCCCTCGTCGTCCCCGCCGAGGCCGGCTTCCCCGACAACTGGATCTACGTCCACAGCCCCGAGGTCCATGTAGGCCGTATCCAGAACTACGGCTCCTGGTCACCCCAGATGGTCCAGGACGACCGGACCTGCCTGGGACTCGAGTACTTCGTCTTCGAGGGTGACGAGCTCTGGAACGCCCCCGACGAGGAGCTGGTCGAGCTCGCCACCCGGGAGCTGGCCACCATCGGACTCATCGATCCCGCTCAGGTCGAGCAGGGCTATGTCGTGCGGATGCCCAAGGCCTACCCCACCTACGACGAACGGTTCCAGCAGAACGTCGACGTCATGCGGGCCTGGCTCGAAGCGGAGGTACCCAACGTGTGGCCGGTCGGCCGCAACGGGATGCACCGGTACAACAACCAGGACCACTCCATGGTCACGGCGATGCTCGCCGTCGACAACCTCTTCGGCGACGACCACGACATCTGGTCGGTGAACGTCGAGGCCGAGTACCACGAGGAGCACAACGAGCCCGGCACCGGTCGCGATGCGCCGATCACGTCCCGAGGCGCTGTGGCCGATTTCGCAGAGTCTCGACGCCGGGGCGAATGACCCCACGAGGCGCGCCGCCCGCTGGGCGCCGTTTTGCCCTCGAGCTCGGTCTCATCAGCCTTGCCGGGCTGGTGCTGCGCGTCGCATATGTGCTGGGCGCCAAGCGCAACGACGGCCTCGATCTGCCCGGGGGTGACAACGCGGGCGACCAGTACTACTACAGCCTCGCGGCCGAGGCGCTCGCCAAGGGCCGAGGGTTCGTCGTCCCCTGGTTGGACGCGGTCGACCGGTCGGCGGCCGACCACCCTCCCCTCACCGCCATCGTGGCCACGCCGGCGTCACTGCTGCCGGGGTGGAGCATCCTGGCGCAGCGCCTCACGATGTGTGTCGTCGGCGCCCTGGCGGTGCTGGTCATCGGGTATCTCGGCCATCGGCTGGCCGGCCGCCGAGCCGGTCTGGCCGCCGGCGCGCTTGCCGCGATCGCTCCGGCACTCTGGATCAACGACGGTCTCGTGATGAGCGAGTCACTGGGAGCGCTCACCGTGGCGGGGGTCCTGCTGGCGCTCTACCGGTGGCATGACCTGCCCTCGGTCGGGCGGGCCGCGGTGGTCGGCGGGTTGTGCGGGCTGGCCGTGCTCGCCCGGTCCGAGGCCGCTCTCCTGGCCCCGGTGACCATCGCGCCGATGCTCTTGCTCAGTGGCCACCTACCCGCTGCCGATCGGCTGCGACAGATCGGCGCCGCGGCCGGCGCCACGCTGCTGGTCCTCGCACCCTGGCTCGCACCCAACCTCTTCCGATTCGACGAGCCGGTCCTGTTGTCGACCAACGACGGCCTGACGCTCTACGGAGCCAACTGTGCGCCCGACGTGTACGAGGGATCGGGAGTCGGGTTGTGGACGTTGCGCTGCCCGCTCGAGGTCGACGTCGAGGGGATGGACCAGAGCGAGGTCTCCTCGACCTACCGCCGCCTCGCGCTGGAGACCATGGGCGATCACGTCGACGAACTGCCGGCGGTCATGGTCGCGCGGGTGGGTCGAGTGTGGAGCTTCTATCGTCCTGAGCAGATGATCGCGTACAACATCGGAGAAGGCCGCGAGCCATGGGCGTCGCGTGCCGCCATGTGGGGGTACTACCTCGTCCTGGCTCCGGCTGCGGTGGGCCTGTGGCTCCTCCGCCGACGCGGCGTACCGCTGTGGCCGCTGGTCAGCCAGTTCGTCAACGTCACCCTCGTGGCCGCCCTGTTCTACGGACTGGCTCGGTTCCGGATCAGCGCCGAGGTCGTGCTCCTGGTGGCGGCCGGGGTGGCGGCCGCCGCTCTGTGGGACCGGCTCCGCCCAAAGCAGCGTGATGCGCCAGCGGCTGACGTGCGGACAGCGATCGGGTCGGCACCGTGACGCCGCGACCGACCCTCGTGGTCATGCCGGCCTACAACGAGGAAGACGCGGTCGGCGACGTACTCGACGAGCTACGTCGCGAGCTCTCGGGAATCGACGTCCTCGTCATCGACGACGGATCCGACGACCACACAGCGGCGATCGCCCGCTCTCACGGCGCGGTGGTCGCGCCGATGCCGTTCAACTCCGGCATCGGCGGGGCATTGCGATGTGGATTCCGTTATGCGGTACGCCACGGGTACACCCGAGCGGTCCAGTTCGATGCCGACGGGCAGCATGATCCCGGCGAGATCAAGGCTCTCCTCGACGTCCTCGACTCCGGGGCGGACATGGCGGTGGGAAGCCGTTTCGCGGGGCGCGGCAGCTACGAGGCCGGGCGGACCCGGGGGGCGGCGATGGCACTCCTGCGATTGGGCGTACGGATCGCCACCGGGAAGAAGTTCACCGACACGAGCAGTGGCTTCCGCGCCTTCGGCCCCGCGGCACTCGACCTCTTCGCCGAGCACTACCCGTACGAGTACATGGAGTCGGTCGAGGCGTTGGTGATGGCCTGCACAAACGGCCTTGACGTCGTCGAGGTGCCGGTCCGGATGCGAGCCCGGGCCGACGGAGTGCCGTCGACCCGCCGCGCCCGACTCGTGTACCACTTCTTCCGAGTGGCGCTCGTGATGGTCTCGCTGACCCTGTTCCGTCGCCGCTATCGAGTCCAGGAGGACCCGCAATGAGTGGACGCGCCCAGATTCTCGTCGCCCTGGTCATCCTGGGGACGATCGTGTTCCTGTTCCGGCTGCTGCGTCGCGGCCAGCTTCGGAGCAAGTACGTGCTGTTGTGGTCGGTCATCGCGGTCGGCCTGCTCCCCCTTGCCGTCGTGCCCGACATCCTGGTACCGATCTCCGATGCGGTCGGGATCGACTATGAACCGGCGACGGTTCTATTCGCCGCCAGCGCGTTCCTGTTCCTGCTCGTCGTCCACTTCTCGTGGGAGATCTCTCGCTTGGAGGACCGCACCCGGACCCTGGCCGAAGAGCTCGCGCTTCTCCGAGCCGAATTGCCCGCGCCCTCCATGGATTCCGACGAGAGTTGACCACCTGGATCGCGCTGTTGCGCGGCATCAACGTGTCGGGGCAGCGGAAGATCACGATGGCCGACCTGCGTGCGCTCCACGAGGGGCTCGGTCACGCCGACGTGGCGACCTACATCCAGTCGGGCAACGTGGCGTTCAGCTCACCCGTCGACGATCGGGGGGAGTTGGGATCGATGATAGAGACGGCGATCTCGAACCGATTCGGGTTCGACGTGCCGGTAATCCTCCGGACCAGCTCCGAGCTCGACGCGGTTGCAGCCGCCAACCCCTACATCCCCGCCGGCTCGGACGAGCGGCGCGTCGCCGTGGCCTTCTTCCAGCGATCACCCGACCCGTCGGCCCGGGATCTCTTCGATCCGGCGGCCCACGAGCCCGATGTCTGCGTTCTGGACGGCGCCGAGGCCCACCTCCACTGCCCCGCCGGCTTCGGTCGGACCAAGCTCACCAATGCCTACCTCGAACGCGAGCTCGGCGTGACCGCGACCACACGCAACTGGCGAACCGTCGCCAGGCTGGCCGCGATGAGCGAGAGCGCCTGAACCGCGACCCCCCGACAAGTGCGTTATCGGGGTCTGTCCCCGATAACGCACTCAGGCGGGGCGGGCTTCGATGATGAGACCATCGGCCGAGAATGGGGCTCCGAACCGGCCGAGCAGGCGTTCGAGGCCGAGGACAGCCCTTGCGCCGCGGGCCATGAAACGCAGTTTGCCGCCTGCGCTGGGCAGCATCCGGACCTGGGGGACGTAGGTGTGCGCCGCGGTCGCGTCCCAGCCGAACCGCTCCATCAATGACGTCAGCGTCCGCCAGGTGAACATCACGACGTGATCGGGATGATTGAGCTCGAATCCGCCCAAAGAGGCCACGACGTTGAGCAGCCCGTATGCGTTGGGCGTGGTGACTATCAGCGTGCCATGCGGCTTGCACAGGACCCTCAGGCCGGCCAGGAGCGAACCCGGATCGCTCACGTGTTCGATCACCTCGCCCGCGATCACCAGGTCGGCCGGCTCGAGCTCGAGGGCCGACAGGTGGTCGGGGTCGGTGCAGTCGGCCGCATACGCCTCATACCCCTGGTCCGTGGCGACCGCGACCGCCTCGGGGTCGAGGTCGATCCCGACGAGGGAGGTCGCCACACCGGCGAGATGCTCGTGGAGCCATGACTCGGTGGCCGCTTGGTCATCGCGAAACGAGACGTCGGCGAATCCGATGTGGATTACCCGCTTGCCCCGCGCTCGCTCGGTGAGATGGGCGATCCGGTCCACGATCGTCGTTCGGGGGAGACGGGAGACCATGGCGCTCTGGTCGAGCTCGGTCCGTGCCGCAGGCTGCGCCGGTGGCCGTCCGTCGGCCGGGCCGTGGCTGTGACTCATGCCGCCAACACCCCGGGGAAGGTCGCCACCGAGCCGAGCGCTCGAGCTCGATCCCGCAGCGGCGCCGCCGCTCCCGCCTCGAACAGTCGGTCGAGTCGGTCGAGCATGTGTTTCCGGTTGAACCACAGCAAGCGGCTGGCGAGCGGTCCGACCTCGGGAACGACCCAGTACCGCTCGTCGGGGTCGAAGTCGTACGGATGGCAATACGTCCAACCGACGGCCCCCGCGGGCTGCCGCTCGCCGGTCCGGCGGACGACCGACCAGGGCAGGATCCGCAGGTAGGCGCCTCCGAGCGCTGGCACGGCGAACCGACCGATCCCCCCGGTCGGCGAGGGGAGCTCGAGCAGCCCGGATGGCCAGCGATACGGACCGGTGGGTGCACCGTCCCATCCGTACTGGGGGTTGCGAGCGGGGAGAACACTCGAGCTGTACTCGAACCCGAGATCGGCCAACACCTCGGGAGCCCAGTCCGAGGCGGGAACGAGCGAGAAGATCGGGGCCCGGTACCCGACGACCGCCTGCCCGGTGGCCGCCTCGAGCCGGGCCTTGCCCGCCGCGGTCTCGGCCGCGAAGCGCTCGATCCCGAGAGCGGGCAGTGGCTCGTGGGTCCATCCATGCATGCCGATCTCGTGCCCGGCGTCGGCGATCCGGGCCAGAAGCCCCTCGTGGCGATCGGCGATCTCCCCGACGACGAAGACCGTCGCCGTGATGTCGCGAATCTCCAACCAGTCGAGCAGACGGCGCGCCAGCATCGGGTAACGCTCGGCCACGGCGTCAGAGGGGCGGTGATCCTCGAGGTCCAGGGTGAAGGTGAGCGCCACGGCGGGCATGCTATCCATCAGGTACCGCTGACCCCGGCGACCGCCCTCTCCCGGCCAGGGTCACGAAAAGTCTCCCGAGGGCTCGATACCGTACCCAGACGATGCAGGACGTGAAGGACGCCGGCGCGCCCAAGCGCTTCGCCCACGTGGTGGGCCTCGACGGTCTGCGCGGCTATGCGCTCGTGATCGGGCCGTTGCTCTACCACCTGTGGCCCGGCGTCGCTCCCGGTGGCGTGGTCTCGATCGACGTCTTCTTCGTTCTGTCGGCCTACCTGATCACCACCCTCGGCCTGCGCGAGCTCGATCGCCGGGATGGGGAAATCGACGTCAGCGGCTACACGACGCGACGGTTGCGCCGCCTGGTTCCGGTCCTTTTCCTGACCGTTGGCGCTGTCGTGTTGTGGGCCGCCCTCGAACCCCCCGATCTGCTCGACTCCTGGATCGGAGGGTCGGTGGCCTCGATCTTCGGGGTGATGAACTGGTTCCTGATCGCCGAGGGCGAGTCCTACTTCAGCCTGTTCGGCACCGTCTCACCGCTGCGTCACATCTGGTCGCTCTCGATCGAGATGCAGTTCTACGCCGCGGCGCCGGTTCTTCTCATTCTCGTCGGCCGGTCGCGACGCTGGGGCCGCGTCCTCCTCCTCGTGGGAGCGACCATCGGTGCCCTGGCCTCGGCCTGGTGGATGGCCCACCTCTTCGACGTGGGCGACGACCCCTCCCGCGTCTACTACGGCACCGACACCCGGGCGCAGAGCCTCCTGGTGGGTGTCGCCCTGGCTGCCGCCGTGGCCCTGTGGGGACCGGTCCGCACCAAGACCGGCCGCATGCTCGCGCTGGTCATCGCCCACATCGGCATCGCCGGTCATATCGCCATGGTCGCCCTCGGCGCCGAGGGCGACACCTGGCTCTACGAGTACGGCGGCTTCCTGCTCGCTGCGCTGCTGGGTGCGGCGATGGTCATGGGGGCGTTGCAGGCCGGCAACCGCGGGCCGGCGTTCTGGATCGTCGAGTCCGCGCCCCTGGTCTGGCTCGGCAAGGTCAGCTACGGCCTGTACCTGTACCACTGGCCGATCATCCAGTTCCTCACGCCGCAGCGGACCGGCCTCGACGGTCATCCGCTCGCCATCCTGCGCCTCACCGTGTCTCTGGCCGCTACGGCACTGAGTTGGGTCTTCATCGAACAGGTCGTCCTGCGGCGCAAGCCCACCACCTGGCCCATGGCGTTCGCCACCGCATCCTCGATCGCGGTCCTGATGGCCGGTCTCCTGTGGGTCGGGCTCCAGCGTCCCCCCGAGATCGAACAGATCATCGTCGCCGCACCGGCCGAGCCGGCTGACGGAGGCGATACGGGTCCGGCTCCGGAGGCGACCGAGCCGGTCGAGCCCGGAGCGGGGCCTACCACCACCACCGTGCCGGATCGACCGTTCCGACTCCTCCTCGTGGGCGATTCGATCCTCAACCCGGTCGGCGAGGACCTGCGGCTCGAGGCCGAGTCCCGGGACCTCGACCTGCAGATCCTCAACGACACCCATCTCGGCTGCGTGATCACCCGCTACGGCGACAAACGGGTCGACGAGGAGACCGAAGGGCCCGTCGGCGACGTCTGTTCGAGCTGGGCCGATCCGGCCGAACCCGGCACGGTGGTCGACCCCGAAGTGGTCTCGTGGCCTTCGGCCATCGCCGAGTTCCAGCCCGACGCCGTCCTCCTCAACGTGTCCCCTTGGGATGCCACCGATCGCCGCATCCCCTCCCTGGGGCCCGACTGGGTCCACGCCGGGCAGCCCGCCTTCGACGACTACGCCCGATCCGAGTACGAGCTCGCCGTGGACACGCTCACCGCCTCCGGAGCGACCTTGTACCTGCTCACCGGGCCCCCGCTGAATCGACCGGTGATTCCGCAGAACGATCCCGAGCGGATCGAGCGGCTGAACGAACTGGCGCTCGAGGCGGCCGACGGCAGGGAGGACGTCGTCATCGTCGACGTCGAGAGCTGGATAGGGCCGATCGGTGGCGAGCGGGACGTCCGTCTCCGTGGTGACGGGCTGCACTTCTCCCCCGAGGGCCGCGAGGAAGTGGTGGACTGGCTCTTCGACGAGGTGCTCGACATGCAACCCTGGCTGAGCCGGACCGGGTGAGCGCTCAGTAGGCGTCCATGTCCAGGAACTCGAAGGTGTCCAACGCCAGCTGATCCTGATCGAGCGCGGGGTCGAAGCTCCGCACGATCAGGTTCAACGGAGACGGTTGGAATCGCCGCGGCGGCTGAATCCCCCGAATCCGGAGATGACGATTGAAGCCGGCGTACACCCCGAACCCGGCCCGGTGGTAGCGCAGGATGCTGCCCACGAGAGGCCCGGTGCGCGCCCCGACCGATCCGGCACCCCGAGGGAGCAGTTTGAGTATCACCGCGGCCGGTACCGGGCCCAGGGACGAGCGGGTGCTCACCGCGACGATGTCCGAACCGACATGGACGTGATAGTCGGCGTGGGGACACGCCAGGCGCCAGCGCAGCGACTCGACCGTGCAGCGGTTGGTCAACCCCTCGGCCGGGTGCTCGTCGAGCGTGCCCGCCACCTCGGCGAACCAGTCGGAAGCCAGCAGGGCCGGATCGACCGGCTCGTGCCGTACGCCGGGCTCGGCCTTCCGGACCGGATGGAGCAGCCGTACCGGAAGCGGTCCGATCAGCCGCCAGCCCATGTACTTCACGACCGCACCGACCGACTTGTCGTTGGAGACCCCGACGACGAGCTTCATTCCCCGGGTCGGAGCTTCCTCGTAGATCTCCAGTCCGTTGGTCCTGAAATGGCCTTCGCGCTGATGTCCTGAGCGCACCACGGCGTTGAGCGAGAAGGCAGCCGGAACCGGTCCCGCACCGTCGCGGTAGGTCTGCGGCACGATCGCATAGTGGGCCACCCGTGTGCCGTCGCGGTCGGTATCGCGCTCGATGGCCCGACCGAGGGGATTCTCGCGGTACAGCCAGTGGAGATATCGATCGTCGGAGAAGCGGACGTCGGGAAGCTCGGCCGCGAGGAGCTCGGTGTTCGCACTCAGGTCGGCGTCAGGGCTCTCGTCGTTCATCCAACAGCACATCTCTCGTCGCTCGGCGGTGGCGGGCCCCGCCGATACCGAGACCGGTGCCCGTATCCGAGGCGAGGACGACGGTACCATCCAGGGGTGCGCCGGCCGTCGAAAGTGAAGCGCCCCGCGCCTGGGCGGGGTGAGCGACCGTCCGAGGGAAGACCGCTCCGTTGGGCGGTCCTCACGATTCTCGTCGGTGGCCTGCTCCTCGCCGCCGTGCCGGCGTGGGCCATGGTCGGGGGCGACGACGAGAGCTGCGCCGACGCCCAGACGGCACCGCCGCTCGACGAGTACGGGTTCCCGGTCGACCCCGGCCTTCTCGTGCCCTGCGACGAGCTCGTCGCGGACGAACCCGAGGTCGACGTCACCCGCCCCTCCCCGGCGCTGAGTGATCCGGACCCCGCGTCGGGCTCGAAGGCCGATGACGAGGAGCTGGCGGACGCCTTCAGCACCTGGCGGGGTACCACTGCAGCGTCGCTCGTCGACGAGTACTTCCAGCTGCTCGCTCTGAGGGCCGCGGCCTGCGATCCGGCCTGGTTCGACGAACCGTACGACGGCGATCTCCGGGTCGCCGACGGGACGGCCTGGCGGGCCGCCGCCCACACGGCGATGGCCTCTGTTCCCGAGCCCCGTGCCAGAGCGCTCCTGTACGAGGCTCAGGACGCGTTCTGGAAAGCCGGTTCCGACTGTGATCTGTCGATCGAGACCTGGTTGACCGCCACCGAGCCGGGGCTCGACGCGCTCGAAGCGGCCGGCGCGATCCTCGAGGGTCTGTTGTGAGCCGTCGTCACCGGCGGACCCGACGCGGCCACCTGCGGAGAGCCGCAGCCGCCGCCCTCGCCGTCGCCCTGGTCGTCGCGATCGGCGCCGAGGTCTCCGTACGCATCTGGGAGGACGATCTGCCCGAATCGATCCAGTGGTACGACGCTGCAGCCCAGCGCAAGATCGAACAGATGGACGAGCTCGGTTCGGTCGATGTGGTGTTCGCCGGGACCTCGATGGCCTGGCAGGCGCTCGACCCGACAACCTTCACCAAGATCGATCCGGCGGGTCGCACGGCGTACAACGCCGGGCTCGCCGGGGGCGTCCCGGGAGTGATGGAACCGTGGATCTCGGCGGAGGTCGCACCCCGCCTCGAGCCGGAACTGGTCGTCTGGGGGTTGTCGACCCTCGATCTCGCCCCCGCCTACGGAGACACCAACATCACGAGCTACGAGTCGGCTCCGGCGGTGTCCGACGGCTTCATGGCGCAGCTCGACCGCCGGGCCCGGTCGCTGTCGGCGCTCGTGAGGCATCGGCGCACGCTGAGGGACCCCGACGCCTGGCAGGAGGGCGGGGGCGACGAACCGCTGTTCTCGGCCGTCGACGGCATTCTCGGGCCGGCCGGTGAGCGCCGCGAGTTCGACGTGAGCCCCGATGGCCGCCGGGCTCAACTGGCGGCCACGCGACTCCTGGACTGGGCTCCGTCCGAGGACGACCTCCGGGCCATCCGGAGAACGGTGGAAGAGCTCACCGGACGGGGCATCCGAGTCGTTCTCGCCCCCCTGCCGGTACCGCCCCGCTTCGTCGGCCTCCACCCGAACGGAACCGCCGATCTCACCACGTTCTCCGAGACGATCGACGACCTCGCCGCCGACCTGGACATCGACGTGGTCGACGTCGCGGTGGGATACGAGGACGACGACTTCGTGGACTACACCCACCTGGATCGGGAGGGATCGGTCCGGTACACGCGCCAGTTCACCGCGGCACTCGCTCGCGCCGAGAACGGTCAGCCCGAACCGGAACCGTGGGAGCTCCTGGCCGACGTGGCTCCGGACGGTACGAAACCGACCCGGGAGCGGCACAGCTCCCTCCGGTCGCGTGCGACGACGGTCGCCGAACGATCGGTGCTGGCGGTCGAGAACCTTCACTCGGCGCTCAGCCCGTCCCAGGATCTCTTCGGCATCCACGTCCCTCTCACGTGGGCCAACGGTGTACATCGGACCAAGCAGCTGCAGCTCCAGGCTCTGGAAGCGGACGGAGCTGCTCCGGAGGTGCTCTTCACCGGAACATCCAAGGTCTGGTACGGCATCGACGCCGAGCACTTCACGGCTCGGGACGGTCGCCCCAGCTACAACGCGGGGCTCGCCGCTGCCGGACCCGCCGCCCAACACGCGTGGTTGGCCGGGGAGATGGCGCCGCTCATCGAGCCCGAGCTCGTGGTGTGGGGCTTGTCCGCCTATGACCTCAGCGGCCGACTCGACGGGACCTCCGGTCGGATCGTCGCCGCGGTCGAGCTGCAGGAGCAGGTATTCGAACCGCTCGCGTGGTCGGACTGGATGAAGGCAGGGCTGTGGGTGGACCGCGATCTGCCGCCGACCTGGCAGATTTCACCTGCGGATGTCGGCGTGGCGAACAGCGGTCAGCTCCGAACGGACGACGTCGACTTCAACGAAACGCTCGAAGCGTTGGTGACCTACTTCGTCGGCGGCGCAACCGAAGCCGACGCGAGAGAGCTCGAGACGATCGAGGAGACCGTGGCGGCCCTTCGTTCCGAAGGCATCGACGTCGTTCTCGTGTCGATGCCGGTCCCCGAGGCCTTCCGCGCCCTCCAGCCCGAAGGCGCCCCGGACTCGCTCACCGGAGCCGTCGCCACCACCGCCGCCGGCCTCGGCGTGGAGCACCTCGACATGAGCCGATCGATGGACGACGGGGCCTTCGCCGACTACACGCATCTGACCGGCTCGGGCGCTACCGCTTTCACGGACCTCCTGATGGACGAGCTCGACCGCCTCGGGAAGCTAGGTTGACGAACCCCCATGAACGCCTCCCCCCACACCTCCTCGGCCGTCGATCCCCTCGAGTCCATCGCCGAGCTGGCCGCCTCGTCGGGGCTCAGGCGAATCCACGTCCTGGCGTGGCGCGACCTCGACGACCCCGAGGCCGGTGGGTCGGAGCTCCACATCGACCAAGTGGCCACGCACTGGGCCCGGGCCGGCCTGGAGGTCACGATGCGCACGTCGGCCGCACCCGGCCATCCGGCCGTCGTGGAACGCAACGGGTACCGGGCGATCCGGCGCGCCGGCCGGTACCTGGTGTTCCCCCGTGCCGCTGCAGCCGAGATCGCCGGTAGGCACGGTCGGCGAGACGGACTGGTCGAGATCTGGAACGGCGTTCCGTTCGGATCACCGATCTGGGGTCGGGGTCCGCGGATCGTCTTTCTCCATCACCTCCACGGTGTCATGTGGAACGGAGCGTTCCCCGACCACCCCCGTCTCGCCGCGACCGGTCGATTCATGGAGCACCGCGTCGCCCCCCTGGCCTATCGCCGCGTCCCCATAGTGACGCTGTCGGGATCCTCCCGCGACGAGCTCGTCGACGAGCTGCGATTCGATCCCGAGCGCGTGAGTGTGGTCCCGCCCGGCATCAGCGAGCGGTACCGGCCCGAGGAGCGACTCGCGCCCGATCCCACGATCCTGGTGGTCACCCGTCTGATGCCTTCCAAACGGGTCGATGAGGTTCTCCGGTCCCTGGCCGACCTGAAGAACGACATACGGAACGTCGGGCTCGAGGTGATCGGCTCCGGTCCCGAGCTCGAATCCCTCCGGGCCCTCGCAAACCGCCTCGGAATCGAGGACAGGGTCACATTCCCGGGACGGGTCTCCGACGACGAGCTCCTCGAGGCCTACCAGCGAGCGTGGGTCGTCGCCAGCGCGTCCCTGCGGGAGGGCTGGGGCATGACCCTGACCGAGGCGGCCGCGACGGGAACGCCGGTCGTCGCCTCCGACGTCCCCGGCCATCGCGATGCTGTGGCGGACGGCCGATCCGGCCTGTTGGTGCCCGCGGAGCGCCCGCTCACGGACGCACTCCGCCGGATCCTTACCGACGCTGAGCTCCGGGCGGATCTCGCCGCTGGTGCGCTGGACCATGCCCGGCAGTTCACCTGGGCCGCCACCGCCCTGGCCACGTTCCGGGTCCTGGCCGAAGACGCGGCGCGCCGGTCCCGGGATCGACAGGAGCGGTGAAACGGCTGAGCCGGGTACTCCCGACCGCCGTCCTGGCCCTGATCTCGTACGGGCCGCTCCTGCTCTCGGCCCCAGGTCGGGTCGGGGCCGACACCAAGACGTACCTCTACCTGGACCCGGGTCGTCTCCTGTCGCAGGCCTGGTCCATGTGGGATCCGAGCATCGGCCTGGGGACCGTGACCCACCAGAACCTCGGCTACCTCTTCCCGATGGGCCCGTACTACTGGTTGATGGAAACGGCGGGCGTCCCCGACTGGATCGCCCAACGCCTCTGGCTCGGGTCGATCATCTTCGCGGCGGGGACCGGCGTCCGGTATCTCCTCGGCCAACTGGGTTGGCGGGGTTCGGGCCGCACCGTTGCCGCCCTCGCGTACATGCTGAGCCCGTATCTGCTCGCCTACGCGGCCCGAATCTCGGTGATTCTGCTTCCGTGGGCGGCCTTGCCCTGGATGATCGCCATGACCGTCAGGGCCCTCCGGCACGGCGGGTGGCGAGACCCCGCCCGCTTCGCCCTGATCGTGCTCGTCGTCGGCGGGGTCAATGCCACCGCGCTCCTGATGATCGGGCTAGGTCCGGTGCTCTGGCTCCTCTACCAGCGATTCACAGATTCCGAGCAGACCTGGGGTCGGGTCGGTGCCACGACTCTGCGTATCGGGCTGCTGACCGGCCTGACGTCCCTGTGGTGGGTGGCCGGCCTCTGGGCTCAGGGCCAGTTCGGCATCCCCATCGTCCGCTACACCGAGACCTACAAGACGGTGGCCGACGCTTCCTACGCCCAAGAAGCGCTGCGGGGGCTCGGCTACTGGTTCTTCTATGGCCGGGACAAGCTCGGACCCTGGATCGAGGCCGGCGAGGCCTACACGAGTCACATGTGGTTGCTCGTCATCTCCTTCACCATCCCGATCCTTGCCCTGGCCGGGGCCGCCCTGGTGCGGTGGGGGCACCGCGGCTACTTCCTCGTGCTGCTCGCCGTCGGCGGCCTCATCGGCGTCGGCGCGCACCCGTGGGACGCACCCTCGCCCGCTGGTGCAGCCTTCCAGGACTTCACGAACTCCGACGCGGGTCTGGCCCTGCGGTCGACCCCGAGGGCGCTCCCCCTGCTCGTGCTCTCGATGGCCATCTTCCTGGGCATGGGGGCCGGAGCGCTCTCCGAGCTGACGGTTCGCCGTTTGCCCAGCGTTCCCCGGCTCGCCGACACTCCCTTGGGCCGGCCTGCCGTCGCTCGAATCGCCCCCAGCCTGTTGTTGGGGACGCTGGTGATCGTCAACCTCCCCACCCTCTGGCTCGGTCGAACCGTCGCGACCAACCTCGACCGCGACGAGGACATCCCGACCTACTGGATCGAGGCCACGCGGGCCCTCGACGGCGATCCCACGACCCGCGTACTCGAGCTTCCCGGGGCCGACTTCGCCAGCTACCGCTGGGGCAACACCGTCGATCCGGTCACCCCGGGCCTGATGGACCGGCCGTACGTGGCCCGCGAGCTGATCCCGTACGGTTCCCCTGCGTCGGCTGACCTGCTCAACGCTCTCGACCGACCGATGCAGGAGGGCACCCACGATCCCGATGCGCTCGTACCCATCGCTCAACTCATGGGCGTCGGCGACATCGTGCTGCGCTCGGATCTGGAGTACGAGCGCTATCGAACGCCGCGCCCGGTTCCCACCTGGGAGTGGATGAACCAGGTCCCCGGTCTCGACGAGCCCATCGGATTCGGCGATCCCGTGCCCAACGTCGCGGGGCCGGAGCAGCCGATGATCGACGACATGGAACTGGGGATGCCGCGAGATCTCGAGGATCCCCCGCCGGTGGGAGTGTTCCCGGTCAGTGATCCGGTGGGCGTCGTCCGGGCCGAGTCGGGCCCGCCGCTCGTGATCGCCGGCGACGCCACCGGCCTGGTCGACGTGGCCGGCGTCGGCCTGGTCGAGCCGGGCCGACCGGTGCGCTTCGCGGCCTCGCTCGATCCGGAGGAACCCCTGCCCGAGGGCGCCACGTTGGTCATCACCGACACGAACCGGCGGAGCCCGTACCGGTGGGGCACGATCCGGGAGAATCGGGGTCATACCGAACAGGCCGGCGAGGTGCCGCTGGTCGATGACCCCGGCGACAACAGGCTCGAGATCTTCCCCGAGGCGACCGACGACAACCGGACCGTCGCGATTCACGCGGGCGGCGCTGCCGTGCAGGCAACGAACTACGGCAACCCGGTCACATACACCGCCGGCGATCGACCGGTCAACGCCCTCGACGGCGACCCCGACACCTCGTGGCGAGTCGGTGCGTTCAGCGATGTGACCGCCGAACGCCTCGTGATCGACCTCGACCGGCCCGCCGGCACGAGGGAGGTGACCCTGCTCCAGCCGCAGAACGGCGTCCAGACCAGATACATCACCGACCTGCGCGTGATCCACGAGGACGGAAGCAGCCAGGAGGTTCGACTGGACGAGTCGTCGCGGGGTGTGCCCGGTCAGACCATCGAGCTCGATCAGCCGGTCGCTGGCCACCTCGAGCTCGAGATCCTCGACACCGATGTCGGGCGCATGGTCGAGTACGACGGTCAGTCGGCGGTCGGCTTCTCCGAGGTGGGAATCGGCGACCTCGTCCTCGAAGAGCAGATCCGGCCGCCCGTCGATCTCCTGGAGCAGGCCGGAGAGGGCGTCACCGGTCACGACCTGACATTCGCCTTCACCCGACAATGGGGCGACCCGGCCGAACCGGTCCGATCCGAGCCCGAAGAGCAGTTGATCCGCACGGTGGACCTACCTAGTGCGGGCCGCACCTTCGACATCACCGGCACCGTCCGAGCCTCGGGGTTCACCTCGGAAGCTGCAATCGCGGCTCTGCTGGGCCTGGACGACGAGCTCGTCGCCCGGGCCTCGGCGAGCCTCCCCGGCGACCTCACGTCCATGGCGTGGGCCGCTTTCGACGAGGACCCCGGTACCGCTTGGCAGACACCGTTCCTCGACGGCGCGGGCCGGTGGATAGATCTCGGACTCCCGGAGCCGCAGACCATCGACGAGATCGAGCTCGACATCATCGCCGACGGTCGTCACTCGGTTCCCACCGAGATCACCGTCACCGTCGACGACGGCCCCGGCCAGCCCGTTCCCCTACCGGACATCGTCGACCAGACCGAGGAATGGGCGATCGCCCCGGTCGTCGTGTCACTCCCGGAGCCGGTGACCGGATCCCGGGTCCGCATCGAGCTCAGCCAGGTGCGCCAGGTGAGCACGCCCGACTGGTACGGAACGGGCCCGATCGTCACGCCCATCGGCATCGAGCGGATCGACATCGGGCAGCCCGGGGTCATTTCCCCGGACCGTGCCGCCCCGTTCGACACCTCGTGCCGCGACGGCCTCCTGTCAATCGATGACGAGCCGGTCCGGACTCGAGTGGTCGGTACGGTGGGCGACGTCCTCGACCGAGCCCCACTCGAGCTCACCGCTTGCCAGCCGGTGGCACTGAGCTCCGGCTCGCACGTCCTCCGGTCCGTTGCCGGTCGTGACGCAGGCCTGAACGTCGACCAGGTGCTTCTCGTCTCGGAGAGACCGACCACCGCGGCCGAGACCCCTGCAGACGTTGCGGCCGCCCCGATCGTCACGGTCGCCGACCAGGGCCAGACGAGCTTCGACCTCGACGTCTCGGGGATCGACGGGCCCTTCTGGCTGGTCCTGGGCCAGAGTCACAATTCCGGCTGGACCGCCAGGGCGGCCGGGTTGGGGGATCTCGGTCCCCCTGAGCTCATCGACGGGTTCGCAAACGGCTGGTGGATCGACCCGGGTGGCGCTACCGAGCTCTCGATCGACCTCCGCTGGTGGCCCCAGCGCGTTGTCAACGCGATGCTCCTGGTGTCAGCCCTGGCTGTGCTGGCCTGTCTCTGGATCGCGTTCCGGCCACTGAGGTCCTCCGGTTCCGCCGATGGCGGATCCGGTGTTCCGAGCCTCCCGGCGTTGCGCTTCACCCCGGTCCGGTTCGGCCGTTTGTCGGATGCCCATCCGGTCGACCGCAGGTGGCGCCGCGGCCTGGCGGTCCGCTCGACCGCGACCCTTCTGCTCACCGGAGTCCTTCTGCTCGGCTGGATCTGGGTCGCATCTCCGCCCACGTGGCACCGGGTCGTGTCGCTCGGTCTCCTCGTCCTCGCCGTACCCGGCGGTCGCTGGCGCTGGCTGGCCGGAGCAGCCACGGCCGGCATCTACGCGGTCGTCGGCGTCTCGATCGTCGTCGAGCAGTACCTGGGGGACCATCGGGCCGACTTCGACTGGCCGTCGGCGTTCGAGTACGCCCATGCCTGGGGAATCGTCGTCATCGTCGTCTCGGGCGGACTCGGAGCCCTCGACATCTGGGCGAGCGCCCGCTCAGCTCGGCGATCGCGCGATGGCGAACAGGACCAGGGTGGCGTCGTCGATGTCGTCGACGAGCGTGAAGTCTGAACCGTCGAACGCCGGTCCGTCCTCGGTCCTGAGCCAGCGGTAGGCGACGCGCCGCCCCATGCCGTGCAGGGCTACGAACCACCGTCGCGGCAGGCGGTGGCGGAGCCCCCACGGATCCAGCTTCAACATCCTCTGACCGATCCTGCGCCGTTGCTCGAAGTCGGCTCTGAGCTCCGGGGAACCGGCAAGACCGAGCACCGTCACGTCGGCGAAGTGCTGCTCGAGGAGGTCCCGGAGCCGTTCGGGGGTGAACAGGCTCACATGGAACGGATTCTCGAAGTCGGCCGGCTCGTTCGGCGTCAGCACGAACGACGTCCCCTGCGGGGTGGTGAGCCGGGCCATCTCGGCCACGTGACGGCGGGGGTCGGCGAAGTGCTCGATGAGGTGGGACGACGTGACCCAGTCGAAGGCATCACCCCGGAGGGCAACAGCCGCCCCGTCGCAGCAGCAGGTGGGGAATCCATGGGTACGTGCGGCCGCCACCGCCGTGGCATGGTCGTAGTCGACACCGACCGCAGATCGGTGCTCGTCGGTGAGGGTGATCGTGTAGTCGCCGACACCGCACCCGAGATCGAGCAGTCGCCCCGGCCCGAGCCGATCGCGTACGACCCGGTAACCGGCGTCGTGCAGGGCCAGGAGTGACGACGGCATCTCTCCCTCGAGCGGGCGTTCTCCGGTCAGTTTCAACCTGCCTCCGAGGTCTGGTGTGGACGGAACGACGCCCGAGTGTAGGGAGTTCAGCGGCGGAGGACGGAACAGCTCGGGAGCGCCCAGGGGCAGAGCACTACGCTCGTCGGATGCCGCCTCCCGTCCTGTTGCTTCACGGCCTCGCGACCTCACCGGCGCGGACATGGCACGAAACCGGCCTCGTCGATCTCCTGAGCGACGCGGGGCGCACCGTTCTCGCCCCGACCCTGCCGGGCCATGGCCCAGGGGCCTCGCACTCCGCCGCGGACTACGACGACCTCGCCGGGCAGGTCGCCGGCCTGTTTCCCGACGAGCCCGCTGCCGTCGTCGGATTCTCGCTCGGCGGGCAGCTGGCGCTTCGCGTCGCGCTCGCCGCACCCGAGCGCATCGACCGACTGGCCCTCGCGGGCGTCGGTGAGAACCTGTTCCGGTCAGACGACGCCGACGAGCTGGCCGAGGCCCTCGTCTCCGGTGACGTCGGCGAGGACGTGTTCGCCGGACACTTCCTACAGCTCGCGGTCGAGTCCGGCAATGACCCGGCCGCCCTGGCCGCGCTGCTCCGGTGCCGGAAGCCGCCGCCTCTCGCGCCGTCGGATCTCGCCGGGTTGGACCTGCCCATCCTCGTCATCGCCGGCGAGCGAGACTTCGTCGGACCGATCGATCGCCTCGTCGATGCCCTACCCGACGTCCGATCGGTGATCCTGCCCGGAGTGGACCACTTCCAGACACCGAAGGCGTTCCCGTTCATCGACGCCGTTCTCGGCTTCCTCGACGCCGTGCCCTCGTGAACAGCCCGGAGAGCTTCATCATCGGCGTGGACCTGGACGGTGTCTGCGCCGACTATGCAGCCGGGCTCCGCCGGGTTCACGCCACGATGTCGGGCGTCGACGTCGACGACCTGCCCCCGGCCGCGACGTGGGATTTCGAGGAGTGGGGGCTCGATCGGGACGGATTCGAGGAGCTGCACCGAACCGCCGTGCTCGACCATCGGATCTTCCGCGACCTCCCTGCGATCGAGGGTGCGGCCGAGACGTTGTGGCGACTCTCCGACGCCGGAGCGTGGGTTCGGGTGATCACCCATCGCCTCTACCAGAACTGGGGTCACGCGACAGCGGTGAGCGACACCGTCACGTGGCTCGACGCACACGGAATTCCCTACCGGGATCTGTGCTTCCTCGGCGCAAAGCCCGAGGTCGAAGCCGATGTCTACATCGATGACGCTCCGCACAACGTGGAGGCCCTGCGCGATGCGGGCAATCCAGTCATCGTCTTCCGACAGCCGTACAACCGCGACCTCCCCGGCCCTGCGGCCGAGAACTGGTCCGAGGTCGCCGAGACCATCGTGGAACTGATGGCCCGCGCCGGCCACGACGTCCACCTGCCCCTCCCGCTGGCGGCCGATCAGGGGGGACGACTGCGGGCCGCGAAGACCCACCGGACCACTCAAGGACGCTCCTCCGAACCCGATGGATAGAGGGAACATCAGCGTTCAGGAGGCTCCATGTCCGAGCAAGCAGGTGACGGCGCGCCGTTTACCGTCGGATATGACAAGGATCTCGAGGACGGAATCCAGAACCGATTCGGCCGGGATCTCGCTGTCATCATCGCGATCACCGTTGCGCTCATCGCGGTCGCGGTGGGGCTACAGGTCTACGACAGGGTCAGTCCTCATCTTCCCGATCTGGAAACCCTCAACCTCAATGGGATCGCGCCTGGTCTCCTCCTCATTCCCGTCGCAGCGGCGGCCTTCGCCCTTCGTCGCCACCGCGATGCCCTCGCGATGGCTCGCACCCTCGGCGAGTGGCACTTCCGCGACCAGCTGACCGGCCTGCCCAACCGGAGGGCGCTGATCCGGGAAATGCGGTCGGCCGTGGAGAGCTCCCGTCGCAAGGGTGCCCGCGTGGGCGTGCTCTTCATCGACCTGGCCCATGTCAACGACGTCAACGACGCCCATGGCCATGAGAAGGGCGACATGGTCCTGCGCGTCGTGGCCGACCGGCTCGTGGGTTTCGCCGAGCCTCGAGGGTTCGCGGCCCGATATTCGGGCGACAAGTTCGTCGTCGTTCTCCCCGAGGCGCTGCACATCTCGGGTCTCCAGCGCTCGGCCGAGAAGTTGATGTCGCTCATAGAGGAGCCTCATGAGCTGCCCGGCGAGGAAGTGTGCATCACGAGCGCGATCGGAGCCGTGATCTCCGAGCAGAACTGCATCGAACCCGGGGACCTGCTCCGCGACGCCAACATCGCCATGCACGCCGCCACCCGGGAGGGAAACTCCAACATCCTCGTCTACGACCGCTCCGTGAGAAGCAAGCCGACCCCCTCGGCGCTGGAGAGACGGCTCCGGCAGGGCGTGGCGCGAGAGGAATTCACCCTCCTGTACCAGCCGGTCGTGTCGCTCTGGACCAATCAGGTCGCCGGCGTGGAGTGCCTGTTGCGCTGGAACGATCCCGAGCGGGGTGTCATACAGCCTCGGGACTTCCTCCCCGGGCTGGAGCGCACGGGTCTCATCGTTCCGGTGGGCCAGTGGGCGCTTCGGACCGCGTGCCGGAAGGCGGCGGAGTGGCGCTCGGCCTATCCGGGCCGTCCCCCGCTGCTCGTCAGCGTGAACGTGTCTCCCCGTCAGCTCGTGGACCAGCAGTTCTCCGAGTCCGTGAGAGAGGCGATCGCAGCGGTCGGACTGGAGCCGTCCCTCCTCTGCCTGGAGCTGTCGAATGCGGCCCTCACCTATGCGATGTCCGATGCCGACCGTCAGCTCCAGGCGATAAGCGAAATGGGAGTGCTCATCGCGGTGGACGACTTCGGCGTCGGTGCGTCCACCCTCGTGCACCTCCGGGACTACAACCTGAATCAGGTGAAGATCGATCGTGCCTTCACCGCCGCTATCACCTCGACCCGGGAGGATGCCGAGATCGTCGCTCACGTCGTCTCCATCGCGAAGACGCTCGGACTCTCGACCGTGGCGGTCGGTGTCGAGACGGCGGAACAGGTCGCCCAGCTGAAGAGCACCGGCTGTGATGCCGCCCAGGGCGAGCACTATGCAGCCGCACAACCGGCCGAGATGATCGATCTACTCCTGGCCAACGAGGTCGGTGGTTGGCGCCCCGAGAGCCGTCAGCCGACACCGGAGCCGGTACCGCAGACCCCACCGATGCCGGCCCATCCTTCGGCACCGTCGGCCCCTCTGACCCCACCGGCGACGGCTACCGGTGTCCAGTCGCCGGGCACGCCGCTCGCCGCTCCCCCCGCTCCCGCCCGCTCCGCCGGGAATACCATCCGGTCAGCCAGCGGTAGTGCCGGGGACACCGTCGGCGGCCCCAGGGGCGCCTGAGACGCCGCTTCCGACGCTGGAACCGGCCCGGCCCGGGCTTCGACGCCCCGCTTCCCCCGCAGGCGATCCGGACGCGGGCTTCCCGTTCCCGGAAGGGCCGTTCGCCGGTCGGTGACCCGACCGATTCGTGCGCCGTTTCGGCCGCTCGTATCGTCGACTCCATGGTGATCCGTGCCGCAGCGCTCGTGATCGGAGCGCTGCTCGCCGCCGGATGCGGCCGCGGACCGGCCGGAGACGATGATTTCCGGACCTGGCTCGACCAGGCCTGCGACGAGGTCCTGGTCTGGAGCCGGAACCTGCCCTCGCCCCCGCAGCCCGGACCGACCCTCGGCGGCCTCGAGTCGGAGCCCGTGGTGCGCTATGCGGACGATCTCGCCCGTGGGGCCGAGGACCTGCGCTCGAGCCTCGAAGCGGTCGGCTCTTCGGGAGACGACGCCGTAGATCGGCTGTTCGACGATCTGCTCGCTGTGTTGGATGACGTCGCGAGCGATGCTCAGGCCGTTGCCGACCGCTACCGGGACCAGCCGGCGGTTCCCGTCGGCGAGGTCCTTCCGCTCGTCGGTCAGGCCGGTGCCGTCGCGATCGACGTCGGCACGGCCTTCGGGGCCCTGGCCCGAGATCCCGAGGTCAGCAAGGTCGCGGTCGATCTGGCCTCGTGTGAGGCGGCTGTGGCGACGCTCTCCTGAGGAGAAGCCCCTCGCTGCGGCGGGGCTCCCGATCCGGGTCGGTGGCGAGTCCTGTGGCGCAGGGTTGGCGACGTCGCCAGAAGAGCTCGGTCGTGCGCCGTAGGATGCCTCCATGGCTGGACCAGATGTTGTCGAGGGATTCGGTGTCCACAACGAGTGGGAGCGCCTCATCTAGCTCCCGGCCCCAGGAGGCGAGCTCATCACCGCCGAACTACGTTCTTCTGCCGAGCACCGGAGGCCCGGATGACACGAGTCGACGGACTGCCGCCTCCGACATCGATGACCGTCGACGA
Source organism: uncultured Acidimicrobiales bacterium (assembly GCA_963695075.1). Lineage (GTDB taxonomy): Bacteria > Actinomycetota > Acidimicrobiia > Acidimicrobiales > CAWCAL01 > CAWCAL01. The sequence continues at coordinate 363,533 of CAVOFR010000008.1, forward strand.
CATGGAGGCCGTGATCGCCCTTGTCGTGACGCAGCAAGCTCGACCGGAGCGCAACATCCCCTCCCTCGGCACCGATCGAAATGGCGTGATCGCCGAGCTCGGCGACTTCGATCCCGCGTGGGCCGAGACGGTTCGACTCGTCCGCAGCGGAGACGGGGCGCCTCTCGGTGCGAGCCTGGTGGACTGGAGTCTCACGGCGGGCAGGGCGTGGATCCACGGACCGTGGATCGAGGATGAGGACCGATGGCAGCCCATCGCCGACGTCCTCCTCGATGCGGCGATCGACCAACTCCCCACGGAAATCACCAGCGCGGTCCTCGCATCGCACATCGCACACGTCGATATGGCCGATCTCGCCGCCCGCCGCGGCTGGTCTGCCGCCGAGATCAACCACGTGCTCGTCGTGGGTCCGGCCGTCGTCGACGGATGGCCGACGGGTGACCCATCGAACCGGTTGCGAGACATGACCCGCGCCGAGGTACCCGCAGTCGAAGGGCTCCACAACACCGAGTTCCCGGCGACGTATTTCTCGGTCGGTGAGCTCTTCGACCGATCCTGTCGGGGCGAACATGTCGTGATCGTCGCAAACGCCCGTTCCGGGTCCATCGACGGCTATGTCGCCGGTCGCGTCCAACCCGACGGGGACGGATACATCGACTTCATCGCGGTCGCCCCGAACGCACAGCGCGGCGGCATCGGCCGAGCCCTGACGACAGCCATCGTACGCCGTCTCCTCCCGACATCCCGAGACGGACGGATCTATCTCACCGTCCGCGACGACCGAGCCGCGGCCCGGGCCCTCTACGCCTCGCTCGGGTTCTCGATCGAGTCCTCGATTGCCGCCTACCGATCCGAAAGAGCAGCGTGGTGAGCGGCTCGTCCGGGCGGGTCCGCCTCTTGGGGAGCGGGTGGGTTCCACGTTGGCCTCGTGAAGGCGGAACCGATTCGGTACCGATCTGACGACGAAGACAGTTCCCGGTGGCTCGATAGCTGATGCCACGAACCGCTGCAGCTGACGGATCCCTATCGTGAATGGGCAGGTGGAGAGCTGCGGGTCGGTTTGGGGTCTGCCGTCGACCGGCAACGTCAATGCACTGAGCTGCACCGACGACCTACGGGACCGCGTTGCCGTTGTCTCGGTCATGCTCGGCGCTGCGGCGATCATGCTGTCAGCCACCTTGGTCGAGTATCGACACGGCAATCGACGAAGAGGCGGGAATCTGTGGGTTGCGCGTGCGATCGCCGTCACGGTTCCCGTACTCGGTGTCCTTGCCATGGTCGCGTTCGGCCGCCATCTGATCTGGTCGGTGAATGGCGCCTGACCGTTTTCGGACGCTCGGCCTACGAGCCGCCAGTGGGTGCTCCGGGATCGTGCGAATCGGTCCACCGACATGCAACGACGGCAGATCCTCGGGTGTCATCGCTGCACCCTCGCCTGCGGAGACGTGGAGTCTGCCGGTGCTGCGCTGCAGGGAACGTCGGCAACCGGACGAGAGAGGCGAACCCGTTGCTGAGGTTGCCTTCTCGGGTCGGGCGGATCGGGGTGGCCCGCTAAAGCTCGTCACGTTCTTCTCACGGTGGGAATCGGTGTTCTGGCCCTGGTGGCCTCGGCGTGCACGCCACCCCCGGGTGGCGTGGTGACCACCTTCGCTGGCACCGCCGGCATCAGCGGCTCGGCCGACGGCACCGGCCCCGCCGCCAGCTTCAACGGCCCAGCCGAAGGCGGCGGGAAAGCGCCTCACCGCCAACGGCGCGATCATGCATCACTCTGGCCCCGGATCCCGACAGGATCTGCTCACGCGGACAGGTGCCGCTCGGAGATCAGATGGAGATGTCGATCTCGAGGAAGGACTCGTCGTTGTCGGCCCCGAGATCGGAGAAGTCAACATAGGTATCTGGGGCGCTCGGGGTCGGGAGGAGGGGGTAGGCCTGGATGCCGTTGCCCACGCCAGCGAAATGGCCGTCCACGACGCCCGTCCAGCGGTACACCTGACCGGTCGTGTCGAGTTCGTTCCACTCTGCATATTCGGGGGCAACGTCCCACTCCACCGCCGTGTCCGGGCCGATTTCCAGGTGTACCCGGTCGGAGCTTGCGTTCATGATGCTCGTCACCGCATGGCTTGTATTCTGGAATGTTCCGAAGCTGGACGCGTTCGAGTCGAGCGGGTACTGGTCGGTGATGACGGTGTCGCCGACCGAGACGACTCCGTCGTTGTTGGTGTCCACGAGTTTGGCGATCAGAACATCGGTGGCCTCGTCGTAGCCGGCGACACCGTCGACATTCGTGTAGGCCACCGCAAAGATGGTCTCATCCGGCGTCGGTGTACATCCGGCCCCCACCACCGCAACCGCCACGATCAGAATCCCCAACACACGTCGCATGACGCCCCCTCTGTCTCCGCCTGGTGCGCCGAGAGTAGAGGGCCGTCGTGCGGCCGGCCATTCTTCAGGTGACATGGCGCATGCTGGCCTGCACCAGCACACGAACGGTACCGCACTCGAGCACAGCGAGAGACGATCGCGTTGCCGCGGGGTGATCAGACGAGGATGTCGACGTCGACGAACGGATCGTCGCCCGTTGTGTCGGGGGTTTCGATGAGAAGCGCTGTGTCCGGGGCGCTGGGTGCGGCGAGCGTTGCCCAGATGAGGTCGGCGTAGGTGGCTGGGCCGTCGTGCACGTTCACCGTGCCGAAGCCGAATCCCACTTGCTCCGCATACTGCTCCACCGGGTCGGACGCCCAGATGAACTGGCTGCCGGCGGCGTCGAGCACGTTGAGGTAGTTGCTGCTGTTGGAACTCACTGAAGCGACCGTGTGGGTCGTCACCTGAAAGGTGCCGAACGTCGCGGCGGCGAAGTCGAGCGGGTATCGGTTGGTGACGACGGTGTCCCCGGCCGATGGCACATCGTCGGTGTTGGTGTCGATCAGTTGGGCGATCAGCACATCGGCGGTCTCGTCATACCCGTCGATGCCGTCGACGTTCGTGTATGCCACGGCGAGAACGTCTTCGGTTGGAGGCGGCGTGCAGCCGATCACCACCAGCACGACCCCCACGATCAGAACACCCAACCCACGTCGCATGACGCCCTCTCATTCCGCCTGTTGTGTCCGATGGTACGACGACGTTGCGCGATCAGCCAGCCCGCGACGGCCGTTTCGCCCCGGAACAACGGGCTGGCCAGCCCGGTTCGCGTGGCATTGTCACTCGACCGAGATGCTTGGGGTCCCGGTCGGCCCCTACCCCACGCAGGAGTAGTTGCCAGGTGGGATGCTGGGGTAGGCGACCGAGAGTTCCAGACCGGAGATGCTGCCGCCCAGCGCGGTGCATACGTCGGTGGCGGCGGCGAGATCCTGGCTGGTCACGATCGTGAACGCCGCGCTGTCCCCCGTGCAGCTGCCGCCGTCGCTGCTGTAGGCGGTTGCGTTGCCAACCGTGTTCGGCGGTCCTTCGAACGTCACGTCAGCGCCGACGGCGGTGGCGTCGTGGCAGCCCGGCGGTGGTGGTTCGTTCGGAAGCGGAATGTCGCAGGAGTAGTTGCCGGGCGGGATGCTCGGGTAGGCACCGGAGAGGTCGGGACCGGAGATGCTGCCACCCAGAGCGGTGCACGCGTCGGTGGCGGCGGCAAGGTCATCACCGGTGACGATCGTGAAGGCGGAGCTGGTCCCCGTGCAGGTGCCGTCCTCGCTGCTGTAGGCGGTTGCGTTGTCAACCGTGTTGGGTGTTCCCTCGAACATCACGTCGACCCCGGCGGCGGTGGCGTCGTGGCAGCTCGTCGGTGGCGGTGGCGTGCAGGCAACCACGGTCCCCAACAACGCCAGGACACAGATGAACGACGACCTTCTCATGAGTGATGCCCTCCCCGAACGAGCATTGGCCAAGCGCGATCGGAGGACGGTAGCACCCAGAGGACGATCCCCGGCCCGGAGACGCCCTGTTGGCAGGCACCCCACGGTTTGACGCCGGGACGGCGGCGCCACTGGCCGGGCACCGCTCACCTCGCAACGGAACGTCGCCGTCTCGCTGGTTGAGGCGCGATCGAGGGCGGGACACGGTGAGCGAGAAGCGAACGGAGGGTACGGCCATGCGGCTCACACCTGCCAAGATCGCCGGGGTGGCGGTGCTACTGGCGGGTGGAGTGGCGTGCACACCGCCGCCGCCGGACGGTGTGCTCGCGATCGCTTACGTGAACGCTGACGGGATCGACGGATACGACGAGTCTGCCGAGGTGTTGATCGCCAAGCTCGCCGACACGAGTGCCGATGGGATCGTGTCCGTCGGTGACACCATCATCACGAGTCGGTACCCACTGGGTTTCGATGCCTCCGCATTCGGCACCTTCAGCACAACGACCCACACGGTCACCGCGGTCATCTACTCGACCAGAGGGCAGGTGTTGGTCACCAGCGGTGACCTTCCCGATCAAGAGACCTTCATGTTCTTCAGGGCTGTCCATCTGTTTCCGCTGCGGGGTGGCGAGGGTTACCTCGAAGCCCACGACATCTGGAGTCCCCCGGTGCCCCATGCCTCATTCGAGGACAGCTTCGGGGACAGCGATGGTGATCAGGATCGCATCGAAGCGGAGATCGACGCTCCGAGCGGTCCCGAGACAGCGGTCTCGATCAGTCACGAAAGCCCGACCGACGACCCGTTCATCGACGTCGACATCTACGTCGGCTAGTTCCGGGGGGCCACTGGTCAGGGCGTCGAGCCGCTCAACGTTGCTGGATCCGCCCGGTTGCCGTTCCCGCCCGCCGAGGGCCATCCCTGGTGTCGAAGAAGAGCGTCACCTCACACTCGTTCCACCTGGCGAGCCTCGTCCAGTGCCGGAGAACGATCGTGCGACCGCTGTTGACCCACCGATTGAAGCCTCGCTCGTCGAACGTTTCCTTGCCGGTGCCGTGGTTCGCGCACCAGATGCTCCAGGTTCCCTTCATCCGGGTGCCCTTTCCGGTCGGGCTGGCCCAACGGATGCTGACTCGGCCCTCCCGAGCGGCATTGGTCAGATAGGCCTCGGTGAAGGCGGTCGCTGATGGCACGCGGTCGTCGGCGCTCTCGGTGGTGGTGGCCACTGCTCGTCCCTTCCATGAACTGCCAGCGCCGACCGATACCGACGTGACGCCCAAGACCATGGCCAGAACCACGGCGGAACCCAGCAGTACCTTCTTCATGGATGACTCCTCCCATCGCCGGTCCGACGACCGTGCGTTTTCGGGACCGTAGTGGTCAGTCCCGGCGACTCGCCACCGACAGTGACGAACCACTCCTTAATCGCTGCGTCCCGTGGTGGCGGCCCGCTCGGGGACTGTGAGCGACTGCGTCGTCACGCGCGTCAAGGGGAGCGCTCGAGCTTGCCCATCGAAGATCCACACCCGACTCACCCGCGGGATCATCGGTCGCGGAAGCCCTTCCCGTCGAGGATCTTCTGGGCATACTTCTCTACTCGCGCCTCGCGGGTCTTGGCTTGCTTCGCACTGGAGAAGTACAGGTTGTACTCCCGCTGGCGGCCCGGGGTCAGCGCCTCGAACGCAGCCTTGAAACCCGGGTCGTGCTCGAGGCGATTCCGGAGCTCCTCGACCAGGACGACGTCGGGTGCCGGGCCCACCTCCAGGCCCGCCTCCTCGACATCGATGGCCTCGTCGATGTACGCGTTCACGGTGTCGCTCAGCCGGGTGACGTCCTCAACCGAGGTGAACCGAATGCGGCGGGCCGATCGTGTGTTCTGCCCTTGTTCCTCGAGAACGCCTTCAGGATCTTTCAACAAGACACCTTTGAAGAACATCAGAGCGAGGAACTCCTTCATCTCCTGGAGGATGACGATGTTCCCGCCCTCATGGCTGTAGCAGGGCTTGCCCCACTTGATCTCCTCGGTAAGCCCACATCCCAGCAGGATCGGCCGCAGCCCGGTCATCTCCTCCTGCCACTTCTCCGACCGTTCGATGTAGGCATCAACCTCGGGATTCATCGCCGCTCCGATCTATGCGGGCCGGGCGGCAACCCGCTCCCCGAGCTCGTTGTCGACCATCAGAAGGCCGTAACCGTCGTCGCTCACCATGCGGAGCTTGGCGATGATGCCACCGACGGTCGCCTCCTCCTCGACCTGCTCGTTCACGAACCACTGAAGGAGGTTGTAGGTCGCGTGGTCTTTCTCGGTGAGCGCCCGATCGCTCAGGTCGTTGAGTCGGGCCGTCATCTCCTGCTCGTGTCGCAGCGAGGCCTCGAAGACCTCGACCAGGGAGCCGAAGTCGGCCGGCGGCTCGTCGATCTGTCGCAGGCTGACCTGCACGCCCTGCTCGATCAGGTAGTTGTAGATCTTGGTCGCGTGGAGGTGCTCCTCCTCGTACTGCATCTCGAGCCACCGGGCGGCACCGTTGAAGTCCGAGTGGCTGCAGTAGGCGGCCATCGACAGGTACAGGTATGCCGAGAAGAACTCCTCGTTCAGCTGTGCGGCCAGGGCGGCCTGCATGGACTCCGAAATCACGCGGCGCGTCGACTCCTCGGTTGGGGGACCGTGCACACGCTAGTCAACCGAGGGCCATTCGCTCGCCCGACACCGGTCCGATCACGTGTTCTGGACCATGAGCCCACCGTCGACGCACAACACGGCACCCGAGATGTACGACGCGGCCGGCAGAGCCAGGGACAGGACGGCGTGGGCGACTTCTTCGGGCTCGCCGTAGCGGCCCAGCGGCACGCGTCGACGGGCGAACGCCTCGCGGACGTCCTCGGGTATCGGCGCGGTCATCCCGGTCTCGATCGGTCCGGGACAGATGCAGTTGCACGTGACACCCGAACGGCCGAGATCCATGGCCACGGCCCGGGTGAGGCCGATCACCCCGTGTTTGGACACGGTGTAGGGAAGGATGCCCCGAGTCGCCCCGAGCCCTTCGGTGGATGCGATGTTCACGATCCGACCGGCCCGGTCGCGTCTCAGGTCGTCTACGACGAGCCGGATCATGGTGACGGCCGCTTCGAGATTCACGGCCATGGCGGCCTGCCACTGCTCGTCCAGATCCGGCGCATCGATGGCCGCCATCGCGCTGATCCCGGCGTTGTTGACGAGGATGTCGACCGATCCGATCTCGGAGCGGGCCTGCTCCATGCCGGCCTCGACATCGTCGCGCTCGGTCAGGTCGACGGCTCCGGCCCAGACCGTCGCACCGTCCCCCCGTAGCTCGTCCACCACCGCGGCCAGGGCGTCGGGCGAGCGATCGAAGAGAATGAGCTTGGATCGCTCGTCGGCGAACAACCGCGCCGTCGCACGACCCATGCCGGAGGCTGCACCGGTGATGACCGTCACCCGGCCCGCCACGGACCGGCTCAGTCGGCTCAATGTCATGTGGGGTGCCTTTCGGTGATCAGGTCGGCGGGCGGTGGCCCGGTCACTCCGAGCAGGAAGTCGATCATGGCACGGACCCTCGCCCTCGGATGCCAGACGAGAGGTCGTTGCCGGGGCATCAACGCCCCCTTGACCAGCTGGATCACGCCGGTGAGGAAACGGATGAAGGCGTGATACCGGCCCGAGTACTCGAGCACGAGGAGGAGCGTGTTGCGCTGCTGGAGATAATCGACGATGGCGGTCCCCGACGAGAGGTGCGGATTCTCGACCATGACCCCGCGGAGCAGGCCCACCTCCCATTGCCGGGCCCGGGCTCTGAGGGCCAGATCCGCCTCCTCGCAGTATGCGAAGTAGCGCTCGTCGAACAAACCGACGTCGAGAAGACACGCCCGGCGGGCGAACATCAGCGTTCCGTGTGGGTGGTCGGCAGGCTCCCATCCCGATGACACCGAGGCCGGGGCCAGGATGCCGCCGAAGTACGGGTCGATGACCGGGGTGGCGTCGTCGCCGACGTCGGCGGAGGCGAGACCGGCCCGAGGCCGAACGTCCAACAGTGCGAGCGCTGCACCGATGGAGCCCGGGGCCGGGAGGGCATCGTGGGGAGCCAGGGCGACCCATTCCCAGTCCCCTCGTTCGAGCCACGAGGCGAACCCACGGTTCGCGGCGGGGCCGAACCCGATGTTGTCGCCCATGGCGAGGAGCTCGACCCTGGGATCGTGCACCGCGATCGAGGCCAGGGCGTCGAGAGCCGAGGGCCGACTGCCGTTGTCGATGACCACGATTCCGAGGACTTCCGGCTCGGCCAGGAAGCGGTCGATCGTCGCGGCACAGGCTTCGGGTTGGTTCCAGTGCACCAGTACGACGGGGATCGATCTGGCTGGGAGCTTCCCTGGCACGGGGGGAGGCTAGCGGGATCCCGCCTGGCCCATGACCCGTGACCCGTCCGTCAGTGGGACGCTCGGGCGAGTGCGTGCTGGACGAGCTCGAGGAGGGCGGCCTTGGTTGCCTCGCGCTCCCGGGCATCGGTGTAGATCATCGGGACATCCGACCGCAGCGAAAGCGCTTCCCGGACATCTTCGATCTGGTGGCGCGCCGCTCCACCGAAACAGTTGAGTGCGACCACGAACGGTACCTGCCGTTGTTCGAAGTAGTCGATCGCCGGAAAGCAGTCGGCCAGACGGGTCGTGTCCACGAGCACCACGGCCCCGATCGATCCGCGGACCAGGTCGTCCCACATGAACTGGAACCGATCCTGGCCGGGAGTGCCGAACAGGTAGAGGATCAGATCCTTGCCCAGAGTGATCCGACCGAAGTCCATGGCCACCGTCGTCGTCGTCTTGTCCGTGGCGGAGCCGGCGTGGTCGACATCCATCGACACGCTCGTCATGGCTGCCTCGGTCCGGAGGGGTTGGATCTCCGAAATCGAGCCCACGAACGTCGTCTTGCCGACGGCGAAGCCGCCGGCCACGACGATCTTGACCGGAAGCGGCACGCTGCCCGATGCAGCGCCGCCGTCGGTCGGTGCTTCAGAGCGACTGAAGGCCATCGAGAACCCTTTCGAGGAGTTGGGCGTCGGGGCGATCCCCGTCTTCCAGTACTACCGAGTGCGTCATCACGAGACCGTCCGAGGCGAGATCGCTGACAAGGACCTTGGTGACACCGAGTGGGAGTTGGAGGTGGGCTGAGACCTCGGCAACGGCGAGTGGCTCGTGACAGAGCTGAACGATGAGTCGGCGCTCCATGCGGAGCCGCGGCAGCATCGTAGATCCCTCCGAGGTGCGGTGGACCAGGGACTCGATGCACAGGCCCGCGTCGGCCCGCGTCCGGCCACCGGTGAGGGTGTACGGGCGAACCCTGAACTCCCGCGGAGACGGTGCGTCGAGCCCATCGGTCATTGAGGCAGAGCGCTCTGGAGCTCGGCACGGAGCTCGGGGGTCAACACCGAGCCGCAGCGCTCGACGAGGAGGGCCATCTCGTAACCGACCAGGCCGACGTCGCACTCGGCATGGGCCATCACCGCCAGGCTCGAACCATCGGAAATGCCGGTGACGAACAGGAATGCGTTGGTCATCTCGATGATGCACTCGGTCACCGTTCCGCCGCCGAATCCGCTGGCAGCACCATAGGCCAGACCGATGATTCCGGAGGCGACAGCCGAGAACCGGTCGCCCCCCGCTCGGTCCAGACCAGGTGAGAGTGCCATCGGCAGTCCATCGGCGGAGACGACGACGGCGTGCTGCACACCCGGGACCCGTTCGGCGAAGTTGGCGATCAGCCAGTTCACGTTGGTCGCTGCGGTACTCAGCTGGTTCATGGTCATTCTCCTACGTCGCTCTCAGCTGGCCGGGGACGGTTCACTGGGGGGTTCCCATCGGGATCGGGGACGGTTCGGCCCTTCTTCAGCCCGCCGCGATACCGGGACAGCATCTGGCGAACCTCCTCGGGTGACCGTCGAGTGGACGTGACCGGCGAGCCGGACGACGAACTGGGTCCCTCACTCGGTGCGGTCGGCTCACGGCGGATGAGACCGGCCGGTGTCAGGTCGTCACTCGAAGCGTCGGGCTCGGCCGGCACGAAGGTCGGCTGCCAGAGCGGCAATCCGCCGGGAGTCTGTCCCGACTCGGCTGGGGCGAAGCCCCCTGATCCCGCCACAGGCGCGGCGTACTCCGTCGTCGGAAGCGGCGCGGCGGTCGTGTCACCGCCGCCCAGAGGAGGCAGTGGAGGCGGGTCGCTCTGCCGGCTGGGCAGAGCGGACCAGTCCTCCCCGCTCGAGGCCAGCGGTGCGGGGGTCGACGGGAGACCACCGGAGGGGGCCGTCGGGGTGAGCGGGGTCCCGGCTCCCCAATCGCCCGTCGGCAGTTCTTCGGCCGACGTCGTCGGGAGTCGAATCGGTGCCACAGGGCTTGGCGACGGCTCACGATCTCGGCTCGGAAGGGGCGCGACCTCGGACCGTTGTTCGCCCACGAGCGGCGGGAACGGTGGGGGCGGCTCCTCGACCTGTTCGGCCACGACGAGCGGCGGGAACGGTGGCGGCGGCTCCTCGACCTGTTCCTCGGGCTGGACTGCTCCCGGCAGCGGCGGGAACGGTGGCGGCGGCTCCTCGACCTGTTCGGCGACGACGAGCGGCGGGAACGGTGGGGGCGGCTCCTCGACCTGTTCCTCGGGCTGGACTGCTCCCGGCAGCGGCGGGAACGGTGGCGGCGGCTCCTCGACCTGTTCGGCCACGACGAGCGGCGGGAACGGTGGCGGCGGCTCCTCGACCTCATCGGCCACGGTCGGCTCGTCCCAGGCGCTCTCCCGAGTAGGAAGCTCCGCGGCCGGGATCGCGGGAGTGGGCTCGTCGTCGTCATCGGTGGACTCGATGGGCGCGGCACCCTCGTCCGGAAGGGGGTCCGGGAGGACGATCTGTTGGGCGAACCCCGGTGCAGCCGGGGCGAACCCGGGCTCGGCCGCAGCCGGCTCGTCGGGCTGGACGAGCACCGGCCCGGGGATGTTGACCAGGGCCGTGACGCCACCGGAAGGGCTCGACGTGAGGCGGACCTTTAGCGAGAAGCGTCGCGCCAGCCGGGCGATCACCACGAAGCCCAGAGTGCGATTCAGGGTGAGGCCTGTCGCCGGAGGGTTCGCCAGCAACTGGTTGACGTCGTCGAGCTGCTCGGCCGCCATTCCGATGCCCTGGTCCGAGATGGACAGGGTGTAACCGTCGGTGGTCCGATGCCCGACGATCTCGACCATCGTGTCGGGCGGTGAGAACTGGGTTGCGTTCTCCATCAGCTCCGACAGCATGTGGGCTACGTCGACCGCTGCGCTCGATGGCACCTCGGCATCATCGAAGGCGATGAGGCTGATGCGGTTGTAGTCCTCGATCTCACCGACCGCGACACGGACGACGTCGGCCAAGGACACAGGCGTGTTGCGGCGACGGGTCGGCTCGGCCCCGGCCAGAACGAGCAGGCTCTCGGCGTGCCGTCGCATCCTCGTCGCCAGATGGTCGAGGCGGAAGAGGCTCTCCAGGACGTCCGGGTCCTCCTCGCGGGCTTCCAGGTCGTCGATGAATTGGATCTGGCGGTCGATCAATCCCTGGTTTCGACGAGCCAGGTTGACGAAGATGTCGCTGATGCCGCGCTCGAGCATCCTCCCCTGCTCGACAGCGACGTCGAAGGTCACGTCCTGGATCGAGTTGAACGCGTCCGCGAGCTGACCGATCTCGTCGGTCCCGTGGACATCGACGGGTGACGGCCGCTCGACCTCCTGGCCACCCTCACCGGAAGGTGAGCTCAGCCGCTCGACCAGGCCCGGCAACTGATGCTCGGCCAGGTGCTCGGCTGCTCCGGTGAGCCGCACGAGGCGACGGGTGAGTGCCCTGGCGAGCACCAGGGTCAGGAGGATGGACACCACGGCGGCCACCAGCCAGATGATCATGAAGTTACGGGCGTTGGAGGACGCACTGCCGCTGGCTGACGACGCATCCTGCAGAGCAGCGGTCGCGACCGTCGTCTCCGCCTCCTCGAGGGCGAGGATGAAACCCTCGATCGCGGTATCGATCTGACCTCTGTCGGACTCCCCCGCCGCGCCCGCTTCGGTCGCCGCTCGGAACAGCGTCATCAGATCGTCGAGGGCTGCTCCCTGCGGCCACTCGGCCTGGGCCTGCCGCACCGCCTCGGTCCCCCGATCCGAGGGAAGCTGCTCCAAACGCTCCGACGCTTCGAGCCGGGCGTCCTCCAGAGCGGCGATCTCGGCCGCCACGGGCGGTGCCACCTGTTCGGACGCGAAGGCGAGGGCCACTTGGGCCCGGAGGGCCGCACCGGCCTCGCGGGCGTCAGCCACCGCTACGAGCGAGAGGACGTCGTTCGTCGCCGGCCCGAGCTCGGGCTGCTCGGCGACCTCATCGAGCACGGTGAACAGCCGCCCGACGATCTGGCTGTACTCGGCAATCACCGAAGGATCGGCCTCACCGCTGTCGATCCGGGCCCGGATCCCCTCCAGACCTTCGAGGGTGACCATCGCCTCGTCGAGGGCGGCCGCCAGCTCCTCATCCTGAGAAAGCCCGTTCCGACCGGCGGCGTAGGCCGCAGCAGCCTCGTCGGTACTCGCCCGGAAAGCGGTGGGATCGGCCTGACCGGCACCGACGAGCACTTCGGCGGTTGCCGTCCGTTCGGTCTGAAGCTCCCCGATCAGTGCCGACGTCTGACCGGCGAACCCGACCAGTTGTTCGGTTTCGGCCGCGGCGTCCGCGTCGGCCCGCCGGTCCCCGATACCGATGAAAGTCAGGACCAGGGCTAGCAGCAGTGGAGCCGCTGCGACCGCGAGCAGCTTCGTGCCGACCTTCAAGTTCGAGAGCATGGCGTTGTGGTACCTCCGTCAGGTCATGCAGACCGGACCCACGTGCTGCTCTCTGCATCGGTCATGCCACCCGCCACTTGAGGAGTTGGGCGGTGGGATTTCAACGGATCGGTGCCGATCCGTACCGATCACCGCAGCGGTACGGCAGCCGGCGTGATCGGAGCCGGAAGATCGGTCTCACCCATGAGGTGGCGATCGACCGCTGCCGCGGCCGAGCGCCCCTCGGCGATGGCCCACACGATCAGACTCTGCCCGCGCCCCATGTCGCCGCACACGAAGACCCCATCGACGGAGGTCCGCCAGGAATCGTCGCGATCGACGTTGCCCCGACCGGTGATCGCGACACCCAGATCCTCGAGGAGCCCGGCGGTCTGCGGGCCGGTGAAGCCCATCGCGAGGAATACCAGATCGCAGTCCAGTTCCTGCTCGGACCCTTCGACGGGCACGAACTCGGGCCGGCCGTCGGTGACGGTCATCTCGACCTCGTGAAAGCGGAGCCCACTCAAGGAGCCATCGCCCCGGTCGAGGAACTCGCTCGTGCTGACCTGGTACACCCGCTCGCCGCCCTCTTCGTGGGCAGACGACACGCGGTAGGTCATCGGCCACGTGGGCCAGGGGTTCGTCTCGGCCCGGGCGTCGGGCGGCCGGGGCATGATCTCGAACTGGTGAACCGACCTAGCCCCTTGGCGCAGGGCCGTCCCGAGGCAGTCCGCGCCGGTATCGCCACCCCCGATGATCACCACCCGCTTTCCATCGGCGGTGATCGGCGAATCCTCCATGTCGCCCTCCTGCACCCTGTTGGACAGTGGCAGGTACTCCATCGCCTGGTGGATGCCCTCGAGCTCACGGCCCGGGATGGGCAGATCGCGGCTGACGGTCGAGCCGCCGGCCAGGACGACCGCGTCGAATGAGCTGCGCAGCGCCTCGGCCGTGATGTCGACGCCCACGTCGACCCCGGTCTCGAAGACGGTGCCCTCGGCTCTCATCTGGTCGATCCGGCGGTCGAGGTGCCGTTTCTCCATCTTGAACTCGGGAATGCCGTATCGGAGGAGCCCACCGATGCGGTCGGCCCGCTCGTATACGGTGACATCGTGTCCGGCTCTGGTCAGCTGTTGGGCTGCGGCCAGGCCGGCCGGACCGGAACCGACCACGGCGACCTTCCTGCCGGTTCGGACATCGGCCACGACGGGCACGACCCAGCCCTCCTCCCAGGCGCGGTCGATGATCTCCACCTCGATCTGCTTGATCGTGACCGGATCCTCGTTTATCCCGAGGACACACGCCCCTTCGCACGGTGCCGGGCAGAGTCGACCGGTGAACTCGGGGAAGTTGTTGGTGGCATGGAGTCGATCGATCGCTTTCCGCCATCGATCGTTGTAGGCGAAGTGGTTCCATTCGGGAATCAGGTTGCCGAGGGGGCATCCGTCGTTGCAGAACGGGATGCCACAATCCATGCACCGGCTGGCCTGGATCTGCAGGTCGGCCATCGGTAGATCCTCGTAGACCTCGGCCCAGTCCCTGATCCGAACGGGCACCGGGCGTCGATCGGGAAGTGATCTTCCGTGCTTCATGAATCCCCGCGCATCACCCATGGAAAGCCCTCCTCATCCGTGCGAGGAGGCCATGATCGCCTCGTCGACGTTCAGTCCGCGACTCTCGGCCTCGAGCGCCGCGTTGAGCACCCGCTTGTAGTCCTGGGGCATGACCTTGACGAAGGCCTCATGTGCAGCTCCCCAGTTGTCGAGCAGCTCACGGGCCAGGGGTGACCCGGTCTCGGCGCGGTGGATGCGAACCTGCTCGAGGATGAAACGCTGGTCCTCCTCCTCCATCGGGTCGATGTCGACCATCTCGGAGTTCAGCCGGCTGGGGAAGGTCAGGTCCGGGTCGTACACATAGGCGATCCCACCGGACATGCCTGCTCCGAAGTTCCGACCGGTGGCGCCGAGGATGACGACCCGCCCACCGGTCATGTACTCGCAACCGTGGTCCCCGACTGCCTCGACCACCGCGGTGGCACCCGAATTCCGGACGCAGAACCGTTCGCCCACCTCGCCGCTGATGTAGGCCGCCCCGCTGGTGGCGCCGTAGAGGATGACGTTGCCGGCGATGATGTTCTCGTGGGGGGCGAAGGTGGCGGACTCGTCGGGGCGCACGATGAGACGACCGCCACTGAGCCCCTTGCCGAAGTAGTCGTTGGCCGCACCGTAGAGGCGGAGGGTCACCCCCGTGGGCACGAAGGCTCCGAAGCTCTGGCCCGCCGAACCGGTGAACTTCACTTGGATCGTGTTGTCCGGGAGGCCGGCCGCTCCGTGGACGCGCGTGATGTGATTACCGAGGATCGCTCCCACGGTGCGGTTCACGTTGCGGATCGGGAGCTCGAGGTCAACGGGCTCACCCCGCTCGATCGCTGGGGCACACAGTTCGACCAGCTGCTGATCGAGGGCTCGGTCGAGGCCGTGATCCTGCACGGTGACGCAGTGTCGCGCCGCATCGTCGGCGACGTCCGGGACATGAAGGATCGCCGACAGGTCCAGGCCGGAGGCCTTCCAGTGGGAGACGGCGTCGGACATGTCGAGGACCTCGGCCCGTCCGACGGCTTCGGCGATGGACCGGAAGCCGAGCTCGGCGAGGATCTCCCGCACGTCCTCGGCGAGGTAGCGGAAGAAGTTCTCGACGAACTCCGGCCGTCCCGCGAACTTCTTCCGCAGCTCGGGGTTCTGGGTCGCGATGCCGACCGGGCACGTGTCCAGGTGGCAGACCCGCATCATGACGCAGCCGGACACCACCAGCGGTGCGGTGGCGAAGCCGAACTCCTCGGCGCCGAGCAAGGCCGCGATCACGACGTCGCGGCCAGTCTTGAGCTGTCCGTCGACCTGGACGACGATGCGATCCCGGAGATCGTTCAGGAGCAGGGTCTGTTGTGTCTCGGCCAGGCCCAGCTCCCACGGGGCGCCGGCATGCTTGATCGACGTCTGCGGTGAGGCCCCGGTGCCGCCATCATGCCCACTGATGAGCACGACGTCGCTCTTGGCCTTGGAGACGCCGGCGGCCACCGTGCCCACGCCGACCTCGCTCACGAGCTTCACGTGGATCCGAGCCGCCGGGTTGGCGTTCTTCAGGTCGTGGATCAGCTGAGCGAGATCCTCGATGGAGTAGATGTCGTGGTGAGGGGGAGGCGAGATCAACCCGACCCCGGGGGTTGAATGCCGCACCTCGGCGATCCAGGGATAGACCTTGTGGCCGGGAAGCTGGCCGCCCTCACCCGGCTTGGCGCCCTGGGCCATCTTGATCTGGATGTCATCGGCATTGACCAGATACTCGCTGGTGACACCGAATCGTCCCGAGGCGACCTGCTTGATGGCGGACCGGCGGAGATCGCCGTTCGCGTCGGGGGTGAACCGGTCGGGATTCTCGCCACCCTCACCGGTGTTGGACTTCGCCCCCAGCCGGTTCATGGCGATGGCCAGCGTCTCGTGAGCCTCGGCCGAGATCGATCCGTACGACATGGCACCGGTCGAGAATCGGGGGAAGATCGCGTCGGCCGACTCGACTTCGTCGATGGGAACGGGCGGGCGATCGGAGGAGAACCGGAACAGGCCGCGCAGGGTGGCCAGCCGCTCGGACTGGTCGTCCACCAGCTTCGTGTACTCCTTGAAGACGTCGTACCGGCCGCTGCGGGTGGCGTGCTGGAGCTTGTACACCGTCTTCGGGTTGAACAGGTGGTACTCGCCCTCGCGGCGCCACTGGTACTCGCCGCCGACGTCCAGGGTCCGGTGGGCCTGTTCTTCGGGACGGTCCAGGTAGGCCCTCCGGTGTCGGCGATGCACCTCCTCGGCGATCTCGTCGAGTCCGATACCACCCAGACGGCTGACGGTCCCCGGGAAGTACTCGTCGACCAGCTCGGAGCCGAGCCCGATGGCCTCGAAGATCTGGGCGCCAGAATAGGAAGCCACCGTGGAAATGCCCATCTTGGACATGATCTTGAGGATTCCCTTGCCGAGCGCCTTTATGTAGTTGGCGTGGCCGCGTTCGACGTCGACGTCCTGCCAACCTTCGGCGATGCGATCCTCGATCGACTCGAAAGCCAGATAGGGGTTGATTCCCGCCGCACCGAAGCCCAACAGGAGAGCCATGTGGTGGACCTCTCGAGCATCGCCGGCCTCGACCACGAGGCCGACCTGCGTACGTGTCCGCTCCCTCACCAGGTGATTGTGAACGGCCGACGTGAAGAGCAAGGAGGGGATCGGCGCGTGGTCGGCGTCGGAGTGGCGGTCGGACAGGATCAGGATGTTGATGCCGGTCGAGAGGGCCTGGGACGCCTCGGACCGGATCCGGTCCAGGGCCAGACGGAGACCGTTGCCGCCTGCGGCCACGGGGTAGAGGCACGAGATCACGTGGGAACGGAAGTTGTGGACGTCGTCCGCGTCCTCGATCCAGTCGAGCTTGGCCAGTTCGGCGTTGGTGAGAATCGGTTGGGGCAGGACGATCTGCCGGCAGGTCTCGGGCCCGGGCTTGAAGATGTTGGTCTCGGGTCCGACGGCGCTGCCGAGCGCGGTCACGAGTTCTTCGCGCATGGCATCGAGGGGCGGGTTGGTGACCTGGGCGAACAGCTGCTGGAAGTAGTCGAAGAGCAGGCGGGGACGATCGGACAGCACCGCGACCGGTGTGTCGGTGCCCATCGAGCCGATCGCCTCTCCGCCGGTTCTCGCCATGGGCTTGATCAGGATCTTCACTTCTTCGTGGGTGTAGCCGAACACCTGCTGTCGCTTCACCACCGAGGTGTGGGGCGATCGGGTGATCGGCCGGTCGGGGAGCTCCCAGACCTTCTTGATCCCCTGGTCGAGCCACTCCTGATAGGGGTACTGTGCGGCCAAGGTGTCCTTGATCTCGTCGTCCGAGACGATACGGCCCTCGTCGGTGTCGACGAGGAGCATGCGGCCGGGCTTGAGCCGCCCCTTCATGACCACCTGCGAGGGGTCGATTCCCGCTTGGACACCGGTCTCGGATGCCAGGACCACGAGTCCGTCTTCGGTCACCGTGTAGCGCGAGGGTCGGAGACCGTTGCGGTCGAGGACCGCACCGATGATGGTGCCGTCGGTGAAGGCGATCGAGGCGGGACCGTCCCACGGCTCCATGAGCGACGCGTGGAACCGGTAGAACGCGCGGTGTGCCGGCTTCATCGCCTCGTGCCGTTCCCATGCTTCGGGGATCATCATCAACACCGCGTGGTGCAGTGGATAGCCGCCCATGTGCAGGAACTCGAGTACCTCGTCGAAGGTTGCGGTGTCGGAAGCGCCGGGGGTACAGACCGGGAAGACCCGTTCGATGTCACCCGGGAGCTGTTCGGTGCGGGCCGTGGCCTCGCGCGCCCGCATCCAGTTCCGGTTGCCCTGGACCGTGTTGATCTCGCCGTTGTGGGCGACCATGCGGTAGGGGTGGGCCAGAGGCCAGGACGGAAACGTGTTCGTCGAGAACCGCGAGTGCACCAGGGCGAGCGCCGACTCCATCCGGGGATCGTGGAGGTCGGGGTAGAACTCGCCGAGCTGCGGGGTCGTGAGCATCCCCTTGTACACCAGCGTGCGCGACGAGAGGCTCGGGAAGTAGGCCCGGGGTAGGCCGGCGCTGGACAACTCGTGTTCGACCCGCTTGCGGAGGATGTACACCCGACGCTCGAGCACGCCGTCGAACAATCCCTCGCCGGCGAGTGCCACCTGCTTGAAGGCGGGCATCGCGTCGCGGGCCATCGTGCCGAGCATGGACGCATCGTGCGGGACGTCACGCCAGCCCAGAACGCGGAGTCCTTCGCTGGCGGCGAGCTTCTCGATCCCGGCGATGACCTCGGTCGCCTCCTCGGTGTCGAGCGGGAGGAAAGCCAGGCCGGCCGCGTAGCCACCGGGTGGTGGCAGTTCGAAGTCGAATGCGTTCCGGAGGAATTCGTCGGGCATCTGGATGAGGATCCCTGCTCCGTCGCCGGTGTTCACCTCGTTGCCCGTCGCTCCCCGATGCTGCAGGTTCTCGAGACAGACCAGGCCGCGTTGAACCATCTCGTGGCTCCTTCGCCCATACATGTCGACCACGAAGGAGACACCGCAGGAATCGTGTTCGAATCGCGGGTCGTAGAGGCCCTGAGCAGGAGGTGGAGCTTGCATCATGGGGGTCCTCGCGGGTCTTGCGCCTGGCGCGTGGGAGTAAACGTGGATCTGCGCTCGAACGCCGACGTTGGCAGAGCTGCAGCATCTGGGACGCCATTGGCCCGGACGAGTCTCCCACCATAGTTCCGGATCGGCGGCGGTGCGGAGTCCGAGTCGGGTGCCGAGCGAACGTCGCGGCCTCGCTCCCGGTCCGAAAAGCGGGCAGTCAGGGCCCATCCCGGCCTCCTGGACCTCATGGGCGGAGTCGTCCGTCCGATGAGACGACCATCGGATCAGCAAGGAGAATCCCGGGTGCCGTCGCATCGATCATCGTTCTGGCCGCGGCCGTCACCGCCGTCGGACAGAGCCCCGCGTCCGCGACCGAGCTCCTGGACCTCGACTTCTCCCGGCTCCACCCGAACTACGCGGTGTCACCAACCGTCGCCGGTGACATCGTGGTGTACGAGGACATCCTCTCCCCCACGGATGTGGCCTCCAACGCAGGCCAGCAACTCGATCTCCGGCTCACGCTCGTCGCGACACCCGCGGCGGGCGGCACCCTGGGCCCGGCTGTCGTCAACGGCGACGACATCCAGGTAGGAGCTCGGAAGTGTGACGCCTGCTGGTCCACGCTGAAGGCCGATCTGATGAAGGCGGGGACGGTCGATTCCACACCGTTCGCGCCCGCAGACGCCGCCCCAGTCGACTTCCGGCTCCTCTTCTACGGTTTCGATGACGGATCCGAGGGGCACACGATCGCCGGTGCTTCCGGAGCCCGTTGGGAGACCGGCGGGTTCGAGCAGGTCGGCGAGTTCGCCGCCGTCGCATCGACCCCCGGCACCATCCACTTCGACGAGCCGAGCCGGACCCTGGCCCTCCACGGTCATGGACCGGAGGTTCCGACGACGACGCCGACCACCGCCGACCAGCTTCTCCGCTCTGTGGAGGTCGAATTCGAGCAGACCAACACGTTCATCGTCACCAACTGGCTGCTGGCTCCGAGCGCAGACCGCGACTTCATGATCGACGGCAACGCCTCGATCTCCTATTCGGATCCCATCGCGGTCGAGCGAATACCTCCGATCGCCGTCGTCGATGTCACGACGACGCCGGCGGACACCCGCGTGGCGCTCCCGGTCACGGCCAACGACACCGATGCCGATGGATCGGTCGATGCGACGACGGTCACGCTCATCGATCCGTCCACGCGCCGCCCCGACCCGGATGGGTCGGTGACGTCGAGGGGCCAGGGGACATGGACCGTCGAGCCGGACGGACACGTCAGGTTCGACCCGCAACCGTCGTTCGCGGGCGATGCCGCGATCGCCTACACGGTCGACGACGACAAGGGAAACCGATCGAACGTGAGCATGATGGCCGTGACGGTGACCGAACCAGCGGAAACATCGGTCTCCGGTCACGCGATCGCCCCTGCCCACGCCGGCGGCGGTGGTGAGGGCCCCACCGTGGCCCCGTCACCCATGGCGCAGCCCGACGTTCGGGACGGCGTCGTTCCGGGATCCGCGGTGTCGATCGACGTGCTGGCGAACGACCCTCCGGGACTCGAGCCGTCGTCGGTCGTGCTGATCGACCCTGCCACGCTCGCACCGACCCGGACCCTGGTCGTGCCCGGTGAAGGTGCGTGGTCGGTGGATCCGGTCTCCGGGGTGGTCACCTTCACCCCGGACCCCGACTCCGATGCAGACCCCACGCCGGTGGTCTACGCCGCGGGCACCGCACAGGGAGCGGCCACGCTCGGCGCGATCACCATCCGGTACGCCGATGGGACCCTCTCGCCTCCGACGCTCCCGGCCACCGGCAGCGCCACCTCCGGACTCCTCTGGACGGGCGTCGCCCTCCTGTTGCTGGGATCACTGTCGCTGTACGGCGGCCAGCGTCACCGATCGGCCGCCGCCGGGCCCGAACGGACGATCTTCCGTCTCCGGGGCTGACCCGCCCCATTCCCGCCTCCACGGTCGAGAACGGACATGATGGGGCGATGGAGCCAGCTTCCGTCGCCGACGATCTCCTCGCCTTCATCGACGCCTGTCCCACGCCGTATCACGCCGTCAACGAAGCCGCGACCCGGCTCGTGGCCCGTGGGTTCGAGCCGGTCGACGAACGCGAATCGTCCGACCGTCCGGTCGAACAGGTCACGAAGGGCCTCATCC
Source organism: uncultured Acidimicrobiales bacterium (assembly GCA_963695075.1). GTDB lineage: Bacteria > Actinomycetota > Acidimicrobiia > Acidimicrobiales > CAWCAL01 > CAWCAL01. The sequence continues at coordinate 384,514 of CAVOFR010000008.1, forward strand.
GCCGGGATGGATCCCTGATCGCGTGGCACGTGGGACCAGCCGGTCCCCGAGCGGGCTTTCGTATCATCGGTGCCCACACCGACAGCCCGAACCTGCGGATCAAGCCTCAGCCGGACCGTTCGAGTGCCGGCCTCCGCCAGTTGGGGGTCGAACCCTACGGAGGACTGCTCGCCAACACCTGGCTCGACCGTGATCTCTATCTCGCGGGCCGGGTCGTCATCGACCGCGCGGGGAAACCGGTCGAGAAGCTGATCCGACTGGACGACCTCGCTCTCCGGATCCCGCAACTCGCCATCCACCTCGACCAGGACATCCGGGAGAACGGCCTCAAACTGAACCTGCAGGATCACCTGGCACCGATGCTCGGTCCCGGCGAGACCGAGGAAGGCGGCTTTCGCGCCCTGCTCGCAGAATCCGTGGGTGTCGCCGACGGCGAGATCCTGGGATGGGACATTATGTGCGCCGACCGCCAGCCGTCCGCGTGGATCGGCGACGGGACCATGCTCAGCGCACCGCGGATCGACAACCTCGCCTCGTGCCATTCGGCGGTGACCGCTCTGGGCGAGGCGCGGCCGGCCCATGCCACCGCGGTGATCTGCCTCTTCGACCATGAGGAAGTCGGAAGTGTCTCCGCCGCCGGTGCTGCCGGTCCCTTTCTGTCCCACACGCTCGAGCGCATCGTCGGCGAGAGCGGTGGCGGCCGAGCCACGTTCCTCGCTGCGCTGGCCCGGTCCATCTGCATCTCGGCCGACGGAGCCCACGCCACCCATCCCAACTACAGCGATCGCCACGAGCCGGAGCACCACATCGCTCTGAACGGTGGACCGGTCGTGAAACACAACGAGAACCAGAGGTACGCCACCGATGGCGTCGGCCATGCCGCCGTGGCCGCGGTGGCCGAACGGATCTCGGTACCGCTGCAGCACTATGTCAACCGCAGCGATCTCCCGTGCGGATCGACGATCGGGCCGGTCACCAGTGCCCAGCTCGGCGTCAGAACGATAGATGTCGGCGTCCCACAGCTGGCCATGCACTCGATCCGCGAGCTCTGTGGGGCAGAGGATCCGGACTCGTTGACCCGGCTGCTGACCGGTGTACTCACCGACAGCCAGCTCCCCGAGCCGGCCGCGATCTCGCCGACGGACTCCGAATCGTGACCGCCGGCTCCATCCTCGGAACGGTGAGGGACCTGGTACCCGAGCTCGCCGAGCGCGCCACCGAGATCGAGGGGGCGAACCGGCTCCCACCCGATATCGCCGCGACGATCGCCCACGCCGGCGTATTCGGCATGGCCGCTCCCCCAGTGGGCGGTGGCACGCCGGCATCGGTCGACTCGATCCTCGAAGTGATCGAGGCCTGTGCAACCGCCAGCGGGTCGGTTGGCTGGTGCGTGATGATCGGCGTCACCTCGGCCGTGTCCGGCGCCTACCTCCCAGATCCGGTGGCCACCGAGATCTTCTCCGATCCGATGGTCATCATCGGCGGCGTCTTCGCCCCGACCGGACGGGCGACCAGTGTCGAGAATGGGTACCGACTGAGCGGCCACTGGTCGTGGGCCTCCGGGAGCCAGCACTGCGATTGGATGGCGCTCGGCGCGGTGGTCGACGATCCCGATGGTGGTCCGCCGCGCACACCGATGCTCTACGTTCCCGCCGACGAGGTCGAGATCGTGCCGAACTGGGACGTGATCGGTCTGAAAGGCACCGGAAGCCATGATCTTCGGGTCGAGGACGTCTTCGTCCCGGCCGACCGAGCCGTGCTCCTGACCGACGCACCCGTGCGGTCCGAGCCGACCTATCGGTTTCCGGTCTTCGGGCTCCTGGCATTGGGCATCTCCGCTGTCTCCCTCGGGGTCGCCCGGTCGGCGATCACCACCCTCAGCGCCCTGGCAACGACCAAGGTCCCCACGGCACACCGCCGCCGACTCGCGGACCGCGACACGGTCACGGCCGCCGTCGCCCAGGCCGAAGCCAGACTCAGGGCTGCGCGGGCTTTCGTCTTCCAAGCCGTCGCCGAAGCGACCACCGAAGCGGAGCAGGGCGCGATCTCGATCGAACGGCGCACCGCGCTGCGACTCGCTGCCACCCATGCCGCGCACACCGCCGCCGAGGTGACCAACTCCATGTTCCTGCTCGGCGGCGGGACAGCGGTCCGCAACGATTCCGAGCTCGGTCGGCAGCTGGCCGACGCTCGGGTGGCCACCCAGCACCTGATGGTCGCCCCGGCCACCTGGGAGCTGTGCGGCCGCCTGCTGCTGGGCATCGACGCCGACACGAGCATGCTGTGAGCCCGTCCGGCCCGTCCTCGAGCCCGATCGGCCTGTACGACGGCATCATCACGACCCGGGCCATGCGCCGCTACACCGACGAGCCCATCGAGCGCTCGGAGCTCGAGGCCATCCTGCGTGCGGCCCAGCAAGGCCCCAGCGGTGGGAACATCCAGCCGTGGCAGTTCGTCGTGGTCACCGATCCGGCGGTTCGAAACGAGCTGGGGGAGATCTACGGGGACGCATACGAGCGGTACGAGGCCGCCCTCCTACCGTCGATTCCGCCCCACCGCGACGAGGAGTCGGAGGCGACATGGAATCGCACGCTCGCCGCATCACGACACCTGGCTGAACACATCGGTGCCGCACCCGCCATCGTCGTCGTCCTGATGCCGGGTATCGACCTGACCCTGCACGACGCCGACGGGCCGCTCGACATCGGCACTCCGTATGCATCGGTGTATCCCGCGGTGCAGAACCTGCTGCTGGCGGCTAGGAGCATGGGTATCGGCGGGGCACTGACCACCGTGCACCGCGTGCGCCAGAACGACGTCCGAGACCTCCTCGAAATCCCCGATCGCTTCGAGACCGTGGCGCTGGTCCCGCTCGGCCGACCGACCGGTCGGTTCGGGATCGCGCCCCGACGGCCCACCGAATCGGTCACCCACTGGGACCGCTTCGGCAACAAGGAACCTTTCGGTCCGCCGCCCGAGGCGTTCGAGCCGTGAGCAACGGCAGGAGCTCCAAGCCGATCCATCCCGCCCGGCTGGTCGCCCTAGCGTTCGGTGTGGGGGTCGCTGCCGGCACGCTCCTGCTCTGGTTGCCCTTTGCCTCGGCGCCAGGGCAGACGACGTCGATCTCGGACGCCTTGTTCACGTCGACGTCTGCGATCTGTGTCACCGGACTGGTGGTGGTCGACACGGGATCGCACTGGTCCGCCTTCGGCGAGGTGGTGATCCTCGGGCTGATCCAGATCGGCGGGTTCGGCATCATGGCGGTGACGAGCCTCCTGGCCGCCGCCTTCTCGGGCAAGCTCGGCCTCCGAACCCGCCTACGCGCCGGAACCGAAGTCGGATTCTCCGAGCTCGGGGGCATCCGGCGGGTGCTGCGGGTGATCGCGATGGTGACGGTCGTCGTCGAAGGGACGGTCGCGATCGTCCTCATCGTGTCTCTCTGGTCGGTCCATGGTCGAAGCCTGGGCCGGGCCGTCTACGAGGGTGTCTTCCACTCGGTCTCGGCGTTCAACAACGCAGGATTCTCCCTGTATCCCGACAGCCTGACGGGGTTCGTGGGCTCGCCGGTGTTCTCATTCTCGATCGCGGCGGCGGTGATCGTGGGTGGCCTCGGCTTCCCCGTTCTGGCCGACGTCCGACACCGGGTCCGCTCCCCACGGACCTGGAGCCTTCACTCCAAGATCGTCGTCAGCGCCACCGTCGCCCTCCTCATCGGGGGTACCGCCGTGATGCTGGCCTTCGAATGGTCCAACCCGGCCACTCTCGGGCCGCTGGGTCTCGGAGAGAAGCTGATAGGCGGCGTCATGTCAGGGGTCATGCCCCGCACCGCGGGATTCAACTCGGTCGACATCGCGGCGATGCATCCGGCGACACTCCTCGTGACCGACGCCCTCATGTTCATCGGGGCCGGCAACGCCTCCACCGGTGGTGGCATCAAGATTGCGACGTTCGCCGTTCTCGCCTGGGCCATATGGGCCGAGCTGAGGGGCGACTCGGATGTGATCGTGTTCCATCGCCGCGTCGGCAACGACCTGGTGCAGCGGGCCCTGACGGTCGCATTGATCGGTGTGGCGGCAGTACTGGCCGGGACACTGGCGATCCTCGGCACCACCGCGACCGACGCCGGATCGGCCTTCTTCGAAGCGACCTCGGCCTTCGGCACGGTCGGGCTCAGCACGGGCCTCACCCCTACGCTCACCGAACCGGCACGCTTCGTCGTGATCGTCCTGATGTTCGTGGGCAGAGTGGGACCGGCAACCCTCGGTACGGCATTGGTACTACGGTCCCGGCGTCGCCGTTATCGGTTCCCGGAGGAAGGAGTCCTCGTTGGCTGACATCCGACACCTGACCGACCGCTTCCGTTCGGCCAGTAGCTCCGATCGCCGGACGGCGATGGTCGTAGGTCTCGGCCGCTTCGGTTCGGCTCTCGCCGAGGAGCTCGTGACGATGGGCCACGACGTCCTGGGCGTCGACATCGACGACCTGCTCGTGAGTCGCCACAAGGACGTCCTCACCGACGTCCGCACCGCCGACTGCACCGAGGTCGCCACGCTCGAAGCGCTCGGGGCTGCCGACATCGCCCATGCCGTCGTCGGTATCGGCAACGACGTGGAAGCGTCGATCCTCACCACCGCCGCCCTGTCGGAGGTCGGGGTCCCCGACATCTGGGCCAAGGCCCTGACCGACCAACACCGACAGATCCTCGAGCGGGTGGGAGCCGACCACGTCGTTCTGCCCGAGGCCGAGACCGGACGCCGGGTCGCTCACCTCGTCACCGGGGCCGCACTCTCCTATGTCGCGGTCGAGGAGAACTTCGTGATCATCGAAGCAGCGGCACCCAAGAAGCTGCTGGACAAGCCCTTGTCGGAGACCCAACCTCGGAAGAACTTCGGGGTCACGGTCATCGCTATCCGGCGGCCGGGCGGGCCCTTCTTCCATGCCCAACCCGAGGCCGTACCGCTCGCTGGGAACATCGTGCTGGCTGCCGGGCAGCTCGAGGACATCGACGCGTTCACCGAGCGGGAGTGACCGCAAGCCTGGCCCGGCGGATCCGCTGCCGCAACGGAGCGAAGATGAGCAGCATCGGCAGGATCTCGAGCCGACCGACCAACATCAGCCAGGCCAACACCATTCGGGCCGGTCGCGTGAACCCATCGGTGAAGTTGGCGGCCGGACCCGCATCGCCCATGGCGGGGCCGACACCGCCCATCGCCGTGGCCGAGCCGCCGATGGCAGCGTCGAAGCCGGCCCCCAGTGCCACGACGACGATCGTGCCGGCAATGACGATCATCACGTACATGGCAGCGAACGCCAACATCCTTGCCACGACGGACTCCGTGATGGCGACACCGTCGAAGCTGATGGAGAACATCCCCCGCGGCTGGATCCCGCGCCGGATCTCACGGGCGATGACACGGGCCAGCGCCGCGAAACGGATCGTCTTCAATCCTCCCGCTGTCGACCCGCTCATGCCGCCGACGATCATGGTGCCGAGCAGAACGAGCTGAGCGGCGGCTCCCCAGAGCACGTAATTGCCCACGGCACCGTTCGCGTAGCCGGTGGAGGTGATCAGTGAGACCACGGTGAAGATCCCACCGCGAGCCGCATCGTTGAGGGCGGTACCGTCCGTGACCTGCACGGCCACGACGATGACACTGGCCCCGACGACCATCGCACCGAACCAACGGGCCTCGGTCGACCGCCAGTAGGTGCCTGGCCCTCCGGTCAGTGCTCGCCAGTGCACCGAGAAGTTCACAGCCCCGTAGAGCATCAGGACGATGAGGATGACTTCGATCAGCAAGGAGTCGAAGCCGGCGATCGAGTCGTTGAACGGCGAAAGGCCACCCGTCGAGGTGACCGTCAAGGCGTGGGCGGCAGCGTCGTAGAGCGAGGCGCCGGCGACCCACAAGGCAGCCACCGACACGAACGTGAATGCGACATACAGGAGCCAGAGCCTCGAGGCGGTGCCGCGGATTCTGGGTGCCAGGCGATCGGTATCAGGACCGGGAGCTTCGGCCCGGATCAGATCAAGCCCCCCGACCTCGAGAAACGGCAACACGGCGACAGCGAGGACGATGACGCCCATCCCCCCGAACCACTGGGTCATCTGGCGCCAGAACAGGACACCGCGGCCGAGCGCTTCTATATCGGTCAGTATCGTCGACCCGGTACAGGTGAAGCCCGAGATGGATTCGAAGAGAGCGTCGTCCAACCGGGTGATCGAACCGCTGAGCAGGTACGGCAGCGTTCCGCTCAGCGACAGTACGACCCAGGTTGCCGCGACGGCGTTGAAGATCGTGATCGGCTTCATCGCTCCGACGGTCGTCATCCGCCAGCAGACGAGCCCGACCGCGCCGGTGATGCCCGTACTGGCCAACAACGCCCATGCCTCCCCGCCTCCGACGAGCAGATCGACCAAGACACAGAACAACATGCCGGTGGCAGAAAAGCAGAGAGCGACACCGGACATGTGCACCACGGTGTTCCGGACGCGTTGATCGACCGGATGGAGGCGAGGGCCGGGCTGGCTGACGGTTGTCATCGCCGACCTCGAAAGGACGTGGCATCGACCATCACGCTGGCTCCGTGGGCGAGCATGACCGTTATGGCGAACAGCCCGAATCGTCCGATCGCCGCCAGGCCGACCTGCACAACCCGTATGACCTGCGGGTGGTCGGTGGATGTGAGGTCGCCGAAAGCCGGACCCATGGTGGAGAAGGCGCTGATTGCGCCGGAGATACTCCCGAGCATGTCCGCGCCAGCGAGACCGAACACGAACGCGCCGACACCGAGGACGAGAACGTAGAGGGCCGCATAGGCACCCATCCGGTCCAGAACGGCCTCGCTGATGGGGCGGTGATCCAGGCGCACGACCTGCACCGCGTGGTGGTGCAGGGCGGTGCGCAGCTGGCGGAGTGCCATCTTCACCATCGCAAGGAGACGGCGGGCGCCGAAACCGCCGCCGGCGGAGCCGACGGCAGCACCCACTCCGAACAACAGGATCAGCAGCATCTGCGACAGCAGACCCAACCCACTCCAGGAAGCGGTCCTGAATCCGGTCGTACTCGATGCGGACGTGGCTGCGAAGAGAGCCTCCCTCGTCGCGGTGAGCACTCCGTCCTGGACCCCGCCATCGGCCACGATCAACGCCGCCACAGCGAGTGTGGCGATGAAGTAGAATCGCACCCCGGTCGACCGCATGAGGTGCGCGCCTCCGCCGCGCAGACCGATGGCGATCCACATCACGCCGACACCGGCAAGCGTCATACCCAGGACGGCCACCCACTGTTCGGCCGGCCCGTAGCCGGCGAACCCTTCCGAGGTGACCGTGAATCCACCGGTGGACGCCGTGGTCAGCGCATTGTTCATCGCCCCCCAGCTCGGCATGCCGACCAGGACGTAGCCGACCGCGATCGTGGCCGTGAGAGCCAGGTAGAGCGCGGTGATGCTCTCGGAACGACGGGCGCTCCGAGAGCCGAGCAGCTTCAGCACGCGGCTGGGACCCATCTCCTCGCGCTCGCCTCGGGACCGAGCGAACGTCGGGATGACCACAAGGACCGAATTCAGGATCAGCAGGCCTCCCAACCACTGGAGCAGGGACCGGTACAGAAGGAGGCCATGGCCGAGCTGATCGGGGTCGACGGACGTGACGGCCAGCGTGGACAGTCCCGCGCCGGCCTCGGTGGCCGCCTCGAGAAGACCCACCGACCCGTCCAGCGAGAAGACCGCGGTGGCGATGAGAGCGGTGAGTACCCACATGGCGGCGAGGCCGGGCAGGACCGTCGAGCGATGGACTTGCTCCGGCTCCCTGCCCCACCTCGAGAGCAAGAGGGCGAGGAGGCCGAGGGTTCCACCCACGAAAAGGAGGCCCATCTCGTCATCGTGGTCCGTCATGAGCTCGACGACACCGCAGATGAGGACGGTCATCGCCTGGATGGTGAGAGTCCGCACGATGAGGAAGGGAACCTGGGAATCGTCGAGGAGGACGCGCCGTCGCCGGCGTGAGCCCGATCCCGAGGTGTCGCGGATCCGTAGCCGGGCTGCGATGCTCCGCCGATCGGCGCTCGGCTCGAATCGCGGGGGTGGAGCGGTCACCCGAAGACTTGCTTCACGTCCTCGACCACCTGTGGCATCGCGAACACCACGACGTGATCTCGGCTGCGGAGCTGGGAGCGACCGCGGCCGATGCGTGCCTTCCCGTCGCGGACGATGGCACCGATCAGCACCTCCTTCGGTAGCCGGAGCTCGGCCACCATCGCTCCGTCCGCAGGGCTGTCGGCGGCCACCTCGAGCTCGAGCACCTCGGCTTCGCCCTCCAGGAACGTGGCGACCTGGGCCACGCCGCCCCGGACGAACCGGAGGACGGCGTTCGCGGTGGCCGTCCGCGGTGACAGCGCGGCGTCGATACCCGATTCGGCCAGGAGTGGAAGCAGCGCAAGGCCGTGCACCACGGCGATGGTCTCCTTCGCTCCCACCGACCGGGCGTACAGGCAGGCCAGGACGTTCGCGTCATCGGCCCCGGTGAGGGCGATGACGGCGTCGTAGTCACCGATGCCTTCCTCGGCCAACAGCTCGGAATCGGTCATGTCGCCGAGCAGGACCAGTACGCCGGGGAGCTTCTCAGCCAGCTGCCGGGCGCGGTCCGGATCCCGCTCGACCAGGGCCACCTGACCACCGCGAGCATCGAGCCGCGCCGCGAGGAGCTTCGCGGTCCGACCGCCTCCGAGGAGGATGATCCGGCGGGGCACACCCCGCGCCATTCCCAGCAGCTGCAGGAGCTCGCGCCGCGCATCGCGGCGACAGACGACCCGCAGCAGATCGTGGGCCTGGATCCGGTGGTCACCGCGGGGGATGATGGTCTCGTCGCCCCGAGTGATCGCGCCGAACAGGAAGTCCCAATGGGGCTCGTACTGCTGACCGATCTCGAGCAACGTCTTGTCGACGATGGGAGCATCGGCCGGCACCCGGGCACCCAGACACGACGACCTCTCCCCCGCCCATCATCGCCACCTCGGCCGCACCGGGGTACTCGAGGAGCTCGAGAATCTCCTCCGCTGTCGCCTCGTCCGGATCGATGACGAGATCCGCTCCCAGGTCTCGACAGAGGTCCTGCGCATCCCGGCTCCGCAGCTCGGCGGCCTCGAGACGCACCACCGTACGCTCGACGCCCTCCACCTTGGCGATGCGGGCGGCGAGGAGGTTGACCTCGTCGACCGAGGTGACCGCGACGACCAGATCGGCCCTGCCCACACCCGCCTCGCGCATCTTGGACGGATGGGTCCCGCTTCCCTCGACGGTGAGGACGTCGAGGTGCTCGCTGAGGTGGGCGCATCGCTCGGGATCTCGCTCGATCACCGCGATGTCATGGCCCTCACGGCTGAGGCGCTCGGCCACGTAGGAGCCGACCTCACCGGCCCCGACGATGATCACATGCATGGCCCTATCCTGCCGCGTCCGCGCCCGGAAGTCGTGCTGGGCCCTCGGGGTGTCTTCGAGAGACTACCCGGGTTGGTCCGCATACGCCGGTTCCGCCTATCTTTGCCCGGCCCCTCGGCGGGGCTCGCGGTCGCAGACGCGCCCGGAAGACAACGACGCCCAGGAGACCCATTCAGTGGACGCCGTACCGTATCTCGCACTGGCCAGCGCCCTTGCCGCCCTCGGGGTTGCCGGGTTCTTCTACGCGTGGGTGAAGAAGGCCGACCCGGGCAATGACCGCATGGTCTACCTCATGACCGAGATCCAGAACGGAGCCCGGGCCTTCCTGAAGAAGGAGTACACCTGGGTGGCCGTCTTCGTCCTCGTCATGATCGTCCTGATCGGCGTCGCCATCGATCCGCTGGCATCGGTCAGCTACCTGGTCGGCGCCGTACTCTCCGCCGGCGCTGGCTGGGTGGGCATGACGGTGGCCACCATGGCCAACGCCCGGACGACCGAAGCGGCGAAGGATGGGCCGGGCAAGGCCCTGCCCATCGCCTTCCGGGGCGGTGCCGTGATGGGTTTCGCCGTCGCCGGCATGGCCCTCTTGGGCCTCTCGCTCGTCTACATCGTCTTCGTCTCGGTCCTCGAGGTCGACAAGGCGTTCGAGGTCGTCACCGCCTACGGGCTCGGTGCTTCGTCGATCGCCCTTTTCTCCCGTGTGGGCGGCGGCATCTACACCAAGGCTGCCGACGTCGGTGCCGACCTGGTCGGCAAGGTCGAGGCCGGCATCCCCGAAGACGATCCCCGCAACCCCGCCACGATCGCCGACAACGTCGGTGACAACGTCGGCGATGTCGCCGGCATGGGCGCCGATCTCTTCGAGAGTTACGCCGGATCGATGATCGCACCGATCTCGCTGGTCGCGTTCGCCCTCGCCCTCAGCGCCGAACAGGGAAGTGATGATGTGGCGATCTCGCTTCTGATGTTCCCGCTCGCGATCGCCTTCGTGGGCATGGTGGCCTCGATCATCGGTTCGTTCCTGGTCAGGGGTGGCGAGTCCACCGACAGCAAGGCCCTGAGTCGAGCGCTCCACATGGGTACCAACGTCGCGATGGGTCTCACCGTGCTCGGCACGATCGGAGTCGCCTTCTGGCTGTTCGGCAGCGACCCCGAGTTCGACGCCCCCGTCGGCATGGCCGTCGCGGTGATCGGCGGTCTGATCGTCGGTTGGGCTCTGGGCAAGACGGCCGAGTACTTCACCTCGGACCACTACGGCCCGGTGAAGAAGATCGCCGACCAGACCGAGACCGGTCCGGCCACCACCGTGCTCGGCGGAATCAGCACCGGCATGATCTCGGTCGGCCTCTCGGTGGTGCTGATCCTGGTCGGCGTCGGCATCGCCTACTGGGGTGGCGAGCTCGCCTTCGATTCGATCGGAGCGCTCGACGGTGGCATCTACGGCATCGCCGTGGCCGCCATCGGCATGCTGGCCACGACCGGCGTCGTCGTGTCCGTCGATGCGTATGGCCCCATCGCGGACAATGCAGGTGGCATCGCCGAGATGGCCGAGCTCGACCCATCGGTCCGAGAGGTCACCGATGCCCTCGACTCGCTGGGCAACACCACCGCCGCCATCGCCAAGGGCTTCGCCGTGGGCTCGGCCGCACTCACGGCCCTTGCGCTGTTCAAGAGCTTCGAGTTCGCCATCATCGAGCAGGGCGAGATCCTGAACCTGAACGTGGGCGAGGTCGACGTCTTCGTCGGGTTGTTCCTGGGGGCCATGCTGCCCTTCGTCTTCGCTGCGCTGACGATCGACGCCGTCGGTCGTGCCGCCCAGGAGATGATCGAGGAGGTGCGCCGTCAGTTCCGGGAGATTCCGGGTCTGCGCGAAGGCAAGGAAGGCGTCAACCCCGATTCGGCTCGTTGCGTCGAGATCTCGACGCAGGCATCGCTCAAGGAAATGATCATTCCCGGTGCTCTCGCCGTGGTCGTGCCGCTGGTCGTCGGTTTCGTCGACATCGATGCGCTCGGCGGCCTCCTGGCCGGCGCCCTCGTGACCGGATTCGCCCTGGCCATATTCATGGCCAACGCCGGCGGAGCCTGGGACAACGCGAAGAAGTACATCGAGGCCGGTGCCCACGGCGGCAAGGGCAGCGATGCTCACAAGGCTGCAGTGGTCGGAGACACCGTCGGCGATCCGTTCAAGGACACGTCAGGCCCCTCGATGAACATCCTCATCAAGGTCATGACCATCGTGTCGCTGGTCTTCGCCTCCGCCTTCGTCTGATCCAACCCCAACTTGTGGCCTCAGAACCCAGTTCCGGGTTTTCAGGCCGCAAGTTGGGCTCGGTTTCCGACCGCCACCACGAAGTCCTTCGTCGCGCCACGACGCTCTGCTCGTAGGTCTTCCGGTTGGCATCGAGCCACGCCTTGTCCTGCGGCCGAGATCCCGGAGGAACTCGAATCCATCCGTCGGAAAGCCGGCGAAAGCCTGCAGGTCTGTCACCGCCGATCAGCCCGGCCAGTACGCCTCTCGGAGCCGTCGGACGTGCAGCTTGCCGGTGGGATGGCGGGGCAGGTCGTCGTGCAGGTCGAAGGACCGGGGCACCTTGAATCCGGCCAGCCGCTCCCGGGCGAACCCGGTCAGCTCCGCCTCGAGGGCGTCGTCCATCTCGTAGCCCTCGTTGAGCGAGATGGCCGCCTTGACCTGCTCTCCCCACTCCTCGTCGGGAATGGCGAAGACGCAGACGTCGGCGATTGCGGGGTGTTCGTGCAGCACGGCCTCGATCTCGGCCGGGTAGATGTTGACGCCACCCGAGATGATCGTGTGTGCGGCCCGGTCGGCGAGGAAGACGAAGCCGCTCTCGTCGATCCGACCGATGTCGCCGAGGGTGAAGGTCTCGGGATCGAGCCGGGCGGCGGAGGTCTTCTCGGGGGCATCGTGGTACTCGAACACCGCCCCCAGGGCGGTGTTGCGGCAGTAGAGCATGCCGGTCTCGCCGGTGGGGAGTGGGCTTCCGTGGTCGCCTGCGGCGAACACCTCCCAGCTGCCGATCGGCCGGCCGACCGTCCCGGGATGGTCGAGCCAGGTGGTGCTGTCGACCAGCGTGACCACCCCGCTCTCCGACCCGCCCCAGTACTCGACCAGGATCGGACCCCACCACTCGATCATGGCATGCTTCACAGCCGGCGAGACAGGTGCCGCCCCGTGGAGCACCGCTGTCATCGAAGAGATGTCGTGAGCCGCCTTGACATCGTCGGGGAGACGGAGGAGACGTACGAACATGGTCGGGACCATGTGGGTGTGCACGATCTGCCGGTCCTCGATCGCCGCGAGGGTCGCCTCGGCGTCGAAGCGCTCCATGATCACCATGGGAGCACCCGCGTACAGGTCGTACACGCCGAAGCCGAGCGGGGCGGCGTGGTAGAGCGGCCCGGTGACCAGGTGCGGGCCGCCGCCGTCCAGCCCCAGTGCGCCGCCGTACTGCCGGCCGGCGGTTATCACCGAGCGCCGGGACGGCTGGCGTCCCCGCCGCACCCCCTTCGGTCTCCCTGTCGTTCCGCTCGTGTAGAGCATCGAGCCCCCGGCCCTTTCATCCAGGTCCGGTGGCTCGTCGGCCGCATCGTCGAGCAGGCCCGCCAGATCCCGGTCGACGTCGATGACGACGACGCCATCGGGTACGTGGTCGGCGAGCGAAGCGTCGGTGAGAACGGCTGTCGCCCCGCTGTCCCGGACGACGTAGTCGACCTCATCGGGAATGAGATGGCGGTTGATCGGCGTCACCCACCGACCGGACAGCGGTCCGGCGATCGTCGTCTCGACCAACTCGCAGCGATTGGGCAACAGGACGGCGACGTGGCCGTCCTCGGGCACCCCGATGTCGTCGAGCACGTGGCCGAGGCGAATCACCCGATCCAGCAGCTCGGCCCAGGTGCGCGACCGCTCGGCGTCGGACACGGCAATCCCGTCGGGCTCGGATCCGACCCGACCGAAGATCGCCGTCAGGTCAGCGTTCGACACGGATCAGAGGGTCCTCTCGAACGCCGCTCGGACGGCCTCGGCTGACAGCTCCATCGCCTCGTCGGCCGCCGACAGGAGTCCGACCATCTGGAGATAGCCGTGCACCATGCCCTCGGCGTTGAGGTGGGTCACGTCGACGCTCGCACCACGGAAGGCCTCGACGAGCGCTATGCCCTCGTCCCGCAGGGGGTCGAAGTCGGCGGTGATCACCAACGCGGCAGCGAGGCCGTGATGGTCTGCTCGCAGCACCGATGCCCGGGGATCCACACGATCGCTCTCGTCGGCGAGGTACTGGTCCCGGAAGAACCGCATCGCATCGGCCGTGAGTAGGTAGCCCTCGCCGTTCTCGCTCACCGAAGGATGCTCCTCGGCGAATTCGGTCACCGGGTAGCCGAGCAGCTGAAGGGCCAGCGGTCGATCCCCGTCGCGGGCCCAGAGGGCCACGACCACGGCCAGATTTGCACCGGCCGAGTCGCCCGCCACGGCGACCGGCGCCCTCGGCGCCCCTCGGATCGCCCCGTCCATGACCGCGGCGGTCGCCGCGATGCAGTCCTCACCCGGAGCGGGAAAGGGGTGCTCGGGAGCCAGCCGATAGTCGACCGAGACGACCGCGGCTCCGCTCTGTGCGGCGAGGTGTCGACAGTGTGCATCGTGGCTGTCGAGACCCATCGTGACGAAGCCCCCGCCGTGCAGGTAGACCACCGTCCCGACGGGATCGGATTCCGACGGCCGGTAGAACCGGATCGGGATCGGCCCACCCGGACCGGGCACGGTCTCGTTCCTGACCTCGGCCATGTCCGGCCCCCGCGGGATGATGGCGGAGATCATCTCGGAGGAGGCCCTCAGGTCGGCCAGATCCATCTCGTGCAGCGCCACGGTGCCCATGCCCGCCACCGCCTCGAGCATCGGACGCAGTTGCGGGTCTACTTCTCTCATCGGCACGGTCCTTTCGCTAGATCCGCCACGTCACTGGAGGTCGACGCCCGTGGGCGGTGAGTGGACCATACTGCTGCGGTGGACGACGAGAGCCAAAGAGACTCGACGGCGGTGACGATCATCGACGGAGTGGTCTTCGGGCTGCTCGGTGCGGTCTCGGCGCTGCTCTTCGTCGGCGTGATGGAGGCGGGCAAGAGCGCGCTCTGGCCCGACGAGATCGATCCCGATCCCTTCTCGGGCTCGTGGTGGACGGTCGCCATCCTCGGCACGGCCGGCCTGGCCGTCGGCCTCGTGCATCGCTTCGACCGCCGAGCGGGTGAACCGGAGGTCTTCGGAGCGCTCGGATCCGGTCGGATCGACGCCGGCATGATCCCGGGCGGGGTCCTGATCGCGATGATCAGCCTGGTGGGCGGCTTCAGTCTCGGACCGGAGGTGCCCACCGGCATGCTGGCGGCCGGCGTCGCCGTGATCCTGGCCCGCCGGCTCGGGCGGTCCGACGACCGGGCCGAGACCGGACTGACCGCTTCGATGACCGGTGCCTGGGGTGGACTCTTCACCGCACCGATCACCGCATCCCTCTTCACGATCGAGCTCGGTATCGACCAGCGTGTGGTCGCCTGGCGGCGGTTGGTCTCGGACCTCGTCGCCGCCGTGGTCGGGTTCACGCTCTTCTTCGGGATCGAAGCCGGATGGGCCACGACCCTGCGCCTCCTCGACCTCGGGACCTACACCCTCGAGCTCTGGCATGTCGCCGTAGCGGTCGTACTCGGTGTGGTCGGCGCGATCGTGGCGACGGTGTTCAAGCTCTCGACGGTCGCGACGCGCCGACTGGCCGCTCCGCTTAAGGAACGGCCGGTCCTGCGGGGAACGCTGGCGGGACTGGTCCTCGGCGTGCTGGGTGTGGCCCTACCGCTGACCCTGTTCCTCGGAACCGACGGGCTGGTGGAGGTCACCGACGACCCCGAGTCGATCGGTGTCGGCCTGATCCTGCTCAGCCTCGTCGCCAAGCTGCTGGCGACCAGCGGGGCGCTGTCGTTCGGATTCGTGGGCGGGCCGATCTTCCCGACGCTGTTCGCCGGAGGTGCGCTCGGTGCGGTGGTCAACCTGTGGATCCCCGATGTGCCCGCTGCACTGGCCGTGTCGGCTCTCATGGTCGCGGTCCCGGCCGCCGTCGTGCCGGCACCACTCAGCCTGGCCACCCTCGTCGCCCTCATCGCCGGCGTCGGTCCGACCGAGGCCGTGCCGGTCTTCGCCGCGGCGATCGTCGCCATGGTGGTGGGACAGGAACTCGACGCTGCGCTGCGACGTCGCATCCCGGTGCCGGCTGAGGACGAGCCGAGCTGACCCGGCGCTGCTACTGCTGCGACATGGCGATACGCAGTCGCTCCTCGGGGTCGATGAAGTGGTCGTGGTCGTCGTTCCCGAGATCCAACTGGACCCAGTGGATCGAGCCGGTGAAGCGACTGCTGGCGGCGGTGTAGTCGGAGGCGACCGTGGTCCCCGATTCGTAGCCGATGTCGGTCGTCTCGTCGGCGGAGAAGACCATGGGCTGGGTCGCTTCGACGCGGCCGTGACCCACCGCCGTACCGTCGTGGTAGAGGGTGACGTCGCCGCCCTTGGCCAGCCCGCCTCCGTCGTAGCCGAACTCCATGCGCACCTGGTGCACACCGGCGGGGATCGGCTCGTCGGCCCGGGTGGCGAACTCCTGGATACCCAGCACGTTGTAGACGAACTTGGCTCGGCCGTCCTGCACGTAGATCGACCATCCGCCGAAGCCGCCGCCCTGGGCCATGATGACGCCGTTCGCCCCGCCCTCGGGTATCTCGACTTCGGCGGTGACCGAGAACGACCGGTTCTTGATGCTGAGCACGCTGTTCTCCGAGAGCCGACCCATACCGGGGAAGAAGAGTTGCGAGGTGCCGTGCACGAGCGTCGGGCGCCCCGCCATCGAGGGCTCGAGCCGTTCACCCGTGCGGTCGTCCATGGGCAGGACGTTGTACTTGGTGGCCTCGATCAGCCAGAGCCGCTGCAGCTTGGCGAGCCGTTCCGGTTGCTCTGCCGCCAGGTCGCTCGCCTGACTGAAGTCGCTGGTCCCGTCGTAGAGCTCCCAGATGTCGTCGTCGAACGCGGGGATCTCGCCGCCGACCATGACCCACGGCGTCCGGTGTTTGGTGACCGCGCTCCACCCCTTGTGGTAGATCCCGCGGTTGCCGAACATCTCGAAGTACTGGAGGTCGTGGCGATCGGGCCCTTCGGGTGTGTTGAACGAGTAGAGCATGCTCGTTCCCTCCATGGGCGACTGCTGCACGCCGTTGACCATGGTCGGTTCGGGTAGCCCGGCCGCCTCGAGAATCGTCGGGGCCAGGTCGATGACGTGGGTGAACTGGCTCCGCAGGCCACCGGCCTCTTCGATTCCCTTCGGCCAGTGGGCGATCGTGCCGTTGCGGGTGCCACCCCAGTGCGAGGCGACCTGCTTGGTCCACTGGAACGGGCTGTTCATGGCCCAGGCCCAGCCGACCGCGTAGTGGTTGTACGAGCTCGGCGAGCCGAACTCGTCCATCTTGGAGACCATGAACTCGGGGGTCTCGAGGGCGGCCATGCCGTTGAAGTTGGCCATCTCGTTGAAGGCGCCGTTGACCGTCCCCTCGGCCGAGGCTCCATTGTCACCGATGATGTAGTAGACGATCGTGTCGTCCAGGACACCCAGGTCGTCGATCGCGTCGATCAGGCGGCCGACGTGATGGTCGGTGTGTTCGAGGAATCCGGCGTACACCTCCATCTGACGCTCGAGCACCGGCTTGAGCTCGTCGGGCATGTCGTCCCATGCCGGGATCTCGTCGTGGCGGGAGGTGAGCTCGGCATCGGCGGGAATCACCCCGAGCTCCTTCTGCCGCTCGAAGGTCTGCTCCCTCTGTGCATCCCATCCGTGGGCGAAGCGGCCGGCGTACCTGTCGGCCCATTCCTTCGGCACGTGGTGGGGGGCGTGCGTCGCACCGGGGGCGAAGTACATGAAGAACGGCTTGTCGGGCATCAACGCCTTCTGCTGGCGTACCCAGGTGCAGGCCCGGTCGGCCAGGTCCTCGGTCAGGTGGTATCCCTCCTCGGGCGTGGCGGGGGGTTCCACCGGCGTCGTGCCGTCGTACAGGGCCGGATCCCACTGGTTGTTCTCGCCGCCGATGAAGCCGTAGAAGGTCTCGAATCCCCCGCCGCCCGAGGGCCAGGCGTCGAACGGACCCATCGGGGACGACTGCCAGACCGGGACTTCGTGGCATTTTCCGAACTGTGCGGTCGAGTACCCGTTGAGCTTCAGAGTCATCGCCAACGGCGCCTTGGTGTTCGGCCGCAGCGAGTTGTTGCCCGGCGCCGACGTGGCGGTTTCGGTGATGCTGCCCATTCCGACCGAGTGGTGGTTGCGACCCGTCAGCAGCGCCTGCCGTGTCGGTGCGCACAACGCGGTCGTGTGAAACCGGTTGTACCGCAACCCCCCGGAGGCGAGTCGATCGGCGGTCGGTGTGTCGCACGGTCCGCCGAACGCGCTCGACGCGCCGAATCCCACGTCGTCGAGGAGCACGACCAGCACGTTCGGCGCGCCCTCGGGAGGGAGAAGGGGTTCGATCGGAGGGTAGGCCGTCTCCGGGTCCTTGGCGTCGTAGGTGGTCAACCCGGGAGCGGGCCGGTCGGGAATCGGAAGCATCGCGCGGGCGTGTCGGTCGGGCGTTGTCGGCATCGGTGGTCTCCCCGGATCGGCCGGACGGTCACCGTATCGCGACCACCGGCCGTCCGGACCGGGATCGGGAGTGCTGACGCTAGGCTCCGAGCTTCCCGCCTCCCGACCTCGGGCGGCCGACCCTGCGAGGATCCAACATGGTGCACAGGCTCGACGACGACGACTCCGTGGCTCCGGCCTATGCCGGCCGGTTCAGCCGGGAGGCGATCTCGAAGAACCGGCTCCCCGACGACGAGCATGCACCGGACCGGGTCTACCGCTTCATCCACGACGAACTGCTCCTCGACGGGAGCTCCCGGCTCAACATGGCCACGTTCGTCACCACCTGGATGGATCCGCAGGCCGAGCGGCTCATGGCCGAGACGTTCGACAAGAACATGATCGACAAGGACGAGTATCCGCAGACCGCCGAGATCGAGCGCCGCTGCGTGAACGTCGTCGCGAACCTCTTCAATGCCCCGGCCAAGGGCGACGCGGTCGGCGTCTCGACGATCGGCTCCAGCGAGGCGGTCATGCTGGGCGGTCTCGCGATGAAGTGGCGCTGGCGGCAGCGGCGCGAAGCAGCCGGCCTGCCGGTCGATCGGCCCAACATGGTGATGGGCTCGAATGTGCAGGTCGTCTGGGAGAAGTTCTGCCGGTACTGGGACGTCGAGGCGCGCTACGTCCCCGTGGCCTCTGATCGTTTCGTCGTCGACCCCGACGACGTCATGGAGCGTGTCGACGAACACACCATCGGCGTCATCCCCATTCTGGGGACGACCTACACCGGTGAATTCGAGCCGATCAAGGAGATCCACGACCGCGTCGTCGCCTTCAACGCGGCCAACGACCTCGACGTTCCGATTCATGTCGATGCCGCCAGCGGCGGTTTCGTGGCGCCCTTCCTCCACCCCGATCTCGAGTGGGACTTCCGGCTCCCCCAGGTGAAGTCGATCAACGTGTCGGGTCACAAGTACGGGCTCACCTACCCCGGGATCGGGTTCGTCGTGTGGCGGTCGGCCGAGGATCTCCCCGAGGACCTGGTGTTCCACGTGAACTACCTCGGCGGCGACATGCCGACGTTCACGCTCAACTTCTCCCGGCCCGGCAACCAGATCGTCGGCCAGTACTACAACTTCATCCGCCTTGGCCGAGATGGCTACACGCGGATCATGGAAGCGCTCCGCGACATGGCGGTCCACCTCTCGTCGTCCATCGCCGAGATGGGCCCGTTCGAGGTGGTCAGCGACGGGACGGCCATCCCGGTCCTGGCGTTCAAGGTGAAGGATCCGACGCGGTTCAGCGTGTTCCACGTGATGGACCACCTTCGCACGCACGGCTGGCAGGTTCCTGCCTACACGATGCCCGACGACGCGACCGACGTCGCCGTGCTGCGGGTCGTCGTGCGCGAGGGCTTCAGCATGGACCTCGCCAACCTCCTGCTCCAGGATCTGGCGAAGACCGTCGAGCACCTGGAGCAGTTCCCGCCTGCGCACGACCCGCGGTCCGGCTTCTCCCACACCTGAGATCGACTCCGCTCCGATGCATTGGCGTCGCTCGCTGACGTGGGATCCACACCGACTCGGGTGGCGGACCGCGGTCCTGTTCATGGTCGGCTCTTTCCTGTTCGCCCTCGGGTCCTTCCCTGCCTATGCCCAGCTGGTCGACCCGGGGACGGTCGGGGTGACCTTCGTGATCGGCTCGATCTTCTTCACCACCGCGGGCTACCACGCCTTCCTCGAGGTGATCAACGACGACGAGACCGCGGCGCCGACCGAGCCGGACCGCTTCCGGTTCTGGGAGTGGCAGCCCCACCGGACCCTGTGGTGGGCGGCGATCGTCCAATCGATCGGAACGCTGTTCTTCAACGTCAACACGATCCGAGCCATGTTCGAGGGGCTCGACACCGAGCAGACCAATCGGCTGGTCTGGGCGCCCGACTTCTTCGGGTCGATCGCATTCCTCGTCGCCAGTCATCTGGCCTGGACCTTCGTCTGCGGCCGGCTCTGGTGCGTCCGCCGCGACGATGCCGACTGGTGGGTCGCCGCCCTGAATTACGTCGGGTCGATCTTCTTCATGCTCTCGGCGATCGGAGCGTTCACGCTCCAGACCACCGGCGAAGCGCTCGACCTCACGCTCGTGAACCTGGGCACGTTCGCCGGCGCCGTGTGCTTCTTCGTCGGGGCGTACCTGCTCCTCCCGACCCTCGACCGATCCGCCGAGGGCTGACGGTCAGCCGAGTGGCTCGCCGTGTTCGCTCGACCAGCGGTCGAGGACGCCGACGATCTTGTCGAACGCGTCCAGGCACGTGCAGTCGTCCTTGCCGCCACGGTGCTCGTGACAGTGGGGACAGGGCCGGACGTAGCTGACCACGGCATCTTCGGCCGCGTCGCGTTCGGCGCGGGCTCGGTCCAGGTCGACCTTCAGGTCGGCCAGACCGACCTCGGCCATCGCGGCCCGGCTCCAGGCTTCCAGATACTGGGCTCGTTGTTTCTCGGCGGAGAGTGCGGTCCATTCCTTCTGATCCATCAGGGTGCCTCGGCAGGTTGAGAGACGGTGAGGCACACCACCGAACGCATTCCTTCATCCCAGGACTCCATCGAGGGTTGAAGGTAGGCGTACGAGGTCTCACCACCGTCGGCGTCTGGATACGTGCTCTCACAGAGGTCGCGGCGCTGGTCGGCGAGGTCGGCCGGGTCGAACTCGCCCTCGGGCAGCGTCTCGACCGCATAGACCACGCGGGGTTCGTCGAATTCGGCGCAGGGGCCGGCCTCGACATCGGGAGCATCGCCCTCGTGCGGGCTGGTGCAGTCCCCCTCCTGCAGTTGATCCGGCTCCAACCGGACCAGCTCGGTCAGCCGGCCGTCGGCGTTGCGCCCGGGCTCGGAGGATCCCGAGCCACACGCACCTGCCGACATCGCGCTCGCCAGGGCAACGCAGATCAGCGCTCGCCACCAATGTGAGTGCACGGAACCCTTTCGGCCGGTCCCGGACGATCCTGAGCCGGGTACCATCCTTCCTCCCGACTTGCTGGAGGTCCCGTGTACGAGTGGAGTGACGAGCATCTGATGCTCCAGGACGCAGTGCGGCGATTCGTCGACGACGAGATCCGGCCCAACCTCGAGGCGCTGGAGCACGGTGATCTGCCGCCCTACGACATCCTGCGCAAGCTGTTCTCCACCTTCGGTATGGAGGCGATGGCCCGAGCACGGTTCGACAAGCAGATCGCACGGGAGAAGGGTGACGCCCCGGCCGACGAGACGAGCGACGACGGTCATCTGTCCGGATTCGATGCCGGCATGACGATGGTCCCGATCATCGAGATCTGTCGGGTCTGCCCGGGCATGGTCACCGCCATGGGGGTGAGCATGGGGCTCGCCGCCGCATCGGTGATGTCCAAGGGGACCACCGCCCAGAAGGAGCGCTGGGGACTCGATCTCCTCACGTTGGACAAGATCGGCGCATGGGCGATCACCGAGCCCGACTCGGGGTCCGATGCATTCGGTTCGATGCGCTCGACCGCCCGCCGCGACGGCGACGAGTACATCCTCAACGGGTCCAAGACCTTCATCACGAACGGGCCCTATGCCGACACCATCATCTTCATCTGCAAACTGGACGAGGGGAATCCGCCGGAGGACCGCAAAGCTCTCACCTTCGTCCTCGACTCGGGAACCCCCGGCCTCGAACAGTCCAAACCGCTGCGCAAGATGGGGATGCACTCGTCACCCACGGGCGAGCTCGCCCTGACCGATGTCCGGGTGGGCCGCGATCATCTTCTCGGCGAGACCGAGGACCGCGAGGCGCGATCCGGAGCCAAGGACACCTTCACCATGGAACGGACCGGGGTGGCCGCCATGGCGCTGGGCATCGTGCAGGAATGTCTCGAGATCTGTGTCGACTACGCCCGCAATCGGGTCCAGTTCGGCCAGCCCATCGGCGAGTTCCAGCTCATCCAGCTCAAGCTGGCCAAGATGGAGGTGGCCCGGCTCAACCTCGAGAATCTGGTGTTCCGGCAGATCGACATGTCGCGCGACGGCAAGTCCATGGGTCTCACCGAGGCATCGGCGTGCAAGCTCTATGCCGCTCAGGCGGCCATGGAGGTGACACTCGAGGCTGTCCAGCTGCACGGCGGCAACGGGTACATGAGCGAGTTCCGCGTCGAGCAGTTGTGCCGTGACGCCAAGGTCCTCCAGATATACGCCGGGACCGACGAGATCCAGGTCAGCCAGATCGCCCGAAACCTGCTGGCCACCGCGACCTGATGCGGATCGCCGGCGTTCCTGTTCGGGTCCGACCGGCGTTTCTCCTCATCGCCTTCATCATCGGGACCGGGCCGGGCCGGACCCCCGAGACGGTCATCGCCTGGTTGGTCATAGTGACCGTCTCGATCCTGGTCCACGAGGCGGGACACGCCGCAGCGTTCGTCCGCTTCGGGCACGACGCGGAGATCACCTTGACCGGGTACGGCGGGCTCACGGCCGGTCGGCCCCGGCCCGGGCATGAGCCGCTCACCAATGGACAGCACATCGTGGTCTCGTTCGCGGGTCCCGCTGCCGGCCTGGCCCTCGGCCTGCTCGCGCTGAGCCTCCAGCGGGGACTCGATCCGGCCGGGGCCGATGAGTGGCTCGACATCCTCGTACTCGTGAACATCGGGTGGGGTCTGCTCAATCTCCTTCCCATCCTGCCTCTCGACGGGGGCCAGGTGATGGGGAGCGTCCTGTCCATCCGGTGGCGAGCGGAAGGTAGGCGGATCGCCGCGGGCATCTCGGCGGCGATCGCGGCGGTGATCTCAGTGGTGGCGATCGCGTCGGGCTACACCGTGGGAGGGATCATGGCGGGGATACTGGTCGGGATGAACCTCGGGGAGATGCGCTCGGGAGGTGGGACGCCGGACCCTCGGGGGCAGATCGACCGCGCCGCCCGGCAGATGCAGGAAGGCAACTGGGAACAGGCCATCGCCATGCTGCGAGACGTCCTGGCCGGGAAGCTCGCTCCGGGGCTCAGGACCCCCGCTTCGCAGCTGTTGGCATGGGCCCTGCTCGGTGCCGGCCGATACGAAGCCGTGGACGAGTGGGTCAACCGGGAACGCTTCAACCATATGCCGGTCCGCACCGTCGCCGGGGTCTCGCTGCTGGCCCGCGGAGAACCCGAGGCGATCCCGGCGCTCGCATCGGCGCTCGGAACCGAACCGGTGGACCCGCCCGGATGGTCGGCGGCCTTCTTCCGGGGAGATCTGACCGTCGTCGACCAACTGGCTTCGCAGTGCGAGGCACAGCCCTCACCCCAGGGGGCGGTGGCCATGGCGGTGCTCACCAGCTGGCTGCATCGCGGCTCCATGCATCACGCCGCTCTGCGGGTTGCGGTCCGCACCACCAACGGCCCCGCGGGTACCGCAGAGCTGGCCGCAACGGCCGCCAGTGCCGCCCGGTCGCTGGGTCTCGACCAGGATGCGCGGCAATGGGACGAGCTGGCGTTCAGCCTCCCAAGAGCATCGCCACGAGGATGAAGTGGCACATGCCCGCCCCGATGGTGAACGAGTGCCACACCTCGTGATACCCGAAGACCCGGGGCGCAGGGTCGGGCCGACCCTTGCCGAGGATCACGGCGCCAACGGTGTACAGCAGGCCTCCGGCGGCCAGGAGCGAGAAACGTAGGACGCCGAGCTCGCTGAGCAGCTTGGGCATCGTGATGACCGCGGCCCAGCCCATGACGATGTACAGCCAAGAGCCGCCGCCGCGGTCCTCGTTCAGTCGGGTGACCTTGAGCAGCACGCCGACGAGCGCTGTGGTCCAGATCACGATGAGCAGGGGCGTCGACCACGAGGCCGGGAGGACCAGCGTCATGATCGGGGTGTAGGTCCCGGCGATGAGGACGAAGATCATCGAATGGTCCAGTTTCCGGAGCCAGAGGCGGGTCTCGGAGGTCCTTCCCAGCAGGTGATAGGCCGAGCTGGCCCCGAAGAGCCCGATCACGCTGATCCCGTAGACGGCGGCGGCGAGCATGACCAGCCCGTCGGCGGCCCAGATCAGGGCCAGCACGGCCGGGACGGCGACACACAGCGCGCCGAAGTGGAGCCAGCCCCGCAAGGTGGGCTTCTCGATGTGGATCTGATCACCAAGCCGTCGCATGAGACCTCCCCCGCCTGTCATGCGCTAGGAGTAGTAGCAGATCCACACGGATCCCAGCCAGTGGTTCCGGTATTCGTGGATGCACGTCAGCTATCCTCCGCCGCTTCGGGATAGCTGAGCCACGTGCCGCCGAGGTCCCGGAAGCCGAGGCCGAGCACACCCCAGTCGCACACGCCGTCGGGGAAGATCTCGGCCAACCGCTGGGCCTGCGATTCGGTGAACGCCACGCCATAGCCCTCAACGTCGGCCGCTCGGGGGTTGCACTTGATGATGTCGTCGGAACGCGGCGCGCCCGCGGCCGTCCGCGGATCGCCGTGCATCGGGTAGGCCTCGGTGCACGGGTTCGACCCGTCGTAGATGGAATCGCCGACCTCGAGCCCTTCATCGGTTTCGCAGTTGTCGGTCGCCTCGTCTGGTCGTGCCTCGGCGACCGTCGAGCCGTCGGTCGTTGCTTCGAGCCAGTCGACCAGGATGCCGACGATCTCGACGGTGGGAAGCGGCGCGCGGACGAGGTTGGCCAGCCCACCTCCCGGCCGGGTCCAGATCGCTCGGGTCCGGTCCTCGGTGGGCGCGTCGGGACCTTCCATCCGATCGCGGATCGAGAAGAGACGGAATCGATCGTGGATGTCGAAGCTCTCGTCGCTGTAGAGATCGACGTCGATGATCGGCACGTCAGCGACTGCCGAGTCGCCGTGCAGCACTCGTCCGGTCCGGTACGCGGTTTCGACCAGATCGACGTCGGCCTCCATACGCTCGGCGACGATGTTTCCGTCGTCGTCGTACCCGCCGATCCCCTCGTTGAGGTCGAGGAACTGCTGCACGCTGATGATCCCGGATTGGAGGGCTTCACGGCCGTACTCCACCCCGATGTTGTCCAGCGGGCGTCGCCCGAAGCCGTTCTCATCCGCCCCGAACAGGTTGATCGCCGAGTCCTGCAGGGTGCATCGGGCGCCCGACGGATTGTCCTCGGGGTCGTACAGCAGTTCAGGCGGCACCACCGCCGCGCATCCGGCGCTCGGGTCGATCGCCGGCAGGAATGTCGTGCCCCAGGCGGAACAGAATCCAAGGCTGCCGTGACCCTGGACGGCGAGGCGCTGATCGTCACCGAAGGAGCTCCCGGCATCGGTCTCCCAGAACGCAGCGAGCAGGCCGCAGTCGACGACGCCGGGGGCGATCGTGATCGCGTCGGGGAACGAGGCGAGGGGATTCAGCGCATCCAGGAGACCCGGGTAGTTCTGGGCGATGAGGTACTGCTGGATGGCGCCACCACTCCCTCCCTGCCCGATCGTCCACCGGGGAAGTCCGACCGTCTCGACGAAGTGCTCCTTGACCATCATGAGAGTCTCGGCGGAGAGCACGTCGTTGCACGCGGTCTGGAACGTGTTGAGCGTCGAGCTGGCGATCGCGTAGCCCGCGGCCAGCAGATCCGTGCTCTCCCGAGGTGCGGATCCGAGGAAGGTCCCCTGCGAGTAGCCGGTACCGCAGCCGCCGCCGAACCGGTAGACGAGGATGCCGTTCCAGGTCTGCGGAACCGCCAGCTCGTACACGGCCCGATTGATGGTGCCGACCTCCAGGTCGACGATCACCGGATCTCCCGACCCTCCTATCGACACGTCGGCCTCTGGGATCTCCTCGTCATCACGGACATCGACCCACTCGGACTCGGGAGTGAGATAGCGGCGCGAATGCACGGGCTCGGCATGGCAGTCGTCGTCGGGCTCGACCAGGCCGTAGTCCTCGGCGGTGCAGATGAACGGTTCCTGCTGCGGCCCGGAGAAAAGGGGGCCGCGGTCGGAGTGCACTTCGAGATCGAGCGCGGCGGTCTCGCCCCCGCTGGTGGCCGTCACCGTCTGAGCGCCTGTCTCCAGCCCGGTGACGTTGAGCAGGACGGCACCGGCGAGATCGGCCGGCGGCCCGGCCGCGTGGAAGGTGTCGACGGTGACGGAGGTGTGCTCCTCGCCGTTCACGGCCACGGTCACGTCACCGTCGGAGCCTTGGACGGCCAGAACGACTCCGTCACCGGTGACGTATTCCGCCCGGGTCGAAACCGCCTCGAGCCGGAGATCGTTCGTGTCCGGCGCATCGACGTCGGTCTCGGAGGCGGCGACGGGCGTCGAGGGAGTCGTCGCCTCGGGACTCGCGTCACCGGTGGGATCCTCGCCGGTCGTGCAGCTCGCAGCGACGAGCGCGAGGAGGAGGCCGGCAAGCCCCATCTTCGCTCGATCGGTCCTGCTCGACATCGTTCCCGTCCCGGGGCTGGTTCCGCCCGATGAGAGCGCGACGATACCCGCCCCGTTCGGCCGGATTCGACCACCCCGGCCCGGTCACATGTCACACTCGTCCGGTGGCCGCACAGCCGAACACGTTCGATCTGTTGCGCCGAACCGTCGGCGCCTTCGCCGATCTGGCGGCCAAGGGCACGGCCCGTCCCGTCCGGATCGGCGAGGGCGACCAGCAGGTGACCGCCAGGCTGGAAGGGCTCGACATCGAGCCGTCCCGGCTGTGGACAAGGCTCGATCCGACCAGCTCCGACCATGGCCTGGCGCAGGCTCTCGACCTGCGGTCGCTGGCCGAGCTCCCCCCATCGGATCTCACCCTGTCGAGGCTGGTGGCCCCGTGGCGCGAGGGAGCCAGGGCGGCGGTGCGGGCGACGAGTGCGGTGACCAGAGCGGTCGAGGCTGCGGCCGCGGGCGTCTTCGAGATGGCGACGGCGGTCCGTCTGGGACTTCGAGAGGTCCACGGAGCCACGTGGACGGCCGACAAGGTGACCATCTCCTCCGGACCGGTGGTCGTTCGCTCCGGCCTCAACTCCGTTCTCCATTGCTTCGGCATCCGCCTGGAGGTAGAGCTCGGCTCGGACGACATCGCCAGCCTGACCGAGCAACTCCCCGTCGATTCGGTCCGGTTCGACGACGGCGAGCTCCTCGTTCGACCCCGGGGCCGGCTCTCCCGGGTCTCAGTTTCCGTCGAACCGGTCGCTCGCGCGGGCCGGATCGCGCTGGTGGCACGATCGGTGCGTCGTGGCCGGTGGTCGGTCCGGCTGCCCGGCGTGGCGGTTCGCCACCTCACATGGTGGATCGACGCGCCCTCGTGGCTCGACCTCGAAGCGGTTTCCGTCGGCCCCGAATCCGTCATCGTGACCGGCAAGGTCGACGAGTGGGTCGAACCGGTGTCGCTCGACACCGTGCAGAAGCTGGTCCAGGCAGCCCAGCACCAGGGTCAGGACCTGGTGCTCCCCCGGGCCGACACCGCGGGGTCCCCTAGCCGCTGAACTGGGCGATCACCGCGCCGGCCCCGTCGACCATCTGGAGGGCCGAGGAGCCGTCGGGAGCCCGGAAGTTCTGAACGGGCAGCTCGACGATCTCGTAGTCGGCGCCGCGCAGATCCCACATCATCCCGATCGCGTCCAGGAGGTTCATCTCGTCGTCGATCCTCAGGCCATCGCCGGCCGCCCGCATCGCCCTGTCGGCCTTCAGCGGGTTGCGGGTGGAGGTGAGCTCCCCGAGTACGGCGGCCATGAAGGCCTTCTGTCGCTCGATACGACCCAGATCTGCTCGGGGGTCCGCGACCCACCGACCATCGATCAACTCCTCGTAGTGCCTGGACCTGACGTACGCGAGAGCCTGGGTTCCGTCGAGACGTACCTCGCCCGTCTCTTCGATGAGAAGCCCGGAGTTCTCGTCGCGGGCCGGGTGGGGAATGGTGAGAGTCACGCCGCCGACCGCCCCGACCAGCCCCTGGAAGGAGGCGAAGTCGACCTCCATGTAGCGATGGATCGGAATCCCGAGTCCGTTGATCGTGCGTATGACCGAGGAGGGACCGTCGTTGTACGCGGCGTTGATCTTGGCCTCGTGCCCTGCGGGATCGAGGGTCACCCAGAGGTCGCGGGGAACCGACAGCATCCGGGGAGGGCCGTCGCCGACCCGTAGGATCATCATCGTGTCGGCGCGTTGCCCGCCCAGGTCCTCGGCGCCGGCCAGCGCAGGATCGCCGGCGTCGAGGCCTTCACGCGAGTCCGAGCCGACGATCAGGTAGTTGGTGCCGGCGCCGCCGCCGGCCAGGGTGCCCTCGACGTCGACCCGTTCGATGGCGGCGAAGCGATACCAGGCCAAGCCGAATCCGGCGAGCAACAGGACGAACAGGACGCCGACGATGCGGAGGAGGAGTCTCCCCCGCCGGCGGGGGCGCTTCGGCCTGGTCGGAGCGATCGGTGGCGGAGCGGTGACCGGAGGCACTCCGGCCGGTGGATGGGGGAGACCGGGCCCGGGTTGGCGCGCGAGGGGGGCGGCCGGACCGGGGACCTGGGGGGCTACTCGAGTCGCCGCGAGCGGTTGCGCCGCTCCTTCGGCGACGCGCTGGCGCGATCGATCCGGGGCCTTCTGCCAGAACTCCGGGTCGTCGTGGACCGAACCTCGTTCGGTCGTGTCCTCGGGGAGAGCCTGGAGCTTGTCCCAGAACGTCTCGTCGGATCCGGAGTCCGGTGGCCCCGAACCTTCCCGCTCGTCATTCATCGGGCAAGTCTGCCGCACCGCGGCTGGAGGTCGGCGGCACCTCGCCCAGCCGCCAACCACACTCACTCATAGTGACGAGATGACCACGGATCTCACCCGGAGTGAAGCCTTGCGTACGAATACCGGCGATCGATCCTGATTGGGGTCAAGGTCCCCGATGTTGCTGCCGAAAGAGGGGTAGCGTTACTTCCACCTCCCGAACGTGAGGTCGCAGCATGGCAGCGATCACGACATCACAAGTTGCACTCAGGCGCATCGGCTCCTCCAGTCCCCCCGCCCAGCGGCGAGGGTCGGGAAGCCCGCTGAAGGGCATCCTCGTCGCGGTGCCCGCAGGCGCAGTGATGTGGGGCATCGCCATCGCCCTGTTTCGCACCGTCCTGGCGTAGGCGCTCAAACGGCGGACCGGGTGCTCGCCTGCCGTAGCCTCAAGCGCGACGGTGGCATCTCGGCGGGCATGGCGTTGTCCGGCCCGAAATCTGGTCCGTCACCGTCGGCCGGCGACGGCTGGCGGGAGGCACCTGCCTCGGTAGGCTGACCGACTTGACACAGAGGAACGAGAACACACCGATCCGGCTGCTCGTGGTGGCACGCCACCCGTTGCGGGTGGAGGATCTCGGTCTCGATGGACGGGCCGAGATCGAGCACATCCATCTGATCCGACGGCCGCGCGGAATCGAGACCGCGATGGACGAGAGCGACCCGAACGTGGTGCTCGTCGACACCGGTTTCCCCGGGGGCCGCGGTTTCGACGCGATCGGCGAGGCGCTCGGACTTGCACCCGAGGCCGGCGTTCTCGCGCTCACGCCCGACCCTCCACCCCATGACGCCGTCGCCCTGGCGATCCGGGCCGGAGCCTGCGGCTTCGTCGACGTCGATGCCGAGCCGCACGAGTTCCTGGGGGCGTTGAACGCCGCAAAGGAGGGAGGGTCGTGGTTCCCCGATGACGAGATGCGCGGGATCCTCGCCGCGGTCGCCGGCAACCTCGACACCACCACAGCCCTGCGCCGATCCCGCATGACCGGCATATTCCTCGGTCTGATACCCCTGACGGGCCTGATCGCGGCTCTCCTGTCATACCTGTGGCGCAAGTATCTAGGTCAGATCGGCGTGCGCCCGGTCGACCTCGCGATCGACCCGACCGCACGCGTCGTCGACGCCGTCGTTGCCCTGTTGTTGGTGCTCGGCGTGTTCGGGCCCCTGCTGCTCGTCGGCAGCTGGCTCGATCTGCTCCGAGACTCCCCCCTTAATCGGGGGTTGATCGGCTGGTTCGTCGAGAAGCGCAAGACCGGGCATCTCCTGCTGTCCCTCGCCCTGCTCGCCATCGGGCTGTTCCTGTCCAGGGGCCCTGATCTCCTCCTCGCGTTGGTCATCGGCCCGGTCATGGCGATCTCGGTGATAGCGAGAGCCGTCGACCTCAACGAAGAGCTCCCTCCGATCCTGCGGATCGAGCGAATCCATCCCATGCGGCTCCTGGCGTCGATGGTCGCCGCGCTCGTCCTCTTCCTCGGGCTCCTCAGCGCCGAGGGCCTGCTCGTCGGCCCTGATCTGCGGACGAACGGTGAAGGTGGATGGATCGCTGCGCGCGTGCTCGGATTCAACGCGCAGCCCATGAGGGCTTTCGACGTCGACAGCGGCGGTGCGGCTCGTGAGGTGCTCTACCTCGGCGGGAATGCCGACCTCTACGTCCTCGTCGACCCGTGTGATGACGACACCGTCGAGTTGGTGTCGGTCGGCTCGACCCGACTCGTCGTGATCGACGAGGTCAGCTGTCCGGCGCCGGACGACGGATGACCTGCCGCTCGGCTGACCAAGGTCGTCGCGGAGTCAGGCCACCGCTTCCTGCTCGCCGGTCGATGCCTTCCGTTGGGACACCAGATATCGGGCGCCGGCGATGAGGAGGTAGGACGTGATCACCGCGACGCTCACCGGAGCGACGTTCTCCGGTCCGAGGCTCGTACCGATGACGGCGATGAACGTGATGCTGACCGGCGCCCGGAGGTAGCTCCCCGGTACCGCGGCCAACATGCAGGACACGGCGAGGGCGTGGGGGATATCGGGGAAGGCGAGATGCGCAATGGTGCCGGCAGTCCCGCCCATGAAGATCAGAGGGAAGACGTTTCCCCCCATGAAGCCGGCCTGCAGGCTCAGTGCCATGGCCACCATCTTGGCGACGAGGACAGCGAGCAGGAGACCGACCCCCAGCTCGGCGGAGCCTTCGACGGTCGTCTCGAGTTGGGACTGTCCAGCGCCGAGTGTGAGGGGGAGTGCCACAGCGATGACGCCCACGAAGGCGCCACCGACGACACCCCGGATGTACGGATTCGGTGCCAGTTGGGACACCCGTCTCACGGCGGCGATGACACCCACGAAGGTCACCATGACCACCGCGGCGAGAAGGCCGAGCGGCACGGCCAGGGCCAGATCCGTGACCTCGAACTCGTAGGGTGGCAGTTCGTAGGTGCCGAGAAACGTCCTTCCCGCCACCGAGTAGAACAGCGCGAAGCCGATGGTTGCCGCGATGAGTTGCGGCATGATCGCCGCCACATAGCGGGTGCGGGGGGTGGGTGCGAGCTCGGACACCATGGCCGCTCCGAGAATCGGTGACGTGAACGCCGCACCGAAGCCTCCGGCGATTCCCGTCAGCGTGTAGTCCTGGTCGCTTTCCCGGTCAGCCCACCGACGCCCGGCGATCCATGAGCCCAGTCCGCCGCCCATGACCACCAGGGCGAACGACGGGCCGAGACTTGCGCCCGCAACGGCCGACACCGCCGAGATGACCACCCACTGCGGCGCGGTCGTATGGTCGAGTTCCCCAGCCTCGATGATCCCGACGCCGCCGGGGACCTCGTCCGGCACGTGCCACAACTGCCGCAGGGCGGCAACCGTCAGACCACCGGCTGCGATCAGCGGGATCCACCACCACTCGCCGGACCACCAGGCGGTGCCGGCATCACCGAAGAACCCGTCGATGACCGCACCGGTGCCACCGAGGTACACGAGCCCGTAGATGCCGCCGGCAAGGCCGAGGATGACCGAGACAGCGAGGAGCCGTCGATACCACGGCAGGTCGAGGGGCAGCACGGCGACACCCTACCGGTGGCCACCCGGTCGGCTCGGCTGCTCATCGGCCACGAGCTCGAGGCAACGGCCTCGCGTCGGCAGCGCCACCAGGCCGCGACACCGTCACGCATGGTCCGCGGTCCGGGCAGGGCCCTACGCTCCCGTCTCGTGACATCGAGTGACCGCCGGCTCCTGATACGGCGGGTCGTCGGGAGCGTCCTGATCGTCGGCTGGCTGTACGGCCTGGTCATCTGGAATCTCCCAGAGTCCGACCGCCGGGACGAGCTGCGGGAGGCGATCGAACCGGTGGTGAACACGTTCGCTCTCAACCAGGGATGGGGTGTGTTCGCGCCCAACCCGACCCGCACGACGCATGTCACCCAGGGCCGGATCATCTTCCACGACGGCCACGAAGAGACCTTCGACCCACCTCACCCGGGACCGTGGATCGGTTCTACCCGATCGGAGCGTTGGCGCAAGTGGGAGACGCGCGTCTGGGACGACGGCTATGTCAGTCTCCGCCTCCCGACCGCCCGATGGCTGGCCGACCGCAACGGCGGTCCCGACGAGGTGGCTGAAGTCGAGCTGGTTCACCTCCAGTCGCCGTCGCCCGACCCGACCGGCGACGAGGCCCGGGGCTGGGAAGCCGAGGTCTTCTACCGCTACGACCCGTCGGACGACCGCGGCCTAGGTGTCGCGGAGGACCCGATCGAGGTCGAAGGACCATGAGGTGGGTCGCAGGGCAGTGGTGTCGATTCTGGTTCCGGTCGACCGACGACGACGTCTTCGTCCTCCTCCGGACCGCTCTGGGAGCCGTCGTCCTGGTGTGGGCGGTCACGCTGCTCCCCGATCTTCACGACCTCCAGGGTGCCGACGGGATCGTGCCGGATCGGACCATCGGCGATTGGCAGACCACCCTGTTCCGCTGGTGGGACGGTGGAGGCATCGCCCTCACCCTGGTCTGGATCGGCCTGGTCGTAGGTGGAATCGGCATGGCGGTCGGCCGACTCGTACGGATCGCGACACCGCTCGCCGCGATCTGTCTGATTTCTCTCCAACAGGACAATCCGGTCATCGGCAACGCGGGCGACGACCTGCTGCGGATCACGGTCGTCTATGCCGCGGTCGTCGTGGTTCTGTGCCGGTCGACCGGCGTGGGTCGTCCGCTCCTCGGGCCACGGGTCGAACGCCTTCGGGGCCGGCTGCCCATCTGGGGTCTGCGCCTCTTCCAGATCCAGCTGACGACGATCTACGTCGCGACCGTCATCAAGAAGTGGCCGGGCCACACGTGGCAGGACGGTGAGGCCGCGCTGTGGGCCTTGCAGCTGGTCCGCCTCGAACGATTCCCGGTTCCCGAGCTCATCGCCGGGTCCGCAGCGTTCGGTCGGGTGATGACGTGGGGCGCTCTGGGTCTCGAAATCCTGCTCCCCTTCCTCCTGTGGATTCCCCGGACGCGCCGGTGGGGCATCCTGCTCGGCGTCGGGATGCATGCCGGATTCGCCTATGCGATGCGGCTCGGGGTCTTCACCGTCGTGATGGCGGTCAACTACGTGAGCTTCCTCGACCCCGACTGGGTTCGCGGCGCGCTGGCTCGGCTGGGATCAGGCCGTGCAGCCGAACCATGGGCGACGGGACCGGAATCCGATGCCGTCGACTCAGCGGCGACGGCCGCTGGAACGGGTGCTGCTCCGCGATCGGCCGGCTGACCGGGACCGACCCACCGTCGAGGCCTTCACTGCCTGCTCACCGACCTCGCGGAACGTGGTCGAGGCCGCGTCGAACAGCCGCTGTGTACGTCTTCGGGCGCCGAGGTGATCTGATCGGCCAGCTCCCAGATCGGCCCGGCGCGGGATGAACCCACCCGTCCGGAGTACCACCGGCATCCGGCAAGGGTGGCGAGACGGGCAAAGCCCCAGCCTCTACCATTCGATGCCTCCACCGTCTGCACTTCGGGGTCCCGTGCCCGTTTCTCGTCTCCTCCTGGCCACCGCCGCTCTCACCGGGTTGCTACTCGCCGCCTGCGGCGTCGACCCGGAGCCCGCGGCTGACGCTGCGCTCGACAGCGAAGCCGCTCCCACCGGCAAGGGGAAGCCGGAGGACATCCATCTGCCCGACGAAGCGCCTCCCACCCTTCAGATCGAGGATCTCGTGGAGGGCACCGGCGCTGTGGTGGCGGCGCACGACTGGGTGCGGGTGGACTACGTCGGGGTGGCGCTCTCGACGGGCGAGGAGTTCGACTCGTCGTACGACCGCGAGCCGGTCGAATTCTCCCTCGACGGGGTCGTCGTCGGCTGGAGCGAGGGCCTCCTCGGCATGCGCGAGGGCGGGCGACGTCACCTCGTGATCCCCGCCGACATGGCATACGGGGATCAACCTCCTGCCGGCTCGAACATCGCTCCCGGCGAGACGTTGGTGTTCGTCGTGGATCTGCTCGAGGTCACCGTGGCCTACGCCGACAAGCCGACCGTCGAAATGCCCGAGACGGCACCGACCGAGCTGGTCGTCGAGGACATCGAGATCGGCGACGGAGCCGAGGTCTCGTCCGCCGAACCCGGGACGATGCTGACAGTGCAGTACGTGGGAGTCTCTCTCGACAGTGGCGAGGTCTTCGACAGCACCTGGGACAGCGGCAATCGACCGGCGACCTTCGACATCACCCAGGTCATCCCCGGTTGGTCCGATGGCCTGATCGGGATGAGAGAGGGCGGCCGGCGACGGCTGATCATCCCGCCTGAGCTCGGCTACGGCGATACCCCACCAGCTGGTTCGGCCATCGCCCCCGGTGACACGCTCGTCTTCGTCGTCGATCTACTCGAGGTCGGTTGACGGCTCGAGCTGGATCCAGAGGTGTTCGGTCGTGTCGCCAACGAAATCGACGAGTGAGTAGTCGCGACGACTGAATCGCCACGATCCGTGGACCCGCTCGAATTCGTCGTGGTACCTGCCGACGACGATGACCTGCAGCGGGAGTCGACCGGTGGCCTGCATCACGGTGTAGGACGAACGGCTGGACGCCCGATCCCCGTCGATGAAGATCTGGGGATTGGTGACGAGGTGGCGAGTCCGAGGCGTGCCGTCGGCGTGGAGCTTCACGACCCCCTGCCAGATGGCCAGCAGAGCCGCCGCGTCCACCGACGGTGAGGCCGGATCCAACACGATCTCGGCGTGCTCGAAGAGCGCGGCCGCACCCTCCAGGTCACCGGCGTCCATCAACTCGGCGTAGCGGTACAACAGATTGGCGATGGAGGGCTCGGCCGAGCCGCTCTGCTCAGGGTGCATCTCGGCCATCAGACCGACGCCACCACGGGATGCCTGGCTGTGCGCGGGGGCAGGTTGTCCCGCAGATCGGCCAGCAGGTCGTCGCGTCGCGAAGACACGGTCGCGTCGTCCCAGCGGTTGGTGTGCTGCAGGGGGTCGTCGACCAGGGAGTAGAGCTCGCCTTCCGTGCCGTCGTGCAGCACTCCGGGACCGTAGTTGGTGCACAGCCACCCGTCCCGGCAGATCGAGCGGAGGGAGACGCCCCCTGCGGTGTGCTCGGAGTCCCACTCGGTCAGGACCCGCTCGTGGCCACGGGCCGCGGCGTCGTCGTCATCGAACGGCAGGACCTTGCCCTCCATCCAGTCCGGTGTCGGGACATCGGCGATCTCACAGAACGTCGGGGCGAGGTCGACGTGGCCGACCGGCGCGGTGATGCGAGCCGGCGCACCACCGGCGCCGGGGGCCGGACTCCAGATCAGGGGAAGCCGCATCAGGGAGTCGACGTGGTACGGCCCCTTGAACAGCAGCCCGAAGTCACCCTGGAACTCGCCGTGGTCGGTCGTGTAGATGATGTCGGTTCGATCCCGCCATCCCCGCTGCTCGATCGCGTGGATCACCCGCCCCAGGCCCTCGTCGATCAACTCGTTCTCGACGTGGGTCATCGCGTTGACCTCGCGGATCTGGTCCTCGGTCAGAGTCGAGGGGATCCACCGGGCCGGAGCCTCGTAGTTCGTTACGAGCGTGCCGTCGTACCAAGCCCGCCAGTGGCGCGGCTTCTGGTCCAGGATCGCCTGGCGTTCGGTCCGGTCGACCGGGTAGCCGGCCGGCAAGGGGACGTCCCGCCATGGAACACGGGCTGTCTCGGCCTCGGGCGGGTCCCAGGGGTGATGCGGGTCGGGGAAGCTCATCCAGCAGAACCAGTCGGAGTCGTCGTCGCGGTCGGCCAGCCAGGCCACGGTTCGCTCGGCGACCCAGTCCGTGTGGTACACCTCCCGCGGCACCGGGTTGACCGCGACCTGCGGGGCTCCGGAGCGGCCGCCTCCGCGTGCGTTCACCTGGAGATCGGAATCGAGCACGGGATAGAAGCCGCCGATGTGGTCGGCGTGCTGCTCGTGCATCCATCGCGCGTAGTGCAGTCCGCCCAGGGGCGTGTGCGTGGCCATCTCCATGTGGTCGAAGCCACGATGGGGTCCGAACGATCCCAGCGTGGCCAACTCGTTCTCCACGAAGCCCGGAGCCATGAACGGCTCGAAGTGGCTCTTACCCACCAGGGCGGTCTCGTAACCGTGTTGGTGCAGGTGGCGGGCAACGTTGGGCGCGTCGACGGGCAGGGCGGCACCGTTCATCCAGACCCCGTGCGTACCGACGTATTGCCCGGTGATGATGGTGGCCCGGGACGGCATGCACACGACGTTCTGGGGATGGGCCCGCTGGTAGTTGCGCCCGGTCGCCGCCAGACGATCCACGACCGGCGTTCGCGCGATCTCGCCCCCGTTGCACCCCAGGGCGTCGAAGCGTTGCTGGTCGGTGGTGACGAGCAGGATGTTGCGGCGCATCAGATGGGCAGATCGCCGGTGGCGGCCCGGGTGCTGCCGTGGTCCTTGTAGGCGGCGATGGTGCGCTGGGCGATCCGCATCTGGTGGACCTCGTCGGCTCCGTCGGCGAAGCGGGCCCATCGGGCGTGCTGGTACATGTGGGCCAGCGGTGTGTCGGTCGAGTATCCGAGAGCACCGTGCACCTGGATGGACCGGTCGATGATCCTGTTCAGGCTGTTGGCCACGAAGTGTTTGGCCATCGACACCTCGCTCTTGAAGTCCTGACCCGTGTCGATCTTGTGGGCCGCGTGCAGGACCATCAGCTTGCACTGGTACATCTCCATGGCCGAGTCGGCGATCATCCACTGGATCCCCTGCTTCTCGGCCAGGATCGAACCGTGGGCGTACCGTTCCAGGGATCGGTCGACCATCATGTCGAGGGCGGTCTCGGCCTGGGCGATCCACCGCATGCAGTGGGCCAGACGAGCCGGCCCCAGGCGGTACTGGCCGAGCAGGTGACCCTGACCTCGGCCGCCGAGCATCTGGTCCTTGTGGACCCGGAGGTCCTCGACCAGGATCTCGCTGTGCCCGGTGGCACCGTGCATCGTCTCGATCTGACGCACCTCGTTCCAGCCGTCCTGGGGGATGTCGACGATGAACGCCGTGTTCGCCGCCTGGGGTCGATCGGGGTGGTCCTCGGTTCGAACGACCAGGATCGCGAAGCTGGCCCGGTGCGCGTTGGAGATGAACCACTTGTGGCCGTTGATGACCCACTCGTCGCCGTCTTCGTAGCCGCTCGTCTGGATGAGGGTCGGATCGCTTCCGGCAACCTCGGGTTCGGTCATCGCGAAACATGACCACGTACGCCCCTCGCACAGGGGGCGGAGGTACTTCTCCTTCTGCGCGTCGGTCGCCCAGTGCAGAAGGGTGTGCATGTTCCCCTCGTCCGGTGCCTGACAGTTGAGGACCCACGGCCCGTAGTACGAGCGGGCCGACTCGGCCTGGACCATTGCCAGCTCGACGTGACCCAGCCCCATTCCGCCCCATTCCTCGGGCATGTGCGGCAGCCAGAGTCCGGCGGCGTGGGCCTTCTGGCGCAGCGTGATGAGCGCGGTGATGTAACCGTCCCGGTCGGTGCTCTCGAGGTTCGCGGACTGGATCCGTTCCTCTTCGGGTTTGACGACGTCGCCGATGAAGTCCCGGACCCTGACGCGGATCGCCTCGACCTCGGGTGGAAAGCTGAAGTCGATGGCCATGACGGTTCCTCTCGCGGGTTCGATTACGACGGGAGCGGCGGCCATCATCGCGTACCAGATCCTCAGCTTCTCACCTTCGAGATGACATCGTCGGAGTACCAGTGGATGGAGCCGATCTTCTCGTCCAGCGATTGGGTGTCCTGCGCGAGCTCGTAGGCGTTGTGGAAACCCACGATCACATCGGTGATCCCCTGAGCCTCCAGCCTTTCGATGCCCTCGGGGCTGTAGGCGTCGATCGAGATCACGAACGTCGAGAACGGCTTCTCATCGGTACCGGCCTCGGCCCGGTACCGGGCCAGACGGGCGAGCAGGTCGTCGAGCTGCTCGGGGTCTCCCCCGGCGTGGAGCCAGCCATCCAGTCGCGCCGCCCGCCGGAGGGCCCTTTCCCCATGACCTCCGACCATGATGGGCAGCGGTTCGCTGGGCACCGGACAGATCTTGGCCGACGGGATGGTGAAGACCTCGCCGTCGTACGAGAAGTAGTCGCCGGTGCCCAAACCCTGGATGATGTCGATCATCTCGTCCATGCGCTTGCCCCGACGCTCCCAGGGAACATCGCAGATCTCGTAGTCGTCCGGCCAGGGGCTGGTGCCGACGCCGAAGTTGAATCGGTTGTCGCTCATCACCGCGACCGACGTCGCCGACTTGGCCACCAGCACCGGATTGCGGATCGGCAGCTTGACCACGAAGGTCGTGAACGTCAGTCGCTCGGTCACCGCCGCCATCGCCGGGATGAGCGTGAAGGGCTCGATGAAGGGCTTGTCCTCGAGGAACTCGCGGCCACCGTCGGGCGTGTACGGATAGGTGCTGTCCGACTCCTCGGGATAGCAGATGCTGTCGGGCACGATGAACCCGTCGAAGCCTGCTTCCTCGGCGGCCCGCGCCAGCGGGACGTAGTAGGTCGGGTCGGTCATGCTTTCGGCGAACGAAAACCGCATGGGATTCTCCCTGATCGGGGTGGTCGAGGGTTGAGGGCCTCCCGATGCTGACGCGGCCCGGTGGTCCTGCGCAATAGCCTGAGGCGGTGCTCGAGGTCCTCGCCGTCATCGTTGGCGTCACTCTGGTCGTTGCGGCGTTGGCCGACCTGGTGAACACCCTGGTGACGACCCAGACCTCCCAGGCTCGCTGGTGGCTGACCGCTCAGGTCTACCGGAAGACCTGGACCCTGGTGCGGGGTGTCGCCCGCCGCATCCCGAGGGAGGCGGCCGCCGATCGCCTGCTCGGCACGTTCGCGCCGCTCTCGGTGCTCCTCATGCTCACGGCCTGGGTCGTGCAGCAGATCGTCGGTTTCGGCCTGGTGTGGTGGGGGCTGGGTGGGATCTCCGGGGCGGGCTCGCTCGGTGATGCGCTCTACTACTCCGGCGTCGTGTACTTCACCCTCGGCTTCGGCGAGGTCGTCCCCACCGAGGTCGTGCCGCGGATCGGCGCGCTGATCGAAGCGTTCGCCGGGGTCCTGACCACGGCGATGGTCATCGGCTATCTGCCCGCGATGTACGGGGCCTACAGCGAGCGCGAACGCAAGCTGATGACTCTCGATGCCGGGTCGTCCGAGCGCATCACGCCGACCGACCTCGTCATCGCCCGGGCCCCCGGCGCCGACCCCGCCGAACTGGTCGCCTTTTTCGATGGTTGGGAGGACTGGGTCGCCGGGGTGATCGAGACGCACACCAGCTTCCCGATGCTGATGCTGTTCCGGTCCCAGCACCGGGGCCAGAACTGGGTGACCGCTCTCGGGCTGCTCACCGACGCCGCCCTCCAGTGCCAGATGATCCGCGGGGCGGAGAACCGCGCCCCCTACTGGATGTTGCGCCGCTCCATCCGTCTGTTCCGGATGCTGACCGAAGGCCAGGATCTCAGCGAGTACCGACGGCAGTTCGACGAGGTATACGCCTCCGACCAGGACGGCCTGTGGGCCGACCTCTACCGCGACCTCCAAAGCCATGGATTCGACCTGCTCCCCCCGGAGGTGGCGCGCCTCCGCACGCTCGAGCTCAGGCGTGAGTTCGACGCGCCTCTCGAGTACCTGATCGACGAGCTGATGGCCCCCCGGGGTTTCTGGGGTCACGACGTCGGTTTGGACGGCGAAGCCCGGGATCCAGCGGCGCCGATGATCAGGGAGACCGGGTCGGACTGAGCGGGGCGAGGCCGGTCAGAGTGTCGGTACGGCGCAGATGATGTCGCCGCGGACGCACGCGTCGATTTCGTTCTCGAGCGCGTCGGGTTCCCAGGTGTTGAAGAAGTCCGCGTGGGCGGTGAGCGGCGACCCCGACGCCAACACCAGCGTCGACGGTTCACCCCAGAAGTCGTACTGCACGATGAACTCCAGTTGGGCGACGGTGACCGGATGATCGCGATCGCAGCGCCCGTTCCGACTGTAGGACATGTGGCTCTTGTGATCGTCGGAGTCGAGGTTGGTCCCGTCCCAGCAATCCGGGAAGACCACGTGGAGGCGCAGGGCCGCTCCCTCGGAGCACTGGGCGGGCTCCGAGGTCAGCCGTGGATTTCGACCGCAGCCCCATCCCACGACCTCGATCGGTTGCGCATTTCGCGACGACGAGTCGCCGCCGATGATCTTGAGCCCGTCCGGGAGCGTCTCGACGGTGCCGGGGTCCACACCGGGGCCCGCCCGGTAGTACGCGTCGGAACTGGCCGGATCGATCTTGTCGCCGTCGTGGTACAGCGCCGGAGCCCAGTAGCTCGCCCGGTCCTGCTGTATCTGGCAGGTCGTCGGTCCGTCTCCGAGCGAGGCGGCGGTCGAATGGGCGTCGACCTCTTCGGCCCCGAAGAAGTCGTGCATGTGGGACAGTCCCGGTTCCCCTGGGAACACGATGGGATCGTCGGGCGCCGAGTGGCTGTAGAGGCATTCGACGACGAGCCGGCCCCGGCTGCGGGGGAGCACCTGGCTCGACGGCGATCGCTGACTGACCAACAGGCCCGCGACGACCAGGACGAGGACGGCCACCGCCCCGGCCACGGCGGGCTTGCGCCCCCTACCCACGAAGCCGGCTAGGCGTCGGCCGGCGTGTCCGGCACGCCGATGGCGTCGATGTCGACGTCGATCACGATGTTGTCGGCCGGCTCGGCTGGAGCGTTGAGCGGGTCGTCCATCCCCGGCAGGTCGGTCATCGGCTCGAACTCGTAGGTCTCATAGTCGGCCGATGGGGGCCGGCCCTCGCGGAACGCGATCTCGGCGAACTTGTTGAGCCCCTCGTCTCCGAGGTCCGAGAGCTCACCTTCGCACGGAGCCAGGGTCTGGAGGTCGGCGGGAATCGACGATGACATCTCATTGTCGCAGAAGCGGTTGTTGTCCTCCTTGGGCTGGGCGTTGATGATGTCGGCCGTTCTCGAATCAGTGATCACGTTGGCCCTGACGATGTTGTCCCTGGCCGGCCAGAAAAGCGGATTGGGAAGGTTCGCCACGACCTCATCGGTACCGGTCTCGGCATCGGCCAGGCAGTCGGGGTCGGGTGGATCGGGGATCTCGTTGATCGGATTGTCCTCGGGAAACGGCGCGATGGCGACGCCCGAGATGTCGTGGTCCCAGATCCGGTTCCGTTCGACGATGTTCGCGATTCCGCCGGGAGCCAAGAAGCCGTTCCCCTGGCCCAGGATCGCGGCTTCGATGGCAGGGGTGTCGTCCTGGTTGTTGCTGTAGATCAAGTTGCCGACGACGGTGGTCTCCCGCTCGGGAGCACAACCTTCGTATGAACCGGAGTTCGGGACGACGCCCGCCCGGTTGAACCGGAACGTCGAGTTGACGATGTAGAGCTCGCCCCCCGAGTTGGTCCCCGAGTACCCGAGACCGTTGTACTCGCTGATGAAGTCGTCGATGAGCGCATTGCACGGATAGCACTGGCCGATGTAGACGCCGGCATCGGGACTTCCCGCCCCGTAGCTGTGTTCGAAGATGCCGTCGCGGGCGCCGAAGGCGTAGATGCCGTAGTCACCGTTCCGGATCGTCGTCAGGTAGCTGCCCCGGTAGCCGTGGACGTCGGTGGTCCAGAAGAACCCGTTCTTGGTGTAGTTCTGAGCCGTCATGTTCTCGATGGCCACGCCGTTGGCTCCGAGCACCCGGATACCGTTCTGGAGCTCGAACCCGCCGTCGAGGATGACCGCGTTGCGGTCGACGCCGCGTATGACCAGGTTGTCGGTCGTGACGTCGACGGCCTCCTCGTAGGTGCCCTCGCCGACCAGGATCAGCTCGCCGGGCTGGGCGATGTCAACTGCGGCCTGGATCGTGTCGTACTCGTCGGGCACGTTCAGCACGCCGTCGTCGTCGGCGCCGGCAGCCCCGTCGGTTTCGGCGGAATCGGGGGTGTCGGACGCCTCGGTGGTCCCGGATGTCTCGTCGCCGCCGCTGTCGTCGTCACCGCACGCCGAGGCGATCAGGACGATGATGCTGAGCACGGCGAGCAGTCGGCGCCAGGTCGATGTCACGGGGTGAACCTCCGGGAGACGGTCAGGGTCATTCGACGATCAGGACGCCGGGCATCCCGATGTCGATGTTGCCATGGATCGAGCAGTAGTACCGGTATCTACCCGGTTCGGCGAACTGGAATTCGAC
Source organism: uncultured Acidimicrobiales bacterium (assembly GCA_963695075.1). GTDB lineage: Bacteria > Actinomycetota > Acidimicrobiia > Acidimicrobiales > CAWCAL01 > CAWCAL01. Next base: position 426,909 of record CAVOFR010000008.1, read on the forward strand.
GACGTCGCCGGGCTTGAACTCCTCGGCGGGCACGGCCCAGAAGTCGTCCGGATCCTCGGGAACGATGTCGTGATCGTTGCGTCCGCGGTTCTCCCACACGACGACCGATCCGGCGGCAACGGTCTCTTCCTCGGGATCGAACGAGTTGTCGACGGCGAGGATGACGACCTTCGGACCCGGCGACGAGCCGGTCGACTCTGCGCCTTCGGTCGAGGTGGTGTCGTCGGACCCGGCTGAGGATTCGTCGTCACCACAGCCGACCAGGAGAAGACCGCATGCCGCGGCGAGAAGGAGGGGCCGGAGGATTTGCAAGGGTACGACGGTAGTCCCCCCGCCTCGGGTCGGGCGACATCCGTGTACCGCCTCGCCCTCGGGCACCGTGATTGAATGACCGGATGACCGACTCCTCGACGACCCCAGGCTCGCACCCACCCGTTATCGGCCCGCTCGGCGTGTGGCTGTTCACCGAGACCATGTCCGCGACCGAGGCGGCCGCCTTCGTCCGACGGATCGAAGATCTCGGCTATGGCGCGCTGTGGATCCCGGAGACGTTCGGTCGCGACCCGATGGCCCACGCGTCCTGGCTCCTGGCCAGCACCGAGCGACTCGTCCTCGCCACGGGCATCGCCAACATCCATCATCGCCATCCCGGAGCGATGCGCCAGGCTCAGTTGACCCTCGCCGAGCAATCGGATGACCGGTTCATCCTCGGGATGGGTGTCTCACACGCTCCTCTGGTCGAGGGGATCCGGCACCTTCCGTACGAGAGGCCCGTCGCCACGATGCGGTCGTATCTCGAGGCGATGGACGCTTCTCCGTACATGGCCCCGGAGCCCGGTCGGCCCCCGCTGACGCTGTTGGCCGCCCTCGGCCCGAAGATGTTGGAGCTGGCCGGCGAGCTCGCCGACGGCGCCCATCCGTACTGGACGACGCCCGAACACACCGCGACCGCCCGGGGCATCCTGGGACCCGACCCCTGGCTGTGTGTCGAACAGAAGATCGTGTTGACCACCGATCCCGACGCAGCGCGGGCGGCGGTCGACGGGGCGCTCGCCATGTACGCCGACATGCCGAACTACCGGAACAACTGGCACCGTCTCGGGTTTGGTGAGGAGGACATCGACGGCCGCTCCCAACGCTTCATCGACGCGCTGGTTCCCTGGGGTGACGTCGACGCGATCCGTGATCGCATTCAGTCCCACTGGGACGCCGGCGCATCGCACGTCTGCATCCAGCCGCTCCACCCCTCCGGGGAGGTGGCCGCCGTCGACTGGGACGCGCTGGAGGCGCTCGCCCCCGCCTGACCCCGGAATCCGCCGGCCAACGCCGAACTTCGGGCATCAACCGGGATATCCGAGGGGCGGCTGCCGAAGTTCGGTTTTGGGAGGTCGCCTCGGTCGGCGCTGCAAGGGAACCTCGACTCCTAGAGTGATGCCCATGCCAGCCCCCGCTCAACCGGCCGTGGTCTTCGATGCGGTCACGCTACGACACGGGCGGGTCCCGGCCATCGAAGCGGTGTCGTTCACGATCGAGAGTGGAAGCTCGGTCGCCCTCCTCGGTCCCAACGGCTCGGGGAAGTCGACGGTTCTCGACCTGATCGCCGGGCTGCGATCACCGGACGAAGGCTCGCTTCGTGTCTCGGCGGCTTCTCGTGGCATCTCGTATGTGCTCCAGGACCTCGACGAGAAGCACGCCCTCCCCGTCACCGTCGACGAGGTGCTTCGGATGGGCCGATACGGCCACCGGGGCTTGATCGGGCGGCTCACCTCGTCCGATCACGCCGCCATCGACCGAGCCGCCGCTCGCTCCGAGGTCGAGTCGCTTCGGCGGCGGCGATTCCACGGACTGTCGGGCGGCGAACGCCAGAGGGTTCTCCTGGCCCAGGCGCTGGCCGCCGAGCCCGAGCTCCTGCTCCTGGACGAACCGATCACCGGTCTGGACATGGCCAGTCAGGAACGAATCCTGGCCATCGTGGCCGAGGAGACCACGGCCGGGACGACCGTGATGCTGTCCACCCATCACCTCGACGAAGCCCGACACTGTGATGTGGCCCTCCTCCTGGCCACGCGGATCGTCGCCGTCGGCCCTCCCGACGAGGCACTCACGGCGGATCATCTCCGCGAGGCCTACGCCGACCGGGTCCTGGGCGACCACAGCGACCACGACCACGCCCACGACCTGGTCGTGCTCGACGACCACGGCCACGGCCACCGCCACTGACGCGACCGATCCGCGGGATCCCAGCCGCTCAGTCGAGCGGTGGCAGGCCCTGCTGGGTGTCCATCATGCCTTCCATGATCCCGCGGATGAACTCGTCGGCCTCGTCGGTGAGCCCGCCCGCCACGCCGCCGTAGACGGCCGCGCTGAACGGCGCCTCGTCCTTGTGGTCCAGGGCGAAAGCGACGGCCTCGGCCAGATCCGAGCGGAACGCATCGACGACGCCGGGCCCGGTCTGGGGGCGGGTGACGGCCATGTGGATGGCATTCGGGTACTGCTGGCCGTTGAATCGCCAGCCGTGCGTCCGCATGGCGTCGTTGACGTGGTAGATGTCGAACACGTCGCTGGTGAAGCTGAAGCAGAACGTCGGGTCGCCCATGATGCGGAGCTCCTCGTGTGAGGTCACCGCCTCCTTCATGGCCTCCGCCGTCTCGAAGATGCGACGGGCGTACTCGAGGTACCCCTCCCGGCCGAGACTGACCATGGCGGCCCAGGTCGCGGCGAGCAGCCCGCCCGATCGCGACCCGTCGATCCCGGGCGAGAAGTACTTCCCCCCGGTCCAGTCGGTCAGGTAGAAGTACTGCCCGTTCCGGAGCGCCCGATCACGGAAGGCCAGTACCGACGTGCCCTTGAAGCCGTAGCCGTACTTGTGCGTGTCCGCCGAGATGGTCGTCACGCCGGGGACCGAGAAGTCGAACGCCTCGATCGGATAGCCGAGCTCACGACCCCACGGGAGGATGAAGCCGCCCAGGCAACCGTCGACGTGCAGGCCGATCCCGCGTTCGAGGGCCAGCGAGCCCATGGCCTCGATGGGATCGATCGTCCCGTAGCCGTAGTTGCACGCGGACCCGACCATGGCGATGGTCTGGTCGTCGATCAGCGCGGCCACCGCTTCCAGATCGGCCTTCGTGCTCACGGGATCGACCGGAGCCCGTCGGAGCTCGATTCCCAGCAGATGGCAGGCCTTGTCGAACGCGGGGTGACCCGTCTCGGCCTTGATGAAGTTCGGACGATCGACCCCCCGGGCGGCGGCCTGCTCCCGATACGAGAGGACGGCATGCAGGATGCTGCCGCTGCCGCCCGAGGTCACCATCCCCACCGGGTCGGCTTCGGGACCGGCGGATCCGGCTCCGAGCATGTCGAGGCTCATGGCGATGATCTCGCCCTCGAACCGGGTCGCGCTCGGACACATGTCGCGCTGCAGCACGTTGACGTGCCCGAAGCGGGCGTAGGCGTCGGCCATGAAGTCGTAGTGGTCGTGGTCGCCGCAGTACATCGTCCCGGAACAGTGGCCCGACTCCCAGACGGCGTCCTCCACTGTCGCCATCGCCTCCATCTCGGCCGCGATCTCCTCGCGCGGCCGACCGTGTTCGGGCATGCCGCGGTTGACCGGGTACTGCTCGGCGTAGGGATAGTCAGTGCTCATGGTCGGTCCTGTCGGTTGTGCGATTCCGCCGGGTCGTCCGGCGGTGGTGTTTCGGCCAGGTTGTTGACGATGGGCTGCAGCGCATCGAAGGCCGCCTCGAACTGGCCGTGCCGATGCTCGTACAGCCCCTGGAGTGCTCGGTCCGGCTCAAAGGTTCGGTCGAATCGCACGAGATCGGCAAGTCCGTCGCGATCGAGCTCGCCCTGGTGGTGCCGGGCGAGGAGCGCCGCGCCCCTGGCCACGGCCCGGTCGGGCTCGGCGATCCTGCTGACCGGTCGGCTCAGCACGTCCGCCAGAATCTGACACCAGAGATCCGATCGAGCGGCCCCACCGACGAATCCGGCCTCGGCGATCGGGCGATCGGTGAACGCCTCGACGTGGGGAACGAGCCAGCGCAGGTTGTGGGCTGTGGCTTCCACCGCCGCCCGCACCAGGTCGGTCCGCGCCGCCTCGAGCGAGAGGTTCAGGAACGCCCCGCGCATGCGAGGATCGCTGTTGGGAGCGAGGCTTCCATGGAACCACGGCAGGCAGAGTACGCCGTTCGCTCCGGGCGGCGAGTCGGCCACGGCGGCGTCGAGGAGGGCGAATGGATCCTCGCGGCGGTCCGCACCGAGAGCGTCGTCGACGTGGATCAAGGACTCGAGGACCTGCTGGACCACCCGGCCCCCGAGGCCGTTCTCGGCCCAGACGAGGTACTGGTCGATGAGCGGGCCCGGCATGGACAGGATCTCGTGGTCCAGATCGACCTTCATCGTGTCGACGGTGTCGACGAGCACGCTGGTCGTGCCTATGGCGAGACCGCATCGGCCATCCCCCAGCGCTCCGGTCGCGATCGCATCGGTAGAGGTGTCGTTCGTCCCGGTCGTGACCAACGCCGTGGCCGGCAACCCGAGGTCTGCCGCCACCTCGGGGCGAAGGGACCCCACCGTCGTTCCGACCGGTACCAGAGGGGGCAGTCGCAGCGCGTCGAGCCCGGCCATCGCCAGCAGCCGGGGGTCATAGTCGGCTGCACCGAGCGTTCGGTTGTCACACAGCTGACTCATGAACATGGAGTGCTGGGTGGCTGCCACGGTCCCGGTCAGACGGGCGACGACATGGTCCATGACCTCGAGATAGGTCGCCGTGGCCGTGGCCTCGGCCGAACTTTCGAGCACCAGCAGGTGGCCCAGGGCCAGTCCCCCACCGACCGGCGGGATCCCATGGGTCTCGATCCAGAACTCGAAGGCGTCGGGATGCTCGGCCAGGATCGCCAGTGACGGCTCGGTGCCGCGGCGGTCCTGCCACAGGACGACCTCCCCGACCGGAAGGAGGTCGCTGCCGGTCGGCACGATTGACGAGTACTGCGAACAGACGCCGATCGCGGTCACGTTCGCCGCGGTGGAGGGTGCCTCGCCGGTGGCGGATCGCACCGCAGCGACCACCTGCGACCAGAGATCATCGGCGTCCTGGGTCACGGCGTCACCCAACGAGTCGGTGCGGAGCGACCGGGCCGCCGAGGCCCGGATCTCTCCCCGACCGTCGAGCAGCACGACCTTGACGTTGGTCGTACCGATGTCGATCCCGAGTGCGGCAGTCATGACGAGTCACCCTAGGACCCGTGTGGTGAACTGCAGGCGTGCGCCCGTTCCTGTCGGCTCTCGTCCTCGCCCTGCTGGTTCCCCAGGCAATCACCGCGGCCGGGGCCACCACCCAGCCGACCGATCCCAACGGTGACGGTCTTCGCTACGTCGGCTCGACGACGTTCCGCCCCGATCCGGAGCAGGGGGTGATCCTGGTGACGGCCGAGCTGGTCGTCACCAACGTCAAACCGGACGAGCCGACCACGAACGGAAGGATCCGGTACCTATTTCCCGGCGTGGCCCTCCCCGTTCTCGATCTGGCCCGGAACATCCGAGCCCGGTCCGGCGGAGCCCCCCTCGACGTGACCATCTCCGCGGCCGAGGGTGCAACCGACACGGCCGAGGTCGACTTCCCCACCGATCTGGCCTTCGGCGACGAGCGGTCGATCTCGGTCGACTACGAGGTCCCGTCGGCCCCGGCCCGAAGCCTGGAGAACGTGACCAGGGTCAACCCCGCCTACGTGGCTTTTCCCGTCGTCGCCATCGGTGACCCGGGTCTGGCCTCGGTGCGTGTCGAGCTGCCCGAAAACTTCGAACCCGACATCGTCGGCTCGGACCCCGACTTCGGTGCCGACGGCGCTTCCAGCCTGACGGCGACCTCGATCAGCGAGCCGACCAGCTGGTGGGCCATCGTCACCGGTCAGGACGACGCTCGCCTGCTCGACGAGATCGTCGAGCAGGAAGACCGCACGTGGCACGTGCGGTCCTGGCCCGGCGATGACGAGTGGTCGATGTTCGTGACCGACTACCTGGGAGCGCCGCTCGAGGAGATGCAGCGACTGATCGGCGAACCCTGGCCGGACGACCGGCCCTACGACGTGGTCGAGGCCTACAACCCCTATCTCTACGGTTACGCCGGTTGGTTCGAGCCCCTAGAGCGCCGGATCGTCATCGGCGAGAACCTGGACCCGACCGTGGTCATGCACGAGCTCGCCCACGGCTGGTTCAACGGATCGGCCATCAGCGAGCGCTGGCTCAACGAGGGACTCGCCAACGCCTTCGCCGAGCTCACGCTCACGGCCATCGGGGTCGACGCGGCCCAGCCCGAACCGATCCCCGACACGCCCATGTTCCCGCTGGCCTCATGGGCCGACGCATTCGCTGAGGCCGACGAGGAGACCGCGGCCCTGGCCGAGGCCTATGGATACGCCGCATCGTGGTCGATCGTCGATCAGGTCATCGCGGAGATCGGCGTCGAGCAGACGCAACTGGTGCTCGATGCTGTCTTCGGCCGCCGGCCCGCCTTCGGCGGCACCGATCCCGAGACCCTCACGGATGCCGCTGTCGACAACCGCCGTTTCCTGGATCTGGTCGAGCGGGTCGGCGGATCCGAGGCCGCCGCCGGGCTCATGGAGCTCTACGTCCTTTCGGAGACCGATCTCGAGCAGCTTCCCGGGCGGTCGGCCGCGCTGGAGCGGTACGACGACCTCGCGGAGCGGGGAGACACCTGGGCCGTGCCGCTCGGCATCCGGCGAGCGATGGAGGGTTGGGGCTTCGACAAGGCCACCCGGGCGATCGATGACGCCACCGCCGTTCTCGATCTGCGGGACCGTCTCCGGGTTGACGTCGACCGGATCGGACTCGCTTTCCCTGCCGGCCTCGAATCCAGCTACGAGAAGGCGCGGCTTCCACTCGAGGATGTCTCGAACCAGATCAGCTCCTGGTCCCAGACGGCCACGAAGCTCGCCCACGTCACCGACCATGCCGCCGAGGAACGATCTCTCGTCGAGCGAATCGGCCTCTGGGGCACCGATGTCGACCAGATCCTGGACGTATCCTCGGCCGCGTTCGAGGCCGGAGACCCCGAGTTGGTCGACACCGGCGTAGACCGGGTCGAGGCTGCGCTCGATGGGGCCGACACCGTCGGATGGCAGCGGATCGGTCTGGTCGCGGTGGCACTGCTGATCGTGGTGATCCTCGCGATCATCGCCCTACGACCGCGGGGCCGCTGACCGGTACGCTCCCCGGATGGCCGGCTACTCGCTCAGCAAGGACGACTATCTGGCGCGCCTTCGGCGGATCGAGGGGCAGGTTCGGGGCCTGCAGCGCATGGTCGAGGAAGACACCTACTGCATCGATGTCCTGACCCAGATCAGCTCGGTGACAAAGGCCCTCCAGGGGGTCGGGCTCGGTCTCGTCGACGAACACGTCCGCCACTGTGTTCGAGATGCAGCCGATGTCGACCGCGTGGCCGGCGACGAGAAGGTCGACGAGGCCGTCGCGGCGATAGAGCGCCTGCTGCGATCCTGAGAAGACGCGAAACGAGGAGAGGGACCCGATGGACCATGTGGTGACCGAACGACCGGCCGAGGGAATCGCGGTCGTGGCGCTCAACCGGGAGGAGCGCCTCAACTCGATGAGCTTCGACCTGGTCGTTCCCCTCGTCGAACAGCTCGAGGAAGCCATCGATGATCGCACCATCCAGTGCATCATCCTCACGGGCCGGGGCCGGGCGTTCTCCTCAGGGGCCGACGTCCAGGACAGTGAGCCACCGCCCGACATCGACGGTCTCACGATGAATCAGATCGCGACCAAGGCCATGGACATCTTCGTCGGGTTGATCCGAACGATGCGACACGCTCCGAAACCGATCATCGCCGCCATCAACGGTCCGGCGATCGGCGGCGGGCTGTGCCTGGCGCTCGGTACCGACATCCGGCTGGCCGCTGAATCGGCCTACTTCCGCGCGGCCGGAATCAACAACGGTCTCACCGCCCTCGAGCTCGGCTTGAGCTTCACCCTTCCCCGCGCGATCGGGTCGTCCCGGGCGTTCGACATGGCCCTGACCGGTCGGGACGTCTCGGCCACCGAGGCGGCTCAGATGGGACTGATCTCCCGGGCCGTTCCCGATGACCAGCTCATGGACGAAGCAATCGCCATGGCCCACCAGATCATGGGATGGTCGACCAACGGCGTCGTCCACACCAAGCGGCTCCTCTGGGCCGGCCTCGAATCGGGAAGCTTGGAGAACGCGTTCGAGCTCGAGTCCACCGCTCAGCTGTTCATGCGGATGACGACCCAGAACTTCGAGGAAGCGATGCGCGCCCGGAAGGAAGGCCGCGCTCCCAGCTTCGACGACTAGGAGCCTGGACCGAACTCTGTGCCCTGGCGGTACCCATATGCCAGGGAGGGCACAAAGTCCGGCGGGTCTCGACGCGATGAGGAGCTGGACCCGGCTAGCCCAGGGCTAGCCCGGCGGCATCTCGTCGCCCAGGAGCTCCTCGGGCTCGATGAGATCGCCGGCGGCAGCGAGGGCGCTGGCCAGCGTGACGGCCCGGTCGTACACGGCGACGAAGTAGTGCTCGGCGATCGTGTCCTGTCCGCCCATCGGTGGGCGACCCAGCGAACGGACCACCGCGGAGGTGTCCTTGGCTATCTGGACGTCGCCCTGTGGGATGGGAACCGCGTCCGCGTCACCCCAGAACTCCCGGATCGCCGTCTGGGAGACGGTCTTCTTCCGGGGGCGATTGGCGCGCTTCTTGTTTCCACGACGTCGGCCGGCATTCACGGGAGCGACTCCATCAGCTCGACTTCTTCGGCCAGCACCGAGTCGGGATCGATTCCCAGCGCCACCTGCAACTGCTCGGCGTCGAGATCGCCGATCGAGCTCGACTTCGGCAGCACCATGTCGGCGATCTGTCGCTTGCCGGCCACGACCTCCTCCACCCGCTCGTCGACGGTGCCAGGGCACACGAGTCGGTGGCAGATGACCGTGCTGGTCTGACCGATCCGCCAGACCCGGTCACGGGCCTGATCCTCGACGGCAGGGTTCCACCAGCGGTCGTACAGGACCACGTGGCTGGCTGCCGTCAGATTGAGTCCGGTCCCACCCGCCTTGAGCGACAGGACCATCGCACCCGCACCGGTGCCACCCTGGAACTCCTCGACCAGTTTGTCCCGGGCTCGTCTTCCCAGGCCACCGTGATAGCAGTTGATGTCCACGCCGGTGCGGGCACTTAGGTAGTCGGCCAGCTTCTCGCCCCACGAGGCGAAGTGGGTGAAGACGAGCATCCGCTCACCGGCCGAGAAGACCGAGTCGACGATCTCGTTGAGTCGCTCGAGCTTCCCGGACCGGCCGTCGAGAGGCCGGTCGTCGGCCTGGTAGTTCACCGGATGGTTGCAGATCTGCTTCAGCGCCGTGATGGCTGCCAGGACGGCGCCCTTCCGTTGCGGCGTGTTGATGCTGTCAGCCGTCTCGACCACCAGAGCGTCGAGGACGGCCTGGTAGAGGCCTATCTGTTCAGCGGTCATGGCACAGTGATCGAGCTCGTCGATCCGGTCGGGTAGCTCGGCGGCGATGGCCGGCTCGGCTTTCGTGCGGCGGAAGACCAGGATGCCGTTCAGCGCTCGCAACGCCCGCTCGGCCCCGTTGTCGCCGTCGCTCGTCTTCGACAGCTGGGCGATGAAGGCGGGCCGCGGTCCGACCAATCCGGGATTGGCGAACTCCATGATCGCCCACAGGTCGCCGAGGCCGTTCTCGATCGGCGTCCCGGTGAGGGCGACGCGACCGCTGGCTTCGAGACGCTTGAGCTGCTGGGCGGTCTCGCTGGCAGGGTTCTTGATCGCTTGCGCTTCGTCGAGCACGACCTTGTGCCATGTGATCTCGCTCAAGGCATCGATGTCGCGCACCGCCGTGCCGTACGTGGTGATCAGTACGTCCGCACCCTCGGCCAGCGCGGCCAGCTCATCCGGCGCGGCCCGGTTGGGGCCGTGGTGGACCCGAACATCGAGCTCGGGAACGAATCGAGCGGCTTCGGCTGCCCAGTTTCCCACCACGGCCGGCGGTGCCACCACCAGCGAGGCCGGAGCGTCTGGGTCGAGCATCAGATGGGCCAGAAGCGTCGGGGTCTTGCCCAGCCCCATGTCGAGCGCCAGGCAACCTCCGAGGCCGGCCCCGTCGAGGAAGTTCAACCAGGCCAGGGCCTCGGCCTGATAGCTGCGCAGCTCTCCGTCGAACCCATCGGGATTCCTGGTCGGGTCCGCCGGGACATCCTCAGCGCTCGCCAGCAGCTCGGTCGCCCAGTTCTCCCCGGCGAGGGTGATCCCGCCCAGGGGGGTACCTTCGAGCCCGAGCGCGTGTCGCAGCATGTCCGCGCCGGTCAGCTGGGTCGTGTCGGCCCGTTCGGCGAGCGCGGCAGCGGCCTCGGCCAGGTCGGCATGATCAAGCTCGACCCATTGGCCGCGGGACCGGACCAACGGCTTGGCCTCCCGAGCCAGTCGCTGTACATCCTCCGCGGTCAGCTCGATGTCGTCGAAGACGGCACTCCAGCGCACGTTCGCCAGCTGCTGGGCTCCGACGATCGATTCGGTGGTGTCCTCGGAGGTCAGACGAAGCGCGGGTGTGGGCTTGCGTCGGGAGAGCTCGGGGACCCGGACGTCGAATCCGGCGGCTGAGAGGGCTTCTCCCTTGACGGTCATCAGGTTCCATGCCTCGTCCTGGCCGAGGATGACCTCACCGCGTCGGCGCGCCCCGGGGCGGAGCAGTTCGGGGAACAGCCGCTCGAGCCGCTTGAGCTGGTCCTGGACTTCCTTGCTCTTGGTGTTGGACGAGGTGACGAGGGCCGTTTCCACCGGCTCGAGTCCGCCATCGTTGCCCGGGGCGAGCACGGAGAGATACCAGGCCCCGAGCTCGTCCGGAGGATCCAGTTGGATGACGAGGGTGACCTTGGCCGGCCCGGTCACGGGGCGACCCCATTGATCGAGGCGCCGACCGAGCTCACCACCCAGACGGCCGGGCGCGACGAACGCTTCTCCCCCCAGCCGGGCGAGCATCGCCTCACCCACCTCGGCCTTGGAACGGGGTTCCGGCGGCGGAGCCGGCACCTCGAGCCGATCGGCGGCGTTGCCACAGATCGCCGTGACCAGGTCGGTCAGCACCGACTGTGTGAACGCCCGCGGATCCTGACGGTTCTGGAGTGCACCGACCGAGCCCGGCCGGGAATCGACCAACGCGGTGAACGTCTCCGGGCCGATCAGTGCGGGCACCCACCGGACCTCGAAGGAGCTGGCGCCGTTGGGCATCGGTCCGTCGATGGCGGGTCGACGGGCCTTCTTGAGCGTCGGCACCATGCGCCCCTGGGCGGCGAGACGCACCGCCAACGCCGCGGTGGCCCCGAGCCAGCGGGCACTGGCGCCGATGCTCTCGTCGTCGGACGCCGACGCCAACGAGACGAGCCAACCCAGACACGATCCGATTCCGGCCGACACGGTGTCCGCCCGTGGGCCCTCGGGCGTCCGGATCCGCTGGTAGGGCTCCCATCCGACCGAGCCGCCTCCGGCCCGTTCGAGCCGGCCGAGCAGGTCGTCGACCGATTCCTGCTCCGCACCACGGTCGGCGGCCCAGGCGATGATCCGGCCCGGCGTCCACGACAGCTGGAGGACGGGAGGTCGCGACCCGACCGGAGCAGCTTCGGTCACCGGTTTCTCGGCAGCGGGAGCGGGCGCGGCCGGTCCTATCAGCGAAGTGACGACCTGGTCGATCCGGTCCCGCTCGGCCTCGAAGTCGGCGACGACCATGTCCCGCTCCGAACCGGACAGCGTCTGGCGGACATCGTCCAGGGCCCGGTCGGCCTCGTCCAGGAATCGAAGAAGCACCCGGACCCAGTCGTTCTCGCGAGCCTGGAGGAGCTCGACCGTACCGGGATCTGCCATCTCGTCCAGGTGCGCTTGGACGAGGTCCTCGAAGTCCTGGTGTGACAGCGGTGAAGATGTCGACATGGCGTATGGAACGCTCGGCCTTTCGGTCACTACTTGTCGGTTTGGCGCCAGGAGTCCCGACCGGTGTGGACGGGCCTTCGTACACCCACGGCGGGTTGGACACGGTCCCCTGGAGCAAGGTTCTCAGCTCAGCGGGCCCCGACCGAGCCGGTGAGGTTGGTCGGGGCGTGCCCCATGCGGTGGCAGAGCGCCTTGCCCGTCACCATAGCGCCGGTACGCCGTGACGGCACACAACCGGCGACTTCGGTCGCTCCCACGGGCCTGGACATTCGTGTCCACGTGTAGCATCTGCTAGACATATCTGCAGGTCTGTCTCGCCTTCCCGTTGCCCCCGAGCCCTCTGGAGTCGCCATGACGCTGGCCGATGCCGCCCCCCGATACGTCCCTCGGGGCGGTGACCTCTGGCGGAACCCGTTCCCGTCCTATACCCGGCTGCGGGAGGAGGACCCGGTGCACTACGCCGACTGGGGTGACTTCTGGGTCCTGAGCCGATTCGGCCCCGTGTTCGAGGCCGCCCGAGACACCGCCACCTACTCGTCGGCGCAGGGACTCACCTACCACGACAACGAACGGGAGCAGCTCGACATCGCGGCCGATCCGATCGTGATGATGGATCCGCCCGAGCACACGGCCTTTCGCCGTCTGGTCTCGCGTGGATTCACCCCGCGGGCCGTGAACGAGATCGAACCCGCGGTTCGGGCCTTCGTGGTCGAACGGATGGAGCGACTGCGCGAGGCCGGGTCGGGCGACATCGTCGTCGAGCTGTTCAAGCCGCTACCCAGCATGGTCGTGGCCCACTATCTCGGGGTGCCGGCCGAAGATCGCAGCAGATTCGACGAGTGGACCGACCGGATCGTCGCGGCCAACGCCGGCGGCGACCAGTCCGACGTGGCGGCTGCGGCCGGCGATCTGGTCGGTTACTTCTTCGAGCTGATCGAGCGCCGAAGGAACGAACCGGGTGACGACATGGTGTCGGCCCTTCTCGCCGCCGACCTTCCCGAGGAGACCGAGCTGGTCCAGATCCTGGGCTTCACGTTCACCATGGTGACCGGCGGCAACGACACGACCACCGGACTCCTCGGGGGATCGGCCGAGCTGCTCACACGCCACCGGGACCAGCGGCAGCTCCTGCTGGACGACCCGAACCTGATCCCGGGAGCGGTCGACGAGCTCCTCAGGCTAACCGCCCCGGTCCAGAACCTCGCTCGCACGACGACCCGCGACGTCACCTACGCCGGTGACGATCTTCCCCGGACGGTGGAGATCCCGGCCGGGAAGAAGGTCCTCCTGCTCTACGCCTCGGCCAATCGAGATCCGCGCGAATACGGCCCCACCGCCGAGGAGCTCGACGTGACCCGCGACATCCCACGCATGATGAGCTTCAGCTACGGCGCGCACCACTGTCTCGGGGCCGCTGTCGCCCGGCTGATCGCCCGCGTCGCCCTCGAAGAGCTGCTCGGCCGCTGTCCGGACTTCGCGGTCGACGCCGAGGCCGGAACCTACGCGCCCGGAGCGTTCGTTCGGCGATTCCAGTCCCTCCCCTTCCACGCCGCCGCCTGATGGCTTCACAGGGCTGGCTCGACGACGAACGCAACGAACTGGCGGTCGACCGGATCCTCGACGCCGCGGCGGCTGCGTTCGCGACCGAGGGCGTGGGCGCGACCAGCATGATGGACATCGCCGAGCGGGCGGGCTGTTCCCGAGCGACGCTCTACCGGCACTTCGGCTCCCGTCATGACCTGCACCGCGCTTTCGTCAATCGCGAGACCCTGCGGCTGATGACCGAGATCAACGCCGGCCTCGACGGCTTCGGCGGCCCCGCCGAGGTGCTGGCCCGGAGCGTGGCCGGCGCGCTGGAACGCGTGCGTTCGGACCCGGCGCTCGCGGCCTGGTTCGCTCCCGGTGACCTCACGATCGCCGCCGAGCTGTCCGACCAATCCGAGGTCATCGACGGCATCGCCGACGGGTTTCTAGCCCGGGCCGGGTTGACCGATCGCTCGACCCGGCGCCGGCGGGCGCGGTGGCTGATCCGATCCATCACGTCGTTCCTGGTCCTCCCCGAGCCCGACCCTGCAGAAGAGCGCCGCCTCATCACCGAGCTCCTGGTCCCAGCGGTCCTGGCCGACGAACCGGCATCGGCCCGATGAGGCCGCCCTTGGAGACACTCCGGATGATCGGATAGCAAGGAGCGATGGACCTTCCCACAAAGGGCCGGCCGGTCCCCGACGTCCTCGCCGACCTTCGCTCCAAGCGCAGTGCCGACGCCGACTGGGCATCGGGACGCACCTTCGGGATGGTCTACGACGGTGGCCCGTCGGTACACGAGGCCATCGAGGGCGCGGCCCAGATGTACCTGCACGAGAACGCGCTCAACACCAAGGCTTTTCCGTCGCTCGGCTCGATCCAGTCCGAGGTGGTGCGCTGGACCGCCGGGCTGCTGCACGGCCCCGACACCGCCGCAGGGTTCCTCACCAGCGGTGGAACCGAATCGATCCTCTGTTCGGTGCTGGCCGCACGCGAGCGCTGTGCGTCCGAACGCGGCATCGACCGGCCCGAGATGGTCGTCGCCGAGAGTGCTCACGCCGCATTCCACAAGGCGGCCCACCTCTTCGGCATCACGCTGCACAAGACACCGGTCGACGCCGACTGGCGCGTCGACCTCGACGCCATGGCCGACGCGCTCAACGACCGGACGATCCTCGTCGTGGGCTCGGCGCCTCAGTATCCGCAGGGAGTCATCGATCCGATTCCCGACATCGCCGCGTTGGCCCAGTCGGTCGGCGCCAACTGCCACGTCGACGCCTGCATGGGTGGATTCGTCCTCCCGTTCGCCGAGATGATCGGACGCGACGTCGCACCGTGGGATTTCCGGGTCGACGGCGTCACCTCGATCTCAGCCGACATCCACAAGCTGGGCTACGCGCCCAAGGGCGTCTCGGTCGTGCTCCACCGCACCAAGGAGCTCCGACGCCACCAGACCTTCGTATTCGAGGGTTGGCTTGGTGGGTTCTACGCGTCACCGAACCTGCAAGGCACGCGCTCCGGTCTACCGATGGCCACCGCCTGGGCCGTCATGCAGCACCTCGGCACCGACGGCTACTGCGACCTGGTGCGGACCACACTCGACGCGGCCGACCGGATCCGGGCCGGCGTCGCCGAACTCGACCGCGTCGCGGTGCTCGGCGATGGTGACCTCCACCTGATAGCCCTGGCGGCGGATCCCGTCCACGCCGGGCGCCCCCTCGACGTGTTCTCTCTCGGCGATGCCCTCGCCGAGCACGGGTGGTTCCACGACCGCCAGACCCCGCCCGACTCGCTGCACTCGACGATCAGCAACGGCAACGCTCCCGTGGTCGACGACTACCTTGCCACGCTTGCCGCGTGCATCGAGGCCGTCGCCGATCGGCAGACCGACGACCGCAGCACGAACTACGCAACCCTGGAGTAGCCACCATGCGCACACCCATCTGCGACCGACTGGACATCGAGTTCCCGATCTTCGCCTTCACCCACTGCCGAGACGTGGCCGCCGCGGTCTCCAACGCCGGCGGCATGGGTGTGCTCGGAGCGGTCGGCTTCTCGCCCGAGCAGCTCGCGGTCGAGCTCGAGTGGCTCGACGAACACGTGGCCGACGGCAAGACCTACGGCGTCGACGTGGTCATCCCCGAGAAGTACGAGGGCATGGACGAGATCGACCCCGGACAGCTCGAAGCCGACCTGGCGGAGATGATCCCCGAAGAGACACGAGCCTTCGCCCAGAAGCTCCTGGCCGACGCCGGCGTGCCCGAGATCCCGGAGGACGAACGCGACTACCAGGAGCTGCTGGGCTTCGGCGCGCTCATGGCCCAACCGCTCGTCGAGGAGGCGCTGGCCCACGACAAGTGCTCCCTGATCGCCAACGCACTCGGCACGCCTCCGCCCGACATCGTCACGCTCGTTCACGAGTCCGGTCGCGCCATCGGCGCCCTGTGCGGCTCGTCCAAGCATGCGCTGGCCCACGAGGAGGCGGGCCTCGACTTCATCGTCTGCCAAGGAGGCGAGGGCGGCGGTCACACGGGCGACGTCGGATCGATGGTGCTGTGGCCCGAGGTCATCGACGCCGTCGGCCCGGACATGCCGGTCCTCGCCGCGGGTGGCATCGGCAACGGTCGACAGATGGCGGCGGCCATGGCCATGGGCGCCCAGGGCGTCTGGACCGGATCGCTGTGGTTGACCGTCGAGGAAGCCGACATACCTCCGGGACAGATGCAGCGCTACCTCGAGGCCGGCACCCGCGACACCGTGCGATCGCGCTCGTGGACGGGCAAGCCGGCCCGGATGCTCCGCAACACCTGGACCGACGCCTGGGACGATCCGAACACCCCCGCACCGCTCGGCATGCCGCTCCAGACAATGGTCACCGTCGATGCGATGGCCCGAGGCCACCGCTATCCGGAACAGGCGTTGGACGTCAACTTCTACCCGGCCGGGCAGGTCATCGGCCTGGCCAGCAGGACCCGGCGAACGGCAGACGTGATCTTCGAGATGGTCGAGGAGTTCATCGAAGCCTCTCAGCGGCTGCAGGCCCTGCTCGAAACCTGACCCAACCCGCCCCGCCCGCCGTACTTTGGGCATCGAACCGGGCATGTGAGGGCTGACTGCCCAAAGTTCGGTGTCTGTGAGGGTGAACGGTGCTCAGGTGGCGGATACGAGGATGCGCTCGGAGGCGAACGCTCCGACGCCGACGTGCGCGCCGTGGATCGACACGGTGATCGTCCCGTCGGGGGCGATGGCCGTGACCGTGCCCTGGTTGCCGGGCAGGATGGCCGAGCTCTCGAGAAACTCGAGCATGCCGTCGCTGAACTCGAGCTCTTCGGGGATGCGCTCCACGACGAACTCGGTGCCTTGGGACAGTTCGTTCAGGACCGTGACGTCGTTGGGTGCCCGATAGCTGGACCCGGGGATCGGGTTGCCGTGCGGGCAGGTGGTGGGGTCGTCGAGCACCCGCATGAGCGCTTCTTCGACCTGGGGCGAGATGACGTGTTCCCACTTGCCGGCCTCGTGGTGGGCTTCGGTCCAGGACAGGCCGAGCAGATCGGTGAGGAACCGTTCCGCGATCCGGTGCCGTCGGACCACACTGACGGCCAGAGCGGTACCGTCAGTGGTCAGCGTGATCTGCCCATCGTCCACCGAGACCAGGCCCTCTGCTTCGAGCCGGCGGATCATCTCGGAGACAGCCGGACGGGAAACGTCGAGCCGGTCGGCAATCCGGGCCTGGATGACCTCGACCGCGTCTTCGGCCAGCTCGAAGATCGTCTCGCAGTACTCCTCGAAGGCCGGGTGGAACTCCGGAACCGTGTAGGCCATCGATCCACCCTACCGGGCTGCATCCGATCTCGGCCGATCAACGGGAGCGGGGCCGGAGGAGCTCGGCGCGCCATCCGTACCCTTCTCCAGCCTGAACCCGGCGAATCGACGCAGCCGTAGTGAGTTGGTCACGACGAAGACCGAGGAGAACCCCATCGCCGCCGATGCGATCATCGGATTCAACACGCCGAACGCCGCGAGGGGAATGGCGGCGATGTTGTAGGCGAAGGCCCAGAACAGATTCCCCTTGATTGTGGCCAGGGTCCGACGGGAGAGGGCCACCGCGTCGGCGACGGCCCGCAGATCTCCGGAGACGAGCGTGAGGTCGGACGCCTCGATCGCCACGTCGGCCCCCGTGCCCAGTGCGATACCGAGGTCGGCCTGGGCCAGGGCAGGACCGTCGTTGATGCCGTCACCCACCATGGCGACCACGCGACCCTCGCCCTGGAGCCGGGCGACCTCGTTGGACTTCTCGTCGGGCAGGACACCGGCGATGACCCGCTGGATACCCACCGACTCGGCCACCGCTTCGGCCGTCGTGGCGTGGTCGCCTGTGAGCAGGGTCACCTCGAGGCCGAGCTGATGGAAGGCGGCCACCGCCTCGGCCGACGTCGGTTTGACCCGGTCGGCCACGACCAGGACGGCTTCGGCCGAGGCGGAGCGACCGGCCAGCACGGCGGTATGACCGTGGGACTCGGCCAATGCCGCAGCGGACTCGATCGGAGCCGGAACCTCGTCGAAGAGGGCACGACGGCCGACGCGAACCTCGATTCCCCCGATGGTTCCGACCACTCCCCGCCCGGGCCGGTTCTCGAAGCCCTCGATCTCGTGGTCGTGCTGGATCGAGGCGGCGATCGCCGTCGCGATCGGGTGTTCCGAGCGGGACTCGAGCGCCGCTGCCAGCCGTTGCAGATCTTCAGTCGGCCCCGTCGGCACCACGACCGACATCAGCTCCATGCGACCTTCGGTGACCGTACCCGTCTTGTCGACCACGAGCGTGTCGACCCGGCGACTGTCCTCGAGCACCTCGCCGCCCTTGATGATGATGCCGAGCTGGGCCCCGCGACCGGTCCCGACCATGATCGCCAGCGGCGTAGCCAGGCCCAGCGCGCACGGGCACGCGATGATCAACACGGCTACGGCCGCCGTGAACGCCTCGTGGGCGGCGTGGCCGGTGACGAGCCAACCGAGGAGGGTCGCGAAGGCGATCCCGATAGCGGTCGGCACGAAGACGGCCGCCACACGGTCGGCCAGACGCTGAACCGGCGCTCGACCTCCCTGAGCCTGAGCAACCAGATCCATGATCTGAGAGAGAGCCGTCTCGGCTCCGACCCGTGTCGCCTCGACGACCAGGAACCCGTGTGTGTTCACGGTGGCACCGATGACCTCGTCACCCGGTCCGACTTCGACCGGGACCGGCTCTCCGGACACCATCGAGGCGTCAACCGCTGAGTGACCGTCGACGACCACCCCGTCGGTGGCGATCTTCTCGCCTGGCCGCACCGTGAATCGCATACCGACCGTGAGCCGGTCGACCGGGATCTCCTCACCGTTCTCGAGGCGCGCCGTGCCCGCGCCGAGTTCCGCCAACGCTCGGATGGCGTCGCCGGAGCGACGCGTGGCCCGTGCCTCGAACCATTTGCCCAGCAACACGAGCGCCACGATGACCGCGCCGGTCTCGAAGTAGATGTGGCCGCCCTCGACGTTCCCGACCAGCACCACCATCGACCAGGTCCACGCCGACAGCGTCCCCATCGAGACGAGCGTGTCCATGGTGGTGGTGCCGTGCCGGGCGTTGACCCACGTGGCTCGGTGGAAGATCCAGCCTGACCAGAGGGTCACCGGCGTGGCCAGGGCGGCGACCGCCCACTCCCACCCGGGAAAGTGCAACACCATTGCCATCGAGAGGACCATCGCCGGTACACCGAGCGCGATCGCGACCACTAGACGGCGTCGGAGCTCGGCCTCCCGGGCGGTCTCCTCGCCTTCGTCCTCGGCGACGACATCGGCACCGAGGGTGTAGCCCAGCGATTCGACCGCCGAGCGGATCGCCGGTGAGTCGAGCGAGCCGTCGTGGGTGACCGTGGCCCGGCCCGTCGCGAAGTTGACGTGTGCTTCGGCGACGCCTTCCAGGCCGCTCAGCTTCACCTCGATCCGATTGGCGCAGGCGGCACATGTCATCCCCTCGACGGGGACATCGACTCGCAGATCGCTCGTCATGGCCACACCATATCGCGTATACCCCCTACCCCTACCTTGGGTCGCCGATAATCCGGCGGCCACGCTTCGCCATCCGGCTCTCAGCCCAGGCCCAGGCGCTGGAGCTGCTCGGGCGGGGCTTGGACATCCACCAGTGCGGTGCGGAGCAACTCCGCCATCTCCCGTTCGGCCGCCTCCCCCACCCGATTCTCGTCCTCGTCGGGATCGAGGTCGATGCGATAGAGATGGTGTTGATCGACCTGGTGGCCCATGGCCCAGATCGGCAGCTGGTCACCGCTCTCATAGGGCTGGCGCAGCACGGGGACGTCGGTCCCCGGCATCGTGTCCAGCCGGGCTCGGCGGTCGGGCGGGGCCATACCCACCACACCTCCGATGTGGACCGGCATCGTGGACCACCGGTTCGACCACGTCGAGAGTGGGAAGTTGTCCCCCACCGGCGCCCGGGCGTACTTCGTCGTGCCGTCGGTCACCTGGACCCAGTTGCCCCACACTCCGCCGATGGCCCACTCCCGCACCGCGTCGACCGATCCCTCGAGCAGCGGTCCCAACGACACGCCGTGGGTCACCTGCGGGACCTCGGCTCCGAAGACATCGGCGATGGTGGCGAAGAGGTCGACATTGGTCGTCAGCGCATTCCGGACGCCACCACCGCTGACCCCCGGCCAGTGGATCAGCAGGGGCGTATGCCCGAGCGGCTCGAACTGGGGCACGCTCGGCTTCCCCCATATGTCCCTTCCTGCTCGCTCATCGCCCAGATAGTGGCCGTGGTCGGTGCAGACGATCAGCGCCGTGTCGTTCCACAGATCCCTGGCATCGAAGGCATCTAGAATCCGTCCGAACCAGTGGTCGATCATCGAGAGCTTTGCTCCGTAGTTGGCTCGGATGTGCCGGCCCTCGGTCTCGGTGAGAAGCCCCTCCGTGATCGCTCCGTCGGCGTACGGAGGCCAGATGATCCAATCCCGGTCCCACGGCTCGTCCTGATACATCTCGAGCCACGGCTCGGGCGTGTCGAACGGCTCGTGGGGGTCGAACTCGTCGACGAACAGGAACCACCGGTCGTGGTGTGAAGCAGCCTCGGTGAGGAACCGGGCCGCCTCGGTCATGGTTCGGGGTCCGGGATAGTCCGCCTCCTCCCGGAAGAAGGTCCGACTGCGATCGTAGGCCCGGTCGATGACATCGACGCCGAAGATCTTCTCGAAGAACCAGCCCCCGGGACGGGCCGGACGAGCCGGGGCACCGATCCACGAGGGGTCGGGATAGGTACGCCAGGGATCTCCCTCGTGGCCGCGTAGATAGTCCCAGGCGGTGAAGTCGGTGTGGTAGTTCTCACCGCCGGACTCGAACAGATGGGGGTGGTCGGTGGCCAGGAAGCTCGTGATGCCCTGATCGCTCAGAACCCGGGTGATGGGCTGCTCCCAGACCTCGATGGACCCCCACGGTTTCCAGAGGAAGTCGAGCGCTCCACACAGGATGTCGTGTCGCGCCGGCATACAGGGCAGCGATCCGGTGACGTGGTGGGTGAAGCGCGTGGCGCGGTCCGCTGCGAATCGGTCCAGATTCGGAGTCCCGAACTCCCGACCACCGTATGCGCCCAGCATGTGACGGTTGAGCGAGTCGAGCAGCACCACGCACACGTTGACCGGATCCGTCATGGGGAGACCCTAGATCGCGCCGTCCTCGAGGACCCGCTGACCACTGGATGGCACGGCCGCCGAGAGGGCGAAGTACGGTTTCTGTCATGAATGCCGACGTGACGCCAGCCGAATCCGATCTACCCCTCATCATCTCCGTCGACGACCACGTGATGGAGCCGAAGGACCTCTGGCAGACCGAACTCCCCGCGAGCCTGCGCGATCGCGGCCCGCGGGTGGTCACCGAGAAGGTCAAGCTCACGTTCGAGGGTGGCCACTACGGGTTCGAACGCAACGACCCGGACGGACAACTGTGCGACGTCTGGCTCTACGACGATCTGGTCATGCCCACGGGCTTCCTGCACGGCCCGGCCGGTGTCCCCCGCGAAGAGCAACGCAACGTGGCAGCCACCTACGAGGATCTCCGGCCCGGGACCCATTCCCGGACCGAGCGACTCGCCGACATGACGCTCAACCATGTCGAAGCCGCCATCAACTACCCCAACATTTTCCCCCGGTTCTGCGGACAGGGTTTCCTGGAGCGGGAGGACAAGGAGTTCGCGCTCCGCTGCCTCCGGATCTACAACGACTGGATGATCGACGATTGGTGCGGTGGTGACGGCGAGGGCCGGCTGATCCCCCTCACCCTGATTCCCCTCTGGGACCCGAAGCTGGCCGCGCTGGAGGTGCGCCGGTGCGCCGACAAGGGCAGCCATGCCATCGCCTTCTCCGAGAACCCGGCCAAGCTGGGGTGTCCCACTATGTACAGCGGAGACTGGGACGTGCTCTGGGACGTGTGCCAGGAGACCGACACCACCGTCTCGATGCATATCGGATCGTCGTCATCGATGCCCACCACCTCCGAGGACGCACCGCTGGCCACCTCGATGTCGCTCTATGCGCAGAACGCCGAAGGGTCGATGGTCGACTGGGTCTTCTCCGGCACCCTCGGTCGATTTCCCGACATCAAGATCGCGTATGCCGAGAGCCAGGTCGGCTGGATGCCGTTCCAGTTCGAGCGGATGGACTCGGTCTGGCGAGAGGGCCGCGGCGGTGTCGGTGGCTCGGGGACCGAGCTCCCCAGCGTCCAGGCTCGCGGTCGCGCCTACGGCTGCGTGTTCGACGACCTCTTCGGACTGAAGAGCCGCCACGAGGTGGGTGTTGACCAGATTCTCTTCGAGACCGACTATCCCCACTCCGACGGAACGTTCCCACACTCGCGGAAGATCGCCCACGACCTCTTCGTCGGCGCCGGCATGAACGCCGAGGAGTGCTACAAGGTGCTCCGGGGCAATGCCATCGAGGCGTACGGACTCCAGCGCTTCGGCATCACCGCGTAGGGGCCCCGCTACAGGATGAGCGGTGGCCGCTCGTCGGCGACGACCCCTTCGAACTCGGCCACGAACTCCTCGACCGTGACGCCCGCGAGCTCCGCGAACGACGCCATGGCGTCGGCGTTCTCGAAGTCGTCCCGGCGGAGCCGGATCATGTAGCGCCGCGCGATGGCGTAGCGGGTCGAGTCGACGTCGACGAGCCGCACCCGCGTCCGGCCCGTCTCGGGGTCGAGCATCGTCGAGAACGGGACCGGCTCGAAGTGACCGGCCTGCATGGTGACCATCGCCCCGGTGCCACCCGAGATCAGGTACTTCGCGGCGCAGTAACCCAGATCGCGGGTGTACTCCATGTCGTACGGGATCGGGTCGGCGCACCGCAGCTCGTAGCCGACGTTCTTCGCCACGATCGTGTTCTTGAGCTGGAACTCGGCCAGTCGTTTCTGCACAGCCGTCTTGAGGATCTGACCGATGTCGACCTCGGCGATGCGCACGTGCCCGTGTTCGTCGTGCTCGACGTCTTCGAGCTGGGTGAGGTCCTTGGGGTCGATGTTCAACACGACGCCTTCGGCGATCACCGCCACACCGTCGAGACGGCCCTCGGCCTGACGCTTGATGATGGCGGCCACCAACGTGTCGACGATCTCCTTCAGTTCGATCGTCCCGCCGAACTCCTCGGGGATCAGGGTGAGCGTGGCGCCCGCGGCCTTGCCCATGCCGAGCGCCAGGTGACCGGCCTTCCGCCCCATCGCGATGACGAAGTACCAACGCGACGTGGTGAGCGCATCGACCATCAGGTTCTCGACGATCTCCACGCCGACGTGACGAGCGGTCTGGAACCCGAACGTGTCCACATAAGCGGGGAGGTCGAGGTCGTTGTCGATGGTCTTCGGAACGTGGACCACGTGCAGCCGGCCGCCTGCCGCCTCGTTCAGCCGCATGGCCGAATAGGCGGTGTCGTCTCCCCCGATCGTTATGAGCCTGGTGACCCCGAGCCGTTCGAGCGAGTCGACCGCCGTCTCGAGGTCTTTCGGTTCCTTCGTCGGATTGGCGCGGGAGGTGCCGATCAGCGAACCACCCCGGAAGTGCATCCGACTCACGTCGGACGTGGTGAGAGGCCGGACGTGCTCCAGGTTGCCCTTCATGATCCCGGCGAAGCCGTCTCGGACGCCGACGACATCGACCCCCTCGACCCGGGCCCGGATGGTGGCTGCGCCGATCACGCTGTTGATGCCGGGCGCCGGCCCACCACCGACGAGGATCGCCATCTTGCCGTGGTTGCTCATCCTCGGGTCCCCCAGTTCGAACGGCGTGGTCCCGTTCTATCAGGAGAGCGCGGTCAACCGTGGCCGGCAGCGGCCCCGTCCTCGCGGCCGGAGATGACGACGTCGGCGTAGGCGGCCGAGTGGGTGATCAGTTCGTCGAGATCCACCGGGGGCCGCAACGACAGGAACACCTGATAGCTGAAGAGCCGGGTCGAGACTCTGATCGCGGCCCGGTTGATGGCGAGGGCGATCCGCGCGAGCGGACCCTTCCCCAGGGCCAGCGGGAACGGCACCGGGAGGCCGAAGCTCTCGTCGATCTGGAATCCCGCCTGCCGGAACAGCCGCTCGACCGTTCGCTTCGTGAAGAGGCGGGTGTGGGTCATGTCGAGTATGCCGCGCGGTCCGTAGTTGAACTGGCCGAGGGCGAGCATCACGCGCTGGGCGACGAATGCGACGTTGCCGGTCGAGACCAGCACCTGTCGTACCCCGCGATCACGGCAGAACCCTGCGAGCTGGGCGCAGAAGTCCTCCGGCGACCGCAGATGCTCGACGATGTCCATGAGGAGCACGACATCGACGTCGTCTTCGAGCAGTGGCATGCCCTCGTCGAGGTTCCAGCGGATGAACTTGTCGACCGGGCTGGTGTCGATCGGGTCATCGACGTCGACACCGATCACCCGACACCCGCGCCCGCGCAGCATCTCGGCCAGATGACCATCGGAGCACCCGAGGTCGACGACCGTCGAATGGGGCACCACGCGAGCCATCGCCGCGGTGGTGGGGCTCGGGAAGTCGACCTTCGGTTCGTACAGCCCCACCCGGCCGGCGACATCGAACTTCCGCTCGTAGAAGAGACCCTTGTCGTGCAGTTTCGAACGCATCGTCTGCGAGACGACGTGCCGGGCGTAGGACAGCCCGTCGACCCGACACTGTTCGTCGCCGTAGTGGGTGGGGATGGCGATCTCACCGATGCCGATCCCGACGCGCGAACACTGGATGAAGATCTCGGTGTCGAAGTGGAAGTCGTTCGAGTTGAGGTCGAACGGGATGCGACGGAGGACATCCACGCGGTACGCCCGGAATCCGGAGTGGAACTCGGTCAGATCGGTCTCGAGCAGCCGATTCTGCAGCCGGGTCAGGATCCGGTTGCCGACGTACTTGTAGCGGGGCATGCCGCCGTCCAGCGCTCCCTTCCGCTGCGAGAAGCGGCTCCCGAACGCGGCGCCGTGCTCGAGCGCCGTCGTGGCCAGGTCGGCCACCACCTCGGGGGGATACTGCCCGTCACCGTGCACCATGACCGCCACGTCGAACCCCTCGGCGATGGCGTACTGGTAGCCCATCTTCTGGTTGCCGCCGTACCCCTGGTTGCGGGGGTTTGCCAGCACCGACCAGCGATACGGGAGATCGGACCGGCCGAGCGCCCGGCGGGCATATGCGGCGGTCCCGTCCGAGGAAGCGTCGTCGATGACGAGCACCTCGACGTCGAAGTCCTCGTCCAGGTTCCGCGGGATCCGGTCGATGACCCATTCGATGTGCCGTGCCGCCTCGAACGCCGGGATGAACAGGAGCATCCGATGTCGCGCCGTCGCCGCTCGGTGGCTCGGCTCACGGGTTCCCACGGTCTTCGGCACAGCGACCCATCGGCCCCCGCCGCGGACCTCTTGAGGTTTCGGGACCGCCGATGCGCCGCGGGCCGAGCCGAGAGGGCATGATTGGGGAGTGAATCCCAACGACACGCTCACCGAGCGCAGCCCCCGGGTCGTCACCGGCGCCGCTGCCGAGGCGGATCCGGCCACCCGCGCCTTCAGCCTCTCGATCCTCATCTCCGGTGTTCGCTGCGTCCTCACCTACGTGGTCTTCCCGTGGATCCTCCCCATCATGGGCTTCGCCGGTGGCGTCGGACCGGTCATCGGCTTGGCGGTGGGCACGATCGCGATCGGCTTCAACCTGGCCAGCATCCGCCGCTTCTGGGTCTCGGACCATCGCTGGAAGTGGCCCATCACCGCGCTGAACACCTCGGTGATCCTCCTGCTGGTCGTCCTGATCGGCCTCGACCTGGCCGAACTCGCGGCCTGAGAGCTCACTTCCGGGTTCTGAGGCCGCAAGTTCGCCGCTGGTTCAGGTTGCCCCGGACCGGATGGCCACGAGAAGAGCTCGCCGAATCGCCGCAACGGTGAGCAGGGACAGGAAGATCACGACCGAGACGAGCGCCATCGTCGCGCTGGCAGCCGTGTCGTTGTGATAGCTGATCAGCAGTCCGCAGATCACCGACACCGCACCCAGTCCGACCGCGGTGAGCATGATGATCGGCACACGCCTCGCCACCAGCGTGGCCCCGGCGGCGGGAGCGACGAGGAAGGCGAAGACCAGCAGGCTCCCCACCGCCTCGAAGGACGTCACGATCGCCACGGTGAGCAGCACGAGGAGCATGGCGTGGGCCAGCCGGGGCCTCAGTCCCAGCAGTCGGGCCTGTGCCTCGCTGAACGTACTCACCAGGAAGGCTCGATAGAACACGGCGACGCCGCCGAGGGCCGCGGCCGACGCCACCGTCATACGGACCAGGTCGGTGTCATCCACGCCGGTGATCGATCCGAACAGGAATCGGTTGAGGTCACCGGACCCGCCCGCGGCCTCGGTCGACATGATCACGACGGCCAGCGCGAGGAATCCGACGAAGAGGACGCCGATCGACGTGTCATCGGGGAGCGGCGAGTGGGACCGGACGATGCTGATGCCGATGACCATAAGCAGGGCGGCAGCGAATGCTCCGAGCGTCGTGCTCCATCCCATCACGAAGGCGATGGCGATTCCGGGGAGCACACCGTGGGCGAGGGCGTCTCCCAGGAAGCTCATGCCCCGCAGTACGACCCAGGTGCCGACGACCGATGTGCACACGACGACCAGGAGTCCGGCGAGCAGCGCCCGCTGCATGAACTCGTTGTCGGCGAACGGCTCGACCCACCACGTCCAGGGATCGGTCAGGAACTCCACGTCCGGACGCTACCGGAGGGCGTCGGTGATCACGTCGGTTGTGCCGTCCAGCAGGGCGAGGTAGGTCTCCCACTCCCCGAGGCCGGCCGTGGAGAGCTCGATCACGGTTGCATTCCCCACCCGCCGGGCGAGCGCCTCGGCATCGTCAGCCGCCTGGTGTTCCTCGGAGAAGATGACCGCCACCCCGTTGGCGGCCATGTCCTCGGCCAGGGCCTCGAGCGCGGCGGGATTGGTCTCGGCCAACCCCGATGGCGACGGTAGGACCGTTCCCACGACCTCGAAGCCGTACCGGTCGGCGAAGTAGCCCAGTGAGTCATGATTGGTTACGAGTACCCGTCGCACCTCCGGCACGGCCTCGACCCGATCGAGAATCGAGGCGTCGAGCTCATCGAGACGGGCCCGATAGTCGTCGATGCACCCCTCGATGACAGACCGCTCGATGCCCGTCGCCGCGACGATCTCCTCGCCCAGCGGGGCCAGGAGCGCTCCGACCCGCGCCGGATCGAACCAGACGTGGGGGTCGAGCGATCCGTGTTCCTCGTCGTCATGGCCTCCCGTCGCGTACGGCAGCGGGTCGGCCAGCTCTCCGACCGACACGACGGCGACTCCGTCGGAAGCTGCGGCTTCGAGCGAGTCCTCCATCGCCTCCTCCAACCCGAGTCCGTTGGCGATGACGAGGTCGGCTCCCTCCAGCCGAGCGCGGTCGGACAGCGAGAGCTCGTAGCGGTGCGGGTCGCTGCCGTCGGCCATGATGACGTCGACGCGGGCCGACCCGTCGCAGACGAGGTTGGACACGACGTCGGCCCAGATGCTGGTGGTGGCGACGATCGTCGGACGATCGTCGCCGGCCGCTTCGTCGTCGGACGAATCGGACGCGCATGCGGCGAGGGCCAACGACAGTACGGCGACCAACACCCACCACTGCCTCGTCGTCATCGCCCAGGCCTCCAGATCTCGTCTCGCAAGGGGCGCACATTCTCGCCGATCGATCGAGCACTTCCTCGCGCGGCCAGGTCGGGTCCCCTAGAGGAGTGGTTCCAAGGGGTTGGGCGCCTGATCACAGAAACCGAGCGCGCCGCGCTCCCCTCTCGCCGAAATCTGGTCCCTCACCGTCGGTAGCCGACGGCTACGACCACCCGGTTCGACACCGCACTGGTCGCCACGAGCGCGCCAACGACCCCTTGGAACCAACCATCTATGCCACGCAGGCCCGAGCTCGCTCGACGATCTGTTGTTCGCCCACCAGGACGTATCGAGCGGCGGGGCCGAGTGGAACGAACGAGTCCTCGCCGACCACACGCTCGATCCGGCCGGTGAACCCCCCGGTCACGAGTGCCGTGATGATGCCCTCGGCGACACCGGCCGTCGGTCGGGTCTCGTCGACCACGAGAACCCGACCCGTCACCTCGGCCTCGGCGAGCAGATCGTCGACAGGGAGCGGGGCGAGCCACCGGAGGTCGACCACGCGGGCCGCGATACCCATCGTGGCCAAGGAGCGCTGCGCCCGCAGACTGAAGTACAGACCGTTGGCCCACGACACGATCGTGAGGTCGCCGCCCTCACCGTGGGTTCTGGCCCTCCCCAGCGGTACGTGGGGCTCGTGAGGGCTCGAACGCCACAGCCCGTCATCCGGCTGGTGCAGGTCGGCCGTGTGGTAGAGAGCGATCGGTTCGAGGAAGACGCACACCGCCCCGTCGGCGTCGGCTGCGGCGAGGCAGGTCTCGAGCATCGGCCCCGCATCGGACGGGTGCGCCGGTGAGGCGATCACCACGCCGGGGATGTCTCGCAGAGCAGCCACCGAGTTCTCGTTGTGGAAGTGCCCGCCGAACCCGCGCTGGTAGGCGTACGCGGCGATGCGTACCACCATGGGATTGCGGTACCGACCCTCGGAGAAGAACGACAGCGTGGCCGCCTCACCCCGCAGCTGGTCCACGGCGTTGTGGAGGTAGGCCAGGTACTGGATCTCGGGCACCGGCAGGAAACCGTTCAGACCGCTGCCGAGCGCAAGGCCCAGGATCGACTGCTCGTCGAGCAGCGTGTCGAAGACCTGCCGGGAGCCGTGGAGTTCCTCGAGCCCACGCGTGACCCCGTACACGCCACCCTTGCGGGCGACGTCCTGGCCGAAGACGAGCACGTGGGGGTGGGCGGTGAGCACCCGGCCGAGGGTGCGATTGATCGTCTGGGCGAGCGTCAGGAAGCCCGCCGGGGATCGGTCGGGCGCGTCCCGGAAAGACGCCACCGCTTGGGTGATCCGCTCAGGGCTCCGGGGCGCGAGCGGGGCGGTGATCTCTCCGGCGGATTCGAGCTGACGCTCCTCCATCAGCCCTTCGGCACACTCACGAATGGCCTCCCGTTCGTCGAGATACCACGCAGCCAGGTCGACCGGTCGCGCCTCGCCGGTTTCCACCAGCAGCCGGGCCGTGCCGGCGATCGGGTCCCTGGCGAGATCCGACCGTAGATCGCTGGCGTCCCGGTAGGCCGTTTCGACATCGCTGCCGGCGTGACCGAGGAAACGAACCGTCCGCAGGTGCAGGAAGCCTGCCCGGCCATCGGCCCTGATCCGGTCGACCAGGGAAGTCGTCGCGTCCATCACGTCGACCGGGTCCGCGCCGTCCGCCGATGCCCAGAGGAATCCGGGTCGATCTCGGGTCGACCGTCGGATCCACCCGGCCGGTGTCGGCGTGCTGATCCCGAGCCCGTTGTCCTCGCACACGAAGAGCACCGGGCATCGCTCACCTCGATGGATCCGATGAGCCGTCCAGTTCAGCGCTCCCTGCACGGTCGAGTGATTGAGCGAGGCGTCGCCGAAGCTGCAGACGACCACCGAGTCGTCGGGCCATGCGAGCGTCTCGCCCTCGGCCCGCCGCGTGAAGCTCGCCGCCAGACCCACCGCCCGGGGCAGATGGGAACCGACGGTCGATGTCTGGGGAATCACACTCAGATCGGCGCTCCCGAACACCTTGTGGCGTCCGCCCGCTATCGGATCCGAAGCGAGTGCCAGGATGCCGCGCAGGATGTCGCCGACCGGGTCGGCATCCAGTGCCTGCGCAGCCCGTGCGAGGTAGAAACCACCGGACCGGTAGTGCAGCAGGGCCGGGTCGGTCGGTCGAAGCGCCAGCGCCACGGCTCCGTTGCTCTCGTGGCCGGCGGAGCTGATCGTGTAGTACCCGCGTCCGGACCGGCGCATCCACCGGGCGACGTGGTCGACCAGCCGACTGCGTATCTGCGCTTCGAACAGCGTCTCCATCCCGAGTGGATCGAGGTCGGTCGACGGCCACGGTCGGGAACCAGGCTCGGACGTGAGGATGCGATCGAGCAGCGCCTGTTCGAGCGGATCGAGGTCATCGGGTAGATCGATGGCTCACTCTTGCGCCCGGCCGTCGACGACGCAACAGTGAAGCCATCGATACGACCGACACCTCCGAGGAACCACGGCCGGTCCTGGTCATCCACGGCGTCGCGAACCGGGACCAGTCCGCTTTCGAGGAGGAGGTGGCCACGCTGAGTGCGGCGTTGGGACCCCGAGTGCGGCTCGTGCCGATCTACTGGGGAGGCTTCGCCCGCCAGGCCGAGTCGGTGGACAGGGTCCTCCCCTACCTCGACTGGGCGTCACCCGCGGCGGAGTCTGACGCGAACGCCGCCTCCACCGGAACATTGCGCACGGCAATCGCCGAGCGCGACATGACCGAATTGCTCGGCACCGTCGCCAGCAGCTGGAAGCGCCGGAGCGCCGGATCGCGCCGGAAGCTCCTCGGCGTCTTCTACGCCATGATCCGGCATCAGTACCTGCGGGCGTCGGCCCAATTCACCGGGGACCTCATCCTCTACCAGAGGCGAAAGTCCGAGCTCCACGCCGTCATCTGGGAAGCCATCATGCGAGACGCACCCGGCTACGGCCTGAAGGAACGACCGGTCGACGTCATCGCCCACTCGCTGGGTTCGACGATGGTGTTCGATCTCGCCGTCGCCGGTCATCCGGCCCTCCACATCGACCACCTCATCACCTGTGCGAGCCAGACCGCGTTCTTCCATGTGATCGGCGCATCCCCGTCACCGCTCGACCGAGCCGACCCCGACGAGCCCGCGGTCCTACCACCGACGATCGGGTCGTGGTCGAATCACTTCGTTCCCCTGGATCCCTGGGCCTTCCTGGCCGCTCCGGCCTTCCAGCTGCACGACGGCACAAAGCCCGAGGACATCGAGGTCTACGCCGGCGAGCGGAGCGATCGGATCCTCACCCACGCCGCATCCCACTACTGGACCCACCCGGTCGTGCTCCGGACCATCCGGCGCGACCTCGATCTGCCGGAACCGCTTAGCCTGCCACCGACGAAGACTCTCGACACCGAGGAAGGGGGTGCAACCCGATGAGCGAGCCCGGGAATACCGCGACGATGCGGCTCACACAGTTCAGCCACGGAGCCGGCTGAGGATGCAAGCTCGCTCCGGGCGAGCTGGCGCACGTCGTGCGCCGCATCACAACCGAGGGGCCGGCCGAACTGCTGGTCGGCGCCGCCACGGGTGACGACGCCGCGGTCTGGAGGCTCGACGCCGATCGGGCGCTGATCTCGACCGCTGACTTCATCACACCGGTCGTCGATGACGCGCGCACCTGGGGACGGGTCGCTGCGACCAACGCCGTCTCGGACGTGTACGCCATGGGCGGCCGACCCCTCTTCGCTCTGAACCTGGTCGGCTGGAACACCGACGTCCTCTCGAACGAGCTCCTCGGCGAGCTCCTCCTTGGTGGGCAGGATGTCGCGAAGGCCGCGGGGTTCACGATCGCCGGCGGCCACACGATCGACGATCCCGAGCCCAAGTACGGCCTCAGCGTCACCGGCGAGGTCCATCCCGACCGCATCCTGACCAACGCCGGACTCCGAGCTGGCCAGGACCTCATCCTCACCAAGCCGCTGGGTGTCGGCATCATCACCACCGCGATCAAGGCCGCTTCGGTCGGCGAGGAGTCCATCGACGCCGCTGTCGCGTCCATGACCCGGCTCAACGACGTGGCGTCGACCATCGCTCTCGACGCGGGCGCGACCGGGTGCACCGATGTCACCGGCTTCGGTCTGCTCGGCCACCTCGGCCGGATGAGCCTCGAATCCGGGGTACGGGCCTTCGTGGAGGTCGAGTCCGTCCCGCTCCTACCCGGAGCCAGGGAGCTCGCCGCCGACGGTGTCGTCCCGGGCGGGAGTCGCCGGAACCTCGCGTGGGGGGAGTCACTCCTCGACACCGGTGGCCACGACGAGATCACCCAACTGCTAGTCGCCGACGCACAGACCTCGGGCGGCCTCGTGTTCGGGGTAGACCCCGACGAGACCGCCCGAGCGCTGTCCGCGCTGGGCGAGTCAGGCCACACCGCCGCCAACATCGGCCGAACGACCGACGACCCGGCGGGCCTGACCCTGTGCTGAGCGCCGCTCGGCTCTAGTTCAGCCGACGCAAGAGGACGTTGGTCGCGCTCTGCTGCACGGTGTAGCCGCCCTCGTCGATCGCGGTCTGAAGGGCGGTGTCAGCCAGCAGCTTTCCCCTGGCCTCGTCTATCTGCGCGACGTCCTCGTACGACGTGATCCAGCCCATGCTCCCGTAGACGCCGTAGACGCCGATGCCGAAGGCGATCGGTACGCCCAGCGACTCGCTCACCTTGGTCGCCACGTCGGCCCCCCACGCCATCGCCGCCTGGTTCTGGCCGGCAGCCGCAGTCGCCTGGATCACCGACACGAGTGGTGCCGGACCGTCACCGAGCGATCCGGCCACGATCTGGATGAGATTGTCGACAGCCTGACCCGAGAAGAGCGGATCGAGAGCCTCCGCCTCGGCCTGGTAGGCATCGGACTCCATCATCCGACCGAACGCGTCGTCCAGGTCGGTGAGGGTCTCGAACCGTGCGCTCCAGACCATGGCAGAGCCCTCCGGGTCGTACTGGGACATCCAGGCCATGACCGGGACGTCGGTCAGTTCGGTGACCCGGCCGGCGATGGCCGTGCCATCTGCCAGAGCTTGACCGAACCTTCCAGGATTGATGAGACGGCGTCGACTGAAGATGTACATGCGTTCTTCCCCTTGGTTGTGGCCCCTACCACGACACCGGCGGCGCCGCTCCCCCAGGTTGCTCCCGAAGTCGGGGGAGAGGAAGGGGTGGAAGGTCGGCGCGACATCGTCGCGAGCGACCCGCGAGCGCCCCGCGCTCCCGGTGTGAATCCGCCGGCCCCGTGGTAGACAGACGGACAGGACGGCCACCGTCAGGAGCTGCCGTGGTCACAGGGGACATCCACATCACCGCGTTCGGTCCGCTGTCGGTGATGCGCGACGGAGCTCCTCTCGAGTGTGGCGGGTCGGCCGAACGGTCGGTGCTGGCCGCCCTGCTCCTCTGGGCCGGACGGCCCGTGGGGGTGGATCGTCTCACCCGCACCGTCTGGGAACCCCACGGGATTCCCCGCAATCCGAACCACGCTCTTCAGACTCATGTCATGCGACTGCGGAACCATCTCGGTTCTGACTTCATCACCACCGGTCATCGGGGATACACCGCCGCCGTGGGCGCCGAAGTCGTCGACGCCCACCGGTTCTCCGCACTCGCCCGTGATGCCGAGCGTCAGCTGCGACAAGGTCGGATCGACGAGAGCGAGCGGCTCTTCGAGGCGGCACTCGCGCTGGCCGACCGGGGCGATCCGTGGGTCGACCTCGGAGGAAGCCCGACCGGCGACGGTGAGCGGGCCCGCCTGCGCGAGCTCAGGCTGGAGGCGGAGGAACGGCGGAGCGCACTGGGGCTCAGGCTGGGGCACGCCGCCCCGGGCGAGCCCGAGCGTCTGGCCGCCGAGGAACCGCTGAGGGAGGTGCGCTGGGAGCTCCTGATGCGGGCCCACATGATGGCCGGGCGCCAAGCCGACGCGCTTCGCTCCTACCGGCGGGCCCGCCACCTTCTCCAGACCGAGATCGGCATCGACCCCGGCTCCGGCCTCCAGAGTCTGGAGCGCCGCGTGCTCCAACAGGATCCGACCCTGATGGATCCGGCCTCGATGGACCAGCTTCTGCGCTGATCGTTCGGCTGGGCCTCGTCATTCCCGTCGCGTCGGCCTTGGAACCCGCGGCCGGAGCAAACGAGACTTGCGCCATGCCGGTTCCCGCCATGGCGCGCCGGGCATGGAAGGACCTCTCGGCCCCGACGGGCCGGCCGGTCGCCGTGTTCGACGCCGACACCCTGGCCCCCCTCCCCGATCCGGCTCGCCGGTTCCTCTCGAGGGCGCTCCCACCGGGAGCGCCGATGGCTCCTGCGTTCGAGATCCGGATGCACGGCGAGATCCGGCTCAACGGCCGCTGGCTTCCCTTCCGTGCCGAACAGGTCCTGCGCTCGGGCGTGGGCTTCGTGTGGCGACCGACGATCGGCGGTCGCCTGCTCCGCTTCACGGGGGCGGACGTCCTCTCCCCCGACGGGGCGCTCATGGAGTTCCGCTTCCAGGGCTTGATCCCCGTGGTCACTGAATCCGGGGTGGACATCGAGCGGAGCGCAGCCGGACGACTGGCAGCCGAGACGGTCGCGTGGCTTCCCCAGGCTCTCACCCCGCAGGCGGGCACGACGTGGTCGGCGATCGACGACCGACGGGCCGCGGCGAGCCTCCGGTGTGCGTCCCACCCGGTCGATGTCGAGGTCACCGTCGGCGCGGACGGCACCCTCGTCGAACTCGGTCTGGACCGCTGGAACGCCTCGGCCCGGCCTCCCCGCTTCGACGTGTTCGGAGGACGTTTCGACGGCGAGCACACCACCCCCGACGGCATCAGGATCGCGCGAACCGGAACGGTGGGTTGGGGGTGGGGCACCGAGGCATGGGACCTCGGTGAGTTCTTTCGCTTCACGGTCGACGAAGCACGGCCGATCGGGGTCTCGAATGCAACGCGCGATACTCGCGACCCATGAAACCTCGGCTCCGTTCCAACCGATCCCGACTGATCGCCCCGGTGGTCGTCGCGATTCTGCTGGCCGCGGCATGCGGAGACGACGACGGGTCCGCGGCCGACGGTGACACGTCACCCGCCGACGTCACGACGACCGAACCCGAGGGTGGCTCCGATGGGCCGGCCGGTACGGATCGTCCGGCAGCCGAGTGGGAGGTCCACGGCACCGGTCCGGACTGTCTGTGCGCCGACGGCAGCGACTTCGTGTTCTTCTCCCGGGAGGCGAGCCCCGACAAGGTCCTCCTCTACTACCAGGGCGGAGGAGCCTGCTTCACCGAGGACATGTGCTCGTTCGAGGACGGCACCTACAAGCCGACCACCGGCGCCGAGGACACCCCGTCCGACGGCACCGGGATCTTCGACTTCGAGCGGCCCGACAATCCCTTCGCCGACCACTCGGTGATCTTCGTCCCCTACTGCACCGGTGACGTTCACATCGGCGATGCCACGACCTCGTACGGCGACCTCACCGTCGAACACAACGGCTTCGTCAACGCCAGCCACGGGCTGGACTTCCTCGTCGAGACCTACCCGGACGCCGCGGAGGTGTTCGTCACCGGTTCGAGCGCCGGCGGTGTCCCCGCCCCGCTCTTCGGAGCCCTCGCGGCCGACGCTCTCCCCGATGCTTCGGTCGCCG
The DNA here is from genome assembly GCA_963695075.1 of uncultured Acidimicrobiales bacterium. Classification (GTDB taxonomy): domain Bacteria; phylum Actinomycetota; class Acidimicrobiia; order Acidimicrobiales; family CAWCAL01; genus CAWCAL01. The sequence continues at coordinate 462,265 of CAVOFR010000008.1, forward strand.
TGCTGGCCGATGCCTCGGGCGGTTACCCGAGCAACCCGCCTACCAACGCCGCCATCGGCGGTCTGTGGGGTACTGCCGCGAACATCCCCGACTGGCCCGAGCTCGACGGGTTGGCCGCTGAGGACTGGGGGATCCCCGACCTCTTCCTCTACGCGGGCACCCACGCCCCGGAGGTCCGGATGGCCCGGTACGACAACGCGTTCGACGAGGTACAACGCGAGTTCTCGGCGATGGCCGGGGTGGGCGAGGCCGGCCTGCCTGCCGTCCTCGAGCAGAACGAGGCGCTCGTCGAGGACGGCGGGGTCGACCTGTCCGTCTACATCGCCCCGGGGGACGACCACACCATCCTCGGCGACGATCAGCTCTACGACCTCGAGGTCGAGGGGGTGGGCTTCCTCGACTGGCTGGCCGGCTTCGCGGCCGGAGCGGATCCGGGCGACGTGCGCTGCGTCGAATGCGGCGAGGTCACGTGACGCGGTCGTAGCATCACGGAACGGAGCCAGATTCCGTGCTTGCATGGATGGAGTCCACCGAAACGCCACGAGGAGACTCCGATGATCAGAGTCCTGCTGTCCGCCATCGCCATCTTCCTGATCGCCACGTTCCCGGCCACCTGGCTGCTGATGCTGTTCCTCGGCAACTTCGGCCTCGGCATCTCCTACTGGGGAGCACTCCCCATGGGCATCCTGATCTCCAGCCTCCTGGGCGGGTTGTCGGCACCTTCGTTCGCCGGGGTGTCATCCTCCCGGGTTTGATTCTCCCGTCGGACCAGGTAGAACGTGCAGCCCTTGACGCCCGCGGCTGCCGAGGCAATGATGTCCGGCGGCGCCACGCCAGCGTTCTCATCAATTGAAAGGCATTCCATTGTTCGTTGCAGCTGAGTTCGGGACCGGTCAGGTCCTCTGGTCCATCTTCTGGTTCTTCCTGATCTTCATGTGGATCTGGCTGGTCATCACCATCTTCGCCGACATCATCCGGAGCGACGACATGAACGGATGGGCCAAGGCCGCTTGGTCGATCGGTATCATCTTCTTCCCCTACCTGGGTGTCTTCATCTACATCATCGCCCGCGGAGGGAAGATGACCGAGCGTCAGGTGCAGGCGGCGCAGGCCCAGGAAGCCGCATTCGCCACCTACGTGAAGCAGACGGCCGGGGACGGTGCCTCCGACGCCGATCAGCTCGCCAAGCTGGCGGACCTCCACGCCAACGGCAAGATCGACGATGCCGAGTACGCGGCGGCCAAGGCCAAGATCATCAACGCCTGATCCCAGTTTCCCAAAGAATGGCGGCTCGCTCCGGCGAGCCGCCATTCGTCGTTTTGGCGGTCGACCGGCCCCGGCTCGATTCAGCCGAGCCGCAAGCTGGGCGCTAGCCCAGCCGCAGGCTGGACAGCTGCATGGGTTGGCCGTCGAGGTCCACCACGTCGTCGGCCGGATGCAGGTCCTCTCGACCGGCGGTGGCCGCGGCCACGGTGGAGGCGTCGACGAGGATCTCGTCGGAGAGCGCGAGCGCGCCGATCGCGAGCGCACGGCGCACGGGTTCCCCCCATGCGGCGAAGGTGAGACTGCCACGCTCCAGTACCCCCGTGGCGACGGGTCCGGTCGACAGCCCCATGTGAACGGCGAGGCCGAACTCGTCTCCGTCCCCCAGCGAGGCCACCGCTCGGGTCAGGCCGACCGCGAAGTCCAGCCCTTCGTCGGCACCGTCCCCATTACCCACGCCGGCCAGGAAGAGATAGGAGTCGGCCCCGGCGCGGATCCGCTCGAGGCCATGCTCTGCGGCCAGGGACTCGGCCTGCTCCAGGGCGCGGTGGAGCAGCTCGCCGACCTCGTCGTCGGCCTCCGCGAGGTCGCCGAGTACATCGACTCGAACGGCCAACACGGTCGCCGTGTCGGCGACGTCTTCGGAGCCCACGAGCTGCCCGTCCTCCTCGACGATGTGGGGGGGCAGAATGCTGAGGAGAAGCTGGCGTCGCTCCTCGTACTCGTCGGCCAGGGCGACCTCCTGCTCCTTCAGTTCCCCGGCCAGGTTGCCGAGCCGGCGAGCCAGATCTCCGAACTCGTCCCGCCCGAGGTCGGGGAGGTCGGGATCTCGCTCGCCGGCGGCCACCGCTCGAGCCGCCTGTACCACCGGGCCGATCGGCCGGGTCAGCCGGTCGGCCATGAAGAACCCGACCAGTCCACCCACAGGGAGGAAGATCAGGAGCACGAGGGCGAGCCGCTTGGCATAGTCATACAAGGGCTGTCGGGCGTCGGTCAGCGGAACATCCGCGACGACCACCAGGTCGACACCCGGGGCGTCGATCAGCGTCGCATAGCTGTAGGTGCCCTGACCGAGGTAGTTGCCGGCCGTACCCTCGAAGACCCCGCCACTCAGCGCCTCGTTCACCGGCTCGGTGTCGACCGGCTGCAACCCCACGGGCGAGTCGAACGTCCGGATCAGGCTGGCCAGCTCCTGGTCGTCCACCCGGTCGAGGTAGCCCTCCGGGTCCTCGATCCACGGCCGGCTCTCACTCCGCAGCAGCAGGTCGGAGCCGACCACGTAGCTCTCTCCATCGCGAAGGCCGACCTCCTCCCAGTTCTGGCCGGCCGTCGTGATCTCGTTCAGTGCCTCGACCGGAACCTCCAGCACGAGCGCACCGATCACCTCGGTGCCTCGACGTACACTCGCCGTCACGAAGAAGACGGGGTGGCCGCCGGCCGGAAGGTAGAGCTCGAGATCAGCGATGACCCCCTCGCCGACTCGCACCTGCGGTAGCTGCCGCCTCAGGGTCCGCGCCAGCGCGGTGTCGTCATAGGGACCCGTGACGAGGTCGGTGGCGAAGTCGATCCGCTTGTCCGCCGAGTAGACGACCTCCCCGTCGGCGACCAGCATCAGGTCTCCCACGCCGAGCGAGTCGGCCAGCGACGTGAGTGCCTCGTGATGCCGGGCGTGGGCCTCGCTGTAGACCGACCCGTCACCGGCATCGGCCACGTCCCGGCGCGTCTCGACATCGTCGGAGGGGAGCGTGTAGTGGTACTGGAGATAGCGGCCGGTCTCGGACGACGGGCGGAGCTCGTCGACGGTCACCGGCCCGAGGCCCGCCTCGGCCACCGGCTCGACGACGCTGGTCTGGTAGAAGTCGTCCAGCTCGCCGACCTGGGTCTCGTCGAGGCGCCCGGTGCCGCTCGGGTCGAACGACGCCGACAGCTCCTCGAGCGCGTCGACCACGGCGAGATCGGCCGCCGCGGCCGACGCCTGGCTCGCAATTCGATCGATCCCCGCCTCGATGCTTCGCGCCCGAGCCTGAGCGATGCTGGCGAGCTGCTCCTGGGTACCATCGTCGAGCAGGCGTCGGGCCGCGACGAAATTGAGGCCGCCGATGAGCGCGACCGACACGAAGGCGACGATGATGAGCGTCCCCACGAGTTGGCGACGGAGCTTGCGGGGGCGCCGCCAATAGGGCAGCTCACCGGCTGAAACCTCGGTGCCGTCGATCCTGATGATCACGTCACGGGGTTCCCCTCCTGGTGCTGCAGTCGTCACTCGGAGCTCACCTCCGAGCCCTCCGGGTCCTCCACGGATTCAGGCTGGTCGGAGAGCTCGGGCTCCTCGGTCGTGGTACCGAGGCGATACTGGCGGATCCGGTCGATCCGTCGGTGGCGGACCGACGCCATCCGGTTGAGCGCTGCGGCAAGCTCGGCGTTCCGGCTTCCGATCTCGCCGGCCACGTCGGCGTCGATGAGGATGACGTCGCAGTCGGTGACTGCCCGCACACCGACTTCATGGCGATCACGACGCTTGCCCCGCAGCATTCCGATGATGTCCCCCTGGCCGGCCTCGGCGGCCACCGTCGTTTCGTCACCGTCGAGGAGCAGGAACTCGGCGCCGCCCTCGACGATGACGATCAGGTCGCGATCCGGGGAGTCGGGGTCCACGATGAACTCACCGACCGCGAAGCGGGCCGACCGGGCGGCGGTGGCAAGCCGATCCAGATCGGCCTCGGGCAGCGACGCGAGCAGGGGTGATTCCTGCAGCCCCGACCGGATCTCGCCCTGCGTCGGGATCTGGGCGGCTTCGTTGGCGACCCCGTCGTAGAGATAGAGGTCCTGGGCCGGGCTGGGGAGGGGGACGCCGTGCCGGTGGGATTGGTACCAGACCAGCGAGCCGAAATTGCTCCTCACGCCGGGCTCGTCGGCGAAGTCGTCGATCCAGAGATCGACCTGGTAGCCCATGAGAGGATCGTCGATCTGGACGACTCGCACGTTGGGAGGCGGTTCGGCTCGCACCAGTGGAGTCCCGATCGCCGCGTCGAGGAGCATCGCCTTGGCCAGCGTGGGGGGGTTGGCGAAGGCGACCTGGACGTCCACCACGACGCGGTGCAACGGGTCGGGCGAGGTGTGGTTGACGATCGACGCGTTCGCCAGGAGGAAGTTGGGGACGACGATCATGTCGCCGTTGCGGTCCTGGACCCGTGTCGTGCGCCAGTTGAGGTCGACGACGCGGGCCTCGAGGGCCCCATCTCCGTCGCCCGTACTGATCCAGTCGCCGGGCTTGAATGGTTGGTCGCTGATCAGCAGGACGCCCGAGGCCATCCCGCTCAGCGTGTCCTGAAGAGCGAACGACACGACGAGCGACGTGACACCGAGGGCAGCCATCGCCGAGGAGAGATCCACCCCCCACACACCGCTCAGGAGAAGCGAGGCGGCGACGATGACGACGAAGATGCGCGGCAGCGCGAGGACGAGCTGCGGGATCGCTCGACGATCGCCTTCGCGTGGCCGGTCCCGCAGACCGACCACCGCCACCTTCACCACGCTCAGCACCGCTGAGGTGATGGCCAGGAGAAGGCCGGTCGAAGCGAGACGGACCGGAAGCGACTCATGGTCGACACCGAGGACGGGCACGAGGAGTGCCCAGGTGGCGAAGAAGGGCAACGCCCAGGACCGCAGGGTCCGAACCGCCCGACGGAGGGGGGATTCACCCTGACGGAGTCGCTCGTCGATCTCCGCCGCCGCGATGATCAGCGTGGGGATCACCACGATCACCACGACCGCCCACAGACTGCTGGCGCTGACTAGCCCGCTCATACCGGACCTCCGACCGCTCCGGGCGACACGGTCCACGCGTCGGCTCGGTCCTCACCGTCGGCCCGGCTGACCTCGACCGACTCCGGCAGGAGTGCCCGGGTCTCGTTCGACACGAGGATCGCCCCCCCGGGAGCCCGTCGGGCGAGGTGATGGGCAGCGGTCACCGTCTGGCCCCACACGTCGTAGAGCAGGCGGGTTCCTCCGGTCATGCCCACTGTGACCGGCCCGGTCTGGACGCCGACCGTCAGGTCGAGATCGACACCCGCCTGTGCGCCGATGCCCCGGATGGCATCCCGGGCGTCGGCGGCGAACGCGACGGCTCGGGGCGCATGGTCGATCAAGGGCCGGTCGTGGCCGCAGGCGGCGAAGAAGGTATCGCCCACCACCTTGACCCGTTCCAAACCGTGGCGCTCGGCCGCATCGTCGAGGTCGGCGTGCAGTCGATCGACCAGATCCCGCCTGGAGCCGGCTTCACCGACCCGAACGAGGGCACCGAGGCCGAGCACGACCGCCGCCACCACCGAGGCCTGAGGCACCTCCTCCAACGACTGGACGTCCCCGCGAGCGACCCGCTCGGCCACAGCCGGCGGGAGCATCCTGCGCAGCAGCCGAAGCCGTTCAGCCCGAGCGGTGTTCAACCGGGTCCGCTGCTCGACGAGCACCGCAGCCATGGACTCGAAACTGTCGGCGAGCCGGTGGAACTCGATGGGGCTACGGGCCGGAACCTCGATCGGGTCACGGCCCAGCCCCTCGACCTCTTCGAGCCTGCGGGCGACGGCCGAGGTACCGAGCCTCTCGCTGATCACCCGGATCGGCCGGACGATGCCGCTGGCCCAGCTCACGACGAGAAAGGTCAGCGCAACGATGAAGGTCGCCGTTCCGACGACCAGTAGCTCCTGGAAATCATCCAGGATCCCCTCGGCCGCGTCGACCTGCACCTCGGCGACCACCGACCATCCGAGCCCCTCGAGGGGAACCGCGCCGACGGCACTGAGAGCCTCTTCTCCGACGATCGTCGACCGTGTCTCGACCGACGTGTCCCCGCTGTCGGCGGCGTTGACGGTCTCCTCGTCGGCACGCTGGGTCAGCACCGTCGTGCCGGCCACCTCGATGGTCGTCCGCTCCTCCCCGGTGAGCAGACCGACGGCTTGGGAGCGGTCGAGGTACGACTTCGGGTGCTCGAGGTACGGGCGAGGGTCGGACCTGGTCGTGCCGTCGGATCCGATCAGGAAGGTCTCGCCGGTCTCGGGAAAACCGGCCTCGTCCCAGTCCGCTCCGCCGGTCAGCAAATCGGTGATCGGCGGGCTGTCGTACAGGGCGACGAGAACGCCGACCAGGCGGTCGCCGTCGAGAACCGGACTCGCAATGGCGCCGACCGGGTCGGTGAGCGCCGGATCGTAGGCCGTCAGATCGGTCATGATGAGCCCCGCTTCGGGGTCCGAGCGGACCTGGTCCACCGCCTGGGCCAGGACCGAACCGCTGAAGGGACCGACATCCAGGCTCGTGCCCAGGGCCGGTCGCTTCTCCACGGAGTAGACGACATAGCCGCTGTCGGCGTCGACGAGGAACAGATCGACCAGGCCCCGCCGGTCCACGACGTCCCGGTACACGGGATGGACCGCCCGATGCACTTCGCTCCAACGGCTCCCGTCCTCGGCGTCGTCGAGCGCAGCGGGCTCGTCGACCACCCCGATGTCGACCGCGTACTCGGCCTGCAGGTAGATCGCCGCGGAGTTGCCGGCCACGATGTCGCGCAGTGCGATCTCACGACCGGACCGGTCGAGTGGCTCGATGTACTCCTCCTGGTGATTGGCGATCACCTGGCCGAGCTCGTCCTCGAGCTCCTCTCGGGGAATGGCCAGGAGCTCTCCGTGGGCCTCCGAGAACGCCTCGACCGCAGCGACCGCCTGCGGGCTGGAGGCCAGCGCCTCGGTGGAGCGGCCGAGACTGTTCATGTGGTTGGTCACGTCGAGAGCACCCGAGGTCCGGAGAGCGACCAACTGCTGGTCGTTGATGTCCCGCCCGAGATTCCACCCGGTGATCACACCGACGATCGTCGCCACCACCAGGGCCATCAGACTGACGAGGACGACCACGGCCGGCAGTCGCGTGCCCAACGAGGTGGAAGCCTTCCCGGGCCCAGGTCCCCTCATCGCTCGACGTCCATGATGGAGCGCACCTTACTGTCGGCGATGGAGGACCCTCACCAGCTGGACTCCGCCGAGCAGGATCTGTGCCTCGTAGTAGATCCAGAGCAGGACCAGGAATGCACTTCCCGCGACCCCGGCCAGGGAGCTGCCTCCGACTCGCCGGAGATAGGCGCTGAGCACCCACGTTCCCATCGTGGCCAGGACCGCTGTCAGGAACCCACCGACGAAGCTGAGCCGCCATCCGATCGCGGCCGGCGTCATGTACCTGAACAGAAGGGTCAGGGCGAGGGCGATCACTCCCCAGGATCCGAGGACGCCGAGGAGCTCCAGCGCCTGGTCGAGGCCATCGAAACCATCCGGCACGATCCCGTTGAGTACGGCAGCCGCGGTCTGGACCACCAGCGTCGCCGTCAGGATGGCTCCGGTGGCGAGCACGACACCGAAGGCCATCAGTCTCCGCCGGAAGAGCACCTCCATCCCGGACTGTACCGGGATGTCCCAGATGGTGTTGATCGCATCCTGGAGGGCGATGACGACCAACGAGGCGGCTACCAGGAGCGACAGGAGGCCGAAGACGCCGAGCCCGGCCTGTGTGGAGTTCTGCGCCAGTTCGTTCGACACGGCCGTCGCCATCGTGACGCCCTCCGGACCGAACAGTGCCTCGAGAAAGTCGGCGAAGTACTCCTGCACATCGTCCTGACGGAAGACGGCCTCGGCCAGCCCGAGTGAGAGCGCGAGCACCGGGACGAAGGCGAACAACCCGTAGTACGCGAGGCCGGCGCCCAACCGCATCGTGCGATCGGCTCGCCAGGCTCCGTAGGTCTGCTGTCCGACGACGACGAGTTCGCCCACCGTCGCTCGGATGCGAGACGGGGAGGACGACGACGGCACGGATCACACCTATCACGGATCGGCGTGGCTAGGGTCCCGAGATGAACGCCGACGAAGCGATCTTCCTCGTCGTCGTCCTGGCTCGGCTCGGGATTCCCCTCCTCATCCCCCGGTTCCCGATCCCCGCGATCGTCTCGTCGCTGGTGATCGATGCGGCCGACCAGACGATCTTCCAGCAGTTCACCGACCTCGACCTCGACGGCTATCAGGGCTACGACAAGGCCCTCGACGTCTACTACCTGACGATCGCCTATCTATCGACGATGCGGAACTGGTCGGAGCCCTTCGCTTTCCGAACCTCCCAGGCTCTGTGGTACTGGCGCCTGACCGGCGTGATGTTGTTCGAGCTCAGTGACGTGCGAGCGCTGTTGATCATCTTCCCCAACACTTTCGAGTACTTCTTCATCGCCTACGAGGCCGTCCGGCTCCGGTGGAACCCGCGTCGACTGACCAACCGCCAGGTCATCTACACGGCAGCGTTCATCTGGATCTTCGTGAAGCTCCCCCAGGAATGGTGGATCCACATCGCCCAGCTCGACTTCACCGACTTCATGAAAGAGGACGTCCTCGGCGTCCCGGTCGACACCCCGTGGGGCGAGGCATTCGGGCAGAACCTCTGGTTCATCGCCCTCATGGTGGGCGTCGGTGCCGTCGCCACGGTTGCGATCCGGGCTGCGCTCCGCCGGGCCCCGGCGCCGGACTGGTCGCTCAGCTTCGACGTGGACCGGCATACCGATCACGAGGCCCCGACCGACGCGCCGCCAATGGTCCCGATCCTCAGTTGGCCCGTGTTCGAGAAGACCGCGCTCATCGTCATGGTCACGATCATCTTCGCCCAGGTCGTACCGGGCAACGAGGCCGGTCCGCTCCAGCTCACGTTCGCCGTCGCCGGCGTGGTGGTGGCCAACGCGACCGCGAGCCACTGGCTGTCGGCTCGGGGCCACTCGTGGACGACGACGTTCAGACAGTTCGCGGCCATGCTGGCCGTGAACCTGGTGATCGTCGTCGGCTACCTCGCACTCCTCCGGCGCTCGGACACACCGATCAACGAGGCGGCGACCCTCTTCTTCGTGCTGCTGCTCACGCTGATCGTCACACTGTTCGATCGATTCCGGGGCCGGGCCGCCGCCACCCTCAGCGATTCCGCATGAGGAACGCGAGCAGGCGCAGCAGGGTGATGTACAGCCAGATGAAGGTCACCATCAGGCCCCAGGCCGAGTACCACTCCATCATCTTGGGGGCGCCCGCCTCGACGCCGGCCTCGATCGAGGCGAAGTCGAGCGTGAAGCTGAGCGCGGCCAGCACGACGGCGATGATCGAGACGACGACACCGATGGTCTGGAAAGACTCGGAGTAGAGCCAGGTCCAGTTGAAGATGCTCAAGACTCCTATGAACAAATACAGGAGGCAGAGCCCGCCGATCCCGGCGGCGACGCCGAAAGCCATCTTCCGCGTGGGCTTGATGATCCGCGTGACGTAGAGGAACAGCGCGGCGACGAACACGGCGACCGTGGCCACGACCGCGGCACCGACCACCCCTTCGGTCTGCGCCTCGTAGGCGGCCGAGATGGCGCCGAGGCAGTACCCCTGGAGGATGGCGTAGACCGCGCCGAGCACTCCGGCCAACCGCGGGTTCATGCTGGCGAAGATCCCGACGAAGAGTGCGCCGAACGAAGCGAGCCAGAACCCGCCGGGGATGGTGACGGTCGTGTTGCCATAGCCGGAACCGACGTCGGCGACGACCGGCTCGGTGGCCGATGCCCAGCCCCAGGCTCCACCTGCGACGACGATCAGGAGGAAGACCACCGTCTTGACCGACGTGCCGAACACGGTCATCGTCGCCGGAGCGGCCACGGTCCGACCGGGACTCATGTAGGTCTCGATGATCCTGTCGCTGAACGCGGGGTTGCCCGAGGCCGATCCGCTCGTGGCCTGCATCGGGACTGTCATCGCTGTTCTCCTGGTCGGGTTCGGGTCGGCCCGACGCTAGTGGCGACCAGCCCAACCAGCTCATGCCATGATGCGGGCCCATGGGATCCGACTCGTTCACACCCAGCACCGACGTATTCGTCGAGCACAACCGTGAATTCGCCCTGGAGTTCGCCGACGCCGACCTGCAGGTCACGCCGACCCGCCATCTCGCCGTCGTCACCTGCATGGATTCCCGCATGGACATGTTCCAGATCCTGGGTCTCGGTCACGGTGAGGCGCACGTCATCCGCAACGCCGGTGGCGTGATCACCGATGACGTCATCCGCTCGCTGTGCTTGTCCCAGCGAGCGCTGGGCACCCGCGAGATCCTCCTGGTGCACCACACCGACTGCGGGCTCCAGAAGGTCGACGAGGAGGGCTTCCGGTCCGAGCTCGAAGCCGAGCTGGGCGTCAAGCCGGCGTGGGCCGTGGAGTCCTTCGACGACCCATTCGAGGACGTTCGCCAGTCGATGCAGCGACTGGCGCTGACACCGTTCCTGCCCCACAAGGAGCACATCCGCGGGTTCGTCTACGACGTGCACACCGGCCATCTCCACGAGGTCGAGTGACCGGGTGACCTGAATCCGCTCAGGCCAACGAGAGCCGGGGCCGCAGGATCGGACCTCGCTCGAACATCGTCGCGCCGCGCACGATCAGATACACGAAGATGCCCAGATATGGCAGGAAGATGACGAGCACGGTCCACAGGGCCTTGCCCCAGCCCGTCAGGTCGGCGCTGCGCAAGATGTCGACGACGATGAACACGAACATGTACATCCATATGAGGAGGAGGGCGAACCACAACAGGGACCACACCACCTGGCCGACACCGAATCCCGCAGCGAGCATCATCGCCGGGTACCTTAGCCAGCCCCGTCCCGAGAGGAGTTCACGCTGAGAGCCCGACGATGGCGCACCGATCTCGCCATGATGCTGGCCCTGCTGGTCGCGGTGAATCTCCTGACGGCGTTCGGCCTTCCCCGGTGGGCCGCCGAACCCGCGCCGCCGGACACCGCCGGCGAGTAGGTCAGTGCGTTCGGGGTCTGTCCCCGGGTAACGCACTCGGGGTCAGGCCAGGAGCTTGGCCTTGGCTGCGGCGAACTCGGCGTCGTCGAGCAGCCCCTTCGCCTTCATGTCCGCCAACCCCTCGAGCTTCGCCATCAGGTCGTCGCCGGCCGACGCAGCGGGCTGAGCCGCCTGCTGCGCCTGCATCGCTGCCATCTGCGCCTGCACATCCGCCAGCTCGGCCTGGGACTGGGCCGCGGCCTGCTCGGCCGCCTGGTCCTGCGCGGCGGCCTGACCCTTGGCGGCCTGCCGGTTTCGCACGCCACCCGACACCGCGGTGGCGGTACCCGCGACGACCGCGGTGCGGGCCATCGTCCCCATGACTCCGGGGCGTCCTCTACGTCTACGGCGGGGCGGCATTGCTGTTCTCCCTTGTGTCGATCCTGATTCAGTCGATGGTCGCGAGCTCGGCCATGAGCTCCTCGACGACGAGTCCGGGCACGCGGAACTGCGCGGCCAACAGGCCGCCGGATCCCACGATCGCGTCCCGCAGAGGCGTGGCCCACGTGTGCTCGAACACGAGGACGGCAGCCGAGCTGTTCGGCTCGAGTCCCTCGGCCAGCTCCATGACGTCCTCGTCGGAGATGAACGACTCGAGCTGGTTGAGCAACGAGGTCAGCGCGGAAGCATCGTCGTTGGCGTCGATCTCCTCGAACTCGACGAACGACACCGCTCCGTCCCCGTCCTTGCGGAGCAGCAGTCCGTCCACGACGGCGATCGTGCCCTCGTTGGCCAGCCGTTCCAGTTCCGGGATGATCTCGCCGGTGAATCGGTTCTCGGGGAACGCGATCACGAGTACTTCGATGGGTCCGATGGCCATCGGCGCACCCTATCCGACCCTCAGGGCTTACCGGACGGCGTTCGGCTCATCGAGGGCTGGCGAGAGAGCTCCGAGAGTCCGTCTCGGTCCTACCGGGACTCGACCGCTTCCTTCACGAACAGGGCGGAGATGATCAGCCCCGCCAGGAGGGCGGCCAGCCAGACGATCACGGTGGCGAGGATCCAGGTGGCCGCGCCGCTGATCTGAAGGCCATCCGAGATCAACGCCGTGACCAGGAGACCGACGAACGTGGTCACCAATGCGGTGCCGCTCTGCAACGCCGGCACCTTGTCCACCGCGATCTTGGTGATGAGCGGCTTGGCCGCCACCTCGACCACGGTGAAGATGGCCACCGCGATGACGAACGCGACCCCGTCGATCGACATGTCGTCGAGCACGGTCGCGGCGACGAGCAGCCCGAGCGCGTTGGCGGCCAGATGGACCGCAGCCGAGCTCAGATGTCGAATCACCGTGGTGAGGCTACAGCGTGGCCCAGCACGCGGCCGCCTGTCGGTCATCCGCGCGAGCATCGATGCCATGTACGCCGTCGCAACCTTCCTCATCGTCGCCGTCATCACGATGGTGTTCACCAAGCTCGCCAACGGCGCGCTCATCGCCACGGGGGTTCCGCCGGACATCGCGGCGTTCCAGGCCCGATCGGCCTTCAGCGGAGCCGGCTTCACCACGACCGAGGCGGAGAACGTGGTGAACCATCCGACCCGGCGGAAGATCATCGCCGCGACGATGTTCGTCGGCAACCTGGGCACGCCGACACTCGTCGTCACGGTGCTCGCCGGGCTCGCCGTTCCCGGGCCGGGTTCCACCACCGAGCGCACCCTGGTCATGTTGGCCGGCCTCATCGGCATCGTGCTCACGCTCGGCAACCGGCCGATGCAGCGGGTCCTGGTCGGCGTCGGGCAGCGCTACACCCGACGCAGGCTCATTCCCGCACTGTCCGACCAGGCGGAGGAACTCCTTGCGCTCGGGGCCGAATTCACGGTCGCGGCGGTCCGCGTCGCGACAGACCCGGGGGACACCTACCGGAGCCTGAGGGGCCTGGAGGACGCCATCCCGGGCGCAAGGGTCCTCGGGGTCCGGCGCGGCGACGGGTACTTCGGCGAGGCCCCGGTGGACCTCACCCTCAGGCAAGGTGACGAACTCATCGTGTACGCCCGGCGGGACCATCTCGAGGGTCTCGACGGCAGCGAGGTCGCCGTCTGACGGGCAAAGGTCGCCCCGAGCCTCACATGACACCGCGGATGTGCTGTTTCACCGTGGCGAAGTAGAAGTCGGAGAGGTCGGCGTGGACCTCGCGCGAAAGGGGCGGCAGGCCGCTCGCCGCCGCGTTCTGCGCCACCTGCTCGGCTCGGGAGGCACCGGCGATCACCGACGAGACCGCGGGCTGATCTAGGATCCATCGCAGCGCGACCTGGGCGAGAGGCACCGTGCTCGCCACCCTTCGCCCGATCTCGGCCGCGTAGTCCACCGCCAGGTCGTACGGGAGACCGGAGAACGTCTCACCCACGCTGAAGGCCGCCCCGTCGCGGTTGTAGGTGCGGTGATCGCCCTCATCGAACGCCTGGTCCTTGACCATCTTGCCCGACAGGACCCCGGAAGCGAGCGGCAGGCGGACGATGATCCCCACCTCGTGTTCCTCCGCCAGCGGGAACAGCTCGGTGATCGCATCCTGGCGGAACAGGTTGAAGATGACCTGGAGCGAGGTGATCGTCGGGTGCCGCACCGCGAAATACGCTTCCTCCATGGTCTCGACGCTCGCCCCGAAATGGCGGATGAGGCCCTCACGTTGGAAGTCCTCCATCCACGAGAGGAGATCACCGGCCATGAGCACGGCGGTCGGTACGCAGTGCAGCTGCGCGAGGTCGATGGCCTCCACCCCGAGCCGCTTCCTCGAGCCCTCGAGGCCGGCCCGCACGGCCGCCTTGGTGTAGCCGTCCGGGTATAGATGGTCATCCCGGCCGACCTTGGTCGCCACGATCCGGCCGGCCGGCCGGGACCGCATGTAGTCGCCGATCCGCCGCTCGCTGAGGCCGGCCCCGTAGACATCGGCGGTGTCCCAGAAGTCGATACCGCTCGCGTCGGCGGCTTCCAGGATGGCCACAGCCCGGTCGTCCGAGATCGGTCCGAAGTCGTCCCCGAGCTGCCAGCAGCCCAGTCCCACCTCGGAGACGTCATAGCCGCTCTTGCCCAACCTTCTCCGTTCCATGGTCCTCCTGCGATCGCGAAACCGTGATGCTACGGCTCGTATCGGGCAGGCTGGTCGGCATGGCCCCATCGGAGACTCCACCCGACGACCGGACCGAGCGGCAGCGGATGCTGGCCGGCGAGCTCTACCAGGCCGACGACCCCGAGCTCTCCGCCGGGAGAGCCCGTGCCGCGGCGCTGATGGATCGATACAACCACGGCCGCCTCAAGAACGCCGATGAGCGTCAACGGGTCCTCCGCGATCTCCTGGGCGAGCTCGGTTCGGCCAGCGAGATCCGGCCACCGCTGTACTGCGACTATGGAACCCAGATTCGGGTCGGCGATCGCACGTTCGTCAACTTCGGTCTCGTGGCGCTCGATGTCGCCGCCATCGTGATCGGCGACGACGTGCAGATCGGCCCCAACGTCCAACTGCTCGCCGCCACCCACCCGGTCGAGGCCGAGGCTCGACGAGAGAAACGGGAGGCCGGCCAACCGATCACGATCGGCGACAACGCCTGGCTCGGGGGCGGGGTAATCGTCCTGCCCGGCATCACGATCGGGGAGAACACGGTGGTGGGGGCAGGAGCCGTCGTGACCGGAGATCTCCCGGCCGGCGTCGTGGCCGTCGGCAACCCCGCCCGCATCCTGCGATCCTGAAATCTGGTCCGTGAGCGTCGCTCACCGACGCCTACGGTGCGGTCGTTCGTGAACCTCGCTTGCTCACCCAGGGGGACACCGGACTGATGTGGCTGTACCGTCGGTCTCCGACGGTGAGGGACCAGATTTCGGGTGGGGGTGGAGCCCGCCGTCAGCGCCGGAGTCCGGGAATACGGAACATGAGGGCGAGACCCTTGCTGAGGATCCGGGCGGTCCGTTCGGCGCTCAGCCCGGGGAGCTCCGAGACGGGTGTCAGGTGTTGCACGGCGACGGTCCGCGGCTCGGTGTACTTCTGGATGCCCTCGACCCCGTGCCGGCGACCCAGGCCGGAATCCTTGACGCCTCCCATCGGAGCATCGACCGAGGCCCAGGCCGCGGCGTAGGCCTCGTTGACGTTGACCGTTCCGGCTTCGAGCCGCTGGCCCACCTCGGCCCCTCGTCGACCCGAGCCGGACACGACGGCGGCGTTGAGGCCGTAGCGGGACGCGTTGATCCTGCTCACGGCGTCCTCGAGCGCCTCGTAGCCGAAGATCGAGACGACCGGACCGAACGTCTCCTCGGAGAACAGGGTCATGTCCGCCGTGACGTCGGTCAGGACGGTCGGGGCGAAGTACCAGGGGCCGGCGTCCGGGCGCCCCTTGCCCCCCGTCACGACCGTCGCTCCCTTGGCGATGGCATCGTCGACGTGGCCGGCGACCGTGGCGAGCTGGTCGGCCGAGATGAGCGATCCCATGTCCCCCTCCCACCCGACTGCGTTCGACAGCGTGATCGCCTCGACCCGCTCCCTCAGCTGGTCGATGAACGCCGCACGCATCGCCTCGGGCACGAAGATCCGCTCGAAGGAGATGCACAACTGGCCGCTGTTGGCGAAGCTGCCCCGCACCGCGATGTCGACCGCCGCCCCGAGGTCAGCGTCGTCGAGAATCAGGAGGGCGTTCTTGCCTCCCAGCTCGAGGGCACAACCGATGAGCCGGTCGGCACACTGGCGGGCGACGGTTCGGCCGGTCTCGGTCGAACCGGTGAAGGTGACGAAGTCGGCCCGCTCGATGATGGCCGTGCCCACGACCGAGCCTCGGCCGGTCACGATGTGCAGCAGATCGGCCGGCAGACCGGCTTCTTCGAACAGCTCGGCGATCCACAGCGCTGTGAACGGCGTCAACGCTGCCGGCTTGATCACGGCGGCGTTGCCCGCCATCAGGGCCGGGATCGCGTCGGTGATCGACATGGAGAGCGGATAGTTCCAGGGCGCGATGAACCCGACGACCCCTTTCGGCACCCACACCTCGCGGGTGCGGGTCAGGATGGGGAGTGCCCCTTCCCGGCGAGCCGGCGACAGGTGCTTCTCGGCCCGCCTGGCGTAGTAGTTGGCCACGATGGCCGTGTCGGCCACCTCTTCGTAGGCATGGGCCCGGGACTTGCCGGTCTCCATCTGCATGATGTCGAGGATCTCGTCCTGTCGTCGGAGCACGAGCTGAGACAGCCGGCGGAGGACCTGGCCCCGCTCGCCGAAGGACCGGGCGGCCCACGCCGGCTGGGCGGCGCGGGCGCGGGTGAAAGCGAGGTCGACATCCGCGTCGCCCGCGGCAGGAACGCTGGCGAGCGGCTCACCCGTGTGGGGGGCGATGACCTCCATCGTCTCGCCCGGTTCGACGATGGTCGCGCGGGCCGCCAGCTCCGCCAGTCGGTCCGGATTCACGGGCCATTCGGCGTCGAGCACCTTCGCTCGTGTTGATGCATCCACCTGCGTTGCAGCCATGACTTGATCCCTCCCGGTCGTCGGACTCGCGCGCCTCTGACCATATGCTCGACCGCCATGCTCTCACTACCCCCGTCGCCGTGTCCTGTCCCGGAGCTCGTCGACGCGTTGGTCCACCAGATGCCGTACGGCGCCGACCTGGTCGTACCGATTGCGAACGGGGAGCCGGTCGGGCTGCTCGACGAGGTCGAGCGTCAAGCGGACCGACTCCGCGATGTCCGGGTCCATCAGATGCACGCACTCCGGGACCGGCCCTACCTCCATGGCGCACACCGGGGCCACCTGGAACACGTCTCGTGGTTCCTCTCGCACGTCACCCGTCCCGCGTTTCTGGAGGGCGGCTGCCACTTCGCACCGGCCAACTTCAGCGAGGTACCCCAGTTCCTGTTGTCCAAGAAGCCGTTCGTCGTCCTGGCCGCCGCCAGCCCGCCCGATCGGCACGGGTACTTCTCCCTCGGCGTGGCCGCCGACTACGCCGCAGCCATGATCGGACGGGTTCCCTTCGTTCTCGAAGTGAACGAGTCGATGCCGAGAACCCACGGCGCCAACCGGCTGCATCGCAGTGATGTCGTCGGATGGTGCGAGGTAGACACAGCGCTGATCGAGGTCCCGCCGCCCACCGTCACCGACGCCGACCGCGCCGTTGCCGCCCTCATCGCCGAGCGCGTACCGAACGGTGCGTGCATCCAGCTCGGTATCGGTTCGATCCCGACAGCGGTGGCTAAGTTCCTGGGCGACCACGAGGATCTCGGGGTCCACACAGAGCTGATCTCGGATCCGATCGTCGATCTCGTCGAGAGCGGTGTCGTGACCGGCGTACGCAAGCAGCGGTTTCGGGGCCGGATCGTGACGACGTTCGCGCTCGGCACCCGACGGCTGTACGACTTCTGCGACGGCAACGACGCGGTGCAGTTCCACCCCGTCAACGAGGTGAACGATCCGCGGGCGATCGGCCGCGAGCCCAACTCGATCTCGGTGAACGCCACGCTCGAGGTCGACCTGTTCGGACAGTGTGCATCCGAGACGCTCGGAGGTCGCTACTGGTCGGGCAGCGGCGGTCAGGCCGACTTCGCTCGGGGCGCCCAGTACTCCGACGGCGGTGACGGGTTCGTGGTCCTCCACTCGACGGCCAAGGCCGGTACGGTGAGCCGGATCGTGCCTCGATTGCACCCGGGAACGGTCGTGACGACCATGAAGAACACGGTGGACAACGTCGTGACCGAGCACGGGGTCGCCGAGCTCCAGGGTCGGACACTGTCGGAACGGGCCGAGGCACTCATCGCAGTGGCGGCGCCCGACCATCGGGACTGGCTTCGCTCGGAAGCCCGCGTCATGGGTCTGGCCGGCTGAAACGGTGACCTCCCTGGAGACCCACACGGAGAACACCACCAGAGGCGGCGTGGAGGACGACCTCTCGATTCGATCGTCGTCGGGGGCTTCATGATCGAGGGGCTGGTCGGTCTGGTGCTCGTCGGTGGGGCGAGCCGCCGCATGGGCGTCGACAAGGCGCTCCTCGAGTTCGAGGGGTCGCCACTGGGTAGACGTTCGGTGGATGCGCTGACCGCCGCCGGCATCACCGAGGTGTGGGTGGTCGGTGGGACCGACGCGCACAGCCGGGCCCTGGGCGCGAACCAGCTACCCGACGAGGACCCGGGCAGCGGTCCGCTGCCCGCGATCGCCGGCGCCTGGCGGCGCCTGGGCGATGTCGATCTGCTGGTGCTGCCCTGCGATCTCGCTCGTATCGGCCCGGCCGACGTCAAGCGAATCATCGAGGCCGCCGAGGAAACGACAACCGATCTGATGTTTGCCACCAGCGGTGGTCGACGCCAATACCCCATCGGACTCTGGCGTCACTCGGCCCGCAGCTCTGTCATCGCTGCGGTCGATCGCGGTCGGCGCGACTTCGCGTCAGCGGTCCGCGGGCTCACGCTCGGCACCGTCGAAGGCGGTCGCACCGTCGCCGATTCCGATCGGCCCGAGGAGCTCCCCTCCCACCGGCCCGATCCGGTGGCCGTCTCGGTTGTCGGTCCGTCCGGCAGCGGGAAGACCACCCTCATCGTGGCGCTCATCTCCGAGCTCACCGGGCGCGGCCACCAGGTGCATGCCATCAAACACGAGGCGCATCGGGTCGAGCTCGACACGCCGGGGAAGGACACTTGGCGATTCCGGCAATCCGGGGCCGCGTCGACGATCCTGGTGGGCGACGACCAGGTGGCCTGGTTCGCCGAGCACGTCCCCCTCCCCGACCTTTCTTCGCTCCTGCACTTCATGGCCCCCGGGGACGCGATCGTCCTCGTGGAAGGATTCCGGGGGGCGGGTCTCCCGTGCATCGTCGTGGGCGATCCCGGCGATCCGAGCCGATGGGAGCCACCGCAGCCGGAGGTCCGGCTGACGAGCATCGCATCGCTCGACGACACGGCGCCGGACGCGTCCTGGCCGTCTGAGATCGTCGGTGAGCTCGCCGATCGGTTGGAGCAACTCGTCGCACAGCGACCCGACCACGAGGATTGACGAACCCGACATCGCAGGCCACCTCTCCCCCGACGGGACTCTCCGGGTGGGCTCGGCGATCATCGGACGATCACACTGGGGGTCATGGGATGGATCTATCTCGTCGTCTCGATCAACGGTGCCGCGTACACCCTCACCGCCTACAGGCCACCCCGAAAGAGCCGAGTGCTCTACGGGTGGAGCTTCTTCGCGTCCTGGATCACCATCGAGATGGCCCCCCTGCACCTGATCTGGCAGATCGTCGCCACCGGGATCTTCGCCTGGAAGGGTGCGCTGCGGACCACTCCGGGGCGGCTCGGACTGGCGATCACCCTGTCCTCGTGGGTCGGCCTCGCCATCTCGATCCGGAGGAGCTTCGCCGCCCGCCACGAGATTCGTGACGCACTCCGCGATCTGGATCACGACGGATCGACCACGCCGCCTCAGGGTGTGCGCGTCGAGCGGCACATCACGTTCGGACGGGCCGGAGGACGCAACCTCAAGCTCGATGTACACGCGCCCGAGACGCCCGCCGAACCGGGCCGGCGCCGCCCCGCACTCGTCCAGATCCACGGTGGCGGTTGGGTCATCGGCTTCAAGGACCGGCAGGGCCAACTCCTGATGAACCGACTCGCCTCGCAGGGCTGGGTCTGTTTCAACGTCGACTACCGACTCAGCCCCATGGCCACCTTCCCCGACCACCTGATCGATGTGAAGCGCGCCATCGCGTGGATTCGCGAGCATGCCGACGAGTACGGCATCGATCCCGACTTCATCGCCGTCACCGGAGGCTCAGCCGGTGGTCACCTGGCCACGCTCACCGCGCTCACCCACGGCCGCGAGGAGTACCAGCCCGGTTTCGAGGACGCCGACACATCGGTCCAGGCGGCCGTCCCCTTCTACGGCGTGTACGACTTCACCAATCGCAACGGCGCCTGGCCCGAGGAGACGGTGCCCTGGTTCCTGGCACCCGTCGTGATGAAGCTCGATCCCGATGAGGATCCCGAGGCCTGGGCCGCGGCTTCCCCTCTCGACCAGGTCCGGGCCGAAGCACCGCCGTTCTTCGTCGTCCACGGCGACATCGACGTCCTGGCGCCCGTCGAGGACGCCCGGGACTTCGTCGAGCGGATGCGGGCCGTGTCGAACGAGCCCGTGTACTACCTCGAGCTGAAGGGCGCCCAGCACGCCTTCGAGATGTTCGCCTCGGTGCGGGCCAACGCCGTCGTGGATGCGGCGGCCCGCTTCCTCGATGCCGTCCATCACGCTCACGTGCACGCCGGCGTGCCCCTGCCCAGCGCCGAGGAAGTGCGGGCAGCGGTCGCCGAAGAGCTCGGTTCGGACACCGCGGGAACCCTCAGCTGAGGCGCAGCCAGTGCGTTGGGGGTCTGTCCCCCGGTAACGCACTCAGGTGGGTGCCGGCACCTCGGCCATGAAGTCCCGCACCATCTCCGGCCATGCGGAGAGGTCGTCCGCCGCGATGTGCAGCTCGGCGTTGGGCATGGCGGAGGCCAGCTCCCGAGCCACCCCCAAGGGATGAGTCCGGTCCCCGGGCCAGGCGAGGATGAGCGTGGGAGCATCGATTCGCTCCAGGTCTCCCAGCGGGGGGAGATCGCTCCTCGCCGCTCCCCGCAGGGCCAAGCCGATGCGACGGGCTCCGCTGCGGGACACCTGGTCGAACACCGCGGCGGTGAGGGCCTCTCTGGTACCCGGCTCGGGCCGGGATCGGCGGAAGCGGAGCCCGAACGTCAACGGAGCGAGGAGACGTGCTGACGCCGCAAACCCGGCTCCCCCGTACATGACCCGTTGCAGGAACCGCGACTCCCACGCCGTCGGCGGGATGACGAGGATGAGGCCGCGCACGCGTTCCGGTGCCAGGTGGGCAGCCCAGAGAGCGGTCGCCGCGCCCATCGACGCGCCTCCGAACACCGCGGTGGGCACACCTCGTGCGGCCGCTACGTTCAGCATGTCGATCGCCAACGACTCCCAACGCTGCTGGTCGACACCGTCGGCGTCGGGTGACCGACCGTGCGACCGTGCGTCGTATCGGATGAGCCTGGCTCCGGCGCCGGACCAGTCGAAGAGCCCTGATCGGCGCTCGGCCTCCATCGAGGCGAGCAGGGCATGACCCCAGACGAGTGGAGGGCCCTCTCCGGACACCTCCACGTCGAGCTCGGCGCCCACCGTCAGACCACCAGATCGACGGGCCAGAGATCGAGCAGGACCTCCAGGACGTCGTCGGCGATCATCAGTCCTCCGAGATGGCTCTCCGCGTGCCGGATCTCGAGCGTGGAGTCGGGGACCAGCTCGGCCATCCGCTCGGCGTGCGCGACCGGGACGATCGGATCGGCGTCTCCCTGCCAGAACCGGATCGGCACCTTGATGTCGGCCAGATCGAAACCCCACGGCTTGCTGAACAGCAGGATGTCGAAGAACAGCGAGTGGAGCCCACGGGTGGCGCCGTGGGCGATGTCATCGAGGAACATGTCCTTCATCTCGGGTTCGGCGAAGACCTCCCGGTCGCCCTCGGGGAAGACGCGGGTGGCCAGTCCGAACGCCTGGGACGACACGGGTCGGAGAACCTGGACGGTCGCGCCGAACGCCGTGCCCATCGGGGCACGGAAGAGACGGATCACGCGTTGGAAGCGTTGCGCCAACCGGATCATTCCGCCTTCGGGTGCCTCGGATCCGGTCGTGGGAGCGACGCCTCCGAGAATCGCTCCGGCGACCATGCGCTCGGGATGGGCCGCCGCGCAGGCGAGCACATAGGGGCCTCCGCCGGAGAGGCCGATCGCCGCATACTCTTCAACCCCCAGATGGTCCAGGACCGTCTCCACGTCGTCGGACCAGTCGAGTACCCGGTCGTAGAAGTGCGGGGTCGAGTCACCCGCCCCGGGCCGTTCCAGCCCGATCAGGCGGACTCCCTCCTCATGGGCCAGTCGGCGGGCCGGCGGCGGCAGCTGCCGGCGGGCGCCCGGTGTGCCGTGGAACCACAGAACGGTCCGGCCGTTCGGCTTGCCGTACTCAGCGAATCCCAGGAAACGGCCGTCCTCGAGCGTGACCGTTCCCTCCAGACGGGGAGGGTGGACGTGAGGTAGAACGTGTTCCATTTTTTCAGTCTTCCACGACCGGGCCCGGCAGGCAAGGATCGGTGACCCCATGAGCTACTCCGGTGGGACGAAGAGCACCGAACAACCGGCCCCATGGAGGATCTTCAGCGCAACACCGCCGACCCGTCGCTTGGATCGGCCACCCACCTTCTTCGTGCCGACCACGAGCAGATCGATCTCCTCCCGTTCGACGACCCCGAGGAGCCCTTCGGCCGGGGAGAGAGCCCGTTCGGCAACGGCGGTGAACGAGACCCCGGTGTCGATCACGGGAGCAGCCCACTCCTCGATCTCGGCTTCGACCCTTCGACGCCAGTTCCTCGGGCTGAGATCGTAGGTCCATTCGACCACCGGCTCGACCACGGACACACCGACGACCGAGGCCGCCAGTGGCACGGCGAACCCGGCGCACCAGCGGGCGGCGGCGAGCGACTCCGGCGATCCGTCGACACCGAGCGCGATCCGCGCCACGGGAACACCGCCGCCGGTCACCACCGCCAGGGGATGCGTCGCATGGTGAGCCAGGTACTCGGCCACGCTCCTGAGATGCAGGAAACCGGGGCCCGCCGATTCGCTGGCCCGCCCGACGACGATGAGGTCGGCTCCAGTGTCGTCCGCACGGCCCATCAGAGCCTCCCGCGGATCGCCCTCGGTGACCACAACGTCGACCTCGACGCCAGCCGCGACCGCCGGGGCGATCCAGGACTCCAGCTCGGCGCCGATGCCGTCCCTGACCATCCGCTCCTGATCGATCGGGAGCTCGTGGAGCCCTTCGGGCACGGCGTGCACCGCTGCCAGGGTCGCCCCGCCGGCGCTGGCGACCGCCGTGGCCCACCTCACCGCTCCCTCAGACTCGGTGGACACGTCCACCCCGACGACGATCTGGTCCATGGTCGGCCTCCCCGGTCGCAGATCCGCATACGCACGGATGGATGAAGCGTCGCGCTCCGGCCCGGCGCGGCCCAGGGTCAAACGTCCTGGGAGCTACTCGTCGGCGGCTGGAGCCCAGATGTCGACGGCAGCGAAGGGATCCCGCGGGTCGGCGGGAGGCTTCCACGGGGCGATCGACTCGTCCGACGGCTCTTCGACCGCGGCCAGGTCGTCCGGGGGCACGAAGTCCTCGTCGGAGCCTCCGGACGAATCGCCGGGGAGCCCTCCCAGCAGTTTGGCCCCGGCCAGGACCATCGTGAAGGCGAGGGCGACGAGGAGCTTCTTCGAGGGGCGCTCAGGCTTCATCGGTCACCTCGATCCCCTCCTCGCCCTCCAGGCCTTCCGAATCGAGATCGGCCGGAGCGATCGAACGATCGGTGGTGAAAATCCGCAGCTCCAGATCCAGAGTCACCACCGAGGGATCCTCCTCGTCGGCGTTGAAGCCGATGAGGTCAATCACGACGAGCCGATCGAGATCTCGCAGTCGGTCGACGAACCCGACGAGCCGCTCGTAGCTCCCCGTCGCCCCGAGACTGATCGATGTCGATGCCGTCCCTCTCGGAAGGTCCCCCATGCTCGCCGGATCTAGGTCCGATGCGATCGCTATCGGCGCGATCTGGTCGACGACGACGCCGCTCAGTGCGGCGGCGACACCCGCATCCTCCAGGAAGTCGTCGAGCTGCATCTCGGACGGAACCGCGGCCTCGCCGGCCTGGATCCGCCGGTCGAGCCCGTCGCTCGCGGCCGGAAGGTCCCTCACCGCCTGGAGCTCGCTCTGCAAATGGATCCGCTCGGCATCAGCTTCCTCCCGGCGCTCGTCCTCGGCCCCCTGCGCCCGGGCGGGCAGCCAGCCCGCGATGAGCCAGACCGTGATGACGACGGCGGTCGGACCGGCCACCCGAAGGACGGATCGAACCCGCATCACTCGGCCCCCACGGTCCGCACGGGAACGGCCGAGTTCACCAGAACGCCGTCGACGGTGAACACGACGGCGTTCTGATCTCCTGCACCGAAGGGACCCAGGGCGGACTGAGCCAGCCAGATGCCGTCCAGCGACGGGATCTCCTCGGCCGACCGCATCCAGCGACCGACACCGTTCAGGTCGGCAGCCACTCCGGTCAGGGTCATCGTCGCCGGAGGGGGAGGACCCCCGTACCCGATGGGCACTTCCGCTCCCTGAGATCGCTGCACCCGCACCGACTGGAGGTAGGTGTTGGTCGGCATCGCCTCGGCCAGCTGCCGGATGACCGTGGTGAAGCCGTAGTCCTCGGCCAGCAGGTCCCCGATCCGCTCGTCCTGGTCGTCGGCCAGGTCCTCCCGCGCCTGATCGTCCTCGAAGCTCGCGAGCTCCACCCGCACGGCCTCCAGGGTCGCTTCGGCCGCATCGGCGGCCGAAGCGGCATCAGCGCTGATCGCCTGTCGACTCGTGGCGTCGGCGAAGAGGAGCGGAGAGAGGAGGATGGCGATCACCACTCCGACGGTGAGCAGCAAGCGGTCGGTGCGACGAGCCTGCTCGCTCTCGGGTACCAGGTCGAACGATCGTGCGCCCGCGGGCGAGGTCGCGGCCTGGGCCACCGCGACCGCATCGTCGAATTCCGCAGAGGCGGGGGCGCCCTCGGGCCACTGGGCCCGGTGATGGCGCAGGACCTCCGCGTTCGGGAACGCCTCTCCCATCTCGAGCGCCAAGCCGGCCGCCAGGGACTGCGGCCCACAGAGCACGATACGTTCGACGGCTCGGTCGTCGACCTCGCTGGTGAAGTAGTGGAGCGTGCGCCGAACCCCCTCGACGACGGTCGCCACGCCGGATCCCGAGGCCGCGCCGGAGGGAGTCTGTGGCTCGCCGGACGGTCCCTCTCCACTGAGCCCGCTCAGTATCTCGAGCTCCATCTCGAGCGCATCGGAGATCGACGTGGACTCCTTGCTCACCCCGGCGGTGATACTCCTCGCGAAGAGCAGACCCGCCCGGTCGTGGACGACCACGTCCGTGGCGATCCTGGAGACGTCGATCAACACACCGACGCCTCCCTCCCCCACAGCGGCCGACTCCGTGATGGATGGGACCAGAGCGGCGGGGACCGCTTCGGTCGACACCAGCTGTAGGCCGGCGCGCTCGCTCGCTTCCTTCTGGGCGAGGATGACGGCCTCCTCGACGGCGAGGATCAGCATGCTGACCGTCTCACCGTCGCTTTCGGGATCGAGCTTCCGCCCTCGCCCGACCTCGACGGCCGAGACGAGCGCCTGTTCGACCGGATAGCTCAGCAGCTCACCGATCTCGAAGACCGATGCCTGTTTCAGCTCGTTCTTGTCGAGCGCGGGGAACTCCGCACGGCGGATGACTGCGGCGCTCGTGTCGAGGCCGATGGCGATCCGCTTGGTCGAGAACCGGGCGTCGGCCCACAGCTGGCGCAGCGCGCCGGCGAACGCTTCGACATCGAGGATCTCCCCCCGTTCGACGACGCCGGGTGGCAGAGCGACCTCGCCGACCCTGACGACCTCGTCCTCGGCCTCGCGACCGAACCGCCGAGCCCCGCGCAGCTCGACCCCGCGAAGGGTCCGGGCATCGAAGGCTGCTCCGACCAGGTGATCAGGCATGACTCGACCGTCGGGACGTTCGCGTCGCTCGGGGCGCATGCGGCTGACTGGGGAGCATCGTCATCAATCGGACCACCCGGGCCGGGATTGAGGATTCGTCATCAATCGGACCACCGACTCGGGATCGAGGATTCCTCGCGGCACTTCTCAGGGTGCTCCCCCTTTCGCCGATCATTCGAGTGATGGATGCGGCGCGCCCGTCCGACCGGACCGAACACGAGCGTGGTGCGACGATCGTCGAGATGATCGTCGCGACCATGATCCTGGCCGTGGGCGTGGTGGCCGTGGCGGGGTCCCTGAACACCGCATCGAAGGCCGACAGCGTCGCCGATCACCGGACCGACGCCGCCCGGTTGATGACCACCGAGATCGAGACGATCCGCTCCCGGCCGTATGCCGAGATAGGGATCGCCCCGTCGAGTCGCGGGTACCGACGCCACTTCGAGAACCGACCGACCGTCACCGAGGCGGTCAATCGCGTCGAGGCGTCCGGATCCGAGGAGATCGGCTCGGTCTCATACGAGATCGATCGCGACGTCACGTGGTCGGGCATCAGCGTCGGCGCCACATCGGTTCCCGAGGGGTACAAGGTCATCTCGATCCGGGTCACCTGGTCCGACGCCGCCGGCACGCACGATCTGCGCCAGGACACCGGCCTCTACCGTCCGGACGCCAATGCGTGATCGCGAGCGCGGCGCCGCCACGCTGTCCGAGGTGGTCGTCGTCCTGTCGATCGCCACCCTCCTGGCGGTTCCCCTGATGACGATGCTGCTCACGACCACCCGAGCGGAGGAACGCCAGACGAGCAGGAACGAGGCCAACCGCCAGCTCGAGTGGGCGTTCGGCCTGATCAGCGATGACATCAGGTCGTCCACACCGTCGAGCCGACTGCAGTCGGGCGACCATCCGGCGGACACGCTCGTGCTCTTCGTCGCCGGGAGCGGAAGCCCGGATCGCCTCGTCTACTGGAGGCTCGAAGGCGACGGCCTGGAGCGGACGGCTCTCGATCCGACCACGGGACGAGTGATCACCCGATCCACCGTGGCCGCCGACCTCCTCGCCGCCGGGGCGACCGCACCGTTCTCGTACTTCGACGCTTCCGGGTCCGAGCTCGACCCTCGGAGGACGGACCCGGAGACGATCGCGACCTGTACGACCCTGATCCGGGCCACCCTGGCCGCCGAGGTCGGCCAGCGGACCGTCTCCTCGGCGCTCTCCGCCGCACCCCGTTCCCGACCACCGGGAGGCAACGGATGCTGACCGCACCTTCGCAAACCGAGCGCGAGCAGGGCAGCGTCCTCCTCGCTGTGCTCGTGTTGATGATCATCTCGCTCCTGGCCGCCGCCATGTTCACCGAGTCGTTCCAGCGGCTGTCGGGCAGCCGCGACAGAGCGGACGCCGCCGCGGCTGACTCGGCCGCCGAACTGGCCGTGAACGAGGCGTTCGCGCGTATCGACGCCGGCGAGACCATCGCATTCCGTGGTTCGGGGGACGTCGGCGAGTCGAGCTACTCCTATGAGGCGACCCCGGTCGGTTCGTCCTCCTGGCAGATCGACGGGCAGGCGACCAACGGCGACGTCGAACGGACCCTCTCCGGACTGGCGACCCGCGAGCCCCGCTACGGCTACACCCTCTTCGCCGAGGATCGGCTCTCGATCGACCGGAACAGAGGACGCGTCGCTGGTCGGGTGGGCACGAACGGCACGATGGAGATCACCGGACCCTCGCCGGGCGACGCGCAGGAGCTCTACCGACCGGACGGAGCCTGTTCGGGGTGCTCGGACCCCGTGACCCTCGACGGGCCTCGGACCGTCGTCCCGGTGACGCGCCCGGTCGGGCCGACGCAGAGGTGCCCGGTGGGCGGCCTGTTCACCACTTTCGTCGACGGTCGGGGCGGAGTCCCCTTCATCTGCGATGACCGGGGCGCTCCGGTCTCGTTTGCCGGCCCGGTGCTGGTCGTCAATCCTCCGGCGATCGTCTACGTCGGTCCCTCGGTTTCCCTCAGCATGGACGGGGCGCTCGTGAACCCCTTCGGTCGTGCCGCCGACTTCCGGTTCTACGTCGCCGGGGACTCGAGCAGATCCGGTTCCGCGCTCTCCGCGACCGGGACCACGATCACCGCGCTCATCGACGCACCCGGGAGGTCGCTGCGAACCGACGACACGACCCTCACGGGATCGCTCACCATCGGAGAGCTCGAGGTCCCGCGGCTCGGACGCCTCCAGATCGTGAGCGACACCAGCCTGGAGTCGCTGGCCGACCAGGCCTGGCGGCTCGAGGACCTCCACTGAGCTCGAGGACCTCCACCGGGGCAGAGTCCGCGCGCCGGCGCTTCGCCGCCGGGACAGGCTGCGCGGGAGGTCAGCTGATGACCCGGAACAGTTCCTCGACCGTGGTCAGGCCCATCTTCACCTTGCGCAGACCGTCAGCTCGCAGCGTGCTCATTCCCTGCTCCACCGCGACCTTCTCGACATCCTCGACCCGGCCCCGATCCAGCACCAGCTCTGCGATCTCCTCGGTGACCGTCAGCACCTCGTGGATGGCGAAGCGACCCCGGTAACCGGTGTCGCCGCAGGCTTCACAGCCCACCGCCTGGAACGCTGAGAACGAGGACTGGGCGGTAAGCTCGGGCGGCAGCGCGGCAAGGCTCGTCTCGTCCAGACCGAGCCGATCCAAATGGATCTCGAAGGGCTCGCGGCACTTCTCGCACAGGCGGCGGGCGAGCCGCTGGGCCAGCACCGCCGAGAGCGCCGACGAGACGAGAAACGGCTCCACCCCCATCTCGATCAGCCGCATCGGTGCCGACGCGCTGTTGTTCGTGTGAAGGGTCGACAACACGAGGTGGCCGGTGAGCGATGCTTCGACGGCCATTGTGGCGGTCTCACCGTCACGGATCTCACCGACGAGCATCACGTCGGGGTCGGCCCGCAGGAACGAGCGCAAGGCCCGGGCGAAGGTCATGCCCGCCTTCTGATTGACCTGGACCTGCTTGATCCCGTCCATCCGGTACTCGACCGGATCCTCGATGGTGACGATGTTGCGGGTCGGGTCCCGGAGCTCGTCCAGCGTCGCATACAGCGTGGTCGACTTCCCCGATCCGGTCGGCCCGGTGACCAGGATGGCACCCCACGGTCGTTCGTAGGCTCGTCGGTAGCGGTCCAGCTGCTCGGGAAGGAAGCCGATACCGCCGACGCCGACCTGCGCCGTGTTCCTCAGGAGGCGGATTACCGCTGCCTCTCCGTGGACCGTCGGAATGGTGACGACACGAGCATCACACTCGATTCCACCGCCGGCCGCGGTCAGCCTGCCGTCCTGGGGTAGCCGCCGTTCGGCGATGTCGATGTCGGCCATCACCTTCACCCGGCTGATGATCCCGGCTTCGAGTGAACGGGGCGGTGACATCGCTTCGTGCAACACGCCGTCGACCCGGAACCGGATGCGGAGCTCGTCGGAGGTCGGCTCGATGTGGATGTCCGACGCGCCCTCCTGGATCGCCTTGGCCAGCAGGAGGTCGATGAACTGGACGAGCGGAGCCTTGTCGTCGCCGCTCGCCACCTCGACGGCCGCCGCGGGATCGATGACCTCGCGGTTCTCGCCGACCGCGGCCTGGATGGTCTCGTGCACTCTGGTGTCCGAGTGACCCATCCGCTCGATCAGAGCGAGGATCTGGGCCCCCTCGGCCATGACGGGCTTCACCTGGCTGCCGACGAACGACCGCAGGTCGTCCAGCGCCAGCACATCCACCGGATTGGCCATCGCCACGATGATCAGGGAGTCCTCGCGCCACACGGGGAGTGCCCGATGGCGGGTGGCGAGGTTGGGTGGGACGAGCTGAGCCAGCTCGATGTCGATCGCGCGATCGTCCAGATCCACGAAGGGGAGATCGAACTGCTCTGCGAGCGCCCGCACGAGGTCGCGCGTCTTGACCAGTCCCTGTTCGAGAAGGACCTCGCCGAGTCGCTTACCTGTCGATCTCTGGATCTCCAACGCCTTCCCGACCTCGTCATCGCTGACGAGCTCGAGTGCGACAAGGATGTCTCCGAGCCGGCGACGCGTAGCTACCTCGACCTGAGCCATGTGGTGCTCATCGGCCTCCGGCTCCCGGTGTTGAGCCACCGAGCGAGCTCCGCTCGGCAAGATCGCCGTCCCCCGGGTGGGATCGCTCAACTCGGCCTCGGGGCCGCCGATTCTCCTCGTGTGGAAACCCCGCCCGAAGCAGACTGGCGCGCCCTCGACGACGATGGGCGCGCGTTCCTGAGTGAAGCACTGTCGGCGA
Source organism: uncultured Acidimicrobiales bacterium (assembly GCA_963695075.1). Taxonomy (GTDB): domain Bacteria; phylum Actinomycetota; class Acidimicrobiia; order Acidimicrobiales; family CAWCAL01; genus CAWCAL01. Next base: position 492,242 of record CAVOFR010000008.1, read on the forward strand.
TCGACGATCCGGCCAGCGGAAGACTGGCCGAGCTGCTCGATGCCGCCGTGGCCGCCGGGGCGTCGGACCTCCACCTCACCGCGGGGTTGGTGCCGTATCTCCGGGTACGGGGGGTGTTGCGCCCGCTCGCCGGCGCCACCGCGCTCTCGGCGACAGAGCTGCACCAACTCCTGGAGGCCGCGCTGTCCGCCGAACAGCGATCGACGCTGTCGGCCACCGGCGATCTCGACATCGGGTTGACCCTCGGTCAAGCCGATGGCCAGGGGCGGCGATTCCGAGTCAACGTCTTCCGTCAGACCGGGACGCTCGCCGCAGCGATCCGCATCGTTCCCTCCCACATCCCGGAGATGGGCGAGCTCGGCCTGCCCGCGACGATCCAGCGCTTCGTCGAGCTCGACGGAGGCCTGGTCCTCGTCACCGGGCCCACCGGATCAGGAAAGTCGACGACCCTCGCGGCCATGACCGAGCAGATCAACCGCACCCGGGCCGATCACATCGTCACGATCGAGGACCCGATCGAGTACCGCTACTCCAGCGCCGCGTCGATCGTCCAGCAGCGTGAGGTCGGCATCGACACGTGCTCGTTCGCAACGGCGCTGCGCCATGCGCTCCGCCAGGACCCCGATGTCATCCTGATCGGCGAGCTCCGCGACCTGGAGACCATAAGGATCGCTCTGACCGCGGCGGAAACGGGCCACGTTGTCTTCGCGACGCTCCACAGCGCCGACGTCACCAGCTCGGTCAACCGGGTGATCGATGTCTTTCCTGCCGACCAACAGGCCCAGATCCGCTCCCAGCTCGCCCTCTCCATACAGGGGTGCGTCAGCCAGCGGCTGCTCCCGGGCGCCGACGACACCCTCGCCGTGGCCACCGAGGTCATGGTCGCCACGTCGGCCGTACGCAACCTGATCCGCGACGACAAGCTGCATCAGCTGCGATCGGTCCTGGAGACCGGCGGCGAACACGGGATGCACACGTTCGATCAGTCCCTCTCCGAACTGGTCAGGCGAAATCAGCTCGATCCGAGTGTGGCCCGTCGGGCCGCCCACAGCGTGTCCAACCTCGAGGCCAGGGACCGGCCATGACGGCGGCGATGGCCCGATCCCCGTTCCGCCGGCGGCAACAGCAGTCGCCCGGCGATACCGGTACCGCCGTCGTTGCGTCTCCGCCCGGAGGGGCGGCCACTTTCCGCTACCGGGCGATCGACGAGGACGGTGCGGTCCGAAATGGCCAGCTGGACGGTGATTCCGAAGCCGAGACCGTCGCCCGACTGCGCCGCCACGGTCTCAGGCCGGTCTGGGTTCGCCGATCGCGTTCCGCTGCGCTCGGCCACGACTACTCGATGCCGGGGAGGGGGCCGAAGGTCAAGGGCGGAGAGTTGGCGGTCATGGCCCGACAGTTCTCGACGATGATCAATGCCGGTATCCCCCTGCTACGGACCCTGGAGGTACTGCGCAGACAGGCCGACAATCCCCTTCTCGTCAGCACGCTCGAGCAGATGCGTTTCGACATCGAGGCCGGTGACTCCCTGAGCGACGCCGTCAGCCGCCACCCGAGGGTCTTCGATCGACTCTTCGTCGCCATGATCCGATCCGGGGAGGCGGCCGGAGCCCTCGACATCGTCCTGCTCCAGATCTCCACCACCCTCGAGCGTGCCGTGGCGATCCGTCAGAAGATCCGCTCGGCCCTGGCCTACCCGACGGCCGTCCTGTTCATGGTGGTCGGCGTGATCATCGCCATGCTGCTCCTCGTGGTCCCGGTCTTCGCCGGCCTCTATGACGATCTCGGCGGCACCCTGCCTCTTCCGACCCGGCTCCTGGTGGCGGCGTCCGACACGATCACGAACTACGTGCCCTACATCGCGATCGGTACCGCGATCGCGGGCTTCGTACTCATCCGGTGGAAACGGACCGATCAGGGCCGGTACCGATTGGACGGGCTGAAACTGCGTCTCCCGCTCGTCGGCAACCTCCTGCGCAAGAGCGCGGTCGCTCGGTTCGGCCGCACGATGGCCGTGCTCACCAAGGCCGGGGTACCCGTGCTGGAGACCCTGAGGATCTCCGCCGACACGGTGGGCAACGCCGTCCTCTCCCGGACGCTGTCCGACACCCGCGACGCGGTGCGCAGTGGCGAGCCCATCGCCGCGAATCTCGCCCGGGGCGAGATGTTCCCGCCGATGGTCATCCAGCTGGTGTCCGTCGGCGAGGAAACCGGCACCCTCGACCAGATGTTCGACACGGTGGGGCGGACATTCGAGGAGGAGGTCGAGACCTCGGTCGCCGGCTTCGCCGCGCTGATCGAGCCGCTCATGATGGCGCTCATCGGTGTCGTCGTCGGGGGCATGGTGATCGCCCTCTACCTACCGATGTTCCGGCTCATCGAGCTCGTTCAGTAGAAACCCTCAAGCCCGACCATTCATCGCCGATGGTAAGGCGCATTACCTGACGAATCCGTAGGAGTACGCAATGAGAGTTCCCATGACGAGCCGATCGGAGAGCAGGTCCTCCGGCGGCGAAGGCGGCTTCACCCTCATCGAGGTGATGGTCGTGGTGTTGATCATCGGCGTCCTGCTCGCCATCGGTGTACCCACCTATCTCGGCGCCCGCTCGCGCGCTCAGGATCGTGCCGCCCAGTCGAGCGACCGGGTCGCCCAGTCGACCGCCATGGTCATCTTCACCGACGAGGGTGACTTCGGCGACGCGACGACCGCTGCGATGCGGACGGCCGAGCCCAGCCTCACCTGGCTCGCAGCCAACTCCGCTTCGGCAGACGACAGCCGGGTGAGCATCGCCGCCAACCGCACCGGCACGGAGTGGGGTGCGGCGGCCATGTCCGACTCGGGCACCTGCTTCTACATCCGCCTCCGCTCGAGCGCGGGGGCGCTGTACGGCAGCTCGGGATCGGCGAGTTGCACCGGCAACTCGGCACTCACTCGAGCCCGCAGCGCCGAGTGGTAATCCACGACTGACAGACCTGCCGGTCATGGGGACGTTCAGCTGCATCTGATGTAGCTGAACGTCCCCATAACCCGTTCAGGACACCGCGGAGAAGTACGCTCCGACCGGTGAGCGTCGCTCTGGACCGGAAGGAGATCCCGTCACCTCGCCCGCCCGGGCGGCGGCGTCGCAACCCTGCCCTCGACGGCTACCGGGGGGCCGCCCTGGTGGGGATGATGGCCTGGCACGCCGGGATCGACGTCGTCCGGGGCGGATTCGCCCGGATGACCATCTTCTTCGTTCTCTCCGGCTTCCTCGCCACTCTCTCCTACCGGCGAGTGTGGAAGAGCGGGAGGTCGGGGGCGTTCCGACGATTCTGGTCCAATCGGGCCCGTCGCCTTCTTCCGGTGACGCTGATCGGTGTCGCCACCAGCATCGTCTACACACTGGCGTGGGGCAGTCGGGACATGATCACCGCCCTGCCGGGTGACGTCGCCTCGGTGTTCCTCTACGTCTCGAACTGGCGGTTCATCGAATCCGGACGCAGCTACGCAGAGCTGTTCGAGCGTCCCTCCGCCCTCCAGCACTACTGGACGCTGTCGCTCGAAGAGCAGTGCTTCATCCTCCTCCCGGTCGTCCTCGGCGTGGCCGGCTGGCTCTCCAGACGTCGCTATCTGTTCGGTGTCGCCGCGGTGACCGGGTTGGCGGTCGTCCTCGGCGTCCTCCCCCTCTTCACCCGACCCGACCCCGATACCGCCTACTACGGAACGCACGTCCGGGGCAGCGAGTTCCTGGTCGGTGTGCTGGCCGGTCTCTGGCTCCTGCGCCGCGGCGGCAGCACGACCGACGACCGCACGCTGCCGAGCATCCGCTTCCTCGGGCTCGGTTCTCTGCTGCTCCTCGCCGCGGTCATGCTCTTCCTGGATCGCTCGGAGTCCTGGCTGTACCAGGGCGGCATGGCCCTCTTCGCCCTGCCGGCCGCACTCACGCTGCTCGCGGCACTCGACCCGACCACCGCCGTGCACCGGATCCTCCGTTGGGCCCCGATCGCCATGCTGGGTCGCTGGGCGTTTCCCATCTACGTGATCCACTGGCCGATCTTCCAGTACGTCGACCGCCAGCTCGACCTGCCCCGGACCGCCGAGCTCGTCGTCTCCTTCGGCGCCGCCATCGCTCTCGGGGCGGCCCTTCACCGCTGGTACGAACGGCCGCTCATGGAGGCGGCCCACACCCCGGCCGAGCGACGGGAAGCCGGCCAGTGGCTCGTTCCGGATCGCCCGCTGTTCACCTCTGTCGCCGTCGTCACCGCGGTGCTCATGGCCGCGGCCTTCCTGCCTGCCGGCTCGCCGCAGTCCGACGTCCTCGATCTCGCCACGCTCCCCCCGGACCCGTTCGCACCCGCCGCTGACCGACCCGGGCCACCGCCGTCCCAGTCTTCCGAGACTCCCGACCATACCGTGCCGGTCGACGCCTGGGCGGAGGAGGTCACCCTCGCCAACCTGGCCGCCCGCAGCGTGACGGTGGAAACCGCCCCGGAGATACTCGCCCGTGGCCCGTCCACCCCACTACCGGACAGCGGATCCCGCGCCGACGGCATGGGCCGCCGATTCGCGCTCTACGGCGGCTCGACCGCGTTCGTGTACGGCTTCCATCTGACCGAGGACCTGTCCGAGCAGGTCACCTGGAGCCCAGCCTCGGCCCGGCTCGGCTGCGGTCTCCTCCGAGACGTACGCAGGCGCACCACCCAGAGGGAGCTCCCGCACAAGGAGGTCTGCGACGACTGGCCACTGCTGTGGCCGGCCATCGCCATCGAGGCGCGCACCGAGGTCGTCGGCCTCATGACCGGGGTCTGGGAGACCTACGACATCCAACTCCCGGACGATTCGGAGTGGCGCAGCGTCCTCGAACCCAGCGTCGAAGAGGCGCTTCGATCCGAGCTGGCCCGGGCCCACCAGAGCTTCGTCGACGCCGGCGTTTCCCTGCTGGTGCTGTTCACGACACCGCAGGTGACCGATGGGGCCGCCGGAGACTCCCGCCTCGACCGAGGGCTCCCCGACGATCACGACCTGCGGGTCGAGCGCTACAACGTGATCCTGTCGAGCTTCGCCACCGAGCACCCCGACGTCACGGTGGTCGACTATGGACGCTTCATCGACGAGTCGTCCGAGGAGCAGCGCAACCAATGGCTCAACGACGGCGTACACCCGACCAGTGAATCGAGCGATCTGCTGCTCGAGGAGTACCTCGTGCCGTCCATCGAAGATGCCGTCCGAGGCTGCGCGACTTGCCCGTGGAGCTGACCACTCCAGCAACGTGATATCCGGGAGCTCGCTGCCGTACCGGCCTCGGGGTCAGTAGGCTCGTCGCGGCTCGGTCCCCTGGGCTCCGACGCAGGTCGGAATACCGCGACGCAACGGGAGCACGAAATGCACACGGCACTGGTCACGGGAGGAGCCGGATTCCTCGGAAGCTCGGTCGTACGCGAGCTCCTGGGCCAGGGTGACACCGAGGTGCGGGTCCTGGCCCTGCCCGACGAGCCGCTGGACAATCTCGAGGGGCTCGACGTCGATGTCGTTCGCGGCGACGTGACCGACCCCGAGGCGGCCCTGAGCGCCACAGCAGGGATCGGGACGCTCTACCACTGTGCGGCGATCTACAAGGACTACATGCCCGATCCCACACCGATGTACACGGTCAATCTCCGGGGCACGTTCAACATGCTCGAGGCGGCCCGACGCAACGACGTGACCACAACCGTGTACACCTCGTCGATCACGGCACTGGGGCGCTCGGGAGCAGACGGCCGGAGCGACGAATCGACACCCTTCGAGGCGTGGGACGTCGATTTCCCGTATCCCAGGACCAAGTACCTGTCCCAGATGCTGGCCGAGGACTTCGCTCGATGGGGCCAGGACGTACGCATCGTCTGCCCCGGCGTGCTGTTCGGTCCCCGCGACATCGGCCCCACGCCCTCGGGGAAGCTCATCATCAACCTCCTGGGCGACGCCGCCCCACCCGTCGTCGGTGAGGGCGGCAGCAGCTACGTGGACGTGCGCGACGTGGCCAGGGTCCACGTCCTCGCTGCCGCCAAGGGCCAACCCGGCGCGGTGTACGCAGCCACGGCGCACAACCTGGGCAACCGCGAGTTCATCCGGGCCGTGCTCAGCGCCGGCGGACGCGATCCCGGCAAGCGGCTGGTGAAGGTCCCGGGCCGGGTCCTCTCGCGGCTCGCCAAGACCATGGAGACCATCGCCATCCGCAAGGGAGAGGAGCCGGACATGACCGCCGTCATGCTCGACTATTCCCGCTCGCCCCTATACATCGACAACAGCCGCTCGATCGACGAACTCGGCGCCGACTACCGCCCCATCGACGAAACGATCCGTGACGCCATCGCCGACTTCCGCCAGCGAGGACTGATCACCTGACCTCCACACCTTCCCCGGGCGACGGGGAGCTCGACATCGCGGCAATGCACCGACTGGTGAAGCTCGATCCCCCGATGTTCAGGCGGGCCGACGTGGCCGACCTCGGTGGCGTGCCGAACGATCAGACGATCCGCTGGTGGCGCGCGATGGGCTTCCCCGAGGTGCCCGACGACGAGCCCGCGTTCAGCAACCAGGACGTCGAGATGGTCCGCCAACTCAACTCCCTGCTCGTTGTGGGGCTGGTCGATCACGACGACATCCTGCGGCTGGCCCGCCTGATGGGCGCTTCGTTCTCCCGCCTGGCCGACGCGCAGATCGCCGTGATCGACGAGTTCCTCGCATCGATCCCCGGCGCCGATCCGACCGAGTCCCGGCGAACCCGGCTCGCCGCGATGGTGACGGACGCCGACACCGACGTCCTGGACTTCCTCGAGGATTCGATGAGCTACGTCTGGCGCCGGCACCTGCTCGCCGCACTGGGCCGGTGGCTGTCGGTCGATGACGACTCCGCCGAGCAGACCGTAGGGTTCGCCGACCTGTCCGGCTTCTCCCGGCTGGCCAAGAGGCTCAACGGTCCCGAGCTGACCGACACGATCGAGACCTTCGAGACGGTGGCGTTCGACGTCGTGTCGGCCCACGAGGGCCGGGTCGTGAAGCTCATCGGCGACGAGGTCATGTTCGTCACGCCGAGCATCGACGAGGCGGTTGCGATCAGCCTCGACATGATCACCCGACTCGAGCCCATCGACGCCGTGCCCGCCATCCACTGCGGGGTGGCCCACGGGCCGACCGTAACCGTGGGCGGCGACGTCTTCGGGCCGACGGTGAACCTCGCCAGCCGGCTGACCGAGGTCGCCCGCCCGGGGACCGTCGCCATCCCCCGTGGCAGCGACCACCATCTCGACGAACGCGATGATCTGGACGTGCGGCGTGTTCACAGGACCTTCGACCTGAAGGGCGTGGGGCGGACCTCGATCCTGTCCATTAGACCCCGGAGCACCGACTGAGGCCGGGCCGGGCGGTCGTCCCCTCAGTCGATACCGGCAGGGTCGGTCAGCAAGCGGCGGAACCAGACGGCGGAGTCCTTCTCCCTCCGGCGGAGGTCGTCGTCGTAGTCGACGTGGAGCAGACCGAAGCGAGGGCCGCGGCCCTGTACCCACTCGATGTTGTCGGCATAGGACCAGTAGAAGTAGCCGTCGACAGGGATGCCCTCTGCGATGGCCTCGCGCACCACCTCGAGGTGGGTTCGGATGTACCAGATGCGGAGGTCGTCCCGAATCCGGAGCTCGCCCCCACTCGGGTCGCCGCCGAGCCGGTCGTTCATCCCGAAACCGTTCTCGGTTATGACCATCCGGCGACAGGCGGGGTGGTCGCGGTATTGCCGCAGGATCTTGAGCAGCCCCTTCGGCTCCACCGGTAGGCCGACCGCTGATCGGACATTCGCCTCGGCTCCGCGTTCGACCATCGTGGGAATCGCTCCGAGGCCTGGAATCGGAGCCCGCTTCAGGGGGATCGGCCCGTAGTACTGCATGCCCATGAAGTCGTAGGCGAACGTCGCCGACTCGAGGTCACCGTCCTCGATGTAGCGCTCGAGTGGTCGGAGCAACGGGGCGTCCCCGAAGGGATAGCCGAGCCCACCGGGAGGATCCATGAAGATTCTGACGGTCATGGCTTCGTAGGCTCGCTGCGCCCGGAGCATCCGGGGGTCGTCGGTCTCGAGCGGTGAGGCGGTGGTGACCACGTTCGCTGTGCCGATCTGAGCTTTGTCGCCCAGAACGGCACGCATCCGCCTGCCGGCTTCGGCACAGGCGAGGTTGATGTGATGGATGGTCTTGAGCGCCTCGATCGGGTGCGGACCGTAGCGGGTGTGAACGCCGGTGATCGTGTGCCCGAGCACCGAGGAGGGCTCGTTGAACACCATCCAGCGTCTGACCCGGTCGCCGTAACGACGGGCCAGCTCCTCGGCGAAGGCAGCGAAGTCCTCGACGATTCCCCGTCGCGCCCAGGCCCCCTCCTGCTGGAGCGCGAGTGGAAGGTCCCAGTGGTGGACGGTCACCCACGGCTCCAGGCCGAGGGCGAGGCCGGTGTCGATGACGCGGTCGTAGTAGTCGCCGCCGGCGGGATTCCAGGGGCCACGACCGTCGCCGAAGACGCGGGGCCAGCTGATCGAGAAGCGATTGGCCCGGAATCCCATGCCGGCGATCGTGTCGAGGTCGGATTCGTAGCGGTGGTAGGCATCGATGGCGGTGTCGCCCACCCGGCCACCCCGGATGCGCCCGCGCCTCCCCGCCTCGTCCCACACCGACGGTGCCTTGCCGTCGACGTCCCAGGCTCCCTCGATCTGAAAGGCCGCCGAGGCGACGCCCCACGCGAAGTCCTCACCGAAGTCTGCTGCCCTCAAGGCCACTCGTTCGTCCTTTCCTCGTCTCGGCTGTCGCCGTCAGCCGGCTCCGACGTCCTGCCGGTAGCTCTCCAGCGCCGCGGTGATCGTCGCGTCGGCCTCGACCAGGGCGTCGTCGACCGAGCCGTCGTCGAGTAGCACCCGGTCCATGGCCTTCTCGATCGCCTGTCGCACCTCGTCGTACGGGCCGATGATCGGGCCGGGAAAGTCGGTGTCTATGCCGGCCAGGACGTCGTAGGCGACCTTCTGCCACTGGCCACCGAGGCTGGAGGCCCACGCCTCCTGGAGCAACGGATCATCCGCTGCGGCCTGGCTGACCGGGGCGGCAGAGCCCTCGACACCCCAGCGCACCTGGGCCTCCACCGAGTTGTTGAACTTCACGAAGTCCCACGCCGCGGCCTTCTCCTCGTCGGACACGGTGTCGGACATGTACCACACGTAACCACCGACCTGACCCTCTCCGGCAGCGTCGACCCCCGGGTAGGGGGCGACGGCCAGGTTGAGGTCGAGCTCGAGCCCCTCGGGGACATCGACGCCGAGCTCGGCCGAGAGGTCCTCGGCCGCGATGGTCCCCTCGATCACCCCGGCCACCGTCGACGACGCCGCGGAGGATTCGACCGTGAACGATGACTGCTGGCCCGCCATGGCCAGGAGATGATCGGCGTTGCCGTCGGTCCCGGGCGTGACGTCCAGGAGCCCCTCGGCCTTCGCCTCCCGGAGCTTCGTCAGGATGTCCCGGGTGACCGGATTGTCGAATCTCGACTCGGTCGCCCACGTCCCGCCTCGCCCGTTCTCCTCGTTCACCAGCTCCTGCGCCGCGCCCGAGATCCAGCCTTCCAGCAGGAACGAGTTGGCCTGGAACACCATCGGCCGGTCGACACCAGGAAGCTCGGCCGCCTTGATGACGCGGGCCGCCTCGATCATCTCGTCGATCGTTGCCGGAGGATCGTCGGGATCGAGACCCGCCGCCTCGAAGTGATCCCGGTTGAGGAAGATGAGCGCCCTGAACGTGGAGAATGAGACGGGCCAGAGCTCGTCGTCGATCGTGTACGACGCACGAGCGACCGGCAGCAGGTCATCGCGCGTGGCCTGGGACGAGGGATCGGCCGCATAACAGGCCTCGGCCGGCACGAAGAGGCCGCTGTCGACGATCCACCGGGTCTTGGTGTCATCGCCCACGGCCAACGCCGGCAACGACCGGTCCGGAGCCGCCTGCTCGATCTTGCGATGGATCTCCGCCGGCGAAATCCCCTGGCTCTCGGCCCGCACGACCACCCTGTCCTGCGAAGCGTTGTACTCCTCGACCAGACCCTCGAGCGTCCGCTTCCCGAGCGCGACGTACGGATGCCAGATCGTGATCTCGACCGGACCGTCGGCCTGCTCCAGCGCGTCCACCGGGCAGGCCGACGCGTCGACACCGTCACCATCGCCTGAGGTCTCGCCGGCGGTCTCCCCACCGCCGCCCGAGGCCGACTCGTCGGACCCGCCGCACGCGGCAGCGACGAGTGCGACCGCGAAGATCACCGCGATCATCCGCCGGAGCGCCGATGTTCCACTCGATCGTTCCATGAGATCCTCCTGTTCAGCCCTTCACCGCGCCGGCGGTGAGACCGCGGATGCCGGGCGTCACGCGCCGTCAGCCGGCCCCGACGTCCTGCCGGTAGCTCTCCAGCGCCGCGGTGATCGTGGCGTCGGCCTCGGTCACGGCGTCGTCGACCGGGCCGTCGTCGAGCAGGACCCGGTCCATGGCCTTCTCGATCGCCTGCCGCACCTCGTCGTACGGGCCGATGATCGGGCCGGGAAAGTCGGTGTCTATGCCGGCCAGGACGTCGTAGGCGACCTTTTGCCACTGGCCACCGAGGCTGGAGGCCCACGCCTCCTGGAGCAACGGATCATCCGCTGCGGCCTGGCTGACCGGGGCGGCAGAGCCCTCGACACCCCAGCGCACCTGGGCCTCAACCGAGTTGTTGAACTTCACGAAGTCCCACGCCGCGGCCTTCTCCTCGTCGGACACGGTGTCGGACATGTACCACACGTAACCACCGACCTGACCCTTGCCCGCGGCTTCGACGCCGGGGTACGGGCCGGCATCGATGTCGAGATCGAGCTGGAGCCCCTCGGGGATGTCGACACCGAGCTCGGCGGAAAGGTCCTCGGCCGCGATGGTCCCCTCGATCACCCCGGCCACCGTCGACGCCGCGCCGGAGGAGTCGACCGTGAACGATGACTGCTGGCCCGCCATGGCCAGGAGATGATCGGCGTTGCCGTCGGTCCCGGGCGTGATGTCGAGGATGCCCTCGGCCTTCGCCTCCTGGAGCTTGGTCAGGATGTCACGGGTGACCGGATTGTCGAAGCTCGACGCCGAAGCCCAGGTGCCGCTGCGCCCGTTCTCCTCGTTCACCAGCTCCTGCCCCGCGCCGCTGAGCCACCACTCGAGCAGGAACGAGTTGGCCTGGAACACCATCGGCCGGTCGACCCCCGGTACTTCGGCCGCCTTGATGGCCCGGGCCGCCTCGATCATCTCGTCGATCGTTGCCGGAGGATCGTCCGGGTCTAGACCCGCCGCCTCGAAGTGGTCCCGATTGAGGAAGATGAGTGCGGTGAACGTGGTGAACGAGACGGGCAACAACATATCGTCGATCGTGTACGACGCCGGGACTATGGGCAGGAGGTCGTCGCGCTGGGCCTGGGCCGTAGGATCGGCGGCGTAGCAGGCCTCGGCCGGCACGAAGAGAGCACTGTCGGCGACCCACCGGGTCTTGGTGTCGTCGGGCACGACCAGGGCGGGCAACGACCGGTCCGGAGCGGCCTGCTCGATCTTGCGATGGACCTCAGCCGGTGTGGTCCCCTGGTTCTCGGCCCGCACGACCACCTTGTCCTGCGAGGCGTTGTACTCCTCGATCAAGCCTTCGAGCGTCCGCTTCCCGAGCGCGATGTACGGATGCCAGATCGTGATCTCGACCGGACCGTCGGCCTGCTCCAGCGCGTCCACCGGACAGACCGACGGGTCGACACCGTCACCATCGCCTGACGTCTCGCCCTCGGTCCCCTCCCCCCCGTCGCCCGATGCCGACTCGTCGGATCCGCCGCACGCGGCGGCAACCAACGCGACGGCGAAGATGACCGCGATCATCCGCCGAAGGGTCGCTGTTCCACTCGATCGTTTCATGGGTTCTCCTTTTCAGCCCTTCACCGCTCCGGCCGTGAGACCGCGGATGATCTGTTTCTGGAATACGACGAGAAGCACCAGAATCGGTATCGAAGCGATGATCGCGGCAGCGACACCGACGTTGAATCGCTCCGGGTTCTGCACGGTGATGCTACGCAACGTCACCTGAATGGTTTCCCAACTCTCCCGGGTGACCACCGCCCGTGGCCACAGGTACTGATTCCAGGCCGCGAGAGCGGTGATCAGCGTGAACGAACCGATGATGGGGCGATTGATCGGGATGGCGACGCGGCGCATGAAGGCGAAGTGACCGAATCCGTCGAGCCGGGCCGCGTCCCGGAGCTCTGACGGGATCCCGAGGAATCCCTGACGAATCAGGAAGATCCCGAACGCGGACGCAAGGAACGGCGCGCTGAGGCCCTGGACCGAGTCGAGCCACCCGAACTCCCGGATGGTTCGCACGTTGGCGACCAGCGTCACCTCGATCGGAAGCAGGAGGGTGGCGATCAGCACGACGAAAAGCAGGTTCTTGAACGGGTACTTCAGAAAGGCGAAAGAGTACGCGGCGAGAACCGATGTGACGAGTTGGGTGACGGTGATCAACGCGGTCACGGCGAACGTCAGCATCAGCGATCGGCCGAGCTCGCCGTCGGCCCAGGCCGTCTCGAAGACCCCCCAGTCGACAGCGACAGGCAGGAGCGGTTGGCCCTTCTCGATGTAGACGAAGGGCTCGGAGATGGCCCGCACCAGCGTCACCCAGATTGGGAAGAGGATGATCAGGGACAGCCCGGTCAGGAGTAGGTACCAGCCGGCCCGGGCCGCGAGCGCGCGTCTGCGGACCGTGGGCGCCTCATTCGCCATAGTGCACCCGCCGGTTCAGGATGCTCAGCTGGAGGAAGGTCACGGCGAACGTGAGGCCGAACAGCCCGAGGGCCATCACCGCCCCCTCACTGATCAGACCCGGTTCCTGTCTTCGGAAGATCTTGAAGACGAGTGACTCGGTGCTGCCGGCCGGGCCTCCTGCCGTCAGGATCTCCATGGGGGCGAAGGCCTGGAAACCGAAGATCATCAGCACCACGACCAGGAACAGCAGGGTGGGCGAGATCAGCGGGAGCGTCACCTTGAAGAGGCGACGAATCGGTCCGAAACCGTCGAGTCGGGCCGCCTCCATGAGCTCCTCCGGCACCGCCTGTAGTCCGGCGAGCACGATCACGAAAGTGAGGCCGATGTTCTGCCAGATCGAGCTGAGCGACACGCCGAGCAGTGCACTGTCGGACTTGGACAGGTCGATGGCGCTCACCTGGCCGAACCTGCCGATCTTGGGATTCACGAGACCGAAGAAGATCACGGCTGCCACCGCCACCGAGCTGGCCACGGTCGAGGCGAAGATTCCCTGGAAGATCTTGATACCGCGGAGCCGCCGGTGGGCGACCAGGGCCAGCAGCAACCCGAGGACGAGGCCGGCCGGCACCGTGTACAGGACATACCTGACGCTGATCCACAAGCCGTCCTGGAACTCGTCGCCCCCCAGGACCGACGTGATGTTCGACGGGCCGACGTAAACCTCACCGGTGCCGAAGCGGTTGGGTCGGTACAGCGCGAAGTGCACCAGCCGATATAGCGGGTAATAGGCGAACAACCCGAGGATCCCGAATGCGGGCAGGAGCAGCGCGTAGCCGAGCAGAGCCTCGCGCAGCGGCGACTGCCGGCGCCTCCTCATTCCAGCCGTTCCCCCGTATCGGCGTCGAAGAGATGCAGGTGGGCGCTGTCGGCTCGGAGCCGCAAGGTCTCCCCGACCGTGACCACTGAGGCCTCGCTCGATTGCCGCACGACCAGCAACTGACCGCCCACCTCGCAGATTACGTGTCGTTCGTGACCCAACATCTCGACGTTGCGGACGACAACGCCGATCGGGCCGTCGGGACCGGTCACCATGTGCTCGGGCCGAACGCCGATCACGATGCGTCGGCCGACCTCGACATCGGTGCCCGCCGGCAGCTCGAGCATGACCTCGCCGACCTGACCGAACCTGCCGCCGTCGTCGGAGGATCCCACGACCGCCTCGAACGTGTTCATGGGGGGACTGCCGATGAAGCGTGCGACGAACAGGTTGGCCGGTCGCTGGTAGACGTCCTGGGGGCGGCCGACTTGTTGGAGCCGGCCCTCGACGAGGATGGCGACCCGGGTCGCCATCGTCATGGCCTCGACCTGGTCGTGGGTGACGTAGACGAACGTGGCCTCGAATCTCCGCCAGAGCTCGACCAGCTCCAGACGGGTCTGGGTTCGCAGCTTGGCGTCCAGGTTCGAGAGCGGTTCGTCCATCAGGAACACCCGCGGCCGACGTACGATCGCCCGGGCGAGAGCAACTCGCTGCCGCTGACCCCCTGAGAGGGCTCTCGGCTTGCGGTCCAGGTGGCCCTCGAGGCCCAGTGTGGCTGCGGCGTCGTGCACGCGGCCGCGGCGCTCGGGTGCGTCGGGACGGTGTCCCACGACGCCGTCCGGGGACGTCGGACGGCTCAGCAACGGTGCCTCGATGTTCTTGTACACCGACATGTGGGGATAGAGGGCGTAGCTCTGGAAGACCATCGCCACGTCGCGGTCGCGAGGATCGAGACCGTTGACCACCTCTCCGTCGATGCACACCGTGCCCGATGTCGGCTCGTCGAGTCCGGCGATCATGCGGAGGGCCGTCGACTTCCCGCAGCCCGACGGGCCGAGGAGCACGAGGAACTCGCGGTCCTCGATGTCCAGGGTCAGCTCGTCCACGGCGACGACGTCGCCGAATCGCTTCGTCACCTGCTCGAACGAAACCCCGGCCATCGGTCCCCTTTCCGGGCCAGGAGCATAGTGGGCGGCGTTCATCGTGAAACCGATACGTCCCGCCGGTAGGGTCCGGGCCGGGCGGGCCGAATACAGCGGGAGCTCGGATGCGGACCAGATACGCGATCATCGCCATGGGGGCGATCGTCCTGATCGCCGGGGCTTGTACGCCGCCTCCGACCGGGCCGGCGTTCACCACGTCGACGGTCATCGACGGGCTCGAGCGCCCATGGGAGGTGGCGTTCACGCCGGACGGGACGATGCTCGTCACCGAGCGGCCGGGGAGAATCAGCGCGGTGGTGGGCGGGAGCGCAGTAGTGCTGGCCGAGCCGCCGGACGTCCGGGCGATCTCGGAGGGAGGCATGCTGGGCCTCGCCGTCGACCCCGACTACGCGACCAACCGCCGTATCTACGCGTGTTTCATCTCGAACGCGGGCGGAGCACTCGACGAGCGCGTGGTGCGATGGACGGTCGATCCGACGGGCACGACGCTGACGAATCGGAACGACATCGTGACGGGAATCCCGCTCAACGAGGCCGGTCAGGCCGGTCGTCATTCGGGCTGTCGACTGCGCTTCGGCGCGGACGGAGCCCTGTGGATCACGACGGGTGACGCGGCTCGGGCCGACACGGCCCAGAATCCGGTGTCCCTCGGCGGCAAGGTACTCCGCGTCACCACCGACGGTGGCCCCGCTCCCGGCAACCCCGGCGGGTCAGCAGACCCTCGCATCTTCACGTTGGGCCACCGGAACGTCCAAGGGCTCTCGTTCCGCCCCAGCGACGGTGCCGCTTTCTCCATCGAACACGGCACCAACTGCGACGACGAGGTGAACGTGCTCGCCTCCGGTGCCAACTACGGGTGGAACCCGGGTGCCGGCGGCTTCTACGACGAGTTCGCGCCCATGACCGACCTCGCAACCGTGCCCCAGGCCACAGCTGCGGTGTGGTCATCGGGTTGTCCGACCATCGCCACCTCCGGAGGGACCTTCGTCTCCGGAGCGCAGTGGGGCGTCTGGGAGGATGCTCTCGTCACCGCCGCGCTCAAGGGCTCGCAGTTGCGAGCGATCAGCTTCACCGCCGGCCCCACCCCCACCGTCGTGGAGGAGTGGACGGCCCTGACCGGCTTGGGACGCCTCCGCACGGTGACACAGGGACCTGACGGAGACCTCTATGTCGTGACCGACTCGGCCAACGGTTCCATCCTCCGCCTCAGCCCAGTCGAGATCTGACCCCCCCGGACGAACTTTGTGCGCTGGCTCGCATATGCGTACCGCCTGAGCACAAAGTTGGTCGGCAGCGTGGGGGCGGTCGGGCCCGCTGTCAGAGGTACTTGGCCAGGTCGACCTGGCCGGTGTTCATCGCGGCGGTGAAACCTCCGTCGATGATCAGGTTGGCGCCGTTGATGTAGCTGGCAGCCGTCGGGTGCGAGAGAAAGAGCATCGCCGGGGCCATCTCGTCGGGCCGGGCGGGACGACCGAGGCCGACGTCGACGGTCATGTCGAGCATCGGGTCACCCATGCCGCGCCGGAAATCGACCAGGATCTTGGTGTCGGTCACGCCCGGGCAGATCGCGTTCATCCTCACTCCCGACCGGATCGTCTGCGCCGATCGCCACATCGTGTAGTACTGGATGGCCTCCTTGGAGAGGAAGTAGCCGTCCCCCAGGATCTCCTCGTGCACCTCGCACCAACCCTGACCTTCGGAGAAGTCGACCGTGCCGAGCAGCTCGGTGAGCTCGGCCACATGACCATCCCAACTGTTCCCGGCGATCGAAGCGATGTTCGTCACCGAGCCGCCGGGGGGAATCCGATCGAGCAGCGCCTCGGTGAGGCATCGAAGGCCGAGGAAGTTCACCTGCATGACCTGGAGCGGCGTCCAGTTGGCGCCGTTCGGGATGCCGGCACAGTTCATCAGCACGTCGACGCGACCGGGGAGGCGGGCGGCGGTGGCCTCGATGGCGGCAGGATCCGAGAGGTCACACTCGTAGGTTCCGACCACGTCGAGCTCGATCGGGGCGACGTCGATCGCATGGATCTCCGCGCCGGCGGCCCGGAGCAGCCGGGCCGTCTCGTTGCCCATCCCGGTCGCCGCTCCGGTGATGGCGACCGTGCTTCCTTCGAAGTCCAGGAGATCTGTCATCTGCTCACCTTAGATTGACTCGCCTCACCCCGGCGGTTCCGGGCCCGGACGATCGGGTGGTCCGGTGGGCGGTGAACTCGGCGGCGGTGGGAGCTCGCTTGCCGGCGGTGAGGTGTCGCCGTCTCCGGCCTCCGACGCGGCGCCCGCCCCCTGCTCGGCTCGGCTCCGCTCCAGGTGGTCCCGGACGGCGATCACACCGCCGAGCCCACTTGCGATGGCCGCGATCACCACGAGGAAGCCGACCAGCGGGTTGATGCGCGAACTGAGATCCTCCAACAACGGCTTGTCGGCCACGGCGACACTGATGGTGCCGTCGTAGACGGGCTCGAGTGATTCCACCGATTCACCGACGATGATCTCAGCCGTGATCCGGATCTCGTGTTCGCCCGGCTGGGTCGGCTCGATCTGATAGCCCCACCGACCGACACCGTCCTGGCCCAGTTCCTGCTTGGCCGAGTTCTCCTGTCGCACCCTGAACGACGGAGGAGCCGCCAGGATGACCTTCATCTCGGGGGTGACGCGCGGCAGGGATTCGATGTTCTCCACTTCCTCCTCGCCCAGTTCGACCCCCGCAGCACCGACGGCCTCGAGAAACTCCTCCTCGCTCCCCTGAGCGCCGACCCGCACGACGACCGCGTAGGTCTCGCCCTCGACCATCTCCGCCGGTACATCGTGGGTGATCTGACCCTCGACGACCTCGGCCGCCCCGGCGGCCGCATCGTCGTCCGGAATCGTGTCGGGCGGCTGATCGGTGGCGGTCACCGGTGGCCGGGTCGTACTCACCGGAGGGGCCCCGACGGTGGGGTCGGGGAAGTCACCCGTGTCGTCGCCCTCGATTTCCTCGACACCACCGCAGCCGGCGGCGAGTGCAGACAGCATCAGGACGGCGAAAAGCCGTCGTGTCCAACCCCAGCGCCCGGTACTCAAGGCCTCGCCCTCTGCTCGCGAATGGATCAGGGTACCGATCGAAGCCGACCTGCGCCTCGCCCGCGGCGACCCGAAAGCTGAGTTGGCCGTACTGTTGCAGCGATCACGCCCCGACGGATTCGAGAACCGACATGAGAACCACACTCGAGCGTTTGGCACAGGCCGTCTTCATCCTGCTCGGCCGGGTCGTTGCCCGGCTGCTCCCGGATCGGATCCCGGTGACGTTCGTCGGCGCCGAGGCGGTGGCCGAAATGTGCGAATCGATCGGCCACCGAGGTTTTCGGAGAGTGCTCGTCGTCTCGGATGCTGGTCTGGTCGAGGTCGGCATCGTCGACCGGGTGACAGAACCCCTCACCGCGGCGGGAGTGGCGTGGTCGCTCTACGCGGAGGTCCTCCCCGATCCGACGTTCGCCCAGGTCGAGGCCGGGCTCGACCGATACGAAGCCGACGGTTGCGATGCCGTGATCGCGGTCGGTGGTGGCTCGCCGATGGACGCGGCGAAGATGATCGCGGCCATGGCGACCAACGGCCGCCCCCTGCGAAAGCTCGAGGGGAAGTTCAGGGTGAGAAAGCCTCCGGCCCCGCTGTTCGCGATCCCGACGACCGCTGGGACCGGTTCCGAGGTGACCGTGGCGGCGGTGGTGTCGGACTCCGAGACCCACGCCAAGCGGTTCTTCCTCGATCCCAAGCTCCTCCCGGAGATGGCCGCGCTCGACCCCACGCTCATGACCGGGCTGCCGCCGGCGATGACCGCCGCGACCGGCATGGATGCGCTGACCCACGCCGTGGAGTCCTTCATCTCCAAGACCTCGACCGAGAAGACCGAGGCCTACGCCGAGGTGGCCGTACGCCTGATCTTCGAGAACCTCCCCAAGGCGTTCGCCGACGGCACCGACCTCGCGGCCCGCAAGGGCATGGCTTTGGCCTCGTACTACGCGGGGCTGGCCTTCACTCGGACCAGCCTCGGCTATGTCCACGCCATCGCTCACAACGTCGGGGCCGACTACGGCACCCCGCACGGGCTCGGCAACGCGATCGCTCTTCCCCTCGTACTCGACTTCTCGAAGGATTCGGCCGAAGGGCCCCTGGCCAAACTGGCCGAGCTCATCGGCCTCCAAGGCCGTAACGACGCCCAGAAGGCCCAGAAGTTCATCGAGGCCGTCCGCGAGCTCATGGCGCGAGTCGAGATTCCCTACCAGCTCGCCGCCCTGAGGGAAGAGGACATCACGTCGCTGGCCAAACGGGCGCGCGCCGAAGCCTTCCTCGACTACCCCGTACCCCGATTCATGAGCCAGGATCAGTGCGAGACCCTGTTGCACCGCATGTTGGTTCAGCCCGGCGGGTGAGGGGACGTCGACCCGGGCCCGGTCGAGTCGGCGGACCGGTAGTTGAGTAGCCGCAGCGCGTTGGTGACCACGACCAGCGTGCTGCCTTCATGGGCGACGACAGCGACGCTGATCCCGATACCGAGGATGGTCAGCGGGATGAGGACCGAGACGACCGCCAGACTGAAGAACAGGTTCTGCTTGATGGTTCGGCCGGCTCGGCGCGAGATGCCGACCGCGAGGGGCAGACGGTCGATTCGGTCGGCCATCAGGGCGATGTCGGCGGTTTCGAGCGCGACATCACTGCCGGCCGCCCCCATGGCGATACCGACGTTGGCCGCGGCGAGGGCGGGCGCGTCGTTGACTCCGTCGCCGATCATCGCCACCGGCCCATCGAGCGCGAGTCTCTTGACCGCATCGACCTTGTCGGACGGGAGCAGCCCGCCGCGAGCGTCGGCGATGCCGACCTCTCGGCCGACGGCCGTCGCCACCCGCTGGTTGTCTCCGGACAGCATGACGACCGCGTCGATACCGAGGGCGCGGAGTTCTTCGATCGCCGGCTTCGCCTGTCTGCGGGGGCTGTCCATCACTCCGAGCACGCCGACGAAACACTCGCCCTGCCGCACGATGACCGTCGTGCGGCCGCGGCTCTCGAGCTCCTCCTGCACCTCCCGAACGGTCGGGCTCAATTCGACATCGGCGAAGAACGAGGCGCTGCCGATCTTCACGAGCTCGCCATGGAGCTCGCCGGTGATTCCCTGACCGTTCGCGGCGGTCACATCGTCCGCCTGTTCCACGAGGTCGCCCCCGAGCCTGGCTGTCGCTCCGGCCGTGACGGCTCGGGCAATGGGATGATCGCTGGCCTGCTCGATCGACAGGGCGATCCGCAGAAGGTCGCGCTCACCGCCGGGGACCGTGGGTATGACGTCGGTCAGCACGGGCTCGCCTTCGGTGAGCGTGCCGGTCTTGTCGAAGGCGATCGCCTTCACCGCGCCGAGCGCCTCCAGCGGTCCGCCACCCTTGACGAGGATCCCGCCCCGGGCGGCACGGGCGATGGCAGCGAGCACCGCGCTCGGCGTGGCGATCGCCAGAGCGCACGGGCTTGCCGCCACGAGCACCGCCATCGACCGCTCGAACGAATCGGCGAAGGGCTCTCCGAGCAGCGGCGGCACGACGAGGAGCGCTCCGACCAGCAGCAGAACGGCCGGGACGAAGACCTTGACGATCCGCTTCGTGAGCCGCTGGGTGGGCGAGATCTGGGTCTCGGCCTCGGCGACGAGGTCCACGACCCGGGCCAGGGTCGAGTCCTCGGCGGATCGAAGGGCCATGACGTCGATGGCGCCGTTCCCGTTGAGGGTGCCGGCGAAGGTGCGGTGGGCGGTCGGGATGAACTCGATGCCGCTCGGTGCGGTCGATGGATCAGCCATCGGCGACTTGTCGACGGGGACGCTTTCCCCGGTGACGGCCGATTCGTCGATCGATGTCTCCCCGGCCACGATCACACCGTCCACCGGCAGTCGTTCGTCGGGTCGGACGACGACGATGTCACCCACGACGAGGTCCTCGATGGGCACGTCGACGGTCGGGTCTTCTCGCCGGCGAGCGGTCGGCGGCGCCAGGTGGCCCAGCGCCTCGATCGCGTACCGGGCCCGATTCATCGCATGACCCTCCAGGGCATGCCCGAGCGAGAACAGCACCAGGAGCAGCGCGGCATCCGACCATTGCCCCAGGAGCGAGGCCCCGACCGCGGCGATCAGCATCAACTGGTCGATGTCGAACACGCGAGCGCGGACGGACAACAAGGCATCGCGGGCGACGAAGACACCCGTCAGCGCCGCGGCGAAGACGTAGAGGCCGGTTACGGCCCCGTCGATGTCGGTGAACCAGTCCAGGGTCCGGGCCACCAGGTAGACGACCAGCGAAACACCGGCCGCACCCAGCTCGATCCGACCCGCACCGTGATCGTGACCGTGCCCTTCGGTGACGCGGTCGCCGTCTCTCCGTCGGACGGCGACCGCGGGCTTGATCCCGATCGACGGCAGCTGGGCGACGATCCGCTCCCCGGTCGTGGCCCCGAGGTCGTACTCGACACGCATGCTGCCGTCGATCGTGACGGCTCCGTCGACGACACCCGGGAGGGACCGGAGCCGTTCGGTGAGTGCTCGCGCCCGAGCGGCGTGACCGGCCGACGTCGTTTCGAGGATGAGGTGCCCGTACCGTTCCTCGATCTCGGCGCCGGCAGCTCGGACCCTGTCCTCCAGACGGGTGATCGACACCGCTCCCGGCTGGAGATGAAGACAGATCTTGGCCGGGCCTGCGCCGTCCGGATCGATGACGTGGACCGAATCGACTCCGTCGAGTCGGCAGAGGGTGTCGACGAGAACCTCGACGCACCGGTCACGGGCGTCGTGGGCACCAGGGAGTACGACATCCAGATCGAGTTGCAGGGTGTCCATCGCTGCTCGAAACCCCGGCCTTCAGCGTTGGCTCGTCGCGGCCGCGTGGGCCAGGTGCTCCCGGGACAGGTCCAGCAGCATGCGCACGTGGGCATCGTCGAGTCGGTAGTGGACGTTGCGCCCGTCGCGACGGTTTCGCACCACACCCGCCGCTCGCAGCAACCGCATGGCCTGCGACACCTTCGTCTCCGAGGTCTCGACGACGGCGGCGATGTCACACACGCACAGCTCGCCGGCCTCGAGCAGCGCGAACAGAATCCGCACCCGGGTCGGATCGCCGAGCAGGCGGAACATCTCGGCCAGATCAACCGCCTCCTCCACCTCGATCAGCGACGCTCCGACGGCCTCGACCTTGCCCGGGTGAACATCGCTCACGGCACACCCGTCCGGCCCGGTCAGGTCTGAAGCATCTGTCATCTGCATACCTGTGAAGGTATCCGTTGGCGGCTCGGCCGGTCAACGCCACCACCGGCGAGCCCGTTCTCAACCAATTCTCATGGACCCCTTACGTCACTCATGGCACCGCCGGTCAGGCTCGGCTCATGAACACCCTGCCTCCTCCAGCACGACCGCCAGATCTGCCCCCGTCCAGCCCTCCGCCCTCCCCGTGGCCACGCCGGCTGGCCATCCCCGCGCTCGCCGCGATGCTGGGCCTCGGCGGCGGCATCCTCGGAGCCTCGCTCGTCACGGACTCCGACGGCACGACACCGTCGACGATCCACTCCGAACCGGTCGCAGTCGGAGTCCAGGAAGGAGCGCTCGACGTCGGCGTCGTGCTCGACGCGCTCCAGAGCTCCGTCGTATCGATCGAGACGACGATCGACGTCGGCCACAACCGCTTTCGTGGTCCGGCCGAAGCCGAGGGGGCCGGAACCGGGATCGTGTTGGACGACAGCGGCCACATCCTCACCAACGCCCACGTGGTCGGCGGTGCGACATCGATCATGGTCACGGCATCGGACGGGAGCAGCCCACGCCCCGCGACCGTGATCGCCACCGACGACGAAGCCGACATCGCCGTTCTGGTGGTCGAAGACACGACGGGACTCCGACCGGCGGAGATCGCCGAGGCCGGAACAACCGAAGTGGGTGATCAGGTCGTCGCCATCGGTAACGCGCTGGCACTGGATGGCAGCATGACCGTCACCCAGGGCATCATCTCAGCGGTGGATCGAACCCTCGAGACCCAGTCCGGCACGCTCACCGATCTCATCCAGACCGATGCCGCCATCAGCTCGGGCAACTCGGGTGGGCCCCTCGTGAACGACCTCGGGCAGGTGGTCGGGATCAACACGGCCGTGGCGACGAGCGGTGGCGGGGTGCAGGCCTCGAACGTCGGCTTCGCCATTGCCATCGACAGTGCCCTCGAGGTCGCGTCGGACCTCGTTGGTCAGGGCTGAGGGCCCCGCGGGAAGAGCGACCCTGAGTCAGCCCGACATGGTGAATTCGGCGAACGTGGTGCCGTCGCTGAAGCTGAGATCCTGCACGACGAGGTCGTAGCCACCTTCGTCGAGCTGGTTGACCACGACGGTGCCCGTTGCGGCGAAGTCCTCACCGAGATCGGTGAGCGGGCCGGGGCCGTCCGGGTCGAAATGGGCACAGATGCCTGTGCCGGCCACGGGGTCACCACACGAGATGGCGAACGTGCCGGTCTCACCGGTCCACGCCTGACCCCAGACCGTGTACAGCTCGAGGGAGAGGAAGAACCCGTCGGCGTCATTGCTCGAGTGGACATGGAAGTACGGGTCCTCCGCGGTCCCGGCGGCGGGGATGTAGGTGTCGGTGACGGCGTCCCAGTTGACCATCGCGAGGTCGCCGGTGAGATCGAGGGCCGGTTCGGGGGCGGCCGTGGTCTCCGGCGCCGTCGAGGTGGTCGGCGTGTCGGTCTCCGTCTCGGTCGACCCGGGCGCTTCGCTGGTGGGCGAGACCGTCGAGCTCGTTGTCCCCGTGTCGCCCGAGGCCCCATCGGTGTCGTCGTCGCCGCAGGCCACTGCGAGCAGGACGAGCGTCACCGCCACTGCGAGAACGCGTAATCGGGACATGCTGGTCTCCTCCAACGTCGGTTCACCGACGCAACCTCAGGACGATCCCAACCTAGGTGTCCGGCCCCGACGACGGTGGGACCGCCGCCGGCCCGGCGTCCAGGCCAGAGCTCATCGTCCCGCTGCCCGCGCGGCCCTAAGGTGAGCGCAACTCACAGCTCGATCACCGCGCTGAAGCGTTGGGCGAAGGGAAGGATCATGGCCAAGATCGACGGCGGCGAGATGCTGGTCCGGATGCTCGAACAGGAGGGCGTCGACACCCTGTTCGTCCTCCACGGAGGGCACCTCGACGCCATCCTTCAGGCGGCAGCGAGCCACGGGATGCGTCTGATCGACACCCGTCACGAACAGGCGGCCGGTCATGCGGCCGACGGTTGGGCGCGCACGACCGGTCGGACCGGGGTGGCCATCGTCACCGCCGGACCCGGATTCACCGACTGCCTCACCGCCATCGCCAATGCCCACCTCGACTGCGTCCCGACACTGTTCATCGCGGGGGCAGCGCCCCTCGCCGAAGCCGAGACCCTTCCCCTCCAGGGCGGTCTCGACCAGTTGGCCATGGTCCAGCCCATAACCAAGTGGGCTCACCGCGTCACGAACACCCATCGAATCCCCGACCTAGCGGCTCAGGCCCTGCGAACGGCGCGGTCGGGCCGACCGGGCCCGGTCTACCTCGAGATCCCGATCGACATCCTGTTCGCCACGGTGGAGGAATCCTCCCTCTCCGTACCCTCGAGCGCCATCACCGCCAGTCCGGCGTCCCCCGAGGCGGCGGCGATCGATGACGCCATTCGACGGTTGGCCGCGGCGGAACGGCCCGCGATCTACGCCGGCGGTGGCGCCTGGTTCTCCGACGCCGGATCCGAGCTGGTCGACTTCGCGGAGAAGACCGGTATCCCGGTGTTCATGAATTCGAAGGCCCGGGGCATGATGCCTGCCGACAACCCCCTGAACGCCGGTGGATTCACCAACCTGGCCATGGCGGCGATGATCGGAGCGGGAAGCACCGACTGCCTCCTCGTGCTGGGAGGCAGGCTCGGCCTGTTCACCGGTGGGAGCGGGACCGCGATGATCCCGGCCGACGCGACGGTGATCCAGGTCGACATCGCACCCGAGGAGATCGGCCGCAACCGCGACATCCAGGTCGGCATCGCCGCGGACTGCCGGGCGACCCTGCAGCTCCTGAACCGTGCCGCCGCCAACTGCGAGTGGCCCGACTGGTCCGCATGGCACGACGCGGTCGTCATGTTGAATCAGGGCGCCGACATGATGTTCGCCGAAGCGCTCCAACGACCCGACTCGCCCATCCACCCCTACCGGCTGGCTCACGACATCGTCGCCGCCATCCCGGCCGATTCCGTCGTGACCGTCGACGGCGGCGAGACGGCGACGTGGATGGAGATGGCCGGTGCGCCTCGAAGCGGTGGTAGCTGGTTGAGCCACGGCTACCTCGGGTGCCTCGGCACGGGCATGGCTTTCGCCATCGCAGCCCAGGTCGCCCATCCCGACCGGCCGGTGGTGTGCGTGATCGGCGACGGCTCGGTCGGACTCAACTTCTCGGAGTTCGACACGATGGTGCGCCACGGCCTCCCCATCGTCACCATCATCAACAACGACCAGCTCTGGGGCATGTCGGCCCACGGACAGGACCTCATCTACGGCGAGAACAAGCGGGTGGCATCCGAGCTGGGCCCGACCCGGTACGACCAGGCCGCGGCCGGATTCGGCTGCCACGCCGAGCTCGTGGAGGACCCGGCCGATCTCGGGCCGGCCATCGAGCGCTCCTTCGCCAGCGGCCTACCGGCGTGCATCAACGTGATGACCGATCCGTCGGTCATCTCGCCGGTCACGATGATGATGGTCGGAAGCACGGCCGAGAGGGGTCCGGACGGCTCCGTTGAAGGCGACGGCACCATCCCGATCCCCTACTACAACGACATCGACGCCTGATCCCGTCGGGCCGGTGACAAGTCAGCGGATTCACCCGGTTCGCATAGGCTCCCGAACATGGCCTCAACAGGCGAGACCGAGTCCGAGCACCGCTCGGTAGCGGTCACGGTGAGCCGTCGCGACGTCGTCGTCGGCCTCGGCATGCTCCCGCTGTTGCGCCTGCTCCCCCGGTCGACGGTCGAGGCCGCGTTCGCTCAGAAGCCGGACGGGTACCGGTTCCTCGACGACCACGAGGCCCGGGTGGTCATCGAGGCCACCGCACGGCTGATCCCGGGTCCGCTCG
This sequence comes from uncultured Acidimicrobiales bacterium, assembly GCA_963695075.1. GTDB lineage: Bacteria > Actinomycetota > Acidimicrobiia > Acidimicrobiales > CAWCAL01 > CAWCAL01. The sequence continues at coordinate 518,118 of CAVOFR010000008.1, forward strand.
ACGATCCGGAGGAGGCGGGTCACCCCGGGGCCAGGGAGGCCGGCGTCGTCTTCTACATCGACCGCATGCTCTCGGCCTTCCACGACGACCCGCCGCGGATCTTCGCCGGCGGACCGTTCAGCGACCGAGCCGGGGCCACCGACAACGAGCTCGAGACCTTCATCCCGCTGACACCGGAACAGGAGGTGCAGTGGCGTGGACGCCTCGAGCACCTCGGCGCCACCTACCGCGACGGCATCGGGAAGCTCGACGCCGGGGCCGGTGGAGACTTCACAGCGGTGACGGGCGACGAACAGGACGCGATCCTGGTCGCGGAGACCGACTTCAGACGGGTGCTCTTCGAGCACGCCATCGAGGGCACATACGCGCTGCCCGAATACGGTGGAAACCGGGAGCTCACCGGGTGGGGCGAGATCGGCTATCCGGGCGACAGCGCTCCCCGCGGCTTCACCGCCACGGAGGTGAGCGACTCCGACGGTCCGGATGAAGCCCCCGCCGACGTACCCCTGCCCTATGCGCCGGCCTCAGCACGGGGCGAGCGTCCGACCGCTGCTCTCCTCGGAGAGATCGAACCGCCGGCCGAGGTCGATGACCTGTCCGGTGTCATTCCCGACCTCGGAGCATTCCTCGATGCGGCCCTGCCCGGGTTGGGACGGAGGGGGTCGCATCGTGGCTGAGCGGGCGATCGTCGTCGGCAGCGGTCCGGGCGGCGCCACCGCAGCAATGGTCATGGCCCAGGCTGGATGGAACGTCACCGTCTACGAGAGAGGGGTCGACCACTTCCAGGATCTCGACCGGCCGATCCCTTCGACCCGGTTCAGCAACGACGAGCTGAAGATGCGGCGAGGGTTCGGCGACACCGACTGGGACCTCGACCCGCGAACGTTCCGGGCCGACGCATCGAGCGACGTGCCCCTCGACCTCGGCGCCGTCAACAACGTCCCGCAGACCGTGTCCGGCGGAACGTCGCAGTGGGACGCCAAGACCCCGCGCTTCTGGGACATGGACTTCCGCAAGCTCAGCATGCTCGGACCCATCGAGGGCGCAGACGTCGTCGACTGGCCCTTCGCCTACGAGGACCTCGCCCCCTTCTACGACAGTGTCGAATCGATGCTCGGGGTCGCCGGCGATCGGGAAGCCATGAAGGGCACACCGTCCGAGACCCACGCGCCCCGGTCCGGTCCCTTCCCTCTACCGCCGGGAACCCCGATGCTCTCCTCGGAGCTGCTCGCCGAGGGATGCCGCCGGGTCGGGCTCCGACCGTTCCCGTTCCCCGAGGCGATACTCTCCGAGGCCTACGACGGCCGGCCTCCCTGTATCAACTGCGGGTTCTGTTCGGGCTACGGGTGCACCGTCTTCGACCGGGGCAGTGCACTGGTTCCCCTCCGCCACGGACTCCTCACCGGCAATCTCGAGATCGTGGCGCAGTCGATGGTGACCCGGGTACTCCACCGCGACGGCCGGGCCACCGGTGTCGCGGTCGTGGGCCCGGACGGCACCGAACGAACCGAGGAGGCCGATTGGGTGGTGCTCGGTTGCGGGCCGATCGACACGGCGCGGCTGGCTCTGCTGTCCGAGCTGCCCGACGAGAGCGGGCTCATCGGCCGAGGCCTGATGTTCCACTGGTTCACCGCGGGGTTCGGTATCTGGACCGATGAGCGCATCCACGCCAACCGGGGCCGGGACACGTCCCAGACATGCGACGACTTCTGCGACCCCGAGTTCGCGGGCGCCAGGGCCGCCGCGGCGGAAGCGGGCCTGCCGTACTTCCGAGGTGGGGTCCTGGAGTTGGGGGGTACGGAGTCCGTGATCGGCGAGGCACTCCAGTACGTCGATCTCATGGAGATCTTCAGCCCCGACAAGCCCTTCGGTCGTAGGTTCAAACAGCTCATGCGGGTCTCCGCGCTGCGGGATCGGCTGACCGGCGTGCTGATGATCGCCGAAGACCTAGCCCAGGTGACGAACACGGTCGACCTCGACCCTTCGGTGACCGACCATTTCGGCCTCCCGGCGGCCCGGATCACATACCGCCCCCACGCCCACGAGCTGGCCGCCCAGGCGTTCTACCTGCCGCGGGTGACCGAGTTCATCGAGGCTGCTGGGGCAGCCGAGGCCGGAGCGGTTCCGCAGAGCGGCCCCATACCCACGCCGGACGGTGGCTGGGTGGCGTCACCGCCGGGCAACATCTCACCCGTCGGCAAGCACATCCTCGGCGGGATGCGCATGGGCACCGGCGCCGCCACGAGCGTGACCGATGCCCACGGGCGAGTCTGGGGCCTCGAGAACCTCTCGGTCTCCGACGGCTCGCTCTTTCCGACGAGCGGGGCCCACAACCCGACGCTCACCATCTTCGCCACCGCACTCCGCAACGCCCGGGCCTGGGTGGGCGCCGAGGGCCCACCCGACCTGTCGACGACGACCCCGGTCCCGTCCGGGTCCGGGACCGCTGGCGCGCCGCCGAGCGACGACGGGGACGGTGGAGTCGCCCGCCCGCTGATGGCCGGCGGAGCGGTGGTCGGCGCCGCGGCCGGCCTCGGGGCGCTGGCGGCGAGACGACGGGGCCGGACCGATGATCGGCCCCCCGACGCGGGGCAGACCGACTGAGGGAGCCGCGGGTCGGCGTCAGGCTTCGGGCACCAGGTTGGAGAAGGCATCGACCCGGTCCCGCTCGATCTGCTCGACGTTGGATCTCCGCCCTCCCTTGGCGACGTAGTCCCCGGCGAATTCGGCCCGGACCTCGCCCGTCTCGTCCAAGAGCCAGTCGGGGGCCATGCGGCGCGGGACGGTGACCACGCCCGGCTCGTCGTAGGTCCGCATCAGGCGATCCCAGATCGGCGTGGTCACCCCGAAGTTCCGCATGGGCGCACCGAAGTGGTGATGGAGGTGGCTCCGTCGGGCCCACCGGCCGTAACGGCCGCGGGGCGGGTGGGTGTGGGTCCGCCGGTGCGCCACCTCGTAGACGTAGTAGGTACCGATCATCCCGACGGTGAATGCGACGGCCCACCGATGGCCTGCCACGGCCCTGGTGGCCGGGTAGGCCACAGCGGTGGTGCCCGCGGCCGAGGCGGCCTTCGCTGACGCCGGCGCGAAGTACGTGACGTCGGCGTGATGCTTCAGATGCTCGACCGAGGCCATCCCCCGACCTCGCATCTCGTGCATCGCGAAGCGATGCAGGCCGTATTCGGCTCCCGTCCACGACATCGCACCGACGATCGCCGCGGTCAGGGGTGATCGGAGGATTCTCATGGGAAGTCCAGTGTACGGCCCGGCAGGGTCCCGATCTCCAAACCGGCCAGCTCGGACGTCCCGTCGAACAGAAGGCGGCCGCGCTCGCGCACGACGCAGTGCATCCGACCGGCCAGATGCTCGAAGTCGGTGTCGACGTTGCGCCGCTCGGCGGGTAGCGGGACAGGCAGCACGTGGTGATCCAACTCGGTGCCGTCGCCCTCGATCTCGATCTGAAAGCGCAGCGACCGGGCTCGAACGCTCCACCGTCCTGGACTCAGCTCGGAACGCACGGGTGACGGTGGCGTGATTCGGATCACCCGGTCGCCGAGGCGGACGACCACACCGCAGACGTCTCGACCCACAGGCCCCAGCCGCAGCGAACCGCCCGAGAAAGCGACCGACACGTCCGCACCGTCGAAGTCGTGGGCCTGACCCCACCACCAGCGGTCCGGAAACCCGGCTCCCCAGTTCCTCTCGGCATAGACGTTCGCCCCATCGAGCGGCCACCGGTCGTCGACGACGACGATCGCGCCGCTCGCGCTGCCGCCGAGGCGGTGCGGGTGCCAGTACTGGTTCAGGAACGGGACCGCCGAGAACACCCCGCCACCGCCGAAGGCCCTCGGCCAGGCAAACGAGTCCGTGAAGCTCAGGTCGAGATGGATCTCCTCGAGGTCGACCCGGACCCGATCGGGAGTGGCCTCGATACCGGCTTCGGGCAGCGTTCCGGCTCGCAGCATGAATCGGGTCCGGTCGCCGTGGGCATCGTCGAGGGCCGCGGCCCGGACGATCCCCCCGGGGTGCGCGGCGACGGCGACCGTCGCCCAGTCTCCGTCGGGGTGTCGGTTCAGCCCGCAGAGGGCCACCACGACCCGGCCCGAGGACGGATCGGTCACCCGCCAGAACCAGCCCTCCATCTCGGTGCCGTGGGAAGGGAGTGAGTCGCCGTACGGGAGGTCCGCGCCGGTCCGCCGAAACGCCGTCACCAGCCGTGTCCGAGCCGTCGCCGCGGCCCGGCGCAACCGGTTCGGTCGGTCGATCGCGTTCGACATGCGCCCCCTTCGACGGCTCGGCAATCGCACGGTACCCCGAGGACGGTCCGTGACAAGCACCAGCGCACCCGGCCCTGAGTAGTCGCCCACCTCCCGGGCCGGACGCGGCCGGCGTCACGGGCGACCGGGTGGCCACGCGTTGTGACCTTCCGCCCTGGCGAGATCCTCGCCAGGGCGGGACGGTGTCGGTATGCGAAGAACCGCGTTGACCGCCGTAGTGTCGGCTGAGGTCGTCGCGTGGTTGCTCGACGGTGACGCCGCGATCCGCTGGCAGGTCGAGCGCGACCTCCTCGATGCGACCCCGGGCGAGATCACAGCTGACCGGTCGCTCGTGGCGACCACGGGCTGGGGCCGGGACCTCCTCAGCCGGCAGGACGCCGACGGCACCTGGGGCGGAGGCCTGTACGGACCGAAGTGGATCTCGACCACCTACACCCTCACCCTGCTCCGGCGCTGCGGGCTCGACCCTGCCAACGCTGCTGCACGACGGGGCGTCGAGCTCCTGTGGGACGGCGCCCGCTATTTCGATGGTGGCCTCACCGCCGCCTCGTCCATCGACGCTCCCGAAGCCTGCATCACCTCGATGTACGTGACACTGGCGAGCTACTTCGGCTACGTGGACCCCCGGGTCGACACCGCGCTGGGGTGGCTGCTCGACAATCAGCTGGCCGACGGCGGCTGGAACTGCCGGAACGTCCGCTTCGGTGACCGCCACAGTTCGTTCCACACCTCGATCTCGGCCCTCGAGGCCCTCGCCGAAGCCGAACGGGCCGACCCCGCTGACGGCGACCTTCCGGCCGCGCTGGCACGAGGCCGGGAGTTCTTCCTGGATCACCACCTCTACCGGTCCCACCGCGACGGTTCCGTCGTCGACCCGGTCTTCACCAAGCTCTCCTTTCCCCCGCGGTGGCACTACGACATCCTCCGCGGTCTCGACCATTTCGCCCTGACCGGGGCCCCTTGGGACGAACGGTTCCGCGACGCTCTCGACGTCCTCGCCGGACGGCAGCGCAAGGACGGCACCTGGCCTGTGCAGCACAAGCACACCGGCCAGGTCTGGTTCGACATGGAACGAACCGGCGGACCGAGCCGCTGGAACACGTTGCGGGCGCTGCGGGTCCTTTCCTGGGCGCCGCCGTAGTCAGCCGCTGCCGGCCGCGATGACCGCCCGGTTGCGGTCGGCCACCTGTTGCGCGTCGACCTTGACGATCTTGCGGTCGTAGGTGAGCAGACCGTTGACCTCCCGCTCGACGTCGGTCAGCTGCGTGTAGATCGAGGCGGCCAACCCCTTCGGGATGCGGGCCCGCACCTCCTCCATCAACTCCAGGTACCGGCGGGTCAGGTCGCGCTCGCTGCGCGACTTCCTGTACCCCCAGTTCCGTTTTGTCGCCCACGTGTGTCCGTCGACCTCGAGGCCGATGCCCCCGTATTCGGAGCATGCCACCGCCCGCTGGTCGTCCGGTTTCGGGCGGGCGGGACCCGGATAGCGGTGAGCGCTGCGGATGTCACCGACACCACGGTCGATCCATCCCGACGCCGAGTCGATGGGGCGGGAGGAGTCGAGCCGCCTGATGCGGTCGGTGATGCGGGCGGTGTCCCATTGCCCCCAGGCCTCGTTGAACGGCACCCAGACCACCACGCTCGGCACGTCTCGAAGATGGTCGACGATCTCGTCGAGCTCCTCCTCGAACCACCGACGCCACTTCGCTGTCCTGTAGGGGAAGATGCCTGGATTGGGGATGTCCTGCCACACCAGGAGACCGAGTCGATCGCAGTGGTCGTACCACCGGGCCGGCTCGACCTTGATGTGCTTGCGGGTGGCGTTGAAACCAAGCTCCCTGGTGATCTCGATGTCGTGACGGAGCGCCTCGTCGGTGGGAGCGGTGTACAGGCCGTCGGGCCACCAGCCCTGGTCGAGCGGCCCATGGTGGAAGACGGGCTCGCCGTTCAAGAGCAACCGCAGATCACCTCGGGCGTCACGGCCCACCGCGGTCGAACGCAGCGCGGCATGAGAGCGAACGGTGTCGATGGGCTCTACCGCCCCGTCGGGCACTGCCACATGGTTCAGCCGCACCCGGAGGTCGTAGAGGTGGGGGTCGGTGGGAGTCCAGGGCCGGGGTGCCGGAAGGTCGGCCCACAGCCTCTGCCCGACCGGCCCGGAGACCTCGGCGACCGGTCGGTCTCCCGACCGGATCTCGATCGTGCCGATGATGTCGTCACCGCCAGCGGACGCGCCACCATCGACCGACACCGTCAACCCGAGGGCACCCCGCTCGACATCCGGGGCGAGGTGTACGGCCTGGATTGACGTTGCAGGAACGGGTTCGAGCCAGACCGTCTGCCAGATCCCCGATACCGCCGTGTAGAAGACCAGCTTGGGTCGCAGCGTCTGCTTGCCCCGGGCCTGCCGCCCGCGGTTTGTGGGATCGGCCACGATGATGACCAGCTCGTTGTCGCCATCCGACTTCGCCTCGGTGAGTTCGACGGTGAAAGGGGTGAAACCGCCTCGATGTTCGCCCACCCGCGTGCCGTTGCACCGGACGATCGTGTGCCAGTCGGCCGCGAGATGCAGCAGCAGGCGCTGGCCGGCCCAGGATCGGGGGGTCGTGAAGGTCCGGCGGTACCAGAGCCGTTCGTCCGGCCCGAGACGGCGAGCGACGCCCGACAGCGACGATTCGACCGGGAACGGCACGACTATCCGGCCGTCCCAACGGCTCGGTCGACCCTCGCCGCGCCGTCGGATGGCGTAGTCCCAGCACCCGTTCAAGCTCTCCCACTCGTCACGCACCAGTTGCGGTCGCGGGTACTCGGGAAGCGGGTGGTCGGAGTCGACCTGCCCGGACCATCGCGTGGCCAGGCGCCTCGAACTCATCGCTCGGAGGGGCCCAGGACGAACACCCTGGTCTCGTCCGGGTCGAGCGAGACGTCGATGGTGTCGAGCCGGCCCAGCGAGGCCATGGCCCAGGCATCGGTGACCTCGGTCTCGCCGGCCAGGCCGATCGACGACAGCCGCAAGGACCGGCGCGCCCTCCAGCCCCGCATGTTGCTGAACGACACCGCCTGACGGGCGTGGTCGAGCGGCTTGCGCAGCACCCACACCCCTCTGTGACGGCTGACCACCCTGGCCTGATGACCGAGAGGATCCTGATTGATCGCGAGGATCTCCGGGTTCATGAGCATCCGCCGGTCGATCGCGAGCATTTCCACCGGGTCGCTGCTCGCCAGCAGCGGTGCGGCCATCATCACCCAGAGGCTCATGTGGGTGGCAGCTTGGACATCGGAGAGACCTCGAAGCGGGATGCGCCTGGACTTCGTCACCGGCAACGAGCTCGCGACGCGACCCTTTCCCCGGTTGCCGATGACCAGCATGTCGGGGTCGTTCCACTGCCCGGGCGCGGCGTGCTCGGCGAGGGCCAGGTTGCGTCGGGCGATGCCGCGGACGCCCCAGAAGCTCCAACTGAACGAGTCGAAGATGTCCGGCGTCGTTCGCCACATCGAGGCACCGACGGCGGGAGCCCACTCCCAGGGTCGGCGCATTCCCCATTCGCAGACGCTGAACAGGATCGACCGGTCGCAGGCCGCGAGGGCGTCGGCCATGGCCGAGTAGCGGGCGATCGCCGTCCGTTGGTCGCGTGGGGCGTGGCAGTAGTCGTACTTCAGGAGGTCGACACCCCAGTCGGCGTAGGCCCTGGCGTCGATCTCCTCGTGGAGGTACCCGCCGTAGCAGCCTCCGCAGGTCTTCTCGGCGGCATCGGAGTAGATGCCGAGCTTCAGCCCGCGATCGTGGACGTAGTCGGCGACCGCCGCGATCCCGTCGGGAAACTTGGTCGTATCCGCCCGCGGCTCGCCGTCGGGCCCCCTACGTTCCGCATGCCAGTGGTCGTCGATGTTGACGTAGCTGTATCCGAGGTCGCGCATTCCACTCGACACCAGACCGTCCGCGACCCTCTTGACGATCTCGGCATCGACCTCGGGACCGTACACATTCCAGCTGTTCCAGCCCATGGGGGGCGTGAGCGCCAGCCGGTCACCGAAGACGAACTCGACCGACCGGGTGACCGACCCGACCGGATTGGTGACCGTCACCTCGACCGACAGGGTGCCCTCCCCCGCCGGTGCCGTCCCGCGCACGATACCGGTCGTCGGGTCGAGCGCGACGCCCGCCGGCAGGCCGACCGCGGTGAAGGCGAGCGGACGCTCGCCGGTCGCCGCCAGCGTGTGGATCAACTCGGTTCCCGGCCGACAACCGACCCGCTCCGCACCGTGGAGGCGCGGCGCGCCCTCGTCGACCCGGTAGGTCGCCATCGGCGGCGCGCCGCCCGCTGACACCGTCAGGCCGGCCGGGTGGCGACGGCGGGAAAACGACGAACGCCACCGACCTCGAGGGTCGGTGGCGTTCAGCGAAACCGTCTGATCAGACGACTTTGACGTTCTGGGCTTCCTCGCCCTTCCGGCCCGGCGCGACGTCGAACTCGACAGTCTGACCTTCGTCGAGGGACTTGTAGCCCTCACCGATGATGTTGGAATAGTGGACGAAAACATCGTCCGCACCCTCGCGCGAAATGAAGCCGAAGCCCTTCTCGCTGTTGAAAAACTTGACGGTTCCTTGCATATGTACTCTTTCGGTTCGGCCACGACCTCGCGTCGGACTCGGACGTCACCCTAGGCGATAGCGGCGCGGTTCCCCCCAATAACCGATTTCGATCGCTCCGGGAAGGGTCTGAGCGATCGGGACGAGTCGGCCCCTTCGTCCGGTATCACCGGGCCCGACCGGGCTCCTCCTCCTGGCCGGACCCGTCGCCCAGGAGGTCGGACATGATCCCCAGGAACCAGTCGGCCTGGACCTGGAAGGAGTGCGAGTCGAGGAACCGCTCCCGGGCCCGCTCGGCTCCGGCCGCGCCCAGACGCTCGGCCCCCTCGGGATCCCCGAGGAGCGCACCCAACGCCCGAGCGAAGGCAACGACGTCTGCCGGATCATCCAGCAGGACCCCGCTCTCGCCGTCGACGATCTGGTCGCAGATCCCGCCGACCCCGCTGGCCAGAACCGGCCGACTCTTCCACATGGCCTCGGTGACGGTGAGGCCGAAGCCCTCCCGCAGGCTCTTCTGCACGACGACGGTCGCATAGCGCTGGATCGCATTGACCATCACCGCGTTCTCCTCGACGTCCTCGGTGGGCAACGACACGAGGTGGACCCGTTCGCGGATGTGTACCGGAAGGTTCCGCCATGCCTCCTCGATCTCGGCAAGGACTTCGGCGCCCTCGGGATCGTCGGTGACGCCCGAGACGTCGGGTCCGACCAGGGCGAGGTGGGTCCCGCCGTCATCACCGGGTCCGACCAGCCGTGCGAATCCCTCCATGACGCCGAGGTGGTCCTTGAGGGGGTCCCATCGCGACACCTGGACGACGAACGGTGTGCCCCAATCGGGCGGTCCACCGAGCCGTGTCACTTCCGCCCGTCGCTCGACCCGCCCCGGAGTCAGATCGACTCGTCGAAAGGTGTACTGGGGGTGGGCGGGCGCTGGGCCGCCCAGGAGGCCGATGTGGTCGAGGATCGTGTGCACCGCGTGGTCGGTGAGCTCCCAGTTCTTGGGTGAGAAGGCATCGATCGTCGGCGTGAAGATCCGGATCCGCTCCGGTTGGAGCACGTCGGGAACGTACTGCTCCCGCGAGAAGACGCAGTACTCGACGTCGCGCAGGTAGGGGGCGAGGAACTCCCAGCCCAGGGCGGTCTGTGCGTTCGGCTCGTCGGTCCCGATGTGGCAACGCCAGCTCAGGGCGGTGCACCTGTCGAGCAGAAACGGTGCAAGTCCCGCCGTCTGGGGGTCGTGGAGCTGGACGAGGTCGGCGGGCTGGACGCGGTCGAGCAGCTCGGCCGCATTGGCCCGCATTGCCTCCTCGTAGACGGCTCGCTGGGCGTCGCCCAGCGGAGAGCCGTCGCCCGGCATGCCGTGCAGCGCGTGATGGAGACGTTTGGTGAGCCGGAAGAACTCCGGGTCACCCGAGATCACCGCCCAACGTCCGTCGACGCCGCTCCCCCGGGTGTAGCCGATCTGTTGCCGCAACATCTCCGCCACCCCGCCGCCGACCGACGTGGTGTTCACGTGCCACATGGCGCGGCCCTCGAAGATGCCGGCGAACTTCGGACCCAGTGCCAGGAACGACCGCGCCTCACCTTCGTCGAGCACGTCGGCGAAGCGAGCCGGTGACCTCGTCCGGACATCGACTTCTTCTATGAGCGCCATGGCGGTCTCCCTCGTCAGGCGGCGGCCAGCCACCACACGCCGAGACCGACCGAGAGCGTTCCCAGAAGAGTCTGCATGGCGGAGACGAGGCGATGGCTCACCGCTGAGCCCATGGCGAAAAGTCCCCCCAGGGCGCCGCCGAAGGCGACCATGGCCACCAGCACACCGATCCCGAAGACGCTGAGGTAGGCCAGCGCGATCCACGCCGAGCCGAGTTGACTCAGCGGGATGAGAGCCAGAATCGGGGCGGAGCCGGCCGCACCATGGACCACGCCTACGAGCACGGCCCGGTGGTCGTGGCGGTGGAGGTCCTGCGAGTGGTCGGCCGGCGCGTCGTGATCATGGGCGTGCAGATGCGCGTGTGTGGGCAACCCGCGGTGTGCATGGGTGTGCAGATGTGCCCTCCTCTTCACGACCTGGTGAAGTGCTGACAGGCCGATGGCGATCAGGGCTCCTCCGACCATCCACTCGGCGAGCGTGCTCAGGCGGTCCGGAATCGCGATACCCAGCAGATAGACGAAGGCACCGACGGCGAGGAGCGTGAGGCCGTGCCCGGTTGCCCAGGCTGCAGCCACTCGAATGCTCGCGGACCAACCGGCCCGTCCGGCGGTCAGGCCGCCGACCGCGGCGATGTGGTCGCCGTCGAGAGCGTGGAGCAGACCCGCGGCGAACGCCGCTGTGAGGATCCCGGCCAGCCCCGCGTCCTGCGGGACGGTCAGCGCGAACAACATCGACAAAGTGCTATCACCCCGGTCGGCAGAGAACGAACGCTTGCCCCGACCTGCACTTCGTTGGCCCCCTCGCCGTAATCGAGGATCTTGCAGTCGCGATAGTAACGCTGCACCGGACTGTCGACCGTGAATCCCTTGGCGCCGTGGAGATGCATGGCCGGGACGGATTGTCCTCGAGGTACTTGCGGAAGCTGCCCCTCGTCCAGCTCCTCTGCGGAACGGGTGGGCAACGAACCGAGTCCGCCGTATTCGCAACGGTCGTCCGCCGTGCAGAAGTCGGCATAGGGTTGCCTGATGAACGACACCGGCGGAGCGACGGCCGAGTTGCTCGCCAAGTACGACCGGCAGGGACCCCGCTACACCTCCTATCCCACGGCCGTGGAGTTCCACGAGGGGTTCGGCCCCGACGACTATGCCGCCCGGCTGGCCGACGCTGCCGGCCGACCGCACGACCCCCTATCGCTGTACGTCCACCTGCCCTTCTGCGAGCACCGGTGCTCGTTCTGTGCCTGCCACGTCGTCGTGACCCAGAACGAGAGCCTGGCCGACGCCTACCTCGTCCACCTCGTGGCCGAAGCGCGCGCCACGGCCGAGCGGCTGGGTGATCGACGGGTGCTCCAGCAGTACCACTGGGGGGGTGGCACGCCGACCTTCTATCCGCCGGCGGTGCTCGCCGATCTGCATCGCCAGCTCCTGTCCGAGTTCGTACTGGCCCCCGGGGCCGAGGTCGCGCTCGAGGTCGATCCTCGGAACACGACCGAGGAGCATCTCTCGACGCTGCGGGAACTCGGCTTCAACCGCGTGTCGATGGGTGTCCAGGATGCCGACGACGAGGTGCAGCACCTCATCGGCCGACACCAGACCTGGGAACAGACGGCGAGCCTCCATGAGGCGGCCCGCCGGCTCGGCTACGGGTCGACGAACGTCGATCTCATATACGGCCTGCCCGGCCAGACCGAACGGTCCTTCGCCCGTTCCCTGGAGCTCGTGATCGGCCTCCGCCCCGACCGCCTCGCCGTCTACTCGTTCGCGCTCGTACCCCACATGCGTCCGCACCAGAAGCGGATCGATGCGGGGCTGCTTCCGGATCGCGACCTGAAGTTCGGCCTGCTCTCGCTCGCCATCGCGCGGCTCACCGGTGCCGGCTACGAGCAGATAGGCATGGACCACTTCGCCCTGCCCGGCGACGAGCTCGCCGTAGCCCACCGCGAGCGCACCTTGTCCCGGAACTTCATGGGATACACCACGAAACGGGGTACCGAGATCGTCGGCCTGGGCACGTCGGCGATCAGCGAGGTGGCCGCGAGCTACGCCCAGAACCATCGTCGGCTGGCCTCGTACTACCAGGCTGTCGACGCGGACGAGCTCCCGGTCGAGCGGGGCATCGCGCTCGACCGGGAGGATCTACTCCGTCGCTACGTGATCACCGAGCTCATGTGCAACGGCCGCCTTCGGGCGAGCGAGGTGGACGACAGGTTCGGGGTCGCCGTGGACGAACACTTCGCCGCCGAGCTCGCCGAACTGCGTGCGCCCGATGGCCTGGTCGAGGCAGGCTTCGTGCGGGTCGAGGGTCGCGACATCGAGGCCACGCCGATCGGGCGACAGTTCATCCGCAACGTGGCCATGGTCTTCGACGCCCGACTCGGGGCCGGGAGCGGCAGCGACCAGCCGTTCTCCCGGACGGTCTGACGCGGTGGCACCGACCGGTGTGGTCGTCGCTCAGCTCGGAGGCCCGGAACGCCTCACCGACGTCGAGCCGTTCATCCGCTCGATCTTCGACGACCCCCGCCTCGTCCCCCTCCCCGGAGGGTCGAGGACCAGGTCGACCGTGAGCACACTCGTCGCGCGCGTCCGAGCGCCGCGGGTCCGCTCCCACTACGAGGCCATCGGTGGGGGCTCACCGATCGCGTCGACCACCCGGGATCAGGCCGCCGCTCTCGAGGGAGAGCTCACCACTCGCGGACACGACGTCGTCGTGGCCGTCGCCCACCGCCACGGTCACCCCGATTCGGGCGCCGCGGTGGAGACGCTGCTGGCGGCGGGTGTCGACCGGGTCGTCATGCTCCCTCTGTTCCCGCAGTACTCCGGAGCCACGACGGGCTCGTCGGAAGCCGAGCTGCGACGCGTTCTCGCAGATCGCGGAGCCGACCTCCCCTTGAGGGTGATCCGATCGTGGTGCGAGCATCCCGGTTACCTGGCCGCGCAGGCTCAGCTGGTCGAGGAGATGCTCTCCGAGAGATCCGACCGTGAGTCCGACCGAACCCTCGTCGTGTTCTCGGCCCACGGTCTGCCCCAGCGGATCGTCGATCGCGGTGATCCGTACCCCGAGGAGGTCGAGGCCACCGTGGACGGGGTGACCCGGCGACTCCGGCGACCGGTCGACCACCTCATCGCCTACCAGTCGAGGGCGGGCCCGATCCGGTGGATGGGTCCTGACGTCCGTGAGGTGGTCGCGACCGCGGCTGCCGGGGGACCGACGTGGCTCGGTGTCGTACCGATCTCATTCGTCTCGGAGCATGTGGAGACCAGCTACGAGCTCGACATCGAGTTGAAGGCCCACGCCGAGGTCGCCGGCATCCGTGAGTTCCATCGGAGCAGGTGCCTCGACTCGGACCCGATCGTCGGCCCGATGCTCGCCGACATCGTCGAGGAGCAGCTGTGAGCGAGCGCCCGGACGTGATCGTCGTCGGGGGCGGCCTCGGCGGGCTGCTCGTGGCGTGCGAGGTCGCCCGGCGCGGCGGCCGGCCACTCGTCCTCGAGGCCGGCCCGAGAGGGGGCGGCGTGGCCGCCACCATCCGCGAGGACGGCTTCCTGCTGGAGCCCGCGGCCGGATCGCTCCTGCTCCCCCACCCCCACCTGACACCCATCCTGGAGTCGGCCGGGGCCACCGTCGTCCCCGCGGAGCCAGCCGCTCGTCGCCGCTACGTGTACGACCGGGGCACGCTGTTCGAGCTCGCCGGCCCGGGAGCGGTAGCGACCCGCCTCGTGTCAGCACGGAGCAAACTCCGACTCCTCCGTGAGCCTTGGGTGCGAGCTCGAACGGTTTGCGCCGACGAGTCCCTTCACAGCTTCCTGGCACGCCGGCTCGGTCCCGAGGTGGGTCGCCTCGGCGCGACCCTCATGGCGCACGGCGTGTTCGCGGCCGATCCCGACCTGTTGTCGGCGCGGGCGGCGTTTCCCGCGCTCGTCGCCCTCGAGGACCGGGCCGGGAGCATGGTACGCGGCGGCCTGGCCCGCCGCCGTGACCGTCCGAAGGGAGCGCCCAGGGCCAGCGTGCACGTCGCACCACATGGCATGGCCGGGCTCGCCTCCGAGCTCGCCACCCACCTCGGTGACGGATTCAGACCGGACTGGACCGTCGATGCCGTCCAGCGCGACGGGGACGAATGGCTCGTGACCGGTCCCGGCGAGGAACGGGCCCCTTCGGTCGTGGTCGCCCTCGAACCCACCGCCGCCGCTCGTCTCGTTCCGGAACCCATTCCTGCATTGTTGGCCGAGGCTCGCTCCGCGCCGGTCGCGGTCGTCGGGCTCGGTGGGCGATCAGCGGACCTGCCGGTGCCCACGGGATTCGGGGCGCTCGCGGGTCCCGACGCCGACGTCCGCGCCCTCGGGCTGCTGTTCGAATCGTCTTACGCGCCGGGCCGGGCGCCGGCCCGCCACCGACTGCTCAAGGGGATCTACGCCGGCAGCGCCGATCCCTCGGCGTTCGCCCTCAGCGATGAGCAACTGGTCGCGCTGGCGGTCGAGGAGGCGGGCACGATCCTCGGCGTGCCACTCCAGCCGTCCTGGACCCGAGTCGTCAGGCACACGCCCGGAATCCCTCAGTACCAGGTGGGCCATCCGACTTGGCTCGACCGGCTCGACGAGGCCACCGCCGGCTTCCCGGGGCTCCACCTGGCCGGCTGGGCGTACCGGGGTGTGGGCGTGTCGTCGCTCGCCCAGCACGCGACAGCACTGGCCGAGACGGTGCTGGGGTGAAGGGGCGAAGCGCCGCCGGCGGGGTCTCTCATGCTCCCATGGCGTGGAATCCCCCATCGACGTGGAGGATCTCACCCGTGGTAGCGGGGAGCCAGTCCGAGAGCAGAGCTACAGCGGACCGGGCCACGGGCTCGGTATCGTGCACGTCCCAGCCGAGCGGTGCCCGTGGGTTCCATCCGTCCTCGAACAGCTGGAACTCGGGGATGGACTTGGCCGCGGTCGTCTTGATCGGCCCGGCCGCGATGAGATTCACGCGAATGCCCTGGGGTCCGAGCTGGCGGGCCAGGTAGCGACAGGTGGATTCGAACGCGGCCTTGGCGACCCCCATCCAGCCGTAGGCCGGCCAGGCCACCGAGGCGTCGAAGTCGAGCCCTACGATGGATCCGCCCGGGCCCATGAGAGGGACGACGATCTCGGCCAGTGACTTGAGCGAGTAGGCCGACACGTGCAGCGCCGTACCGACGTCGTCCCAGTCGGCGGCCATGAAGTCCTCACCGAGACAGGCCGGCGGAGCAAAGCCGATGGCGTGCAATGCTCCGTCGATCGAGCCCCATCGCTCGCCGAGGGCCTCTCGCACCGCCTGGATGTGGGAGGTGTCGGTGATGTCGAGCTCCATGACGTCCGGCTCGACCGGCAACCTGCGCGCGGTGCGCTCCGTGAGTCGCAATCCTCGACCCGCACCGGTGAGGACGATCTCGGCACCCTGCTCCTGCGCCAAGCGGGTCACGCCGAATGCCAGCGAGCTATCGGTGAGCACACCGGTGATGAGGACACGTTTTCCATCCAGGATTCCCATGGGGCGACACAGTACAGGCGCTCGATGGGAGCCCCTTCCTTCGAGACCTGCGTGTCAGCCGTCCGGCAGCAGGTAGCGAATGACGTCGACGGCCCCGTAGGAGTCGGCATCCGGTGGGAGGAATCGCGCCACGTCCGCGACGTCGTCGCCAGAGGTGACCAGAGTCGGCTCTCGCGCACCCTGGCGCTGAATCTGACCGAGACCCACGTTGGCCAGCAGCGCATTGCACAGACACTTCCTGCCGATCGTGTCTTCTGCGGCACCACCCTTGCGCACGTATTCGTCCACCGGCTCGGCCGAGCACCGCCAACCGATTCCCCCTTCATCCTTTCGATACGCCCTCCGGAGATACCCCAGCTCGCACGGGATTCTCGTCCTGTCTTCGTACACGTCCGCGTCCGAGAGCGTTCCCGGCAGCTGCACGACCTTGAACGGAAAGCCGGAAGGTGAGGCCAGTGGATCGGTGAAGACCCGCGCCTGGGCCTGACGGCTCAGATCGATGACCCGGCGCTTGATGTCGGAGTCGAACGCGGACTCCTCGCAGTAGGCGAAGGCGGTGCCGACTTGAACCCCGACGGCACCCAGCTCGATCGCCTCACGCACCCGATGCGGGTCCGCATGACCTCCGGCCAGCCAGAACGGAAGGCCGAGATCTCGGATGGCGGCGAGGTCAGGGGCATCCCTGTCGCCGTAGATCGGCTCACCGGTCTCACTCGTTTGCGGCTTGCCGCGGGGCGGTGCGTTGTGGCCGCCGGCGGTCGGAGCTTCGACGACGAAGCCGTCGACGGGAACCTCGAGCTTGGTCGCGAGCATGATGGCCAGTACGTGCGATGACACGATGGCGATGAAGTCAGGTCGCTTCACCACGGAGACGTGATCACCGATCGCAGAGACAGGATCGAACCTCGCA
Organism: uncultured Acidimicrobiales bacterium; assembly: GCA_963695075.1. GTDB lineage: Bacteria > Actinomycetota > Acidimicrobiia > Acidimicrobiales > CAWCAL01 > CAWCAL01. The sequence continues at coordinate 535,055 of CAVOFR010000008.1, forward strand.
CGAAAATCGTCGTCCTGTGTCGCATCCTTCACGTCGAGCCGCAGCTCGACCGGAAGCCCTTCGGCCAGCTTGTCGAGCACCGCGGGGATCGCCTTGGGGATCCCCGCCCCCATCAGCACATAATCGACGCCGGCGAGCATCGCTCCGTACAGGGACGGCAGCGTGGGCGCCTGCACCTTCTCGAGGTAGTTGATCCCGACGGGCCCGGCATGGCCCTCCTTGGCCAGAGCGACCTCGACGAAATTGGCGGCCATGAGAAGACCCTCGACATCTCGCGACGGCCGGTCCCATTTCATCGATGTCTGTTTGAACCTCTCATCGGCCTGCTTGCCACCGGGCACGAAGTATCGATCCAGTATCCGCTCGGCCACCTCGGGAACAGGGAAGTCGGCGAGCGCCCTTCTGACGTGCCCGTCCGGGTCCCCGAGCTGCAAGCGGCGGACCATGACGACGTCCACCGCGGTGCCGGACACGACTCCGAGATGTCCCGACCGGGAAACGGCCCGGGCCAGCCGCCAGTCCGAGACTCCCACTCCCATGCCACCTTGGATGAGCACGGGCAGTTCTCGCTTCACCTCACAACCCTACAAGGGCCGTCCCTCGCTCTGCGCCGGGCACGGGACAGTTCACTTGCGGTCTCCCGCCGACAGCGACGACGATCGACCACATGGACATGGGCATCTTCAGATACATACCGACCGTCGAGGGCCTGGTGGCGGAGGCCCGCACCGCCGCGGAGCAGGGCTTCAGTTCGTTCTGGATGCCCCAGATCTTCGGTCTGGACGCGCTCACCGCGTTCGCGGTGGTCGCCCACGAGATTCCGGACATCACGGTAGGCACGGGGGTGGTGCCCGTCTACCGCCAGCACCCCATGGCGCTCGCTCAGCAGGCGCTGACCGTCAGCCAGATCAGCGGCGGCCGCCTGACCCTCGGTATCGGCCTCTCGCACCAGATCGTGGTCGAGTCGATGTGGGGCTCGTCCTACGCTCGCCCGCTCCGATACATGACCGAGTTCCTCGAAGCCCTCGTGCCGATGCTCGCGGGCGAGACGTCGTCGGTCACAGGCGAGGTGGTCACCTCACACGGAGCCATCGACATCGAGGCACCGGCACCTCGGTTGTTGATCGCGGCGCTCGGGCCGAAGATGCTCGAGGTCGCGGGCCGGGTGGCGGACGGCACCGTGACCTGGATGGTCGGCCCGAAGACCCTGGCCGGCCACATCGTGCCTTCGATCGGCGCCGCGGCCGAGGCTGCCGGTCGGCCGCCACCGGAGACAGTGGCCTCGCTGCCGGTCTGCGTCACCGAGTCCCCGGCCGATGCCCGGGGACGAGCCGCCCGGGAGTTCGTCATGTACGGCCAGCTTCCCTCCTACCGGGCGATGCTCGACCGGGAGGGGGCTTCCGGCCCCGAGGACATCGCCGTGATCGGGTCGGCGGACGAAGTCGGGGAGCAACTCGTCGGTCTGCGGACCGCGGGCGTGACCGCATTCGCGGCAGCCGAGTTCGGAACGCCTGACGAACTTGCCGCCACCCGCGAGGTCATGGTCTCGCTGCTCCGAGCGTCCGGGAATGGACGAGGATCATGAGCATGCACCTGACAGCGGCGTTCACCCATGAGGGTCACCGGCTCGTCTATGACGAGTTCGGCTCGGGCGAGCGGCTCGTCGTGTACATGCATGGGCTGCTACTCGACTCCCAGCTCAACCGTGGCATCGCGAGTGCCCTGGCCGAGCGTGGCAACCGCGTCGTCCTGTTGGATCTGCTGGGCCATGGCCGCAGCGACCGGCCGACACACGCCTCGGAGTACCGCATCGACAGCTACGCGTCGCAGGTCTTCGGTCTTCTCGACGAGCTCGGGGAGTCGAGCGCGGTGCTCGGCGGGCTGTCGCTCGGCGCCAACGTCAGCTTGTTCGCCGCGGCCCAGGAGCCCGAGCGGGTCAAGGGGCTGGTGCTGGAGATGCCCGTCCTCGAGTGGGCCGTGCCCTCCGCCGCCATTGCTTTCGTGCCCCTTCTGCTGGCGGCCCACTACGGACGACCCGTCATGCGCGTTCTGTCCGATGCGGTCCGCCACGTGCCCCAAACCCGGTGGGGACCGCTCAACAGCTTCCTCCACGCCGGCTCACTTCCTCCCGAAGTGATGGCGTCGATCATGCACGGCGTGCTTGTCGGCCCGGTTGCCCCGACCCACGAGCAGCGTTCGCGCATCCCGGCGCCCACCCTGGTCCTGGCCCACCGCAACGACCTGATCCATCCGTTCGACGACGCGGTCAACCTCGTCAAGCAAATGCCCCACGCCCGACTGGAACGGGCGCGGTCCCCGCTCGAGCTGCGCCTGCGGCCGGAGCGTCTCACCGACTGCATCGCCTCGTTCCTCGAGAGTACCTATCGCGATGGGCCCGCCAATTCGCTGACCGGGGTCAACGGTCGCAGGCGGGACCAGCACCGGTGACCCACGAATCGCTCAGCGCCGAGGATGCAACACTCCTCTGCGCCACCGATCCCGTAGCGCAGCTCCAGATCGGCGCTGTCTGCTTCTTCGACGCCTCTCCGCTGCGTCACGCCGACGGAACGCTGAGGGTGGACGATCTTCGCTCCCATATCGAGGCCAACCTCCACCGATCCCCGCGCTTTCGCCAGCGAGTCGCTCCCATCGCCTTCGATGCGGCGCGACCGGTGTGGCTCGACGACGACCGCTTCGACATCAGCAACCACGTCAGGGCGACGACACTGCCCACCCCGGGCGGGTCGGACGGTCTCCGGTCCTTCGTGGCCGGACTGCTCTCGGCGCCGCTCGAGGCCGACCGTCCGTTGTGGGAGATGTGGCTGATCGACGGCGTGGATGACGAGCGCGTGGCACTCGTCCTACGGGTCCACCACGTGATGGCCGACGGCCTCTCCCTCCTGGATGCCGTTCTCCTCATGCTGGACCCCGAACCCCGAGACCACGGCGCCGAGTCCCGAGAGTGGAGTCCTGAGCCACCACCCGGCGCCGACCGCCTTCTGTTCGAAGCGCTCACCGCAAGAACCCGGCACCAGGCCGAGATGGCCCTCGGTGCCCTTCGCTCCCTGGGAACGATGGTCGATCCGCGTCGGGCCTTGGGCGGGGCGCGGGCCGTCGCGGGAGCGATCGCATCCGGCCCGTCGACGGCTCCGGCGCTTCCCCTGAACGGCCCCGTCGGGCCTCGCCGGGACTTCACGTGGGCCTCGCTGTCGATGCCGGAACTGCTGGAGGTGAAGCGGGCCAATGGTACGACACTGAACGACGTGGTACTCGCCGTGGTCACCGGTGCTCTCCGCCGGCACCTCGGAGCGGCACGGTCGGATCGACTGGCCGAGCGACCCCCGCGGGTCCTGGTGCCGGTCGGGGCCGCTCATGCCGCACCCACCGGCGAGACCAGCAACGAATTCTCGATGGTGGTGGTCGATCTCCCGATCGCCAACGGCGATCCGCTGGGACAGCTCGCCGAGGTCCATGCCCAGATGGAACGGCGCAAGCAGGGAGGTCAGCCGTCGGCAACCTCGTCGCTCTTCTCCCTGATCGACCTCGTGCCGCTACCCCTCCTGCGCCGGATCGGGCCCCTCGCCCTCTCCCGTCAACCGTTCGTCAACACGGCCGTCACCAACGTCCCGGGCTCGCGGGTCCCCATGTACCTGCTCGGCGCCGAAATGCAGCAGCTGCACCCGATCGTCACCGGCGTGGGCAACATCGCCCTGATCATCGGCGTTCTCTCCTACGTCGACCACCTCGGCGTGGGAGTGACCGTCGATCCCGACGTCGTGGGCGATCCCGACGCCCTCATCGACGACATCAGAGCAGCCGCGTCCGAGCTGATCCGGCAGAGCCGCTAGGCGAGCCGAGGTCGACGATCGTCAGTGGCTTCGGCCGAGCTGACTGAGCGACCTCACGGCCACCGACACCCGAGCCAGGTCGTGGACTCCAGATGCCCTGATGTCGGCAAACGTCTGGCGACAGCGCTCAGCTGTCACGGCATTGGAGCGCAGCCACTCCGCCACCGCCGCGTCTGCGGCAAGGGAGTCATCCGGTCCGGTGAACCCGAGCACCGCCGCCGTGAGCGTCGCGTGCTCACGGAAGAACTCGTCCCGCAGCGCACTTCGAGCCATCGTCTCCCAGTAGTCGGTGCGCGGAAGGTCGATGACGAGCTGTCGCAGCCACCACAGCTCGAGCTGTTCGCCGAGAGCGCCGCTGATGGCGGCGACCGTATCCAGACCGACCTTCGTCCTCGCGGCCACCTGGCTGAGGTCGAGGAATCCGAACGCGGGGCCGGTCGCCTCGACCCGCCGGGCGAGATCCTCGGGGACCCCGTGCCGAACCAGCTCGTCGATCTTCTCCCCATCCTCGGCGGGTGGATCACCGGCCGAGCCGACCACGATGTCATGGAGAGACCGGACCGGCTCGGCATAGGTGGCGACCATCGTCTCGATGTCGATGGGCTGCGCCTCGTTGCGGAGCAGCCACCGCGTGGCTCGCTCGCCGAGCCGTTTCACGTCGAGCTGGAGCTCGGTCCTCACGTCGGCCTTCACCCGGTGGTCGAGCTCGGCGACAGACCCCCACAGCGGATCCAGGTCGTAGATTCGCCACGCCGCCGTGTGGGCCCGAGCGATGTCAGCCACGGTTGCGGACGTCTCTCCGGTGAGGCGGTGCACCATCGAGATCCCACCGCGGTTGACGAGTTGATTGGCCACGACGGTGGCGATCAGCTCGGTTCGCAGCGGGTGGCGTAGTGCCAGATCGGAGTAGAGCTCGTCGATCTGGCCGGGGAAGTACGAGAGCAGAGGTCGGTCGAACGTGGGATCCGACGGCAGGTCTGACAACTCGAGCTCCGCGGCGAGGAGGTTCTTGGTGAAGGCGAGGAGCACCGCGAGCTCGGGACGGGTCAGGCCCCGGCCGCGGCTCCGACGGGCGTCGAGCTGGGCGTCGGTCGGCAGGGCCTCGAGCTCCCGGTCGAGGTTGGCCCGACCGGCGAGCACGTCCATCTGGCGCTGGTGGGCCTCCACCATCCCCGGCGCCTGGGCGACGGCCGCGGTGAGCGTCTCGTTCTGCGCGTCGTTGTTCGCCAGAACCTGGGCACAGACCTCGTCGGCCATCGCCAGGAGCAGCTGGTCGCGGTGTTTCCTGGTCAGGTCGCCCTCGGCTTCCGCCTGGGACAGGAGGATCTTCAGGTTGACTTCGTGGTCGGAGCAATCCACTCCCCCCGAGTTGTCGATGGCGTCGGTGTTGATGCGCCCTCCGACCGAGGCGAACTCGACTCGGGCCAGCTGGGTCACGCCGAGATTGCCTCCTTCGACAACCACCCGGCATCGCAGCTCGTCCGCGTCGACCCTGACCGCCTCGTTGGTCCGATCGCCGACGTCCGCGTGCGTCTCGGTCGACGCCTTGACATAGGTGCCGATTCCGCCGTTCCACAACAGGTCGACGGGGGAGGTCAGAGCGGCCCGAATCAGCTGGTTGGGAGTGAGTTCCCTGACATCGCCGGGGAGGCCGAGCGCGTCGGCCATCTCCGAGGCGATCTCTATCGCCTTGGCGTTTCGGGAGAACACGCCTCCTCCGGGCGAGATGAGGGCCCGGTCGTAGTCGTCCCACGACGATTGTGGGAGGTCGAAGAGGCGTTTGCGTTCGCCGAAGGACGCGGCTGCATCCGGATCGGGGTCGACGAAGATGTGGCGGTGGTCGAAGGCGACCACGAGTCGCGTCTTCTCACTGCGGAGCATGCCGTTGCCGAACACGTCGCCGGACATGTCGCCGATGCCCGCCACCGTGAATTCCGTCCGATCCGGATCGACACCGAGGCTACGGAAGTGGTGCTGCACCGAGACCCAGGCGCCGCGGGACGTGATGGCCAATCGCTTGTGGTCGTAGCCGGTCGACCCTCCCGACGCGAAGGCATCGCTCAGCCAGAAGCCCCGGGCCTCGGCGATCTCATTGGCGATGTCGGAGAAGGCCGCCGTACCCCTGTCGGCCGCGACCACCAGGTACGGGTCGTCTCCGTCGAGCCGGACGAGCCGAGGGGGACCGACCGTCTCACCGTCGACGCGATTGTCGGTCAGGTCGAGCAGCGCACCGACGAAGATCCGGTAGCAGGCGGCGACTTCCGCCGTCGTGGCCTCGCGGTCTCCTCCCGGGGGGAGCTGACGGGCGACGAATCCGCCCTTGGCTCCGGCCGGGATTATCACCGAGTTCTTGACCGACTGGGCCTTCATGAGCCCGAGGATCTCGGTCCGGTAGTCCTCCATCCGGTCGGACCAGCGAAGCCCCCCTCGGGCCACCCGACCCGAACGGAGGTGGACGCCTTCGGTGCGGGGGCTGTAGACGAAGATCTCGGCGGTCGGAACCGGTTTCGGGACGAATGCGACCTCGGAGAGATCGAGCTTGAACGCGAGCGCCGGCCGAGGATGGCCCGAGCCGTCACGTTGCCAATGGTTCGTCCGGACCGTCGCATCGACGAGCGCCACGAACGACCGCAGGATCCTGTCGGCATCGAGACTCGGCACGAGGTCGATGGCCTCCAGCAGCTCGGTGCGCTTGTCGCCTGCGGCAGCCGTGTCGTGCTCTTCCGGATCGAACCGAAGGTGGAAGAGCGCGACCAGGAGGCGGGCGATGCGCGGGTTCCGGTTCACCGTTTCGCGCACGTACGCCGGACTGAAGTGGGTCCCGAACTGCACGAGGTAGCGGGCGTAGGCGCGCAAGACGGTCACGTCGCGCCACGACAGGCCGGCCGCGGTGACCAGTCGAGCGAAGCTGTCGCTCTCGGCCTCCTCGGACCACACGGCCAGGACGGCGTCGCGGAACCGCGCCCGTCCGTCCTGGTCGAGCTCCTGCTCGAGCCGGATTCCTATGTCGTAGATGAAGCGGCGGCGCTCCCCCTCGACCTGGACCTCGTAAGGGATCTCGTCGATGACGACGGCCCCCAGATCGTGGAGGAGGGGGATGAACTGGGTCAGCGTGATCGGACGTCCCGATCGGTACAGCTTGCAGCGCAACAGGGTCTCGTCGGCCTCGAGCGGTCGGTGCATGGCGACGTCGAGACCGCGATCCCCCAGCGCCTCGAGGTGATCGATGTCGCTGACCGCGCTCTCGGCGAACACATCGGCCCGGTAGGCGGCCGAGAACGCCGAGCCGTATCGGTCGAGCAGCGCGAGGCCTTGGTGTTCTCCATGGGCACCGATGAGGGCGGCTCGCAGGTAGTCGTCCCACGTACGGATGGCTCGGGTCAGCCGGGCCCGGACCGCGATGAGATCGGGCAGATCCTCCATGGCGGTCGGATCGGTGTAGATCACGAAGTGGATTCGAGCGAGCGAATCGTTGGAGATCTCGATGCTGAATCGTGACGAACGGCCCTGGTAGGCATCCATCAGGATCCGTTCGATCTTGAGCCTGACATCGGTGCTGTGGCGATCTCGGGGCACGAACACCAGGCAGGACAGGAATCGGCCGAAGTCATCGCGCCGGATGAGGAGGCTGACCTGACGTCGGTCCCGGAGATCGAGGATGGCGAGTGCCATCTCCTCGAGCCGATCGACGCCGGTCTGGATGAGCTCGTCTCTGGGATGGAGCTGCAGGATGTTCATCAAGCGGCTTCGGTCATGGCTACCCGGCGCGAAGTCCGATCGCCTGACCACCTCGGCCACCTTGGCCCGAACAACCGGGATGTCCTCGACCCGACCGCTGTAGACGGCTGACGTGAAGAGCCCCAGGAAGCGTCGCTCGCCGGTCACCGATCCGTCCGGAGCGATCTCCTTGATCCCCACATAGTCGAACGGCACCGCTCGGTGCACGGTGGCGATCGAGTTGGCCTTGGTCAGATTCAGGATGTTCGGCCGTCGAGCAAGGTCGGTGACCTCACCCGGGAGCAGGTCGAGCCTGCGTGTCGTCGCCTCGGTCTGTCGCATGGTGCCGAGCCCGGTCGATGGCCGACTGACGATGCACGGATGGCCGGGATCGTCGACGAAGTCGTATTCCCGGTAGCCGACGAACGTGAAATAGCCGGATTCCATCCAGCGCAGCAACGCCGCCACCTCGCTCGGGTGGGTGGCAACCGTCGCCTCGAACCGGGGGTCGGGTTCGGCGGCCCATTCGTCCAGCTCGTCGGCCAGGGCGCGGGCGCGCTCCCGCATGGGCAGCCAGTCGGTGACGGCGGAGCGCGTGTCATCGATGACCGCGAGGGTGTCCCGGCGCAGCTGCTCGATGTTGGCGCCGCTGGCGACCCGGTCCACCTCGACGTGCAGGAACGACTCCATCGTGCCGGCGGCACCACCGTTCGGTGGGCTGATGCCGAGCATCCGATCGCCGCCGTCGCGTTCGACCACGGCGATGGGATGGACCAGAACGTGCACATGGCGCCCCTGTACCTCGAGCATCGCCAGAACGGAGTCCACGATGAAGGGCATGTCCTCGCAGACGAGGTCGATCACGGTGTGGCTGCTCGACCACCCGTCTTCGTCGATGTCGGGGTTGTAGACCTGCACCAGCGTCTCCAGTGGTGCACGCTGTCCGGCCAGTTGCAGATGTCGGACCGCCGCGCCGTACAGGTCGACCGGGTCCTTGTCGGCCAGATCCTGGGGGGCGACCCGCTCGTAGTACAGGCGGATGAGGCGCTCGGCCTCGTCGGGTGGGACTCGGGTGTACAGCCGCCGGGTGAGGACGACCACCGCGTCGAGCAGAGCTGCCTTGACCTGTTCGGAGGTGTCTGTCATGAGGACCCGCCCTCAAGGTACCCGGTCGGTCGGACGATTCGTGGGGAACCGCCATGACCCTCTGTCGCAGCCGACCTGCTGCCGCTCAGCGATGCGATTCGATCGCTCTCATCAGCGGGGGGAGCGCCTCGGCCACGTCCGCGACGATCCCGAAGTTGGCCAAGCGAAAGATCAGAGCCTCCGGGTCCCTGTTCACCGCGACGACCGTGCGGGCGGCGCGCATTCCGACGGTGTGCTGAAGGGCACCTGAGATGCCACAGGCGATGTAGAGACGAGGATGCACCGATGTGCCCGTCTGTCCGACCTGGAACGAGCGCGGGGCGAGCCCGGCCTCGACCGCACCCCTGGACGCCGCCACGCGACCGCCGATCGCCGCCGCCAGATCCTCGAGCAGGTGCCAGCTGTCCGAGCCGCAACCGGCGCCACCGGCGATGACGACATCGGCATCGTTCAGCGCGACGTCGGCGTCACCGATCTCGCGGGCGAGGACCTCGACGCGGAGGTCCTCGGGCTCGAAGGTCGCATCCGCTCGCTCGACCCGCGCCTCCTTGCGATTCGGCTCGATGCGGAACACCCCGGGACGAACGGTCGCCATCTGCGGGCGGGCGACCGGGCAGATGCACGTGGCCAGGACCCCGCCGCCCATCGCCGGCCGCACCTGGTGCAGGAGTTGGTCGTAGCGGGCTCCCCGTCGCTCCCAGGGGCCGACCGCCAGGTCGGTGCAGTCCGCGGCGAGGCCGGTCCCCAGCAGCGACGCGACCCTCGGAGCGAGGTCCCGACCGGTGGTCGTCGCTCCGAAGAGGATCGCCGCCGGCCGACGATCGGCGGCCAGCTCCGCGAGCACTCGGGCGTGTGGTTCGGCCCGGTAGGGATCCAGCTCGTCGTGCGCCACGGTCAACACCACGTCCGCGCCGTGGTCTCCGGCTCCGGCCGGCTCGTGCCCCGCGGCGCCCGTCAACGACACCGCCGCCACCGAACCGTCCAGCAGAGGTGCCAGTTCGGTCGCCTTCGTCAGCAGCTCGAGCGACACGGGGAGCAGGCCGTTCCGGCCGGCCTCGACGACGACCCACACCGAGGGCTCTCTCGGGTCCGGTTCGGCAACCGGTGGAAGAACCTCGCTGGATTGCTCTTTCGTCGGCGGGATCCACGCGTGGTCGGTCGCCCCGAGGGTCGCGAGCTCCTCGGCGAGATCGTCGTAGTCGAATCCGTCGCTTCCGACGTAGCGACAGGTCCGATCCGCCAGCGCGGTAGGAGTCATCTGAGCAACCTTCGTGGGCGAGGCACCGAGGCCGACCTGCGACTCGTCCAGGCCCACGTCCGCCGCCGACATCCGCTCGATGTCGGCCCCGGCCGCCTTGCGGCGACCGATAGCCGTGGGATACCGGGGCTGAAAGCCGGTCTCGGCGATGGTGAGCAGCGCCGGGACCGGCAGGCGGAGTCGTTCGAACCCGCCCTCTACGATCCGCCGCACGATCAGGTGATCGGACTCGAGGTGAGCCGACTCACATCCCGTCGCCTGAGGCCAGCCGAGTCGCTGGGCGACCGACGGCCCGACCTGTCCCGTCTCGCCGTCGAGCGCCGACATCCCGCAGACGACGAGGTCGGCGCCACCGAGGCCGTTGATCGCAGCCGCGAGCGCATTGGCGGTCGCCCACGTGTCCGAGCCGGCCAGAAGTCGATCGCAGAGGAGGACACCGCGGTCCGCCCCCAGGGACACCGCCTCGCGCAGCGCCACCTCCGCCTGTGACGGTCCCATCGACAGCGCGATGACCTCGTCGGCCAGTTGGACCGCTGCTTCGACAGCGTGGAGATCGGCTGGGTTCGTGATCGCCGACGCACCCCGACGATCGATGGTCCCGTCCGGGCGCACGCCCACCGGGCTGGCGCGCACGTCGGGCACCTGCTTCACCAGGACGATCGCTCTCATCGACACCACCTTCGCCCGAGTCGGGTGACCCGGCCAGGGTCCGAGGTCCTCTCCCGTGTGGGTGGCCGGCTCGCATCGAGGTCACCCGAGCTCAGCGGCGGATCATCCCGGGGCGCAAACGTACGTTTCGAATCCGGCGCGCACGTCAGCGGGGATCCGGGCCGGTCGTCCGGTTTCCAGACGGACGAACAGGCCGCGCTGCACGGCCCGTGCTGCAACCTCCGGCTCGGCGCCGGCGACCACCTCGAAGTGCAGCACGGCCGAGGCCGCTCGAAGCTCCGAGAGCCACAACGCGATCTGCACCGGCTCCTGGAGTCGCACGGGTCGGAGATAGTCGATCTCGGTCCGGGCGATGATCGGGGCGACTCCCGAGGCGACCATGTCGTCGATCGGCATGCCGATCTCGTCGAGGAAGCGTACGCGGGTCATCTCGAGCCAGCGCAGGTACACGATATTCGACACGTGGTCCGCGAAGTCGATGTCGAAGGTGAAGACCTCGACATCGGTCCGGAACACCTCTCCAGCCATGGCGACCTCCAAGGGAGATGAGGTTACGGGAGACAGGTGGACCTCCGACGGAGCGCGGAATTCCGCGAACTCGACGACTCCCCGATCCCGCGAGTCCAGCCACGCACCTTCTACCAGATCACCTCGTGTCACGTGAGCCGAAACCCGGTCTCGATCCACTTCGCGACAGGCCGGGTCCCGACGGTACCGGTCGGAATGGCGCGATGATGGTCGGGTGCCTGTGGGACGAACCAAGGATGCGGGTTGGCAGATCGGCGTGTCGATCACGGTCGACCGGCCGGCAGCGGAGGTCTGGGATCTGCTCGTCGCGGCCGAGGGCCTCGCCGTCTGGCTCGGACCGGGCACCGAGCTCAGTGGCGAGCGGGGCGACCAGTACGAAACATCGGACGGCGTCGTCGGCGAGATCCGCAGCTTCCGCGAGGAAGACCGGATTCGACTCACCTGGCAACCCCCGGAGTGGGACCACGACACCACCGTCCAGATCGCTCTCGACGACCGAGGCGCCAAGACCGGTGTCCGATTCCACCAGGAACGACTCGCCAGCGCCGAGGAGCGGGAGCAACAGCGACGGCACTGGAAGTCGGTCGCCGAGCGATTGCGCCCATTGTTCGTTGACCGCCCTACCCCGTCCGGATAGCGGCGGTACCGCCCGTTGGCATCGCCGATCACCGAACTCGCGGCCTGAGAGCTCACATCTGGGTTCTGAGGCCGCGAGCTCGGCCTGGAAGCGCGGGATCGGAGAGACGTTGAGCGATCAGGAGGCGAGATCTTCCTGGAGCCCGCGGCCCGGGTCCGGGCCCTCGACGTCGATCCGACGCTCGGTGGAGTGGTGGCACACCGGTGAGCGACGACCAGATCGAGGACAACATCCGTGAATTGGCTCCGGTCACGCCGACTCGCGTGAACCGGCATTCGGCTTCCGAGCCGGCAGGCGGACGCAACCCGTCGCCCCGTCACCGGGCCAGGACGGACATCGGTAACCTCCGAGCCGTGCGCAGCGACCTCGTACGACGCGACTTCACGAGGCTGGCAGGCCTGCTGGGGATCTGCGGATTCGCCATCACCCAGCCGGTACTCGGTGTGTTCGGCGATGCCCCGGAGCAGTTCGTGTTCCGAGGCGCCTCCACGACGGACATCATCCTCTTCGCCTTGCTCGTAGCGATCGGCCCGGCGGTTCTGTTGTGGCTGCCGGGTGTGCTGGCGGGACTCCCCTCGGACCGAGCCGGAAACGTCGCCCATCTGGCGGCGGTCACGCTCGGCCTCTTCGTCGGGCTGCTGCAGGCAATCCATCACCTGCTCGGGACTGCGGGTCCTGCCAAGGCGCTGCTCGCCGCGCTCGCGGCCGGCGTCGGCGCGTGGCTCTACCGGCGCTTCGAGCCTGCCCGCTCGTGGGCGCAGCTGATGGCCTTCTCCTCGGTGATCTTCGTCGGGCTCTTCCTGTTCTCCAGCCCAACGGGCGAGTTGGCGTTCGCGGACCCGCCCGAAGTCGTCGAGCTGGCCACCGCGCCCTCGGCCGGCGACGAAACGCTTCCGGACATCGTGATGGTCGTTCTCGACGAGCTACCGACCGCCTTGCTCCTCGACCAGTCGGGCGAGATCGACCCGATCCGCTACCCCGCGCTGGCGGCGTTCGCCGACGACGCCACCTGGTATCGCTCGTACACGACGGTCACCGCGGAGACGGTGAAGGCGGTACCCGCCATCCTGAGTGGACAGCTCCCCACCGCGTCGAGCGGTTCCGTCTGGACGAGCCAGCCCGACAATCTGTTCCGACTGCTCGGGGGCACCTATCACCTCACCGTGTCGGAGTCGCTCACCCGACTCTGCCCGGAGGAGTGGTGTGGCACGTCGCTGACTCCCCCCGGGGCGGCCATATCGGCGCCGTCCCCGGCGGACTCGTCGACGACGCCCGGTGACGCGACACTCGGGCCCGACCGAGGCGGGCTCTCCCGATTGCTGCGCGACGCGCTCGACGCCTGGGGAGACCAGATAGCGCTGAACCGAGATGTCGGACCTGTGCTCACCGGCTTCGAGGAGACAGCCGTCGAGGCACCGACCACCGTGACGACGACCTCGGCCTCCCCTCTCGACACCCCCACGGTTCCGGACGGCTCGGCTCGTCCGTTCCAGTTCCCCGATGATGATCGAGCTTCGGAGCTTCCCCGGGTCGAGGCGTTCAGAGCTGCGTTCGAGCCCAGCGAGAAACCGACGCTCTACTACCTGCACCTTCTGCTGCCGCACGCGCCGTACGTCCTGACCGAGTCCGGGGAGAAGTACGACGGACCCGCCGTCGGGCGGGGAACCACCGCCGAATGGGACACCGAGATCGTCGCTCAGCAGATGGCGCTCCAGATGCAGTTCACCGACCGACTCCTCGGGGACATCCTCGACGACGCGACCGAGGCCGGCGTGTACGACGACGCCATCGTGGTCGTGTTGGCCGATCACGCTGCCGGTCTCGACTCCGAGAAGGTCTCGCGGTACTACGACGGAACGAACGCCTCGGCACTCATGGTCACACCCCTGTTCATCAAAGCCCCCAACCAGTCCGCCGGCGTCGTCAGCGATGCTCCGGTCGAGGCGGTCGACGTCCTGCCCACCCTCGCCGACATGCTGGACATCGAGGTGCCATGGCCGACGGACGGCGCCTCGGTGCTCGGAGGTGATCCACGGTACGTCGACCCCGGATGTGAGGACATCCGCCGCTACGTACGCTTCGAGATCTTCCTCGTGGGGGGCGAACCGGGGGATGCCGACCTGTACGACTTCTGCGCGAGTGACATCGTTCCAGAGGGTCTCGACCCCCTCCTCGGCGAACTGAGACCGGACGACGAGTGGGACACGGCCGCCCTGGCCCGACTCACACCGTTCGACCAGCTCATGGGACGGCCCTGGACCGACCTCGAACCGCGACGAAGCGAGACGAGTGTCATGCTCGATCGATCAACGGCGACGACCGAGGGTAGGTCGCCGCCGCTCGGAGTCGTTCGTGGCTCCGTCGAGGAGACCATCAGCCAGAAGTGGGTCGCCGTAGCGATCGACGGCCGCGTCGCGGGCATCTCGAAGATCTACGACACGGAATCGTTTCTGATGGATGAAGCGTTCGCGGCCGAGCTCGAGGCCGAGAACCAGTTCACGGTCATCGTCCCATCGGAGCTGCTCAGCGAGGACGGCTATGACATACGGGTCGCCGCCCTCGAGTCGGTCGACGGCAGGCTCGTCGCGTCGGAGCTGTCGGTGACCCGCTGAGCCGAGTCGACACATCCTGGGATCAAGCCCGCGTTTTCAACGACCCAGCACGGCTACGAGGAACCCGGAATCGTCGGTGAAGGGACGCAGGTCCCACGTCTCCAGTTGCAGTTCCAGGACCAACCCCACTTCGCCGACATCGGCGCGGAACTCGTCGAATTCGTAGCCACGTCCCGACCCGAATCCCACGACCACTCGCCCGGACCCACGAAGGTGGCCGCCCAGTCGGGCCAGAACCGCCCGGCGCGTGCTCGGCGCCAGGAACGGCATCACGTTCCCTGCTGCGACGATCACATCGAAGCCGTCCTCGACGCCACGGGCCGCCAGGTCGAGCTCGGCCAGATCGCCCACCAGCCATGTCGGCCCGGGATGGTCCTGTTCGGCCGCTGCTATCAGCACCGGATCGACGTCGACGCCGACCACCTCGTGACCGAGCTCGGCGAGAAACGCACCGACCCGCCCGGGCCCACATCCCGCGTCGAGGATGCGAGCTCCACGGGGCACCATCGCGTCGATGAACCGGGCCTCCCCCGCCAGGTCGTCGCCAGCCGCGGCCATGGATCGGAACCGTTCGACATACCACGTCGAGTGGTCCGGATTCTCGGCCGTGATCTCTTCCCATCCACTCCGCTCGACCACAGTTGCTCCTTCTGCCCACGGTCTGGGCGAAGAGCCGACCCTATTCCACCGCCGGCGGGGCGAGGAAGACGTGGGTCCACCGGTCGGAAGGGAACTCGCCTTCCGAGGTTCCGCTACAACCACCCGGCGATTCCGAAGATGACCAGAAGGACCACGACGATCGTCGCCAAAGTGGCGACGACCTTGATCTGCCGGTCCCGGCTGTCCATGTCGTAGACCCAGGCGGCCATGGCGAAGAAGGTCGCATAGCCGAAGACGACGATCAGCACCGGGTTCCACTGGTTCCAGAACCAGTACTCCCAGTGGAACCAGCCGGTCTCGACGAGGAGCTCCTCGATGAAGACCGCCAGGCACGAGAATCCGACGATACAGACCCAACGATTCGGGATCCCGGCGATTCGCGTCTTCCGGTCCGCCGGCAGCATCTTGACGAACATCACGCCCATCATCGCGAACATGAACGTGATCTCGATGGTGAGCCCGACCAGGATCAGGTAACTGGTGTTGCCGGTGACGGTCCAGAGCGCCGACCGGTCGGTCCAGTGCAGAATCCCCGAGTTGACGATCTCGTTGATCCAGTCCATCAACCAGAACGCCAGACCCGCGAGCACGGCGTCCCAGTTCCGACGCTCGACCTCGACCGAGTACACGTAGAACACGAGCACGAGGAAGGTCACCGTATGCCACTGGAACAGCGAGGCGTCGCGCAGGATCCGAAGGGCCTCCACTGTGGGTTCGGTGATGGCGGACAGCACGGCGAGGTCCATTCGGGGCGGGTTCCGCGCCGAGCCGACCCCGACGCCAGGAAGCCACATCGTAGGTCAGGAGGCCCGAGGGGGACCGAAGCCCTCCTTGACTGCCGGCGTCGAGGTAGTAGCGTGAGTTAGCGCGACTAAGTAAGAGCTACGCAACAAGTCCGCACGCATGGGGGTGCGATGAGCAGCGAGAGCACGGCACCGATGCAGACGTCGACCTCGTTCTGCCGCTTCTGCCACACGTTCTGTGGGGTGAAGGTCGACGTCGTCGGAAACCGGGTGATGGCCGTGCGCGGTGACCCCGAAAACGCGGTGTCGCAGGGCTACACCTGCCTCAAGGGCCGCGCCGAGCCCGAGCGCATCCACCACCCCGATCGACTGCTCTCCTCGAAGAAGCGCATGGGCCCGAAGCAGGGCGAACCCGCCTGGGCAGACATCGCCGCCGAGGACGCGCTGGACGAGATCGCCGAGCGCCTGGCCGGCATCATCGAACGCCACGGCCCCGACGCGGTGGCCGTCTACGTGGGCGACGGCGGGCACCGCACGTCAGCGGGCGGTCCACCGCTCGCGAGCGCCTGGTTGAACGGGCTCGGCTCACGGCGCATGTACACCTCGTTCACGATCGATTCCCCCAGCATGATCGTGGCCGCCTCCAGGCTGTTCGGCTCCCCCCTACCGCTGCAGCTCCTCGACATCGAGCAAGCGGACGTAGCGATGTTCGTGGGCACCAACCCGGTGGGCTCCCACTTCATGAGCATGCCCCAGTCGGATCCCCGCCGGCGCCTGCAGGACGCCCGCAGGCGGGGCATGCAACTCATCGTGATCGACCCACGCCGCACCGAGACGGCCCGCATGGCGGACATCCACCTGCAGGTGAGGCCCGGCGAGGACGCCACGCTGCTCGCCGGGATGATCAAGGTGATCATCGACCGCAAGCTCTTCGACCGTGCCTACGTCGACGCCCACGCCAGCGGGCTCGACGAGCTCACCGAGGCGGTGCGCTCCTTCGACCTCGACTACGTGGCCCGACGTACCGGCGTGGCCGCCGAGGTGGTGGAGCGGGCCGCAACGCTGTTCGCCACCGCGGCCAGCGGTGGGGCCACGAGCGGCACCGGCCTGCACATGGCCCGTCACCAGAACCTATCCACACAGCTCGTGATGACCTTCAACGTGCTGTGTGGGCGGTACGACCGGCGCGGCGGGCTCACCCGCCACGCCGGGGCGCTGAACTTCGCCTTCCCCGATCTCGACGGCCCGATCACCATGAGTGGCTACACCGGACCGAAGTCGCGCATCAGGGGCATCGAGGGCTCCTTCAACTACCTCGGCTTCTTCGAGGAGATGCCCACCAACACCCTCACCGACGAGATCCTCACGCCCGGTATGGGCCAGGTGAAGGCGCTGATCGTGCACGGAGGCAACCCCGCTCTCGTCTTCGCCGACGCCGGGTCGACCACTCGGGCCATGCAGGAGCTGGAGCTGCTGGTGGTCGACGACCTCTTCATGACCGCCACGGCGCAGCATGCCGACTACGTGATGGCGGTGAAACACCCCTTCGAACGGGTGGACGTCACCAAGCTGATGGACGCCTCCTATCCGTTCCCTTTCAGTCAGTACACGGAGGCGCTGGTCGATGCGCCCCCGGGAGTGATCGACGACTGGGAGGTCTTCTGGGGCCTGGCGGAGCGCCTCGGGTTCCGCATCGACCTGCCGGGCATCACCCCCGACCGCAGGCCGAGCGCGGACGAGGTGATCGACGCTCTGCACGCCAACTCCCGCATCCCGATGAGCGACGTGCGACTCCACCCCGAGGGTCACGTGTGGGGCGAGCGGGATCCCCTCGTGGGCGGGATCGTCGGCTACATGTCGGGCCACGCCGACCAGCCGATGCGCATCGGCCACCCCGAGGTGACAACCGAGCTGGCCGAGGTGCTGGCCGAGCCGGTCACCGCTGCCGGCGGCTACACCGAACACGACGGTTTCGCCTTCCGCATGATCACCTACCGGATGAAGGAGGTGTACTGCACGCAGGGCCAGAACATGCCTTCGCTGGCGGCTCGCCGGCGCTTCAACCCGCTGCTGATGCACCCCGACGCCATGGCCTCGATTCCCGTCGCGGAGGGCGACACCGTGGTGGTGCGCAGCGGCTACGGAGAGGTGCAGGCGACCGTCGAGGCCTCCGAGGACCTGGCCCCGGGCACCGTCGCGCTCGCCTTCGGCTGGGGCGGGCCCGACGACGACGGGGTGAGCGTGCAGCACCTCATACCCGACGACGAGTTGTTCGATGCGGTCACCGGTCTGGCGCTGCAGAGTGCGGTGCCGGTCGACGTGTTCGCCACGAAGCGGGCGCCGGCGGGCCGCTGAGCGAAGAAGCGAAAGCGATCGGTCCACTCACGGTGGGTCGGGTTCCAGGTTCTCCAACGCCAGCTCGGCAGCTGCCGGGTCCACCGGCTCGCGGAACCGGGGGTCAACGCCGCTGCGAAGCAGGGCCAAGGCCAGCATCGCCAGCACGGCGGCAGCCAGGAATGCCCCGCGGTAGCCGGTGAGCGCCACCACCCCTCCCAGCAGTACCGCTCCGACGCCCTGGGAGAGATCGAAGAAGCTGCTGATCGTCCCGACCGCGGAGCCCCGCTCGGTCTCGGGCACACCGGTGAGGGCGAGCATGAGCATCGACGGGTACAGCATCGACATGCCGAGAGCCAGCGCGGCGGTGCCCGCGTAGAGCCCCGACGGTCGTGCCACCCCCGCCATGGCGACCATGCCGATGGCGATCCCACCTGTGGCCAGGGTGCCGGCCATCAACGGCCCGATGCGGTCGGGGACACGGGCACCGAGTATCCGCACCGCCAGAACGAGACAGCCGTAGAGGAGGAAGACGTTGCGCGAGTCGTCGAGGCCGATGTCGCGCACGTACAGCGGTACGAAGCCGGCGAATCCGGCGAGGGCGATCATGCCGAGGAAGAGCACCGCGCCCGGCGCCAGCGCGGCGCGGTGCAGCAGCGGCTGAGGGGGCACGGGGTCCCCCGACCGGCGCGGGCGGGCCGTCTCACGGATGCCGAGGGCGAGCAGCCCGGCGAGCAGGGCCAGAGCGGCGCTGACGACCCACACCCTGTCGTAGTCATCTTCCGCCAGCAGCCACTCCCCCAGGGCCGGCCCGAACGCCAGGCCGCCGTAGACGGCCACCGACCAGTAGCTGATCGCCTCTCCCCGGCGCGCCTCGGGTGCCAGGTCGGTGACCATCGTGCCCGCCCCGACGAAGAAGGCCGCCTCGCCGATGCCACCCAGGACGCGGGCAGGCACCAGCATTGCGACCGAACCGGCAAACGGGTAGAGAGCCACCGCGACGCCGACGGTCAGGGCTCCGCCGATGATGAGGATGCGCCGACCCATGCGATCCCCGATGCGGCCCGCGAACGGGCGCAGCAGCACCGCTCCCGCGGAGAAGGTCCCCACCGCGACCCCTACCGCCACGCTGCCCCCGCCGAGGCCTTCCTCCACGTAGAGCGGCACGACCGGCAGCAGCATCCCGAGCGAGAAGAAGTAGGCGAGGCCGACCAGGACCACGAGCGCGAAGCGCGGGGTTATCAGGCGATCGGGGGAAGCCACGCCGGTGCCCTCAGCGCAATCCCGGCACCAGGAACTCGCGGATGAACGCTGCGGTCTGCTCAGGGTCGTCGATGTCGAATGTGACCGAGGGTGTCGCGCTGAGTGAGAAGACCATGCGCGTTATCCACTCGGCGGCGCGCGGGACGTCCAGATCGACACGGACCTCGCCGCGCTCGCGTCCGGTCTCGATGAGAGGCACGATCGCGTCCATCGCCATCCCGAGCAGCTCGCGTGCCTCGGTCGTGACCGTCCTGGCCAGCGAGTCCGGATCGGCCAGGAGCAGGGCAGCGCTTATCGGATCCTCGCGCACGAAGCGGTTCGTCAGGCGCGAGACCTCCTCGATCTGGGCGGAGAGCCCCTCGAGCTCGGCGGTACGACGCATGATCTCGTCGAGGAAGATGCGCGCCCTCGCCGCGGTGACCTCGCTGAACAGCGCCGCCTTGTCGGGGAAGTGGCGGTAGACGCTCCTGCGGGAGAGACCTGCCTCACGGGCGATGTCCGCCATGGAGGTCTTCTGGAATCCGTAGCGGGCGAAGCACTCCTCGGCGGCCGCGAGGATCCGTTCGGCGTTGGGCGGTCGGTCGGCGGCGTCGGCCGGGTCGGACGGCTGACGCCTCGGTACCTCGTCTCGGTGCATCGTCTCTCCGGCGCTCAGCCGTCGAGTATAGTCGGGCGCCTCACTTGCACACCGCACGAATTCTGTTAGTCTGTGCCAGCCGGCCCCGTAAACCTGATCTCCGAGGAGCCTCCGTGCCGACGACCTATGACGCGATCATCATCGGAGCGGGGCACAACGGGCTCTGCCTTGCTGCGTATCTGGCCCGCGCCGGACTGAAGACCGCGATCATCGAGCGGCGGCACGAGGAGGGCGGTGGAGCGAACACCGAGGATCCGGTGATCTCCGACTTCCGATTCAACATGCACGCGAACTACATGGAGTTCTTCGACATCATGCCGATGATCGACGACTTCGATCTCCAGAACTGCGGCCTCCGCTCGATCACCCCCGAGAACCAGGCGGGCATCGCGTTCTCCGACGGGCGCCCCCCGATCGTCCTCCACCGCAAGGACCTGCTCGACAAGACGCACAAGAGCATCTCGCACTATTCCAAGGCCGACGCCGACACCTACATCGAGCTCCAGAAGCGCACCATGGACTTCGGTCCGCTGCTCGGCATCGGCATGTACTCGCCCCCGTTCGAGGGGATGGACGAGGGCCAGGCCGCGGTCGTCGAGTCGATGTACGGCGACATGGGCATCACCGGCAAGGACATCGTGAAGACCCCCAAGGTGATGATCGACGAACTGTTCGAGTCGCCGGAGATGCGGACGCTCCTGTACCGCGTGGCCGTCGAGTTCGGTGTCGGCATCGACACCGGCGGCTCCGGCGGGCTGATCCTGACTGCCCTGCCATGGATGATCGGTTGCTGGCGGCTGGCCAAGGGCGGAACGCACACACTCGCCAAGGCCATGACGCCAGGCCTGCTATGCGCACGGTGTCGACCTGATCGAGAACACCGAGGTCGAGAGGATCATCGTCGAGGACGGCCGAGCCGTCGGCGTGGTCGCCCGAGGCAAGGAGTTCCGGGCGACGAAGTGCATCGCCACCAACGCAGATCCGAAGCAGACGCTGTTGGACCACGTCGGGGAGGAGCACCTGCCGGCGAACTGGGTGCGCCGGGCGAAGAACTTCCGGTTCGGCCCCACCCACGTTCTCGCCACGCCGATGTTCTGTCTCTACGACGCCCCCGACTACTCCTCGGCTGAGTGGGATCCCGACATCAACAAGACCCACTACACCGTCGTCGGCTACGACACCCCCGAAGAAGCCATCCGCTACATCCGCGACGCCTACTCCGGCACCCTCCCGGCTCCCGCGGCCGGCACCTGGGTCAACAGCCTCTGGGATCCGTCGCAGGCTCCCGAGGGCCGGCACTCGGCGACGGGTTGGTACTTCTTCCCCGAGGCCAGCGCGCTGTCAGCCGACGAGTGGACCGAGGTCCGCGAGACGTTCAACGACCGGTTCCTCGCCCGCTGGGGAGAGTTCGCACCGAACATGACACGCGACAACGTCATCGCCGACAAGCTCTACACACCCGACCAGATGGAGCGTAAGAACTACATGTGGGAGGGCGACTTCTCCAACGGCGACATGGCAGCGGACCAGATGGGGGTGAACCGGCCGTTCCCCGAGGCGGCGGACTACCGGCTCCACGTCGACGGTCTCTACCTGTGCGGACCGTCGGCCTGGCCGGGTGGCGGCATGCACGCTGCCGCGGGCTACAACGCCTACAAGACGATCGCCGAAGATCTGGACCTACCCAGTCCTGTGACCACCGAGAGGGGATATTGAGATGCCGGACGTTTACACCACAGATTGGTACGAGGCGGTCAAGGAGGCGATCAACGATCGCGTCGCGACGCTGAAAGATGCACCACAGGACGAGTTCACGATCGCGGTGGAGATCGTCGGTGACGGAAAGACTCCGTACGTGGCCGAGGGTGACGTACGGCGCTTCCTCATCCGCCTCGAGGCCGGCCAGTGCGTCTGGTACAGGACACTCGAGGAGGACGACCCATCGGTGAAGCTCAACTACCGGTTCACCGGTCCGGGTGCGGAGTTCGACGGGATCGCGGCGGGACTCGCAGACCCGATCGACGCCGCACTGTCCGGAACGATCAAGGTTCGCGGCGACATGCGCTTCCTCATGCGCCAGGCACAGATGGTGCAGGTGCTGCTCGAGGCGTACGCGAACGATGTCGACACGACCTGGCCCAAGGGCCGTCCTCCATACGACGGGGTGAGTTGAGATGGTGCTCAAGGACACCTATGACGCGATCATCATCGGGGCCGGCCACAACGGCCTGACCCTCGGCGCCTACCTCGCGCGCAGCGGTCTCGAGGTGCTGGTGCTGGAGCGCCGCCACGAGGAGGGCGGCGGTCTCTGCTCGGAGGAGGTCACGCAGGCCGGGTTCGTTCACAACATGCACGCGAACTACCACACGTTCGTCGACATGGCTCCCCCGGTGGCCGACCTCGACGTGCGCGGACACGGCGCGGAGTACGTGCGTCCCGAGGTGCAGATGGCCTCGATCTTCGATGACGGCACAGCGCTCACCATCCACACCGACATGGACAAGACACTCGCGTCGATGGCGAGGTTCTCCGAGAAGGACGCTGCCACCTTCGACCGGCTCTACGGAGAGGCACACGGTTTCATCGACCTGCTGCTCGGCACCTTGATGTACCAGCCGCCGCTGAGCGTCAAGGATCTCACCAAGGCGCTGGGGACGTTCGGGGTGGAGGATCGCTCCGAGTTCCTCTCGGTGAAGCTGCGGCGCGAGACGATCAATCAGTTCCTCGATCGCCACTTCGAGAACGACAGGATCAAAGCGCATCTCGCGTTCCACGGCGCGGTGTGTTCGTACACCAACGACGCCGCGGGACTCGCGATCGGCTACCCGCTGCTCGTCGGCAAGATCGACAACTGGCATCTCTGCGTCGGTGGTTCGCATCGCCTCGCGCACGCCCTGTGGCGCGACCTCGCCCAACACGGCGGCGTGATGTGGTCCGATGCCGAGGTCACCAATGTCCTCGTCGACGGCAACCGGGCCGTCGGGGTGCGCATGGCCGACGGCACCGAGATGCACGCGCGCAAGATCGTCGCTTCGACCGTGTCGGTCGAGCAGACGTTCCTCGAATTCATCGACCCGGCGGATATCCCCGAGGAGTTCGCGCACAGGGTCAAGACCGAGGTCGTGCACAAGGACTGGACCCTGTTCTCGGTGCACCTCGCCATGCGGGCGTTCCCCGAGTACATCGCGTCCGAGTTCGACCCCGACGTGAACAAGGCATGGGTCGTGAACCTCGGAATCGAGTCGACCGCGCAGCTCGACGCCGACTGGAAGACGATCCGCTCCGGCGGGCTCGTCGAACCACGACCCAACGCAGCTGTCAACTCGATCTACGACCCGACCGACGCGCCGCCCGGCTGCGCGACCGGCCTGCTCCGCCAGTTCGCCCCGTTCGCGCTCGCCGACGGGGGCGAGGGCGCCTGGGACGACATGGGCCGCTGGTACGGCCAGAAGTGCATCGATGCGTGGCGCCGCTACGCCCCGAACCTCACCGCCGACGAGATCATCGACTGGTCGGTGTTCACTCCGCACGACATCGCCCGTAAGCTCCCGAACATGGTCGGTGGCGACTGGATGATGGGTGAGATCAGCCTCGCCAACATGCTCGACCAGCGGCCACTACCGGAGCTCGGCCAGTTCCGCACGCCGGTCGAGGGCCTCTACATGGCCGGCAGCACGCAGCACCCGCACGGCTTCATCACCTTCGGGCCCGGCTACAACGCGTTGCAGGTCATCGCCGACGACCTCGACATCGAGAAGTGGTGGGAGAGGATCTGATGCCGTCACCGAAGGTCACCCTCGCGAACGGGGAGGACGCTTCCGGTATGGCGACCATGCTCGGAGGCCTTCTGGAGGACAACCTCCGCGACTACCCGGGTCGGGCCCGGGTCACGAGCCTGGCTCGAGGCGATGTCGTCCTCACCGCCTCCGATCGCGACGTGTCGGTCACGTTGTCGCTCAGGGGGAACGAAGTCGTCGTAGCGAACGGCAAGCTCGAGGGGGCGGCGGTCCTCGCCGGCCCGTGGCTCGAGATGGCGAAACTGTGCAGCGGTCAGGTCAACCCCCTCAAGGCCGTCGCCCGTCGGGAGCTGACGGTCGAGCTCCGCGGCCGGCTCGACGCCATTGCGGCGGCGGGATACGCCCTGTCGATCCCCTCGTCGTTCTATGACGACGAGGAGGACGAGGCCGTCCAGCGGCGGCGCCGTCAGATCGCGATCGCGGTGGTCGCCACGACCGGGGCCGTGGTAGCCGTCGCCTACGTCCGCAGGCGACGTCTATCCCGAATCGGCGGCTGAGGGGCACTAGGGCCGAGTTCAGCCGAGCCGGTTCATCAACCGCAGCAGTGCCGGTTCCATCTCGCCACCGCCGCGATTCTCGTCGAACCGGGCGTCCTGTCGCAGGAGCGAACGGCGGGTGAACTCCGCACCGATCCAGCGCACGGGCTCGACCGGGAACTTCGCCTCCCTGGAGTCGACGAAGCAGAGCTCGGTGAGCTCGCTGGTCCTGCCGAGCACCCTGTCACGAAGGATCTTCCCGCCGGTGTGGCTCGGGGCGACACCGTGACCGTTGTAGCCGAGGCCGTAGTGGAGACGACCGTCGAGCAAGGTCCCGAACATCGGCAGGAACGCCGCGGTCATCCCGACGGGCCCACCCCAGTGGTGGGTGAAGCCGATATCGCCCAGCTGGGGGAACGTCCGGTGGAAGGTGTCGGTGAGGCGGGCGAGGATGCGGCTGCTGCGGTCATGACGTGGAGCGATGCGACCGCCGTAGTGGATGATGCCGTCGCTGCCACCCCAGAGGATGCGGCCGTCGAGCGTGCGCCGGTAGTAGTGCACGTAGTTGCGTTTGTCCTCGATGCCGCAGTGGCTCCCCCAGCCCACGGTCTCCCACTGCTCCTCGGTGAGCGGTTCGGTCACGGCGATGTAGGTGTAGAGGGGCACGACCTTGTGGCGGAACCACTCGGTCTCCGACGCCCAGGCGTTCGTGGCCAGCACGACCTGCTCGGCGTCGACTGCGCCGTTGGGGGTCGTGAGGCGGATCCGGCCGCCGAGCTCGTCGATTGCGGTCACGTCGCTGCGTTCGAAGACCTCCGCTCCCGCTCGGCTCACCACCTTGGCCAGGCCTCGGGTCAGCTTGGCCGGGTGGAGTACGCCGCAGTGAGCCTCACGGAGGCCGCCGACATAGGTGGGTGAGTGGACCTCCTCCTGGGCTTCCTGGCGTGACAGACGGTGGAAACCCTCGAGGCCGAGGGCCTCGGCCGCGACGAGGTCGGCGTCGATGCGCTCCTGTTGCGGACGGTTGGTGGCGACCACCATGAGGCCGCCGTGGCGCCACTCGCAATCGATCCCGTGCTGGTCGATGGTCTCGCCCATCTCGTCCACGGAGGTCGCCACCGCCTCGTGGGCGGCCTTGGCCGCGGTGTCACCGTGGTTGCGGCGCAGGTGAGCCAGGCTCATGTCGAGCAGGGTCATGGCGAAACCTCCGTTGCGGCCACTCGCTCCGAAGCCGATGACGTCGCGTTCGACGACCGCGACCTTCATCGACGGCTCGGCCTGGCGCAGCTGCAGTGCGGTCCACAGCCCGGTGAACCCCCCGCCCACGATGGCCACGTCGACCTCGTGATGGCCCTGCAGGGCGCGGCCCGGGACATGGCGCGATGTCTCGTGCCAGTACGACGACGAACCCAGGTACTGCACCATGGCGACCTCCGTTGGGCGGTTGGACCGGTACATGCTCGCCCACCTGTCGCAACCGAACAAGCGAGCCTGGCTCCACGTCCGGAGCGACACGGAGCCCATGGCCGACCCGGGCGCCACCGCCATCGACGGCATCGACGAGGCCCTCCGTCGGTAGCCGACGGCTACGGCCACCCAGTTCGACACTGCACCGGTCGCCTCGGCCCCGGACAGACGAACTGGCGGCCCAGGAGCCCAGAACTGGGTTCTGAGGCCGCGAGTTCGTGTTGACGAGACCCCGCGTGTCTGACTACAAGTCCCCACTCCTCGGTGATGGCCAAGATCTCGGCGACCTCGACGGCGAGCAGCGCCTGGACCGGGGTGCCGCCCGGGGCGAGGTTCTCCAGAGTTGCCCGGCTCGCGTGACAACCTCTTCGGTCGTCGCCACCCTCGCTCGTGGTACTCATCTGATGCTCCCCCGTTGTCGAGAAGCCGATCAGAGTCGAGCCATTTCGCGGTGGACCGGGTGGGACTCGTCCACGGCGAAGTCAGGCACGGAACAGATTGGGGGGGGTTGTGCCGCTGGTGGCGATTTCTCTGGAGTCATCACTCCAGAGACACTACGGTGAGTTCCGATGGGACCGAAGACCCCGCGCCGCCACCAACAGGGTGAGGAATCGCGTCAGAGGATCCTCGACGCGGTCATCCACATAGCCGCCGAACGCGGCTACGAGGGCACCACCGTGGCGCTCGTGAGCGAGCGGTCCGGCCTACCGGTCAGCTCCATCTACTGGCATTTCGGCAAGAAGGACGACCTCATCGCCGCGGTCATCCAGCGCAGCTTCGACGAGTGGGAGGCCGGTCTCGAAGAGCTCCCGGAGCTGTCGGAGGACATGACCCGCCGCGACATGCTCACCGCCGTACTCCGCCACGAGGCCGGCAGCCTCACCGAGCACCCCGACTTTCTCCGCTTCGGTCTCATGCTGGCCCTCGAGGAACGGGCCGACGAGCCCTCGGCTCGGCGCATCTTCCTCACCGTTCGCGCCAGGAGCCTGGAGCGCATCGAGCGCGGCTTCCGGCTGTTCCTCGCCCTCGAGGGAATCGACGACGAGGCGTACGCCAACCAAGCCGCCACCTTGACCATGGCTGCGGTCGACGGCTTGTTCGTCGCCCGACGGGTCGATCCCGACGTCGACCTCGACGCACACTTCCGCATGCTCGCCGCCGCACTCGAGCTGCTCTTCGACGAGCGGGCCACCGAGCTCACCGGCCAACCTCGACGGTCCGGCACGTGAACCGGGAACCGGCACCGACCGAGGCGGCCTATCGAGCCCGCGCCGCCGGACCCTGGGACCGCGTGGTCAAGGTCAGCCACTGCGTGGACTGCTTTCCCGGCAGCTGCTCGCTCAATGCCTTCGTGCGCGATGGCGTGGTCGTGCGCGAGGAGTCCTCCGGCGACCTCCCCGTGGTCGAGGAGGGCGTGCCCGACATGAACCCTCTGGTGTGCCAGAAGGGCCTGGCCTGGAGCCGGCAGCTGAGCTCGCCCGACCGCCTCACCCACCCGCTCCGCCGGGTGGGCGAACGGGGCAGCGGGAAGTGGGAGCGGATCAGCTGGGACGAGGCGTTCGCCGAGGTAGCCGATGCCGTCATCGACGCCATCGAGGAGATCGGACCGGAGGCAGTGGTGCAGGAGGGCTCACCGGAGATCGGCATGGTCGCTCCCGCCATGCGCTTCGGCCGTCTGATCGGCGCGACCGTGCTCGACGTGAACGGCTCGATCAACGACTTCTGGGCCGGGTTCCACCAGGTGTACGGCAAGTTCTACCCCACCTACTCCTACGACGACCTCTTCCACAGCGACACGATCCTCATCTGGCACTCGAACCCGGCCTTCACGATGATCCCCCTGTTCCACTACATAACCGAGGCGCGTTACAGGGGAGCGAACGTGGCGCTCATCGCGCCGGATGTGAGCCCCAGCCACAGCCACACGGATCTCCACCTCCCCGTGCGACCGGGAACCGATGCCGCCCTCGCCCTGGCGATGTGCCAGGTCGTGCTCGCCGAAGGCTTGATCGACGCGGACTTCGTGGCCGCCCAGACCGACCTCTCGCTGCTCGTGCGCTGCGACGACGGCCGCTACCTACGCGACAGCGACGTGACCGCCGATGGGCACGACGAGCGGTTCTTCCTGGCCACCGAGGAACACGGGCCGATCCCGGCCGATCCCGCCAACCTGCTCCTGGACGACCTCGGCGCCGCCGTGGCCTTCGAGGGGACCTGGAGCGTCACCACCCACGACGGAACGACGCTGGAGGTGGAACCGCTCCTCGCCGTGATTCGCCGTGAGCTCGAACGCCGGCACACACCGGAACAGGCTGCCGAGGTGTGCGGCACCCATCCCGAGACGATCCGCACCCTGGCCCGCCTCGTGGCGCACGGTCGCACCCACGTGATCGTGCCGGGTGGGATGTCGAAGTACTTCCATGGCGACCTCATGGCCCGCTCCGTGCTGCTCCTGCTCGGCCTCACCGGCAACTGGGGCCGCAAGGGAGCGGGGATCGGGGGCTGGGCCACCGGCATCTTCGACGGACACCTCCTCGCCATGTCCAAGCCCTCCGCCGGCCTCGAGGGTGCCTCCTCCGTGGTGGCGATGCTCGAGGGTGCCCAGGCGATGATGCAGGCCGCCGATCCCACTCTCACGCCCGAGGTCGCGGGCATCGAGATGCTGCGACAGATGCCCTCGGCCCTGGGCATGGTTCCGCCTGCGTTCTTCTGGTATCGCCACGCCGGCTTCGCCGCCCGGATGGACGACCCGTCCCTGGGAGACCCCACGCTGCGGTCCTTCGGCGACTACCTGGAGGAGGCCAAGGGAGAGGGTTTGTGGCAGGACCTGGACCGGCCTTCGGTGGAGCATCCCCCGCGGGTCCTGATCGAGGTCGCCGGTAACATGTTGCGCCGCACCCGGGGTGGAAAGGGAGTGCTGCTGGAGCACCTCTGGCCACAGCTGGCCGAGATCGTGGTCATCGACGTGCGAATGTCGGAGACGGCCCGGTACGCGGACCTGCTCCTGCCAGCGGCGGGCACCTACGAGAAGGTCGGCTTCGGCATGCCCACCCCATGGACCATGATCCTGGGCTTCAGCGATGCCGCGGTGGAGCCCCCCGGGGAGGCGGTCGGTGAGTGGTCCATCCTCGCCGGTGTGATGCGGGCACTCGCCGAGCGGGCCGCCTCCCGCGGGCTCGAGTCCTACGTGGACCGCACCGGCACCAGGCGTGTGTACGCCGAGCTGCTGGACCAGTACACCTTCGACGGCGCCATCACCGACGAGGAGGACCTCGCCGATGAGATGGTGCGCGACGCCGAGATGCTCGGCAACCTGCCTCCGGGCACCTCCCTGCAGACGCTCAGGGAAACCGGCTTCACCCGCTACGAGGACTGGGGGGTGATGGCCATGGCGCAGGGCCAGGCATCCCCGTTCCCCCGCGACGAGACGCACACACCGCTGCGAAACCACGTCGAGCTGGGATACCCCTACCCCACCCTCACCCGCCGGGCGCAGTTCATGCTGGAGCATCGGTGGTTCGTCGAGGCCGGTGAGGCTCTGCCCGTGCACAAGGAACCGCCCACGCTGGGAGGGGAGCACCCTTTCAGGCTGTCGAGTGGACACAACCGTTGGTCGATCCACGCCATGAACACCACCAACCCGCTGCTGCTGGAGACGCACCGCGGCAAGCCGTTCGTGCTGCTCAACGACGACGACGCCTCCGAGCTCGGGGTGGAGGACGACGACGACGTGCGCATCTGGAACGACATGGGGGGCTTCTGCGTGCCGGCACGGGTGAGCCCGGCCCAGCGCCCCGGCTTCCTCACGGTCTACAACGGCTTCGAGGGCTTCATGTTTCCCGGCGGTGACGGACCCAACGAGGTCGAGCCCGGCATCGTCAAGCCCCTCGGCCTCGCGGCCGGCTACGGCCACCTGACCTACACCCCCACCGAATGGCAACCAATCCCCGCCGACCGGTGCGTGAGCGTCTCGCTCGAGCGGGCCTGACGGCGAGCCCGACGATCCCGGGAGTCGGGACCTGCCGGTTCAGGCCGGTGCGCCACTCTCCGGGGCGAGGCTCTCCATGATCTCGAAGCGGTTGATCTGGTTCGTGCCCTCGTAGATCTGGGTGAGTTTCGCGTCACGCAGGAGCTTCTCGACGCCGTACTCGTGCATGTAGCCGTAGCCGCCGAGAATTTGGATGGCATCCAGGGAGTTGGCCACCGCCGCGTCCGAGGCGAAGGTCTTCGCCATGGACGACAACCGCAGGCTGGGTCGGCCCGCCTCGATGGACCGAATTGCCTCGTGCACGAGATGCCGCGCCGCATCGACCCTGATGGCCATGTCGGCCAGCATCAGCTGCACGGCTTGGTGGCCGACGATCGGTCGGCCGCCCTGCACGCGGGCTTCGCTGTACTCGAAGGCGCGGTCGAAGGCGCTGCGAGCGATTCCCACCGCGATGGCGCCCACCGGCGCCCGCGTGAAACTCATGATCTGGCGGTTGAGCTCCCACCCCTGACCCTCAGCGCCGAGGCGATGATCCTCCGGCACCGACACGTCGTCGAAGACGAGCTCGGCAGCGGGGCACGCACGCTGACCCATCTTGTCGAAGATCTGGCCCACCGAGAACCCCGGTGAGTCGGATGGCACCGCGAGGCACACCGTGTTGCCGCGAACGTCGTCGTCTCCCGCCGGGTCGCCATCGAGACGGGCGAACACGGTGACGAGGCTTGCCAGGGACCCGTTGGAGATGAAGATCTTGGTGCCGCTCAACCGGTAGCCACCATCGACCCGCTTCGCCCGAGTGCCCGCACGTGCGCCGGGATGACCCATGATGAAATCGGATCCCATGTCGGGCTCGGTGGCGGCGAGGGCGGCGAGCTTCGGTTCGCCGGTGTTCCACGACTCGGCGATCGGTAGTAGGAACTTGCCGATCGCCACGGGGTCGAAGGTCAACATGACGGGCAACAGGCCGAGGGTGGACGCGCCGAACAGCACCGCACAGCCGCTGCAGGCCGCAGCCAGCTCCTCGGTTACGAGCACCCCGGAGATCTGGTCCATCCCGCTGCCGCCCAGCATCTCCGGCAAGGACACGCCCAGGATTCCCGCCGCGGCGGCTTCCTTCACGAGCACGTCCCGCTCGGGCGACTCGGGATCCTTGTCGAGCTCGAGGGCCCGAGGAGCGATGGACCTTCGGGAGAACTCCCTGGCCCACTCACGGGCCTCCTGCTGTTCGTCCGTGAGCCCGACGGGCCCGTCCAACGGAGTACTCACGACGCCGGCGGGCCGAGCACGGCACGGTGGTCGATGCGGTGCACCACCTCGCCGACCGGGATGGTGTTGTCGGAGACCAGCGAGACCAGTGCCGCGGAGCCGTTCGGCACAAGGGTGGCGATCGGATCGTCCTCGGAGGAGGCGGTGCGAATGGTGGCGAGGCCGAACGCCACATCGGACGGAACGATCTCGAGGGAGGTGGAGGTGATCTCCTCCACCTCGATCTCGTTGCCCGGTCCCGGGATCAGCTTGTAGTTGAGCGTGGGCCGCTGCCCGTTGGACATCAGCGCGGCAATCGAGCCGTCCTCCTCGGGAGAGGTGGAGAGGTCGCCCTCGATCTCGATGATCGTGGTGCCCCACCGTGTGACCGAGCCGTGGAAGCGGTCGCCATCGCTCTCCCAGGAGATGTCGGCGATCTTCTTGGGCCAGCCGGCGGCCTCACGGCCGGCGATCATCGCCTCGTCGGTGGTGACGTAGATGAACGGTACGTAGTTGGCCTCCATCGCGCCGAGCTTCACCGGAACGAGCACGACCGCCTCGCTGAACGGGTGAGTGCGCTGGGGACTGCCCCAGGGATAGGTCAGCATCGTGACGATGCCGGCCCCGTCCCCCGGCTCGAGGGCCGGCGGCAGAACGGCGGCCAGACCGTCGGGATCGGGCTGGAATGCCATCACCACCGAACGGACTCCCTGCCACGAGTGCGGCGGCGGGGTGAACACCGGGGCGGCCCAGGGCATGCTCCACGGTTCGCTCATCAGGACCTCCTGGATCGGTATCCGGGGACGATACTACGCTCCTGGAATGATCGCTACAGGGAAGCCCCCGGCCGGGGATCGGTCCAACCCGGGGGGGGTCGTGGAACGAGCAGTACATTGGCGACGAGTTCAGGCGCCAACTCTGCTGGGGCGCCGGAGAGGAGGCGTTCGATGACTTCGACCGGCATCGACTACGAGGCATTCGACGGAGCCGTCGGCCAGAACTGGTACGACCTCGATCCCGACCTGCAGTCACGGGTCCGCTCCGATGCCCCGCCCGAAGACCTGGAGTGGGCCGAGGCCACCCTTCGCTCCTTCGGCGGGCTGTGCGGCAACGACATCGCCCGCAACGCTGATGTGATCGACGCCGACCCGGCCGAGCTGGTCCGCTACGGCCGGTGGGCCGACGAGATCGATGAGATCCGTCATCCCGCCGCGACGCTCGACTCGAAACGGAAGCTGTGGAAGGCGGGCTACGTATCGGGCTTCGCAACCGAAGCCGACCGGCGTGGTCGCCCGACGCCCGGAGTGGTCCTCGCCGCGAGCAATTACCTGCTCTCCCAGGCCGACACCGGCATGGTCTGCTCGCTCGGGATGACGACGGGCGTTGCGGGCCTCGTCGAGAACTATGCACCCCTCGACCTACGCGACCAGCTGCTCGCACGGCTGCGCACCGACGACTTCGACGAGGGCACCGACGGCTCGATGTTCCTCACCGAACGCAACGGCGGCTCCGACCTGGGACGCACCATTCTGTGCGTCGCCCGCGACATCGGCGACGGTCGCGTGTTGATCACGGGAGAGAAGTGGTTCTGCTCCAACATCGACGGCGAAGCGATCGTGCTGCTGGCCCGCCCCGAGGGAGGTGTCGAGGGAAGTCCCGGCATCGGGCTCTACCTCGTACCCCGCCACCGCGAGGACGGCACGCGCAACAGCTACTCGATGCGCCGCCTCAAGCCGAAGCTCGGCACCCGGAGCGTGCCCACCGGCGAGGTCGAGCTCACCGACGCCATCGGCTACGCGCTCCGGGAGCACCGCGCCGACGGCACACCGGAGACCTCCGATGCCGGCGGCCTGAACCGCATGATGGAGATGGTCAACGTGTCGCGCTTCGGTGTGGCCATGATGGGCCTCGGCATCGCACGGCGCTCCTTCCTCGAGGCAGCCATCTGGGCCCATCACCGCGAGGCGAAGGGGCGACTGCTCGTCGACCTCCCATTGGTGCGCGAGCAACTGGTCGATCGCCTGGTCGACCTCGAGGCGGCCTTCGCTCTGGGCTACGAATGCGCGGCAGCAGGCCACCGCGCCGATGGCGAGCGCCTCCGTCGCATCCTGGTGCCGGCGGCGAAGGTGCGGCTCTGCCGGCTGGGTGTGGAGGTGTCGGGGTTCACCGTCGACCTCTTCGGCGGCAACGGGTACTGCGAGGACTGGGGCCTCACCCGGTTGCTGCGCGACGCCGTCTGCCATCCGATCTGGGAAGGCAGCGAGAACATCTGCGCACTCGACGTGCTGCGGGCGATCCGGCGCGAGCACGCACACGAGGCGGTACTCGCCCGGGTCGACGAGGCCCTCGCGGTCGCGGCCGAGGGCCCGGCGTACCTGGTCGAAGCGATCGAGGCGGTTCGCCACCACCGCGATCACCTGGCCGCGAGGGTGACCGACATCGACATCATCGATGCCGACTGGACCCACGCCGGCGCCGAGCGCCTCACCGAGCTCGTCCTGCAAACCGTCCAGGGTGCACTGCTCTGCGAACAGGGCGCCACCGACCCGCACAAGGCGCTCGTCGCTCTGCGATACAGCCGACGACGCCTCGCTCCCGAGCGAGCGTGGGACGACCGCATCGCGTTCACCGCAGGGCGCGAATTGATCGCGTTCGCCGAGCTCGACCCCGCGAGAGCCGAGCAGGCCGCCGCGTCCTGATATGCCGTCCGCACCGAACACGCCTGTTGACCTACCTGCACCAGGGGCCACCATGCGCGCCGTCCGGTTCCACGGTGCACCCGCGGGCCTGAGGGTCGAGGAGGTGCCCGTCGGCCGACCAGGTGCTGACGAGGTCCTCGTGAGCGTCGCAGCCTGCGGGCTGTGCGGCTCCGACGTGCACTTCCTCGACGGCATGCCGGTGCCTGGACCCTTGCCGATGACCTTCGGGCACGAACCCGCCGGCACCGTGGCGGCGTTGGGTGAAGGTGTGACCGGATGGTCGCTCGGAGACCCGGTCGCCATCACCCTCTGCGACGGTTGCGGCGAATGCCGGACCTGCCGCGCCGGGGCTCCCGAGGCCTGTCCGCGACTGCGTGCCCCGGGCCTGCACCTCGACGGCGCCTTCGCCGACTACATCGTCGTGCCGAGCTCGACGCTCCTGCGCATCCCCCCGGGAGTCTCGATGGCCGCGGCGGCGGTGGCCACCGACTGCGTCGCCAGCCCGTACCACGCCCTCAAGTGCAGGGGACGGCTCCGGGCCGGGGAGCAGGTAGTGGTCATCGGCGTGGGCGGGCTGGGCTCCATGGCGATCGTGCTGGCCCGGCACCTCGGAGCGGAGCGGGTGGTGGCGGTCGACACGTCGCCGACCGCGCTCGAACGCGCCGCTCGGGCCGGTGCGGACGCCACCGTGCTCGTGCCGACCGATCGTGAAGCGACGGCGATCAGCGGTGAGCTCTTCGGGGCGACCGACGGCGGAGCCGAGGTCGTGCTCGAGTGCGTCGGCCGGCCGGAGACCGCTTCCCTCGGAGCCCTCGCATTGATGCCAGGTGGACGGCTGGTGCTCGTCGGCATCGGAATGGAGCCTCCACCGATCCCCTACCCCCAGGCCCTGTTCGCCCTGCTCGAATACTCGGTGATCGGGTCGTTCGCTTCTCACAAGGAGGATCTGGCCGAGGTGCTGGCTCTCGCTGCCAGCGGTGCGATCGACATCGATGCCGCGATCTCCCATCGAGTGGCGTTGGAGGAAGTGCCGGAGGGCTACGACCGGCTCCGGGAACACCGCGGCGACCCCCAGCGCATCGTGATGGAGAACCCGTGAGCCCTTCGCGGAACCGACCGGCC
Organism: uncultured Acidimicrobiales bacterium; assembly: GCA_963695075.1. Classification (GTDB taxonomy): domain Bacteria; phylum Actinomycetota; class Acidimicrobiia; order Acidimicrobiales; family CAWCAL01; genus CAWCAL01. The sequence goes on from CAVOFR010000008.1 coordinate 569,901, forward strand.
CCGTCCGACGCTTCCGTGAGCCTCGCCGGATCACCGGCGCGCTTCGCGGCCGGCCTGCACCGGGTCGCCGATGGGGTGTGGGCATGGGTTCAGCCCAACGGTGGCACCGGTGAGGCCAACGCCGGTCTGGTCGTCGGCGAGGACGCTGCAGTGGTCGTCGACACCTGTTGGGACCACCGCCAGGCGGCCCGTCTCCTGTCGGCGTGCGCGCCGCAGCTCGGCCCGGCGACGATCACCACCGTTGTCAACACGCACTGCAACGGCGACCACTGGTGGGGCAATGCGCTGATGCCCGACGACGCGGAGATCTTGACCTCGGCCGCCAGCCTGGCCGCGATGCACCGCGAGAAGCCGAAGGAGCTGGCCGCGCTGGCGCGGGTGTTCGAGCTGGGTCGGCGACTGCCGGGGGCGCTCGGCGGAGACCTCGCCTACCTGCACGCACAGCTCGCCCCGTTCGAGTTCGCCGATGTCGAGTTGCGGCTGCCGACGAGCACGTTCGGCGGGCGGCTCGACCTGAGCGTGGGCGGACGGTCGATCGAGCTGATCGAGGTCGGCCCGGCCCACACCGAGGGTGATCTCGTGGTGCACGTGCCCGACGCCGGGGTGGTCTTCGCCGCCGATGTGCTCTTCGTGGGCCAGACCCCGGTGATGTGGGCGGGCTCCGCCGCGAGCTGGGTGGCCGCGCTGGAAGACGTGATGGCGCTCGGTCCCCGGGTCGTCGTCCCCGGACACGGCCCCGTCGTCGACGCCTCCGAGCTCGGCGTACACCGCGACTACTGGCAGTGGCTCGGCGACGGCGTGGCCGAGCGTCATCGGCGCGGCCTCCCGGCGCTCGAGGCCGCCACCGATCTCGCGACCGAGGCGGCGGCCGACGGGACTCCGTGGTCGACCTGGGCGGCGCCGGAGCGCACCTTCATCAGCGTGGCCGCCGAGTACCGGGCCCTCGAGGGCCGGCCGGCGGCGGAATCCACCCGGGAGATGCTCGGAGCGTTCACCGGCCTGTTGCGCACGAGGCGGCGGCTGCTGCGGGCGAGCGGGTCGAGACCATGAAGCTGGCCACGTGGGTGGGCGACGACGGCTCGGAGCACTTCGGTGCCGTGCTCGATTCCGAGGCGGTGGGACAGGCGGCGGTCGTCGGGTTCTCCGACCTCGCGGGCGGCGGCGACGGTGGCGACGCTCCCGCCGGTCGGCTCCACACCGTCGAGGCCTACCTGCGCGACCTCGACGGCGCTCGCCGCGACGCCCGGGCCCTCCTCGACGGGGCGGCACCCGACGTTCTGGAGGGAGCGATCCGTCCCCTGGACGGGGTGCGCCTCCTGGCACCGGTCCCCCGCCCGGTAGCCATCCTCGACTGTGGCCTCACCCCCCGTCACCTCGCCAACTCGGCGGCGGTCCTGTTGCGGCGTTCGCTGCCGCCGGTGATCGGCCCGGTCTGCGCGACGGTGGCGCGTGGGCTGGTGCGACGGTCCGCCACCGGCGTGCGCTACTACAAGGGCAACTGCTGCAGCGTCAGCGGCCACGGCGACACTATTCCGTGGCCCGATTTCACCGCCTTCCTCGACATCGAACCGGAGCTGGCCATCGTGACCGGCGCGCTCGAGTGCGGTGCCGATCGTGACGCTGCCGCCGGGGCGATCGCCGGCTACACGATCTTCAACGACGTTTCGGCCCGCGACGTGCAGCTGGCCGAGATGCTGATGACGGGTCCGGCGAGCTGCAAGGACCTCGACGCCGGCAACGGACTCGGACCGTGGTTGGTCACCCCCGACGAACTGGGAGACCCCCGCTCGCTCGAGGTGAGCGTGCAGACGGCCGATCGAGCGGCGTGGTGGGGCCGCACCGCGGAGTACTCGATGGATCCCGTGGACGTACTGCTGGCGCTGGCCGAACGCCAGAGCCTGTGCGCCGGAACGGTGGTGGGGATGGGCACCGTGCCCGACACCTGCGGCCTCGACCGCGACGAGTGGCTGGAACCGGGTGAGCAGGTGGCCATCACCTTCGAGGGGATCGGCACGCTGGAGCAGCGCCTCGGCGTGCCCGAGACCATGCCCCGCACCCGCTGGCCCCGCCACTGAACCGCGCCATCCGAGCCATCGGCGTTCAGGTGGCAACGCTCGTTGAAAGGCCGGTCGGTGCCAGGGCGGCATCGATGGCTGCGGCGGCGCGACGGCCATCGGCCACCGCCTCCACCACGGTGCCCCCGGCGCCCACGAGGTCGCCCCCCACGAGGACCGGAGTGCCCGTCGAGGCTGGTGCAACGCCGTCGCCGGCGCTCGACGCCGTCGCCATCTGGATGGCCAGGCCGGCAGCCGGCTTCTGACCGACCGCCACCACCACCCGGTCGGCCGCTCGGACCAGCTCCTCGGTGTGGTCGAGCTGCGGGGCGAAGCGTCCGGTGGCGTCGAACACGGAACTGCATCGAACGAAGCGGATCCCACCCTCGACCAGCTCCTGGGGTCCCCAGCCGTGGTGGAGCTCCACCCCTGCCAGGCGCAACTCCACCAGCTCTCCGGCCAGCGCCGGCATCTCCGCCTCGGCCTCGAGGCAGACCAGGTCGACCCCGGCTGCGCCGGTGGCCACGGCGGTCAGCGCCGCGTCCGAGGCCACGCTTCCACCCCCGATGACCACGACGCGCTCGCCTGCCGTGCTCAACTCGCCGGTACGTGCGCCGCGCAGGAAGTCGAGCGCTTCAACGCTCGCCGGACCGGCGTCGCCCGGGAGGTCCAGCACCCGAGGCGCCCCTAAGCCAGGAGCCACGAACACCGCATCGAAATCGACCTCCAACTGGTCGAGCGACACCTGTTCGCCCACGGTGACACCCAGACGCCAGGTGACGCCGGCCGCCATGGCCCCTATCTCGCGCTCGACCGTGGCGTCGTCGAGGCGGAACCCGGGGATCGCCTGGTCGAGGATGCCACCGGGCCGATCGGCTGCATCGAACACCTCCACGGCATGGCCGGCCCGAGCGAGGAAGTGGGCGGCGGTGAGACCGGCCGGGCCTGCACCGACCACGGCTACGCGGCGGCCGGTAGCGGGCGCCGACGCACCCCAGCCCTCTGGTCCGGGCACCTCGCGGCACACCCAACCGTGCAGATCGCGTATGCGAACCGGACCGTCCTCGTAGGAGTTGCGGATGCACACGGCCTCGCACAGCCGCTCGGAGGGGCATACGAGCCCGCACACCTCCGACAACGGGTTGGTCTCGCGCACCACGGCCGCCGCACCGGCGAGGTTGCCGGCCTCGATGCGACGCAGGAACCCGGGAATGTCGATCGAGGCGGGGCAGGCCCGGATGCAGGGGGCGTCCTCGCACAGCTGGCACTCGTGGGCCAGACGCTTCGCTCCCGGCAGGTCGAGGGGGACAGCGGGGTCGGGGGGCGGGGTCCACGGCTTGCCCCCCGTGTAGTTCACGTACTGGTGATCGAAGTGATGGGCGATGTACTCCTCCAGCCCCAGGTCGCGCAGCACCATGTTCGCCGCGCCGATCCCCGACGACGTGGTGGCGACCACGCCCTCCCCCATCACGGTGGAGTCGCCGCACAGGTACAGGTGCTCCCAGTCGCTGCGGGCCCGGGGGCGTTCCAGCATGTGGCTGCCGAGCGAGGGCTTGGGACCGCCCAGGTTCCCCTGGTTGCGCAGCGTGTAGCGCTCGACCGTGGTCGGGGTGCCGATCTCCATCACCTTGATGGCCGAGCGCAGCCCGGGCAGCACCTGCTCCATGCGATCGAGTAGATCCTCGGTCTCCTCGGCCTTGATCCGTTCGTAGTCCTCGCTGCGGTACGAGGGATCCGACGGGCTGGGCCACCGTCGACGGTTGGGGGACACCACGGTCATGGCATGGGTGCCGGGCGGGCAGCGTGCCGGGTCCTCGACGGAGGGCAGCTCGACGTTGAAGTTGCCCTCTCCCTCGAAGCCGCTCGGGTCGAGCACGATCATCTCGACGTGGCCGAAGTCCTCGGGGATCACCGAGGCGTCGAGGCCGATGTAGGCCACGAGGAAGCTGAAGGTCGGCTCGAAGTGGTGCGCCCACGTCATGCGTTCGGGTTCGATGTGCTCCGGTCGCACGAGCTGGCCGTAGAGGTTCCACACCGTCGCGTTGGACACGACCGCACCGGCACGGATCTCGGTGCCGTCGGCCAGGCGAACACCCCGCGCCGCGCCATCGGTGATGAGGATCTCGTCGACCCGATTGCCGTAGAGCATCTGGCCGCCGTGGGTCTCGATCGACTTCTCCAGCAGGTTGGCCAGCATCTGGGGGGTGTCGGCCGCGTAGCACGAGCCGCCGGCGTGGTTGTCGATGAACATCATCGTGGTGATGATCGCCGGGGTCTCCGACAGGTCACACGATGTGAACGTGGCGGCCACGATGTCGAAGAAGTTGATGAGGCCCGGATCGGTCACGTACTGGTCGATGAGCCACCGCGAGTCGCGGTTCATCATCTCGACCACCCGTGCCAGTGCCGCCGGGTCGGCGTCGGGGTTGACCCCTGACTGACCGACGGGGGTCTCGGTGGGTGGCACGACCGTCACCAGGTCGCCGCCCATAACCGCGTCGTAGGCGGCGCTCATGTCGGCGAAGAGGGCCCGGATGCCGGACTCCTCGTGGGGATAGCGGGCGCACAGCTCGGAGAGAAACCGCTCCTGGTCGCGCCAGAACGTGACGGTGCCGTCGTCGAAGCGCATCCGATAGACGTACTCGTGGGGGATCATGTCGATCTCCTCCTCGAGCTCGTTCATGACGAAGCGATGCGGGTTGTAGCCCGTCTCCTCGAAGCCGTAGAGGAGCTCGGGACCCACGTCGAAGGTGAAACCCTCACGGCGAATGGCCGTGCAGCATCCCCCGGGCAGGTAGTGGTGCTCCACAACCATGGTGGAGAGGCCGCGCTTGGCCAGCAGGGCCGCCGCGGTCAGCCCGCCGATGCCGGCGCCGACCACGACCACGTCGTAGTCGTCGCGGATCATCGTGCCTTGGTGGAATCGCATGGTCAGCCCCTGACGTCCCCTGACAACGTCCGCGACCAGCTAGGCGCGGCCGCGGTTGTGTTAGTGACACTAATACAGAGCTTGAACACCGGTCACCCGACGCGATCCGGTCAGGAGGACGGACGTCGCCGGCAACTCTGGCGCTACGTCTCGAGCACGAGATCGATTTGCGTGTGGCCGTTGTTCAGTTCCCGGGAACCTCGAAGGTACCGATCATGCCCAGCTCCGTGTGCGGCTTTCCGCTCTCGGGATCGACCAGGATGCACTGGTAGGTGAAGGTACCGTCCGTCTCGAAGGTGATGGTCGCTCCACCCGAAGCGCCGGCATCGATTGCCTCGACCTCGCCGAGCGCGTCGCCGTCGGGGTCGAGCACCTCGAACTCGTGCGCCTGGTCCCCGGCGTTGGTCATCTCGAATCGGATCGTCTCGCCGGTCGCGATGTCCGAGACGTCGAGATTCTCGTACGTGAACTCGACCGACTCGAACGCGATCGTACGATCCGGCGCCGCCGGGGCGGCCCCTCCTTCACCGGTCACGGTGAAGGCCGAGCTGATACCGCTACCGGTCTGGCCCGGCTTGCAGCGCACCTGGTACTCGCCGGCGACGAGATCGACGGTGAGCGTACGCGTGGTGCCCGTGGTGACGTTCTCCACCTCGCTGACGACGTCACCGTCGGCCCTGAGGACGTACAACTCGCTGATGTCGTCGGCGTTGTTCGTGAACTCGAAGTCGATCCTGCCGGCCTCGAGCTCGTCGGTGGCGATGGTACAGGCGTCGTTGGTGCCGGTCACCGTCGTCGAGGCGTCGGCCGATCCGGTGGAGCAGGCCGAGAGCAGCAGGACGGTCGCGACCGATGCGGCACCGACCGCGCCGGAGCGAAGGCGGGATTGGGTCATGGGTCTGGTTCCTAGGTGGTGGAGGTCACCGAGCCTGTGGCCCGGAGGTCGTGCACGTTCGTGGCGGCGGGCGGGGAACTCGTGGCGGCGGGCGGGGAACTCGTGCCGTCGGGCGTCACAGGGGTCTGGTCTTCAGCGGTGATGGGCTCATCCGGACGTCGTGCGGCGACCGGTCGTAGGAAGAGGATCATCGTGGGAATCAGATATGCCACATAGGCGAAGACCTCGAGCTTCGTCATCTGCGGGCCGAGGTTGAAGACCCCTTTGACCACCGCCCCGTACCAGCTGGTGACCTCGTAGCCCTCGATGTCCCAGGCCAGATTGTCCAGGCCGGGCAGGATGCCTGCTTCCTGCAGGTCGTGGACCCCGTAGGCCAGGACCCCGGCGGCGATCACGATCAGCGCGGCGCCGGTGAACCGGAAGAACGACGACATGTTCATGTGGACGGTGCCCCGATAGATGAGGAGCCCGATCCCGATTGCGGTGAAGATGCCCAGAAGGGCGCCGACCGCAGGCCCGGCGCCCGCGCCCTGAGCCTGGAACGTCGGATAGAGGAAGAGCGCGGTCTCGAGACCCTCCCGGCCGACCGCCAACAGCGCGGCGACGAAGACCCCGGTGGCGCCCAGCTGCAGCGCATCCTGCATCTTCCCTTGCAGATCGCCCTTCAGGGTTTGAGCCGCCCGTCTCATCCAGAAGATCATCCAGGTGACGAAGCCCACCGCGATGATCGAGAGGATGCCGCCGAAGGCTTCCTGCGCCTCGAAGCTCATGTTCGCCGACGTGAAGTGCAGGAGCGCTCCGAAGCCGAACGACACCGCCACGGCGAACACGACCCCCGCCCACAGCGCCGGGAGGCGATCACGATGGCCGCCGCGCACCAGGAAAGCCAGCAGGATGCTCACCACCAGCGCGGCTTCGAGACCTTCTCGCAATCCGGTGAGGTACGTCTGCAGCACGTTGGTACTCCGGGGTCGGTCAGGAAGCGTCCAGAGATCGCCCTAAGGATGGGCTTGCTTCATCTGATAGGTAACCCTAACAACATCCGGCGAGTCGAGGGCAACCTCGGACGGGTTTTGTTGCTCCCGCGAGGTGCGGTTTCGACGAAAACCGGTACGACGTGCGGGAGCGAAATGGAAGAATGCTGTCGTGGAACACGGGTTCTTCGACGAGCGGATCGCCGCCGGCTATGACGAGGCTTGCGGAGAGATGACCGACCCCGCGGTGCTGGGGCCCACGGTCGCTTTCCTCTCCGATCTCGCCGGCGAGGGTCGGGCGCTCGAATTCGCGGTCGGGACCGGCCGTGTCGCCCTGCCACTCAGTGCCACAGGAGTCGAGGTCCACGGCATCGAGCTGTCCCAACCGATGGTCGACCGGATGCGGGCAAAGGCCGGCGCGGACCGGATCGGTGTGACCATCGGCGACATGGCGACCACGCGGGTCGAGGGCACGTTCCGGCTCGTGTACCTCGTCTACAGCACGATCACGAACCTGCCCGGTCAGGACGAGCAGGTCGACTGCTTCCGCAACGCTGCCGCCCATCTGGACCGTGGCGGGCATTTCGTCATCGAAGCGGGCGTGCCGGCGCTCCGACGGCTCCCGGTCGGCCAGTCGTTCGTCCCGTTCGACCTCACGCCGAGTCACGTGGGCATCGACGAGTACGACGTCGCCAACCAGTCACTGATCTCCCACCACTACTGGATTGCCGACGGCCGGGTGGAGACCTTCGACTCGACTCACCGCTACGCGTGGCCCGCCGAGTACGACCTGATGGCTCGACTCGCCGGCCTGTCCCTCGTCGAGCGCTGGAGCACCTGGTGCCGCGACCCGTTCACCAGCGAGAGCACGTCCCACATCTCGGTCTGGAGGAAGACCGCGGAGGACGCCCATCCATGACCGACTGGCCTCCATCAACCGGCGATATCGGCGGACTCAACTAGCGGAGCCGGATGATGTTGCCGGTGACGATCCGGCCGGCGTCCGAACAGAGCCATGCGATCACGTCGGCGACCTCGGCCGGCGCAGCGATGTGATGGTGTTCGAAGTCCCCGGCCACGAAGTCCCGGACCTCATCGGTGATCCAACCCGTGTCGGTCACCGGCGGGTAGACGACGTTGACCCCCACACCGTCGGCTGCCATCTCGGCCGAAGCCGAGAGCGAGTAGCTGATCAGTGCTGCCTTCGCGGCCCCGTAGGAGACTTCCCCGGGGAACTGCCGGCCCTCGCCCGAGGTGAGCGTGACGATGCGACCCCACGTGGCTCGGCGCTCGCGGTGGCGGGTTATGAACTCGGCCATGAGCAGCGCCCCGGCGCGGGCGTCGACCTGGAGTTGGCTGTCGATCGACCCTCTGTCGACCATGCGACCGACTCGACCTATTGCGTCGGGCCTTTCGGGCGCGTAGCTGTCCTTGCGCCAGCCGCTCGCGTTGTGGACCAGCACGGAGATCGGCCCGAGCGTCGCCTCGACCTGGTCGAACAGGTTCCGCGGCGCATCCGGGTCGGCCAGATCCGCCTCGATGGTCTCACAACGTCGGCCGATCGATTCGATCGCCGCTCGAACGCGAGAACCGTCGGCGGCGCGGGCACGGTTGTACTCGACCGACTGGTCGACGTCGCCGGTGCGGAGGTAGGTGATGGCGACGTCGGCGCCTCGTTCGGCCAGGGCGATGGCCGTCGCGGCACCGATTCCGTGGTTGGCGCCGGTGACCAACGCGACGGATCCGGCCGGAGGAGGTCGGGCGGGAATGACAGAACTCCTTCGCCGATTCCGAACGGGTCAGCCCGGGATGATGCTGCTGGGATCGAGCTTCAACAGGATGAACTCGAGTTGGATGTTGTCCGGATCCCGTAGAACCAGCACATCCCACTGTTCTTCTTCGGTGATCCCCGAGTGGGGGACGCCACGCTCATCGAGCCGAGCCAGCCAACCGTCGAGCTGCCCTCGGTCGGCGACGTTGAAACTCAGATGGTCGAGGCCGACACGCCGCTCGTCGAACGGTGTGCCCGGATTGGCGTCGTGCTGCTCGAGGCCGATGACCACGCCCGAGGCCGGCTCCATGATGTAGCGCACGTCGTAGCCGCGGTCTTCGTTTCTCCCCCCGAACAGCGGGATCATCCCGAGGAGCTCCCGGTACCACGCGTCGCTGGCCTCCAGATCGGTCACGCTCAGATCGACGTGTGAAATCCCGGTGATCGACGGTTCGGCGGATGATGACATGTGAATCAGCTCGCTCTCTCGTAGCTGGCGATCAGCAGCGCTTCGGCGGCGACCGAGTCCGCAATGGCAGCCTCGAGCGCCCGCCCGTCCAAGCCCGACTCGAGACCCAGGGCCGCGGAAAGCCCGAAGAGCTTCCACCGGTAGGTGTGCAGACCGTCGTCGGGCGGTGGACACGGACCGAACCAGGATTCGGTCCGGCCGTCGGTCATGCCATAGGTCAACGAGCCGTCTCCGTCGGTGACGGCTGCAGTCTCGGGACTGATGCCGTAGACGGCCCAGTGCACGAAGGGCGAGTCCCCGGCATCGGGGTCGTCGACGATGATCGCCAACTCCTCGACGCTGGCCGGCACTCCCTCGATGTTCACCGTCGGCACCTCGTTGGCACCGTCGCAGGTGTACTCGGTCGGGACATTGCTACCGCCCGTCACACCCTCGACGGTGAAGTCGAGTGCGACCGCGTCGGGCGGAGCGGTCGGAACCGGTGCGCTGGTAGCGGGAGCCGCGGTGTCGGGCTCCGTCGTCGCCGTCGCCTCGGTGTCCGGAACCACGGTGGGCCGGTCGTCGTCATCGGAGTCCGAGCATCCCGCCGCCAGAACCAGGACGACAATGACACCGATGACAGTTGATCGCATCACCGTGAGTCTGCTCGGTCGCGTCGACGGGCGCACGCCGTCTTCCCGGTCGAGCCTGGGCATCACGCCCGGTACAGCACGCCCCGGCTGTCCCTGCCAACCGCCTCGGCCGCCCCCACCTCCTCCCGAAATCTGGTCCCGAGCCGTCGCCCAGCGACGGCTGGGGACGGGCGGTTCAGCCCACCTCATCCCGAGACTCGAGGTATCGGGCGGCTCCTCGGACGGAACGGTTCGCCTGGCGGTGGAACGCCCGGGTGATCACCCACCGCAGCGGTCGGGTCCATCGAGGCAGCGTGGATGTGTTGCGAAACGTGAGTCGCGTGCCATTCCCGTCCGGCGCGAAGGTGATCGAGTCCTCGCTGTGAGCGAACCCGAACTCCCCCGCATAGCGTACGAAGCAGTCCGGCCGGACCTCGACCAGCACCGGATGGACGGCGAGCTTCATCGGCCCCCTGGCCATCGTGCACTCATACTCCGCACCCTCGACCAACGACTCCCCCGCAACCAACTCCGATCGGGCGACGGCCGGGTTCCATTCGGCGAGAGTCGCCATGTCCGCTATCGCGAATGCCTCCCGAGGGGCGCAGGACACGACGACAGAACCTTCGAACTCGACCAGGATCGGATGGCCCCGACCTCCCTTGTCGTCTCCCACGGATTTGACCCTAGCGATGGTCCGCGCTCATGGACGGGGAAGGTCCCGGAGCAGCGCCCGCGCGCCATAGGCTGCGGTCTCCTCAGGTCACCTCGACCACGCCCGGCGTGCCGGCGACGACCTCCCACTCCGTGGCGGCTGCGACCGGCGAGGCCTCGTCGAACTCGTCGGCCACGGTCCGGTACGTCGCGAGCCAGCGGTCGGGTGTCACCTCGCACACGGTGTAGCCGCGCTTCGCGTCGAACCACTTCATCTGCGGATTCGCGATGAGCGCGGCCGACACGAGTCCCGCCACGACCTCGTCGTCGTCGAAGAAGGAAGAGGAGATGCTGCTCGCCATGAACTCGGTCCCGATGATCGGGAGCGAGTGGTCGAACGGGTCGGCCCGCAAGTCGGCGACGACAGCCGAATGGAAGTCACCGGTGAGCACGACGAGGTTGTCGGCCGCATCTCCGGCGGCCTCGAGCACGGCTTGGCGTTCGCCGGCGTAGCCGTCCCACGTATCGACCACCACCGCCGGAGGGTCGGCACCGACGACGGCGTTGCCCCCGAACATGAACACCTGCTGCGCCAGCACGTCCCAGATCGCCGTCGACGATGCCACGCCGTCGAGCAGCCATTCGCGTTGGGTGTCACCGAGCATCGTCTGCTCGGGTGAGGACGCAAGCGCATCATCGCGGTACTGGACGGCGTCGCCGAGGGACTCCACCAGCGGTTCACCGCGCTGCTGGTCGGCACGGTACTGACGCGTGTCGAGCACGTGGAATCGCAGCAGGTCGCCGTGGGCGAACGAGCGATAGATCTCGAAGTCGGGGCCGCTCGGCGGCTCGAGTCGGACCGGCGTGTGCTCGTACCAGGCCTGGTAGGCCGCAGCACGACGGGCCAGGAACGGCTCGCGCTCGGTGTCGGTTTCGCTGCTGTCGCCGGCGTAGTCGTTGTCGACCTCGTGGTCGTCCCAGGTGATGATCCAAGGCACGAGCGCATGGGCCCCCTGCAACAACGGGTCGCTCTTGTACAGCGCATAGCGCTGCCGGTACTGGTCGACCGTCTCGCACTCGAAGTCCTGGCCGGTCGTCCGGCCCCGCTCATCGACCGGGCCAGCGCTGGCATACTCGTAGATGTAGTCACCGAGGAACACGAACGCGTCGATGTCACCCTGTTCGACGAGGTCGCGGTAGGCGGCGTAGTAGCCCTGCTCCCAGTGTTGACAGGACGAGAAGGCGAAGCGGAACCGTTCCGGAGTCGTGCCGGCCGCGGCGAACGTGCGGGTGTGCGCGGGAGACGTCTCGAAGTCCCCCAGCCGAAATCGGTAGTAGTACTCGGTGTCGGGCGCGAGACCCTCCACCTCGACGTGGACCGAGTGAGCGAGCGCCGCCACGGCAGTCCCGGATCCCGTTGCCACGATGTCGCTCATGTCGGCATCGGTGGCGACCTGCCACTCGACCTCGATGTCGTCGTCGGGCAGCGGTTCGGCCGGTAGGAGGCGAGTCCACAGGATGACCGAGTCATCGAGTGGGTCACCTGACGCCACACCGAGGACGAACGGGTCGGACGCGAGCGCGGGAACGCCGGTCGACGGTGCCGCTGTCGTCGACGTCGCGGTCGACGACGAGTCCGACCCATCTCCGTCTGAACACGCCGCGAGTGCCGCCGCGATGGTGCCGGCGAGGAACCCTCGCCGCGTCAGCCCTTCCCCAATGCCGTCGTGCATTCCCGACCCCCGGATCGCGCTACCGCCGACCTGCCGGCGCGATTGTACAGAACACCGACCTCGGTGTCGGTTGGCAGAAAGCCGATCAGTCCGATCCCCACGATCCCTTGGACCGGCGCCACTGACCACGACCGGGGGATCCGGTCGACGGGGTCTCGGGCCACCCGTTATGGTGCGACGATTCCGACGGATGATGGGCAATGATGACTCGCCGTAGATCAGGTTTCATCGGTACGACGGTCGCGGATCGTCCAACCCCCTGTTCAAAGGCCTCGCCGCCCGCGGCGCCTGGGACGCAGTCCTCGGGGGCGACGGTGAATCGGTCCCGGTCGAGAACAGCGGCGGGCCCGGCACCGCCGACGCCCACTGGCGCGAGTCCGTGTTCGGCAACGAGCTCATGACCGGCTACATCGGCGGCAGTACGAACCCGCTGAGCGCCATCACCGTCGGGCCACTCGCCGACATCGGCTACGGCGTCGACCTCGGTGCCGCCGACCCATTCGGTACGCCGGCACTGAGGGCTCCCGACACCCCGGTAATGCAGCTCAGGACCGAGCTCGTCTTTCCCACCGGCCAGGTACCGGGCTGAGCGTCATGCCCTCAGCTCGCGGGTGATCGCCACGAAGGGGATCTGAGTTGCCCCCGTCGACCGCGATTCTGCGCAACGGCACCGTGCTCACGCTCGACGACGAGGGTTCGCTCCACGATGCCATGGCGGTGCGCGGCGGCCGTGTGCTCGCCGTCGGAACCGAGGCATCCGTGCGCGCCGCGGCCGGCGATGACCCGGAGGTGATCGATCTGGCGGGGCGGACGGTGGTGCCGGGATTCATCGATGCCCACCATCACTTCAGTCACTGCGTCGTCGGTCTGCTCGGCATCGACTGTCGCGGAGTCCCCTCGATCGCCGAGATCCGGGACCTGATCGCCCGGCAGGCCGCAACTATCCCGAAGGGCCAGTGGATCCGTGGCGTCGCCTATGACGAGCACCATCTGGTCGAAGCCCGACATCCGACCCGACATGATCTCGACGGCGTCGCGCCGGACCACCCGGTAGTCCTCGCCCACGTGTCGTCTCACCAGTGCGTCGCCAACAGTGCAGCACTGGCCGAGGCGGGTATCGACGCCTCGACGCCCGATCCGCCGGGCGGACTGATCGCCCGCGACCGGCAGCGTCGGCCCATCGGGGTCTTGTACGAAGTGGCGGGCGAGATGGTCGACGCGCCCGCCCGCACGCACGTTCTGCGGGGCGATCGTCACGCGCTCGAGGAGGCGGCCGTACGGGCGGCAGAGCAACAGTTGGCCTTCGGCATCACCCAGCTGTGCGACCCTTGCGTCGATCCGGCGGCCGAGGACCTCTATCTACACGTCCATGATCGGCTCCCATTGCGCATCCACGCCCTCGGAATCGGTTCCCGGGCGATGTTCGTGCCGCCCGACGAACGAATCACGCCACCCGAGCAACTCGACGGGTTCGCGATCTCGGGTGTGAAGTTCTTCGCCGACGGCGGTGACCAATGCGCCATGTGCCTGTCGTTGCGCACGATCGCGCGCGCAACCGCCAGCGCCATGGTCAGATCGGTTCGCGATCGCAGCCTCGCCGGACTTCGCCTCACCCGCCAGATGCCCGTTCGCCTGGACGGTCGGATGGTCCACACCGGCATCAGCTTCTACCGACATGGCGAGCTCGACGATCGAGTGCGCCGCACGGCGGAACTGGACCTGACCGTGGCCGTCCACGCGATCGGCAACCGCGCCATCGACAACACGCTCGACACCCTGACCGGGGTCCGGCGCGACGTTGGCGACCATGCCCGCCTGCGCGTCGAGCACGCCATGTTCCCCGACCCAGCCGACATCGGTCGCTTCGCCGATCTCGGCGTGCACGCGGTCATGCAACCGCGGTTCGTCGCCGACTTCGGCGACATGTTCCAGAGCACCGGTCTCGACCGCAGCCTGCCCTCCGTCCCCATCCGCAGCATGCTGCGCGCCGGCGTCTCGGTTGCCGGCAGCTCCGACGCCCCGGTGACCGTTCCCTCCGTGTTGGCTGCGATCGGCTCCGCCGTCACCCGGACGACCGCGGCCGGTTCCCGACTGGCTGAAGACGAAGCGCTGACCCCGATCGAGGCGCTTCGCATCTACACGAACGGCTCGGCCGCAGCCTTGGGCGTCGCCGCCGACCACGGTTCGCTCGTCCCCGGAAAGGCGGCCGACCTCGTGGTGCTCTCCGCTGACCCGACGCGAGTCCGACCCGACGAGATCGCCGACATCGAGATCACGGAGACCTGGGTTGCCGGCGAACGCGTCTACTCCCCCCATTCACGAAGCCGTTGAACCCACCCCGGCCTTCCGTCGGCACCCGACCGAGGGAGGGGAAACCGTGATATCCAACGGACATGGGCAACCCGGCTCCGATTCACACCTCGATCTGCCCGTTGTGCGGTGTCGGATGCGGAGTGGACGTCGAGGTCGCGGGCAACCGCGTCGTGACGGTCCGAGGCACCCCGGGGCACGCCGTGAGCCAGGGAAACCTCTGCGCGCTCGGGCACAACCTGCCGCCGATGGTCAACGCCGGCGACCGCGCCGTCCACCCCCTGATCCGGCGAGGGGACGGCCTCACTCGGACCTCGTGGGACGAAGCAGGCCGGCACGTCGCCGAGCGCATCACCGAGATCGTCGACCGGCGCGGTCCCGAGGCCGTGGCCATGTACATCTCAGCCTCGGAGTACCTGGAGGAGTACTACGTCTACAACAAGCTGATGAAGGGCTGCCTGGGGAGTAACAACCTCGAGTCCAGCGCCCGCCTGTGCTGGGCCAGCGGGGTCGTAGGCATCACGAAGTCGCTGGGCGAGGACGCTCCGCCCTGCACCTTCGAGGACATCGAAGAAGCCGACCTCTGCGTGATCTCGGGCTACAACCCCGCCGTCTCCAAGCCGGTCCTCTTCCGACGGCTGCTACGAGCCAGGAATGAACGTGGGTTGAAGCTGGTCGTGATCGACCCTCGCCGCACGGCTACGGCCAAGGCGGCCGACCTCCACCTGATGCTGGCCCCCGGCAGCGACGTGCTGCTACACCACGCCCTCGGACGAGAGCTCCTGGTCTCGGGTTCCATCGACGAAGCCGCCGCCCGGGAGCGTACCGTCGACTTCGAGGCCTGGGCCTCCCAGGTGCGGAAGCATCCCGCGTCGGAGGTGGCCCAACGCTGCGGCCTGGATCCCACCCGGATCGTGGAGCTGGCCGAGTGGATCGCGCACGCCAACGCCGCCCTCTTCACCTGGGGGCAGGGCCTCAACCAGAGCCGCATCGGCACGCGCAAGGTGACCACCTTCCTCAACCTCCCCTTCGTCACCGGCCACTTCGGTCGACCCGGCGCCGGACCGCTGGCCGTCACCGGACAGACGGGCGCGATGGCTCTGCGCGAAGTCGGCGCTCTGCCCCACCTCCTGCCTGGCTTCCGGCTGGTCAGCGACCCCCGGGCGCGGAAGGACATCGCCCGCATCTGGGGGATGCCCGACGACCGCATCAGCGCCCGGCCCGGCCTCACCCTCCCCGGAATCCTGCGCGCCATCGACGCCGGTGAGATCGAAGCCCTGTGGGTCATCCACGCCAACCCGGCCGCCACGTTCCCCGACACCCGATGGACCGAGGACGTGCTGGGACGAACCCCCTTCCTGGTTGTGCAGGACTGCGTCCACCCCACAGCAACCTCGATCCTGGCCGACGTGGTCCTGCCCGCCGCCTCGTGGCCGGAGAAGGGTGGCACCACCACCCACTCCGCTCGCGGAATGCACCTCGTGGAGGCAGCCGTCCCCCCGCCCGGAGAAGCCCGACCCGACCAGGACATCGTGATCGACATCGCCAACCGGATGGGCTTCGGCGAACACTTCGACTTCGCCGACCAGGAGGCCATCTACGACGAGTTCAGGTCCTGCACCGCGGGCCGCCCCAACGACCTCACGGGCCTCGACCGCGCCCGCATGAAGCGGGAACCCGGCCTTCAGTGGCCCGTCCCCGGCCCGGACCATCCCGGTACGAAGCGGCGCTTCCAGGACGGCCAGCTCCCCCGTTCCGGCCTGCGCCTGCACATCGACGACCACAGCGAACCGGCCGAGCCCCCCGACGACGAGTACCCCCTCTGGCTCATCAGCGGTGCAGCCGCGGGCCAGTACCACTCCGGCAACCGCAGCAGCCAGGCCCCCCGCCTCGCCGCCATGGCCCGTCCCTGGCTGGAGATGCACCCCGACGACGCCGAACAGGCCGGCGTCAGCGACGGACAGACGGTCGAGCTCCAGACCCGCCGGGGAAGGCTCGACACGACGTTGCACGTGAGCGAAGACATCCGGCCCGGAGCGATCTTCCTGCCCTATCACTTCGGCGCCAACCTGCTCACCCACCGTGCCTTCGACGAGTTCGCCGACCAGCCCGAGTACAAGGCATGCGCGGCGCGGGTGGTGGGGATGGACGGGTCTGGGTCGGAGCATGGCGGCGATCGACGCGGCCGCTCGTCGGGCACCGTCGGTCTCCACGGATAGCGAGGTGACCGACCGGGGCAGATCAGCCTGCCAGCAGGTCGATGGCCTTTAGCATCAGCGTGTCGTTGGTCCCGTCCATGACGCGCAGCATGGCTGCGTCGCGGACACACTTCTCCACCGGGTACTCGCGGGTCAGTCCGTAGCCACCGAGCACCTGCATCATCTCGCCCGTGTGGTGTGCGGCCTGCTCGGTGGCATAGATCTTGGCCGTCAGGCTGGTCTCCAGGTCGCCCGGGAACTGCTGGGCGGTGTGCCAACTGCCCTTCCACAGGAGAGCGCGGGCGGTCTCGATGGCGGCGTGAGCTTCGAAGATCTTCTTGCCGACCAGTTGGTGTTCGATGATGGGTCTGCCCCACTGCACCCGCTCCTTGGCGAAGGCGAGTGCATCTTCGAACGCGGCACGCATGAGGCCGAGCGCGAGGTAGCCCGTGCCCAGGTTTCCCACCGTCAAGATCGCGTTGTGCAGATCCGGGTAGGTGTCGCCCGGCGGGAAGATCAGGTGGTCTTCGGGGATCTCGACCTCGTCGCAGAACACGGTCGCCTGGTTCAGGGCCCGCAGGCCCACACGGTCTTCGGTCTTGCCCCGGGACAGGCCGGGGGCGTCACCGGGCACGATGAAGGCCCCCGAGCCGCGAATGCCGAGCTCGGGCTCCAGACAGGCGAAGACGATCAGGGTCTTGGCGATTCCGCCGTTCGACACGAACCCCGACTTGGCGCCGTTGAGCACGAAGCCGTTCCCGGTGCGCTCAGCCTTCACGGCATGCCGTACGGTGGCATCGAAGTAGTTCTTGCCGTCTGAACCGACGTTGGGTTCGCTGCTGCCCCAACCCGTCAGATGGGTGCCGGTGGTGTCCGCGGTGTAGGGCAGGACATAGCGATCGACCAACTCCTGGTTGTCCGCCGCGAGGAAGCCGACCAGACCGGGCACGACGGAGCCGGCCATGAGACCGGCGGTGAACCCCGCGCCGTGGCGGGCCAGCTCTTCCCAGACCATGCCCGTGGTGCTCGGATCGAGCGCCAATCCGCCGAACTCCTCGCGGATGTCCATCTTGTGGAGACCGAGGGCGAAGGCCTCGGCCATCGCCCGTTTGAAGATCTCGGACTCGAAGGGGTGGTCGTCCACCGGGACGGCATCGAGGGCCCGCTCGGCCGGCCCCAACACTTCGCGACCAAAGGTCCCGGCCAGTTCGACCATCTCGTTCTGCATCTCGGTGGCGCCGAAGTCAATCAATGCTCGATCCTTCCGGCGCGCCGGTGAAGAGGTCCGTCATCTTGAAGTAGTGAGGGAGAAAGGCTTCGCCGTCGACCTCCGTGAGCACCTCACCGGGCCGCATCGTGTTGTTGCTCTTGATGGCGAAGGCGAGACTCACATCGAGATCACCGAGCACCGCCCACGGGTCGTGGGGCGAAGGGCGCAACGTCACGGTGCCTTGGCCCATCTCGCCCTCGATGAGGTCGACGTCGGTGATCTGGCTGCACAGCAGCACCGGGCCATCGAAGCCGGGTTGCAGGTCGATCCGGGGGCTCGCCTTGAAGAGGAAGCTCGGGCCGGCGGGCGGCACCATGGGCAACTCTTCGCTCAGCTCCACCTCGATCTCCACGAAGCGCACCCCCTTGCGTTCGACCCAGCCCGAGACCCGATCGCCGGACCGCTCCAGGCCGATCGAGGCCATCTTCTTGGGCAGGCCGAAGATGTCCCGACCGTTGACCATCCGGGTCTCGTCGTCGATGGGCATGGAGAGGCAGTAGCTGCCTTCCTCTCCGCCGAAGCCGCAGCGCAGGAACAGTGCAGCCTCCCGGTAGCCGGGGCCCATGTTCGTGTCGGGGTACTCGGCGATGAAGATCAACCCGCCGGGTGTGGGCGACTGCTCCAGTGGTGGGGGCAGCAGCGACGCGGTGACGTCGGCATCCGCCTCGAACAGGGCTCCCATCATCCGGGCCCCCTCGAAGGTGCGCACACCGAGGGCGTAGTAGCGGTCCAGCTCCCCTCTGGTCTTGGCAAACGACGGTTCGGTGAATGACTCAGCTTCAGAAGACATGGCGTCCCTTCGGGGTCTCAGGAGAAGTCCTTGAACATCGACATCTCGCTGGCCTGGGCCCGGGCGATGATGCGCTCGACCAGGGCGGGCGAGATGCGGTGGGCCAGGCCGCCGATGTTGCCCATGGGTGTCAGGGTGACGTGTCGCTTTCGCTTTGAGATCATTCCGACGATGGCGTCGGCCACCTGGGCCTGGCTGTGGTGGGCAGGGCGATCGGGCAACATCACACGGCCGTCCGCACCGAGCACGCGCTTCTCGGGGTCATTCTCGGTGAACCCGAGGTACACGACGCCCACATGGACACCTGCGGATCCCAACTCGAGCCGCAGGGATTCGCTGAGCCCGTTGAGCGCAGACTTGGTGGCGCAGTAGGTCGACGCCCCGGGCAGACCCATGATGCCGGCGATGCTCGACACGAAGAGGATGTGCCCGCGGCTCGCCTTGATGTGTCGGGTCGCGGCGCGGCTCAGGTAGATGGGACCCAGCAGGTTGGTGTCCACGATCCGTGAGCACACCTCGGGGGCCAGGTCTTCGAAGGACCCGCGCATGGAAACGCCCGCGTTGTTGATGACCACATCGAGACCGCCGAACTGCTCGATCGCCGCGTCCACCATGGTCTGGGCGTCGTCCCAGCACCCCACGTCGCCGACCACGGCGTGCACCTCGGCCCCCGACTCCGCCAGCTCTCGCCGGGCGGCGGCCAGCCGGCCTTCACCCCGCGCTGTCATGACGACGCGCATGCCCCGACAGGCCAGGGCCCGGGCGGTGGCGTAGCCCACCCCACGGCTGGCGCCGCTGATGAGCGCAACCTTTCCATCGAGCGGGTCGGGCGGCAGATGACCGAAGGTCCGCAGGCTCCTCAGGCTGTCGCGGATGGCCGTGCGGATGGCGGTCGTGGGCATGCCCAGTTCGTCGTGTGCTTTCTGGGAGCTGTAGTAGGTACCCAGCACCGAGATGTCGGCCAGGTCCCGGCCGAAACGTGACGGTCCGCGTCCCAGGCTGCGACCCACCGCCCCCAGGACATCGCCGAACTGGCCGGCCGCCTCCACGACCCGGGGCGGCACGACGGCGCGGGGCGGCACGGCCCCGGCACATTCCGCCACCAGGGTGAAGAACTCCTCGTAGCTCAGGTTGTGGCCGCCCAGGATCGTGCAATCGCCGGTCGTCCCGCGTTCGAGCGCCGTGATGGCCGCCGCTGCGACATCGGGGGCCGCGGCGAAGTTGCGTCCGCCCGGAGGCACCATGGGCAGCCCTCTGTTCAGGTACTCGAGGATCAGTTCCCCCGAGCTGGGACGCCGATCGTGATCCCCGAGCAGGAAAGTGGGGGCCACGATGACCGCATCGAGACCGCGGTTCGCCGCGAAATCACGCACGACCTGCATGGCTGCATGCTTGGACTGCATGTACGCGAACCCGGCGTATGCCTCGGGGAAGCCACCCGCTTCGTCGCCGGGGTGGTCACGGGTGCCGAACTCGAAGGCACTGGCCGAGCCCACGAGAAGCATGCGCCCCACACCTTCGGCCAGGCAGGCTTCGGCCATGTTTCGCGTGCCGTCGAGATTGACGGCCCAGTGCCGTTCGGCTGGCGCCCACTGGTCGGTCAGAGCGGCAGCGTGCACCACGCGGTCCATTCCTCGGACGGCTTCGCGCAAGGAGTCCGGCTCGAGCACATCGCCGACGACTCGCTCGATGGGCAGCCCATCCAAGGTGGGGGAATCGGTCCGGGCCTGCACCATCGCACGGACCGCTGATCCCCGGGCCAGGAGCTCACGCACCAGGTGACTCCCCAACAGCCCATCGGCGCCGGTGACCAGGGTCGTCATGCGCCGCCACCCCACACGGCCTCCAGCGCCCGTCCTTCGAACAGGGCGTGGGTCCGGGCCCGAACCGAGGGGTCGAGCGTGCCCCGGTCGGGGAACTCCAGACCCAGCCGCTCGTGTTTGTGGCGAGCCCAGTCGTGGTAGGGCATCAGGTGCACTTCGCCGGCAAACCCGAGCCTCTCGAGATGGGCCAGCAGGCTCTCCACCGAGTCGGCGGAATCGTTGAAGCTCGGTACGACCGGGAGGCGCGGCACGATGCGCTCGGTGCCGACCAGCGAGACGAGCCGTTCGAGGTTCTCGAGGATGAGCGCGTTGCCGACGCCGGTTCCCTGCTTGTGGCAGTCGGGATCCGCGTGTTTGAGATCGAAGAGGAAGAGGTCGACCCGTTCGGCCAGGGGTTCGCACAGACCCGGCGGAAAGTGACCGCACGTCTCGACGGCGGTGTGGATGCCGTGGCCCCCGAGCAGGCCGAGAGCCTCGAGGAGGAAACCCGACTGGGTCGTGGGTTCGCCCCCGGTGAAGGTGACCCCACCACCCGAGTCCTCGAAGAAGGCGCGGTCCAGCAGGAGGCGGTCCACCAGTTCCCGGGCGGACATCCCTGGGCATGATGTGGAAGTAGCGTCCCAAGCCTCGGGGTTGTGGCACCAACCACACCGGAGCGGACAACCACGCAGGAAGACCGTCGTGCGGACCCCCGGGCCATCGTGGATGGCGTAGGTCTGCACGTCGAAGACGTCGCCCAGCATCAGCGATGCTCCGTGCGAGCGATGATCTCGTCCTGGATCTCACGGCCGAGGTCGACGAAATAGGTGCTGTACCCTCCCACCTTCACGATCAGGTCGCGATGGTCCGCGGGGCACCGCTGAGCGGCCCGCAGGGTGGCCGCGTCGGCACAGGTGGGCTGTAGCTGGGCTCCGCCGAGTCGAAAATAGGTGCGTAGGAGCGAGATCCACTTGCTGCGGGTCTGCTCGGAGTCTCCTATGGCGCTGGGGTGCAGCTTCAGGTTGACCGCACCACCGAGCATGTCTTCGTTGGGCAGGGCGGCCACCGAGCGCAGGGCGCCGGTGACGCCGAAGTTCTCGACGTTGGCCGGGTTGCAGCTCGCCGCGAAGGGGGTACCCATGCGCCGTCCATCGGGGCTGGCGATCGAGAGCCGTCCGTCGATCGTGTGCGCCGTCATGGAGATGGCGTAGACGACGAACGGCGCATCCTTGGGCGAGCGATGCTCGTAGGTCTCCGCGAAGAGCTCGCCGGTGATCCGCGCCGCCAGGGCGTCGGTGGCGGGGTCGCCGTTGCCCCATTTGCCCTGCACGGCCTGCACGGCCGCCAGGACGTCCTCGTGGCCGACGAAGTCCTGATCGACGGCGCGAAGCAACTCGCTCAGAGAGAGGCGCTCCTCCTCGAAGACCAGGGTGCGGATCACGTGCAGGGCATCCACGACATTGGCGATGGAGTTGATCATCGAGATGCCCGACAGGTCATAGGTCGCGCCGCCCTGCGTGACGTCCTTCTCGCTCGACAGACAGCCATCCACGAAGGCCGAGATCATGGGGGTCGGCAGCAGCTCGGCGTGCAACTCGTCGCGGAGGTTGGAGCCCTGCACGATCTGCTCGATGAAGTGGCGCCCCTGCCGGAGGAATGCCTGCAGCAGCTCTTCGAAGGCCCGGAAGGAGTCGGCGTCGCCTGTACGAAGGCCCTCACCTCTGAGAGTGCCCGCCAGGATTGCGGCATCGCCGTTGCGCAGCGTCAGGTCGAGCAGCCGAGCCAGCTGCAGGCCGCTGGCGCTCATGGCCCCGGTCTTTCCCGGACAGGTCGCCTCGACGCAGCCCATGATGGCGTAATCGCGCGCGTCATCGTCGGCGAAGCCCCGGCGCTTCATGGCCTCGACCATCACCTCGTCGTTGAGTAGCGCGAAGCTGGAGGTGCCCTGCGCCAGGTAGGTGGCCACCTCGTCCAGCAGAGAGTCCGGACTGCCTGGATGCACGCGGACGTTGATGTTGGTTACCGCCTTCGAGCCGTGGGCCGCCTCGATGATGAGCGAAGTGAGCGCGTTCGTGGCGTCTGTCCCGTCACGCTTCACGCCGCCCACCGTGACCGGAGTCGAGCCCAGGTACCGCTGGTAGAAGTTCCCGAGGATGTTCGACTCGGGCCGGATGTTCTGGCTCATGGCCTTGAGCAGTAGCTCCTCGATGAGCTCCCGCGCCCCCGCTCTCGTGATCCGCCCCTCGGCGAGGTCATGCTCATAGAAGTCGCCCAGGGACTGATCGAGGCGACCGAGACAATGCAGGTTGATGGGGTGGGCCACCTCGACCAGGGTCTTGAGGGTCCAGATGCACTGCACGGCTTCGGCGAAGGTCCGCGCCGGCTGGAGCGGAACTCGGGTGCAGGTGCGCCGCATGTCCAGCAGTTCGCGTCGGCGGGTCGGATCCGTGGTTGCCAGCGCGCTCCGCTCCAGTTGGCGAGCGAGTCTCTCCGAGAAGATGATCGCGCCGTCGAGGCCGATGAGCAGAGAACGGAGGAAGTCGGCCCCTGGTTCCCCGGGCCGGTGTCCGGCGAGACGTTCCTCGACCTGCTCTCTCATGGCTGAGAGACCTCGTTCCAGCACGTGGTCGAAGTCGAGGATCACGTGCCCCTGGATGGTGGCGATCGAGGTGGCCGCCGACAACAGGATCACCTGCCGCGAGGTGTCGCCGGGCAGGGCTACCGCGAAGTCCTGCATGTCCTGGGAGCAGAGCCCCGATTCCTGGAGTCGCGCCTCCAGCCGGGCCGCCAGGCTGCGTCCCTTCCAGGCAGGGAGGATCTCGCGCAGGAGTTCATCGCGGTCGGCGCGGTCGATGACGAAGCGATTGATGTCGCGCTCGTCCATGGTCTGCAGTCCGACGTTCAGGGGGCTCTGCCGGTCGCTCGACCGCAGCCTTCGCTGGTTGCGCAGGGCATCACGGGCAGCACCCTTGCGCAGCATGTACGCCCCGGCCTTCACACCCGAGCGGACCCGAGCCCGCAGCATGTCGCGCTTGCGCAACTCGTTGGCCAGCACATCGTTGTACTCGCCGCGCTCGATGGGAAGAGGCAGGCCGAGGAACTGCTCGCTCCAGTGACCGGCGATGCGGTCATCGGGGTCGACGTATATCGACATGTTCTCGTAGACGTGCAACATGGCCATGGCCACTCGTACCGCGTTGGACAGTCCGGAGCCCTGGGTGTCGAGCCAGCTCTGCGTGTAGAGCCGGGCCCGCTCCACCGAGAGCACGGCCGGTCCGTCCTGGCACCGACGCCGCAGGCGCAGAATGCGCTCGCTCGTATCGATGCTCGCGCCGTCGCTCGGCCGACTACCGATGGTCTGGGTGGTCATCGGGTCCCGCCTTCTTCGAGTTGTTCCAGCGCTTCGACGGTGATGTCGAGCATGGCGCGCAGGTGGAGCTTGCGTTGTTCGAAGTTCTCCGGGCTCAGTGGATCGGCCCCGAGCAGACGCTCGAGGACACCGCTGTAGGTGAAGGTGGAGATGATCATCCCGTAGAACGAGGTCAGCAGGTCCGGAGCGGCGAGGTCGCTGTCCACCGATGCGGGGAAGCGTTCGTTGAAGGCACCGATGGCCATTTGGAAGAGCGGCAACATGCGGTTCTGGATCTGTGCCATGTGACGCCCGCCGGAGGCCTCCCGCTGCACGATCCTGCTGAAGTTGCGGTTCTGGATCAGGAACTCCAGGTAGGCGTCGATCAGGTCGCCGAAGCGGATCCGCAGATCGCCTTCGGGAGTCTCCAGGAAGGCGCCCAATGTCTCGGCGAGTTGGTCGTAGTAGCGGTCCAGCAGGCTCTCGAGGAGCCCGTCCTTGCTGGAGAAGTGATAGTGGATCAGGGCCTTGTTCACCCCGGCCCGTTCGGCGATCTCGCGGGTGGTGGTGGCGTCGAAGCCGACGTCACCGAATAGATCGTCGGCTGCCTCGAGGATCTTGGACTCCGCATTCATGGGTCTTCCTGATGTGGGGGCCGCTGCGAACCCACGTTAACCGGGCGCCCAATTAACCACAAGGGTCGGACACTCGCCACGACGCAGTCCGCGAGAATGATCGCCGTGACCAGCGACGACACCAGCACGCTTGCCCTTTTCTCCGACGAGATCCCGTCGTGGACCCACGAGGCCGATGTGGTGATCGTGGGGCACGGCGGGGCGGGTGCCTCGGCGGCCATCGAGTCGGCTCGAGCCGGAGCGGACACCCTCGTGCTCGAACGCATGACCCGTGGAGGTGGAACCACCGCCAACTCGACGGGCGTCGTCTATTTCGGGGGTGGAACGAGCGTCCAGAAAGCGTGCGGGTTCGAGGACTCGGTGGCGGAGATGATCAAGCATGTTCGTCTCGCCGCGGGTCGCGTCGCCGACGAAGAGAAGGTCCGGCTCTACTGCGAGCAGAGCGTGGAACACTTCGACTGGATGGTCGACCTGGGAGTTCCGTTCAAGAACGCGTTCTTCGCGGAGAAGACCACACATCCCATGGGGGACGAGTCCCTCTTCTACAGCGGGAACGAGCTCGTCGACGGATTCATCCAGCATGCAGCCCCGGCGCCTCGGGGTCACAAGCCAGCCCGGCCCGGTGAGGTCGGCGGATTCCTGGCTGAGTTCCTGCTGCGCGGCAGTGTGGAAGCCGGAGCGCGAATCCTCAACGAATGCCGCGTGCAGCGGCTGGTGATCGACCGTCACCGTCGGGTGGTGGGTCTCACAGCGGACCTGGACGGCGACCAGATCCGTGTGCGGGCCCGGAACGCCGTCATTCTCGCCGCTGGGGGGTTCGTGATGAACAAGGAGATGCTCGCCCAGCACGCCCCTGACCTCCTCGCCGGCAACTGGGAAGCTGCAACGCCGACCGACGATGGGCTCGGAATCCGTATCGGAGTCGGAGCGGGCGGAGCGGTGATGAACATGTCAGAGGGGCTCGTCATCAATGCGATCTACCCCCCGGCGTCACATTGCAAGGGCATCCTCGTGAACGAACAGGGCCAGAGATTCGTCAACGAAGACGCCTACGTGGGGCGATTCAGCGATGCGATGTTGGGACAGTCCGGTGGGCGTGCCTATCTCATCCTCGATGATGAGATCCACGGACCGACCCAGGCGTTCCACCAGGTTGCCGCAGTCGCGGCGACGATCGACGAGCTGGGGGATGTTCTCGGGATGCCGCCCGGCCAGCTCGGCCGCACCGTCGATGCCTACAACGCGTTCGCCGCGGCGGGCGAGGACCCCCTGTTCCACAAGGCGGCCGACTATCTCCGACCCCTCGACGAGGGGCCGTTCGGCGCGCTGGACTGCACGGTCGACGGCTCGGTCTACGCGGTGCTGACCCTCGGCGGGCTGCACACGCGCGCATCGGGCGCGGTCGTCGGGATCGACGGAGAGGTCGTGCCCGGGCTCTTCGCCGCGGGCAGGGTCGCCGCGGGGCTGCCGCTCGAAGGTCGCACCTACGCCAGCGGGCTCAGCATCGGCGACGCGACGTTCTTCGGTCGCGTGGCGGGGAGGAACGCGGCGGCGCTCGGTCGGTAGCCCTCGTGCCCGAAATCCCCCACAGGAGTCGGGACGCTGCTCGATCGGGGCTACCGGGCCGACTCCGGTAGGGGTATGTAGTCCGCCAGGTGATCGAGGTCATCGGCACCGGCCGCGACGCCACGGGCCACGACCATCCGCTGCACCTGGTTCGTGCCCTCGTAGATCTGGGTGATCTTCGCGTCGCGCATGTATTTCTCGACCGGATAGTCGCGCATGTATCCGTTGCCACCGAACACCTGCACGGCGTCGGTCGTGACCTCCATTGCAACGTCGGTGGCGAAGCACTTGGCCATCGCCGCGAACCGGCCGGCCTGAGAGGTCCCGGCGTCAGCGTGACGAGCCGCCTCGTAGACGAGTTGTCGGGCCGCCTCGACCTTCATCGCCATGTCGGCCAGCATCTGCTGGACCATCTGGTGGCTGGCGATCGGCCGGCCGAACTGCTCACGCTGGGTCGCGTAGAGGGTCGCGAAGTCGAGGGCCCCCTGGGCACAGCCGATCCCCTGAGCGGCGATGCCGGGCCGAGCCCGATCGAGCGTCATCATCGCATGCTTGAACCCGTGACCCGGCTCGGCCCCTATCAACCGCTCGGCCGGGATCCGGAGGTTCTCGAGCTCCAGTTCGACCACCGGGATGGCCCTGATGCCCATCTTGTCCTCGTGCTTGCCGATGCGCAGGCCAGGGTCGTCCTTGCGGACCACGAATCCGCTGATACCCCGCGACCCGGCCTCGGGGTCGGTGACCGCGAAGAGCGTCGTGATGCTGGCGACGCTGCCGTTCGTGTTCCATTTCTTGTGGCCGTTGATGGTCCACTGGTCGCCATCCAGGACCGCGCTGGCCTTCATCGAAGCAGGGTCCGACCCGGCATCGCGCTCGGAGAGGCCGAAGGACACGAGATCCTCGCCGGCCGCGACGGCCGGCAGGTACTCCTGCTTCTGCGCCTCGGTACCGCCGATCAGGACCGGAAAGCTACCGAGGGCGTTCACCGCGAATCCGACCCCCACACCGCCGCATGCTCGCGACAGCTCCTCGACGACGAGGCACAGATCGAGCACCGAGCCGCTGGCCCCGCCGTACTCGGGCGGGATGAACACACCGAACAGGCCGGCATCCCTGATGGAACGCTGCACATCCCACGGGTACTCCTGCAATCGGTCATGGCGCCACGCCACCGGCCTCACGTGGGCGTCGGCCACCTCCCGGGCGCGATCCCGCCACTGGAGGCTCCTCGAGGAAAGCGACACGTGTTGAGATGGCGATGCGATGTCCATGGAGGTCAGAGAGTACCGAGTCGCCCGCGAGGCCACCCCACCCGGTCGGTCGCTTCCCGCTGGGTGTTGCGTGCCATCCCTTATTGTTCACTCATCGCCACGAAACGGATCGACGTCGAGTTCAAGGGCCATGGTGGCCTGACCCTTCGGGGCTGGCTGTACCGGCCGGACCGAGACGGCCCTGCACCCGGCGTGGTGATGGCGCACGGCTTGTCGGCCGTGAAGGAACACGGCCTCGACGACTACGCCGTCCTGTTTCGTGAAGCCGGCATGGCGGTGCTCGTATACGACCACCGCAACCTCGGCGCCAGCGATGGCGAGCCGCGGCAGGTGGTCAACCCCTGGGCCCAGACTCGCGACTTCCGCTACGCCCGAGCGTGGCTCGCCGACCGTTCAGAGGTGGATCCTCTCCGGATTGCGCTCTGGGGTAGCAGCTTCAGCTCCAGTGAGGTGGTGGTACTCGCGGCCATCGACGGTGGCGTCGCCGCCGTCGTCGCGAACGTACCGTTCTGCGGGTTCGGCGGGGACGTGGACGAGGGAGCCTTCGGGGCCATGCGGTCGGCCCTGGATGACGAAACCGGCTCCGGCCCAGCCGACGCAGGCGAGGTGGCCGAGCCGGTTGCCGTGATCGACGAGCCGGGCTCGGAGGTGCAGGTCCTGTTCCCCGGTCCCGAGGCAGCCGCGTTCTTCGCCCGCCCGGACGCCCGGCGGTGGGTCAACCGCGTGTCGATGCAGAGCGCGTTCACGGGTACGCCGATGTGGGACCCCGGTCCGGCCTATGCCCACCTGGAGGCGCCGCTCCTGATGGTGGTGGCTGCCGGCGACGAGCTGGCGCCTGCCGAGCTGGCGGAGACGGTTTCCGAACGGGTTCCCGCCCCCAAGCGCCTCGAGCTCGTTCCGACCAGCCACTTCGAGGCGTACTCCGGCCCGGCCTTCGAGCGGGGTTCCACGGCGATGCTCGAGTTTCTGACCGAGCACCTCGACCTCTGATACGTCGACTCACGAGCCTTGCCGCGGCTCCAGGATCACGACTGCGGTCCGGGTCGAGCGGCGCGCCGCATAAGCGTCGAGATCCTTGTCGATCTCCCGCCACCGCGACCACAGACGCTCCCGCTCGGTGCCTTCGGCGGCCCGACCGACGACCTGGCGCCCTCCACCGGCAAGGTCGACCTCCACCTCGGGGTGAGCCTGCATGTTCAACCACCACCCCGGCTCGCCTTCCCCCCAGCCGTTCATGGCCATGGTGACGAGGTTCGGGCCGTCCTCGAAGTAGCCGACCATCACACTTCGTTCCTGGCCGGTCCTGCGTCCGATGGTGGTGAGCCGCATCGCGCCCCAGCCGTCCGGCTTCGGCTGCCACAGACCCACGCGCCCGCCCGTGAGCCGGTACACCCCCCGATGGACGAACCAGGCCAGGCGGATGAACCAGCGGGGAGGTAGTCGCGGTTGTTTGCCGGTCGGCTCGGACATGCATACATCTCGCTGGAGTGGCGGCTTAGGCCGCGACGCTACCCGACGCCGGCAGAGCCATGTCCTGCCAGGCTCAAAGACACACCGGTCCTCCGCTAGCGTCCCTGGCTGCGGGAGCTGCCCGCCACGAGTCCCCAGGAGAACGTCATGTCGAAACACGAGCGAACGACACTCCGTATCGCAGCGACCCTGCTGGCCGCCGGCGCGTTACTGCTGCCGGCGTGCTCGTCCGATGATGAGGGCGGTACCGAAACCAGCAACGCCGGCAGCGGCGACGAGGGCAGCGACAGCGACACGGGCGGGGTCGTGGATGGCTCCGCCGAGGACAGCGGCGAAACCGCCGCTGCGGTGACCTGTCAGGACATGCTCACCCAGGCGGAGGTCGAGGGCCTCTTCGGTGAGCCGGCGATACTCGAGGATGCCGACGCCATCAGCAACAACGAGGAGCTCGGCCAGACCACCTGCACGTGGTCGACGGTGGAGGATGACGAGAACGTCGATGACCTCGCCGTGCAGCTCGTGGTGCTGCAGTACTACGACGGGTCCGGGATGAGCGGCAGGAACTTCTACGACCCTGAGCTGCAGTACCCCGATTCAGAACCATTGGACCTAGGCGACGACGCATTCATCGACACCGAAGGGGGAATCGACATCGGCTTCGTCGAGGGTGATACGGCCGGGTTCCTCACCTGGACGGTGATCGACATGGGCGGTGGTGAGCTGGATCAGATGGCGATGACCGACACCGTGATCGAACTGGCCCGCTCCTTCCACGACCGGGTTGCCTGACCAACACCGACGGAGCGACAGGACTTGCACGAGAGTCTCCGGTGGGCGGAGCAACCAGGCATCGACAGGTCGGGGTTCCTCCGCGACGCCCTTCACCGACAGCTCGCCCGCTGTGGTTGAGCGAGGAGAGGACGAGTTCCGGGTTCATCGCGTGAACCGGGCCGAAGCGGGTCGGGTCGTGCCTTGTTTGGTGCGGTCGTTCTGGACGTTCCCCGAGACTTGTCACCTGCTACCCCGGGAACGGGTACGCCACCGCGTGCTTCCCCGCTACCTCGGTTCCGACGCGCATGACTCTGCTCGATTCGGGGGGCTCCATGCAGCGAGCGCCAACGGAGGCGTCGTGGGAGCAGCAGCGTGGTTGCCACCTGGCGCATATCCCATCTCGGTCTGGCGCCAGATCGTCGAAGGGGCGCGCCTGCTACCGATCGCCCCATGGGGCTTGGGGGCATTGCGTGAGGCCCGGAAGGGGCAGGCCGCGAACCGGGAGCGCCATGCCCCATGCCCACGCCACTATTGGCTCAGAGCGATCGGTGTGGACCCAAGCCGGCAGGGACAGGGAGTCGGAACCGCGTTGCTACGGTCGATGCTCGAGCGTGCCGACGCCCAAGGCAGCGGCTGCTTCCTGTTCACCGCAACCGAGCGCAACGTCCGCTGGTACGAGGCGGTCGGGTTCACCGCCGTGTCCACCTACCACCCCACCCCCACGTGGCCCCAGGTGTGCGCCATGTGGCGCGACGCATCCTGATCCCAGCCGGCCAACCACCTTCCGGCGCGGATGCTCTCCCGTACCTCAGTGCCCGGACGTGGAGAGGTGCTGGTAGTCCTTGGAAGACGACCAGGTGCCGCCCCATCCCCAGCCACCGGCCGCGAAGGCCCGGACGGGTACCGATGACGCGGTCAGCATTCCGGGCCGAACCGGGGTGCGGGCCACGTACGGTGCCGCGGCGGGGGGTTCGAACGACGATCCGCTCACCCAGGGGTTCTCGCGTGGGTTGATGTCGATCGCCCGGCCGTACGCGTGCTCGGACCACCTCGTGGTGCCCGCCACGCGTCGGCAGTTGAACGCCGAGGTGTTGTCCGCCTCCATCGACGCCTCGTCGCTGCCGCCGAAATCGTCCACGAGGCGCATCGAGCGGATCGGGAAGCGCTCGTCCCACATCCTCTCGAACGCAGCGGCCACGATCCACACGGTGTCGCGGTGCACCACCAGCTCACCGAGGTGCTCCCGGCCGTCGAAGCCCATGTGGGAGACCTTCACATGGACAAGGGAGGACAGGGGCACCGGACAACCGGAGCGGTACGACGACGGCGTCATGCGGGCGGCGAGGCCCGAACCGATCCGTGCGGCGGTGAAGCGGAAGCGATCACGGCGGGCCACCTCCTCCCAATAGCGGGTCGCAACCGCAGCTGCCTCCGAGAGCTGCGGCTCCGCCAGCGGCGCATTGCCCTGGGCGACCCACCAGGCCTGGAACTGCGCCGGCGTGCATGCGCTCAGCACGGCGGCGAAGGCGATGAGGAGGAGTGGCAGCAACCGGGTTCTCATTCGAATCATCATCCCTCACCCGGCGAGCCGGCGCAGTCGTTCGATGCCGACCCGTCAGATCTCGACGTGGAGTAACAAGTTCCTCCGGTCCGAGCGCGGCGACAACTGGTACCCGCCCTACATCCACGAGATGGACAACCCGTCCGAGCTCTGGCTCAAGAGTGATCACGAGCACGATCTCGCGTTCCGGCCCCTCGAGTCGGAACTGCACGAGGGTACGGTGACGCCATCTACACCCAGACCGGGCCCTTCCAGCACCAAGCCCCCGAGCCGGTCTCGCTCGACTACGCCATGAGCGCACGACTCGGATAGGGGCCAACCGACCCGATCAGTTGACGCCGCGAAGGAGCCACCGTGTCAGAGAGCATCGCCGAGATCCTGACGTACGCGATCGCTGTCGCGATCAGTCCGGTCCCGATCATCGCGGTGATCCTGATGCTGTTCTCGGCTCGCGCCAAGGTGAACGGGCCCATGTTTTCACGGTTGAACAGCACACCATTGCCGCTCTCGCTCATCTCGTGCTCCTCAGATCGGTGACTTGCTGCGGGCGCTCGTCGTCAGGTCGAGACGCGGCGCGACCCAGAGGCTGCGTCGCTTCCGGCGACGGCGGGTGCGCCGGCCGTCACCAATCCTGTTGACAACCGCTGACAGACCCGGGATTGGGGCCCCAAACCGCGGCTTGCGTAGGCGTCTCCCTGCGTCGGAGGAGGCGACTCACCAGGCAGCGTTGACGGGCGAGTAATAGGTGGCTCCCGACCTGTGACGCGAATCACGAGCTCCGCCAGGGTGCGACCGGTGGCGAGCCGGTGCACTACGGGTAGGCGGTCGGCGGCATCGGCGGCCATGGTCCCGGTCCGGCGACGGGCTAGAGCGTCGCTGATGTAATCGAGGTCGAACCGCTGCGCTTCGGGGGTTTGATGGGCTTCGTCGTCGGTA
Source organism: uncultured Acidimicrobiales bacterium (assembly GCA_963695075.1). Taxonomy (GTDB): domain Bacteria; phylum Actinomycetota; class Acidimicrobiia; order Acidimicrobiales; family CAWCAL01; genus CAWCAL01. The sequence goes on from CAVOFR010000008.1 coordinate 601,920, forward strand.
TCGGCGATGGTGCCGTCGATGATGTAGAGCCGGTCGGCGTCACGTCCCCGGGTGATGGCGACGTATCCCTCTTCGAACCCGGACAGGTCCGTCGGGTGGTAGCGGGCGGTTCCCTGGGTGATGCCCTGGACGCCGTAGCTCCTGCGGGCGTAGCCGTGCTCGAGACGTCCCGCCGCCAGGTACGGCTTGTCGAGGTAGGGATGCGTTCTGGGGTAGTCGGCCGGACTCGTCGGGTCCTGGTCCGTTGTTGCGTCGGCCAACGTGCCAGGACACATCGCGTCAAGCCGTAGCTCGCGTGGGCCGGTATCGCACGGCGACTGCCCCCGACCGGAATTCCTGGCGATCCACGAGCTCGAGTTGTATGCGCTCGCGCAGACCGGCGAGCAACGTCGGCCCGTGTCCGGCGAGGACCGGCTGCACAAGGAACTCGTACTCGTCGATCAATCCCAGATCTGCCAACGCCAGGGGGAGCGTCACGCCTCCCACGAACAGGCCCTCGCCTGGCTGCTGCTTGAGCCGCTGAACCGCTTGCCCCACGTCGCCCTGCACCAGCTCGGCATTCCAATCGACCCCGGTCAGTGTGCTCGACACGACGTACTTCTTTGCCCGGTCGATGATCTCGGCGAACGGGATTTCCCACTCATCCATCCAGTCAGGCCACGTGCCCGAGGCCGGCCGCCGCCACGCCGACTCCATCAACTCGTAGGTCACCCGGCCGAAGAGCAGGGCATCGGCTCGTTCCATCCCAGCGGTCCAGTAGCGCATCGACTGCTCATCCGGCGGGAGCCCTGCCTCGTGATGGCAGCACCCGTCGAGCGTGACGTTGATCGAGTATCGAAGTGGTCTCATCTTGTTGCTCTTCCTTGATGCGCGCCGCGCATTTGCCAGACCGCTGCTCAGACGACGGCCGGAGCCATTCCTTTCGGATTTCCGATCGCACCCAGTCAACACCGTCATGGTGCAGACCGAGCGCGCGACCGACCGAACAACCAAGACCGCCACGACGCTGGACTGCCCCCGAACGGTTCGACGACGCTGCCATACCTCATATCGACGGGCGCCAAGGCGCGTCCGAACCACAGAGGATCCGGCCATCGCAGCGCGTCGATTCAGGACGTCGCTCCAACCGCTCTGAGTGATCGGAGCGGTGAGGGCTGCTGGCCACGAGCGCTCGATTCCTGGTAGCCGCCGACCAACGAGGCGCGGGTGATGATGACGTGCAGTAGCGCGCGACAGGAGGACGGGTCCTCCCATCCGTGGCACGGTGGTGAACCGATCATCAGGGTGGTGACAACCGGGAGGAAACCTATGAACGGCGCCGACAGCGAACCAGGGAACCGATTTGGATTCCGCCGGCAGCAGCCCGATCCCCTTGACTGCCCACGTGAGGGCGCCCTGCGGGAGCCGGCGGCAGGCAGCGTCGCTGACCAGCGCTTTCGCTGGGCGCTCCCCCGGGCGTGACCGCTGGTTGCCGCTCGCTACCACACGGTGCCGTGAGCAATCCGTTCGCAAGGCGACACGCCAGCGGCGACGATTCTGAGCCCCCGCCCGGGCGGGCGGGATGTTTCAGCTGAGTTCGCGAAGCTTGGCGGTGTCGACATGTTGCTGAAAGGCGGCGACCTTGCCATCGCGGACGGACCACACGTGGGCCATCTTCACCGAGGCGGGCTCGCCGGTGCGCTTGTGCTTCCACGTGTAGGTCCCGAGCGTCACGACAGTGTCACCCTCGGCGATGTGCTGCTCGGGCACCACGGAGTAGTGATCGCCGATCTCGCCGAGTCGCATGAACACGCCTTCGAGCACTGCCTGGGGACCGACGTAGGTGCCGGCGAGGGGAAAGCCATCGGCCTCGGTCCACTGGATGTCGTCGGCCATGGCGCCGAGGACGGCCGGCACGTCGCCGACGGCGAAACACCCGTACAGGTCTTCGATGAGTTCCTTGTTGGTTGCCATCTCATGTGCTCCTTCTGTCTTGGGTGACGGAGTGCCACCCACAAAGAAGGCGTTCGTTCGTGGCGTTCGTGTGGTTCGTTCTGAACGAACCACGTGGTTGACCTCAGGTCGTCCACGCGACATCGACTGCGGGCTCGTAGCAGCAAGCGACCCCTGTGACGATGGACTGGTCGAGGTGCGCAGCGAGCTCCGGCGCCCTGGATCCGAGCTCGTTGATGGCGTGACGAATCGTTCGGGTCACGTTGAGGCGGGCCTTCTCGGTCGGCGAGCCGGACCGTCGTGGCCTGCCGCCCAAGCCGGTGGCTCGTTTGAGTTCGGCGATCAGCGCGTCACGCTCGGCGGTGCGCTCGGCCAGCCGTTCGGTGTCGCCGCGGAGCGCGGCGGCATCCAGTTCATCGTCGAGCTCAGCGAGACGGCGGCGGTACTGCATCAGCGCCTGCTGGTCGAGGACGGGGCCGGTGTCGGCGCTGGGCAGCGGGGTCTCATTTGTCGCCCCGATCAGCGCCAGCGCCGGCACGGGCTGGTGCGGTCGTGCGACCAACTCGCGCAGGTGCCACAGGCCCTTCAGATCAGGCATGTGCAGGTTCGCTCCGTTGAACTCGATGCGCCAGACGCCATTGTTCGGTTGGAGGACCGCACGCTGCACGGATTCGGGCTGCGTTGTCTTCCTGAGGAGGTCGGCCATGAGCCGCGCGGTCTCGACCTCACGCATCTCCTCCGCCAGTGGGAGACCCTCACGGAGCAGCTTCGAGGTCGTGGCCAGATCGCCCTGCTGTTCGGCCACCCGGGCGACCGCGAGGAGTGCGGTCGACATCGTTCCGTGCACGTAGCCGATGCGCAGCGCGCCGAGATCGCGTCGAAGACGCAACGCCCGTTCCCAGTAGTGGCGTGCCGTCTCGAGAGCGCCACGCCCCTCCCACGTGCTGGCCACGTCGTTGCACCCAACCATGTCGGCGATCCCGTAGCCGTGTTCGGCGCTCACTTCGTGACACTTCATGAACATCGACAGCGCGCCGTCGGCGTCGCCGGTCGCCCGCCGGGCATTGCCCACGTTCCAAGCGCAGAAGGCCTCGCCCCACGAGCCCGGGTAGCGCGCCGCGATGTCGTGGCCGGCTTCGGTGCGCGCGAGCGCCGACGTCGGGTCGCCATTGAACACGTCGCACTCACCACGCAAGCAGAGCAGCATGCCGAGGATCAGCGGCGGTTGGTCAGCGTCCGAGGTGGCGCCGGAGATGGTGTCGATCCCGAGGTCGAGAATCGCTGCCGCGGCCTGCCAGTCATCGGTGTCGTGCGCGACGAGGAAGGCTTCGCAGAACAGGCTTGTCGCCCGCAGCTCGGCGGGCGCGTCCTGAGCCGCTTCGCGTGCCCGCTCGAGCCAGGAGATGCCCTCTCGAAGCTTGCCCTGTGTCCACCAGAAGACGTTGAGGCTCGCCGCAAGGCCCAGCGCCGCTTCGGGATTGGTCAGGAGGAGACGTTCGAGCGCCACCCGGGTGTTGTCCTCGATGCGATGGAGCACATCCAGGTGCGGCCGCTCGGGGCCGGTCATGGTGGCGCCGGATTCGCTCAGTCCGATCTCGAGGTAGTGGTCTGCGTGACGATCACGGATCGCGTTGAGCTCACCGGCCAGAGCGAGCTGCTCGGTGGCGTACTGGCGAATCGTCTCGAGCAGCTGGTAATGACCGGTGGCCTCATGCTTCTGCAGCAACGACTTCTCGACGAGACGGCCAGTCAGGCCGGCGACCTTGGCGGCGCTCTGGCCCTCGCTCGCGCACACCGAGTCGATCGCGACGAGATCGAACCCGCCGGCGAACACGGCCATCCGTCGCAGCAGCCGGCGCTCCTCCTCAGACAACAGGGCATCGCTCCACTCCACGGTGGCGCGCAGCGACCGCTGCGCGCCATCCGCCCGCCGCGCCTGCTGCGGGAGGAGGTCGAACAAATCGTCGAGGTGCCGCGAAATGTCCTCCAACTCGAGCCCGACCACCATCGCCGCCGCCAGCTCGATGGCGAGCGGGAGACCGTCGACGCGACGACAAATCTCTCCCATCAGCCCGACCGCGCGATCAATGTCCATCGACGCGTGCATCCTCTCGCCCGCTCGTTCTCGGAACAGACGAACCGCCGGGCATGCGTCGATCTCAGCGCGGCCCGCGTCGGCGCCCGCCACCGTCAACGGTGCCAGTCGGTGGTTCATCTCGTCCATCACCCACAGCGGCTCGCGACTCGTCGCGAGCACGTGCAGGCGAGGGAGCCGAGCAGTTAGCTCCTCGACTAGTTCGGCCACCGCTGAGACGACGTGCTCGCAGTTGTCGAGCACGAGCAGGAGATCACGGTCCGCCAGCCACCGGGTGAGCGCATCCACATTGGACTCACCACCCGAGCGCTGCAACCCAACCTGTGCGGCAACCTCGCCAGCCACGAGGTCCGCCGAGCGCAAAGACGCGAGCCACACGAGGAACACACCATCGGGAAACCGCTCCGCTGATTCCGATGCCACGGCGAGCGCCAGCGCCGTCTTTCCCACCCCACCAGGGCCGGTCACCGTCGTCAAAGGCACCGACGCGACGGCCTCCGCGACCTCGCCAACCTCGCGTTCTCTCCCAACCAGCCGACGCGATCGAACAGCGGTGGAGCGAGGACTCACCCGACGGACCTCAGGCTGCCCGGAGACCCGTTCGTCGCTGACTGCCATGTTGAGAGTCTCCCATGCCCCCCGCCTCCAGGTAGCTCAGAGCGGTTGATGGTGACCGAGCCGGATCCCGCCGAAGCCTGGAGGCATCTCTCATGACGATGATGATGACAGGAGGCTGACCGCCGCCGTTGGCAAATCCGTTAGCACGCGACACACCCACGCATGACACCCACCCTGACCAGCTCAAACACGGCCGCAGGACAAGGAGGTAGGAGTCCCGCAAAGCGCGAGTTTCACCTCCGACACACCACCTTCAGTGGCAAGGATGCGGTAGCCAGCGGCATACAGCGGCAAGGAGAGAGACAGAATGTCACTCTGAGTGTGGTGTCGGAGGGAGGACTTGAACTCACCCGCGACCGGTCCGTCTGGACCCGTCGCGTGCGATTCTTTGGTGTCCTGTCAACGAATCAGCCGAGGGTCGCCTCATCTGGACTGACCCAGTGCGGTCCTGAAGTGTCGCTTCCGTTAGCAAACGGTTTGCAGTTTCGTTCACCGGGTCCTCCGCTGCGCTGAAAGCCCTCCCCCGCGATTGCCGGCCGCGACCTCACCCACGGCAAATGGGACTGCCACGTACCCGGCGACTCCGGGCGGCAAGCGGCGGGTACGTGACCGTTGATCGATGGCCGCAGCACAACGCCGACCCGTCCCACATCCGCGACTCCACACGTCAACAGCCAACTGGGCCGACCCTCGCCCCTTGAGGCTGGCCGATGGTCCGCGGCTCACACCGATCCGACCACCGCCCCGCAGCCCCGTGTCGCAGACGGACTCGGAGCTCAGATCAGTTGAAATCGGACATCGACGTGGAGGCCGTCTCGAAGACGCTCCAGATCCCCCAGGTCGCTCGTCGCGACAAGGTCGCCACGAGCCGCCGCACCAACAACGACCGAAGCATCGACGACATCGGAGGTCCCGGCCACGCCGCAGGCAGCACCGGCCGAACGGGCCCGAGCCTCGTGGAGATCCTCGACCCGACAACCCGACAGCAGCCTCGACATCTGAGCCTGCGGCCCACCCCTCCATCCCTGACCCAAGACTCCGGCAGGAACGGTGGGCACGATGCCTCGTTCGAGGGCACGTCGATGCATCGCCCACACCTGGCGGTTGCTCCGCTCCGCTGCGATCAGCGCCCCCGTGTCATAGGTGACACCCATCACCGTCACGAAGCGACCCGATCCGTATCGGCATCGAGCACACCGTCGGCCCACGCCAACTCCTGTGCAGTCAGCTCACCATGCTCGGCCTCCCACGCCCGCACCGCAGCCAAGCCTTCCTCGAGAACGAGCGCCCGCTCCGCAGCCGCATTGAGCCAGGCCGACAAGCTCACGCCATGACGTTCGGCGGCCGATGCCGCCCCCTCAGCCACAGCCTCCTCCAACGCCACCGACAACTTCTTCACAGACATGACCCGATGGTAGCACCCGATTCCTACCCCGAGACCATGCCAGGCGACGTCACCGGGGACATCAACCGCTTCAACGACGCCACCCGAGATCAGGTCATCAACGCCACCATCATGGAAGGAGGGATCCCCGGCCGCGCTCAGCGGTCGTCATGAGAGGGACCCGATGAGCGGTCCAGTTGACGTGCCCCCGTTTGTCGGTCTCGAGTTGGAGGGGGGACTTGGGCTCACCAGCGGCCCGTCTGTCCAGACCAATCTGACGCGGTTCCGTGAGGCCTGGCCCACGAATCCGCCGAGAGCCCTCACGTCTGGAACGGTCCCGTGCGGTCCCGTCGTGGACCTTCCGTTAGCAAACGGTTTGCAGTCGCCATCACCCCGACGCGAGTGCCCGCTGAATGCGACGCCTGTCGCAAGGGTTGGACATCGAGCGCCACAGGATAGGTCCGGCGGGACCGAGCCTCCGACTGAGCGATGTGAGCGACCGCAGGCCGTATCGGCCGCGGCGCTGAGTCGTGTCCTGTCGCTGCATCCATCGCGAGACAAGGGATGTAGCCGCCCGGTCCGAGAGTCGCTCTACGCTCCTGACGGCCTGTCCGCATCCGTTCGGCGCCATTTGGGAGCCATTTCAGGTCGCCCCTGACAGGTCATGGACCCATCAGGAGGTCGGCATGCATCTGTTGGTTGGCCCACAGCAAGATCAGGCCGGCAACCGCGGTTGCCACCAGCAGCTTGCGGCTGCTCACAGCAACGGTGAGCCAACGGCCGGTGAGGATTCCATACGCTGCCCGCGTGCTCCAGAAGGCGCCGACGGCAGCGAGTAGCAGCACGGCTGGGTTGTAGGAGAAAGCAGTTCCGAGTTCGCCTCGGCTCAGGTACTGAACGGCGCGGGTCATTCCGCACGAGGGACCCATGATGCCCGCTGCGTGGTTCGGCCCGTGGAGGGCAATGGGAGGCTGACCGAACACTGCGAGGAGCGCAGCGCCCGCGAAGCCGGCGAAGACAAGCGCTGTCCATCTGCGATGATCGTCGTCATCGGCCCAGCCGAAGGAAACCGCCGCTGATGACGGGGTTGACCTGATCACGCGTCCCCGGCCTTCGGGCTGTCGCCGGTGCTCTCCTTTGCCAGGGACGCAAGCACATCGCAGGCACGGGTCCCTTCCTCCGCGGTGAGACCGAGTCGCGGGGGATCCCGCGGGGCTGGCATCGTCGGCAACTCCGAGCGAACCGTCACCCCGACGGCATTGCCGATCTCGGTTGCGGCTGCGACCGGATCGGCAGCCGTGCTCTCGTGGGACAAGACCATGATGCGGTCGCCCAACGATGTTGACAGCGAGTTCACTTCCGCATCCACTCGATTCACCTGGTGACAGACGTCGTCGACGTATCCGAGCGGGTCGGCTTCGGCGAGGGTGCGCTGGCTGAAGACGCCCCATGGCATCGTCACGTCGCCATGAACGAGACGCCGAGCATGAAGGAGCGAAGCCACCGTCGGTAGCTGCTCGCGTCGGGTGGCGACGAAGTGGGCCTGAGGGAGCACCTCGGCGAGCTCAGACACCACGGCAAGATTGCGGTTGTTCTTGTTGAGCAGCGGTCGCTCATTGCTGGCGGCCCAGGCATCGAAGAACCGTCGCATCTCTGCTCGGGCATCTTCGGCCTCGGGTACCCTTGCGATGTACCGGTCATCGCCGAGCCAGCGATTCCATATCGGGAAACCGTCGTTCGGTCCGCCCAGACGCCGGGTCATGCCGTAGTAGCTCTCGAAACCCACCGCCCTCGGGCCGACCCGACTCTCGAACCGATGTGTTGCGGTGATGGGACTCCTGGGGAAGAGACCGATGAGGTTGGGGAACCAACTCACCTCGAGCATCGAAGCCAACACCTGCGTGAGAAACGTCGTCCCGGTCCGGGCCCCGCCCACGACCAGCAACATCACACGGTCGCTCGGAGCCGCACGCTCGAGAAGGGCCCCCTCCTGCCCTATCCAGTGGCTGTCCAGAGGGCGACTGAACACGGCGAGTCCCGCGTGGGTCAGCGACGAGTAGGCCGCCATGTTCCGGCTCTTGAGCATCCGGAGTACCAGCTTGTGCGGGACGCTGAAGTTCGCGTAGTACCCGGCTGCCTCGTCCTCCACGGCTTCATCCCCCAGTCGGCCACGACGTCTCTCGCTCCACCGGTTCCTGGACCCCGATGGCGGAGAACCGACGGCGTGAACAGACCGTAGCTCCTACAGTCTGTCGTCGGTGGATCATCCAGCCACCGCCATTGCCTTGACCTTGCCGCCCCGTGCGACAACGCTTGCCGAAGCCACCCGGACGGAGACCAATCGATGACACTCGACACTCGTACCTACAACGTCCCCGACATCAGTTGCGACCACTGCAAACAGGCGATCGAAACCCACGTCGGACCCGTCAACGGAGTCCGATCGGTCGGCGTCGACGTCGAGGCGAAGACCGTCACCGTGACCGGTGGGGATCCGGCCGCCATCGAGGCCGCCATCGACCAAGCTGGCTACTCGGCCACCTGACGGTTCGAGACGGCAGGCGACCGGCCAGGGCGCGGTTGAGGAACCGCCGCTCGAGTGACTGACTCGACGCCCTCCGCTCACTTCGACGAGTCAGAGCCCTGACCAACCGCTCAGGAGGTCGTGAACACAACGGGTGCCGTCGGTCATGGGTAGCCGATGATCGGCAGCCTCGATGACCTCCACGTCTGCCCCGAGAAGGGTCTGGGCGAACGCGATGTTTCCGATGGGGTCGTCGGTGCCCCAGACGAGCCGAATCTCGGTGTCGGGGGCTGCGGCCGCGACGAGCTGCGGCCAGTCGGACTCCAGGACGAGGCCTTTGATCGCGTCACGGTAGGCCGGCCAGGTGTGGAGCGGTACCGCCCGCGAGACCGGGACCGGCAGCGAGGGCTGAGCGGCTGCCGCCATCCAGCCGGCCGCGGTGCGATGTCTGCAGCTCAAGGCACACGCCTGCTCGGCCCATCGGGTGTCTGCTACGAAGAGGCGCGTCATGAGGCCGCTCGCGGAGATCGTCGCCCGAGTCTCGGCCTCGTTCCGGTAGACGGGGGCACCCCAACAGACGATCCGTGTGATCCAGCCGGGATGCCGGGCCGCCCACCGCAGCGCGAGGGCCGAGCCCATCGAATGAGCTCCCACTGCGAGGGGAACATCCGCGAGCCCGGTTGCAGCCATCAGTTCATCCAGGGCGTCGAGGTGGGCCTCGGGTCCGAAAGCGATCCGGGACTCGTCCAGGGAGCGCCCGAACCCCAGCAGGTCAGGCACGACGAGCGGTCCACGATCGGACAGCTTGTCGAAGTCCGCCCCGAAGACATCACCGGTAGCGACCAGCCCGTGAAGCAGCACCGTCGAAAGACCGCCGCGACCCTCCACCCTTGCGTGGAGGGGTCCGTACCGGCGACCAGGCATCGACGATGGATGCCAACGCTGGACGGCAGGCGACCACCGATGCGCCGTTTCCCAGAGTGCGGTACCAACACCCGCGGCAAGCAAGGGTACTTTCCAGCGCCTCACTCGGGATCGGGTGGCACGTAGACATCGGCCCAGGTGTCACCCGCGTCGTCGCTTCGGGAGATCCGTCCACCGGCCGATGCGACCCACCAGCTCTCGGACCTGTCCACCAGCAGCGTCTCAGGCGATGCTGGCCCGGTGGCCACCTCCTCCCACGACCCCGTTGGTGTCCCGGCTGTCCATATCCGGCCATCTGGGTCGATGCCGAGAAGACCCCCGCGTTCGGTCCACTCGACCTCGACCAGAGACGGAGCGTCGGTGATCACGTCCCAGTTCCGCCCGCCGTCAGCACTCGTCCACAACACCCAGTCGAAGTCGGTCCCCACCATCTGATCGTCGTCGTCAGGGTTCACGGCGAGATCGGCCGCGACGAGGTTCCCCCGTTCCTCCCATGTGCCGTCGGGTCGGTGAACCATGATCTGCCCGGAAGACTCCGCAGCAAGGAGGCCCTCTGACATGGGAATCAGCGCGTGGAAGTCGGCCTCGCCCAGGAGTCCGACCTGCTCCCAGCTTCGGCCCTCATCGGGACTCTCGATCAGCCCGAGCAGAGCCTTCGTGTCAGGGAGTCGGTATTCCTCCAGGCGCAGGTCCGGATGGCCGCTGGCGACGATCGTCTCGTCATCGAGGGCGGCCATGGACATCAGGTCGTGTTGTTCTGATCCGGCAAGCACCGCTCGATCCTGCGTTTCGATGCGATAGAGGCCGGTGTGGCTGGCCACCAGCAGGTCGTCTTCATCGGTCAGCACCAGGTCGTGCACATGGCCGAGATCTCCGGCTGCCGCTACCACCTCCGAGTCCGAGGAACACCCAGCGACCACGAGCGTCGCCGCGACGGCGAACCCGAGGAGACCGCGACGTCTCCCGCGCCAACCGTGGCCGGGATGGAACCTACGCTCGGCCCGAGGGTCCGACTGGACCGGCGTGATGCGAAACACGGGGAGAGAACCCGACATGAGAGCACCCCGTGACCGGCGAGTCCGAAGTCGACTGATCGGTGCCGTCATCATCTCGACCGGCCTGGTCGCCGCCGGTTGTTCGTCCAGCGATGATTCCAGCGTCTCCGCGCAGCCCATCGAGCCGATCCTCGCCGACGACATCAACTTCGACTTCGACCCGTCCGGCACCTCAGCAGATCTCCTCGTGAGCACGACGACCCCCGTCGCATGTGCGGTCATCTACGGCGTCGATGATTCCCTCGGGTCGATCGCGGTCGACAACGACATGCAGGGTGGCGCCCACCAAGACCATGGGCCGACGCTGATCGGCCTCGAGCCCGATACCGAGTACCGCTATGTGCTGCAAGGATCGGACGCCGCAGGAGCGTTCTATCGCAGCGAGGTGATGACGTTCCGCACGCCACCGGCCGAAGCCGAGCCGGACTTGGGCACCAACATCGCCCCCGAGGCGACCGTGTCGGGGGCGAGCTCGTCGTTCTCCGAACAGTTCGATGCATCGATGGCCCTGGACGGCGACGGCGCCACCGAGTGGTCGAGCAATGGCGACGGTGACGACGCGTGGATCGAAATCGAGTTCGACGCCCTCACCGACGTGGTCGGATTCGGCCTCCGATCCCGGTCCATGTCCGACGGAACCTCCATCATCGAGACCTACACCGTCACCGTCGACGGCGAGCTGGTGCTCGGACCGTTCCCCGGCGGCCAGGACTTCTCGCCGGCGGAGGCGACTGCGACAGGTCAGGTGTTCCGATTCGACGCCGAGACGACCACGGGTGGGAACACCGGGGCCACGGAGATCGAGATCTACACGGAGGCCTGACGGGGATTCGCGGTTCCCACTGCGCAGCTCGGTCCGCTCACTCACGGACGATCATCCATGGGGAACCTCTCGGGCGAGGCTCGGTACCTGGCTGCGCAGTCGGCCGAGCAGAAGCCGGTCCGACCGTGGCCGGTTTCCTCCCATTCCGTGACATGGTCCGAGTCGAGCCGCATGCCACAGACCGGATCGGTGATCCAATGACCGTCGTGCTCGCACGCATCGATACGGAAGAGCTCCACCGGCGCAGAGAAACCGTTGACGTCGAGCTCCCCGAGCGGTTCGGCCGCGAGCCCTGCTGACGCAGCGGCCAGCGCCACTGGCCGGGTGACCGCCAACGACCCGGGCGTCGTCAGCGCAGCTGCCCGGGCTGCCAGATTCACCGTCGCGCCGAACACGTCATCGTCGCGGATGATGACCGAGCCATGATCCACCCCGCCGGTGAGGTCAAGTCCGCGACCGAGCTCGTGCACCCCCTCGACGATCCTCGACGCGGTGGCCAGCCCGATCGCCGGCGTGTCGGCTCGTAGCAGTACCCCGTCACCGAGCGCCTTTACCACCTCGACGCCCGGCCCGAGCGCATCCTTGGTCACTCCAACGAGGTCCGTCGCGGCGTTGGCACCAGCCGCGTCCCCGTGGATGTCGGTCAACGACGTGTACCGAACAAGATCGAGAAAGACGATGGTCGCGTCGACGCCGTCCGATTCGGTGTTCATCCGCCTAGTGCTCGAATCCTTCGCGTTGCTGGGTGTCACGCACGAAGGCGATGATCGCGTCGACGTCGTCGTCCGAGAGTCCTTCCACCGGTTCCATGTCTCCGAAGGGCCAGTGGTGCTGGGGCGATCCATTGGCGACCGCGGACCGAAACGCCTCGTCACCGTGGTGATTCGGTTCGTACACGATCGACAGGTGGGAAGGGCCTTTGTCCGTTCCCCGTAGATCTGATCCGTGACACGAAGCACAACTCTCCTGGTACAGGGCTTCGCCCCGTGTGAGGAGACCCGGATCGGGAGCTGCGGTCGGGGTCGAATCGTCATCGCCGCACGCCGACGCCACGAGTGCTAGAGCGAGCAGTACGGCGATGAGAACTCTCTGTGCGCGCGTCATGGGCCTCCACAAGATCGGCCGAAGCTGTCACCGACGGCTCTTGACATATAGAATACCCCCCAACCCTATGGCTGGATACTCGATCACCAAGGACGACTACCTCAAGCGGCTGGGCCGCATCGAGGGGCAGGTGCGCGGCCTGCAACGCATGATCGACGAGGACCAGTACTGCATCGACGTGCTGACCCAGATCTCGTCGGTCACGAAGGCTCTGCACAGCGTTGGACTGGGGTTGCTGGATGAGCACATCGTGCACTGCGTCCGGGATGCTGCGGTCGAGAGTCCCGATGCCGGTGACGCGAAGGTCGGTGAGGCGGTCGCTGCGATCGAGCGCCTCCTCCGCTCCTGAAGCTCAACGTCGCTCCAGCGGGAATCACCGCCGACAAGCGGGTCGAGCGCCTCTTCGGCGACTCCGTGATCAGTGTCGCCCGAATCGGGTCGAGACCACCGGTCACTGGCTTCTCGGCAGTTCCTGCGTCGGTATTTGCTGGCTGTCTTCACCTGGCGCTGGAGGAGTGGAACGGTCAGCAGGTCCGCCATTGCTCATGGAGCGCATCATGAAGAACATCATGAGCGGGCATGCCAAGAGGATCAACAGTGGCGCGTAGGCGAGCAGCGGAACGCCCAATGCTGCGAGCGCGATACCGATGACCGCTGCGACGAGGAGGGCATTGAGAACCCGTTCGTGACTCATGGAACTCTCTTTCGGAGAATGGGTGGCCCGGTCTGTGTCGCTCGCCAGTGGGATGGGACCACCGGTTCGCCAGTGGCATGGGACCACTTCCGGGGTTCGGTCAGGTCCGACGACGGGATGATCGTCCGGATGTGGGCGTGTCGTCAAGGCCGCCGCTGACGATGGGTTTCTGGCGTTGCCGGTAGGACTCGCCGTCGAGCACGAGTTCGTGGGCGGCTGACTGGAGCCGGTCGATCGCGGATTGGGCGAGGAGCGGGTCGGCCATGAGTCCGAGCCACTCGACGGGCTCTCGGTTCGAGGTGACGACCGTGGCTGCTGTTCGGTGGCGTTCGACGATGAGTTCGTAGATGTCGGCGGTGTCGACCGAGTCCATCGGTTGCAGTGCGAAGTCGTCGATCAGCAGTAGGTCGACGCGCAGCAGTTTGCGGATCTCGACCTCGTGGCTGTTGTCGAGCCGCGACGCGCGGAGTCGCTTCAACAGCCGGTCGCAGCGTTCGAAGTGGGCGCTGATGCGACGTCGGATGGCGGCGTGGCCGAGGGCGGTGGCGAGGAAGGTCTTGCCGACCCCGACTGGTCCCATGATGACGGCGTTGTGGCCGGCGTCAACGAAGCGCAGCGAGCACAACTCGTTCCAGATGGCCCGGTCGTAGGTGATCTTGGTGGTGTCGTCCCATCGGTCGAGGGTCATGGTCGGGTCGAGCCCGGCGGTCTTGGAGCGCCGGTCAGCTGAGGTGTTCTCGCGTCGGGTGACTTCGTCGGCGAGGACGAGTTCGAGGAACTCGGCATGTCCCATGCCGCCGGTCGACGCGAGCGCCAAGCGTTCGGGGAGGGTGTCGAGACAGCGCCCCAACTTCACTCGCCGCAGGAGCGCCTTGAGCTCGGGGGTGACGGTCGGGGTGGTGCTCATCCGGCCACCTCCTGCTCGCCGACGCGGACAGCGAAGTGGCTGTCATCCCTCGCGAAGCGCGGGGCGACGACCGTGCCGGGCAGGGCCTGGGGGACTGGCGTGCCGTCGGTGGTCTCGGTGCCTCGTTCGAGCATCCGTCCGATGAGCGGCACGTTGATGGCTTCGGCGTCGAGGGCTCGCTCACACGCGGCGTTCACTCGGTCGGGTCCCCACTTCTTCACGAGGCCCAACAGGGCGTAGACCTGGCGCATCTTCGTCCACGGCAGCGGGATGTCCAACAGTGCGGTTGTGTAGGTGCCGATCGCGTCGCCGTGGCTGGCGGCGAGACGTTGCAGCTTGGCGAGGTCACGCATGGCGTAGATGGTCTTGTCCGATGGCAGGTCTTCCGGGTCGGTCGACCGGCCACCAGGCCGTTGGCGGGGATGGACCTTGATGAGCTGACCCCGGGAGAAGACCCGCACCAGGCTGCGGTCGGCGCGCACGTCGACCCGGGTGCCGATCAGGTTCCCGGGGATCGAGTAGAGCGCCTTGGCCACCTCGATGTGATGGTCCCGATGAACCTTCGCCGTCGCGTAGATCGGCACGTCGTAGACCGACGACGGTGCCGGCGCCAGGACCGGGGCCTCTTCGAGACGGAAGTGTTCGGCCGGGCGCAGCTGCGTCGTCCCGTGGATGCGCATCCCAGCCCGCTGCCGGCACCACACCTCCATCCGCCGCTGGGCGTCGGCCAGGTCGATGAAGGTCTCGCCGGCGAAGAAGTTGTTGCGCACATAGGGCACGACCCGCTCGACGCGAGGTTTGTCCTGCGGCGACCGCACCCGGGCCGGATCGATCACGAAGCCACGGGCTTGCGCGTACTCGACGAACGCCCGATTCAACCGCGGCTGCAGCGGATCGGCCTGGTCGACGACGGTCTTCATGTTGTCGGGGATCACCGTGGCGAACACACCACCGAAGAAACCCCATGCCGCCTCGAACCCGGCGATCACATCATCGAGCGTTTGGCGGTGCGTGAGCCACACGAAACTGAACCTGGACACGACCGGCGTGAACACCAGCGCCCACAGATCCCGCTGCTTGCCGGTCTCAGGATCGGGGATGCGGCCGAGCTTGCCGAAGTCGACCTGCAACTCATCACCCGGCGCCCCGTCGTTCACCCGGACCGTCGCGTCCCGGATCGAGCGGCCGATGCCGAGTTCCTCGAGCGCGTAGCGGTGCAACGTCCGCTCGGGCACGACCACGCCCTCGCGCTCCAACAGCTCGTGGACCTTGACGACCGTAAGCCCGTCCTTGTCCTTGCCAAGCCACTTCTCGAGCTGGTCTCGGTGCGCATCAAGCAGCCGGCGCGCTTCGCCTCGGCCGTCGGTGCGATGGGGCCGCACGCGCTCGACGACCTGGCCCAACAACACGTCGGTCACCTGCTCCTCGCCGCCGGCCCGATCCACACCGAGCTCGACCGCAGCGTCGATGTAACGACGGACCGTCTTACGGTCCATCCCCACCAACTCACTGATCGGACGCTGACCCTTCCCACGTAACCACAACCGCAGCACTTCTCGAACTTCGAACACACGAACCTCCCGGAACGCCATGCCGCCTCCTATTGGTCTCGTCGACAACGGCGACAGCAAGCCGAGCGTCAACGACACCGGAACTGGCGGACCCCGGGAAGGTGGTCCCATCACTGGCGAAAGGGTGGTCCCATAACTGGCGACGAGATGGTCCCATCCCACTGGCGAAACTCACGCCACGTGGTCCCATCCCACTGGCGGGCGACACCGGTCTGGGCTCCCATGACGACATCGTGACTCGTCGAACCGTCCGTGACATCCGAGTTGGACACGGAACGACCCGACGTTGCCTGCGGACGACTACGGAGCTCCCGCTCAGTCCCGGCCTGGTGTGCTGGCATGGCGGGCAACGACGTATGCCCTTCAGGTGTAGACCGTTGCTCGATCGAACAAGCCCAGGAAGCGACTGAACCAAGCCGCCATAGCGATAGCGAGGATGAGATAGAGCTCCTGGTGACCGAACGGCAGCAAACTCACCTCGACCCCCACCAGCATGGCGTCGTTCAGCACGGCAACGACAAGACTCGCCACAACGCCTGCCCAACCAACGACGCGGTGCCACCCGGGTCTAACCGTCACGTCGCGAGTGGAGGCCGTCGTTCGGCGTGAAGTCGGCGCCGCCGGCTTGGTCTTCGATGGAGACCCGCCCGCTCGCGTTGCCTGCGACCCCCTTGGGCGTCACCCTTCCTCGAGCTGACCGGTGCCTCGTCACGACCAACTCCTTCCAGTGGACCACAACTGTTACAGATTGTAGTAGTTCTTGTCGGATCGAAAGGCGCGCGCCTCACCCGCTGGCCACCCAGCCCACAAGTGGTACTCGGATGGTCAGAAACGAACGTCGGTGGGTCCTCGAGGCTCTCCGCTGGTTTCGAAGTACTCGCGGGTCACAGCCCGCATCATTCCGGCCATGATGTTCATGGGGAACCGTTGGATCATCGTGTTAAACACCTTCACCGCATCGTTGTACTGGCTCCGCTCGGTCGCGATGAGGTCTTCGGTGGTCGCGAGCTCAGCCTGGAGGAGACCGAAGCTCTGGTCGGCCTTCAGCTCCGGGTATCTCTCGGCGACCGCAAGAAGGGTCCGCAGCGCTCTGGTCAGGGACTCCTCGGCTCGGGCTCGACGAGCCGGCCCCTGGACGGCCCGAGCATCGGACCGGGCTTCGGTGACGGCCTCCATCGCTTCGCGTTCATGGTCGGCGTATCCGCGTGTCGACTCGATCAGGTTGGGAACCAGCTCGTGCCGACGGATCAGTTGAACGTCGACTTGAGCCCAGAGGGCATCGACCTGGTTCCGGGCCCGCACCACGCGGTTGTACATGATCCAGGCCCAAACGAGCCCGGCAAGAACGACGACGACAGAGACGGCGATGCCGATCACTGGAGGGAATCGAGCGCAGCGCGCAACTTCGTCGCCGCTTCATCGGCCATCTCCACGAGGTCCGAGTTGTCGATGATGTCGTGGGGGTCGGCCGCGCTGATCCGCGTCCCACCGGTCGAGCCCTCGAGCACCACGTTGCAGGGCAGCACGAGCGCGACCGAGGGGTCGATGGTGAGGGCACGATGGGCCAGCGCAGGGTTGCAGGCACCGAGGATCTTGAGTGGCGCCAGCTCCACACCGATCTTGGACCTGAGAGTGTCAGCCACGTCGATTTCGGTGAGCACGCCGAAGCCGTGCTCCGCAAGCGCGGCGCGGACCGCTGATTCGGCCTCTGCCATGCCGAGGTCGACCGTGGTGGTGATTGCGTTCATGTCGGGGTCCTTCCGTCAGGGGCGGGCTGGCGTGGCTGGGCCGACGTACTCGGCGGGGTTCGCTACGAACGTGTCATGGCAGGTCGTCGAGCAGAAGTGGTACGTGATCCCGTCGTGCTCGGTCTGGGCGGCTGCGTCGCCGGCGCTCACGTTCATCCCACAGACCGGGTCGGTGAGTCGGGAAGAGCTCGACTCTTCGTCGTCGCCCACCTCGACGGCGGGTTCACCGACCTGTCCGAGCCGGGAGGTGTCGACCGATCGCGGATGCCATCGGCGGAGCCGGTTGGCGTTGGTCACGACCGACAGACTCGACGCGGCCATCGCTGCCGCCGCGATCATGGGACTGAGCTGGACGCCGATGAAGGGGTAGAGCACACCGGCGGCAATGGGGATGCCGATTCCGTTGTAGATGAAGGCCAGGAACAGGTTCTGGCGGATGTTGCGCATCGTGGCCCGGCTCAAGGTGATGGCGGTGACGACACCGTGGAGCGCACCGGAGATCAGGGTGATGTCGGAGGATTCGATGGCGACGTCGGTGCCGGTACCGATGGCCAGACCGACGTCGGCTTGAGCCAGAGCGGGGGCGTCGTTGATGCCGTCGCCGACCATGGCGACGACCCGGCCTTCGTCCTGGAGCCGGCGCACCTCGAGTGCCTTGTGCTCGGGGAGCACCTCGGCCAGCACGCGATCGACGCCGACCTGTCGTGCGATCGCGGCGGCCGTGCGAGCGTTGTCGCCGGTGATCATGGCGACCTCGATCCCGAGGGCGCGTAGCGCGGCGATCGCGTCAGCCGAGTCCTCCTTGACCGTGTCGGCCACGGCGATGACACCGCCGGGGCGACCGTCGAGGGCAACCAACATGGGGGTTCGGCCGTCCTCGGCCAGCCGGTCCATCTCGGCACTCAGGTCGGTCGTGTCGATCGATGCGTCGTCGAGGAGGCGTCGGTTGCCGATGAGGACCTCGTGGCCGGCGACGACGGCGCGGATGCCCCTGCCGGTGATCGAGTCGAACTCCGTGGTGTCGACGAGCTCGATGTCACGTTGGCGGGCCCCAGCGACGATCGCCTGGGCGAGGGGATGTTCGGAGACCTGCTCGGCCGAGGCGACCAAACGCAACAGGTCCGTATCGTCGACGTCGCCGGCTGTGATGACGTCGGTGAGCGCAGGTTCACCTCGGGTGATGGTGCCGGTCTTGTCCAACACGATCGTGTCGAGCTTGTGGGCGGTCTCCAGCGCCTCGGCGGAACGAATCAGGATGCCGTGCTCGGCGCCCTTGCCGGTCGAGACCATGATCGACAGCGGCGTGGCGAGACCGAGCGCACACGGGCACGCGATGATCAGCACCGAGACCGCAGCCACGAGCGCCAGCGTCAGCGCGGGCTCGGGTCCGACGGTGAACCAGACGGTGAACGTGGCGATGGCGATGAACATCACCGCCGGCACGAAATACGACGACACCAGGTCGGCGAGTCGTTGAATGGGGGCCTTGGACCCCTGGGCCTGTTCCACCAGCTTGATGATCTGGGCCAGCATCGTGTCGGATCCGACATTGGTGGCTTCGAGCCGGAAGGCGCCGGTCTGGTTGATGGTGGCGCCGATGATCGTGTCGCCCACTTCCTTGGTCACGGGAATGGACTCGCCGGTCACCATCGACTCGTCGAGGGTAGAGCGGCCGTCGATGATCACGCCGTCGACCGGGACCTTCTCCCCCGGTCGGACCAGCACGACATCGCCGGCCAACACCTCCTCGACGGGCACCTCGACCTCGACGCCATCACGGATGAGAGTGGCCGTACGGGCCTGCAGGCCGATCAGCTTCCTGATGGCCTCGCCGGTGCCTGCCTTGGCGCGGACTTCGAGGAGACGGCCGAGCAGGATCAGGGTGATGATGACCCCGACCGCCTCGTAGTAGACGTCACGGACGTCCTCGGGAACCAGCGACGGGGCCAGCGTCACCAACAAGCTGTAGCTGAACGCGGCGATCGTGCCGATGGTGATGAGCGAGTTCATGTCAGCGGTGCGGTGACGGAGGGTCAACCAACCGGTGCGGTGGATTGGCCACCCGCTGTAGAACATCACCGGGCTGATGAGTGCCAGTTGCAGCCACCGGTTCAGCAGGAAGTCGGGCACCCAGTTGGCCGAGAAGAGATCGACTGCCATCACCGCGAACACGACCGGAGCCGAGAGCACCGCGCCGATCAGGACCCGTCGCGAGAGATCGGCGATCTCGGCCTGTCGCTCCTCGGCCTCGTGATCCTCGGTCGCGGCCGATCCGGGTGCCTCGCGGGGAACGAGGCGATAGCCGGCGTCGGCGACGGCCGCCTGCAACTGTGCCGCACTGATCCGCGTGGGATCGAAGTCCACGGTGGCCCGCTCGGTGCCATAGCTCACGTCGACGTGATCCACACCGGGCAACTCGTCGAGGACGGACTCGATGTTCACCACGCACGAGGCACAAGACATGCCGCTCACTCTGAACTCGACCTGCTCGGTCGGCACCGTCTCGTTCGTCGATGGGCCGACCCCTACGGCCTGTGCGAGTTCGTGGTCGTTGTCGGCGTGCTCGACGGCAGCAATCTCCGCCTCGGCCGAGTCGACGATGAGCGTGCCGTGGATCATGTTCATGCCGCACGCGAAGTCGAACTGTCCGGCTTTGTCCGGCGTGAACTCCAGGGCCGCGCTACCGAAGGCCGGCAAGGTCTTCGACGCTGCAAAGTCGGGAAACACCACCCTGGAGGTGCAATCGCCGGCCTCCTGGCGATCGAAGGTGAGGCGCACGGGAACACCCTCTCGGACCCGGATCACGTCCGGCGAGTAGCCCCCCTTGACCGTCACCGTGACCTGTTGGATCCCACCGCGGATCTCCGCCCGACTCGCCCGCTTCTTCCCGAAGAAGAACCAGCCCAGGAATCCCACCAGAGCGACGCTGCTTCCGATGACGACGTACTCGGCTATGCCCATCGAACGACCTCCAGATGGTGGCCGATCGGCCACGAGTGTTCCTGTTTCTCACTATACCCCTTAGGGGTACGAGGTACTAGGGTGAAGTCAGCTCGTGACACCGGCATGCCCGGGTGGAGGCCAACCGAAATGACCGACGATGGCGACCCCCGCGATGCCGGCGGCACCGACCACCAAGCGCCCGAGGACGTGCCGGGCAGTCTGAACCTGGTGGGAGCGATTTCGCTCGGAACGGCGGTCATGATCGGTGCCGGGATCTTCGCCCTCACCGGCCAGGCCGCGGATCTCACCGGTGACCTCTTCCCGATCGCCTTCGTCGTCGCCGCGATTGTCGTGGCGTTCAGCGCCTACTCCTACGTGAAGCTCTCCAACGCGTTCCCCTCTTCAGGGGGCATTGCCATGTTCCTCAAGGAGGAGTATGGGCTCGGACTGGCAACCGGCGTGTTCGCGATGTTCATGTACGTGTCGATGGTGATCAACGAAAGTCTGGTTGCCCGGACGTTCGGCGCCTACGTGCTGCAGATCATCAATGTCGGGTCGGCGGCGTTCTGGGTCCCGGCGCTCGGCGTGCTGCTCCTTGCCATCGCGTTCCTGGTCAACATCGCCGGAAACCGAGTCATCCAGCCGGCCGAAGCAGCAATGGCCGCCATCAAGATCGTCGGTCTCACGCTCTTCGCGATCGCCGGCCTTCGCTTCGCAAGCTTCGCCAACCTGTCCCATAGCCCCAGTGGGTCCGGATACGCGCCGTCGGTCGACGGGTTCCTGGCCGCCGTCGCCCTCGCCATCCTCGCCTACAAGGGATTCACCACCATCACGAACAGTGGCGGAGAGATCGTCGATCCTCACCGCAACACCGGCCGCGCAATCGTTGTCTCGATATCTATCTGCACCGTTCTCTACCTCGCTCTGGCTCTCGTGGTAGCTGGCAACCTCACCCTGTCCGAGATCATCGTGGCGCAGGACTTCGCGCTGGCCGAAGCGGCCCGGCCCACCCTCGGTGACGCCGGCGTCTGGTTCACCGTCGCTATTGCTGTGGTCGCCACGGCGTCCGGGGTGATCGCCAGCGTGTTCGCGGCGTCACGCATGTTGGCGATGCTCACCCGCATGAACGAGGTTCCCCACCGCCACTTCGGCATGCCCGGCACGATCCGCACCCACACGATGGTCTACACCGTGACCTTCGCCGTCGCCCTCACGGTCCTGTTCGATCTCCGGCGCATCGCAGCACTGGGCGCGATCTTCTATCTGATCATGGACATTGCGATCCATTGGGGAATTCTCCGCCATCTCAGGTCCCGGATCGAGGTCAAGCCAGCCGTCGTCGGAACCGCGATCGTGCTCGATCTCATCGTCCTGGCAGCATTCCTGTGGGTCAAGGCATCCGCTGACGTCCTCATTCTCTACGTGGCTGCCGCCGGTATCGCTGCCATCGTCATTGGCGAGTACATCTTCATGCGGTCACACACAGACCGTGGGGGATACACGGCGATGTGACACCGCGCCCCGCCGCTCAGCTGCCGGACTCCTCCGGTGCTCTGGGCCGGGCGACGATCTCACGCCAGACCCCTTGGCGTCGTAGGTCGACGATCTCCAGGCCAGCGGCTCGGACATTGTCCTCGGTGCGGCGGTTGATGGCTGGACCGATCAGCCGTTGCGTGAGTGGAGTGAGCTTGTCGGCGAGCCAGCCGAGCAATCGTGTGCGGGGCCGGACGTGCTCCAGGAGGCGGACGTGGCCGTCCGGTCGAACCACGCGGGCCACTTCCCGGAAACCGGCAATCGGATGGGGCACAGAACAGAACACGCAGGTCGCGCAAACGGAGTCGAAGCTCGCGTCCGGGAACGGGAGTTGCTCGACGTCGGCGACATCGAGCCGGACCGGGCGTTCCAGCCGCTCGGCTCGTCGCTCGGCGCGGGCGAGCATCTGCGGGGAGATATCGATGACAACAAGTTCGACATCGGCGTCATAGAGTCCGATGTTGCGGCCCGTTCCGACGCCGACCTCTAGCGTGCGACCGGTGGCTCCTGCCACGCACCGCGTGCGCCGACGGCGGCCTCCGAGCAGATCCATGGGCGCTTCGAATGCGTCGTAGAAGCGGGCGATGCGATCGTAGCGACGCGACACGTCGGCGCTGGTCGTGGCTTCAGTCACGGTGATCGCATGACGCGTCAGAGCCGCGGGCAGTGGGGATGCGGCGAACGATCAACAGCGCAACGGCGAGAAGGGCAGCGACGCCCAACAGCCAGGGGCTGGCGCCCGCAAGTCCACCGGCGGTGACACCGCCGATGATGAGAGCGAGGGGGATAGCGAGACAGCAGCCGATCAGCATCACCCACATCATCCGGCCGTTCATCGGTGTGGGCTGGGCTGTGGTGGTCGGTGGCTGCGTCGTGTCGTCGTCGTGGATGTCGGTCATGGTCAGATCTCCTGATGACGCAGTTCAGTTGCCATTCAGTTGCGCAACGCGTTCGCGGTACTCATCGGTCTCGAGTTCGCCCTTGGCGTAGCGTTCATCGAGGATTGCCCGGGCCCCTCCCCGCATCGTCGGGCCAACGGAGCGGGAGCGGAAGGCGAGCCAGGTGGCGCCACCAAGGATGGCGACCCAAGCCAGCATCATGAGCGAGCCCCACAGCCACATCCATCCGCCGCCCCAACCATTCATATGGCCAATGGAGCCATCGCCCGAATCGGCGAGAAGTCCGATGAGGGGTGTCGTGAAGAAGCGAATGGTCAACGGGAGCCTCCTGTTCGGGTGACGAGATCCGCCGCCGACGAGCGACCCTCTCCCGATGGCGGGCAGGGTTCATGGCTGCAACCGAGAGCGCTCCGCATCGCCGCGCTCAGTTCCTGGCCGACGTGGTCCCTGACGACCCAGCCGCCGGCACCCTGGCCGAGAGCCAGAGACCGGTAGGCCGGGTCGGGATCAGGTCCGATCACGATGACCCGGTCCGCTGGCTGGGCATCGAGGGCAGCAAGGCAGCAGTCCGGGAAGTCAACGGAGTCGACGACCACGAGCTCCGGCTGACTTCGGGCGATGGCATCCATGAGCATCTCGCCTGAGTGCGGCTCGACGGCTGTCCAGCAATCGTGTTCGGTCTCGAGCAGATCGATGGACCAGCGGCGCATCACCGGGTGGCGAATCGCGACGAGAACCACCGGTGACTCATCGCAGACCGGACACCGGTCGTCGTGGCCATCTTCGGGCTCAGATCCCTCACTCACAGCCACCATCATGGCGCGGGACGAGCGTCTTTCCATCCGCACGCAATACGGATACCGGGCTGATGGCACCTACGGACGCGGCGGTCCGCCTTCAGCCAGGAGACCTGCGTCACGTGCGAAGCCGACGAGCTCGGCGCGTGTTCGGATTCCGAGCTTCTGATGGATGTGGGATCGGTGGGATTCGATGGTGCGTACCGAGAGAGTCAGGCGCTCAGCGATCTCAGCGTTGGTCAGCCCGAGGGCGATGAGTTGCAGGACTTCCGTCTCTCGCTCGGAGAGCTCTCCGCCCGGACCGCTCAGGGTGGCCGCCGACGGCTCTGGCTTCATCAGCGCCGCACCCAGCCGCGGGTGGACGTGTTCGTCTCCCGCAGCGACCGCTCGCACGGCGGTGACCAATTCGGTGTCGGCCGCGTCTTTGACGAGGTAGCCGGTTGCTCCCGCTTCGAACGCCCGGCGGATGTACCCGACGTCGTCGTGCACGGTCAACACCAGAACCGCGATGCCGGGGTTGGCCTCGATGATCCGGCGGCTGGCGTCGATGCCGCTGGCATCGGGCAGGCCGAGGTCCATCACGACCACGTCGGGGTTCAGTTCACCCGCTCGTTCCACCGCTTCGGCGGCCGTACCGGCCTCGGCCACGACCGTCAGATCGCTCTGTTCTTCGAGGACGCGCCGCAAACCGGCTCGTACCACCGTGTGGTCGTCACACAGCAGGATGTTGATCGCATCAGTCAAGGGGGATCTCCACGATGATGGTCGTACCTTGGCCGGGACTGGACTCGATCAGCAGTGAGCCTTCGGCGAGGGCGGCGCGCTCTCGCATCCCGGCCAGCCCGAGGGAAGCCTCACTCGATCCAGGATCGAAGCCCTGTCCGTCGTCTTCGATCACCGCTCGCACGTGAACGGGATCGGCCACGACGAAGACACTGGCCAGGGTGGCAGCGGCGTGACGGACGACGTTGGTGAGCGACTCCTGCACCGCTCGGTAGATCACCGTCTCGACCTCACCGGGAAGCCGGACCGGATCGTCGAGGCCATGGATCGTGACATCGACCTGCAGGTCGGACCGCTCCGCGGTGTCGTCTGCGAGCCGATGCAGCGCAGGGACGATGCCGATGTCGTCGAGCACGGTTGGGCGCAACTCGAATGCCAGCGACCGGACCTGCTCGAGAGCATCGGCAACCAGACCCCGTACCTCGACCAGCCGGGTCGTCCTGGCCCCGTCCGGTTCGGGCTCTTCCCCTGGCGGATCCTCGACCAGGTGGAGTCCCAGCAGCACCGAGGTGAGCGCCTGGCCGATCTCGTCGTGAAGGTCTCGGGAGACGCGGGCCCGCTCGGCCTCCTGGGCCGCGATCACCTGACCCAGTAGCTCCCGCTGGGCGACCTCCCTTGCTTCGGCGGCAGCGGCCTGAGCTCGTGCCTCGACGTTGTCGCGTTCAGCGTCGATCAGCCGTGCGCTTTCGATCGCCGACGCCGCGAGTTTGGCGAAGACCGCCACCGCAACCTCGTCGGACTCGTCGAAGTCCGAACCGTCGAGCCGGTCGCAGAGAAGCAGGCTGCCATAGCGGTTCCGCACCGTTGCGATCGAGACTCCCAGGAGCCGGCGCATCGGCGGATGCCCGACGGGGAAGGCCACTGTTCGCGGATCGATCGCCATGTCATCCACCCGGACGACCGACGCCGCATCTGCGACTTCGACGAGCAGCTCGTCTGCCACCGGACATGGCGAGACAGCGAGCGTGGCCTCGGTATCAGGCCCATTCTGGACGAATCGCCAGGAGCCACCGTCGTCCCAGTGCACGGCCAGCGCGGCATAGCGCAGACGGAATACGCGGCGGGCCTCGGCGACAGCACGCGACAGCAGCGGTCCGAAGTCGTGTTCGGCCGACAACGTGAGCGCTGCCGCCAAGAGGTCCTCTGATAGCGCGGAGGTGCCGCCCACGGGTGCAGTCGGTCCGTTCGACGCCACGAAGCGAACCTAGCGGCCCGGTGCAGCGGAGATCGGGCGCGTGGTCTCCACGGATGCCACGCGCGTAGTGGCCCCGGATGCCCGTGACACCGCGGTCCAAGACGATGAGCAGGCACGACGACAAACACACGGAGGATGAAGATGTCGATCCGTCGCCGGACAGCGTCGGCTCTGCTCGCTCGGCGCGTCTTGCGACAACGCCTGGCCGGGCGTCGGATTGATCCCGACGACCCGGCTCGTGGCCGGTTTGAATCGGCCGATATCGGTTGGATCTCTGGAGCCACGCTGGCCGAGGCTGCTCGACTGCGCCCCGAGGCGCGGATCGCCGAGCTTTCGAGTGTTGGCAACCGTCTCAACGTGTCGCTTGCCGTCCTGACGGTGGCGCTGTATCGGGCGTTGCTCGACTTCGGCGTGGCCCGTTCCCACGCGGCCGACCTCGTGGCCGATATCGGATGGTATGTCTACGAGCTGGGCGCCCGACCGGTCGTGCTCGCTACCAGACTGACGAGCAGCGATCCGCACCGTCGCATGGTCGTGGCGCTACGCCTGCTCCTGCGGTTCCCCTTCTCGGCGCCGGGCCGACCCGGCTACGAGGTCGAGGTGGTCGAGCAGGCCGACAGGCTGCTCACCACGTGGACTTGGTGCCCTCCCTTGGCGTTCGTACGACGACTGGCCGAGGTCGAGACCGACCGCGGCGAGCTCGAAGCGTTCCGTCGGAGCTGGTGCTCCTATGACTGGGCCTTCAACGACCGGCTCGTCGGCGGTCGGGGGGCGTACCTCCGGCCCCACACCATGTCCGAAGGCGCCGACCGCTGTGACATGAAATGGGCCGTGGCCCCGACCGACCCGCAGACGACGCCGGTCCACCTGGACCCTCCGGATACGCGTCGGCCACGCGAGGAGTCCCGCTCCCAGGCTCCGCCAAGGACTGCGGGGACCGGGTGAATCCCACAGCACGGCCCGCATCGTCCGCTCCGAACGCGAGCGTCGGTGGCCGAGGCGAGGGTCGCGCGTCGGTGCTCGCGGCACGGGACATCACCAAGAGCTATGCCGTGGGAGTCTGGCCCCGTCGACGGACGCTGCGCGTTCTGAGCGGGGCGGACGTGGAGCTCCGACAGGGCGAGATCGTTGGACTGGTCGGTGAGAACGGTTCGGGCAAGAGCACGCTGATGAAGATCCTGGTCGGCAGCCTTCGCCGTGACGGCGGCACGATCGAGAGGCAGGGCACGCTGGGCTATTGCCCCCAGGAGCCGGTGCTCTATGAGCGCCTGACCTGCGATGAACACTTCGAGCTTTTCGGCGAGGCCTACGGGATGGACCTCCCGCACATCGACCGTGCTCGAGACGAGGTCTACGACGTGCTCGGATTCGGCCGCTGGGCGGACGCCCGGGTTGAAGAGCTCTCAGGAGGAACCGCAGCCAAGCTCAACCTCGGCCTCGCCCTACTCCCCGACCCCGAGATCCTGCTCCTGGACGAGCCCTACGCCGGATTCGACTGGGACACCTACCAACGATTCTGGAACATCACTGCCACTCGCCGCGACGAGGGGCGGTCGCTGTTGATCATCAGCCACTTCATCACGGACGAAGACCGCTTCGACCGCGTCTACCACCTTCGAGACGGCACAACCGAGGCACGATGAACGCCCACGCGACGCGCTCAACCCCGTTGTCCGCCTTGCTGACGTGGCGATACCTGGCTGAATACACGCGCCGGCCCCTCAACCTCGCGCTGCTGGTAGTCGTACCGGTTGTCTTCGTCACGCTCTCAGCCGGCGCGATCGCCGACTTCGCGGACGTCCTCGGTGGCTTGACCGACCTCGGCACGATCGAGGCCGCCACAGCGGGCTGGGCGGCGTCGCTGCTCGCCGGCATCGCCGGATTCTTCCATGTCAGCAGCTCCCGCGATGCCGACCGTCGCCTCGCCGCCGTCGGGGCCGGCACGTTGCCGGTGGTCTCTGCCCGGCTCATCTCAGCGCTCGGGCTCGCCGTGGTCGCCGGCGTCGGGGCCTTGATCGCCCTGGCCCTCCGCACCGGGATCGCGGACGCCCCGCGGGTGATCGGGGTCACGTTCCTCATGGCGGTCATCTACCTGGGCATCGGCGCCACGGTTGGCGCACTCGTACGATCCGAGCTCAACGGGTCGCTCATCGTCGTGTTCGTCTGGATGTTCGACGTCTTCTTCGGTCCTGCGATGGGCGGCACGGCCGCACTGATCAGAGTGTTTCCTCTCCACTTCCCGACCCTGGTCGTGACCGATGTCGTATCCGGTCATGCCGGCACCGTCGGCGACCTGGGAATCGCAGCGTTGTGGGCGACGGGCGCATTGGCGTCCGGCACGATCGCCCTCCTAGCGACAACGCGACCTGCTGGACTTCCGACACCACATCTCGGCGGCCGGTGGCGCCGGATTGCGGTTGCCACCCGCTACGGATTCCGTGACTACCGCCGCAACCTCGTGCTCTGGGTCCTGCTCGTCGGGCTTCCCGTGGCATTCATCACACTCAGCATCGCCGTCACTCCATCCGAGCCCGCTCCGGTCGAGTTGTTCGAAGACGGTCAACGCAGTATCCAGGTCCTCTCGATGGACAACCTCCACGGAGCGATCATGGTTCCCATCACCGTCGGGTTCCTCGCCGGTCTGGCCGGGCTCTTCGTGGCCCTTGGTTCTGCGGACGGTGACCGCCGTCTCGTTCTCGCTGGATACCGACCGCTCGAGATCCTCGCTGCCCGACTCGGCATCATCGTCTTCGCTGCGCTGCTGACGACCGGCGTCTCACTCGCCGTGACAGGCGCGAGCTTCACCCCGGAGAGCTGGCTCACCTTCGCAGCGGCCAACGTTCTGATCGCCGTCACCTACGGGATGCTCGGCGTCCTCGTCGGACCCCGACTCGGTCTGCTCGGAGGTCTCTACGTCATGCTCATGCTCCCGTTCATCGACATCGGCATCGCGCAGAACGCCATGTTCGACGCCGCTCCCCCCGCCTGGGCTGGGCTCATGCCCGCAAACGGAGCAGTCCGCGTGCTCCTCGACGGGGCGTTCACCGCCTCATTCGACGAGGTCGGCGCGCTCGTGCTGGGCTCTGCCTGGCTGGTCGGCCTCACCATTCTCGCTGCCGCCCAGTTTCACCGGCTGGCCGCTCCTCGCCTCTGAGCAGAACCGCCGGCGCGACCGTAGTGATCCGCAAGCCGTCAGTAGTCAACGCGGATGACGGCCCTTACAGATCCGGCGCATGCTCGACCCAGATCAAGGAGAGCCATCATGAACCACCCAAAGCTGATCCGTCCCTTCGTTGTCGTCGTTGCTGCGCTTGCCCTTCTCGCCGCCTCCTGCGGCGACGACGACTCCGACGCGTCGTCACCTTCCGATGAGGGAGAGGACACGACCGCGGTCGAAGAGGACCACGAAGAGGGAGAGTTCGAGTTCGGCGTACCGGCCGACGCCGGCGACGCGACCCGTGTGATCGAGATCCAGGCGAACGACGACTTCAGCTTTGATCCGGATCAGGTCGACGTGGAGGTGGGTGAGACCGTCACCTTCCGGGTCACCAACGCCGGGAACCTGGAGCACGACTTCACTCTCGGAGATGCCGAGGTGCAGGACCAGCACGAGGCCGAGATGAACGAGATGGACGAGGAAATGGCTGACACGGCCGAGATGGACATGGGCGCCACGCACGATGAACCGAACGCGATGAGTCTCGCCTCGGGTGCTACCGAAGAGATGACTTGGACCTTCACTGAGGCCGGGGAGATCATCTTCGGTTGCCACACCGCCGGCCACTACGAGGCTGGCATGCACGGCGATATCGCCATCGCCGATGCGAGCTGATCGCAGGCCCGCTCCAGAGTCGCACCAGAAGTCTCCCCCTCGACCGTGAGGGTCGTCGAGGGCTCCGTCGCTGTTCTGCCACTACGATCTGTCGGACCAACCGAACCAGGAGACCACCCGATGGCAGGCAGGCGTCCGATGGGGGCCCTCGAAGACGAGATCATGGTGTACCTGTGGGCCATCGATGCTGCAGCGACCCCAGCCGACGTCCACCAAGCCGTTGCCCCCGAGCTCGCGTACACGACGGTCATGACTGTCTTGACCCGGCTCTGGCAGAAGGACCTCCTGATCAGAGACCGCCAGGGCCGCGCCTACAGCTACCGGCCCGTGCAGTCCGAAGCCGATCATCGGGCTGGGCGAATGCAGACCACGCTGGTCGATGCCGACGACCGCTCCGCCGTGCTGAGTTCCTTTGTCGCCTCGTTGGACGCGAAGGACGCCAAGACGCTGAAGAAGCTCCTGAAGCCGGGCACCTGAGTGTCGCTCGCTCTCGTCCTCCCGGGCCTGCTGGCCGTCGCCATTGGAGTTGGGGCCGGACTGGTCCCCTGGCCCGTGAAACCAGTGGTGGCGGTTCGCCTG
The DNA here is from genome assembly GCA_963695075.1 of uncultured Acidimicrobiales bacterium. Lineage (GTDB taxonomy): Bacteria > Actinomycetota > Acidimicrobiia > Acidimicrobiales > CAWCAL01 > CAWCAL01. The sequence goes on from CAVOFR010000008.1 coordinate 631,860, forward strand.
CTCACGGCGACCGCGGCGATCACGGCGACCACGGTTCTGGTCATCGTGACGACGCCCGCTCTCGGGTTCCTCAGTCGACTGGAAGTGGTCAGGTCCATCGTCGAGCTGTGTCCGGTCCTTCCCGTTCATCATCAGGTCGGCTTTGCCACGGGCATCCCGGCGGTCGTCGCGCTCGGCTTCATGGCCGTCCGAATCCGACGTGTCCTGAGCCAGCGACGCCGGGCGATGGCCGGTACCGACGGGGAGCGGATCTCGGTGATCGAGTCTCCGGAGCCATTCGCCTACGCCGCTCCAGGCTCACCTGGCTGCATCGTGGTCTCGACCGGGCTCCTAGCATTGCTCGAGCCACGCGAGCGGCAGGTGCTGTTCGCTCACGAACGTGCGCACCTGAGCCAACAGCATCACCGCTACCTACTGGTGGGTGCGCTATCAACGGCGGTCCTGCCCTTCCTCGCCCCTCTCGTCACCCAACTCCGGCTCGCCACCGAGCGATGCGCCGACGAAGCTGCGGTCGAAGCCATGGGTGGCGACCGCGAGATCGTCGCTTCCGCCATTGCCCGCGCCGCACTCGGCACCTCGATCCACAGCGGTCTCGTCGCCGCGTTCGGCGGCGGATCGGTACCGAGGCGTGTGAATGCTCTGGTCGGCTCACCAGTTTCAACCCCCGTGATCGCGGTCGGAGTCGTGGCCGGGTTCCTCACTATGACCGCCGCGGTGGGAGCGATGTCGGTGCAGCTTCACCATTTCGCTCAGCTGGTGGATCACATCTGCGGGCCGTGATCCGGACGCAGCCGGATCTGCCTCAAGCTGCAGCATCCGCACGCCGATATCTACGACAGTCTGTCGTAGATATCGGAGAAGGAATCCATGCGGAGTCTCGCCGAGAAGGTTGCCGCAGCGGCGGTCATGATCTCGTGCTGCGGGTTGGCAATGGCTCTCGCCCTGGGCCTGGTGGTCCTCAGTAGCGGGTGGCTGGTTGCCAGCGTCGCCGGACTCGCCGGCGCGGGCTGCCTAGCCGTCGCGATCTTCGCAGTCGGTCGTCGATCGCGATCTGCTGATCACTGCACACCCACTGCGGAGATTGGGAAGGCCAGGACCTAGCTTGCGCGGCGCCGAGGCCCGTTCCTCACGGGTTGGCCGGAGGTTGGAGACCCCCCGTTTCGGCAGTATCGGAACGAGTGTCCCGCGTCACCTGTCGTCTCGCGAACCCGCTGGCGATGGCGGCGATGGCAATCAGCACTACCCCAGCGCCGACGCGGTTTGCCCCGAACCGGTCGATGACTTCGACGACCCGAAGCCGTAGATCCTCGCCGAATTCCACGATCCGGTCCGTGTCTAGATCGCCGCGATACACGGACATCTCCCATCGCCCATACCAGATCGCGTAGCCTCCGGCCAGGACCATGAGGAAGCCCCCCAAGCGGGGCGCCAACCGCGACATTCGCCGCAGACCCGTCGTCACCGTGGAGCGGGCGAGCGCTGCGGCCATGCTGATCGCGAGGATGACGACGCCCATCCCAAGCGCATATGCGACGTAGGTGGCAAGCCCGCCGACGACCGATCGGTTCAGTGCCGCGCCGGTGACGGCCAGGAAGGGTCCGAGAGTGCACGACAACGACGCGACGGCATAGGTCGCGCCATAGGCCACCATCGCGCCCATGTCACGACGGCCTTGGGCGACCTGAGGAGCGGCGATGCGCAGAGTTGGCTTCCAGCCCGCAATCCCCGCGAGCCCGCCGATCACCAACACGACACCGATACCGATCGTGACCCACGGCAGTTGTCGCTGAAGACCACTCGTCAGTTCGTTGAGGATCAGACCCGCCGTGACGAAGATGGCGATGAACCCGAGCGTGACGGCTGCAGCCACTCCCACCGCGCGAGCCACACGGACCTCGACTCGAGCCTCGATACGGTCGCCGGCCACGAAGACACCCACATACGCGGGCAGGAGAGAGAACCCACACGGATTGAGACTGGCCACCATCCCCGCAGCGAATCCCAACGCGATCGGTGCATCCACTTCTACGACACTATGTCGGAGAAGATCGGGCGTCACGTCGGAGCCGAGCGTGCAGGGTGAGGTTTGCATCTACGACAGCTCGTCGTATCCTGTTGGCTCGACGTGGCCGGGGCGGAGCCTCGCTGTCTGCCCGCCTACCCGCTACCCGCGTACCCGAGGTACTCATGATCCAAGTTCGTCGCGTGCCGATCCTCGCCGCCATTGCCCTGATGCTCGCGATCGTCTCCGCAGGGCCCGCAGGAGCCCACACTGGATTCGAATCGTCCAGTCCCAGCGACGGGGCGGTCCTCGACACGCCCGTAGATGAGATCAGCCTCGTGTTCAGCGGCGAGGCTGCACCGACGGGGGATGGCTTCGAGGTCCTCGATTCCGACGGGAAGGTCCGTACGCCAAGCGATGAGCGCTCGGAGGACGGGAAGACCTGGGTCTTCGCCTTCGATCCCCCGCTGGCCGGCGGCCGGGCCGGGGTTCGCTGGATGGTCAAGGCACCTGACGCGCATGCCATCGACGGTGCCTTCTCATTCACCGTCACGGCCCCGGCTGCCGTGCCTGCCGCGGACCAGTCGGCTGCGGTGCCGGCCGAGGACGACGCATCGGTCGATCCAGCCACGAGCGACCTCGACTCGTTCTTGTCCGCCGAGGCGGATGCGACAGCAGGGCCCGAACGAATCGGCGCCCTTGGTCGCGTGCTCAGCTTGACCGGAACTCTGGTCGGTCTGGGCGCCCTCGTCTTCGCCGCCACCGTCCTGCGGGGCGACCGCCGAGACATCCACTGCGTGCTCTACTGGATTCGGCGTAGCGGCCTGATCGTCGTTGTCGGCGCGGGCATCGAGCTCGCGGCCCAGCTCTCGGTCGAAGCCGGTGGATCCTGGTTGGGGATCGTGACACCGTCAATCATCACCTCCGTGCTGTGGAGCTCGTTCGGGTTCGCCGTCGTGCTCCGCGTCGCCGGCGGACTGGCGCTCACCTCAGGGGCGCGCATCCAAGTCACTCACGCCGCGGAGGCCCCAGACCCCGTTGGCGCGATCAGCGAGTTGGTGGGCGTGGGCGCCTCGACCGGCGGTCGAGCACATCTTCTTGCTGACGCCGGTGCGGGCGATGGTCCCATCGGCGACGAGCTACATTCGCCGCACAGCAGCCATGCTTGGCTCGCAACGATCGATTCGGCCGGCGCGTTCTTCGGAGCGGCGGCGCTTGTGCTCGCCTACCTGTTCGACGGACACACCGTCACCGAAGGCGACCGGTATTTCACCGCAGTCTTCGACGTGATCCACATCGTGGCGGGTGCCGTCTGGGTCGGCGGGGTGACGATGCTGGCTGCCGTGTTGTGGCAGCGGCACCGGCAAGGCCGTGCTCTCAACGCAGCGCTTCTCGCAGTGCGGTTCTCCGTCGTCGCCACGATCGCACTCGTCGCGGTCGGACTGGCCGGCGCGATCCTTGCCGTGATCATCCTTGACAGCATCTCGGGGCTGTGGTCGACACCGTGGGGTCGACTCCTCATGGCGAAGCTGGCGGTCGTTGGGATCGCTGCGGCGGGTGGCGCCTACAACCACAAGGTCCTCATTCCTCGGATGACTTCGTCGCCCGATGACCCCGAGACCTCGAGTCAATTCCGATTCGTCGTAACGGCGGAGGCGGCGGCGCTCGCCCTGGTCGTCGTGATCACCGCGTTCCTCGTGGGGGCGGCCTCCTGACATCGGCCACTCGGTACGCGATCAGTCGCGCAGTCGCCCCATCCCGTGGGTGACTCGACGTGATCCGACTGAGATCCGCTGCCAGACGTGCGATATCCTACAGTCTGTCGTAGTTAGCTCGGCGCATGACGCACCGAGCCTCCCCCGAGGAGTGGACGATCGCTCAGAGCGACATCGACGGCGAGACCCGGGAGGCCGACGCTCGCCCCACACCGATCCGCTGGATCGCCGGCGTAGTCGGTGTAGTCGCGGTGGGGCTCATCGCCACGATCGCCCTCGCTGGCCCGAGCGCACAGAACAAACCCTCGCCGGTCGTCGGCGAGGTCGTTCCTCAACTGCGAGGTACGACTCTGTCGGGCGAGGACTTCGACATCGACCAACATCGGGGTCAGTGGGTTGTGGTGAACCTCTTCGCCACGTGGTGTGTGCCCTGCCAGGTCGAACACCCCGAGCTAGTGGCCTTCGACGAGGCGCATTCAGCCGCGGGTGATGCCCAGTTGGTCAGCGTCGTGTTCGGTGACGAAGACGACGCCGTGCGCGAGTTCTTTTCCGAGCGGGGCGGGACGTGGCCGGTACTCGGGGAGGAGTACAGCTCGATCGTCATCGACTTCGGCGCGAGAGGGGTGCCCGAGACGTTCGTTGTCGCACCGAATGGTGTTGTCGTGCAACAGATGCTGGGCGGCGTGACCAAGGACGTGCTCGACGGCGTCATCGAGCGAGGTGGATGATCAGGTACTGCCCCACCCAATCGCACGCACGAGCCGAGGGATTTACGACAGACTGTCGTAATGAGCACAGGGCGTCGCCATCTCCGGACCGTACTGATGGCACTGGCACTCGGGGGAATCGGGGTGATGGCCGCGGTTGCAGCCCTACGTCAGCCATCACTACCTGAGTTCTCCCCGGCTGGACCCCCTCGGCCGTTGCCCGCCGAAGGGACCGTGCCCAGCGTCTCTTTGGCCGCGTTCGAGGGCATCCTCGTCGGCCAACGAGGACGGCCGGTGGTCGTGAATGTCTGGGCGTCATGGTGCGCGCCCTGCCGCACCGAAATGCCCTTGCTTCAACAAGCAGCGGCCGAGTGGGGGGACGACGCGGTCCTCATCGGGGTTGCCTCCAAGGATGATCCCGCTGCCGCTCGAGCCTTCCTCGACGACCTCGGCCTGACCTATCCGAACGTGTTCGATTCGAGCGGCGAGATCCGGACCGCTCTGGGCCTCACTGCGTACCCGACGACCTATGTCTTCGGAGCGGATGGCACGATCCGGGCCAGGGTCGACGGCGGAGTATCCGAACAGCGTCTCGCTGCGCTCGTCGAGGACGCTCTCCGCTGATCGACTTCGGCCTGCTGACCAGCGTGTTCGCGGCAGTGGCGGCATCGACCCTCGTGGCTCGGCGCTGGCCGATCAACGGGTTCGACGAACGAGTCACGTTCGTCGATGCGGTACTACCCGCCGTATTCGTCGGTGTGCTGGTCGGGCGGATCACGACGCTGCTCCTCGATGACCCGTCCTCGCTCCGAAGCCTCGCGGATGTGTTGATCATCCGCAGCGGCGTCGAGTTCTGGCCGGGCGTGGCAGCGGCAATGGCCACCATCACGTGGACGGCGCACCGAGCGAACGCCGGTCCCGTGGTCCGGCTTGCGAGCCTGGCTCCCCTGGCGATGATCGGCTACGGCGCCTACGAAGCCGCCTGCGTCTTCCGCGACGGCTGCTTCGGGCCACAGAGCCCGATCGGGCTCCGGCCGCCGGGGCTGACTACGACGATGATTCCGGTCGGCACCCTCATGGCTGCTGTCGTCTGGGCGGGCGCCCTGCTTCTTCACCGCAGCGCCCGCGCGCGGCGGCAACCGATGCTCACCGTCTTGGGAGCCATCTGGTTCGTCGCCGTAGCCCGCAGCGTGGGATCGGTCTGGCTGCCCACGGTGCAGGAAGGACTCACCCGCCAACACCGAACCTCCATCATGATCGCCGCCCTGACCGGCATCGCAATGGTGGCCCTTGCACTCCGGGACCGGCGCCAGCCCAGGCCGGCGACGCGGAACGTGCCATCGCGATAGCAGCACGATGTCCCGCCCGACAAGAGCAGCGAGCAGCTTCCATCCCGTGCCCGCGGCGAGTGCTCTCAGAGACCGCCTTCAACTACGACAGACTGTAGGATACGATGTTCCGCCACGGAGAGGGCGACGCGCTCGCCTCCGGGTCCAACCAAGAATCCGACTCCACCCGACAGCAGACCCCAGAGGAAACCCCACGAGGTCGGTTCGCCCATACGGAGAAGCCAGGTGCCCCACCCGCAAAGCCAACGTGCAAAGACCACCAAGGCGAAGCGTACTCAAGCCCGGCAGCAGACTTCAGCCGAGGAACGACGTCACCTTGCCGAAATCCGGACTGCCCAACACGAACGTGCCCTGACCGAGGCCATGACCGAAAGGTGGTGGCGCCGCCGCTTGCACCTGGCCCGCACGTGGGCCATCGGGACGGCAGTAGTCGTGCTCCTGGCAGCAGCCGCTTGGTGGGGATTCCTCAAACCCGATCCCGAGATGGAAGGCGTCGAACGGCTCCCCGACCAGGGTCGCAGCCACGTTGCCGATGCCACCTTCGACTCGGCGACGCCCACCAGCGGCGATCACAGCGGACGATCCGCGCGGTGCGGTGTCTACACCTCGCCACTCGAACTGGACCTCGCGGTTCACGCCTTGGAGCACGGGGCGGTGGTGCTGTGGTACGAAGCCGAGCAGCCGGCGCTCGGCCAGGCGCTCGTGTCAGCCACCGACCGGTGGGACACCCATGTGATCATCACGCCAGGCAGCGGCCTCGATGCCCCGGTCGTGGCCACAGCATGGAACCGCCGAATGCTCTTCCCCACCGTCGACGAGAGCGTGGCCGAGTTCGTAGCAACCTACCGAAATCGCGGCCCCGAAAGCGTCCCGTGCGACCCAGCTTGATCCACCCACGACCTGCTCGCAGCAACTCGTCCGCAGCCCGAGCCGCCATGCAAGGACCCAACACCATGAAAGCCGCCCAGCTGACCAATCAGGCGCCGCCCTCGGCGGTTCGCGGATCGCCACATCTCGCGGTCTGGGTTATCGCCTTTGCAGGAGTTGCAGCCGTTCTTGCCGTGGACCAGATCTCGAAGAGCATGGCCACACAGCAGCTTCTCGACGGGCCATCCGGCGGACCCGGCCCGTTCTGGTTCCGCCTCGTAGCCAATCGAGGTGCCCTCATGGGCCTGCCCGTGCCCACATGGCTCCTCGTCGTCCTCACCTGCAGCGTCGCCGCCGGTGCGGTCCTCACCCTCACCAGGACCACCTCGCGGCGGGTGGCCCTCGGCTACGCCCTCCTCCTGGGGGGAGCGGCCGGCAATCTCGTCGACCGGTTCCAACACCGTCCAAGATTCCCGGACCACGCCGTCGTCGACTGGATCGCGTCGACCACGCTGCCGACGTTCAACCTCGCCGACGTCGGCATCCTCGCTGGAATGGTCCTCCTCGCGACAGCAACACGGCCAACAGCAACGCCCGTGCGCCCTCGCGCGCGGCTCCCACAACGATGACCGCCCCATCACCACCGCCGACCGGCATCCCCGGCCCTCCGACCGACGCAGTCCGCAGACCATGTCCCCCGCCTGCTCGACGGAGCCAGCGGCCGAACATCATGGTCGCCGCCTGAACCGTGTCCGTCACCGACGTCTCGACGTTCCTCGCGCTCCTGGCCCTCGCCTCTGCTGCCGGGGCGGTGGCCGCACTCGTCGCGATCGCCCTCGGAGGGCGTGCCGCCGCGTCGGTGAGGGACTCAGCGCTTCCTCTCGCCGCAATGGTGGCGGTGGTCGCCACGCTCGGATCGCTCTACTACAGCGAGGTGGCCCACTTCATACCGTGCCGACTGTGCTGGTACCAGCGCATCGCCATGTACCCGATGGCCGTCGTACTCCCCATTGCTGCAATCCGCCGAGACGTCGGGATCCGGATCTACATGATCGCGTTCCCCGTGATCGGCCTCGGAATCTCGATCTACCACTACCTCGTGCAGCACGTGCCCTCGCTACAGGGCGGCACCAGCTGTGACCCGACTGCCCCATGCTCAGCCGCCTACGTCGAGACCTTCGGCTTCATCACCATTCCGTTCATGGCGGGCAGCGGCTTTCTGCTCGTCGCCGTGCTGCTCGCGTCAACTTGGCGAGACGCGGACAGCGCCGCCGGGGCCGTCGTCGAAACCGAAAGGACCAACTCATGAACCAGCCCGCCGAAGAGGGTCGCAATCTGATCCCGATCGTCGCCGGTGGCGTGGTACTGCTGGCCGTCCTGGCCCTGATCATCGTCTCGGTGTCCGGAAGCGACGACGAAGGAGAGCAGACCGCCGCCATCGACCTCGCAGGCAGCCCGCTCCCCCCGTACAACGAAGGAGCGGATCCCGCGATCGGCTTGCCAATGCCCGAGGCGTTCGGAACTGACTTCGCGGACGCCGATGTCGGGATCAAGGCCGACGGCACGCCCAAAGCCATCGTCTTTCTCGCCCACTGGTGCGGCTTCTGCCAAGCCGAGGTAGCGGAGATGACCTCCTACCTGGACAGCGGAGGCACCTTTCCCGAAGGCGTGGAGATACAGAGCGTGTCCACGTCGGTCGATTCGGTCCGAGACAACTACCCGCCGTCGCGATGGCTCGAGAACGAAGGATGGCCATACCCGGTGCTACGCGACGACGATCAGGGCACCATCGCTACCGCTTTCGGGATGGCCGGCACACCGTTCTGGGTCTTTGTGGACGGCGACGGCAACGTCGTGTCACGGACCTCGGGCCAGCAAGGCGTCGACACGATCGTTGCCACCATGGAGCAGCTCACGGCGGGAACCGACGTCGCTGCGCCTGCCGAGTAGCCCTCTACCGAGCGGCCGACGACGGCGCACCTCTCGACTCATCCAGGCGTCCAAGAGAACATCCGCATCCTGACTGCTGTGACCGCCGAGCGTGCCGCTCGCTCGCGATCGAGATCCATGACCACTGTGACCCCGTCCTCGGCTGAGGCGGCGACCCAACCGAATGCGCCGTAGACCTCCCGCCGGAACTCGATGACATACCCGAGTCGGAGATCGATCGGAGCGACAAGCTCGACATCGAATCAGCTTGAATCTGACGCCACGGGCGTAGGCTGTGTCACATGGCAGCAAGAGTGGGGCGGCCGCCCCGTCCGACCTCGATCGACTCCGATCTCCTGATGGTCGCACATCGGGCTCTCCTGGCGATGGGCAAGGATCTGGGCCTGACCACCGCCGCCTACCGCGACCCGTCGACCGGTCGTGCCCGGCGTCGACCAAGACCTCTGGATCTGGCCGTCCTTGCCGTCGAGGCACAGGAAGCGCTGGAGGTGCTGGCTGCGCGGGAGGTGGCGATGGCGCGGGAGCAGGAGGGATTGACCTGGAAGCAGGTCGGTGAAGCGTTCGGCATCAGCACGCAGTCCGCTCATCATCGGTTCGCCCGCAAGTAGCAGCGTTCGCCTCAGCCGATGTCAGGCGTCTGGGTGCGCTCGACCATCGACTCCTGGGATGGCGCCGCGGTGTCGTGAGCGAGCGCCTTGTCGACCAGGGCCGCACTCCAGGCTCGTCGCTCCCGCTGCAGGAGGGGCGCTGGACCTGTCTGTTCGGCCACGTCCGGAGGTAGATACTGCTCGGGGTTGGCGGCGATCTTCGACCGGCGGTGCCGTTCGGCTCTGCGCATCAGGTCGTGGCGGTCGACGACGTCGGCGTGTTTGTCGAGCCACTCCGTCCGCTGCTCTTGGCGGCTTCGAGCCTCATCGAGCCGCTGCGACGTCTTCCCGATGGCCCCGTCGAGGAACTGGATTCTCCGCGTCGGGCCGTCGGTGGCTGTCCAGAGGTTGCGTCGTGTGTGAAGCGCTTCGAGGTCGCTGGTCGCATCTTGGATGGCCGGGCTGACATCGGCCGGAGCTTGGGCGAGGACCTGTTCGAGTTGTTGTCGGATCTGGCCGAGCTCGGCGAGTGAGTGTCGCGTGGCCAGGTCGTGGACGGTGGTGAGCCGTTCTGCGTTGTCGGCGGCCATGGTGCCGGTGCGTCGCCGGCCGAGTGCGCCGGCGATGTCGTCGAGGTCGAACCGTTGGACTTCGGGTGCTTGGTGGGCTTCCTCGTCGGCTTGGATCATGGTGCCATCGACGATGTAGAGCCGATTGGTTTGCTGGCCGCGGGTGATGGCGACATAGCCCTCTTCGAAACCGGACAGGTCGGTGGGGTGGTATCGGCCGACGGTGTGGGTAGTGCCCTGGACGCCGTAGCTGGTGCGGGCGTAGCCGTGCTCGAGCCGACCGGCAGCCAGATAGCGGCGAGGGACGCGGATGGTGCCCTCGCGCTCGAAGTCGACCGTGACCTCCCCGGTTCGGTGGTGCAGGTGGGTGACGACTCCGGCTGATCCGTTCTTCACGAACTGGGACCCGCCGTTGCTGCGCAGGCGACGATCGTTTCGCCGGGCGACGACCCGATCGCCGATGAGGAACTCGCGATTGGCGACCACCAGCGGCTCTCCGGTTAGTTCACCGTTGGTCTTGAGCAGCGCTCGGGCCCGCTCGTTGAGCGCCCGGCGGGTGGAGTTGGGGCCGGCGATCATCGGGTCGGCCCGACCCGCCAGGTGATCGGCATACCAGTCGGCCACCATGGCATCGAAGGACTCGCCTGCGGTCTGGGACCGGACGATGCGTCCTGCATTGTCCAGGCGAGCGAGTGCATCGCTGATGTGGCCGTCCCGGTATTCACCGATGGCCAGCCGGTCGACATGATCGGTCTGCCGGTTGTTCTCCACCAGGCGTAGGAGACCGTCACCTCGATCGCGGCACAGCCGTTGGAAGACTCCGCCGACATCGACGGGACCGTGCTGGTCCGAGTCGCCGACGAGGATCAGCGACCCGGCGGCGTGGCGGGCATGAGCGACGAGGCGATGCAGATCCCGTGTCGAGAGCATGGATGCCTCGTCGACCACGACGACCGACCCGGGCGCGAGCCCGCCCCACCGGTCGAGGTCCATGACCAGCTTGGCCACGGTGGTGGCTGGCATCGTGCTGCGGGCGAAGCCTGCGGCGGCCTCCAGTTCGGCCGCGGCGGTCGCGGACACGGCTGCGCCGACGATCGGTACCCCTGCCGCGACATGCGCCGCGACGGTTGCTTCGGTGGCATAGGTCTTCCCCGCTCCGGGACGGCCGGCCACCGGCAGAATTGGCTCCTTGTCGAAACACGCGATGCGCACCATGGCGGCCTGCTCGACCGAGAGTTCCGGTCGAGCACGCAACACTGCGCCGACGACCGCTCCGGGCAACGCGAGAGTGGAGTCGATGGCGGTGTCGTTGGCCCACGACAGCAGCTGCTCTTCGATCGCGGCGAGCTGCAGGGTGGTGTAGGTCATCTGCGTCGACCCACCCGCTCGCCGCTTGGTTGGTGCAGTCGTCGTGCCCGTTGGTGCAGTGGGCGGTGCAGCCGCCGTGGACGCTGGTGCAGTGCCTGGTGCAGCGTCATCGACGACGACACACGCGTCCGAGGCCAGGAATGCATCGGCGAGCGATTCGATCTCGGCCGCCGTGCAGGCCGCCGCAGACCGTGAGGCGAGGGCTTCGATCACATCCGTGCGACGGAATGTCGAGGCGCGCTCGGTCAGTCCGTCCGGTCCCGCCAGTTCGAGGAGCATCGCTTCGATCTCGGAGACGGTGAGCGGCGATGGCTTCCCGCGGTTCAAGCAGGCCGCGACCTGTTTCGCGCCGAATCCGAGGCTCATCGCTTCGGTGCGCCACTGCTCGAAGAGGGTGTCGGGGTCGACCTGGTAGTTCTTGGGCTTGCGGCTCTCCAAGGTGGCGATCTGAGCGGCCCGAGCCGAACTGTTGCTCGACTCAGCCAGCACCTCGGCGATCTCGGTACTGCGCTTCGAGAAGGACTCGTTCACCTCAGCCGGGACTCCCTCGATGTCCGCGTAGCCATGGACGACCGGACCCCATCGCACGCCGAGGTCGTGCGACAACTCATGGCGCAGGTGGGCCTGGTAGAGATACCCCGCAGCTTTGGCATGCTCGAACAGGCCGTGAGCGGCGATCGCCCGCCACACCGGACCGTCACCAGCATCGACCCGGGTCATGTTGGCCACCACCACGTGGGTGTGCAGCAACGGATCGCCCGCTCGACTGGTCCGATGATCGAACGCGGCCGCGATCAGCCCGTCGGTCTCGAGGAGATGTTGACGCCGACGGATCGTGGCTCTGCCCCTGAGGGCACGAGCCTCGATGTAGCCCACGATCTCGTCCACAGCCCGTGCGTGCGCGTTGCGGATTGTCGCTCGGGTCGGGTCGTCGGCCAGTGCCCACAGCACACTCACGCTCTTGGGCGGCCGCAGCGTAAGGTCGAAGCCGGGCCGAGGCTTACGCGGGTCTCGATTGTCGGCGAAGCGACCGAGCTCGGCCCTGGGGATGCGCCACGCGTCGGCTCGCGTCGAAGCGGAATCGTGCGTTCGCTCCCCGACGAGATAGCTGCGCGGTTCGTCGATCGTGTCGTCGGGTCCGGCTTCGTCCAAGGCGGTGCGGTAGCGATCGCCGGCGTCGAGCAGCATGCGGACATAGCGGGTCGACACCCCGAGCGCGGCGGCGGCCCGAGCCGTGTCGACCAAGGCGGCATCGGCCGGTTCGGCGCTCAGCGACTCGGTCCGGCGCCGAGCGGCTCGACCCGATGACCCGGCAGCAGAGATCAGGTAGTCGCCTGTGTGCGGCTGCTGGCCGACCAAGACCCGGCGGAAGTGCTCCGGATCGACCTCACCGTCGAGGCGCAGCACCTCGCGCAGGGAGCCGACCCATCGACCCTGTGCCTCGCCCCGACCGGTGTAGTAGTCCTCCGCCGAGGTTGCGACCTCACCGACGTAGTACTCGGCCGCCCCAGGGGTCAGCTTTCCGATGTTGAGCACGACACCGCTCCCACTGTGATCGACCGTCGATCACAATCGGGAAGGCGGCGCGACCTGCGGCAACGCGACACGAAGCCCGATCGCTACTTCCGCTAACAAGCGGAAGTAGCAAGACATCCCATGGGTGGTTGTTGTCAAGCGGCCGTGTCGAGATCGGCGGTGAGGTTGTTCTCGGGGCGGTGGGCCCAGGCGGTGTGTTCGTCGTAGCTGGTGTGGTGTCGGAGGCAGCCATGGAGGACGCCGACGAGCCGGTTCGCGAGCGCCCGTAGTGCCTGGTTGTGGGTGTCTCCGACGGATCGGCGGTGGTCGTAGAACGCTCGTGCGCCGGGGCTGGTGGTGATCGCGCAGAACGCCCAACGGTGCGTGGCGTCCGCGAGGCGGCGGTTGCGTACGAATCGGGCGGTGACGAGGTGACGGTTCCCGGATGCGCGGGTGATGGGTGACGTGCCGGCGTAGTTCTTGCGAGACTTGGCGTCGGCATAGCGGTTCGGGTCGTCCCCGAACTCGCCGAGCACCCGGGCGCCGAGGATGACACCGAGTCCTGGCAGGGAGAGGTAGATGTCGGCGTCCGGGTGCTGTTCAAAACGGTCGGCCAGCTCGGTTTCGAGCCGGGCGATCTGCTGGTTGGTCACGACGAGCACCGCGACCAGCGACGACACCGAGGCACCCAACGCGTCGGCCATCGCGTCGGGTGCCTCGAGGTGTTCGACCCGGAGGTTCTCGGCAATGTCGGCGGCGCGGGAGTCGATGTTTCGCTGACGGCCACCAGCCCGTAGCGCTGAGCGGATCTTCGCCACCGACATGGCACGGGCGGCTTGGGGTGTCGGTGCTTTGGCGAGCACGGCGAGTGCGTCACGATCCCCGAGTTCTGGGAACGTCGCGACCGCGGCGGGGAAGAACTCCAACAGGGTCGAGCGCAGTCGCAACACGGTGCGGGTTCGTTCCCAGATCAGGTTCTGATGGGCTCGTGCCAGCACCTTGACCGCGTCGACCGCTGCGCTGTCGCCAGCGATCATCCGGTGATGGTGACGATCGACCCGGACCAGCTCGGCGAGCATCCGGGCGTCCCCGCGATCCGATTTCGCTCCCGACATCGAGTGTCGTTCCCGATAGCGGGCTGCCGCACGAGGGTTCACCCCGAACACCTGATAGCCGGCCTCCACCAGGGCCGTGACCCACAAGCCGCGGTCGGTCTCGATCCCTACCACCACCTCGGCCGGGTCCTCGGCATGTTCGGCGACCAGGGCATGGAACCCGGCGGTCCCCGCGACCCCCTCGCTCAGGCGTCGGCGGGCCAGCCGAGTGCCGTCGGCGTCGCACACGTATACGTCGTGGTGGTCTTCGGCCCAGTCATCTCCCACGAAGATCACATCGGTTCCTCCTTGTTCTGGTCGGTTCGTCGAGCTGGAGAGCCTTCGGCGACAGACTCATGGATCAGTGCTCAAACGGCACGACATCCCACCAGTGCTTCAGAACGCTCCCACCAGCCGGCCGGGGCACCCTCTTGCTCCAGAGCTCAACCTCCTCGGTCTGTGCAAGTGCTCACCGGCCAACCAGCTCCACCCGAGCATCCCCCACCAGAGACACCCGGTCGACCCCCATGAGTCTGTGCCAGCCATTTCGGGCTGGTTTGGTGCAGGGGGTCCGGAGCGCGGCTGCCGACTCGGGAACGGGTCGAGGTGGCCGGCGAGCCAGCGCCGGAGATCGCGGAACTCGCGGAGGCGTGGGTGACGGGTGGCGAGGAGGCCGGCGTCGATGGAGCGGGCGACGGCGGGCGTAACGGGCACGGTGGCGACGACGGGGACGCCGGTCACGTCGGCGACGTCCCGCTCGGTGAGCGCCCGGCCCGACTCGGCCACCAGGATGATCCCGTCGAGCCCCTGGTCCGCCCCCAGCATCGTCCGCAGGGCGACGTAACAGGGGCCCCGCAGCACGCCGATCCGGCGCGCTCCGTCGGCCCTCGGGTCCTCAGGATCGCTGTCGACTGGTGCGGCGTCGACGATCGTGAGCTCAGCATCGCCGCTGGCCTCCTGGGCGATGCTGAGCCCGGGAAAGACCTCGGCGGGGAGCTGGTCGGGCGGGGTGAAACCGAGGAGGGCGCACGCGAGATCAGGTTCCGGCGTGAGCAACTCAGTGTGGACCATCGTGGCGCCGATCAACCCCAGTGCCGCGGCGATCGTGCTCGTCCCGGATCCACCACGGGTCCCGACCAGTGTGATCTCGCCGATGGTGCAGGAGTCGGTGCAGGAGTCGGTGCAGGAGTCGGTGCAGGAGTCGGTGCAGGAGTCGGTGCAGGAGTCGGTGCAGGAGTCGGTGCAGGAGTCGGTGCAGGAGTCGGTGCAGTGCGGCTCGGCCTGCACCATGGGCAGCACCACGCAGTCGCAGGGTGACTCGAGAGGGGCGGGACGGCTTCCCCAAGCGTCCCGCCCCCGCCCGATCTGAGCGGAGGCTGGTTCGTGGTTCATCGGGCCTCCTCGATCTCGAGTTCGTGGCTGCGGACCAGGTAGGGCGGCAGCCGGGTGATGTGGCGAGCGGGTAGCGGCGGAAAGGTCGTCCGGATGCCATAGGCGCTGCCTCCGTGCGACGCCATGCCGAAGTCGACCAGGCGCACGAGCGTGCGCACGATCGGCGCATGGCGAGCGACACCGCCACCGAGCCCGAGCGAGCGAGCCAGCGGCTCAAGCGGGGCCTCAATGCCCTCGGGACTGGCGTCGAGCCACTCGGCCAGGCGGCGGGCAGCCCAGATGGCGGACGGGCCCAGAATCGGCAGCCAGTAGGTCTCGACGTACTTGCTGCGCACGTCGTGGCCGAGCTGATCGATCACGGCGTCAGTGAGCGGCACCACGGTGAGCGGATCGTGTGCGGAAACCCAGCCGTTGGTGTCTCGGAGGTCGGTGGCGACCATAGAACATCTCCTCATTGGGTTCAGATTCAATATGATTCGGTCGGGCAGGTCAAGCGGTTCGGGCAGAACGGACCCGGTCGTTGACACGTGAGCGTCAAACCGGGTCGGGGCATCAGTCCGCTCCCGCAGGGAGCGAGAAGTCTGTGAACTCGTTCGTCGCGTCAGACCCCGCTCGACCGCCTTTCCTGAGCATGACCACGCAACCGAGAACGGAACGCACCAGCCCGCCAACAACTCCGGACCCGACACTGAGACCGACTCTGTCGATCGCCGAGGCAGCGCATCTGCTCGGCGTCTGCCGATCGACCCTGTACCGGGCGGCGAGGGACGGCGAGATCCCGGTAATCAAGATCGGCAGGCGGTACCTTGTCCCCACCGCTCAGTTGGCCGAGCTCCTGGGAACCCAGGAGCCAACCGGTCCCGAGCGGAGATCGGTGCCCATAGGCGCTCCCTCTGATTGAGGACCTTCCACCATGTGATCACGGTCCTCCGGCAATCGCCACGCACTCGAGGTACCGATGAAGGACAGCATCATCAAGCGCGGAAACAAGTGGGCCTTCGTCGTCGAACTCCTCCGCGACCCGGCCACCGGCAAGAGACGCCAGAAGTGGTATTCCGGCTACGACACGCGGAAAGAGGCCGCCACGGCACGCGACACCATTCGAGCCGAGCTCGCCGCCGGCACGTTTGTCGAACGCTCACGACAAACGGTCCACGCCTACCTCGACGATTGGCTCGAAGCGGTCGAGCCGACGCTCAGCCCATCGACGTTCCACTCCTACGAGCGAAACATGCGGTTGCACGTCAAGCCTCGCATCGGGGCAGTTCGACTCCCCGACCTCGACCCGGGGGTGATCAACCAGCTCTACGCCCAACTCCTCGCCGAAGGACACCGAGACCATCCGGGCGGCCTCAAGGCCCGGACCGTGCGGTACATCCACACGATCCTGCACCGAGCGTTCAAGGACGCGGTCCGTTGGGGCCGACTCCCCCGAAACCCCGTCGCGGCAGCCGATCCGCCCGGCACGACGGCCGCCGCCTCCCCCGAGATGGTCACCTGGGACGCAGCGACCCTGGCGCAGTATCTCGAGCGTGCCCGCACCACGAACGACCGCTACTACGCCGCCTGGTACCTGGTTGCTACCACCGGACTTCGTCGAGGGGAAGCGCTCGGGCTCAGGTGGGCCGATCTCAACCTCGAGGCCGGCCGCGCGTCGATTCGACAGACCCTCGTCTGCGTGAACCACGAAGTCCAGATCAGCTCACCCAAGACCACCAAGAGCCGGCGGGCCATCGCCCTCGACCAGGGCACGATCGCCGTCATCCGCGAACACCGAGACGCTCAGGCCGAGCAAGCAGCTGCGATCGGCGACGAGTGGCCCGACCACGACCTCATCCTCACGCTCACCGACGGTCGACCCATCCACCCCGAACGATTCAGCCGCGAGTTCGACCGACGCATCCAGCGCTGGGGACTCCCCCGCATCCGCCTACACGACCTCCGACATACCTGGGCCACCCTCGCTCTCCAAGCGGGCGTCCACCCGAAGGTCGTTTCAGAACGACTCGGCCACGCCAACATCTCGATCACGCTGGATACGTACAGCCACGTCACCCCCGCCATGCAGGAGGACGCTGCCGAGACGGTCGCCGAGTTCATCCGCACCGCGACCGAACGCGGACAGGGCGCTTGAACGAACCGAGGGCGATCACGTCATGGCAGTCGGCCCGACCGAACGACAGGTCCTTCCGGTTCGTGGCACGTTGGTGCACCGACGGGTCCAGTGGCGACAACCAGGAGGTACCCAGTGAACGGCGCCGACATCAAGCCGGGGAACCGACATGGATTCCGCCGGCAGCGACCCGATCCCCTCGAACAAGTCCGCGTCGTAGAGAAGGTCCGGCCCGGCCGCTGGAAGGTTGAGTTTCTTGGTCAACCGCACCCAGGCCTGCTGGACTACGTGCGATCCCAGGACCTCATCTGCAAGTAGACCGATCGGCAAGTCGTGTTACACGACGAGCGCCGGATGAGCCACCTCAGGGACCAGGCAGAGCGGGAATGGCCAGGAGAAGGCCCCTGACAACGCGGTCATGTACGTCCTCGAGGCAACTGGCGAGGAGGTCGGAACAGTGCACGGCGTTCTCTCAACTCGCCCCGAGGTCTTCGAGCGGCTCTGGGCACGGATCCATGAGGAGGCCCCAGTCGGCGGCTTGAGCTTCGTCGACCGTGCCGGCCAGATGAGCTGCAGTTGGGCGGCAGTCGAATCGTTCTCCCGCCGATTCGCCAGAGCCGAACCGAGGGTCGTGCTCGACACGATCGAACTCCAGGAACAGCGCCTTTCCGCCGGAGGACAGGAGCCAGGCGAGTCTTGGCAGCTCGATCATCTCCGGACACTGGGCCCGGCGTTCGCCCTGATTCGGCAGTGGGTCGGTGCTGAGCAGGAACGAACGGCGTCCCATGCTGAGGCAGATCGGCTCCGGCGCCTCGTGCGGATGGCGATTCAGGACCTACATCGCCTCGACCACGACGCAGAGGCCAAGAAACTCGAGCGAGCGCTCCGAGGAGGCTGAACTGAGCAGAATCCGACCTGCGGTTTGCAAATGGTTTGCAATCCGGGGTTCGGAGCCTCGGAACTTGAGGCCCCCCTTGGGGTTTTTGAGTGTCGGAGGGGGGA